>CBDEFR010000009.1:1177500-1992163 GCA_965237505.1 Paracoccaceae bacterium | reverse complement strand
AATCGCGACGATCGACTTGGTCTTCGTCTGTCGCCCCACGACGCCGGTTTCCCGGCCGCCCACATAGGTTTCGTCCACCTCGACCGCGCCGCCCAGGAGATCACGCCCCGGCCTCACCATGGCGCGCCGCAACTTGTGCAGCCAAGCCCAGGCGGTCTGATAACTGCCCAGGCCAAGAATGCGTTGCAGGCCGAGCGCACTGACCCCGTGCTTCTGGTTGGTCACGTACCACATCGCCTGGAACCAAAGGCGCAATGGCTTTCGAGTGCCCTCGAAGATCGTCCCCGCCGTCACCGATGTTTGACGCTGACACCGGTTGCATCGCAACTGACCCCGCGCCGTCGGCCAGGCGTCGGTTCCGCAGCAAGACGGGCATCGAAAACCTTCCGGCCAACGAACACGCCCAAGAAACTCCGCACACGCCGTCTCCGACACGAACCACGCGTCGAATTCAGTCAGGGTGCGCGGGTAGTCGACCCCGCCTTCGGGATGGGATGCCGGGTTCGCCATCCCAACATATTGACATCACGAGAGCGAAGTGGATACCCTATTTGAGCAATTCCCACATTGATTGCGCGGAAATCATGCAGGCCTATGCTGGAGATGTATTCACCCGTTTGGCCTCCAACGGAGAGACCATCGTTTTGATGATGGATCAAAAGCCATATCAATGACGGACATGAAGTCTTGATGCTGTCAGTGCGCATGCGTGATCGCGCCTTGCCTGTGGCTTGGCGCGTGCGCAAGACAAAAGGCAATATTGGGTTTTCTCTCCAAAAAGAGTTACTGGACAGCATTCAGGATTGGATGCCTGAAGGGGCTGATGTCATGTTAACGGGTGATCGATTTTATGGCACAGAAAGGTTAATCCATTGGTGTCAGGACGCTGGTTGGGGATATCGTATTCGCCTGAAGGGCAACCTGACTTTGCAGCACCAAGGTGGCGAGCTGTCTTGCATTGAAATCAGGGAGCTGATGCCGCAAGGGCTTATAAACGCGGAACTTTATGGATCAGGTGTGTTTACGAATATCGGAGTATTGCACGACGATGGTCACCCTGAGCCCTGGATCATCGCTATGAATGCAAAGCCTTCACAATACACGGTTCTCGATTATGGAATGCGATGGGGTATTGAAGCTATGTTCTCGGACTTCAAGACCCGTGGATTTGGCATCGCGCAAAGCCAAATCAAAAAGCCAGACCGACTGGAAAGGCTTATCCTTGTCATGGCAATAGCCATGTACTGGGCGGTTTCAACGGGCGCAGCAGATGAACAAATAGTCGCCGAAAGCGGCGAAAAAAGGGGATTCGCAAAACCCGAAGATCACTCTGCTCCCTCTTCAAACAGGGCCTGCGGTTCCTGCGCAGATGCTTCATAGGATATTAGAAAATCCCTAAATTATGGCAAGTTTGGATTTTTTGAAGGGTGGTAAGCTGATCAGGAATGGGGTTTGATCGCGCCATTCCTGCCGCCGCCTAAAACAACTGGTCGTCCGCGCAGCACGGCGATGCGCGATGTTCTGGATGCCATTTTGTACATCGCCAGCGCCGGGTGTGCGTGGCGTATGCTGCCCAATGATTTCCCGCCAGTGTCCACCGTGCGCTACTATTTCTATGGCTGGCGCAACGATGGCATCTTTGAAGTGATCA
Source organism: Paracoccaceae bacterium (assembly GCA_965237505.1). Classification (GTDB taxonomy): domain Bacteria; phylum Pseudomonadota; class Alphaproteobacteria; order Rhodobacterales; family Rhodobacteraceae; genus NVTR01. The sequence goes on along the minus strand of CBDEFR010000009.1, from coordinate 1,990,512 downwards.
GCCATTTTCTGGTGGCGACGGCGCGCGAGTTTCATGGCAAGACGCCCGGCCCCACCGCTGGTGTCATTGATAGCCAGACCATAAAAACAACGGAAAGCGGTGGCATTTCGGGCTATGACGCGGGCAAGAAAACCAAGGGCCGCAAGCGCCACATTGTCACCGACACGCTCGGGTTTATGGTTGGGTTGGTCGTGCATAGCGCCGGTATTCAAGACCGTGATGGCGCACCGGAAGTGTTGAAATCCATCCGGTATTCCCATCCAAACTTGCGCCATATCTTTGCGGATGGCGGTTATGCCGGACCAAAGCTGCGCGACGCTCTTGAAGGCATCGGTGACTGGACAATCCAGATCGTCAAGCGCTTCGACACTGCGGAAGGCTTCGAAGTCATTCCCAGAAGATGGGTCGTCGAGCGCACCTTCGCATGGCTCAACCGCTGCCGGCGATTGGCCAAAGATTGGGAAAAATCCATCGCAAGTTCACAGGCATGGATACTCGTTGCACATATCAGAACCCTCACGCGTAAAATTGCAAGGCATTGTAATCATGCGTAGAGTTTTGAATCAGACACTAAGGGGCTTCGGTCCGGTGAAATCCCGGTAACGGCAATCAAAGACGCCAAAGTTCGACCAAGGGTCACCGGCAAGCCCAAACACCACCAGGCAATGACTTGGAAGGATGTGCCAGCATTTTATGCAGAGCTGAGAACCCGCAATGCCATGGCAGTCAAAGGGTTGATGTTCACCTGCCTGACAGGCTCACGCACGGCCGAAGTGCTGGCCATGAAATGGCCAGAAATTGATTTTGACTCGCGTCTGTGGACATGCCCAGCAGAACGCATGAAAACCCACGATGAACATCGCGTTCCGTTAGCAGATGAAGCATTGGCAATTGTCACGCCACTACGCGCGATGGCGTCTGGCTATGTGTTTGAGGGCCAAAAACGCCGCCAGCCGCTCTCCAACATGTCTATGCTGATGTTGTTGTCTCGGATGAAAGTTGAGGGTGTTACTGTGCACGGATTCCGGTCGACGTTTCGAGACTGGCCGACCGAGGCTACAAATGCGTCCAGAGAGGTTGCCGAGATGAGTTTGCCACATACGATGAGTCCGAAACCCTCTCTTATTAGTTCACCCTATTTGGACCCATAGGCGCTGACGACAGACAGATCAACTCAATGCAATGAAGCCGCGTCGGGTTGTCAGATGTATGTATCCATATCGGCTTTAATGCGGACCGCGTAGCCTTCGGTGCGTTCACCAAGCTTGCGGCTTAGAGCCATGCCTCCATCACCATTAATCGTCGCTATGCCGCGTGACATTTGCCGGCCGTACATGGTCGGACCGAATTCTGCCCGACATCAATCGGATCATAGGTGGTCACCTGTTGGAGACCGCAGCCGACCCCTTTGACATGCACTGAGCCACCAATTTAATTATGCAGGATGCACGCGAGATGGGTGCGGCACATGAATTCACAACGCTTGATCGAGCGGGGAGAATAACATGAATGTAAACGGCAAACATTTCAGATCGATCTGGTTTGATGACGTCAGCGGCAAGGTGCAAATCATCGATCAACGTTGGCTGCCGCATGAATTTCGTGTGGTCGATCTGACAACACGCGAAGCATTTGCCATCGCCATCCGCGACATGTGGGTGCGGGGTGCGCCGTTGATCGGTGCAACCGCTGCTTACGGCGTTGCGGTGCAGATGGCGCGGGACCCGTCCAACGCGTCGCTGGATGAAACATGGGATGTGTTGCACGAAACTCGGCCCACCGCTATCAACCTGCACTGGGCTTTGAATGATATGCGCGATCTGCTGAAACCACTGCCGGAAAACCACCGCGCGGCGGCGGCCTTGCAACGCGCCCACGACATTTGCGTTGAAGACGTTGAATGCAACCGCCAGATCGGCCTGAACGGTCTGGCGATCATCAAGAAAATCGCCGCGACCAAAGAAATTGGCGAACCGGTGCGCATTTTGACCCATTGTAATGCCGGATGGTTGGCCACCGTCGACTGGGGTACTGCAACGTCGCCGATGTACCATGCGGTCGAGGCGGGCATACCGATCCACATCTGGGTGGATGAAACCCGCCCACGCAATCAGGGCGCCCAACTGACAGCGTGGGAGCTGGTCAGCCATGACATTTCGCACCAGTTGATCGTGGACAACGTCGGCGGACATCTGATGCAACGCGGGCTAGTGGATATGGTGATTGTTGGAACCGACAGGACCACGGCACGTGGCGATGTGTGCAACAAGATCGGTACGTACCTTAAGGCGTTGTCGGCTCGCGATAACAACATTCCGTTTTATGTAGCTTTACCGTCCCCCACGATCGACTGGACAGTACAAGACGGGGTAAAGGAAATCCCGATTGAAGAGCGCGACGATGAAGAGGTCACACGGGTTTGGGGCAAACTCGACGATGGCAGTATCGCGCGGGTGCAGATTTCTCCCGACGGGACACCCGGCGGCAACCCCGCATTTGATGTGACCGCCCGACGACTGGTGACAGGCCTGATAACCGAACGAGGGGTCTGCAATGCCTCGCCCGAAGGATTGGCCGGGCTGTTCCCGGAACACGCCGTGACTTGATGGTTTTCGTCAGCCCGAACGTATTATATCTGTCGCGGTGGTGTTGTGGGTCACAACTTGGGTTACGTACCCGCCGGCGATGGCTGCCAGCATGGGATTAACTTTATCCGCCCTGACCAACCCCAACGTCGCCATGTCCACGCTCAAAAGCATGCCCAACGCTACGCCGATGCCCGCGGGCAGGTCGCCAAATCAGCGTCCGTTGCTCGGCAGGCGCGTAGAGACTAATACGCTTGGCGCCGAATCATGATTTAGTGGTGCCGCCGATGACGCTCCTAAACCGTGGGAGTAGTAATGGTTGAAACTGGGTATCCACTTCGCTCTCGTATCCCCTACATTTGGTTTCCGAGGCTGCGATGACCGCCGACTAGGCCCTTGTAGGGGACCGGCTCGTGCTGCACCGCCTGCTGGAGCAGTCGGAAGAAAAGCAGGCCACGAGCCTGCGAACGGCGGCGATTGAATCGGAAAGTGAACTCGTCGAGATAGTAGTCGAGATGGTCGGCATCGATGGCACCATGGTGGATGCCCAGCCACCAGCGATCAAGCAGAGCGGCCACGCGATGCACTCGTGGCATGACAATGTGGGCCGGGTCGCCACTGACGGAAATGGATCTCGGCTGGTGGTCATAGCCTTGGTTCGCCAGACCACTGTAGGCTGACCAGCCATCGGTTCGGACGGTCGCGCCAGGCGCCACGGTTGTTTGGACAAACGGGATCAGGCTCCTCGCAGCCACATCCTCGACGCGGCTCATTCGGATCCGGCCAGTGCCCCGCCCTCGGACTTCCGCCGCAATCGCGACGATCGACTTGGTCTTCGTCTGTCGCCCTACGACGCCGGTTTCCCGGCCGCCCACATAGGTTTCGTCCACCTCGACCGCGCCGCCCAGGAGATCACGCCCCGGCCTCACCATGGCGCGCCGCAACTTGTGCAGCCAAGCCCAGGCGGTCTGATAACTGCCCAGGCCAAGAATGCGTTGCAGGCCGAGCGCACTGACCCCGTGCTTCTGGTTGGTCACGTACCACATCGCCTGGAACCAAAGGCGCAATGGCTTTCGAGTGCCCTCGAAGATCGTCCCCGCCGTCACCGATGTTTGACGCTGACACCGGTTGCATCGCAACTGACCCCGCGCCGTCGGCCAGGCGTCGGTTCCGCAGCAAGACGGGCATCGAAAACCTTCCGGCCAACGAACACGCCCAAGAAACTCCGCACACGCCGTCTCCGACACGAACCACGCGTCGAATTCAGTCAGGGTGCGCGGGTAGTCGACCCCGCCTTCGGGATGGGATGCCGGGTTCGCCATCCCAACATATTGACATCACGAGAGCGAAGTGGATACCCTATTGGTTGAAAACCGTTGGAATAAGACAGAAGCAAGTCGCTTGGTTGCCGATGCCGGGCAAGACCGCGCGGATCAATTGCTTGCGTTACTGGCCTATGCATCGCGCCTGATCGGGAGTGACGCGGCACTGGTTCTGCACGGTGGCGGCAACACGTCCTGCAAAGTTAAGCGCAAGGACATCTTTGGCAAATATATGCGCGTTTTGCACGTCAAGGGCAGCGGCATGGACCTATCCGAAATTGATGGATCGGATATGCCCGCCATTCGCCTCGAGCCGTTGTTGGCCTTGCGAAATCTGAATCGCCTCAGCGACGAAGACATGGTGAACACTGTGCGTTGCAATATGCTGGATGCCAGTGGACCCAACCCGTCGGTAGAAACTCTTTTGCACGCCTACCTGCCGCATAAATTCGTAAATCACACTCACGCCACCGCAATTCTAGCACTGGCAAACTTGCCGGATGCAACCGCTGTGGTGCGCGAAATTTTCGACAATGCGATCGCAACTGTCCGGTTTCACATGCCGGGGTTCGAATTGGCAAAGGCCGCTGCCGAAATATACGAGGCCAACCCGGACGTTGAAGGCCTGGTGCTGCTCAACCATGGTCATTTTGCGTTTTCTGAAGACGCTAAATCAGCCTACGGCCTGATCATCAAACACACGAATATGGCCGCGGATTGGCTGCAGGCCAAAAGCGGCAAAGTGCCTAAGGACTCTGGCAAACCGGCTCCGAATATCGGTGCCAAAGCAATAAGCGTATTGCCGGTCCTGCGCGGCATCATCGGACAGCGGAACTCGGATTTCACCGGCAACCGCGACGCTGCCATGCCGGTCATGGACCTGCGTGCAGAACCCGACGTGCAGGAGTTCTTGGCCCGCCCCAGATCTTGAAACTCTGGCAGTCAGAGGTGTTGCGACACCCGACCACGTGATCCGTACCAAGAACTATCCGCTGCATTTGACGGCTGACATCCTGGCCGCAGGCAAAGCGGCAATTTCGCAGGCGGTGGATGCATATATTGCTGGTTACACTGCATATTTCGCCCAAAACGCCGCGCACCATGAACCCGGCAAGATCATGCTGAACCCGGCTCCAAATCTGGCGTGGATCCAAGGGGTTGGACTGGTTGGAATGGGTGCCGATGCCAGGGTGGCGGGCATCGCTGCCGATCTGGCCGAACAGAACATCACCGCCATGAGCAATGGCGAGGATTGCGGCGGTTTCTTCCCGGTCGGAGAAGAGCAGCTCTTTGACATGGAATATTGGTCGCTTGAGCAGGCCAAGTTGGGCAAGTCCACCCCGCCTGCATTTTGCGGCCGCGTCGTGATGGTGACCGGCGGCGCTGGCACGATCGGCCTAGCCACGGCACAGGCATTTGCAGCATGTGGCGCCAATATATTTCTGGTTGATCTGGAAAAGGCCGCATTGACTGATGCGCTAAACGTGTTGGGCAAGGACCATGGCGGCCTCGCCCTAGATATCACGGTCGAATATGCGGCAGATATGGCCACCAATGCCTGCATCGCACGTTTCGGCGGACTTGATATTCTGGTGTCCAATGCCGGGGCGGCCTGGACAGGTGAGATGAGCAATCTGGATGACGCGGTACTGCGTAAAAGTTTTGAGTTGAATTTCTTCGCTCACCAAAAGCTTTGCCAAAACCGCCGCGAGAATATTTGAAACCCAATCTTGTGGTGGGCAGATCTTGTTCAATGTTTCTAAACAAGCAGTCAACCCGGGAAAAGGCTTTGGGGCGTACGGACTGCCAAAGGCCACGACTTTCTTTTTGCTGCGCCAACTGGCGCTGGAACTTGGCCCCAAGCGAGTCCGCGTCAATGGCATCAACGCCGACCGCATCCGCTCAGGGTTGCTTGATGACGCCACTATTGGCAAGCGCTCAAAAGCCCGAGGGATCGACGAAGGCACTTATATGGCTGACAACCTTTTGCGGCGCGAGGTTGAAGCGCACCACGTGGCGCAAGCCTTTGTGGCGCTGGCGTCAAGCGAAAGAACAACAGCCCACGTGATGACCGTTGACGGAGGAAATATCGAAGCGGCGTTGCGGTGACAAAGGCAAATAATCCGGTTCGTTGGTGCCACGCCGGAACACCAAATTCCGCTATAAACGATTGGTTTCAACCCAAGAGGGTTGAGCTGCCTGGGAAAACAAAAGTGCGGCCGCATTGATATTCTTGCGAAAAACCATGAAATGTTATGGCCAGCCAAACGTAATCGTGACAGACAAATTCCGGTCGTACGGAGCTGCGATGAAGGTCATTGGGAATGCTGAAATACAGCAAACCGGCCGTTGGCTAAACAACCGCGCCGAGAATTCTCACCTGCCGTTTCGACGACGAGAACGGGCGATGTTACGATTCAGGCGAATGCGATGCCTGCAGAAATTCGCATCCGTGCAATCCTCTGTCCACAACCATTTCAACCTGGAGCGTCATCTCTACTCGCGCGAAAACTACAAACTCAATCGAAGCGCCGCTCTGGCCGAGTGGCGGCAACTTCGTTCCGTTTAGGTTCACAGTTTTGCAGGAATTTGAGACTGGATCGAATTCGTCTGACAGCACCTCTCCGACGTGTTTCAGTAAACTAAGTTTGCGTTAAATATCGCGTTGCCCGTTCCTCATGAAAACTTCCCCGGCCGCATAACTGGGATTGTACAAGAAGTGCCGCACGAGTCCGGACATATCTGCATCCCAACCAATTTGACTTGCAGTTATTAAGTTTTGGCGTCTGGCTCTGTATGCCCCAAAAACCTTTCGACCTGGGCAATTTCAAGAATCGCGTTGCGCACTGGCAGAAGGGCGTCTTGCGTATCTTGGGCGTGATCGGCGACATCGGGCACGTATTGTTCTAGGTAAATCCGCAACGTCGCACCTTTCGTTCCGGTACCTGACAGACGCAAGAACCGCGCGCCCACCACCTTCAAACCAGACCTGAACGCCTTGATTTTCGCAGACCGACCCATCGATCGGATCGCGGTAGGAAAATTCTTCGGCTTTGGTCACCAACAAGGCTGCAATCTTGTCCCCAGCAAGGCCGCCGAGACGGGCGCGCAGCGCGGCCATTAGTTGGTTCGCGACATCGGTATCAATTGCCTCAAAATCATGCCGGGAATAGAAATTTCGACCATATTTTGCCCAGTGATCTGCCATGATTTCTGCTACCGAAAGTTTGCGCTCCGCAAGAATGTTCAGCCACATGAGCACCGCCCATAAACCATCTTTTTCGCGCACATGGTTAGAGCCGGTTCCGGCGCTTTCTTCACCACAAAGCGTTGCGTTTCCGGCGTCCAGCAGGTTGCCGAAAAACTTCCAGCCGGTCGGCGTTACAAAACAATTCAATGCCAAGTTTTTCGGCGACACGATCACAGGCGGCACTGGTAGGCATCGAGCGCGCGACGCCCGCCAGACCCGACTTGTAGGCCGGGACCAGTGCTGCGTTTTCCACCAGCACCGCCAGGCTGTCTGAGGGTGTCACATAGGTCCCGTGTCCGACGATCATGTTGCGATCACCGTCACCATCCGAAGCGGCGCCGAAATCGGGGGCGTGATCGGACATCATCAGGTCTATCAACGGCTTGGCCCAAACCGGGTTTGGATCAGGGTGGCCACCGCCGAAATCCGGCAAGGGGATACCATTCACGACGCTGCCGTCAGCGGCGCCCAGTGCGCCTTGCAGTATCGCCTTCGCATAGGGGCCGGTTACGGCGTGCATGGCGTCAAAACATATCGTAAGCCCGGCACCAAAAAGCGCGCGAATTTTGTCGAAGTCGAAAATTGTCTGCATCAGCGCCTGATATTCGTCTACCGGGTCGACAACGTCGATTTGCATGTCGCCGATCGATGTCGTGCCGATGGTGGTTAGGTCCACATCGCCAACCCGGGCTATCTTGAATTGCGCGATCGTGTCGGTATGGCGGGTTATCGCGTTGGTGATTTTTTCGGGGGCGGGGCCGCCGTTGGGTGTATTGAACTTTATGCCGAAATCTTCATCAATGCCGCCCGGATTATGACTGGCGGACAGGATCAGCCCGGCGTCGGTTTTGTTAAGACGGATCAGATGTGATGCGGTCGGGGTCGACAGTATGCCGTTCTGTCCGACAATGATCGTGGCTGCCCCGTTCGCCGCCGCCATTTTGATGATCGTCTGGATGGCCCTTTGGTTGAAGAAACGGCCATCGCCGCCAACCACGAAAGTCTTGCCACCGACCCCGCCAGTGGCGTTGAAAATTGACTGAATGAAATTCTCTAGGTACGCCGGTTGCATGAAAATGCGGGTTTTTTTACGCAGGCCCGATGTGCCCGGCATCTGGCCTTCAATCGGAGCGGTCTGAATAGTTTCAACGGTCATTTTTTGTCTCCTGCGGGCGAGGCGCCATTTTTAGGCATCTGCCGCTGTCAGCCATGATCTGGCTCACTTTCATGAATTCAGAATTTGATAAGAAGCTTTCCAGCGGGACCGCATATCGCCGCTGCCAGTTTGGATGCTCGTCAACGGTGCCCGGCAGGTTCTGGGCTTCGATATGGCCTAAAACATCATCAAGCTGTACCGACACAATTGTCGCCGGTGAATGGGCCAATGACTGATGAACGCCGTCGCGGAAACCGTCGAAATTTTGCGGACCTGAGGCGGCTTCTGGCCCGGCAGGGGGGGCCAATCGACCCAAGGTCCAGTTTTTCAACAGACCGGTCGCGCCGGTTTCTGTCGGCCTGGATCTGATCAATCCATCCCAATTTCTGCCACCAATCGATGTCGCGCCCTTGCCAATATCCCTTCATCGTCGGGGTGTCATGGGTGCCAAAACAGGCAAGCGACCGGAGGCGCAGGTCGCTATAAGCAGCAAAGCCGCGCTTTTCGGACTTTTCGAATTGCAGCACGCTGTAGCCATAAAATCCGCGCCTAGACATTTCCTTGCGAAACCCTTCTGGGACAAGGCCAAGATCTTCGCCGATGACAACGATTCCGGTGCGCTCGGCTTGGATGGAAATAATTCCAAAAATGACGTCCGAGGGTTGCCGGACGTATCCCCCCGGACTACCATCATCCAGAATCCAAAAGCTGCGATTCATGCCCAGAACATGGTCAATCCGCAGCATACCGGAATGGCGAATTGCCTGTGCGATCACACGCTGTTGGGCGGCGAATTTATGCGTCGACAGTTTGTTGGGCGCAAAGGCTGCAATATTCCAGTTTTGCCCACCAGGGCTGAGGTGGTCCGGCGGCGCACCAAGCGATACGCCGCGGGCAACCGTGTCACTTTCACACCAGCTTTCCGCGGCTCCGCGTCTGGGGCCAACCGCGAAATCCTGATAAAGCCCAAGCGCCATGCCCGAGCTTTTGGCCCGCCGCTGGGCACCGGAAAGCTGCTGGTCAGCCAGCCACTGCAGCCATGAATGAAAGCGAATTCTGGGTTGCAGGCGCTGTTCTGCATCAGCGACTTGGGCGCTGTTTTTGTCCTGCAGTTCACTGGGCCAAGTGCGCCAGTCCGCGCCGTGATCTTCGCTCAGGGCTTCAAAAAATGCGAATTCGATCAGGCTCCTGCCGCGATCAAGGCGGAACGCGTTGAAATTGCTGCGGTGATCGGGTTCAGCCTGTTCTATGAATTTCGGGAACAATTGTTCAAGTATGATCTGGTGCTGGGTCTGATGTTCGATGTAATTTATGGTTTCGGACGCCCGGACCGGGGCAAAATTCAGCTCTGCCGCCGCCAGCAATTTTCGTGCAGCCGGATTATTTTCCAATCCAATAATACCGTCCAACGCGATATGCGCGGTATTGAGAAAGCCGCGATGCGAAGACGAATAGGGGCTGCGAGTGCCGCTGTCACGCCAGCCAAGCGCGTGCGCCGGGTTGATGCCAACGAAACCGGCGCCAAATTCTACCGCGCCCTCGGCGGCTTGCGCCAGGTCTTCATAGTCGCCCAGCCCGGTGTTCCGGTCCGAGCGCAGCCCGTACAGCGCCAGGTTTATGCCCCATATCCGCGCGGTGCCGGTAATGTCATCCACCGACGGCAGCCCGGGTGGTGCCACAATAACAGTTGTAGCCCCGGTGCTGCCCTGTGCTGCAAATTCCAACCCATAGATACCAGATGGCAATGGCGGAATTTTGATCCCGCCCTTGCCCGCGCGGCCCGCACAGACTTCGATTTGCGGCTCTGATACAATTCGCCATTCGGTGCCGGCTGGGCATTCGAGCAGCGCCGGCTGACCGGATTCAATCACCACCTCGGCTGCAAGCAAACGGCGGTCTTCTTTGGCGGTATCGTCTGCCAGCGCCTCAAAAATCATCGCGTCATTGTCAAGCACCAGCCCGGCACCCCGAAGCAGAGCCGTTTTAGTTTCGGGTCCTGTGGTCTGCTCAATCCCGGCAAAGTCCAGGTAGCCCGGCAAAATACCGTACCGGTCAGCCAGATCGTCCAGTGCCTGTGTCGCATTCACGGCGCTTTGCCGTCCTGTTTCAGCACAAACGCCACCACTGATTGACCCTCGACAACGGAGGTTTTTGCGCCGATTTCACACACCGGTAATCCGCCATTGATTGCAGTGTCTATGCCACGGACCCAGTGCTGTCCCGGCTGCGCATCAGGAAGCGATACTTCAGCGGCCGCCGCGTCGCGGTTGAAAACCACGAAAACCACGTCACAATCGACTTCAAAGGCGGGCGCTTCCGCCGAGCAGCGCAGTGTAAGGCACAGGTTTGACAGCCCCGGATCGCGCCAGTGCAGTGGCCTGCCATTGAAATTGGTCCATTTTACATCCGGGTGGCCGTCGTGGGGCCGCGCAGCGCCGTGCAGGAACCGCGTCTGGCGAACCGATTTATGCAATTTTCGAAACGCCGAAAGTTCGGCTACAAAATCCAGAATTTTCGTGTCGATATTGTTCCAGCTGACCCAGCCTATTTCATTGTCCTGACAGTAGGCGTTGTTGTTGCCCCCTTGCGAATTGGCGATCTCGTCGCCCGCCAAAAGCATCGGTGTTCCTTGCGAAAGAAACAGCGTCGCCAGCATGTTACGTTGGCGCCGGGTTCGGCGGGCCCGAATATTGGGGTCGTCGGTTTCGCCCTCAATGCCACAGTTATCGCTGAAATTTGCGCCGTGACCGTCCTGATTATCTTCACCGTTGGCCAGGTTCTGAAAGTCGGTGTAGCGGGTGACATCGGCCAGCGTAAACCCGTCATGTGAGGTCAGGAAATTCACCGAAGACCAGGCCGGGCGGCCATTCTTGTCAAACTGCCCTGCCGATCCCAATAACCGCTCGCCGAGTTCCTGAGCGCTATGGGCGTCCCCGCGCCAGTACCGTCGGACGGTGTCGCGAAACCGATCATTCCACTCGGAAAATTCCGGGGGAAATTCACCAAGCCGGTAACCACCGGGGCCAAGGTCCCAAGGCCCCGCAATCAGCCGCACCCCTGACAGCACCGGGTCTTGGCGCAGCGCATGAAAAAATCCGCCGTTTCTGTCAAAGCCGTGGTCCTCGCGCCCCAGCGTTGTTGCCAGATCAAACCTGAACCCGTCTATGCCCATGCATTGCACCCAGAACCGCAAACTGTCCATCACCATGCGCAGCACAAACGGATGCGAGACATTCAGTGTATTTCCGCACCCGGTATCGTTCACGTAATAACGCGGCTGCCCGGCAATCAGCCGATAGTACGAGGCATTGTCGAGCCCGCGGTAACACAGCGTCGGGCCGCGTTGGTCGCCTTCGGCGGTGTGGTTGTAAACCACGTCCAAAATGACTTTTATCCCGGCGGAATGAAATTTCTGCACCATTTTTCTGAAACCAATCAGGCCGTTCGGTCCGAAATACCGCGGTTCCGGCGCAAAGAACCCGATGGTGTTATAGCCCCAGTAATTTTTCAGCCCGCGCTCTGACAAAAACCCCTCGTCGACGAAAGAATGTACCGGCAAAAGTTCGATCGCTGAGACTCCGAGCTTTTGCAAATGACCCAGCATCGCCTCCGAGGCCAGGCCTTCATATGTGCCTTTGACCGCTGCGGGCACGTCCGGGTGCAGTTTGGTCAAGCCCTTGACATGGGCCTCATAAATCAGCCCGGTATTCCAGTCACCGTTTGAGTGGTTTTCCACCAGCTCAAATAATTTGGGGTCCGAGACCACCGACTTGGCAACGAATGGCGCACTGTCGCGCGCGTCAAATGACAAGTCCAAACTGGAAGAATTGCCGTCATAGCCAAGCACCGCACTGTCCGCGGTCCAGGCGCCGCTCAGTTCGCGGGCATAAGGATCCATCAACAGCTTATTTGGATTGAATCGATGGCCGTTTTCGGGCGAATAGCTGCCAAGGGCTCGATACCCATACAGCGTTCCCACCGGCAAGTCCGGCACATGGCCGCACCACACCAGCCCCAAACGTTGGGGAAGCGACAGCCGCGCGATCTCGAATTTGCCATCACTGGAAAAAATACACAGATCAATCTGACTGGCATGCGCCGAGAAAACCGCGAAATTTACGCCGCCCCGGTCAAAACGCGCGCCAAGCTGCTGTGGGCTGCCATTGCGAATTTCGAAAATCTGTTGCTGTTTTTGCGTCATGCGACAGAGGGTTTCACAAGCTGGCGATACAGATCCAGGTAGGCGGTCGCTGAGCGATCCCACCCAACCGGATGGCGCATCGCGCGGCGCATCATCGCCGACCAAACCTTTGGCTGTGAAAACAGCGCACAGGTCCGTCCAATGGCGTTATCCAGTGCCTCTGCGGTGATCGGGGAAAACTGAATGCCGGTGGCACAATTTGCAACAACAGCCGCTTGATTTGCGTCAATCACCGTGTCCGCCAGCCCGCCGGTGCGGGCCACCACGGGCAGCGTGCCGTAGCGCAGCCCATAAAGCTGGGTCAGACCGCAGGGCTCAAACCGTGACGGGATCAGGATCGCATCACCGCCGCCCTGCATCAGGTGCGACAGCGCTTCGTCATAGCCAATGATGACACCCACGGAGCCCGAGTATTGATGCGCCGCGCCAATGAACGCCGCCTCAAGTTTGATGTCGCCGGTGCCCAAAAGCGCTAGTCGCGCGCCGCGCCCCACCAGCTCTGGCAAGGTCTCAAGTAGCAGGTCGAGGCCTTTTTGCGACGTCAGGCGGCTAACCACGCAAAACAGCGGCGCATTAGGGTTGGCGTTCAGCCCAAAGCGCGATTCAACCAGCGCCCGGTTTTTTTTCTTACCGGCCAGTTTGCGGGCGCTATAGTTGGCGGCCAGTTCAACATCTGTCTCCGGGTTCCACGCCTCCAGATCGACGCCATTCAAAATCCCGGTCAGATCAGATTTCCGGGACTTCATTAGCCCCGCCAGACCCATGCCGAATTCCGGCAACAGCAATTCATTGGCGTACGTCGGGCTGACCGTGGTGATTTTTTCAGAATATGCGATGCCGGCTTTGAGAAAACCGATCTGCCCGAAATATTCGAGCCCGTCTGGTGCGAAAAGATCCTGCGACAGGCCCAGTTCATCTAACAGAGTTGCGTCAAACAACCCTTGAAAGGCGATGTTGTGGATGGTCTGCACACAAGGCGGTGATTGCTTGTCGCTTTGCCGCAAATAGGCGGCCACCAGCCCGCCCTGCCAGTCATGCGCATGAACCACATCCGGCACCCAACCTTTGAAGCCTTTGATCGCAATTTCTGCTCCGACCTTTGCGAGACCGCCAAAGCGCAAATGGGTGTCGGGCCAGTCCCGGCCGTTGTCATCAAGATAAATATTCCCGGCGCGATCAAAGAGATGCGCCGCCTCCAACAGCACAAGATCAAGGCCTTCGGCCTGCACCGCAATCAGCCGCGCCGGACCGCCATGCAGGTCAGCGATTTTCAAAACCGTCTTGCCGGTTTTTTTAATGGCATCAAGAGCCGGATAGGCGGGCAGCAGGATTTTTACGCTGACCCCGATTTTGGCCAGCGCCTTGGGCACCGACCCGATAACGTCGGCCAGGCCGCCGGTCTTGATAAAGGGAGCACATTCAGAGGCGACGAAGAGAACGTGCATCAACTGTCCAGATTTTCGATCATGGCGCGGGTAATCAGGCACACGCCATTTTCAGTGCGGCGAAACCGTTTTGCGTCCAGCTTCGCGTCTTTCCCAACAATCAACCCACCCGGAATCACCACATCCCGGTCAATCACGACATTGATAAGGTGAGCACTTCGGCCAATTTCTGCATAGGGCATTGCCACGACGCCTTCCAGAACAGAAAATGAGTGGAATTTGACGCCGGTGAACAGCAAACAACGGTTCAGGCTTGACCCGGAAATAATACAGCCGCCAGACACCATGGACGACACCGCTTGGCCGCGCCGACCATCTTCGTCATGAATAAACTTGGCCGGAGCGGTCAGTTCTGAATAGGTCCAGATCGGCCACTCATTGTCATAAAGATCAAGGTCGGGCGAAAAATCCGTCAGGTCTATATTGGCTTGCCAATAGGCATCGATAGTTCCGACATCGCGCCAGTAGGGCTTGGTTTCGCTGCCGCTCTGCACGCAAGAGCGGCTAAACGGATGGGCAATGGCTTTACCGTTTTTTACCAGATACGGGATCAGGTCCTTGCCAAAATCGTGACTTGAATTCGGGTCTGCAGCATCCTTTTGCAAAACGTCGCACAGAAATTCTGTCTCAAAAACATAGATCCCCATACTGGCCAGCGCCAGGTCAGGATGTCCTGGCATCGCCGGTGGATCGGCGGGTTTTTCAAAAAATTCCAGAATTAAATCGTGCTCATCAACATGCATGACGCCAAAACCGATCGCCTCGGAACGGGGAACCGCGATGCAGCCGACAGTGACATCGGCGCCGCTTTCGACGTGCTGTTTGATCATCAGGGAATAATCCTGTTTGTATATATGATCGCCTGCAAGGATCAGAATGTACTTGATATTATGACTTTCAATTATATCGATATTCTGGGTGACGGCATCGGCGGTGCCTTTGTACCAGTTATCGCCGCCCAAACGCATTGAGGCCGGCAATATATCAAGGGATTCATTTCGCTCGGCACGAAAAAAACTCCAGCCACGTTGCAGGTGGCGAATTAGGCTGTGGGCCTTGTACTGCGTTGCTACGCCAATACGGCAGATCCCCGAATTCACTGCATTTGACAGTGGGAAGTCAATGATCCGACTCTTGCCGCCAAAATAAACTGCGGGTTTTGCACGAATGTCGGTCAGCTCCTGCAACCGGCTGCCCCGTCCACCGGCCAAAACAAATGCCATGGTTTGCTGGGCAAGCCTATGCGTTTCCAAATCCATAATCGGTTCCCCCGGTGTCAATCTGTATCCCAAAAGGCGCTCATTCACCTGCCAGTTCGAAAAATATCGTCGAAAGTGGCGGCAATGTCAGACTAATGGAATATGTCCGTCCCGATGCGGCGACCTGATCGCTGACGATCTCACCCAGATTTCCGCGCCCGCCGCCGCCATAAAATTCAGAATCCGTGTTCAGCTTTTCGATCCATCGACCGGCCTGCGGCACGCCAATACGAAAACCATTGCGTTTGACGGGTGTGAAGTTTGACACCACAAGAACCGGCGCGACACCGCTATTGCCGCGCCGTATCCAGGCGAAAACCGACACATCGGCCGCGTTTTCCACAATCCACTCAAAACCTGACGCATTGCAATCCAGCTGATGCAGAGCAGGCGTCGAGGCATAGAGACCATTCAAATCGCGCACCAAAGCCTGGAGGCCGCGGTGCCCTTCACTTTCGAGCAGATGCCAGTCCAGACTGGCGTCGTGGTTCCACTCCGACCCTTGCGCAAATTCATTGCCCATGAACAACAGCTTCTTGCCCGGATGCCCCCACATAAAGCCGTAATAGGCGCGCAGATTCGCAAATTTATCGGCGCCTTCGCCGGGCATTTTGGCAAGCATCGAGCCTTTTCCATGCACCACTTCGTCATGGCTGAGCGGCAGAATGAAATTCTCGGAAAATGCGTAGTGCAGGCCAAAGGTCATTTTGTGGTGGTGGAATTTTCGGTGGATAGGATTCTGCGCCATGTAAGACAGGGTATCGTTCATCCAGCCCATGTTCCATTTGTACCCGAAACCCAGACCGCCCTGACTGGTCATAGCGCTGACACCCGGAAAGGCGGTGGATTCTTCGGCGACATTCATGATCCCCGGCATGTCGTCATAAGTCATTGCATTCATGCCCTGAAGAAACGAAATTGCCTCGAGGTTTTCGCGGCCACCGTGGACATTCGGCACCCAATCGCCTTCTGCACGGGAATAATCCCGGTACAACATCGACGCCACTGCATCGATCCGCAGCCCGTCAACATGATGCTCGCGCAGCCAGTAAATCGCGTTTGACGTCAGATAGTTAACAACTTCCTTACGACCGAAATTGTAGACCAGTGTGTTCCAGTCCGGGTGAAAGCCTTGCTTGCGGTCGCTGTGTTCAAAGAGATGGGTTCCGTCAAACAGCCCCAGCCCATGTGCATCTTCGGGAAAGTGGCCGGGCACCCAATCCAGCAACAGTCCGATATCGGCCCGGTGACAGGCCTCGACAAAGCCGCGAAATTCCTCAAGCGTGCCGTGCCGGATTGTTGGCACGAACAGCCCGATAGGCTGATAGCCCCAGGACCCCTCGAACGGGAATTCCGATATCGGCATCAGCTCGATATGGGTGAACCCCATATCTTTGACATAGGCCACCAGATCCCGGGCATGTTCGGCGTAAGACAGTGGCCGGTTGCCGTCTTCGGGAACCCGCCGCCACGAGCCCAAATGGACTTCATAAATTGAAATCGGCTGGTCGATGCGTTGCAGTGCTGCGCGTTTTGACATCCAGCCCTTGTCCGCCCAGTCGTGGCCCTTTACCTGGCGCACGATCGAGGCGGTTTTGGGCGCGTGCTCAGCGCCAAAGCCAAACGGATCGGCCTTCTGCGGCAACAGCTGGCCGTGCCGGTCCAGCAGTTCGTATTTATAGGGCTCGCCATCGCCCAATCCGGGGATGAATATTTCCCAGACACCGGTTTGCCCGCGCCGCCGCATCACGTGACGGCGACCATCCCAGCCATTGCAATCCCCGACCACCGACACCCGGCTTGCATTGGGAGCCCAGACTGCGAAATGTGTGCCCGCCACACCTTCATGCGTGATAACATGGGCACCGAGAACATCCCACAACCGGCGATGCGAGCCTTCGCCGATTAGATGTTCGTCCAATTCGCCCAGAACCGGCGCAAAACGATATGGATCATGCGTCGTCCAGTTGTATTCACCGTTTGAAATCCGAAGACGGTAGGCAAACGGCTTTTTTTGCCGACCCGCTTGGCCGGCGAACAACCCCTCGGCGTTCTTAACTGGGCCAAGGGACGCAATTTTTCGACTGCTTTTTACCGCCACAACATCAATGACTTCCGCACCTGGGATGAAGGCAGAGACAACCCAGGTATCGGCTTTCCAGTGCAGGCCCAATATCGAAAACGGATCCGGATACGACCCACTGACAATAGCCGCCGCATCGTCTGGATCTATGAACTTCATTGGTTCACCTTTGAAACGAGTTGACTAACAAGTCCGGATTTTACATGCCAAATATCTTTGGCGTAACCGGCTACGGTCCGGTCGGACGAAAACCACCCGAGCCTCGCGGTATTTAGCGCTATCAGTTTGGTCCAGCCCACTGGGTCGCGATACGCAGTATCGACACTACGTTGCATGTTGTAATAGCTGGCAAAATCACAGGTCACGAGATAGTAGTCTTGTTCATAAAGCCGCGCCACAAGTGCGGCGTAACGCTCGGTGTCGTTTGCTGAGAATACGCCGTCGGCAATCTGCTCAAGGACCCGGGTAAGACGCTGGCTTGCGGCAATTGCATTGCGGGCAAACCCGTGCTGCTGACGGCGCGCCACCACATCGGCGGCGGTCAGGCCAAACAGAAAGAAGTTTTCTTTGCCGACGCGGTCGCGGATTTCCACATTGGCGCCATCAAGGGTGCCGATTGTGGCCGCGCCGTTCAGCGCCAATTTCATGTTGCCGGTGCCCGAAGCCTCTTTGCCAGCGGTCGATATCTGCTCCGAAAGATCGGCCGCAGGCACCAGAAACTCTGCCATCGTCACATTGTAATTCGCCGGGTATATGACCTGCAGAAAATCCCGGGTGACCGGGTCGGCGTTTAGGGTTTCCGCCACATCATTGATCAGGTGTATGATCTCCTTGGCCGAGCTGTAGCCCGGCGCTGCCTTGCCGGCGAATATCTTGAGCCGCGGCGTCCAGTTGCCGTTGGGATTGTCGCGAATTTCGTTCCACAGGGCCAGCGTTTCCAGCACATTCAACAACTGGCGTTTGTATTCGTGAATGCGCTTGACGTGCACATCGAATATCGCCGTGAGATCAATCGTCAACCCCTGGCGATCCTTCAGCCATGCCGCCAGACGTTGCTTATTCTGTGCTTTGGCGGCGCGAAAGGCTGCACCAAAGGCACTGTCATCGACATGTGCCGCCAATTGATCCAGTTTGCCCAGATCCTTGGGCCATTCGGTGCCGATGGTCTCATTGATCAGCTTTCGCAGCGGCGGGTTGCACGAATACAGCCACCGGCGCGGCGTGACTCCGTTTGTCTGGTTGATGATGCGATCCGGGTAGGTCTTGTGCAGGTCAGAAAATACCGTTTGCTTCACCAGTTCCGTGTGCAGCGCCGACACCCCGTTCACCCGGTGCGCCATGACAAAGGCCAATTCGCCCATTTTGACCGAACCGTTTTCAATGATCCTGCCCTGGCCAGCGGATTTCTGTAGGTGCTTTTCCTGGATAATTTCGATGATCTGGTGATGGCGCGGCAATAATCGCGCAAACATTTCCGCGCCCCAGCGCTCTAGCGCTTCGGGCAACAATGTATGGTTGGTGTAGGCCAAACATCCCCGGGCAATCTCGATCGCCTCGTCGATCACAAGACTATGCACATCCGTCAAGAGTCGCACCAGCTCGGGGCCCGCGATCGCCGGATGGGTATCGTTTAACTGGATGGCGACGCGATCCGGTAACTCCCTCAGCTCATACCCTTCGGACAAAAACCGCCGCAACAGGTCTTTTATCGACGCCGAGGTGAAAAAGTATTCCTGTTTGAGCCGCAGGTCCTTGCCAGTATCGGTTGAATCGTCGGGATAAAGCACCCTCGACAGGGTTCGCGCCAGGGATTCAGGCGCGCTGGCGGCCAAGTAGTCGCCGCAATTAAAGCTTTCCAAGTTGAACCGTTTCGAAGGATTGGCGGCCCAGAGGCGCAGCGTATTGGCCCATTTCCCCTGCCAGCCGACAACCGGTGTATCATAGGCGTTGGCGACAAGTTTCTCAGCAGGATTCCAGGTGGCGCGCCCCTCAACTTCAACAACTTGACCGCCAAAGCCAATCGGATAGGCCACCTCCGGGCGTTCAAATTCCCAGGCATGGCGGCTGCGCCAACCAACTTTCGGCTGTTTCCACCTGGTTGCCGTCTTCAAAATGCTGCTCAAAAAATCCATGCTCATAGCGGATACCATAGCCATAGGCTGGTATTTCAAGGGTTGCGAGTGAATCCATGAAACAAGCCGCAAGGCGTCCCAACCCCCCATTGCCAAGTGCCGCATCGGGTTCATCGGCAACCACCGCCTGATAGTTTAAACCAAGGGATTCCACGACTTCCCTGGCCACGTCATCCAGTCCAAGGTTGACTGCCACATCCTCGATCAGACGACCGATCAGGAATTCGATCGACAGATAATAAACGCGTTTTGCCTTGGTCTCGTAGGTTTTACGCGTGCTGGCGACCCACGCCTCCACGACCAAATCGCGCAACGCAAAAGACAAAGACATGCGCCAGTCATACAAAGATGCGTGGCTTTGATCTTTGCCTAAAGAATGGCCCAAGTGGCGCAGAATTTCGGTCCGCAAGATTTTGGCGTCGATTTGGAGAGTGGTATTATGGCTCATTCACGTTTTCGCTAAATTTTTTCTCTTGCTCACATTTTTTCATTATTTCTTGTCCGCCATTTATTTATTCCTGTATTTAACCACAGAAAGGCTCTGTCAGACTAAACTGGCTTGAACAGGATAGCGCAAGTTTCTAGCGTTGCGGGATAACCAAACGCAGCCCTTTTCGCTACTTCAAAACGTCACCCGAGATCATCCGTCTGGCGGTGATGCTGTATATCAGTTTCCCGCTCTCCGTTCGGAATGTCGAGGTCCTGCCGCACGAGCGTGGCATCGAAATAAGTCACGAGTCCGTCCGCTTCGGTGGAACCGGTTCGGCCCGATGTTGGCCGCTGAAATCCGGCAGAAACGCATCCAACAGCTGCGCGCATACTCGAATTGGCAATGGCACCTGGACGAGGTTTTTGTGAGGATCAACGGTGAGACCCACTATCTTTGGAGGGCTGTCGATCAACGAAGGCGAGGTGCTGGAATCGTATGTAACGAAGCGACGGGATCGCAAGGCGGCATTGAAATTTATAGGAAAAACGAGGAAGCGCTATGACCAACCGCATGTCATCGTGACTGATAAATTCCGATCCTATGGCGCTGCCATGAAGGTTATCGGCAATGCGCAGAAGCAGGAAACCGGCCGCTGGCTAGAGCGGTTCACCCGAATTCAGGCCCACTCTGTTTCTTCCAAATCCAGTAGCCCGGCGTTGAACCGGCCGCAGTGCGATATGAATATCGGACCAGGCCAGTTCGGCGTCGGATGCTGGATTTGGAAGAATAGGGTATCCACTTCGCTCTCGTGATGTCAATATGTTGGGATGGCGAACCCGGCATCCCATCCCGAAGGCGGGGTCGACTACCCGCGCACCCTGACTGAATTCGACGCGTGGTTCGTGTCGGAGACGGCGTGTGCGGAGTTTCTTGGGCGTGTTCGTTGGCCGGAAGGTTTTCGATGCCCGTCTTGCTGCGGAACCGACGCCTGGCCGACGGCGCGGGGTCAGTTGCGATGCAACCGGTGTCAGCGTCAAACATCGGTGACGGCGGGGACGATCTTCGAGGGCACTCGAAAGCCATTGCGCCTTTGGTTCCAGGCGATGTGGTACGTGACCAACCAGAAGCACGGGGTCAGTGCGCTCGGCCTGCAACGCATTCTTGGCCTGGGCAGTTATCAGACCGCCTGGGCTTGGCTGCACAAGTTGCGGCGCGCCATGGTGAGGCCGGGGCGTGATCTCCTGGGCGGCGCGGTCGAGGTGGACGAAACCTATGTGGGCGGCCGGGAAACCGGCGTCGTGGGGCGACAGACGAAGACCAAGTCGATCGTCGCGATTGCGGCGGAAGTCCGAGGGCGGGGCACTGGCCGGATCCGAATGAGCCGCGTCGAGGATGTGGCTGCGAGGAGCCTGATCCCGTTTGTCCAAACAACCGTGGCGCCTGGCGCGACCGTCCGAACCGATGGCTGGTCAGCCTACAGTGGTCTGGCGAACCAAGGCTATGACCACCAGCCGAGATCCATTTCCGCCAGTGGCGACCCGGCCCACATCGTCATGCCACGAGTGCATCGCGTGGCCGCTCTGCTTGATCGCTGGTGGCTGGGCATCCACCATGGTGCCATCGATGCCGACCATCTCGACTACTATCTCGACGAGTTCACTTTCCGATTCAATCGCCGCCGTTCGCAGGCTCGTGGCCTGCTTTTCTTCCGACTGCTCCAGCAGGCGGTGCAGCACGAGCCGGTCCCCTACAAGGGCCTAGTCGGCGGTCATCGCAGCCTCGGAAACCAAATGTAGGGGATACGAGAGCGAAGTGGATACCCAGTTTGGAAGAAACAGAGTGGGCCTGAATTCGGGTGAACCGCTCTAAGTGTCTGATCCAAAACTAATTGAGTGATTTCAGCGAGTTGTGATTCAATCGGATTGATAAGATTCGAGGGAGATCACAATGGCCTGGACGGAAACCACGCGCGCCCGATATGAACGGCATTCGGGACGCTAAGCAAGCGATTTAACTGATCAGGAATGGGGTTTGATCGCGCCATTCCTGCCGCCGCCTAAAACAACTGGTCGTCCGCGCAGCACGGCGATGCGCGATGTTCTGGATGCCATTTTGTACATCGCCAGCGCCGGGTGTGCGTGGCGTATGCTGCCCAATGATTTCCCGCCAGTGTCCACCGTGCGCTACTATTTCTATGGCTGGCGCAACGATGGCATCTTTGAAGTGATCAGCCATTTTCTGGTGGCGACGGCGCGCGAGTTTCATGGCAAGACGCCCGGCCCCACCGCTGGTGTCATTGATAGCCAGACCATAAAAACAACGGAAAGCGGTGGCATTTCGGGCTATGACGCGGGCAGGAAAACCAAAGGCCGCAAGCGCCACATTGTCACCGACACGCTCGGGTTTATGGTTGGGTTGGTCGTGCATAGCGCCGGTATTCAAGACCGTGATGGCGCACCGGAAGTGTTGAAATCCATCCGGTATTCCCATCCAAACTTGCGCCATATCTTTGCGGATGGCGGTTATGCCGGACCAAAGCTGCGCGACGCTCTTGAAGGCATCGGTGACTGGACAATCCAGATCGTCAAGCGCTTCGACACTGCGGAAGGCTTCGAAGTCATTCCCAGAAGATGGGTCGTCGAGCGCACCTTCGCATGGCTCAACCGCTGCCGGCGATTGGCCAAAGCTTGGGAAAAATCCATCGCAAGTTCACAGGCATGGATACTCGTTGCACATATCAGAACCCTCACGCGTAAAATTGCAAGGCATTGTAATCATGCGTAGAGTTTTGAATCAGACACTAAACAATCGGGCTGCGGATTCGCATCTCCCGTTTCGACGACGAGAACGGGCGATGCTGCGCTATCGGCGGATGCGAAATTTTGGGGCTTATAAGTTTATGTTGACATTCTGAGCCTAAATCCCTATATTCAAAGGCATGGGGAGGATCGGCCATGACACATCAAGCGCCCGGCAAATCAGATCGCGAAGGCATCACTTTGGTGGAGCTTTGCGACATGTTTCCGACGGAGGAAAGCGCACGGGAATGGTTTGAGGCCCGCGTCTGGCCCGACGGGCAGTATTGCCCACAGTGTGGCAGCACCCGCACTCACAAGGCGGGCCACAATCACATGCCCTATCGGTGCTCGGATTGCCGGAGCTACTTCTCGGTTAAGACGGGCACCGCGATGCACAAGTCGCACATCCCACTCCGCAAGTGGGCGTTCGCAATTTACCTGCACTTGACCAGCCTCAAGGGCGTCTCCAGCATGAAGCTGCATCGGGATATCGGGGTTTCCCAGCCCGCCGCGTGGTTTATGCTCCAGCGCATCCGCAAGGCGTGGGAAGGCAACGACAAGCTGTTCGCCGGACCCGTTGAGATCGACGAAACCTATTTCGGCGGCAAGGAAAGCAACAAGCACGCTCATAAGAAGCTCCGGGCTGGCAGGGGCGGTGTCGGCAAAGCTGCCGTTGTCGGTGCCAAGGATCGCAAGACCAACAAGATCAAGGCTGCGGTCGTGAAAGTGACCGACGCCAAGACGCTACAAGGCTTCGTGATCGCCACCGCGCTCGCCGGGGCCACCGTCTACACAGATGACGCAGCCGCCTACAAGGGCATGCCCTTTGAGCACGCGACCGTCCGCCACAGTGTCGGCGAATACGTTGACGGGATGGCCCACACCAACGGAATTGAGTCGTTCTGGTCGATGCTGAAAAGGGCGCACAAGGGCGTTTACCACAAGATAAGCGCCAAGCACCTGCAACGCTATGTGAACGAATTCGCAGGCCGCCACGGCATCCGTGAGCAAGACACGATCACACAAATGCAGAATGTCGTTGCAGGCATGGTCGGAAAGCGGTTAATGTACAGGGAGTTGGTGGCCGACTAGGGCCAACACTGACATTGCGATAGGCCGTCTCCGATGCTTGCAGGCTGGGAGAGACGGGATACCTCTCGACCTTTATAGCCGAGAGGACTTCAGCATGTCTACCCCTGAAACTAAGGTACTTCCCTTTCCAGCTTTGCGATACTGGCTTGTAGATCTTCTGCGAGCGCTTGAGCAACGGCTGGAGCCAGAGCTATATAAAACGTATCAGGGCTACTTGGCCCTCGATGACCACGAAACTTAAGGCCTATAACTCCCCCTTTTAGCAGCTCAAGCGGCACAGAGGTGCATTGGGCCCATTTTCTCCTGCTATCAGAAGGGAGCCATTCTTTGAAGGGAACCCACCCATTGCCATCAGTCGTGTTACCCATAAGGAACTCTCCTTCTTTGTGGGTCTTGAGCCCCGCCTGACCCACTCAGGCGATGCGTGCTTTGGACGTTAGATATAAAGGAACTAGACATGCCCAAGACCCAAGATATTATTGAACGCGAACTTGATCGCATCAGCACGCTGACAGAAGATGAATTCCTTGAGCTTCTCGGAAGTGAGCAGGCAAAACACAAACTTGTTCAGATTATAACAACGCTACTTTTCGAGCAGCGTCTGCCATTTGAGTCAGAATTTCTGCTGTATGCTCGCAAGCACTCAGTTCCGCTTTCTTAACATCCTGCACAATGGTCCCTAAAGGCAGGGGAATGCTGATAGAGGCATTCCCACTTCCATTCGCCCCTTCTAGGGCAAAGCTGCAGTTGACAGATACTTTTACCAAATCAGGGTTCTTTCCAGAACCATGATTGAGCGTAGCATCAACCTTGATGTTAGTTACTTGGGCGGACATGTTTATCTCCTTAGTGTGGAGAGAGCGCACTTGACGGATTCGCGGGAGTCAGTAAGATGACCGCGTTGTTTGTTCCGTTTCGGTGTGCACTCTCAATCTTTCACCGGACCACTTTCTACCGAAAGCCGGGCTGGAACCCGGCTTTTTGGTGTTCAGTGGCCTATGTTGTGGTCAATACCAAGTTTCGCAATATCTCGTCAACCCAAAATCAACACAACCTTATAAGCCCCATCGGTTTCGGGGTCGGGACCCGCCCGAACCATTTCCGCCAACTCCTCCTTCTGTGCCGCGCTCAGCAGACAGGGTGGATCCGGCGGGCGACGGTTGAACAGGCCCGACACGCCCTCCGCATTGTAACGGTGGGCCCAATCCCGCAACGTCTGCCGATCCATGCCGCAGTTTTCTGCCGCCGTCTTGCGGTCAACCCCATCCAGAACCAGGGCAATCGCCAACATCCGTCGCGCCGCTTTCCCATCCCGGCACCGCGCCGCTTCCTGGCGAAGCTCGCCTGCGGACTTGTCTTTTCGCGTAATCCTTACTGCCATCAAAGCCTCCCTTGCCTTGATGCCACTGAATCAGATCACGCCGCTCGTGGGAATCCCCTTGAGTCAAATCTGGGGGCCGTTGGTATGAGACGATTTCTGCGCTCCATTTCCACCACCAGCAATTGCCGCGCCCGACAGCATAACTGCCAGCCCGGTCGAAAACGCCACCATTGAGTTCGTGTATTTCATCTATTTTCTCCCATGAACCATCGCCGCTGCGCCGCAGGGTCTGCAGCCCCGCTCAAATCCGACTATAAATATCGCAATACTAATGCGTGGTATCCAGCAATATCTCTTTTTACACAATGTGGCGGGCGTCAAACCAAAATATTTCGGCGGTCACCCAGATGGCGAAAAACGGCTTAAGGTTCGGAATAAAAGCGAAATTTTTGCGACTGAATGCAAGTTTTGCCGCCAGACTGGAAACAGACCGTTTCTGTATAGGCTCGCCGTTAATGCCACCAGTCACTGTCCGGTGCACAGACGCTGGCGAAAAACTGACACCAGCAACACGTGTAACATTTGTGCGAAAAGCGCTTCGTTGTCGGCGCCGCCCGTGCCAGTTACGGTGCGCGCATGATAACCGCCCTGCCCCGCACCGATGTCACCATCCACGACCTGAACACCGGCATCCGCTGGTCGGGCGAGAAATTGCGCGCCGAGGTCGCCCGCCGCGCCAGCGCCCTCGCCCGCTTCATCTCCCCCAGCAAACGCAACTTCGTCATCGCCCACGGCAACACCCCGGATTTCTTCGCCGACCTGTTTGCGGTCTGGCAGATCGGCGGCTGCGCGGTCTGCGTAAACCCCGGCCTCACCGATCCCGAGCTTTCCAATATCGTCGACTTCTGCGCCCCGGCGGCGGTGTTGGTTGACAACAACCCGCGCGGCAGACTCAATGCCCCGGTCCTGTGCACCTGGCGCGACCGCGCCGGTGGCCACCCGGCTACCGCGATCCAGCAGAGCCTCGATGACAACGCCCTAATTCTGTTCACCTCCGGCACCACCGGTGAGCCCAAAGGCGTGGTGCACAGCCACCGATCATTATTGGCGCGCATCTCCCTAAATGTGCCCACCTGACTGCCCAAACTCTCGCCAACACCCTGTGCGTCCTGCCCACCCACTTCGGCCACGGCCTGATCGGCAATTGCCTGACGCCGCTGGCCAGCGGGGCCAACCTGTTCCTCATGCCCAACCCCGGAATTGCGGGCGCGGCCAGCCTCGCCCAGACAATCGACACACACAAAATCAGCTTCCTCAGCTCGGTGCCGTCGTTCTGGAAACTCGCCCTGCGCCTGTCACCGCCACCGACCGGCACCAGCCTGCGCCGCATCAGCATCGGCAGCGCCCCGCTCTCCGCAGAGGTCTGGCAAGGCGTCGTCGACTGGGCAAACGGCGCTGACGTCGCCAACATGTATGGCATCACCGAAACCGCCAACTGGATCGTCGGCGCCTCGTCGCGCAGCGGCGACATCAGCGACGGCCTGCTCGGGCAACTTTGGGGCGGCGCCGCGGCGATCCGCACCGACGACGACCAGATCACTGCCACTGGCAGCGGCGAAATCTTGTTGCGCGTCCCGTCGCTGATGACCGGCTATTACCAGCGCCCCGACCTCACTGACAAAGCCGTCAGAAACGGCTGGTATCACACCGGCGACAGCGGCACGTTGGACGCCTACGGCACCCTGCGGATGACCGGGCGGCGCGCAAATATTATCATTATGAGCGGCATCAACATTTTTCCGGAAGAGCTGGACCTGCTGTTCGAACGCCACCCGGACGTGACCGAGGCCTGCGCGTTCGGGCGTGACGATGACATCAGCGGCCAGGTCGTGACGCTTGCGCTGTCGCTGCGCGATCAGGCCACCGCAACCGCCGCTGATCTGCAAAACTGGGCTCGCGAACGATTGCGCGCCGAGGCAGTGCCGCGCGACATTTACATCCTCGAGGCGCTCCCCAAAATCGACCGCGGCAAGCTGAACCGGGCGCTGGTTGCGCGCGCCTGCCTTGCGTTAAAGGTAACGCCATGAGCTGGACGCCGGGCACCCCGGTCCGCCTGACCACCAAGCGCTTTGTCATTCGCTCGATGATACCTGCCGACGTGACACCAAGGTTTCTACGCTGGCAGAGTGACCCGCAAACCCGCGAGGGCCAAAATACACATCGCAAGAACACCAAGATGCAGGAAGCCAAACAGATTGTCGCGAAAGCCGATAATCGGCGGATTTTTTACCTGTTGATCGGCGCCACTTTCGCCGAAACGCCAATTGGATTGTACACTGTAAAGGCGGATTTGGACAACCTGGTTGCCGAGACGATGGTGGTAATCGGCGAGAAAAATTACTGGGGCAAGGGCGTTGTACTTGAAAGCTGCGCGGCGCTGATAGATTTTCTGTTTGACCAGCATGGCATGCACAAAATCGTCGGCCGTCCGCACGCCCGAAATCTGGCGTCGATATTCAACTACAAGGCGCAAGGATTTACCTGCGAAGGGGTGCTGCGCGAACAGTTCAAATCCGTGGCTGACGAGTCACGGCTGGACCAGCTGGAATTTGGCCTGCTGCGCGACGAATGGCACGCCAGCCAACGGAAAATTACCCAATGACGGGCGGAAAATCTGCAGCCGTCAAAATCCTGGCAAACGCTCTGGGTATTGAGGTAACCGCCGTCGGCCCAGACACTCGATTGGGATTATGTGCACAGTGGGACAGTCTGGCCCATATGCGGATTATCCTGGCGTTGGAAAAGTCTATTGGCCAACCCTTGCCGGCAGCCGAGATCCTGTCAATCGAAGGATTTGATGACGTGATCGCGGTTTTGGCAAACCGAACTGGTGGCAGCTAGAGCGGCTCAAGTTGGTGTTCACATACAGGTCTGATCGGCTGGCGTCGCATTTGGTTGGCAAGTTCGGCAACCGGCAGAGTTTCGTCGCGACAATTGAACCGAGTTCACCGGTCGCGCAGGGATGCGGCGCTCAGTTTCTCAGCGCCGGACCGAATGAATAAAGTTCTGAGAATTCACGGCGAAAGCGCGTTGTCTGATCCACCATTTGCCATCAACAGCACGTTGCCAGACCGGTCACCCGTGCTTTCTACGATAAGCTCGCTCCGCCTTGCGGGCACGTGCAGCGGCCTGCATGAGTGCGTCGTCATAGCCACCATCAGGAAACTCAATCGTTATCTCTTCCTCGCTTAGCGCAAACAGGCGCGCCAGTTCTTTTTGCGCGCTTCTCATTTTCGCCCTGAGGTTGCTGTCGCTCCTGACGGATGTGAAAAACACAAGCGGCTCGTCGCTGGTGCTGGCGGTCGGGCTGTCGTCGGCCACTCGCTCGTCAACCAGACTCGGCTTATGCGGCTTTAATTCCGACGTATCGTTGTCGGTTCCAGATCCGCCGCCATTGCCGTTCGATTTTTCCGAACCCTGGCCAGGGTTTTCGGACTGATCCGACTGACCGTGCGGCGGAGCACCTTTGCCACGGTGGTTTGCGAATGCCGGTGCGGCTGTCATCAATGTCATGCCCAATATGGCCACCGACGAAAGGATCATCGCGGCCTTCAGCGCATCCGGCAGACTGGCGGGGCGAAATATCATGACATCCAGACAATTCGAGTTCAAATGCCGCACGACCCAGGTTGCCGGTCCAGATGCCATTCCAATGTGGCCAGATTCAGGCGATATGATGCACCAGGTAAAAATATTTGCCGCGACTGTTGCCCATCAAGTGCCAATCTGCGGCGCCATCCACACAAGCTCACAAGACCCGCTCGGCGCTATCATGTTGGCAATCTGGCTGCCTAATCCTCATTAAGAACGCCACAGGCGAATTCATGATTGCGAAACGCATTGTTTCTAATGCCGGTTTCCAAAATTCTGGCTTTGTTAACGAAACCCGCGCAATCTCGGCAAATGCAGCAAAATCCCAGACTCGTCGCCAAATTTGCCAGACGCGTTCCAGCGCCTTATCTGGAAACAGCGGTGCTTTTGCTTTTGGCGGTCGCGGCCAGCTATTTTGGCTAATTTGCCCGTTCTATCGCCGGGCGAACGGTGTTTTTCAGAACTCTTTGCGTCAGCGGCCCCGCGAGCCGCAGAACAATCACGCCATTACCGTCCACCACATAAGTCTCAGGCACTCCGTAAACGCCCCACTCCAGCGCCGTGCGCCCGGTCTCGTCTGCGCCCACGGCGACATAGGGATTGCCCAGTTCAGCCAGAAATTTCAGCGCTTTTCTGGGATCATCCTTGTAATTGATGCCATAGATCGGCACGCCCTCTGCGGCGAGTGCTTCAAGGGTCGGATGCTCAACCCGGCACGGCCCACACCAGCTGGCCCAGTAATTCACCAGCTTCACCCCCGGCTGGCGCAGGGTATCCTCATCAAAAGACGGAATGTCGCCAAGCTGGCTCAGCTCCAGTACCGGGATCGGTTTGCCCGCAAGCGCCGATGGCAAGGCATCCGGATCACCGCGGTTCATGCCCCAAAGGAACATCACTGCAAGGCCGGCAAACAGCAGCGGCGGCGCGATCATCAGCGGTTTGAATTCAGCCATCGGACTGGCGTGCCTCGGCTGCATCCAACGCACGCCGCACCGCGCGCGATTGCCGCCAGGTCAGCCAGATCAGGCTTGCCAGCAGAACAATTGTCGCGCCATACGCCGACAGAACTTCGGTTGCGTATTTCCCCAGATCAGGCATCAGGCGGTCCGCTCGCGCGCCACCAGCGCATGCACGCGGCGCGCGCGGATCTCGGTTCGCGTGCGGATCAGCACCAGCGCGATGAACAGCAAACCAAACCCGGCCAAGGTGATCACCAGCGGTTGCCAGAACACGTCGGATACGTTTTCTTCGGCGTCCAGCGACAGTGATGCCCCCTGATGCAAGCCCTGGCTCCAGAAAATCACCGCATAGCGGCTGAGCAGCGCAAACACCGACCCCACCAGGCACAAAACACTGGTCAGATCAGCCGCAGTGTCCGGATTTTCGATCGCCTGCCACAGCGCCAGGTAGCCGAGATAAAACAGAAACAGGATCAGAAACGAGGTCAGCCGCGGATCCCAGACCCACCAGGTGCCCCACATCGGCTGGCCCCAGATCGCCCCGGTGATCAGCGCGATCAGTGTCATCGTCACGCCAATTGGGGCTGCTGCCTTGGCGGCAAGGGCGCTCACGTGGTGCCGCCGGATCAGCCAGATCAGCGAGGCGACCAGCATCATCACCCAGACATTGATCGCCATCATCGCGCTCGGCACGTGGATATAGATGATCTTGACCGTCGCCCCCATGCGGGAGTCATCCGGGGTAAAAAAATAGCCCCAGACGATGCCGACGCTCAGACAAATCGCCGCCAGCACCCCAAAGACCGGCGCCAGACGTTGGCTCCAACCCATGAACCTGCGTGGATTTGCGTATTCCCAGATTGACATGGGCATTTATTTACGCGCTTGCCGATTGGCTCACAAGGCCCCCTAGTGCCGCATCCTCAAAGCACCGGGACTGATGGCCTGACCTTCCCATCATGCAGATATGCAGACAAGGCCGCCGCCCACCCGCCAGCGGAAGTTGTTGCAGGTAAATGAACCAAGATCCAAACCTGTTTCTTACCCGCACTCCGCCCGTTTGTCGCTGAAACACTCCCCCGAACCCCTTCTTTGCAGCCAAAATATCCCCGCCGGAGGCACCGCGACGCAGCGCACCCGCGGCGCAATCCCGTCTAGCGCAGGTTGACCCGGATCGCCGCCGCTGCCGCAAACGGCAACAGCGCAATCGCCCCCGCCGTGATCCCGGCAAGCATCAACAGCGGCGTGCCGGTGGCCAGCCCCTCGGCGCCGCGCCGCGCCGCCTCGGTGCCGAAAATCAGCGTCGGCACATACAGCGGCAGCACCAGCAGCGACAGCAACAGCCCGCCACGTTTCAGCCCTACGGTCAGCGCCGCCCCAAACGCCCCGATCATCGACAGCGCCGGGGTGCCGAGCGCCAGCGACACCACCAGCCAGACAAATCCGTCCGCCGGCAGGTTCAGAAACACCCCGAACACCGGCGCTGCCAGGGTCAGCGGCAGGCCGGTGGTGATCCAGTGCGCCAGCGCCTTTACCGCCGCCACGCTTTCCATTGGAATTGGTGCTGTGGCCAGCAGATCAAGGCTGCCGTCCTCGTAATCCAGCTGAAATATCCGGTCCAGCGACAGCAGGCAGGCCAGCAGCGCCCACAGCCACAGGATGCCCGGCGCGATCCGGCTCAACAGCGCGGCCTCCGGCCCGACGCCAAACGGCACCAGCAGCGTGACAATCAGAAAAAACGCCAGCCCCAGCCCAAATCCACCGCCGACGCGCATCGCAAGCTTCAGATCGCGCCACAACAGACGGCTCATGAAAACGCCTCGTCAAAGCCGTCCGCACTGATCAGCGCGGTGGCGCGAAACTGCGAGATGTCCAGTGTTGCCGCATCCAGACCCAGATCGATATGGCTGGCGATCAGGGCCGACCCTCCGCCCGCCAGATGCGCCTTGATCGCCGCGCCGAACTTCACAACACTTGCCTGATCAAGCGACACCGTCGGCTCGTCCAGCACCCAAATGGGGCGCCCGGTGACCAGCAAACGCCCCAGCGCCAGCCGCCGTTTCTGCCCGGCCGACAGGTTTTGCGCCGCGCGGCCTGCCAACGCCGTCAAATCAAACGCTGCAAGCGCTGTGTTTATGGACCCGGTGCCATAAATCCCGGCCCAGAACGCCAGATTGTCCGCCACGCTCAGCGTCGCCTTCAATCCGTCCGCATGCGCTCCGTAAGCAATCGCATCCGGGGCCAGGTGAACGGAACCCGCCGATGCCGGCTGCAACCCGGCGATGGTGCGCAATAGCGTGGTCTTGCCCGACCCGTTCGGCCCCCGCAGCACCAGCACCGATGCGCCGCTCAGGGTGAAATTCACCCCCTCAAGCACAGGCACACCGCCGCGCGCGCACGACAGGTTTTCAACGACAAGCTCCATGCTTACCGGCTTAACCGATTGCCGATGGGGCGAAAAGCCGCATCAATCCGTCATAACCGTCAAGCCACGAAACTTTGTCCGCGCGCCTAGCGCTTGGCGGACTCAACGCCGCCACATCAATTCCGGTATCCTGCAATATGTCGCTTATACAAATGCCATCAGAGGCGCCCTGCCAACCGGTCTGCGTCAGCAGATAGTGCCGCTGCCAGCATTCTTCGTACCTCGCGAATGCGCGGCACGCCCGCGAGATCCGGATGGCAAACAACCCAGATATTGACCGTGAAATCCGGCAGCAGGCCGCGGCGTCGGCTAAGCCGTGGATCAGACTTGCCCAGAATCGTTGGTAAGATAACCTGCCCGATTCCCGCCGCCGCAAGTTCGCGCAGCGACAGGAAACTATCGGCCGACCCGGCGATCATCGATGCGCTGACATTGTCAGTCATCCAGCCCGAAACAACCGACCGGGTCAGCGTGCCGGTTGGCGCCAGCCAGCGATCTTTTGGCACGCCTGCAGCGGCGAAGACGTCAAAGCCCAGCTCGGCGACAACTTTGCCTTCCAGTTCGGGGTCCAATTCTGGGGTCGGACGCACGGCGATGTCGGCACCGAGGCGAGACAGATCGAGATACTCGCTGGTGGCAATCAACTCAATCTGGATCGCGCCCTCTTGGCTATGAAACCCCGAAATCACGCCGGGCAGCACGGCGATACAAAACGTATCGGTCGACGTCACCCGAACGATGCCGCTCGGCGGCGCCTGAACACCACGAATAGCGCGTTCCACCGCGGTGACCGCGCCGTCAACTTCACGCACCGCATTCATGATCCTTTGACGATCCGCATGCAGCCGTAACCGCGCGCGGACTTTTCAAACAGTTCGATCTGGTGCCGCGCCTCGAATGCCGCAACGTGACGCAGCACGGTTGCGTGATTCACACCCAGGTGCCGCGCCGTGGCACTGACCGAACCGTGCTCGGCCACCGCCAAAATATAGCGCAGATCGTCCCAATTTTCTTTGCTGTGCATTTATTAACCAACATACTGCAAATTTTCAGACTACCCATGATTTTTCTCACATCTATTCTTTCAGCACGCAAATTATTTTGAAAGCAGGGAGATCGACCAATGATCAGGAAATTCGCTTTGGCCGCTGCCGGACTGGCGATTGCGGTCACCGCCGTGCTTGCTGGCAGCCATGCCGGCCAGTTTGACCGTGCCGTCACAACGCGCCAATCGCACATGCGCCTTAACTTGCACAATATCGGTATTCTTAGCGCCATGGCAAAGGGAGATATGGACTATGACGCCGAGGTTGCTGTGGGCGCCGCCGCCAATCTGGTGGCACTGTCACGGTTGAGCAAAGCCGGCTATTGGCCCGCCGGGTCGGATTCCGAAGCGACTGAGGGGACCGCGGCGTTGCCAGTGATCTGGGATAACCTCGACGATCTTGATGCCAAGTTCGCCGGGTTGGCCGATGCCGCGTCCGCTATGGAAAGCGCCGCCGCCATCGGGCTCGCCGAGCTCCAGGGGCAATGGGGGCGGTCGGCGGTGCCTGCGGGGCTTGCCACACGCCCTCCGCATTGTAACGGTGGGCCCAATCCCGCAACGTCTGCCGATCCATGCCGCAGTTTTCTGCCGCCGTCTTGCGGTCAACCCCATCCAGAACCAGGGCAATCGCCAACATCCGTCGCGCCGCTTTCCCATCCCGGCACAGCGCCTATCGCGAATAACGGCGATCCCTGAATCAGGCGCACTTAGTGCGATCGCATCGGCGATCATTTCGACCGTCTAGTTGTCGATATGGCTGCTCGACAGATCGTTGCATCAGTTTTGGCTTCCCGCCCCGCCCGGGCGGGCGCTGGCCTTGCGTGCTCAGGTAATGGACGCATCGGACTAACCCGGTAACCCCTTAATTTCCCGAAATGCGTTAATTTCTTGTTTGCCAAATGGGCCCGACCGACGCGGGATAAATGAGTTCACGCCATCCGGCGTGGCAATATCTTGCAGTCAGAACCGCCCCATGCGCCGCGTCAGTTTCGCCGCTTGCCGGGCCTTGCGCGCCGATTTTCGGGCCCTGCGTGCGCGTTTTCTTTCCTCGGGTGTCATCTCTTCCTTGGAGCCACTGCGCCGCGACGCCATGTTTATCCCGGCGTCAATTCCGCGGCTCATCATTTTGCGCATGAACACCCGCAGGAACATGTTGATAATCCGGTTCATATTCATCTGATGACCCTCCTTGGCGGTCTCAGTCGTCCTCAAACATGTCGCTTTGGTCTTCTTCGGCGGCGCCATCGGGCGGCTCCGCCCCGGGTGGGGGCCGGTTTTCCAGAAGGCCGGCGGCGCGCAGTTCTTTCAGACCCGGCAGATCACGCGCGCTCTCCAGCCCGAAATGATCCAGGAAATTCTGCGTCACAACGTAAGTCACAGGGCGTCCGGGCGTCATCCGGCGCCGGCCGAACCGGACCCATTCCAGTTCCAGCAGCATGTCCACTGTGCCCCGGCTAACCGACACTCCGCGTATTTCTTCGATTTCGGCGCGGGTGACCGGTTGGTGATAGGCGACGATGGCCAGCGTTTCGTTGGCGGCGCGCGACAATTTGCGGATCTCGACCGTTTCCTTTTGCATGAGGAACCCAAGATCGGCTGCCGTGCGAATCGCCCAGGTATCACCGACCTTCACCACCTGCACACCGCGGCCCGCATAGCGTTTTTGCAACAGCGCCAGCGCTTGCGCCGCATCCGCGCCGTGCGGCATACGGGCGTTCAAATCAGGCACTGTGATCGCGCCTGCCGTGGCAAACAGAATGGCCTCTACCATCCGTTCCTGCTCGCTCATGGGCGGCGCTTCAAACAGGCTTTCGTCGTCTTGTTCAATCATGCGTCTTCTTCCGTATCTGTATCGGCGAAAAAACTTCGCTCTGGCGCAACTCAATGGTGCCGGTCTTGGCCAGTTCAAGCGATGCCGCAAAAGTTGACGCGGTGGCCGAGCGTCGCCGCGCCGGATCAGCGCTCCAGCCGTCCGGCAGATAGCTGATCAGATCGGTCCAGTCATCGGCAAACCCGATCAGCATTCGCATCCGTTCCAGCGCCTGTTCCATCGTCAGGATCCGGTCGCGCTCCATTGTGTAGGGCCGAAAATCGTCGCGCGTGCGGATCCGCGCATAAGCCTGCATCAGATCAAGCAGCGTCGCAGTCCGGCTGATGCGACGCACTCTGGTCACATCTTCGACAAGGCCGCGCGCAAAGAAATCGCGCCCCAGCTGATCGCGCGCCATGATGTGTGCAGCTGCTTCGCGCATCGCCTGCAAACGTTCCAGCTGAAACGCCAGATGCGCGGCCAGCTCATCGCCCGACGGTCCCTCGTTGCCCGCCTCAGGCGGCAGCAGCAGCCGCGATTTCAGAAACGCCAGCCAGGCCGCCATCACCAGATAATCCGCCGCCAGCTCGATGCGCAGAGTCTTGGCCTCCTCGATAAACGCCAAATACTGAACCGCAAGCTGCAGAACAGAGATTTTGCGCAGATCGACCTTTTGCGTGCGCGACAGCATCAACAGCAGGTCCAGCGGCCCCTCAAAGCCATCGACATCGACAATCAGCGCCTCTGCCGCCAGCCGCGAGCCGACCGGATCTTCGCTAAATACGAGCACGTTGTCAGACATAGGCGCGGCCTTTTAAGATCGCCTGAAGTTCGGCCTCGGCTGCAGCGATGTCAATCGACTCAATCGGTTGACGCGCCGCCAGCGCTGCGTCAGCGCGCGCCTGTGCGGGCTCTGGCATCATGCCCGCCGCTTCGGCCACCGCGCGCATTTCGCGCAAATCGCCGGTGCAATGCAGAACCACATCGCAGCCGGCAGCCAGTGCGGCGCAGGTGCGATCAGTCACCGGCCCCAGCAAAGCCTCCATCGACAGATCGTCGGTGATCAGCAGGCCATCAAAGCCGATGTCGTTGCGGATCAGCGCGATCATCGTGTCAGAGGTCGTGACCGGGCGCAGATCGATCGCCGAAAACACCATATGCGCAGTCAGTGCCATCGGCAGATGCGCCAGCGCCCTGAATGGGGCAAAATCGGTGGCTTGCAACTCGGCCAGTGACGCATCGCTGGTCGGCAGGTGCAAATGGCTGTCCGTAACCGTGCGCCCATGCCCCGGAATATGTTTCATCACCGGCAGCACGCCGCCTGCAATTAGCCCGGCAGCAACCGCCGCGGCCCGTTGGGTGACATCCATGGCGTTGTGTCCGTAACAGCGATTTCGCAGAAACGGGTGCGTGATCGCGCCCGCAATATCGAGCATCGGCGCACAATTGCTGTCAATCCCGACGCCGCGCAGTTCTTCGGCGATGATCCGGTAGCGCAGCCATATCATGCGTTCTGCCGCCGCGCCCGCCGCCGCGACCTGATCAAGCGGCGCCGTCCAGTCGCGCCAGTGCGGCGGACGCAGGCGCTGCACCCGGCCACCTTCCTGATCCACCAGTACCGGCGCATCCCGGCTCGCGGCTGCACGCAGTTCGCTGGTCAGGGCACGCAATTGCTCGGGCGTGGCCACATTGCGGGCGAACAGGACAAACCCCCAGGGCTGCGCCTGGGAAAAGAACGCTTTTTCCTCAGCGCTCAGGCGTACACCCTCGCAGCCAAGGATATAGGCGCCTTGGCCCATTTACCGGGTGACGACCGGGATGCAGTTGGCCCTCCCCGCAAGCAAGGCCGAACAGAACCGGCGCGCATCCGACAAGTCTTCAAAGCCATGCGCGCGCAGCCGGTAAAATACCTTGCCGCCCGATTGCGCCTGCTGGATGACGCGGGATTTTTCGGCCATGAAGTCATCAAAGCGCGCCGCCAGCCGCAGCCATTCCTGCGCCGCGATCTCTGCGGTCTCAAACGCCCCCAGTTGCACCAACCGGGTACCGACCGGAATTTGGTCAGGGTCGATGGTGCGAACACCGGATGGTTGCGAACTTGCCGCCGGTGCCGCTGTCAGTGACGCCAAGATCGCTGGCGGCCGCAGTATCGGGCGCAACGACCGTGAAACGCCGGCGATGTGTGCGGCGATGACGTCGCTCGGCGGACCAGTCACCGCCAAAACCGCCGATGTGTCTTGCGCTTGTCGCAACGCGGCATCGATCAGGCTGGCCTGATCCATTATTTCCGGCTCAACGGCCTCGGCTGTGTTGGTCAGCGCGGTAGGTTCGCCGCCCTTATCATCAGTTTGCACCGCGCTTAACGCCGCTCTGGTCTGGTCTTCAGATGCCAGCGCCGTCGGCTTTGGCGCCAAGACCAACCGGTCCGCCGGTGCTTCGGCCTCGCCCACAGCGGCGATGGTGTTCACCGCCAGACCCTGGTGCTGGGCGTCAAGCCCGCCCGGATCATCCGGAGCCACCCGCATCGGGCCTTCCAGCGCCCGCACCACCGGCACGCCAGAGACGTCGCGCACAATCAACTGATAGCCCCAATACCCCAGTCCCGCGATCAGGCTAAGCGATACAATCGCTCCAAGCCAGTTGATCACCGCAACCATGTTCACCGCGCGCGTGGGGGTCGCCCCGCCCACGGCATCACCATATTTAATGTCCGCCATTTTGCCTCACTGCCCGCCGTCAGGTGTTCACCCGCGTGCTCACCCGCGCGGCTAATCTGCCTCTGCCTCCCCCGGATCATTTCGGCAGCGCCGGTTTGTCAGCGCATTTCCGTGGCCGGGGTTACTCCCAGGATACCAAGACCGGCAGAAATAACAACGGCTACCGCCCTCGGCAGGGCGATTTTCGCAGCCGAGGCGGCCGCGTCGCCGTCCTGCAGGAAGCGAATGCGCGGATTGTCGTTGCCACGGTTCCACAGCGCATGAAACTCGCTGGCCAGATCATACAGGTAAAATGCCACCCGGTGCGGCTCGTGACTGCGCGCCGCAATCTCGACCAGACGCGGCCATTCAGCAAGTTTTTTTGCCACCGCGAACTCGGCCGCATCCTCCAGATGCGCGCGATCGCTCAGGGCGATTTTGCGTTCATTCGCTTTGCGCAGCATCGAACACACCCGGGCGTGGGCGTATTGCACGTAAAACACCGGGTTGTCCCTGGACTGCTCCAGCACCTTGTCAAAATCAAAATCCAGCGGCGCGTCGTTCCTGCGCGTCAACATTACAAAGCGCGTCACATCGGCGCCGACCTGATCGACAACATCACGCAGGGTCACGAAATTGCCGACCCGTTTGGACATCTTGTAGGGTTGTCCATCCTTGTACAGCCGCACCAGTTGCGTCAGCTTGACATCAAGCGGCACTTTGCCGTCGCTGAACGCGCTCACCACCGCTTTCAGCCGTTTGACGTAACCGCCGTGATCGGCGCCGAACACATCGATCAACTGATCAAAGCCACGGCTGACCTTGTCATGATGATAGGCAATGTCGGGCGCAAAATAGGTCCATGAGCCGTCAGATTTTTTCACCGGCCGGTCAACGTCATCGCCAAGCCTGGTTGAACGGAACAAGGTCTGCTCGCGCGGCTCCCAATCGTCTGGCAACTTGCCCTTGGGCGGCTCAAGCACACCGTCGTAAATCAAGTCCCGATCATCCAGCGCCTTGAGTGCTGCTTCAATTGACCCCGACCCATAGAGCGATTTTTCGCTGAAAAATTGATCCATGCTGATCCCCAGGGCTGCAAGATCGTCGCGGATCAGATCCATCATCGCAGCCGTGGCAAATTCGCGCACACCGTTCAGCCAGACACGTTCTGGCTGGTCGATCAGGCCATTACCGTATTTGTCCTTCAGCGCCGCGCCCACCACCACCAGATAATCACCGGGATACAACCCTTCGGCAATTTCCGGGCTCAGCCCACAGGCCTCGCGATAGCGTTCATAGACCGAGCGCGCCAGCACATCGACCTGCGCACCGCCGTCATTGATGTAATATTCGCGCGTGACCGCGTAGCCGACGAAATCCAGCAGGCTCGCCAACGCGTCGCCAAACACCGCGCCACGGGTGTGGCCGACGTGCAATGGGCCGGTCGGGTTGGCCGAAACAAATTCGACATTCACCCGCTGCCCGGCCCCCAGGCCCGAACGGCCAAAGTCAGCATCCGCCGCCAGCACCGCGCTCACCACATCCTGCCAGATACCGCCCGCAAGGCGCAGATTGATAAACCCCGGCCCGGCCACTTCGGCGCTGTCAATCCGCGTGTCTTTGGCAAGCCGGGCCGCCAAGTCTTCAGCGATGCCGCGCGGCGTTGACCCGGCAGTCTTGGCCAAAACCATCGCCGCATTGGTTGCCATGTCGCCATGTGCAGCATCACGCGGCGGCTCAACACTTACATTGCCCAAGTCCAGCCCGTCCGGCAACGCGCCCTCGGCCACCATTGCGTCTAGGCCTGCGATCACGGCAGCGCGAATATCGGCAAAAACGTTCATCTCGACGTTCCCAAAACTGTTCGCGCGGGTGTAGCACGCAACCGGTCAAGGTCAACGCCACCGCGTCTTCTTGGCAGAAATACTCTCGCCGACGGCGCGCCGTCAAAGACGGCGCAAAATTCCTAATCCGGATAACTCAATCGCCCTGCAACCGCCCGTGCTCCTGCAACGCAAACCGGTCGGTCATCCCGGCCACATAGTCCAGCACAATCCGCGCCAGCGCCGTTTCGCCCGCCGCGCCGTCCACATCCGCGCGCCACTCGCTTGGCAATTGATCAGGGCGCGACATATAGAGCGGAAACAGCTCTTCGATCACCCGCGTCACCCGGGCGCGCTCCGCCATCACGCTTGGGGCGCGATACATGCGCTGAAACAGAAACCCCTTGATCGCCTTGAGCTCCATGAACAGCTTTTTTGAAAACCGGATCATCGGCTTACCCAATGCACGAATATCATCCACCGATTTCGGATCGGCCGCCTGCAGACGCGACCGCGCAATGGCGATCACATCCTCGACCATCACCCCGAACACCCGGCGCAGCGCTTCATGGCGCCGCCGCATGCCCTCAAGCCCCGGATACAGCCGGTCAACTTCAGCAAATGCCGGGCCCGTCACTGGCAATTCCATCAGATCGGCCTCGTCAAACAGCCCGGCCCGCAGCCCGTCATGCAGATCATGGTGGTTATACGCCACATCATCGGAAAACGCCGCCACTTGCGCCTCGGCGCTGCCGTAGGTGTCCAGTTCCAGATCATAGACGCCGTTGAATTCCGCCAGTGCATAGGGAATGTCTCCCGTCACCGGCCCATTATGCTTGGCAATCCCCTCCAGCGTCTCCCAGCTCAGGTTCAGCCCGTCAAAATCCGCGTAATGCCGCTCCAGCCGGGTCAGAATGCGAATAGCTTGGGCATTATGGTCAAACCCACCGTAAGGCGCCATCAGAACGCACAAAGCATCTTCACCGGTGTGTCCAAACGGCGGATGCCCCAGATCATGGGCCAGCGCCACCGCCTCGGCCAGTTCCTGGTTCAGCCCCAAAGCCCCGGCAATCGTGCGCGCCACCTGCGCCACCTCGATCGTGTGGGTCAGCCGGGTACGGTAATAGTCGCCCTCGTGTTCCACAAACACCTGGGTCTTGTGTTTCAGACGCCGAAAGGCGCTGGAATGGATGATCCGGTCCCGATCACGCTGAAACGGGCTGCGAAACGTGCTGATCACTTCGTCAAACTGCCGCCCGCGGCTTTGCGCCGGATCGGACGCATAGCGTTTGCACATATTTCCTGCCTTGTCTTGTCGTTGCGTCCCGTCCCCCATATATTGGCTTTGTGTAAAAAATGAAACGTCTGGTTGCGATTGATGGACCTGACCCTGCCCCCGCAAGTCACCGCGCGTGCCTTTGCACGCTTGGCCGAGATCAACGCCAGTACAGGTGAGGCCAAGGCGCTGCGCGTCGCGGTGGAAGGCGGTGGCTGTTCCGGATTTCAATATGACATCAAGCTCGATGATCCGGCCGACGATGACCTGATCCTGGAAGGCGACGGGCAAAAAGTCGTGCTCGACTCGATTTCGCTGCCGTTTCTGGGGGGCGCAATCATCGATTTTTCGCGCGAAATTATCGGCGCACGATTTGTGGTCGATAATCCGAACGCGACATCCAGCTGCGGCTGCGGAACGTCGTTTTCGATGTAACATAATCAAATTGAACGCCTTCGGCGCTTATCACCCTTCAATTTAGCGAATTAAGCTTGCCATCTGTCCACATGCTGTGATTCAAGGAGTCTCCTGTTATAGAATTGGAGATGTTGTATGGTTGTTTCATTGGGTTTTTCTGGGGTAAACGAAGCTATCAAGGCTGATTTTATAGAGCGGCTTCCAAAGTTTCATAAATCCCGCTGCGAAGGCCTTACACTGCTTTCGAGCATCGTTCTTGATGTGCGAAGTGCGAATTTGATGGAATTATCGGCGACTTTACCGCGTCACATTGGCACAAAAGATCATCGGTACCAGTATGGTTCCCGTGTTTTGAGCAATTCCCACATTGATTGCGCGGAAATCATGCAGGCCTATGCTGGAGATGTATTCACCCGTTTGGCCTCCAACGGAGAGACCATCGTTTTGATGATGGATCAAAGCCCTATCAATGACGGACATGAAGTCTTGATGCTGTCAGTGCGCATGCGTGATCGCGCCTTGCCTGTGGCTTGGCGCGTGCGCAAGACAAAAGGCAATATTGGGTTTTCTCTCCAAAAAGAGTTACTGGACAGCATTCAGGATTGGATGCCTGAAGGGGCTGATGTCATGTTAACGGGTGATCGATTTTATGACACAGAAAGGTTAATCCATTGGTGTCAGGACGCTGGTTGGGGATATCGTATTCGCCTGAAGGGCAACCTGACTTTGCAGCACCAAGGTGGCGAGCTGTCTTGCATTGAAATCAGGGAGCTGATGCCGCAAGGGCTTATAAACGCGGAACTTTATGGATCAGGTGTGTTTACGAATATCGGAGTATTGCACGACGATGGTCACCCTGAGCCCTGGATCATCGCTATGAATGCAAAGCCTTCACAATGCACGGTTCTCGATTATGGAATGCGATGGGGTATTGAAGCTATGTTCTCGGACTTCAAGACCCGTGGATTTGGCATCGCGCAAAGCCAAATCAAAAAGCCAGACCGACTGGAAAGGCTTATCCTTGTCATGGCAATAGCCATGTACTGGGCGGTTTCAACGGGCGCAGCAGATGAACAAATAGTCGCCGAAAGCGGCGAAAAAAGGGGATTCGCAAAACCCGAAGATCACTCTGCTCCCTCTTCAAACAGGGCCTGCGGTTCCTGCGCAGATGCTTCATAGGATATGAGAAAATCCCTAAATTATGGCAAGTTTGGATTTTTTGAATGGTGGTAAGCCTTCGGCGCAATCAATTTCCCGCGGCGCGCAAGCGCCTCAATTAATCAGCAGCAATCCACATCGGTGCAGCAGGCGATCACATCTGCGTGGCTTTTGCAGCAGTCCCTGACCAGATAACCGATCATCGCGCCAACCGCGCCGAAATCGACCCGGTAGATGATGCTGCGCGACCGGCGCGTCGACACAATCAATCCGGCTCTGGACAGCGCTGACAGGTGAAATGAACTGCGTGATGAAGACGCGTCGACAGCTTGCCCGATCTCGCCCGCTGACGCGCCGGTCGCTCCCTTGGTTACAAGGTATCTTAGTATCCGCAGCCGGGTTTCCTGCGAAAGTGCGGCCAGGGCCCTGATGACTTGACTTTCATTCATATTTCAATAACTCTTGAGACATTGAAGTATAAGGAGACCTTACGACATGGCACTTACAACGACAACTCTAAACGAGATCCTTTCTGAGCTTGAAATGGCAAACCCCAATGGCGACACCGTATTCAAGACCAGCCAAGGCGAGATCGGCGGCGGTTTCCACGTCACCGAACTCAAGCTGGCGGCGATTCAGAGCATCGATTGCGGTGGCCGGATGGACGACTGGACCGAAACACATCTGCAACTTCTGGATGGCCAGAGTGGCCGGCACATGAGCCTGCAAAAATTCAAAAGCATCGCAAACCATTCTGCCAAAAAGCTGCCGGGCCTGGCTGATGCGCCAGTATATGTGGAGTATGCACCGGGCAATGACGGTTTGCGGCGATATACGATCGGCGCGGTCATGGCAGAGCCGAACCGCGTGGTGATTTTGCTTCACGAAGTTGGCGCCAAGTGCAAACCGGCGGAAGACCGAAAGGCCGGTGTCAGTATGCAGGCTTGCTGCGGCGAACCCATGACGCAGACCGCCGGTTGCTGTTAGATCTTTAAGTGCAGCGGGCTGAATTCAGCCCGCAGACCATCGCAAAATTTCCGAAAAATCAACAACAGGCCGAGCCTTGGCAACTCGTCGCAAACGACTGAGCGCACTCACCCTGCGCTCGGCTCGGCGACGAAAAGTTCGCGCAACAATAAGCCGTCGCGCACGGCTTCGAATTCACCGCGCCAACCCGCGATACGCTGCTCGTAATCAGCGCGACCGACAAGGCCGGCCAAGCCTTCTTCGTGGTCTGTTTCGGCCCGTATTTGAGCACTCAACAGATTCGCATAACTTTTGGAAATATCGAAATATTTTGAAATTAACCACCCAGTCTCATCCAGCATCGTGGGGTAATCCTGGTCACTTTCAACGAATGTCGGCCCGTTGAATATCGCGCGCCGCTGCTGGCTTTGTGAAAGCCCCTGCGCGACTGAGATGGCCACAAATGCCATACGGCCAGCGGGCCGAATAACTTTGCGACAGCAGGCCAAAACGGCGCGCTTTCGCTCCAAGCAACACAACAAGTCGGTGTGACTGATCGCATCGAATGTCCCAGCATCAAATGGCAATTCCGACGCATCCGCTGCTACTGTCTTGATTTTTGAAGAAATGCCTTCTTTGTCGGCGCGTTCTTCTGCAATGCGCAAACCGGCCTTGGGCAAATCAACAAGGACCGCGTCGCAACCGGTGTTTATGACGAAATACAGCGTCGGCCAGCCAGACCCCGCCCCAAGGTCCAACAGCCGCTGCCCAGATCGAAGTT
Source organism: Paracoccaceae bacterium (assembly GCA_965237505.1). Classification (GTDB taxonomy): domain Bacteria; phylum Pseudomonadota; class Alphaproteobacteria; order Rhodobacterales; family Rhodobacteraceae; genus NVTR01. The sequence goes on along the minus strand of CBDEFR010000009.1, from coordinate 1,946,431 downwards.
GCAAATGCTTTATCAGGTCGTCGGCTTGGGTCTTAGTGGTCCAGCCATTGCCGCCAAAATTACAGCCGCAAACCTGTGTTTCGATCGCCAGCATCGTTGGATCCTGGGATCGCGCATAGACTGACTCGAACCGCTCGATCTGTGCCAATTCTTCCGTCGTACAGCGCATCAATCTGTCCATATTGCCGACGCAAAATATCAGTGCATTGCGATCGCCGGAATTGGCCAAATAAATGCGCTTGCGTGGAAAACTTTTGTACGCTGGTCTGCTGATCAATTCAAATGCACGTCGCCACCGCTGCTTTCAGATTTCTCAACGATACTTGGGTCGCCCGATATCCGCACATCGCCACCGCTTGATGCCCGCGCGGTCGCCGCTTCGGTGGCGTGCGCACTGATGTCGCTGCCGCTGGATGCGCGCGCCTCAATCTCTGTGCACACCAGTGCGTCGACCCGAATGTTGGACCCGCTTGACGCTGTTGCGTGCAGCGACTCACACTCACCTTCGGCGCGCAGGTCAGACCCGGATGACGCTGTTGCGTGCAGCGACTCACACTCACCTTCGGCGCGCAGGTCAGACCCGGATGACGCCTCAAAGCGCAGGTTTTTGCCGCTTACATTGTCAAGGTCCAGATCAGCGCCGCTGCTGACTTCGGCACGCAGGCTGTCGCCATATGTCCCGAACACATAAACGTCCGATCCCGCACTGCGCGGATTAATTTCAAGTCCGGCAAGGTGATTCTGATCGTTGCGTCACGGCGCGCCGAAAACAGTGAAAAATCCAGCCAGCTGCTGTCACGCTCCACTATCAGCGTGTCGCCCCGCACCCGGATATCCAGCCGGTTCAGGGTTCGCCGGCTGCTGGCCTCGGCCGTTACCGTAAACTGAGGACCAATCTCGACCTCGGCGGATAGGCCCGACGAGATCGCGACGCCATTAAAACCGCTAAGATCGTAGCTGCGCTGCTCAGCAAACGCCGGCAGCGACACCGCCAAGGTCGTCGCGCCGGCCAGATATGCTGCGGTCGTCACTTGCGAGATTTTCATTTTTCCACCCTTATCAAAATAGCAGGCTCTTTGGCCTGTCAGCCACAGATATGTAAATGCGATTAACATACAAGGTGCTTACCGCGAAAAATTGCAAATCGGGCTCGCAAAAACTTTAAAGACTTGCAAGTAGGGGGCTAAAAAACTTTAAAGTCTTTAAAGTTCGCACCCTGGAACCCCATGAAAGTCGCCACTTTCAACATAAACGGCATCAAAGCCCGCGCCCAGGCGCTTCCGGCCTGGTTAGACGAGGCCAAACCAGACGTCGTGCTGTTGCAAGAGATCAAGTCGATCGACGAGAACTTTCCGCGCGCCATGTTTGAAGATCGCGGCTACAACCTTGAAACTCATGGACAAAAGTCGTTCAACGGCGTGGCGATCCTGTCGAAAACTCCGCTGGAAAATGTGGTTCGGGGCCTGCCCGGTGACGACAGCGACGAACAGGCCCGCTGGATCGAAGCAACGGTGATCGGCGAAAAACCGGTGCGCGTCTGCGGCCTGTATCTGCCAAACGGTAACCCGGTTCCGGGGCCGAAATACGACTATAAACTGGCCTGGATGGAACGGTTATTTGCGCGCGCTAAGGATTTGTTAAGCGATGAGGAACCGGCGCTAATGGCTGGGGATTACAATATAATCCCTCAGGATATCGACGCCGCGCGCCCCGAAGCCTGGCAAAAGGACGCGCTTGCCCTGCCCGCAAGCCGCGCCGCCTTTCGACGGATTCTGAACCTTGGATTCACCGAAGCCTTCCGCGCCCGCACCCAAGGTGGTGAGCATTACAGCTTTTGGGATTTTCAGTCCGGTGCCTGGCAACGCAACGACGGCATCCGAATTGACCATTTCCTGTTGACCCCGCAATGTGCAGACTTATTAACAGATTGCCAAATTGATGCCCAGATTCGCGGCTATGAAAGGCCATCCGATCACGTGCCCGTTTGGGTGGAACTGGACGCATGATCTGATGAACGATGCCGACTTACGTACTGAAAACCTTAAACTTAACCACAATGGACTGATCCACAATGAAACTTCTTCCGCTGATTCTTGCCGCCGCCATGGTCGCGCCACTCGCAAATGCCAAGGGTTTCAAACCCAATCCATTCAACGCCACTGCCCGCCGGGTCTGGCGAAAAAGAACCCGCCCTGCGTGCCGCCTGGGCTTGCCGGTTACCACCGCGGCGGTTTCCTGCCGAAGGGCGATTATATCTATGTAGAGACCTCAGCATAACTTGAGGATTCCCAAAGGCAAGAATATTTGTTAGGTTCGGTTATGCAAAAACCATTCATCACCCAACCCGAACTTTTCGTTTCCAGCACTGAGCTTGATCATCCCGCCCTTCATGCACTTGACGCCACAGAAGCGGTTCTGGATTGGTCGAAGGTCGAACCAATTTTGTCGTCGATTTATGCCTCAAAAACAGGCCGTCCAAGCTATCCACTTTTGACCTTGTTTCGCGGTTTGCTGTTGGGGGTGTGGTATCGATTATCGGATGTTGAGCTGTCGCAATGCCTTTATCGTGATCTGCTGTTTCGTAAATTTTGCCACCTTGAACTGGGCGGCGATGTCCCGGAGGCGTCAACGCTGGGGCGGTTCCGCAATCAACTGGTTGAACATGATCTGTGGGAGCGTCTCTTGGGGGAGATCAACCGCCAGCTTGAGGCCAAGAACATTATTCTGACGGAAGGGCGTATCAACATCATTGATGCCACCCCCGTTGAGGCTGCACAATCTGGCTCGAGCAAAGGTAAAGATGGTCAGCCAAAGCGCGATAAGGACGCGGGCTGGCATGTCAGGAAAGACAGCCGTGGTAATCTAAAATCCACCTATGGATACTCGGTTCATACGGGTGTGGATGAGGACGGCTTCATTCAACGCCAGACAGTCACTGCGGGTAATGTGCATGACAGCGTCGAACGCGATACGCTTTTATTGGGCGATGAGAGTGCCCTTTACGCGGATGCGGCTTACAGTTCCCGGGAGACGCGTGACAAACTGAAACGTTTTGGCATTGCAGATCAGGTGCAACGCAAAGGTTACCGTAACAAACCTCTGTCGGATGATGACCGTAATCGCAATGATGAGATTGCTGTTATTCGTGCTGGTGGCGAGCGGCCCTTTGCCACTTACAAAAGCCGTTATGGCTTAGCCCGAACACGATTTATGGGGTTGGCCAGGAATATGACTGCCTACGGTATTGCAGCCATCGCTCATAACGTTCGCAAAGGGGCCAAATTCTTGACACTCTACGGATTGCCCGACCAGAGTTGCGCTGGATAAGTGCGGCCAAAACCTGGAAATGGGACATAAAACTACGTCAAATTGACCATATCCAACCCTCAAAGTCGCAAATATCCGATTTTACTGGAAATCCATCCCGAACTCGTAATATCGAGCTGGAAAAGAGGCCTTATGCTGAGGTCTCATGTAGTAAATCCGTTCGGTTTCGGCCTGCCATCGCTGCGCAGAGGCGAAGCATATGTTCAGATCGGCGATAATTTCATTAAGGTTAACAAGGAAACATTTGAAATAATAAATCTTTTTGATGCAATCGGTCGGGTTCTGAACTAGCTTATTCCGCCGCAACCCGGCGCGACGCCAGCATATTCTTAAGATAACGCCCAGTGTGGCTGTTAGCGGCTTCGGCCACCTGTTCAGGGGTCCCGGTTGCGGTGATCTCGCCACCGCCGTCACCGCCTTCCGGGCCAATGTCGATAATCCAGTCGGCGGTTTTTACGACATCCAGATTGTGCTCAATGACAATCACCGTGTTGCCCTGATCGACTAGTTCATGCAGCACTTCCAACAACTTGCGCACGTCATCAAAGTGCAGACCGGTGGTCGGTTCGTCCAGAATATAGAGCGTGCGGCCGGTTGAACGGCGCGCCAGTTCTTTCGAAAGTTTCACCCGCTGCGCTTCACCACCCGACAGCGTCGTGGCCTGTTGCCCGACCCTGATATAGCCCAAGCCCACGCGCACCAGTGCGCCCATCTTTTCGCGAATGCTGGGCACGGCTTTGAAAAATATCTGCGCATCCTCGACATTCATATCAAGAATGTCGGCTATACTCTTGCCTTTAAACTTTATTTCCAAAGTCTCGCGATTGTAGCGCCGACCGCGGCAGGTTTCGCAGGTGACATAAACATCGGGCAGGAAATGCATCTCGATCTTGATCAGGCCATCGCCCTTGCAGGCCTCGCATCGGCCACCTTTGACGTTGAACGAAAACCGCCCCGGCTTATAGCCGCGGGTTCTGGATTCCGGCAAACCCGCGAACCAGTCGCGGATCGGCGTGAAAGCACCGGTATAGGTCGCCGGGTTTGACCGCGGGGTGCGGCCGATCGGGCGCTGGTCGATATCGATCACTTTGTCCAGGTGCTCGAGCCCGGTGATCGTTTCACACGGCGCCGGGCTCTGGCGCGCACCGTTCAGCCGCATCGACGCGGTTTTGAACAGCGTCTCAATCGTAAGCGTTGACTTGCCGCCGCCGGAAACCCCGGTAACGCAAACGAAACTAGCCAACGGAAAATCAGCTGTCATTTTCTTTAAGTTATTCCCGGTAGCCTTTGAAACGGTGACCTTTTGTTTGTTCCCCTTTCGCCTGCGCGACGGCACTGCAATCTTTCGTGCACCACTAAGATACTGCCCGGTGATCGAACTTGTATCGGCCGCGATTTCTTCAGGCCGGCCCTTGGACACCACACACCCGCCGTGCACACCTGCACCAGGGCCAATGTCAAAAACATAATCAGCCGCGCGGATCGCCTCTTCGTCGTGTTCCACCACGATCACTGTGTTGCCCTGATCGCGCAGGTTTTTCAGAGTGCCAAGCAAGCGGTTGTTGTCACGCTGATGTAGCCCGATCGAGGGCTCATCAAGCACGTAAAGCACCCCCGTCAGGCCCGATCCGATCTGGCTGGCCAGCCGGATACGCTGGCTTTCACCGCCGCTTAACGTTCCGGAATTGCGCGACAAAGTCAGATACTCCAATCCGACGTTAATCAAAAACCCAAGGCGCGCGCGGATTTCCTTTAAGATTGCTGCGCCGATTTCGTTGTTTTGCGCACTCAGGTGGTCCGGTACCGATTTGCACCAGTCAAAGGCCTCGTTGATCGACATCTGCACCGATTGGCCGACATGCAGCTGCGCAATTTTCACCGCCAGCGCCTCTGGACGCAATCGATATCCACCGCACGCGCCGCAGGGCCTATTGTTCTGATAACGCTCGAATTCTTCACGAATCCAGGTGCTGTCGGTCTCGCGGTAGCGGCGTTCCATGTTGGGGATCACGCCCTCAAAACAGCGGGTCACCTGATAGACTCGCCCGCCTTCGTCATAGCGAAACTGAATTTCATCCTCGCCCGAACCATACAGGAACATTTGCTGCACCGCTTCCGGTAAATCTATCCATTTGGTAGTCCGGTCAAACTTGTAATGACGGGCGATGGACTCGATTGTTTGCAGAAAATAGGGCGACTTGCCCTTGCGCCACGGCGCCAGCGCGCCGTCATAGATTTTCAGGGTTTGGTCGGGAACCACGAGACGTTCATCAAAAAACAACTCCACGCCCAACCCGTCACAGGATGGGCAGGCGCCAAATGGTGCGTTGAAAGAAAACAGCCGCGGTTCGATTTCCGGGATCGTGAAGCCCGACACCGGGCAGGCGAATTTTTCCGAGAATGTGATTCGCTCAGCTTCAGCGTCGCCGTTATCGGGCACGGTTTCCAGAATCGCAATGCCGTCGGCCAAATCAAGCGCCGTGCGCAAGCTGTCCGCAAGCCGGGTTTCAAGCCCTTTGCGCACCACAATGCGGTCGACCACCACGTCAATGTCATGGCGGAACTTCTTGTTGAGCGTCGGCGGGTCTTCGAGTTCGTAAAATTCGCCGTCCACCTTGATGCGCTGAAATCCCTGTTTGCGCAGTTCAAGAAACTCTTTTCGAAACTCACCCTTGCGGTCGCGCACAATCGGGGCCAGCAGATATGCGCGCGTGCCTTCGGGCATGGTCATCACCCGGTCGACCATATCCTGAACCTGCTGAGCCTTGATCGGTTTGCCGGTAGCAGGCGAATAGGGCGTGCCGACACGGGCGTACAGCAGGCGCAAATAATCATAAATCTCGGTCACGGTTCCCACGGTCGATCGGGGATTCTTGGATGTGGTGCGCTGTTCGATAGAAATCGCTGGCGATAGACCGCTGATATGATCCACGTCGGGCTTTTCCATCATGTCCAAAAACTGCCGCGCGTAGGCCGAAAGGCTTTCCACATAACGGCGCTGACCCTCGGCATAGATTGTATCAAAAGCCAGGGAGGACTTGCCAGAGCCGGATACGCCGGTGATCACCACCAACTGATCGCGCGGAATATCCACGTCGATGTTCTTGAGGTTATGTTCGCGCGCGCCGCGCACCTCGATGAATTTCAGATCGGCCATGCTCGCCCTTTTGGTGCCAATGGTTAAGAGATAGTTGATGTAAGCGCAGACTCCAACTGAAAATTGAGAACATTACGAGAACGCGCGAATTTCGGCCGCGATGGCGCGGGCCGATCGGCGCCGGGGGTTTTCCACCCCCGGACCCCCGAGGATATTTTGCAAAAGAAGAAAGATCAGGTGGGCCGTGGCTGAGTCACATGTGGATCACCCGTCCGTAGGCATCGAGCACGCTTTCATGCATCATTTCGCTTAACGTGGGGTGCGGGAACACGGCGCTCATCAGGTCCGCTTCGGTGGTTTCCAGTTGCCGTCCGACCACATAGCCCTGAATAAGCTCGGTAACTTCCGCGCCGATCATATGCGCCCCCAGCAGCTCGCCGGTGCCTGCGTCAAAGACGGTTTTGACCATCCCGTCAACTTCGCCCAGTGCGATGGCTTTGCCGTTGCCGATGAACGGGAAGCGGCCGACTTTGGTCTTGTAGCCAAGCTCCTTGGCGCGGGCCTCGGAATAGCCAACGGACGCGATCTGTGGCGCACAATAAGTGCAGCCGGCGATGCTTTCCGGTCGCACCGGGTGCGGGTGCTGGTCGGCGATCATTTCGGCAACCATGACACCTTCGTGGCTGGCCTTGTGGGCAAGCCAGGGCGCGCCAGCCACATCGCCGATCGCGTAGAGTCCCGCGACCGCGGTGCGGCAATATTCATCCACCACCACATGAGTGCGGTCGATTTTCACACCGAGCGCTTCCAGGCCGAGGCCTTCGACATTGCCAACAATGCCGACCGCCGAAATCACCGTGTCAAAGTCGTGCTTTTCGACTTTGCCTTTGACCTCGATATGCGCCGTGACATTACCCTTGGCGCGATCGAGCTTTTTGACCATGGCATTTGCCATGATCTTCATGCCCTGCTTGACGAACTGCTTTTTGGCAAACGCTGAAATTTCAGCATCCTCGACCGGCACGACCCGGTCCAGCACTTCGACCACCGTCGTGTCGGCGCCAAGCGTGTTGTAGAAACTGGCAAATTCGATGCCGATGGCGCCGGAACCGATGACCAACAACTTTTTCGGCATCCGCACTGGATCAAGCGCGTGTTTGTAAGTCCAGATCAGATCACCGTCAGCCTGCATACCCGGCAATTCGCGCGCCCGCGCGCCGGTGGCAATAATGATTGCTTTGGCTGTCAGTTCCTCGACTGATTTGTCGGATTTAACGCTGACTTTGTCACTCGCAGTCAGTGTCGCCTGCCCCATCAGCACGGTGATCTTGTTCTTTTTCATCAAGTGGCCAATGCCGCCGGATAGCTGTCCGGCCACCTTGCGTGAGCGCTTGACGACGGCATCGAGATCATAGTCGATCTTGTCGGCTCTCAGGCCAAAATCCTTGGCGCGTTGCATCAAGTGGAAGACCTCGGCAGAACGTAAAAGCGCCTTGGTCGGGATACAGCCCCAGTTCAGGCAGATGCCACCCAAGTGCTCCCTTTCGACAATCGAAACGTTTAGTCCAAGCTGAGCGCCGCGGATCGCGGCCACATATCCACCCGGGCCGGCCCCAATTACAATAATATCAAATGATTTCGTCGCCATTGCCTGTCTCCTTCATTCAAATTTTTTCAATGCTAAGCGAATTGGCAATCCTCAGCAACGGGAGACAGGGCATTGCAGGGATACCTGGGAAGGCCTGCCTTTCGGCAGAAGCATCGGTGAAGCAGGCGCTTCAGGCTGCAGTTTTAGCTTTCAGCGCCTCGACAGTAGATCTGTATCCGCCCATTTCGATGTAAGTTAATTCTGGAGCGGTGGATTCACGCGACAGTGCCTTGTTGCGATACGGGAACCGCCCGAATTGACGAATGACTTCGCGATGCGCCTTGGCATGCAAAAAGGTTGTTTCACCGGCCTTGGGCATCCGGGTCATGATCAGGCGAACTGAACGATCCTGATCACAGAGGTTTTCAGAATGCATCAGCGGCATGTAGAAAAACTGCCGGGCAGGCTCGTCTATGCGCAGATCCCAGCCCTTGGAAATCGCAGATTTGGCAGCTGCACGCGATGATCTGTCGGTGGCGAACGACGTGGCGGAATCACGAAACATATTGCGTGAAAGCTGATCGGTCAAAATGATGTAGGCCAGTGTTCCGCTCGGGTAGGTCAGCCAGAGGCTGCAAGCGTCGGCGCGGGCCTGGCGCCAGGTGTCCAGAAATCGGTCACGAATGTCCTGATCAAGCTTCTTGTCGCTCCGGTACCAACCTGCCGGGCCAATCTGATCCAGCCAATAGGCCAGAATATCCTCAGGGTCTGCCATGACCACCCTCCTCGCCGGTGTTCTGGACCAAGACAAGTTCACCGTTTCACTACATTTTTTATTTGGCAAGCGATATGATCTTGTTGTTTCCATGTTCTTCCGAATTGCCACATTTATGGCTCTGTTGTTTCCGAATTGTCGTCTTCTGCGGCCTCGACAGCCCATTCCTGCGCGGCCTCTAGCGCCACATGAGAGGCGGACGGCAAGACTTTGATGTAGGCTCCGGTCTCGTCCACTGGTGGTGCCAGGCGCTGGGTCATCCGATAAGCTGCGTATGCGGATATCGACATCATCAGGATCGCCATCATAAGCCAGTATCCACCGTCACCAACCTGCCCCATCAGCCAACCCGCAATCAACGGCCCGGCAATCGCGCCCATGCCGGTGATGAAGACCAGACCACCAGATGCAGCCGCCATGTCAGTGGTGTCCAGAAAATCGTTAGTATAGGCAATCAACAGCGAATAAAGCGGGTTTGACATCCCGCCCACCAGGAATGCGACGCCAAGCAGCACCGCGAAACTTGTGGCAAACGTCATCGCAGCCAAAGCCGCAAAACCGCCCAGCAATGAGACGATCATGATCAACCGGCGCCGGTCCATCCGGTCTGACATCCAGCCGATCGGGTATTGCAAAACAACAGCGCCGGTATAAATCGAGGCGACGAAAATTGATATCTGACCGACGCTGAGCCCAATTTCAGTCGCGTAGACGGCGGACATCCCAAATTGAGCGGAAAATACCCCGCCGAGCAGAAACAGCCCGACACAGCCGAGCGGTGACACCGTGTAGAGCGCGCGCAGGCTAAGCGGCTTGGCCGTCTCAAAGGCGGGCGTTGGATTTACCGACAAAAGTATCGGGGCAAACGCGATGGAAACCAGAACCGACGGAATGACGAAAAGCACAAATCCTGATGGATCGCCAAACACCAGCAGTCCTTGCGCCGACACAACGCCAAGCATCTGGACCATCATGTAAAGCGACAGCGCCTTGCCGCGGTTTTCATTGCTGGCGGCGTTGTTCAGCCAGCTCTCCGCCGTCACGTAGACTCCGGAAAAACAAAAGCCGATTATCACCCGCAGGATGACCCAGGCCCAGGGTTCGGTGATTGTCGGAAACAAGATCAGAACCGCTGATATGAACGATCCTAGCGCCGCAAACACCCGGACGTGGCCGACACGCCGGATCAATCCTGGGGTCAGTCGCGAGCCACCGAAAAATCCGGCGAAATAGGCCGACATGATGATCGACATTTCCAGCGTCGAAAAGCCTTCGATGCCGCCGCGAATGCCCAGCAATGTGCCCTGCAACCCGTTGCCAACCATAAGCAACAGGATGCCCAAAAGCAGTGCCCATGATGTTTTCAGGACTTCCAGCATCTCCGCCTCCGACCGCCCGCGTGTTGACCCTCATTCGGTGTCACCTTCGCAAGATCGCGCCGCAACGACTCAGGCCCGTCGTGTTTCGGCTCCCGGTAACAAAAGCGAGGCATCTCCGTAAGAGAAAAATCGATACTCGGCTGATATTGCGTGGCGGTATATTTCGCGCATGCGATTGACCCCCATCAAAGCCGACACCAACATCATCAATGTGGATTTGGGCAGGTGGAAATTTGTAACCAACGCGTCGGCGACTCGAAACCGAAAACCCGGGAAAATAAAAATATCGGTTTCACCGCGCCATTCTTGAACATTTCCGGACTCGTCTGCTGCCGTTTCGATCAGCCGAAGTGCGGTGGTTCCGACCGGGATCACCCGCCCGCCTTGCGCGCGGGTTTGGATTATCTCGGCAGCCGCGCGGCTCGAAACCTCGCCCCATTCCGCGTGCATTCTGTGATCCCGGATATTATCGACCTTAACCGGCGCAAATGTGCCTTCGCCGATGTGCAGAGTTACATGGCTAAATTGGACGCCTGCCTCGCCTAGCCGGGCCAGAAGTTCTTGATCAAAATGCAGCGATGCGGTTGGGGCGGCGACCGCCCCGGTGCGGCACGCCCAGATTGTCTGGTAATCGTGCGCATCCTGCGCGTCGGCTGCCCGCTTGGCAGCGATGTAGGGCGGCAGCGGCATTGCGCCGGTCTTTGCCAACTCCGCGTCAAAGGCGTCTTCTGCGAGGTTGAACTTAAGATAGCCTGCGCCATCTTTTTTCGCCATTAGCTGCGCCGAAAACATGTCGGAAAACCGGATGACCTCGTCCACTCGTACCTTCTTCAACGGCTTGATCAGGACACGCCAATGGCCCTGTTCTGTATGCTGCAAAAGCGTAACCTCGATCCGCGCAGTATTGTCAGTGCTGCCCGAAATTCGCGCTCTGGTCCCATCCAGGCGCGCCGGAATGACCTTGGTGTCGTTCAGGATCAGTCGGTCACCACGCCGCAGAAAGTCAGTCAGATCAAAGGCATGTGCGTTGGTGATCACGTTTTCGGTGGCGACCAGCATTCGCGCGGCGCTGCGCGGGCGTGCTGGCCGGGTCGCGATCAGGTGCTGCGGCAGTTTAAAGTCAAAATCAGACAGCTTCATTGTGACGGTTCAGCTGCCGGCAAGTTTGGCGGGGGGCGGCGGAAAAGGTCGCGAAATGCCCCGGGCGTGAGGATCGACAGCGGGTTGATCCTGACTTTCGGATCGGCGGCCGAACCGGTTAGCCGAAAATTAAACCCAAACAGCCCTTCGCCACGCCGCGACACAACCTGGCCGACCGAATTGAGGAAAAATATCGGCGACATCACGCCCTGCATGATCATTCGCGAAGTTGTCAGGTCATAGACGCCGTCAAGCGATACACCCAAAGACGGCCCCACGGCGCTCGAGCGGATAAGCTGCACCGATTGTGGCGACAGTTGAAAATCCGCCTCGACGTCGGCGAAATAAATTCCCTCGCTGCTAAGTTGTTCAAGCAGACCGATTATCGAAATGGCTGCCAACAGTTCGGTCAGCGCCGGGGCGTTGACGACACGGGTGTCTTTGATCGTCATGCGCCCGTTGTAAACGCCGTTTTGCGGCTGCGGCCGTAGGGTCATGTCAAGCTGGCCGCCCTTTGCGTTTTCGAATACACCGACATTGCGCAAGACACCGCCCGCATTGTCACTCTTAATACGGATTGCGGTGCCGTTTTTGTCAGGTGCCAGACGGCCGGTCAGCGGTGTCTGGCCATTTAGCCGGGCAGAAAACGTGCCAGACAGCCCGCCCGCGCTATCCATTTCGCCCACAAAATCGGTCAGCGAAATACCCTCAGAGACGATAACCCTATCCAGTGCCAGGCTGATCGGCCCGCCGGCGGCGCTGGCGCGGCTGCCGGCCCCGCCAATTGCGGTCTTGCGCACGTCAATCGTGCCACCGGCAACCAAAACCGATGGCACCACGCCGGGCCCGCGACCGGTCAGTGTAACAGGCGCATCCAACCAGCCATCGACCTGCACGCGCGAAAACGTGGCCGATTGCAACGCGCCAGCGTCGGTCATGGTGACGCGACCGCCGGTTGCGTCAAGTCCGGACGCAGATAGCTCCAGCCGTTCAATCACCGGGCGCGCGCCAAAGTGACCTGCAACATCCAGTTTTCCAGTTGCGTTCCGCGGTTTGGACCAGCCGATCGGCGCGATCGAGAGCCCGACCCGGTTAAGATCGGAAGCCAGCGTAAATTCTGGCGGTTTGCCTTTTACAAGGTTCAATGCAAACTGGGCACTCCCTGTTCCGTGAACCGATCCTTTCGGCAGGCCGATTCCAAACTCGTCGATGAAATTTTGCGACAATTCCACAGTTCCGGTGACGATACTGCGACCCAAATTGGCCGGGTCCAGTTCTTGACGCCAGACCATGTCGGCATCGAGCTGTCCAAGACGAACCGGCCCGGATATTTCAACCGTGTCGTTGTCGGCTCTGAATGACAGCTGATCTGCCGTCAGTACCCTGCCGCGGATCAGCTTGTCAGAGCGCACATTGCGCAATGTGCCCGCCGCCGAATAGGTAATATCCGGCAGGGAGATTTCTTGGGTCAGATCAAAGCCGATTTCAGCTGTGAATTCGGCCACGCCTTCGGTCAGATCAGGGCCGTAATCGGTGCGCTGTAAAATACCAAACGGCGGTTCGTCCAGCAGCGACAGCGTCGCCTCTGCAGTAGAATTTCCGACCAGAGAAATCTTTGCAGTCGCGGGCCGCAAAGTTATGTCGTCAATTTGCAGGACCGAACCCGCCATGTCGATCTGACCGCCAATCGGGGCAGTGATCGTCCCGTTTTCAAGAACCAAAGTGAATACCTTGCCTTCGATCGTGCCATAGCCCGCGGCGTTTTCAATCTTTGGCTGAGAGGGAATGTAGCGCACTGTGCCGCCCTGAAACCGAAAACCGAGCGAGCTTTGCAGGTCTTGTCCAGGTTTGATCCGTGCAGCGCCTGTCACATCCGTCAAAGTTCCAGACTGAAAATTTCGTGTCAGCCAGTCACGGGTGCGTGGTGCCATTGACACCGGCCACATATCCAATAGGCGCTCATTGCCGATCAGATTGAGCGTCAAATCACCGGAAATCTCCCAGCCATCTTCGCCCGCGGTGGCCATGCCGCTGCCGATCAGTTTCTCTTCACCTTCAATCATGACAAGCTGACCGACGTCGATGGAAAACGGTTGCAGCCGCAGCCGGAAATCCGCGACCCCCTGTGAATATCTCACCGGCTCTTCGAACAGATTTTCTGGGTGGGCTTCCAGATCGGTCAGTGTGAATTGCCCGATCAAGGCCGAGGGCCATCCGTCCTGAAACTCGCGCAGGTAGGCCTGCCCCGAGGCCATGGCGCTGACGGTGTCCGATTGCACCGACAATTCGGTGAACGATATTTTTTCAATTTTTGGATCATAGTCAAAATAGGACTTGCCGGAAGCAAACCGCAACGCGCGCGCACCGGTAGTTGGCTGCAGGGCGCCAGCCCCGATTTCCAGAGTGCCCGCCAACGCCGACAACGCACCCTTGGCGTCAAATTCTGCTCGCACCGAACCCGATATCGGTGCGTTCAAAACGCCCAGAAAACTCAGAACCGGGGACTGCAATGCAATGTCTGCGGCAGTGGCGTTCTTGAATGTCGTGCCAATCGAGGCTCGCGAACTGTCCGATTCGGTGCGAATCCCCATGACTGTTTCGGCCAGGTCTTCGGTGCCGTTGAAAACGTCGAACGCGACCGAGATATCAAGCCCGTCAGCGATTCGGCGAATTTGCAGGTTGCCTTCGGTGATTTGCCAAAGCCGCCCGCTGCGGGCGTCTTCAAGCGTAACGGTCAGGTCGTCGGCTTCCAGCAAGCCTACCGCATCCAGAAGTGGTGCAGCGAATGCTGCGTCAATCTGGTCGAGTACGCCCGGCAAGGTGTCGGTCGTCGCTGCGCCGCTTCCGAACGATATGTCAAACTGCCCGTCGGCGCGGCGGCGCAAGGTTAATTGCGCCCCGGCAAGGCGAATAATCTCTGGCTGGATCTGCCCGCGAACAAGCGTCGGAAAAGCGAACTGCGCGCCAACGTTATTCAGACGAGCAACCTCGACACCTCGGTCATCGAATATCCCCAGGTTGCCCAAAAGAACACTGGGAACACCGCGCGCATCGATCTGCATCTGCAGGCGACCCAACGTGATACGTCCACTGGGCAGGCCGACATTTATCCGGTCCGATACGCGGTCCGTAAGCCACTGCGGCGCGGTCAGGCTGCGCCCGCTCAGCGACAGGCCCGTCAAGATCAAAAAACCGGTCAAAAGCACCAGACTCAGCAACATCCAAATGCCAAATCGCCTGGGCCTGCGTGGCGCCGTGTTTTTCGGGTCGTCTGTAGTGTTGCTCATCGAGGTTTCGGTGTCATACCGTTTGGGTCATGTTGCCAAGACAGAAAGAGTATCACTACCCGATAAGTTCTGAAACTCCGCTCAAATTCAAGGTGTCGTGAACTGACATGGCATTACGGGCGGACAGACGCCTGAATCTTGCGGCCCTGGGCCAGTTATTTTGTCTCGCTACCATCACATAGAGACCTCAGCATAACTTGAGGATTCCCAAAGGCAAGAATATTTGTTAGGCTCGGTTATGCAAAAACCATTCATCACCCAACCCGAACTTTTCGTTTCCAGCACTGAGCTTGATCATCCCGCCCTTCATGCACTTGACGCCACAGAAGCGGTTCTGGATTGGTCGAAGGTCGAACCAATTTTGTCGTCGATTTATGCCTCAAAAACAGGCCGTCCAAGCTATCCACTTTTGACCTTGTTTCGCGGTTTGCTGTTGGGGGTGTGGTATCGATTATCGGATGTTGAGCTGTCGCAATGCCTTTATCGTGATCTGCTGTTTCGTAAATTTTGCCACCTTGAACTGGGCGGCGATGTCCCGGAGGCGTCAACGCTGGGGCGGTTCCGCAATCAACTGGTTGAACATGATCTGTGGGAGCGTCTCTTGGGGGAGATCAACCGCCAGCTTGAGGCCAAGAACATTATTCTGACGG
This sequence comes from Paracoccaceae bacterium, assembly GCA_965237505.1. Taxonomy (GTDB): domain Bacteria; phylum Pseudomonadota; class Alphaproteobacteria; order Rhodobacterales; family Rhodobacteraceae; genus NVTR01. Next base: position 1,931,188 of record CBDEFR010000009.1, on the reverse strand, counting down.
AAGGGCGTATCAACATCATTGATGCACCCCCGTTGAGGCTGCACAATCTGGCTCGGGCAAAGGTAAAGATGGTCAGCCAAAGCGCGATAAGGACGCGGGCTGGCATGTCAGGAAAGACAGCCGTGGTAATCTAAAATCCACCTATGGATACTCGGTTCATACGGGTGTGGATGAGGACGGCTTCATTCAACGCCAGACAGTCACTGCGGGTAATGTGCATGACAGCGTCGAACGCGATACGCTTTTATTGGGCGATGAGAGTGCCCTTTACGCGGATGCGGCTTACAGTTCCCGGGAGACGCGTGACAAACTGAAACGTTTTGGCATTGCAGATCAGGTGCAACGCAAAGGTTACCGTAACAAACCTCTGTCGGATGATGACCGTAATCGCAATGATGAGATTGCTGTTATTCGTGCTGGTGGCGAGCGGCCCTTTGCCACTTACAAAAGCCGTTATGGCTTAGCCCGAACACGATTTATGGGGTTGGCCAGGAATATGACTGCCTACGGTATTGCAGCCATCGCTCATAACGATCCAGACCGTGTGAAAACTCTGGGTGGCGGGGGATTCCGTCCGGCTCATGGCGATGTTAGAGTCCGCCATGAGACACATTCCTGGCATTGACCGCTCTCAGGTTCTGCTTCTGCCGGAAGCAGTGGACGATTACGTGGGCCGGAATAACCCGGTCCGTTTCATCGACGCTTTCGTGGATGGTTTGGACCTGGCGGTCGCTGGTTTCGAGCGCGCCACGCCGAAGGCGACGGGTCGTCCCGGCTACGATCCGGCGGACCTGCTGAAGCTCTACATATACGGTTATCTCAATCGGGTACGTTCGAGCCGCCGGCTGGAGGCCGAGAGCAAGCGTAATCTCGAAGTGATCTGGCTGTTGCGGCGTTTGTCGCCGGACTTCAAGACGATCGCCGATTTCCGGCGGATCAATCGGGCGGCGTTCCGCCAGGTGTTGCGGGAGTTCGTGAGGCTATGCCGCGAACTGGAGCTGTTCGGGCGCGAGCTGGTGGCAGTCGACGGTACTCGGATCAAGGCAGTGAACAGCCGGGAGCGGAACTTTACCAAAGCGAAGCTGGAGAAGGCGTTGGCCGAGAGCGACGAGAGGTTGTCGCGTTATCTCGACCGGCTCGACGAGGCCGACGGGCAAGACGAGAGCGGCACCGGCGGCGGCGAAGTGGAGAACATCCGGGAAAAGATCGCTGCGATCCAAGGGCGGCGTGAGCGGTTTGAGGAACATCGCGACGCGCTGGCTGCGAGTGGCGAGGACCAGCTCTCTTTGACGGATCCGGACAGCCGGGCGATGCACGCCGCGACCCGGGTCGGTGTCGGCTACAACATCCAGATCGCGGTGGACGCCAAGCACAAACTGATCGCCGAGCAGCAGGTCCATAGCAAGGTCAGCGATCTCGGTCTGTTGGCCGAGACGGCGGTGGCGGCCCGTCGGAACCTGGCCGTCGATCGGATCGACGCGGTCGCCGACGCGGGCTACTTCAAGATCGAGGATATCGAGGCCTGCGAGAATGCCGACGTCATGCCGCATGTGCCCAAGCCCCAGCGCGGATCAACGGTGAGCCAGGGGCTCTTTCCCAAGGAACGCTTCCGCTATGACGGCGGCGAGGACATTTACATCTGCCCCGACGGCCAACGCCTGGCGCTACACAGCAAGCGCAAGCGCCGCGATCTCATCTTCGCCAGTTACGCCAATCGCGCCGCGTGCAAGGAGTGCCAACTCAAGTCGAAGTGTACGAAAAGCGCCTTCCGTCGGGTCCTGCGCTATGTCGACGAAGCGATCCTGGAGCGCATGGCAGAACGATTGGCGGCCCGCCCGGAGCTGCTCGATGCGCGCCGTGAAAGCGTCGAGCATCCCTTCGGCTCAATCAAACAATGGATGGGCCAGGGTGCCTTCCTGACCCGGCGGCTGGAGAACGTGCGCGGCGAGTTCAGCATCACGGCGCTGGCTTACAACATCCGCCGCGCGATCTCTCTGGTAGGTGTTCCCGCCTTGATCGCCGCCGCGAGGGCGTGAGACGGGAGTCTGGCCCAAATCAAGCGCCCCACATCGATCCACGGAGGCCCGGAGCCTCTTCCGCGGGGCTACCGGCGCCAAACCGCCGGACTACGTGGGATCGCGGCAAATCATGGTGACCCAAACCTCCATCCCCGCCACCCAGAGTTTTCACACGGTCTGGGTCTTGAATACCGGCGCTATGCACGACCAACCCAACCATAAACCCGAGCGTGTCGGTGACAATGTGGCGCTTGCGGCCCTTGGTTTTCTTGCCCGCGTCATAGCCCGAAATGCCACCGCTTTCCGTTGTTTTTATGGTCTGGCTATCAATGACACCAGCGGTGGGGCCGGGCTTCTTGCCATGAAACTCGCGCGCCATCGCCACCAGAAAATGGCTGATCACTTCAAAGATGCCATCGTTGCGCCAGCCATAGAAATAGTAGCGCACGGTGGACACTGGCGGGAAATCATAGGGCAGCATACGCCACGCACACCCGGCGCTGGCGATGTACAAAATGGCATCCAGAACATCGCGCATCGCCGTGCTGCGCGGACGACCAGTTGTTTTAGGCGGCGGCAGGAATGGCGCGATCAAACCCCATTCCTGATCAGTTAAATCGCTTGCATAGCGTCCCGAATGCCGTTCATATCGGGCGCGAGTGGTTTCCGTCCAGGCCATTGTGATCTCCCTCGAATCTTATCAATCCAATTGAATCACAACTCGCTGAAATCACTCAATTAGTTTTGGATCAGACACTTAGACAATCAACCAAACGGGGGCACAAGCATGCAGTATCCAGATTTCATCAAGTCATTTCCCGGCCTCGATGTGCTGTTCGCGGATGATGTTGTTCAGATACACGCGGTCCGGTCTGATCGGTGTCTGGTGGTGTTTTTTGATTTCCTGCAAGAATTCGAGCTGCCGGCGCATTCGCACAAAGCCCAATGGGGCACCGTTTTGGCGGGCGAGATTGAGCTGACGATCAGCGAAGAAACAAAACCCTACCGCCCCGGCGATACTTATTCTATCCCGTCCGGCGTGGTTCACAACGCGCAAATTGCGGCGGGCACCAAAGTCATTGACGTTTTTGAGGAACCGGACCGATACGCTCTTAAAGGCTGAGCCAGCGGATCAGCGGCATCAGGTGGCGCGTGATGGCCATTAACTGGTCGGCGCAATCGCCGGTGAATATCCAGGCGGGTATTGAATTGTCCTGCATCGTGCGCATCACCAAAGACTTGCGCCGCAACAGGTGCTCCCAGTCGCCGCTCGCATCATAGCCCTTAGGCAATCGCGCCAAATCCGGCGCGCCAAACGAACAGCCCGCCGCGGTCGCTTGCGCAACTGCTGCCAAAAGCCGCTGGCGCTCGGCTCTGTCAACGATGCGGTCGCGGATTGACTGCAGATCGGCCGGCGCCAGGCCGAACACCCCTGCCCCGTAGCCCAGCCCATCCGGGTTCAGCACAAAATGCATGGTCGGCGACCGGTTTGGGTGGCTACCGGACCAGAAAATCATGTGCAGGCGCGCCTTGTAAGGCGATTTGTCGCGCGAGAACCGCACGTCGCGGTTGATACGGCGCAACGATCCGTTCAGCCGCGCCTCGGCTTTCAGCGGTGGATCAAGCGCGGCCATCGGCGCGGCCAGGGCTGCGATCAGGTCCAGCGCCGGGATCTTCCAAGAGCTGTCATACCGCGCGCGGTTGGCTTCAAACCAGCCTCTGGAGTTGTTTTGCCTCAGGTCGGACAAAAACTGAAATGTCTCGCGCGGAAATCCTGAAAATCGTGGATCGTCGCTGGTCATTCCTGGCCTCGCAGGTTTCTGCGCAGACTTACCACGCCCAAGTCCGCTTGCCATCCCCTGCCCCAATGGGCAGAACGCTTGCATGGTTCAGATACCTGACATCCTGTGCATCGGTTCGGTCCTTTGGGACACGATCGGGCGCTCGTCCAGCCATATGCGCGCCGGTTCCGACGTGCCTGGACGAATCACCCGCCTGCCCGGCGGGGTGGCGATGAATATCGCCATGACGTTGCGCCGGTTTGGCATGACGCCAGCGATCCTGACCGCGATCGGTAAGGACGAAGAAGGCCAAGAGCTGCTTTCGGCCTGTCGCCGTCTGGGGATTGTCACCGAGCATGTCTACCTGTCCGAAGACCTGCCGACCGACCGGTACATGGCGGTTGAGGGGCGCAATGGCTTGATCGCAGCCATCGCTGACGCGCATTCGCTGGAAGCGGCAGACGACAAGATTTTGCGCCCGCTTGAGGACGGCACTTTTGGCAGTGCTGCGGCGCCCTATGGCGGCCTGGTCGCGCTGGACGGCAACCTGACCGAGGCGCTGCTGACTGACATCGCCAAAAGTGCGCTGTTTTCGCGCGCAGACTTGCGGATCGCCCCGGCCAGCCCCGGCAAGGCCGAGCGGCTGGTGCCGTTGCTGGGCCATTCCGGCGCCACGATTTACGTCAATCTGGAGGAGTCCGGGTTGCTGGCGCATGACCGGTTTTTGAGCGCCAAAGATGCGGCTACGGCATTGCGCGGGCGTGGCGCGCATCGAGTCTTGGTGACAAATGGCGGTGACGAGGCTGCGCAGGCGGATGCGAGCGGCATCATCAGCGCGATGCCGCCCGAGGTGCTGGTCACCCGCGTGACTGGCGCCGGGGATACCTTCATGGCTGCCCATATCGCCGCCGAAAAAGCCGGTGCCGCGGCACATGCCGCGTTGCAATCGGCGCTGCGGGCGGCAGCTGATTATGTGTCCGGCGACACGGCGTTATGATCCCGCTGAGCTTTTCTGACGAAGTCGCGGCGGCGCGTGCCGATGGCGCAGCGCTGGTGGCGCTTGAAAGCACGATCATCAGCCACGGCATGCCGTATCCGCAAAACGTCATGACCGCGCGTCAGGTCGAGGCCGAAGTGCGCGCCGCTGGCGCAGTTCCGGCCACCATCGCGGTGATCGACGGGGCGCTGACCGTCGGGCTGAGTGACGCGCAGCTTGATGGTATCGGACAAGCCAAAGATGTCACCAAACTTTCGCGCGCCGATTTCGCCGCCTGTCTGGCGGTCGGCGGCACCGGTGCCACGACTGTCGCTGCAACGATCATCGCCGCGCATCTGGCCGGCATCAAGACCCTTGCCACCGGCGGTATTGGCGGCGTGCATCGCGGCGCCGAAAGCAGCTTTGATGTCTCGGCCGACCTGCAGGAGCTGGCTCAGACCCCGGTGACCGTGGTTGCCGCCGGGGCCAAGGCGATCCTTGATCTGCCCAAAACCCTGGAAGTGCTGGAAACCCTCGGCGTGCCGGTGATCGCCTTTGGGCAAGACGATTTTCCAGCGTTCTGGTCACGCTCGTCAGGCCTGCGGGCGCCGCTGCGCATGGATCGTGCAGAAGACATCGCTAGCGCGCACAAAATACGCCTGGACATGGGCTTGCCCGGTGGCCAGCTGGTGGCCAACCCGATCACGCAAGCCGACGAGATCCCGGCGGCCGTGCTTGCTCCGGCGATCACGACCGCGCTGAGCGACGCCGCATCACGCAAAATTGCTGGCAAGGACGTAACACCTTTCCTGCTGCAACGCATCTTTGAGCTGACCGATGGCCAGTCGCTTAAGGCCAACATCGCGCTGGTGCTCAACAATGCCCGCCTGGCGGCCAAGATTACCCGCTATTTCGCCACAAAATAGCGGAATTTTCGGCCCATGCCTGCGCTGCGGATTGTAGCGCACGACCAAAACACCTAAGTTCCCTTGGGAAGCGAGTATGAGAAGACCCTGTCATGACCAACCCATTTGAGGATGAACCGCAACACAAGCGGCATCGTCTCAGGCTGTTTGCCGGGTTTCGCGCGAATTTTCTGACCGGTCTGGTGGTGATCGCGCCGATCGCGTTGACGATTTACCTGATTTACACGGTGGTTGGCTGGATCGACAGTTGGGTGCTGCCGTTTGTGCCGGAAAAATTTCATCCCGATCAGTATATCGGCGTCGATCTTCGCGGCCTTGGCGTCATCATATTCCTGGTGTTCACGGTTCTGATCGGCTGGCTGGCGAAGGGATTTCTGGGCCGTTCAGTCCTGAGATCGGCCGAAGGGCTGGTCGAGCGGATGCCGGTGGTGCGCTCGGTCTACAACGGGTTGAAACAGATCGCCGAAACGGTATTTTCGCAAAAGGAAAATTCTTTTGAAACCGCCTGTCTGGTGGAATACCCGCGCAAGGGGATCTGGGCGATCGCGTTCATCTCGACCACCGCCAAGGGCGAAGTGCAGCGGCGCATTCCGAGAGACGAACAGTTGGTGTCGGTATTCATGCCGACCACGCCGAACCCGACCTCCGGGTTCTTGCTGTTTGTGCCGAAATCAGATGTGATCGAACTGGAGATGAGTGTCGAGGATGCCGCCAAACTGGTGATCTCGGCCGGGCTTGTCTATCCGAACGGCAAAGACCCGCGCAAAGCGCCTGAGAAAATTGCCGCCCAGTAACCGTTCATGCTCAGCGCCGCCGGCACCGGGTTTGTAACCGCTTTCACGCTGATCCTGGCGATTGGCGTGCAAAATGCCTTTGTGCTGCGTCAGGGGCTGATCGGCGCGCATGTGTTCTGGCTGTGTCTGCTGTGCGCACTGTCGGACGCGGTTCTGATCAGCGCCGGGGTCATCGGTTTTGGCGCGCTGGTGACGCTGTTTCCGGCGTTTCCGCGCTTGATGTCGCTTGCCGGGGCTGGATTCCTGCTGCTTTACGGAGCGTTGCGGTTCCTGGCCGCTTACCGCGGCGACTATCACATGGTGATCGACGGCAAGTCAGTTGGCCTGTGGGCAAATCTTGCCATCGGCGCGGCATTCACCTGGCTGAACCCGCATGTCTATCTGGACACGCTCGGCCTGATCGGGGCGATCTCGACCCGGTTCGCTGACTTGCCCGCCAAAATCGCCTTTGGCATCGGCGCGGTATCTGCGTCGTTCGTGTTTTTCTTTTCTTTAGGCTATGGCGCGCAACTGCTGGCCCCGATCATGCGGTCCGCGCGCGTCTGGCGGCTGCTTGATCTGGGCATTGGTGCGGTCATGTGGGGGCTGGCGGTTGGTCTTATTATCAGCTGAGCGCTACATCGCCGTCCAGCCGCCATCGACACTGATCGTGGTTCCGGTAATCTGATCGGCCGCGTCTGAGCACAGAAACGCCACCGTGGCGCCGATCTGCCCGGTGGTGGCGAACTGGCGCGACGGCTGGCGCGCCAGCATGACCTCTTTGATCACCGTTTCGCGGTCCATGTTATGGGCCTGCATCTGCGCCGGGATCTGCGCCTCGACCAGCGGTGTCAGCACGTAACCCGGACAGATCGCGTTGCAGGTGATCGACTGGCCGGCGGTCTCCAGCGCCACCGTCTTGCTTAGGCCCACAATACCGTGCTTGGCGGCTATATAAGCGGATTTGAAGGGCGACGCGCTCAATCCATGCGCCGAGGCGATGTTGATCACTCGGCCCCAGCCGGCGGCGCGCATCAGTGGCAGCGCCGCGGCAGTGGCGTGAAAGGCAGAAGACAGGTTGATCGCAATAATCGCGTCCCACTTTTCTGACGGAAAATCTTCAATCGGGGCGACATACTGGATGCCGGCGTTGTTGACCAGAATGTCGCAGGCACCGGCGGCGTCAATCAGCTTGCGGCTATCGTTGCCCTTGGACATGTCGGCGCAGATGTATTGCGCCGTCACCCCGTGCGCGTTGCCAATCCGCTCGGCCAGCTCATGGTCTTCCTCGCCGTCGGTAAACGAATTCAGAACAACGTCCGCGCCAAGCCGCGCCAGTTCCTCTGCCACGCCCAGACCGATGCCGGAATTTGATCCGGTTATGACGGCCGTCTTGCCCGATAGTTCCATGCACCACCTCTCGCTTTCACAGGCCTTACGATAGCCGTGGCATCTGCAAACGACACGGCTAAATCGCCACCGCCATTCTTGCAGGAATACCCCGCCGGAGGCATCAAATATGGACTTGGCCCGCGGCACCGCAAATTTTAGACAGCCACCGACAGAATCAAAAAAACGCCCGCACGAAGCGGGCGTTAAGTTGTTGAGGCAGGTTTCATACAGGCAAGAAACCTATCGAGCAGTGGCTTCTTTATACGCGAGGTGTCGCCTGCGGCCAAGCTAAAAGTTTGAAATGGTTAAAAGACACGGTTAGTCTTTGAGCAAGGAAAACAAGAGAGCAGAAGGATTGTTGCCAAAATGACACCGGACTTTTTCTTCCAAATTCGCAGCGCGGCGGCGGCATTCATGCTGGTTTGCCTAACCGGCACGGCGCAGGGCGAACCGCAACACGCAATAGCTATGGCGGGGGCGCCTGCCCTGCCACCCGATTTTGTGTCGCTGCCGCATGTGAATGCTGATGCCCCCAAAGGCGGGCGGATCGTTTTTGCAAATCCTGGCGGGTTTGACTCGCTCAATCCCCATATTCTCAAGGGCCGCGCACCCTGGCCGGTGAGGGCCCATGTTTTTGAAGCACTTATGGGACGTTCCTATGATGAACCGTTCACGCTGTACGGATTGCTGGCCGAATCGGTCGAGACCGGACCGGACCGGAAATGGGTGGAATTCGTGCTGCGCGAAGAGGCCCGGTTTTCCGATGGCAGTCCGATCACCATTGCCGACGTGATGTGGAGCTTTGAAACCCTCGGCACCCTTGGTCACCCCAGATACCACAGCGCCTGGAAACAAGTCGAAGTCATGGAGCAGACCGGGCCACGCGCGGTTCGGTTCACCTTCAATTCCGACAATCAGGAGCTGGCGCTGCTGATGGGGCTGCGCCCGATTCTTAAAATGGCGCAGTGGCAGGACCGCGATTTCGCGGTCAGCGGCGTCGATCTGATCCCGATCGGCTCGTCACCCTATCCGATCGACGCCTTTGAGCCGGGGCGCTTTATCTCGCTGAAACGCAACCCCGACTATTGGGGCAAGGACGTGCCGTTCATGCGCGGTCAGGCCAATCTTGATGAGATCCGCTATGATTATTACGGCGATGGCGACGTGGTGTTTCAGGCCTTTATTGCCGGTGAAGCGAACGCCTATCGCGAAGGCAACGCCGCCAAATGGGATTCGCAATATAATTTTCCGCGGGTTCAGTCCGGCGAGGTGGTGAAATCGATCGTGCCGCATCAACGCCCCTCGGGCATCCGCGGGTTCGTGATGAACATGCGCAACCAAAAGTTTCAGGACTGGCGGGTGCGAGAGGCAATGATCTATGCATTCAACTTTGAATTCATCAACGAAGCGATTACCGGGGGCAGCCAGAAACGCATCAAAAGCTATTATTCGAACTCGGTCCTGGGCATGTCCGATGGCCCCGCCGAGGACCGTGTGCTGGCGCTGCTGCAACCGTTTGCCGATCAGTTGCTGCCAGGCGCGCTGAGCGGCTATGCGCCACCCGTCGGCGACGGCACCGAACGCAACCGCGGCAATATCGTCAAGGCCACCGAGCTGATGGAACAGGCGGGCTGGAGCGTGCAGGACGGGGTCTTGAAAAACGCCGCTGGTGAAGAGTTTACCTTTGAGATTGTGCTCAGCCAGGGGGCCACCGAAACTCAGCAGATCATCGATCTTTATCTTTCGGCGCTGGCCCGCCTTGGGATCACCCCGACGATCACCCTGGTGGACAGTGCCCAGTATCGTGAGCGCACCAACAACTATAATTTTGACATGGCGTATTATCGGCGTGCAATGTCCTTGTCGCCGGGCACCGAACAAAGGCTTTACTGGGGGTCCGAGGGCATCACCAAGCCCGGCACGCGCAATTGGATGGGGATGAACTCGCCCGCCGCCGATGCGATGATCGAAAAGCTTTTGACCGCCGGCAGTCAGGACGATTTCCGCGCCGCCGCAAAAGCCCTTGACCGGGTGCTGACTTCGGGGCGATACGTGATCCCGCTGTGGTTTGCCGATCACTCTCGACTCGCGCATGCCAAACAGCTTAAGTTTTCGGACCGGTTGCCAATGTATGGTGACTGGCTCGGGTTTCAACCAGACACATGGTGGTGGGAAGAATGATAAGAGCAGCAATAATACTAGCGTTTCTGGCGCTTTCGGCGTGCGAAACGTTCGAAGGCGCGGGCCGGGATATCTCTGCCGGAGCCCAGGCCATTAAAGACGCGTTTTAGGGCAACGTCCCTAACATGACCATTCATTTGCTGGCCGAGTAGATCGGCACCGGCGTTGTTTTGATCGGCGTTGTCGGGTCCGGCATCATGGCCGAGACCCTGTCGCCAGACAATATTGGCGTTACGCTTCTGACCAACGCGGCCGCGACCGGCTGTGTGCTTTATGCGCTGATCACCACTCTCGCTGCGGCGCGGCTTTTTAAATGACGCGCCGTGGGCGCGACGATTTTTTTTGTCTTGCATCCTTGGCAGGATGGGTTCCCTCCGGGGGGAATATTTTTTACAAAGAAGATAAATAATTGCTGCTGCCTTGGGCAATATCCCCAGGCAGCGCATTATTTGGATTGGGCTGGCAATTGACGGCAATCCGCGCCTAGATAGCTGGGCAATCTGGAGCCTTTGATGATCAAACTTGACATCCTGTCCGATCCGATCTGCCGTGGTGCTACATCGGCAAGGCCAATCTGGACCGGGCGCTGGAAGTGCACGGCGATCACCCGTTTGCGATAGAATGGCATCCGTTCCAGCTCAACCCCAATATGCCTGCGGGCGGGGTTGATCGGCGCAGCTATCTGGAGAACAAATTCGGCAGCCAGAAGGGCCATCGAGGTTTATGCGCGGATTGACGAGGCCGCCAAGGTGGCCGGGCTCGATATCAATTGGCAGGGTATTACCAAGACGCCTAACACGCTTGATGCCCACCGTCTGATCCATTGGGCCGGGATCGAGGGACGGCAAACCGCGGTGGTGGCGGCGCTGTTTCGGGCCTATTTCAAGGACGGCCGCGATATCGGTGATGCGGATGTGTTGTGCGACTTGGCCGACCATTGCGGCATGGACGCCAAGATGACCCGGCAACTGCTGGACGGTGACGGCGACATGCAAGAGATCCGCTCGCGCGACGCGCAAGCGCGCGAAATGGGCGTGACCGGGGTTCCGACCTTCATCGTTGCCAATCAGGCGGTGGTGTCGGGGGCGCAGCCGCCAGAGCTGTGGGCCGAGGTGATCCGAGATTATTTTGAAGAGCAGAACGACGCCTGATGGCGCGCCGCTTGCCGATCGTGGAATTCGTGGCGCTGATGGCGATCTTGGCGTCGCTGGTTGCGTTTGCGACCGATGCGATGTTGCCGACTCTGCCGCAGATCGCCGCAGAGCTGTCACCGGATGCCGCAAACCGCGCCCAGATGATCGTTGGCGCGTTCATGCTGGGTATGGGTCTGGGAACTTTTTTCGCGGGTACGATGGCCGATGCATTCGGGCGCAAGAGTGTGGTGAACGGTGGCATCGCGCTGTTTATCCTGGGCGCCGGGCTGGCCTATTTTGCGCAATCGCTGGAATTGGTTCTTGGCGCCCGCGTCCTGCAGGGTATCGGCGCGGCGGGGCCGCGAATCGCGCCACTGGCGATGATCCGGGACCTGTTCGAGGGTCGCAGAATGGCCCGGATAATGTCATTTGTGACGATGGTGTTCATGCTGGTGCCGGCGATGTCACCGGCGATCGGCGCGGTGATCATCGATTTGTGGAACTGGCGCGCCATTTTCATCGCATTTGCGCTGTTTGCCGCCGCCGGTGGACTGTGGATCAGCCTGCGTCAGGACGAAACCCTGGCCCTGCCGGACGGTCGTCCGCTGAAGTGGACACCGCTTAGGTCTGGCTTTCTGCAGGTCGTCAGCAATCGCATGGTTATGATCTACACGATGGCCATGACGCTCGGGTTTTCAGTGCTTGTGGCGATTCTGTCCTCGACCCAGCAGGTCTACGCACAAACCTTTGATAAGGCCGACAGTTTTCCATTTTGGTTTGCACTGACCGCACTGATGGCGATGGCGGGAACATTGCTGAACGCGGTGCTGGTGATGCGGTTTGGCATGCGCCGCCTGGTGGTGCTGGCGTTCGCCGCCTGGTGGTGCTGGCGTTCGCCGTGCAAAGCGCGGTTTCTGTCGCCGTCGCGCTGGTGTTTCTGTCCGGCGCATTCAGTTGGGCGGAAATGTTTCCGGTCTGGTTTTTCTGGACCACGGCGGTGTTTTTCATGATCGGTATGACATTCGGCAACCTGATTGCGCTGGCGCTGCAGCCGCTTGGCCACATCGCCGGCATGGGCGCGTCGATGATATCGGCGATCTCAACGGTGCTGGCGGTGTTCATCGGTGGCCCGCTTGGGCTGGCGTTTGACGGCACCCCGGTGCCGCTGGTGAGCGGCGTTGCAGTGCTGGCCGGACTGGCGTGTTTGTTGCTGTGGCGGTTTTCGATGCGAGCGCCCGAGGCCGAGACGGACGCGGCGCGTTAGGCGCGTGCCTTAACCGCCAGATCGCGGGCGATGGCGAATGCGCCTTTGATGCGGTCGCTGTCGCGCTTCCAGTCGCGGCGCACGATGATCTTGTTGTTCTTCACACGCGCCAGCCCGCGCTGGTCGTGGATGAAATCCACCAGCCCGGCGGGGTTGGCGTATTTGTCGCGGTAAAACTGGATCGTTGCGCCGCGCGGCCCGCCGTCAAGCCGCGCGATGCCGGCCTTTTTGCATTCGCCCTTGATGCGCACCACCAGCAACAGCGTGTTGACCTCGCGCGGCAGTTTGCCGAACCGGTCGATCAGCTCGGCCGCGAAGCCTTCCAGTTCGACCTTGCTGTGCAGGCTAGAGAGGCGGCGGTAAAGCCCGAGGCGGACATCCAGATCGGGCACGAAAGCCGCCGGTATCAGCACCGGAACCCCCAGATTAATCGTCGGCGCCCATTGTTCATCGGCATCGCTCAACCCTTCCAATTCTCCGGCCTTGATCTTGGCAATCGCTTCTTCCAGCATCGACTGGTAAAGCTCATAGCCGACCTCGCGGACCTGGCCCGATTGCTCTTGTCCCAGCAAATTCCCGGCACCGCGAATATCCAGATCCTGGCTGGCCAGCGAGAACCCGGCGCCAAGCGAGTCAAGCGAGCCCAGCACCCGCAGCCGCTTTTCGGCACTTGCGGTCAGAGGTTTGCGCGGTTTGGTGGTCAGGTAGGCATAGGCGCGGGTCTTGGAACGTCCGACCCGGCCCCTGATCTGGTAAAGCTGGGCCAGGCCGAACATGTCTGCGCGGTGCACGACCATAGTGTTGGCGGTCGGAATATCCAGGCCCGACCCGACGATCGTGGTGGCCAACAGCACATCATACTGGCCATCGTAAAACGCGTTCATCCGGTCGTCGAGCTGGCCTGCCGCCATCTGTCCGTGCGCCACCACAAATGACACCTCCGGCACCTGTTTGCGCAGAAATTCCTCGATCCCCGGCAGATCGGATATTCGCGGCACCACGTAAAACGCCTGGCCGCCGCGATAATGTTCGCGCAGCAGTGCTTGGCGCGTGGTGATGGCGTCAAATTCGCTGACAAACGTGCGAATCGACAGCCGGTCGACCGGCGGCGTGGCAATGATCGACAAGTCCCGCACCCCGGTCAGCGACAGTTGCAGGGTGCGCGGGATCGGGGTGGCGGTCAGAGTCAGCACATGCACGTCAGAGCGCAGATGCTTGAGCCGTTCCTTGTGGGTGACGCCGAATTGCTGTTCTTCGTCAATCACCAGCAGTCCGAGGTTTTTGAAACGTATGCCAGGCGCCAGCAGCGCATGCGTGCCGATGACAATATCGACGGTGCCGTTCGCCAGCCTCTCGCGGGTCAGTGCGGCGTCTTTGGCGCTGACAAACCGTGACAGTTGCCGCACCTCGATCGGAAAGCCGCGAAACCGCTCGGCGAAAGTGTTGTAATGCTGGCGCGACAGCAGCGTTGTGGGTGCCACCACAGCGACCTGCGCACCGGACATGGCAGCGGTGAACGCGGCGCGCATCGCCACCTCGGTCTTGCCAAAGCCGACGTCACCGCACACCAGCCGGTCCATCGGGCGGCCTGCGGCCAAGTCGCGCAGCACATCGGCGACGGCGCGCGCCTGATCGTCGGTTTCCTGATACGGAAAACGCGCTGCAAACGCCTGCCACATGCCGGGCGGCGGCTCCATGATCGGCGCGCTACGCAGCACCCGTTCTGCCGCCAGGTGGATCAGCCGGTCTGCCATTTCCAGGATACGCGCCTTGAGGCGGGATTTCTTGGCCTGCCAGGCGCTGCCGCCAAGCCGGTCGAGCAGCCCCTCTTCATGGCCATAGCGGCTGAGCAGTTCGATGTTTTCCACCGGCAGGAACAACCGGTCGCCTCCGGCGTATTCCAACGCCAGACATTCATGTGCCGCGCCAAGTGCTGTGACCACCTCGAGCCCGCGATAAAGCCCGATCCCGTGATCGAGGTGAACCACCAGATCACCGGGGCTCAGGCTCTGCGCCTCGGTCAGAAAATTCTCGGCCCGGCGTTTTCTGCACGGGGCGCGGATCAGCCGGTCGCCCAGAACATCCTGTTCCGAGATGACCGTCAGACCCTGGCCAACAAATCCGTGCGCCAGCGCCCAGACCACCAGCCAGACCCCGCCTTCACCTTGCGGAATATCGCGAAAATCCTGAACCAGTGACGCGCCAGCCAATCCCTGATCTTGCAACAAACCCTGCAGCCGCTCGCGTGAACCTTGCGAATAGCTGGCGATCACCACCTGCCCGTCCGCGCGCCGCGCTTCAATGTGGTCCTTCAAGGTGCTGAAAAGATTTACCGATTCCAGTTGACGCTCGGGCGAAAAATTGCGCCCGATGCGACCGCCGTGATCAATCACGTCGGCGCCGGTCGCCTGCGGCAGGGCGCTGAAATTCAGCACCCGCCGCGCTGCAACGACGTCGTTCCAGGCCGCATCATCAAGATACAGCAGTTCGGGCGGGCAAGGTTTATAGACCGAATCGATGCGGGATTTCTGCTCCAGAGCGTGCCGCCTGGTGTCGTACTGGTCCTTGACACTGTCCCATCTGGCCAGCCGCGCCGCGTTGAACTGATCATCCAGACAGATGCTTGCGTCCGGCAAATAGTCGAAAATCGTCTCAAGATCTTCGTCAAAGAACGGCAGCCAGTGCTCGATCCCTTGATGCGTGCGGCCCGCGCTGACCGCTTCATAAAGCGGATCATCGCTGCCGGCGGCGCCAAACTCGGCGCGGTAGTTTTGCCGAAACCGGGTGATCGCGGCCTCATCCAGAACAATCTCGGACACCGGCGCCAGCTCAATCGCCGGCAGTTTTTCCACCGTGCGCTGGGTGGCCGGGTCAAACCGGCGCGCGCCATCCAGCACATCGCCAAACAGGTCCAGCCGCACCGGACCGGGCTGGCCGGGCGGATAGATGTCGGTTATACCGCCCCGGATCGCGTAATCACCAGCCTCGAGCACCGTCGGGGTCTGGGTAAACCCCATCCGCACCAGAAATGATCGCAGCGCACTCTCATCCAGCTGCTGGCCCACGGTCGCGCTAAATGCTGCATCTTTCAGCACGGCGCGCGCCGGGATGCGCTGAGTCACCGCATTTAGCGTGGTCAGCAGGATAAATTGCTTAGGCACCACGCGGCAAAGTGCCGCCAGCGTCGCCATCCGGGTGGCCGAGACATCGGCGTTTGGCGACACCCGGTCATAGGGCAGGCAATCCCAGGCCGGAAATGACATCACCGGCAGTTCGGGGGCAAAAAATGCCAGCGCGGCACGCATCGCCTCAAGCCGCTTGTCATCGCGCAGAATGCTTAGCACCGGACGCGCGGAACGTTCCATCTCTTGCAGCAAAAGTTGCGCGTCATAGCCCTCGGGGGCACCACCAACAATTATGTGACCAGGCTCTGACATGGACCGCTCAGGTAAAGCTGACAGCCGCGGTGTCAACCGCCCAAAGGCCCAAAGGCCAGGTTTTGATACATGCCCCACATGGCGGTGACAAAGACCGACAGCATATCGATGATCTGGGTATACAGCCGGTGCCGCCCAAGGCGTTTTTGCAAACTCACGCCGGTGCAGGCCTCGTCGGTAATCAGGCGCGCGGTGGACATCGACAGCAAGCCAATGACCGACAGCGGAAACACAAAGAAAAACAGCGCCTGCGCGAATTCAACGCCATACCAGAAACCCAGCAGCACCAGGCCGGTGATCATCGCGCAGCCAAAGGCCAAAAGCCAAAGCCCCGACACCCGCCCGATATAGAGCAGACGGTTGCAGTTGATGCGAACCAAATCTTCCAGATCGATCTCGGCCTGATCGCCCATCCGGCGCGCGCGCTGCACCATGTCGTAAGGCACCCCGAGCACCCAGTGGCTGGCGGTTGACCAGATCATCGCCAGCGCGATCCAATACCAAAGATTGGAAAACGACCGCATGTCGATCACTTCAAAAACGGTGTCGTACCAATCCAAAATCCGTGTCCTTCGTCCAAAAGTTTCGCGCGACACTACTTGCGCCACCAGTCAATTCCTACCCTTGAGATCGTTAGAAATCCGTGCCAAGCGGTTTTTAAGTGACACGAGGACCAATTCAATGATGCGATCCGTCGCGCCCTACCCCGCGGCCCGGTTCCGCCGGCTGCGCCGGACCCCAGCGCTGCGCGCCCTGCAAAGCGAAAACATGCTGAGCGTGAATGACCTGATCTGGCCGGTCTTTGTTCAGGAGGGCCAAGATCAGGCGACACCGATCACCTCGATGCCCGGTGTTCAGCGGCTGAGCATTGACCGGCTGCTGCGCGCCGGTGCCGAGGCGCAAGAGCTAGGCATCCCGGCGATCTGCTTGTTTCCCTGCATCGAACAGGACCTGAAAACCGCAGATTGCGCCGACGCCTGGAACCCGGAAAACCTTGTTAACCGGGCGATCCGGGCGCTCAAGGCGCAGGTGCCGGAGCTTGCGATCATGACCGATGTGGCGCTTGATCCTTACAACATCCACGGCCACGACGGCTATGTTGTGGGCGGCGAGATTGTGAATGACGAAACCGTGGCGGCGCTGGTGAAAATGGCACTGGCCCAGGCCGAGGCAGAGGCTGACATCATCGGGCCGTCGGACATGATGGACGGCCGTATCGGCGCCATTCGACAGGCGCTAGAGGCTGCGGGCCACCGCAACACCTGCATCATGTCCTACGCCGCCAAATTCGCATCGTGCTTTTACGGCCCGTTTCGCGACGCGGTTGGGGCCTCGGGGGCGCTGAAAGGCGACAAAAAAACCTACCAAGCAGACACGGCGAATGGCAACGAAGCGCTGCGGCTGGTGGCGCGCGATCTGGCCGAAGGTGCGGATATGGTGATGATCAAGCCGGGGATGCCGTATCTGGATGTCTGCGCCCGGGTGAAGGAGCGGTTTGGCGCCCCGACATTCGCCTACCAGGTGTCCGGCGAATACGCGATGATCAGCGCCGCCGCACAGAACGGCTGGATCGATGCCGATGCAGCGATGCTCGAAAGCCTGCTGGCGTTCAAGCGCGCCGGCTGTGACGGCATCCTGACCTATTTCGCGCCAAGGGCCGCACGCACGTTGCGCGGCTGATCGGCGCAAATTTGCGCCGATGCCACACTAGTTGATGACAGTCGTGGTGCGGTACACTATAGCTTGTAGTGATCCGCCATATAAGGCGGGCACATAGGCAACCGGCAGACAAGGGCAAACCCATGAACATACTATCCCGGCGATCGATGATCGCAGGCGCCGCAATCGCAACGTTTGCGCTCGCTGGCTGTGACAACGGCCTGGGCGGCACTGGTGCACAGGTCATTGACGCGCGCGCTGATACATCGCTGAATTTTCTGTATAACACATTTCCCGGCACCCAGGATCTGGCTGACAATGCCGTCGGCGTGTTGATCATGCCGCTGGTGACCGAGGCGAGCTTTGGATTTGGCGCTTCAATCGGGCGCGGCGTGCTGCGGGTCGGCGACGTGTCGGTCGACTACTACCTGGCCGCGCAGGCGAGCTTTGGTTTTCAGGCCGGTGCACAGCAGTTTGCGCACGCCCTGTTCTTCATGACCGAGGACGCACTGGCAGATTTCCGGAATTCGCCGGGTTGGGCCGCAGGGGCGGAACTGAAATACGCGATCAACGAGCGCGGCGAAACCATTTCGGCCGACACCACGACGATCCTGTCACCGGTGATCGCGGTGGTGTTCGGGCAGGCCGGCCTGATCGCAGGTGCGTCCATCGAGGGCACCAAATACACCCGGATTATACCAGCGGCATTTAACATTGACCGATATGGGCCCATTTTCGCATTCCGATTGATGTGATGGTTTCGGGCTGTGCGATGAGCTTGTTCCAAGCTTCGCATCCAGCATCGACGATGGCATTGTAGTCTTCGAACACGCGGTTGGAGAGCCAATTGGCGCGCAAGTACTGCCAGATATTTTCCACCGGGTTCAGTTCCGGAGCGCGCGATGGCAGCAGGATGATGGTGAGGTTCTTCGGGACTTTGAGTTTGCCGGTGGTGTGCCATCCGGCCCGATCCATCAGCACAACCGCATGGGCCTTTCGGGCGACGTGGCGGCTGATCTCGTCGAGATGCATCTGCATGGCTTGCGCGTCCGCCCAAGGCAGCATGAGCGCCGCCCCCTTGCCGTGAGCCGGACAGATGGCGCCGAACAGATAGGCGTTGCGATAGCGCTGATCGGCCGGCTGGCGGGGGCGCGTGCCCTTTCTCGCCCACAGGCGCGTCAGGCCATTCTTCTGGCCAAGGCGTGCTTCGTCCTGGAACCAGATCTCCACCGGCGTTCCCGCTGGCAGGTCAGCTATATGCACCTGGAGCGTGTCGGTGAAGTTTTTTTAAACGCCTCGATGATCCGCTTATCCTGCCTGGGATGCTGCGGGCGGGCGCTGATATGGGCAAAGCCCAGTTCGCCAAGCAGTCTGGATATCCCGCGCTCGGAATAGATGACGCCAAAGCGCGCCTCGATCACCCGCTTCAGGTCGATCCGCCGCCAGCGGACAACCCCGTCCACCGCCGGATCGGGGCCGGTCTCGACAATCTCGCCAAGTTCTTTCATCTGGACATCGCTCAGGTAGCGCGTCCGGCCCGCGCCCTTGCGGTTGGTGAGGCCATCCGGTCCCTCTTCGTTGAACCGGTGAACCCAGTCCCGCAGGGTTTGGCGATCCATCCCACCGATCCTTGCGGCCTCTCCACGGCTCATGCCATCGTAGACCGCCGCAAGAGACAACAGACGGCGGCTCTGCCGGGCATCCTTGCAACGGCTGGCGAGTTTACGAAGGTGGCGGGCATCAAAGTCGCGACGAAGCGGAACACTGGCTGGCATGGCGATCCTCCTTTGCCAACCTTGAATCAGATCAAAACCGATTTGGGAATCCCCACAGAGTCAGAAATTGATGCCGTTGGTATTATCCCTTAGGCGCAATGATCTGACGCAGCAAATCTTGCTTTGGGAGCAAGCCTTGCCCTCGGCTCTGGCCGATTAAATCCACGCGAACATTCCGGTCCGCTCTGGTCATTTCTGCACCTGCAGTATAGGGCCCGCGCAACCCCATCAACAGTGATCCGCATGGACCTGCGCAATATCGCCATAATCGCCCCCGTTGACCACGGCAAGACGACGCTGGTGGACGAGCTGCTAAAGCAGTCCGGGGCCTTTCGTGAAAACCAGAAAGTGGCTGAACGAGCGTTGGATTCCAATGTCTTGGAGCGCGAGCGCGGCATCACGATTCTGACCAAGGCGACCTCGGTGACATGGAAATCCACCCGGATCAACATTGTCGACACCCCCGGGCACGCTGATTTTGGCGGCGAAGTAGAGCGCATTCTTTCGATGGTCGATGGCGTTGTTTTGCTGGTCGATGCGGCCGAAGGTCCGATGCCGCAAACCAAGTTTGTGACCGCCAAGGCGCTGGCCCTGGGGCTGCGCCCGATCGTGGTTCTGAACAAAGTCGACAGGCCCGACGCCGAGCCAAACCGCGCATTGGATGACGTGTTCGACCTGTTCGCCAATCTGGGGGCTGACGACGATCAGCTGGAGTTCCCGCATCTTTATGCCTCGGGCCGGGCTGGCTGGGCGGATGCCGACCTGAACGGTCCGCGCCGCGACCTGTCGGCGCTGTTCAATCTGGTGGTCAACCATGTGCCCAAACCGCGCCAGCTGGCGCATCAGGACGAACCATTCGCGATGCTCGCAACCACGCTTGGGGCGGACAAGTTCATCGGCCGTATCCTGACCGGCCGGGTGGAAAGCGGGCGTCTGCGGACTGGGGCCACGGTGCAGGCGCTGTCGCGCATCGGCCAGAAAATCGAACAGTTCCGGGTCACCAAAATCATGGCCTTTCGCGGCCTTACGCAGCAACCGATCGACGAAGCTATTGCCGGTGACATCGTCACACTTGCCGGTATGAGCAAGGCCACGGTGTCTGACACCATTGCCGCCCTGGCGGTCACAGAGCCGCTGCCCGCCCAGGCCATTGACCCGCCGACGATCTCGGTCACGTTTAGCATCAACGACAGCCCGCTAGCCGGGCGTGACGGCAAAAAGGTGCAGACCCGCGTGATCCGCGAGCGGCTGCTGCGCGAGGCCGAATCAAATGTCGCGATCCACGTCATCGATACCGCCAGCGGCGACGCCTTTGAGGTCGCCGGGCGCGGCGAGTTGCAGATGGGCGTGCTGATCGAAACCATGCGGCGCGAGGGCTTCGAGCTTTCGGTGTCGCGCCCGCAGGTGCTGTTTCGCGAGCAAAACGGCCAGCGGCTGGAACCCATTGAAGAGGTCACCATTGACGTTGACGACGACTATGCCGACGTGGTGATCGAAAAAATCACCGGCCCGCGGCGCGGTGTGATGGTCGATATGAAGCCGGTCGGCGCGGGCAAAACGCGGATCATCGCGCATGTGCCGTCACGCGGCCTGATCGGGTATCACGGCGAATTCCTCACCGATACCCGCGGCACCGGTGTGCTGAACCGGGTGTTTCACGAATGGTCGCCGTATCGCGGCCCGATTGCGGGGCGCCGCGCCGACGTGCTGATCGCTATGCAGGCTGGCACCTCGGTGGCCTATGCGCTGTGGAACTTGGAAGAGCGCGGCCGGATGTTCATCGGCGCGCAAGAGGCGGTCTATCAGGGCATGATCATCGGCGAACACAGTCGCGAGAATGATCTGGACGTGAACCCGCTGAAAGGCAAGAAACTGACCAATGTGCGCGCCTCAGGCACCGATGATGCGGTGCGCCTGACGCCGCACGTTCGCATGTCACTGGAACAGGCCATCGCCTATGTCAATGACGACGAGCTGGTCGAGGTGACGCCAAACGCGATCCGGCTGCGCAAACGCCACCTTGATCCGCACGCGCGCAAACGCGCCGCCCGCGCCGCAGGATAATTACTGTCAGGCGCTTCGCGCGAGGATATTTTTGAAAAGAAGATGCCAGATTCTTTACAGTAAATATCCTCGCCGAAGGCAATCACTCGGCCCAAAGGGCCGAAAAAATATCGTGGCACCGGCGGGCGCTTGACTTAATCGGTGGTTTCCACGACCACGACATCGCGTTCACTGGCCCCGCGCGCGTGGCTCAGCGCCTGTTGATAAAGCTCTGAGTCATAGCACGCCACCGCGTCGTCAAATGAGCCAAACCGCGCCACCACGTTTCGGGGCCGGTCATTGCCTTCGAGCTGCACATAGCGCCCGCCGCGGGCGATAAATTTACCACCATGCGCGGCAATCGCCCTGGTGGCGATGGCAGCGTATTTCATATATCTTTCTTCGTCGGTCACCAGTACATGTGCGATCCAAAGTGCCGCCATCTCAGCCTCCTATCACCTTTTCGACCGCGGCAATCGCCCCGGCCGCATTATCCGCCGACGGGCCACCGCCCTGCGCCAAGTCGGCGCGGCCGCCGCCGCCTGTGCCGCCAAGTTCGGCCACGGCCGCTTGGACCAGTTCAACCGCTGACAGCCGATCGGTCATGTCATCGGTCACCCCGGCAGCGACCGCCGCCTTGCCGCCGTTATCCGCGATCAGCAGCACTGCGCCGGAGCCCAGACTGGTCTTATGTTCGTCGATCAACGCCGGAAGGTCCTTGCCGGTCACCCCGGGAACCACCTGAGAGATGAACGATATGCCATTGATGTCCCTCACCTCCGGCCCACCGCCGTGTGCGGCGCTTCCGCCAAGGGCCAGTTCCCGGCGCAATTGCGAAACTTCGTTTTGTAGCGACTTTCGTTCATCGATCAGCGCGCTGACACGGTCAACAACCTCGCCCAGTGGTGCCTTGAGAGCCGCGGCGACGTCAGCCACCCGCGTGATGGCGGATAGCAGATGGTTAAGTGCGGTTGCGCCGGTCAATGCCTCGATCCGGCGCACACCGGCACTGGACGCAGCATCACCCAGCACCACGCACAGCCCGATGTCGCCGGTGCGCGCAACATGGGTGCCGCCGCAAAGCTCGATCGACCAGGTCTGTTCGTCCAGGCCCTTGCCGGTCGCCGCCCGGCCCATCGAAACCACCCGCACCTCGTCGCTGTATTTCTCGCCGAACAGCGCCTGCGCGCCGATCGCGCGGGCATCATCCGGCGTCATGATGCGGGTCTCCACCGCGCTGTTCTGGCGGATGAAGCGGTTCACTTCGGCCGACACCTGGCTCAGTTCCTGCGCGCTCAGCGCCTTGGAATGCGAGAAATCAAAACGCAACCGGTCATCCGCGTTCAGCGATCCGCGCTGCGCCACATGGGTTCCAAGCGTGTCGCGCAGTGCCTCGTGCAACAGGTGCGTGGCCGAGTGATTGGCGCGGATCGCGGTGCGCCGGGCGTGATTAACGCTCAGTTCGGCACCGTCGCCACGCGCGATCCGGCCCTCGGTCACTTCGGCGATATGAATGAACACGCCGGCGGCTTTGCGGGTGTCGGTGATGCGCGCGCGGCCGGTGTCGGTTTTCAGCGTCCCGGTGTCGCCGACCTGGCCGCCGGCCTCTCCGTAAAACGGCGTCTGATTGACGACGATCTGCACCGTATCGCCAGCGTCGGCATGGTCCAGTGCTGTGCCATCGCGCACCAGTGCCAGAACCTGCCCCTCGGCCTGTTCAGTGTCATAGCCCAGAAACTCGGTGACCCCGTGTTTTTCGGCCAGATCATACCAGATCGCGGCGTCGGCGGTTTCCCCCGAGCCGGCCCAGGCCGCCCGCGCCTTGGCTTTTTGCGCGGCCATTGCCGCGTCAAATCCGGCCACATCCAGCGTGCGGCCCATTTCGCGCAGCGCGTCCTGGGTCAGGTCCAGCGGAAATCCAAACGTGTCATACAGTTTGAATGCCGCGGCGCCCGGAAGCTCTGCGCCGTCTGCCAGTTTGTCCAATTCATCGTCCAGCAGCCGCAAGCCACGTTCCAGCGTAGCTTTGAAGCGGACCTCTTCCAGTTGCAGGGTTTCTTCGATCATCGCCTGACTGCGGCCCAGTTCCGGATAGGCCTGGCCCATCTGCGCCACCATGGCCGGCACCAGCTGGTGCATCACCGGCGCGCGCGCGCCGAGCTGATGCGCGTGCCGCATGGCGCGCCGCATGATCCGGCGCAGCACATAACCGCGGCCCTCGTTTGCGGGTAGCACACCCTCGGCAATCAGAAATGCGGTCGAGCGCAAATGGTCGGCAATCACCCGGTGATGCACGTTGCCCGGCCCGTCCGCATCCTGGCCGGTGACATGGGCACTGGCCTCGATCAGGGCGCGCATCAGGTCGGTGCGGTAAACGTCGTTGCTGCCCTGCAGCAGTGATCCGATCCGTTCCAGCCCCATGCCGGTGTCGATCGATTTAATCGCAAGCTCTTTCATCGGCGCGTCTTCGAATTGCTCGTTCTGCATGAAGACCAGATTCCAGATTTCGATGAACCGGTCGCCGTGTTCTTGCGAACCGCCCGGCGGGCCGCCCCAGATCTGATCGCCGTGATCATAGAAGATTTCGGTGCAGGGGCCGCACGGGCCGGTAGCGCCCATCATCCAGAAATTGTCATGTGTCGCGATCCGGATGATCCGTTCTTCGGGCAGGCCGGCGACCTTTTTCCAGATCTCGGCGGCCTCGTCATCGGTGTGATAGATGGTGACCAGCAGCCGGTCTTTGTCGATCCCGAAGTCTTTGGTCAAAAGCTCCCATGAATAGGCAATCGCTTGCGCCTTGAAATAATCGCCAAACGAGAAATTTCCCAACATTTCAAAAAACGTCAGGTGGCGTGCGGTGTAACCGACATTGTCCAGATCATTGTGCTTGCCACCGGCGCGCACGCACTTTTGCGATGTGACAGCGCGCGCATAATCGCGCCTTTCAAGTCCGGTGAACAGGTTCTTGAACTGCACCATGCCGGAATTGGTGAACATCAGTGTCGGGTCGTTGCGCGGCACCAGCGGCGAGCTGTCGACAACTTCATGACCGTTGCGTTCAAAATAGCTCAGAAACGTCGACCGGATATCGTTCAGGCTGGTCATAGCTTCAGGTGTCTTTCGCAGCGGCGCTCACAGTTGAATATCGTTTATCGCCCTGCTCCCAAGCTGTCCACCGCAACAAAAAAGGTCGGGCCATATGGCCCGGCCGTTCGCGGATTTCTGATTGCTTAGGGTCCAGACCCTAGCCTTCGAGCACTGCATCGTCCTTTTTGTCTTGGGCAATATTCGCAACTTTCGCATCGAAATCAAAATCAAGCCCATGCGCGGCGCGGATCTTGTCTTCGATTTCCAGCGCGATGCGGGGGTTTTTTTTCAGGAAAACTTTGGCGTTTTCACGGCCCTGTCCGATCCGCTCATCACCATAGGAAAACCAGGACCCGGCCTTCTCGACAATCCCGGCTTTCACGCCCAGATCCAAGAGTTCGCCGGTTTTCGAGATGCCTTCGCCATACATGATGTCAAATTCGACCTGTTTGAAGGGTGGCGCCACCTTGTTCTTGACCACTTTAACGCGGGTGGCGTTTCCGACCACCTCGTCGCGGTCCTTGATGGCGCCGATGCGGCGGATATCCAGGCGCACCGAAGCATAGAATTTCAACGCATTGCCGCCAGAGGTGGTTTCGGGGCTGCCGAACATCACGCCGATCTTCATGCGGATCTGGTTGATGAAAATGATACTGCATTTCGATTTAGAGATTGAGCTGGTCAGTTTGCGCATCGCTTGGCTCATCAGCCGGGCCTGGGCGCCGACCTGGTGGTCGCCCATGTCGCCCTCGAGCTCGGCTCTCGGGGTCAGCGCCGCCACCGAATCGATGACAATCATGCTGACCGCGCCGGAGCGCACTAGCGTGTCGGTGATTTCCAGCGCCTGTTCGCCGGTGTCGGGCTGCGATATCAACAGCTCGTCCAGATTGACGCCGAGTTTCCTGGCATAGAGCGGATCCAGCGCGTGCTCGGCGTCCACAAAGGCGCAAACGCCGCCCGTTTTCTGCGCTTCGGCGATGCAATGCAGCGTCAGCGTGGTTTTGCCGGAACTTTCTGGGCCATAGATTTCGGTCACCCGCCCTTTCGGCAGGCCGCCGATGCCAAGCGCAATGTCCAAACCGAGCGATCCGGTCGAGGTCGCATCAATCTCGGCCACCGGACTGTCGCCGCCGAGCCTCATGATCGAGCCCTTGCCAAACTGCCGCTCAATCTGGGCCAGCGCTGAGTCAAGCGCCTTTTGTTTGTCGGTGCTGCGCTTGTAAGTCATTTCAAGAATATTTGCCGTAGCCATTGTTTGCTTCCTTATTCCATACCCTGTGTTGGGCGGCAATCCTGCTTGGTGTTCACCTCTTGTTCTCATTCGTTCTTATGAGATCAAAAGGCGAACATTTCAAGTAAATTGCTTACCAACCTTCAATTTAGCGAATTAAGCTTGCCATCTGTCCACATGCTGTGATTCAAGGAGTCTCCTGTTATAGAATTGGAGATGTTGTATGGTTGTTTCATTGGGTTTTTCTGGGGTAAACGAAGCTATCAAGGCTGATTTTATAGAGCGGCTTCCAAAGTTTCATAAATCCCGCTGCGAAGGCCTTACACTGCTTTCGAGCATCGTTCTTGATGTGCGAAGTGCGAATTTGATGGAATTATCGGCGACTTTACCGCGGCACATCGGCACAAAAGATCATCGGTACCAGTATGGTTCCCGTGTTTTGAGCAATTCCCACATTGATTGCGCGGAAATCATGCAGGCCTATGCTGGAGATGTATTCACCCGTTTGGCCTCCAACGGAGAGACCATCGTTTTGATGATGGATCAAAGCCATATCAATGACGGACATGAAGTCTTGATGCTGTCAGTGCGCATGCGTGATCGCGCCTTGCCTGTGGCTTGGCGCGTGCGCAAGACAAAAGGCAATATTGGGTTTTCTCTCCAAAAAGAGTTACTGGACAGCATTCAGGATTGGATGCCTGAAGGGGCTGATGTCATGTTAACGGGTGATCGATTTTATGGCACAGAAAGGTTAATCCATTGGTGTCAGGACGCTGGTTGGGGATATCGTATTCGCCTGAAGGGCAACCTGACTTTGCAGCACCAAGGTGGCGAGCTGTCTTGCATTGAAATCCGGGAGCTGATGCCGCAAGGGCTTATAAACGCGGAACTTTATGGATCAGGTGTGTTTACGAATATCGGAGTATTGCACGACGATGGTCACCCTGAGCCCTGGATCATCGCTATGAATGCAAAGCCTTCACAATACACGGTTCTCGATTATGGAATGCGATGGGGTATTGAAGCTATGTTCTCGGACTTCAAGACCCGTGGATTTGGCATCGCGCAAAGCCAAATCAAAAAGCCAGACCGACTGGAAAGGCTTATCCTTGTCATGGCAATAGCCATGTACTGGGCGGTTTCAACGGGCGCAGCAGATGAACAAATAGTCGCCGAAAGCGGCGAAAAAAGGGGATTCGCAAAACCCGAAGATCACTCTGCTCCCTCTTCAAACAGGGCCTGCGGTTCCTGCGCAGATGCTTCATAGGATATGAGAAAATCCCTAAATTATGGCAAGTTTGGATTTTTTGAAGGGTGGTAAGAGTAAATTGTTCCGATCCGACTTTCGCAAGGCAAAGTTAACGAAGCGTTTAGGTCACAGCAGGTTCGCGCGAAAAATCGCCTGCCAACCGCGCGACAAATATTTTTCGCAAAAAATTGCGCCCCTGGCCCTCGGCGGCGCGCGCTCCATCTAGTGAATCTGATCCAGCACCGTTGCCGTCAGTTCGCTGAGCGAAAACGGTTTCGGCAAAAACACCGAATTCGGGATCCGCGCTTGCTGTTCGGAAAAACTGTCTTCGGCGTAGCCTGAAACAAACACCACGCGCACATCGGGACGGTCTTGCAGCGCTTCGGCGACCCAGCTGCGCCCATCCATTCCGGGCATGATCACATCGGTGACAAAGACGTCGACATTCAGCGACGGGTCCTCAAGCGTCTGCAGCGCCTGTTCGGCATTTTCAGCCTCTAGTACCGTGTAGCCGCGCATCTTTAGGGCGCGCGCGGCGAATGCGCGCACCGGTGCCTCATCTTCGACCAGCAGCACAACACCACCGGTTTGCAGATGCGCCGGTTTTGGCGTTGCGGTGAGCTTGGTGTCCTGGACCGGTTCCACCTTTGTGTGGGCGGGGAAATACAGGGTGAAATTCGTGCCGCTGCCCACGACTGATACCAACGGCCCTAGTCGTTGACCGTTTTGGCCCATTGTCTGGTAGTGAATGACGTGATTGCGGTTTTGTCGTTTGCAAAGAAGTTCCATGCTTCGCAACACCTGTCGACGATCTGCTCATAATTGTCGAAGACGGATATGGCGAGCTTGTTGGCACGCAGATAAGCCCACACATTTTCCATCGGGTTGAGTTCAGGGGAATAGGGCGGGAGTTTGAGCAGGGTGATGTTGTCGGGTACCTCCAGCTCTGCCGAACCGTGCCAGCCAGCGCCATCCAGAATGAGAAGGGCATGTGCGCCCGATGCGACGGTTTTAGCGATCTCGGCGAGATGCGCGCTCATGACCTGTGTGTCGGCATGTGGCATGATCAGAGCGGCCGCTTCAGCCCGTTCCGGGCAGACGGCGCCGAAAATGTAGCTTCAGATATAGCGGGTGTCGCGCGGGGCACGGGGGCGTGTTCCACGCTCGGCCCAGATACGGGTGAGCGTGCCCTGCTGGCCAACCCGCGCTTCATCCTGAAACCATATCTCCAGGGGCTTGCTGCGGGCTGTTTCCGGCAAGGCTGCTTCTACCTCTGCGGCGAAGTTTTTTTAAAAGCCTCCTGTGCATCCGGGTCGGATTTCGGATGCTGCGGGCGCACCGACAGACGCCGAAAGCCCAGGCTTGCCAATTGTTTGCCAACAGTTCGCTCATGCATGGTGACGCCGAAGCGCTCTTCGATCTTGCGTTTCAGATCAATGCGCCGCCAGCGCACAACCCCATCGGTTTCGGGGTCGGGACCCGCCCGAACCATTTCCGCCAACTCCTCCTTCTGTGCCGCGCTCAGCAGACAGGGTGGATCCGGCGGGCGACGGTTGAACAGGCCCGACACGCCCTCCGCATTGTAACGGTGGGCCCAATCCCGCAGCGTCTGCCGATCCATGCCGCAGTTTTCTGCCGCCGTCTTGCGGTCAACCCCATCCAGAACCAGGGCAATCGCCAACACCCGTCGCGCCGCTTTCCCATCCCGGCACCGCGCCGCTTCCTGGCGAAGCTCGCCTGCGGACTTGTCTTTTCGCGTAATCCTTACTGCCATCAAAGCCTCCCTTGCCTTGATGCCACTGAATCAGATCACGCCGCTCGTGGGAATCCCCTTGAGTCAAATCTGGGGGCCGTTGGTATGAGAACGCCGGAGCAATAATCCCTCACTGAAGCGGCCGGAGAGTCTGGTTGCGCCGGAGCAAAATTCCGTCAGCGATAGCCCTTTGCATTTTGGAGCGAAGGGTGGGGGATGAAGCGAGTGGAACTGTATGGGCGGGTTCGCCACGCGGTAATGATTGAGGGTCTGAGCCAACGCGAAGCGGCTCGTTGTTTTGGGATCGACCCGCGCACGGTCAGGAAGATGTTGAGCTATTCGGTGCCACCGGGTTATGTCCGGACGCGGCCTCCGGTCCGCCCGAAGCTCGATCCGTTCATCGGTATTATCGACCGTATTCTGGAAGAGGATAAGGATCGTCCGAAGACGCACCGTCACACATCGAAGCGGATATTCGAGCGGCGGCGTGATGAGTACGGCTTTACGGGCAAGATCACCATTGTGAAGGACTAGATCTGCGGTGTCCGACAGCGCCGGCGGGAGATGTTTGTTCCGCTGACGCATTCTCCCGGCCACGCCCAGGTTGATTTTGGCGAGGCCCTGGCCGTCATCGGCGGCGTGGAACGCAAGATCCACTTCCTGGCGATGAGCCTACCCCACTCGGACGCCTGCTTTGTGAAGGCCTATCCGGGGGAGACCACGGAGGCCTTCTGTGACGGCCATGTCTCGGGGTTCTCCTTCTTCGGCGGTGTGCCGCGCTCGATCCTTTATGACAACACCAGGATTGCGGTGGCCCGCATCCTCGGTGACGGCAAGCGTCAGCGGACACGTGTGTTCAGCGAGTTACGATCCCATTACCTGTTCGAGGACCGCTTTGGCCGCCCCGGCAAGGGGAACGACAAGGGCAAGGTCGAGGGGATCGTCGGCTATTGCCGCCGGAACTTCCTGGTGCCGATGCCAAGGTTCCGGAACTTCGATGATCTCAACACGCATCTTGAAGCCTGCTGCGCCAAGCGATGGGCGGAACAACTGCGTGGCCACGACCAGACGGTCGGCGAACGCCTGGAACGGGATCGTGCGGTTCTTCAGCGCCTTCCCGCAATCGCCTACGACGCCTGCGACAAGCGCCCGGGGCGGGTCAGTTCGCTGTCGCTGGTGCGCTATCGCGGCACCGATTACTCCGTCCCCACACGGTTCGGCCATTGCGAGGTGCTGGTCCGCGGCTATGTCCACGAGGTGGTCATCAGTTGCGCCGCAGAGGTGATTGCCAGGCACCCGCGTTCATACGAGCAAGAGGACTTCGTCTTCGATCCGCTGCACTATCTGTCCTTGCTGGAGCAAAAGACCAACGCGCTGGATCAGGCGGCTCCCTTGGCCGGCTGGCTGTTGCCGCCGGTGTTCGGCGATCTCCGCCGCCTACTTGAAGCGCGGATGGGCAAAGCCGGGAAGCGCGAATACGTCCAGGTGCTGCGGCTAATCGAGAGCTTCTCCCTCGACGATGTTCGAGCCGCCATATCGGAGGCGCTGGAGCGCGGCGTGATCGGCTTCGATGCGGTCAAGCACCTGGTGCTGTGCCGGATCGAGAAGCGGCCGCCACGCTTGAACCTGCTGGCCCATCCCTATCTGCCGCGCGCCGAGGTGGCAACAACCTCGGCGCGCTCGTACATGGGGCTCCTGAAGGGGGCAGCGCCATGAGCGATACGCCACAGCTCTTGCTGGCCCATCATCTGAAGGCCCTCAAGCTGCCGACCTTCCTACGGGAATACGACAAGCAGGCCCGCCAATGCGCTGCCGAGGGCGTCGATCATGTGCGTTACCTTGTTCGCCTGACCGAACTGGAGTTGATTGATCGGGAACGCCGCATGGTCGAGCGGCGGATCAGGATGGCCAGGTTCCCCGCCGTCAAAAGCCTGGACAGCTTCGACTTCAAAGCCATGCCATCGCTCAACAAGATGATGGTTCTGGAACTGGCGCGTTGTGAATACATCGAGCGTCGTGAAAACGTCATCGCACTTGGCAATAGCGGCACCGGCAAAACCCATATCGCCCTCGGCCTCGGTCTGGCGGCTTGTCAGAAAGGCCTCACCGTCGGCTTTATCACGGCGGCGGCTTTGGTCCACGAGCTCATCGAGGCCAGGGACGAGAAGCGCCTGTTGCGGTTCCAGAAGCAGTTAGCAAAATACAAGCTGCTGATCATCGATGAGCTCGGCTTCGTGCCGCTTGGCAAAACCGGGCCCGAGTTGTTGTTCGAGGTGTTCAGCCAACGTTACGAAGGCGGCTCCACCCTGGTGACCTCCAATCTACCGTTCGATGAGTGAACCGAGGTGTTCGGTTCCGAGCGCCTGACTGGGACGTTGCTGGACCGGCTCACACACCACGTTCATATCCTGGAGATGAACGGCGACAGCTACCGTCTCAACCAGAGCCAAAAACGGCGGAAACCCCCAAAAACCTGACAACCCAGCCCATGGTTGACCCGGTGGGCCCACAGGCACCTCCCACGCTGCTTCGCTTCGCGTAACGCAAGCGCTACACGAAGCAGCGCGGGTCCCTCCTATGGACTACCGGGACAACCGCCAACGCTGGGCTGAATCGCATCAAGTGGTGCATTTTTACGCCGGCCAGTGGTGTACTTTTACTCCGGCGTTGACACACGACGCTGTCGGCAAAGATATAGCCGCCGGTCTGCTTGACGATGCCATAGGCCATCGACAGCCCGAGCCCAGTGCCCTCGCCGGTTCGCTTGGTGGTAAAGAACGGCTCAAAAATTTTCGGCAGCTTGTCATTGGCAATGCCAATGCCCTGATCTGACACCGAAACAACCACATATTCACCCGCCGGAACAACCGCGCGATCGCGCTCGAATGGCTCCACAAGCTGCTCAACGCGCGTTTCGATTTTTACCTCGCCGCCGTCGGGCATGGCGTCGCGCGCGTTGACTACCAGATTCATGATTACCTGCTCCAGCTGCCGTTTGTCGGCCCGGATCGGCAGCAATTCGGGATCGTGGTTCAGCGTCAGCGTGACCTTTTCGCCGACCAGCCGGTTCAGCAAATGCGCCAGGTCATCAAGCGTGTCGCGAATGTCGACCACTTCCGGTTTCAGCGTCTGCTTGCGCAAAAACGCCAGCAACTGGCGCACCAGACTGGCGGCCCGGTTGGCGTTCTGATGGATCTGCATCAGATCGCCATAATCCCGATCGCCCTCGTCATGGCGCAGCAGCATCAGGTCGCAGTGGCCGCTGATCGCGGTCAACAAGTTGTTGAAATCATGCGCCACGCCGCCGACCAGCTGCCCGATCGCCTGCATCTTCTGGCTTTGCACGAACTGCGCCTCAAGGGTTTTGAGTTTGGTGGCGTCATTCAAGACCACCACCAGCATGGTTTCGCCGTCCTCCACCACCCGCGTCAGTGAGACTTGGAGATAAACATCTTGTGGCTGGCGCGTGGCACGAACGAATTCCGGGCGCAGTTCGCCGTTCATGTCTGCCGCGTCGGCCAACCAGTCGGCGACCGAACGGCCAAGACCCTCGACCAGATCGCCCAGAAAGCCGCCTTTGGCGTCCTGCGCGGCCAGCAGATCGCGCGCCAGCCGATTGCAGAGCAAAATCTTGCCACTGGCCGCAACTTTCAAAAGCGGCACCGGCAATGCATCAAACAAATCCCAGTTGCGCGGCGCCGATCCAGTGATCTCGTCGGCTGGAAGCAGATAGATTTCCTTGCGCCCGACGGTGTTCTCGACCACAAAAATCTGCGTCATTACCGGACCTTCGGCCCGGCAACCTCGTGTATGCGATCCGGGCGCAGCGGCAGGTCGTTGAATATCCTGTCAATATTTGCCTCTCGCCCGCCCAGTAACCGGCGCAAAGCGTCGTTCATGAACAGCACCGTGCCGGCCTTGCTGACGGTCATCATCGGCAGGCTGATACCATCGCCGCCGCGACCCGGATTGGTACGCTCGGCAATGTCTTCCAGGCGCCACAAAAACCCGTCGTCGCCAATCTGGTGCACCGAAAGCCGCAGATGGCCGCGCCGCATCACCACATCTTCACGCGCTGCGCCCTTGGCCAGCGCTTTGGTCTGCAGCCGGTACAGGGTGGCCCCAGGGGCTGCAAACAAGTCGCCAAGCGTGCCCAAAAGCGTTTCGGTGTTGCCGCTGCCGAAACGATCGAGTGCAGCCTTGTTTCGATAGCCGATAACGCCCTCGCGGTTGGTGGTGAAACTGGCGCTCGCGTCAAGCGCCACGAACTCGGATATTGTCTTGTGCAGGTCGATCTGGGCGCGCTTTTTGCGATACGTCAAATGTTGGATTATTGCGGTCGTCGCCAATAATGTCATACCGACAAACAGCAAAAACAGCCCATACTTGGCATTCGGGACATAAAATGCCCCGCCCAACACCACGACCGACAATGCCAGCAGAAAGCCCGCCTTCGGGGCCAACTGCACTGCTTTGCTGGTCAGTGGATGGCGGGAAAGCGCCGGATGCGACACCGCATACTCCATTCAGATTCGCTGTGCCACTTTCGCGGCGAATTGGTTAATTGCCGATTAAGCTCGGTCGGAAACAACGTCCGGTTGTTTACGCCGTAAATTTTACTCGCGTCAATAGAGCGGCGTAAAATCCGTCGCCGCCGTGCAGTGGGGTAAATTGCCGGTCGCTGATCACAGGGGTATCGCATGAATAGCTGGCCCGTGTTTGCTACGTGCATCAACGTCTGATTCAATGTCACCAGAACACGCATCTGGAGGACTTGCTTTGGAAAAGACTACATCATTTCAATCTGTTATTTCGGCCATCCCTGACCCTCGCCAGCAGGCGAAGGTGCTTTACCCGCTTGATGAGATCCTGCTTTTAAGCCTGTGTGCGGTGGTCTCGGGCGGCGAGAGTGTCGTTGATATTGTCGAATATGGTGAAGAAAAGCTGAAGTTTCTGCGCAAATTGGCCCCTTTTGAGCACGGCATTCCCTCGCATGACACGCTTTCAACGGTGTTTCGGCTGCTTGATCCGGAGAAGTTCAGTACAGCCTTTGCGCAATGGGCTGCTGGCCTGGCGGGACGCGTTGAAGGCTCGATTGTGGCCGTCGATGGCAAGACGATGCGCGGGTCAAAGGCCGGTGGTGAAACACCTCTGCATTTGATCTCGGCCTACTGTGATGATCTGCGTCTGGTACTGGGTCAGCGGGCAAGTGCGCACAAAAAGAACGAGATCAAGGACATTCCATTGCTCTTGGATTTGCTCCACGTTGAGGGCGCGATCGTGACGCTGGACGCGATGGGGTGCCAACGCCAGATTGCCTGCAAAATCCGCGACAAGGGGGCCGACTACGTGCTGGCGCTCAAGGGAAATCAGAGCAGCCTTTTTGAGGATGTGAAACTGTGGTTTGAAGAGAGGGAGCATGAAAATACTGCGTCGTTACAGACTGTTGATGGCGATAAAGGTCGGATTGAGACCCGGACCTACACCCAGAGTGACACCATAGAATGGCTGCAAGAGCGCCATCCGGGTTGGGCGGGCCTGACCAGTATTGGTCGCGTTGTCTCGATCCGTGAAAGCAACGGGAAAACAACACAACAAACCCGATACTTCATCTCGTCTCTACCGAAAGATGCGCCGCGCTTTGCCCATGCGGTACGCTCCCATTGGGGGATTGAAAACCGCCTCCACTGGGTGCTCGACGTCACATTCCGCGATGATGACAGCCGTGTTCGTAAGGATCACGGCCCCAAGAATTTTGCCGTCATCAAACACATGGCAATGAATCTGCTCAACAAGGCAAAAGATAAAAAATCGCTCAGGGTCATGCGCAAAAAGGCCGGATGGAACAATCGGTTCTTACTGCAAATTCTCCGGACATAACCTTCATGCGATTCCCCTGTCGCTGATCATTTGCCAGTCTGTATGGCGTTGCAGAAATCTGTCGATCCGGGCGCGGTTTTCGTCACCAAAAAGCGAACAGGTCGTATAGGCCAAAACTCCGTCCGTGTTCACCAGTGCCCGCGCCTCGTCCAGAATTCCGGCCTGCGTGTCGCAGAAAGCGGCCAGCCGCTGCGGCGTCAACGCCCATTTCGCTGCCGGTGAACGCCGCCAGGCACCGCTGCCCGAACACGGCACGTCGCACAGCACCAGATCGAAGTGCTGCCCGGCCAGATCGGAACGAGTTGCTAGGGTAACATTGACGCCTGCCCGTGCGGCGCGAGCCGGCAGGTCGTTCATTCGTTTTATATCAACGTCATGCGCGGTGATATTCACCCTTGCAACCGCCGCCATCGCCAGGCTTTTGCCGCCGCCACCGGCACAGAAATCCAGAACGCTTTGTGCGTCTTTCAGCGGCAAATACTCCACCACAGCCTGCGAGGCCGCGTCTTGCAATTCCACCAGACCTTGACGATGCGCCTTGCTCGTCGCCACCCGGCGCGGGTTGGCCAGAACTTCCAGCGCAGTTTTCGCCAGGGCGTGGGGCCGCGTGGTGATATTGTCGTCGGCCAGCTTTCGCGCCGCATCGGCGCGGTCAGATTTCGCCAAATTCACTCTTATGAACACTGGCGCGCGAGATTGCAGCGCGGTCAATATCGCATCGGACTCGGCTCCAAATTCGCAGTCAAATCGCCCCAGCAGCCAATCCGGACAATCCAGCCGAACCGCACGCGGTGCGGTGGCCAGATCGGCGCCTGCCGCCTCCCGTTCATCCAGCGGCTCCGGCGCGAATCTTTCACCTGAAAACAGCGCGTTGGTATTCATTGCTGATGCCCGTGCCCAGCCGATCATCAGGCCCCGCCCGGTTTCAGAACCGCCACACCATGCAAAAGATCGCCGGCACCGAAGTGCCGCGTACACATGGTCGCGAATCGCGGCGCGGTCGCCGGATCCGGCATAGCGATGTCGGCGCGCCCAGTTGGTCAGAACTTTTTCGCCCGCCGCGCCTGCCAGAATCGAATCAAGGATTTCAATGGCAGCCGAGATGCGTGCCGCAGGTGTCACTGGCCATCACCAAATGCGAGCATGAAAGTGCCCATGTAGCGACTTGAAATTACGTCACATAACCCGATAATTCGGGCTTTCGCGGGTGATCTGGACATCATGCACGTGGCTTTCCCTTAGGCCTGCACCGGTGATCTTTACGAACCTGCAATTGGCGCGCATATCCGCAATCGTGGCGTTGCCGGTATAGCCCATAGCTGCGCGCAGCCCGCCCACTAGCTGATGCACCACCGTTCCGGCCGAGCCCTTGTAGGGCACCTGCCCTTCAATGCCTTCGGGAACCAGCTTGTCGCTGGCCGCGTCTTGCTGAAAATACCGGTCAGCAGAGCCGCGCGCCATTGCGCCAAGACTGCCCATGCCGCGATAGGATTTGAACGATCGCCCCTGGTACAAGATCGCCTCGCCCGGGCATTCGTCGGTGCCGGCAATCATCGATCCGACCATCGCGCAAGACGCCCCGGCCGCGATTGCCTTGGCGAAATCGCCGGAAAACTTGATGCCGCCATCGGCAATCACCGGGGTATCGCCTGCGGCATCGGCGCACGCCTGGATGGCGCTAAATTGCGGCATTCCAACACCTGCCACTATGCGCGTCGTGCAGATCGATCCCGGGCCAATGCCAATCTTGATCGCGTCCGCACCGGCGCCGATCAGCGCCCGCGTCGCCTCAGCAGTGGCGACATTACCGGCCACGACCTGAACCTCGTTTGACACGGTTTTGACGCGCTTCACTGCCGTCGCAACGCCTTCGGAATGGCCATGCGCCGTATCAATGACGATCAGATCGCAGCCAGCCTCGATCAGCGCTTGTGAGCGTTCAAACCCGGCGTCCCCGACAGTCGTCGCCGCAGCAACCCGCAACCGGCCCAGCTGATCCTTGCAGGCGTGCGGGTTCAACACCGCCTGCTCGATATCCTTCAAGGTCAATAGCCCGGTCAACTTGCCCGCACTATCGGTCACCAGCAGCTTTTCAATTCGCCGCTCGCGCATCATGCCTTTGGCTGTGTCAAGCTCGGCCGGTTCCTGCAACATCGCCAGATTATCACAGCTCATCATCACCCGAACCGGGGTGTCGTCATCGATGGCAAACCGCATGTCGCGATTGGTCACGATCCCGACCACATGGCCGCGCCCGTCGATCACCGGAAATCCGGTGACATTATAGCGCGTCTGCAAGGCTTTCGCGTCGGCCAGAGTTTGATCGGCGGTCAGGGTGATCGGATTGAACACGATGCCGCTTTCAAACCGTTTCACCCGGCGCACTTCGCGGGCCTGCTCCTCAACATCCAGATTGCGATGCACGACGCCCATGCCGCCGGCCTGCGCCATTGCAATCGCCATCCGCGCCTCGGTCACGGTATCCATCGCCGAACTCAACAACGGGATGTTCATGCGGATCGAGCGGGTCACGTTTGTCGACGTATCGGCGGTTGACGGCAGCACGCTGGAGGCGGCTGGTACCAAAAGCACATCATCAAAGGTCAGGGCCTCGCGAATCTCCATGCTGCTCTCCTTGGAGGTCTTCGTTTGGCACCTCCCTATTTCATGGCACGGGCGAAATGGAAAGAGACAATCTCAAGCGTCAGGCCCGGACTGCGCAATCGCAATAACTGATGCATTTGAATTTCATTCTTGGGAAAATATCCTCGCCGAAAGCAATTCGCGCGCAGTGCGAAATATAATAAGCCCCCGGATTACCAGGGCTTGCAACTGGATCGCACCGCTACCTGTAAAGCAGTGATTTACCGTCGGCAAACAGATGCACCTTGGCCGGATCGGCCGCAAGCCTCACCTCATTGCCGCGCAGATCGTGGACAATGCCCGGCAGTTTGGCGATGACCGGATCTGCACCTGTCTCGGGCTCAAAGTAAATCTGCGTCACCTCTCCCAAAAGCTCGGTAAAATTGACCATACCTGTATAAATCGGTGGGTTTTCTGTTGCCACCATGTCTTCGGGTCGCACACCGATATTGACCGCGCGCCCCATGTCGCCCGATTGCGTGGGCACGGCAGACAAAGCTGTGCCGCCACCTGACAGTTTGACCGCTGTTTGCGCGCCGGTCGCGGTCACTTCGCCGGCGAACAGGTTCATCGCCGGGGATCCGATAAACCGCGCCACAAACTCGTTTTGCGGGCGCTCATACAGGTCCAGCGGGGTTCCCACCTGCGCGATACCCTTGTTGGCCAGAACCACAATACGGGTGGCCAAGGTCATAGCTTCGACCTGATCATGGGTCACGTAGATCATCGTGCTGTTGGGCATCGATTCCTTGAGCTGGGCAATCTCGATCCGGGTGGCGACGCGAAGTGCTGCGTCAAGATTGGACAGCGGTTCATCAAACAGATAGACCTTGGGATCGCGCACGATCGAGCGCCCGATCGCCACCCGCTGACGCTGGCCGCCTGACAGCGCCTTGGGCAGCCGGTCAAGATAGTCCTCAAGCTGCAGAATCCGGGCCGCATTTGCAACGGCCTGATCGATCTCGGCCTTGGATTTCTTGGCGATCTTCAGCGCAAACGACATGTTGTCACGCACCGTCATGTGCGGATACAGCGCGTAGGACTGGAACACCATCGCGATGCCGCGCTCGGACGGTGGCACATCGTTCACCACCATGCCATCAATTTCCAGCGAACCGCCGGTGATCTTTTCCAGCCCCGCCACCATCCTCAGCAAAGTGGACTTGCCACAGCCGGACGGCCCGACAAAAACGATCAGCTCGCCGGTGGTGATGTCAAGGTTGATATCCTTCAGAACCTCGACGTCGCCATAAGCCTTGGCGATATTGGTGAATTTCAGCGCCGCCATATCTGGCCCCTTTTCGTCTGCTATCCGATCTTCAGCGCCAGACATGGCTGCCACGGACCAAGATTTACGATGCCGTCAGCACCTGCGTGGGCGCAATTCAATTCCTGGCCGATCTGCGCCCATTTACCCACGGGCAATTGCGCATGTGCGGGCTCGTCGCTCATGTTGAAGGCGCAGAATATTTCTTCGCCGCGATCAGATCGCAGGAACCGCAGCACATTGCCCGCAGCAGTCATGGCCGATTGTGTTCCCGCCATCAGCGCCCGGTGCGAATGGCGAAAGCTGATCGTGCGCCGGTAATGGTGCAGCAGAGATGTCGGATCGGCTTCGCAGGCAGCGACAGAGTGGCGCAAATGTTCGCTCGGCACCGGCAGCCAGGTGCGTGCGGCGGTCGAAAACCCGCCATTGCGGCTTGATTGGGTCCAGACCATCGGCGTGCGGCAGCCATCACGGCCTTTGTATTCCGGCCAGAATTCCTTGCCATAGGGATCTTGAATATCCTCATATGGCACGTCGGCTTCTTGCAGACCAAGCTCCTCGCCCTGATAGATGCAGACCGAGCCGCGCAGGCACATCAGCAGCGTGGTAAAAGCGCGCTCGCTGGCCGGTGTCAGATTCCAGCGCGTGGTGTGGCGCATTACGTCATGGTTGGAATAGGCCCAGCAGGCCCAGCCATCGGGCGCCACATCATCCACATGGGCAAACACTTGCGCGATGTCGCGGGCGGTTGGCATGTCGCCCGACAGCAACTCAAACGCATAGCCCATCTGCATCAGATCATCGCCCGCGGTGTACTGGCCCATAATCTCCAGCCCGCGCTGCGCGTCGCCAATCTCGCCAACAGCCGCTGCATCAAAGGGGTCCATCACGGCGCGCAGTCGGCGCAGAAAATCCAGCGTTTCAGGCTGGTTCTTGGAATAGATATGCTCTTGGTGATTGTAAGGATTCACCGTTGGCGCAACGGTGTTGTTGCGCAGTTCCGGCGGTAGCGCCGGGTTATCACGCAATTGCTTGTCGGCGAAATAAAAGTTGATCGTATCCAGGCGAAACCCGTTCACCCCACGTTCCAGCCAGAACCGCGCCACATCCAGCAGGCTGTCCTGCACGGCGGGTTCATGAAAATTCAGGTCCGGTTGTGAGGCCAGAAAATTGTGCAGGTAATACTGGCAGCGCCGCGTGTCCCAGTGCCAGGCGGAGCCACCAAAGATCGACAGCCAGTTATTCGGCGGCGTGCCATCAGGCTTGGCGTCGGCCCAGACATACCAGTTGGATTTTGGATTGGCGAGGCTCTGCTGGCTTTCGGTAAACCACGGGTGCTGTTCCGACGTATGGCTGAGCACCAGATCGATCATCACTTTCAGCCCGAGTGCATTGGCGGTTTCCACAACCGCATCGAAATCCGACAGCGTCCCGAACATTGGGTCCACATCGCGGCAGTCAGCGACGTCATAGCCGAAATCCTTCATCGGTGACGTGAAAAACGGTGATATCCACACCGCATCAACCCCGAGCGAGGCGACATAAGGCAGGCGCTGAACGATCCCCAGCAAGTCGCCGATGCC
The DNA here is from genome assembly GCA_965237505.1 of Paracoccaceae bacterium. Lineage (GTDB taxonomy): Bacteria > Pseudomonadota > Alphaproteobacteria > Rhodobacterales > Rhodobacteraceae > NVTR01. The sequence continues at coordinate 1,891,137 of CBDEFR010000009.1, read as the reverse complement.
ATCGCCATTACTGTCCTGAAAGGAGCGCGGACAGATCTGATAAATCACTGCACCACGCCACCATTCCAACTCAAACTCCGGCTCTGGCTTTGGTTTCAATGTCTGTAAAACGCTCATCTCAGGCCACCCGCCCTATTTCACCGAGCCGGCCAGAAGGCCGCGAACCAGGTATTTTTGCATCGCAAAGAACACCCCCAATGGCACTGCGATCGACACAAATGCCGAGGTTGCCAAAATCTCCCAGTTGCCGCCGCGGGTGCCCAGCAGTTCGACGATTTGCTTGGTCATCACCGTGGTTTCGCCGGTTGCGTCGATAAGGAACACCAGCGCCACCAGCAAATCGTTCCAGGTCCACAGGAACTGGAAGATTGCAAACGACGCTAGCGCCGGGAAACTGAGCGGCAGGATGATTTTCACAAAAATCTGAAACTCCGTTGCGCCATCCACCCGGGCATTCTCGATAATATCGCGCGGCAGGCCGACCATGTAGTTTCGCAACAGATAGATCGCCAGTGGCAGCCCAAACCCGGTATGCGCCATCCAGACCCCGATATAGCCTTTGCCGATGCCAATCTCATTGTGAAATTTCAACAGCGGAATCAACGCCAGTTGCAACGGCACCACCAGCAGTCCGACCACTGCAGCGATCAGCAAGGCGCGTCCCGGAAATTTCATCCACGCCAGTGCGTAGGCCGCGAACGCGGCAATCAATATCGGGATAATCGTGGCCGGAATCGTCACCGTCAGCGTGTTTACGAACGCCTTGGCCATGCCTTCGCGGTTGGACGGGTCGAACAAAACGTTCTGATAATTGCGCAAAGTGAATTCCGGCGGCGTCTGTGCGGTCACGAAAATGCGCTGCCCGCGGCTGCCGGTGAAAGGTTCGGTGTTGGTCATCCGGTAATGGCCATTCGCCGAAACGGTGATATCGCCACCATTTCTCAGCGCGCCGGTGTCGCCAACCGTAAATGCACCGATATCTCTGGACGACACGCCGAATACCGAGATCAAAACATCTTTTCCGTCTTCAAAAAGTTCGCCCTCGATCACGTAAAGCCCGCCCTCAACGACCTGCAATTCCGGCGCACTGGCGCGCAGCGTCAGGTTTTGAATGGACGGAAACAACGATTTCCACCAGCCGCTGGTGGCGATCTGGTCCGAGGTGCGAAATGATGACACCAGCAAACCGACGGTCGGAAAAAGCCACAACGCAACAAGCAGCGCGACGGAAATATGCACCGCCCAGGTCAGCGACGATTTTGAACCTGCGATATTGTCCATCAGCGCATTTCCTTGCGCGCATTGCGCACATTCCAGACCAGGATCGGGCTGACCAGCAGCATAATGATCATGGCACTGGCCGAACCCACGCCCCAGTCATTGGCGCGGAACAGTTTGTCGAACATGTAATTGGCCAGAACCTGGGTCTGCCACTGGCCGTTGGTCATCGCGAACACGATGTCAAAGACCTTGAGAACCACGATCGTAATGGTCGTCCAGACCACCACGATGGTGCCCGATATCTGTGGCATCTTGATCCTGAAAAACACCTGAAACGGGTTGGCACCATCGACAATCGCCGCCTCGATGGTTTCTTCGGGGATGCCGCGCAGCGCCGCTGACAGAATCACCATGGCAAAGCCGGTCTGAATCCACACCAGCACCGCCATCAGGAAGAAACTGTTCCAAATCGGGATGGTCAGCCAGGTTTTGGGTTCAGTCCCGCCAAAGGTCAGATAAAGCGCGTTCAGAATACCAATCTGATCCTGGCTGATCGGGCGCGTGTCATAAACCAGCTTGAAAATCACCGCCGCGCCGACGAACGAGATCGCCATCGGCATGAAGATCAGCGACTTGGCGATATTGCCCCATTTGATCCGGTCGGTCAGTTGCGCCGCCAGCAGGCCAAAGCCGGTTGAAAAGGCCGGCACGATGATCAGCCACATCATGTTGTTGCGCAGCGCCTCCCAGAATTTTGGCTCGGCAAGCATTTGCGAGTAATTGTCGAGGCCGACGAAATCCGAGCCGCCGCCGGGCACGCGCTCGCTCAGCGACAGGCGCAGGGTCTCGACGACCGGATAAGCAAGATAAAGGCCAAGCGCCAGCAGCGCCGGCATCAGAAACAGCCAGGGCCGGATCATATTTGCGCGGTTGATATTGCGTCCGGCATGTATCCCGCGCGGCGGAAACAGAACCTTGTCCAATACCTGGTTGGAAAAGTAGAAATATCCGACACAACCACCGACGCCCAGTATGATTGTAATGATGCCTTGCAGTGCAGGATGCATCGTCACCTCTCCTGTTCAGACCGCGTCAGTGCCGGGGTCTGCGAGGAAACCCGGCGTCAGCCGGATTTCCAAGTATTGTTATTTATCAGTTACTTAAGCGCGTCCCATGACGCCTGAATCTCGGCCGCAACATCCGCCGCAGCCTTGCCGCCAGCATAATCGACCATACCGGTCCAGAACGATCCGGCACCCACACCACCTGGCATCAGGTCAGAGCCGTCGAAACGGAACGTAGTCGCCCCCAAGAGAATATCATTCATCTTGCGCAGGGTCGGATCGCCGAAGACACTGGTATCCACGCCCTTGTGCGGGGTCAGAAAGCCTTTGCGCGCCATCCATATTTCGTGCGCGACCGGATTCTGCAGATACTCGATCAGAGCATGCGCACCGAGGCTGTCATTGGTGATTGCCCAGATCGTGCCTGCTCCCAGCACCGGATTGCCAAGGTTTTTGCTGGCATAGGATGGGAAGTAGAAGAAATCAGCATCCTCTCCGACAATCGTTCCTTCCGGGAAAAACGCCGGGATAAAGCTGGCCTGACGGTGCATGTAGCACTGTGGCGGGGATGAGAACATGCCTTTCGGGCTGTCACGGAAATCGGTCGATGCAACCGCACCAGCGCCACCTGCAACATAATCATCGTTGCGCGCGAACGCTCCGAACTCCTCGATCGCGGCAATAACCTTCGGATCGTCAAACTTCAGCTCGTTGGAAACCCAGGCGTCGTAATCGGCTGGCGATTGTGTACGCAGCAACAAGTCTTCAACCCAGTCGGTCGCCGGCCAGCCGGTCGCGCCGCCGGACCCCAGACCAATGCACCAAGGCGTGCTGCCATCGGCGACGATCTGATCGCTAAGCGCTTTCAATTCTTCCATTGTGCCGGGAATATCGTATCCGGCATCTTCAAAGTTTTCCGGTACATACCAGACCAGCGATTTTACGTCGATCTTGTAAAAGAAACCATAGAGCGCGTCGTTGCCGTCCGCCCCGGCATATGTGCCCAGATCGACCCAGGATTGGCCCGCCGCGTAGTTGGCGCGCACCCAATCCCCGGTGCCAGCCGCCAACGGTGTCAGAAACCCGTCTTTCGCCATGTCTGCCGCCAGTCCCGGCTGCGGGAACACCGCAATGTTTGGGGCCGATCCGGCCTCTGCATCGACGCGAATCTGTTGCTCAAAACTATCCGAGCCGACGTAACGAACATCTGCGCCGGTGAGATTGGCGAATTCAGCCAAAACCGCTTCCGCGTTTTCCTGATCCGGTCCAAGCCACGGCCCAAAGACCGTAACCTGTTCGCCTGACTGGTGGCTGCCGGCCATTGCCATTCCACCCGTCACGGCCAGAGCGGCCACACCCGCAAATAGAGTATGTTTCATGTGTTCCTCCCAAGTAGCTACCTTGCACGGCAGCTATGTTGACATTTTTCACGCGCTACTGGAATCATTTCCAAAGCGCTTTGAATAAATTGAAAATCGTGTATTTGCCAACGCCTGTCAATCGAAACTTCAAAAAAGGCCACAAAACAGGCCGATTTCGCTGCACCGCAGCGTAATCCACCTTTGACGTTCTGATTAGCTGGCCCTAAAGTCATTTGCACAAATTGAAAGCGCTTTGGATACATGAACCTCAAGGAACTCTCGGCCATTCTGGGCTTGTCGCAGACCACGGTCAGCCGTGCCCTGAACGATTATCCCGAGGTGAGTGAGGCGACCCGCACCCGCGTCAAAGACGCGGCATTTACCCATAATTACAGCCCCAACACCCGCGCCAAGGGCCTGGCCACCGGACGTTCGATGGCGATCGGCCACGTCATCCCGATCTCCACCCGGCACGTGATCGTCAATCCGATCTTCGCCGATTTCATCGCCGGCGCCGGCGAGATTTATTCGCGCAACGGCTATGACATGCTGCTGTCCGTGGTGGCCGATGTTGACGAGGCCCGCGCCTATCGCGAGATGGCGGCCAAAGGCTCTGTCGATGGCATCATCGTGCACGGCCCGCGCGCCAATGACCCCCGCATCAAGCTGTTGCAGGATCTGGAATTGCCGTTCGTCGTGCATGGCCGCGCCGGGGCTGGCGATGCAGAATACAGCTGGGTTGATGTCAACAACCGCCGCTCGTTTCAGCGGGCCTGTGAGCTGTTGCTGGATCTAGGCCATCGCAGAATTGCGCTGATCAACGGTATCGAAACGATGGATTTCGCCCGTCGTCGGCGCGAGGGATTTGAAGCCGCACTGTGCGCCCGCGGCATCGCATCCGACCCAATGCTCATGTGCTCGGATGAAATGACCGAGAATTTCGGTTACAAAAGCGCCTCCGACATGCTTGCCCTGGAAAGTCCGCCGACGGCGTTTCTGGTGTCTTCGATGATCACCGCAATTGGCGTGCGCCGGGCGGTTGTTGAAATGGGCAAACGTCTGGGGCGGGATATTTCGGTGGTGATCCATGACGACGAGCTTTCTTATCTCAAGAACGGTGGCGATATCCCGATTTTCACCGCCGCGCGGTCTTCGGTCCGACAGGCCGGCCGGATCTGCGCGGAATTGCTGCTCGGCATCATCACGGAGCCAAACCGCGCCGCCTGTCAGCAATTGCTTGAGGCCGAGATCACCATCGGTGACTCCACCGGCCCGGCCCCCGCCATCGGGTGAAGATCATGCTGCAACGGTCGGATTTTCCGCCATCCTTCATGATCGGCGCGGCCACATCAGCATACCAGATCGAAGGTCACCGCTTTGGCGGTGCCGGGCCGACCCACTGGGACAGTTTCGCCGCCACGCCCGGCAAGGTGGCGCATGGCGAAAACGGCGCCGTTGCCTGCGACCATTACCACCGGTTTGAGCAAGATCTGGACCTGATGCGCGGCTTTGATGCGTATCGGTTTTCCACCAGCTGGGCGCGGGTGTTGCCAGAGGGGCGCGGCCAGATCAACCAAGTAGGCCTCGATTTCTACGACCGATTGGTGGATGCGATTTTACAACGCGGGCTGAAGCCGTTTCAGACACTGTATCACTGGGAACTCCCTGCGGCGATGGCCGACCAGTGCGGCTGGACCAATCGGGACATCACCGGCTGGTTTGGTGATTTCACCGAGCTCATCAGCCGCCGGATCGGCGATCGAGTGCACGCGGTGGCAACCATCAACGAGCCCTGGTGCGTCGCTTATCTGTCACATTTCCTTGGCCGGCACGCCCCCGGCAAACGCGACATCCACGCCACCGCCCGGGCCATGCACCATGTGTTGGTGGCGCACGCCGAAGCGACCGACCGGCTGCGCGCAATGGGTCAAAAAAATCTGGGCATCGCGTTGAACTTCGAGGCGGTTCAATCCGTAAATGACAAGCCTGAAAATAGAGCTGCAACAGACGCTTACGACGCGATCCTCAACCGCTGGTTCATCCAGGCGCTGACCTGTGGAACCTATCCGAGCGAGGCGCTCGCCGGTTTCGCGCCGCACATGCCGGAAAACTGGCAGGACGACATGGCGCGGATCAGCCAGCCGCTCGACTGGCTGGGGGTCAACTATTACACCCGTCAGATCATCACCGCTGATCCGGGCGCGCGCTGGCCGCACCTGAAACCTGTATCCGGACCGCTGCCAAAAACCCAGATGGGCTGGGAGGTTTACCCCGACGGCCTGCATCACATATTGCGCTGGCTTGAATCCGAGTACACCCGCGGCCTGCCGCTGTACGTCTCCGAAAACGGCATGGCGTGTCACGATCAGCCGATAAACGGCGCCATCAACGACCCAGAGCGCATCGCCTATGTCGACGAGCATCTGCACGCGGTCCTGCGCGCGATCCAAGACGGCGTCAACGTTGCCGGATATTTCTATTGGTCACTTTTGGATAATTTTGAGTGGGCAATGGGTTATGAAAAACGATTTGGCCTGATACATGTTGACTTTGACACCCAGAAACGCACCCCGAAAGCGTCATACTTTGCCCTGAAGAACGCGTTCGCAAAAGGCTGACATGATGAGCAAAAACCCGACCAACACGCTAACGTTGGTTGCCGACATCGGCGGCACAAACACTCGCGTCGCACTTGCGGATGGCGCCGATCTGTTGGCCAGCAGTGTTCGTAAATACCCCAATGCCGGCGTCGCAGATCTGGAAACCGTTCTGCGCCGTTATATCAGTGAGCAAGGCGGTGTTGACTGTGTCGGGGCCTGCATCGCCGTGGCCGGGCCGGTTCGGAACGGCGTCGGTGGCATGACAAATCTTGACTGGACCATCGATCGGGACACGCTGGCGCGCGCGACGTCGGCCGAGAATGTGGCGATTCTGAACGACCTGCAGGCGCAGGGCCATGCGCTTGGCCATCTGAATGCCGGCGCGCTAAGCCAGGTTATTTGCGGGCCGGACCCCAGGCCCGGTTCAGCAAAACTGGTGATCGGCATTGGCACTGGTTTCAATGCCGCGCCGGTCTATGACACAGCAATGGGGCCTCTGGTGCCGCCGTCCGAATGCGGCCATGTCAACCTGCCGATGCGGACAGCGGCCGATGTGCGGTTGGCCAAATTTATCGAGACCGAGCAAGGATTTCCTGCAATCGAGGATGTTTTGTCGGGCCGTGGCCTGGAACGGATTTATCGCTGGCTTGGCCACGAGACGGCAGATGCCCGCGCCAAATCCGCCGCTGGCATCATGCAATTAGTTGCCGACGGCACCGATGCGCGAGCAGACCAGGCGGTTGCTGTATTTGTGCGCATTCTGGGAACCGTGGTCGGCAATCTGGCGCTTATCCAGCTGCCATTTGGCGGGATCTTTCTGGCCGGTGGCGTCGCGCGCTCGATTGCGCCGCATCTGGATCGATTTGGATTTGCCAAGGCGTTTCGCGACAAAGGCCGATTTACCGCCTTCATGGACAATTTTGCGATCTCGGTGATCAAAGACGACGGCGCCGCCCTGATCGGCTGTGCCTGCTACCTGGCAACGCAAAACTGACATTTACAGGGATTTAACGTTAACGCGCCTAGATGGTCGCGTTGATCCGTTGAAATGGCTGGTGTTTCTGGCGTGGCGGGTTGACGGGAGCATGACATGGCGCTTCGTAAGAATCTTCGTGTTCTGGTGATCGACGATATGTCGGTCAGCCGGCAGATTCTGTTGCAGATGCTGGAACAAATCGGCGTTGCAACGGTGAATACCGCACCGAGCGGACCAGCGGCGCTGACAAGCCTCACCCAAAAACCCGCCGACGTGGTCATTGCCGACCTCCACATGCCGGAAATGGACGGGCTCGAGTTGCTGCGCCACCTGCGCAACTACAGACGGAGTTGCAAAATCGGCTTTGTGATGACCAGCGGTGACGACAGCAACGAGAAAATTACCGAAGCCTGGGCAAGACGGACTGGACCGGTTCCTGCCCAAGCCGTTTGACAAGCAGCGCCTGATCGCCTGTTTGGAGTCAATTTCGGGGCGGATTTAGATGCGAGTTCTCAGCCCGTTGTTCATCCAGATGCATCTCTGAATTGCTGACGGTTGGCACCCGCGCGTCTGCGGGAATCTGCGTTAACGAGACGCGGCACCTGTGGCCCGCGAGGATGGCGCGGCACCGATGTTGCGCTGTTCTGCGCGCCCATTCTTGCCGCGTGGCCCCCATCCGTGGCGCGTGCGTGGCGGCCACGTGTGCCCGACGAGGGGGTTGAGCTAGTCAGCCATTCTGGCTGGGTTATCAATTTTGGCGCGGACCAGATGCCGGGATAATCCGACATCACTTTTCAACTGGGCAGACCCGGATGTGAACAACCTGTTGAAAGCTCACAACTGGCCATCCACCAGCCAGTCGCGATCCTCAGCCCGCCTTGCGGGTGGCCAGCAGCAGGTTGGTCTCGCTCACCGATACCCCGTCCAGCCGGCGAATGCCCGCCAGCACCAGATCAAGCGCCGCTAATGTATCAGTCCCGATCTCGACAATCAGGTCCCACCTGCCGTTCGTGGTGTGCAGCGCCGTGACTTCGGCAACGCCGCGCAACTGGCGGATAATCCGATCGGCGCCACGGCCCTGAATGCCGATCATCATCAGGCCGCGCACCGCAGCGGCTGCATGGTCGCCCTTCATCACCACGGTGAAACCAACGATCTGGCCCGCCGCCTGCATCCGTTCGATGCGGGCGCGTACTGTGGCGCGTGACACCCCCAGCTCACCTGCAAGATCAGACAGGGCGGCGCGCGCGTTGTGCCGCAGCCGCGCGATAATGCGGTTATCAAGATTGTCCATATCGGGCACCTCTTATTGTCAAAATGTTCAACGACAGTTCATAATGCGCAGAATGTTTACTTACAACCCCGCCAAAGCGGGCGAAACTCGCGAGGATTAAGGAGAGCGATATGAGCACAACACACTGCCAATTGATCGGCGCACCGGTAGACAGCGGCAAGCGGCGCGCCGGGTGCCTGATGGGTCCGGATGCCTTTCGCACGGCCGGGCTGGACGACGCACTGCGCGATCTTGGTCATACCGTCACAGATCACGGCAACCTGGCCGCACCGCCGCCGCAAGACAGCGGCACCGGTCAGGTGTTTTCGCTGGATCAAACGATCGGCTGGACCCAGGCGCTGATGCACAAAGCCGAAATAGTGATGGACGAAGGCCTGCCGATATTTCTGGGCGGTGATCACAGCCTGTCGCTGGGCTCGCTTACCGGTGTCGCCGCCCACGCCGCCAAGGCCGGACGGCCGCAATTCGTGCTCTGGCTGGATGCGCACACCGATTTTCACACGCCTTTGACCACCGCATCTGGCCATTTGCACGGCACCCCACTGGCCTATGCCACCGGTCAGGACGGGTTTGACGGCTTCCCGCCGGTGCCCGCCCCGGTGCCACAGGAAAACGTCTGCATTATCGGCCTGCGCTCGGTTGACGGGCCGGAACGCCGGGCGCTTGAGGCCAGCGCTATCCGCTATCACGACATGCGTTCGATTGATGAGACCGGCATTGCCCGCCCGCTCGCCAATTTTCTGGGCCAAGTGGCAAAGGCTGGCGGCGCGCTGCACGTGTCCCTTGATGTGGACTTTCTTGACCCTACCATTGCGCCCGGCGTCGGCACGACGGTTCCGGGCGGCGCCACTTTGCGCGAAGCAAATCTGGTGATGGAAATGCTGCACGACAGCGCGCTGATGAGCTCGCTCGACCTAGTCGAGCTGAACCCGTTTCTGGATGAACGTGGCCGCACCGCGCAGTTGATGGTCGATCTTGCCGCCTCGGCCCTTGGCCGGCGGGTTTTTGACCGTCCGACCCGTGCATTCGCCTGAGCGGAGACAGCATATGGATATCAAACCCTCAGCACTCGCCCTGGTGCCATTTGTCAGCGTCGATCAGATGATGCAATTCGTGCATCACATCGGTCTCGAAACCATGCTGCGTGATCTTACCGATTACATCGAGGCTGATTTTGTCAGATGGGAAGAATTCGACAAGACCCCGCGTGTTGCCAGCCATTCGCCGGAAGGCGTGATCGAGCTGATGCCAACCTCGGATGGCCAAACCTACGGTTTCAAGTATGTCAACGGCCACCCCAAGAACACCAAACAGGGGCGCCAGACGGTCACGGCATTTGGCCTGCTGGCGAATGTTGAAAACGGCTATCCGGTGCTGCTCAGCGAAATGACGCTGCTGACCGCTCTGCGCACCGCAGCGGCGTCGGCAATGGCGGCGCGATACCTAGCGCCCGAAGGCGCAACCACAATGGCGATGATCGGCAATGGCGCGCAGTCAGAGTTTCAGTCGCTGGCGATGAAATGCGTGGTCGGCATCGACACCGTGCGGCTGTATGACATCGACGCGGCGGCAACCCGAAAATGTGCGGCCAACCTGGCAGGCCACGGCTTGAATGTCGTGCAATGCAGCGCGCCTGAAGACGCGATTATGGGTGCCCAGATCATCACCACCAGCACCGCCGACAAGCAATACGCCACCATCCTGACCGACAACATGGTCGGCGCCGGTGTGCACATCAACGCCATTGGTGGTGACTGTCCGGGCAAGACCGAACTGCACCGTGACATCCTGCTGCGCTCTGATATTTTCGTCGAGTATCCGCCGCAAACCCGCATTGAAGGCGAGATTCAGCAACTCGAGGCAGACCACCCGGTGACCGAGCTTTGGCAGGTGATTACCGGCCAAATCCAAGGCCGCACTGACGCCCGCCAGATCACCCTGTTTGACAGTGTCGGGCACAGTGTCGGTTTTGCAATCGAAGAATTTTCGGCGCTGCGTTATGTGCGCGAAAAGATTTGCAATCGAAGATTTTTCGGCGCTGCGTTATGTGCGCGAAAAGATAAAGGGAACTGAGTTTTATCAGGATCTCGACCTGCTGGCGGATCCCGATGATCCGCGCGATTTGTTTGCCATGTTGCAGCGCTCGACATAAGCCGCCTAGGTGTGAGTTCTCACAAGGTTGTTCATTCGATCCAGACCTGAGAAGCTGAAGTTTGCAAAAACAGAAGCTCTTGAGGGAGAACCGAATGAACAGCCATAAGAATGCCCGTCTTGCGCCAAAAGGTCGAGAGATTTTGGTTCGCCGCCTTGAACGAGGCGAACGCCCTGCCGATGTTGCCTGCGCGATGGGGATCAGCCTTCGCACCGTTTACAAATGGCGCGGAAGATATCGCGATTATGGGTCGGAAGGGTTGCAAGACAGGTCATCCCGCCCGTCACAGACCCCGGGCCGGACACCCGCAAGCGTTGAGGCACGGGTTGTTCAATTGCGCAGGGAACGGCGCATTATGGAGCGAATCGCAGAGGAAACCGGCGTGTCGCGCGCCACGGTTGGGCGTATTCTGGCCCGCCACGGCCTGAACCGCTGGCGCGATCTGGAACCCTCCGAGCCGGTCGTAAGATACGAACGCGACCGCCCCGGCGACCTAATCCACATCGACATCAAGAAGCTGGGCAAGTTCACCCGCACGGGTCATCGCATCACCGGCGACCGCACCGGCCAGAGCAACACCCGCGGCATCGGCTGGGAGTTCGTGCACGTCTGTATAGACGATTATTCGCGGCTCGGGTTCAGCCAGGTGCTGGCCTCGGAACGCAAGGAAGACGCGGTGGCCTTCCTGAACGAGGCTGTTGCCTGGTATCGCAAGCTGGAGATCGGGATCGAAAGGGTGATGACAGACAACGGCAGTTGCTATAAATCCCACGCATTCAGAGCCGCCTGTAAAGCGCTTGGTCTGCGCCATATCCGCACCAGACCTTACACACCCAAAACAAACGGCAAAGCGGAACGATTCATTCAGTCTTCCCTGCGTGAATGGGCCTACGCCCGCGCCTATCAGACATCAGAGCAAAGAAAAGCCGAGCTGCCGTACTGGCTGCATCATTACAATTGGCACCGGCCTCATGCCGACATAAAAAGGAAAACACCAATCAGCCGATCAGGCTTGGACGTGAACAACCTCATGAGACTCCACACCTAGGCGTCGAGTTCGGCGTCCCAATAAAGGAAATCCACCCAGGTCTCATGCAAGTGATTTGGCGGAAATTTCCGGCCCATATTGCGCAATTCCTCGGCCCCCGGCTGGCGCGGCTTCTTACGCAGATGAAACCCGACTTGCCGCAGACTGCGCGCGCCTTTGTGCAGATTGCACCGTGTACACGCAGCCACCACGTTTGCCCAACTGGTAATCCCGCCCCGTACTTTTGGCACCAAATGATCAAATGTCAGCTCGCCATTGGCACCGCAATACTGGCAACAAAACTCGTCGCGCAAAAACAAATTAAACCGCGTGAACGCCACTCGTTTTTGCGGTTTAACATAGTCCTTTAGAACCACCACCGACGGGATATTGATCGTTACGCTCGGGCTGTGCACCACCGCATCATATTCAGCGACAATGTCGACGCGCTCCAGATAAGCTGCCTTGATCGCCTCCTGCCACGGCCACAGTGACAAAGGATAATACGACAACGGCCGGTAATCTGCGTTCAGCACCAGCGCCGGGTGATGGCGCAGCACGCCTGGGGCACGCACAAACGCTGTCCTGAAATCACCATCCATGTCGCACTCCACTCTGGCCCGATTTGTCCAGATTGCGATACCCGCTTGGATCAAACCGCGCTGGTATTCCGGGCCGACTATATATGGTGTTGGCAAGGTGGCAAGCCTCGATATTTACCGCCTGTTTGACTCGAATTTGGCCCACACAAACAGCTGTAACAGACGCCGCCGCTCAGCGGCACAACGATCGCTTGCCACCAACATGCGCAGACCGACCGCCAACCCGGATAAGCGACGGCCATTGGAAACAGCCATGCGTTGTTCTGTTTCTTGCGCCAAGAATCCCCGCCGGAGGCAACTCCGCCCCGCCCGATCGGGGCGGCAAGACTATGATCCCGGCCCAACCGGCCAGGTTTTTCATAATGAGAAATTTGAACCCTATTCCAGCCCCAACCGCTCGCGCATGAACGCCAGCGCAACGCTCAAGCCGTCCGCCGCAATCCCGTGTGCGGTGCCGGTCATGATGTGGGTAAAAACCTCAAATCCGGCCGACTGTAATGCGTCGGCCGCGATCCCCAGGCTTTCAGGCGGCACCATCTGGTCCTGATCACCGTGGAGCAACACGACCGGCGGTTTTGCAACAGCCTCGTCAGCCAGGCGGTCAGGCTCCAGCAGAAGCCCCGAAAATCCAACCACCCCGGCCACCTGTTCGGCCCGGCGCGGCGCCACATGCAAAGCCATCGTCGTGCCTTGCGAAAATCCAAACAGGATCATCCGGTCGGCACCCAGCCCTTCGTCGTCCAGCACCTGGTCCAGATAGGCGTTCAGACGCACGACCGAGGACACCAATGATGCCGCCGCCGCCTCTGGCGAAGAGCCGTCCATCCACGGGACCGGCATCCACTGAAAACCAAACGGGTTGACGCGCGATTGTTCCGGCGCGTTCGGGGCCACGAACACCGTGTCAGGCATATGCGGCAGCAGCGTGTCTGCCAGCCCCAATAGATCGTTACCATCGGCGCCATATCCGTGCAGGAACACGACCACCTGTCTGGCCTCGCCCGGCGTTGGCCCACGCCGTGCGCCACTCAGTCCTTCGCTCATCTGATCCCCTCGCGCGCCTTTGCCACCCGGTAGTAGGCCCACAGCAAGCGCGCCGCAACGCCGCGCCAGGGCGACCAGGCTTTGGCCATATCCCGCAGGGATTTTTCGCTCGGGCGATCGGGCAACTCAAACAGAATGCGCGCGGCTTCTTGCAGGGCCAGATCGCCGGGCGCGAATACGTCGGCGCGTCCAAGCGCGAACATGACATAGACCTCTGCCGTCCAGTTTCCGATACCGGGAACTGCGGTCAGGATGGCGATCACTTCGTCGCTTGCGATGTCGCGCAACGCCGAATAGCGGATACCGGACCCTGCCAGAGCCTTGAGGTAGCGAACCTTTTGCCGACTCAGGCCGCAGTCGCGCAAGCGCTGATCGCTGGCGCGCGTGATCTTGCGCGGCCCGGTCAGCCCTGCGGTTTTCATGCGTGCCAAAATCGCGTCGGCGGATGCCACGCTGACTTGCTGGCAGATGATCACCTCGGCAAGCGCGCCAAAGCCGTTTTTGCGGCGGCGCAGCGGCAGTGGCCCGGTCAGCAGCAGCGCCTCGGCAAAGCGCGCTTCAATCCCCGCCAGATATGCAGCCCCCTCGGCCACGCACGCCGGTGTCCGGATGATCCGCCCTACCATGCCAGCCCCCGAACCCAGTCCATCGCTTGTCCGGTGGACTCAACGCGAGCGCCTACCGGTGGCGCCGGCCGCGCGATCATCGCCACTGGGATACCAAGTTCGCGCGCCGCACTCAGTTTGGTCCGGCCCGCTGCGCCGCCGGCGTTTTTGACCACCAGCCAGTCGATTTTCAGCCGCTTGAACAACGCGACTTCGTCGGGCAGCGAAAACGGCGGACGGCCGATCAGGAACGCGCCGTTTGGATACGGAAACGGTGCATCGGGCGGATCAATCTGGCGGCAGATCAAATGCCGGTCGGCAAGATTTTCAAAGCGGGCCAGACTTTGCCGCCCGGTGGCAAGAAACACCGTGGCCGTGGCTGGTATGTGTTCTGCAGCATCTTCCTCACGCGAAATATGGGTCCAGTTATCGCCAGGTTCCGCCTGCCACGCCGGGCGCAGAAGCAACAGATACGGCAGGGCGCGCCGCTCGGCGATCTTAGCGGTACGCTGCGTGATCGCGTGCGCGAACGGATGCGTGGCATCGAGAATCGCGGTGATCGATTTGGCATCCAGAAACGCCTCGAACGCATCGCCACCGCCAAAGCCGCCGAACCGGGTTGGGATCGCCAGATCGGCCGGGTCTTTCGTGGCCCCGGCCAGCGACGCAATTGCCGGAACGCCTGCTGCGGCAAGCTCTTGGGCGATGACGCGCGCCTCTGCGGTTCCCGCCAGCAGCAACAGCATCACCCGGCCCTCGCCAACACCTGCCCACTGCGATCAACCAGCACCACATCAACCAGCGTGTCGGTCTTTTTCAGATAGGTCAAAGCGGTTGTCCGCGCCGATTTCGCCACCGCTTTGGCCAGATCAGGCCCGGCAAGCTCATAGGCGTGCAGCGCGGTTTCGGCCTTGGCCACCTGGGGATCCCCGACAAGGGCGGCCAGCGCCGCCATATCCACCTGCGAACGCGATGAATGCAGGTCACCGGCACCTTGCGCAAGTTTTGACAATTTCCCGATGCCGCCGCCGATGGTCACGCGCGCAATCGGGTGGCGCGCGATGTATTTCAACATACCACCGGCAAAATCCCCCATGTCGAGCATGGCGTGATCCGGCAGGCCAAACAGCGCCTGTACCGCTCGCTCTGAAGTCGCCCCGGTGCAGCCCGCCACATGGGTTAGTCCGGTGGCGCGCGCCACGTCGATGCCGTTATGGATCGAGGCGATCCAGGCGGAACAGGAATAGGGCCGCACAATCCCGGTGGTGCCCAGAATTGACAGGCCGCCCTTGATCCCAAGACGCGGGTTCCAAGTCTTCAGCGCGATCTCAGCGCCGCCGGGGATTGAGATGGTGATCTCGACGTCAGGGCGCTGGCCAAACTCGCCTGCCATTTCCAGCACAACGCTTTCCATCATCTGGCGCGGCACCGGATTGATCGCCGGTTCGCCGACACCGATCGCCAGCCCCGGTTTGGTGACAATGCCAATGCCGTCACCGGCGCGAAATATCACGCCGCTCGCAGATTGTGCCACCCGCGCAACCACCAGCGCGCCGTGGGTGACATCCGGATCGTCGCCGGCGTCCTTGGTAATCCCGGCTTGCGCCCAGCCACGCCCTGCATCCCGATGCGCCAAGGCGAACACCGGTGTTTCGCCGCGTGGCAGGGTAATCTGGACCTTGGCGGGGAATTCGCCACCCCACAGCCGCATCAGCGCCGCTTTGGTCGCGGCAGTGGCGCAGGCGCCGGTTGTCCAGCCGCGGCGCAGGTCTGATGCGGGCTTGCGTGTCATCGCGCGGACTATAGGCGGGGAAGCGTCGGGCGGAAAAGCGAAATGCCGCCGGTATCGGACAAGAAATTTCGTAAATATTCTCCGGCAATATATTTCCGACAGTCTTGCGCTTCTTTAGCAGTCTTTGTTTCGCATTGTGTTCGCATACTTAATCGCCATAAAGCCTCATGACCGATCCGACATCGCTTCCAACCCACTATTTGGCGCAGCACGCAATGCCAAGCATCCTTGGTCACCCAGCGCTTGGAACATGCTCATGAACCGCGGTCTCATCATCAGCGCTGCCGCCTCTGGCAGCGGTAAAACGACCATCACTCTGGGGCTGCTCAGGGCGCTGGCGCGCCAGGGCGATAAGGTGCGCGGGGCCAAATCCGGACCCGATTATATTGATCCGCGTTTTCATGAGGCCGCGTGCGGTGTGAGCTGGGTCAACCTTGATGCCTGGGCGATGTCCGATGACAGATTGCTTGCGCTGGCCGCAGGCGACGGATTGCTGATCATCGAGGGTGCCATGGGGCTTTTTGACGGCGCGCCACCACGCGGTAAGGGCGCTACGGCCGATCTGGCCCGCATGTTGGGCCTGCCGGTGGTATTGGTGATCGATGCCGCCAAAATGGCACAGTCCGTGGCACCGTTGGTCGCAGGGTTCGTGCGTCATGATCCAGAGGTCCGCGTGGCGGGCGTGATCCTGAACCAGGTCGGCTCGTCACGCCACGAGGCGATGCTGCGCCGGGCGCTGGACCCCGGTGGCGTGCCGGTACTTGGCGCGTTGCATCGCCAAAGCGGACTGGCGCATCCATCGCGCCACCTTGGACTGGTTCAGGCCGGAGAACGCCCGGATCTGGACGATTATCTGGACACGGTCGCCGATGCGGTGTCAGGCGCCATCGATCTGGCGGCACTGACAGCGATTGCCACGCCCCTGCCCGCCGCGCGCGCATCAAATGATATGCCGCCGCCGGCACAACGCATCGCAATTGCCCGCGACCAAGCGTTTGCCTTTGCCTATCCGCATCTTCTGGCTGACTGGCGCACGCAAGGTGCAGAGCTGTCTTTTTTTTCACCGTTGAGTGACGAGGCACCAGCACCTGCCGACTTGGTGTTTCTGCCCGGCGGTTATCCGGAACTGCACGCCGGGCTTCTTGCAGCGGCACAAGGTTTTCAGGCAGGAATGCGCAAGTCTGCCCAGACAGCGGCGATTTACGGCGAGTGCGGCGGCTTCATGGTGCTTGGCAAAGCCCTAACCGACGCGAGCGGAAAGGTTCACGAAATGCTTGGGCTGCTGGAGCTGGATACCTCATTTGCCGAACCCAAACTACATCTTGGATACCGCAGGCTCACGCCACTTGGCGGACCATTTGCCGGACCGCTCAATGGTCACGAGTTTCACTACGCCACGACGCTGCGCGCCGATGGCCCGGCACTGTTTAAGGCGCGTGATGCTGAAGGCAATACGCTTTCGCCTATGGGCTTGCAGAACGGTCGCATCAGCGGCTCATTTGCACATGTCATTGATCAGGTGGATTGAGGCTTTTCATCGGCACCGGTCACCGATAGGTCTTGACCTATGAGCGACGCCGCACAACCAATGCCGAACACGCGATCGCGGCGTAATGTGACCGTTTTGGTGATTGCCCAAGCGTTTCTGGGTGCCCAGTTGCCGATGATTTTCATCATCGGCGGGCTGGCCGGGCAGTCGCTGGCCACCAACATCTGTTTTGCCACCCTGCCGATCTCGTTCATCGTTCTGGGTTCGATGCTTTCGGCAACGCCGATGTCGGCCCTGATGCAGCGGTTTGGCCGCAAAGCCGGTTTTCTTGCCGGAACCCTGGGTGGAACCATCGGCGCCGCCATCGGTGCCTGGGGTTTGGTGACGTCCAATTTCACCCTGTTCCTGACCGGCTCGCTGTTCACCGGTATCTACATGTCGGCGCACGGTTTTTACCGGTTCGCCGCCACCGATACGGCGAGCGATTCGTTCCGGCCCCGGGCCATATCATACGTGATGGCCGGGGGACTGGTGGCTGCGGTTGTCGGTGCGCAGGTTGTCAAGGTCACCAGCGAGTTCATGGTGGTGCCGTTTTTGGGCACCTATATGACGGTGATCGCGATCAACGTCACCGGATCGGTGTTGTTCCTGTTTCTGGACATTCCGAAACCACCGCACCCCGCGGCTGTTCAAACCAGGGGGCGCAGCCGGATCGAACTGTTGAAATCCCCGCGCATTGCGGTGGCGATCATCTGTGCCATGATCAGTTATGCGCTGATGAACCTGGTGATGACCTCGACGCCGCTTGCGGTTGTCGGCTGCGGTTTTTCCCAAAACCACGCCGCAGATATCGTCATGACCCATGTGCTGGCGATGTTCGCACCGGCATTTTTCACTGGCCACCTGATTACGCGGTTTGGCGCGGAAAAAATCATGGGCGCCGGCTTGGTGATCTTGGCCGCCGCCGGGGTGGTGGCGATGCAGGGCATTGATCTGGTGAATTTCTTCGCCGCGCTGTTTCTGCTCGGAGTTGGCTGGAATTTTGGCTTCATCGGCGCCACCGCGATGCTGGCTGGTGCCCATACGGTTGAAGAGCGCGGCCGCGTCCAGGGCATGAATGACATGATCGTCTTTGGCTGCGTGACACTGGCGTCGCTGGCCTCGGGTGGCCTGATGAACTGCTCCGGCGGCACCCCGGTGCAAGGTTGGTTTTCGGTAAATCTTGCCATGGCACCGTTTCTTGCGCTGGCTGGCGGGGCCTTGATCTGGCTGGTGATGCGCCGAAAGGAAGTAAGATCAGTGCGTTGAGCGAAACAACGGGCGATCGTGGTTAATACTGTTTCAATTCTTTATGGTAACAGCCACAATTTGAACTAAATCTTTGCGTTTGACGCGCAATTTTAGATTATTGCCAGGTGGTGTAAGAAATGAGTTTCGCCCTATGAAAAAATATTTGACATTTTTCGCGGCCGCCGCGTTTTGGCTGGTGTTTGCCCCTGCGGCGCTGGCGAGCACGATCTATCCGATGGATATGGTCGCCAGCGGCGCCGCGACCGCGACCGATCCGAATGATTTCGGGCGCGGCTACAGCTTCACCGGCGACAGTGACGATGTCTGGGTCACCAATTTTGCCTGGAACACGCCATCAGACGTAACATTCAGCTACGATATCGCCCTTTGGGACCTGGGCAGCATGGCGCAACTGGCGCTGGTAACTTCGCTTCCCGGCTCCAACGGTGTCTGGTCGAGCACCACCATATCGCCGGTCTCGCTGCTCAGCGGCGGCAACTATGCGATTACGCTTTACAGCGAGCTTGGCTGGCTGTTCTGGAGCGGTGACAGCCAATATATTCCCGACAGTGCAGACATCACGTTCACCGGTGCGCAATTGTGCTACAGTTGCACGTCTGATGTTTTTCCGTTTGATAATTTGCAAGGTTACAATTACGGGTTTGTCGATATCGGCTATCAGATCGGCCAGCCGCCTCCGGCCCCGGTGCCGCTGCCTGCGGGGCTTCCAATGCTGGCAATCGGACTTGCCGCGATCGCCCTTGTGCGACGTCCGCAGTTGATCAGGGTGCTCCGGTAACCACGCGCATCAACAGCGTAAGTTTTCTGGTAAATTCCGAAGAATCCAGCCTGCCGCTTGTCACCGCGGCAGGGTTGGCGGCGGCAGAACGCAATATTCTCACAGCCTGCCATGCCGCACGGGTCACCGGACGGGCATCGCGAGGCACCGAATTGCGCGCCTTTCCAAGCCGTTCAAGCGCTGCGCGCGCCAATTCAGCGACCGCGTCTGGCCGAGAATTGACCAATGGAGTGCGGCCGCGTGCTGTCAGCTCTGGCACCGCACGCAGCCAGTTCGCCAGCCCCGCAGCGGCCCCGACATCGCGGATCGCATCCTCGCCGCAGCTCACCCCGACCGCGCGCGCCGCCGCCCACATCAGACCGCCGCCGGTGGCCGCTAAATAGTCCTGGAAATGCGGCGCGTTTTCAAATGGTTCCTGGTAGATATCCCACTTGTGCGCCAGCAACAGCTTGTCAAGAATCGCCGCGCCTTCGCGGTCCAGAACCTGTGCCAGAGGTATCGCAACTTCGTGGCGGCGCACCGCAGCGCCCGTGCCGATCTCTGCCAGCACATCGCGCCACCATTGCAGGCGCATTTTCGCGATCATCGGTTCGCGCGTCAGCCACGGCGCGCGCGCGACTTCGACGTTGAAGGCGTAAATGGCAAACATCGCCGGGCGCATCGGTGCGGGCGCCGTCATGGCGGCCAGAAACCGATCCGGATCAGCTTTTCGGACTATATTGGCGCAGGCCTCGGTGTTCACAACGGGCGCACGACGCTCAGCAGATAGCCAAATTCATCACCATAGGCGCGCCATGCCGCAATCTCGCTCTCGGCGTCCTTAAATATCCCCGCCAGAGTCGGATCGGCGCGCTCGCGCAAGCCCGCGATACGCACCTGCATCGGGTCGTAATAATTGCTCCAGGCGCTGGCTGCCAACCGGCGCACAGCAAGTGTTTCAAAGCCGGCAGCCCGCACTCGCGCGTCAATACCCTTGGCGCCGCTCATCGCCGGATACCCGGCCCAGGCCTGTTGCGCGGCACTTGAAGGCGGATCGGCCCGCCAGCACGGCTCGCTGAATGCCACGACACCGCCGTTCGTCAGCGCCGGACGCCACATCTGCAGTGCTTGCGCGATGCCCAGGAAATAAGCCGCCCCCGCGCACCAGATCAGATCATAACTCCCGTCCAGATCCGCCATATCGCCACAGCGCAAATCGACCCGCGGATCACCGCCCCAGTGTGCCGCTGCCTGTTCAATGAAATGCGGCTGACAGTCAATCGCGACCAGACTGGCCTGCGCAGCCAGCGTCAGCAGCGCGCCGATATCGGCGCCCGGCCCGCACGCTGCATCGCAGATCCGAGCATCGTCCGGCAGGCTGACCTGCCGTGCGGCCCAGAACACGTCTTGCGCCTTGCCCGGCCCCTCGCGCGGCAGATCGCGGTGCAGGTTGAAAAATGCCTCGGCACTCATCGCGACGGTGCCGATACTTGGCAACGATCGCGCCTGTTGCCGGTCGCAGGCAGTGTTGACAAAAATGCGCCGCAGGCGCGCAATTTGATACCTTTTCGCAGCATCAGGGCGCCGCCAGGTCGCGGATCAGTTTCCAGTTTATCGCATCCAGCAGCGCCTCGAACGACGCATCCACAATGTTGGGCGAGACCCCGACCGTCGACCAGCGCCGCCCTTGGCTGTCCTCGCTGTCGATCACCACGCGCGTCACCGCTTCGGTGCCGCCTTGGGTGATGCGCACCTTGAAGTCGACCAGATGCAAATCCACGATGACCGCCTGAAAAGGCCCCAGATCCTTGACCAGCGCCTTGGACAACGCGTTTACCGGGCCCCGGTCAGTGCCGCTTTCGTCCATCGACTCTGACACCGACAGCATCCTGCGATCGCCGA
Organism: Paracoccaceae bacterium; assembly: GCA_965237505.1. GTDB lineage: Bacteria > Pseudomonadota > Alphaproteobacteria > Rhodobacterales > Rhodobacteraceae > NVTR01. The sequence continues at coordinate 1,869,940 of CBDEFR010000009.1, read as the reverse complement.
TTTTCACCACCACCACGGCCTCGGACAGGCTGACCATCTGGTTGCGTTTGTTGCGCCGCCGCTCGACCGTGACCTTGTAACGCTTGACCTCGAAGAATACCGGCAACTGCCCCAGCTCACCGCGCGCCAGTAACTCAAAGCTCGCCTGCGCGGTGTCGTAGGAATAGCCCTGCGCCTCGCGGTCCTTGACCAACTCCAGAATGCGCCCCAATGCGGCGTCGTCCTTGGCCACCTGCAGCCCCATGTCCTGAAGGCGGGCGCGCAGGGTCGACTGCCCGGCCTGGTTGGACATCGGCACGATGCGCGCGTTGCCTACTGCGTCCGGCTCGATATGTTCGTAAGTGCTCGGGTCTTTCAGAATTGCGCTGGCGTGCAAGCCCGCCTTGTGGGCGAATGCGCTGGCCCCGACGTAAGGTGCTGCGCGCAGCGGCACCCGGTTTAGGATGTCATCAAGCTGGCGCGAGGCGCGGGTAAGCCCGGCCAGCGCTGCCATGCTGACGCCGGTTTCAAAGATGTTGCGGTACGGTTCTTTCAGCAGCAGCGTCGGGATCAGGGTGGTCAGATTGGCGTTGCCACAGCGCTCGCCGAGCCCGTTCAGCGTGCCTTGGATTTGGCGCGCACCGGCGTTCACAGCGGCCAGCGAATTGGCTACCGCGTTGCCGGTGTCGTCGTGGGTGTGGATCGACAGATGATCGCCGGGAATGCCGGAGGCGATAACTTTGCCTGTGATTTCTGACACTTCGGCGGGCAGCGCGCCGCCGTTGGTGTCACATAATACAATCCAGCGGGCGCCAGCATCATGCGCGGCGTGCAGACATTCCAGAGCGTATTGCGGATTTTCCTTGTAGCCGTCAAAGAAATGCTCGGCGTCAAACAATGCCTCGCGGCCCTGCGCCACGAGGTGCGAAATGCTTTGGGAAATGTTGTCAACATTCTCGGCCAGGCTGATGCCAAGCGCGGTTTTTACGTGGAAATCATGGGTCTTGCCGACCAGACAGACCGACTTGGTGTCGGCGTTCAGCACCGCCGCAAGCACCTCGTCATTGGCCGCCGAGCGCCCGGCCCGCTTGGTCATGCCGAAGGCGGTAAATTTGGCGCGGGTCTTTGGTGGTGCGGCAAAAAATTCGTTGTCGGTCGGGTTCGCACCGGGCCAGCCGCCCTCGATGTAATCGACGCCGAGAGCGTCCAGAAGTTCGGCAATTGCATGCTTTTCCGCGGTCGAGAATTGCACGCCCTGGGTCTGTTGTCCGTCGCGCAGAGTGGTGTCGAAAAGCGAGAGGTGTTGTTTGGTCATTTGAGGGCCTCCCGTCCGCAATCACTTCCCCGGAACGCAAGGCGTTCCGGATCGCGCCCGTCCCCGCCCCCCAGGGCGGGCGCGATTGCGCCCCCCCTCGGTGCCGGGCGCGATCCTCTGTTAGCTTGGATGGTCATTTGAGGGCCTCCAATTCACCAAGCGTAACCTCGCGGTTTAGCTTCGCCAGTCCTTGTTGGCGCCCGTCCTTGTTTACCACCTGCAATTCGACGCCAAGTTTTGATGCTCTGTCGCGAAGGTCATCGGCGGCAGAATAATTCTTGCCTTTTCGCAGCTCCATCCACTTCCTTGCCAACGCCAGGGCGCCAGCATGAACATCTTCTGAATGTTCGCCCCAGGCGACTGAACCAACGGTCGGTTTGAAATTTAACTGTCCCAGCAGCTGAAGTGATCCGAGCATCATTCCGCGCGAGAGTCCTCCATGCACAACTTCGTTCCGAATTGAGTGCAAATGCGACAAGGCCAACGGAGTGTTTAAGTCGTCGGCCAGCGCTTCAACGATCCTTTGGTCGGGCACCTCCGCTTCGCAGTCCGACACTAGCGCCCACCATTCGCGCAGCGTCGCCTCCGCCTCCGCCACTTTCCGCTCCGTCCAGTCCATCGGCTTGCGGTAATGGGTGCTCAGCATCACGAACCGGATCACTTCGCCCGGCACGCGAACTCCGCCCGGGCCGCGCCCGTCCAGCAAATCGCGCACCGTTAAGAAATTGCCCAAGGACTTGGCCATCTTCTTGCCGTCAACCTGCAACATCTCGTTATGCATCCAGACCTGCGCAAACCCGCTGCCGGGATGCGCGCAGACCGATTGCGCAATCTCGTTCTCATGATGCGGAAACAGCAGGTCGTTGCCGCCGCCATGAATATCGAAATTCTCGCCGAGCAATTCCCGGCTCATCGCCGAGCACTCGATATGCCAGCCCGGCCGCCCCCTGCCCCAGGGCGATTCCCACCCCGGCAGATCATCACCCGATGGCTTCCACAGCACAAAATCCATCGGGTCTTCTTTGTACGGCGCAACTTCGACCCTCGCACCGGCAATCATGTCATCGACCGAGCGCCCTGAAAGCGTACCATATTGTTTATAGCTGCGCACCCGGAACAGCACATGCCATTCGGCCTCGTAGGCATGACCCTTGGCAATCAATTCCGCGATCATCGCTTGCATCTGAGCAATGAAATCGGTGGCCTTCGGCTCAAAGAAATGCGGGTGCTCACGTTTGTCGGTGTAATCGACACCGAGGCGCGCCATGTCGGCATGAAACCAGCCGGTGGTCGTCGCCGTCAACTCCTCGATGGCAATCCCGCGCTCCGCCGCCCGGTCGATGATTTTGTCATCCACATCGGTGATATTGCGTGCGTATGTCACTTGCCCGGCCCCATACACATGGCGCAGCAGGCGATACAGCACGTCAAACACGATCACCGGGCGGGCATTGCCCAGATGGGCGCGGTCATAGACCGTCGGCCCGCAGACATACATCCGCACCCGCCGGTCTTTCGCAGCAACGCTTTCGTCTCGCCAATCCAAAGGCTGAAACACCTCTTTGGCGCGGGTCCTGGTGTTGTAGAGTGTTATCGTCGTCATAAAGCGTCCTTCAGGCGTGTCCCTGCGGGCTTTAACAACTTCGTCTCATGAGTAAAAGATGACCGGCCCGCGAACGATGTCAGCAGGTAATGCAGCAAATGGTGATCGCACAGCGGGTCATGGCGCACGCACATAGCGTATTTTGCGCGCCCTGGCAAACCAAGTTCTCAGGCGTAGCTTATGACCTCGTATTCAATGTTTTCGCCATCGCGAAAGTAAAACCGCCGCCCCGGCTCATAATCCTGATGCTCCCCCGGTGTGAAACCGGCGCTGCGCACACGCTTTTCCGCAGCTTCCAGATCACCCACCACAACGCCCACATGATTCAGCCCGCCGATCGTGCCGTAGGTGTTGCCGGCGTCTTTGGCGGCTTGCCCGCCGGGCCCCGAATAGACCGCCAGATACGACGACTCGCCGCCCACATGCACGGTAAAGCCGCCATTTATCGCCGCGCCCTGCCAGCGGACATGCCAGCCGAAAATGTCACACAGCATCGCGGCGGTGGCGCGCGGGTCGCTGACGGTCAGATTGACGTGTTCCAAAGTTCCCGCAGACATTGCGTTTCCTTCCATCCTTGATTGCGCGTCGAATCACTTGTAATCCCTCAAGTATACCTGAGGTCAAGGTGAGGATTGCCGATGCCCCAATCCAGAGGCCTGTCGATCGGCCAGCTGTCGATGCGCACCGGGCTGGCTGTTTCGGCGATCCGGTTTTACGAGGAAAAGCGCCTTGTCGCCCCGGTCCGCAATGCCGGCGGGCAACGGCGCTACGGTCGAGCCGACATCCGGCGGCTGTCATTTGTGATGATTTCCCAGCAGCTTGGGTTTTCGCTGGCCGAGATTCGCGCGCTGTTTGCCGGGCTGCCCGAAAATCGAACCCCGACCAAAGCCGACTGGACCCGCATTGGCAGGCGCTTTCGGCGCGATATTGATGCCCGCATCGACGGGCTGACATTGCTCAGGGACCGGCTTGACGGCTGCATCGGATGTGGCTGTCTGTCGTTGAAAGCCTGCGCGCTCTACAACCCCCGCGACCGCGCCGCCGCCAAAGGCCAAGGCCCGCGCTATCTGGTGGGCGACACGCCGGGTTGAGGCGGGTTAATAGAGCTTGTAAATGCAAAGTGTCTCGACTAGCCCTAATACTCAAAACCAAATGATCGCCGTGTTAATGTGAGGTGCTTTGAAATTTTCAAAAGACATTACCGTGAATGCTCCGGCAGACAAAGTATGGAATGTTTTTGGCCGTGATTTCGCGAATATTGGTGTTTGGTCAACGGCGGTATCATTTTCCGCCGCGAATGATGAGATCGCCATTGTCAACAACTCGCCGGTCGGAGGCCGCGTATGCGAGACCAGCTTTGGAAAAGTTTCCGAAGAATTTACCGCATATGACGATGACAAGAAAACCTTTAGTTTCAAGGGCGTATTTCAATCGAAAATGTTCAAAAATGTCACTAATTCAGCGGAACTGACATCCAAAAGCGAAAATGCGACGGTCGTAAAAATCACCCCTGAAATTGATTTAACTTTCTTTGGAACATTGATGTATCCGATGATTAGAATGATGCTGAGCAGAGCGATTGATCAGATTTTGGACGACCTTAAATATTACGTTGAAAACGGCAAACCGTCTGCCAGCAAAATAGCGGCCCAGAAAAAGAACTAATACCAACGGCCCCCAGATTTGACTCAAGGGGATTCCCACGAGCGGCGTGATCTGATTCAGTGGCATCAAGGCAAGGGAGGCTTTGATGGCAGTAAGGATTACGCGAAAAGACAAGTCCGCAGGCGAGCTTCGCCAGGAAGCGGCGCGGTGCCGGGATGGGAAAGCGGCGCGACGGATGTTGGCGATTGCCCTGGTTCTGGATGGGGTTGACCGCAAGACGGCGGCAGAAAACTGCGGCATGGATCGGCAGACGCTGCGGGATTGGGCCCACCGTTACAATGCGGAGGGCGTGTCGGGCCTGTTCAACCGTCGCCCGCCGGATCCACCCTGTCTGCTGAGCGCGGCACAGAAGGAGGAGTTGGCGGAAATGGTTCGGGCGGGTCCCGACCCCGAAACCGATGGGCTTGTGCGCTGGCGGCGCATTGATCTGAAACGCAAGATCGAAGAGCGCTTCGGCGTCACCATGCATGAGCGAACTGTTGGCAAACAATTGGCAAGCCTGGGCTTTCGGCGTCTGTCGGTGCGCCCGCAGCATCCGAAATCCGACCCGGATGCACAGGAGGCTTTTAAAAAAACTTCGCCGCAGAGGTAGAAGCAGCCTTGCCGGAAACAGCCCGCAGCAAGCCCCTGGAGATATGGTTTCAGGATGAAGCGCGGGTTGGCCAGCAGGGTACGCTCACCCGTATCTGGGCCGAGCGTGGAACACGCCCCCGTGCCCCGCGCGACACCCGCTATATCTGGAGCTACATTTTCGGCGCCGTCTGCCCGGAACGGGCTGAAGCGGCCGCTCTGATCATGCCACATGCCGACACACAGGCCATGAGCGCGCATCTCGCCGAGATCGCTAAAACCGTCGCATCGGGCGCACATGCCCTTCTCATTCTGGATGGCGCTGGCTGGCACGGTTCGGCAGAGCTGGAGGTACCCGACAACATCACCCTGCTCAAACTCCCGCCCTATTCCCCTGAACTCAACCCGATGGAAAATGTGTGGGCTTATCTGCGTGCCAACAAGCTCGCCATATCCGTCTTCGACAATTATGAGCAGATCGTCGACAGGTGTTGCGAAGCATGGAACTTCTTTGCAAACGACAAAACCGCAATCACGTCAATCACTACCAGACAATGGGCCAAAACGGTCAACGACTAGGGCCGTTGGTATGATAGGCGCGGGCGTAGGCCCATTCACGCAGGGAAGACTGAATGAATCGTTCCGCTTTGCCGTTTGTTTTGGGTGTGTAAGGTCTGGTGCGGATATGGCGCAGACCAAGCGCTTTACAGGCGGCTCTGAATGCGTGGGATTTATAGCAACTGCCGTTGTCTGTCATCACCCTTTCGATCCCGATCTCCAGCTTGCGATACCAGGCAACAGCCTCGTTCAGGAAGGCCACCGCGTCTTCCTTGCGTTCCGAGGCCAGCACCTGGCTGAACCCGAGCCGCGAATAATCGTCTATACAGACGTGCACGAACTCCCAGCCGATGCCGCGGGTGTTGCTCTGGCCGGTGCGGTCGCCGGTGATGCGATGACCCGTGCGGGTGAACTTGCCCAGCTTCTTGATGTCGATGTGGATTAGGTCGCCGGGGCGGTCGCGTTCGTATCTTACGACCGGCTCGGAGGGTTCCAGATCGCGCCAGCGGTTCAGGCCGTGGCGGGCCAGAATACGCCCAACCGTGGCGCGCGACACGCCGGTTTCCTCTGCGATTCGCTCCATAATGCGCCGTTCCCTGCGCAATTGAACAACCCGTGCCTCAACGCTTGCGGGTGTCCGGCCCGGGGTCTGTGACGGGCGGGATGACCTGTCTTGCAACCCTTCCGACTCATAATCGCGATATCTTCCGCGCCATTTGTAAACGGTGCGAAGGCTGATCCCCATCGCGCAGGCAACATCGGCAGGGCGTTCGCCTCGTTCAAGGCGGCGAACCAAAATCTCTCGACCTTTTGGCGCAAGACGGGCATTCTTATGGCTGTTCATTCGGTTCTCCCTCAAGAGCTTCTGTTTTTGCAAACTTCAGCTTCTCAGGTCTGGATCGAATGAACAACCTTGTGAGAACTCACAACTAGACGGTGACGCCAAGTTCCAAGGCCCCGGATTCGAAAATTCGCGCAAGGCGCGCGTCGCCTTTTCGGTGTGCCGCACGTGCAAAGACCTGGCTGTACGCAGTCTTCGATCCAGAATTTTTCAAACGCCGCCCGCGCCGCAACCGCGTGACGATCACGTTCTTCCGGTTTATCGTGAAGCTCCTGCATCGCTGCCACAAGCTCCTCGTGGGACGTAAAAAGGCAACCGCCCCCCGCAGCCCCGATTATCTCGGGAAATGGGCCAAGATGGCGGGCAATGACCGGCGTGCCGACGCGAAAACTTTCGATCAGGATCAGGCCGAAGGTCTCGTAACAGATCGATGGCACCACCAGGCCGATTGCGCCACGGCAATAGGCGTTGAGTTCATCGGTCGATTTGCGGCCCACAAAACGGATCCGCGGATTTCCCCTGGCCAGGCGCTCAAGCTCGCTTGCATAGTCGCCATCACCGACGATCAGCAGATCAACCCCCTGAACCGCGTCAATGGCTGGAAAGACATCCTGCAGACCCTTGATCTGCTCCAGCCGGCCGGCGAACAGGAAATAGGGCCGTTCGTTGCCGCTAAATGCCGGCAGGGTGTTTAAATCAAGGTCTGGCAGAAAATACGGCAACACCGCCATGTCATGGCGCAGGCCGAATTCGCGGTGCTTGTCGCGGCTGAATTCGCTTTTGGCGATCAGAACGTCGATATTGTCCAGCGCCCGGTCCAAAGCCCCGGTTCTACGCCAAAGCTGCGGCGGACGCCGGTATTTTATCGTGCAGCGCAGACATTGGCGTCCGGTACAAAGTTCGCGCCTGTGGCGCCACAAAACATGGGTCGGGCAGACCAGCCAATGTTCGTGCGCTTCATAGACCTTAAGCGCGTCGCCAATGCCCAGCAGCCCGGGCCCGCCCACCAGCGAGGTATTGTTGTACCAGATAATGTCAAAACGACCGTTCCGCACAATGCCCTCGACCTGTCGGCGATGGATAACCGGGCGGCCAAGCTGCTGGGTAGCCAGGTTGGACAACATGCCGAATTTGCTGCGCAGCCCGACGACATGAATATTGTCGTCAGGGGTTTCGGCAGCAGGCTCTGCCCCGCCAGGCGAAAAGTAGGCGTCTTTATCGTGCACCACTGTCACTTGATGACCGCGCGCCGCCAGCGCTTTGGCCATCCGCTCGACCCCGACTGCGTCACCGCCGAACGAGTATGGCGGATAAAAGGTGGTGAACATGAGAATCCGCAAGGAACTCATCCAAGTCTCCAAATCTGGCCGGCAACGACCGTTATGATGTGCTCAACCCCGCGCTTTTGGCGAACTGGCGCCCATGCGGATATATGACCACAGCAAATCAATTCGATCACGCATAAAAAGGGAGGCAAATGCTGTGTAAACCAGAACGCCCGCAACGACGCCGACGCTGACGATCACTAGCGCTGAATTGCCGGACATGCCATTGGCCACCATCAAAACGATCAAAAACATGAGTGCTGCGCCAAGCAATGGGCGGACGTGGAGGCCGACAATTTCCAGTGCCGAACGCCCGGCGAGCCGCGCCACCACGCGGAACCGGAAAATCCAGAGCAATAAGAACGGCGCGACGAATGTGATAGAGACCAGCCACAGACCGTGCGCCACCACGCTGAACACTGCAACCGCCACCACCACCACTTCCAGCCAAGCCAGAATTGTAAGCGCCCCAACCCGGCCAGCGGCAAGGCAAAATGATTGCTGAACCCGCTCAATGCAAATATAGACGCCCATAAGGGCGAGCACCGACAGCACCGGGGCCGCGGCGTCCCACTCGGACCCAAACAAAACATTGAGCGTCGGGCCGGCCAGGCACGCAAGCCCGGCGAATATCGGTAGCGCCAGAACGCCTGCCAGCCGGTGCACATCCAACAACAGGTCTGCCGCGACATTCCCCTCTCGGGTCACCGCGGCAAAGCTGGGCTGGGCTGCCACGCGCAGCGGAGTCGCGACAAAATATGACGCCACTTCCACCAGACGCCAGGCAATTGCGAAAACACCAAGGCGTGGTTGCGCCAAGTGTTGCACCAATGATGATGAACGGAATTTGGATGACCGCAAGTTCTGCCGCGCGAAACGCCATCATCTGGCTGCCAAATCCAAGAATCTTGCGCAGTTCCTTGCGGCTGGCGGTCAGTCCGGGCCGCCATTGCACGGCGAATCAGGCAAGCGTTACGTTGGTTCCAACCTGCGCCAAACGCTGGCCGACGATGCTCCAGACTCCGGCACCCTGCCAGGCCATGACAAGCCCGACAATGCCGCCAACCACCACCCCGGCCACTGCCCGCAGCGACAGCGCGCGAAAGCGCAATTCCCGGCGCAGCAGCGCAATCGGCACCGCCGTCAGCGCGATAAACGGGACCGTTGCAGACAGAGCGACGATCAGGCTCTGAACCTGGGTTTCGCCGTAATATCTGGCAATCGAACCGGCACCAAGAATTAGCGCAAATGCCAGCGTCAGTCCGGCGGCCACCAGCATCCAAAACACCGTGTCGCATTCTGCCTTGGTTGGCGCGTGCGCGGCGATCAGATATTCCGAAATCGATTCACGGACCAGGAATTCGGCAACGATTACAAATGCACCGGCCATCGCGATCAGGCCGAAGTTTTCGGCACCCAGAAGCCGAACAAGAGTCACGAACACCAGAAAGTTGATCGCCTGCTCGGCCCAGGTGCCCGCGGCGATCCAGGCAACGCCCTTGCTGAACTGCCGGGTCGTGGACATCAGCGCAACCTGCCCTGATCGGCAGATTTCTTGCCGTGGGGCGGGCGCTTTGGCGCCAGGCGCACAGTCTGGCGAATGCGCCGCAGAAACTTGCGCCGGGCCAGGTAGGCGCACAGTCTGGCGAATGCGCCGCAGAAACTTGCGCCGGGCCAGGTAGGCGCCGCCGTTTCCGGCCAGATGGTCTTGCCACCGTGACATCGCGGTGAAGTAATGCATTTCCAATCGCGGCAAATCGTAGATGTCGGAACCCGCATCCGCAGTCCCAAGCGAGGTGCCGACCGAAGTTGCGTAAAGTCTGGCAATTTGCCGCTTCACCTGCGAATTGCTGTAGCCATAGGGTGTTGCAAAGTGGCGCACCGGGCCTTCGGTGATGGCTTCAATTTGCATTTTCGACTGCTCAAGTTCGCTCTGCAAAGCCGCAACTTCCAGCGCTGTCAGGTCGCTGTGCGTCACGCTGTGACTACCAAAACAAACCCCCGCCTTGGCCAGATCGCCGATCGTCGCCCGGTCCATCAGCTGGCGTGGCGGCGTCTGGCAGTCCGGCCAGCTTTCGTGCCGCCCAATAAGCCCGGACGGAAGATACACCACTGCCGTGAAGCCGTGGGTTTGCAAAACCGGCCAGGCGGCATCGGCGAAATCGCTGAACCCGTCATCAAAGGTGATGGCGATTGCATATGGCGCGGCGGCGCCGCTGGTGTGACGTTCAAGCACCTCGTCCATCGAAACAACCGGCACGCGCGCCTTGGCAATCGCCATCATCTGCGCTGCAAATACACGCGGCGAAATCGACGCCGGTCCGGGCGCGTCGGATATTGAATGATACATTAGTATATCAGTGCAACACTCTGACATGGCTTAATCTTCCACAGTATGGGTTGCGAATTCCTGGCGATATCGCGCCCATTTTTCCCGGTCCACTTTACCGCTGGCATCAATGCAGTCGGTGGCACCAAAGGCCATCGCAATCGCATGGTGGGTATTGTCATGCGCAAACAGCCCCTGACGCCCGAACACCAGCATACCGTCAAGCCCGAGCAACCAGTTGTCGACCAGATCGAACCGCGCCTGATACTCAAGATCATAGACCGGGTAAGCATGGCTCAGTCGACGTGTAGCGCAGCGCCGGACCTTGGCGGTGACCGGCAATCTGTGAATCCCGGAGACAAAATACCCACGGAATCGGTCGGATGATCTGACCGTCGCGGAGCAAAATTCCGCACCTTGAAGCCTGAAGCAAACGAGCTGAGGGCGGGGAGATGTATTCTGTGAACTGTATAGTCGGGTACGCCGTGCGTGCCATGTGGATGGGATGAGCAAGAGTGCGGCGGCCCGACATTTTGGGATTGATCGCAAGACTGTGTCAAAAATTCTGAAGCATGCGGTGCCACCGGGGTATCGCAGGAATGGGCCACCAGCCCGTCCAAAGCTTGACCCGTTCATTCCGCTCATCAACCAGATATTGGAAGAGGATAAGTCGAGGCTCAAGAAGCAGCGGCATACGTCGAAGCGGATATATGAGCGTCTGCGTGATGAACATGGCTTCGTCGGCGGCATCACTATCGTCACGGACTATGTGCGTGAGCGGAAGCGGCGGACGCGGGAGGTGTTCGTGCCGCTGAGCCACGCGCCGGGCCACGCCCAGGTTGATTTTGGTGAGGCGCTTGGCGAGATTGGCGGGGTCGTGCGCAAGCTGCACTACTTTGCAATGTCTCTGCCGCACTCGGACGCGTTCTTCATCAAGGCCTATCCGGCGGAGACAACCGAGGCCTTTTGTGATGGCCATGTCTCCGCCTTTGCCTTCTTCGGAGGCGTGCCGCTGTCAGGGCTCTACGACAACACCACGATCGCGGTGGCGCGGATCCTCGGGGACGGAACCCGGCAACGCACCAGAACTTTCTCGGAGTTGCAGTCGCACTATCTCTTTGAGGATCGGTTCGGCCGTCCTGGCAAGGGCAATGACAAGGGTAGTGTCGAAGGCACAATCGGTTATGGCCGGCGGAACTTCCTGGTGCCGATGCCGCGCTTCGACAGTTTCGATGATCTGAACGCCCGGCTGGAGGAGCAATGCCTCAAACGGCAGGACGAAGTATTGCGAGGTCATTCCGAGACTATCGGCGAGCGGCTGATGCGTGATCTTGATGCGCTGATGATTCTACCCCTGACGCCTGCGAGAAGGTCAGCACCCGGGCGACGTCGATCTCGATGGTCCGCTATCGCAACAACGACTATTCCGTGCCGGTCGCATACGCCCATCACGAGGTCCAGGTTCGCGGCTATGTCCACGAGGTCATCATCGGCTGCGGCACGGAAATCATCGCCTGCCACAAGCGGTCCTACGAAAAAGCGGACATGGTCTTCGATCCGATGCACTTCCTGCCTCTGCTGGAACAGAAGGTCGGCGCGCTTGATCAGGCGGCTCCGTTGCAGGGCTGGGACCTGCCCGGGGAGTTCGCCACCCTGCACCGGCTGCTGGAAGCGCGCATGGGAAAGAAGGGCAAGCGCGAATACGTCCAGGTTCTGCGGCTGCTGGAGACTTTCGAGATGGGCCATGTTCACGGCGCCATCAGGCAGTCACTGGAACTCGGGGCCATCGGCTACGATGCAGTGAAGCATCTCGTCCTCTGCCGGATCGAGAAACGCCCACCCCGGCTCGATCTGGAGATTTACCCGTACCTTCCAAGGGCGCAGGTCGAGACCACAGATCCTGCCAGTTACATGAGCCTGATGGCGCAGGCGCCGGCATGACCGACACCCCGCAGGTTCTGCTGCAGCACCACCTCAAGAAGCTCCGGCTGCCGACCTTCCACAGCGAATATGCCAAACAGGCCCGGCAATGCGCAGTGGAGAACAAGGATCACATCAACTACCTGCTGCGGCTTTGCGAGTTGGAACTGATCGAGCGCGAACGCCGGATGATCGAGCGCAGGATCAAGGCCGCAAAGTTCCCGGCGACCAAAAGCCTGGACAGCTTCAACTTCAAGGTCATCCCGTCGCTGAACAAGGTCCTGACCATGCAACTGGCCCGCGGTGAGTTCATAGACCGGCGCGCCAATATCATCGCATTGGGGCCAAGAGGCACAGGTAAAACCCATATCGCCCTGGGATTGGGTCTGGCGGCCTGCCAGAAGGGCAGGAAAGTACGCTTCACCACTGCCGCTGCTCTCGTCCATGAACTCATCGAGGCCGTCGACGAACGCCGCCTGCAGCGCTTGCAGAAACAACTGGTCAGCCAGGACCTGCTGATCATTGATGAACTGGGTTTTGTGCCACTGAGCAAGACCGGGGCCGAGCTTCTCTTCGAGATCATCTCGCAGCGCTACGAACGTGGCTCCATCATCATCACATCAAACCTGCCGTTCGATGAATGGACCGAGGTCTTCGGCGCAGAACGCCTCACAGGCGCCATTCTCGATCGCCTAACCCACCACGTCCATATCCTCGAGATGAACGGCGAAAGCTACCGGTTGCGCCAGAGCAAAATCGCCAAACCGTAATCCTGAAAATACCAAAACTGCGAAAAGGTTGGCCTACGGCCAACGCACCCTGGCACGCATCAGCTATTTGGAAAGCACACGCACCAGGGTGCGCACCTAAATCAAACCAGGTGTCCAGTTTTGCACCGGGACATTGACCCTTTTTACTCCGGGATTGACAGTGGTAAGATACCAGAACAAGCATGTCTCATCCCCCGGCTTAGGCCTACCGGTGATGCTTCAGCGGCTGGCCGGAGATACGCCGGATACAGCTAATACCAACGGCCCTAGTCGTTGACCGTTTTGGCCCATTGTCTGGTAGTGATTGACGTGATTGCGGTTTTGTCGTTTGCAAAGAAGTTCCATGCTTCGCAACACCTGTCGACGATCTGCTCATAATTGTCGAAGTCGGATATGGCGAGCTTGTTGGCACGCAGATAAGCCCACACATTTTCCATCGGGTTGAGTTCAGGGGAATAGGGCGGGAGTTTGAGCAGGGTGATGTTGTCGGGTACCTCCAGCTCTGCCGAACCGTGCCAGCCAGCGCCATCCAGAATGAGAAGGGCATGTGCGCCCGATGCGACGGTTTTAGCGATCTCGGCGAGATGCGCGCTCATGGCCTGTGTGTCGGCATGTGGCATGATCAGAGCGGCCGCTTCAGCCCGTTCCGGGCAGACGGCGCCGAAAATGTAGCTCCAGATATAGCGGGTGTCGCGCGGGGCACGGGGGCGTGTTCCACGCTCGGCCCAGATACGGGTGAGCGTGCCCTGCTGGCCAACCCGCGCTTCATCCTGAAACCATATCTCCAGGGGCTTGCTGCGGGCTGTTTCCGGCAAGGCTGCTTCTACCTCTGCGGCGAAGTTTTTTTAAAAGCCTCCTGTGCATCCGGGTCGGATTTCGGATGCTGCGGGCGCACCGACAGACGCCGAAAGCCCAGGCTTGCCAATTGTTTGCCAACAGTTCGCTCATGCATGGTGACGCCGCAGCGCTCTTCGATCTTGCGTTTCAGATCAATGCGCCGCCAGCGCACAACCCCATCGGTTTCGGGGTCGGGACCCGCCCGAACCATTTCCGCCAACTCCTCCTTCTGTGCCGCGCTCAGCAGACAGGGTGGATCCGGCGGGCGACGGTTGAACAGGCCCGACACGCCCTCCGCATTGTAACGGTGGGCCCAATCCCGCAACGTCTGCCGATCCATGCCGCAGTTTTCTGCCGCCGTCTTGCGGTCAACCCCATCCAGAACCAGGGCAATCGCCAACATCCGTCGCGCCGCTTTCCCATCCCGGCACCGCGCCGCTTCCTGGCGAAGCTCGCCTGCGGACTTGTCTTTTCGCGTAATCCTTACTGCCATCAAAGCCTCCCTTGCCTTGATGCCACTGAATCAGATCACGCCGCTCGTGGGAATCCCCTTGAGTCAAATCTGGGGGCCGTTGGTATAAGGTCATGGATCTGGGGTGCTGCCGGGAAGGCGCCGGCAACACCGCGCCTTCCCGGATTCATAGTGGAATGCGGCTTATGGATGCTCGTCCAGCGCCTTCTTGATGGCCTCCGGAGACCCATGGCTGGCGATATCCGCCTTATACTCCGCCCCTTCGGCACGCACCTGCCATATGTGCCAGCAGATCCACAGAACCACGCCGATGATCGCCATCACCACTTCCCATCCCTGGAACGGATAGACCGCGCCAACATCCTTCAGGTCGACAGCCCAACTGTCTAATCCAATCGTAGACATCTTTAGCTCCTTATCTTTCCGTTTATCAGATTACACCATGTCTTTCTGGGCATCGCGGACGTCTTGCCGCGCCGCCTCGGATTCTTGCCGGGTCTTGAAATCAAGTCCCATCAGCTCGACTTCGCGAGGAATGCGCAACAGGCCCATTCCGTCGAGGATTTTCGCCACGATCCATGCCGGCAGAAAACCGAGAACGAAAAACATAATGACCGCCCCAATAAACTGGCCTAGCGGATTGATCGTCGCGTAGCCCTCGTACGGCGAAGCCGGTGCACCCCACAACACGAAGCCGGCAATGACCACACCGATGAACCCGGCATAACCATGCACCGCGACCGCGCCGACCGCATCGTCGATCTTGAACTTGCGTTCGACATAGTGGTGCAGATTATAAGCGCACCAAATCCCGAAGCCGCCGATAATCAACGCCTGGATCGGATGATACAGATCGTTGCCGGCGGACGCCGTGATGATTCCTGCCAGGCCACCGGAATAGGTCCAGAAAGCATCGCCCTTCGACACCAAATAGCCGATCAGCAGACCTCCAGACAGCGACATCAGGAAATTGACGGTGATGGCACCGAGCGTGGTCGGTGTCAGGTAGATGGTGGTTGCCGTCCAGGTCTCGCCGGTAATCTGTCCGCCAATGGCTTCCGGTGAGATAAGCGGCACGTTGCAGGCGACATAGAACCCCCAGAATCCGGTGTAGATCAGGAACAGACCGATGCACACCAGCCATGGGTTGTGGGGCAGGATATTCCGCGGGGTTCCGTCGGCGGCAAATTTGCCAAGACGCGGTCCGAGCACCCAGATCAGACCGAGACCCCAGCCCCCAGCGATCGCATGAATGACCCCGGATGCATAGGCGTCATGATAGCCCAGCAGCTTGACCATCCAGCCGCCGGCATGCCAGCCCCAGGCCGCATCAATGATCCAAAACACCGACCCGATGAGCACAGCGTGGATCCAAAAAGCGCCCGATTGTATGCGCTCGATGACCGAGCCCGACACGATCGACGCAGCGGTCCACGAGAACAGCAAAAACGCCGCCCAGAACACCCCGGTGATGTGGTCGCCCAGATTGGTGCCCATGGTATCCGCCCACGGAGTATTCGCCGCGCCGGCCGCGAAATCAATACCGCCGGTGATAAATGGTCCATTGGGGAAGGCCCAGTAAATCCACCAACCGAAGAAGAAAAACGTGATGGTGACCAGCGGGATCAGCATCGTGTTTTTCATCAATGTGTGCATGTGGTTGCGATGACGGCTGGCGCCGACCTCATACATGCAGAACCCCACATGAATGAAAAACATCAGTGCAACCGTGAGCCAGTAATAAAACTCGGTAAATATCGTGGTGAGTGCGTCTAGATTATTTTCCATTTATAGTATCCCCCTAACTTCAGTTCCTGACAACTATTGAAACGCGGTAGAACGGTTGCCTTTCAGAAACATTTCCGTGAATTTTCAGGCTGTTGCTTCCCTCCACCATTGCCACTTCGACGCGTCGCGGTCGTTACGCATCGTGCCTGACGCCTTACCCGAATAATTGTCACGCAAACGATGCGACGACCGGATTCTTGTCCCTCCGCATTTCCGCCGTCCTATTCTGTCACCCCAGACTGGACAAAATGCGCATGCGGTCACAGTGTACACATCTTGAACCATATGCAAGGTTTCCAGCGCCACCTCTACCATGGGTGGCCCTTTTTTGTGACAGGCGCGTTTGCGTATGTAGATTGAACCATGGAACGAAACTTGCAGGGGGCCGCGGACGTGACCACAGACTTAAAGAAATATGCGGGCGAAAACGGCGTGAATTTCTTTCTTTTCAATTTCACCGATCTGTTTGGTGTACAGCGCGCCAAGCTGGTGCCGGCTGCCGCGGTTGGTGACATGCAAAAATCCGGCGCCGGTTTCGCCGGATTTGCCGCCTGGCTGGATATGACCCCGGCGCACCCGGATATGTTTGTGATTCCGGATGCGGACAGTGTCATCCAGTTGCCCTGGAAGCCCGAGGTGGCCTGGGTGGCGGGCGATCCGTGGATGGACGGTGCACCGGTGGCCCAAGCGCCGCGCAATGTTTTGCAGAGCCTGACGGCGCGGGCTGGCGAGGCGGGGATGACCTTGATGACCGGGGTGGAGCCGGAATTTCATCTGATCAATTCCGATGCCAGCGGCATTTCGGACAGCCGCGATTTGCAGGAAAAACCCTGTTATGACCAATCGGCGCTGATGCGGCGGTACGAGGTTATCGCCGACATCTGCACCACCATGTCTGATCTCGGATGGGGACCGTATCAGAACGACCACGAGGACGCCAATGGCCAGTTCGAGATCAACTGGGACTATTCCGAAGCGCTGGTCACCGCCGACCGGATGGCATTTTTCAAGTTCATGGTGAAATCGATTGCCGAAAACCACGGGGTTCGGGCCACCTTCATGCCCAAGCCGTTTGCAAACCTGACCGGCAACGGCTGCCACGTGCATATATCGCTGTGGAATGGCGATCGCTCGACCAACTTGTTTGCTGATGAGAGCGACGAGATGGGGCTGTCCAGTGCGTGCTATCATTTTCTGGGTGGGTTGATGCACCACGGTCAGGGGCTGTGCGCGATTACCAACCCGACGGTCAATTCCTATAAGCGGATCAATGCACCGCGGACTTTGTCGGGGGCGACGTGGTCGCCGAGCTCAATATCCTACGGCGGCAACAACCGCACCCATATGGTGCGCATCCCGGATCGCGGGCGGATTGAGTTTCGCCTGGCTGATGGCGCGGCCAATCCGTATTTGTTGATGGCCGGGATACTGGCGGCGGGGCTGAATGGCATGTATAAGCGCATGGACCCCGGCAAACGGCTGGATATTGATATGTATGCCGAGCCAATTAAGGCGCGCGGGGTCAAGAAGCTGCCGTTTAATCTGCTTGATGCGATCCGGGCGTTTGCCAAGGACAAAAACCTGACATCGGCCATGGGGGCGGAATTTACCGCAGGCTATGTGAAGCTGAAAACTGCCGAATGGAATAGTTACGCGCACCACCTGACCGACTGGGAGCGGGAGCACACGCTGGATTGCTGAACAGAAAATTACCGCCGCTCGCCCAGAGCCTCACCCGTAATTGCCTTTCACCCGCTCTTTGGTCGGATCGAAATGCGGGAACGTCGTCACCTTGGCCTTCAGGCGTTTTTGCAGGCCGTCAAGCTGTCCAACCTCGACCTCAACTCCAGGCTCGGCATGGGTAATTTCAAGCCGCGCCAGTGCAATTATCTTGCCCAGTATCGGTGATTTCACCGCTGATGTAATGACGCCAACCTGGGCCTTTCCAATGTGAACGCAGTCACCATGCGCGGGCACCAGACCGCCCTCGATATCCAGCCCGACCAGCTTGCGGTGCGGATGTGCTTTGCGCTCTTCGATTGCTGTGCGCCCGATGAAATCATCGTTCTGGGTTTTCAGCGGCACGGTAAAGCCAATACCGGCCTCAAATGGATCAGTTTCATCGGAAAACTCATAGCCCGCAAAGATCAACCCGGCCTCGATTCTGAGCATATCAAGTGCCGCCAGCCCCGCCGGCACCATGCCCCTGGGCGCGCCGACTTTCCAGATCGCGTCGAACACTTCTTCGGCGGCCTTTGGATGGCAGAACACTTCATAGCCCAGCTCGCCGGAATACCCGGTGCGGCTGAGAATGACCGGCGTGCCCTGAATGTCGCCCAGACGCGCGGTGGTAAACCGGAACCAGCCCAAATCCTCAACGGTGGCATGGGTTGGCGGCGTCCACAAAACCTCGGCCAGTATCTCACGGCTGAGCGGTCCCTGAACTGCGATGTTATGGTGGTGATCGGTAGATGATCTCACCCAGGCGTTCAGCCCGTGCTTTTCAGCCTGATCGCGAAGCCATTTGCCGGAACTGTCGCAGCCACCGATCCAGCGGAAATTGTAATCGCCAAGACGAAACACCGTGCCATCATCGATCATGCCGCCGTGCTCATAGCACATGGCGGTATAAACAATGCCGCC
The DNA here is from genome assembly GCA_965237505.1 of Paracoccaceae bacterium. GTDB lineage: Bacteria > Pseudomonadota > Alphaproteobacteria > Rhodobacterales > Rhodobacteraceae > NVTR01. The sequence goes on along the minus strand of CBDEFR010000009.1, from coordinate 1,851,325 downwards.
CACACTCAGCTTTTTCATGTTCCGGGTCACGCACATCTGCATCAGCGCTTCGGCGTCCGGGCCGGTGATTTCATATTTACGCAACGGGCTGAGGTCCAGCACCACGGCCTTTTCGCGCGCCGCCCAGTATTCGGCAATGGCGCCATGATTGGACATCGTGTTGGCCAGCCAGTAGCCGTTATATTCCACAAATTCACGTGTGTGCCTAGCAAAGCACGCATGAAAGCCGGTTTGTTTTGTCGGTTCCACGTCCGCCTCCGGTGATTTTCTAAAGCCTGCTGAGGGCTTGAATTCTTCGGTATTCTTGTACACCCGGACCTGAATATCGGTCGGGTTCCAGCCGTTGGTCGGGTCGATGTCGCACGGACAGGCCGTGGACACGCAAACCAGATCAGTGAGCGCGCGCAATACCACGTAATCGCCAGGCCGCGACCAGGGGTCGTCGACGCTGAGGATGTGGGTGTCATCCAGGATCGTGTTGAAAAAGAAGTTGATCGACGGCCATCCGACGCGGGGGTGAATGCCAAATTGCGCCAGCGCGACGTTGATGTTGTCGGAGCAGTTGACGTGGCCGGGATAGCCGGCGTCGTCATAATAGCGCGGATAACAGGACAGGCCGTAGGCGTCGTGGCGGCCGCAGGTGTCTTGCACAATCTCGAACAGCGGTTCCTGATCGGTGCTCCAGAATTTCGATTGAATGCCGGGCACCGGGTAGATGCAGCCAGTGAGCGAACGGGTGGTGGTCATGTTGATGTCGCGCTCAACACCGCGGTCCAGCTCGCGGCGCACGAAGACCTGGAAATCGGTGCATTCGCGGCCCTGCACATCCATGACCTGGATGAACTGCCCGGATCGGACTTCGTAAGCCTTGGCGTTGCCGGGTTGGATATTGTAGTCCTGCAGCGGGTCAGCCAGGGGTTCGGTCGGGCCGACGCCGCCTATGCCCTCAGACGGGTTGGCCCGGCGCACATACAGGATGACTTCAGTCGGCGCATCCTGGGTATGGGGGTCCATCGGCCCACCCGCTGCGCAAACGATCAAGAGCCCATCAATCGAGGCGTAAAATCCAGCCGTATCGCCGGCCTTGGAGCCGTCGGCAAACGACAGGATACCGTCTGCCCTACCAATATCAAATCCCGCTGCATTCAGCGCGTGCAGAACTTTGCGACCGGATGCATCGCCGTTTGACAGTGCCGTCTGCAAACCCTTGGGATCATGCCCGCCGACGGCGCCGATCATGGCCGCGTCCGAGGTGCCGTCTGGCGCAAAGAAAACCAATTCCACCGGCTGCAGGCCCTCGCGGTCAACCACTGAAATCTCATCGCCTTTTTCGATACGGACCGCGCGCGAACCGCCGCCGGGCACCGGATAGCGTTCCACTCCGTGGGGCAGCGTCGGCAAACCCGGCGTGATGATGCCTTTGCGCGCGAACGGCGTCTCAAAGACCGGTCTGAAGTTCACTAGCTCAGCCCTAAAACAGCTTTGCGTTCTGCGGCCCAAGTGTTGATCAGATGGTCAACCGCAAGGCCGATAAACGCGACACACAGACCCAGCATCAGCCCGTTGCCAATGCCCTGCTTGTCTGACAGCGCCTTCAAAATGAACTGGCCAAGATCCTCGGTGCCGATCATCGCGCCAATGATCACCATGAACAGCGCGAATATGACCGTTTGATTGACCCCAAGCATGATGTGGGGAAACGCCAGCGGTAGCTCTATTTTGACCCACCTTTGCAGGGGGGTAATACCTGACATCATACCTGCTTCGAGCAGCGAAGGCGGCACGTTACGAATACCTTCGATGGTGTAGCGGGTGGCCGGGATGGTGGCGTAGATAATGACCGCAAGTAAGACGGATGTATCGGTCACGCCAAAAAGCATGATCACCGGGATCAGGTATATGAACGATGGGAAAGTCTGAAAGGTATCGCACACCAGCAGCATCGCTTTTGAGGCGAGCGAATTTTGGGCCACCACCGAGCCAACCACCAGGCCGATGGTTACCGAAACGATTACGCCAAATGACGTCATATAGGCGGTGATCAGTGCCCGGTCCCACCATGGGGTCAGCGCGATAAACAGCAAAAAGCCGCCGACAATAAGTGCGCTTCTTATGCCACCAATGATATAGCCGATCCCCATAACCAACAGAAATGTCGCGCTGACCGGCATGCTCAGATAGCCGTTTTTCATCGGCTGAAGTATGTTGATAATCAGCCCACGGTTGAAGCCCTGAAGGCCGGCGTACCAATTTTCCACCATCCAATCGACACCGGCCTGCCAAAACCAATCGGTGGTGATGCCTCGGTTATGCGGGATCAGGTACAGGTAATTGATACCGCCCCTAAAAATCAAGCCGCCCAAAAATGCCAGCACAACGCATATCGCGAAAACGCCCAAAAATAGTAACCCGTGTCTGTGCCGCTCGACAAAGCTGAGATCGGCAAAATAGTCGGTTTGCTTGTTGGCCCAGGCCAAAGAGAATTTATCAAGAACCACGGCAATCAGAACAATACAAATGCCCAGTTCCAGCGCCAGCCCGATCTTAAGCCCGTTCAGCGCCAGCAACAGGTTAAACCCAAGCCCCTTGGCACCAATAAACGAGGCAATCACAGCCATCGCCAGGCATTGCATGATGACCTGATTCACCCCGATCAAAATATCGCGTCGCGCCGTCGGGACCAAAACATTCAACAAAATTTGCCGGTTGTTACTGCCGCTCATCATGCCCGCCTCAACAACCTCAACAGGCACGCGCTTTAGTCCCAAAATTGTCAGCCGGATCATTGGCGGGGTTGCAAATATGATGGTGGCAATCGCGCCAGCATGATCGCCAAGGCCAAAAAACACCGTCACCGGCACCAGATATGAAAAATGCGGCATTGTTTGAGCAATGTTGAGAAGCGGCATCAAAGTTGCCTCGACCGCTCGGCTTGTGAATGCCCCAATTCCAAGCAGTACTCCAAGCAAAATTGAAATCGGCGCGGCGACCAAGACAAACGACAGGGTTTGCATTGCCGGTTCCCACTGACCAAATACCGAAATATAAGTCAGGGCGAGCCCTGCCAATATCGCCAGCCCTCTGCCTTTCAGCGCATAACCCAAAATCATCGCACCCCCGGTCACAACGGTCCAGGGTAGTGCTGGCCACACCGCCCACGGGTTTTGGCGGATGAACTCATAGCTAGTAAATGCAGCTATCGTTTTGACTCCACCAACAAGTATTTCCCGAAAAAGCTCGATTATGAATAGGATGCCCCGGGAAAAGCCTCTGGTCACTTCGCGTATGAGGGCCGATTGCTCGAATTCCTCCAGATCGGCATCGTAAACCTGGACCGGAAACGCGTCGAACATCAAGTATTGAGAGAAATTGTGGATCGCTTCCGGCCAGCCTTTCAGCAACGGTGGAAGCCGCCACAAAACATTCGTCTCACTCGGGGAAATAATCAAAACCAAAAAGAAGAATGCGATCAGCAATATCGCAAATTGCACCAGCTTCGGATGCTTTTCAAATAATGTGGCCATGTTCATATCAACCACTCACCTCAGCGTCTTCTTTTCCAAACAATAGGTGAATCATTTTCGAGCTGGTTACAGATCCCACCATTTTGCCGTCGGCATCTACAACAGGCACGGGTCTCCGTTTGGCGAGCACCGCTTCCGCCACTGTTTCAATAATCGCGTCTTGCGATATTTTCAGGGGGCTGTGGTCCACCGTGCTATCGAACGGATCCATAACAGATTTAATCTTCAGCACCTTCTCGCGCGGCACTTCCTCGGTGAATTTGCGAACATATTCGGTCGCCGGTTTCAGGACAATCCTGGCCGGTGTATCCAGTTGTTCGATCACCCCATCTTTCATGATGGCGATACGATCAGCCAGGCGAAGTGCTTCGGCAAAGTCATGGGTTACGAACAATATCGTCTTGTGCAACACACTCTGGAGGCGAAGGAATTCATCCTGCATCTCTTTGCGGATCAGCGGATCAAGCGCCGAAAACGGCTCGTCGAGGAACCAGATGTCCGGCTCGACGGCCAATGAACGCGCGATCCCGACCCGTTGTTGCTGACCGCCGGACAACTGGCGCGGGAAATAATTTTCGCGCCCGTCAAGACTGACAAGCTCGACCATTTCCAACGCGCGTTTCATGCTGTCGGCGGTGCTGGTGCCTTTGACTTGCAAAGGAAAAGCTATGTTTTCAAGCACAGTTTTGTGCGGCAACAGGGCGAAACTTTGAAAAACCATGCCCATTTTGTTGCGGCGCAATTCGATCAGTTGTTTGCCGTTCATCGCCAATAGATCTTCGCCGTCGATATAGATATTGCCCGCAGTGGTTTCGGTGAGCCGAGAAATGCAGCGCAGCAGAGTAGACTTGCCAGATCCGGACAGACCCATCACCACCAACATTTCACCTTTGTGCACTTCAAATGACGCGTCGTTGACGCCGACTACGCAACCGGCATCCTGAAACTTTTTTGCATCAACATTGCCATTGGCTTCTTGAAGCATTTTCTTGGCGTTATCGCCAAATATTTTATAGACAGACCTGCACTTTATGACCGGTTCTTGTTGGGTCGGTTCACTTTGAGTTTGCATATTGGATTTCCCCGTCGACATGTTGACGCGCGGCCGCGCCTGCGATCATTTTGCCTCAAAGTGATGCGTTTGCCGACGCCTAAAGAGAAATGAAAACGAATATTCTCTCCCCACGTATAAGCCAACGTGGGAAGAGAATTTGACATAGCTGCCTCCTAAGCGCGGAGACATAAGCTGAAGCGCGTTTATTCTGTGAACGGCTTCCAAACATCTTCATGATCCGCCAGCCAGGATGCCGCGGCGTCCTGATGGCTCATCCCGTCGATGTCTACGAGTGCAGCCATTTGACCGATATCCGTCGAGGAAAAGGACATCTTGGCAAATACTGTATAGGCTGCCGGGTGGGTTTTCGGGAACTTGTAGTTCGCGGCTTTCTTCAGCCATCCTTTGGGTGAACCACAGGCGCCATCACCACCGTCAGCAACTCGGCATCCATCAAAATATGGCGGGAACTCGATGAAGGCAAAACCCTCGGCATCGGTAAAGTTCGGCGTCCAGTTAAAGGTGATAATGCCGCGGCCTTCTTTCTTGGCCGACGCCAGTTCTGCCCAGATCGCGTCGGCACCGCCGGCAAACTTCACGGTGTACGTATCGCCAAGGCCAAGCGCCTCAAGGCGCACCGGCATCAGATCGCCATGCCAGCTTTGCGGACCTTCCAGCCAGCGGCCTTTGCCCCCGGAATCAGCGGTTGCAAATACGTCGGCACAGTCTTTCAAAGCTTCCCAGTTTGGCAGGCCAGGGCAAAGATTATCATCGATCACGTACTGAGGAACGCCCATTTCTTCAAGCGTTGCCGCCGAGTGTGTTCCGGCGTCGATGATGCCGCCTTTGGCCATCGCATTGTAGAAAGAGGCGCCAAATGTTGACTGCCAGACTTCATGGCTGATGGTTACGTCGCCGATGCGAATGGCTTCGTAGACCGCTTGAGAGTCTGCCGGCACGTATTCGACATTGTCGCCCAGGCTTTCAAAGATGCCGCCGATCACATAGGCCATCACAACCTGGCTGGACCAGTTATGGGTCGGGATCACGATCGGCTCGGCCGAATCTTGCGCCAATGCGCCGGTTGATGCTGTAGCAGCAAGCAGCGCTGCAGAGATTGTATATTTCAGTTTCATGATAACTCCCTGTTGGTTTAGCTTAATTGTTGATCGAAGCTTCATCCCCAAGCGATCGAGATATGCCGCCTCGAAGTGCGCGTATCTTGCCAAATAATCGCCAGAGTTCAGCACATAAAATTGATGGGCAAGACCATCATTAATTGATGTCAAACAGTTTTTTTTGTGATTTATTCAACACGTTACGGAATCAGTCGATATGACGGCACAAAAAAAGTGACCTGATTTATCTCGTCAAAGTTAGACTGTATTGCTGCTGCAGGGACCGATTGTCAAAAATGGCCAAGACCGGAAACGTTCTACCGCCGCTGGATTGAGCCACTCCCCAATCATTGGACAGGGTTCGGCGTAAAATAAGCTACTTTTTGCATCTGCTGATCTGGATTGTTTGTTTCATTTGTTTGCCAATAGACCACGGCTGGCGGCTTGCCGCCAAGAGCCGAATGCGGGCGTTTGTGATTGTAAAATTCCATCCATTTCTTGATCCCTGCCTTTGCTTCTGAACCACTTTGCCATGCATACAAGTAAACGCGCTCGTATTTCATCGATCGCCAGAGCCGTTCTATGAAGATGTTGTCGAGGAACCGACCCTTGCCATCCATCGATATTCTGGCCCCAGCCCGTTTCGCACAATCGGTCCAGGCAAAGGATGTGAACTGGCTGCCTTGATCGGTGTTCACGATCCCGGGCGGGCCGAAGCGGTGGATTGCCTCAATCAATGCCTCGACGCAGAAGTGGCCTCCAGTGTGTTCGAGATACGCCAGGCCAGTACCTTACGGGTGTGCCAGTCCATGATGGCTACCAGATAGAGAAACCCACACCGCATCGGCAGGTATGTGATGTCTGCGCACCAGACCTGATTTGGACGATCCACCCGCAGCCCCCGCAGCAGGTAGGGGTAAATCTTGTGCCCCTTTGCCATCTTGCTGGTGTTAGGCTTCTGGTAGATCGGCATCAGGCCCATGAGCCGCATCAGACGACGGATACGTTTCTCGTTCACCAGATGGCCCTCGTTCCTCAGATGCCAGGTCATCTGGCGGACACCGTAGAAAGGCGTTTCAAGAAATTGTTCGTCGATCTGCCGCATCAGCCCGAGGTTCAGCGCTGTCTCGCCCTTCGGCGTGTAGTAGAACGACGATCGCGAGATCGACAGCAGTTGGCATTGTTTACCGACAGACAGACCAGGATGGCCGGGTTCAATCATCCTGCGCCTCACTTTCCGGTCCACGGCTTGAGCTTTCGTTCCAAAAAATCGTTGGCGACGGCCAGCTCCCCGATCTTGGCATACAGTTCTTTGACCCGCTCTTCGTCGATCTCACGGATCCTCTTGGCACTGCATTCAAACACACCCGATGCGCCTTCAAGCAAGGCCGTTTCCATTGATGGATCATTGTCGGGTGAACGCCAAAACGGCTCGCCAATTCCGATACCGTTTCCTCGCCCTTCAAGGCTTCCAGTGCGACCTTGGCCTTAAATTCTGGATGATGTTGCTTTCGTTTCGACATTTCTGATCTCCTTCGTGTTGAAGATCAGCAAACAACAAATCGTAGCTTACGTCAGTGTCCGAATTTCGGGGGGTAGCTCAGATTATCTGTTGGCATTCGAGGCTGCCGCTCAGTGCCAGAGCTTCGCCGGTGCCTCGCGCGAGCTGAATATCAGCGAAAGCGCGATCAGCCGAAAGGCGCGATTGCTGGAACTGCATTACACGGTGCCGCTGTTTGTGCGCGGCCACAAATCGGTGACGCTGACGCCGCAGGGTCAGAAATTGCTGGATTCGGTTTCGCCTGCCATCCAGTCTTTGCGCGACGTCTCGCGCGAGATGCGGTCGCGCCACAACCGCAATGCGGTGACACTTGCGGCCACCAATTCGGTGGCGACGCTGTGGCTGATGCCGCGGTTGCGAAAATTCAACAACCGCAACAAGCAGCTTAAAATCATGCTGGTGGCGTCACGCAGAGACAGCTAATGCCTGGCGGAAACGGTCGATTTGTCGATTCTGCGCGGCGACGGAAACTGGCTTGGATACCGGTCGCGGTTGCTGTTTGGAGAAACGGTTTTCCCAGTCTGCGCGCCGGGATACCTGGCCGCCAATCCGGCGATCAAGACATTGGAAGGACTGCAGTCCCATGCGCTGATCGAAGTGTCGACCATGCACACAGAGTGGATGAACTGGCTCACTTGGCTACAAGAAATGGGGGTAACAATGCCGGAACTTGACCAATCCGCGTCGTTCAACACTTACCCGCTCGCCGTTCAGGCGGCGGTGGATGGTCTGGGCGTCGCCCTTGGCTGGGGGCATCTTTTGGACCGGCTGCTTGACTCAGGCGCGCTGGTGCGCCCGCTTGGCGCCAGCAATGTGCGCTCAGATTTCGGCTATTATCTGCTCAGGCCGGAAAAACGCAAAGCCTTCCCGGAACGCACGATGGTGGAAGATTGGTTGCTGAAAGAAAGCGCTGCGCGCAAACGCTACAGCCCGCGCGCGGTTTGATCAGGCTTTGGTGCGCAGGTAGGCGGCCATGCTGTCGTCCAGTGCGTCAACCCATGCGGTGTGATGCGCCGGTGCGTGGGTGCCGGTCATTGGCGAGACATGGCCGTGATCGCGGAACGTCATGATGCCGGATTTTTTGTGTTTTTTCCAGCCATAGAACGCTTGGTTTGAGGCCGTGATATCGAAGCTAGGATAATCGGTTTCATCGATCAGTTCCTTGGTGTAGGCGCCTTGATAGGCGATGCAACCATAGTCATCTTCCAGCGCATCTTCGCGCGCGATCCGGTCGGCCACGTCAGCCGCCATGTCGGCGGGCGACGGCAGCGCAATGCGGTCCATGATCACGTCGCGCACCCACCAGGCCTGGGCGTCGAACATGTTGAACGTGTACCATTGGTCCTGCATGCCGAGATAAAATATGCCTGGATTGTTGTTCCAGACCACGCCCTTGTAAAGGTCCGCCGTGGCCAAACGGTTGGTGGTTTTCAGGCGCAGATCGTCGGGCAGGAACGGGAAATGGTGTTTGTAACCGGTGCACAGGATGATCGCATCGACCTCTTTTGAAGTGCCGTCGATGAAATACGCGGTGCGCTCCTCAACCCGGTGCAGCGCCGGAACCTCTGTCCAGTTGTCCGGCCAGCCGTAGCCCATTGGCGCGGTTCGGTAGGCCACGGTGATCGATTTGCAGCCGTATTTCCAGCATTGCGAACCAATATCCTCGGCCGAATAACTGGAACCCAGAATCAGCAGGTCCTGGCCCACAAATTCGCGTGCGTCGCGGAAATCATGGGCGTGCAGGATGCGGCCGTCGAAGGCTTCAAAGCCTGGATAGTAGGGGACCATTGGGGTTGAGAAATGCCCGGATGCCACCACCACGTTGTCGAATTCTTCGGTGGTTTCGCTGTCGGTTTCGCCGTTGCGCGAAACGACGATGAACTTGCCGACGTCCAAGCGTACATCGCGTACCAATGTGTTGAACCTGATCTTGTCGCGCACGCCGGCCTTTTTGACCCGTCCCATGATATAATCCCACAGCACTTCGCGCGGCGGGTAGCTGGCGATCGGGTGGTCGAAATGTTCATCGAACGTGTAGTCGGCGAATTCCAACCCTTCCTTGGGGCCGTTGGACCACAGATAACGATACATTGAGCCATGACAGGGATCGCCCGCCGCATCGACGCCGGTGCGCCAAGTGTAATTCCACAACCCGCCCCAGTCGGATTGCTTTTCCAGACAGACAATCTCGGGCACCTCGGCGCCATTGTCGGCGGCGGATTGAAACGCCTGCAGCTGGGCCAGACCGCATGGGCCGGCGCCGATGATGCATATTTTCTTAGCCATCTGAATTTCCCGGTGTTTGCTGCCCCGGATACGATCCGTGGCGATTTGCAATGTTCACGATCTTGGGTTTTCAATAGCAGGACATGACGACGAGCCCGCCCAGTCCGGCTCGAACCCAAGCACCACTGAATCTGGCGGCAATGCGGGATTGAACAATTGGTTATGCGCCATTGTCGCCTGGTAAAGCGGGTTGTGCGCCGCCAGCCGCCAGACCTTGCAAACCAGATCAAAGCGCTGCGCAAAAGCCTCAAACACAAGGGTGCAGGTTTTGGCTTTTCTGATCCGTTCCGCACCCGGCGATTTGGGGGGGAAAGTTGCCGTCAGAAGGTCCGAAAATTCTATGTGTTTTTGGTAATAGGTGGACGACAGGAATTGCAGTGCCTTGTCGCGCCGTTGCGCAGGGTCGTTTGTCTGACGCGCCATGTGCAAGAGTTCCGGGGTCAACGAATGGCTCGGTGATTTGTTCAGAACCGTGATGAAATGACCCAAGGTTTCCTTTGTGCCGTGCAGCATCACTGCTGGCGTAATCGCGTCATCCGGTCGGCCCTGATTGTCGCGCATCGCCATCTGGCGCACCCGGCATTGCCATTTCAGGAAGGCATCTTTCAGCGGATTGTGGGAATAGCTTTGCCCCAGGATTGCGGCGGCTGAGTTCATGCGGCGCTCCTTGCCCAAACGACCCTGCCGGATTCATGCACGAGAACCAATGGCCGGATGTGCGGGCAGGCGATATTTACGGCGCGCGGCATCGCTCAGAATTTCATGTAAGCCTTGCGCAGCGTCGCCAGCGGGTGTTTGTCCGACATCTGGAATTTCAGCAGCAGTTCACGGGCAATCATATCGCGGTCTTGTTGGTTGTCGGGCAGATCAATAATGTCAGGAATACGCACCCAGCCGTTGACGTTGCGGTCAAACACCGCCGCCATGCCGTCCTCGTAGCCCATGTGGACATCTTCCAGCCAGTTCAGATCATCCCAGCCCATAACTTCCATGTATTTTGACAAATACGGTGTGATCCGGTCGTAATCCGGCACCAGGTTAACGTCGTAGCGATAGCCAATGTGCTGGCCGATTTCCTTTTCGCGTTGGCTTTCAGGGCCCGCTGCGTCTTTTACAAACTGATCGACGTTCTTGATTTCAGAGCCGTGATATTGGGTTCCGGCCATGTTCAGCCCTCCTTACAGGTGATGATAATCTTCGACGCCAACCGTGTAGTTGGTGCCCGCCAGCGGCACGCCGGCCATTGCCGAGGCCTCCATCGTCAGTGCCGCCAGATCTTCAGGTTCCAGCGAATGCACGTGGGTCTTACCGCAAGCACGGGCGAAAAGCTGGGCTTCGATGGTCAGCGTATGCAGGAAGTTATAGACCCGCTCGGCGGCGGCATCCGGGTCGAGACGGGCGCGCAACACGGGGTCTTGGGTGGCGACGCCAACCGGGCAACGCCCGGTGTGGCAATGGTAGCAATAGCCGGGTTCGGCGCCGATTTCTTCCGGGTAATTCGCCTCGGGGATATCCTTGTTGCAATTCAGCGCCATCATCGCCGAATGGCCGATGGCGATGGCATCCGCCCCCAGCGCTATTGCCTTGGCAACGTCCGCGCCGTTGCGGATGCCACCAGCATAGACCAGGCTGATCTCGCCGTGTTTGCCCAGATCGTCGATGGCTTTGCGCGCCTGCCGGATGCCAGCCATGCCCGGCACTCCGGTTTCCTCGGTCGCCAGGTGCGGCCCGGCGCCGGTCGAGCCTTCCATGCCGTCGATGTAGATGCTGTCGGGGTCGCATTTCACCGCCATGCGCACGTCGTCGTAAACCCGCGCCGCGCCGAGTTTCAGCTGGATCGGAATTTGCCAGTCGGTGGCTTCGCGGATTTCCTGGATTTTCAGCGCCAGATCGTCGGGTCCCAGCCAATCGGGGTGGCGGGCGGGCGAGCGTTGGTCGATGCCTGCTGGCAGCGAGCGCATCTCGGCCACCTGATCGGTGACTTTCTGGCCCATGAGGTGGCCACCCAGGCCAACCTTGCAGCCCTGACCGATGAAGAATTCGACGCCGTCTGCCAGCACCAGATGGTTCGGGTTGAAGCCGTAACGCGACTGGATGCACTGGTAGAACCATTTCGAGCTGTAGCGCCGCTCATCCGGGATCATGCCGCCTTCGCCGGAACAGGTGGCGGTTCCGGCCATCGTCGCGCCCCGCGCCAGAGCGGTTTTCGCCTCGTAAGACAGCGCGCCAAAGCTCATACCGGTGATGTAGACCGGGATATCCAGCACCAGTGGCCGCTTGGCGCGCGGCCCGATGATGGTTTGGGTCTCGCATTTTTCGCGATAACCCTCGATCACGAACCGGGTCAGGGTGCCGGGCAAAAACGTCAGATCATCCCAATGAGGGATTTTCTTGAACAGCGACATCGCGCGCATCCGGTAGCGGCCCAGTTCGGCCTTGACGTGAATGTCGTCGATGACGCGGGGCGGGAAGATAAAACTGTCGCCGATGCGGTTAATATCGCGCGTCAGCGCTTTCTTTTTGGGCATGTCGCCGTCAGCCATGAGGTCGGTCCTTTCGGTGACTTTAGAGGATTAGTTTCTTTTCGGTGGGTTCGAGATTGTCGTAATTCCAAAGCATTTTGCCGGCGACAATCTTGGTGAAATGATCGACGCCACGCGCCGGCATCAGCCCGTATTGGGTGAGCTTGCGGGTCAGCCAGGCTATGTCAGTATCGGTCAGATCGGCCTCGATGGCATCGACGCCGCAGGACTTGATATCGCCGCCGACATAGATGGTGCCGTCATACATGCTGTCGCCCAAGTTCTTGCCGACATTGCCGCAGAACACCATGCGCCCGCGTTGCATCATAAAACCCGACAGCGCTCCGGTATCGCCACCGACAATAATGCTGCCGCCTTTCATGTCGATGCCGGTGCGCGAGCCGACTGAGCCTTTACAAACCAGATCGCCGCCGCGCAGGGCCGCACCAAAGGTCGAGCCGGCGTTTTTCTCGATAATCACCGTGCCAGACATCATATTTTCGGCGCAGGACCAGCCAACGCGGCCAGTGATCCGCACGTTTGGCCCGTCGATCAGGCCAACGCCGAAATAACCGGTGGAGCCTTCGATGATCAGGTTCAATCGACTAAGGATGCCGACGCCGAGCGAGTGTTTGCCACGGGGATTTTTCAGCACGATGGTGCCGTAGCCTTCGGCCATCAGCGCGCGGATGCGGCTGTTCACCTGGGTTGAGGTCAGCTCGTCCGTGTCCAGTTCGGTGCGCTTGTTGTAATCAACTTCCGGCGCCCAGGGGTAGGTGAAATTTTCCCCGGCATCCGGGTCAAACTCGATATAAAGCGATTTGCCGGTCAGCTGTTCGGATGTCATGCCGAGCGCTTTGACGCGCTCTTCTTGCGACATTTCTTTGAGCTCTGCGGTGCTTACGCCTGCCATACCCGAACCTCCTCATCATAAGGGTCAGTGGTGTCAATTTCCTGCGGCAAGATGGCGCGGATCGCGACCTCTTCGGATGCCATCGCAATCAGATCATCGCTTTCGTAAAGCACCAGCGGTTTGGCGGCCATCGTGTCTTTGGCCATGCCGAGCTCGTTCTGAGTGGCGATCAGGTAGGTGAATACACCGTCGATTTCCTCGATTGAAGTGCGCAGTGAATTCTCCAGCGCCATGCCGTTTGCCAGGTTATGCGCGGTGTAGACCGCCAAGAGTTCGCTGTCGCAATCGGACATGAACCGATGCCCCATGCGTTCCATTTCGCGGCGCATCGTCCAATAGTTGGTGATCTGGCCGTTATGGACAACGCTGATGTCATTGTAGGGAAACGCCCAATAGGGGTGGGCCGAGCGGATATCGACATCGGATTCGGTGGCCATCCTTGTGTGGCCGATGCCGTGGGTGCCGGTGAAGTTGTTCAGGCCGTACATGCCGGCCACTTCCGCCGCATCGCCCAGGTCTTTGATCAGCTCCAGCCCATTGCCAAGCGACAGAATCTCAACGCCCTCGGTTTCTTCGATATGGGCCGCCATTTCGGCGGTGTCGCCGTCATGGCTAAGCACGTAGCGCAAGGCATATTCGGTGGCGTTGGCTTTCGATTTCACCTCGGCTCCATGTTCGGCGAGTATGGTTTCAACCTCGGCGATACGATCTTTGATCACCTGATGAATACCACGTCCGCGGGCCATATCCTCGGCCTCCGCCACTTTCAGTCGCATGATAAAGTTGCCCTCGGTCGGCTCGCCGTAGACCGCGTAGCCGGTGCTGTCCGGTCCCCGGTGTTTCAGAGCCTGCAACATCGCAGTCATTTCGCCGCCGACGTTCGAGCTTTTGCCCTTGTGGATCAGTCCTACAATTCCGCACATTTATGTTGTGCCTCCTGTTTTTGGGAAGGTGGGCAAATTGCCCACCCCACCCGGTGTCCCGTAGGGTGGGCAATTTGCCCACCAGCGCCCGCCTACGGCAGGCATTCCATATACCTTTCGTTGTCCCATTCGGTGACCGTGGCCATGAATCGGGCGTATTCGTCGTATTTGTACTCATGGAACAGCCGATACATTTCGCCTGGCAGACCGCGTTTGACAACTTCGCTGCCGGCCAGGTGATCCAGTGCTTCACCGAGCGACATCGGCAGTTTCTTGACCTGTTTGCCGGCCTTGATCGCATCGTAGATGTTGCGTTCTTCCGGCTCGCCCGGGTCAAGCTTGTTGTCGATGCCATCATCCATCGCCGCGAGCAGGCAAGTCCCCATCAGATAGGGGTTCACCATCGAGTCGACCGAGCGGTATTCAAACCGCCCTGGTGCGGAAACCCGCAAGCCCGTTGTGCGGTTCTGAAAACCCCAGTCGGCAAAGACCGGTGCCCAGAAACCGGTATCCCACAAGCGGCGGTACGAGTTAACGGTCGACGATCCGATTGCGGTCAGCGCCTGCAAGTGATGCACCACGCCGCCGATCGCCACCAGGCCCTCTTTGCCCGGCATCTGCACATCATCGCCGTCCGGCATGAAGGTGTTTTCGCCGCCTTTGACATACATGTAGTTGTCGGCCGTGCCCGGTAGGTTCTTGGGATCGTTGCCGCATTTGACAAACTCGTCCTTACCGCCGCGCCACAGCGACATATTATGGTGACAGCCCGAGGCTGAAACGCCTTCAAACGGCTTGCTCATGAAGCAGGCGAAAATGCCGAATTCACGCGCCACCTGCGCGCAAATCTGGCGATAGGTGGTCAGCCGGTCGGCATTGCGCAGAACGTCGTCATACATCCAGTTCAGTTCCAGCTGGCCCGGCGCGTCTTCGTGATCGCCCTGGATCATGTCAAGGCCCATCGCGCGGGAGTATCGGATCACCTGCATCGATACCGGGCGCAGGCTTTCGAACTGGTCGATATGGTAACAGTAGGGCTTGGAATAGCCGTACTTCGGCTGGCCGTTTTCATCAAACTTCAGCCACATCATTTCCGGCTCGGTGCCGATCCGCAGCTTGGTGCCGTGCTTTTTGGTGAAATCCGCATGCATCCGGCGCAGGTTGCCGCGACAGTCTGCGGTCAAAAAGCCACCCGGATTTTCCTTTTCCTCGCGGTTGCGGAACAAGGTGCAATAAAACCGGCCGATTTCTTTGGCCCAGGGCAGTTGCATGAAGGTTTCCGGCTCGGGAATGCCCACCAGCTCGGCCGCTTCCGGACCGTAGCCCAGATAGTTGCCGGCCCGGTCGGTGAACAGGTTGACGGTCGAGCCGTAGACCAATTGGAAACCTTTTTTGGAAATCGCTTCCCAATGATCCGAGGGAATGCCCTTGCCCATGATCTTGCCGGTGACCGATATGAATTGCAGATAGAGATACTCGATCCCCATCGCGTCGATCATTTTTCGGACTTCTTTGATTTTTTCGGCGCGCCCGGGCGCGTCTACAAATCGTTCAAGATCGGTTTCGGCCATGTGTGGTCTCCCTATTCATTTTGCGGGGACTAATGCCCCTTTTCATATTGTCGCCGTTTCAAGAATACCGGCTGCTGCACACTGCGCGCAACCGGCCTTCGGCGTAACGCGAGAACCGAAACAGCATCAGCAAGGTGCTGGTTTCGCCGGCAATCTCCTGGTTTGCCGGCTTGTGGTCGCTGCGCGTTATATCCTTGGTTCGGTCCCCTTCTTCTTCGATTAATTCGGGATCGTATCCGATCACCTTTTGCTGTTCGTAACTGGGCGTTACATGTTTTGTTTGATGTTAGTTCTCGATCGATTCACCGACGACCTCGCCTTCTACAGTGATGGGCGGGGCAACGACATGCTGACTAAACCTTTTGAGCACCTCCGAGCGAATCGAAGCCGACGCAGCATCTGCCTGTTCTTTGCTCTCATAACGACTCACGTAGGCGATGCTGCGCACACCCACCCGGACCGCCATCAATCCAATGGCGCCGAGTTCGAGGTATTTTGGTATCAGGATATCAACATATTCCTTGCTCAAGGTTTCCGCCGCCTGCTGATCCTTATATTCCAGCGTCGTTATTCTGCAGTATTTACTCATCTTTGATTTCCTTTTCCTGCCTGGTTTCCTTGTCGGCCACCAACAAGCGTTCAACTCCAGGGAAACGGGCTATTTGACACCGGATGCAACTTACCTTCAGCGTACCGAGAGAACCTGAACGGTTCGAGCAAGGCGCTTTTGCCGTCGAGGATTTCATCAGCAACCAATTTACCAACGCCGAGCATTTTGTAGCCGTGGTTGGAATCGGCGATGAAATAGCAGTTTTCGCGGAACACGTCGAACACCGGAAAACTGTCCGGCGTGAAGGCGCCAATGCCGCCGGACGGTTCGTTTTTGTATCTGGGACCTTGCCCTTCGAACCGTTTCTGACAGTGTGCCAGGGCTGAACACCACATGTGGGCGAAATCGTCGCCGACGATGAACTCGGGGGATTCCGGACCGTAAGGGTCAACGGCAAACTTGTCCGGATCGGTTGTCAGTTTGAACGGCGCGGCCCCGCCCTGAATGCCGCCGAAATTGTAATCCGGCTTGTAGTAGATGCCCCACATCTGGTCGGTGATCAGCGAGCCGTCGACATCGGAATAGAGCGGCGCATCGGAGTCGACGTGGATCACCGGGGGAAACAGATCATCATCGGTCCGGTGCAGGGCGGGGTCTATCCCCAACGTGCCTTCCTGCAGCGACCAGTAGACCCACATGGGGACATCTTTGTGCAGGTTGCCATCCGATCCTTTGATTTCGACGGCCTTTGGCAACGCCAGCATGTCCCAGATTGACTTGGCCCAGGGGCCGACGCCAACAACAACGTAGTCGCACTTGATGTCGCCCTTGTCGGTTTCCACCACGGCAATTGCGCTGCTGCCATTGGCGCTTTTGAAGCCGGTGACCGTCACACCGGTCAGGATGCGTACACCTTCCAACTCCACCTTATTGGCTAGGCCATGCACCATCGCGGTGTTGTTGGCGTAACCACCGGGCTTTTCGTGCAGGATCGATGTGATTCCCTGGGCCTGCCAGTCATAAAACATGTTCGTCATGTATTTGTTGCAGTCTTTTTCGCCCTCGATAAAGACCGACTCATAGCCAAGATCTTTCTGCTGCTTGGCGATGGACGCAACATCTTCATGCATCGATTCAGGACTGATCTGAATATAGCCGACCGCATGATAAGCATAGGCCTCCGGGTCGCTCTCCCACACGCTGACCGAATGCGCCATGAGCTCGCGCATCGCGGACTGAAAGTAGTTGTTGCGCACGACGCCGCAGGCAATTCCCGAGGCACCGGCCGCGACTGCGGTTTTGTCAAGCACCAGGATGTCTTTGCCCGAACCGCGACCGGTTTCGCGCAACTTTACTGCCAAATGATACGCGGTGCTCAGACCATGAATACCGGCGCCGATAATCACGTATTGGGCATGTTCCGGAAAGGCCATTCATAACTCCATAGTTCGTGTGGGACAGC
Source organism: Paracoccaceae bacterium (assembly GCA_965237505.1). Lineage (GTDB taxonomy): Bacteria > Pseudomonadota > Alphaproteobacteria > Rhodobacterales > Rhodobacteraceae > NVTR01. Next base: position 1,833,841 of record CBDEFR010000009.1, on the reverse strand, counting down.
AGACTTGAGCGCGGTTACTTCGAAGAATCTCTAAATCAATAGTTTTCGAGTTTGCGCCGGAAATCAACCTTTTTGGACCAGTTTCGCAAAAAGGTCTGGATTATACGGTTATTTGGTATATTATTGGATCAATAATTGAGGATTGAAACTTGAATTCTGATGTCCCGCACAGGCTTGGTGCAGCGGATATAGCCGCCAAGTTGCGCAGAGAAATTTCCAAAGGGACTCTGCAATTACACGACAGACTGCCGCCTGAAAGACGACTGGCGCAAACCTACGGTGTAGCCCGCGGCACGGTGCGCGATGCGCTGACCCGGCTGGCCAATGAAAAATTCGTCGAAATCCGCCCCGGAAGCGGCACCTACATTGTGCACGACGAGATTGACCGCATCGAATCACCGATCGGACAGGCCAATCCGCTGGAACTTATAGACGCGCGATTCGCGCTGGAGCCGCACATGTGCAGGTTGGCGGTTTTGCATGGGCGGCGCCAGGATTTTGACAAGATGGAAGAGCTTTGTGAACACATGGACGCCAGCGTTCAAGATCCGGTGCGTTTTGCCGATGCGGATGCTGATTTTCACCGCGTTCTTGCCAACTGCACGGCCAACCGGTTGCTGATTTGGATCGTCAGTCAAATCACCTCGGTGCGCGGCCAGGATGAATGGCGCAGGATGCGGCAGCTGACGTTGGATGAACGCATGATTTCGCAATATAATGTGCAGCACCGCCAAATCATGAACGCCATTCGAACCCGCGAGCCCGAGCGCGCCGCAAACTACATGAAAGATCATCTTGAAACCGCGCGCCTGTCGCTGACCCGCGCCTCCGCGACATGAGTTGGAGTCAGGCGCGAATTTTCGAAGGCGGGAGGCGATATTTGGCGCTGTAGAGGCGCGAGAAATGCGATGAATTCGCAAATCCGCAGGCCAGGGCGATTTCGGTGATCGGCATCGGCGAATTGCGCAGCAGGTTTTGCGCTTTGTCCAACCTCAGCTCTCGATAATATTTCATTGTCGGCTGGCGCAGTTTTTCGGTGAACAGCCGGTTGAGATGACGCGCCGATACCCCGGCAATCAACGCCAATTGGCGCAGCGTCAGGGGGTCGGCCACATGGCTCTCCATCGCATCCACCGCATCCAGAATGGCGGCATTTGTCGTGCCGACCCGCGCCACCAGCCCGCCGCGTTGCGGCCCGCCAGAGGGCCGGATTTCGGTGTGCAGGAACCAGTCACTCACCAGCCGCGCGAACGGCGCACCATGATGCTGCGCAATCAGCGCATGCATCAGGTCCATCGGTGCCGTGCCCCCGGCGCAGGTCACCCGATCCCGATCGATCACATAGAGTGTACGCTCGATTGCCAGATTGGGCGATATTTCCGCCAGTGCTGGCGCGTGTTCCCAATGCACCGTCATGCGCCTGCCGTGCATCAACCCGGCGCGGGCCAGAATGACCGGGCCGCCCGAGACACCGCCAAGCTGGGTGCCGGTGCGGGCCATGCGGGCAATCCAGTTCAGGACCCGGCGATCTGTGAAGGACGCCGGATCGCCGCCTGCCACCACGAACAGGTAATCCAGCTTTAATACGTCACCGACCATTGCCTCCGCATTCACAACCGCGGCGCCGGAACTTTGCACCTGCCTGCCATCGCCGGTTATGTTGATAATGTCGTAAAGGCGGCGGCGAGCAAGCAGGTTGGCGGCGCGAATCGGTTCGACGGTCGAGGCGTACGACATCAAGGCAAAACCGGCAATCGGCAGGATGCCGACTTTTCTGACCTTTTGAGTTGGTCCATTATTGTCCATTTTAGGCACTCTATTGTCCTTTTTAGGAATGTCCAGATCAGGTGGTTCCCCCATGCTGCGGGTGTCAACAAAGGGCTGCCGCATGCGTTACTCTGCTTTCAAAATCCTCAAAGAGGGCCTGACCGGCAACAAAGGCTGGAAGCCAGTCTGGCGCGAGCCCGATCCGAAACCTGGCTATGACATCATCATCGTCGGTGCTGGCGGGCACGGGCTGGCCACCGCGTACTATCTGGCGCGCGAATTTGGCGTCACCAATGTTGCGGTGCTTGAAAAGGGCTGGCTGGGCTCGGGCAATGTCGGGCGCAACACCACGATTATCCGCTCCAACTACATGCTGCCGGGCAACCAGCCGTTTTATGAAATGTCGATGAAACTGTGGGAAAACCTCGAGCAAGATTTCAACTATAATGCGATGGTCAGCCAGCGCTCGATCCTGAACCTGTTTCATTCTGATCCGCAGCGCGACGCATTCGTGCGCCGCGCCAATGCGATGATTCTGTCGGGTGCCGGTGCCGAACTGGCCAGCGCCGATGATCTGCGCCGCGAACTGCCATTTCTGGATTTTGACAATGCGCGGTTTCCGATCAAAGGCGGGCTTTTCCAACGCCGGGGCGGCACGGTGCGCCACGATGCCGTTGCCTGGGGTTTTGCGCGCGGGGCCGACAGCCGTGGCGTGGATATTATCCAGAACTGCGAGGTCACCGGTTTTGACATCGAGGACGGCATCTGCACCGGCGTGCAAACGGCGCGCGGCGCGATAAGGGCAAAAAAAGTCGCCGTCTGCGTCGCCGGATCGTCGGGGCGGGTGATGGCGCTGGCGGGTATGCGCTTGCCGATCGAGACCCACGTTCTGCAGGCATTCGTCACCGAAGGTTTGAAGCCCACCCTCCCAGGCGTCATAACCTTCGGTGCCGGACATTTCTACGTCAGCCAGTCCGACAAAGGCGGGCTGGTGTTTGGCGGCGATCTTGACGGCTACAATTCTTACGCTCAACGCGGCAACCTGCCGGTGGTCGAGGATGTCTGCGAGGGCGGCATGGCGATCATGCCGATGATCGGACGGGCGCGGATATTGCGGATGTGGGGCGGGCTGATCGACATGTCGATGGATGGCTCGCCGTTTATCGACAAGACGCATATCGACGGTCTCTATTTCAACGGCGGCTGGTGTTACGGCGGTTTCAAGGCGACGCCGGCCAGCGGTTTTTGCTACGCGCATCTGCTGGCGCGCGACGTGCCGCACCCGAATGCCACCGAAATGCGGCTGGACAGGTTCAAACGCGGCCATCTGATCGACGAAAAGGGCCAGGGCGCCCAGGCGAACTTGCATTGACGGGGTGATAGAACAATGATCATCAATCACCCGCTTCTCGGCCCTCGTGATGCGGCGGAATTTGTTTATCTCGGCGACGTAGAAATGATCAACCGCCCCGATTGGCAGGACCAAGACGCAGCCGATAAATTTCATGAATACATGTATTTACGCGATAACGTTGCGGGTGAAATGCGCGAGCTCTGGTATCATGAGCAAGGCGACCGGTCCTGGCTGGTGGTGACCCGTAATACGCTGACCCACGAGATTACGTCGGTCGAAATGGCCCGCGACGTGGCGCGGGCGATGGGGCGCGACCGATGAACCAGAGCAATCGCATCGACGGTGGGCTGATCGACCGGTCGCAAACCCTGAACTTTACCTTCAACGGCAAGAAAATGCAGGGCCATCCGGGTGACACGTTGGCCTCGGCGCTGTTGGCCAACGGCCAGCGGCTGGTGGCGCGGGGGTTTAAGTATCACCGTCCGCGCGGGATTTTTTCGGCCGGGTCGGAAGAGCCCAGTGCCCTGGTGCATCTTCGCAGCGGTGCCCATCAGGAACCCAATACCCGCGCCACGGTGGCGGAGCTGTTTGACGGGCTGAAGGCCACCAGCCAAAACCACCGCGGCCAGCTGGAATTTGATTTCATGGCGGTGACCGGCCTGTTGTCGCCGTTTCTGGCGGCCGGGTTTTATTACAAGACTTTCATGTGGCCGAAAGCGTTCTGGGAAAAGCTCTACGAGCCGATGATCCGCATGTCGGCCGGGCTTGGCAGCCTGTCGATGCAGGAAGACCCTGACGTTTATGACAAGGGCTTTCTGCATTGCGACGTGCTGGTGATCGGGGCCGGGCCTGCTGGCCTGTCGGCGGCGCTGGCGGCCGGGCGCAGCGGTGCCCGGGTTATTCTGGCGGATGAGGATTTTGTGCTTGGCGGACGGTTGAATGGTGAAACCATGGAGGTTGGCGGCATGTCCGGCGGCGACTGGGCGGCGGCGGCATTGGCCGAGCTTGGCGAGATGGACAATGTCCGCATCATGACCCGCACAACCGTTTACGGCGCCTACGACCACGGTATTTTCGGCGCTTTGGAACGCTGCGCCGATCAGCTGGCCAACGCCAATGGCAAACCGCGCCAAATCCTGTGGCGGATCTATTCCAAACGCTCGATTCTTGCCGCAGGGTCCACCGAGCGCCCGATTGCGTTCGGCAACAACGACCGCCCCGGGATCATGCTGGCCGGGGCGGTGCGCACTTACGTGAACCGTTTCGGCGTCGCGCCAGGCAAGCAGGTGGCGGTGTTCACCAACAATGATGACGGCTGGCGCACCGCCAGCGATCTGGCCGCCAAGGGTTTGACGGTCAGCGCGGTGATTGATGTGCGCGACATCCCGGCCCCGAGAACGATTCCCGGCGCAAGCATGGTGATGGGTGGCCGCATCGTTGACACTTCGGGCCGCCAGGGCATCGCGTCTATTACACTGTCCAACGGCCAAAAGATCCCGGCCGATTGCCTGGCGGTGTCGGGCGGCTGGAGCCCGAACGTGCACCTGACCTGCCACCAGCGCAGCCGCCCTGTGTGGCGGAGCGATATTGCCGCGTTTGTGCCGGGCAAGGAGCTGCCGGTTGGCATGGCGATTGCCGGGGCCGCTAGCGGCGCGATGACGCTTGCGGCGGCCTTGGGAGAGGGGCGCAGCATTGCCAATGCGCAGGTCAAGGACCTGGGGTTCACCGCGTCGCGCCAAGTTGCACCAAAGGCTGAGGACGAAGCCTGTGCGGTGTCCGCGTTCTGGCATGTGGGCGAAAGCCGCAAGATCGCCTGGCTGGATTTACAAAACGATGTCACGGTCAAGGACGTGAAACAGGCCTATCAGGAAGGCTTCAAATCGGTCGAGCATCTGAAACGCTACACCACGCTCGGCATGGCCACAGATCAGGGCAAAACCGCCAATATTCCGGCGCTGGCGATCATGGCCGAAATTAGCGGCAAAACCATCCCTCAAACCGGCACCACCATTTTTCGCCCGCCCTACACCCCGTTGCCTATTGGTGCGCTTGCGGGGCGGTCACGCGGTAAAGACTTTCGGCCCTATCGCCTGACCCCCAGCCACAAATGGGCCACCGAACACGAGGCGAGTTTTGTCGAGGTCGGCAACTGGCTGCGCGCCCAATGGTATGCCCGTCCTGGTGAGGCGGGCTGGCGCGACAGCGTTGACCGCGAAATCCAGATGACCCGCGCCTCGGTCGGCATTTGCGACGTGACCACGCTGGGCAAGATCGACATTCAGGGCCGCGATGCGGCTGAGTTTTTGAACCGGATCTACACAAATCCGTTCCTTAAACTGCCGGTGGGCAAGGTGCGGTACGGCTTGATGCTGCGCGAGGATGGCATTGCTTATGATGATGGCACTGCGGCACGTCTGGGCGAAAACCATTTTGTGATGACCACCACCACCGCCAATGCAGTGCTGGTGTTCCGGCGGCTTGAGTTTGCCCGCCAGTGCCTGTGGCCGAACCTTGATGTGCATTTGATTTCGATCACCGATGGTTGGGCGCAATACGCGGTCGCCGGGCCTAACGCCCGCAAATTAATGCAAAAAGTCGTGTCCAGCGATCTGGATATTTCCAACCAGGCTTTTCCGTTCATGGCCTGCGCCGAAACCACGGTGTTTGACGGAACGTCGGCTCGCCTGTTCCGCATCTCATTTTCCGGCGAGCTGGCATTTGAGATTGCGGTGCCGGCGCGGTTTGGCAATTCGATGATGACCGGGTTGATGACGGGTGGCGAGGAATTCGATGCAACTCCCTACGGCACCGAGGCGCTGGGGGTGATGCGCATCGAAAAGGGCCACGCCGCGGGCAACGAGCTGAACGGCCAGACCACCGCGCTAAACCTTGGCATGGCGCGGATGGTGTCCAAGAAAAAGGATTGCATCGGCAACACGCTGTCCGAGCGCCCCGGAACTTAACCGCGACGATGCGATCAAGCTGATGGGGTTTAAACCGGTCAACCCGGACCAACCGCTGACCGCCGGTGCCCATTTCATCACCAAGGGCGATGCGGCGACCACGGCAAACGATCAGGGCTGGATGTCATCCGTGGCTTACTCGCCCTCGCTCGGCTATTCGATCGGGCTTGGATTCATCAAACAAGGCGACGTTCGCCAAGGCGAAATTGTCCGCGCCGTCAGCCCAATCCATAAATCCGAGGTCGATGTGGAAATCGTTTCCGCCCATTTCATCGACCCAGAAGGGGAGCGCCTGCGTGCCTGAGTTTTCCTTGCAAGCTGAACCGTTTCTGGACGGATATAGCCGCGATTTCGACGGCACATTGCTTGTCGAGGTTACCGACCAGGCGCTGGTGTCGATCGCGCAGCCACTCAAGGGGCGCGCGGCGCTCCAAAAAGCTGTGCAAACCGCCTGGGGCTGCGAATTGCCGGTTCCCGGCCATAGCGTGGCTGCAAAAGACGGCCTGCTGCGCCTGATGTGCACAGGCCCGGATAGTTACATGGTGCTGATGCCCACAAGCGGACCGCTTGCGGTGACTATTGTCACCAAAGCATTGGGAGGGCCCGGATATTACACCGAGCATTCCGACAATTGGGTGATCCTGCGCCTGTCAGGGCCGCTGGCAGTGGCCGCGCTGGAACGCATCTGCCCGATTGATTTGCACCCCGCTACGCTGCCCGCCGGAACATTCGCGCGCACCACAATGGAGCATCTGGGCGCCATTGTCATGCGCGAAGCTGACAATACGTTCCTGCTGCTGTCGGCCAGCAGCTCTGCGCGTTCTTTCCTCCACGCGGTCGAAACGTCGATCAAATACGTGAGTTGACCGCGAACCGTAGAACCGCGGCGTTACAGGTCTGGCATCAGACGACCCGCGCCGTTTTTGCAAAAGCAATTAACGGAAATCAGGCCGCCGCAATTCCTGCGTCAAGCGCAGACAAGACGTTTGCAATATCGCTTTCAGTCACCACCAACGGTGGCGACAGAATAATGTTCGGATCGGAAAGCCGCAGCAAAACGCCCGCCGCATAGGCCGGGTCAGCAATCTTCGCCATCGTGGTGCCAGAGGGCGGGGCTTTGGTCGCCCGATCCGATAGCGCCTCAATCGCGGTCATCAGCCCGTGTCCACCACTTACTGCCTGCCTGCCGGGCTGTGGACCAGCGATCCTAGCCGCACCCACCGGATGATCCGCGCCATCCGCGCCGGGATTGTGCATGTGAATACTTATGGCGGGTCGGACGACACCGTGCCGTTGGGGGGCGTCGGGCAATCGGGTAATGGCCACGACAAAAGCCTGCATGCGCTGGACAAGTACATCAACCTGAAATCTGCGTGGATACAGCTGTAAGGGTCTGATATGACCGACAAAACCATCCCGATCATCGGCGCCTACGACACCAAGGATGATGAGCTCGGCTATCTGGCCGACCGCATCATCGCGCAGGGCGCGCGCGCTATGAAAATGGATGTGAGCGTGCTGGGAGAGCCCGCGCAGCCAGCCGATTAATCCAAACTGACGTGGCACAGGCTGGTGGCTCTTCGATCAACGCGGCCATTGCCACGGATAACGAAAATGCTGCCATGCAGATCATGGCTGCAGGAGCCTCGGCATTGGTCGCGCGGCTGTATGGCGAGGGGCGGTTTGACGGGCTGGTCGTGCTGGGCGGCACAATGGGCACCGATCTGGCGCTGGATGTCACGCGTGCGGCGCCATTGCGAGTGCCAAATTATATCGTCTCCACGGTGTCGTTTTCACCGCTGATCCCGCACGAACGGCTGGCGGCGTACACGCAGATGATCCTATGGGCAGGCGGTCTTTATGGTCTGAACTCGGTCCGCAATGCCTCGCTTGGCCGGGCCGCCGGGGCAATGCTGGGTGCCGCGCGCGCTGTTGAGCCGCCGCAAAAAGAAAAGCCGCTCATAGGCATGACCAGCCTTGGCAAATCGGCGCTAAAATACATGGTGCCGCTGAAACCCGCCCTTGAAAAGCGCGGCTTCGAGGTGGCGGTGTTTCACGCCACCGGGATCGGCGGGCGAGCCTTTGAAAGCCTTGCCGCAGCGGGCGCATTTGCCTGTGTATTTGATTTTTGCACCCAGGAACTTGGCAACCATATTCATGGATCAAGCATTTCCGCCGGGGCGGATCGGCTGACCAACGCCGGGCGTGCCGGGATACCGCAGATCGTCACTCCGGGCTGTTATGATCTGGTCGACCTGATCGCTTGGGCCGATCTGCCGGACAAGTGGCAAGACCACCCAAGCCACGCCCATAACCGGCTGCTGACATCGGTTGTTGTCAATCCCGGCGTAAAAAGGGGCCATTCGCCGGAGTAAAAGTGGGCCAGTTGAGGTGCCGCGCCTTGTTGGGTGTGCTCCCCATAAAGCTAACGCGTGACAAGGCGCATGTTGGCCAAAGGCCAACATCCATCAAGTTCAGACCGGGTTCAGGCTCTGGCGTTTCGGCTCTGTTTTAGCCGAAAGCTGTCGCCGTTCATCTCCAGTCTATGGACGTGGTGGGTGAGGCGATCCAGGAGCGCACCGGTGAGGCGCTCGGATCCGAATATTTCGGTCCATTCGTCGAACGGCAGATTTGAGGTGATGATTATGGAGCCGCGTTCATAGCATTGGGAGATGACTTCGAAGAGCAGCTCAGCGCCGGTTTTGCTCAAGGGGACAAAGCCCAGCTCGTCAATGATCAGAAGGTTCTGGCTGGTGAGTTGTTTTTGGAACCTCTGCAGGCGGCGTTCATCGACAGCTTCGATCAATTCGTGAACCAGTGATGCGGCGGTTATGAAGCGGACCTTGAGGCCCTTCTGGCAGGCGGCCAATCCCAACCCCAGTGCGACATGGGTTTTACCGGTGCCACTTGGCCCCAGGGCAATGATGTTCTGGTATTTGTCGATGTATTCACAGCGCGCCAGCTCCAGCACGAGCGGCTTGTTGAGTGACGGGATCGCCTTGAAATCGAAGCTGTCCAGGCTCTTGGTGGCTGGAAACTTCGCGGCCTTGATGCGCCGCTCGATCATCCGGCGTTCCCGCTCTATCAGTTCAAGTTCGCAGAGCCGCAGTAAATACTGGACGTGATCCTTCTTCTCAGCAGCGCATTGTTGCGCAAGTTTGGAATATTCGCCCAGGAATGTCGGCAAGCGCAGTTTTTTTAGGTGATGCTGCAGCAGAACCTGCGGTGTATCGGTCATGCCGGCACCTGCGTCATCAGGCTCATATAGCTCGCGGGCTTGGTGGTCTCGACCAGTGCTTTGGGCAGGTAGGGGTAGATATCGAGATCGAGCCGTGGCGGGCGCCTCTCGATCCGGCAAAGCACCAGATGCTTGACCGCATCGTAGCCGATCGCGCCCAGTTCCAGCGACTGTTTGATAGCCCCGTGGATGTGCGCCATCTCGAAGCTCTCAAGCAGCCGCAGAACCTGGACGTATTCGCGCTTGCCCTTCTTGCCCATGCGCGCTTCCAGCAGCCGGTGCAGGGTGGCAAACTCCCCTGGCAGGTCCCAGCCCTGCAGCGGTGCCGCCTGGTCCAGCGCGCCAACCTTCTGTTCCAGCAGCGGTAGGAAATGCATCGGATCGAAGACCATATCAGCCTTCTCATAGGACCGTTGGTGGCGGGCGATCACCTCGGCGCCGCAGCCGATGACGACCTCGTGGACATAGCCGCGAACCTGAACCTCGTGATGAGCGCAGGCGACCGGCACCGAGTAATCGTTGTTGCGATAGCGGACCATCGAGATCGACGTCGCCCGGGTGCTGACCTTCTCGCAGGCATCGTAGGGTACAGGCGGCAGCGCCATCAGGGCGTCGAGGTCGCGCATCAGCCGCTCGCCGATAGTCTCGGAATGACCCCGCAGAACCTCATCCTGACGTTTGAGGCATTGCTCCTCCAGCCGGACGTTCAGGTCATCGAAACTGTCGAAGCGCGGCATCGGCACCAGGAAGTTCCGCCGGCCATAACCGATTGTGCCTTCGACATTACCCTTGTCGTTGCCCTTGCCAGGACGGCCGAACCTGTCTTCGAACAGGTAATGCGACTGCAACTCAGCAAAGGTTCTGGTGCGTTGCCGTTTTCCGTCCCCGAGAATCCGTGCCACCGCGATCGTGGTGTTGTCGTAGAGCCCTGACAGCGGCACGCCGCCGAAGAACGCAAAGGCTGAGACATGGCCATCGCAAAAGGCCTCGGTTGTCTCCGCCGGATAGGCCTTGATGAAGAACGCGTCCGAGTGCGGCAGAGACATTGCAAAGTAGTGCAGCTTGCGCACGACCCCGCCAATCTCGCCAAGCGCCTCACCAAAATCAACCTGGGCGTGGCCTGGCGCGTGCGACAGCGGCACGAACACTTCCCGAGTCCGGCGCTTCTTCTCGCGAACATAGTCGGTCACAATCGTGATCCCGCCGGTGAAGCCATGTTCATCACGCAGACGCTCATATATCCGCTTCGACGTATGCCGCTGCTTCTTGAGCCGCGACTTATCCTCTTCCAATATCTGGTTGATGAGCGGAATGAACGGGTCAAGCTTTGGACGGGCTGGTGGCCCATTCCTGCGATACCCCGGTGGCACCGCATGCTTCAGAATTTTTGACACAGTCTTGCGGTCTATCCCGAAATGACCGGCCGCCGCCCGCTCACTCATCCCACCGACATGACACGCACGCCGAACCCGGCTGTACAATTCCACAGAATACATCTCCTCGCCCTCAGCTCGTTTGCCTCAGGCGTCAGAATGGCGGAGTTTTACTCCGCGACAGTCAGATTATTCGACCGTTTCTGTGGTCCAGTATTGCGCCGGGATTCACAGTTGTTCTGAACGGCGAAGAACGCCGGGAAGTGGCGCGCGCCCATGCCTGCCAGCTTGCCACTGCAACCTCGCCTACGGTGCTTTTGCTACCCAAAGGCGGCTGCGGCGAGTGGGATCGTCCGGGCGCAGAGCTGCATGATCCCGCCGGGCTGGCGGCGTTTTGTGACGAGATGATCGCGAGCTGCCCCGGCAACACTGACCTGCATCAGCTTGATTGCCATATCAACGACCCGGCGTTCGCCGATTTCGCGTTGCAGATTCTGGATGGCTGGATCGACAATGGCACTGTCGTTAACCCTCTGGGCTGAACAGCCCTTCGACGGTGCTACGCGCCTGGCCGCACAGCATCGGGGTGCGCGGCTTGAAAGGCCGGATGATGAGCGCAAGCCTCTGCGACTCCCAATATACGCTCACAGCGCGAATAATCAGCCCCCCATCGGTCCGCGTTGTAGAGCTGCGGGAACAAACACAGGTCCGCCAGTCCGGGCGCATCGCCGGCGCAGAACCGGCTCTGATCGAAACCTTTCAACAATTCTTCGAATGCCTGCAGCCCCGGCAAAATGAAATGGCGCATCCAGTCTTTCCGCGTGCCTTCGGTGTTGCCGCACAAGCCATTCACATGGGTCACAACGGAAAGATTGCACACCGGATGAATGTCGATCGCTATCGCATGGGACAACGCCTGCACCCGGGCGCGATCCTTGGGATTTTTCGGCAGCAGGCCAAGCGCGCGGGTGGTGTCCAGATATTCGATGATCGCCAATGACTGGGTGAACCGGCAGCCATCGATATCCAAAACCGGAACAAGACCCTGAGGATTGCGCCCAATATGCTGATTTGATTTATGGTCGCCCTTAACAAGGTCAACTGACACCGCCCGGAATTTAATTCCGGCAAGATTAAGGGCAATCCGCACGCGATAGCTGGCTGACGAACGCCAAAAGTCGTACAGTACGGTTTCGCTCATTCATTCGTGCCGAAATACCGGCCACCGGACGTTGCCGCAGCGTCCATCGCCGCGCTCAAGACCTCGGCATCGCCAATATGGTTCGCCAGCACCAGCACGAGCCGGGCGTTGAACGCGTCGCTTTGATCCTTGGACAGGCCTTCGTGCCTGCCCAGAAGTTCGGCGTAAAAGTCGTCGGCATTGGCCAGGTTTGGCTTGGTGTTGAGTGTGGTCATGCTATCCTCCTTGGCCCTGCCCGGTGGCGGTTGCAAGCGCGGCCAGCACGTTCGGTTCGTCAAATTCGCTCCAGCGGGCGGCGACATGCTGGTCAGGGCGCATCAGGTAAATCGCGCTCTTCGCTTTGCCAAGAAACCGGTCGGCCAGTTCCGGGCATTTGGCCGGCTCCAGCGCCACAGTTTCGATGTCGATGCCGTTGTGCGACAGGCCCTCAGGCGCCGCGCAACCAATCGCCAGAAGCTGGAACTTATTGCCCAGCCGATCGAGCAGCCAGCCGTCCGGCGTGGGGGCATCCGGGGCCGGTGAACCGGGGCGGGTGCGGGCTGGTAAATCCGCACAGTCCGGACCATTGAGCGATGAACCGTCATAAGTGCAGGGCACCGACAGGCGGCCGGAATTGACCAATGGACGCGCGAATTCAAAGTCCTGCGCCAAATCGAGTACCGCGTCGTACAGGATGCGGCTCATCTTCGATTTCGGGGTGATGAAGTCAGTCGAACGGGTGGAATTCAGGATGTTCTCATCCGCACCTTGCACCCGCTCATCGGAATAGCTGTTAAGCAATGTCCCCGGCGCCTTGCCCTCCAGCACCAATTTCAGTTTCCAGGCCAGATTGTCGGTGTCCTGCAAGCCGCTATTGGCCCCGCGCGCGCCAAACGGCGACACCTGATGCGCCGCGTCGCCGGCAAACAGCACCCGGCCATAGCGGAACTTGTCCATCCGGCGGCACTGAAATGTGTAGATCGACACCCATTCCAGCTCAAATTCAACGTCATCGCCCAGCATCGCCTTCAGACGCGGAATGACGTTTTCGGGCTTCTTTTCCTCTTCCTTGTCGATGTCCCAGCCAAGCTGCAGGTCAATGCGCCAGACGTTATCGGGTTGTTTGTGCAGCAGCGCCGACTGGCCGCGGTTAAACGGCGGATCGAACCAGAACCAGCGCTCAGTTGGAAAGTCCGCCTGCATGATCACATCGGCAATCAGAAAGTTGTCTTCGAACACCCGCCCGGTGAATTCGAGCCCGAGCATCCGGCGGATGGGCGAGCCGGCACCATCACAGGCAACCAACCAGTCGCATTCGAGCATGTAGGAGCCTTCGGGCGTGTCGATCTCGATGCGCACATGATCGCCATTGTCCGACAGGGCGGACAGCGTGTTGCGGCCGCGCAACTCGATCGGTTTGCCTTGCGCCTGCAGCTCGCGCACCCGGTTCACCAGGAAATGCTCGAGATAATACTGCTGCAGGTTGATGAACGCCGGGTTTTTGTGGCCGGTTTCAGGCAACAGGTTGAATTTATAGATTTCGCGGGTGTCAAAGAACACTTTGCCGGTGTCCCAGACCACACCCTTTGCCACCATCGGCGCGCCGCACCGCAGGCGGTCGAGAATTTCCAGCGGGCGTTTGGCAAAACAGATCGCGCGGCTGCCAAAGCTGATCCTGTCATTGTCGTCCAGAACCACCACCGGCACATCGTTCTGCGCCAGATCAATCGCCGCCGCCAGCCCCACCGGCCCGGCCCCGATCACCACGACCGGATGTCGGGCGGGCGGGTTGGCGTCCTGATCGGGGGAACGCTCATAGGGGTAGAGTGGGGTTTCGAATATCTTCTTATTCATGGCAGATCAGCGCTATCCCTGCAACGCTTCCCACATCTCAATATCCCGCTTATCGGTCCAGATACGCGGCGTATCAAGTCCGCGGGCCTCGTCAAAGGCACGCGCTACGTTGAACGGCAGGCAATGCTCATAAATCGCGTAGTGGCCAAACTTCTCGTCACACTCAGCCCGAACTGCGTCCCAAGATTCTTTGAGTGTCCCACCTTTGGCCGCGACTAGCGCCGCCGGGCGATAGGTGCTTTCGACAAAGTCCCGCGTGCTTTCGATTGCGGCGGCCACCATGTCGCGCCCGACCAGCGCGTCGCCGCGCCCGGGTGCGATGCTGGCCGGGTCAAAGGCGGCGATATTGTCCAGAGTGTCGCCCCAGTCGGTGAAATGGCCGTCTCCGCAATAGCAGGCCGAGTGATATTCGACGATATCACCGGTGAACATCACCTCAGAATCCGGCACCCAAACTACGGCATCCCCTGCGGTGTGTGCGCGGCCCAGATGGATGATGTCCACACGCCGGTTGCCAAGGTAAACGGTCATCGCGTCAGAAAACGTAGTGGTCGGATATGTCAGGCCCGGAATGCTTTCGTGGCCTTCAAAAAGCCGAGGGAATCTTTGGAATTCGCTGTCCCGGTCTTCCTGACCCCGTTCCACCACCATCGCGCGGGCGGTGTCGGACATGATGATCTGATCGGCGCCATAGGCCGACGCGCCAAGCACCCGCACCGCGTGGTAATGGGTCAGCACCAGATGGCTGATAGGTTTGTCGGTTACATTGCGGATTTCCTCGATCACCTTGCGCGCCAGCCGCGGCGTGGCCTGCGCCTCGATCACCATCACACTGTCATCGCCAATGATGACGCCCGAATTTGGGTCACCTTCGGCGGTAAAGGCCCAAAGTCCGTCGCCAATTTCGATGAACGTGGTCTTTTTCTCGGCCATGTCGCCCTGGGACGCGAATGCTTTTGCCATCACCTTTTCCCTTTTCCTAGCGCTTGTAGGGGTCATCCAGTGCCGGAACTATGCGCCCGACGCAGGCACCAAACCCGATCCGGTATCCATCGCCCTGCGCAATGCCGCGCATTGAAACCGTATCACCATCTTCCAGAAAGCTGCGCGTCTCGCCGCTGTCGAGCGTGAACGGCTCCTTGCCGCCCCAGCTGAGTTCCAGCAATGAACCACGCTGATGCAATTTCGCCCCGGAAATCGTTCCCGAGCCCAACAGATCACCAACATTCATCGGGCATCCGGATGTGGCGTGATGCGCCAGCTGCTGCGCCGCTGAATAATACATTTCACCGTAATTCGTTTGGGTGATTGTTGTGGCGTCTGCACCTTCCGGCGCCAGCGTCACCACAAGATCGATATCGTAAAGCATCGGGCCCGGCTCTCGCAGATGTTCCAGCAGCTCAATTTCGCGCGCCGGGGTCCAGGTGCGAAACGGCTCAAGTGCGGCTTTGCTTATGATCCAGGGGCTGATTGTCGTGGCGGTCGCTTTGGCCTGAAACGGCCCGAGCGGCTGATACTCCCAGGCCTGAATGTCGCGCGCCGACCAGTCATTCAGCAGCACATAACCAAATATATTTTCGTCGGCCTCCTGCACCGTGATCGGGCCATCCGATGCGGTGCCGACAATCGCGCCCAGTTCAAGCTCCATATCGAACCGCTTGCAGGGCGCGAAATGCGGCATGTCGTCGGCTGGCGGCTTTAACTGGCCCCAGGGGCGGCGAATATCGGTGCCTGACACAACAATCGACGACGCGCGCCCGTTGTAGCCGATCGGAATGTGCAGCCAGTTTGGCGGCAAAGCGTTTTCGGCGCCGCGAAACATGGTGCCGACATTGGTTGCGTGGTGTTGGCCGGCATAAAAATCGGTGTATTCGGACACCGCAAACGGCATGTGCAGGTTGGCGCTGGCCCGGGAAACCAAATGCGGCTCCAACTTGCCCTGCATCGCCGATCCGGCAGCGAGTGCGTCGGTCAGTTCTGCGCGAAACCGCGCCCATACTGCCGGGCCAAGCTCCATGAAATCGTTCCAGTAGGGCACGTCGAAAACCGGCGCCTCACCGGGGCTGAAAACGCCGGTCTCTTCGGCGCCGGTGACATCAAGGACCATGTCGCCGATGGCAACACCGCAGCGGGCCTCGCCGTCGCCTACCGAAAACACACCGTAGGGCAGGTTGTTCAGTGGAAATTCCGTTTCAGGGATGTTCGCGCTTTCAACCCAGCTTTTGATCAGACCCAATTTTCTGCTTCCTTCCAATTCATGTGCAAACGGGTCCCTCAGAACTCGATGACCATGCCGTCCTGCCCGATATGCAGCGGACCGTTCCAGTTCCTTCGCGTATCCTGACGCCAGTGATCCTCGGTGATTTCCGGATCGTCACCGGGCACCAAGTGATTGAGCACCAGCGCTTTCACGCCAGCGTTTGTTGCAATCCGGCCAACCTCAGAGGCTGCAGTATGGCTTCGCAACAGGTGCACATTCAGCAACCGTCCAGTGGTTCCCACCCGGGCGCATAACGCATCAACCCCTGCAAGCAGCATAGCCTCGTGGATCAAAATATCTGAGCCTTTCGCAAACTTCGAAAGTTCATCCATCGGGGCGGTATCGCCGGAAAACGTAACCGACTTGCCCGGCCCATCAAAGCGCAAGGCGAAACTTTCCTTCAGGGGCGGATGAACATTAAGCATCACCCGCATCGTCAGGGCACCAAGCGATACCTCGGCTCCGTCCTCCAACAGATGAAACTCGAAAACACTGCCGAAGTCCGGTCGGCCCTCATCCCTTATCCGCAAATCAATATCAAACGCCATCGAGGCCACAAACCCGCGCCAGTATTCGGCCAGCCCCGATGGCCCATAGACTGCGATCGGCTTTTTCATGCCGGTGGTCCACGCGGTGTGAATCAGCGGCCCCAGTTCCAGATAATGGTCAGAATGCAAATGGGTGATGACAATGGCATCCAGTGCTGCCAGCGGCACGCCCTGCTCAACGATCGACCGGCTGCACCCCAACCCAGCATCCACAAGGACGGTGCCGCCGCCCATGCGCAGCAGGTGCGATGTTGGCATCGAAGATTCCGGCTGGATTGCCGGGCCGCCTTTCACGCCGAGCAGAACAACATTATTTTCGGACGTCATTGAATGAGCGCGTTGCAAAAGCGAAGAATTATTGCAAGAACCCCAAGTTCCGAAGATCGGCGCAGCGTGCTGCTGGTCGCCGAAAACGTCGCCGACCTGCTGTTAATATTCAGTGAACCCATGTGAGTTGATACTGACATTGGTTTGCAAGCGAAAGTTCAAACTGCCTTTGCAGACATCCTGAAATCCCGGCGTTCGACACTTGGCATCCGTCGGACACATGCAACAGGATCGGCACCAGTGCGCGACAAGCCCGCGACCGGTTGCAAGCGTATGATGGCGGAGCTGTCAGACCGATGCGAACCAGTCTGTCGAGAACATTCTGAGTTGACCGGTTTATGTACCATATGAGTTGACCGCTTCTGTTGCGGTTTCTGGCCCTGTGGGGAAGTGGTCGGTCGCGGAGCGGCTGTCCACTTGTCCACAGGGCGCCGGTCGGTCGCGTCGAAGCGGGTCACGCGGCCTCGCGGGTTTGGCTGTCGATCGGTTGGCCATCGGCGTGGTATCGCGCCAGACATCGCGGTCCATGGAAGACGGCCATTGTGCCGTCGGGGTATTCGTGGACGGGGACCCTGGCCTTGACGTAATGGCGGCGGTGGCGGCCAGCGGGGATCTGAAGTGCCAGGCGCTTGTAGCGCACCGTGTTGTCGTTTGAGACGGTGCGTTCCTCGTGGATGCACAGGATGTCGTCGAGCGCGCCGGTGAAGGGGACGAAGGCGGTGCCCCGGTCCTCGGCCGGGGTCGCGAAGCGGGCGTTGTGTTGTGGCAGGAAGACCTCCTTGAGGAAGCGGTTGGCCTCGACCATGTCGGTGATGCCGGCGAGCCTGAGTTCCTGGGGCAGGCGCTTCTGCAAGGTGCCGAACATGCGCTCCGAGCGCCCCCTTGCCTCGGGCGAGTAGGCCGGGATCAGCTCGATGCCGAGCTGCGCCAGGGCGCGGCCGACCTGGGTCGGGGTGTCCTTGTCCACCTTGCCGCCGGCCTCGGGCGTGTTCCAGTAGTGGCTGGCGCGGTCGGCGTAGAGCGAGCAGAACAGGCCCTTGGCCCGGATCGCCTCGGACACCCCCTGGAAGCTCGACATGGTGCCCTCTTCGGCGACGAAGAAGGCCGAGTAGATATCGCTGGTCGCATCGTCCATGGTGACGATCAGGTCCCACCATCGACCGGGGACCCACTCGTGGCTCGAGCCGTCCTGGTGCAACATCATGCCGGGCAAGGCACGGCGCGGCCGCTTGCGCCGGTGCGCCCCACGCCTGGGCGCCGCGCGCCTGCGCCCATGGGCTTGCAAGCTCAGCCGCAGCCAGTTGTAGCTGCGCTTGAAGCCGTGATCGGCCACCAGCTTCTCGTGGAAGTGCTTGGCCGTGAAGTCCCAGTAGCGGGTGTCGAACAACTCCAGCACCCGCGCCACCTCGTCCACCGGCGCGCGCCGCGCCGAGAGGCGGCCCAGGCGGCGGTCGTAGAGACCGTCGGCTCCCTCCGCCTCGTAGCGGTCGCGCCAGCGCCGGAAGGTGCGCTCCGAGACACCCAGAACCTCCGCCGCCTCCGCCTGGCTCAAGCCACCCCGATGGGTGCACCCGTAAACCTCCTCGAACTTCATCAATCTCAGTCCCTGTACCTGCTCCGTCCGACGCATCGCCTCCCTCCATGGCTTGGAGGCGTTCTAAAACCGGACAGATCATCTGGTACATAAACCGGACATATCGCGTGTTACCGACAACCGATGCCAGGGGTATCGCATGAATAGCTGGCCCGTGTTTGCTACGTGCATCAACGTCTGATTCAATGTCACCAGAACACGCATCTGGAGGACTTGCTTTGGAAAAGACTACATCATTTCAATCTGTTATTTCGGCCATCCCTGACCCTCGCCAGCAGGCGAAGGTGCTTTACCCGCTTGATGAGATCCTGCTTTTAAGCCTGTGTGCGGTGGTCTCGGGCGGCGAGAGTGTCGTTGATAT
Source organism: Paracoccaceae bacterium (assembly GCA_965237505.1). GTDB lineage: Bacteria > Pseudomonadota > Alphaproteobacteria > Rhodobacterales > Rhodobacteraceae > NVTR01. The sequence goes on along the minus strand of CBDEFR010000009.1, from coordinate 1,815,022 downwards.
TGTCGAATATGGTGAAGAAAAGCTGAAGTTTCTGCGCAAATTGGCCCCTTTTGAGCACGGCATTCCCTCGCATGACACGCTTTCAACGGTGTTTCGGCTGCTTGATCCGGAGAAGTTCAGTACAGCCTTTGCGCAATGGGCTGCTGGCCTGGCGGGACGCGTTGAAGGCTCGATTGTGGCCGTCGATGGCAAGACGATGCGCGGGTCAAAGGCCGGTGGTGAAACACCTCTGCATTTGATCTCGGCCTACTGTGATGATCTGCGTCTGGTACTGGGTCAGCGGGCAAGTGCGCACAAAAAGAACGAGATCAAGGACATTCCATTGCTCTTGGATTTGCTCCACGTTGAGGGCGCGATCGTGACGCTGGACGCGATGGGGTGCCAACGCCAGATTGCCTGCAAAATCCGCGACAAGGGGGCCGACTACGTGCTGGCGCTCAAGGGAAATCAGAGCAGCCTTTTTGAGGATGTGAAACTGTGGTTTGAAGAGAGGGAGCATGAAAATACTGCGTCGTTACAGACTGTTGATGGCGATAAAGGTCGGATTGAGACCCGGACCTACACCCAGAGTGACACCATAGAATGGCTGCAAGAGCGCCATCCGGGTTGGGCGGGCCTGACCAGTATTGGTCGCGTTGTCTCGATCCGTGAAAGCAACGGGAAAACAACACAACAAACCCGATACTTCATCTCGTCTCTACCGAAAGATGCGCCGCGCTTTGCCCATGCGGTACGCTCCCATTGGGGGATTGAAAACCGCCTCCACTGGGTGCTCGACGTCACATTCCGCGATGATGACAGCCGTGTTCGTAAGGATCACGGCCCCAAGAATTTTGCCGTCATCAAACACATGGCAATGAATCTGCTCAACAAGGCAAAAGATAAAAAATCGCTCAGGGTCATGCGCAAAAAGGCCGGATGGAACAATCGGTTCTTACTGCAAATTCTCCGGACATAACCTTCATGCGATTCCCCTGCAACCGATGCGAACCAGTCTTGCCAAGGACAGCTGAGCTGTCCATTATGCCACGCCGAGTCCGTGCGACTCGGTCAGAGCCGCAGCGCAGATGATCTCAGGGCTGGTTTGAAGTACCGAAATGGGCTGCGCTTTGTCATCCCAAAAATCTAGGTGGCCGCCCTGCCTCACTCAAGTAACTTCCCTCTGACACCGCCAATGATCAGCCATGTTCACCAAGTCGCCATTACTTATTGTTTTATTTCACTTTTCATTCAGAAATGCGATTCTATTTTCGCCCTAGACAGTTGACAGTTAACCGATTGGTCATAGGTTCGATCACTACCGCCGGAGCCAATAAAATAAGATACTTGTGTGTCGATCATAGATGAATGATATTTGAGCCGACATGCGATGGGAAAAGCTCTGGCGATCGGGACTGGCACCATAGTCCGCTGGTTCCGAGAATATCTAACCCCCTGGTGGGGCTCGGCAAATTCGCGTCCGGTGCTCGCTCGGCCCCAGAACTGCAATGCTGCTCAAATCGCGAATCTACTGCCCGCACACTCAAATTCCATTTGATTGATCTGGTTAGGACACGAATTCGACGCCATGCGCCGATAAAACATAAGTCAAAATTTAGTGTCTGGATCCGGATATATTGCCATGCGATCACACAGAAATACTGATCCAGGCGTGTCGGTCATCATCCCGGTTCATAGCGCCGCTGATTTTCTCCGCGAGGCGCTTGCTTCGATCGTGGCCCAGACATTCGATGATTTCGAGGTCATTGCGGTCGAGAACGGGTCAACCGACAATTCTTTGCAAATCCTTGAGGATTATCGAGAAAAATTCAAAAACCGAGGTGTAGACTATCGCATCGTCAACCGTCCAGACGCAGGTGCAGCATCGGCGAAAAACGTGGGTTTGCACCTGGCACATGGCAAATTGCTAGCATTTGTGGACGGTGACGACCGCTGTGACCCGGAAATGCTTTCATGCCTGACAAAAGCTATCGGTGAATACGAATATGTCGCCTTGGTATTTTCCCGGGTCCGTTACATCGACCGGTCAGGCCACCCGACTGTCAATCGGCATTGAATGTTGACCCCCTATCGGCGCCCAAAAATGACCCCCCTTTTGTGCTGAGCTGGCCCGCCGCTGCGTAGTCTCCATATAACGCAGCGGCGGCGGGCCAGCGTGGTTTCGGTTAAGGATCAGGCTCGGTTTTTGAAACGCCAGCTTTCGTTTCCAGTTTCAACGATGTCACAGTGATGCGTGAGCCGGTCGAGCAGTGCGGTGGTCATTTTCGCATCGCCGAAGACGCTCGGCCACTCACCAAAGGCGAGGTTGGTTGTGACGATGATTGAGGTGCGCTCATAGAGTTTGCTGATCAGATGGAATAGGAGCTGGCCGCCGGTCTGGGCGAAGGGCAGATAGCCCAACTCGTCCAGGATCAGGAAGTCGAGGCGAGAGATCAGATCTGCCGTTCGTCCCTGCCGTTCTGCACGGGCTTCGGTATCCAGTTTGTTCACCAGATCGACGCCATTGAAGAACCGCCCGCGACGGCCGTTTCGGATGCAGGCGCGGGCAATACTGACGGCGAGGTGGGTTTTGCCGGTTCCGGTTCCGCCGATCAGCACGAGGTTGCGCTGGTGATCCAGGAAGTCTCCCGCAGCCAGATCACGGATCAGAGTCTCGTTGATCTCGGTCGCCTCGAAGTCGAACTCTTCCAGTTCCTTGGCCAGCGGCAGTTTGGCAATTGTCATCTGATATTTGATGGAGCGCGCCTGCTTCTCGCTGATCTCGGCATTCAGCAGATCCCCAATGATCTGTTGCGGGTCATGCCGGCGCTTGACGGCTGTCGTTATGATCTCATCGTAGGAAGCCTTCATTCCGTAGAGCTTCAGCTTTCCCATCGCGTCGAGCAGGTCTGAGCGTTCCATCTGTTTTTCTCCTCAAGCTGTCATATCGGTCGCAATCGGCGGCAGGCTCGCAGTTCAGCCGCAGCGCATCCGGGGTTGTGATTGTCAGGGGCGGCGGCGGTTCCCGGTGCCGAGCCAGAATGTTCAGGACAACTCCTGCGGAATGAACATTGTGCGACAGTACCTCAGAACAGGCGGCTTCGACGGCCTCCAGACCATCGGTCAGGATGGCACCTAAGATATCCACCATCTGGCGATCACCGCCGGGTTGGCGTTCCAGCTTGCGCTGGACCCGTCGGATTGCCGCAGGCAAATCCCATTCCCTGAACGGCGCGCCATTGCGCAAAGCGCCCGGCTTGCGCGCAAGAACGGGTAAATAATGCAGGGGATCATAGATGGTTTTGCCGCGTCCGAAGGCGCGCGTATGGCTGCCAACAATGCGGCCCTCCTGCCAGCATTCCAGCCGGTCAGCGTAGGCCCGAATATCCACCGGTCGGCCAACTGCGCGGGCATCGACCGGGTAGCGGTTGTTGTCGAAGCGGATCAGGCAGGTTTTGGAGACAGCGGCCGGAACAGCATGGAACCCATCAAACGGGCCAACATAGGGCACAAGGCTCGCGCGCTCTTTTTCGAACACTTCCCAGATTGTTTTGTCGCGCATGTCCGGATGCGTGTTGGCCCGGCCATATGCCAGGCAACGATCCTCCAGCCAGGCGTTCAACTCAGCGTAGGATTTAAACTTTGGTCGCGGCACAAAGAACCTTCGCCGGAGCACGCCGACCTGGTTCTCAACCTGACCCTTCTCCCAACCCGAAGCAGGCGTACAAGCGACAGGATCGACCAGATAGTGTCCGCACATCTGTTGGAACCGGCGATTGTAGGCCCGCTCCTTGCCAACAAGAATCGCGTCCACCGCCGTCTTCATGTTATCGTAAATCCCGCGCACACAGGCCCCGCCGAAGAAGGCGAACGCTTTATCATGTGCGTCAAACACCATCTCTTGCGTCTCGCGGGGATAAGCGCGAACAAACGGCATCCGGCTGTGGCAGAGGCGAACATGCGCCACCTTGACCGTCGTGGTCGCGCCATCAATCAGGACAACTTCCTGGCTCCAGTCGAACTGATACCAACGGCCCCCAGATTTGACTCAAGGGGATTCCCACGAGCGGCGTGATCTGATTCAGTGGCATCAAGGCAAGGGAGGCTTTGATGGCAGTAATGATTACGCGAAAAGACAAGTCCGCAGGCGAACTTCGCCAGGAAGCGGCGCGGTGCCGGGATGGGAAAGCGGCGCGACGGATGTTGGCGATTGCCCTGGTTCTGGATGGGGTTGACCGCAAGACGGCGGCAGAAAACTGCGGCATGGATCGGCAGACGTTGCGGGATTGGGCCCACCGTTACAATGCGGAGGGCGTGTCGGGCCTGTTCAACCGTCGCCCGCCGGATCCACCCTGTCTGCTGAGCGCGGCACAGAAGGAGGAGTTGGCGGAAATGGTTCGGGCGGGTCCCGACCCCGAAACCGATGGGGTTGTGCGCTGGCGGCGCATTGATCTGAAACGCAAGATCGAAGAGCGCTTCGGCGTCACCATGCATGAGCGAACTGTTGGCAAACAATTGGCAAGCCTGGGCTTTCGGCGTCTGTCGGTGCGCCCGCAGCATCCGAAATCCGACCCGGATGCACAGGAGGCTTTTAAAAAAACTTCGCCGCAGAGGTAGAAGCAGCCTTGCCGGAAACAGCCCGCAGCAAGCCCCTGGAGATATGGTTTCAGGATGAAGCGCGGGTTGGCCAGCAGGGCACGCTCACCCGTATCTGGGCCGAGCGTGGAACACGCCCCCGTGCCCCGCGCGACACCCGCTATATCTGGAGCTACATTTTCGGCGCCGTCTGCCCGGAACGGGCTGAAGCGGCCGCTCTGATCATGCCACATGCCGACACACAGGCCATGAGCGCGCATCTCGCCGAGATCGCTAAAACCGTCGCATCGGGCGCACATGCCCTTCTCATTCTGGATGGCGCTGGCTGGCACGGTTCGGCAGAGCTGGAGGTACCCGACAACATCACCCTGCTCAAACTCCCGCCCTATTCCCCTGAACTCAACCCGATGGAAAATGTGTGGGCTTATCTGCGTGCCAACAAGCTCGCCATATCCGACTTCGACAATTATGAGCAGATCGTCGACAGGTGTTGCGAAGCATGGAACTTCTTTGCAAACGACAAAACCGCAATCACGTCAATCACTACCAGACAATGGGCAAAAACGGTCAACGACTAGGGCCGTTGGTATGATACGCCTCACCGGGATCAAAGCTCAGCGGAACATAAGCATCAGCGGATGCGGCCCGCGTCGCCTTCGACCAACTGGCCGCATAGCGCCGTACCGCATCATAGCTGCCGTCGTATCCTTGGTTGCGCAGTTCTTCATATACCCGGACAAGCGTCAGGCGTTCGCGCCTAGGATGCCGAGTATTGTCGGCCAGCATATCATCCAATTGAGAACGTCAGGGATCGATCTTCGGACGCGGCTGGGTGGAACGGTCATAGCTGAACTCCGTCGCACCAGAACGTATCACCTTGCGCACTGTGTTCCGTGAAACCCGAAGCTCCCGGCATATTTGCTTGGTCGACTTCCCCTGAATGAAATGCGCGCGCCTGATCTTTGCAATCGTCTCCACAACCAACATCCCCAACTCGCTCCCTCAAATCTTTGAGGGAGCATCTGTACAGAACTATCAGGGGGGTCACTTTTGGACGCCGATTACCCCAATAATGGGGTCAACTTTGCATGCCTATCCACAGTGTCATCAAAGCCCACACCTTTGAACGCAATGCGGTGATTTCCGACGGATAATTGTATTCGTTGGCGATACGCTCTCTCGTGACCGGGCAGTTCCGGCAGAACCTGCGCATTTGCGCGTCTGTGACCCAAGGTTAGGTCGCACTGCGAACAACGGCGGCACTTTTCGCGATGCCGTGCACCCGGTCAAATACTTCACTGGTCTCCAACAGTTCACGGTAACTGACCGTAGCTTCAATAATACCGTTACCCATTACGTGTATCACATCACAATTACGCAGCGTGCTAAGACGATGGGCGACCACGATCACTGTCCGCTTCTTACCGACTTTTTCGAGCGCCGAGAGCACTGCAAGCTCGGTGCGATCGTCCAGCGCGCTTGTCGCTTCGTCCAGCACTAGAGCATTTCCGGCCAGCTTAGAATCAAACTCGGGTTTACGAATTGAGCTTCTTCTGATTCAAGGAATCAGGAGGTGTTATCATGGCTTTATCTCAGGATTTACGACTTCGTATTGTTGATTTGGTTGCGTCGGGTGTATCGCGTCGCGAAGCGGCACGGCAGTTTAAAGTAAGCGCCAGTTCGGCCATTCGGTTTGTCAGGCAGGCCATGGAAGTTGGCCATGTTGGTTTGAAAGCGCCGAAGAAACGCAAGAGCAAACTTGATCCGTATCGCGCTGACATGATTGGTTGGATCGGCAAACAGCCGGATCTGACATTGGCCGAACTATGTGCCCGCTTATATGAGATATATGGCCTGCGTGCCGGCTCTTCAACGCTGGATGACTGGCTGCGTGCTAATCAGATCACTTATAAAAAAAACGGCTCACGCCAGTGAACAGGAGCGGGTTGATGTGCGGGCCAAACGCCGCCGTTGGCGAAAACGCCAGGATTGGCTGAAGCATCACCTGCATCTGTTGGGCAGGATCGTGTTCATTGATGAAACCGGGTTGAACACAAAAATGGCCCGGCTTCGAGGGCGGTCTGCAAAAGGTCAGCGGCTGATAGCTTCAATCCCCCATGGCCACTGGAAAACCATGACTTTCATTGCCGGTCTGCGCCATGATGGCATGACGGCTCCATGGGTACTGGACGGCCCGATGGATGGTCCCGCATTCATCACCTACATCAAAACCCAACTCGCACCGACCCTGCAAAAGGGCGATGTTGTGGTGATGGATAATCTGCCCGCTCACAAGGTTGCCGCAGCCAATGCAGCAATCAGGGAGCGCGGCGCATGGCTGCTATTCCTGCCACCATATTCGCCGGATCTGAACCCAATCGAGCTGGCTTTCTCAAAGCTCAAAGCACACATGAAGAGATTGGCCGCGAGAACCGTTGACACCTTGTGGAAAGGTGTCGGCGAAATCCTCGAACTGTTCTCAAAACAGGAATGTGCAAACTTCTTCGCAGCATCCGGATATGGACCAACCTAAACCGGAAATGCTCTAGCAGCTTAGGGTCATGGTAAAGTGCACGTGCAATACCAATACGCTGACGCTGGCCGCCAGAAAGCCGCACGCCACGTTCCCCGACGCGAGTATAGTATCCCTCGGACAGCCCGCTGACAAATTCCTGAATCTGTGCGGTACGAGCACATTTTTTCACTTTGGTCAAATCGATCGACTTTTCGTTTTCCCCGAACGCGATGTTGGCGGCGATGGTGTCGTCGCTCAGATAAATGGTTTGCGGCACGTATCCAACAGACCTCTGCCAAGCCAGCAATGTGTGTTTGTCAACGGTCACTCCGTCGACGCGAATTTCGCCTGACGTTGGGCTTAATAGTCCAAGAATAACGTCCAGCAGCGTTGTCTTTCCGGCACCTGTCGAACCAACGATTCCAGTCCAGGTATGGGCGGAAATGCGAAGACTAACATCTTCGATCGAGGGCCGGTCCGCCGTTTCAAATCGGAATGAAACGGCGTTGAGCTCCAGCATGTGCTCGAGCGCCAATGGTTTCACATCGGCTGCCTTTGTGCTCTGCACATTGCCAGGTGAATCAAGTCATCAAATATTGCGTCCAGCGCAGGACGGTTTGTGCCCAGCGTCGCAACAGCACCATAGAGTTGTTGCAGTACCGGAAATAGACGGACGCCTGCGACCGCAAACAAGCTCAGCAGAGGAAGCGAGGCGGTCAGGCCCTCATTTCGCGACAGCAACGTCCACAACACGAACAGGATCATTCCGCCAAATACCAACCCTTCAAGCACGTGGCTGGGCAGATCCGACAACAATTTGATCCATATCCGAACACCCGCCATCCGGTCAGCTGCACGTCTGTAGCGCGCCAGAAACCATTCCTCGAGATTCAGAAGTTTTACTTCTTTGATGCCTCCGACGGTCTCCTGAACAACTTCAAAACGTTCTCGATTTGCCGCTATTCGAGCGGCCACAAGGCGTTCTAGACGCCTGCGAAAACCGAAGAAAACCAACCCATATACGAAACTCAGAAATCCGCCGGCAACCAGAGCGGCAAGAGGGTCTGCGATGACAAGCAATAAAATCAGTCCAAGCGACACCGCCGTGTGGGCAATCAGATGGATTGCACTGACCACCGACCCGTCGACAACCTGCTCGACTTCGGACAGAATGGTCTTATTCAATTCTGCTGAATGTTTGTCCAGGAACCAAACATAGTCCTGCTGCACATATTTTCGCATCAATTGCGTGCTCAGGCGCGCCGACTGGCGCCTGGCAAATACCGTAAGCAGGGCAAATGTCATTGCTCTGAACGCGATTGCTGAAACCAGAAGGACGAACGACGAGATGCCAAGAAAAATCAGAAATTGTTGACTGGTTTCAAAACCCGTGAAGCTAAACAATCGTCCAAGTAACTCAGAACGCTCAACTAAAAGAGGATCAGCGGCGATCGCGACGAACGGGACGACGGAAAGAACACCGCCCGCCTCCACGACCCCAAGGATCAACGACATCGTGCTGAGAGCAATGAATGATCGCCGTTCATTTGGCGCTAGGATCGCGAATACTTTCGGGTAAACATCAAGCAATGGCATCGCGCGCAAATTAGCTCAGTTCAGCATGGATTGGAAACTGGTTCTCACATAAAGGATCGGCCTTAAACAGACAGCTGCGAAGAAAATGGATTGGTAGTTCCGGCGGACAGAAAAAATGGTGCTGTCATGTGTGGATGGCGCCGTTTCTGCAAGGGTAAAATTTGACTGATGCTGATCACTGTGGGTTGCGGTCATGTGTCCGGCCTGTTGACGCGGTGCATATGACCGCTGGCCCTGATGAATTGCGCGTCAAATCGACTTGGAACATTGAGACAATTGTCGGTGGCGGAGGAGGAGGGATTCGAACCCCCGGAACGCTTTCACGCCCAACGGTTTTCAAGACCGCCGCATTCGACCACTCTGCCACTCCTCCGGCAGGCGGCAGGACTAGCTTGGGTGGCTCGATTCTGAAAGGCCCGATTTCATGGCCAATTATCGCTGACCATCGTGCCAAGTCTTTCCTTGCTGCAGCTCTAAGGCTAGTATGCCGACGAAACCGGGATTTTCGCCTGGAAATTTGAGCATTTTGCGCGGCAATGTCCGCGCCTGAAAGGGGCAAGGCATGGTAAGTGCAGGCGCTGGGCGGCTGGCTCTGGTTTTGGGAGGCGCAGTGGTTCTGAGCGCCTGTGAAGAAGGCTCAGAATTCAACCTGTTTGACCGGCCCGCGGTCAGCGACGCGGACGGAGCATTACCGATCCCGGCAAATGCTGGCGACGTCATTGAACGCGACGTCGAAAAACCGGAAGTATTTGGCAAGACCGAGGCCGGTCTTTGGGATGGCCGCCCGTCCTTGGGCGGTGTTTGGGTGGCGCACCCGGATGTTGTTGACCCGGAGCGCGTGATCATCCGCAATCAGGCCAACGGCAATTTCGTCATTGGTGCATTGTTCCGGCGTGAACGCGAAAACCCAGGGCCGCTCTTTCAGGTGTCCTCGGACGCGGCCGCGGCGCTGGGAATGCTGGCCGGGGCACCGGTAGAGCTGAGCGTCATCGCGCTGCGCCGCGAACAGGTGCAGGTGGTTCCCGAGGTGGTCGAAGCGGTAGCGGAAACGCCGGGCACGGTCGAGATAATCGAAGAGACGCCGCTGGTCCCGGTCGCCAAAATCGCAGCCTCGGCGATCGAGGCCGCGACGGCCCAGGCTGCGGCGGCAACAGTGCCGGCAAAAGTGGCCCCGGTTGCCAGGCCGGTTCAGACGACATCGTTGCAAATGCCGTTCATCCAGATCGGTATATTCAGCGTCGAAGCCAACGCCATCAGCACATCAGATATGATGCGAGAGGCGGGCATAATTCCGATGATCATTCAATCAGAATCCAGCGGCAAGACCATTTGGCGGGTGATCGTGGGGCCGGCCTCGGACGCATCTGAACGCGCCGCACTGCTGGCAACCGTCAAAGGGCTGGGCTTTGCCGATGCCTATGCCGTAACAAATTAGTCCAGCGAGGCAGTCATCTGCGATGCTGAAGCAGCTGTTGAGAATTGGCGCCACTGTCGCCGTGCTTCTGGGCACCGGGCTGCCGATCAGCGCGGCCTATGACACCCAGGCGCGCGCGGCTTTTATTTATGATCTGACCACCGGAACAATCCTGTTTGAAAAGCAGGCCGACGTGCCCATGCCGCCTGCTTCGATGTCCAAACTGATGACGCTTAACATGCTGTTTGAGGCATTGCAGGATGATCGTGTCACGCTTGAGACGCGGTTTGCCGTCACTAGCCGCGCCAAGAATATGGGCGGCTCAACCATGTTCCTGAATGAAACCGACCGGCCAACGGTCGAGGAACTGATCCAAGGCATCGTGGTGTTGTCGGGCAATGACGCTTGCGTTGTGGTTGCCGAAGGTCTGGCCGGAACCGAGGACGCGTTTGCGCGCCTGATGAATGACCGCGCCACAGCGCTTGGCATGCACAACTCTACATTTACCAATGCCAGCGGCTGGCCCAATCCAAATCACCGCATGAGCATGCGCGATCTGGCGGTGATTGCCGCCCGTATGATCACCGAATTTCCCGAATATTACGGCTATTTCGGTCAGGCCGAATACCGGTTTGATGGCCGCGCGCCGGACAACCGCTTTAATCGCAACCCACTTTTAGATCTTGGGATCGGGGTCGACGGGCTCAAGACCGGGCACACCAGCGATGCTGGCTATGGTCTGGTCGGTTCTGCCACCCAAGGCACGCGACGGGTGGTCTTTGTCATGACCGGGCTGGCGTCTGAAAAGGACCGCGCCGAAGAGGCCGAGCGAATGGTCAACTGGGCGTTCCGGCAGTTCGTACAGAAAACCGTGATTACCGGCGGAACCGCGATTGGCCGCGCCGATATCTGGATGGGTGATCAGGCGGATATCGGCCTCATTGTCGCCGAAGATGTTTCCATGCTTCTGCCGGCGCTTGAACGCGATGTGCTGGCGGGCGAAGTGGTCTATCGCAGCCCGATCGAAGCGCCGATTGCCCAGGGCCAGGAGGTGGCAGAACTTGTTTTGACGCTCAAGGATCTGCCCGATGTGCACATTCCGCTGGTGTCGGACCGCAGCGTCGCGCGCGGCGGCTTTCTGACGCGTTTGCGCACCGCTGCAATTGTGCTGTATCGCCAGTATGTCGGGCGCGCGCAGAGCGCCTACTAGGTCGTCGACTTACTCGCAGGATTAACATGGGCACAGGGCTGTTCATCTCGTTTGAAGGCATCGACGGGTCGGGAAAGTCCACTCAGGCCGGTCTGTTGGCCGAGCGTTTGCGCACAGCAGGCCACGATGTCATTCTGACGCGAGAGCCTGGCGGCTCCGCCGGGGCCGAAGAAATTCGCAGCCTGGTGCTGGAAGGCGACCCTGATCGCTGGTCAGCGAAAACCGAAATACTGCTGTTTACCGCGGCGCGCTGTGATCACGTCGAAAAGACCATCCAGCCGGCGCTGGATGCCGGAAAGATCGTGATAAGTGACCGGTTTGCCGACTCGACACGCCTGTATCAGGGCATCTCGCGCGGCGAATTGCGCCCGATCGTAGACCAGCTGCACGCGCTGATGATCAAGCGCGAGCCTGATCTGACGATCATCATCGACATGGACCCCGCCACCGGCCTTGCCCGCGCCCTGTCGCGGCAAACAACCGAGGAACGGTTTGAAGGCTTTGGTGAAGACCTGCAGACCAAGATGCGCGCCGGGTTTCTGGCGCTGGCGCAGGAATTTCCGGATCGCTGCGTCGTGGTTGACGGCAATCGCGATACGCATGTTGTGGCCGACGAGGTCGCAGCCCTGTCGCTGGCGCGGCTGCCATGAACGACGAAGCGCCGGTTCCGCAATTTGATCAGGTTGAAGGTGCCCCGCACCCGCGCGAAACCGAGCACCTCTTGGGCCAGTCGCAGGCCGAGGCCACATTCCTGCAAGCCTTCAACTCGCACCGTTTGCACCACGGCTGGCTGATCACCGGCGCGCGCGGCATTGGCAAGGCGACGCTGGCTTGGCGGATTGCCAGATTTCTGCTCGCCAGCCCAAATAACGCCCGCACCGCACCTCAAACGCTTGATATTGCACGCGATCATCCAGTCGCCCGCCGCATGGCGGCCCTGTCAGAGCCGCGGCTTTTCCTGTTGCGCCCGATCTGGGACCTCGAAAAGAAACGCTTCAAACACGGCATTACGATCGATGAGGTTCGCAAACTAAAGCTCAGTTTCAACCTTTCGGCCGCAGATGGCGGACGCCGCGTTGTGATTGTAGATTGCGCCGACGATCTGACCGTCAACGCCGCCAACGCGCTTTTGAAGCTGCTGGAAGAGCCGCCCGACGATGTCATTCTTTTGCTGGTGTGCCACCAGCCGTCGCGCCTGTTGCCGACAATCCGCAGCCGGTGCTCGGAACTGCGCTGCGCGATCGTGCAGGCCAGTGACATCGGCCAGGCCATGACGGCGGCGGGTTCAGACGGTGGTGCCGACGCTGACGCACTCGCGGAACTTTCAGGCGGCTCGGTCGGCGAGACGGTTCGGCTGGCCAATCTGGACGGCATGCAAACTTATGCAGACTTGGTCGGCCTGTTTGCAAGCCTGCCGAATCTGAACCGTCCGCACGCGCTAAAACTTGCCGAAAGTGCCGCCGGAAAGGGCCAAGAACCTCGCTTTGATCTGCTGCTCCGGCTGATCGACCAATTTCTGGCCAGAGTCGCGCGCACCGGGGTGTCCGGACCGCCCTTGGTTCAGGCCGCGCCCGGCGAGGCCGATCTGCTGCAACGCCTGGCTCCGACATCACATGCCGGGCGTCAATGGGCAGAGTTGCAACAACTGTTGGGCGGGCGCGCGCGCCGCGGCAAGGCTGTCAACCTTGACCCTGCAGCGCTCATCCTTGATATGGTTTTCAGGATCAATGACATGGCGGCGCGTCTTGCCGCCCGTTAGGGGCAGGATGCCAGAACCCATCAAGATTACTGATAGCCACTGCCATCTGGATTCCGAAGAATTTGCCGGGCGACTGCCGGACCTGGTGCGGCGCGCCGTGGGCGCGGGCGTCACCCGGATGGTGACGATCTGCACCCGCTTGGGCAATGAACCGGCGGTGCGGGCCATCGCTGAGCGTTTCGCGCCAGTTTTTTACGCGGTCGCAACCCATCCGATGTACGCCGCGGACGAACCACTTGCCTCGCTCGAGGCACTGGTGGCGCTGGCCAGCCATCCCAAGTTTGTCGGCATCGGTGAAAGCGGGCTTGACTATCACTATACCTCGGACAGCAAAAACGTGCAGCGCGAAAGCCTGCGCATTCACGTCGAGGCGGCGCGCCGGACCGGCCTGCCGCTGATCATCCACGCCCGCAGCGCCGATGCTGACTTGGCCCGAATCCTAACCGACGAACACGGGGCCGCGCCTTATTCATGCGTGATGCATTGCTTTTCGTCGGGCCGCGCGCTGGCCGAGGCGGCGCTGGAGCTGGGTTTTTACCTGTCAATGTCGGGCATCACCGCGTTTCCAAAATCAACCGAACTGCGCGACATATTCGCCAGCGCCCCGCTTGATCGCATCCTGGTGGAAACCGACGCGCCTTATCTTGCCCCGCCGCCATTTCGCGGCAAATGCAATGAACCGGCATACACCGTCCACACCGCCAAAGCAGTTGCCGGTTTTTTCGACATGGAATACAAAGACTTCGCGGCCCAAACTCAGAAAAATTTCGACCGGCTTTTTAGCAAGGCCGCGGCGTGGGCACAGACCTGCTGATGGCAACAATTGACTTCACCATTTTGGGCTGTGGGTCGTCCGGCGGGGTGCCAAGACTTGGCGGCAACTGGGGCGATTGCGACCCTGATAATCCCAAAAACACCCGGCGGCGCTGCTCGATGCTGGTGCAGCGGCGCAACGCAGGCGGTGTCACCCGGGTTCTGATCGACACTTCACCGGACCTGCGCGCACAGTTGCTGGACGCGGGTGTGGGGGTGCTTGACGGGGTGGTCTTCACCCATGCCCATGCCGATCATGTGCACGGAATCGACGATCTGCGGATGATCGTTTTCAACATGCGCGCGCGGCTTTCGGTCTGGGCCGACGCAGCCACCCAGGACGCGCTGCTGTCGCACTTTGGTTACGCGTTCGTGCAACCCGACGGCTCGCCATATCCGCCGATCCTGGATCTGCACGACATTAACGGCGATGTGACAATCGACGGCGCTGGCGGGCCGCTCACGCTGACCCCGATTGAGGTCGCGCACGGCGCCGCCACGGCGCTCGGCTTTCGCATTCACGACCTCGCCTATCTCCCTGATGTTTCAGATATTTCTTCGGATGCTGTGCTGGCACTTCAAGGGCTGGATTACTGGGTTCTGGATGCCCTGCGCCGAAGCCCGCACCCAAGCCATTTCCACCTTGAACGCTCGTTGCAATGGATCGCTCGGATCGCCCCCAAACGCGCGGTGCTGACCAACATGCACATTGATCTGGATTACGCCAAGGTGGACGCCGAAACCCCCGACCACATCACCCCAGCCTATGATGGCATGACGATAAGCGTGAAGGTTTGAATTGAGCAATCTGATCGATGTCATCCTGCCGGTCTTTCTGGTCATCGGCTTTGGCTATGCCGCCGCCTGGAAAGGGCTGTTCGGCGAAAGCGCCGTCGACGCGCTTATGCGGTTTGCAATCAATTTCGCGATTCCCTGCCTGCTGTTCCTGGCAATATCGACGATCGACCTGGCGGGCGATTTCAACGTCCCGTTGCTGGCCAGCTTCTACATCGGCGCCTTTTCGGCCTATGGGCTCGGCTATCTGGGTGCCAGATACCTGTTTGCGCGCAGCACCGAAGACAGCATATCGATCGGATTTTGTTCGCTTTTCTCCAACACGGTGCTGTTGGGCCTGCCGATCGTTGAACGGGCGTTCGGGCCGGAATCGCTGTCTGGCGCATACGCCATTGTCTCGGTCCATGCGCTGGTCATCTATGGCTTTGGCGTAACGATCATGGAGATCGCGCGCGCCCGCGCAAACGGCAACCGGCGCCGACTGGTTCGCAATATCTCCAGCGCCATGTCAACCAACCCGATTTTGATCGGTATCCTGTTGGGATTCCTGGTAAATATCGGCAATATCCGCCTGCCCGACGCGCTGTTGGCGGCGATTGGCACGATGTCGACTGCCGCCCTTCCAGCAGCCCTTTTCGCCCTTGGCGGCGTGCTGGTGCGCTACCGGCCCGAAGGTGACAAAAACACCATTGCCTGGGTCACTGCGGTGTCGTTGATTGCGCATCCGGCGATCACATTCTCGCTTGGAAAATGGGTGTTTTTGCTCGATCAGGCACAGTTTCGCGCCGCTGTTCTGACTGCGGCGATGGCGCCGGGAATCAACGCCTACCTGTTTGCCAGCATGTACGGCACAGCCAAGCGCGTCGCGGCCTCGACAATTCTTATCGCTACCGCAGTGTCGATCGTGTCAATTTGGCTTTGGCTGGCTCTCTTGTCCTAAACGCCCGTGGCGCAACGTTAAATACCGGAGGAACTGCTGCGATTTGCGTCCATTTATGGTCGCGCCATATAGCGCTTGGCTACGCATCAGAATCGCAAAATCAGTAACTTCACATCTACTTGCAAATCAGCAAGAACCGCGAGTCGATTTCTGGGCAGTGATGTGATTATACCAGCGGCATTTAACATTGCCCGATATGGGCCCATTTTCGCATTCCGATTGATGTGATGGTTTCGGGCTGTGCGATGAGCTTGTTCCAAGCTTCGCATCCAGCATCGACGATGGCATTGTAGTCTTCGAACACGCGGTTGGAGAGCCAATTGGCGCGCAAGTACTGCCAGATATTTTCCACCGGGTTCAGTTCCGGAGCGCGCGATGGCAGCAGGATGATGGTGAGGTTCTTCGGGACTTTGAGTTTGCCGGTGGTGTGCCATCCGGCCCGATCCATCAGCACAACCGCATGGGCCTTTCGGGCGACGTGGCGGCTGATCTCGTCGAGATGCATCTGCATGGCTTGCGCGTCCGCCCAAGGCAGCATGAGCGCCGCCCCCTTGCCGTGAGCCGGACAGATGGCGCCGAACAGATAGGCGTTGCGATAGCGCTGATCGGCCGGCTGGCGGGGGCGCGTGCCCTTTCTCGCCCACAGGCGCGTCAGGCCATTCTTCTGGCCAAGGCGTGCTTCGTCCTGGAACCAGATCTCCACCGGCGTTCCCGCTGGCAGGTCAGCTATATGCACCTGGAGCGTGTCGGCGAAGTTTTTTTTAAACGCCTCGATGATCCGCTTATCCTGCCTGGGATGCTGCGGGCGGGCGCTGATATGGGCAAAGCCCAGTTCGCCAGGCAGTCTGGATATCCCGCGCTCGGAATAGATGACGCCAAAGCGCGCCTCGATCACCCGCTTCAGGTCGATCCGCCGCCAGCGGACAACCCCATCCACCGCCGGGTCGGGGCCGGTCTCGACAATCTCGCCAAGTTCTTTCATCTGGACATCGCTCAGGTAGCACGTCCGGCCCGCGCCCTTGCGGTTGGTGAGGCCATCCGGTCCCTCTTCGGTGAACCGGTGAACCCAGTCCCGCAGGGTCTGGCGATCCATCCCACCGATCCTTGCGGCCTCTACACGGCTCATGCCATCGTAGACCGCCGCAAGAGACAACAGACGGCGGCTCTGCCGGGCATCCTTGCAACGGCTGGCGAGTTTACGAAGGTGGCGGGCATCAAAGTCGCGACGAAGCGAAACACTGGCTGGCATGGCGATCCTCCTTTGCCAACCTTGAATCAGATCAAGACCGATTTGGGAATCCCCACAGAGTCAGAAATTGATGCCGTTGGTATTATTACCTTAGCGGCTGACCCAGATAACTTAAAAAAAGGGGCTATCAAAGGCAGCATGCGCAGAAGCATGCAGGAATATTTCGGCGTTAAAATGATATCACAGCGTCGCTTTGAGCGAACAATATATTCGTCTGTTCAGCCGCTTGTCTGGAATTCCCAGATTGCGGCCTTAGGAATTGCCGCTTTGTCAATCAGTTCGGCGTGATGCGGGCAGTCACAGTGCCGACGGCAGCAACCCAACGTCGGACAAATCCTCGACGAAATCTAGCGTCAAAACGCATTAGAGCGGGATTAGGTATTGCCGCAAGCCACCCACCCGCCGGCGGGGGCGGCCGCTTGATCCCCTGATCAATTGGCCGCTCACTCGGTGGTTTCGCTTTGCGCCGCCGGGCTGCCGGCCGGTTTCGCTTCGCGGTCACTTGCCCGGACATATGAATACCGGTCGAGTTCAACCGCCATGCGCTGCGAAAGGATGCGATCGTCAGCGCCAAACATGTAGCCCAGAGCTTCACCAATCGCACCGGCAACATTTCCAGCAAGCATAACGAAAGCGATATTCGGCATCAGCTCGCCAAAGCGCCCGGTCCGCTGCAGATGGTGCAGGCTTCGCCGCAAGCGCAAAAACGGAATCAGCGGTGATCCGGCAACATACAGCAGGCGACGCCAAATCGACCAATTCATCACATCCATGCGCGCCGCCGCAAAGGCGCGCTGAGCAATGTACTCGTGCTTGAAATAGCTCGAGAAATCGGAAACTTGGGTGTGCAGTGCGACCACTTCGCCGGTCATGTACATCTTCACGCCGCGCTTGTTGAGATCGCCGTGCAGCACCGCCTCGCAGCCCACGACATGGGGCAGTTGGTCACCGTATTCGATCAGCAAATCACGCCTGTAGGCACCGTGATGGCCACCCAGCCGCGTGGCGGGCCCGCTTTGCAGTGGTGCCACCGCGTCGCCAAACTGCGCGTAAATATGCGCCCAGGACACAAGCCCGGGATTGGCGGGTGCCATCGCCCAGCCCAATGCAACATGGCCACCTTCATTCATTTCGCGGATCAGAACCTCTGCCAGGTTTGGCGGCGGGAAACCGTGCTCTTCCGCATACGTCACATAGGGCGCTTTGGCCGCAATCACCCCGGCGGCCATCGTCTGAGCAACCGATACAACCTTGCCAACCTCAACAATCTGGTAACTGTGGAATTTCGCAAGCTCATCCTGATCGGCATTGATCTGATCGCGCGATGGCCCGACGATGATCATCTCGATCCGGTCGATCGCGGTTTGCAGCAATAGATAGCCGATCGTTCTGCGGCAGGTTTCATAGGTGTCATCGGTCACCATGACGATCGAAATCGACGGATTGGATTGCATCGGTTTTTCCATTTTACCTGCGCCCTTTCGCCCGATGATTAAACATGTTCTATTTTCCTGATTGCATTACATAAATGATCTGCCAAACGCAATGAAAGTGCGGCGATGGTCAGGGTCGGATTCGCGGCACCACCGGTGGCAAAGACCGAGCTGCCGGCAATAAATAGGTTTGCCATGCCATACACCCGGCAGTCCCGGTCCACGACGCCGTGGTGCGGATCGTCTGCCATGCGTGTCGATCCCATCTGGTGCAGGCCATATTCTTCATAATTCGCCAGGTGCCCGATCGTTTCGGCCGGTAGCGCAATTCGCCAAATCCTTGCCGCCGGAACGCCGTTTGCATCAGTCCAAGCGTGCGCAATATGCTGTCGGTCATGACATTGCTCTGATGAGAGTGCAGGTGCGCCAACGGTTTGCCAAACGGATCTTTTTCGCGCGACAGTGTGATCCGGTTCTCAGGATCAGGCTCTTGTTCAACAAATGCGGTGAACCGCAAATGATCAAAGCGCGCACGCCGGTAAAATTTGTTCCAGAAATGCCAAGCGGCGTAAGGCACGGCACTGGTGGCAATTGTGCCCCGATGCGTGCGCCAGAATCTTCCAAGAGCCTCGAACCTCGATGTGTCGCCCGGCCCCGTCCCGAGCGCTTTGGCCGCAATCACCGGGTCAGTCTCTTCAAGCAGATGGTAGCGATAAAATCGCAAATGCATATCGAGGAGCTGTTCCCGCTCGCGACATTCTCGCGACAGACCCAGCGTTCCCTGAGCCAGAGCACCGCCGCTCCGCAGGCGGTTGGTAAAAGCCACCGCGGCACGGTAGCGCGCGCCGACCGGCAATATTCCGACCGGTTTGATCGGGTGTTCCATGTAGTAGCGGCCGACAACGTCATACCGGTTTCCGATACCCGCCGCCTGAGTCGCGTTCGAGGCCAGAAGCAGGCGCGCATTCTCGATCCCCCCGGTCGCAAGGATCGTGGCCCGGGCCTGCACCGTAAGCCGGTGTCCGGTCAAACACCGGATCTCAAGGCGCTCGATGCTTTGGGCGGACGCGTCAAGCTTCAACTCGGTCACTGATCCGTTGAGCAGGCAGGTGACGGTTGCGGAACGCCGCACCAGGCGGCGGTATTTTCGTCCGAGATTAAGCGGAGTGCTGTAAAAAACGATTTTGCTTTCCAGGTCATAGCCGTGAAACGGCGAGCGATCCAGTTGCGCCTGCAAACTATGCGACGACGGTATTCCAAAAATACCTGCGGCTTCACAGTCATAAGGCGCCAGATCGTCGAGACTTATCGGCCAACCACTGTGCGCCAGCCACGAACGCGGTTCGAAATCGGCGCGATCCAGCGCAATGCACGCCCCGGCCCAACGAACGGTGGTGCCACCAAACGCCCGCGCCCGCGACTCTGTGAATGGGTAGTCTGCGTGGTTCGAGGTTCCTCCGCTCAAAGCCTGCGCCGCCAGTTTGTCGCGCAATCCTCCGCTCTCGACAAGCAGCACAGTCAATCCCGTATCGGCGAGCTTTTGCACCATCGCCAAGCCAGCGGCACCGGCGCCGACAATGCAGATATCTGCCTTCAGGCGTTCGCCCGATGGCACCGCCCGTGCATCAACAAACATGCCGGATCCGGCGCGGCAATTCCGGCAACGGTGTTTTCCGAGACAGCGCAGGCCCGCTAATGCCGACAAGGTCGCGCAGATTACCATCAGTGTACCCGTCACCGGTCATTGTTTCACCCAGGAAAAACCAAGCGACCAAAGCTTTCGCAATCCAAATTCGAGCTCAACAATCGAAATCACCGCACCAAAAAGCAGCGCCGTGACGTAAGGCGCGGGGATCAGGCCGATCCCGCCACCACACAACACTGCGGCGGATCCACCAACAAGCAGGAACATAGGCAGCGACAGTCCAACAAGACCAGTGCGCTTCCATAAAACGGTCAGCAACGCGGCATTCATGAAAATCAGTGCAACCAGTATCGCAAATGCCGCCCCAACCGAGCCAACCAAAGGCGTGAAAATCGTCAGGCCCACGATAGCGACCGTGATACCAGCGACCCTGATCAGTGCCGGCAACCTGACCGCACCGGTCATGGCAAGATAGTTTGCGTGCATCCCAGCGCCGGTGGTCACAACATAACCTGCGGCCAAGACCATCAAGGGTGCGTAGGCGCTTTGGTAATCACCAAAGAACGCCAGCAGGTCTTGCCCGACAAACGCCAGCACACCGGCGATCAGACAGGCGACCGAGAATGCGATCAGACGGCCAAGGTGATATTCCCGGGCGGCGCTTTCGGACGCGCGGTTGGCAAAATCGCGGCGCACCCGCGGCGTGAACGTCGGGCTGAGCGCCAGGCGCCCGATATCGCAATGCGCTGCAAAACGCGCAGCAACTGCATACTCAGCCGCCACCACATCGGCTGCCACAAGCCCAATAACCACAATGTCGATCAGGTTCAGGCCGGAATCGGTAATTTTTTGGAACGCAAATACCAGCCCGCGGGTAATATCGCCGCGCGCAACGGTCGCATCGCCGGAACTTGTTTTCCCCCGTGCCATTGCCAGAAGCACAAAAAACGGCACCGTGGTCGAGGCAATAAAGGCCACCGCAACTCCGATCTTGCCGGTTCCGGCAAAAAAAGCCGCAGCGATCAGGATGGCGCGGACGATATCGGTCACGCCCGGCATCACGGCGGACTCACCGACCCGGTGATTGGCCTGATACCAGGCACGGATGAGCGCTGAAAATGTCAGCGGCACTATTGCCAATGCCATCATTTGCATCCACCAGCCAGCCACATCCGTGGCCATCGTTTCGGCGATGGGCCCGGCAAGAAACCAAAGCAAAACCGCGATCGTAAACCCGGCTCCGGAGCTGACAGTCAGCACACTCTTCAGCAACTTGGTTCCCTTTAGGCGCGCGCCGCCGGTCCCCAGTCCTGCAATGCGCAACAGCAGCGTCCGGTCAAGCCCCAGCGACGCCACAATCGCCAGCAGCATCACTAAGTTCACCGAAAACGCATAGGCGCCAAAATCTGCCTTTGACAGGATTTGGGTCAAAAAATACAACGCCGCGAACCCGGCCACTGCGCCGCCCACATAGGATCCGACTGCAGCAACCGCCCCGGCCGTATATGGTGATTTTTTTAACATCCGGATCCAGCTGGATTACGCCTGCGCATGACCATTGGCAGCAGCGAGCTGCGACCGGGAATTCCGGCCTCGCCGGGCATCAATGTCAGTTGATTTGACATGCTCACTCACCATAAACCAAGGCACGGGCCAGAATAATGGATTCCGGGATTTGAGGGTAACTATATTGGTCATGATTGGTGCCAAGCAGATCATCGCAGCGCAATTGTATTTTCTTGCACCTCAATACTCCGATATTTCCAAAATTGTTCGCTTGCGGGCGCGTCGTGCCGCCCGTGCATAACCGTTGACCATTGCGACCTGCGTCAGTCCCATCAGCGTGGCTGCCGCTATTCCGGCCACGCCGCTGCGCCGCAGCGGCCCCAACACCAGATCACGGTAGAATTTCAAGTGCTCGCGGCGCGGCCGCCCGGAACCACGGGCATCGAGCACTTGGTGAAGGTGGTGGGCCCCGGCGCCATAGTTGCTGTGCTGGCGCCAGAAACTGACAAAACTCATTGCGTGAAAATGATCGATGACCGCGTCTTCCGCGTAAATTAGATCACAGCCCTGTTCGCGCCAGCGCATGCCAAATTCCCGATCCTCCGACGCCGCAATCGGAAAAGTTTCGTCAAATCCGCCGATACCGGCAAATTTCTCGCGGTTGCAGCCCATATTGTTTGACATAAAGAATGGCATCGTGCCGTCCTTCGCGCCAAAATAATCATAAAGATAGTCGCAAAGCTCTTGGCTTGCCGATGCATAGGCGTTTAGCGGCAATCCATTCTCGACCCGCCCACCGACCAGGCGGTTTCTCCGGCCAGCATATACGTCACGCAGCCCGCGCAGCCAGCCGGGCCGGGGCCGGCAATCGTCATCGGTGAACGCAACAACTCCGCCGTGGCCTCGGTCGTGCCACGATTGCGCGCCGCTGCCGGCCCGGCATTCTGTTGTCGAACACAACAAACCCGATCGCCGTATTTAAGGCAAACATCATTCAACGGCGGCGCTGAACCGTCGTCAACCACGATGATCTCATAGTCCTTGATATCCTGGCGGACCAAAGCATCAAGGCAGCTCGCCAGCTGGCCTGGGCGATTATGGCTTGGAACGACAATTGCACATCGGATCATGAGGGCTTTCTGGCATGGTGCGCGCGCGAAGAAAACACAGTATCTCTGGATCACGAACCGATTATCAGGATCAGTATGGTGTGCGCTAATTTGTTCGCTAGCAGGGCGCAGGCGAACAGGAAACCTTTTTGTTTTCAAGGGCTTGCTTATGGTCTCCGAGACGACCGTCATATCTAGGCTATGATAATCTTTTTCAAGCGATACCTGGGGCAGCCGGTGTCATGAATCTGCTGGTGCGGTCGAGAAGACTCGAACTTCCACGGGTGTTACCCCACAGCGACCTCAACGCTGCGCGTCTACCAATTCCGCCACGACCGCACTGACCAAGGCTCGGTGTGGCGCTACATAGCGAAGGCAACCAGCCGTGTGAAGTTGAAAACTGGTGCCATCGCATCTTGCATCGGGTTTCAAGCCGACCGACTGACTCTGCCAACGCGCTGCAAGTGTCGCCGCGTTCTAAAAATGAGTATCACCGCTGCCGTCACCGCCAAAAGTGCAACGAAACCCGCCAATCCATGATCGGCAAATAAGATCCGGTTCATGATCCGCCCCGGCATGAACGCCAGCACCGAAGCAACCCCGAGCGCCCAGAAATAGAGATTGCGCATGGTTTTTTGATGGTCGGCGATCTGGCGGCGGATGGCAAAGCGCACCGCGCTAAACAACCCGACCGCGGCCAGAACCGACAGCAGGTGGATCGGGCTGAATGGCCCGATCATGCGCAAATCAAGAATGAAAAATGAACTCAGGATTGTCACCGCCATCGCAATGACCCAAATGCAGCCCAGCGTCTTGTGCAACCGGTCGCGCCGGTACTTGAACAAAACCAAAGGACCAAGTCCGATCGACAAGAGCGCCCCCGCCCCATGGATCTGGATTTGCAGCGACGCATTCACAAGCGGTTCAAACATGGCTAATCTCCTGATAATCGAAGCTTGCCACTGACAAGGAGGCGCGTGTATTGGGCAGCAATATGCAATTCGCCAACAGCGTCGGATAAGTCGTGAAAGCCGGCGCCACGCGTTTTGCGCTTCGTGAAACGCGACAATTTTTTTGATCGCCCAAGACCTTGGGGGTGATGGTGGCGGTTGGGCTGGTGCTCGGCATCGCTGGCCCGTTCGACACCGTCAGCGCGATGCGGCTGGTGCCGCGGGTGGCTATTGGCTCGCCGTGGTGGTTGTAACACTTGCCACTGGGGCTTTTTTGCAAGCTTGGGTATCTGCAACGCTGCGCGGACGCTGGAAAGTTGTCTGGGTGCAAATATTCGTCTCCGGTCTAGCCATCGGTATTGCGATCACTGTCGAATTGCTGGCCCTCAACTGGGCGGCATTTGGGGTGCCGCCTTTTGATCCGGAGTATGTGGTTTCTCTGGCCGCAAACGCGCTTGCAATTTCGATGATTATCTCTGGCGCGATCAGCTTTCTCTTTCTGCAGCGGGGCAATGTTAGCGCCGCTGCTACGCCGGCACCGCAAGCGCGTCTGTTGGCCCGCCTGGCGCTGGAAAAACGCGGCGCGGTGATTTCCCTGTCGGTCGAGGATCACTATGTCAACGTCGCCACGTCCAACGGCCATTCCCTGTTGCTGATGCGGCTGTCGGACGCGATCAGCGAGGTTGACGGCACGCCCGGGTTACAGGTGCATCGCTCGCACTGGGTGGCGCTCGATCAGGTGGCAACCGCCAAACGCACCGGCGACAAAGCGGTGCTGACCATGTGCGATGGCCGCGACATCCCGGTCAGCCGAACCCACCTGAAAGCCGTGCGCGACGCCGGGCTTTTGGCGCGCTAAGGGGCACAGCCGTGGAATGGAAAATCAGCGACGGGCTCATCCCCTACCCGCAGGCGGTGGCAGAGATGCAAACCCGCGCCGCTGCGATTTCCGCCGGCGTAGCGAAAGAACAAATCTGGCTGCTCGAACACCCGCCGCTGTACACCGCTGGCACCAGCGCCAAACCCGGCGATCTGGTTGACCCCAACCGCCTGCCGGTATTCCCCACCCAACGCGGCGGACAATACACCTATCACGGCCCCGGGCAGCGGGTGGTGTATGTGATGCTGAACGTCGGCGCGCGCGGTCGCGATGTCCGCAAATTTGTTTATCAGCTTGAAGAATGGGTGATTGCCACTTTGGCCGAATTCAATGTGATTGGCGAACGACGCCGGGGCCGTGTTGGCATCTGGGTTGTGCGCCGCGACAAGCCGCCAAATGCGGTGGGCACGCCGCGCGAAGACAAGATTGCCGCCATTGGCGTGCGGCTACGCAAATGGGTGAGCTTTCACGGGCTATCCATCAATGTCGACCCCGACCTCAGCCACTATGACGGCATTATCCCCTGCGGCGTCGGCGAACATGGCGTTACCAGTCTTGTGGATTTGGGCCTGCCGGTGAGCCTGGCCGATGTGGACGCCGCATTGAAAATGACATTCACAAAGGGTTTTGGCTGATGTGATGGGCAAACGCCCGACATTTGGCAAATATGCAATTAACCGCTTTGCCGGAGCAAATGCGACAATTCCGCGCTTCGCAACCAGCCAAAGACATTCTATGGTCTGGTGAACTGAACATTCGTGAAACCAAATTAGGATCTCACCAATGAAAACATTATTTATCATCGCAACCGGCGCTGCCCTGTCACTTTCCGGTGCTGCTCTGGCCGAGGGCGACGCCGCAGAGGGCGACGCCGCAGAGGGCGAAAAAATCTTCAAGAAATGCCGCTCGTGCCACATGATCGCAAATGGTGACGAGGTGATCTTCAAAGGCGGCAAGACCGGACCCAATCTTTACGGCGTCATCGGCCGCGCTGCCGGTAGCACCGACTTCAAATATTCTAAATCCATGATCGCCGCCGGTGAAGACGGTCTGATCTGGACCGAAGAGCTGGTCGCCGAATTCGTCTCCGACCCGAGTGCGTTTCTGAAAACCACAATGGATGATTCCAAGGCCAAATCCAAAATGAGCATCAAATTGCGAAAAGGCGGCGCTGATGTTGCCGCATATCTGGCCAGCGTTTCGCCCGAGATGGAAGCCGAGGCCGAAGAATCTGTCGAATACTGACACACGTGACGCATCTGGCGGTTGAGCCGCCCAACTTCGTCAGCTAAACCGGGCCGGAATTTCTGGCGGCGTTCGCGCTGTCGGCCGCAGACGTGGCAGGAGAGCTAAAAGATGGCAGACGCAGTCACGCACGGCGACGAACATCGCGAAAAGCGCAGTTTTTTTGTGCGCTGGTTCATGTCCACCAACCACAAAGACATCGGTATTCTTTACCTGTTTTCGGCCGCCATCGTCGGATTCATTTCGGTCGCGTTCACGGTTTATATGCGCATCGAACTGCTGGAACCGGGTGTCCAGTACATGTGTATGGAGGGCGCCCGTTTCACTGCCGCCGACGCTGGCGAAATCTGTACACCGAACGGCCACCTCTGGAACGTCCTGATCACCTATCACGGCGTGCTGATGATGTTTTTCGTCGTCATTCCGGCGCTTTTCGGCGGCTTTGGCAACTATTTCATGCCGCTGCACATCGGCGCTCCGGACATGGCCTTTCCGCGCATGAACAACCTGTCGTACTGGTTGTTCATGGCCGGCACCTCGCTTGGCATCGCCTCGCTGCTGGCCCCCGGTGGCAATGACCAGCTCGGCTCTGGCGTTGGCTGGGTGCTGTATCCGCCGCTGTCCACCACCGAAGGCGGCATGTCGATGGACTTGGCGATCTTTGCGGTTCACCTGTCGGGTGCCTCATCCATCCTTGGCGCGATCAACATGATCACCACATTTCTGAACATGCGGGCGCCCGGCATGACGCTGTTCAAAGTGCCGCTATTCGCCTGGTCGATCTTTGTCACCGCCTGGCTGATCCTGCTGGCGCTGCCGGTTCTGGCCGGCGCCATCACCATGCTGCTGACCGACCGCAACTTTGGCACTACGTTCTTTGACGCCTCCGGCGGCGGCGACCCAATCCTTTACCAGCACATCCTGTGGTTTTTCGGCCACCCCGAGGTCTATATCATCATCATGCCGGGTTTCGGCATTATCAGTCACGTGATCGCGACGTTTTCGCGCAAGCCGCTGTTCGGCTACCTGCCGATGGTCTGGGCGCTGATCGCCATTGGCGGGCTCGGCTTCGTGGTCTGGGCGCATCACATGTACACCGTTGGTCTCAGCCTGACCCAGCAAAGCTATTTCATGCTCGCAACAATGGTCATCGCAGTGCCCACCGGAGTGAAGGTGTTCAGCTGGATCGCTACCATGTGGGGTGGCTCGATCGAGCTCAAGACACCAATGCTCTGGGCCCTGGGCTTTCTGTTCCTGTTCACTGTCGGCGGCGTGACCGGCATCGTGCTGGCCCAGGCACCGCTGGATCGCGCCTACCACGACACCTATTACGTGGTCGCGCATTTTCACTATGTCATGAGCCTTGGCGCAGTCTTTTGCGTTTTTGCGGGGGTCTATTATTGGATCGGCAAGATGTCGGGCCGGCAATACCCGGAATGGGCCGGGAAACTGCATTTCTGGATGATGTTCATCGGTGCCAACATAACCTTTTTCCCGCAGCACTTTTTGGGCCGTCAAGGCATGCCACGGCGCTACATCGACTATCCCGAGGCGTTTGCCTACTGGAACCAAGTGTCGTCCTGGGGCGCGTTCCTGACCTTCACGTCATTCGTGTTCTTCTTCGGCATCGTGTATTACACCCTGCGCTACGGCAAACCAATTACCGAGAATAATTATTGGAACGAACATGCCGACACGCTGGAATGGACCCTGCCCACCCCGCCGCCAGAGCATACCTTTGAGATCCTGCCGATACAGTCGGACTGGGACCACGGCACGACCCATTAAGGCAGGACGATCATGCCTTTGAATGGGACCACATCAGCGCGGCGGGCCCGACCAGAACTGGCAGGCCAATCCCCATTGGGTTGAGGTCAAGCTGCGCCCCGAAGGCGGGCCTGTGGAAAACTACGTCACTCCGCGCGGGAACAATCGCACGGTTGAGATCGGCGCTTTTCTCAGCCCGGATGAGCGGCAGGAAATGTATTATTGCTTCATAGGTGGATTGGATAGATCCGAGGTCGGTTATGCGGACTTTGCAGGCTTTCAAGGGAGTAGTTTGGACGACCGGTTCTGACGCTAGGCGAACATCAGCTAGGAAAGCCGCGTGTGTCGTCGTATGATCTTCCCGAGATCCCAAGGATCAATGGGAGGGAGAGCCATGAGCAAATTCGGATTACGGAGTGCCGTCCTCGCAGGGGCCATAGCGAGGCGCGCGACCATCCTGGCGCTGTTGCTTGCGTTCGGAATCTCAGCGGCACTTGCGGCCCCGATACACACCGCGGCGCGACAGGGCGATGTCGACACGGTCCGTGAGCTGCTGGATCAAGGCGAGGACATCAATCGGAATAGCCGCAACGGCGCGCCGCTGCATGTGGCGATTCTGGCCGATCGCCAGGAAGTCGTGGAGTTTCTCATCGCCAATGACGCCGACGTCAACGCATTGTCATCCACATTTGGATTGCCGTTGCATGTGGCCGCACTCAAAGGTTCGGCGGTCATTACATCTTTGCTGATCGCCAACGGCGCAGATGTCACAGCTCGGGATGGTCTTGGCCTGACACCTTTGCACGTCGCGGCCGAGCGGGGTTATCTTGGCGTTGCCGAGTTGTTGATTAACGCGAGCGCGGATGTTAACGCGGTTGCTAACGACAGAGAAACGCCCCTTCACATGGTCGGCATCAATCAGGAAACCGATGTCACGACATTGCTGGTCGCAAATGGTGCGTCGCCGCCGCCCGTGGAGCCCATATCCGGCCTGTTGGCCAGGGTCGCGGCAGACGAAGCCGAGGCAGCAATTGCCCGGTGCTCGAAATGCCACGATTTGCAGAAAGATCAGAGGCGGGAGGTCACGATCGGACCTTATCTTTGGGACGTCGTGGGCCGGCCCAAGGCCGGGCGGGACGACTACGAATACTCGCCGGCATTTGCCGCGCTTGACGGCAACTGGACATTCAAAGACCTGAATGCCTTCATCGCCAACCCAAGAGGATTCGCGCCAGGCACGAAGATGAACTTTCTGTTCACACTAACCGTCGACGAAAGGGCGAAGATCGTCGCCGGCCTGCGGCGGCTCAGTGATGAACCGGTTCCGCTCCCAAAATAAGTGCTGGCGTCAGGCGGCTCGCTTTAATCGGGTCAATTTATGGGGCTTATAAGTTTATGTTGACATTCTGAGCCTAAATCCCTATATTCAAAGGCATAGGGAGGATCGACCATGACACATCAAGCGCCCGGCAAATCAGACCGCGAAGGCATCACCTTGGTGCAGCTTTGCGACATGTTCCCGACCGAGGAAAGCGCACGGGAATGGTTCGAGGCCCGCGTCTGGCCCGACGGGCAGTATTGCCCACAGTGTGGCAGCACCCGCACTCACAAGGCGGGCCACAATCACATGCCCTATCGGTGCTCGGATTGCCGGAGCTACTTCTCGGTTAAGACGGGCACCGCGATGCACAAGTCGCACATCCCCCTTCGCAAATGGGTGTTCGCGATCTACCTGCACCTGACAAGCCTCAAGGGCGTCTCCAGCATGAAGCTGCACCGGGATATCGGGGTTTCCCAACCCGCAGCCTGGTACATGCTCCAGCGCATCCGCAAGGCGTGGGAAGGCGACGACAAGCTGTTCGCCGGACCCGTTGAGATCGACGAAACCTATTTCGGCGGTAAGGAAAGCAACAAGCACGCTCATAAGAAGCTCCGGGCTGGCAGGGGCGGCGTCGGCAAAGCTGCCGTTGTCGGCGCCAAGGATCGCAAGACCAACAAGATCAAGGCTGCGGTCGTGAAAGTGACCGACGCCAAGACGCTACAAGGCTTCGTGATCGCCACCGCGCTTGCCGGGGCCACCGTCTACACAGATGACGCAGCCGCCTACAAGGGCATGCCCTTTGAGCACGCGACCGTCCGCCACAGTGTCGGCGAATACGTTGACGGGATGGCCCACACCAACGGAATTGAGTCGTTCTGGTCGATGCTGAAAAGGGCGCACAAGGGCGTCTACCACAAGATCAGCGCCAAGCATTTGCAACGCTATGTGAACGAGTTTGCGGGTCGCCACGGCATCCGTGAGCAAGATACGATCACACAAATGCAGAATGTCGTTGCAGGCATGGTCGGAAAGCGGTTAATGTACAGGGAGGTGGTGGCCGACTAGGGCCACACTGACATTGCGATAGGCCGTCTCCGATGCTTGCAGGCTGGGAGAGACGGGATACCTCTCGACCTTTATAGCCGAGAGGGCTTCACCATGTCTACTTCAAGTTTTCTCCGTATAAGTATTTTTGCACGGCTTCACTCAGCGTCTTTGAAAGTTGAGCGCTGGCTGGCAGCGAAAGCAAAATGCGATACGATTGATTTACCCCATCAATCTTTAAAACAAGATTGGGTCCTAGGGGGTCCGGTCCCACCGCCTGTCCGGTCATCGTTATCAATCCATGATCTTTACCGTAAGGATCAGTAATGGTCGGGGGTGGGACCTTTGTGGTCGATGTCTCTTTCTCATCGCTCATAAGGAAATCTCCTTCTTTGTGGGTTGAGCCCCGCCTAGCCCACCCAAGCGATGCGTGCTTTGGACGTTAGATATAAAGGAATTAGCATGACGCTTCGCCTGGCGATCTTCGAATTCTTGGCGACACCGGCGCATCTGTGGCTTTGGTGCTGCGCGCCCATCTGTGGTGGGAGGTTCGAGTGTGGCCCCGTCCACGATCCCGAAGAACCGTTGGACGGGGGCACACCGTAGGACTAATAGCCGTTGTCCTCTTCCCACTTGCGGGCAGCTTCCTCAGTCGTCTTGTTGCCAACCTGTGTGATGTGACCTTTCGGCCACTCCTGTTGATGCTCCGTTTCACGACGGTCAAGATCGTTGGTGATGCCGCCGTGCACCACCTTGTTGCCGATCTTGAATTGATACTTGTAGGTATCTCGAGATTTGGCCATGCCAAAGCCCTCCTTACTGTTGAAGGAAGGAACACTGTCGAGAACATTCTGAGTTGACCGGTTTATGTACCATATGAGTTGACCGCTTCTGTTGCGGTTTCTGGCCCTGTGGGGAAGTGGTCGGTCGCGGAGCGGCTGTCCACTTGTCCACAGGGCGCCGGTCGGTCGCGTCGAAGCGGGTCACGCGGCCTCGCGGGTTTGGCTGTCGATCGGTTGGCCATCGGCGTGGTATCGCGCCAGACATCGCGGTCCATGGAAGACGGCCATTGTGCCGTCGGGGTATTCGTGGACGCGGACCCTGGCCTTGACGTAATGGCGGCGGTGGCGGCCGGCGGGGATCTGAAGTGCCAGGCGCTTGTAGCGCACCGTGTTGTCGTTTGAGACGGTGCGTTCCTCGTGGATGCACAGGATGTCGTCGAGCGCGCCGGTGAAGGGGACGAAGGCGGTGCCCCGGTCCTCGGCCGGGGTCGCGAAGCGGGCGTTGTGTTGTGGCAGGAAGACCTCCTTGAGGAAGCGGTTGGCCTCGACCATGTCGGTGATGCCGGCGAGCCTGAGTTCCTGGGGCAGGCGCTTCTGCAAGGTGCCGAACATGCGCTCCGAGCGCCCCCTTGCCTCGGGCGAGTAGGCCGGGATCAGCTCGATGCCGAGCTGCGCCAGGGCGCGGCCGACCTGGGTCGGGGTGTCCTTGTCCACCTTGCCGCCGGCCTCGGGCGTGTTCCAGTAGTGGCTGGCGCGGTCGGCGTAGAGCGAGCAGAACAGGCCCTTGGCCCGGATCGCCTCGGACACCCCCTGGAAGCTCGACATGGTGCCCTCTTCGGCGACGAAGAAGGCCGAGTAGATATCGCTGGTCGCATCGTCCATGGTGACGATCAGGTCCCACCATCGACCGGGGACCCACTCGTGGCTCGAGCCGTCCTGGTGCAACATCATGCCGGGCAAGGCACGGCGCGGCCGCTTGCGCCGGTGCGCCCCACGCCTGGGCGCCGCGCGCCTGCGCCCATGGGCTTGCAAGCTCAGCCGCAGCCAGTTGTAGCTGCGCTTGAAGCCGTGATCGGCCACCAGCTTCTCGTGGAAGTGCTTGGCCGTGAAGTCCCAGTAGCGGGTGTCGAACAACTCCAGCACCCGCGCCACCTCGTCCACCGGCGCGCGCCGCGCCGAGAGGCGGCCCAGGCGGCGGTCGTAGAGACCGTCGGCTCCCTCCGCCTCGTAGCGGTCGCGCCAGCGCCGGAAGGTGCGCTCCGAGACACCCAGAACCTCCGCCGCCTCCGCCTGGCTCAAGCCACCCCGATGGGTGCACCCGTAAACCTCCTCGAACTTCATCAATCTCAGTCCCTGTACCTGCTCCGTCCGACGCATAGCCTCCCTCCATGGCTTGGAGGCGTTCTAAAACCGGACAGATCATCTGGTACATAAACCGGACATATCGCGTGTTATACCAACGGCCCCCAGATTTGACTCAAGGGGATTCCCACGAGCGGCGTGATCTGATTCAGTGGCATCAAGGCAAGGGAGGCTTTGATGGCAGTAAGGATTACGCGAAAAGACAAGTCCGCAGGCGAGCTTCGCCAGGAAGCGGCGCGGTGCCGGGATGGGAAAGCGGCGCGACGGATGTTGGCGATTGCCCTGGTTCTGGATGGGGTTGACCGCAAGACGGCGGCAGAAAACTGCGGCATGGATCGGCAGACGTTGCGGGATTGGGCCCACCGTTACAATGCGGAGGGCGTGTCGGGCCTGTTCAACCGTCGCCCGCCGGATCCACCCTGTCTGCTGAGCGCGGCACAGAAGGAGGAGTTGGCGGAAATGGTTCGGGCGGGTCCCGACCCCGAAACCGATGGGGTTGTGCGCTGGCGGCGCATTGATCTGAAACGCAAGATCGAAGAGCGCTTCGGCGTCACCATGCATGAGCGAACTGTTGGCAAACAATTGGCAAGCCTGGGCTTTCGGCGTCTGTCGGTGCGCCCGCAGCATCCGAAATCCGACCCGGATGCACAGGAGGCTTTTAAAAAAACTTCGCCGCAGAGGTAGAAGCAGCCTTGCCGGAAACAGCCCGCAGCAAGCCCCTGGAGATATGGTTTCAGGATGAAGCGCGGGTTGGCCAGCAGGGCACGCTCACCCGTATCTGGGCCGAGCGTGGAACACGCCCCCGTGCCCCGCGCGACACCCGCTATATCTGGAGCTACATTTTCGGCGCCGTCTGCCTGGAACGGGCTGAAGCGGCCGCTCTGATCATGCCACATGCCGACACACAGGCCATGAGCGCGCATCTCGCCGAGATCGCTAAAACCGTCGCATCGGGCGCACATGCCCTTCTCATTCTGGATGGCGCTGGCTGGCACGGTTCGGCAGAGCTGGAGGTACCCGACAACATCACCCTGCTCAAACTCCCGCCCTATTCCCCTGAACTCAACCCGATGGAAAATGTGTGGGCTTATCTGCGTGCCAACAAGCTCGCCATATCCGTCTTCGACAATTATGAGCAGATCATTGACAGGTGTTGCGAAGCATGGAACTTCTTTGCAAACGACAAAACCGCAATCACGTCAATCACTACCAGACAATGGGCCAAAACGGTCAACGACTAGGGCCGTTGGTATTACCGACAGTTGAAGGCAGGGGTATCGCATGAATAGCTGGCCCGTGTTTGCTACGTGCATCAACGTCTGATTCAATGTCACCAGAACACGCATCTGGAGGACTTGCTTTGGAAAAGACTACATCATTTCAATCTGTTATTTCGGCCATCCCTGACCCTCGCCAGCAGGCGAAGGTGCTTTACCCGCTTGATGAGATCCTGCTTTTAAGCCTGTGTGCGGTGGTCTCGGGCGGCGAGAGTGTCGTTGATATTGTCGAATATGGTGAAGAAAAGCTGAAGTTTCTGCGCAAATTGGCCCCTTTTGAGCACGGCATTCCCTCGCATGACACGCTTTCAACGGTGTTTCGGCTGCTTGATCCGGAGAAGTTCAGTACAGCCTTTGCGCAATGGGCTGCTGGCCTGGCGGGACGCGTTGAAGGCTCGATTGTGGCCGTCGATGGCAAGACGATGCGCGGGTCAAAGGCCGGTGGTGAAACACCTCTGCATTTGATCTCGGCCTACTGTGATGATCTGCGTCTGGTACTGGGTCAGCGGGCAAGTGCGCACAAAAAGAACGAGATCAAGGACATTCCATTGCTCTTGGATTTGCTCCACGTTGAGGGCGCGATCGTGACGCTGGACGCGATGGGGTGCCAACGCCAGATTGCCTGCAAAATCCGCGACAAGGGGGCCGACTACGTGCTGGCGCTCAAGGGAAATCAGAGCAGCCTTTTTGAGGATGTGAAACTGTGGTTTGAAGAGAGGGAGCATGAAAATACTGCGTCGTTACAGACTGTTGATGGCGATAAAGGTCGGATTGAGACCCGGACCTACACCCAGAGTGACACCATAGAATGGCTGCAAGAGCGCCATCCGGGTTGGGCGGGCCTGACCAGTATTGGTCGCGTTGTCTCGATCCGTGAAAGCAACGGGAAAACAACACAACAAACCCGATACTTCATCTCGTCTCTACCGAAAGATGCGCCGCGCTTTGCCCATGCGGTACGCTCCCATTGGGGGATTGAAAACCGCCTCCACTGGGTGCTCGACGTCACATTCCGCGATGATGACAGCCGTGTTCGTAAGGATCACGGCCCCAAGAATTTTGCCGTCATCAAACACATGGCAATGAATCTGCTCAACAAGGCAAAAGATAAAAAATCGCTCAGGGTCATGCGCAAAAAGGCCGGATGGAACAATCGGTTCTTACTGCAAATTCTCCGGACATAACCTTCATGCGATTCCCCTGCAGTTGAAGGAAGGAACACTTGACGGACTCGCAGGATTTGGTATGGTCACCGCGTTCAACAAATCTGTCTCGTGCACCGTCCAGGTTAACACGAGGCCATCAAATCCCCTCTTTTGGGGCGCTGGCCAGACCTCGTGAGTCTGGCCTT
Source organism: Paracoccaceae bacterium (assembly GCA_965237505.1). GTDB lineage: Bacteria > Pseudomonadota > Alphaproteobacteria > Rhodobacterales > Rhodobacteraceae > NVTR01. The sequence continues at coordinate 1,780,484 of CBDEFR010000009.1, read as the reverse complement.
TGCGTTGATGGCCACCGCGATGATTCGCGGGTACCGGGCACTTTAGGTTGCTGTCCGTTATTCGTCAATCGCATGGTGTTGTGCGTGTCGGTAACACGCGATATGTCCGGTTTATGTACCAGATGATCTGTCCGGTTTTAGAACGCCTCCAAGCCATGGAGGGAGGCGATGCGTCGGACGGAGCAGGTACAGGGACTGAGATTGATGAAGTTCGAGGAGGTTTACGGGTGCATCCATCGGGGTGGCTTGAGACAGGCGGAGGCGGCGGAGGTTCTGGGTGTCTCGGAGCGCACCTTCCGGCGCTGGCGCGACCGCTACGAGGCGGAGGGAGCCGACGGTCTCTACGACCGCCGCCTGGGCCGCCTCTCGGCGCGGCGCGCGCCGGTGGACGAGGTGGCGCGGGTGCTGGAGTTGTTCGACACCCGCTACTGGGACTTCACGGCCAAGCACTTCCACGAGAAGCTGGTGGCCGATCACGGCTTCAAGCGCAGCTACAACTGGCTGCGGCTGAGCTTGCAAGCCCATGGGCGCAGGCGCGCGGCGCCCAGGCGTGGGGCGCACCGGCGCAAGCGGCCGCGCCGTGCCTTGCCCGGCATGATGTTGCACCAGGACGGCTCGAGCCACGAGTGGGTCCCCGGTCGATGGTGGGACCTGATCGTCACCATGGACGATGCGACCAGCGATATCTACTCGGCCTTCTTCGTCGCCGAAGAGGGCACCATGTCGAGCTTCCAGGGGGTGTCCGAGGCGATCCGGACCAAGGGCCTGTTCTGCTCGCTCTACGCCGACCGCGCCAGCCACTACTGGAACACGCCCGAGGCCGGCGGCAAGGTGGACAAGGACACCCCGACCCAGGTCGGCCGCGCCCTGGCGCAGCTCGGCATCGAGCTGATCCCGGCCTACTCGCCCGAGGCAAGGGGGCGCTCGGAGCGCATGTTCGGCACCTTGCAGAAGCGCCTGCCCCAGGAACTCAGGCTCGCCGGCATCACCGACATGGTCGAGGCCAACCGCTTCCTCAAGGAGGTCTTCCTGCCACAACACAACGCCCGCTTCGCGACCCCGGCCGAGGACCGGGGCACCGCCTTCGTCCCCTTCACCGGCGCGCTCGACGACATCCTGTGCATCCACGAGGAACGCACCGTCTCAAACGACAACACGGTGCGCTACAAGCGCCTGGCACTTCAGATCCCCGCTGGCCGCCACCGCCGCCATTACGTCAAGGCCAGGGTCCGCGTCCACGAATACCCCGACGGCACAATGGCCGTCTTCCATGGACCGCGATGTCTGGCGCGATACCACGCCGATGGCCAACCGATCGACTGCCAAACCCGCGAGGCCGCGTGACCCGCTTCGACGCGACCGACCGGCGCCCTGTGGACAAGTGGACAGCCGCTCCGCGACCGACCACTTCCCCACAGGGCCAGAAACCGCAACAGAAGCGGTCAACTCATATGGTACATAAACCGGTCAACTCAGAATGTTCTCGACATCGCATGGTGTTGTGCGGGACCCTAAATCAACACAACCTTATAAGCCCCCAATTTATCGGCTGCTTTCGTTGCCAAGCGCAGCTTTCGAGCTGACCGATTGAATAGGAAAAACGAAGGTTCCCGACGTGCCTGTTCGGCGAATATTTTGTACACGTTCAATGACCGCTTTTGGCACATACCTGACATGATTTTAGACAATTCGAATGTCTCAAAAGGGCTCATACCGGGCTTTCCTGCAATTCTGATTTGAAAATCACGGCCACCGATTTGGCCGCGCCGTAATTGTGAATCCCGGAGCAATACTGGACCACAGAAACGGTCGAATAATCTGACTGTCGCGGAGTAAAACTCCGCCATTCTGACGCCTGAGGCAAACGAGCTGAGGGCGGGGAGATGTATTCTGTGGAATTGTACAGCCGGGTTCGGCGTGCGTGTCATGTCGGTGGGATGAGTGAGCGGGCGGCGGCCGGTCATTTCGGGATAGACCGCAAGACTGTGTCAAAAATTCTGAAGCATGCGGTGCCACCGGGGTATCGCAGGAATGGGCCACCAGCCCGTCCAAAGCTTGACCCGTTCATTCCGCTCATCAACCAGATATTGGAAGAGGATAAGTCGCGGCTCAAGAAGCAGCGGCATACGTCGAAGCGGATATATGAGCGTTTGCGTGATGAACATGGCTTCACCGGCGGGATCACGATTGTGACCGACTATGTTCGCGAGAAGAAGCGCCGGACTCGGGAAGTGTTCGTGCCGCTGTCGCACGCGCCAGGCCACGCCCAGGTTGATTTTGGTGAGGCGCTTGGCGAGATTGGCGGGGTCGTGCGCAAGCTGCACTACTTTGCAATGTCTCTGCCGCACTCGGACGCGTTCTTCATCAAGGCCTATCCGGCGGAGACAACCGAGGCCTTTTGCGATGGCCATGTCTCCGCCTTTGCGTTCTTCGGCGGCGTGCCGCTGTCAGGGCTCTACGACAACACCACGATCACGGTGGCACGGATTCTCGGGGACGGAAAACGGCAACGCACCAGAACCTTTGCTGAGTTGCAGTCGCATTACCTGTTCGAAGACAGGTTCGGCCGTCCTGGCAAGGGCAACGACAAGGGTAATGTCGAAGGCACAATCGGTTATGGCCGGCGGAACTTCCTGGTGCCGATGCCGCGCTTCGACAGTTTCGATGACCTGAACGTCCGGCTGGAGGAGCAATGCCTCAAACGTCAGGATGAGGTTCTGCGGGGTCATTCCGAGACTATCGGCGAGCGGCTGATGCGCGACCTCGACGGCCTGATGGCGCTGCCGCCTGTACCCTACGATGCCTGCGAGAAAGTCAGCACGCGGGCGACGTCGATCTCGATGGTCCGCTATCGCAACAACGATTACTCGGTGCCGGTCGCCTGCGCTCATCACGAGGTTCAGGTCCGCGGCTATGTCCACGAGGTCGTCATCGGCTGCGGCGCCGAGGTGATCGCCCGCCACCAACGGTCCTATGAGAAGGCTGATATGGTCTTCGATCCGATGCACTTCCTGCCGCTGCTGGAACAGAAGGTTGGCGCGCTGGACCAGGCGGCACCGCTGCAGGGCTGGGACCTGCCAGGGGAGTTTGCCACCCTGCACCGGCTGCTGGAAGCGCGCATGGCAAGAAGGGCAAGCGCGAATACGTCCAGGTTCTGCGGCTCCTTGAGAGCTTCGAGATGGCGCACGTCCACGGGGCTATCAAACAGTCGCTGGAACTGGGCGCGATCGGCTACGATGCGGTCAAGCATCTGGTGCTTTGCCGGATCGAGAGGCGCCCGCCACGGCTCGATCTCGATATCTACCCCTACCTGCCCAAAGCACTGGTCGAGACCACCAAGCCCGCGAGCTATATGAGCCTGATGACGCAGGTGCCGGCATGACCGATACACCGCAGGTTCTGCTGCAGCATCACCTAAAAAAACTGCGCTTGCCGACATTCCTGGGCGAATATTCCAAACTTGCGCAACAATGCGCTGCTGAGAAGAAGGATCACGTCCAGTATTTACTGCGGCTCTGCGAACTTGAACTGATAGAGCGGGAACGCCGGATGATCGAGCGGCGCATCAAGGCCGCGAAGTTTCCAGCCACCAAGAGCCTGGACAGCTTCGATTTCAAGGCGATCCCGTCACTCAACAAGCCGCTCGTGCTGGAGCTGGCGCGCTGTGAATACATCGACAAATACCAGAACATCATTGCCCTGGGGCCAAGTGGCACCGGTAAAACCCATGTCGCACTGGGGCTGGGATTGGCCGCCTGCCAGAAGGGCCTCAAGGTCCGCTTCATAACCGCCGCATCACTGGTTCACGAATTGATCGAAGCTGTCGATGAACGCCGCCTGCAGAGGTTCCAAAAACAACTCACCAGCCAGAACCTTCTGATCATTGACGAGCTGGGCTTTGTCCCCTTGAGCAAAACCGGCGCTGAGCTGCTCTTCGAAGTCATCTCCCAATGCTATGAACGCGGCTCCATAATCATCACCTCAAATCTGCCGTTCGACGAATGGACCGAAATATTCGGATCCGAGCGCCTCACCGGTGCGCTCCTGGATCGCCTCACCCACCACGTCCATATACTGGAGATGAACGGCGACAGCTTTCGGCTAAAACAGAGCCGAAACGCCAGAGCCTGAACCCGGTCTGAACTTGATGGATGTTGGCCTTTGGCCAACATGCGCCTTGTCACGCGTTAGCTTTATGGGGAGCACACCCAACAAGGCGCGGCACCTCAACTGGCCCACTTTTACTCCGGCGAATGGCCCCTTTTTACGCCGGGATTGACACGTAATCCACACAAAACGCAACACCGCCCGCATAGAACGTTAACAACCGGTCAACCCAAATATTCGAATCATGAGCACGTCGGGCGATCTTGTTATTCTTTAGTAAGTTATCGCCAATCCCGCCAAATCCCCCCGATTCTTTTGTTTACAAAGTTCAAACACAGGGGGAAATTCTCTGTACAGAGTTTAAAGTCTAGCCCAAAATCCCCTTGATTCTGGCCCCGACCGAGCCAAAATCCATCTGCCCGGAATACTTGGCTTTCAGCACGCCCATCACCTTGCCCATGTCGCGAATGCTGTCCGCACCCACTTTGGAAATCGCAGCCTCGATCGCCGCCGCCGTCTCATCGGCGCTCAACTGGCGTGGCAGAAATTCCTCGATCACCAGGATCTCGGCACGCTCCTTTTCTGCCAATTCCAGGCGCGCACATTCTTCGTAAGCACGCGCGCTTTCATGGCGTTGCTTGACCATTTTGCCAAGAATTCCAAGTACTTCGACGTCACCAATGCCGGTGTCGTCGCCCTCGCCGCGAAGCGCGATATCGCGGTCTTTTATGGCTGCGTTGATCAGGCGAAGCGTCGAAAGCCGGTCCGCCTCTCTGGCCTTCATTGCTTGTTTCAGGGCGTCGTATACCCGGCTGCGCAAATCCATCGGTCGATCCATCCCCAAGGCCACTCCAAAGTCCCGACTGTAGCCCGGCAGCGGTAGGTTAGCAACAGAACATTACGCGTCTAAAGTGTTGTTATTACTTGATAAGTCAAATTTACCGTCTCCCTTGACCCGTGCCCTGCCATTCCTTAGGTTCCCGGCAATTTCAGCCTACAGAGTCGCCGCCATGCCCGCTGCATCAGCCAATCAAAAGCCGACCGCCTGCCTGGCGCTGGCTGACGGCACGCTGTTTTACGGACACGGCTTTGGTGCGACCGGGAAAACCGTTGCGGAACTATGCTTTAACACCGCGATGACCGGCTATCAGGAGATCATGACAGACCCGTCATATGCCGGTCAGATTGTGACATTCACCTTCCCGCACATCGGCAATACCGGCACCAATCCTGACGATGACGAAGCGGCTGATCCGGTTGCCGCCGGGATGGTGGTGAAATGGCATCCGTCCGATCCATCGAACTGGCGCGCGGCAGAGCACTTGACGGTGTGGCTCGGCAAGCGCGGCCGCATCGGTATCGGCGGGCTGGACACCCGGCGGCTGACCCGCGCCATTCGCCGCCAGGGCGCGCCGCATGTCGCGTTAGCCCATGATCCTAAGGGAAATTTTGATATTGCTTCACTGGTGGCCGAGGCCCGCGCGTTCCCCGGGCTCGAAGGTCTGGATCTGGCCAAAGAGGTGACCTGCGCCCAGTCCTACAAATGGGATGAAATGCTCTGGGCCTGGCCCGAAGGTTACAAGAAACGCACAAATCCCGGCCATCGCGTTGTCGCCATAGATTACGGCGCCAAGCGCAATATCCTGCGCTGTCTGGCGTCTGCGGGATGTGACGTAACGGTTTTACCCGCCACCGCCACCGCCGAGGAAGTTATGGCTCTGAATCCCAAGGGTATTTTCCTGTCCAACGGTCCCGGCGACCCGGCGGCAACGGGGCAGTATGCAGTGCCGATGATCCGCGACATTCTGGACCAGACCCGACTGCCGGTCTTTGGAATATGCCTTGGCCATCAGATACTTGCGCTGGCGCTTGGCGCACAGACCATCAAAATGAACCACGGCCATCATGGTGCCAACCACCCGGTCAAGGATCTGGAAACCGGCAAGGTCGAAATAACCTCGATGAACCACGGCTTTACCGTCGACAGCCAGACTTTGCCCAAAGGTGTCATCGAGACCCACATCAGCCTGTTTGACGGCTCCAACTGTGGCATCCGCCTGTCCGGACGCCCGGTATTTTCAGTCCAATATCACCCAGAGGCCAGCCCCGGCCCGCAAGACAGTTACTACCTTTTTGAGCGCTTCGTGGAAGCCATTGAAAAACAGGGCTAAATATGCGGACAAGGGCCTAATTCCGCATTCGATTAAGACCGTGTTAACCTCGATTGACCCATGCTGATCGCAGTCTGTTCATGCTGCGATTGCCAAATGAATACCCGTGCTGACCCATCGATCCTGCACGCCGACAGGGCCAAGCCGTCGGCATTGCGCGACCCAAAGGTGCGCAAAAGCAAAGCCCCGCTTGGCCAGATTCTGCTGGATATGGGCGAACTGTCGGCAGGCGACATGATCAAGGCCGCCGCCATGCGGGCCCGCGAAGATGTGCGTTATGGCGATATTCTTCTTGCCAACCATATGGTTAGCGAGGCAGGGCTGTTTCGCGGTCTGGCCGCTCAATATAACTGCGAGGTTGCCGATCTGTGCGCGCCAGCCCCTGATGTCAGACTTATCGACAGCGTGGGTGTGGAAAAATGCCTGCACCGCGCCATCGTGCCGTGGCAACGGATCGGCGCCGCCACCATCGTTGCCACGTCGCGGCCCGAAGACTTCGCCGAACTCCGGTCCAGCTTGCCGCCAGATTTCGGCCCCGTGCTGATGGTCGTGGCCCCTGAAAGCGAAATTCAGCGTGCCCTGCTTCGAGCCCGTCAGCGCACCCTGGCAAGACGTGCTGAAACCCGCGTCACGGCCAATGAAAGCTGCCGTGGCTGGCGATCCGTCGCAATGGCGCGGCTTACAGCCGCAATTCTCGCAGCAATCACGGCCGACATTATTCTGGCTCCAAATGCCACATTTCTGGTGTTTTTTGTCTGGGCGATTGTCGCACTGGTTTCCAATACTTCGCTCAAGGCCGCTGCTTTGATCGCGACACTGCGCGCCACTCGGCCCGCAAAAACTGTATTTTCCACGCGCCGCAATGGCCGGCCCAACATGCGCTTGCCGATGGTCTCAATCATGGTGCCGCTGTTTCGCGAGCGAGAGATTGCCGGCCGTCTTGTGCGCCGCCTTAATCGCCTGAGCTATCCACGTGAATTGTTGGACATTTGCCTGGTTGTTGAAGAGGATGACCTTGTCACCCAGGCCACCCTAAGGGCCGCCAACCTGCCCAACTGGATGCGCCAGATTGTGGTGCCGCGCGCGACGCTGAAAACCAAACCCCGCGCGCTCAACTACGCGCTCGATTTCTGCCGCGGCTCGATCATCGGCGTTTATGACGCCGAAGACGCACCCGAGCCGGATCAGTTGTTCAAGGTCGCGCGCCGGTTTCACGACTGCGCGCCCGATGTCGCCTGCCTGCAAGGTGTGCTTGATTTTTATAATGCGCGCGCAAATTGGCTGTCGCGATGTTTCACGATCGAATATGCCACCTGGTTTCGCGTCGTACTTCCGGGCCTGGAAAAGCTGGGCTTTGTCATTCCTCTGGGTGGCACAACGCTGTTTTTTCGCCACGAGGCGCTGGAAAATATCGGTGCCTGGGACGCCCATAATGTGACCGAGGACGCTGATCTGGGTGTTCGTCTGGCCCGGCATGGCTACCGGGTCGAACTGATCCCCACGCTCACCGAAGAAGAGGCCAACTGCCGGTTCTGGCCTTGGGTCCGGCAGCGCTCACGTTGGCTGAAAGGCTATGCCAGGACTTGGGCAGTTCATATGCGCTCGCCGCGAAAACTGTGGCTCGATGTCGGGGCCTGGCGTTTTTTTGGCATTCAGTTGCTGTTTTTGGGCACGCTGTCACAATTTCTGCTTGCACCACTGCTGTGGACATTTTGGGCCTTGCCGCTTGGCCTGCCGCATCCATTGACCGAAAGCATTTCGGCGGATGCGTTTCTTTTGTTGACGGTGCTGTTTCTGGTCTCCGAAGCAGTGTCGCTTAGCATCAGCGTATTTGCCCTGGCCCCAGACCGCCACAGATGGCTTTGGCTGTGGGTTCCGACGATGCATTTGTATTTTCCGCTTGGCGCGATTGCCGCTTACAAGGCGATCTGGGAATTGATTTCCAAACCGTTCTTCTGGGACAAAACCACCCACGGTATTAGCGACGCGCCGGAACGCAGGCGCACCTCGTCAAAAACCCAAACGTCGGCGACGCCCTAATCGCGTCCGCTTTCAGCGTCAATCTTAAGGCGGGTCACATAGGCCTGCGAAATATGGGCCCTGAGCGCCTCGCGTGCGCCATCTCCGTCGCCAATCTTGATCGCCGACACAATATTTTCGTGTTCCGCCAGCGCTGCCTCGCCGCGACCCTCCACCGCCAGTGATGTCGTCGCCAAAAGCGCCATTGAGCGGTGCACGAGATTCAGCTGCTGCACTAAATACCGGTTATGCGACGCCAGATGAAACTGCCGGTGAAACCTCCGGTTGGCGCGCGACAATGCGTCTGGATCACCGACGATTTTGCGATCGTCCTTGATCATGTCGCGCAGCACCCGAACTTCTTCGGGGGTGGCGTGTTTGGCGGCCAGGCGTGCCGCCAGCCCTTCCAATTCGGTGCGCACGACGTAAAGTTCTGCCAACTGATTGTGATCCAGCGAGGCGACGATCAGACTGCGCCCATCACGGGCCAGCAGCGATTGGGTTTCCAGCCGTTGCAGTGCCTCGCGGATCGGCGTCCGTGACACCCCAAATCGCTCTGCCAGTTCACTTTCAACCAGGCGGTCGCCGGGTTTGTAACTGCCAATGTCGATCGCCTCCAGGATAAGCTGATAGGCATCCTTCTGGCCAGTCTTTGGTTGATTCATCACCACTCTCCGTTGCGTTGTTAAACCCTAATCGCTGGCCACCGCCGCAATCAAGGCAAGAGCCAGACTTGCCCTGCCACATGCCCGAAACTTTCAGGTTTTCTGCTGCGATGATCGCGACTAACCTGCACCCATGCCGACCCAACATTTCAGCGATGTTCGCGCCTGGGTCTTTGACCTAGACAATACACTTTACCCGCCAGAGGTGCGGCTGTTTGACCAGATCGAAGTCAGGATGACGAACTGGGTCATGTCCGCACTTAACGTGGCGCGGGCTGAGGCCAATCACCTGCGCCGACACTATTGGCAGGCCTACGGCACGACGCTGGCCGGGCTTATGGCAGAACATGATGTCGACCCCGGCCCCTATCTGAACGAGGTCCACGACATCGATCTGAGCCACCTGCAACCAGACCCCGTGCTTGCAGCCCAGATTGCCGCTCTTCCAGGGCGCAAGTTTGTCTACACCAACGGCTGTGCGCCCTATGCCAATCGCGTCCTTGCTGCGTGTGGCCTGGACAATGTCTTTGACGCGGTGTTTGGCATCGAGCACGCGGGTTTTCTGCCCAAACCGAGCCGGGCGGCCTATGAGGCAATCTTTGCCGTTGCCGGAATTGAAGCCCGCAACAGCGCAATGTTCGAAGATGAGGCGCGCAATCTGGATGCGCCGAACGACATGGGTATGCGGACCGTCCACGTCGCGGCAGTGCCGCAACCGGCCGCGCATATTCACTTTCACACCAGCGATTTGGCGAATTTTCTGTCGCAGATTGGAAAAGCGCACTTTCCCCAGCCCGGTGACGAAACTATGAGGCTTCGATGAAACGACGAACGGTGGACGTCCTGATTTGCGGCGGTGGGCTTGCCGGTCTGACAGCAGCAGCGGCCTTTGGCCACGCTGGTCATTCGGTCTTGCTGGTCGACCCGGCGCAACCCAAGACAGACGGGTCTTTGGGCCAAAGCGATCTGCGCTCCACGGCGTTTCTGCGTCCGGCACGGGCGCTTTTTGAAGAGATCGGACTCTGGCCCGCTTTTGCCCGCCACGCCGTGCCTTTGCAGGCCCTGCGCATCGTCGATACAGCGGGCGAGCCGCCACAGGCGCGCGCTGAGCGGGTGTTTCGCGCAGACGATATGGGCGGCGGGCCGCTGGGCTGGACTTTCCTGAACTGGATGATCCGGCAAGAGGTGCTGAGCCATCTTGCCAAGCAACCAAACGTCGACCTGCGTTTTGGCACCGGATTTCGCAACTTGCTGACCCGCACCACAGGTGCCATCGTAACGCTGAGCAGTCGAACCCAGATTGGTGCGCAATTGGTAATCGGAGCCGATGGTCGCAATTCCGCGGTCCGTGACGCCGTCGGCATCAGTTGTCAAACTACACGCTACGGCCAGAAATCACTGGCATTCACAGCCACTCATGTCCACGGCCACGAAATATCAGCACCGAAATTTACCACCGCGGCGGGCCTTTTACGATGGTGCCGTTGGCCGATCTGGACGGCAAGTCGGCCTCGGCGATTGTCTGGATGAACCCCGGACCTACAACTGTTGATCTGGCCAATCTGGCTGTTGAAGCGTTCAACGCCGAAATGACGCGACGCTCGGCCAATCTTTTCGGACCGTTGGAACTTGCCAGCGCCCGCGCGGTGTGGCCGATCATATCGCAGCGCGCGGCGCGCCTGACCGGATTGCGCACAGCCCTGATCGCCGAAGCAGCGCATGTCTTGCCGCCGATTGGAGCACAGGGGTTGAACACGTCGCTGAATGACGTGGCCGCACTGTTGCAGGCGGCGCAGACATACCCGCAGGCGATTGGCGGCCGGGTCATGCTGGATAGGTATGACCGCGCCCGCCGCCGCGACATCGCCAACCGCGTCCGGGTGATTGATCTGTTTAACCGCGTAACTCGGTCCGGCGACATCGGGCTGCAATCGCTTCGCCTAGCCGGGTTGAAGGCTGTGCATGACATTCAACCGCTGCGCCGCGCATTGATGCGCGTCGGCATGGGCCCGCTGTAAGGCTTCTTTCTTGCCGAAATATTCTCGCCAGAGGCACGAAATTTTCGCAAAATTTAGGGTGACCCGCCCGATGCGGCCATGCCATCAACGCATAGGATTTCAAGTATACGGAATGATCTTGTCCAGCACATTTTCCAGCCGCAACAGGCTGGCGTCTACATCGTAAAGTTTGTCCAGCCCGAACAATCCAAGCCGGAAACTGCGATAATCGGGTCCCTCATCGCACATCAGCGGCACCCCGGCCGCAATTTGCATACCTAGCCCGGAGAATTTCTTGCCGGTCTGAATATCGGGATCATCGGTAAAGCTGACCACCACGCCCGGCGCGCCATATCCGTCCGCCGCCACCGATTTCACCCCGCGCGCCGCCAGCACAGCCCGCACGCGCGCACCTTGTTCCCACTGCGCTTGTTTCAGCTTGTCAAACCCATAGGCCTTGGATTCCAGCATTGTGTCGCGAAACGCGCGCAAGGCATCCGTAGGCAGGGTAGCATGATAGGCGTGGCCGCCGCCGGTGTAGGCCTGCATTATCGACATCCATTTGCCCAGATCCACAGCAAAGCTGGTTGATCGAGCCGCATGTGCGCGTCCGGTTGCCGCCCCGCTCATCATCACCAATCCGGCGCAGGGCTGCGCCGACCAGCCCTTTTGCGGGGCAGAAATCAAAACATCCACACCAAGTGCCTTCATATCAATCCATACGCAACCCGAGGCGATGCAATCCAGCACGAACAGCCCGCCAACTTGATGCACCGCGCCCGCGACCGCGCCAATGTAGTCGTCGGGCAGGATAATTCCCGATGCGGTCTCGACATGCGGTGCAAATACCACATCCGGCTTGTCCGAAAGGATGCGCTCGACAACCTCCTGAACCGGGGTCGGCGCGAACGGCGCATCAGGGGCGTTGCCGGTGCGGCGGGCCTTCATCACGACCTCATCGGTTGCAATTGATCCGGCCTCAAAAATCTGGCTCCAGCGGTAAGAAAACCAGCCGTTTCGAATGACCAGGGCGTTCTTTCCGGTCGCAAACTGTCGCGCCACGGCCTCCATCGCAAAAGTGCCGCCACCGGGAACCACGACCGCGGTGTCGGCGCAGTAAACCGCGCACAGATTGTCATGAATATCGCGCATCACCTGTTGAAACACGGCGCTCATGTGATTGAGCGAGCGATCGGTGAATACGACCGAATATTCCAAAAGGCCGTCAGGATCGATGTCGTTTCTGAGCGCAGGCATGACGTCCCCCGAAATTGCCGGATTTGTTGTGGCGAGCCTACAACTGCGGCCCTGAATGGCAATGCTCAAACCGACACTTGAACCAGGTTCAACCGATCGGGCCAGCCAGGCGTTCCTCACTTAACAGGACATTAGCCTCGACATTTCCGGCACCCGGCAGCGTCATGATGCGGCGGCGCAAGACACGTTCAAAATCGGCAAGGTCGCGGGCAACAACGCGCAAGCGATAATCATACAATCCCAACACATGCTCGACCGTCTGCACCTCTGGAATAGCGCTGACGGCGCGCTCAAAATCTTCCAGGCTGACGCGGCCCTTGGTGGCCAGTTTGACACCCAGAAAGACCGTGACGCCAAATCCCAGCCTCTCTAGGTTCAGTTCAATCCGCCGGCCGCGCAAAACGCCGGCGTCGCGCAACCGCCTGATACGCCGCCAGGCGGCGGGCTGGGACAGGCCAAACCGCCTTCCAAGCTCGCCGGCGCTGGTGGTGGCATCGTCGAAAAGCGCGCGCAACATCTTGCGATCTATGCTATCAAGATCGATCATATCGGCAGTGCCGCGACGGATTTGATTGTCGCCACATGCATCAGTGCCTCAATGTCGGCGATATGCGGCAGCGTCAATATGCGCGATCGGTAGATGTCCTGATAATGCGCCATGCCCCGCGCGATGACCGCAAGCCGCACATCGACGCGTCCAAGAAATGTTTGAATCTCAATGACCTCGGGCACTTTTCGCGCCTCGGTCAGAAACTCGTCGAATGCCCGGGCGTTGGTTTTGTCGAGCGTAAACCTTAATGAAACCTTCACCGAATATCCTAAGGCCTGCCAATTGATCCTGGCGGACTGGCCTCTCAGCACTCCCAGCACCCGCAGCCGCTCCAGACGGCGCCCGGCAGTTGCCGAGGTCATTGCGCAGCGTTCAGCAATCTCCGACACGGTTTGGTCAGGCTCGGCAAGCAATTGGCGCAGCAGGCGGCGGTCAGAGTCGGTGAGCATGAATTTTTAGTATATCTACAGATTTGTGCATTAATTTTTGCGATACTTGGATATATCTGTCAATAAATCTCTCACAGATCGGGAAAACCAGATTACTTTGGCAATAATTCCAACCGATATGAAAGGACCAAATAATGCGCGTTTATTATGATCGTGACTGCGATATCAATCTGATCAAAGACAAGAAAGTTGCCATTCTCGGCTATGGCAGCCAGGGTCATGCCCATGCGTTGAACCTGCGAGACAGCGGCGCAAAAAACCTTGTGGTGGCTCTGCGCGAAGGCTCTGCCTCGACCAGGAAAGCCGAAGACGAAGGCCTGAAAGTCATGGGGTTGGCCGAGGCGGCAGCGTGGTGTGATCTGCTGATGTTCACCATGCCGGACGAGTTGCAGGCAGAGACTTACAGCAAATACGTCCACGACAATCTGCGCGATGGAGCGGCGATTGCCTTCGCTCATGGGTTGAATATTCACTTCCGTCTCATCAACGCAAAACCTGGCGTTGACGTGATCATGATGGCTCCCAAAGGCCCTGGCCACACGGTGCGCGGCGAATTCGTCAAGGGCGGCGGTGTGCCCTGCCTTGTGGCCGTGGACAATGACGCCAGCGGCAAAGCCCTGGAGATCGGGCTCAGCTATTGTTCGGCCATCGGCGGCGGCCGTTCGGGTATCATCGAAACCAACTTTCGCGAAGAATGCGAGACCGACCTGTTTGGCGAACAAGCGGTGCTTTGCGGCGGCCTGATCGAGCTGATCCGAATGGGATTTGAGACCTTGGTCGAGGCCGGATACGCGCCCGAAATGGCCTATTTCGAATGCCTGCACGAGGTCAAACTGATCGTCGACCTGATCTACGAAGGCGGCATTGCCAACATGAATTACTCGATCTCAAACACCGCTGAATACGGCGAATACGTCAGCGGCCCGCGGGTGTTGCCGTATGTGGAAACCAAGGCCCGGATGAAAGCCATTTTGGAAGACATTCAAAGCGGCGCGTTCGTGCGTGATTTCATGCAGGAAAACAGCGTCGGCGGGCCGTTTTTCAAGGCCACGCGGCGGCGCAACGACGCCCACCAGATCGAAGACGTCGGCCGGCGACTGCGCGACATGATGCCGTGGATTTCTACTGGTAGGCTCGTGGATCAGGCCAAGAACTAGATGCGTTTCGGCCCGACCGGTGGTCGCTCGTTGAGGATCGAACTAGCCCTCGCCAGTTGCAGCCTCGATCGCGGCGACAACCTGGTCCACTGCGGCGATCATGATCGCCTCATCCTCGCATTCCGCCATCACCCGGATCAAAGGCTCTGTCCCAGACGGCCGGATCAGCAATCGCCCGAGACCGGCCAGGCTGGATTCGGCCTGCGACGTTGCAGATTTGACCGCATCGGAGGCCAGCGGGTTCTGTCCCGCTTCAAAGTGCACATTTCTGAGCCGTTGCGGCACCGTATCAAAGGACTTTGAAAGCTCTGATGCTGGTTTCCCGGTTTCAACCATCGCCGCAAGAAACTGCAGACCCGCCAGCAAGCCATCGCCGGTGGTTGCATAGTCGGTCATGATAATATGGCCCGATTGCTCGCCGCCAAGGTTAAAGCCACCCTGGCGCATCCGTTCAACGACGTAACGGTCGCCCACTGCGGTGCGTACCAGCCCGATGCGGTGGCGTTGCAGATACCGCTCCAGACCAAGGTTTGACATCACCGTGGCCACCAATGCATTGCCGTTCAGACGTCCCTGCGCCTTCCATCGCGTGGCAAAAAGCGCCATGATCTGGTCGCCGTCGGCAACGCGGCCAGCCTCGTCGATGATCATAACGCGGTCAGCGTCACCATCCAGACATATCCCGAGATCCGCGCCATGACTCACCACGGTTTCGGCGGCCAGCGCCGTGTTGGTCGAGCCGCAATCGTGGTTGATGTTGAACCCGTCGGGCGAGATACCAATGCCAACAACCTCTGCCCCCAGCTCCCAAAGCGCCTGCGGCGCGTTTCGGTAGGCCGCACCATTGGCACAATCAATCACGATCTTTAAACCCGAAAGGTTTTGGCCTGGCGGCAATGTGGACTTGACGCGCTCGTTGTAACGAAACCTGCCATCGTCGATCCGCTCGGCGCGGCCAATATTCCCTGCCTGCACCGTGTCCACTCCGGTGTGGACCATATTTTCAATTTCCGCTTCGGCTTCATCAGACAGCTTGAACCCGTCGGGGCCAAAAAACTTTATGCCGTTGTCATGATGCGGATTGTGGCTGGCCGAGATCATCACTCCCACATCTGCGCGCATGGACGTTGTCAGCATACCAACAGCAGGTGTCGGCACCGGGCCAAGCAGGAACACATTGAGGCCGGTCGAGCAAAACCCTGCCGTCAGCGCGTTTTCCAGCATATAACCAGAAAGACGGGTGTCTT
The DNA here is from genome assembly GCA_965237505.1 of Paracoccaceae bacterium. Lineage (GTDB taxonomy): Bacteria > Pseudomonadota > Alphaproteobacteria > Rhodobacterales > Rhodobacteraceae > NVTR01. Next base: position 1,764,865 of record CBDEFR010000009.1, on the reverse strand, counting down.
TGCCGATGACCACACGGTGCACGTTAGAGCCGTCGCGCCGGAAATAGCGCCCGGCGGCGGCACCGAGGCGCAGCGCCATATCTGCGGTCATTGGATAGGCATTGGCCTGCCCGCGCACGCCGTCGGTTCCAAAAAGCCTGTCTGCCATCACTGTAGCCTCACGCCGGTCGCAGCGGCCCAAAGTGTGAGCGCCTGTCGCATCTGCGCAATATCATGAACCCGGGTGATCTGCACCCCCTGAGCGATGCCCGCCAGCGCGACGGCAAGTGAGCCCGGCAGTCGGCTGCGCGCCTCCGGCGCGTCGCCAAGGGTTCCGATGAAACGTTTGCGCGACGCGCCTAGCATGATCGAACAACCGAGGCTGTGAAACAGGCTTAAACCGCGCAGTAGCGCAAGATTGTCAGCCAGCGTCTTGCCAAACCCGATGCCAGGATCGATGATGATGTTTGCGCGCGCGATACCGGCGGAAATTGCGGCTTCTAAACGGGATGCCAGATAGTCATATACATCCAGTAGTACATCCTCATATTCCGGACTGTCCTGCATGGTTTTCGGATCTCCCTGGGTGTGCATCAAGCAGATCGGCACGTCGGCGTTGGCAATGATTTCAGATAGTTCCGCGTCATAGCTAAGGGCCGATACATCATTGACCATTGACGCACCTGCAGCCAATGCCGCGCGGGCCACATCGCCTTTGCGGGTGTCAATTGATACCGGAACCGTGCCACCATTTCGAATCGATTGAATTACCGGAACCGTGCGCTCGATCTCCAGATCGGCAGAGACGAAATCTGCGCCGGGGCGAGTGCTTTCGCCGCCGATGTCGATAATGTCGGCGCCATTTTGGATCATGTCGCGGGCATGGCTTATCGCGGCCGCGTCGCTGTCAAATAGCCCGCCATCAGAAAAACTGTCCGGCGTGACGTTCAAAATCCCCATCAGGCGCGGGCAGTCCATCGCAAGCCCGGCCATCGCCGCTCGCGGGGCAGAAATTGACTGAGAAACGCTTTGTGGCACCTCACTTGCATGTATCAACCGGCGTGCACCGCCTCGCTCAATCTGTTCAACACGGTCAAACCAGCACCAGCCGTCGGCGATCGGCAGGGCACCGGGCGGGCGGGCCAGATCAAACTGCGTTATGGCTCGATAATAGCTCGTCATGGTCGTGGCTATCGGTGATCGTGCGGGGCTTGGCAAGGCTCAGAGGAGCGTGGAAGCGTCCGGCGAGATCGCAGTTACCGGGAGATCAAGGCCAGATGGCGGTTTCGCGCCAACCACAATCAATTTCGTGCCGTCGACCTGGCCAGCGAACCATGCGGCCAGCGCCAGAGCGTCTGTTGAGTGTGGTGCTGATCCGTCAATCGCATCCAGCACGATCTTGGCCGGTGCCCACACCGCGATTTGGGAATTGTGGGCGGCCCAGTCGATCTCTGTGCGGCTCTGCATGACCACGCAGCGGCGGTCGCGCCCGGCCAGAACCCAGGCATTCTGTTCTATCGCCAACAGATCGATTCTGCGCTGAACCTGCGAAACCGCCGACTGCGGCGCGTCGGCCTCTGCGGGACCGACACACAGGATAACTGGCTTGCCGGTGGCTTGCAGTTCATCGATCCAGCCCGTGAGTAAGGGCGACGCAATAGCAGCATTTGAAAAAAACACCACCAGCGGGCGGACCATCGCGCCGGGTTCGCTAAGCGCTGGCGTGTGATCTGATGGATCCCGACTGCGCACAATCTCAACCCCCAGTGCGCCGGGCCCACGGTCAAGTTTTTCAATCCGAATGAAAACCCGCACGGCTTGCGGAGCCACCAGAATTCGCTCTGCAACACGTTCGGCCAGTGTTTCCAGCAGGTTCAGCCGTTCTTCGGCCAGCTCTTGCCCGATCGTTTCGGTGATCGTGTCGTAGGACAATATCCGGTCAACATCGTCATCCACCGGCCCCTGCTGCGGGCGGACTTCGACCAGAACATTGAAGCGAACGCGCTGCGTGGTGCCGCGCTCGGCTTGAAACGCACCGATCTCGACCTCGACCACGTAATCGTGCAACATGATCCGGTCCAACGGATCTGGGCCCGCAGATGCCTGGGCGCGGGCCTCGAGGTTGTCAAATGCAAGTCGAATGTTGGTGCTCATGCGCGTGCCTTGAGAAAATATTCGATAATTACTGGAATTTGGCGCGGCCCGCCACTGCACTTTGCAACAGCGACTTGCCCGCACCTGACGCAAGTCAGCCTTTAGATGCAGTGCGCGTTGGCATTCGGTAAAAATTGTGGGCACCGATGGTCGCGGTGCGCGCAAATATTCGCGACCAGCGCGGGCGCACGGCCTTGGTGTGATAGTGGGTAGCCCCTTCGGTCAGGTTGCGTTCGGTCCCGTCCAGTAATATGCGCGCTACTTTGCCGACCCGAATCCAGGCTGCGCGCTCGCGTATGATTTCATTGTACCCGTCACAGGTGTAGGTAAACTGGCATTGATACCTGCGTCCGGTGCCTTGATTGACCACTTTACAGGTCGTGTTTGGGAATCGCACGCTGTCGAACCGGTTCAGGATAACTTCGGCCACAGCGAATTGGCCTTTCACACTTTCGCCGCGGGCTTCAAAATACAGCGCTTCTGTCAGGCAACGCCACTCCGCATCGCCTTTGACGGTCGGCAGATTGTCCAGGTAGTCCTGAGAATAAGAAAACTTTGCGGTTCTGCCCGCCGCCCCGAACATGCGCGGACGGATCTGCAGACGATCAATCCGGGCGGCGTCAATTTCATTCAACGCCAGTTTTTCGCTTCCAAAGAGTTGCGTCAGACTTGCACCAAGAGCCGCATACGGGTCATTGGACTGACTAAGAGTCACGTCGGCAACGGCGCCGCCGGACCATGCCAGAACAACCAAAACACAGATCAGTTCCTTCAGCCGAAGCTGCGCCATCCCCCCCTCCAGTGCGATGTCGGGCCAAGAATTCCCGACCGCGAACCGGGGTCAAATAGGCCAAGACGAGGCGTTCGTCCAGTCTTTGGCTCGATTCGACCGCAGCGGGCTGCGAATCACATGACGGAAGCGAACGGAGTTTTCCGCAATGCTGTTCAATTATTGTTGGAATTACAGATAATTACCTAATTCGCGCTACGAAGCACGCTGTCTTAACGCCAAATGTGCGGCGGCAAGCCGCGCGACGGGAATCCGGTAGGGCGAGCAGGAAACATAGTCAAACCCAGCTGCGCGGCAGAAGGCGATTGATTCGGGGTTGCCGCCATGTTCGCCGCAAATGGAAAGAACGATGTCCTTGCGCGCCTGTCGGCCGCGTTCTGCGCCAATTGTCAGCAATTCGCCGACCCCCTCGGTATCCAGAATGTGGAACGGATCTTCAGCAAAAACCCCCTTGTTCACATAGTCCCCCATGAATCGTCCGGCATCATCTCGCGACAGACCATAGGTCATCTGTGTCAGGTCGTTGGTTCCAAATGACAGGAACGCGGCATACTGCGCGATCTCGTAGGCACGCAGGGCCGCGCGCGGCGTTTCGACCATCACACCCAGGCGATATTCAAATTCTTCACCGTTTTCATTATGAACCGCAGCTGCCACCGCATCAACGCGCGATTTCACCAGCTCGACCTCTTTTTTCGCAGACACCAGTGGGATCATGATCTCGGGCACCACCGGTGCGCCGCCACGGCTCGCCTCAATTGTCGCTTCAAAAATAGCGCGTGCCTGCATGTCGTATATTTCCGGGACGGTGATGCCCAGACGAACCCCGCGCATACCAAGCATCGGGTTAAACTCGCTTAGTGCCTCGATCCGGCGGGTAACATCCGAAAGCGGTAGCCCCATTGCTTCGGCCAGATCGCGCACGCCGCTACGCCCGGTCGGCAAGAATTCGTGCAACGGCGGGTCCAACAGCCGGATGCACACCGGCAGCCCGTGCATGATCTTGAATAATTCCGTGAAATCAGCCCTTTGCATTGGCAAGAGCCGTTCCAGTGCTGCTTCGCGATCATTCGCGTCATCAGTAAAAATCATCTCTCTCATCACGGTCAGACGGTCTTCTTCAAAGAACATGTGCTCGGTTCGGCACAGGCCGATGCCATGAGCGTCAAATTTGCGCGCGACCAGAGCTTCTGCCGGGGTATCGGCGTTGGCGCGGATATCGATGTCGCAGGCTTCATCAGCCCAGCCAAGCAGTGTCTGGAATGCGTCACCAATCCCCGGATCGCGCATATTCGCAGCGCCTGACAGCGCCTCACCCGCGGTGCCGTCAAGGGTGATGATATCGCCCTCGCGAAAGACCCGCCCCTCAGAAGTTCGTAGCGTTTTATCCTTGGTGTTCAGCCGCATAGAGCCAGCGCCGACCACGCAAGGCAGTCCCAGCCCGCGCGCGATCACAGCAGCATGGCTGGTCACACCGCCCCGTTCCGTCAAAACGCCACGTGCCGAATGCATGCCACGGATGTCTTCTGGCGTGGTTTCGCGGCGCACCAGAATGCACGGCTCGCCGCGCGCCGCGCTGGCCTGCGCCGCAGTCGAAGTAAACACAATCTTGCCGACCGCAGCACCGGGGCTTGCGGCAATGCCCTGCAGGAATGCCTCGGGTTTTTCTTTCGGGTCTATCTGCGGATGCAGAAGTTCCGGCAGCGAATGCGGCTCGATGCGCAGCACCGCATCATGTCGCGTGATCACGCCTGCGTTGGCCAGATCCACGGCAATGTGCACCGCTGCGCGAGAACTTCTTTGAACCCGCGCCGCATCGAGAATGTGCAGTGAGCCGTTTTCGACGGTAAATTCGATCTGCAATTCCTCGCGCAGTTGGGTGCGGCAAAGATCGCCATAATCCTTGAGTGTTTGAAAAATCTCAGGGCATTTGACTTCGAGCGAGGCACCTCGCTTATCGTTTGTCAGGTAAATCGCGCCGGTGGTGGCGCGCAGTGCGTCGCGCCCCTGGCTTTGGCCCAGAAATCGCCCGGTAACCCGAGCGTGCCCGGTGACAGGGTCAACAAACTGCACGACGCCGGCACCGCTTTCGCCCGGACCCACCCCAAGTACCATTTGCTGGACCACCAACCCCAGGCCGGCGTCAAGAGGCGCGCCGTTGGCCTGACGCAACAGGCGTGCGGTCGTGCTGTTCCAGGCGCGCGCCATGGTGTGCAGCACTTCGCCCAACTGTTCGCCGGGATCTTGGGGGAAATACTCTTCGGTCTCGGCCTGATAGGCATCGAGTGCGGATTGCAGCGCATCCCGGCCCACGCCGTTGTCCAATTCGAACATTTCCGGGTCAAGTCGCGCGACATTGACAGCATATGATTGCACAAATCGAAGGTAGAGCACGTTCGCCGCCTCTTCACCGTGGCTCTCGGCCAATTCCGCGTGGCGCGCGTCATTCATGCCGATATTCAGCGTCGCCCCCGGACCGCCCCAGTCAGGATCTTGCGAAGATGGCCGCACCGAAACCAGCGGCCGGCCACCGAATATCCTGAGTAAGGTCTTGATATCAGGCAGTTCTCCGGTGCCGATGCGATGCACGGTTTCGAACGAAAGCGCGACGGTTTGGGGGACCGGGAGGTCGAGGCGGATCAGGCGCTGCAGGCATTTGGCGCGGCCGCCGTGGGTGTCAAGCGAGATCGGCGCGACCCGCCGGATCCTGGTGAAGCCATTGATTTCAAGTAGTTTCTGCACTGCAGCACTTTCGAAGTTGCGCTTGCAGCATAGCGTCAGAATGTTTTGGCGCAACAGTGACGTTTTGTTGCCAAAACATTAACTATTCAAGGTTTCAGACGATTTCTTTAAACCCGCATTCCCCAAGTAGCTGACGGATTTGTTTTCATTCAAGCCCGTATTTGTGTTATATTACAGCAGGTTAATGTGGCGGAAGGTTGTAGATCATGGATCACCCAGAGGGTGCGGGCAAATCAGGTGGTGTCAGACTGGGTTTTGACCGTCGGGTACGGCTTGAGTTCCACGGTTCCAAGATCAGTTCTGACGGCGGGTTGCTGCTGTATCGGGAATTGGATGAAGTGCTCAGCCTGCACGATATGGCTGGCGGTCTTCTCAAGGACGTGCGCAAGGGCCGCAATTGCGTTCACACCCTTGTCGGGCTTTTGCGTCAGTCTGTCTTTGGTCGCCTTGCTGGCTACGAGGACGTCAATGACGCGGAGCGTTTAGCGCTCGATCCGGTGATGCGCCAGATTGTGGGCGGACGGGCTGTTGATGAACAGGCAGCATCCGCGAGCCAGATGGGGCGGTTTGAGACTGAGGTTCTGGCAGTGAATGATAATCGCGCGGCACTTTCTGATCTGTCGGGACAGTGGATTGACGCGGTGCATGACCGCAAAGGGCTGAAGTACATCACACTGGACATGGACAGTTCTGTCAGCCCGACCCACGGGGCACAGGAAGGAACCGCATGGAACGGGCACTTCGGCTGCATGTGTTATCATCCGCTCTTCATCTTCAACCAGTTTGGTCATCTGGAGCGCAGCGTCCTGCGCCATGGCAACGTCCATAGTGCCGATGGATGGAAAGCGCTTCTGGCTCCCGTCATCGCCCGCTATGCAAAGCGAGACCTGATGCGGTTCTTTAGGGCGGATGCCGCCTTTGCCATCCCGGAGCTGTACAAAGACCTTGAAGCGGCGGAATATTATTATGCTGTCCGCCTGAAGAAGAACGCTGTGTTGGAAAGTCGCATCGCGCATCGTCTCACCCGCCCAGTGGGGCGACCGTCAAAGACCAAGGTCAAACGCTTCTATGAAGAGTTCGAGTATCAGGCCCAAAGCTGGGATAAGCCGCGCCGGGTGGTCGCCAAAATCGAGTGGCATCCGGACGAGTTGTTTCCCCGTTTGGGTTTCATCGTGACCAACCTGCCGATGGAGCCAGAGGAGGTTGTCCGCTTCTACAACCAGCGGGGCACGGCAGAGCAACACATCAAGGAGGGCAAGCAGGCCATCACCTGGACGCGACTGTCCTGCAAACGCTTTGCCAACAACGAGGTGCGGCTTCAGCTTCACGCACTGGCCTATAACCTTGGCATCTTCTTGCAGGGCGTAGAACTGCCCGAGGAGGTGGCCGACTGGTCACTCACCAGTTTGCAGACCCGGCTTATCAAAACCGGCGCAAGAGTTGTTCGACACGCCCGTGCCATCACCTTCCAACTGGCTGAGGTTGCTATCAGTGGCTCCCTTTTCCAGGGCATCCTCAAAGCCATTCAGCGCCTACGCGCACCTCCATGTCCCGCATGAGCGCCATCGCCGCAATACCTCAACAAAAGCGGCAAAGTAGATGTGTCCAGAAATCGACGATACGGCGCGACAGGGGCAAAAAACAGGTACAGAGGCCCAGAACACAGACCAAAACATCAAAGTCACGCTCGACTGACCAAGGCAACCAGCGACAACCTTGCGAAAACAGCCAAACGCGGCTAAATTACCTCAAAGCCCAAGCTACTTGGGGAATATCAGCTAAGAGGTGTGCGTCCGGCAACCCCATCTAAACCTTTAAATCGCGGCTCACCTTGCACGGGAGGCTTGATCCGAACCCAGACTTCGCTCAGTCTGCCGCGACCATCACTCCACTTGTGGCGTATCGGTTCATCCAGTCGATACGATCCCACCACTCACCAGGGAGACTAAAACGATGTTGAGAAGATGTCTTGTTTCACTGCTAGCCCTCAGTTGCCTTGCCGGACTGCCGGCTTCAGCGCAGCAAGCTGCTGACAACACCACCCCGCCGGAGCCGATGACTTTCTTCATCACTGGCACGGTGCCCGGCAGCGGCAACCTCGGCGGGCTGGAAGGAGCCGACGCGATCTGCCAGAATCTGGCGGCGGCTGCCGGTGCTGGCGACCGGGTCTGGCGTGCCTATCTGAGCACCCAGGCCACCGAGGACGCGCCGGCGATCAGTGCGCGTGACCGCATCGGCAGCGGTCCCTGGCACAATTTCAAGGGCGAGCTGATCGCCAAAAGCGTCTACGATCTGCACGGCGATTTCGAGCGCGACCGCAACAACGTGACTTACCTCAGCGCGCTGACCGAGACCGGTGAGCCCGTAATTGGGCGCGACGCCAGGCTGCGCCCGGAAGGTACCCGCAACCAGCATGACATCCTGACCGGATCGGACAGTTTCGGCAGGGCTTGGCCGGCCGGCGAGGACCGTAGCTGCCAGAACTGGACCAGCGATTCCGAGGATGCCCGTGGCTGGGTCGGCCATCACGACCGCACTGGCGGCGGCAACACCTCATGGAATTCGGTGCATTCGACCCGCGGCGGCTGCAATGTCGAAGGACTAGTGCGGACCGGCGGCGCCGGCCGTTTCTACTGCTTCGCTGCCGACTAGGCCTAACTGGATTGAAACTGGGTATTTGGAAAGCGCCGTCGATGCCGCGCTGCCGCCTGGTGAAGGCGCTCTGGCGATGGATCGGTGGTCCTTGCTACGCTGCTTCTGCAGCGTAGCACCAAGGCATCAGTTCATCCAAGCGCGTGATCTTGTGATCGGCGATCCGGCCGAGGACGTCAAGCGATCTGGTCGAGATACATAGTGGCTAACAGCGTTTCCCTAGAAGCAGATGGTTAGGGCAAAACTCGGACGTTCGACTTTTAGAAGCGGCCTCTGGATCATCCGGCGTCGAACGACGGCATCGAGCCCGGAGCGGACCTGCAAAATTCCCCTTAAAGTCTTTAAAGTTTTTTCGGGGGGTCTTTAAAGTCTTTAAAGTGGCTTTAGCCGTTAACGCGGGTCAGATCGGCGACGCTGAGACAGAGTTTGCGAATGTCACCGAGAAGGTTCAGCCGGTTGCGGCGGATAATGTCATTGTCGGTGTTGACCTGAACGGCATCAAAAAACGTATCAATGGGTTTTCGTAAAGCGGCCATGCCTGACATGGCCGCCGCGAAATCTTCGATCTTAATGGCCGCAGAGATCGCACCGCCTTCGCGGTCAAGGGCCGCGAACAGGGATTTTTCCTCCGGACCGTCGGCGAATTTCGCGTCCGCCCCGTAGGAATATTCGACGCCGTCCTTTTCCTCGGCCTGGATGAGGATGTTGTTGGCGCGCTTGAAGCCCTGCAGCAGGTTCTCGCCGTCGTCGGTTTTCAGGAAATCGGCAAGTGCTGTGGCGCGATTGGCCAGAAGCGTGAAGTCGTCGTTGTTCGGCATGGCGATGCAGGCGTCGATGATGTCGTGGCGGATGCCTTGGTCGCGGAGATGGACTTTGAGGCGGTCATGTAGGAAGGTAAGGAGGTTGGCGGACAGAATTGGCGATCCATTGGCTACTTGCTTTCTGATCCGTTCCAGTTCCACTTCAGGCTCAGATGCGTAGGCAGAGTAGGCGGACACATGGCGTAAAAGACTGTTGAAGACTGTCTCGTCTTTCCATCCCTCAATTGAGCCCAATTTCTTGCGCAGCGCATCAAATTCATCTCTCAAATCATCGAACAATAATGTTTGACCATATCCGGCAAGAATTGCGTCTCGCTGAGTTGCCATGAAACCAGTGGAAAACAATTGATCCGCTAATTCCGTCTTGGTTTCATTTTCAATCAATATGCGAATTATACCGAGTGCTGCCCGTCTAACTCCGAACGGATCTTTAGAGCCAGTGGGAAGTTCGTCAACTGTCCAAAATGAATTCACCAATTCGATCTTGTCAGCAAGTGCCACGGCCACCGAAACTGGTGCGCTCGGCACCGCATCAGACGGCCCCAAAGGCGCGTAATGGTCATGAATTGCGCCTGCCACGTCATCTGACAAATCTGCACTTTTCGCGTAATACCGCCCCATGATCCCCTGCAATGTGGGAAATTCCTTGACCATTTCCGATGAAAGGTCGGCTTTGCACAGTCGCGCCGCTTGTTCGGCCTCGCCTGCATCCGCCTCGACCAGCGGGGCGATTTTGCGGGCCAAAGAAGTGATGCGGTCAACGCGTTCGGCTTGTGATCCGAGCTTGCTGTGGAAGGTCACGCCTTTCAGCGCCTTGTTCCACTCGCCCATGCCCGCCTTGGCTACGCGCAGGTCGTTTTCCCAGAAGAACCTTGCGTCCGACAGGCGCGCTGCCAACACTTTTTGGTTGCCCGCCAAGATCGTTGCACCCTGATCAGCGGTTTCGCGGCTGGCGACGGTGATGAATCGCTCGATCCGGCCGGAACTCGCGTTGCGCACCGAAAAGAACTTTTGGTGCTCGCGCATGGATGTCTGCAGAACCTCTGGCGGCAGGTCGAGAAAGTCCGCGCCGATCTGGCCCATCAGCACCACCGGCCATTCCACAAGCCCCGCGACTTCTGCCAAAAGCGCGGGGTCTTCAACGACTTCCAGACCTTGCGCGAAGGCCAGGTTGGTGGCGTCGGCCCAGATGTGGTCGGCCCGCGCCGAAGCGTCCAAAATTACATGCGCCTTTTTCAGCTTGGTCACGTAGTCGTCAAAGCGGACGACTTTGATCGAGCCCGGCGCCATGAACCGGTGGCCCTGGGTGGTGTTGCCGGAGACTATGCCGTCAATGTCCAGCGGCACGACGGTAGCGCCACCTTCATCGCTCAAAATACACAGGATCGCCTGCAAAGGCCGCACCCATGTCAGCGCGCCTGCCCCCCAGCGCATCGATTTGGGCCACGGAAAATTGCGGATCGTCGCCGCCAGCACCTCGGCCACAATATCAGCCACCGGACGGCCTGGGCGTTCGATTACGGCAACATAAACCTCGGCCTTTTTATCCGGGCGGGTTTGTAGTTGGTCCCGATTCAAACCGGTGGCGCGCAGAAACCCGTCGAGCGCTTTCTGCGGCGCATCGGTGCGCGGGCCTTTGCGTTCTTCGCGCCTGTTGGGGCTTTCGCCGCTGAGCTCCTGAACCGACAGCGCCAAGCGACGCGGGGTCGCGAACGCCCCGGCGCTGGCATAAGTCAGCCCGGCCGAAACCAGCCCGTCAGTCACCAGCCGCTTGAGATCATCACAGGCACGCGCCTGCATCCGGGCCGGGATTTCCTCGGAGAAAAGTTCGATCAGAAGATCGGGCATCAGTCGCTCCTGCTGGGCGGCGGCGGACAACCGGAAGGCGCTGGATTACCGGCGAAAACCACTTGCCCGCAACGGTTTATCTGGTGCCACGCGTAAGCGCGGCCATCGTCATAAACTGCGACCACCCGGTCGATGCCGTAGGTGATGTTGCGTTCTGAAAGGAAGGCGAAGGCCTGCCCTTCTTCAAGGTCCTCGCCGATCGACGCCGCATCAAAGCAGCCAAACCAGTTGGGTGCGTTCAACGGCACGGCACCTTCATAGCTGACGTAGGTTTCGGTCAGCATGGCGATGCTCATGCGCGTGGTGAAGCAGCCGCGAAACCGCAGCGGCGAGCTGGTGGCGTCGATGCCCTGAAAATCCGCCACCAGAATCTGCTCGGGCGTCTGGCTGACCAGCGAGGTCAGTTGAATCCGGGTTGTGCCCCGCGTCGCTGGGGCTTGGGAAATCCCGACCGGTTCATAGAACGCATAGACCTGAAAGTAATACATCGCGCCGCCGCCAAGAACCGCTGCCGAGACTATGAGCACGGCCAGGATCTTGCCGGTCATGGCGTCCAGCCCCCGGCTTGGGTTTCAAGAAATGCATCGGCGCAGGCCTTGGCGAGGGTGCGCACGCGCATGATGTAGGCCTGCCGCTCGGTCACCGAGATCACCCCGCGGGCGTCCAGCAGGTTGAACAGGTGGCTGGCCTTGATGCACTGGTCATTGGCCGGGTGCGCCATGACAATGCGGGTGCCGGTTTTCGGATCTTTCGGAGGTTCATTCAGGATGCGGGCGCATTCGGCTTCGGCGTCCTCAAAATGCGTCTGCAGGGTGCCGGTGTCGGCGATGTCGAAATTCCAGCGGGAATATTCCTGTTCGGTCTGCCGGAAGATGCCGCCGTAGGTCAGCGCAATCGGCGCGTCAGGGGCATTGAACGGCAGGTCCATTACGTGATCGGTGCCCAACACATACATCGCCAGACGTTCCAGGCCGTACGTCAGCTCACCGCTCACCGGCTTGCAGTCGTGGCCGCCGATCTGCTGCAGATAGGTGAACTGGCTGATTTCCATGCCGTCGCACCAGACCTCCCAGCCCAGACCCGAGGCGCCGAGGGTCGGGCTTTCCCAGTCGTCCTCGACAAAGCGGATATCGTGGATGTCCATGTCGATGCCGATCGCGGCAAGGCTGCCCAGGTACAGCGCCTGGAAATCTGGGGGCGAGGGTTTGATGAGCACCTGGAACTGGTAATAGTGCTGCAGGCGGTTCGGGTTCTCGGCGTAGCGCCCGTCGGTGGGGCGTCGCGAGGGCTGCACATAGGCCACGGCCCAGGGGCGGGGGCCGAGCGCCCGCAAGGTGGTGGCCGGATGGAAGGTGCCGGCGCCAACCTCCATGTCATAGGGCTGAAGAACGGCGCAGCCGTGGGACGCCCAGTAAGTCTGGAGCGCCAGGATCATGTCCTGAAAGGAGCGCGGCGTGGCTTTGGTCATGGTGCTGCGAGCCCTCGTGAAAAGCGCGTTCTGAATAGGCATTGCGCACCATAGGGTCAATTGCGCTTTCGCCAATCACCGCCTGTAGGCGAATGTGGTCTTGCCGCATCGCCCGAGCCAATTTCGCCCGGAGCAATCTGGGCGTGCATTCCGGCAGACCGGGCGATAATCTTGGCGCTGGAATCGGTGGTGGGGGGACAGGTGTTTGGATTAATTCGCGGGCTGGTTTTGGCAATCGCGTTCTCGGTTTTGTCCGGTGTCACTGCTGCGGCTGTGGCACAGCAGTCGGTTTGGGTCCAGATCGAGGCGAAACATGGCCTGCGCGAGGCGCAAGACAGCGCCCGAAGCTATGCGCGATCGCTGCAATTCGTGAACGGGTTTGTATTGCGCTCGGGCTGGTATGCCATCGCGCTTGGGCCATTTTCACCGGCGCTGGCGGAAGATGTGTTGCAGCAGATGCGCGTGACCAGGCAAATTCCCGGCGACAGCTACATCGTTGATGGCATAAATTTTCGCCGCCAGTTCTGGCCAATCGGCGCCGCAGTCCAAAGTGTTGAACCGGCCAGGCTAACGCCGGAGCCGGAAGCCGTGGTTGTGCAGCCGCTGGTTGCGGGTGAGGAAACCGCGGCCCAAGCGCGCCGATCTGAACGGCAACTGAGCCGCGAAGAGCGCGAGCTGATCCAGACCGCTTTGAAATGGCAGGGCTATTATAGGGCGGCCATTGACGGCGCGATTGGGCCAGGAACCCGGAGAGCGATGGCCGCCTGGCAGGTTCAGGAGGGATTTGAGGCGACCGGCGTTCTGACCAGCAACCAGCGCCGCGATCTGGTGGCCCGCTATCGCGAAGTTCTGGCCTCGGTCAAGATCTTGCCGGTGATCGACAATGTCGCCGGCATCGAGATCGATCTGCCGATGGCGCTGGTCAAATTTGACCGCTACGAGCCGCCGTTTGCGCATTTTGTGCCCACGGGCGGCAGCAACGTCCGGGTGTTGCTGATCAGTCAAACCGGCGACCGGGCGACCCTGCGCGGCCTGTATGACATCATGCAAACGCTCGATATCGTGCCGCTTGAGGGGCGGCGCAGTATCAGACGCCGCAGCTTTACCCTGACGGGCGAAAATAGCGACATATCGTCATATACTTATGTGGCATTGTCGGGCGGGCAGGTGAAAGGATTCTCGGTAATCTGGCCGGCAGGCGCGGACAAGCGCCGTGATCTGGTGATCAACGCGATGACGTCAAGTTTTCGCACCTTTTCAGATGTCGTGCTGCCCGATCTTTATGGTGATCCAAGCATGGCGCAGTCGGTCAACTTGCTGGCCGGACTTTCGATTCGTCAACCAGATGTCTCGCGCAGCGGGTTTTATGTGGATACCAGCGGTGCGGTTTTGACCACCGCCGATGCGGTGGCGTCATGCGAGAGAGTGACGCTGGATCAGACCCATCAGGTCGACGTGGTGGCGATTGACGCGCCATCACGGCTCGCACTATTGCGCCCAGCAGAGCCGCTGTCGCCGATCGCAATTGCCCGCCTTCTGACGGGTGTTCCGCACATAAACGCCGAGATTGCGGTGTCGGGCTATTCATATGGCGGGATATTGGGCGCTCCAACCCTGACCTATGGTACGCTTACCGATATTCGCGGCCTGAACGGCGAAACATCGGTGCACCGGCTGGTGCTGTTAGCAACCAAAAGCAACGCAGGTGGTCCGGTATTTGACACCAGCGGAGCGGTGACTGGTATGTTGCTGTCCGCAGATCAGACCGGCAATCGGCATCTGCCCTTAGATGTACCAGACCGTGTGAAAACTCTGGGTGGCGGGGATGGAGGTTTGTGTCACCATGATTTGCCGCGATCCCACGTAGTCCGGCGGTTTGGCGCCGGTAGCCCCGCGGAAGAGGCTCCGGGCCTCCGTGGATCGATGTGGGGCGCTTGATTTGGGCCAGACTCCCGTCTCACGCCCTCGCGGCGGCGATCAAGGCGGGAACACCTACCAGAGAGATCGCGCGGCGGATGTTGTAAGCCAGCGCCGTGATGCTGAACTCGCCGCGCACGTTCTCCAGCCGCCGGGTCAGGAAGGCACCCTGGCCCATCCATTGTTTGATTGAGCCGAAGGGATGCTCGACGCTTTCACGGCGCGCATCGAGCAGCTCCGGGCGGGCCGCCAATCGTTCTGCCATGCGCTCCAGGATCGCTTCGTCGACATAGCGCAGGACCCGACGGAAGGCGCTTTTCGTACACTTCGACTTGAGTTGGCACTCCTAGCACGCGGCGCGATTGGCGTAACTGGCGAAGATGAGATCGCGGCGCTTGCGCTTGCTGTGTAGCGCCAGGCGTTGGCCGTCGGGGCAGATGTAAATGTCCTCGCCGCCGTCATAGCGGAAGCGTTCCTTGGGAAAGAGCCCCTGGCTCACCGTTGATCCGCGCTGGGGCTTGGGCACATGCGGCATGACGCCGGCATTCTCGCAGGCCTCGATATCCTCGATCTTGAAGTAGCCCGCGTCGGCGACCGCGTCGATCCGATCGACGGCCAGGTTCCGACGGGCCGCCACCGCCGTCTCGGCCAACAGACTGAGATCGCTGACCTTGCTATGGACCTGCTGCTCGGCGATCAGTTTGTGCTTGGCGTCCACCGCGATCTGGATGTTGTAGCCGACACCGACCCGGGTCGCGGCGTGCATCGCCCGGCTGTCCGGATCCGTCAAAGAGAGCTGGTCCTCGCCACTCGCAGCCAGCGCGTCGCGATGTTCCTCAAACCGCTCACGCCGCCCTTGGATCGCAGCGATCTTTTCCCGGATGTTCTCCACTTCGCCGCCGCCGGTGCCGCTCTCGTCTTGCCCGTCGGCCTCGTCGAGCCGGTCGAGATAACGCGACAACCTCTCGTCGCTCTCGGCCAACGCCTTCTCCAGCTTCGCTTTGGTAAAGTTCCGCTCCCGGCTGTTCACTGCCTTGATCCGAGTACCGTCGACTGCCACCAGCTCGCGCCCGAACAGCTCCAGTTCGCGGCATAGCCTCACGAACTCCCGAAACACCTGGCGGAACGCCGCCCGATTGATCCGCCGGAAATCGGCGATCGTCTTGAAGTCCGGCGACAAACGCCGCAACAGCCAGATCACTTCGAGATTACGCTTGCTCTCGGCCTCCAGCCGGCGGCTCGAACGTACCCGATTGAGATAACCGTATATGTAGAGCTTCAGCAGGTCCGCCGGATCGTAGCCGGGACGACCCGTCGCCTTCGGCGTGGCGCGCTCGAAACCAGCGACCGCCAGGTCCAAACCATCCACGAAAGCGTCGATGAAACGGACCGGGTTATCCCGGCCCACGTAATCGTCCACTGCTTCCGGCAGAAGCAGAACCTGAGAGCGGTCAATGCCAAGAATGTGTCTCATGGCGGACTCTAACATCGCCATGAGCCGGACGGAATCCCCCGCCACCCAGAGTTTTCACACGGTCTGGTACGTTTTGCCGCTGACACGAATGCGATTGCAGATTTTTGGCAAGTCAGGGCGTCGCGGCGGCAGCGGCTGACTCTTTGGCTGTGATGGCGCCCGAGGATCTGACGCTTGCGGCGGCGGATGTGACGGTGCTGGTCAGCTGTTGAACTGATTGAATTGACGCGCCTTGCGGCGCGACAGTTCTTGCCTTGTGTCCTTTGGACACGCAAAGATGCCTCCGGCGGAAGTATTTATGAACAGAAGAAAGAGTGGTTGGTGCCTGCTGTTCGAGCGTCAGCGTTTGCGCCCGGACTGCGATCAATTTCGTCAAACGTGATTGTCGGTCACCGGCGTGGTGTGAACGATGGTCGGGCCATCGGCCTCAAGCGCGGCCTGCACCGCATCCTGAAATGCAGCAATTGAGTGCGGCGCGCTGTAGGCCACACCATATGCTGCCGCCAGTTGCGCGAAGTCAGGATTTTGGGCAACAACCGCATTTGGCGCAATCTGCGACTGGATCATGACATCTTCGATCTCTTTCAGTTTGCCGTTGTTCCACAGGATGATCGGCAGGCACAGCGACAGTTCGGCTGCAACGCCAAGTTCCGGCAGTGTGTATTGAAAACCGGAATCTCCGGCGATCGCCACAACAGCCCCACCCGCCGCGCCGATCTTGCCGCCGATGGCCGCCGGCAGGGCGTAGCCAAGCGTGCCAAACCCAAAAAGGTGGTGCCAGAGGCCGGGGCGCTGCATCGGATAGACCTCTTTCGCGACATAGGCGAATTGGGTCATGTCCGAATAGATCAGCGTATCCTCTGCCAGAACACTGTGCAGGGCGTCAACGAACGGCACGATCCCCGGGCGTTCGGCGTCTGATTCGGCGCGAAATGCGGCCCGGGTCGCGGCGGTTCTTGCGGCGTCCCATTTGGGTGCATTCGGTTGCAGTTGATCGGCGAGAGCGGCAAGGACCGCGCTTGCATCACCGCTGATTTTGATGTCCGCGCAATGCGCGTCATCCAGAACCGCCTGGTCGATATCGATGCGAACGAGTTGGCCGCTGTGGTCAAGGATGTCGCGCCACAAATCAACCTCGCCTAGTTCGGTTCCCACTGCAATCACCAGATCGGCCGCGCCAAGCACTCGGGCGCTGTCAGGGCGCGTGAGCGTGGCACCATAATTCAGCGGATATGACGCGCCCACCACGCCGCGCCCGGCGTAAGTTGAGAAAACTGCAGCGCCGGACTTGGCGACCGCCGCGCGCGCCGGAGCGCTGGCGGCAACCGCACCGCCACCAAAGATAAACAGCGGCTTTGACGATGCGTTGAGTATGCGTGCGAGGTTATCAATGTCCCTCGGGTCCGGGGCCGCAAGCTGCACCGGCGTTGCCGGTTCCGGGGCCGTGCCGCCGCCACGCCCGAGCACGTCCAGAGGCACCGAGATGTGCTTGGCGCGCGCCCGTGCGCTGGAAAATTCGGCGAATGCACGGTCGAGCAGTTCATAAGTTGTTTCCGCATCCTCGGCCATGATCGACCAGTCACAAACCGCGGCAGCGGCGCCAAACTGGTGGCGCATCTGGTGCAGCCGGCCCGGCATATTGCCCGCGACCGGTAGGCAGGACGAGATCACCAGCAGCGGCACGCTATCCGAATATGCCTGCTCCATCGGTGTCATGATGTTGGTCAATCCCGGCCCGGTGATGACAAATGCTACGCCGGGCCTGCCGGTGGCGCGCGCATAGCCGTCGGCCATGAAGCCTGCCCCCTGTTCGTGACGGGCCAGCACATGGGTGATCCCGGCCTCTTGCAGACCGCGATAAAGTTCGACATTATGGACGCCCGGAATTCCGAAAACGGTATCCACACCGCGGGCTTTGAGCGCCTGCGCAATGCCCGCGCCAAGGCTCAGGCGCGACATCAGCCACGCCAGAATTTGAGGGTAAACAGAACGTAGACGGCCATCAGTTCCAGCCGCCCGATCAGCATGGCGGCGGCGAGGATCCATTTGGCGGTGTCATTGAGGGCGCCGTAGTTGCCGGCCGGGCCGATGATCGGCCCCAAGCCGGGGCCGATATTGGCAAGTGCGGCGGACGCGCCCGAGATTGCGGTGATAAAATCTAGCCCGGTCATCGCCAGAAGCACTGCGATTAGGCCGAGCGACACGATAAATAGCACGAAAAACGCCATCACTGATGACAATACGTCCTCGCCAACGCGGCGCCCGGCGTAGCGGGGGGTGAACAGGCCGTGCGGCGAGTGGATGCGATTGATCTGGGCTTTTATCGATGAGAACAGCAACTGGAAGCGGAAGATCTTGATTGAGCACGAGGTTGAGCCGGCGCAGCCGCCGATCAGGCCGATGAAGAAGAAGGTGGCAACCGGGAACGCGCCCCAGGTCATGTAATCGGCGCTGGCGTATCCGGTGCCGGTGATGATCGACACAACATTGAAGAGCGACTGACGCAGGGAAGTTTCAAAGGAGCTGGTGGCAAAGCCCCATTGCCACAGCGCCATGACGAAGACCAGTGCGGCGGCGATCAGGAAAAATGTGCGCACCTGGCTGTCCTGCAACAGCGGGCGGGCGGTGCCGGACATAAGCTGCACGAAGCGCACAAATGGCAAGGCGGCCAGCAGCATGAACAGCACGGCGGCGTATTCGACACCCGGCCCGAAGGCGGCGAACGAGGCGTCGTAATTGGCGAACCCGCCGGTGGCCAGCGTGGTCATGGCGTGGGTGGCGGCGTCAAACGGGGTCATGCCAAAGCCGATGTAGGTGAAGGCGCAGGCGATGGTGAGGGCGAAATACACCACCGAGATGCGGGACGCGATTTCGGTGGCGCGGGGCAGGATTTTGCCAATGGTGTCAAAGCCTTCCGAGCGGAAGATCTGCATGCCGCCGACCCGCAGTTCGGGCAGGAACACCATCGCCACGACGATGATGCCGATGCCGCCGAACCACTGCAGCAGCGCGCGCCAGAACAGGATGCCTTCGGGCAAGGACTCGAGCCCTGACAGAACCGTGGAGCCGGTGGTGGTCAGCCCCGACATGGCCTCGAAAAACGCATCCACATAGGCTAGATTTGTGGCGCCCATCACAAACGGGATAGCGCCGAAGATTGGCAGGGCCAGCCAGACTCCGGTGGTCAAAAGGAACGTTTGCTGGATTGACAACCGGTTAGAAACGCCATTGGCGCAGGCCAGAGCCATCAGGACGCCGACGGTCACGGTGATGATCGCGCTTTGCAGAAAGGTCGGCCAATGGCCGTTGCCCTGGACGAAATCAATGAGCAGCGGGAAGGTCATTGTCACCCCGAGCGCGGCGACGAGCAGGCCGATTACATATCCGACTGGGCGAATATCCAACATGGCGCAAGGGTTGGCGGGGTGGGGCTGGAGTGTCAAGCGGGTGGGGGATTGGGGGGTTCCTAAAAGCAGATAAGGGAATTGCGAGATCGAGTTTTACATCTTCTAGGTGAAATTCAATATTTTTACCGGTCCAATGGGGTGACATAGCCACATGAGCTATAATTTCGCGCTGCCGTTGGATTTTCATGGTCTGCACTAACGTCTTAAATGACCACGGATTTTCGAACCGATTTTCTTGGAATGAATTCCCTATCAGCAGATTTACCATTTTGGGAGGATCCATGATATGTGAGTCAGATAGCATTTCAGCAATCCGATCCTCATTAACCAGAAATGGGAAGTCACGTTATGGAAAATATCAATATCAATCTGACCGCATTGTTTGTTGCTATTGCGGTGTTCGTAGTCGCTGCGTTGGTTGCTTGGATATTGAAGCGTTACTCAATTACGGACAGCGCCGGATTTATTGTATTGGTCGTCCTCCCGATTGCAACATATGGCATTGTATCCGGCTACGTTTCAAAGATCACTTTGCCTGGTGGCTGGGCTGCCGAGTTTCGCGAGGTTGCTGCCGCGATCATTGAACCGACAGCTCTGGTCGAGGAAGTTCAGGGATTGGAGATAATCGACAAGACGGGGATCGACGCCATTCAAAACTACCTCGCCGAAATCGATGTGGGAAAACCTGTTGCGATATCATTGGTGTTAGGCAGGAAAAATTATTACAGCGACCGCGCGATCATTACTTACATCCAAGCATTCCAAACATTCGATCCCAATCTGACCGTCCTATTTGTGGAAGAGAACACGCGCAAATTCGTCGCCTCAACCCACGGAACCAGTGTGCTCGCAGCACTTCAATTGGATTTTCAAAGCGGCAACCAGCGATTTTTGGGCGCTCTGGAGGATGCCGACCTTTTGAGACTTAGTGTCTAATCCAAAACTAATTGAGTGATTTCAGCGAGTTGTGATTCAATCGGATTGATAAGATTCGAGGGAGATCACAATGGCCTGGACGGAAACCACTCGCGCCCGATATGAACGGCATTCGGGACGCTATGCAAGCGATTTAACTGATCAGGAATGGGGTTTGATCGCGCCATTCCTGCCGCCGCCTAAAACAACTGGTCGTCCGCGCAGCACGGCGATGCGCGATGTTCTGGATGCCATTTTGTACATCGCCAGCGCCGGGTGTGCGTGGCGTATGCTGCCCAATGATTTCCCGCCAGTGTCCACCGTGCGCTACTATTTCTATGGCTGGCGCAACGATGGCATCTTTGAAGTGATCAGCCATTTTCTGGTGGCGACGGCGCGCGAGTTTCATGGCAAGAAGCCCGGCCCCACCGCTGGTGTCATTGATAGCCAGACCATAAAAACAACGGAAAGCGGTGGCATTTCGGGCTATGACGCGGGCAAGAAAACCAAGGGCCGCAAGCGCCACATTGTCACCGACACGCTCGGGTTTATGGTTGGGTTGGTCGTGCATAGCGCCGGTATTCAAGACCGTGATGGCGCACCGGAAGTGTTGAAATCCATCCGGTATTCCCATCCAAACTTGCGCCATATCTTTGCGGATGGCGGTTATGCCGGACCAAAGCTGCGCGACGCTCTTGAAGGCATCGGTGACTGGACAATCCAGATCGTCAAGCGCTTCGACACTGCGGAAGGCTTCGAAGTCATTCCCAGAAGATGGGTCGTCGAGCGCACCTTCGCATGGCTCAACCGCTGCCGGCGATTGGCCAAAGATTGGGAAAAATCCATCGCAAGTTCACAGGCATGGATACTCGTTGCACATATCAGAACCCTCACGCGTAAAATTGCAAGGCATTGTAATCATCCGTAGAGTTTTGAATCAGACACTGAGACCTTGGACAAGAATGGTTAACTACAAGTTACCAGTGCGGCATCTGTAGCAACTACAACCTAAAGTTGTCTATAGCGTTGTACCAGCGTCGCCTTTAATGCAGCTTCGCCATGCACTTGCACCGCCAACAGCCATTCGTCCAGCTCACTTTCACTCAAGGCCCACATCTCAAGGGGTTCTGACGTGTGATCAGCCCTGATTCGACCGCCTTGACAACGGTGGCTTTTCGGCTCGCCACCCACCTGCGGGTATCCGGGCGCGGCAGATCAGCACGGGTCATGATCGTGCCATCCGCCAATGTGACAGCGCGCGGTCCGTCAATTTTCTTTAGATACATCGTTTTACCCCTCGCTCGTGCAGGGCGCAGATTGGTTGATCAGGCTTAATGGTGCGTGAAACCAGCCCTTGAGAGTAGTTAGCATTTTCCTATATTCCATCAGACTTCAGCAGTGGTAGTTAATGACATGGCACTGGACGGCAACAGCGGCGCACTGAATTCCCTGGGCTTTGCCAAAGGCCCGGCCGAAACCCGAGTCGTCGTGGCCATGTCCGGCGGCGTCGACAGCTCGGTGGTGGCGGCAGAGCTGGCGCGCGCCGGCTATGATGTGGTCGGCATAACGCTGCAGCTCTATGACCACGGCACCGCACTGGCCAAAAAAGGCGCCTGCTGCGCGGGCCGCGATATTCACGATGCCCGCCGTGTTGCCGAAGATATGGGCTTTCCCCATTACGTGCTCGACTATGAAAACATCTTTCGCGATGCGGTGATTGATGAATTTGCCGACAGCTATTTGGCCGGGGCCACGCCGGTGCCGTGCATTCGCTGCAACGAGCGGGTGAAATTCAAAGAACTGATGGAAACGGCGCGCGATCTGGACGCCGACTGCCTGGCGACCGGCCACTACATCCAACGCCAAGTCGGACCCTTGGGCGCGGAACTGCACGTCGCGGCCGATGCCGATCGCGACCAAAGCTATTTCCTGTTTTCGACGACCAAAGAGCAACTGGACTATCTGCGCTTTCCGCTTGGCCACCTGGCCAGCAAAGCCGAAACCCGCGCCCTGGCGGCGAATTACGGCTTGTCAGTGGCCGACAAACCCGACAGCCAGGACATTTGTTTCGTGCCAAACGGCAACTACGCCAGCGTCATTGAAAAACTGCGTCCCGGTGCGGCGGAAGTCGGCGATATCGTGGCCGTGAACGGCACCGTTCTGGGCGCCCACAACGGGGTCATTCACTACACCGTGGGCCAACGCCGCGGCCTGGGAATCGGTGGTCTTGCTGATCCACTTTACGTGGTGCGGCTCGAAGTTGACGCCCGGCAAGTCATCGTCGGGCCCAAAGCCATGCTTGCAACCCGCACGATCCCGGTGCGCGAGATCAACTGGCTTGGCGACGAACCGTTTGAAGCCCGCGCCGAATGGCACTTGTCGGTCAAAATCCGCTCGACCCGTCCACCGGTCGAGGCAGTGATTCGCCCGCATGGACCACGCGACGCCGTCATCGAACTGGTCGTGCCCGAAGAGGGCGTCAGTCCAGGACAAGCGTGCGTTTTTTATGACCCGCAAAGCAGCCGAGTATTTGGCGGCGGATGGATCTGGCGCGGCCGCTAAAGCATCTGGAGTGGCTGTGTCTGGTTCGACCGTCGGCAAAAGACCGATTCAGCCGAATTCATTAACCAGATCAGGAACCAGAATCGTTATCCACTAATATGAATATCAGCCCAACCCCAAGCAGCGCCCACAACCAGCCAAACTCTCCGGCTGATCCAACGCTGGTGGCGCTGTTAACACTTCCGGGAAACGCAGAGTCCCCGATGAGATCAACGCAAGCCGACGTCAGGCTCAAAGCCAAGATCAATGCCAAAGTTGTCGTTTTCATTTTGTCCCCCTCTGTTGGCTCCACCTCACAACGCCGCCCCGATTATATCCGGAGTCTGAATGTAGAATTCATATCATTGAAGCAATTCAGAAATTATTCAAGAGCTGCCAGCTGTATCTTCAAGCCATCCAGAACGGCTTTCGCGGCGCGCAAACCCGGTGGCTCTGCGCCGCGACCGAGGGCCTGCATGGTCTGTGCCATTGCTTCAATCTGGACTTGCCGTTTGGCGCGATCATCGATCAATTCGCACAGCGCCGCCGCAATTGGCGCGGCCCTGCACGCGGGCCCCAAAAATTCCGGCACTGCCCGGCTTTCGCTTACCAGATTGACCAGCGTCACGGTATCGACCTTGACCAATCGTGATATGATCTGCCAGCTCAGCCAGTTCATGTTATAGGCAATAACCATCGGCGTCGCCGCCGCGCAAAGCTCAAGCGACACCGTGCCAGAGGCCGCCAGCGCCACCTTCGCGACCGCCATAGCCTGGGCTTTTCGCATCTCGGCCTCGGCGGCTGAAATGCCGCGCGGGTCCAGCACCAGCGCCTCGCCGGGCCAGTCCCTGGTGTTTGCCAAAACCGTGCCGGCCACCGGTTCAGCGGCGGGCACCACCACGCGGGCCCTGGTATGGGCGGCCAAAACCGGGCGCAACGCTTCGCCAAATACCGGGGCAAGCCGCATGACTTCGTTGCGCCGACTGCCCGGCAGCACGACGATCACCGGATCGTCGCCCAGCCGGTTTGCGTGGCGAAAGTCCCGCGCCTGAACCTCGGTAACAACCGGCTCTGCCACCACCGGGTGGCCGACGAAATCACAGCGCATTCCAGCAGCTTCCATAAGCGGCGGCTCAAATGGCAGCAGCGCGAGAACCTGATCGATATAACGCGCCATTGCGCGCCCCCGCCCGGCGCGCCAGGCCCACACCGAAGGGGCCACGTAGTGCACCGTCCTGAGGTCGGATTTTTGCTTGACCCGCCGCGCCACGCGCAAACAGAAATCCGGGCTGTCAATGGTGATCAGGACGTCCGGCTGCTGCGCCAGCACATCCTGCGCGGTCTGCTTAATGCGCCGCTTTAGCTGGCGATATTTTTGCAAGACTTCGGCAATCCCCATCACCGACAGCTCGTCCATCGCAAACAGGCTGCGCAACCCCTCGGCTTGCATGAGCGGGCCGCCAACGCCATGAAACTCGACGCCGTCCGCCAGGTCTTTCAGTCCGGCCATCAGGGCCGCGCCCAGCTTGTCGCCCGACGGCTCGCCCGCGATCAGGTACAGGCGGATCAACTGGCCTTGCGCACCCAAAGGAACAACCCCTCCGCTAATGCCGCTTGCTGCGTTGCCGCAAGGTCCAGAACCAGCACACCGCCGGCCTCAACGACAATCCCCGTCAACGCGGCGCGCGCGGCAAAGCGCACAGTTTCAGCCCCGATCACCGGCATGTCGACGCGCCGGTCCTGGCCCGGCTTGGGCGCTTTGAAAAGGATGCCACCGCCGGGCCCCGCTGGTCGCCGGCCATCGCTGATTGATCGCAGCATCCAGTCGGTCCCGCCCGCGGCCTCGATCGCAATCGCCTGTCCCGCCGCCACCACGCAGGCCTGACCAACATCGGCACCGCCCATAGCCGTGATGATCGCCGCCGCGCGCTTGGCGTCGGCGCGGTCACGGCTCGTCGGTCGCAGGTCGCTCAAAATTCCCGGTGGCGGAGTCAGATCAGGCAGGATGTCCTGCGCTGCACGAACCGTGAACCCGGCATTTTCAAAAATACCAAGCGCCGCACGCAACGCACCGTCGTCACCATCCTGCATCGCCTGCTCGATGATCGGGATGATCGGCTGTGTCGCCTGATCAACGGCGTCGGGATCGAGCGCTGGCCGCCCAATCCGTCCCACCAGACAGACCTCGCTCACGCCGCTGGATTTCAAATCGTTCAGCAACGTGCCAAGCGTTTCGAGTCTGAACCGCATGGTCTGACCGCCCGGCAAATGTGCCGGAAATCCTTCGAGTTCCGCCACCGCCGGCGGCGCTCCGGCGGCCACGAGATGCGCGTAAAGCATCCCCGGAAGTGCGCCCTGCCCTGCAATGATCGCCAGCATCGGCTCGCCTTCAGCTTGGGGTCAAAAATGACCGGTCAGAGCCCGCAAGAATGAAATCCGACACCTCGCGCACCAACGCGCTTTCGGTTTCGTCGCGCACCCGCTGCGCGCGTTCCTGAAATGCGCCTTCGCCCTGGGCCAGCGCCTGATAGGCGGCGCGCAGGGCGGTGATGTCGGCGCGCGCAACGCCGCGGCGTTTCAGCCCGATCAGGTTCAAGCCGTCCAGTTCTCCGCGCCGCCCCTGCACAAGCCCGTACGGGATCACGTCGTTGGTCACCATGGTCACCGCCCCGATGATCGCGCCCGCACCGATGCGAACGAACTGGTGGATTCCGGACAGCCCGCCGATCACCACATCGTCGCCGATTACGCAATGACCTGCGAGTGCGGCCTGATTGGCCATCACGACCCGGTCTCCGACCTTCGCGTCATGGCCCACATGGGCGCCGGTCATGAACAGACAATCGTCGCCAACCCGGGTTACGCCGCCACCACCCAAGGTGCCGACGTTAAGCGTGGCACCTTCGCGTATTCGATTGCGCTTGCCGACCACAAGGCGGGTCTGTTCGCCCTGAAATTTCATGTCCTGCGGGATTTCGCCAACCACCGCAAACGGAAAGATCACTGTGGCTTCGCCAATCCGCGTGACCCCGGTGACGACGGCGTGGCTTTTCAGATGCACGCCCGGTCCCAGCTCGACCTCACTGCCGACCGTGCAATACGCACCGATAATGCAGCCTTCCTCGATCCTGGCGCCGGGTTCGACTATTGCCGTAGAATGAATGTCCGCCGCGGGATGGATCACCATCGCTCGATCCTATCCGTGGTCAATCATAGCGGTAAACTCAGCCTGCGCCGCCAAGTGCCCGTCGACCTCGGCGCGCCCGGAAAATTTCCAGACCTTTGAGCCGCCACGCAGGGTCTGGATATTCATTCTCAGCACATCGCCCGGAATAACTTTGCGGCGAAATTTCGCATTGTCGATGGTCATGAAATATATCAGCATATTATTGTCGATCATATCCTGCGCTATGCCCACCATCACAGCGGCGGTTTGCGCCATTGCTTCGATGATCGTAACTCCGGGCATGATCGGCGAGCCCGGAAAATGGCCCTGAAAATGCGGCTCGTTAAATGTGACGTTCTTGATCCCGACCGCCGATTGGTGGCCCACAATGCTCTCAACCTTATCGACCAGAAGAAACGGATAGCGATGCGGCAGGATTCGCTGGATCAGATGGATATCGGCGCTGGTAATGTCACTGGTCATGCTCGATCCCTTGAGAATTTCACATGTGGTAACAATTCACTGAAAGCGGCACAAGAACCTGCGTCTATTCGCCGGTCGGTGTGGCCGCTTCGCCGGGGGTCTGGTCTGGTGTGTTTTCTCCGGTGGCGCCATCATCGGGCGGGTTTTCAGCCCCAAGGGCCGCGTTGATGCGCCTGATCGCCTCTTCGGTGATGTCGATGTTGTCTGCAGACAGCAAGACATTTCGACGTTCCAGAATCACCACGGCGCCGCGCTCGCGCCCGATCCCAGATAATATTGGTGCAATCGCGTCAATGAACGACTGCCGGTCGGCATCGCGGGCCCGCTGCAGCACCCGTTGTTTCGCGTCCTGTTCGGCGCGAATGCGTTGCACTTTTTTGTCAAAAGCATCCGCCAGTATACGAAATTCAATCGGATCCATGCTGGCGCGCTTTTCGGTCAGGTCCAGCTCTTCGGCGACCAATTCAGCCTCAATCCGGCGGTTTTCCGACACCAGAGTTGCAAACCGCGCTTCAAGGTCATTGGTAATCTGGCGCCCCGCAATCGTGGTGTTGAACAGCCGTTCACTGTCCACAGTCAGGATCGCCGACACCGGTACACCAAAGTCCTGTGCAAGTACCGCAGAGCCGATGCAGCCGATTGCAAGGATCGTCATTAGTCGGGTGAATATGGTTCGCAGCGGTCTCATCAGAATTGGGTGGATATGGTCAGATCAAAATTTTGCACTTCGTCGTAGCTTTCTTTGATTAATGCGCGCGAGAAATTGAACCGAAGTGGGCCAATCGGTGTATTCCAGAAAATTACGATTCCAGCGCTTGAGCGCAGGTGCAGTCCGTCATCCACCAAGCCGCCATTGGTATTGTCCAGTCCCCAGACCGATCCAACATCCAAAAACACCCCGCCGGTGATGCCAATTTCTTCTGGCAGACCGACCGGAAAGTCGGTCTCTAGCCGAACAACGGCAAAGTAATTGCCGCCAAGCGCGTCCAGATTGGGCACGGTCAGATCACGCGGACCCACACCTGCAGGTGCAAACCCGCGCAACCGGCTCGAGGTTAAAAAGAATCGTTCGGTCAATCTGCTGTCACCGGCAAGCGAAATCAGCGCCCCGCCTTCGAATGTCGCGCGCAGCGTTACCTCTTCGTTTCGTATCCGTGTTTCACCGCTCAGCGTTGCGGTTGACTTGATATATCTCGCGCTGCCACCAAGCCCGGCAAAGTCCTGTGCAAACCGCAACAGCACCCCGGCATTCGGGTTCACGCCGGTGCGCCGCGTGTCAATCGCGTAGGTGTAGCCCAAAGCGCTCGCCAATACCGCGCCGCCTGCTGCTTCGGCCATCAATATCGGCGAGGAATCCACATCGACATTGAATATCTTGTCGTTGGAAACCGCGTATCGAATTCCCAGACGTCCGTTTTCGCTTACCGGAAATGTGATTGCCGGGCGAAATAGCAGGGTTTGGGTGTCGTAATCGGTGTGCTCAAATTCCGTCTGGCGATATTCGCCGTCAAACCGGAACGCCAGGTCCCTGTCCAGAAATCCGGGTTCGGTGAAGGATATGCCACCACTTGCGCTGTCCTGGCTAAGGGTGATGTCAAATATCAGGGTCTGGCCGCGGCCCAAAAAGTTTTGCTCGCGGAAACGTGCCGTCAACCCGACACCGGTGGTGAAATTAAAGGACGCCCCAAAACTCAGCGATCCGGTCAGTCGTTCAACGACAGTCACATCGACAATAACCTGATCTGCGGCCGAACCCCGCCGGGCATTGACCTGGCTGCTCGAAAACATTGCAAGCGCCCGAATGCGTGCCGCCGCTTCGCGTATTTCGCGCGGGTTGAACGGATCGCCTTCGACAACCCGGAACTGGCGCCGCACGACGCGATCAAAGGTGGTCGTGTTGCCTTCGATTTTGATGCGTTCAACAAATACTCGCGGCCCCTGCACCAGGGCAAATTCGATGTCCAGCGTCAGGTCACGGTCATTTCGCGTCACCCGCGGCTCGACACGCAGCAGGTTCAATCCGTCCTGCAGCGCCTGTTGTTCAATCCGCGCAATGGTGTTGTCCACCGCCGTCGGCGAATACACCTGTCCGGGGCGGATCCGCGACAGCGCCTGAAACTCACTTGCATCCACTTCGGCCATTTCGCTGATCGTGGTGATCTGACCAAACGTGAACCTTTGGCCCTCGCGCACTGAAAATGTTACGAAAAACGCATTTCGCTCGCGCGAGAATTCCGACGACACCGAAAGGATTTGAAAATCGACATAACCGCGGGCCTGATAAAAATCGCGCAGCAGCACCCGGTCAAATTCGATCCGTTCCTCGACAAATGTGTCTTGGCCGATGAAGATCCGCAAAGCTCCGGCCTGTTTGGTTTCCAGCACCCGGCGCAGGCGCCGGTCCGAATACACCCGGTTGCCGACAAATGACAGCCTCTCAACCTCGACAATGCGCCCTTCGCTGACTTCGAACACCACATCGACGCGATTGTTCGAACGCTCGATGATACGCGGCGTTACGGTGGCCGAAAACCGCCCCTGCGCGCGGTAAGCTTGGATCAGTGCGGCGGCGTCCCGCTCGACCTGGCTTGGATTGAAAACCAGCTTCGGCTGCGACTGAAACAGCGCCAATGCATCTTCGTCGCTGATGCGCGAATTGCCTTCGACATTCACCCTGTTGATGGTCGGGTATTCAACGATCCGGATCAACAACGTTGCCCCGCGCGGCACAAATTCCACCGTCTCAAAAAGTCCGGTGGCCAGAACCCGCTGGTAGGCCTCGTTCAAGCCCGCCGCTGATATGCTGACCCCCGGCGAAAGTCCCGCGCGGGTCAAAATCGTTGGCGTTTCCACCCGATCATTGCCGACAACCTGAAACGACGAAAACTGGTAGGTCTGGGCTTGCGCTGCCCCTGCATCCAACAACAGTGCCGCCGAATGCGCAAAAAATACCAAGACGGCCGCACGGCGCAGAAAATTCAAATAATTTGCAGCACCAGCTGCCGTGCGGGCGATATTATTACGCATAAGCCCCGATCCCGACACACATCCCATCAGTGTTGAGTATCGGGATTGCAGTGCCTTGTCAAAAGCCCAAACGCCCCCGTGCAAATCTGCCAAAGCGCGTCGAATATCGTTAAATCAATGAGTTGGGGGTCGTGTCTGCGGGCTAGAGCGAACCGACGTAGGCGCCCAGCAACAGCGCCCCGGCAATGGTGCCAACATAAAGCAGCCGATCCCAGTTAAGATCGAACAAAAGCGTCAAGCCTCGGTATCCGGTCTGAATCGTCTGCATGGGGCGTGTCCCGCCGATTGCGTCTGATGGCCGCCGTTTTAGTGGCCGAATATGTCAGGACTGCGGCAGCAGTTTGGCGATTAGAGGTGCCGCAAACTTACGGGCAGAACAAATCATTTGATATGGCAAATATCATCAGCGACAAAATTAACGCCAGCCCGACTGCCATCAATATTCGCAACGCGCCGTCGCTTGGTGGCCTGCCGACAATCGCTTCATAGGCATGAAATACCAGATGCCCACCATCCAGAACCGGGATCGGGAAAAGATTGATGAACCCGACAGCGGTCGACAGCACCGCGATGAACCAGACAAAACTCGCCAGACCCTGGCTTGCCGCGGCCCCGCTTGTTTGGGCGATACCAATTGGCCCGCTCAGATTGCACGACGAAATTGACCCGGCGACCATGTGGTAAAGACCTGAAATACTGCTGCGAATAATGTAAACCGTCTGATTGGCACCAAAGCTCAGCGCTTCTGAAACGCTGGGGGCGGCGGTCTCCGGAACAAACAGCGTGCCGCCGGTTATTCCGATAAGCCAGCGCGACTCAAATCCACCCTCCTGCAGCGGCAAATCCATGCTGCGTGGCACGATACTGGCCTCGCTGGTCTCGCCATCACGCCAAATTTCAAACGAAATCGCATTGCCGCCGGAATTTCCGACGATCTCGCGCAATGTTGAAAACGCCGACACCGGTGCCCCGTCCGCGCTCAGGATCACATCGCCGATCTGCAGGTCGGCATCCATCGCCGCCGACCCTGGCGCCAGACCCACGACAATCGGCGGATAGGGAAACGGCGCCTGAACCGTCAGTTCGGCCCCGTCCCGGCGCACCGTGTATTCCAGAACCGCGGCAATCGGCAGACTATCGATATAGCCGTCAAATTCGTCCAGCACCGGCGTTTTGATGCCGACAATCGCCAGGATCTCATCGCCGATCTGCAGCCCATTTTCAGACGGAACCGGGCGAAGCTCGGCGATTGTCAAAGGATCGGTGGCAACGCCCTGCCAGCCCAGAACGGCACCGAAGACCAGAATGGACAAGATGAAATTTGCAACCGGACCTGCTGCCACCGTGATTGCACGCGCCCACAGCGGCGCACCGTGCATGGTGCGGCGTTTGTCTATGTCTGAAAGGCCGTCAATGGCTTCCGAGTCTTTGCCGCTGGAGGCGCTGGAATCGCCCAGGAACCGCACGAACCCGCCAAACGGCAGTGCCGCGATCTGCCAGCGTGTGCCGTGTTTGTCGTGGCCCGACCAAAGCACCGGCCCAAAACCAAGCGAGAACACCTCGGCATGAATGCCTGCCCAGCGCCCGACGATGTAATGCCCAAACTCGTGAACCGCGATAATGATCAACAGCGCGATCACAAAAGCCCCGAGCGTATAAAGCGTGTTGCCGAAAGTCGGGATCAGATCGATCAGGTCCAACGCTTAGCCCCTTTTTCGCTGCGCGGCGATCGCCTCGCCGGCCCTTATGCGGGCCAAATGGTCGCTTTGGGTGACGTTATCAAGGGTGATAGCGGCGTCAATATGGCCAGCGTCAGATGACATTCTCGTCAGAACATCCTCGACAATTGTTGACATGTCCAGAAATCCGAGCTGCCCGGCGATGAACGCATCAAGCGCAACTTCCTTGGCGGCAATGAATACCGCGCCCGCCAGTCCGCCGGTTTGCATCACCTCGCGGGCCAGGCGCAGCGCCGGAAAGCGCGCCTCGTCCGGTGCCTCAAACCGCAATTGTGCGACACGGGCAAAATCCAGCCGTTCAACCGGCAGGTGCCGCCGTTCGGGCCAGTTCAGTGCAAATCCGATGGCGTGGCGCATGTCCGCCGGACCCAGATGCGCCATCATCGCGCCGTCACAAAACCCGACCATTGCGTGCACCAGACTTTCAGGATGAATCAGGACTTCAATCTGCTCCGGCTGAAATCCGAAAAATTCTTTTGTTTCTATGACTTCCAGTGCTTTATTAAACAAAGATGCACTGTCAATTGTGATCCGTTGACCCATGCTCCAGTTCGGATGGTTCAGTGCCTGTTCCAGCGTCGCGGTTGCCAGCCGGGCCGCTGGCCAGTCCCGGAACGGGCCACCTGATGCGGTGATGATCACCCGCTCGAAGCTGGTTGCCTGCTCGCCAATCAGCGCCTGAAACACCGCCGAATGCTCGCTATCAACCGGCAGCACCGTTGCACCATGCGCGCGCGCCGTTTGCATGACCAGGGGGCCAGCGCTGACCAGGCTTTCCTTGTTGGCCAGCGCCAGTGTCGCGCCCTGCTCAAGCGCTTTCAGCCCCGGCGCCAGCCCGGCGGCTCCCACAATCGCCGACATGGTCCAGTCCGTCGGCCGCTCGGCGGCGTCCAGCAGTGCCGCCGCACCAGCCGCAGCCTGCACCCCCGAACCGCTCAACGCCTCGCGCAAGTCGTCCAAACACTCGTCGCGCGCGCTCACCGCAATCTCGGCGCCAAATTCGCGCGCGTCCGCAGCCAGCTGTGCCACGTTTGCCCCGCCGGTCAGCGCCACGACCTGAACGCCGCGCGCGCGCCTGCGGATCAGATCAAGGGTGTTTTGCCCGATCGAACCGGTCGATCCCAAAACCGACAGGCGCCGAGGCGTCAACTTAGGACCAGCGCGAATGTGCCGGTCGGCAAAAAGACGATCAGAACCAGCAGCCCGGCCCCAACCAAGCCGTCAAACCGATCCAGCACGCCGCCGTGGCCGGGCAAAAGCGCTGAGGTGTCTTTGACATGCACGCGCCGCTTGATTGCGCTTTCGGTGATGTCGCCAAGCTGCGACGCCATCGACACCAGCACCGAAAGCGCGATGAACTGGCGCTCAAACCCAAAAACCGTCACAAATATCGCACCAATGGCCGCCGCCGCGATCCATCCTGCGATTGTGCCTGACCAGGTCTTTTTCGGGCTTATCCGCGGCCAGAACTTTGGACCTCGCAGATAACGTCCGGCGAAATAGCCGGCAATATCTGTGCCGATAACAACGCCGAGCAGCCACAACAGCGGCAAAAGTCCGAAATGCAGGCGGACAACAGCGAACGAAAAACAACCCAGCACCACAGCCAGCCCGTATGTCAGGAATATCGGCTTGCCTTGGCGCAGCAAAATCAGCCCCACAATAGGTGCCACCAGCAACGAACCTATGCCGAGCACGCCCGAACCTTGCCAAAACAGCAGGCACCAGACGCTGGCCAGAATCGCCAGAACCACGGCTTCAGCGCGCTGCGCGGGCGACAACATGCACGCAAGTTCCCAGATCATGGCCGCCGCGGCCAGCCCCGAGAGCGCGAGGAACCAGCCGCCGCCAGCCCGTATTGCATAAGCCGCCACCAGCAGCAGCGCCACTGCCGTAATCACCCGCACTTTCAGATCGTCCCAATTGCGGGCGTGGTCGTTCATCCGGCCACGGCACCATAGCGGCGGTCGCGTTTGGAGTAATTGAAAATGATATTCGCAAAAATATCAGCGGTAAAATCCGGCCACAGCGTATCGATAAACTCATATTCCGAGTAGGCCGACTGCCAGAGCAGAAAGTTCGAAATCCGCGCCTCGCCACTGGTGCGGATCACCAGATCGGGATCCGGCAGAACATAAGTGTCCAGGTATCGCGCCAGGGTTTCGGCGTCCACCGCTTCGGGATCAAGTTGGCCGTCTCTCACGTCGCGCGCCAGATGCTTGGTGGCGCACGCCACCTCGTCACGGCTGCCGTAATTAATCGCCGCCGTCAGATGCACCACATCGTTGTCTGCAGTCATCTGCTCCAACTCGTCCATCAGCGCGACCAGTTTTTTCTCAAGCCTGATCCGGTCACCGATAAAGCGCACCCGAATGCCATTGTCGCGCAACGCCCGCGCCTCGGCGGTGATATAACGCTGAAACAGCGACATCAGCCCGGAAACCTCGGCCTGGGTGCGCTTCCAGTTTTCCGTCGAAAATGCGAATACGGTCAGATATTTGACACCGAGCCCCGGACAGGCCTCGACAATCTCGCGCACCCGTTTGGCACCCGCCCGATGGCCATACAGCCGCGGCTTGCCACGTGCCTGCGCCCACCTGCCGTTGCCGTCCATTATGACCGCGACATGCTTGGGGCCGGATTCAAATTTATTCTTCACCTGTTCATCCCTTTACCGGGTTTCTAAATCACCCCATCAAACCTGCATAATTTCGGCCTGTTTGGTTTCCAACGCCAAATCCACCGCCGCAATCGCGCCGTCTGTCAGTTCCTGCACCTCATCGGACCATATTTTGTTGTCATCTTCGGACATGCCGTCGGCCAAGGCCTTTTTCAGCTGGTCCATGCCGTTGTGCCGCACATTGCGCACCGCAACGCGCGCGCTTTCCGCATATTGCCCGGCCACCCGCGTCAATTCGCGCCGCCGCTCTTCGTTCAGGTCCGGGATCGGCAGGCGAATGAGCGTTCCTTCGGTCACTGGATTTATCCCCAGGCCACTGTCGCGGATCGCCTTTTCCGCCGCTCCGACCAGCGACCTGTCCCAGATATTTACGGTCAGCATCCGCGGCTCGGGCACGTTAATCGTGCCAACCTGGGTAATCGGCGTCTGCGCGCCGTAGGCATTAATTTGGATATTCTCGACCATCGAGGCCGATGCCCGCCCGGTGCGCAATGTCGCAAACTCTGCCCTGAGCGCCGTCAAGGCGCCATCCATCCGGCGCTGCAGATCGTCAAGATCAATGTCCAGATCGTCCGCCATTGTCCACTCTGTTCTTTTTTTTTGGCGTTTCGTCGTTACCTAGGCGATTTTCTAAGTCAACTGCCGACAATTGTATAGGTGCCATTACCGCTTAGGATGCCCTTGAAGCCTCCCGGCTCATCCAGGGAAAACACGATGATCGGCAGATCGGTGTCGCGTGCAAGCGCGATCGCGGTGGCGTCCATCACCCGCAAACGCAGGGCCAGCACATCGTCATAGCTGATCTTCTCATAGCGTTTCGCATCGCTGTGCAGCTTTGGGTCCTTGTCATAAACACCGTCAACCTTGGTGCCTTTGAAAATCGCCTGGCAAGACATTTCACTGGCCCTGAGTGTTGCGGCCGTGTCGGTAGTGAAATACGGGTTTCCGGTCCCGGCGGCAAAAATGCAGACCCGTCCTTTCTCTAGGTGGCGCACGGCGCGGCGGCGGATGTAAGGCTCGCACACCTGATCCATCGGAATGGCACTGATCACTCTTGTAAAGACCCCGCTATCCTCAAGCGCTGCCTGCATCGCCAGCGCATTCATCACTGTGGCCAGCATCCCCATATAGTCCGCGGTGGTGCGCTCCATGCCTTGCGCGCTGCCCTGCAGGCCGCGAAATATATTACCGCCACCAATGACCATGCAAATCTCGACACCAAGATCGTGGACCGATTTGACTTCCTCGGCAATCCGGCGGACCGTGGGCGGATGCAGCCCATAGCCTTGGTCACCCATCAACGCCTCGCCTGATATTTTCAAGAGCACACGTTTATAGATGGTCGCGGGTTGATGGTCTTCCGGCTCGGTCATTGTTATTGTACCCGTTTGCTGCTTGTGAATGTTGGGCGCAAAATGTCGCAAAATCCGGGGGTGTTCAATGCGAGAAAACCTAGTCCGCTTAAATCTCCGCCAAAGACCAGCGACCCAAGGCATCGGACCGGTCAATTCCAGCCTGCCAGCGGCACAAGCGAGTGTTTTCGATAGCCGTAAGGGAACGGAACTTGCTGGCCCATCAGGGCGATACATCCGCGCAGTCCCACGTCGGTATGATGTACGCATACGGCGAGGGAGTGCCGCAGGATTACGCCGAAGCGATCAGGTGGTTCTGTCTAGCGGCAGACAGCGCGTTCGATGTATCGTAACAAGAAACCAATACGACTCTTTTTTAGCCGGAGGCGCGATGGGCGTATCAACTTTGGTGACGACATATCTCCAATTCTAGTCTCTCATATTTCTGCACGACCGGTCGAGCATGCGCGAGTATCTCAATGCGATTATGCCGCCATCGGCAGCATCCTGGAAATGATCGCAGAGCGGCGTGTCAAGCGGTGGTTACACGGTCGCTTTGCGCCGATTCGGATTTGGGGATCAGGGTGCCTTCGCGACGGACAGAGCATATCCCAATTCCTTGTTCAGCCGCTGGCTTTGAGAGGGCCACTATCCCGAGATCGAATGCATTGCAGCGATGACCTGCCGCTTGGAGATCCTGGTATACTTTTCAACCGGCTCTACGAACCAAGCCCAGCCAAGAAGTATAGATGGGGCGTGATAGCGCATTATGCTGATGTCGGATCGCCAATCTTAGGCGGGATTCTCGATTCAACACCCAAGGCAACGCGCATCCCGCTGGACATCGATCCACTAGAAACTCTGCGGTTGATTGGACATTGTGAACATATTGCTTCTTTTAGCCTGCACGGTTTGGTTTCAGCGGAATGTTTTGGCATCCCAAATTGGCGCATTAGCTTCGATTGGAAGCTGGATGGCGGGGACTTCAAATTTCATGATTACTGTAAATCCGTTGGTCGCCAGGAAATTTTTAGTGCACCGGTTCCGAAAAATGGCAATCTTGATCAACTATTGCGAAACGGCTACCCAGATTTCTCCTACATGACGAACTTGGAAGCGGTTGGATCCTTGTTGGAACAAGCGCTTATTGAAGCCGTTTAGAGAGCGCAAAACGACGGCGTACCGTCCGGTCACATAATGATGGATTTTAATAAAATGTCCTCGCATAGGCCCGTTCTGATTGCAGGCCCGACCGGCTGCGGCAAATCAGAACTGGCGCTGGAGCTTGCTGCCCGGCGTGGCGGGGCAATTGTAAACGCTGATACTATGCAGGTGTTCGGCAACTGGCGGATTCTGACCGCGCGCCCGTCACCGCAGGATGAAGCAACCGCCAGCCACCACCTTTACGGTCATGTGTCCGGCGATGCGGACTATTCGGTCGGCCAGTGGTTGCGCGAGGTGACACCGCTCTTGCAAGGACCGCTGCGGCCGATAATCGTCGGTGGCACCGGGCTCTATTTTGCCGCCCTCACCGAAGGGCTGGCGGACATACCGCCAACACCCGCCGATATCCGCAATCTGGCCAGCGAACGCCTTGCCGCAGACGGTGTGGACGCGCTGTTGGCAGAGCTGGATCCGGTCAGCGCGCGCCGCATTGACCAGAAGAACCCTGCCCGTGTGCAGCGTGCCTGGGAGGTGCAGCAAACCACCGGCAAGGGGCTTGCGGCGTGGCAGGACGAAACACCAACCGCAGCTTTGCCGCTTGACCGCGCCGAAACCCTGCTGCTTAGCGCTGACAAAACCTGGCTCAACAAGCGCATCCAAACCCGCTTTGAGGCGATGCTTGCCGGTGGCGTCCTGAATGAGGCGCGCCAAAACCAGCCCGCATGGTCGCCCGACCTGCCATCGGCCAAAGTGATCGGTGCGGCGCAGCTAATGGCGCATCTGGCCGGGCAGATGGCTCTGGACGCAGTTCGCGAGTCTGTAACCACCGCCACACGGCAATATGCCAAGCGACAGCGCACATGGTTTCGCGCCCGGATGAAGCAATGGCAGGTCGTCGAAATACCTTGACGATGGCTTTGCACAGCAGGCCGACCAGGCCTAGTGCCGAAATAGCGCAAATCTCGGCGGGCACACGAAATCCGCTATCTTTTGCCAGCGCCCTGCCATAACTTGCACAAGACCAATTACTACTGCTCGCCGCCAAATGAACGATACCGCATTGCAAAACGACAGTTTTCGCGTTGTCTCGCTGCCGCATTTTGCCCGCGGCGGCAAGTGGCGAACAGAGGCCATGCGCAGCTATTCACAGCCATTATTGATCTGGTTCACCAAGGGCCAGGGACGCATCACAGTGGCTGGTGTCACCCGCGGTTACGGGCCGCACAATGCAATTTTTATTCCGGCTGGCACCATGCATGGATTTGACATGCTGGGACAGGTCTTTGGATCGATCCTGTTTTTTCCCACCAGCGCAGATTTCGATTTACCGAGCGAACACCAGCACCTGCGTTTTCGCCTAGCGGCTCAGCATACCGAATTGACCGGACTGATCGACAATATCCAGCGCGAAGCCGGGCGCGACCTGCCGCGCCAGGACAAGGCGCTTTTGCACCACGGCGGGCTGCTGTCGGTTTGGCTGCGGCGTCAGATGGATTTATCGCCCTATGCAGATGAAGACAGTGACGCGTCCAGGCGGCTGGCCGAAGCCTACACCGCGCTGGTGGAACGCGACTTTCATCTGGGCAAAGGCGTCAGCCAATATGCAGCGGAACTGGGTGTGACCCCGACCCATCTGTCGAGGGTCTGCAATATCGCCTGCGGGCGCCCGGCTTCGGCGATTCTGGCAGATCGGGTTCACTACGAGGCGCGCCGCATGTTGGCGCAAACCCGCGCCCCGGTCAAAGACATCGCCAACCACCTTGGCTTCACGTCGGCAACCTATTTCACCCGGGCATTTCAAAAGCAGGCCGGCAAAACCCCGTCGTCTTTCAGGAAAACCCAGTAACGATAATTTTCCCGTCGTTATTTCGTTTCTTGTTGAATTATGCCGTCATGTCGTTTTTGATGAACGGGGATGTCGCTTTTCATACTCGAAAAGGCGAAACCATGCGTTGACGCAGACGCGAATTCTGTGCCGAATGACACCGAGGGGATGCTTGCGAACAACTTGCGGAATTTTCACCTGATCGGCTGGCTGCGACCAAGCTCTTAAAAATAAACCAATTCGTCTTAGGGAGAAGACAATGACAGCAGACACCATTAATGGAAAACCGATGCATAAAGCGGCGTTGATGTACGCCGAAGAATGCAGAGCCGGCAAGCTGAGCCGCCGGGAATTTATGGCGCGCAGCACCGCGCTGGGCGTGGCCACGACCGCGGCGTATGGCCTGATCGGCCTGGATGCACCGGTGCAGGCCGCGGCCCACGTTCAGAGAAGCGGCACGCTGCGCATTCAATCCGAGGTGCGCGGCATGAAAGATCCGCGCATCACTGACTGGTCGCAGATCGCCAACTACTATCGCGGCTGGCTGGAATATCTGGTCGAATACAACCGCGACGGAACCTTCCGCGGCTTGTTGTTGGAAAGCTGGGAAGTCAACGACGACGCCACGCAATACACGCTGAATGTACGCCAGGGTGTGACCTGGAACAATGGCGACGCCTTCACAGCCGACGACGTAGCCCGCAATATCACGGGCTGGTGCGACAAGAGCCTTGAAGGCAACTCAATGGCGGCCCGGATGGCGTCCTTAATAGACACCGACACCGGGCAGGCACGCGATGGAGCCATCGAAGTCGTCGGCAACACAGTGGTTCTAAAGCCGAGCACGCCCGACATTTCAATCATTCCGGGTATGGCCGACTATCCTGCCGCAATCACCCATGCTTCGTTCAACGCCGATACCATGCTCGACGATCCGATCGGAACCGGCGCCTACCTGCCGGAACTATTAGAAGTCGGCATCAAAGGCGTGCTGGTGCGCAACGAAAACCACACCTGGTGGGGCCATGATGGCCTTGATGGTGGCGGTGCTTACCTTGACCGGATCGAATATATCGATTTCGGCACCGATCCTTCTGCTTGGGTGGCAGCTGCGGAATCCGAAGAAGTCGACATGCTGTATGAAACAGTGAGCGACTTTATTTCCGTCATGGATGGCCTCGGCTGGACGCAATCAAGTGCTGTGACTGCAGCAACGATTGTCATCCGCCCGAACCAGCTGGCAGAGGTTGACGGCGTGAAGCCCTACGGCGACGCCCGCGTGCGCCGCGCACTGGCGATGGCCGTCGATAATTCGATCTGTCTGGAACTTGGCTATGCCGGCAATGGAACGCCGGCAGAAAACCACCATGTCTGTCCGATCCACCCGGAATATGCACTACTGCCGCCGCAAGTCGTTGACGGCGCAGCCGCCAAGGCGCTGATGGACGAGGCTGGCATGAGCGACTTTGAGCATGAACTGGTGTCTATCGACGACGACTGGCGCAAGAACACCACCGATGCGGTGGCAGCCCAGCTGCGCGACGCCGGGATCAAGGTCAAACGCACGATCCTGCCGGGTTCCACCTTCTGGAACGACTGGACCAAATACGCGTTCAGCTCGACCAACTGGAACATGCGTCCGCTTGGCGTGCAGGTTCTGGCGCTGGCCTATCGCTCCGGTGAAGCCTGGAACGAAGCCGGTTTCGCCAACGAAGAGTTCGACACGCTGCTGAACAAGGCGCTGTCAATCGCTGACGCCGATGCCCGTCGCGAAGTCATGGTGCGCATCGAGCAGATCATGCAGGAAGAAGGCGTGACCATTCAGCCCTACTGGCGCTCGCTCTACCGCCACTACCGGGATGGCGTGATCGGTGCTGAGAAGCACCCGACGTTTGAGATTCATGTCTACAAACTGGGTCTCGCTGCCTGAGAAATAATTGGGCCGTCCTTAACAGGGCGGCCCATTTGTTTTGTGTGGTGGTGCCACGCGCGCAGGGTGATCGCCGGGCCCACGGCGACGCCAAAAAAATAGCGACCGACGGGGGCGTTCATGGGACTGTTTATCTTACGCCGCGTCGGGGTGATGATCCTGACCGCGCTGTGCCTGACCTTTGTAGTCTTTTTCCTGACCAACCTTTTTCCCAATCTCGAAAAACTCGCCAAGGCCCAGGGCAATCAGCGGATGTCGGACGAGGCGGTGATCAGTTGGCTGGGCAACCACGGCTATTTGCAACCCACACCGCTCAAATATGGTGAGTGGCTGGGCATTGTGCCCGGTTTTACCCACATTGCCGAGGATGGAACCGTCACCGGGCGCTGCATTGATCCGCGCAAACCGGATCAGTTTGCGCCGCGCTTTTGCGGTGTCATCCAGGGGGACTGGGGATATTCCACGGTCTTCAAGGATGAAGTCAGCACGATCATCGGCAAGCGGCTGGGCCTCACCGGCAAGCTGATGTTCTGGGTGATGGTGCTGATGGTGCCCTCGGCGCTGCTGCTGGGTGTACTCGCCGGAATGCGCGAAGGGACCAAGCTGGATCGCTCGCTTTCCACAGTCTCGATCGCCACCACTGCGACACCTGAATATGTGTCCGGCGTAATCTTTATCGCGCTGTTTGCCTCGTCAGCCTTTGGGCTGAAATGGTTCAAGGGCACGGCCACAAGCGCGATGGACGACGCTAATTTCGTCAACTTCTTTCTGCCGGTGCTCACCATCTCGCTTTACGGCATGGGCTATATCGCCCGGATGACGCGCGCATCCATGACCGAGGTGATGACCGCGCAATATATCCGCACCGCCCGTCTGAAGGGCGTCAGTTTTCCCAATATCGTCATGAAACACGCGCTCAGAAATGCCCTGATCGCGCCGTTCACCGTGATCATGCTGCAGTTCCCTTGGCTGCTGAACGGCGTGGTGATTGTGGAAGTGCTGTTTAACTACAAGGGCTTTGGCTGGTCGCTGGTTCAGGCCGCTGGCAACAATGACATCGAACTGCTGCTCGCTTCATCCGTGGTGGCGGTGCTGGTGGTGCTGGTGACGCAGCTGATATCGGATATCGGCTACGTATTCCTCAACCCGCGCATTCGGATCGCTTGAGAGGAGCCCGGTCATGGAACCACTCTCCTGGGGCGGCATCATCGTCCGATTATTTCTGCAGTTCGCACCGGTCTGGATCGCTCTGATCGCGACATTCGCCCTGTCGATCTATTTCAAGCGCAGCCTCGGGCTCTACGGCAAACTTTTCGACAGCACGGTTGGCATGATCGGTTTCGCGCTGGTGATGTTCTGGGTGTTCACCGGGCTTTATTCGGCCTTTGATCTTATCCTGCTGAACGATCCGCTGAGCCAGGTCTCGGGGATGAAAAACAAACTGCCTGGCACACCGCTGCCAGATGGCAGCGGTTACTACCTGCTGGGCGGCGACAATCTGGCTCGCGACGTGTTTTCCCGCATGGTGGCCGGCAGTTGGATCGTGGTGAAAATCGCACCACTGGCAACGGTATTCGCCTTCATGGTCGGCATCACTCTTGGCCTGCCTGCGGGCTATTTCGGCGGCCGATTCGACACCGTGCTGTCGTTCATTTCCAACCTGGTGCTGGCGTTCCCGGTGATCCTGCTGTTCTATTTGCTGGTGACGCCCGAGATCGTCGAAACCGGCATCCCCAGCTACATGGCGGCGGTGCTGTTCATCTTCCCGATCATCTTTGTCACCGTGCTGCTGAATTCGCGGTTTCACACGCAGCCGCAAAAGCGCAACATTTTTGTCGGCGTCGCGGTGCTTGTGGGGCTTTTGCTCTATCTGTCGCTGATCAGCGAAAAGGGCGCCGCCATTTCATTCGTGCCAGCATGGCTCGATCTGTTTGATGTGCCCGGCAACCTGCTGGTCGTGTTCGTGTCGGTGGTGTTCGTGAACTCGCCCACGGTATTTCGGATCGTGCGCGGGTTGGTGCTCGACATCCGCACCCGCGATTACGTGGCCGCCGGCCAAACCCGCGGCGAAGGTCCGTGGTATATCATGCTCTGGGAAATCCTGCCCAACGCGCGCGGCCCGCTGATCGTCGATTTTTGCCTGCGCATCGGCTACACGACGATCCTTTTGGGGACTTTGGGATTCTTCGGGCTGGGGCTGGAAAGCGAAAGCCCGGACTGGGGCTCGACCATCAATGACGGGCGCAAGCTGTTGTCGATCTTCCCGCACCCGGCCCTGCCCCCGGCGATCGCACTGATGAGCCTGGTTCTGGGTCTGAACCTGCTGGCCGACGGATTGCGCGAAGAAAGCCTGAGGGACTGAGAATGCTGTTTAAAGAGTTTAAACAAGGCACCCAAAAAACTTTAAAGAGTTTAAAGTGTTGGGCCAAAATACCGGATTCTTCCCATGACTGACACATTCGACGGACCGATCCTGGAAATCACCGACCTGTCGATTTCCTTCTTCACCCGCCTGCGCGAAATCCCGGCGGTGATGGACTTTTCCGCCCAGGTCATGCCCGGCGAAGCCCTTGGTTTAGTTGGGGAAAGTGGTTGCGGTAAGTCCACTGTGGCGCTCGGCGTCATGCAAGACCTCGGCGTCAATGGCCGCATTGTCGGCGGCAGCATCAATTTCAAAGGCCGCGACCTCAATAACATGAGCCAGGCCGAGCTGCGCGACATCCGCGGCTCCGAAATTGCGATGATATATCAAGAGCCTATGGCCTCACTCAACCCGGCAATGAAGGTCGGCGTGCAGTTGATGGAAGTGCCAATGATCCACGAAGGCGTGTCCAAATCCGAGGCCCACGCCCGCGCGCTCGAAGTCGTCACCGACGTGAAACTCCCCGATCCCGAGCGCATCCTGAAAAGCTATCCGCATCAATTGTCCGGCGGCCAGCAACAGCGCATCGTGATCGCTATGGCCTTGATGTCAAAGCCTTCTTTGCTGATCCTTGACGAACCCACAACGGCGCTGGATGTGACCGTCGAAGCCGCCGTGGTCGAGCTGGTCAAGGATCTCGGCAAGAAATACGGCACCTCGATGCTGTTCATCAGCCACAACCTGGGTCTGATCCTGGACACCTGCGACCGGATTTGCGTGATGTATTCCGGCGAAGCCGTTGAAACCGGGTCCATAAAAGACGTCTTCGACAAGATGCAACATCCTTATACGCAGGCACTTTTCTG
This sequence comes from Paracoccaceae bacterium, assembly GCA_965237505.1. GTDB lineage: Bacteria > Pseudomonadota > Alphaproteobacteria > Rhodobacterales > Rhodobacteraceae > NVTR01. The sequence continues at coordinate 1,721,563 of CBDEFR010000009.1, read as the reverse complement.
CTCGATCGCGCTGCCCGGCGCCGACAAGAACAGCCATCCCCTGGTGGCGATTCCCGGCAATTTCCCGCTGCCGCACGAGCGCCCGCCGGGTTGCAATTTCGGTCCGCGCTGCGACTATTTTGAGGCTGGCCGTTGTGATGCCGGCGACATCCGAATGGACAATATCGGCGGTGACGACCGCCACGATTCGCGCTGCATCAAGTTCCGCGAAATTGACTGGGACGCACCGGTAACTGTGGGGGAAGTCAGGGAAAAAGCCCCAATTGGCGATGTAGTTCTGAAGATGGACAACCTGAAAAAACACTACGAGGTTGCAACCAACGCGCTGTTCGGCGGCGGCGACAAGAAGGTGGTGAAAGCCAACGAAACTTTGTCCTTCACCGCCCACGAAAGCGAAACTCTTGCGATCGTCGGCGAAAGCGGCTGCGGCAAATCGACCTTCGCCAAAGTGCTGATGGGTCTTGAAACCGCGACCGCCGGAACCATCGAACTGGACGGCCGCGAAATCCAAGACATCCCGATCGAGAATCGTGACACAAAAACAGTGTCTTCGGTGCAGATGGTCTTCCAAAACCCGTTCGATACGCTGAACCCTTCCATGACCGTCGGCCGCCAAATCGTGCGGGCATTGGAAATCTTTGGCATCGGCGACAGTGACGCAGATCGAAAACTACGCACCCTGGAACTGCTTGATTTGGTTAAACTTCCCCGTGAATTCGCCGACCGGATGCCACGTCAGCTATCGGGCGGACAGAAGCAACGTGTTGGAATCGCTCGCGCCTTTGCTGGCGGCGCCCGGATCGTCGTGGCCGATGAACCGGTGTCGGCCTTGGACGTGTCGGTGCAGGCCGCGGTCACTGATTTGCTGATGGAAATTCAGCGCAACGAGAAGACCACGCTGCTGTTCATCAGCCATGACCTGTCGATCGTGCGTTACTTGAGCGACCGGGTGATGGTGATGTATCTGGGCCATGTGGTGGAGCTTGGCGACACCGATCAGGTGTTTTCGCCGCCCTATCACCCCTATACCGAGGCGCTGCTCTCGGCCGTGCCAATCGCTGATACAAGCGTTGTTAAGCGTCACATCGTGTTAGAGGGTGACATTCCGTCCGCCATGAACCCGCCGTCCGGCTGCCCGTTCCAGACCAGATGCCGGTGGAAAAACCAAGTGCCGGATGGTCTTTGCGACCGCGAAGTGCCACCAATGCGCAAACTGGCCGAGGGTCACGAGATCAAGTGCCATTTGTCGAGCGAAATTCTTGCCACTATGGAACCAGTGATTAAACTGGCCGCGGAATAATCTTCCGAGGCCGCCTGTTGTCTGATTTCGCGCCCCTGCCCGATCCGCCCTATTACGCTGTAATTTTCACCGCACAACGCGCTGGTGCGGATCACGGGTATGCGCCAATGGCCGAGCGCATGGCAATTCTGGCCGCACAACAACCTGGATATCTGGGCGTTGAAGAGACGCGCAATGAGGCCGGGCTGGGCATTACGGTCGTAAGCGTCTGGTCTGGCTGCCCTACCTGAGGCCGCAGATGTCAGCTGATATTCCCCAAGTAGCTTGGGCTTTGAGGTAATTTAGCCGCGTTTGGCTGTTTTCGCAAGGTTGTCGCTGGTTGCCTGCAGGGGAATCGCATGAAGGTTATGTCCGGAGAATTTGCAGTAAGAACCGATTGTTCCATCCGGCCTTTTTGCGCATGACCCTGAGCGATTTTTTATCTTTTGCCTTGTTGAGCAGATTCATTGCCATGTGTTTGATGACGGCAAAATTCTTGGGGCCGTGATCCTTACGAACACGGCTGTCATCATCGCGGAATGTGACGTCGAGCACCCAGTGGAGGCGGTTTTCAATCCCCCAATGGGAGCGTACCGCATGGGCAAAGCGCGGCGCATCTTTCGGTAGAGACGAGATGAAGTATCGGGTTTGTTGTGTTGTTTTCCCGTTGCTTTCACGGATCGAGACAACGCGACCAATACTGGTCAGGCCCGCCCAACCCGGATGGCGCTCTTGCAGCCATTCTATGGTGTCACTCTGGGTGTAGGTCCGGGTCTCAATCCGACCTTTATCGCCATCAACAGTCTGTAACGACGCAGTATTTTCATGCTCCCTCTCTTCAAACCACAGTTTCACATCCTCAAAAAGGCTGCTCTGATTTCCCTTGAGCGCCAGCACGTAGTCGGCCCCCTTGTCGCGGATTTTGCAGGCAATCTGGCGTTGGCACCCCATCGCGTCCAGCGTCACGATCGCGCCCTCAACGTGGAGCAAATCCAAGAGCAATGGAATGTCCTTGATCTCGTTCTTTTTGTGCGCACTTGCCCGCTGACCCAGTACCAGACGCAGATCATCACAGTAGGCCGAGATCAAATGCAGAGGTGTTTCACCACCGGCCTTTGACCCGCGCATCGTCTTGCCATCGACGGCCACAATCGAGCCTTCAACGCGTCCCGCCAGGCCAGCAGCCCATTGCGCAAAGGCTGTACTGAACTTCTCCGGATCAAGCAGCCGAAACACCGTTGAAAGCGTGTCATGCGAGGGAATGCCGTGCTCAAAAGGGGCCAATTTGCGCAGAAACTTCAGCTTTTCTTCACCATATTCGACAATATCAACGACACTCTCGCCGCCCGAGACCACCGCACACAGGCTTAAAAGCAGGATCTCATCAAGCGGGTAAAGCACCTTCGCCTGCTGGCGAGGGTCAGGGATGGCCGAAATAACAGATTGAAATGATGTAGTCTTTTCCAAAGCAAGTCCTCCAGATGCGTGTTCTGGTGACATTGAATCAGACGTTGATGCACGTAGCAAACACGGGCCAGCTATTCATGCGATACCCCTGTGGTTGCCTGTCGCTAACAAGGCATATGTCCGGTTTATGTACCATGCGATCTGTCCGGTTTTAGGGTGCTCCGAAAGGGAGCGCTTTATGACTAGGACAGGCATTTTACAGGACCTACGACGAATGAAGTTTTCAGATTATTATGAGCGAACGAAATCGCGGCAGCTGACACAGGCTGACGCGGCGGGTCTTCTTGGCATGTCGGAGCGCAGCTTTCGACGCTACAGTACGCGTTATGAAGCTGATGGGGCGGACGGGCTCTTTGATCGCCGCCTTTCCAAAGCGGCGCATAACCGTGTGCCAGTGGACACGATAAAAGATGTTCTGAGTCTTTTTGACACCCGATACTGGGATTTCACGCCCAGGCATTTCCACGAGAAGCTGGTTGAGGCCCATGATTTCAAACACAGCTATAACTGGGTCCGCCTGACACTCCAGGCGCGGGGACGAATAACCAAAGCTGCAAACCGGGGCAAACACCGCCGCAAGCGTGAGCGTCGCGCTCTTCCCGGGATGATGTTGCATCAGGATGGGTCAAGCCACGACTGGGTTGCGGGCCGGTGGTGGGACCTGATCGTGACCATGGATGATGCGAGCAGTGAGGTCTACTCCGCGTTCTTCGTGGATGAGGAAGGGACAATGAGCAGCTTCACCGGCATAGGGGACGTGATTGGATCCAAAGGGCTTTTCTGCTCGCTTTATGCCGACAGGGGTAGTCACTACTGGCATACGCCCGAGGCTGGCGGCAAGGTCGACAAGTCAAACCCGACCCAGGTGGGCCGCGCATTGGCCCACCTGGGCATAGAGTTGATCCCAGCCTATTCCCCCGAAGCGCGCGGACGGTCTGAACGCATGTTCGGAACACTGCAGAACCGGTTGCCGCAGGAACTGAGATTGAACGGGATCACAACGATGCAGGAAGCCAATCGCTTCCTGCGGGATGTCTTCTTGCCCGCCCACAACAGGCGCTTTGCAGTGACCCCCTCTGCACACGGGGAAGCCTTTGTTCCATTCGCAGGGGAACTGCACGACATTTTGTGTGTGCATGAAGAGCGTGTCGTGGGCAGGGATAATACGGTTCGTTATAAAAACCGTTGCCTGCAAATCCCCGATGACAGGCATCGCCATCACTACGTCAAGTCGCGCGTATGGGTGCATGAATATCCAGACGGCCGGATTGCCCTGTTTCACGGCCCCCGCAAACTGGCGCTCTACGACGGCGAAGGCCGAGAAATCAGTTCAGAAGAAAAACAGGCTGCGTGAACCGCTTTGACCAGCCTAACCTTACTCTGTGGCAGCGCTCGCCTTCGGCTCGCACAGCCACAGAGTAAGGAAGACAGAAGCGGACAATTGCCATGGTACATAAACCGGACAAATCGAAATGTTCTCGACAGGTTGTCGCTGGTTGCCTTGGTCAGTCGAGCGTGACTTTGATGTTTTGGTCTGTGTTCTGGGCCTCTGTACCTGTTTTTTGCCCCTGTCGCGCCGTATCGTCGATTTCTGGACACATCTACTTTGCCGCTTTTGTTGAGGTATTGCGGCGATGGCGCTCATGCGGGACATGGAGGTGCGCGTAGGCGCTGAATGGCTTTGAGGATGCCCTGGAAAAGGGAGCCACTGATAGCAACCTCAGCCAGTTGGAAGGTGATGGCACGGGCGTGTCGAACAACTCTTGCGCCGGTTTTGATAAGCCGGGTCTGCAAACTGGTGAGTGACCAGTCGGCCACCTCCTCGGGCAGTTCTACGCCCTGCAAGAAGATGCCAAGGTTATAGGCCAGTGCGTGAAGCTGAAGCCGCACCTCGTTGTTGGCAAAGCGTTTGCAGGACAGTCGCGTCCAGGTGATGGCCTGCTTGCCCTCCTTGATGTGTTGCTCTGCCGTGCCCCGCTGGTTGTAGAAGCGGACAACCTCCTCTGGCTCCATCGGCAGGTTGGTCACGATGAAACCCAAACGGGGAAACAACTCGTCCGGATGCCACTCGATTTTGGCGACCACCCGGCGCGGCTTATCCCAGCTTTGGGCCTGATACTCGAACTCTTCATAGAAGCGTTTGACCTTGGTCTTTGACGGTCGCCCCACTGGGCGGGTGAGACGATGCGCGATGCGACTTTCCAACACAGCGTTCTTCTTCAGGCGGACAGCATAATAATATTCCGCCGCTTCAAGGTCTTTGTACAGCTCCGGGATGGCAAAGGCGGCATCCGCCCTAAAGAACCGCATCAGGTCTCGCTTTGCATAGCGGGCGATGACGGGAGCCAGAAGCGCTTTCCATCCATCGGCACTATGGACGTTGCCATGGCGCAGGACGCTGCGCTCCAGATGACCAAACTGGTTGAAGATGAAGAGCGGATGATAACACATGCAGCCGAAGTGCCCGTTCCATGCGGTTCCTTCCTGTGCCCCGTGGGTCGGGCTGACAGAACTGTCCATGTCCAGTGTGATGTACTTCAGCCCTTTGCGGTCATGCACCGCGTCAATCCACTGTCCCGACAGATCAGAAAGTGCCGCGCGATTATCATTCACTGCCAGAACCTCAGTCTCAAACCGCCCCATCTGGCTCGCGGATGCTGCCTGTTCATCAACAGCCCGTCCGCCCACAATCTGGCGCATCACCGGATCGAGCGCTAAACGCTCCGCGTCATTGACGTCCTCGTAGCCAGCAAGGCGACCAAAGACAGACTGACGCAAAAGCCCGACAAGGGTGTGAACGCAATTGCGGCCCTTGCGCACGTCCTTGAGAAGACCGCCAGCCATATCGTGCAGGCTGAGCACTTCATCCAATTCCCAATACAGCAGCAACCCGCCGTCAGAACTGATCTTGGAACCGTGGAACTCAAGCCGTACCCGACGGTCAAAACCCAGTCTGACACCACCTGATTTGCCCGCACCCTCTGGGTGATCCATGATCTACAACCTTCCGCCACATTAACCTGCTGTAATATAACACAAATACGGGCTTGAATGAAAACAAATCCGTCAGCTACTTGGGGAATGCGGGGTCAGATAGTGTCCATGATCGTTAATGGACATTATCGAGGTCAGATGTGGGCAGGAAGAAGCGCCGGAACTGGAGCAATAACGAGAAGCGGATGATCTGTGCGCAAACGCGGATTCCGGGGATTTCGGTTAGTCAGGTTGCGCGGCGGTATGATGTGAATGCCAATCTCGTGTTTACGTGGCTGAGGGATGGGCGGTTTTCGCCTGATGGCGATACACAGAAGCAGGCTTGCTTTCTGCCGGTCGAGATAATTGCGGATGTGCGGCATGAAGACGCGCCGCCGGTTGTGGCAGGCGGCAGGATTGAGTTTGATCTTGCTGGCGGGCACCGGCTTTGTGTCAGCGGGACTTACGATCCCGATGCCCTTGCCCGCCTGATCCGTGGCTTGTCCGGATGATCCCGGTACCGTCGAACACGAAGGTGTGGCTGGCTGCCGGGGTAACGGATATGCGCCGGGGGTTTGCGACGCTGGCGGCTCAGGCGGAACAGACGCTGAAGCAGAACTCTTATTGCGGCCACATGTTCGTTTTCCGTGGACGGCGTGGCGATCTGATCAAGATCATTTGGTGGGACGGTCAGGGGGCCTGTCTGTTCTCCAAGCGATTGGAGAAGGGCCGGTTTGTCTGGCCTTCTGCAAAAGACGGCAAAGTCGCATTGACACCGGCCCAGTTGGCGATGCTTCTGGAGGGCATTGACTGGCGTATTCCGCAGCGCACATGGCGGCCATTGAAGGCGGGATAATCTGGCCGGATCAGTGATTTGGGGATTCCCTAAAGCCCGTTAATTTGCTAGGTTTTGGCCATGATCGATGTGGCCCGAGCCTTACCGGAAGACCCCGATGAGTTGCGTGCTTTCACGCAGCTTCTGCTGGCCGAGGTGAAGTCTCAGGCGATGTTGATCGAGAAGCTCAGGCACCAGTTATCCGGGCATCGCACACATAGGTTTGGCAGCAAATCCGAGAGCATCGAGCAGCTGCAACTGGCCCTGGAGAGCAGTGAGATTGCAACGGCAGCGATGACAGCCAGGTTACGCCTGCCTGAAGAGGAGCCGCCCAAAGACAAACCCAAGCGCCGCCCGATCCCGGATCATATACCGCGCCAGCACATCGAACTGACCACCGGAGATGATGCCTGTGCGGATTGTGGTGGCAAGCTGCGCCGCCTGGGCGAGGATGTGACCGAGGAACTGGAATATGTTCCGGGGCGCTTCATCGTGAATCGGATCACCCGGCCCCGTTTTGCCTGTTCTTGCTGTGATCACTTCACCCAGGCGCAATTGCCCTCGCGCCCGATTGAGCGCGGGCGTCCTGGACCAGGACTGTTGGCCCATGTGCTGGTCAGCAAATACGCCGACCATCTGCCGCTCTATCGGCAAAGCCAGATCTATGAGCGCAACGGGCTTGAGCTAGATCGCTCTACTCTGGCGGATTGGGTGGGTAAATCCACCGCTCTTTTGGAACCGCTGGCAAACGCCATCGGGCGACACGTGCAAGCAGGCCAGGCATTGTTTGCCGATGATACGCCGGTGAAGATGTTAACCCCCGGGGCAGGCAAAACCCAGACCGCCCGTTTGTGGACTTACGTACGCGATGAACGCCCCTGGGACAGCGAGGCGCCGCCTGCTGCCTGGTATCAGTTCTCGCCGGACCGCAGGGGTCAACATCCCAAGGATCACTTGAAGAGATACCAGGGCTGGATGCATGCGGACGGCTATTCCGGATTCAACGACCTCTACCGTTCTGGCGACATCCGCGAGGTCGCCTGCATGGCCGACATCCGGCGCAAGTTCGTCGATGTGCATAAAGCCCAGGGCTCGGCCATCGTCGAAGAGGCGATCAAGCGGATAGCAGGGCTCTACGCTATCGAGAAAGAGGCCCGTGGATCGCCGCCGGATCAGCGTACCGCCATACGGCAGGCCGAGGCCAGACCCGTCTTCGATGACCTGGGCAATTGGCTGGGTGCCCAACTGCCCGCTATCTCTGGCAAATCGCCACTTGCAGGGGCCATCCGTTATGCGCTGACCCGGTTGCCACGGCTCCGGCCATACCTTGAACATGGCCATCTCGAGATCGACACGGATGTTGTTGAACAGCCCCTTTCTCAGATTTTTTGGGTCTTTGGTGGCTTTTCTCGCCACGCCTCGACCATCTTTGCATAGGAAGCCTCGGCATTGGCAACCAGTTCCATTTCTCGATGTCGAAGTTCCTTGATCCAGTAATCACGCCCAGGACCGGCTTTCCCGTAGGCTTTAGGGGCTCCGGCGTGTAATTCTAATTTGCGCATCTTCATTGCGACAAATGCCGGACGTGCCCACTGGTAAGGGGCGTCCTTGGTGAGGAGATGCCAGATCAGGGTTGCAATTTTGCGCGCAGTGGCAACCGCCGCAACATTGGCGCCCTTTCGATCTTTGATACGCAAAAAGAACGCACGCAAAGGACCGGGGACTGAAGCGGCACCCCATGCGGCCTCAACCAGCATCGTTCGAGCGGTTGCATTTCCCTGTTTGGTGATCCTACCGTGGATGGCCTCGCGGGCGCCGGATTGGCGTACCCTCGGCGTTAAACCAAAGTAACTGGCAAGCTTCCCAGGGGTGGCGAACCGGCTGATATCTCCGATCGATGCTATCACGGCGGCAGCAATTACGGAGCTAATGCCAGCCACGGCCATCAGTTTACGCATCTGCGGATCGTCAAGAGAGATGTGGATCAGATCGCGCTCAAGCGTCTCCAACCGCCCAGCCAACCAATCCAACTCATCGAGATGCCGCTCAAGAAGATCGCGTTCGGTTTTTGGCAGAGGGGCCTTGGCCAACCAACGTCGCCCACCTTTCCCGAACAGATGGCCTGCGTATTTTGGGATTAGGTTGGCGTGCAGGACTGCCTGAACGCGACTTTTGGATCGTCGGATAGAGCGCACCACCGCTGCGCGCTCTGAAACAAGTCGCCTTAGTGCAAGCGTCTCGTCATCCGCCGCCCACACCTCAGGCAGGAACCCTGCTGCGTGAAGTTGGGCTAGGATTTTTGCGTCTACCTTGTCGGTCTTCACCCGGGCATGGGCGATTGCCTTCACCTGTAGTGGATTGGCGATCACCACCCGCGCCACGAACGGCGTCAGAAGCCGGACGATCGTTGCGGTGTTTCCCGTGGCCTCCAGAACCACCTCGTCATCTGCTCGCAGACTGCGCCCGAATTCCACGACCGCATCATGCTCCATATCGACCTTGAAACTGTCTGTTATTTGGCCATCATCACAGATCGCGACTTGCGCGAAACTTCGATGGACGTCCATTCCTATTGATCTCATCATATGTACTCCTTCTCGTTGTTAAAGGAGTGCACGGGCTCGTAAGACAATTACGGATACGCGCTCGCGGCGCACACGGGCTGGTCGTAGGGGCGGCCAGATAACAACACGAGCTCGCAGCTCATTGTCTAGTCGGCCTGCCCGCTTCTTCGCACTCCGACGCCCCGATCCCGCGAAACCTGTCTAACATGACATTTGAAAAACAGGGGCGGAAATCGAAGCGCCGAAGTCAGCATGCCCGATAATAATGCGGCCGAGCGGGCCATCAGAGGTATTGCTTTGGGGCGCAAGAACTACCTCTTCGTTGGATCACCGGCAGGCGGCAAAGCCGCAGCCATCGCCTATACGCTGATTGAAACCGCCAAACTGAACGACGTTGATCCGCAGGGCTGGCTGGCCGACACTCTGGCCCGCATCCCGGATTGCAAGATCACCAAGGTCGACGACCTGCTGCCATGGAACATGGGCAGCCACCATCACATGAAAGACGCTGCATGAGCATCATCGAGATCAAAGTCACCCTGCAAGACATCGAGCCCGCTGTCACCCGCACCCTGCAGGTGCCTGCCGATATCCGGCTGGACCGGCTGCACCTGACACTGCAGGTGGCCATGGGCTGGACCAACTCGCATCTCTACATGTTCGAAGCAGCCCGCGCCACATGGGGTATCGCGGACCCCGATTTTGGCGGCGAGGACCTGCCCGCCAACAAAACCACTCTGGGCCAAGTCATCGAGGACACCGGCAAAAAGACGATCAACTACATCTACGATTTTGGCGACAACTGGGAACACAGGATCAAGATCGGCAGGATCACCGATCCCGTCCCTGGCGAACTCTATCCCAGACTAATCGAGGTCACCGGTAAATGCCCGCCCGAAGACGTCGGGGGCTTCCCTGGCTACTACGGGTTCCTCGATGCCATGGCCGATCCAAAGCATCCAGAGCACGATCATCTCAAAGACTGGTATGGCGGCACCTTCGATCCCAATCAGCCCGAAACCGACAAACTCAAACTCGAAGTCCTCAGCCTCGCAAAACGCTGGAAGCCCGGAAAACCAAGGAAATAAGGCTGTCAGACCGGACGCTTACTTACGGTCAGCTACTGGGTCGACGAAACGTCGGTGGCGGGCTGGAAAGCGGTCGCTGAGCATTTGCTGGCACAAAAGCTTGGCCGCACCCGCTGGTATTCCTATTACACGCTGCGGGTCGCCAAAGTGGAGCGCCATTACGACGGGCCGGACGGCAGATAGGTCAGCGCCGGAACCGTTAGCCGCCGAGAATTGCGCTAAGATATTCGTTTGTTTCAAGAAATGGCGGCACGCCGCGATACAATTGAACGGCCTCGGGACCGGCGTTGTATGCCGCCAATGCCAGCCGCCAGGAGCCAAACCGATCAAACATCTGGCGCAAATATCGCGCACCACCATCCAGGTTTTCCACCGGATCATGTGCGTCAACACCCAGTTTACGTGCTGTGGCTGGCATCAACTGGGCCAGACCAATGGCGCCCTTGGACGAAACCGCGCGCGGGTTCCAACCGCTTTCCTGCAGCACTAGGCGCAAGAACAGATGCTCTGGCACGCCATTTCGCGACGCTGCAACGCGCGCCGCGTCCAGGTAAAGCCCGCTATAGCCACCCGCCAGCGCGATCGCCTCTGGGGTTCCGGGCACGATGACTTTTGGTGGCTGCAGGCGGACAGAAGGGCTGTTTTGCGCCGAGGCGCGGTTGTCGAGAACCTGAAGTTGCGCAGCAAAAAGTGAGGTGCGCGATTTCGTCGACAGCATCAACGGCTCGCTAACACCCGACACCGGCGCAATGAGCGCCATCAGACATGCCACCACAACCAAACGCAATTTCAACCCACACCCCAATCAGACACCGACGGACTTTATGAAAAAAACATATATTCCGCCAGAGGTCTTCGCATTAATGCATGTTTAACCATGTTGAGCTGGTGTAACGTTAGTGGACAAAATTAGAATCGACTGGAGGTCTTTTTGATGGCGGGCTCGGTTAACAAGGTTATTCTAGTGGGCAATTTGGGCCGCGACCCGGAAGTGCGAACTTTTCAGAACGGCGGCAAGGTCTGCAATTTGCGCATTGCGACGTCGGAAAACTGGAAAGATAAAACCACCGGCGAGCGGCGCGAACGGACCGAGTGGCATTCGGTGGCGATATTTTCCGAGCCCCTGGCGCGGATCGCCGAACAGTATCTGCACAAAGGCTCAAAGGTATATATCGAAGGCCAGTTGGAAACCCGCAAATGGCAGGACCAGTCAGGCAATGATCGCTACAGCACCGAAGTTGTGTTGCGCCCGTACCGGGGTGAGCTGACATTGCTGGATTCACGCGGCGATGGCGGTGGTGGTGGTTACATGGCTGACCGGCAGAGCGATGCCAGCGACAGCGAACAAGGCTCACCGGTCCCGGCCGGCGATATGGACGACGAGATTCCGTTCTAGGACCGCTGCCTGAGCCAATTGCGCAGCTTGCAGTTGCGAGTCATTTTTGGAGCGAGCCCTGACGGGCGCCAGAAGCCAGTTTGCATCAAGGTCGCGCGTCTGCCAGCACGGTTTTGACCCACGTTCAAGTCCACATCGGCGGCGATGAACGCATCGCCGATTGCACGCACCAGAATAAATCTCTGCATCCCATTGCGAACCTTTTTGTCCTGCGCCATCAGCGCCAGAATTCCGTCGGCGTCCGGCATGTCGCCGGGAATTTCGGCCAAGTCCGCCTTTAGCCCCATTGCCCTAAGATGCGCACGAACCCGGCTCGGGGCTTCCCGGGCACATAGGCCAAGACGGGCCGAGGTCTCAAAAGCCAGCACGCATCCGATCGCCACGCCTTCACCATGCAGCAGGCGGTCTGAATACCCGGTCGCCGCTTCAAGCGCGTGACCAAATGTGTGGCCGAGGTTCAACAGTGCCCGCTCGCCCTGTTCGGTCTCGTCCACGCGCCACGATGTCGGCCTTCATCTGAACCGAACGGCGCACAGCGTATGCGCGCAATTCTGTGTCCCCGCCAGCAAGCGCGGGGCCGTTTTGTTCTAGCCATTCGAAAAAACCTGCGTCGCCCAGCAAACCGTATTTCACAACTTCGCCGTAGCCTGACAAGAAATCTCTGGGCGCGAGCGTGCGCAATATGTCAATGTCCGCCAACACCAGCGCAGGTTGATGAAACGCCACCGATCAGGTTTTTCCCATGCGGCGAATTGATCCCGGTCTTGCCGCCGACCGAACTGTCGACCTGGGCCAAGAGCGAGGTCGGGATCTGAACAAATCGCACACCACGGCGCAAAATCGCGGCTGCAAACCCGGGCCAGATCACCGATGACACCGCCGCCAAACGCCACAACCACGTCGTAGCGTTCAACCTTTTCATGCAACAGCCAATCGACCGCGCGTGATAGATTGGCCCAGTCCTTGGTGGCTTCGCCTGCCGGCAACACAAGCGTGCTCATTTCAATTTCTGATGCGGCCAGCCCGGCGCGGCAGAGCTGGCAGGTGCAAATCGGCCACGTTTTCATCGGTGATCACCGCCAACTTAAGGCGCGACAGAAGCGTCGCGATATGTGCCCCGGCAGCCGCAAGCAAACCTGCGCCGATGCGCACATCATAGGCGCGATCACCAAGTGGAACCCTTACAAATCTCGCTCATTTACCGCTCTTCCAGAACATCCGGCCTGCTCAGCAGTGCTGCGACCACGTTGTCTGCCATCTCGCCAATCGAATATGCGCGCCGGGCATCGACGGCCAATTCCGCCATTGCATAGCTTGGTTCGCGCTCTGCACACAATTGCCGAAGCGTTGCGCGCGGATTTTTTTTGTGCAAAAGCGGCCGGGTATTTTTGTGACGCACCCGCGACCACAAAAGCTCTTGATCGGCGCGCAACCAGACGGCGATACCTTTATCGTTGATAATCTGGCGGTTGCGCGCCGACAGATAGGCACCGCCGCCGGTCGAAAGAACACCGCATTGCTCGTCCAGCAGCCGCGAGATGACCTGGGTTTCCCGTTCGCGAAAAAACCGCTCTCCGTCACGTTCGAATATTTCGGCAATCGTCCGGTCTGCGGCTTTTTCGATCTCGGTGTCGGAATCCAAAAACGGCACCCCAAGCAGGCGTGCAAGTGCAGTGCCGACCGCGGTCTTGCCAGACCCCATCATTCCGACCAGAACCGCAGTTTTTTTCAGCCTTAAAGTCAACCGGCATTTCTCCGCGCAAATTTCCGATGTCCTGAATGGCGTGAACTTTCGAAAAATGCCATATATAAAAACAATAAAGCCACCGAAAACGTGGCTGTATGAGGGACGAGGCAGAAAGGCGATGCAATGTTTGGCAGGATCTTCAAAGTGCTATTGTTTTTTCTGGTGATGGGATTTGTAGGGCTGACGGGCTACGCTTATTTCGGAAACCTGTCACCAGACCAGACCGAATTGCGCGAGCCGGTTAAGCTGGATGTGGATTAAAACAAGCCGCGCACTGGGGGCTGTGCTGATTTTGGGCGCAGGTCAGGTTTGCGCTGAAACGCCGCTTTCTGCGATCGACTGGTTGTCCGACAGCATTGCTGAAACACCGTCTGCATTGCCTGCCTCAGCACCTGCGGATATCGCTGAAAATGCGATGCCCGAGGACGTATCTATATCCGCGCTCGGCGGATCAACGCCGGATGCGGTCGGGCTGTTACCGACCAACGTTACTGGCCTGCCCGGTGATTTATGGGGCAGCAGCAGCTCTGCCGATCTTGCCGGGCGCTTTCGTGCTGACCGGATCGATTTGTATCCCGCCATGCAGGATTTGCTCTACACGCTTTTGCTCGCCGAACTCGACCCGCCAATCGATACCGGTCCAGAAGCGACGCTGTTTCTGGCTCGCATCGATACGCTTTTGGCATTAGGCGCATTGGATCAGGCTCAGGCGCTCTTGGCGCAGTCAGGCCAGGATCAGCCGCAACTTTTTCGCCGCGCCTTTGATGTGTCGCTGTTGCTGCGCACCGAGGACGATGCCTGCGAAACCCTGCGCGCGATCCCGGCATTGTCACCGACATTTCCGGCGCGCATTTTCTGTCTGGCCCGCGGTGGCGACTGGAATGCAGCGGCACTGTCATTGGAAATCGGCCGTGGCCTGGGCTATCTGAGCGAGGACGAAGATGCCTTGCTTGCGCGATTCCTGGACCCTTCGTTATTTGAAGATGAACCGCGGCTAATTCCACCGGCGCGGCCAAGCCCTCTGGTGTTTCGGATTCATGAAGCGATTGGCGAACCGTTGCCAACTGCCAATATGCCAAGGGCATTCGCCCACAGCGATCTGCAATACAATTCTGGTTGGAAAGCGCAACTGGAGGCGGCGGAACGGCTGACCCGCACCGGTGCGCTTGATCCGAACCTGCTGCTTGGTCTTTACAACGAGCGGCGCCCTGCGGCGTCTGGCGGCCTGTGGGACCGGGTGCAGGCAGTGCAATCGCTGGCGGCGGCGTTTGCAGCAAAAGACCGCGACGCGATTGCGGCGGCCTTGCCAATCGCATGGCGTGAAATGTCTCAGGCCGAGCTGGAAGTCCCATTTGCGCGGCTTTTCAGCGAGCGACTTGAGATCGAATTATTTCAAACCGAAAGCGCTGCGCTGGTGTTTGAGATTGCGATGTTGTCGGAAGATTACGAAAGTGCGGCCTCTATGTATTCGCCTGCCGATGACCGCCAAAGACTGCTTCAGGCAATTGCTCAGGGAAGCGCTGGAAATATTCGATCCAATGATCCGATGATGGCCGCCATACATGATGGATTTCGTGCGCACGGTATCCCTGTGCGGCTGCAATCGCTGACCCGCGAAGGACGGCTTGGGTCGGCAATTCTGCGGGCAATGGAGCTGTTTGCAAATGGCACGCGCGGCGATACAGACCAGTTGGCCGATGCGTTGGCGTTTTTCCGCGCCGTCGGACTGGAAGACACGGCGCGCCGCGCGGCACTGCAGCTTATTGTTCTGGAGCGCCGCGGATGAATACGATGATGCACTGGATACAGGCGTTTCTAGAGTCGCAGCTTGCAGAACTTGACGCCGCGACCAACACCCAATTGGCCTATGCGCGAGATTTGAAAGATTTCGCCGGGTGGCTGGACGCAATCTCTGCAGATTTTACAAATTGCGACCGTCGCCGGATCGAAGATTATTTGATTTTTTGTGATGCACAGGGCCTGGCGGGCGCAACCCGCGCACGGCGGCTTTCAGCGATCCGGCAATTATTTCGATTTGCCTTTGAGGAAGGCTGGCGCAGCGACAATCCGGCGATCCAGATCAAGGGTCCGGGGCGTGACAAACGCTTGCCCAAAACGCTGGACCAACACGAGGTTGTCGATTTGTTGCAGGCTGCCGGCGATACCGGGCGCTCGGCGGCGGATCGGCTGCGCAATGCTTGTCTGATGGAGCTATTATACGCCACCGGAATGCGGGTGAGCGAGCTTGTAGGTCTGCCGGTGGCGGCGACCAGAGGTGATCCGCGCATGCTGCTGATCCGCGGCAAGGGCGGCAAGGAACGGATGGTGCCGCTGTCACCGCCGACTCGCGTGGCACTGGCTGAATGGCTGAAGTGCCGAGATACGACTGCGGAAATTGCACGGGCCAATGGCCAGCCGGCGTCCGGCTATCTTTTTCCCTCGCGCGGCACCTCAGGCCATCTGACGCGACACTGGTTCTACGTTTTGATCAAGGAACTTGCGATTGTGGCCGGGGTCAATCCCGACAAGGTTACGCCGCACACCATGCGGCATGCCTTTGCCACACATTTGCTGGCCAACGGTGCCGATCTTCGTTCGATCCAGACGCTGCTGGGGCACGCGGATATTTCGACGACTGAGATTTACACCCATGTGCTGGACGAACGCCTGCGCGAATTGGTTCTGAAACATCACCCGCTGGCGCGCGACGACTAACCCCGTTACCCAAATTTCCGTGAAAAATTTCGCCCCCGCCCTAACGTCGCATGTGCGCGGGCAACACATCCTGACTTGGCCAGATTCCCGTTTCCAGAGCCTGATCATTGCCTTGAGTTAGGCCAGCGCTCTGCATCGCTGCCACCGCACCCTGAACATCGTAATCCAACCGCTCAATCTTCGCACCGCGCTCGGTCAGCACGACAAACCGGGTTTGGCAGCGGCCATCATTGGGCGGCATCCCGATGGCGCCTGCATTGATCCAGCGAACCCCGGCCACATGGCGTTCAAATGCGATGCCGCAATGCCCGGCCACAACCGCATCGATGGCGCCAACTTCAGCCTCGATCGCCGCCACCTCTTGCGCAAATTCAGCATCCGCGCTGACGGGCCAGAGATACCGGGAGATTTCAGTCATCCCGTCGTGGATGACCGCATATCGCAGCCCAAAGGACGAAAAGACGGCAACATCGGGGCACCTTGCAATGTACGACAATTCCAGCGCGCCAAGTGATGCCTTGGTAAATCGATACCACACCCTGGACAGCACATCACAGGCTGTCCCGTCCGCAAATCCGCAACCACAGCCGTCTGCGCCTGCCACAAGCTGTTTTTCGCAGTTTCCGGCAATCAATTCGCAGCAACCCAAAAGCGTTCGCAAAGTTTCCATCGGATCGCCGCAATACGCCACCGCATCGCCCGTGCATATTCTTCGTTCTGGCGGAATCCCGCGTTCATCAGCGATCTGGAGCAGCGCCACCGTTGCCTGCAAGTTGGAATTGGGGCCGCCAAACACCAGCACGTCGCCTGCCATCTCGCCAAGATATTTGACACGGTGATGCGACGCAGGCATGGCGCAAGCTCCCTTGATTGGTGAACTTTTCGCGCCCATAAGACGAGAACCTAATCGAAAGACAAGCCAAATGGAACCGGCCTCACTACTCTATGACACTGCATTCTGGACCACGTCCGGCGCGATATTCGTGCTGTTGGTGCTGTCTGCGCTATTTTCAGGATCCGAAACTGCCTTGACCGCGGCGTCGCGCGCGAAACTGCGTGCCCAAGCGGACAAAGGCTCAAAAGGCGCTGAACGCGCGCTGCTCATCACCCAAGACCGCGAGCGCCTGATCGGGTCTGTCTTGCTGGGAAACAATCTGGTGAACATCCTGGCCGCGTCACTTGCGACGGCATTGTTCACACGTCTTTACGGTGACAGTGGCGTGGCCCTGGCCACCGTGGTCATGACGCTATTGGTCCTGATCTTCGCAGAAGTGTTGCCAAAGACTTATGCGATTACCAACCCTGAAACAGCAGCTGTTCGCGCGTCGCCGATTATTAGGCCTTTCATCCTGATATTCTCGCCGGTTGTTACCGCAGTCCGGGCACTGGTACGCGCTATTTTGTGGGTTTTTGGCCTGCGCACTGACCCTGACCTCCACATTCTGGCCGTGCGCGACGAGATTGCCGGTGCCATTGTGCTCGGCCATGTGGCGGGTGCTGTTGAAAAGGAAGATCGCGACCGGCTGTTGGGTGCGCTCGACCTTGGCGATCGCTCGATTGAAGAGATCATGCGCCACCGCTCTGACATCGAGATGATCGACGTGGACCTGCCGCCGCAGCAAATTCTGGAAACGGTTTTGCAGTCGCCGCACACCCGTTTGCCGCTTTTTCGAAATGATCCGGAAAACATAGTCGGCGTTCTTCACGCCAAAGACTTGTTGCGGACGATGTACGCTCGGCTGCAAAACCAGCCACCGGCAGAAAACTCGTTTGCCGGGTTCAAAGTGCTGGACGTGGCGATGAAGCCGTATTTTGCACCCGAAACCACGACACTTGACGATCAGATGCGGCAATTCTTACGGCGGCGCACCCATTTTGCAATGGTGGTGGACGAATATGGATCGCTGCAGGGTCTGATTACACTGGAGGATATTCTCGAAGAGATCGTGGGCGAGATTTCGGACGAATTTGATCCCACTCAGGACATGCCGATGCAGACCACCGATGCCGGTGATCTCGTTGTTGACGGGGCCATGACCATTCGCGATCTAAACCGTGCTGCGGACTGGAACTTGCCGGATGAGGAAACGAATACTGTTGCCGGACTGGTTATCCACGAAGCACAGATGATCCCTTCGGCAGGTCAGACGTTTTCTTTTCACGGCTATCGGTTTGAGGTCGTCGCCCGCAAGGCGAACCGCCTGACGCGGTTAAAGGTCAGACCGTTGTGATCAGCGGGCTTTGAGCAGACTGCCCAGAATGCTGCGTCGGGTCCTGCTGCCGGTTGTGCTTTTAAATACCGTGTTGATGGGAATCGCACGGCGGCACAATACAATCTTAACTATTTTGGGCCAGTATTCTTGCTGCCTGGGCTCACCACCCTTCAAAAAATCCAAACTTGCCATAATTTAGGGATTTTCTCATATCCTATGAAGCATCTGCGCAGGAACCGCAGGCTCTGTTTGAAGAGGGAGCAGAGTGATCTTCGGGTTTTGCGAATCCCCTTTTTTCGCCGCTTTCGGCGACTATTTGTTCATCTGCTGCGCCCGTTGAAACCGCCCAGTACATGGCTATTGCCATGACAAGGATAAGCCTTTCCAGTCGGTCTGGCTTTTTGATTTGGCTTTGCGCGATGCCAAATCCACGGGTCTTGAAGTCCGAGAACATAGCTTCAATACCCCATCGCATTCCATAATCGAGAACCGTGTATTGTGAAGGCTTTGCATTCATAGCGATGATCCAGGGCTCAGGGTGACCATCGTCGTGCAATACTCCGATATTCGTAAACACACCTGATCCATAAAGTTCCGCGTTTATAAGCCCTTGCGGCATCAGCTCCCTGATTTCAATGCAAGACAGCTCGCCACCTTGGTGCTGCAAAGTCAGGTTGCCCTTCAGGCGAATACGATATCCCCAACCAGCGTCCTGACACCAATGGATTAACCTTTCTGTGCCATAAAATCGATCACCCGTTAACATGACATCAGCCCCTTCAGGCATCCAATCCTGAATGCTGTCCAGTAACTCTTTTTGGAGAGAAAACCCAATATTGCCTTTTGTCTTGCGCACGCGCCAAGCCACAGGCAAGGCGCGATCACGCATGCGCACTGACAGCATCAAGACTTCATGTCCGTCATTGATATGGCTTTGATCCATCATCAAAACGATGGTCTCTCCGTTGGAGGCCAAACGGGTGAATACATCTCCAGCATAGGCCTGCATGATTTCCGCGCAATCAATGTGGGAATTGCTCAAAACACGGGAACCATACTGGTACCGATGATCTTTTGTGCCGATGTGACGCGGTAAAGCCGCCGATAATTCCATCAAATTCGCACTTCGCACATCAAGAACGATGCTCGAAAGCAGTGTAAGGCCTTCGCAGCGGGATTTATGAAACTTTGGAAGCCGCTCTATAAAATCAGCCTTGACAGCTTCGTTTACCCCAGAAAAACCCAATGAAACAACCATACAACATCTCCAATTCTATAACAGGAGACTCCTTGAATCACAACATGTGGACAGATGGCAAGCTTAATTCGCTAAATTGAAGGGTGGTAAGCTGCCTGGGTTAATGATCTGTTTGCTCGGGTTGACTTCCTCCCTATCATACTGGCCGCGCCTTATCGGGCGCGGTTTTTTTTGTATTGAATTGATCGTGAGCACAGTGTCGAGAACATTCTGAGTTGACCGGTTTATGTACCATATGAGTTGACCGCTTCTGTTGCGGTTTCTGGCCCTGTGGGGAAGTGGTCGGTCGCGGAGCGGCTGTCCACTTGTCCACAGGGCGCCGGTCGGTCGCGTCGAAGCGGGTCACGCGGCCTCGCGGGTTTGGCAGTCGATCGGTTGGCCATCGGCGTGGTATCGCGCCAGACATCGCGGTCCATGGAAGACGGCCATTGTGCCGTCGGGGTATTCGTGGACGCGGACCCTGGCCTTGACGTAATGGCGTCGGTGGCGGCCGGCGGGGATCTGAAGTGCCAGGCGCTTGTAGCGCACCGTGTTGTCGTTTGAGACGGTGCGTTCCTCGTGGATGCACAGGATGTCGTCGAGCGCGCCGGTGAAGGGGACGAAGGCGGTGCCCCGGTCCTCGGCCGGGGTCGCGAAGCGGGCGTTGTGTTGTGGCAGGAAGACCTCCTTGAGGAAGCGGTTGGCCTCGACCATGTCGGTGATGCCGGCGAGCCTGAGTTCCTGGGGCAGGCGCTTCTGCAAGGTGCCGAACATGCGCTCCGAGCGCCCCCTTGCCTCGGGCGAGTAGGCCGGGATCAGCTCGATGCCGAGCTGCGCCAGGGCGCGGCCGACCTGGGTCGGGGTGTCCTTGTCCACCTTGCCGCCGGCCTCGGGCGTGTTCCAGTAGTGGCTGGCGCGGTCGGCGTAGAGCGAGCAGAACAGGCCCTTGGCCCGGATCGCCTCGGACACCCCCTGGAAGCTCGACATGGTGCCCTCTTCGGCGACGAAGAAGGCCGAGTAGATATCGCTGGTCGCATCGTCCATGGTGACGATCAGGTCCCACCATCGACCGGGGACCCACTCGTGGCTCGAGCCGTCCTGGTGCAACATCATGCCGGGCAGGGCACGGCGCGGCCGCTTGCGCCGGTGCGCCCCACGCCTGGGCGCCGCGCGCCTGCGCCCATGGGCTTGCAAGCTCAGCCGCAGCCAGTTGTAGCTGCGCTTGAAGCCGTGATCGGCCACCAGCTTCTCGTGGAAGTGCTTGGCCGTGAAGTCCCAGTAGCGGGTGTCGAACAACTCCAGCACCCGCGCCACCTCGTCCACCGGCGCGCGCCGCGCCGAGAGGCGGCCCAGGCGGCGGTCGTAGATACCGTCGGCTCCCTCCGCCTCGTAGCGGTCGCGCCAGCGCCGGAAGGTGCGCTCCGAGACACCCAGAACCTCCGCCGCCTCCGCCTGGCTCAAGCCACCCCGATGGGTGCACCCGTAAACCTCCTCGAACTTCATCAATCTCAGTCCCTGTACCTGCTCCGTCCGACGCATCGCCTCCCTCCATGGCTTGGAGGCGTTCTAAAACCGGACAGATCATCTGGTACATAAACTGGACATATCGCGTGTTACCGACAATTGATCGTGAGCACAGTGTCGAGAACATTCTGAGTTGACCGGTTTATGTACCATATGAGTTGACCGCTTCTGTTGCGGTTTCTGGCCCTGTGGGGAAGTGGTCGGTCGCGGAGCGGCTGTCCACTTGTCCACAGGGCGCCGGTCGGTCGCGTCGAAGCGGGTCACGCGGCCTCGCGGGTTTGGCAGTCGATCGGTTGGCCATCGGCGTGGTATCGCGCCAGACATCGCGGTCCATGGAAGACGGCCATTGTGCCGTCGGGGTATTCGTGGACGCGGACCCTGGCCTTGACGTAATGGCGGCGGTGGCGGCCAGCGGGGATCTGAAGTGCCAGGCGCTTGTAGCGCACCGTGTTGTCGTTTGAGACGGTGCGTTCCTCGTGGATGCACAGGATGTCGTCGAGCGCGCCGGTGAAGGGGACGAAGGCGGTGCCCCGGTCCTCGGCCGGGGTCGCGAAGCGGGCGTTGTGTTGTGGCAGGAAGACCTCCTTGAGGAAGCGGTTGGCCTCGACCATGTCGGTGATGCCGGCGAGCCTGAGTTCCTGGGGCAGGCGCTTCTGCAAGGTGCCGAACATGCGCTCCGAGCGCCCCCTTGCCTCGGGCGAGTAGGCCGGGATCAGCTCGATGCCGAGCTGCGCCAGGGCGCGGCCGACCTGGGTCGGGGTGTCCTTGTCCACCTTGCCGCCGGCCTCGGGCGTGTTCCAGTAGTGGCTGGCGCGGTCGGCGTAGAGCGAGCAGAACAGGCCCTTGGTCCGGATCGCCTCGGACACCCCCTGGAAGCTCGACATGGTGCCCTCTTCGGCGACGAAGAAGGCCGAGTAGATATCGCTGGTCGCATCGTCCATGGTGACGATCAGGTCCCACCATCGACCGGGGACCCACTCGTGGCTCGAGCCGTCCTGGTGCAACATCATGCCGGGCAAGGCACGGCGCGGCCGCTTGCGCCGGTGCGCCCCACGCCTGGGCGCCGCGCGCCTGCGCCCATGGGCTTGCAAGCTCAGCCGCAGCCAGTTGTAGCTGCGCTTGAAGCCGTGATCGGCCACCAGCTTCTCGTGGAAGTGCTTGGCCGTGAAGTCCCAGTAGCGGGTGTCGAACAACTCCAGCACCCGCGCCACCTCGTCCACCGGCGCGCGCCGCGCCGAGAGGCGGCCCAGGCGGCGGTCGTAGAGACCGTCGGCTCCCTCCGCCTCGTAGCGGTCGCGCCAGCGCCGGAAGGTGCGCTCCGAGACACCCAGAACCTCCGCCGCCTCCGCCTGTCTCAAGCCACCCCGATGGGTGCACCCATAAACCTCCTCGAACTTCATCAATCTCAGTCCCTGTACCTGCTCCGTCCGACGCATCGCCTCCCTCCATGGCTTGGAGGCGTTCTAAAACCGGACAGATCATCTGGTACATAAACCGGACATATCGCGTGTTACCGACATTGATCGTGAGCACAGTTGACGCCTGCAACCAAACGTCATAGCGTCCGCGACACAAAGTCGGCCAGTCCGACAGGGAGAAAAATATACTACGGAAAAGGGGCCCGCTCGGCCCCTTTTCTGGTTGTTGAGGCCAGGATGGTGTGCCAGTCCACTCTGGCAATAATCCACTGACTCGCAAGCATCGCAGAATTCCTATCTGACATGAGTATTGGGCTGTGCTAATCGGGATCAAACTGAAATAACCTCTTGGATTCATAATGCCGAAATTCATTAAGCTTGTACCGTTCATCGCATTCCTATTCCTGGCTCAAACCGTCCAGGCCACAGCGCAAGACACGGCAGCGCCTGAAACTTTGGAAGCAGGCGGTCTGGCAGAAGAAGAACTGGCGCTCGGCGAACAGGTGAACCCGGAAGATCAGATCGGCACCACCTATACCCGCGAAGTTCATGGCGAGTGGCAGTTGCGATGTGTGCGCTCCGAAGACGGACGCGACCCCTGCCAACTCTACCAGCTCATGCGCGACGATAACGGCAATTCGGTCGCCGAAATTACTTTGTTTGAGTTCCCCGAAGGCCAGCGGGCCATTGCCGGTGCGACGGTGGCGGTGCCCCTGGGGACGCTTCTGACACGGCAAGTCACAATTAGCGTAGATAGCGGCGCTGCGAAGCGGTACCCATTTAGCTGGTGCTCGGTGCAGGGCTGCTATGCCCGGATTGGGTTCACTGCCGGTGATTTGGGAAATCTAAAGCGCGGCGCCAATGCCTATGTCACTATTGTGCCGCTCGCGTCGCCTGACACGCGGGTCAGGCTGACGCTTAGCCTGACTGGCTTCACCGCCGGATTTGCTGCGGTCCAGGCATCCAATGCGGCAAACGCCAGCCAATGAATGCGCGTGAGCGGGTGGCTGGTTATATTCGCCGCAGCGCCAACACCGCGTTCAGGCCTCCAAAGGCAAAAGCGTTGCTCAGCACCATCTTGACTTTGGCTTCGCGGGCTTGGTTTGGCACCACGTCCAGTGCACATTCCGGATCGGGTTCTTGATAACCAATTGTTGGGGCAATGATCCCGTCGCGCAGCGCCATTATACAGGCCACAAGCTCGACCGCGCCGGTGCCGCCGATCAGATGCCCATGCATTGATTTGGTCGAAGAAATCATCAACCGGTCGGCATGGTGGCCAAATACATCGGCGACAGCCGCGCATTCGGTTTTGTCGTTGGCGGCAGTGCCGGTACCGTGCGCGTTGATATAGCCAATTTCTTCGCGGTTGATCCTGGCATCCTTCATCGCCCCCGATATCGCCCGCGCCGCCCCTTGTTTGGACGGCATCACGATATCTGCGGCGTCAGACGTCATCGCAAATCCGGCCACCTCTGCCAATAATTCCGCACCGCGCGCCCGCGCGTTTTCATATTCTTCAAACACAAATATCGCCCCGCCTTCGCCTTGGACCATGCCGTTGCGATTGGCCGAAAACGGGCGGCACGCATCATTGGACATGACCCGCAAGCCTTCCCACGCTTTCACGCCACCAAAGCACAGCATCGATTCCGAGCCGCCGGTAACCATCACTTTGGTCATGTCGGCGCGGATCATGTGAAAGGCTTGCCCCATAGCATGGTTGGACGACGCACAGGCGGTCGCAACCGTGAAAGAAGGCCCCTTTAGATTGTATTCCATCGACACATGGCTGGCAGCCGCGTTATTCATCAGCTTTGGCACCACAAACGGATGAACCCGGTTTTTGCCTTCTTCGTAAACCGTGCGATAGTTTTCGTCCCAGGTATTGACGCCACCACCCGCGGTGCCAAGGATCACGCCGGATCGCGCTGCCAGATCACCTGCAAAACGCAGCCCGGACTGCGAAATTGCTTCTTTGGCCGCTAACAGTGTGAATTGCGTGAAACGGTCGTACAGCGAGATTTGCTGGCGATTGAAATGCGCTTCTGGCTCATACTCTTTGACCTGACCGCCAATCCGCACCGACAGCCGGTCCACGTCACGAATATCCAGTTCACAAATGCCGCAACGACCCTCGGCCATCGCCTTCATGGTTTCAGGAACCGTCCGGCCAAGTGCATTGATGGTGCCGGCACCGGTAATGACAACCCGTTTCATGTTGCCTTTTCGGTGACCAGATTTTCAACTGCGGTTACAATAGATGCGACTGATGAGAGATCAAAGTCGCTTTCGCCCGGGGAATTGGCGTTGAAAGGAACATCCACGTCAAATGCTTCTTCTATCGCAAATATTGATTCGACCAAACCCAAACTATCGATCCCCAGATCTTCCAGCGTCTGGTCCATCGAAACATCTGACAGGTCCAGCATCGCCTGCTCCGCAATAATCGCAAGAACCTTATTCTGGATGTCGACGGCCATGACTTTTCAAACCCATTCTATCGCGTCGTTTAGTCCTTGTGGCCCGATTTTGAAACCGAATTCTTCAGCATTGCCACATCTCGAAATAACCGTGGCAAGCGTCTGAGCGCTTTGTAGATTTCGATTTGAGTTTCCAATTTTGTAGCCGGAATGCCCCAAAGTACCCTGCCGGCTGGCGCGTTGGAGCGGATTATGGTTCCGATCCCGGCAATCACTCCGTCGCCGACAGTTACATTGTCAGTCACGCCGGCCCGCCCTCCCAGAACCACGTTATTGCCCAGACTGACTGATCCCGCGATCCCAACCTGGCCGCACAGCAGGCAATTGGATCCGATCCGCACATTATGCGCAATCTGAACCAATGCGTCGATCTTGGTGCCGCTGCCCAAAATCGTCGGGCGAATTGTGCCTGCATCAACATTTGAATTTGCGCCAATTTCAACGTCATCGCCAATTACAACGCCGCCAAGTGAGTGGATCTTGATCCATCTCTGATCAGTTTGATTATCCACACTCCCGTCCCGAGTCTCGCGAAATACATCGGCCGATGATTTCTCTGCAGTCACAAATGAGAATCCATCGGATCCAATCACCACGCCCGGATGTGCCGCGAACCGTGCGCCGATCCGAACTTGGGGACCGATGCGCACGCCGGGTTGAAGCACGCTGTCAGAGCCAATCGTTGAGCTGTTACCGATGCTGCAATGGGACGCAATCTTGACCCGGTTTCCGAGCACCACATCGGCGCTGATGACCACAAAAGGTCCAATTGACACGTCATCACCCAAATGCGCCGATGGATCGATAACAGCCGTTGAATGCACTTCGGAAGATTCGGCCTGACCGACCTTGAGGTGATTTGTCAGCGCCGCCATGGCCAGCCTTGGCCGATCAACCAAGATCGCCGCTTCCAGGCCAAAAGACTCCCAGTCAGCATCGTGCCACATTATCGCGGCCCGGGCCTGCCCTTTGGCAAGTCCATCTGCATAACGGGGCTCCATGGCGACCGCGAGTTGATCTGCGCCGGCATCAGCCGGCTCGCAGGCCGCCGATATCAAGATACGGCCGTCACCGACAGCACGCGCCGACAATGCCTTTGCAATTTCGCTGATTGTGTAATTGGCCAAGCCACCCTCCCGCAACCGGAACGCAACGCTCCTGACGTAGGGAAACTTAGCTTTTACCGGCGCGCAGTTCCACCCCGGCATATCTTAGCGCGGCAAAAATCTTGGCGTCGCGGCCATAAAAATCGCGCCGGAAACTAATGTCTCCTTTAGCCGATGTGAACGCAGTCCGGTAAACCAGATGGACCGGAATGTGTTCTATCAGGGGGATCACCGATTCCTCGCCGCTGCTTAACTCTGACCGAAAATATGCTTCGGGATTTTCCACTTGTCTGCGAAGCAAGGCATAGGCAAAGTCAAACGGGTCATGCAATCGTATACAGCCGTGGCTAAACGCCCGTGATTCACGACCAAACAGGTTCTTCTCAGGCGTGTCGTGCAGGTAAATGTTGAAACGGTTCGGGAACATGAACTTGACCAACCCAAGGGCGTTTCCGCGTGAAGGTGGTTGTTTGAGATCAAAAGGAAAATCTTCTTCTGTGTAATCGCTGAAATCCACATCATCACGAAAAACTGGTTCGCCGAATTCGTCGAACATTTCCAAATGGCCGACAGCGTTCGGATCCTCTTGCATGAGCGGCAGAAATTCTTTGACAACGATTGAGCGTGGCACATTCCAGGTCGGATTCAGGACCATATGTTCCATCACGTCGGAAAATTCCGGACTGCGGCGATCATCTTCGTCGGCGCCAACAACAACACGGGTCTTGAAGGTCACCTTGCCGTCGTCGATGATGCTGGCGCTGAAATCTGCCAGATCGACCAGGATGTGCCGCTTGCCGCGCGGAAAATTCATCCAGCGTTCGCGTTCCATCGCGACGATGATGGATGTCAGCCTTTTCTGTGGCGAGACATTAATGGCACCAAGCGTGCCACGCCCGACCACGCCATCTGGGTGCAATCCGTGCGCAAGCTGAAACTGTTGCACGGCCAGTTGCAGATTTTCGTCAAATGTCCGCCTGGCATTGCGGCGCATATATCCCATGGCAATCAATCGGTTGCGCAAGGCCACCACATTTGCACCGCTGTGCCCAAGTTGCAGCTTTCTGCCCGGCACCGTCGCGCCCCATCCACCTTTGGCCAACAGCCGCTCTATCGCCAGCTTTTGTTTCATCAATCGAACATATTCCGGATTGCTCGGCGGCAATTGACGCAGATAGGCCGCAGGCGAGGATTTGGAAAAATTGACCAGCAACATGAGCCGATCGCGCAGCGGCACTTTGCGCGCAATATCTTCGTCCACGCGCCGTGGGTCCAGAACGCCGGTCTGAATATCGCGCGCATAATCCAGGAACAGCTTGCTGAGCGCGACTTCGATCCGCCCAAGATCCCGATCGGATTTAACCGATCTCAGGTTGGCCTTCAGAAATTCGGTGTTGTAGGCCGCTTCCGGCAAGCCATGATCCGACGCTGCTGCCAATGCTCTCAAAAGCGCCTGGCGACGGGCCCGGTATTTGCTGCCTCTTCCAGTCCACACTGGTTGGTAATTATTTGCTTTGTAAAACTTGGATATGGCTTTGTCGCGCGACGAGGCTTCGGCCACCGATTGCATGAAACCGGTGACCCGCGTCTGAGAGACCGTTCCAATTGACGACGCCAATACCGCAGCGCTAGACGCGGCGGTTAACAGAAACATCCGACGCGAAGCAAAATTAGGACGAAACATTGGAGACCTCGGGCAGCAACATTCAGCGTCTGGTTACACCAAATTGTGGCCATATTGCAGTGCGCCTTAGTTCACTTTTCTGCAACCTGATATTTGTGTTACTTGGGTGCAACGCATGTTGGGCGAAATCCGGACTAATGTTACAACAGCGTGAATTGGCGAATTTCTGCCGATTTCAATGACATGTGTTTCTAATTACGCACAGAGACCTCAGCATAACTTGAGGATTCCCAAAGGCAAGAATATTTGTTAGTTTCGGCAGGGGTATCGCATGAATAGCTGGCCCGTGTTTGCTACGTGCATCAACGTCTGATTCAATGTCACCAGAACACGCATCTGGAGGACTTGCTTTGGAAAAGACTACATCATTTCAATCTGTTATTTCGGCCATCCCTGACCCTCGCCAGCAGGCGAAGGTGCTTTACCCGCTTGATGAGATCCTGCTTTTAAGCCTGTGTGCGGTGGTCTCGGGCGGCGAGAGTGTCGTTGATATTGTCGAATATGGTGAAGAAAAGCTGAAGTTTCTGCGCAAATTGGCCCCTTTTGAGCACGGCATTCCCTCGCATGACACGCTTTCAACGGTGTTTCGGCTGCTTGATCCGGAGAAGTTCAGTACAGCCTTTGCGCAATGGGCTGCTGGCCTGGCGGGACGCGTTGAAGGCTCGATTGTGGCCGTCGATGGCAAGACGATGCGCGGGTCAAAGGCCGGTGGTGAAACACCTCTGCATTTGATCTCGGCCTACTGTGATGATCTGCGTCTGGTACTGGGTCAGCGGGCAAGTGCGCACAAAAAGAACGAGATCAAGGACATTCCATTGCTCTTGGATTTGCTCCACGTTGAGGGCGCGATCGTGACGCTGGACGCGATGGGGTGCCAACGCCAGATTGCCTGCAAAATCCGCGACAAGGGGGCCGACTACGTGCTGGCGCTCAAGGGAAATCAGAGCAGCCTTTTTGAGGATGTGAAACTGTGGTTTGAAGAGAGGGAGCATGAAAATACTGCGTCGTTACAGACTGTTGATGGCGATAAAGGTCGGATTGAGACCCGGACCTACACCCAGAGTGACACCATAGAATGGCTGCAAGAGCGCCATCCGGGTTGGGCGGGCCTGACCAGTATTGGTCGCGTTGTCTCGATCCGTGAAAGCAACGGGAAAACAACACAACAAACCCGATACTTCATCTCGTCTCTACCGAAAGATGCGCCGCGCTTTGCCCATGCGGTACGCTCCCATTGGGGGATTGAAAACCGCCTCCACTGGGTGCTCGACGTCACATTCCGCGATGATGACAGCCGTGTTCGTAAGGATCACGGCCCCAAGAATTTTGCCGTCATCAAACACATGGCAATGAATCTGCTCAACAAGGCAAAAGATAAAAAATCGCTCAGGGTCATGCGCAAAAAGGCCGGATGGAACAATCGGTTCTTACTGCAAATTCTCCGGACATAACCTTCATGCGATTCCCCTGTTAGTTTCGGTTATGCAAAAACCATTCATCACCCAACCCGAACTTTTCGTTTCCAGCACTGAGCTTGATCATCCCGCCCTTCATGCACTTGACG
Source organism: Paracoccaceae bacterium (assembly GCA_965237505.1). Taxonomy (GTDB): domain Bacteria; phylum Pseudomonadota; class Alphaproteobacteria; order Rhodobacterales; family Rhodobacteraceae; genus NVTR01. The sequence continues at coordinate 1,692,270 of CBDEFR010000009.1, read as the reverse complement.
CCACAGAAGCGGTTCTGGATTGGTCGAAGGTCGAACCAATTTTGTCGTCGATTTATGCCTCAAAAACAGGCCGTCCAAGCTATCCACTTTTGACCTTGTTTCGCGGTTTGCTGTTGGGGGTGTGGTATCGATTATCGGATGTTGAGCTGTCGCAATGCCTTTATCGTGATCTGCTGTTTCGTAAATTTTGCCACCTTGAACTGGGCGGCGATGTCCCGGAGGCGTCAACGCTGGGGCGGTTCCGCAATCAACTGGTTGAACATGATCTGTGGGAGCGTCTCTTGGGGGAGATCAACCGCCAGCTTGAGGCCAAGAACATTATTCTGACGGAAGGGCGTATCAACATCATTGATGCACCCCCGTTGAGGCTGCACAATCTGGCTCGGGCAAAGGTAAAGATGGTCAGCCAAAGCGCGATAAGGACGCGGGCTGGCATGTCAAGAAAGACAGCCGTGGTAATCTAAAATCCACCTATGGATACTCGGTTCATACGGGTGTGGATGAGGACGGCTTCATTCAACGCCAGACAGTCACTGCGGGTAATGTGCATGACAGCGTCGAACGCGATACGCTTTTATTGGGCGATGAGAGTGCCCTTTACGCGGATGCGGCTTACAGTTCCCGGGAGACGCGTGACAAACTGAAACGTTTTGGCACTGCAGATCAGGTGCAACGCAAAGGTTACCGTAACAAACCTCTGTCGGATGATGACCGTAATCGCAATGATGAGATTGCTGTTATTCGTGCTGGTGGCGAGCGGCCCTTTGCCACTTACAAAAGCCGTTATGGCTTAGCCCGAACACGATTTATGGGGTTGGCCAGGAATATGACTGCCTACGGTATTGCAGCCATCGCTCATAACGTTCGCAAAGGGGCCAAATTCTTGACACTCTACGGATTGCCCGACCAGAGTTGCGCTGGATAAGTGCGGCCAAAACTTGGAAATGGACATAAAACTACGTCAAATTGACCATATCCAACCCTCAAAGTCGCAAATATCCGATTTTACTGGAAATCCATCCCGAACTCCGTAATATCAAGCTGGAAAAGAGGCCTTATGCTGAGGTCTCTAAATCAGATCAATTCGTCGCGAAATGATCCGCTCCCTTGCCCTTCGTGCCACCGACGCATAATAAAACCGCGATCGACAATCCAGATCATGACCTGGGCGCAACGGGGCACTCAATGCCAATCCTTGTGATGAAATTCGGTGGCACTTCGGTGGCCTCGCCCGACCGCATCCGCCGCGCCGCCAAACGTGTCGGGCGCGAGGTGGCGGTCGGCTATGAGGTGATCGTCATCGTCTCGGCGATGTCCGGAAAAACCAACGAACTGGTCAGCTGGGTTGACGAAACTTCGGCGTTTTACGATGCGCGCGAATATGATGCGGTGGTGTCGTCCGGTGAACAGGTCACGGCCGGGCTGATGGCCCTGACGCTGCAGGGCATGGATGTGCCGGCGCGCAGCTGGCAGGGCTGGCAAGTTCCGCTGCGTACCAGCTCGGCCCACAGTGCCGCCCGGATCGAAGAAATTCCGACTGAAAATATCATCACCAAGTTTGCAGAAGGCATGAAAGTGGCCGTCGTGGCCGGGTTTCAGGGGATCAGCCGGGAGGGGCGCGTTACCACGCTCGGCCGGGGCGGCTCTGATACAACCGCGGTCGCGTTCGCTGCCGCTTTTGGCGCCGAGCGTTGCGATATTTATACCGATGTGGATGGCATTTACACTGCCGATCCGCAGGTCAGCTCGAAAGCGCGCAAACTGCAAAAGATCGCGTATGAGGAAATGCTCGAGCTGGCGTCGCTCGGGGCCAAGGTCCTGCAAAACCGTTCGGTCGCGCTGGCGATGCGTTTTGGCGTTCGGTTGCGCGTGCTGTCAAGTTTCGAGGATAACGACGAATACGCAGGAACATTGGTCTGTGCCGAGGAGGATATCGTGGAAAACAATGTTGTGGCCGGTGTCGCCTATTCGCGTGACGAGGCGAAAATGACCCTGATCTCGGTCGCTGACCGCCCCGGCATTGCTGCCGCGATCTTTGGGCCGCTGGCAGAAGCCGGGGTGAACGTCGACATGATCGTGCAAAACATTTCCGAAGAGGGTCGCACCGATATGACGTTTTCCTGCCCGGTGGATCAAGTGGCGCTTGCTGAGAAGGCGGTGAATGCGGCCAAGGAACGTGGCGAAATCAATTTTCACGATCTTGTGGCCGACCAGGACGTGGCAAAGGTTTCGGTTGTGGGGATCGGCATGCGGTCGCACGCGGGCGTTGCGGCGCAGATGTTCAAGTCACTGTCAGACGAGAGCATTAACATCAAGATCATTACTACCTCAGAGATCAAAATATCGGTTTTGATTGACAGGAAATACATGGAACTTGCGGTTCAGGCGCTGCATGATGTGTTTGAATTGGAAAAAGTCGCCTGACCAGCGGCAGCCCCTTGGACACCCCCGGAAACGGACAATGGCCGAACGCACAGAAAGTGAAAGCCGCAAGCTGTTGGGACGCTTGCGCGATGCGCTGGCAGATGACAGCGCTGGTCAGGCGCGGCTGGACCATATCACCCGCCTGATTGCGGACAGCACCAAAAGCGAAGTCTGCTCGATCTATCTGTTTCGCGACGCCGAAACCCTCGAACTTTGCGCCACCGAGGGGCTGAAGGCAGATGCGGTGCACCAGACGCGGATGCGCGTCGGCGAAGGTCTGGTGGGTCATGTCGCGCGCACTGGCAGCCCGGTCAATACCGCCAACGCACCGCAGACCAAGGGTTTTCGTTACATGCCCGAAACCGGGGAAGAAATTTATTCCTCGTTCCTTGGCATTCCGATCCAGCGGCTTGGCGAGACCCTGGGCGTGCTGGTGGTTCAGTCCAAGGACGCCCGCCTGTATTCCGACGATGAAATCTACGCCCTGGAAGTGGTGGCAATGGTGCTGGCGGAAATGACCGAGCTTGGCGCGTTCATCGGCGAAGGCGCCGCGCTTTCGGCCCGCCACCAGCAACCGGTGATGTTTCAGGCCGGGATCGGACAGGAAGGCGCGGCCGAGGGGCATGTGTTTCTGCACGAGCCGCGCGTTGTGGTCACCAATCCGGTCGCCGATGACCCCAAGGCCGAATTGATCCGCCTGCAAGAGGCGATGAACGCGCTGCGAATTTCGGTCGATGACCTGTTGTCGGTGGCTGACACCGGCGATAAGGACCAGCGCGAGGTGCTTGAAACGTACCGGATGTTCGCCAACTCGCGCGGCTGGATGCGCCGCATGGAAGAAGACATTGCGCGCGGCCTGTCGGCCGAGGCGGCGGTGGAAAAGGAACAATCGGTCGCCCGGACCCGGATGTCGCATGCCCCGGACGCCTATTTGCGCGAACGGCTGCATGATCTGGATGACCTGTCAAACCGGCTGTTGCGCATCCTGACTGGTCAGGGCAGCGAAACCGGCGCTGAAATGCCCGCCGATCCGATCCTGATTGCCCGCAACATCGGCCCCGCCGAATTGCTGGATTATGGCCGCAGCTTGCGCGGCATCGTGCTGGAACAGGGCTCGGTCGGCAGCCACGCCGCGATCGTGGCGCGCGCCTTGGCGATCCCGCTGCTGATCCACGCCGAACGGATCACTACCGAAGCCCTGAACGGTGACTACATTCTGCTCGACGCAGAACAGGGCACTGTGCATTTGCGCCCCGAAGACAGCGTTGCAGCCGCATTTCGTGACAAGATGGCGATGGCGGCAAAAGCGCAGGAACGCTACGCCAGTCTTCGCGACAAGCCGGCCGAGGCCCTGTGCGGCACGGTTATCTCGCTGCACATGAACGCCGGGCTGATGGCTGATCTGCCCTCGCTTGTCAGCTCCGGCGCCGAAGGCGTCGGCTTGTTTCGCACTGAATTGCAGTTTCTGACCAGCAGCAAAGTGCCCAGGCGCGGGGCGCTGGCAGCGCTATACGCCGGTGTCATGGATGCGGCTGACGGCAAGCGGGTGAACTTTCGCACGCTTGATATCGGCTCTGACAAAGTGCTGCCCTATATGGAGCCGCAGGACGAGCCCAACCCGGCGATGGGCTGGCGCGCGATCCGCGTCGGGCTGGACAAAAAGGGCGTCATGCGGATGCAACTGCAGGCGCTGATACGGGCCGCGAACGGGCGCCCGCTGACCGTGATGTTCCCTTTTGTGGCGCAGTTTGACGAATTCCGAGAGGCCCGCCAACACCTTCTGGACGAACTCAAGCGCGAGCGCCGCCTCGGCCACGCGATCCCCGAAATGATCGAGATCGGCGCGATGCTGGAAACTCCCAGCCTGGCCTTCGCACCGCGGCAATTCTTTGAGATGGCCGATTTCATCTCCATCGGCGGCAACGACCTGAAACAGTTCTTTTTTGCCGCCGACCGCGAAAACGAGCGGGTGCGCAGGCGTTATGACACGCTGAATGTCAGCTTTCTGACCTTCATCCGCCAGATCGTTGAACGTTGCCGGGAAACCGGAACCCACCTGTCATTCTGCGGCGAAGATGCCGGCCGCCCGGTCGAGGCGATGTGCTTTGCGGCTCTGGGAATGCACACATTATCGATGCGGCCAGCCTCGATCGGGCCGGTTAAATATCTGATCCGGCAGGTCAGCCTGACCGAACTTCGCGGCGTCATCGATACGGCCTGCGACAGCGGCGCGCAATCGGTGCGCCCGGCGGTGATGGACTGGCTGCGCGCGTTCAAATAGGGATTAAAGCGCTGAATTGTTTACCGAAACCAGCCTGGCCCCACGGGCCGGGCAGCGCCCGATCCGCCCCCACGGGGCGGGCGCTGCCCTCTGATCCGCTTATTTTGGAAGCCACAAGTGTGGCGCCGTGATCCAACCATGTAGCGAAAAGTTCAGGGCCTGTTGACGCTCATCACCTGCCCGCGCACCCGGTCCCAGGCACCGTCGCTCAAGGCAAAGCCAAGCACCCGGTCCGGGTTGGTTGGCGGCGGCATCTCGACCCCGTCCAACCGCCGAAAGCCAAAGCGCCCATAATAGGGCGCATCTCCGATCAAAATGACCCGGTCCCAGGCGCGCGCCGCCAGCGCCAGGCTGTCGCCGATCAGCAGCGCCCCCAGCCCCTCGCCATGCCGGGTCGGGTGCACCGCAATCGGCCCCAACAGCAACGCCGCCAAGTCCCCGACCCGCACCGGCCAAAACCGCACAGCGGCAGCCAATACCCGGTCAGCATCACGCGCAATCAGGCACAGATCGCCAATCGGCGCGACACCGTCGCGCAACCGGTAAGACGACAACGCCTCGCGCCCGGGTGCAAAGCACAGATCAAAAAGCGCTTCAACGTCCCACCAGTCGTCTGCTGTTTCCTTGCAAAGGGTGTACACCCCGGCCCCTTTTTGGCGCTTTTTGGCTGGAAAGCCTGCTAGCACGCAGCTAGGTCAGGGGCAACGAACGAGGATTGCCATGTTTTACCGCCCCGCAGACGGCCACGGACTGCCGCATAATCCGTTCATCGCGATTGTAACACCGCGCCCGATCGGCTGGATTTCCTCGCGCGGCAAGAACGGCCGCAACAACCTTGCGCCGTATTCTTTTTTCAACGGTGTGGCTTACGCCCCGCCACAGGTCATGTTCGCCTCGACCGCCAGCAAGCACGACCGGCATTTTGGCAAGGATACCGTCGCCAATATCGACGAAACCGGAGTGTTCTGTGTGAACATCGTGGAATATGCGATGCGCGAAGCGATGAACCGAACCTCTGGTTCATACAGTGCCGAGGTCGACGAATTTGATCTGGCGGGTTTGGAAAAGACCGAATGTGACACGGTGCCCTGCGCCCGGGTCGCGGCTGCCCCAGCAGCGCTCGAATGCCGACTGAGCAAGATGGTGACCCTTGAGGGTGCCGCAAACATCATGGTCATCGGCGAAGTTACCGGCATCTACCTGCGCGACGACTGCATCGTCGACGGTCGCTTTGACGTGAGCACTTACCGCCCGCTCTCGCGCCTTGGCTATCGCGACTATTCGGTGGTGGACAATATATTTTCGCTGGCAAGGCCGGATGACTGAACGGCACGACTGCCTCCCCCCTCCCAGCGGGAGGGGGGGAACGCAAAACACACCACCAGCACCATTCCCCCCTCCTCCCAGGAGGCGGGCCAGGGGAGAGGCAGACGTACGCGCGATCCAGCGACCCTCATAATGCATACTCAAACCCACCGTCACGCAGCTCCGGCCAGCCCGACCAAATGAAAATCTACGCAACTTTTTCACCACCTAATTTCGGAACACCGACTCGCTCGCCGAACCGCAACGCATGAAAATCCGGTAACCCGACCGCCCGGTTCAATCTACCCAAAAAACAGGCGGAACAAACCGCGAACATACATGTACAGACTTTAAAGTGGCGGTCAAAAAACCTTTAAAGACTTTAAAGAACTCGCCCATTCCCGGCAATTTTGTTCTCGCATTGCAAGGCTTCCATCCCTCCAATACATGCCCTACCCTCGCCCCGGTATTTCCGGGAGAAGTGCAAATGGAAACCATGATCGGTGTGATTGGCGGTTCCGGCGTCTATGAAATTGACGGGCTGGAAAATGCGCGTTGGCGGGCGGTTAAAACACCCTGGGGCAAGCCATCGGACCAGGTTCTGACCGGGGTTCTGGACGGCGTGAAAATGGCGTTCTTACCGCGCCACAGCCGCGGACATGTGCATTCGCCGACCAGCGTTCCCTATCGTGCCAATATCGATGCGCTCAAACGGATCGGGGTCACCGATGTGATCTCGGTTTCGGCCTGTGGATCGTTTCGCGAGCACCTGGCGCCGGGGGATTTTGTCATCGTGGATCAGTTCATTGACCGCACAATCGCGCGCGACAAAAGCTTTTTTGGCAGCGGTTGCGTGGCCCATGTTTCGGTCGCGCATCCAACCTGTGCGCGCCTGTCAGGCGCCTGTCATGAGGCCGCAACATTGCAAGGTGTCACGGTGCATGTGGGCGGTGTTTACCTTGCGATGGAAGGGCCGCAGTTTTCATCGCTGGCCGAAAGCAAAATGTATCGCGAGGTCTGGGGCGCAGACGTGATAGGTATGACCAATCTGCCTGAAGCAAAGCTCGCCCGCGAGGCCGAGCTTTGCTATGCTTCGGTGGCGATGATCACCGATTATGATAGCTGGCACCCGGAACACAGCGAGGTTAAAGTGACTGAAATCATTAAAGTTTTAGCCGGCAACGCCGCCAACGCGCGCGCACTGGTGGCCCGCTTGCCGGCACTGCTGACCGAACCCCGCACGCCCTGCCCGCACCGCTGCGACCGGGCGTTGGAGTATGCAATCATGACCGCGCCCGAGGCTCGCGATCCGGCGCTGATGGCAAAACTCGACGCAGTCGCCGGTCGGGTTTTGGAAAGTCCTAAATGAACAAAGACGTCAAAGACTACATCCGTGCGATCGTCGATTTCCCGCACGAAGGCATCCTGTTTCGCGATGTCACCACGCTGTTTGCTGACCCGCGCGGCTTTCGCATGGCGGTTGACCAGTTGTTGCACCCATATGCCGACGTGCGGATCGACAAGGTCGTCGCGCTCGAGGCCCGCGGCTTTATTCTGGGCGGCGCAATCGCGCATCAGTTGACGGTCGGCTTCGTGCCGGTTCGCAAAAAGGGCAAGCTGCCCGGCACCACCATCAGCCAGCACTACAAGCTTGAATACGGCGAGGCCATCATGGAACTGCACGATGATGCGTTGGCGGCAGGCGACCGGGTTCTGCTGGTCGATGATCTGCTGGCCACCGGCGGCACCGCCGAGGCCGGGATCAAGCTCATTGAGCGGCTTGGCGCGGAGATCGTCGGCTGTGCCTTCATCATCGACCTGCCAGAGCTCGGCGGGCGCAAATTATTGGAGGATCTGGGCTTTGAAATTCATGCGCTTTGCACATTCGAAGGATCATGAACACTTTGGTAACACGTTGGCCATAAATATGGGGATTATGTAAGAAAGTGCCGAAAGGGGGTTGACGCGACCGGCACTCTCATGTAATTTTCGGGCATATCAGGGAGGCAAGACGTGGCACACAAAGCACCTGGCAAGTCCGACCGCAAGGGCATCTCGCTGATCGAGATCATGCGGAAGTTCCCCGACGATGCGACCGCCGAGGCATGGTTCATTGCTCGCCGCTGGCCGCATGGCATCGCCTGCCCGCACTGCGGTTCGGTGAACGTGCAGACCGGCGCGAGGCACAAGACCATGCCCTTCCGGTGCCGGGAGAAGGAATGCGCCAAGCGGTTCAGCGCGAAGACCGGCACGGTCATGAAAGGCTCGAAGCTCGGCTTCCAGGTCTGGATGGTCGCCACCTTCCTGCTGTCCACCAACCTCAAGTCGGTGTCCAGCATGAAGCTGCACCGCGACCTGAGCATCAACCAGCGCAGCGCGTGGTTCCTTGCGCACCGGCTGCGGATTGCGCTGGCCGAGAAGGGCGGCGTGTTCGCGGGGCCGGTCGAAGTGGACGAGACCTATTTCGGTGGTCGCCGGAAGAACATGTCGAACGCGAGGCGGAAGGAACTGGCGGAACCGGACGCGGTGCCGTCGGCAAGACGGCAGTCATCGGGGCGAAGGACCGCGAGACCAACCAAGTCGCCGCGAAGGTGATCGAGCGCACCGACGCGCGGACGCTGCAGGGCTTCGTCCGCGCCCATGCCGCCCCAGGGGCCACGGTCTACAGCGACGACGCCAGCGCCTATGAGAGCCTGCCCTTCGATCATGAGACGGTCACGCACTCGCTCTCCGAGTATGTCCGGGGCGATGTCCACACCAACGGCATCGAGTCCCTGTGGTCGATGATGAAGCGCGCCCACAAGGGCACCTTCCACAAGCTCTCTCCGAAGCATCTTGACCGCTATGTGCAAGAGTTCGGGGCCCGTCACAATCTCCGCGACGAAGACACCATCGACATCATGGCCGCTGTCGCTTCCGGCATGGACGGGAAGCGCCTCCGCTACCGGGATTTGATCGCCGATAACGGGCTGGCGAGCGGGGCGCGGTCGTGAGTGAGCCGTTGAAAATCATCGCTGGCGCGTCGGACAAGACGCGCCAGATTGGGAAGGTTTTTTCACCCAGAGACGACGAATGAGCGTCGCAGAAATCATCGCTCAGGTTAAGCCGCTGGCGGCTGAATACTACCGACTAACGGGAAAACCTCTCGGTGCTACTGGGGAGATCGGCGAGTGCGAAGTTGCGCGTCTGCTTGATCTAGAGCATTTCCGGCCAGCTTAGAATCAAACTCGGGTTTACGAATTGAGCTTCTTCTGATTCAAGGAATCAGGAGGTGTTATCATGGCTTTATCTCAGGATTTACGACTTCGTATTGTTGATTTGGTTGCGTCGGGTGTATCGCGTCGCGAAGCGGCACGGCAGTTTAAAGTAAGCGCCAGTTCGGCCATTCGGTTTGTCAGGCAGGCCATGGAAGTTGGCCATGTTGGTTTGAAAGCGCCGAAGAAACGCAAGAGCAAACTTGATCCGTATCGCGCTGACATGATTGGTTGGATCGGCAAACAGCCGGATCTGACATTGGCCGAACTATGTGCCCGCTTATATGAGATATATGGCCTGCGTGCCGGCTCTTCAACGCTGGATGACTGGCTGCGTGCTAATCAGATCACTTATAAAAAAAAACGGCTCACGCCAGTGAACAGGAGCGGGTTGATGTGCGGGCCAAACGCCGCCGTTGGCGAAAACGCCAGGATTGGCTGAAGCATCACCTGCATCTGTTGGGCAGGATCGTGTTCATTGATGAAACCGGGTTGAACACAAAAATGGCCCGGCTTCGAGGGCGGTCTGCAAAAGGTCAGCGGCTGATAGCTTCAATCCCCCATGGCCACTGGAAAACCATGACTTTCATTGCCGGTCTGCGCCATGATGGCATGACGGCTCCATGGGTACTGGACGGCCCGATGGATGGTCCCGCATTCATCACCTACATCAAAACCCAACTCGCACCGACCCTGCAAAAGGGCGATGTTGTGGTGATGGATAATCTGCCCGCTCACAAGGTTGCCGCAGCCAATGCAGCAATCAGGGAGCGCGGCGCATGGCTGCTATTCCTGCCACCATATTCGCCGGATCTGAACCCAATCGAGCTGGCTTTCTCAAAGCTCAAAGCACACATGAAGAGATTGGCCGCGAGAACCGTTGACACCTTGTGGAAAGGTGTCGGCGAAATCCTCGAACTGTTCTCAAAACAGGAATGTGCAAACTTCTTCGCAGCATCCGGATATGGACCAAACTAAACCGGAAATGCTCTAACACTCGTCGATGCGAGAACACCTGGATATGATGCGACTGATCGTTCAGGCGAACGGCGTTATCAGATCAAGACTCGTTCATTGGGTACAGCGGCGCGTAAAAAAACACAAAGCACCGGCAAAATGGACATAGACAAAGATTGGGATGCAGTGCTTTTGGCCCTTATGAACGAAAGCTTTGAGATGCAGGAAATATGGGAGGCAGACCGAGCCGATGTAGAACGCGAGCTGAAACGACCGGGCAGCAAGGGGCGGAACGAACGATACCAACTGTCCTTATCGAAGTTCCAGGAAATCGGGTGCCTGCGCTACCCCACGAGGTGAACGATTGGGGGAGTCACCGCATTAGAATAAAGCCTGCACCGAACCCCAGCGAGGTCGAAATCCTGCACCCGTCCCATCAGCCGAGCAAGGCTGAGTTGGAGGAAGACATGCGTGTTAGCGCCACGTTCGAGAAGGCGGTTGACGCGCTCACACGGCCTGTCCGCATCCGCTACATCGATAGTCCGAAGCCTGCCTGATGGGTGGGTTTCGGCACTATCCTACATAATCCCCATAAATATGGCCTTGCCTGCCGGGAGCAGGCGCTGCTTGTAACCACATGTGACCCTCACATTGAAACGCTCCGCCAATCCCCCGGCGGGGCGTTTTGCTGTGAAGAACGCCCAACAGTTCTACGCAGAATGGCGCCGGGGTTCATGATGCCATTGGGATCAAGTGCGGCTTTTATGGCCCGCATCGCAGACAGTTTTGCCGGATCGGCGTAGCGTTCAAGCTCTTCGACTTTCAGCCGCCCAACTCCATGTTCGGCGCTGAATGAACCGTCAAATTCTGCGACCAGATCATAAACGATTCGCTTGATATTCTCGCTGATGCCTGGGTAGTCGGACTTTTGCCGCCCCCGCGCCGGGAAGACATTGTAATGCAGGTTTCCGTCGCCCAGATGACCGAAGACATTGATGCGAAAATCACCTTTGCTCGCAATCACTTCTGCGCCCTTTTTAATGAACGCATTGATTGAACCAATGGGCAACGAGATGTCATGGGAAGCGATCGGGCCAATGTGTTTGTTGGCCTCGGGGATGGCGTCGCGAAGGCTCCAAAATGCCTGACGTTGCGCTTCGCTTTGCGCCACCAGGCCGTCACTGACCAGCCCTGCCTGCGTGCCGGTCTCATAGATCCGCGCCAGCGATTCGGCGGGATCAGCGCCACCCGCCAGCCCAATATCGATCAGCACCGCCCAATCGGGAATATCGGAAAACGGCTGCCGGACATCGGGCATGGTTTCCGACAGAAATTCAAGCCCGGTGCCATTGATCAGCTCAAATGCCGAGACGCATTCGCCAATTAGCTCGCGCGCAATCGCCAGCAGGGCAACGGCGGCTTTCGGGTCTTTGACAACCATGAGCGCCGCGCCCTCGCGTTCTGGCCGGGGATAGAGGCGCAAAGAGGCGGCGGTGATCACTCCAAGCGTGCCTTCCGAGCCGATCAGCAAGTTTTTCAGATCATAGCCGGTGTTGTCTTTGCGCAACCGCGTCAGCCCATGCCAAATGCGCCCATCCGGCAGCACCGCTTCCAGCCCAAGGCACAGATCGCGCGCGCTGCCATAGCGCAGCACGTTCACGCCGCCCGCATTGGTGGCAAGGTTGCCGCCGATCTCGCAGCTGCCCTGCGACGTCAGCGATAAAGGGAATAACCGGTCCGCGATTTCAGCGGCAGCGCGCACGTCATGTAGAATTGCCCCGGCCTCGACAATCATGGTGTTGTCATCTGCGCGCACGTCGCGGATCGCATTCATGCGTTCAAGCGACAGCACCAGCGGCGTTGGCCCATGCGGAATCAACTGTCCGCCAACCAGTCCCGTGCCGCCACCAAACGGCACAACGGCGATGCGGGCGGCATTGGCGCGTGATATGATCGCACTCACCTCATTTACGCTTGCCGGGGCGACCACCTGGCCCGCGGTTCCTGGCGAGATGCCGCGAGGGTCTTCAAGATAATGCGGTGCCGTCGATTTGAACGTTGCGGCGGGGATTTCAGCGCGCAGCAGGTTCACGAAATCATCGGCTACGGGGTTGAGCGTCATAGCGATTGCGCCAGCTCAATGATCTTATGGCAGGATCGCAGGTTCCGGCCAGTCATCGAAGTTTTGACGAAGCGTGCAAGTTTTGCAGCCAGGTCTGAGCGGCCGAAACCATTTGGGGTGTAAAGGTAAAACACCTTGTCGGTGCAATCGAATTCCTCGCCCCTGGTGGCGTGAATTTTTATCGCCTCCACATCGAGTGTTTCGACAGGTTCAGCCAGAAAGAAAAGGTGCAGCGATTTTGGATCATCCTCGGCCCGTGAAAATGGATTTGCACCCACAGCATTCCGTAATTCATCCAGCGATTGCACAAAGACATCAACATCAAATCCGAATTTCTCACGGATTGACGCGCCGATGTTAGCGGCGATTTTCACCCGCGTTCCATTGGCGCGAAATACCGCGTTGCCTGACTGAATATAAGTTGCAGCGTTTTCAAACTCGAGATCGCCAAGAAGGCCGCGAAATTCCGCCATCGGAAGCAATTTGTGACCACCAACATTCACACCACGCAGCAGGGCAATCCAAGTATTCATCACTCAGTTTCCTGGTGACTTACGCACAAACAGCGTGCTTCGCGATCCCGGATCAGCCCGCATCGGTCTTGCCGCGCCGGTCGGACCTTAAGTTTGCATACAGAACATGGTTGCGCCAGCGCCCGTCGATCTGCAAATAGCTTTGCGCCACGCCCTCATACTTGAACCCGCATTTTTCAAGAACCGCGCGCGAAGCAGCGTTTTCAGGCAGACAGGCGCTCTCGAGGCGGGAAAGATCAAGAGCGGTGAACGCATAGTTCGCGACCGCGGTCATGGCTTCCCGCATGAAGCCTTGGCGCGCACTGGCTTGGCCAATCCAGTAACCAACGGTCCCGGCCTGGGCCGGACCGCGGCGGATATTGTCCAGTGTGATGGCTCCCAAAAGAATATTGTCGCTGCGCCGGATCAGGAACAGCGGCACCGCGCTGCCTTTGGAAATAGACCTTTGAGCCCAATAAACCCGATTTGTGAAAGATTTGCGCGACAAGTGGTCGTTCGACCAGGTCGGCTCCCAGGGGCGCAGAAAATCCACGCTGGCGGTGCGCAGGGCCGTCCACTGTCGAAAATCGGAATGTTGTGGTGGGCGCAGGACCATACGCTCAGTTTCAATCCTGACCCTGCGTCGCATGCCCAGCATCAGGCCGCAAGCCGGGCGCGCAGATCCGCCAGTCTGGGGGCCCGCTCAACAGGACCGTAAAGCGCCATGGCTGGTGCGCCCTGGCGCAGCTGGGTCGCGAAATCGCGCACATGATCATGGTTCACCGCTTCAATATGGGCGACGGTTTCGTCAAGGCTTGGCACCCGACCCCATATCGCTACCATTCGGGCCAGACGCTCGGCGCGTGATGATGGGTTTTCCAGCCCCATCAAGAGCCCGGCCTTAAGCTGAGCGCAGGCGCGCGCAACCTCGGACGGTGACATGTCATCGGCGGCGCGTCTGAGTTCATCGACGGTGATCGCTGCCAGATCGCCGATATGATCAGCACTTGTGCCTGCATAAATCGTTGTCATGCCGGTATCCGCGTAGACCCCGCTTTGCGCAAATATCGAATAACAAAGTCCGCGCTTTTCGCGCACTTCCTGAAACAGACGTGATGACATGCCGCCACCAAAGGCGGTGGCAAATATCTGCGCGGCATAAATATCGTCATCCAGATAGCCCGGGCCTTCCAGCGCAAAGGCAAAATGCACTTGTTCAAGGCTCTTGTTCCGGCGCTTCTCGCTGCCCTGAAACCGGGCGTGCGCCATCGTTTTGCCGCGCCCCCGCTCAAGCCCGCCAAAAAGCATTTCGGCGGCGCGGACAATTTTGTCGTGATCAACCGCGCCCGCGGCCGACAGGATCATCCGGTCCGCACTGTAATGTTCGCCGACAAATCCGGCCAAATCACCGCGCGAAAATCCAGACACCCGTTTGGTCGAGCCAAGAATGGTGCGCCCAAGTGGTTGATCGGGATAGGCGGCTTCCTGCAGCCAGTCAAAAATCACATCATCCGGCGTGTCCAGCGCCTGGCCAATTTCCTGCAGGATGACACCACGCTCGACCTCGATCTCGCCGGCAGCAAACACCCGGTTCAGAACTATGTCGGAAATCACGTCAAGCGCCAGTGGCACATTGGCCTCAAGCACGCGGGCATAATATGCGGTCAGCTCTCGGCTGGTGTAAGCGTTGATCAGGCCGCCGACATTCTCGATCTCCTCGGCAATCTGCAGGGCGGTGCGCCGCTTAGTGCCCTTGAACGCCATGTGCTCCAGAAAGTGGGCGATTCCATTTTGCTCCAGACGCTCATGGCGCCCGCCGACATTGACCCAGATCCCGACAGACGCGGATTGCAGGCCCGGCATATGCTCGGTCACAACCCTGAAGCCATTGGGAAAAGTGTGTAATCTTACGCTCAATGCTTAATGCGCTCCTGTATCAGGGTTTTTATGTCGCCGAGATCGTTTTTGACTTTGGTCAACCGCTCGGGGCGCTGAAATAGGTCTGCCAGGTGCGTCGGAAGTGGCGGGCGCTGCCCGGTCGCAGCTTCAACAGCTTGCGGGAACTTGGCCGGGTGCGCGGTGGCCAGACAGACCATCGGCACCGACTCGGACACCTGATCCTGTGCAACTTTGACACCAACGGCACTGTGCGGGCAGAGCAATTCCCCTGTGCGCTCATGCACTTCGCGTATCGTCGCGCGGGTCTCGTCTTCGCTCGCGGTACCCGAGGAATAAAGCTGGCGCAGATAATCAATCGCGCCCTGGCTGACATCAAACGCGCCGCCGCGCTTCAATTCGTCCATCTGCCGGGCAACGGCAGCGCCATCACCGCCGCAAGCATCAAAGAGCGCGCGTTCAAAATTCGACGAGACCTGAATGTCCATCGACGGGCTGATCGAGGCTTGCACGCCTTTTGCAGCATAAGACCCGGTGCTAAGCGTGCGATGCAGAATGTCATTCTGATTTGTCGCGATGACAAGCTGGTCGATCGGCAGCCCCATGCCCCGCGCAACAGAGCCTGCGTAAATGTCGCCAAAATTGCCCGTCGGAACCGTAAAACTGACCGCACGGTGCGGCGCGCCAAGCGACACGGCAGCTGTGAAAAAATACACCACCTGTGCCAGCACACGGGCCCAGTTGATCGAATTGACCGCGGCAAGGCCAACCCGGTCACGAAACTCAAAATCGTTGAACATGTCCTTGAGGCGGGCCTGACAATCGTCAAAATCGCCCGCCATTGCCAGCGCATGAACATTGCTGTCGCTCGGCGTGGTCATCTGCCGGCGCTGCACATTTGAAACGCGGCCATCCGGATACAGGATGAACACATCAACCGCGTCCAAACCGCGAAACGCCTGGATCGCGGCGCTGCCGGTATCGCCAGAGGTGGCCCCGACGACGGTGACCCGCTCGCCGCGGCGCGCCAGCGCGCTTTGGAAAAGCTGCCCGACAAGCTGCATCGCGAAGTCTTTGAACGCCAGAGTCGGGCCGTGGAAAAGTTTCAGCAGGAATTGGTTGGCGTCAAGCTGCACTAGCGGCGCACGGGCGGCGTGGCTGAACCCGGCGTAGGCGCGCCCGATAATGTCGTCAAAATCTTCGTCGCTGAACGCTTCATCCACAAACGGACGCATCACGCGAAACGCGACCTCTTCATAAGACAGCCCCGCCATTGCTGCGATATCACCCGTCGGCATGACCGGAATGCGGTCAGGGACATACAGCCCGCCATCGCGTGCCAGCCCGGTCAGCATCGCCTCTTGGAATGTCAAAACCGGTGCCTGTCCGCGGGTCGAGATGTAGTGCATAAATCGCAGCGCTTTTAGTTAGAGTCGGCGATTGATACGCCACGCCAGTATGCCTGTCATCCCCAACCAGACGACCGCCAATAGAAACCAAGTTATTGCATATCCAAGGTGGTCATTTGGGATCGCGGCGGTGCTGACCGGGAATGGCCTGATATCGTCGCCAGTGTCAGAGCGAGCTACAATCAACACCGGCTCGGTGTCCAGGGCTTGCGCCAGCGCCGCAACATCGCGGGCAAACCAGATGTTGGCGGCAAGATCAGGTTGCGGAGTGTAGCCGTCGATCTCATCGGGCCATTGCAGATTGCCGGTGAGGACAACGTCTTTGGTTGGTCTGGACGCATCCTTGGCATCCGGTGCAATGAAACCGCGATCCACCAGGACACGCCGCTCGCCCACCACCAACGCTGCGATCACGCGATATCCGGCACCAAACTGCTTGCTGCTAGCCAGCACATGAACTTCTCGGCCGTCAAATGTACCGGCGACAGTGACCGGCAAATACCGGTCACGCACACGCGACGAATCTAATGGCAGTTCAACCGGGGCCTCAAGGATCCGCGCTTCGATCTCGCCCAGCACCGCCAGTTTTCGGTCCAGCCGCTGCAACTGCCAGGTACCGAGCCACACCAAAACAACCGCCCCCAGCAGACCAAAGAAAAGCGGCATGATCAAACGTCGGCTCATCAGCGACCCCAAATATCCAAAAAGCGCCGGAACGCAGCCCCGCACCTGATATCTTTCTTGCCAAAATATTCTCGCCGAAGGTACCAGGTCATTGATTTTTATGCGACAAATCGAACCCCGACCAATCATACGTCCCGGCAGTATGCCCGGTCAGCCGCCCCAAATGTAGACCGCGGAAAACAGAAACAGCCAGACCACATCGACAAAATGCCAATACCACGCGGCAGCCTCAAACCCGACGTGTTTTTCACGGGTGAAATGACCATTCAGCGCGCGCACCAGACAGACCGTCAAAAACACCGTCCCGATAAGCACATGAAACCCGTGAAACCCGGTCGCCATGAAAAATGTGGCACCATAGATATTGCCGGAAAAACTAAACGACGCCTGCCCGTATTCGTAGGCCTGTGTGAATGTAAAAGCCGCGCCAAGAACGATCGCAAGGATCAGCCCGTTCACCAGGTCCTTGCGGTAATTTTCATGGGCAATGGCGTGGTGCGCCCAGGTGGCGGCCATGCCCGAACACAACAGGATCAGCGTATTGATCAGCGGCAGATGCCAGGGATCGAAGGTCTCGATACCGACCGGCGGCCAGACGCCGTCAATGGCGGGCGAGCCTTCGGTCATCGGATACAGTGCGTGCTTGAAGAAGGTCCAGAACCAGGCCGAAAAGAACATCACCTCGGATATGATGAACAATACAACGCCATAGCGCAGACCGATGGCAACAATCGGCGTGTGATCGCCGCCGTGCGCTTCGACGACGACGTCGGACCACCACGCATACATGACGTAACACACTCCGGCCAGCCCGACGAGCGCCACAAATGGTGTGATGTCCTGAAACCATAAAACCGCACCAAACAGCATAGTGAAGCCCGACACCGCACCTATAAACGGCCAGATCGAAGGGTTCAGGATGTGGTAGTCGTGGTTTTTCTCGTGCGCCATGAGCGAACCCTCATCTGGTACTTAGTTGGACCCATGCGAAGCATGCGCCGCCAGTTCGGCATAGTCTTCGGACAATTCAGTTTGGTGAAATGTGTATGACAGCGTGATGTGCTTTACAAACTTTGCATCGCGATCCCGCGTAATCTCGGGGTCCACAAAGAATGTGACCGCCATCAAGACCCGCTCGCCGGGTTGCAGCACCTGTTGTTCAAAGCAAAAGCAGTCGATCTTGGTAAAGTGCCCGCCTGCCTCGTATGGCACGACGTTAAAACTTGCGGATCCGGCAATGACATGGTCGGTCGGATTATAGGCTTCATAAAACGCCAATCCGGTTTCACCAATGCGAAGTTCCATCTCGCGGTTCACGGGTTTGAATTCCCACGACATGTTACGCGCAAGCGACGCATCAAAGCGCACCGTGATGGTCTTTTGCAGAATTTCGTCTGATCCTGCCTGCGCTACCGAGGGCACGCCGCCAAAGCCGGTCACCTTGCAAAACCAGTTGTAAAACGGAACCGAAGCCCAGGCCAGCGCGCCCATCACCACGACAACGCCGACGGTTTGGGCCAGCGTCCTGTTGGTCCCCTGCAGGTTCACTCTGACGCCTCCAACTGGTCGATGCGAATCGCGTGATCAAAGCCCTGCGACGGCTCGCCCTCGCCTAGTTTGGCCATCGTTAGCGCGAAAACCAGAACCACAAACGCTCCCAGAACAAGCCCGACCCCTAGGTTGCGGCCAAACCGGCGCCGGTGAATCTCATGCTCATTCGCCAGCCCCATTACCAGCCCCCCAGCCCGTAAGTCTTCAGCGTCGCCTCAACAAGCAGCGCCGAAAAGCTGACGAACAGATAGATCAGCGACAATCGAAAGAACGACTTTTCAACTTTGTAAGCGTCAGCTTCTGCCTGGCTTTCCGGCCGCCGCTGGATGGCCAGCGCAACTTTAAGGAACAATAGGTTGATCAGCAGCGCCGACGCCATATAAAATGGACCCCCGACCGAGGTCATGCCAAGGCCGATCGACACCGGTGCCAAAAAAATGGTGTAGGCCAGAATATGGTTTCGTGTCACCCGGCAGCCGTGGGTTACGGTCAGCATCGGCACACCGGCGCGCGAATAGTCATCCTTCATGAACAACGCCAGCGCCCAGAAATGCGGAGGTGTCCACATGAAGATAAGCGCAAACATCAGACCACTTTCAAGCGAAACACCACCGGTGACAACGGCCCAGCCGATCATCGGCGGAAACGCCCCGGCAGCGCCGCCAATGACAATGTTGTGCGGTGTCCAACGTTTCAGCCACATCGTGTAAACCACGGCGTAAAAGAATATCGTGAAGGCCAGCAAACTTGCGGCCACAAGGTTCGCCGCCAGTGCCAGCATGACCACAGCCATGACAGCCAGCGTGACGCCGATCGCCAGCGCGTCCTGCGCGCCTACTTTTCCCGAAGGAACCGGGCGGTTGGCGGTGCGTCTCATGACCGCGTCAATATCGGCGTCGTACCACATGTTCAGCGCGCCCGAGGCACCTGCGCCGATGGCGATAAACAGGATCGATGCAAATCCGATAACCGGATGCACCCCGCCGGGGGCCACGATCAGACCGACCAGTGCCGTGAATACCACCAGAGACATCACCCGTGGCTTAAG
Organism: Paracoccaceae bacterium; assembly: GCA_965237505.1. GTDB lineage: Bacteria > Pseudomonadota > Alphaproteobacteria > Rhodobacterales > Rhodobacteraceae > NVTR01. The sequence goes on along the minus strand of CBDEFR010000009.1, from coordinate 1,672,827 downwards.
CAAAGCGACGAAGTCGCCAAAGCTTGCTTCCTTATATTTGCTCAAGATGCTCGCTTCGGACATTCATGGATCCTGTTGGACGGGGCCGCACTCACCGGCAGCCCGTCAGATCTTTAGTTGGCCGCGACAGTTACATTTTGCGGCGTTCCGGCGAATTCTTCGATCGCGCGCTTCAGCCAAGCTTCATAGGCGTCCTGCGATACGGCTTTCACGGTAATCGGCATGAAGGCATGGTCTTTACCACATAGTTCTGAACACTGACCAAAATAAATGCCTTCTTTTTCGACACTGAACCAAAGCTCGGCCAGACGCCCCGGCACAGCATCCTGCTTGACACCAAACGCGGGCATTGCCCAGGCGTGGATCACGTCGGCTCCGGTCACCTGCACGACGATGATCTTGCCAACCGGCACGACCATCGCCGTGTCGGTTGCCAGCAGATATTCGTCCTGGCTGTAGCCAAAGTCTACAAGCTCATCGCGTGACAACATAAAGCTGTCAAATGCAAACTCGTGATCCGGGTATTCATAGCCCCAGTACCACTGATATCCGGTGGCCTTGACGGTTATGTCGGCAACAGGAATCTCCTGTTGCCGAAACAGAATTTGCAACGAAAATGCGCCAATGAAAACCAGAATGACGATCGGAAATATCGTCCAAGCAACCTCGACAATTGTGTTATGGGTGAAACTTGCCGGGGTCGGATTTGCGCGTCTGTTGAAGCGCGTGATCGCGTACAGCATCAGCAGGGTCACAAACACCACGATGGCGCCCATGATGATATTCACAAATCCATCCAGCCACTGAATGTCGCGCGCCAGCTCGGTGGCGGCGGGCTGAAAGTTTACGCCGCCCGGCAGCGGCTGGCCATGAATTTCAAGGCCGTCGAGCGCGGCTTGCGCGCCCGCAACGGACGCCGTGAAGCCCGCTGAAACCAAGACCCCAAGGCTCGAATGAACGGTGAATAATCGCATTTTCACTTCCTGTACGACTCGCAACTGGATCCGCAGCCTTATCGGTTACCCAAAATTCTGAATGGAATCCCGTTGTGTCTGGGCCGTTTGAAACCATATTAGCAGCAGGTAGACAAGGAATTCCATTGCGGCAAACAGCCGCTCATGTCCGATTTGACCGACAATTGTGGAGCAAATTATGCTATCTGATCGATTTCGACCCTTTGACAACGACCTGGACCAGGATCGCACCCTGGCAATCTTGCGCGGCGCGGTTGCCGGCGCCGACGACGGCGAGCTGTTTTTGGAACGGCAACGATCAGAGGTTTTGGTATTTGACGACGGGCGCGTCAAGACGGCCAGCTACAACGCATCCGAAGGCTTTGGCCTGCGCGCTGTGTGCGGCGAAACTGCAGGCTACGCGCATTCAACCGATATCAGCGAGGCAGCGTTGAAACGTGCCGCGAAAACCGCGCGCCTTGCCGTCGAAAATGGCGGCGGCACGCTGGCCGATGCACCGCAGGCAACGAATCGCAAAATTTATTCCGACGACGACCCTATGGAGGGTGCGAGTTTTGCGGTGAAGATTGAGACATTGCGCGAAATTGATGCCTTTGCCCGCGACCTTGATCCGCGCGTCATTCAGGTCTCGGCCACGATCGCCGCGTCTTTGCAGGAAATCGAAATATTGCGCCCCGAAGGCAACCTAGTGCGCGATACACGGCCCATGACGCGACTGAACGTGTCGGTGATTGTCGAGGAGAACGGGCGCCGTGAATCCGGCGGGCACGGCGCCGGTGGTCGAACTGCGCTGAATGGGCTGATCGATGCCGAACATTGGCAAAGCACTACCCGCGAGGCACTGCGGATTGCGCTGGTGAACCTGAAATCCGTGCCAGCACCGGCCGGTGTTATGGACGTGGTTCTTGGGCCAGGCTGGCCAGGTATATTGCTGCACGAAGCTGTCGGCCACGGGCTGGAGGGTGACTTTAACCGAAAAAAAACTTCGGCCTTTGCCGGGCTGATGGGGCAACAGGTGGCTGCCAAAGGCGTGACCATTCTAGACGACGGCACCATCCCGGAGCGGCGCGGATCGCTCACAATTGACGACGAAGGCACGCCGTCCGGCAAGAACGTGCTGATTAAAGACGGTGTGCTTGTCGGCTACATGCAGGACCGTCAGAACGCGCGCCTCATGGGGGTGGCGCCAACCGGCAACGGGCGGCGGCAAAGCTTTGCCCACACGCCGATGCCACGGATGACCAACACCTATATGCTGGGAGGCGATGCCGAGCCGGGCGACATTGTGGCCGATCTGAAGGACGGTATTTATGCTGTCGGGTTTGGCGGTGGTCAGGTGGACATCACCAACGGCAAGTTCGTGTTCAGCTGCACCGAGGCCTACCGGGTTGAAAACGGCAAACTTGGCGCGCCGCTGAAAGGGGCAACACTGATCGGCGACGGAGCCAGCGCGATGCGCCAGATCAGAGTGATCGGCAACGACATGGCGCTGGATCCAGGCATCGGCAATTGCGGCAAGGCCGGGCAATGGGTGCCTGTCGGTGTCGGCCAGCCAACGCTGTTGATTGGCGGGCTGACCGTGGGCGGATCGGCGGCGTAAGGAACGGATAAATTGCGGCCCTTACGGGCCACGGTTTTATCTCGCGTGCGAGGCGCGTGCTTGGCCTGCCCGCGCGGCGGGGAAGTTTTCAAAAGAAGAATTTTGCATTCATCATGTATTAACCAAACCCGGCGCATGTTGAGTCTTGCAAGAGACGGAACCATTGATGGCCGAGGATTTATTCCCTTCCCCCCACCCCCTCACCCCACCCCACCACGAGGAAGAACGCCTGACTTGGCTCCGCCTCTTGCGATCACGCCGTGTCGGTCCGGCAACATTTTTTCGACTTCTCAAGGAACATGGCACGGCAGAGCTGGCGCTGAGGGCTTTGCCCGAAGTTGCCCGATCCGCCGGTGTCAACGACTACGAGCCCTGCCCCGAGGGGGTCGTCAGATCTGAATTGAAAGCCGGGAAACTGGTCGGCGCCAAGCTGATTGCGATTGGTGAACCGGACTATCCGGGCATGCTCGGCGAACTGGACGACGCTCCACCACTGATCTGGACACTTGGCAATACCGCGTTCCTGTCCAAACCGATGATCGCGCTGGTAGGGGCGCGAAATGCGTCCAGCCTTGGAACGCGCATGACGCGCAGGCTGGCGGGCGCCCTTACAGAGGCTGGCTTCGTGGTCGTTTCAGGACTGGCGCGCGGCATTGATGCGGCGGCTCATATCGCAGCCCATGCCGGTGGCACAATTGCAGTCATGGCGGGCGGTGTTGATGTCGTTTATCCAAGCGAAAATGCCGTTCTGGCGCAGGAAATCTCCGAAACCGGGCTGCTGTTAAGCGAACAACCCATGGGCCTGCGCCCGCAAGCCCGCCATTTCCCGCAGCGCAACCGCATCATATCCGGGCTGTGCCGGGCGGTCGTCGTGGTCGAAGCGGCGGCGCGTTCCGGCAGCCTGATCACCGCAAGATGCGCGCTTGATCAAGGACGCGAGGTTCTGGCGGTTCCCGGCCATCCGTTTGATGCCCGCGCTTCCGGCTGCAACATGCTGATCCGCGACGGTACGACGCTGGTGCGCGGTGCCGACGACATCATTGCCTTGTTGGCGGGCACGCCGGAAACCCGTGCCAGGACCGCAAAGATTACCGAAGTGCCGCCCGGCCCGCCGCGACGGGCGCCGGACATGAACCGACTGCATCGAGATATTCTGGCCCGGCTGGGCCCGAGCCCGCTTGCCGAAGATCAGCTGATCCGTGACCTTGAACTGCCCGCCGCCGATGTCGCGCCTGCGCTGGTAAATCTGGAACTGGAGGGCAAGATAAACCGCCAGCCCGGCGGGCTGCTGAACCTGGCCACTTAAACAATTCGCTGGTTGTTCCGGTCGGGAATTTTCGGCCAAGGCTTAGTTTCGTCACTTTCGCAATCCAAACAACCGGCACTTTAATTTTTTGAAAAGAGCCACCAGATAACAATCGCAAAAGCCGCGCATTGACATCCGCCCCAGCTGCGACACATCTTCGCGCGCCATAACGCCAGGTCCGAGTCGAGAGGAAATTCATGCCCGTCGTCGTTGTCGAATCTCCGGCTAAAGCCAAGACAATAAACAATTATTTGGGCGATGATTACACCGTCCTGGCATCGTTCGGCCATGTGCGCGACCTGCCGGCAAAGGACGGCTCGGTCGATACCGACAATAATTTCGCGATGAAATGGGAGGTCGCCAGCGACAGGCGAAAGCACGTCAAGGCGATCGCGGACGCGCTGAAAGACGACAACGAACTGATCCTTGCGACCGACCCGGACCGCGAGGGCGAGGCCATAAGCTGGCATTTGCAGGAAGCGCTCACCAAGCGCAAGGCGATCACCAAAAACACGCCGGTCAGCCGGGTCGTGTTCAACGCGATCACCAAGTCAGCGGTGACCAAAGCCATGCAAAATTCGCGTCAGGTCGACATGGAACTGGTCGAGGCATATCTGGCACGCCGAGCGCTGGATTATCTGTTCGGCTTCAACCTGTCACCAGTGCTGTGGCGCAAACTGCCGGGCGCGAAATCGGCTGGCCGCGTGCAATCGGTCTGCCTGCGCCTGATTGTCGAGCGCGAGATGGAGATCGAGGCGTTCCGCGCCCAGGAATACTGGACCGTGAAGGCGCTCCTTTCAACACCGCGTGGTCAGACCTATGAGGCCCGGCTGACACACCTGGCCGGTAAAAAGCTTGAAAAATTCGACATCGAAAACGCCTCCCAGGCCGAGCTCGCCGTATCTGCGATCCAGAGCCGCGATCTGAGCGTCGCATCGGTCGAGGCAAAACCGGCCAACCGCAACCCGTCGGCACCATTCATGACCTCGACCCTGCAACAGGAAGCCAGCCGCAAGTTCGGCTTTGGCGCGCGTCAGACCATGAGCACCGCGCAGCGGCTGTATGAGGCCGGATATATCACCTATATGCGAACCGACGGGATCGACATGGCGCCAGAGGCGGTGATGGCGGCGCGAGATGTAATCAAGGAGCGGTTTGGTGAGGCTTGCGTGCCCAATAGCCCGCGGGTGTATAAAAACAAGGCCAAAAACGCCCAGGAAGCCCATGAATGTATCCGCCCGACGGACCTGGCGCGATCGGCCGACCGGCTGAAAATTTTGGACGCCGACCAACGCAGGCTTTACGATCTGGTCTACAAACGCACCATTGCCAGCCAGATGTCAGCCGCGCGACTGGAACGCACGACTGTGGATATCGCAAGCGACGACGGCCAAGTCGGCCTGCGCGCCACCGGGCAGGTGGTGCTGTTTGACGGCTTCATGCGGGTGTATCAGGAAGGCCGCGACGACGCCGTGGTCGATGATGACGAAAAGCGCCTGCCGCAGATCATGGCTGGCGAGCCCGCTGAAAAAGACAAGCTCACGCCAGAGCAGCATTTTACTCAGCCGCCGCCGCGCTATACCGAGGCTTCGCTGGTCAAGCGGATGGAAGAACTGGGCATCGGACGCCCCTCGACTTACGCCACTATTGTGACCACGATCCAGGACCGCGACTATGTGCGCAAAGATCAGAACCGCCTGATCCCCGAAGACAAAGGCCGCCTGGTAACGATATTTCTGACCAATTATTTTCGCCAGTATGTCGGCTACAATTTTACCGCAGAGCTGGAAAATCAGCTTGACGATATTTCCGCGGGTGATCGCCACTACAAGGATGTGCTGGCCGGGTTCTGGGGCGATTTTTCCGCCGCCGTGGCGGAAACCGCAGATTTGCGCATTCGCGAGGTGCTCGACAAAATCGACGAAGTGCTTGAGCCGCACCTCTTTCCGCCGACCGGGGACGGCGGCGATCCGCGTCTTTGCCGCAAATGCGGCAATGGTCGGCTGGGGCTGAAAACCGCGCGCTCCGGCAGCGCCTTTATCGGCTGTTCGAATTATCCTGAATGCCGCTTCACGCGCCCGCTGACCGCGCCCAATGGTGACGAACATGAGGCGCAGGATGGCAAGGTATTGGGCACCGACCAGGGCGATGAGATCACTCTGCGCGCCGGTCGCTTTGGCCCCTACGTGCAGCGCGGCGAGGCCAGCGATGAGCTTCCCAAACCACCGCGCGCCAGCCTGCCCAAGAGCTGGCTACCCGAAAGCATCGACCTAGAAAAAGCGCTGTTGCTGTTGTCACTGCCGCGCCCGATTGGCCCGCATCCAGACGACGGCGAAATGGTCGAGTCCGGGATCGGGCGTTATGGTCCCTATGTCAAACACAGCCGCACCTACGCCAATTTGGCAGACGTGGCCGAGGTTTTTACGCTCGGCATGAACCGCGCCGTCGAAGAGCTGGCCAAAAAGGCCACACGAGGCCGCGGGCGTGCGGCCGCGACGCCGCTGATAGAGCTTGGCGACCACCCCGAAAGCGGCGGCGCAGTAAATATCATGGATGGCAAATACGGACCTTATGTGAAATGGGAAAGGGTCAATGCAACGCTGCCAAAAGGTTCTGAACCCTCGCAAGTAACGATGGAAATAGCGGTTCAGCTGATCGCTGCGAAAGCCGCGAAAAGGGGTAAAGGGCGACGCAAAAAGGCCTGATGCGCGGGGCTTTTGCGGGTCATTCAGTTGAAGTGCCGACACCTTCCGACAGCATCCCCATTGATGCTGCGCCGCGGCAATTGACTTCTGCCAATGCTGCGGTCAAAAAACGTGGGCCAACAATATTTCGGGGCGAATTTGATGCAAAAAGTCTATGCCAACGCAGCCGCAGCGCTTGACGGCCTGTTGAATGATGGCATGTTCATCGCCGCCGGCGGGTTTGGCCTTTGCGGCATTCCCGAATTGCTGCTGTCGGCAATCAAAGACGCCGGAACCCGCGATCTGATATTTGCCTCGAACAACGCCGGTGTCGATGATTTTGGCATTGGCATCCTGTTGCAGACCAAGCAGGTAAAAAAGATGATCAGCTCTTACGTCGGCGAGAACGCCGAATTCATGCGCCAATATCTGGCGGGCGAGCTGGAGCTGGAATTCAACCCGCAAGGCACCCTGGCTGAACGGATGCGCGCCGGGGGCTGCGGCATTCCGGGCTTTTACACAAAAACCGGGGTCGGCACAGTGATTGCCGAAGGCAAAGAGCACAAGGATTTCGGCGGCGAGACCTATATTCTGGAGCGCTCGATTGTCGCCGATCTTTCCATCGTCAAAGCCTGGAAGGCAGATGAGACTGGCAATCTTGTTTTCCGCAAAACCGCGCGCAATTTCAACCCCCCCGCCGCCATGTGCGGCAAAGTGTGTGTGGCCGAGGTCGAGGAAATAGTGCCATTGGGCGCCCTTGATGCCGACAATATCCACCTGCCGGGCATCTATGTCAGCCGCCTGATCAAGGGCGATCACGAAAAGCGTATCGAACAGCGCACTGTGAGAGAGGGTTAAACATGCCTTGGGACCGCAACCAAATGGCCGCCCGCGCCGCGCAGGAACTTGAAGACGGAATGTACGTGAACCTGGGCATCGGCATTCCGACGCTGGTATCCAACTACATTCCGGACGGGATAAACGTCACCCTGCAGTCTGAAAACGGTATGCTTGGCATGGGTCCGTTCCCTACGGCAGACGAAATTGACGCCGATCTGATCAATGCCGGCAAACAGACCATCACCGAATTGCCCCAGACCGCTTATTTTGACAGTGCAACGTCATTTGGAATGATCCGTGGCGGCAAGATCGCCATGGCAATCCTCGGCGCCATGGAGGTGGCGGAAAACGGCGATCTGGCCAACTGGATGATCCCCGGCAAACTGGTCAAAGGCATGGGCGGCGCGATGGACCTTGTGGCCGGGGTTGGCCGGGTGATCGTGGTCATGGACCACACCAACAAGCATGGTGTTTCGAAAATTCTGCGCGAATGCACATTACCGCTGACCGGAACTGGAGTGGTTGACCGGATTATCACCAATCTGGCGGTTTTGGATGTGGCAGACGGCGGCCTGCAAGTGGTCGAGCTTGCCCCCGCCGTCAGCCGCCAGGACCTTGAGGCCGCGACCGAGGCGACATTGGTCTGAATTGACCCGATGAACCCAATTTCGCACGGCAATATATCACCCATTTGGATTTTCCTTGCACTGCCGTCACTTTGGATTGAGCTTCATACTATCGCCCTAATCCGCTACTAATTCGACGACCAATGACAATGAGCAGTTCGAATAAAATTTCAGACATCCCCGGAGCCAGTGGCCTGGCCCGCCATTGGCGCCAGGCGCTTTGGATCATCGGTCTGTCGGCCCTTGTCCTGTCGGGAATTATCGCACTGGCGCTTGCCAATGGCTGGCAGCATGACTGGTTACTCGCATTGCGTATTGGCTGGCCGCAGTTTGGCGTGCTTCTGGCGCTCAGCCTGATCAATTACACGCTTCGCGGTCTGCGCTGGCACATCTTCGCGCGCCGCCTGGGGCTGCAAACCGGCCTGGCGCAAAACTTTCGCCATTATTTCGGCGGCTTGGCGATGTCAGTGACACCCGGCAAAGTGGGCGAGCTGGTGCGTATGCTTTGGCTGAAGCGCGAGACCGGCTGGTCGCTGGAAAGCACAGCGCCACTGGCCCTGCTTGACCGGGCCTCTGATCTGGCGGCAATGGCGGTTTTGCTTGGCACCGCCATCGCGCTTTCGGCCACCGGCGTCAAATTCGCTGTGCCCGTCACGGTGCTGGCGCTGGCCGACGCTTATGTATCGACGCGCCCAAACCTACTTGCAGGGATCGCCAATACGGCCTATCGAATTGTCGGGCGCTGGCCGCGTTTTTTTGCCCGCATCCGTGCCGCCGCGCGATCATTGGGGCGGTTCTCCAGGCGCCCGCTGATGGCGTTTTCCACGCTGCTTGGGGCTTTGGACTGGTTTGCCGAGGGCTATGCCTTTTACCTGTTGCTGGGCTGGATGGGCGCAGATGTCGGCCTATTTCTGGCTGTGGCAATATTTATGTTCTCGACAATTGCCGGTAGTATGACCGGCGCCCCGGGCGGGCTTGGCGGGGCCGAGGCTGCAATGGTGGCTCTGTTGTCGCTTGAAGGCGTGCCGCTGGACATCAGCCTGCCCGCCACCGCAGTCATCCGGCTGACCACGCTTTGGTTTGCCATCGGCATCGGGCTGGTCGTATTTCCAATCGCAGAACGCCATTCAATAAGGGTCCGAAATGCGCTGGAAAAAGACTGATTATTGCGGCTGGGGCCGAGCGCTTTTTGCAAACGGAGAGCTGGCGCGTCCGGAACGGCAATCGGCGCTTTCGGCTCTGATGGCAGCGTCTCCTGCCCCTGCAATCGGTCAGCGCCGTTCGTATGGTGATGCCGCCCTGAATGACGCCGGGCGCGCTATAGACATGACCCGGCTTGACCGGATCCTCGGATTTGACGGTGAAACTGGCGTAATATCGGTCGAGGCCGGAGTTCAGATCGGTGATCTGGCGCGCCTGTTTGCCCCACGTGGCTGGATACCGCCAGTAATACCTGGCACCGGGTTTGCCACCGTCGGCGGCTGCATCGCCAATGACGTGCACGGCAAGAACCACCACGTGGTCGGCTCGTTTGGCCAGCATGTGGTCGAGATGATCCTGGTCCAGAACGGCAAGAAAAAGACCGTAACACAAACACGCCCGGCAGATCTTTTTCGCGCCACCGTCGGCGGCCTTGGGCAAACCGGGATCATCGCCAGCGCCAAAATCCAGATGCTGCCCAGCAAGGGCGACATGATGGTTCTGACCGAACGGCGAATGGAAGGCTGGGACGAATTCATTGCCATCCTGGACAGTTCCCGGGCCACTTACTGCGTCGGCTGGATCGACGCGACCGCGAAAGGCGACAACTTTGGCCGCGGCATCCTGGAAGAAGGAGAGATCACCTCTGGCATCTCGCCCACCAGGTCCAAATCGCGCGAAGTGCCATTCAACGCGCCGCACTGGGCCTTGTCGGCGCCGGTTGTGCGACTGTTCAACGAGGCCTATTTTCGCCGTGTCCCGCAGGATGGTCGAACCACGGTCAAACCGATCACCGAGCCATTCTTTCCACTGGACAACATTCACAACTGGAACCGGCTCTACGGCAAACGCGGGTTTCATCAGTTTCAATGCGTGGTTCCGATAGATCGGGCTCCTGCCCTGCGGCAGATGCTGGAGCTGATCGCAAACTCCGGCCTTGCCTCCCCACTTGCGGTTCTCAAACGAATGGGCGCCGGTCGGGCCGGGTTTTTGTCGTTTCCGATGGAAGGCTATACATTGGCGGTGGATTTCCCGGTTCGCGTGGGCACGGTTGCATTGATCAATGAACTGGAAGAGATGACCGCAGATGCAGCGGGCCGAATTTATTTTGCCAAAGACGCGACAGCAAACGCAGAACAGGTGCGCGACATGTATCCGGAACATGATAAATGGCTCCAGTCTGTGCTCAAGGCCGATCCTGACGGCGCATTGAAAACAGATCTGGTTCGCCGCCTAAAGTTAAGGAGCGCGTCTTGACCGAAACCTGGATCATACTGGGCGCCACATCCTCGATGGCACGGGCATTTGCCCGGGCATTGGCCGAAAACGGCGACGCGTTGTTCCTGGCAGGCCGCGACATGGAAGATATCAAACGCACGGCAGTGGATTGCCAACAGCGTGGCGCCCGTTTGGCCGAGGCAATTGCTTTTTACGCGCGCAAACCGGATGGCTTTGCCGCGATCATCGCACGGCTGGAAATACAAGAGGGTCAGATCAATGCCGCGGTTTTCGTCGGCTCGATGCCCGAGCAATCCGCTATCGACGCTGATCCGGCACTGATCGACGGCACAATATGCGATAATTTCACTGGCCCCGCCCGTTTCCTGAATCTCCTGGCTCCGGCCATGGAGGCCCGCGGCGGCGGCACTGTTGTTGGCATCGGTTCAGTCGCGGGCGACAGGGGGCGCATTGGTAATTATGTCTATGGCGCCGCCAAAGCCGGGTTTCATACGTATCTCTCCGGTCTCAGGAACCGACTGACGCGATCCGGCGGCCACGTGCTGACAGTGAAGCCCGGTTTTGTCGATACCGCCATGACATGGGGGCTTGCGGGCATGTTTCTTGTCGCCAGCCCGGAACGTGTGGCGCAGGACATTCTGAAGGCCGTCAGAAAAAAGAAAAATGTCATCTACACGCCGTTTTTCTGGCGCTACATCATGTTGATCATCCGCGCGATTCCCGAACCGATATTCAAAAAACTGTCAATTTAGCGCGCCCTGCCCCAGTCCGAACCAATCCTGCCACAGCCCGGCTGCGTAAAACATCAGCGAGAGCGTCAGCAGCAACAACCCAATGCCGCGTTTGTCGCGCATTGCAAAAACAATCGGGTCATGATCCTGCTTGCCAAAATAGCCAAGCCGGACCATCCGTATCAGCCACATGGCAATTGGGATCATTGCGTGCCTATCCGGTTGTCACCCACACCCACTACATCTAGGGTGCTCCCAATCGCCCGAGTAAAGCTGGGCGTAAGTGGTAGCGGTGACATCGCCAGCAATTTAGGCGGCACAGGCCGTGCCATCCGGGAAAAGTCGCTGGAACTCAGGAAGCGACCGCGGAAACGAAAGGTCTTCACGCTGCGAGACATCCATCCCCGCTTTGTCCCCTCCCGGGCCACTCGACGCCACGCCATACATATAGTGGGTGTGGGTGACAACCGGATAGGCACGGATCATTGCTACCCATAATATCCACTGGATGGGATAAAGAGCGCCGGCCTGGTCCGAAAGCGTATACAGAAAGAATATCAGCAACGCGCCCGCCGTCCCCAGCCCCGCAACATTCAACAGATCGCCACGATCGCTGCGCCCGTATCCGCGGCCCGGCAGGCGTTCACCCGAATTTGCCAGCGTCAGCTCTGTCAGACGCTTCACACAGCCCAGGGAAATGAACACCGGGAAGACAAAGATCAACATGAAGCCGGAAACGAAAACCTGCGCCGCAGCCGCGCCGGCGACCACGCGCAAGGTATATAGTGCGGCCAGGGTCGCGATATCGACCCACCGCATGCGCTTTAGACGCAACGAATAAACCTTGCCTATCCGGTTTACACCCACACCCACTAGGGCTAGAATGGGCGCAAAACGGATATAGGGGAGCGCGCCATGGATGTTCTCGACAGCGCCGAGCTCCCATTCCCGCATTCGCTACCCGAGTTCCAGCGACTTTTCCCCGATGATGCGGCCTGCGCCGCCTACCTGGAGAAAGCCCGCTGGGGAGACGGCTTTGCCTGCCCGCACTGCGGCACGGCGGGAGAGCCGTTCCACTTTGAAAACCGCCCTGGCGTCCTGCGCTGCCGCAAGTGCCGCCAGAACACCGGGCTGACGGTGGGAACAGTGATGGAGCGTAGCCACACTCCGCTGAACGTCTGGTTCTGGGCCGCTTATCTGGTCGCCAGTCAGACGCCCGGCATGTCCGCCGTGCAGTTTCAGCGGCAACTTGGTCTTTCGCGCTACGAGACGGCCTTTCAAATTCTCCACAAGCTCCGCTCGGGCATGGTGCGGCCCAACCAAGACAGGATCGGTGGACAGCCCAAGAACCATGTTGAGGTGGACGAAACCTGGGTTGGCGGGCGAACGCGTGGGGAAGGCCGTGGTGTTCACCACAAGGTTCCCGTCTCCTGTGCCATCGAGGTGCGTCATCGAAAGCCGGGCACCAAGCTCGACAACCGGAAAGACGGACGCTATGCCGGACGCGTTCGGCTCGCCGTCGTGCTCGACCGTAGCGCCGAGTCGCTCTGTGGGTTCGTCGAGAGCACCGTCGCGCCGGGATCGCTGATCGTTACTGACGATTGGAGCGGCTATGCTGGCCTCGGTAAGCGCGGCTATGAGCACTTCGCTGTTGCCGAGTGTGGTGATCCAGAGGTTGCCGAGGGAGTATCCGAAACTCTGTGTATGGGGTTTGGCCCATGCGGTTTAAACGGGTCATTTGTTGAACCGCTCGGGGTATAGGATAGCGAACTGGTTTCTTGCCGCAACCCATTCCCTGACGCACCGGCCCGACTTTTCAAAATTGCGGATGGCCAGGTAAATCAGTTTGGTTGCCGCGTCATCCGTTGGAAAGCTACCGCGCGTTTTGGTGGTTTTTCGGATCACCCTGTTGAGGCTTTCAATCGCATTCGTCGTATAGATGATTTTGCGCACCGCTGGCGGGAAGGCAAAGAACGGGATGACCTCCTGCCAGGCCCGCCGCCAGCTTGGGGCGATCGAGGGGTATTTTGAGCCCCATTCGGTCTCGAAATCATCAAGGGCTTTCGCGGCCTCGGCATCATCTGTGGCCTGATAAATCCGCTTCAGGCTTTTGGCCACGACTTTGCGATCTTTCCAGCCGCAGAAGTTCAGGGAATGGCGCACGAGATGCACGATACAGGTTTGCACGGTAGTATCAGGGAAGGCCGCGTTGATCGCGTCAGGGAACCCCTTGAGACCGTCCACGACGGCAATCAGGATATCCTCAACGCCTCTGTTCTTCAGATTATTCATGATTGAAAGCCAGAATTTGGCACCCTCATTATTGGCAATCCACAAGCCCAGAACCTCCCGCTCGCCTTCTGGCGTGACCCCCAGAGCTACATAAACGGCCTTGTTTTTGACCTGGCGGCTCTCAGCGTCGCGAATTTTGACCCGAAGGGCATCAAGGAATACGAGAGGATATACTGGCTCCAGAGCCCGGTTTTGCCAGTCTGAAACCTCCTCCAAAACTGCGTCCGTCACGCGGCTGATAAGGTCCGCTGAAATCCGCAGGCCGTAGACCTCTTCAAGGTGGGCACGGATATCACGGGTCGACAGACCGGCGGCATAAAGCCCGATGATCTTGTCGTCCATCCCGTCGATCCGGGTCTGGCCTTTCTGGATCAGTTCCGGCTCAAAACTACCAGCTCGGTCGCGCGGGATGTCAATCGGCACCGCCCCGTCATTGCCCTTCAGCACCTTGCGAGTGGCCCCGTTCCGGCGGTTGGATTGCTGGCTGGCAGGCTCCCCGTGCGGCTCATAGCCCAGGTGCTCAGTCAACTCGGCGCCCAGCATCCGCTCCATCAGCCGGACTTTCAGCTCCTTCATCAGGCCTTTGTCGCCCAGCAAATCTTCGGGCCGTTCAACGCCGTTAAGCAACTCGTCCAGTAGTTCCTTGGAAATCGTCATTGTCATCATGCTCCTTCATTGGTGAAGCATGGACCAAATTACTCATACACAGAAGATCGGACAGTCTCGTTGCCGAGCAATACCTGCCGATCATCCATCTGGTTTTCGCCAACCTGAAGACGTGGCTGATCGGTATCCACCACGGCGTTAGCCACCAGCACCTACAAGCCTACCTCAACGAGTTCACCTTCCGCTTCAACAGGCGGTTCTACCCGTTCAACGCCTTCCGCTCATTGCTCGGCATCGCGGGCGACACCTCTGCTCCAACCTATGCCGAGCTTTACTCGGGAGAGTGGCGGCACCCTACATGTAGCGGTCATGGGCGTTAACCGGATAGGCAAGGAATAAACCAGTGACAATATGAGACCTCAGCATAACTTGAGGATTCCCAAAGGCAAGAATATTTGTTAGTTTCGGTTATGCAAAAACCATTCATCACCCAACCCGAACTTTTCGTTTCCAGCACTGAGCTTGATCATCCCGCCCTTCATGCACTTGACGCCACAGAAGCGGTTCTGGATTGGTCGAAGGTCGAACCAATTTTGTCGTCGATTTATGCCTCAAAAACAGGCCGTCCAAGCTATCCACTTTTGACCTTGTTTCGCGGTTTGCTGTTGGGGGTGTGGTATCGATTATCGGATGTTGAGCTGTCGCAATGCCTTTATCGTGATCTGCTGTTTCGTAAATTTTGCCACCTTAAACTGGGCGGCGATGTCCCGGAGGCGTCAACGCTGGGGCGGTTCCGCAATCAACTGGTTGAACATGATCTGTGGGAGCGTCTCTTGGGGGAGATCAACCGCCAGCTTGAGGCCAAGAACATTATTCTGACGGAAGGGCGTATCAACATCATTGATGCACCCCCGTTGAGGCTGCACAATCTGGCTCGGGCAAAGGTAAAGATGGTCAGCCAAAGCGCGATAAGGACGCGGGCTGGCATGTCAGGAAAGACAGCCGTGGTAATCTAAAATCCACCTATGGATACTCGGTTCATACGGGTGTGGATGAGGACGGCTTCATTCAACGCCAGCTGTCAATCCCGGAGTAAAAAGGGTCAATGTCCCGGTGCAAAACTGGACACCTGGTTTGATTTAGGTGCGCACCCTGGTGCGTGTGCATTCCAAATAGCTGATGCGTGCCAGGGTGCGTTGGCCGCAGGCCAACCTTTTCGCAGTTTTGGTATTTTCAGGATTACGGTTTGGCGATTTTGCTCTGGCGCAACCGGTAGCTTTCGCCGTTCATCTCGAGGATATGGACGTGGTGGGTTAGGCGATCGAGAATGGCGCCTGTGAGGCGTTCTGCGCCGAAGACCTCGGTCCATTCATCGAACGGCAGGTTGGATGTGATGATGATGGAGCCACGTTCGTAGCGCTGCGAGATGATCTCGAAGAGAAGCTCGGCCCCGGTCTTGCTCAGTGGCACAAAACCCAGCTCATCAATGATCAGCAGGTCCTGGCTGACCAGTTGTTTCTGCAAGCGCTGCAGGCGGCGTTCGTCGACGGCCTCGATGAGTTCATGGACGAGAGCAGCGGCAGTGGTGAAGCGTACTTTCCTGCCCTTCTGGCAGGCCGCCAGACCCAATCCCAGGGCGATATGGGTTTTACCTGTGCCGCTTGGCCCCAATGCGATGATATTGGCGCGCCGGTCTATGAACTCACCGCGGGCCAGTTGCATGGTCAGGACCTTGTTCAGCGACGGGATGACCTTGAAGTTGAAGCTGTCCAGGCTTTTGGTCGCCGGGAACTTTGCGGCCTTGATCCTCCGCTCGATCATCCGGCGTTCGCGCTCGATCAGTTCCAACTCGCAAAGCCGCAGCAGGTAGTTGATGTGATCCTTGTTCTCCACTGCGCATTGCCGGGCCTGTTTGGCATATTCGCTGTGGAAGGTCGGCAGCCGGAGCTTCTTGAGGTGGTGCTGCAGCAGAACCTGCGGGGTGTCGGTCATGCCGGCGCCTGCGCCATCAGGCTCATGTAATACCAACGGCCCCCAGATTTGACTCAAGGGGATTCCCACGAGCGGCGTGATCTGATTCAGTGGCATCAAGGCAAGGGAGGCTTTGATGGCAGTAAGGATTACGCGAAAAGACAAGTCCGCAGGCGAACTTCGCCAGGAAGCGGCGCGGTGCCGGGATGGGAAAGCGGCGCGACGGATGTTGGCGATTGCCCTGGTTCTGGATGGGGTTGACCGCAAGACGGCGGCAGAAAACTGCGGCATGGATCGGCAGACGTTGCGGGATTGGGCCCACCGTTACAATGCGGAGGGCGTGTCGGGCCTGTTCAACCGTCGCCCGCCGGATCCACCCTGTCTGCTGAGCGCGGCACAGAAGGAGGAGTTGGCGGAAATGGTTCGGGCGGGTCCCGACCCCGAAACCGATGGGGTTGTGCGCTGGCGGCGCATTGATCTGAAACGCAAGATCGAAGAGCGCTTCGGCGTCACCATGCATGAGCGAACTGTTGGCAAACAATTGGCAAGCCTGGGCTTTCGGCGTCTGTCGGTGCGCCCGCAGCATCCGAAATCCGACCCGGATGCACAGGAGGCTTTTAAAAAAACTTCGCCGCAGAGGTAGAAGCAGCCTTGCCGGAAACAGCCCGCAGCAAGCCCCTGGAGATATGGTTTCAGGATGAAGCGCGGGTTGGCCAGCAGGGCACGCTCACCCGTATCTGGGCCGAGCGTGGAACACGCCCCCGTGCCCCGCGCGACACCCGCTATATCTGGAGCTACATTTTCGGCGCCGTCTGCCCGGAACGGGCTGAAGCGGCCGCTCTGATCATGCCACATGCCGACACACAGGCCATGAGCGCGCATCTCGCCGAGATCGCTAAAACCGTCGCATCGGGCGCACATGCCCTTCTCATTCTGGATGGCGCTGGCTGGCACGGTTCGGCAGAGCTGGAGGTACCCGACAACATCACCCTGCTCAAACTCCCGCCCTATTCCCCTGAACTCAACCCGATGGAAAATGTGTGGGCTTATCTGCGTGCCAACAAGCTCGCCATATCCGACTTCGACAATTATGAGCAGATCGTCGACAGGTGTTGCGAAGCATGGAACTTCTTTGCAAACGACAAAACCGCAATCACGTCAATCACTACCAGACAATGGGCAAAAACGGTCAACGACTAGGGCCGTTGGTATAACTGGCAGGATCTGTGGTCTCGACCTGCGCCCTTGGAAGGTACGGGTAAATCTCCAGATCGAGCCGGGGTGGGCGTTTCTCGATCCGGCAGAGGACGAGATGCTTCACTGCATCGTAGCCGATGGCCCCGAGTTCCAGTGATTACCTGATGGCGCCGTGAACATGGCCCATCTCGAAAGTCTCCAGCAGCCGCAGAACCTGGACGTATTCGCGCTTGCCCTTCTTTCCCATGCGCGCTTCCAGCAGCCGGTGCAGGGTGGCGAACTCCCCGGGCAGGTCCCAGCCCTGCAACGGAGCCGCCTGATCAAGCGCGCCGACCTTCTGTTCCAGCAGAGGCAGGAAGTGCATCGGATCGAAGACCATGTCCGCTTTTTCGTAGGACCGCTTGTGGCAGGCGATGATTTCCGTGCCGCAGCCGATGATGACCTCGTGGACATAGCCGCGAACCTGGACCTCGTGATGGGCGTATGCGACCGGCACGGAATAGTCGTTGTTGCGATAGCGGACCATCGAGATCGACGTCGCCCGGGTGCTGACCTTCTCGCAGGCGTCATAGGGCGTCAGGGGTAGTGTCATCAGCGCATCAAGATCACGCATCAGCCGCTCGCCGATAGTCTCGGAATGACCTCGCAATACTTCGTCCTGCCGTTTGAGGCATTGCTCCTCCAGCCGGGTGTCAATCCCGGCGTAAAAAGGGGCCATTCGCCGGAGTAAAAGTGGGCCAGTTGAGGTGCCGCGCCTTGTTGGGTGTGCTCCCCATAAAGCTAACGCGTGACAAGGCGCATGTTGGCCAAAGGCCAACATCCATCAAGTTCAGACCGGGTTCAGGCTCTGGCGTTTCGGCTCTGTTTTAGCCGAAAGCTGTCGCCGTTCATCTCCAGTATATGGACGTGGTGGGTGAGGCGATCCAGGAGCGCACCGGTGAGGCGCTCGGATCCGAATATTTCGGTCCATTCGTCGAACGGCAGATTTGAGGTAATGATTATGGAGCCGCGTTCATAGCATTGGGAGATGACTTCGAAGAGCAGCTCAGCGCCGGTTTTGCTCAAGGGGACAAAGCCCAGCTCGTCAATGATCAGAAGGTTCTGGCTGGTGAGTTGTTTTTGGAACCTCTGCAGGCGGCGTTCATCGACAGCTTCGATCAATTCGTGAACCAGTGATGCGGCGGTTATGAAGCGGACCTTGAGGCCCTTCTGGCAGGCGGCCAATCCCAGCCTCAGTGCGACATGGGTTTTACCGGTGCCACTTGGCCCCAGGGCAATGATATTCTGGTATTTGTCGATGTATTCACAGCGCGCCAGCTCCAGCACGAGCGGCTTGTTGAGTGACGGGATCGCCTTGAAATCGAAGCTGTCCAGGCTCTTGGTGGCTGGAAACTTCGCGGCCTTGATGCGCCGCTCGATCATCCGGCGTTCCCGCTCTATCAGTTCAAGTTCGCAGAGCCGCAGTAAATACTGGACGTGATCCTTCTTCTCAGCAGCGCATTGTTGCGCAAGTTTGGAATATTCGCCCAGGAATGTCGGCAAGCGCAGTTTTTTTAGGTGATGCTGCAGCAGAACCTGCGGTGTATCGGTCATGCCGGCACCTGCGTCATCAGGCTCATATAGCTCGCGGGCTTGGTGGTCTCGACCAGTGCTTTGGGCAGGTAGGGGTAGATATCGAGATCGAGCCGTGGCGGGCGCCTCTCGATCCGGCAAAGCACCAGATGCTTGACCGCATCGTAGCCGATCGCGCCCAGTTCCAGCGACTGTTTGATAGCCCCGTGGACGTGCGCCATCTCGAAGCTCTCAAGGAGCCGCAGAACCTGGACGTATTCACGCTTGCCCTTCTTGCCCATGCGCGCTTCCAGCAGCCGGTGCAGGGTGGCAAACTCCCCTGGCAGGTCCCAGCCCTGCAGCGGTGCCGCCTGGTCCAGCGCGCCAACCTTCTGTTCCAGCAGCGGCAGGAAGTGCATCGGATCGAAGACCATATCAGCCTTCTCATACCAACGGCCCTAGTCGTTGATCGTTTTGGCCCATTGTCTGGTAGTGATTGACGTGATTGCGGTTTTGTCGTTTGCAAAGAAGTTCCATGCTTCGCAACACCTGTCGACGATCTGCTCATAATTGTCGAAGTCGGATATGGCGAGCTTGTTGGCACGCAGATAAGCCCACACATTTTGGGGCTTATCCCCTTGACATACGGAAAATCATACCCATATTAAAGGTATGAAACAGACAACTATCCGCCAATTTTACCAGCGATTTCCAGATGATGCCACCTGCCTTGAGCACCTTTTCAATACACGCTTTGGTCAAGGTCACGAATGCCCCAAGTGCAAGCGTGAAGCCAAGTGGTATCGCCTCAAAAAGGAAATGGCATTTTCGTGCGAGTGGTGCGGGAATCATATTCACCCTATGGTAGGCACTATTTTTGAAAAGTCCCGCACACCGCTGCAACTGTGGTTCTATGCCGTGTTCTTGTTCACCACGACGCGCAACGGTGTTGCTGCGAAGGAACTTCAACGCCAGTTGGGTGTCACCTACAAGACCGCATGGCGCATGGGTCACAAAATCCGCGAGCATATGGCGCTGGTGGACGGCGACGGCATGCTGGGTGGCATGGTTGAGGTTGATGAAACCTATGTCGGCGGCTACATGCCCGGTGGACAGGGCGGCAAGGGCAAGGCAATCGTTATGGGAATGCTCGAAAAGGGCGGCGACGTAATCACCGAAGTTATTCCTGACCGGACAAGCAAGTCTCTTATGCTGCACATTCGCGACCACATTGAAGAAGGCTCAGAAGTCCACACCGATGAGCACAAAGGTTACAACCCGCTGGACCGCACCGACGATTACATGCGGCTGGCAGTCGATCACAGCAAGTCAGAATACGTTGGCGATCTGGGCGAAACCACAAACTCAATCGAAGGCTTTTTCTCTCAGTTGAAACGCACGATCAGCGGAACGCATATCTACGTCTCCGAAAAGCACCTTCTGAAATACGCCAAGGAATGTGAGTTTCGCTTCAATCGCCGGCTTCGCCCTGAGACGATGCTTTCGGAACTGCTTTCCCGCTTCCCTGAGTTGCGGACTTAAGGATCGCGTCGAATTTATCAAGGTCGCCCGGTGGGTCGGCCTCGTGTTCCTTGATGAAGTCTTCGGTATTACCGGTCTGGCGGGCTGTTTTCAGGTTAATCATCGTCAAACAATTCCTGTTGTATGGTTCGGTCCTCAAGTACTTCAAGTACCTCAAGAACCACAATGGTTTCGGATATTAGTTCGTTGTCGAAGCCATAACGCATTTCCATAGAAACCGTGCACCTAAGCGCATCGCCGGGACGAACATCGACTTTTCGGCCCTGAAATCTCGACAGGAAACTTTCATCCGCAATTCGCGCAGAAAGCGTTCTTTTTCCGTGTCGCAAATCCCATTTTGAGCTTCCCAGATAGTCAGGCTTTTTTACAGCGACAATCATTTCAGCAGCGGGAGTAGTGATAGTTTCCTTAGTGGCCAGGTCAGCTAGTTCTTCCAAGTCAATTGTGACCGACATATTCATGTCAATGCGCTCATCATCTGTAATCAGGTAGACCCTATCGTCTTTTCCAAGTCGTTCTTTTCCGGTCTGAATTTGGCGCATTGCATCTATAAGCGCGGCAGGATCAGGCGGGGAATAGTCGGGTAGGTGCCGAACGTCTGTTTCTTGCGCCAATTTCACTAAGTCCCGCCTCAGATCGGTAAGTTTGCGCGGCGCTACGTCATCATCTATCCAGCTAAGAACCATATACTTGGCGCGCACCAAATACTTGCCCACAGCGGGCTTCCAATCCAATTCTTTAAGCGCTTGGTCGTCTGTGGAATTTAGGGCGTTACGAAGCCAAACCTTCAGCGAACCCGCTTCAACATCTTCCAGCACCATTACAGTTTCAATGCTGGTGTCGATTGAGCTTACTAGCGTGCGATCAAGCGCTTCAAAAGCGTGGATAAAATCAGAAGCAGCCGAGAACACGCGCGTTGGTGATGCCTCACCCTTTTGGAAATCAATGACCAGCGCAAAATCCGCATTGGGCGGGGTGGCGGGCTTTTTAGTCGTCGCTGTCAGTTTAGCCATAAATCACTCCCCTACTCATAATTGCACAATGACAGCCAAGAGTGAATCATTGGTGTCCGTATTCTGAGGGGATACACGCCAAAATTATCCATTCATCGGTGATGTCATCGACCAACTGAAAATCGGTCGAACCGCTTTCTACAGATATTTCCCAACAGATCGCATCAAACAGCTCAGAAATGAGCACGAAACAAACCTTCAGACAGGCTAATACCAACGGCCCTAGTCGTTGACCGTTTTGGCCCATTGTCTGGTAGTGATTGACGTGATTGCGGTTTTGTCGTTTGTAAAGAAGTTCCATGCTTCGCAACACCTGTCGACGATCTGCTCATAATTGTCGAAGACGGATATGGCGAGCGTGTTGGCACGCAGACAAGCCCACACATTTTCCATCGGGTTGAGTTCAGGGGAATAGGGCGGGAGTTTGAGCAGGGTGATGTTGTCGGGTACCTCCAGCTCTGCCGAACCGTGCCAGCCAGCGCCATCCAGAATGAGAAGGGCATGTGCGCCCGATGCGACGGTTTTAGCGATCTCGGCGAGATGCGCGCTCATGGCCTGTGTGTCGGCATGTGGCATGATCAGAGCGGCCGCTTCAGCACGTTCCGGGCAGACGGCGCCGAAAATGTAGCTCCAGATATAGCGGGTGTCGCGCGGGGCACGGGGGCGTGTTCCACGCTCGGCCCAGATACGGGTGAGCGTACCCTGCTGGCCAACCCGCGCTTCATCCTGAAACCATATCTCCAGGGGCTTGCTGCGGGCTGTTTCCGGCAAGGCTGCTTCTACCTCTGCGGCGAAGTTTTTTTAAAAGCCTCCTGTGCATCCGGGTCGGATTTCGGATGCTGCGGGCGCACCGACAGACGCCGAAAGCCCAGGCTTGCCAATTGTTTGCCAACAGTTCGCTCATGCATGGTGACGCCGAAGCGCTCTTCGATCTTGCGTTTCAGATCAATGCGCCGCCAGCGCACAACCCCATCGGTTTCGGGGTCGGGACCCGCCCGAACCATTTCCGCCAACTCCTCCTTCTGTGCCGCGCTCAGCAGACAGGGTGGATCCGGCGGGCGACGGTTGAACAGGCCCGACACGCCCTCCGCATTGTAACGGTGGGCCCAATCCCGCAACGTCTGCCGATCCATGCCGCAGTTTTCTGCCGCCGTCTTGCGGTCAACCCCATCCAGAACCAGGGCAATCGCCAACATCCGTCGCGCCGCTTTCCCATCCCGGCACCGCGCCGCTTCTTGGCGAAGCTCGCCTGCGGACTTGTCTTTTCGCGTAATCCTTACTGCCATCAAAGCCTACCTTGCCTTGATGCCACTGAATCAGATCACGCCGCTCGTGGGAATCCCCTTGAGTCAAATCTGGGGGCCGTTGGTATAACAGCGCGCGCGGCCGGTTAGTGGCGTGTTCACCGCACCCCGATCTCGGCCAGTGCAGAAGTGAGCGAGGTTGGTAGATCGGACTGATTTTTGCGGGTTCTGCGCAGATCGCGCGGCGCCGAGGCGGGTGCCAAATAGCGCCAGCCCTGAAACGGACGCCTCGGCGCGGGTTCGGTCTGGATCAGGGCGGCATCCAGGCGAATTCCGCACCGCCGGATGCCGTCTTTTCCGACAACCTCGTCCAGCGCGATGATGCGCTGACGGGCCAGGATCACGCCCTTGATCACCCAGTAAAGCGAGCCGCCATTGAGCAGTTCTGCCTGGCGCTTGGGCCACATGCGGGTGACGTGCAGGGTTTCGGTGCTCTGGCGGGCGTCGATGCGGCTGGTGAGGTCGGCGAGCGAGTGAACGCCGACGCAGAGTTTTAGCATATTGATATACCGATTTACCACCGAGTCTCCCCTCGGGAACCAAACTTAACGGTCAAGTCGCCATGATCAAGAGCGATATCTAGTCAAATCCCACTTGAACTGTGCCTCTCCAGCGAGAGTGTCAGTGCACGCAGGTAGCTCATGAATTCCTTTGGCCTTGATCGCCAAGCATCAATTTCGGTGCGTCCGATCGCTGGTCCCACTATTGGATGTATTGGTTTGCCGATCTTCGTCGTAATCTCGCGCATGAGCAGCGACTGGCGGAGCACCGGCGAAATCGTTTGTGCAATTTGGAACAGACGGCTGTTTTGCCCTGGGAAAAAGACCGGCACGACGGTGACGTCGCTGCGAAGTATCATCTTCGCCGTAAAGGGTGTCCAAGAATACTCGATGGCGCGGCCGAACGGCGATTTCGATGTCGCGACGCGCCCGGCTGGAAACAAGATTACGGCACCGCCCGCGTTAAGATGCTTCATCACTTCCTTGCGCACAGCGATATTTCGGGCCGTGAAGTCCACATTGTGCGAATGTGCGACAGGAACCATGTTCTCCCGGACTTCAGGTGGAATGCCTCTGAATGCCCGCGTGAGAATTTTCAGATCCGGGCGGACCTGCGAAACCAGGGCGCCAAGGACCAGCCCATCGACAAATCCAAAAGGATGATTGGCAACTACAACGACGGGCCCTGTTGCGGGTATCTGTGCAATCTCGGCGTTCGGCGTTACAATCTCGATTTCAAGAAAGTCAAGCAACCGTTCCCACATCGTCCCGTCTAGCGCACGCCTTGTGCTTAGAAACTTTCGGGCGAGCCAAAGCAGTCGAATTTTGCCGGTCAGGAATTCGATGGTGCGGATCACCAGCGCATGTCCGGGGCTGAAAGTCGGCAATGCAAATGTCACTGTTCTGGAGTTGAAATGCTGCAGAATTGGGTTGTCCGGCTTGAATTGCCGTGCCCGATTTTTCGGCACCGACCCTATAGCTCTGAGGATGTTTACCAGACTATGTCCGTCCATTCTTGCGCTCATCTTTTTTCCTCCGAGTTTTTTATCACGGCAGAATGTCTAATACCAACGGCCCTAGTCGTTGACCGTTTTGGCCCATTGTCTGGTAGTGATTGACGTGATTGCGGTTTTGTCGTTTGCAAAGAAGTTCCATGCTTCGCAACACCTGTCGACGATCTGCTCATAATTGTCGAAGACGGATATGGCGAGCTTGTTGGCACGCAGATAAGCCCACACATTTTCCATCGGGTTGAGTTCAGGGGAATAGGGCGGGAGTTTGAGCAGGGTGATGTTGTCGGGTACCTCCAGCTCTGCCGAACCGTGCCAGCCAGCGCCATCCAGAATGAGAAGGGCATGTGCGCCCGATGCGACGGTTTTAGCGATCTCGGCGAGATGCGCGCTCATGACCTGTGTGTCGGCATGTGGCATGATCAGAGCGGCCGCTTCAGCCCGTTCCGGGCAGACGGCGCCGAAAATGTAGCTCCAGATATAGCGGGTGTCGCGCGGGGCACGGGGGCGTGTTCCACGCTCGGCCCAGATACGGGTGAGCGTGCCCTGCTGGCCAACCCGCGCTTCATCCTGAAACCATATCTCCAGGGGCTTGCTGCGGGCTGTTTCCGGCAAGGCTGCTTCTACCTCTGCGGCCAGGGGTATCGCATGAATAGCTGGCCCGTGTTTGCTACGTGCATCAACGTCTGATTCAATGTCACCAGAACACGCATCTGGAGGACTTGCTTTGGAAAAGACTACATCATTTCAATCTGTTATTTCGGCCATCCCTGACCCTCGCCAGCAGGCGAAGGTGCTTTACCCGCTTGATGAGATCCTGCTTTTAAGCCTGTGTGCGGTGGTCTCGGGCGGCGAGAGTGTCGTTGATATTGTCGAATATGGTGAAGAAAAGCTGAAGTTTCTGCGCAAATTGGCCCCTTTTGAGCACGGCATTCCCTCGCATGACACGCTTTCAACGGTGTTTCGGCTGCTTGATCCGGAGAAGTTCAGTACAGCCTTTGCGCAATGGGCTGCTGGCCTGGCGGGACGCGTTGAAGGCTCGATTGTGGCCGTCGATGGCAAGACGATGCGCGGGTCAAAGGCCGGTGGTGAAACACCTCTGCATTTGATCTCGGCCTACTGTGATGATCTGCGTCTGGTACTGGGTCAGCGGGCAAGTGCGCACAAAAAGAACGAGATCAAGGACATTCCATTGCTCTTGGATTTGCTCCACGTTGAGGGCGCGATCGTGACGCTGGACGCGATGGGGTGCCAACGCCAGATTGCCTGCAAAATCCGCGACAAGGGGGCCGACTACGTGCTGGCGCTCAAGGGAAATCAGAGCAGCCTTTTTGAGGATGTGAAACTGTGGTTTGAAGAGAGGGAGCATGAAAATACTGCGTCGTTACAGACTGTTGATGGCGATAAAGGTCGGATTGAGACCCGGACCTACACCCAGAGTGACACCATAGAATGGCTGCAAGAGCGCCATCCGGGTTGGGCGGGCCTGACCAGTATTGGTCGCGTTGTCTCGATCCGTGAAAGCAACGGGAAAACAACACAACAAACCCGATACTTCATCTCGTCTCTACCGAAAGATGCGCCGCGCTTTGCCCATGCGGTACGCTCCCATTGGGGGATTGAAAACCGCCTCCACTGGGTGCTCGACGTCACATTCCGCGATGATGACAGCCGTGTTCGTAAGGATCACGGCCCCAAGAATTTTGCCGTCATCAAACACATGGCAATGAATCTGCTCAACAAGGCAAAAGATAAAAAATCGCTCAGGGTCATGCGCAAAAAGGCCGGATGGAACAATCGGTTCTTACTGCAAATTCTCCGGACATAACCTTCATGCGATTCCCCTGCTCTGCGGCGAAGTTTTTTTAAAAGCCTCCTGTGCATCCGGGTCGGATTTCGGATGCTGCGGGCGCACCGACAGACGCCGAAAGCCCAGGCTTGCCAATTGTTTGCCAACAGTTCGCTCATGCATGGTGACGCCGAAGCGCTCTTCGATCTTGCGTTTCAGATCAATGCGCCGCCAGCGCACAACCCCATCGGTTTCGGGGTCGGGATCCGCCCGAACCATTTCCGCCAACTCCTCCTTCTGTGCCGCGCTCAGCAGACAGGGTGGATCCGGCGGGCGACGGTTGAACAGGCCCGACACGCCCTCCGCATTGTAACGGTGGGCCCAATCCCGCAACGTCTGCCGATCCATGCCGCAGTTTTCTGCCGCCGTCTTGCGGTCAACCCCATCCAGAACCAGGGCAATCGCCAACACCGTCGCGCCGCTTTCCCATCCCGGCACCGCGCCGCTTCCTGGCGAAGCTCGCCTGCGGACTTGTCTTTGCGCGTAATCCTTACTGCCATCAAAGCCTCCCTTGCCTTGATGCCACTGAATCAGATCACGCCGCTCGTGGGAATCCCCTTGAGTCAAATCTGGGGGCCGTTGGTATCATAGGGGGCAATCACCGCAGGACGAACGCCGCGCAGGTAATCCGTCACGGCGCTATAGCCGCCCGTGTATCCAGGCGCTGTGATCTCTCGCAGCAAACGGCGGCCCGACAAGCCTGGACAAGCCAGAACCTTCTCGCGTAGGTAATCCTCATAAGGCTCCAGCAAACGCGGTCGTGGGTCGCGCGGCCCATAAACCGGGACCTCTATCCCCTGGTCCAGATATTTGCGTATCGTCTTGCGATCAAAGCCCGTCCGGCGCGCAATCACGCTCACGGACAGCCCCTGTCTTCTCAAGTCGTGTATCAAAACAACATTCCTCAGTTTTATCACTCGATATCTGCCTCCTCGGGTTTCCTCGTCGAGTGATCATCCTGGCCGAAGTTTGTTTCCGGGGGCATGCCCCCGGAAACAAACACCTCAGCACATAAACTGGGGATTTTTACTTTGGCACTTCTGGGGAGTATTCATTCGGTACTGACATTCGGCGGCAGCATCCGCTTCAGCACAGCTGTTTTGCGTTCCGGTGAAGAGGCTTATCCCTCTGAACCCGGTTTGACGACATGTTGCAGGGGTATCGCATGAATAGCTGGCCCGTGTTTGCTACGTGCATCAACGTCTGATTCAATGTCACCAGAACACGCATCTGGAGGACTTGCTTTGGAAAAGACTACATCATTTCAATCTGTTATTTCGGCCATCCCTGACCCTCGCCAGCAGGCGAAGGTGCTTTACCCGCTTGATGAGATCCTGCTTTTAAGCCTGTGTGCGGTGGTCTCGGGCGGCGAGAGTGTCGTTGATATTGTCGAATATGGTGAAGAAAAGCTGAAGTTTCTGCGCAAATTGGCCCCTTTTGAGCACGGCATTCCCTCGCATGACACGCTTTCAACGGTGTTTCGGCTGCTTGATCCGGAGAAGTTCAGTACAGCCTTTGCGCAATGGGCTGCTGGCCTGGCGGGACGCGTTGAAGGCTCGATTGTGGCCGTCGATGGCAAGACGATGCGCGGGTCAAAGGCCGGTGGTGAAACACCTCTGCATTTGATCTCGGCCTACTGTGATGATCTGCGTCTGGTACTGGGTCAGCGGGCAAGTGCGCACAAAAAGAACGAGATCAAGGACATTCCATTGCTCTTGGATTTGCTCCACGTTGAGGGCGCGATCGTGACGCTGGACGCGATGGGGTGCCAACGCCAGATTGCCTGCAAAATCCGCGACAAGGGGGCCGACTACGTGCTGGCGCTCAAGGGAAATCAGAGCAGCCTTTTTGAGGATGTGAAACTGTGGTTTGAAGAGAGGGAGCATGAAAATACTGCGTCGTTACAGACTGTTGATGGCGATAAAGGTCGGATTGAGACCCGGACCTACACCCAGAGTGACACCATAGAATGGCTGCAAGAGCGCCATCCGGGTTGGGCGGGCCTGACCAGTATTGGTCGCGTTGTCTCGATCCGTGAAAGCAACGGGAAAACAACACAACAAACCCGATACTTCATCTCGTCTCTACCGAAAGATGCGCCGCGCTTTGCCCATGCGGTACGCTCCCATTGGGGGATTGAAAACCGCCTCCACTGGGTGCTCGACGTCACATTCCGCGATGATGACAGCCGTGTTCGTAAGGATCACGGCCCCAAGAATTTTGCCGTCATCAAACACATGGCAATGAATCTGCTCAACAAGGCAAAAGATAAAAAATCGCTCAGGGTCATGCGCAAAAAGGCCGGATGGAACAATCGGTTCTTACTGCAAATTCTCCGGACATAACCTTCATGCGATTCCCCTGCGACATGTTGGGTTTGCGGTTGCCATCGGCAGGATGTTCGCCTAATGTTCTGTCATGCCCAGCCGCTGGAAATACGACCGCCCGATGTCCCGCGCCGCCTTCGAGGCGCGCTTTCCCGATGAAGCCTCCTGCGCCCGGCATTTCGCAGCCAAGCGCTGGCCCGACGGCTTCGTCTGCCCCGCCTGCGGCCATGCCAGGGGTGGGGACTGAAGCGGCGCCGGGCGAGCCGGGAATGTGCGGCCTGCGGGAAGGAGACTTCGGTGACCGCAGGCACGATCATGCACCGCAGCCACTTGCCCCTGAAGACCTGGTTCATGGCCGTTCACATCGTGACCAGCCACTCGAACGGTATCTCCGCCCTGCAACTCCAGGCCCAGCTCGGGCTCGGCAGTTACAAGAGTGCCTGGCTCCTGCTGCACAAGCTGCGCCGTGCCATGGTCGATCCGGATCGCAGCCTGCTTGAGGACCTGGTCGAGATCGATGAGGCCACCCTACCGTTCCGCACCGTAAAAGACCCGACCGCAGGCGGGCAAGGTCGCAGCCCGCAAGGCTGACCTGCTCCCCGAAAACTGGTCCATTTGAAAGGAGGATCTGTTCGCTTAATGTTCACGAGAACGAGGAGAACAGAGAATGCGCAAGTCACGGTTTAGCGAAGAGCAGATTGTTCGGATCATTCAGGAGTATGCGGCGGGTGCGAAAGTGTCCGAGTTGTGCCGTAAGCACGGTATGTCGGATGCCACCTTTTACAAATGGAAAGCCAGGTATGGCGGCCTTCAGATTTCCGATGTCAGGCGGCTGAAAGACCTGGAATCGGAGAACGGCAAGCTGAAGAAGCTGCTGGCCGAAACCATGCTTGATAATGCTGGCCTGAAAGGGCTTCTGGCAAAAAACTTCTGAAGCCTGCAAGCCGCCGGGAAGCAGTCATGGTTCTTTGCCGTGACTATCAGTTTTCAACTCGGCGGGCCTGTGGGCTGATTGGGTTTTCCAGATCGAGTAATGAATACAGAGGAAGGCC
Organism: Paracoccaceae bacterium; assembly: GCA_965237505.1. GTDB lineage: Bacteria > Pseudomonadota > Alphaproteobacteria > Rhodobacterales > Rhodobacteraceae > NVTR01. The sequence continues at coordinate 1,643,413 of CBDEFR010000009.1, read as the reverse complement.
GGATCGCCATGCGAGGATACGGGAACGGCTGGTCACGCTTTCCGGCAAACACCGACGCTATGGCTATCGCATGTTGCATGCCAAGCTTGGCCAGGAGGGTTTCAAGGTGAACGTGAAAGTGGTGGAGCGACTTTACCGAGAGGAGCGCCTGACCCTGCGCCGCCGCAATCGCAAGAAAATCCCCAAGGGCGTGCGCGAAGGCGCCTGGTGCCCGATCGCCGCCAACCAGCGGTGGAGCCTGGACTTCACCATGGATGCGCTCGCCAACGGCAGGAAGTTCCGCACCGTCAATCTGAAAGACGACTGCACACGGGAATGTCCGGCGATTGATGTGGCCCTGTCGATCCCCGGCTCCCGCGTGGTGGAAATGCTGGAACGGGTGGCTCGTGAGCGGGGGTACCCGGATGTTCTGACCGTTGACAATGGGCCTGAACTACGAGGCCGCGCGCTTGATGGCTGGGCAGATGATCACGGCGTGCAGCTCTACTTCATCGACCCGGGCAAGCCGACCCAGAACGCCTACATCGAAAGTTTCAACGGCCGGTTTCGCGAAGAATGCCTGAACTTGAACTGGTTCACCTCGCTGGCCGAGGCAGAAAGGATCATCGAGGACTGGCGGATCGATTACAATCAAAACCGGCCCCACTCTTCGCTGAACTATCAAACCCCGGAAGAATTTGCCGCAAACAGGCCTTTCCATAAACCGCAATGGGCAGCGACGCTTGAGCTATCTGAAGGCTCCGCGCCACCGCCCATTGCTCACGCCGCCGAATAATGGCAAACAAAAGAGGAACAGAGTCTACCTAAAAGTGGCCCTCAAATTGGGGGCAGGTCAAGGTGATTGCCCGTCACAAACGTTCATACGCATCAGCGGACATGATCTTCGATCCGATCCACTTCTTGCCCCTGATCGAACAAAAGGTTGGTGCCCTGGACCAGGCTGCCCCGTTGCAGGGCTGGGATTTGCCGGATGTCTTCGCCACCCTGCACCGACTGCTCGAAGCCCGAATGGGCAAACCGGGCAAGCGGGAATACGTGCAGGTTCTGCGCCTGCTGGAAACCTTCGAGATCGACGTCGTGCAGGGCGCAATCGGCCATGCCATTGATCTGGGTGCGATTGGCTATGACGCTGTAAAACATCTTGTGCTGTGTCGGGTAGAGAAGCGACCGCCACGGCTGGATTTGGACTTCCACCCTTATCTACCAAAGGCAAATGTTGGAACAACGCGCCCGTCCAGCTACATGAGCCTGGTCGGAGGGACTGCTGCATGACCGAAGCCCCACAAATCCTATTGAAACACCACCTCAAGCAGTTGCGGTTGCCAACGTTCCAAGGCGAGTACGCCAAACAGGCGCAGCTCTGTGCTGCCGAGAACAAGGATCACATCCAGTATCTGGCGCGACTGTGTGAGATGGAGCTGATCGACCGCGAACGTCGTATGATTGAACGACGCATCAAGGCTGCCAGGTTCCCCAGCACCAAAAGTTTGGACAGCTTTGACTTCAAGATAATGCCCAGCTTGAACAAGCCCCTGACGATGGAGCTGGCACGTTGCGATTACGTTGATCGCCACCAGAATATCATCGCGCTGGGACCGTCGAAGACGGATTCATGGTGCACACCTCGCTACGTTATTGTTAATGCGATACTTTGTTTTGGGGATTTGATGACAACGGACCGTCCCCGGGTTCGAAACTGTCAAACATGGAAGGTTGCACCGGCCCAGACCGCGACCTGACATCCACACAAGCCAGATCCGCACCGGATATCACCCAGGGAGCGCCCGTGCAAACCTGCCGGGCGGGCAACTGGTTCCCCTTGATCAACCTGCGTACGGTCGACTGACCGACACCCAGCCGTTCGGCCGCCTCTGCCAGGATTAGTTCGTTGCGTTCCTGCCGTTCTCCATCGCGATAGACCGGGATCCCGCGATGTGAGCGGAAACTCCGGACATTCGGTTCTCTCCAGCTGTTGCCCTTGCTCGTCTTCCGGGCGAGGCGGTTCAACAGGGCCGCGATCCCCCGGTCAGGCATCAGCCGCGCCAACGCCGAAATGATGGCCACGGTCTCCGCGTCACTGGTGTAACGGTGCTGCCCGGTTGTGCCCCTGCGGACGCTGATCTCCGTGTGATCGCCGCCGCGCCAGTGAAGCAGCAGCCTGATTCGGGTGCCTTCGACCCATACGATCACGTCCTCAAGTGCCGCCCGCAGGATGTGCTTGCGGACTTCCGGTGTCACCCGGTCATGGGTCCATGCCCGCTCCAGGTCCGCACCAAGTGCCAGGCAGGTCGCCCGCTCTTCCGCCGACATTCCCTGTCGTTCCGGCTTGTCGTGCAACCGCGACAGCGTCGCCTCGATCTCACAAGCCGCGATCAGCCGCTCGTTCCACCTCCGCTCGAGCTCACCGGCGACCTGCCGGTTCTCGGCGTCGACGGAATCATATTGCCGCCAGGCACGGTCGGCTTCGTAGCGAGCGCGTTCAAGAGCCAGTTCCGCCTGCCGGACCGTTTCCGAGCTTTCCCGCACGCTGTCGTCGATGGCCCGCAGCGCCGCATCCACGCCAACCGGTTGAAGAATTCGCACGATCTCACCGCCGATCGCTTCATCAACCAGCCGGCCGCCAAACGAGATACACTTCTTCTCGCCGTGGTTGATCCGGCCGGTCCGGCAGTCATAACGAAGGATGTCCGACTTCGCGCCGGAATAGCTGACCTGGAGCTTCTGGCCGCAATGTCCACAATGGAGAAGCCCCGCAAGCAGTGCCCCTCCGCCGCGAACCGCGCCGCGAGATCCGCTCGGGTAGAACTTCGATGCGTTGTCCGAGATCACGCGCTGGTTCCTCTCGAATTCCTCCCACACGATGTAACCGTGATGATTGTCTTTCTTCAATACCGGCCAGTCCTCCCGGGCCACCGCGTGCCCGCGGGTAACATGCTTGCGGCCGTCGCGGATGCTGATGCGGCTTCCGGTGCGCCCGAACACATAGGCACCGGCGTAGACCGGGTTGGTCAGGATCGTATGAACCCGCTTGTAGCCCGGCAAACTCCAGCGCACCCGGTCCTGCCCTGGCGGCGACGACGGCAATTCGATGCCCTCCTGGCGCAACCAGAGATGCACCTGGCGGACGCTCTGCAGGTCCCCGAACTTGCGGAACACCAGCGACACCGCCTCACGCACACGGAGATCCGGATCCATTTCGATGCCGTCACGGTCCACTCTCCGGTACCCGACCGCCGCAAACAGGAACAGTTCCCCGCGCTCCGCCTTCCGCCGGGTGCCCTCGGCCGAGCGCTTCCGGATATTCGATGCCTCAAGCTCCGACATGGCACCCTGCATGCCGAGTAACATTCTGTCCGTGGGCAGCCGGGGATCGTAGACCGTCTGCTCATCCGCAAGAAGGCAACCGACCAGGCCGCAAAACTCAATCAGCGTGTGCCACTCCCGTCCGTTTCGAGAAAGTCTCGATGCGTCCACCGCCAGGATCACGCCGACCTCGTTCCGGCACACCGCCGCCAGCATGCGGTCGAACCCGGGCCGCTCGGTACCGCCGCCGGAACAGCCGAGATCGTCATCGATCACGGTGACGTTCGGCCACCCAAGCTGCTCGGCCCGCAACTTCAGATCGTATTGCCACTTCCGGCTCTCGGTATTGGTGCGGACCTGGTGCATGGTCGACTGCCGGACATAGACGATCGCCGCGCGCGACAGATGTTCAGACGTGACCCGGTTCATTCTCCCCTCCCACCTGTGTCGACGGGATGCAGGTTGCCGCTTCCCGAAGAAGTCTTGCCAGGAGCAGGAGCAGTTCCTGCCGCCTCTCGCCCTTCAGGACACGATCCGGCCCGTGCGGGTCGAACAGTTCCCTCTGCCGGATCTTCCTTGTTCGTGTCATGGCGAATCCCTCCATCAGTTGGTCCACTTTGGAGGAAGCTATCGACAACACTGCGCAATTCCGACAGGGCCTTCCACGGAAGCCTCGGAGCATCGCGGACCGCGAGCATCCGGGCATCCGGCCGGGTCATCCATTCCCGGATCATCAAGGGGCGTCCGTCCGGCAAACGGATGTGAAGATTGACCCCGGACGGCGACGGGCGGCGGGAGATCAACTCGACCCGACTGCCGACATGAGGATGGAACCGGTAGTGGATGGTCAGTCGAACCGGCTGGAAATGGGCATTATGACGCTGGACTTTCGGGCACGGGCAAAACACATATCGCTTTGGGGCTTGGTCTGGCGGCCTGTCAAAGAGGGCTGAAGGTACGCTTCACGACTGCGGCGGCATTGGTGCATGATCTGATTGAGGCTCAAGATGAGCGGAGATTGCAGCGGCTTCAAAAGCAACTGACGAGCCAGAACCTGTTGATCATTGATGAGCTGGGCTTTGTGCCCCTCAGCAAATCTGGCGCGGAATTGCTCTTCGAGGTCATATCCCAATGCTACGAGCGCGGGTCGATCATCATAACCTCAAACCTGCCTTTCGATGAGTGGACCGAAGTCTTTGGCTCTGAGAGGCTTACAGGGGCTTTGCTGGACCGCCTGACCCATCACGTCCACATCCTTGAGATGAATGGCGAGAGTTACAGGCTCAAACACAGCCGCAACAAACAACAATAATCAAAGCACAATCATGGCAAGAACAATGTCGGCCCTCTGGGCCAACATGCGCTTTGGCACGCGTTAGCCATATGGAAAGCACCCGCGCCAAAGCGCTCTACAAAACATAACTCAGTGGACCACTTTTACGCCGCGATATGGTCCCTTTTTACTCTGCGATTGACATCCAGCGTGCCGCGCATTCGGCGTGACGAAGCGGATGGCGCTGTGCAGGTGTTCGCCGTTGTACCAATGTGCGAAGGTTTTCACCCACGCTTGAGCATCGGCCTTTTTCGCAAAACCCCTGGTCGGCCATTCTGGCCGGTATTTGCAGGTCCTGAACAACGCTTCCGAGTACGGGTTGTCATTGCTGACACGCGGGCGACTGTAGGACGCGGTGATACCCAACTTTTCCATCGTCACTTTCATCGTGGCACCCTTCATCGGGCTACCGTTGTCAGCGTGCAGAACCAAGGGACGCATGAGGCAGCCCTCGGCCAGAACTGTTTGCCGGATCAGAACGGCTGCTAAGTCTGTAGATCGGCATGCAAAAGTGACCCCCTAAGCGGGTCAGCGTGATCGCTGACTGATGGCTTTGAGAACCCGCGACGTTTCGACTATCAGCAGCAACTCATCTTCAAGCGTGACGATGCGCGAATGCATGGTGGCAATGCGGACAGGGTTCAGCCTCTGAAGCGACTCTCTGACGTCCTCTTGACGCCGGAAGACAGACTTGAAAGCGCTGCGCCAGTTGTCGCCGCGCTCAATGATCATCCTGTAGTCGGAAAAGTCTGCATATTCGATTAGGGGACGTCCAACCCGGCCTGCGTCGATCTCAGACTGACGTTTATCCGCCCATTTATCGCGCATGTCCTTGGGCAATTGCCGCTTCATCCAGTGTTCACCGAATGCGTCTTCCATCGCTTCAACGATGAATTTGCGTACAGCGACTTCAAAGCGGCGAAGCTGTGTGTACGCCTTTTCAGCTCTGGCAAATGTGTATTCTTCTTCATTTACGTTCGATTCGGTGTCAGTCTTGGTTCTTTCCGGAGCCAGTTCAAGTCCGGCAAGGACAGCACCCTCGTGAAATGCCTCGACGGTGAAATCTGTAAGATCAGGATCGACGCCCTGTTCAGCATATAGTTCGGTCCGATTGGCCGGGTTGACCATAGCATCGATATCGATGGAGACCAGATCACGCCAATCGCCAAGGCTTGGACGAAGGATCGCAGTGAATCGTCGTTCAAACGATGGAAGTTGATGGATACCGGTACCAAGTGTGACCAGTTTTGCGAGGCCCGCAGCTGATTGCGACGCATGCTCAATTCTGAGCCAAGGCTGCGTCATGTTTGCCATTGCTGAGCGCAGCGCATCTGTCCGCGATAAATCTTCGCTGAGTATTTTGGCAATTGAAGATGCCTGCAGCGCCTGCTCGGCTAGCCCTGTGATTTCCGCAAGCTGAGGCAGCCGGAACATTTTGTCGAAGCGGCTTTGAACTTGCGTTGCTGCAGCGATTGCCTTGCTAATGTCCGAGCGCGAATCCAACAATCCAATGCGGCGAGCCTCCGATAAAGGGCCTTCCAAGGCAAACTTGTGTTTAGCCAGGTTATTCCCAAGCCGGGTAAAGGCGTCTGTACGGTAGACGTCGGCAAGAAGCTTGTCTGAGATCGTGCTTTTTGGGATCAGAGACTGCATCGCATTAGTCGTCGTGAGGCTCGCAAGTGTGCTGCCGACCGGATTGATTATCCGGTCCAAGTCCCCAAACGGATTGGTTAGCTTTCGGATGCGCTCCTGATCTTCGATGATTTTGCGAAATAAATCAGACATACTTCTTGTTCGATCCGTGCCTATCCGGTTGTCACCCACACCCACTATATGTATGGCGTGGCGTCGAGTGGCCCGGGAGGGGGACAAAGCGGGGATGGATGTCTCGCAGCGTGAAGACCTTTCGTTTCCGCGGTCGCTTCCTGAGTTCCAGCGACTTTTCCCGGATGGCACGGCCTGTGCCGCCTAAATTGCTGGCGATGTCACCGCTCCCACTTACGCCCAGCTTTACTCGGGCGATTGGGAGCACCCTAGATGTAGTGGGTGTGGGTGACAACCGGATAGGCACGGTTCGATCTAAACCGCGTGCTGTGCGTTGGATTTCTCTTGAAGCACCTCAAGACCCTTAGGATCCCTATCCAGCAGCAGCAATGCACTGGTAATCGCGTGACTGACGAGCACGTCGCCACATTCATATTTTTGGAATGCGTTGGGACCGCCACCGATCAGGTGGCCGGCGTCCTTTTGTGTCAGCTTCAAGCGCTTTCGGATGCGCTTGACTGCTTTGGGTGTCAATCTCCCTTCCACTTTCGCCTTCAGTTCGGTCAGCGCCCGGTCAGACACCTTCAGATCAGAGCCGCTGTGAATGCTCTCTTCACTTGCATCGCAATACCACCCAGGCATGTCGAAAGTCGCAGTCTCCCCTTTATAGGCAACCGTCATGGGCCGTGTGTCGCGATACATGGGAGCACCTGTTTCCGGGCAAGCAGGAACAGTCTCAACTGCATTAGCCATTGTCTTTCTCCTTGAAGGACAACAATAAAAATTCGCTCACGACATCGGCCGTGAACTTCACATAAAGTTCGCCCGCTTCAGAGGGCACGTAGTAGACATCCTGCCAAACCCTGTGATCTGCATAGGACGTCATCGATTTCTGAAAGTCGCGCCGCTCAATCGTCTGGATGACGCTGACCATGTCTGCACTGCCGAAACCAAGAGCTGCAGCGGAGCGGATTGCAGAACCCGTCGCATTGAGGCCCTTTGCGGTGCTGAAGGTTGATTTGATGGCATCTAGGTCATAGGTCGGTTTGCGTTTTTCAGTCACGAGAACTCACATAGCACCATTGTGGTGCTTTTTCAAGGGGCACCATAATGGTGTATCTCGCGATAGGGAAGATTGATTTTTGTTCTATGGGTTGAGAGCTCTCTCGATGACAGAGGCCAGTCTAAAACCTGCCTGTTTCAGCCGAAGGGTGACAGTTGGACCAAACTCATCAAGATAGGCTTCGTCCATCTGAACAGTTCTTTGATTGTCCTCATTGCCATCGAATGTCTTTAAAGTGTCCGAATACCAACAGCCATCTCCTTTCAGAATACAGTAATTCACTTCCGGTTGCCGCACGAGGTCAAAACTCTCTTTTGCCGGTCTTGTTTTTTTTGGTAAGGGCGGCGAGATATCAACCAATCGGATAGCCGATCAAGAGGTGTCAGCCCATGCGTTACATTTGCTTCAACCCGCATTACCCAGATGATCATGTAATTTGACGACACCACACCCGGATTCTGCTATAAGCATCATGCGGTTGGAGCAGATATGGATCAGCGGATATGGCACACCAGACGGGTGAATCGAAACAGGGGTGCCTTCGGGTCGATTTTGACCGCCGTCTGAAGCTGGAGTTCCACGGGTCCAAGGTCACTACTGACGCCGGTTTGCTCGCCTATCGAGAGCTTGATGCCTCCGTTGAACTTACTGCGATGGCTGGCGATGTTCTTGCCGACAGTCGTACCGGCAAGAACGGGCGGAATGGCATGGTCGAGCAGTTCCGCCAGTCCGTTTTCGGACTCCTTGGCGGCTACGACGACGTGAACGACGCCGACCGGCTCAGCCTCGACCCGGTCATGCGATGGATCGTCGGGGGCCATGCCGTCACCAAACAGGCGGCCTCGAGCAGTCAGATGGGGCGCTTCGAGACGGAGGTTCTGGCCACCGAGGAAACCCTCGCCGCGCTTGGTGATCTTTCCGGCCGATGGATCGACCGCGTTCATGACCGTTGCCCGCCGAAGAAGATCATTCTCGACATGGACAGCAGCGTCAGCCCAACCCACGGTGCTCAGGAAGGCTCGACCTACAACGGGCACTTCGGTTGCACTTGCTATCATCCCCTGTTCCTGTTCAACCAGTTCGGCGATTTGGAACGGTGCGCCCTGCGTCCCGGCAACGTTCACAGCGCCGATGGCTGGCGCAAGGTGCTGGAGCCGGTAGTGGCACGCTACAAGGAAAGGGATTTGCGTCGGTATTTCCGGGGCGATGCGGCTTTCGCCTCACCGGACATCTATAAGTTTCTGGAAGACGAGGGCTTCCTGTACGCGATCCGTTTGCCGAAGAACCAAGTTCTTCTGGAAAGCATCTGCCATCTGCTCACGCGACCCGTTGGCCGTCCGCCGAACCATGTGCGGCGCCATTACGCCGGCTTCAGCTATCGGGCCAAAAGCTGGGATAAGGCCCGCCGCGTCGTCGCCAAGGTGGAGTGGCGCCCCAGCGAGCTGTTTCCCCGGGTCGGGTTCATCGTCACCAACCTGTCGCGACCGGCCGAGCGGGTGACATTGTTTTACAATCAGCGGGGCAAAGCGGAGCAATGCATCAAGGAAGGGACGTTGTTGCACGAACACAGGTAGTTCTGGTAATCGGGTGCTCCACCTCTGATCTGGACACTTGAATGCCGCATAAATTCAACGCTGCTCGTCGCCACAAGTTTCCGAAGAAACGATATCGGGTGACAAATTGGGCGGAGTACACCGAAATCCTGCGGCGTCGTGGCGATCTGACCATCTGGGTCACTGACGATACGCTGAAACAATGGCGAGCGCCGCGCCGGACGACTCCGGGAGGTCAGCCGAAATATTCGAACATTGCGATCGAGACCTGCCTGACTCTGCGTACGATTTACAAACTACCGCTACGCCAGACCCAAGGGCTGATGCGCAGCATCGCTCGGCTGATGGGAGTAGACATTCCGGTGCCGGATTTCTCAACACTGTCGCGCCGCGGGCTCGGCTTGAGATTGCCTGCAAAGCCTCGGGTCGACAGAACCGAGCCGATCCATCTGACCATGGACAGTACTGGATTGAAGATCTTTGGCGAGGGCGAGTGGCTGCAGGTCAAGCATGAAACAAAGGCCAAACGCAAATCGTGGAGAAAGCTACACCTCGGCCTGGACCTCACAACCGGCGAGATCATCTGCTCGGATCTGACGCTGGACCACGTCGGCGATAGCACGGCCTTGCCCGGGCTTCTGGATCAGTTCGACGGGCCGGTTTCGCGATTTCTGGCGGATGGGGCCTATGACGGCACCCCGACCAGAAATCTGCTCACGGCGCGTTTTGGCGATGCAGTCGAGGTCATCATTCCACCGCCAAAAAACGCCGTTCTCGCCCTGAAATCGCGCGATGATCCATCCCTCCGCGACCAGCACATCGCCCAGATACAGACGTACGGCCGACTGGCATGGCAAGTCAGAAGCGGCTACAATCAGCGCAGTCGCGCGGAAGCACAAATTGGTCGTTGGAAAAGTGTGATCGGGCCGAAACTGAGATCGCGGCGGTTCGAAAATCAGAAAACTGAGGCACAGATCGGTGTGCGGGCTCTTAACAGAATGACCGAACTTGGCTGTGCCAGGTTTGAGTCAGTTGGCTGACCATTTTCACGGGTAAGGGTACTCCGCGCTTGTCCGGTGATTGATGCAACACGGCCGCCGAGGTGTAGCTTTCTCCACGATTTGCGTTTGGCCTTTGTTTCATGCTTGACCTGCAGCCACTCGCCCTCGCCAAAGATCTTCAATCCAGTACTGTCCATGGTCAGATGGATCGGCTCGGTTCTGTCGACCCGAGGCTTTGCAGGCAATCTCAAGCCGAGCCCGCGGCGCGACAGTGTTGAGAAATCCGGCACCGGAATGTCTACTCCCATCAGCCGAGCGATGCTGCGCATCAGCCCTTGGGTCTGGCGCAGCGGTAGTTTGTAAATCGTACGCAGAGTCAGGCAGGTCTCGATCGCAATGTTCGAATATTTCGGCTGACCTCCCGGAGTCGTCCGGCGCGCCGCTCGCCATTGTTTCAGCGTATCGTCAGTGACCCAGATGGTCAGATCGCCACGACGCCGCAGGATTTCGGTGTACTCCGCCCAATTTGTCACCCGATATCGTTTCTTCGGAAACTTGTGGCGACGAGCAGCGTTGAATTTATGCGGCATTCAAGTGTCCAGATCAGAGGTGGAGCACCCGATTACCAGAACTACCTGTGTTCGTGCAACAACGTCACGGCAAAGCCGCGCGACGCCGCGACAACATATTTGGTTTCAAAGCACTCTCTTACTGCAGCTCGTCAGGCGATCGAAGAACCTGGCCCGAACGCACCACGCCACAAGTTATTGTCTTACGCTGCGACTATTTTGGAAAAGCAATAGAGCGACGCAATCTACCAGCAAGCTTTGCCCGAGGGTCCCTGTGGATATCTCGTAATTAACACTACTAAAACCGCCCAGAAAACACCCCCGTCTGCGGAATCTCATTATTAACACTACTATGACACAGGACCTCGTCTTTCAACACTTCTTCGGCGATCATCCGTGGGGCGCCGTTTTCCATAGCTATAGGCATGGAAACTTCCGGCGAATGCTACAAACCGCAAATTATTTGACCAACGAAAACAGCCCGAACCTGCCGTTCGGCAAGGCCCAAACCACTGCTGCCGGGTTCCCGTAAACCGACTTTCCCTTAGAGCCCGCTGTGCGCAAGATATGGTCCGTTCACGAAAATTGGTCAAATGGCCACCTTACATTACTAATTTCGCTGGCGGGCAGGTTTGGGTGAATCTGATCTGTTGCCAAAGGCTCATAGTACCCGTTCGCATTCACGTTCAGGTCGGTCGAGTGATACTAACTATGATCGTCGCCACCGGGGCAATAACTTGCTGGGTCGAGCTGATTTGGCCTACCCGGCAAATTAAGATCAGCGACGACCGCCGAAGTTCGCGAAACCACTTTGCCCGCTCGGATCACCGCCAATCTGGTCGCGCGCAGGCGGATCGCTTCTATCGCATCGCGGGCCTGCAACAAAACAAAATTGGCTTTGCAGCCTTTGGCCAACCCATAACCTTCTAGCCCTATGATCTTAGCTGAATTGGCTGTAACTGCCTCAAAACACCAAGCCATATCCGCCGGGCTGGACAGTTGCCCGACGTGCAGCCCCATGTGGGCCACATCTAACATGTCTGCGCGGCCAAGCGAATACCACGGGTCCATTACGCAATCCGAGCCAAAGCCGATGGTGATGCCGGCGGCTTTCAGTTCCGGCACCCGCGTCAGGCCGCGCCGCTTCGGGTATGCGTCGTGCCGCCCTTGCAGCATGATGTTGATCATCGGGTTCGGGATGGCGTGAAGTTCAGCCTCGGCCATCAGCGGGATCAGCTTGGAAACGTAGTAATTATCCATCGAGTGCATTGAGGTCAGGTGCGAACCGGTCACCCGCCCCTGCAGGCCCAGCCGCGCGGTCTCAAACGCAAGCGTTTCCACGTGGCGGCTAAGGGGGTCATCGGTTTCGTCGCAATGCATGTCAACGCGCAGGCCTCGCTCGGCTGCCAGTTCGCACAGGTAGGTCACCGAGGCCGCACCATCGGCTGTGGTGCGTTCAAAATGCGGAATGCCGCCCACCACATCGACCCCCATATCCAGCGCGCGGGTCAAATTGGCCTTGGCCGTAGGGTCACGGAACAGGCCGTCTTGCGGAAACGCCACCAGTTGCAAATCAAGGTAATCCTTGATGCGATCGCGCACCTCAATCAGCGCCTGCACGCCCTTGAGTTCATCATCGCAAATATCCACATGGCTGCGGATTGCGCCGATGCCCATCGACACCGCCAGATCGCAATAGCGCAGGCCTCGCTCGATGATGTCGTCGACGCTCTGCACCGGTTTCAGCTCGCCCCACAGCGCGATGCCCTCCAGCAGAGTGCCCGAGATGTTCATTCGCGGCGTGCCGAGTGAGAGTGTCGCGTCCAAGTGGAAATGCGGATCGACAAATGGTGGCGCGATAAGTTGCCCGACGGCATCGATGATGGTCGCGGCCTTGGCGGTGATTGCGGGCTCGACGGCCTCGATCACGCCGTCGGCGCAGGCGATATCGACGCCACTCTGCCCGTCTGGCAGGGTGGCATTTTTGACGATCAGATCGAAATTCATCCGCGTTGCCCTTTGAACCATGGCTTTAGCAAGGCGCGCGGATAGTCGGCGCGCCGGGCCACGATTACCAGGGCAAAAATTGACAGCACATATGGCGCCATCAAGAACACCTGCGACGGCACGAAGGCCCCGACTTCGGTTTGCAGGCGCACCTGAAAGGCGTCAAAGGCGCCGAACAGGATGGCCCCCAGCAGCGCCTTGCCGGGACGCCAACTAGCGAAGATCACCAGCGCGATGCAAATCCAGCCGCGCCCGTTGACCATGCCAAAAAAGAACGCATCAAACGCCGACATGGTCAAAAACGCGCCGCCAATGGCCATCAGGGCGGACCCGGCAACGATGGCGCCGATGCGCAGCCCGTAGACCGATAGCCCCTGCGCATCGGCTGCATCCGGGTTGTCGCCCACAGCCCGGATCGCCATGCCCACTGGTGTGCGCTCCAGCACCCACCAGACCAATGCAACCATGAACAGCGCCAGCCAGGTCATCGCGGTTTGCTGGAACAGCACTGGGCCGAGGAACGGTAGGTCGGACAGGATCGGCAGGTCCAGCGGTTGAAACGGCGTGATGCGCGGTGGCGAGGACACTTGCGGCAGAGCGGTGCGGTAGCTGAACGAGGCCAGCGAGGTGGCCAGCAGGGTGATACCGAGCCCCGAGACATGCTGCGACAGCCCCAGCGGCACGGTCAGTATCGCGTGCAGCAAGCCGAAAAGCCCGCCCACGGTGGCCGCCACAATCAGCCCTCCCCACAGGCCGAGGCCCAGCCACACGGCCATCCAACCGGCCATGGCACCGGCGACAAAAATGCCCTCGATGCCGAGGTTCAGCACGCCGGATTTTTCGCAGATCAGCGCCCCAAGCACGCCGAATATTAGCGGTGTGGCGATGCGCAGGGTGGCGGCCCAGAAACTGTCGGTGAACAGGATTTGCAGGATGTCCACTATGCAACCTCGGTTTTCACGCGGGATATACGAAAGCGGGCGACAAAGCCGCCGAGCAGCACCGAGATCAGCGCCAGCGCCACCACCAGATCGGCCAGAAAGCTTGAAACACCCATGGCCCGGCTCATAGTGTCGGCCCCAACAAAGACTGAAGCGATAAACACGGCCGAGATCACCACGCCGATGGGTGACAACCCAGCCAGCATGGCCACGACGATGCCGGTGAAGCCAAAACCGGGTGAAAGATCGGCCGTCAGATAGCCCTTGAGCCCGGCTACCTCGCTAACCCCGGCCAGCCCGGCCAGCGCGCCGGATACGATCGCAGCACCCATCAGCGTGCGCTTGACGCCGATCCCGGCATGCAGTGCTGCGGCGGCATTTTCGCCCACCGCGCGCAGCTTGAAACCCCACACGCTTTTGGACAGCATGATATGCGCGGCAACGGCGGCCAGAAGCGCGATGATCAGGCCGGAATGGATGCGCATGCGTGGCATGAGTTTGGGCAGCAGCCCCTGGTCAACGATCGGGGCCGATTGCGGCCAGCCCAGGCCCAACGGGTCTTGCAGCGGGCCTTCGAGCATCATTTGCAGGAAAATCAGGATTATAAAGTTAAGCAGCAAAGTGGTCACAACCTCGTCGGCGCCGAAGCGGGTTTTCAGATAGGCGGGCCCGGCCATGCCCGCCGCCCCTGCCGCAGCGCCGACAATCAGGATGATCGGGATCATGATGAAACCCGGCGCATCGATCAGCCCGGTGCCCACCGCCACCGCCGCCATTGCGCCAAGATAAAGCTGCCCCTCGGCCCCGATGTTCCACAGCTTGGCGCGAAACGCCATTGTCGCCGCCAACCCGGTGAAGATCAGCGGCGTGGCCCGAGTCAGCATTTCGGTGAAGGCAAACATCGAGCCGAAAATGCCCCGAAACATCTGCCCATAGGCATCAATGATGTTTGCGCCCGCAAAGGCCAGCGGCACCGCCGCCAGCAGCAGCGCAAACGCCGCCGATATCACCGGCACGCCGATCGTCAGGGCGCGCGATGGCGCGTCGCGGGGTTCGATGCGGATCATGCGGCTTGTCCTGCCATCATCAGGCCAATTGCAGCGCGGTCTGTACTGTTGGCCGGGCTCAGGTAGCCGTCATAGATCACCATGATCCGGTCCGACAGAGCCAGAACCTCGTCCAGATCCTCTGAAATCAGCAAGATGCCAGCGCCGCGCGCGCGGGCCTCCAGCAGCCGTCGCCCCACCTCGTTGGCCGCCCCCAAGTCCAGACCGCGGGTCGGCTGGTTGGCCAGGATCAGCCGCGGCGTGGCCTCAAACACCCGCGCCAGAATCAGTTTCTGGATGTTGCCGCCGGACAGCAGCCGGGCCTCGGCGTCAATGCCGGGGCCGCGCACGTCGTAGTCCTGGCTCAGCTTTTCGGCATGGGCGCGGATTGCATCCTGACGCAAAAACCCGCGCTTTTGCACGTCCGGGTCGTCCAGCCGTTCAACGATCAGGTTTTCGGCAACGCTCATGGCGCCGATCATGCCATCCTGGTGGCGATCTTCGGGGATGCGACCGACCCCAGCGCCCAGAAGCGCGGGCGGTCCAAACCGGGTTATTTCGGTGCCCTCCACCAGCAACGTGCCCTGATCCGGCGTCGCAAGCCCCGATATCACCCGGGCAATTGCCGACTGGCCGTTGCCCGACACTCCGGCAATGCCGACGACCTCGTGGGCGTGTACCGTCAGATCGGCGCCGTGCAGGCTGTTGCGCGCGCTAGCGCCCCGCAGGCTGAGCGATTTCAGTTCAAGCACCGGTGCCCCGGCGTCCATTGCATCGCGCGGCGTCGCTGGCGTGTCGGCCCCCACCATCATCCGGGCAATGGTGCGTTCATCCGCCTGGTCAGTGGCAATCTCGCCCACCAGCTTGCCGTGGCGCAGCACCGCGATGCGGTGGGAAAACGCCAGCACCTCGCGCAGTTTGTGCGAGATGAATATAACCGCCAAGCCGTCCCCGGTCATGGCGCCGATATTTTCAAACAGCGTGTCCGCCTCCTGCGGCGTCAGCACCGCCGTCGGTTCGTCCAGCACCAAAATGCGCGCGTTATGATACAGCGCCTTGAGTATCTCCACGCGCTGGCGCTCGCCCACCGAAAGCTTGCCCACCAACTCGTCCAGCGGGGCCGCCAGCCCGGTGCGTTCAATAATACCGGCGATCTTGCTGCGTGCCGCGCCGCGATTTTGCCGCCAGGACAACAGGCTTTCCGAGCCTAGCAGAATATTGTCCAGCGCCGACAGGTTTTCGGCCAGGGTGAAATGCTGGTGCACCATACCGATACCCGCCGCCAAGGCCGCCTGCGGGTGGCCCAATGTAAGGGGCTGCATGTTACCGGCTTCATCGGCGACATCGACGCTGCCGCTGTCGGGCAGGTAATGCCCGAACAGCATATTCATCAGCGTAGTTTTGCCAGCACCGTTTTCGCCCAACAGAGACAGCACTTCGCCGCGACGCAACTTTATGCTGACCGCGTCATTTGCTGTCACCGACCCAAATCGCTTGGACAGGCTGTTCAGGCGGAGGACCAGATTTTCCATCAAATGCGTCGGGGCCGAGTGATCCCGGCCCCGCCAATCATCAGTTGTCGGACTTGGGTTCTTCGTCGTTGATGGTAACAACAAAACTGCCGTCCATGATCGCCGCAGACTTGGCCGAAACCGCCGCCACGACGTCGGCTGGCACCAGCGCCTCGTCCATCGCCAGTGATCCGCCACCGTGAGCCATAAAGCTGAACTGACCGTAATCGCCGGCGCTGTAAGAGCCATCGGCAACCGCCGCAATCGCGGTATTGACGGTGGCTTCCATGTGCCACAACGCCGAGGCCAGAATGGTGCCAGGATAATCGGCTGCGGTATCGATCACGTTGCCGATGGCCATCTTGCCGCGCTCGACGGCTGCGTCAGACACGCCAAATCGTTCAGCGTACATCACGTCGGCGCCGGCATCCATCATAGCGAATGCGCTTTCCTTGGCCTTCGGTGGATCGTACCAGCTGTCGATGAAGTTCACTAGGAACTTGACGTCCGGATTTGTCTCGCGCGCGCCGTCCATGAAGGCATGCATCAGCCGGTTCACTTCGGGGATCGCGTATCCGCCGACCATGCCGATAACATTACTGTCGCTGGCGGCACCGGCCACCATGCCAGACAGGTAGGCAGGCTCGTGGATAAAGTTGTCAAACACAGAAAAATTCGGGTCCTGAGGCGCAAAGGACGAACCCATCAGAAACGCGGTTTCAGGGTAATCCTCGGCCACTTTGCGTGCCGCGCGCTCCAGCCCGAACGCTTCCCCAACGATCAATTCGATGCCGCTTTCGGCGAATTCGCGCATTACTCGCTCGTAATCGGTGTTTGCGACATTTTCCGAAAACGTGTACTCGATGTCACCGCGTTCCTGCGCCGCGTTCAGCGCGATGTGAATGCGGCTGATCCATTGCTGCTCGACCGGTAACGTGAAAATGCCCGCGACTTTTAATTCATCCGCCATTGCACTTGCACTGGTCAAGGCCATCCCCAGAGCAGCAGCCCCCGCGATAATGCCCTTTCTCGAAAGTATTCTTGGTTGTTTCATTTGTCAGTCCTCTCCCAGATGTTGACCGCGATAATGATAGAGCTGCAGTCACACATTTATTGATCAATTGATCAAGCCGACATTCCCCATATACCATCCAAATTCGTGGAAATCGTACCACTTTCCCACCGCCAAGGGAACTGTATCCCCTATGCAGCCATCCGATGGCATGATTTTGGTAATCGGCCCGCGCTTGGAAGGCCACTCGGTCATTTTTCTCGCCATCCAGACACACCTCTCCTGTCGCTTTCTCCTCGCCGTCGATTCCCTCGGCCTACGCCGGAGCGGGTCTTCGTCGCAGATCATCAATCAAGCTCAGGATTTTCCGGAACAGGTCCCTCGGCACCGCCACCTCAGCCAATTGGAACGTAACGTAGCGGCCATGTCGGACAACCTTGGCCCCGATCTTCACCAGCTTGTCGCGCAACGTCGTGTCCGTCGTCATATAAAATGGGACATCAGAGCGGTTTGAGTATTGGAGGCTCTGGTTCGTTTGCGTGATTGATTATGCCGCCTGTTTTTGATGTTGCAAGCGGCGGTTTTGGATTGTCAGTTTCTTGATTTTTTCCCTTTGTCTGATGATGGCTTTGTCGCGCCCAAAATAGACGTCGGCGGGTGTGACGTTGTTCAGGCTCTCGTGGTAGCGCTCGTTGTTGTAGTAATCGACGAAGGCCCCGATCTGGCGTTCAAGATCGCCGGGAAGGTAGTAGTTTTCCAGCAGGACCCGGTTCTTCATGGTTTGATGCCAGCGCTCGATTTTGCCCTGGGTCTGCGGATGGAACGGCGCACCACGAACGTGATCCATTTTCTGATCTTCCAGCCATTCGGCCAAATCACCCGAGATGTAACAGGACCCGTTGTCGCTCAGCAGGCGCGGCATGTGCCGCACAACCGCCTGATCACAACCTGACGCCGCCAGGGCCAGTTCGATCGTGTCGGTCACGTCCTCGGCCCGCATGTTCGTGCAGAGTTTCCAGGCGATGATATAGCGGCTGTAGTCGTCCAGGATTGTTCTGAGATAATACCAGCCCCAGCCGATGATCTTGAAGTAGGTGAAGTCGGTCTGCCACATTTCGTTAATAGCGGTGGTTTTGTCCGTGAACTCGTCGGCAGCCTTGATCACCACGTACTCCGGCGCGGTGATCAGATCAGCTTCCTTCAGAAAGCGGTAAGCCGATGATTCAGAGATAAAATACCGCTTCTCGTCGGTGTATTTGACCGCCAGATCGCGGGTCGTCAGGGCCTCATGTTCCAGCGCGAACTCGATCAGATCATCCCGCCTGGCCTGCGGAATACGGTTCCAGACAGACTTTGGGCAAGGTGAACGATCCGCCAGGGCATCAAAGCCGCCTTCGGCGTAGCGGTCATACCATCGGTAGAATGTGGTGCGCGGAATGCCCAGCATATCGAGGGTCTGCTTCGCGGGCAGATGGGAGCCCTCAACGGTGCGGATGATTTCCAGTTTTTCAGACGCGGGGTACCTCATTCGTTGAGCTCCCCAGCCCCGGTCATGCTTTTTTTGAGCAGACGGTTTTCCAGGGTCAGATCGGCGACGCATTCTTTCAAAGCCATCGCCTCGGATCGCAACTCCTTCACCTCAGGCGACGTCGCCTGACGTGCCGTATCGCCAGACAAGCGGCGTTTGCCCGCTTCCAGAAATTCCTTCGACCAACTGTAATACAGGCTCTCTGAGATGCCTTCACGACGGCACAACGCCGAGATGCTTTCCTCGCCGCGAAGACCCGCTAAAACAATGCGGATCTTCTCCTCAGCCGAATAGGTTTGCCGGGTCTTGCGGCGAATGGTTTTGACCAGCCTGTCAGCCGAGGCTTTGCTGGTTCCGGATTTCTTGTTCATCTTCACTCCTTGACGGTTGCGATGAACCAGAAATCCTCCTGATGCTAAACCTAAAATCTGTCCCACAGGCGTTGACGTCAGACACATGCGATTGCAGCGGCAACTGGCCAAGGTCAAACTGCTGATCATCGACGAACTGGGGTTCGTTCCCCTCAGCAAAACCGGCGCGGAACTGCTGTTCGAATTGATCTCACAGCGTTACGAGCGTGGCTCAACTTTGATCACAAGCAATCTGCCGTTCGAAGAATGGACGGAAACCTTCGGCACCGAACGTCTCACGGGCGCACTGCTCGACCGGTTGACCCATCATGTGAACATCCTGGAAATGAACGGTGAAAGCTATCGCCTAAACCAAAGCCGTTCACGCATGAAATCCGGAAAACAGTAGTCCCAACAGAATTGGCCTGACGGCCAATGCGCCTTGGAACGTGCTTGCTATATGAGGGCCACACGCTCCAAGGCGCGCCCACCAAACTGGCCTACTTTTGCTCCGCCCCAGTGGCAGGATTTTACGCCGCCGTTGACAGCGTGTTGCCTACGCGCCCGCAACAATGACGGGGCTGGCGATTTACTTTGCGGGGGCCGTGCTTGCAGCCTATGGCGGGACACGGAAGCGACGCGAAAAGGCGGTACATCCGTGATAGGTGGAAAACGGGACGGGCAGTCTGCGCTGTTGTCATCGCTGTCTCATGAGCACGAAATTGACAAACTGCTTGGCCGCAACCAACCAACCGACATGGTTGTTCTGTCGTACAACGAGCGGCAATCACGGTTCACTCTTCGTGGTATCCTAACATCTCATGCGCCAGGTAACGTGGGCACCGAACCGAAACCTTCAAACGCATAGGAATTCAAAATCTGGCGCCCTGCGAAATATGCCCGTTCGATTTCTTTCATACCTGCAAGGTCGCACACTTCTTTCCAATTGTCGCGGATAGCGGCGACTTGATGATCAATCATATTGCGCGCGTCTGTTTCGTCGATGTGAAAGTGAGGCGCAGCTTTCAAAACGTTGATCAACTGAGCAGATCTCTCACCCGGAATGATGTTGAGGGCTTGGTTTGCTTCTATTGTGCCCCGCTTTTGAGGCGCTATATCGTAGGCTGGTGTCAGTTCGAGCATGTCACCATCCCAAAAACCTGCATGGTTGCGCGCGTGGTCATCGGTGTTTCCAACAAGGATATTGAATATCATACGGGCAAAAAGTTCCCGCAAGTCCTTACCTGGTTCCCGAAACCGAGCACGGATAATTTCTGCAAGTTCGGAATATGCCACGTGACGGGCTGCCAGCTCGTCTTCCTGTGTCCAGGTCAGGGAGGAGACAAGAGACCGGCGATGCCAGTTTTTACCATCCTCAGTGGGTTGACGATCAAACCGTTCAACAAGCAAAACTTCGCGATCTAATACCTGCTCGATATCAACATGGGCTACATCCATCCCAGCGAGCTTGGCCAAGCGCATCGTTGCAAATTCACCCTTTACCATGGCGAAGACATCATTTGTGGCCGAGAATTTAGCAATCAGCTTGCGGGGGTGATCCCCATTTGTATCGGTGATCAGGGCTTTTGGCCGTGCGCCCCCGATTGAGCTGCCATGCAGGATGACCCTGTCCAGCTCCTTTGGCACTTCCTCGCCTGCCTCGATCAGGTCGGAAAAATTTTGGAGTTCCTCAAGCGTTGCTTCGGCTGAAATGCGCGGAACATAAGTGTCGGCACTTTCCTGAAAGTCGAGTGCACCGATACGATCAGAGCCAGATTTGATCATGAAAGTCATCTCGCCAAAGGCGTCTTCGTTAATCTCATCTCTCCTATGGCCAAGTATATCATTCACAATGACCCGCCTGCCCCAACGGTCCGGCAGGGCATCTCGCAAAGAAGGCGCAAGCAGATGCCCCTTGGCGGGACCTGTCAGACCTTCCTGAAGAGGAAGGTCTGGGGTGAAGATTGGGAAAGCCCTTGGATTGTTGCGAAAGCTGCGACCGTAGCCGAAGTGAATGACCTGAGTATCCTCATTGCGCACGACCTGGCCTGCCACCACCGGTGTGCTTTGACCGGGCAACCACATCCAGACATAAAGAGATTTAGGATCAGAAATCATCCTTGAACCCCGGCTTACGGTTTCGGACACTCAAGGGCATCAGTTGCAGCAAAGCGCGATTATGCTGAACACGCCGCGTTGTTTCATCGGTGCCATCAAACAGCTCAATGCCAAGCATGGCAGCGGCTTCAAATACAAACGCTATAGCAACGGTTGGTTTTCCCGCCTCGATTGCTCGGATGGTATCCCGTGAGCAACCGACCCGCGTCGCCAGTTCTGTCTCGGTCATTTTGCGCTTCTTGCGGACCAGTTGAATTTCGGTTGCAATCAGAGACAAGCCAGAACGCGTTGCACGAGAGAAGTGCTCCACGCTTTTTAATTTGTTGGTCACAGACATCACAAAGGCCCTTTGTGTCGTTTAAAACCTACATATTCATAATATTGCAGAAAAATCAACCCCAGTTGAGTATATTGATGCCTATGGCCTACATAAAGAGCTTTTGTGCAGGTTTTAACCTACACCACATTTACATTTTATAGAGGCACTGCATCATTGCTTCCACGAGCTGTCATTTTGCGGAAGGTCATCTCGATTGAGCACCATCACTGCATTGTGGCTTGAAGCAGGAAGCGTTGGTTCTGTCGCAAAATTTTCCTCTATCTGAAGTAGGGCTATCTCTGGACACAATTATGCTGCGAGTTCAGCAATGACCTGGAAAACGGATTGCCCCTTTGTTCCGATCTGGCCTTTACGGACCATGTGGGAAACTTCAATCCCTTTGAGGGTTGCGCTGGCGGAATGGAATGCCTTGAATCCCAGCATAGGTCGGGTGATTTTCTTGATAAAGCGATGATCCTGTTCAATGATGTTATTGAGATATTTCACCTGCAAGATCTCGATCAAGCGATTGCTTCTGGTAAACTTCAGCATCACATTGGCCCATTGTAACCCCGCTAGATTGGCTCCGCTTTTATCAATGACGACCTTATCTGGTACGCCATTCGTATTGATGGCCATTCTGAAAAACCGTCTGGCAGCCTTGGTGTTCCGTCGCTCTGACAGCATGAAATCAAGGGTTTTGCCGAACTTATCGACGGCTCTGTAAAGATACGTCCACTGACCTTTGACCTTAATATAGGTCTCATCCATTCGCCAGGATGGGCTGGCTGGCCGCTTGCGCAATTTGGCTTGATCGGCCAACAAAGGTGAGAATCTGACAACCCAACGGTTTAGTGTGGCGTGATCAATATCCACACCTCTTTCTGCCATAATCTCTTCAAGGTGCGTATTCCGGGGTCATCCGGCCGGTGATTCCGATAACATCCGGCCACCCATTCCGATTTGATCCGGCCGGGGATTCCGGACTATCCGGCCACCCCAAATTCACCTGAGCGATTGCTGCTGCGAGGCGATCTGAAACGGGTCTATCCTCCTGCTCTTTTGAGCGGGAGTAGACCAGATGAAGAGATTGCCGATGCGGAAGATACGGGAGGCCCTGCGGCTTCGTGCGGATGGATTTTCAGGGCGTCAGGTGGCGCAGAGCCTGTCTCTGGGGCGTGCGACGATATCGGACTATTTCCGGCGTGCTGAGATTGTCAGTCTTGGCTGGCCGCTACCCAACGATCTTTCCGACGGCGACCTGGAGCGGCTGTTGTTTCCACGCTCGGCCGGAGATGTGCAGGGCAGCTATCCGCAGCCGGATTGGGCTCTTGTCCACCGTGAGCTTCGCCGGAAAGGGGTGACGCTGGCTTTGCTCTGGGAGGAGTATCGGGCCGTCCACCCCGACGGCTACGGCTACAGTCGGTTTTGTGAACTTTACACCCGTTGGGAGGGCCGTCTGTCGCCGGTCATGCGCCAGCGCCACCCTGCCGGGGAGCGGCTATTCGTGGATTATGCCGGGATGACGATCGATGTCGTCTGCCCCGAGACCGGCGAGGTCAGGTCCGCCCAGTTGTTCGTCGCGGCGCTTGGCGCCTCCAATTACACCTATGTCGAGGCGACCTGGTCGCAGAAGTTGTCCGACTGGATATCCTCGCACGCCCGGGCGTTCACCTTCTTCGGTGGCGTGCCGGCGCAGGTGGTCTCGGACAATCTCAAGGCTGGCGTCACCAAGGCCTGCTTCTACGATCCAGCGATCAACCGAACCTATGCCGACATGGCGGCGCATTACGATACCGCCGTCGTGCCGGCGCGGCCACGCAAGCCCAGGGACAAGGCAAAGGTCGAGGCGGCCGTGCTGCTGGCGGAGCGCTGGATCGTGGCCCGGCTGCGGAACCGGCGGTTCTTCGGGCTCGATGAGCTGAACGCTGCGATCCGCCCGCTTCTGGATCAACTCAATGGCAAGGTCACCCGGCATCTGGCGCCAGCCGCCGGGATTTGTTCGAGACGCTGGACAAGCCCGCGTTCAAGCCCTTGCCGGTGGAACCCTGCGTCTACGCTGAATGGAAGCAGTGCCGGGCCGGGCTCGATTACCACATCGATGTCGGACGCCACTATTACTCTGTGCCGTATCAGCTTCTGAAGCAGAAACTGTGGGTGCGGATCACGCCACGCACCGTAGAGGCATATTTTAAAGGCAAGCGTGTGGCCTCCCATGCCCGGACGTCCGGCAACCGCCAGCATTCCACCCACCGTGAACATATGCCGCCGAACCACCGGTTCCGCGCAGACTGGACGCCCGAGCGCATCCGCCGCCAGGCCGCCCAAATCGGCTCCAACGCCGAGGCCTATGTCGAGGTGGTCATGCGCGAACGCAAACATCCAGAACAAGGATACAGAACCTGTCTGGGCGTGTTGCGGCTCGCCAAGACGTTTGGCCGGGGTCGCCTTGAAGCCGCTTGCGGTCGCGCCTTGGAGATCAACGCCCGGTCTTACTCATCCCTGCATTCCATTCTGAAGAATGGATTGGATCGCAAACCTCGTACCCGCGCCACGGACGAACCTGCGATCACCCACCCCAACATCCGTGGCGCCGAATACTTCCACTGAAGGAGAGACAATGCTCAATCACCCAACTCTGGGTCAACTACAAACCCTAAAGCTTGACGGCATGGCCCAGGCTTTCGCTGAATTGGAAACACAGGACGGCACCGCCGATCTCAGCCACGCCGAATGGCTGGGTCTGCTCATTGATCGGGAGACCGCCAGCCGCGAGACCAAACGGTTTGAGAGCCGCATGCGCTCGGCCCGCCTGCGCCATGTTGGCGCCAGCCCCGAAGATGTCGACTACCGCGCCCGGCGCGGCCTCGACAAGGCGCTGTTCCAGGAGCTTCTGACAGGCAAATGGATTGCCGATAACCGTAACCTGATCCTCACCGGACCCTGCGGTGTGGGCAAAACATGGCTGGCCTGCGCGCTCGCGCAGGCTGCCTGCCGAACAGGCGTGACCGTGCTCTACAGACGCCTGCCAAGGCTCTTCGATGAACTGGAATTGGCCCACGGCGACGGCCGTTTCCCGCGCCTCTTTCGAAGCCTCACCAAGACGCAGTTGCTGATCCTCGACGATTGGGGCCCCGACCGCCTCACAGCCAGCCAGCGCCGCGATTTGATTGAAATCGTCGAGGACCGGTACGGTGCAGGCTCCACCCTCATCACCAGCCAGCTGCCGCTCTCAACCTGGCACGATGTCATCGGCGAACCCACCTTCGCCGACGCCATCCTCGACCGCATTGTGCACAACGCCTATCGACTGGAACTCAGCGGCCAGTCGCTGAGAAAGACCATGGCCAAAACCGGTGACGAAAACTGCCAAAGGTGATATCGAAAAACTCACGCCTCAACGCAGCGCGCCACAGGTGGCCGGATACTCCGGTTTAGGTGGCCAGATGCTGTCGGAATGGGTGGCCGAATACCCCGGAATGCGCATCAAGGTCCCGATAGGACACAGGGTAGCGCAAATAGAAAGCTACCGCATAAAGCACCACCGATTTGGGATAGTGACAGCCTTTGAAATCAATCGCCATAATACGCACCAATTGAGGAATTAAACGAAGCAGCACTGATATCAATTGGCTGTAGATATGAAAACAGGATAATTTTGGCGTGTATCCCCTCAGAATACGGACACCAATGATTCACTCTTGGCTGTCATTGTGCAATTATGAGTAGGGGAGTGATTTATGGCTAAACTGACAGCGACGACTAAAAAGCCCGCCACCCCGCCCAATGCGGATTTTGCGCTGGTCATTGATTTCCAAAAGGGTGAGGCATCACCAACGCGCGTGTTCTCGGCTGCTTCTGATTTTATCCACGCTTTTGAAGCGCTTGATCGCACGCTAGTAAGCTCAATCGACACCAGCATTGAAACTGTAATGGTGCTGGAAGATGTTGAAGCGGGTTCGCTGAAGGTTTGGCTTCGTAACGCCCTAAATTCCACAGACGACCAAGCGCTTAAAGAATTGGATTGGAAGCCCGCTGTGGGCAAGTATTTGGTGCGCGCCAAGTATATGGTTCTTAGCTGGATAGATGATGACGTAGCGCCGCGCAAACTTACCGATCTGAGGCGGGACTTAGTGAAATTGGCGCAAGAAACAGACGTTCGGCACCTACCCGACTATTCCCCGCCTGATCCTGCCGCGCTTATAGATGCAATGCGCCAAATTCAGACCGGAAAAGAACGACTTGGAAAAGACGATAGGGTCTACCTGATTACAGATGATGAGCGCATTGACATGAATATGTCGGTCACAATTGACTTGGAAGAACTAGCTGACCTGGCCACTAAGGAAACTATCACTACTCCCGCTGCTGAAATGATTGTCGCTGTAAAAAAGCCTGACTATCTGGGAAGCTCAAAATGGGATTTGCGACACGGAAAAAGAACGCTTTCTGCGCGAATTGCGGATGAAAGTTTCCTGTCGAGATTTCAGGGCCGAAAAGTCGATGTTCGTCCCGGCGATGCGCTTAGGTGCACGGTTTCTATGGAAATGCGTTATGGCTTCGACAACGAACTAATATCCGAAACCATTGTGGTTCTTGAGGTACTTGAAGTACTTGAGGACCGAACCATACAACAGGAATTGTTTGACGATGATTAATACCAACGGCATCAATTTCTGACTCTGTGGGGATTCCCAAATCGGTTTTGATCTGATTCAAGGTTGGCAAAGGAGGATCGCCATGCCAGCCAGTGTTCCGCTTCGTCGCGACTTTGATGCCCGCCACCTTCGTAAACTCGCCAGCCGTTGCAAGGATGCCCGGCAGAGCCGCCGTCTGTTGTCTCTTGCGGCGGTCTACGATGGCATGAGCCGTGGAGAGGCCGCAAGGATCGGTGGGATGGATCGCCAAACCCTGCGGGACTGGGTTCACCGGTTCAACGAAGAGGGACCGGATGGCCTCACCAACCGCAAGGGCGCGGGCCGGACGCGCTACCTGAGCGATGTCCAGATGAAAGAACTTGGCGAGATTGTCGAGACCGGCCCCGATCCGGCGGTGGACGGGGTTGTCCGCTGGCGGCGGATCGACCTGAAGCGGGTGATCGAGGCGCGCTTTGGCGTCATCTATTCCGAGCGCGGGATATCCAGACTGCTTGGCGAACTGGGCTTTGCCCATATCAGCGCCCGCCCGCAGCATCCCAGGCAGGATAAGCGGATCATCGAGGCGTTTAAAAAAACTTCACCGACACGCTCCAGGTGCATATAGCTGACCTGCCAGCGGGAACGCCGGTGGAGATCTGGTTCCAGGACGAAGCACGCCTTGGCCAGAAGAATGGCCTGACGCGCCTGTGGGCAAGAAAGGGCACGCGCCCCCGCCAGCCGGCCGATCAGCGCTATCGCAACGCCTATCTGTTCGGCGCCATCTGTCCGGCTCACGGCAAGGGGGCGGCGCTCATGCTGCCTTGGGCGGACGCGCAAGCCATGCAGATGCATCTCGACGAGATCAGCCGCCACGTCGCCCGAAAGGCCCATGCGGTTGTGCTGATGGATCGGGCCGGATGGCACACCACCGGCAAACTCAAAGTCCCGAAGAACCTCACCATCATCCTGCTGCCATCGCGCGCTCCGGAACTGAACCCGGTGGAAAATATCTGGCAGTACTTGCGCGCCAATTGGCTCTCCAACCGCGTGTTCGAAGACTACAATGCCATCGTCGATGCTGGATGCGAAGCTTGGAACAAGCTCATCGCACAGCCCGAAACCATCACATCAATCGGAATGCGAAAATGGGCCCATATCGGTCAATGTTAAATGCCGCTGGTATAACCTGAAAACAGCCCGCCAGACCGGTAATACCGAAGACTTCATCAAGGAACACGAGGCCGACCCACCGGGCGACCTTGATAAATTCGACGCGATCCTTAAGTCCGCAACTCAGGGAAGCGGGAAAGCAGTTCCGAAAGCATCGTCTCAGGGCGAAGCCGGCGATTGAAGCGAAACTCACATTCCTTGGCGTATTTCAGAAGGTGCTTTTCGGAGACGTAGATATGCGTTCCGCTGATCGTGCGTTTCAACTGAGAGAAAAAGCCTTCGATTGAGTTTGTGGTTTCGCCCAGATCGCCAACGTATTCTGACTTGCTGTGATCGACTGCCAGCCGCATGTAATCGTCGGTGCGGTCCAGCGGGTTGTAACCTTTGTGCTCATCGGTGTGGACTTCTGAGCCTTCTTCAATGTGGTCGCGAATGTGCAGCATAAGAGACTTGCTTGTCCGGTCAGGAATAACTTCGGTGATTACGTCGCCGCCCTTTTCGAGCATTCCCATAACGATTGCCTTGCCCTTGCCGCCCTGTCCACCGGGCATGTAGCCGCCGACATAGGTTTCATCAACCTCAACCATGCCACCCAGCATGCCGTCGCCGTCCACCAGCGCCATATGCTCGCGGATTTTGTGACCCATGCGCCATGCGGTCTTGTAGGTGACACCCAACTGGCGTTGAAGTTCCTTCGCAGCAACACCGTTGCGCGTCGTGGTGAACAAGAACACGGCATAGAACCACAGTTGCAGCGGTGTGCGGGACTTTTCAAAAATAGTGCCTACCATAGGGTGAATATGATTCCCGCACCACTCGCACGAAAATGCCATTTCCTTTTTGAGGCGATACCACTTGGCTTCACGCTTGCACTTGGGGCATTCGTGACCTTGACCAAAGCGTGTATTGAAAAGGTGCTCAAGGCAGGTGGCATCATCTGGAAATCGCTGGTAAAATTGGCGGATAGTTGTCTGTTTCATACCTTTAATATGGGTATGATTTTCCGTATGTCAAGGGGATAAGCCCACACATTTTCCATCGGGTTGAGTTCAGGGGAATAGGGCGGGAGTTTGAGCAGGGTGATGTTGTCGGGTACCTCCAGCTCTGCCGAACCGTGCCAGCCAGCGCCATCCAGAATGAGAAGGGCATGTGCGCCCGATGCGACGGTTTTAGCGATCTCGGCGAGATGCGCGCTCATGGCCTGTGTGTCGGCATGTGGCATGATCAGAGCGGCCGCTTCAGCCCGTTCCGGGCAGACGGCGCCGAAAATGTATCTCCAGATATAGCGGGTGTCGCGCGGGGCACGGGGGCGTGTTCCACGCTCGGCCCAGATACGGGTGAGCGTGCCCTGCTGGCCAACCCGCGCTTCATCCTGAAACCATATCTCCAGGGGCTTGCTGCGGGCTGTTTCCGGCAAGGCTGCTTCTACCTCTGCGGCGAAGTTTTTTTAAAAGCCTCCTGTGCATCCGGGTCGGATTTCGGATGCTGCGGGCGCACCGACAGACGCCGAAAGCCCAGGCTTGCCAATTGTTTGCCAACAGTTCGCTCATGCATGGTGACGCCGAAGCGCTCTTCGATCTTGCGTTTCAGATCAATGCGCCGCCAGCGTACAACCCCATCGGTTTGGAGATTATATACGAAAATCCCATTGACATGAGAATCCCAATATTATATAAGAATCCCAACGGAGGGTTTTCTCATGGCACGCAACGCACCTGGCAAGCATAAGCGCAAAGGACTGAGTTTCGTTCAGGTCATGGACCTGTTTCCCGATGACGCCGCCGCGCAGAAATGGATCGAGTCAGAGATTTGGCCCGGTGGCCCGTACTGCCCGAAGTGCGGATCGTTAAACATTCAGACGCCGATCAAGCATCGCACGATGACGCACCGTTGCCGCGACTGTCCAAATCGCTATCAGTTCTCGCTCAAGACCGGAACGGCCATGAAGGGGACGAAGATGGGTTATCGCATTTGGGCCATCGCCATCTATCTGCTGTCAACGAACCTGAAGGGTGTCTCAAGCATGAAGCTTCACCGTGATCTAGATATCACGCAGAAGAGCGCATGGCATCTGGCCCATCGCATTCGCGAATCGTGGATCCGCGAGAGTGCGGTATTCTCCGGCCCTGCAGAGGCCGATGAAACATATTTCGGTGGGCGGCGCGCCAATATGCCAAGGGCGAAGCGGAAACAGCTAAAGGGCCGTGGCCCAGCCGGGAAATTGGCGGCTGTTGGCGTTAAGGATCGGATCACAAACCGGGTCCACGCTCAAGTCACCGCTTCCACGGACGCCGCGACTCTGCAATCATTTATCCGGGAACATGTCAGGAAGGGAGCTGAGGTGTACACGGATGAACATGGTGGCTATAAAAATCTCAATGGTTTCAATCATGAAGCCGTAAATCACAGCGTTGGTGAATACGTGCGCGGCATGGCGCATACCAACGGGATCGAATCGTTCTGGTCGATGCTCAAGCGGGCGCACAAGGGAACCTTCCACAAAATCTCGGCTAAGCATCTTGATCGCTATGTGACTGAGTTCACGGGCCATCACAACGACCGTGATTACGATACGCTGGCAATCATGGCGCGGATCGCGGCGGGCCTGTCCGGCAAGCGGTTGCGCTACGGAGACCTGATTGCGGACAACGGATTAGAGTCCGGAGCGCAGAGTTAGGCCATGAGGAGGGCCGTCCTCTCTTGCGAAGACAACATCGCGTTCATGACAGATTTCGATGACGCTACATTCAAGCTGATTGTCACGTCGCCGCCCTATAACCTCGGCAAATCCTACGAGAACAAATCCGGTCTTGACGTCTATCTCGCCATGCAAGAGCGCGTGATTGGCGAATGCGTCCGTCTCCTGGACGATCGGGGATCAATCTGCTGGCAGGTCGGAAACTATGTCGAGAATGGCGATATCGTACCTCTCGACACCCTGATTTATCCATTGTTCCGGGCGCAAGGGCTTAAGCTGCGCAACCGGATCATCTGGCAATTCGGCCATGGCCTGCACTGTACGAAGCGGCTGTCCGGGCGGTACGAGACGATCAATTGGTGGACGAAGGGTGACGATTACACTTGGAACCTGGACCCGATACGAGTGCCGGCAAAGTACCCGGGCAAGAAGCACTTCAAGGGTCCGAACGCAGGCAAGTTGTCGGGGAATCCCAATGGAAAGAACCCGACCGACGTGTGGGACTTTCCGAACGTCAAGAACAATCACCCGGAGAAGACGATCCATCCCTGCCAGTTTCCCGTCGAATTGGTTGAGCGCCTCGTTCTTTCGCTAACCGATGAGGGCGACTCCGTTTTGGACCCCTACATGGGCGTCGGATCTGCCATCATCGCGGCCCTCAAGCACGGCAGGCATGGCTACGGCTGCGATATTGTCGAGCAATATGTCGAGATAACGGAGAGCCGCGTGCAGGCACTCGAATCAGGCGAGTTGCGGACCCGCCCCATGGGTAAACCGATCTACGATCCAGCCCTTCCTAATGGCGGCCATTGATGCGGATCGACGCCAAATACTCGCATTTGAACGGCGAGGAATACCTGATCGTCCACAAGCCCGCGTTATGGCTGGAGGTTCAGCGTGTGGTTGCCGGGGTGGACGCCATAGCCTGCAAAACCAAGGTTTCTAAAGAAAAGAGGATGGTCGGGCGGATGCTCTATTCCCGCTGGACATGAACGCCGCGTTCAAGACCGGACTGGAAGCGCTTGGCTGGAAAGAGCGGCGAAACACTTTCTGGGTGACAGACGACGAGCGACTTTTGCGCGGTATCTACGGGCGTCCGGCGGACGAGCAAAAGGCCGCGATCCAAGAGGCGGGACATGAGCCGATCATGTCCTATAACCAAACCGACTTTCTGAAGGATCGCGTTGCCGTGGAGGTCCAATTCGGCAAGTACGCCTTCGTCGCTCACGACCTCTTTGTGAAGCACCTGAGTTTCTACGTCTCCGACATCATAGACGTAGGAATCGAAGTGCTGCCGATGAAACAACTCGAAAAGGATATGTCGAGCGGAGTCCCGTATTACGAGCGGGACTTGCTCAACGTCTTGAGGCAGGGACGTGGTGTCCCTGCCGTGCCGCTCGTCTTGATAGGAGTCTTACCATGACAGATAAATCCAGGCCTGACCTTTGGGTGCAGCCCATGACCTACCAGCCCAAGAAGGCGGAGAAGGAAGAGGATATGTCCGTCGATGCCTCACCGGAAGACTTAATCCGTGCCGTCATGAGGCCCGTGAACATCAAGCACATTGGCGAGGACGAGAAGTGAAGGATTGGGATTTTCGTATATAATCCCCATCGGTTTCGGGGTCGGGACCCGCCCGAACCATTTCCGCCAACTCCTCCTTCTGTGCCGCGCTCAGCAGACAGGGTGGATCCGGCGGGCGACGGTTGAACAGGCCCGACACGCCCTCCGCATTGTAACGGTGGGCCCAATCCCGCAACGTCTGCCGATCCATGCCGCAGTTTTCTGCCGCCGTCTTGCGGTCAACCCCATCCAGAACCAGGGCAATCGCCAACATCCGTCGCGCCGCTTTCCCATCCCGGCACCGCGCCGCTTCCTGGCGAAGCTCGCCTGCGGACTTGTCTTTTCGCGTAATCCTTACTGCCATCAAAGCCTCCCTTGCCTTGATGCCACTGAATCAGATCACGCCGCTCGTGGGAATCCCCTTGAGTCAAATCTGGGGGCCGTTGGTATGATTTGCTCAACAGCAAATGCTTGATGGAGAACGATCCAACATCGTCAATCTCAAATTCGTCCGTGGTGGGCTTATGTGTATTGTCTGCAATGATCTGCCGTAGACTCAGAGTTTCATCCTGATTGCTGACCTGAATATCCGGACAATCATCACTGATGAGAAATGGAAGAAAATGCGCCGCAATCCGATGCGCAATCGTCTCAAGCTTTTTGGGGCAATGTGACCGATACCCGTCCTTGAGCATTTTCAGATGGACAAACGTCTTCAGCCCATCACCGGCGCTCGCCTGCACCAAGCTGTAGTTCTGAAAGGCATGCTCATTGTCCAGAAGAAAATCGAAACGGCGCTGCATTGTCATTTCGCCATTTTCATAAAAACTCGAAATTGCGATGCGTTCAAAAACCTTCAACCAGGTCAATCGTCCGACCCCTTTTCCGCCCTTCTTCACCTTCTGTCTGGAATCATATGTCAATCCCGGAGTAAAAAGGGTCAATGTCCCGGTGCAAAACTGGACACCTGGTTTGATTTAGGTGCGCATCCTAGTGCGTGTGCTTTCCAAATAGCTGATGCGTGCCAGGGTGCGTTGGCCGCAGGCCAACCTTTTCGCAGTTTTGGTATTTTCAGGATTACGGTTTGGCGATTTTGCTCTGGCGCAACCGGTAGCTTTCGCCGTTCATCTCGAGGATATGGACGTGGTGGGTTAGGCGATCGAGAATGGCGCCTGTGAGGCGTTCTGCGCCGAAGACCTCGGTCCATTCATCGAACGGCAGGTTGGATGTGATGATGATGGAGCCACGTTCGTAGCGCTGCGAGATGATCTCGAAGAGAAGCTCGGCCCCGGTCTTGCTCAGTGGCACAAAACCCAGCTCATCAATGATCAGCAGGTCCTGGCTAACCAGTTGTTTCTGCAAGCGCTGCAGGCGGCGTTCGTCGACGGCCTCGATGAGTTCATGGACGAGAGCAGCGGCAGTGGTGAAGCGTACTTTCCTGCCCTTCTGGCAGGCCGCCAGACCCAATCCCAGGGCGATATGGGTTTTACCTGTGCCGCTTGGCCCCAATGCGATGATATTGGCGCGCCGGTCTATGAACTCACCGCGGGCCAGTTGCATGGTCAGGACCTTGTTCAGCGACGGGATGACCTTGAAGTTGAAGCTGTCCAGGCTTTTGGTCGCCGGGAACTTTGCGGCCTTGATCCTGCGCTCGATCATCCGGCGTTCGCGCTCGATCAGTTCCAACTCGCAAAGCCGCAGCAGGTAGTTGATGTGATCCTTGTTCTCCACTGCGCATTGCCGGGCCTGTTTGGCATATTCGCTGTGGAAGGTCGGCAGCCGGAGCTTCTTGAGGTGGTGCTGCAGCAGAACCTGCGGGGTGTCGGTCATGCCGGCGCCTGCGCCATCAGGCTCATGTAACTGGCAGGATCTGTGGTCTCGACCTGCGCCCTTGGAAGGTACGGGTAAATCTCCAGATCGAGCCGGGGTGGGCGTTTCTCGATCCGGCAGAGGACGAGATGCTTCACTGCATCGTAGCCGATGGCCCCGAGTTCCAGTGACTGCCTGATGGCGCCGTGAACATGGCCCATCTCGAAAGTCTCCAGCAGCCGCAGAACCTGGACGTATTCGCGCTTGCCCTTCTTTCCCATGCGCGCTTCCAGCAGCCGGTGCAGGGTGGCGAACTCCCCGGGCAGGTCCCAGCCCTGCAACGGAGCCGCCTGATCAAGCGCGCCGACCTTCTGTTCCAGCAGAGGCAGGAAGTGCATCGGATCGAAGACCATGTCCGCTTTTTCGTAGGACCGCTTGTGGCAGGCGATGATTTCCGTGCCGCAGCCGATGATGACCTCGTGGACATAGCCGCGAACCTGGACCTCGTGATGGGCGTATGCGACCGGCACGGAATAGTCGTTGTTGCGATAGCGGATCATCGAGATCGACGTCGCCCGGGTGCTGACCTTCTCGCAGGCGTCATAGGGCGTCAGGGGTAGTGTCATCAGCGCATCAAGATCACGCATCAGCCGCTCGCCGATAGTCTCGGAATGACCTCGCAATACTTCGTCCTGCCGTTTGAGGCATTGCTCCTCCAGCCGGGCGTTCAGATCATCGAAACTGTCGAAGCGCGGCATCGGCACCAGGAAGTTCCGCCGACCATAACCGATTGTGCCTTCGACACTACCCTTGTCATTGCCCTTGCCAGGACGGCCGAACCGGTCCTCAAAGAGATAGTGCGACTGCAACTCCGAGAAAGTTCTGGTGCGTTGCCGGGTTCCGTCCCCGAGGATCCGCGCCACCGCGATCGTGGTGTTGTCGTAGAGCCCTGACAGCGGCGCGCCTCCGAAGAAGGCAAAGGCGGAGACATGGCCATCACAAAAGGCCTCGGTTGTCTCCGCCGGATAGGCCTTGATGAAGAACGCGTCCGAGTGCGGCAGAGACATTGCAAAGTAGGGCAGCTTGCGCACGACCCCGCCAATCTCGCCAAGCGCCTCACCAAAATCAACCTGGGCGTGGCCCGGCGCGTGGCTCAGCGGCACGAACACCTCCCGCGTCCGCCGCTTCCGCTCACGCACATAGTCCGTGACGATGGTGATGCCGCCGACGAAGCCATGTTCATCACGCAGACGCTCATATATCCGCTTCGACGTATGCCGCTGCTTCTTGAGCCGCGACTTATCCTCTTCCAATATCTGGTTGATGAGCGGAATGAACGGGTCAGGCTTTGGACGGGCTGGTGGTCCATTCCTGCGATACCCCGGTGGCACCGCATGCTTCAGAATTTTTGACACAGTCTTGCGATCAATCCCAAAATGTCGGGCCGCCGCACTCTTGCTCATCCCATCCACATGGCACGCACGGCGTACCCGACTATACAGTTCCACAGAATACATCTCCCCGCCCTCAGCTCGTTTGCTTCAGGCTTCAAGGTGCGGAATTTTGCTCCGCGACGGTCAGATCATCCGACCGATCCCGTGGGTATTTTGTCTCCGGGATTCACACCGGAACCTTGGCATCGGCATCAGGAAGTTCCGGCGGCAATAGCCGACGATCCCCTCGACCTTGCCCTTGTCGTTCCCATTGCCGGGGCGGTCAAAGCGGTCCTCGAACAGGTAATGGGATCGTAACTCGCTGAACACACGTGTCCGCTGACGCTTGCCGTCACCGAGGATGCGGGCCACCGCAATCCTGGTGTTGTCATAAAGGATCGAGCGCGGCACACCGCCGAATAAGGAGAACCCCGAGACATGGCCGTCACAGAAGGCCTCCGTGGTCTCCCCCGGATAGGCCTTCACAAAGCAGGCGTCCGAGTGGGGTAGGCTCATCGCCAGGAAGTGGATCTTGCGTTCCACGCCGCCGATGACGGCCAGGGCCTCGCCAAAATCAACCTGGGCGTGGCCGGGAGGATGCGTCAGCGGAACAAACATCTCCCGCCGGCGCTGTCGGACACCGCAGATGTAGTCCTTCACAATGGTGATCTTGCCCGTAAAGCCGTACTCATCACGCAGCCGCTCGAATACCCGCTTCGATGTGTGACGGTGCTTCTTCGGACGATCCTTATCCTCTTCCAGGATACGGTCGATAATACCGATGAACGGATCGAGCTTCGGGCGGACCGGAGGCCGCGTCCGGACATAACCCGGTGGCACCGAATAGCTCAACATCTTCCTGACCGTGCGCGGGTCGATCCCAAAACAACGAGCCGCTTCGCGTTGGCTCAGACCCTCAATCATTACCGCGTGGCGAACCCGCCCATACAGTTCCACTCGCTTCATCCCCCACCCTTCGCTCCAAAATGCAAAGGGCTATCGCTGACGGAATTTTGCTCCGGCGCAACCAGACTCTCCGGCCGCTTCAGTGAGGGATTATTGCTCCGGCGTTCTCATCCACGCTCGCAAAAAAGCTATTCATATCAATATATAAAGAGCGCATTAAGGTCATGCGATACGATCCAGCTTGCCAGAGGGAATACAATGTTCTTATTTTGTTCTCATGGTGGAACGCAAGGATCAACTTCGAAATGTTGCCTTTGGGGGCAACTGGTCAGAAGAAATTCTGGTCGTGGACGAGCTGAATCGTGTGCTTGGGACCCTGGAAAAAGCGGCCCATGAATGTCGGGATCGGGATGTTCTGGGTCCATCTGCATAAAGGTACGTGAGGCGACATAACCGCTCGCGCATTTGGCTGATATTATTTTTGTTTTTGCGTTTTTGTGCCTCCCGAATTTGGCGGAGTTTCATGCGACTGATTTCAGGGGGAGGATTCCAAGTGCGTCGCGCAATTTTTCCTCTGAAAAATCGTATTCGCCGAGCATGTTGATGTGGGCCCATGACATGGGAGCGCGCGTGGCGATGAGGCGCAGTATGTTTTTTCGTGTTTCAGCATCAGGGGCCTTTTCGAGCTGGCGTGCGACGTAGAGGTAATTCCAGCAGATGATGCTATTCTTGATCAATCGATTACAGGCTTCCGCTATTTCCTGCTCTTCCTTTTCGGCTTGTGTGAACTCACGGGGGTTGCCGACAGCCACGGCGCGTGTGAAGCGGTTGGCCAACTCGATCTTGTTGAGTTGTTTTTCGATGGCTTGCCGTAGTTCCAGATCATCGATGTAACGCAGAATGAAGATCGACTTGATGATCTGCCCGAAGGCCTTGAGTGTTTGATAAAGCGCATGCTGGCGGGAGTATGAATTCAGCCGCCGGAAAATATCGGACGCAGTGTTTTCCTTGAGCTTGATGGTAGTGACGAGCCGGAGTAGATCATCCCAGTTTCCTCGGACCAGGGCATCGTTGATGTAATTGTCCGGGGTGACTTTCCAACTGCCGCTATCTCTTCGATTATGCCCACGGAATACATAAAGCCTTTGCTTGCCGATATTCTTGATGCGGGGTGCGAAGGAAAACTCCAGCAGATGGGTGATAACAACGGCCTAGTAGTTGACCGTTTTGGCCCATTGTCTGGTAGTGATTGACGTGATTGCGGTTTTGTCGTTTGCAAAGAAGTTCCATGCTTCGCAACACCTGTCGACGATCTGCTCATAATTGTCGAAGACGGATATGGCGAGCTTGTTGGCACGCAGATAAGCCCACACATTTTCCATCGGGTTGAGTTCAGGGGAATAGGGCGGGAGTTTGAGCAGGGTGATGTTGTCGGGTACCTCCAGCTCTGCCGAACCGTGCCAGCCAGCGCCATCCAGAATGAGAAGGGCATGTGCGCCCGATGCGACAGTTTTAGCGATCTCGGCGAGATGCGCGCTCATGGCCTGTGTGTCGGCATGTGGCATGATCAGAGCGGCCGCTTCAGCCCGTTCCGGGCAGACGGCGCCGAAATTGTAGCTCCAGATATAGCGGGTGTCGCGCGGGGCACGGGGGCGTGTTCCACGCTCGGCCCAGATACGGGTGAGCGTGCCCTGCTGGCCAACCCGCGCTTCATCCTGAAACCATATCTCCAGGGGCTTGCTGCGGGCTGTTTCCGGCAAGGCTGCTTCTACCTCTGCGGCGAAGTTTTTTTAAAAGCCTCCTGTGCATCCGGGTCGGATTTCGGATGCTGCGGGCGCACCGACAGACGCCGAAAGCCCAGGCTTGCCAATTGTTTGCCAACAGTTCGCTCATGCATGGTGACGCCGAAGCGCTCTTCGATCTTGCGTTTCAGATCAATGCGCCGCCAGCGCACAACCCCATCGGTTTCGGGGTCGGGACCCGCCCGAACCATTTCCGCCAACTCCTCCTTCTGTGCCGCGCTCAGCAGACAGGGTGGATCCGGCGTGCGACGGTTGAACAGGCCCGACACGCCCTCCGCATTGTAACGGTGGGCCCAATCCCGCAACGTCTGCCGATCCATGCCGCAGTTTTTGCCGCCGTCTTGCGGTCAACCCCATCCAGAACCAGGGCAATCGCCAACATCCGTCGCGCCGCTTTCCCATCCCGGCACCGCGCCGCTTCCTGGCGAAGCTCGCCTGCGGACTTGTCTTTTCGCGTAATCCTTACTGCCATCAAAGCCTCCCTTGCCTTGATGCCACTGAATCAGATCACGCCGCTCG
This sequence comes from Paracoccaceae bacterium, assembly GCA_965237505.1. Lineage (GTDB taxonomy): Bacteria > Pseudomonadota > Alphaproteobacteria > Rhodobacterales > Rhodobacteraceae > NVTR01. The sequence goes on along the minus strand of CBDEFR010000009.1, from coordinate 1,605,458 downwards.
TGGGAATCCCCTTGAGTCAAATCTGGGGGCCGTTGGTATCATAGGATCGTTGGTGGCGGGCGATCACCTCGGCGCCGCAGCCGATGACGACCTCCTGGACATAGCCGCGGACCTGAACCTCGTGATGAGCGCAGGCGACCGGCACCGAGTAATCGTTGTTGCGATAGCGGACCATCGAGATCGACGTCGCCCGCGTGCTGACCTTCTCGCAGGCATCGTAGGGTACAGGCGGCAGCGCCATCAGGGCGTCGAGGTCGCGCATCAGCCGCTCGCCGATAGTCTCGGAATGACCCCGCAGAACCTCATCCTGACGTTTGAGGCATTGCTCCTCCAGCCGGACGTTCAGGTCATCGAAACTGTCGAAGCGCGGCATCGGCACCAGAAAGTTCCGCCGGCCATAACCGATTGTGCCTTCGACATTACCCTTGTCGTTGCCCTTGCCAGGACGGCCGAACCTGTCTTCGAACAGGTAATGCGACTGCAACTCAGCAAAGGTTCTGGTGCGTTGCCGTTTTCCGTCCCCGAGAATCCGTGCCACCGCGATCGTGGTGTTGTCGTAGAGCCCTGACAGCGGCACGCCTCCGAAGAACGCAAAGGCGGAGACATGGCCATCACAAAAGGCCTCGGTTGTCTCCGCCGGATAGGCCTTGATGAAGAACGCGTCCGAGTGCGGCAGAGACATTGCAAAGTAGGGCAGCTTGCGCACGACCCCGCCAATCTCGCCAAGCGCCTCACCAAAATCAACCTGGGCGTGGCCCGGCGCGTGGCTCAGCGGCACGAACACCTCCCGCGTCCGGCGCTTCTTCTCGCGAACATAGCCGGTCACAATCGTGATCCCGCCGGTGAAGCCATGTTCATCACGCAGACGCTCATATATCCGCTTCGACGTATGCCGCTGCTTCTTGAGCCGCGACTTATCCTCTTCCAATATCTGGTTGATGAGCGGAATGAACGGGTCAAGCTTTGGACGGGCTGGTGGCCCATTCCTGCGATACCCCGGTGGCACCGCATGCTTCAGAATTTTTGACACAGTCTTGCGGTCTATCCCGAAATGACCGGCCGCCGCTCGCTCACTCATCCCACCGACATGACATGCACGCCGAACCCGGCTGTACAATTCCACAGAATACATCTCCCCGCCCTCAGCTCGTTTGCCTCAGGCGTCAGAATGGCGGAGTTTTACTCCGCGACAGTCAGATTATTCGACCGTTTCTGTGGTCCAGTATGTCGAGAACATTCTGAGTTGACCGGTTTATGTACCATATGAGTTGACCGCTTCTGTTGCGGTTTCTGGCCCTGTGGGGAAGTGGTCGGTCGCGGAGCGGCTGTCCACTTATCCACAGGGCGCCGGTCGGTCGCGTCGAAGCGGGTCACGCGGCCTCGCGGGTTTGGCTGTCGATCGGTTGGCCATCGGCGTGGTATCGCGCCAGACATCGCGGTCCATGGAAGACGGCCATTGTGCCGTCGGGGTATTCGTGGACGCGGACCCTGGCCTTGACGTAATGGCGGCGGTGGCGGCCGGCGGGGATCTGAAGTGCCAGGCGCTTGTAGCGCACCGTGTTGTCGTTTGAGACGGTGCGTTCCTCGTGGATGCACAGGATGTCGTCGAGCGCGCCGGTGAAGGGGACGAAGGCGGTGCCCCGGTCCTCGGCCGGGGTCGCGAAGCGGGCGTTGTGTTGTGGCAGGAAGACCTCCTTGAGGAAGCGGTTGGCCTCGACCATGTCGGTGATGCCGGCGAGCCTGAGTTCCTGGGGCAGGCGCTTCTGCAAGGTGCCGAACATGCGCTCCGAGCGCCCCCTTGCCTCGGGCGAGTAGGCCGGGATCAGCTCGATGCCGAGCTGCGCCAGGGCGCGGCCGACCTGGGTCGGGGTGTCCTTGTCCACCTTGCCGCCGGCCTCGGGCGTGTTCCAGTAGTGGCTGGCGCGGTCGGCGTAGAGCGAGCAGAACAGGCCCTTGGCCCGGATCGCCTCGGACACCCCCTGGAAGCTCGACATGGTGCCCTCTTCGGCGACGAAGAAGGCCGAGTAGATATCGCTGGTCGCATCGTCCATGGTGACGATCAGGTCCCACCATCGACCGGGGACCCACTCGTGGCTCGAGCCGTCCTGGTGCAACATCATGCCGGGCAAGGCACGGCGCGGCCGCTTGCGCCGGTGCGCCCCACGCCTGGGCGCCGCGCGCCTGCGCCCATGGGCTTGCAAGCTCAGCCGCAGCCAGTTGTAGCTGCGCTTGAAGCCGTGATCGGCCACCAGCTTCTCGTGGAAGTGCTTGGCCGTGAAGTCCCAGTAGCGGGTGTCGAACAACTCCAGCACCCGCGCCACCTCGTCCACCGGCGCGCGCCGCGCCGAGAGGCGGCCCAGGCGGCGGTCGTAGAGACCGTCGGCTCCCTCCGCCTCGTAGCGGTCGCGCCAGCGCCGGAAGGTGCGCTCCGAGACACCCAGAACCTCCGCCGCCTCCGCCTGGCTCAAGCCACCCCGATGGGTGCACCCGTAAACCTCCTCGAACTTCATCAATCTCAGTCCCTGTACCTGCTCCGTCCGACGCATCGCCTCCCTCCATGGCTTGGAGGCGTTCTAAAACCGGACAGACCATCTGGTACATAAACCGGACATATCGCGTGTTACCGACAGTTTCTGTCAGGGGTATCGCATGAATAGCTGGCCCGTGTTTGCTACGTGCATCAACGTCTGATTCAATGTCACCAGAACACGCATCTGGAGGACTTGCTTTGGAAAAGACTACATCATTTCAATCTGTTATTTCGGCCATCCCTGACCCTCGCCAGCAGGCGAAGGTGCTTTACCCGCTTGATGAGATCCTGCTTTTAAGCCTGTGTGCGGTGGTCTCGGGCGGCGAGAGTGTCGTTGATATTGTCGAATATGGTGAAGAAAAGCTGAAGTTTCTGCGCAAATTGGCCCCTTTTGAGCACGGCATTCCCTCGCATGACACGCTTTCAACGGTGTTTCGGCTGCTTGATCCGGAGAAGTTCAGTACAGCCTTTGCGCAATGGGCTGCTGGCCTGGCGGGACGCGTTGAAGGCTCGATTGTGGCCGTCGATGGCAAGACGATGCGCGGGTCAAAGGCCGGTGGTGAAACACCTCTGCATTTGATCTCGGCCTACTGTGATGATCTGCGTCTGGTACTGGGTCAGCGGGCAAGTGCGCACAAAAAGAACGAGATCAAGGACATTCCATTGCTCTTGGATTTGCTCCACGTTGAGGGCGCGATCGTGACGCTGGACGCGATGGGGTGCCAACGCCAGATTGCCTGCAAAATCCGCGACAAGGGGGCCGACTACGTGCTGGCGCTCAAGGGAAATCAGAGCAGCCTTTTTGAGGATGTGAAACTGTGGTTTGAAGAGAGGGAGCATGAAAATACTGCGTCGTTACAGACTGTTGATGGCGATAAAGGTCGGATTGAGACCCGGACCTACACCCAGAGTGACACCATAGAATGGCTGCAAGAGCGCCATCCGGGTTGGGCGGGCCTGACCAGTATTGGTCGCGTTGTCTCGATCCGTGAAAGCAACGGGAAAACAACACAACAAACCCGATACTTCATCTCGTCTCTACCGAAAGATGCGCCGCGCTTTGCCCATGCGGTACGCTCCCATTGGGGGATTGAAAACCGCCTCCACTGGGTGCTCGACGTCACATTCCGCGATGATGACAGCCGTGTTCGTAAGGATCACGGCCCCAAGAATTTTGCCGTCATCAAACACATGGCAATGAATCTGCTCAACAAGGCAAAAGATAAAAAATCGCTCAGGGTCATGCGCAAAAAGGCCGGATGGAACAATCGGTTCTTACTGCAAATTCTCCGGACATAACCTTCATGCGATTCCCCTGCAGTTTCTGTGGTCCAGTATTGCTCCGGGATTCACATCTGTGCTATACTGGTTCGAATGACCAACTCGACGCAACAGCATAGCGACTTCATGATCCTGTTTGCCGGTCAGTCCAGCGTCAAAGCCCAAGAATACCGCCTCTGCGGGGCCTTCGGGACCCGCTTTCACATAACCTAGGAGAGACTTTATGAAGAAGCTGCTACTTACAATCTCGGCCTCGGCGCTGGTTCTGGCCACGGCACTGCCCGTAGCCGCCGAGGAGATCGTCATCGGTGTTGCGTCGGTTCGAAAAACGCACGACAACCGCACCGAAACATCGAACGCCTCCACTGGCATCTTCTATGCCATCCACGAGGCGCTGATCGAACGCGATGCGTTCCAGCCGGGCGTGTTCATCCCCGGTCTAGCGACCGAATGGGAGATGATCAACGACACCACCATGGAGCTGAAGCTGCGGGAAGGCGTGACCTTCCACAACGGCGACACCATGGATGCCTACGACGTCGAAGCCTCGCTCGATCCGATCATCAAGCTGGAAAGCCCGCGCTACCGCAACCCGCACGGCAAAATGTTCTACAACTTCGAGGATGTCGAAGTGGTGGACGACATGACCGTTCGCATCCACACCAAGCGCCCCGACGCGCTGATGGAGACGCTTCTGTCCGTGCGCAATGCCGGCATCCGCTCGATGGAGCAGATCAATGACGGCCAGGAAGATCAGCACGGCCTGAATCCGATCGGCGCTGGCCCTTACAAGGTCGTCAGAATCGTGCCGGGCGAGATGGTGGTGGTCGAGCGCTTTGACGAGTACTGGGGCGAGCCGGCACCCTTCGACAAGGTGACCTTCCTGCGCATCCCAGAACTCTCGACCCGCATCACCGCACTGGTGAACGGCGAAGTGGACATGGTCTCGGAAATCCCCCCGGATCAGTACGTGCTGATCGACAACGAGCCGGGGCTGAAGCGCGTCGAAGTAACCTATCCGATGTACCACGTGTACCTCTTCAACAACGCCCACCCGGTGACCTCGGACGTGAAACTGCGCCAGGCGCTGACCTATGCGATCGACTATAACGGCCTGGTCGAGGCCCTGTTTAGCGGCCAGGGCGTGGCCCCGACCGGGATGCAGTACAAGCAGGTGGGCGAGACCTACAACCCCGATCTCGCCATCTTCAACTACGATCCCGAACGCGCTCGCAAACTGCTGGCCGAGTCGAACTATGACGGCGAAGATGTCGAAATTACCATCTACCCTAACTACTACCTCTACGGTGGGCTGGCTTCCCAGGCGATCCAAGAGATGTGGCAGGACATCGGCGTCAACGCAAAGCTCGTTCATATCCCGGTCGGTGGGCTCACGGTCGACAAGGATCCCGACACCATGGTGCGCAATTGGTCGATCCCGATGTTGTACAGCGACATCATGGGTGTGATGGACAATGCGCTGGCGGAAGACAGCTGGGCCGCGAAGCGCGGGTATTTCGACCCCTATGCCGATCCGCGCTGGCTGGAAAACTACGAGGTCGCCCGCTTCGGCCAGAACGTTGAAGAGCGTAAAGAGGCCTATGCTAAGCTGCACGAAGTCTTCAGCGACCTCGCGCCGCTCATCGCGCTCTACCAGCCGGCGGACTCTTACGCGATGCGCGCGGATATCGACTTTGAGATCCCAGCCGCGCTGCGCCCGTTCACGGTGCCGCTGCGCGCGGGTCAAATCACCTTCAGCGAGTAATGCTGCAACGGTTTGGGCGGGTCCCGCGACCCGCCCGGCCACCTTTGCCAACACGATCCTCGGATCGAGCTTTTCAGAGGATCCATGGCGCAATTTCTGCTTAAACGCACCCTGAACGCGGCCATAACCGTGTTCTTGATTTTGGTGCTGGTCTTCGTTGCCGCGCGGATTGGAGGTGATCCGATTTCGATCATGTTCCCTGACGGCATCGATGCCGAGACACAGGCGGCGTTCGAGGCGCAGCTAGGTCTCGACAAGCCCATCCCTGTGCAATTCTCCTATTACCTGCGCGACCTTGCTCAGGGCGAGTTCGGCAAGTCCATCCACTCGCGGCGATCTGTCATTGACATGTATCTTGAACGCTTGCCTGCAACGCTGATGCTGGCGGCGCTGGCCTTCGCGCTGTCAGTCTTCATGGGGATCGGTCTGGGGCTGATCGGTGCGCTCCGGCGCGACGCACCCTCGGGCCGGCTGGCCATGTCGGTGGCCTTCTTGGGCTATTCGGTGCCGCATTTCGTGCTGGCGATCTTGCTGATCTTCCTCTTTGGCTATGTACTTCGCATCCTGCCGACTGTCGGCAATTCCACCCCCTATCACTACGTTCTGCCGGCCATTGTGCTGGCTGCCGGACTGACCGCTGCGATCGCGCGCTACACCCGTTCAGTTCTGCTCGATGTGCTGAGCGAGGATTATGTCCGCACCGCCCGCGCCAAAGGCCTGCGCGACCAAATCGTTCACTTCAAACATGCGCTGCCCAACGCGTTGATCCCGGTGGTCACAGTGGTTGGGTTGCAGCTCACAAGCCTCGTCTCTGGCTCGCTGATTGTCGAAGAGGTCTTTGCCTTCCGCGGCATCGGCCAGCTGCTCGTTGGATCGGTGCGCGATGCCGATTTTCCAGTTCTGCAATGCGGCGTGATCTTTTTCGGGATCGCCGTCGTTCTGATCAACCTGCTGATCGATGTGCTTTATGCTGTGCTCGACCCAAGGGTGCGCGTGAGCTGACCATGACCGATACTCTGAGCCCGCCCAACGACACCGCGTCCACCGGCGCCCGCACCGAGCGGCCGCGCCTGTTTTACACGATCCGGGCAGCGCCATTTGTCGTCAAGCTGTGTCTGCTTGGCATTTTCGCAGTGTTTGCCGTGGCGATCTTTGCGCCTTGGATCGCGCCTTACGATCCGAACAGAACGAGCATCCTGAACTCGCTGAAGGCGCCAAGCTGGATCGCGGGCGGCGATCCCGATCACCTTATGGGCACTGACAAGCTTGGGCGGGACATGTTCTCGCGCCTGATCTATGGCATACGGGTGAGCGTCGGCTTGTCGGTGCTGGGCGTGGTGATCGGCGGTGTTCTGGGCACGGCACTCGGCATGCTGGCGGGCTTTGTCGGCGGGTTCTGGGACCGGCTGGTTTCGACCATGGTCGATATCCAGATCGCCATTCCGTTCCTTCTGATGACGCTGGTGGCGATCGCCGCGCTGGGGACCGAGTTGTGGGTGCTGATCGCGCTTCTGGGCATTTATGGCTGGGAAACCTATGCCCGCGTTGTCCGCGCCCAGGTAATCGCCATCCGGGCGCGCCCTTTCGTGGAGGCCGCCTATGCCGCGGGCGCGACCCCTTTGCGGGTTGCGGTGCGCGAGGTCCTGCCCAACCTCGTTGCAATCCTCACCGTGCTGTTTACGCTGAACTTTCCAGGCATCCTGCTGCTCGAAGCGTCGCTTTCCTTCCTCGGACTGGGGGTGCAGCCACCGACGCCGTCGCTGGGGCGCATGGTGGGCGATAACCGAAACGATATCGCGCTGGCCTGGTGGACGGCGCTGAGCCCCGTGGTCGTCATCATGATCATGACGCTGATGGTCCAGCTGATCGGCGACTGGCTGCGCGACGTGTTTGATGTGCGCCTGCGAGAAGGTCGCCGGCATTGAGCCTGCTTTTGTCAGTTGAAAACCTGCAGGTCGGTTTCGGGCGCGGCTCTGACCCGACGCTGGCAGTGCGGGATGTGAGCTTTGGGATTGCGCCGGGCGAGGTCTTAGCGCTTGTGGGCGAAAGCGGGTCAGGCAAGTCGGTGACCGCGCTCAGCATCATGCGGCTGGTGGAGTATGGCGGCGGACGCATCCTGAACGGACGGCTGATGTTCGATCCCGGCGACGGGCCCGTGGATCTGGCGGCTTTGGACGGAAACGCCATGACAAAGCTGCGCGGCAATGCGATGGCTATGATTTTCCAAGAGCCGATGACCGCACTCAACCCGATCTATTCGGTTGGCGAGCAAATCATGGAATCTTTGCGCCTGCATCGGGGCGTGTCTCGTGCCGAGGCGCGCGAACGGGCCAAGACTTTGCTGGAAAAGGTCCGCCTGCCGGATCCCGCACGCCAAATCCAGCGCTATCCCCATGAATTGTCGGGTGGGCAGCGCCAACGCGTGATGCTCGCCATGGCTCTGGCCTGTGCGCCGAAGCTTTTAATCGCAGACGAGCCGACAACGGCGCTCGATGTGACGATCCAAGCGCTGATCCTGGACCTTTTGCGTGAGATGCAGCGCGAGATTGGTGCGGCACTGTTGTTCATTACCCATGACATGGCGGTCGTGGCCGAGATCGCCGACCACGTCGTCGTAATGAAAGCCGGCGAAAATGTCGAGGACGCGTCTGTCGACGCGATCTTTGCCGCCCCGCGCCATCCGTACAGCCAAGCCCTCCTGGCCGCGGTACCGCGCTTGGGCGCCCTGAAGGGGACGGATGGCCCGCGGCGTTTTGCAGCGGCCAAACAAAGCGCGCCGCGTCGCGCCGAAGGCCAGGAGAAACCGCTGATCGAAGTCCGCGACCTTGTCACGCGGTTCCCGGTGCGGACGGGCCTGTTGCGACGCAAGACTGCGGAGGTGCATGCTGTCGACATGGTCTCCTTCGATATCGCGGCCGGACAGACGCTGGGCCTTGTGGGCGAAAGCGGGTCCGGCAAGTCGACGCTGGCGCGGTCGGTCCTGCGATTGGTCGAGCCGGTCTCTGGCACCGTGTCTCTGGACGGCACCGAACTGACCACGCTCGAGCCTACCGAACTGCGCAAAATGCGCGCCAAGATGCAAATCATCTTCCAGGACCCTTACGCCTCGATGAACCCAAGGCGCCGTATCTTCGACCAGATCGCCGACCCGGTTCGCATTCACGACACTCCTGACGAAGCCGAGCTCCGCGCGCGGCTGGAAAACCTGATCCGCGAGGTCGATCTGCCCGCCGACAGCCTTGAGCTCTTTCCGCACGAGTTTTCCGGCGGGCAGCGGCAGCGCCTGTGCATTGCGCGCGCGATGTCGCTCGCGCCCGCGCTCATTGTGGCGGATGAGCCGGTCTCGTCCCTCGACGTCTCGATCCAGGCGCAGGTCGTCGACCTTTTGCTCGATCTGCAAGAGCGGCAGGGGGTCTCTTACCTTTTCATTTCGCATGACATGGCGATCGTCGAGCGCATCGCCCACCGCGTCGCCGTGATGCAGCAAGGTCGAATTGTGGAGATCGGGCCGCGCCGGGCAGTTCTAGAGAACCCGCAGCATCCGTATACACGGCAATTGCTGAAGGCTGTACCGGTCGCCGATCCTTCGCGTCGCGCAGAACGGAGGCAGCGGATTGTGACGCACGCCCTGAAAAGCCCGGTGCATCCTTTGGGGACCGCACCGCGCGCGCCGAACTACGTCGAAGCGAGCCCTGGTCATCTAGTGGAGCAGACCGCGGAGGTGTGACGCGCGTTCTCCAGGCGCGGTCTGGAGGGTCAATGACAGAGATGCGGTCCCGCTCTGGGGCCGCGTCGTCCACCCGCCCGAAGCTCTGACCGCGGCCAAGGGTCGGTCACACATGCGTTGTCCGGAGACGGCTGCGTTTTTAGCGATCAAGGAGTTCACCCATGTCCAATCTACCCACACTTGGCGCCGCCTTGCGCCCCGAAGAATTGCCGCCCCATATCGACTGGCTGGTTGATGGCGTCCGCGACTTAGAGCTTCGGGGTTTTCACACTCCCGCCGTGCTGGTTGCCGGCGATTGGAAACCTCGCGCCGCCGAAGTGCGCAAGCTCTTGGAAAACCACAAGGGCCGCCAGGGTATGCATGGCCCGACCTCAGTGCCGCTGGCCTCGATGGATCCAGGGATGCGCGCTTTGGCACAAGAGCGTCTGGGCCAGTGTCTCGATGTGTGTGAAGAGCTGGGGCTGACGCAGATGGTCATCCACAGCCCCTATATCCACTGGGACCAGGAGAACCTCTATCGCCTGCCCGGGCGTCGCGCCGAAAAGCTCGCCGACTTCATCGCCACGATGGAGCCCGTGATGCCACGCGTTGAGGCCCTTGGCGTGGAGATGGTGATCGAAAACATAGAAGACCGCGACCCGGCGATCCGCCGCGACATCGTCCGCCATTTCGAGAGCGCGGCGCTTAAACTCTCCGTCGATACCGGCCACGCATATTACGCTAACCGGATGGGCGCGGCGCCGTCGGTGGACATGTTTGTGCGCGCGGCGGGCGAAGACCTGGTGCATCTGCATCTACAAGACGCAGACGGGCTCGCAGACCGGCACTGGGCGATCGGCGACGGCACCGTGCCGTGGCATGCCGTCTTCGAAGAGTTGGGCCGACTGGCGTTCAATCCTCGCCTGATCATCGAGATCAGCAACAAGACCAATGTGCTCCGCTCGGCCGAGCATCTGATGCAGCTGGGCCTTGCCGTGTGAGGACCTGAGCCCGACTGACCTGCCCCCAATTTGAGGGCCACTTTTAGGTAGACTCTGTTCCTCTTTTGTTTGCCATTATTCGGCGGCGTGAGCAATGGGCGGTGGCGCGGAGCCTTCAGATAGCTCAAGCGTCGCTGCCCATTGCGGTTTATGGAAAGGCCTGTTTGCGGCAAATTCTTCCGGGGTTTGATAGTTCAGCGAAGAGTGGGGCCGGTTTTGATTGTAATCGATCCGCCAGTCCTCGATGATCCTTTCTGCCTCGGCCAGCGAGGTGAACCAGTTCAAGTTCAGGCATTCTTCGCGAAACCGGCCGTTGAAACTTTCGATGTAGGCGTTCTGGGTCGGCTTGCCCGGGTCGATGAAGTAGAGCTGCACGCCGTGATCATCTGCCCAGCCATCAAGCGCGCGGCCTCGTAGTTCAGGCCCATTGTCAACGGTCAGAACATCCGGGTACCCCCGCTCACGAGCCACCCGTTCCAGCATTTCCACCACGCGGGAGCCGGGGATCGACAGGGCCACATCAATCGCCGGACATTCCCGTGTGCAGTCGTCTTTCAGATTGACGGTGCGGAACTTCCTGCCGTTGGCGAGCGCATCCATGGTGAAGTCCAGGCTCCACCGCTGGTTGGCGGCGATCGGGCACCAGGCGCCTTCGCGCACGCCCTTGGGGATTTTCTTGCGATTGCGGCGGCGCAGGGTCAGGCGCTCCTCTCGGTAAAGTCGCTCCACCACTTTCACGTTCACCTTGAAACCCTCCTGGCCAAGCTTGGCATGCAACATGCGATAGCCATAGCGTCGGTGTTTGCCGGAAAGCGTGACCAGCCGTTCCCGTATCCTCGCATGGCGATCCGGCCTTCCTCTGTATTCATTACTCGATCTGGAAAACCCAATCAGCCCACAGGCCCGCCGAGTTGAAAACTGATAGTCACGGCAAAGAACCATGACTGCTTCCCGGCGGCTTGCAGGCTTCAGAAGTTTTTTGCCAGAAGCCCTTTCAGGCCAGCATTATCAAGCATGGTTTCGGCCAGCAGCTTCTTCAGCTTGCCGTTCTCCGATTCCAGGTCTTTCAGCCGCCTGACATCGGAAATCTGAAGGCCGCCATACCTGGCTTTCCATTTGTAAAAGGTGGCATCCGACATACCGTGCTTACGGCACAACTCGGACACTTTCGCACCCGCCGCATACTCCTGAATGATCCGAACAATCTGCTCTTCGCTAAACCGTGACTTGCGCATTCTCTGTTCTCCTCGTTCTCGTGAACATTAAGCGAACAGATCCTCCTTTCAAATGGACCAGTTTTCGGGGAGCAGGTCACGACGGCTAAGAAAAAAGTTGTACAGATACTAAACACAGCGGTGTTACTCAATGCTAAACCGGCTTGATAGAACTCTTTTCAGAATTTGAGGCGTGGTAGCAACTGCAACTAGGTCAACACGCGCGCGACGAAACCTTGCGCGCACGCGCGAGGGCAAGGATCGCGATCTGGTAGCGTTTGAGACGCTAGACCTAGTCCAAAATCTATAGATATTGGCAGTTATTATGCTGAGCTTGAAACGAGGTCACGCACACGCCCGCACGCGATCGTCAAAAGGTCGAAAAGCCATCTAGCAGAACATCATGCCATCACAAATTGAGGGAATAAAAGAGGGAATAAAATCCCATTTCGCCAATTGTAGTAAGTGGCGTCGCTGATCCCAACGCTACGACAGGACGACGGCACGTCGTTGCCTTCCGCCAACTTCACCTCAATCTCACGCAGAAGCTTCAGTATGTCTTGGTCTGAATGCCGTTTCCGAGCCATCCGAACTCCCCCTCTCGCAGCCACTGTAGTGGCCCAGTTTTAGGGGGGAAGGACACTTCCAGCCACTTCTGATACATCTATGAGACCAATAGATAGATGAAAATTTCCAATTTTGCCGATAGTACGGCCTGTGTGAGAACGCCGGAGCAATAATCCCTCACTGAAGCGGCCGGAGAGTCTGGTTGCGCCGGAGCAAAATTCCGTCAGCGATAGCCCTTTGCATTTTGGAGCGAAGGGTGGGGGATGAAGCGAGTGGAACTGTATGGGCGGGTTCGCCACGCGGTAATGATTGAGGGTCTGAGCCAACGCGAAGCGGCTCGTTGTTTTGGGATCGACCCGCGCACGGTCAGGAAGATGTTGAGCTATTCGGTGCCACCGGGTTATGTCCGGACGCGGCCTCCGGTCCGCCCGAAGCTCGATCCGTTCATCGGTATTATCGACCGTATTCTGGAAGAGGATAAGGATCGTCCGAAGACGCACCGTCACACATCGAAGCGGATATTCGAGCGGCGGCGTGATGAGTACGGCTTTACGGGCAAGATCACCATTGTGAAGGACTACATCTGCGGTGTCCGACAGCACCGGCGGGAGATGTTTGTTACGCTGACGCATCCTCCCGGCCACGCCCAGGTTGATTTTGGCGAGGCCCTGGCCGTCATCGGCGGCGTGGAACGCAAGATCCACTTCCTGGCGATGAGCCTACCCCACTCGGACGCCTGCTTTGTGAAGGCCTATCCGGGGGAGACCACGGAGGCCTTCTGTGACGGCCATGTCTCGGGGTTCTCCTTCTTCGGCGGTGTGCCGCGCTCGATCCTTTATGACAACACCAGGATTGCGGTGGCCCGCATCCTCGGTGACGGCAAGCGTCAGCGGACACGTGTGTTCAGCGAGTTACGATCCCATTACCTGTTCGAGGACCGCTTTGGCCGCCCCGGCAAGGGGAACGACAAGGGCAAGGTCGAGGGGATCGTCGGCTATTGCCGCCGGAACTTCCTGGTGCCGATGCCAAGGTTCCGGAACTTCGATGATCTCAACACGCATCTTGAAGCCTGCTGCGCCAAGCGATGGGCGGAACAACTGCGTGGCCACGACCAGACGGTCGGCGAACGCCTGGAACGGGATCGTGCGGTTCTTCAGCGCCTTCCCGCAATCGCCTACGACGCCTGCGACAAGCGCCCGGGGCGGGTCAGTTCGCTGTCGCTGGTGCGCTATCGCGGCACCGATTACTCCGTCCCCACACGGTTCGGCCATTGCGAGGTGCTGGTCCGCGGCTATGTCCACGAGGTGGTCATCAGTTGCGCCGCAGAGGTGATTGCCAGGCACCCGCGTTCATACGAGCAAGAGGACTTCGTCTTCGATCCGCTGCACTATCTGTCCTTGCTGGAGCAAAAGACCAACGCGCTGGATCAGGCGGCTCCCTTGGCCGGCTGGCTGTTGCCGCCGGTGTTCGGCGATCTCCGCCGCCTACTTGAAGCGCGGATGGGCAAAGCCGGGAAGCGGGAATACGTCCAGGTGCTGCGGCTAATCGAGAGCTTCTCCCTCGACGATGTTCGAGCCGCCATATCGGAGGCGCTGGAGCGCGGCGTGATCGGCTTCGATGCGGTCAAGCACTTGGTGCTGTGCCGGATCGAGAAGCGGCCGCCACGCTTGAACCTGCTGGCCCATCCCTATCTGCCGCGCGCCGAGGTGGCAACAACCTCGGCGCGCTCGTACATGGGGCTCCTGAAGGGGGCAGCGCCATGAGCGATACGCCACAGCTCTTGCTGGCCCATCATCTGAAGGCCCTCAAGCTGCCGACCTTCCTACGGGAATACGACAAGCAGGCCCGCCAATGCGCTGCCGAGGGCGTCGATCATGTGCGTTACCTTGTTCGCCTGACCGAACTGGAGTTGATTGATCGGGAACGCCGCATGGTCGAGCGGCGGATCAGGATGGCCAGGTTCCCCGCCGTCAAAAGCCTGGACAGCTTCGACTTCAAAGCCATGCCATCGCTCAACAAGATGATGGTTCTGGAACTGGCGCGTTGTGAATACATCGAGCGTCGTGAAAACGTCATCGCACTTGGCAATAGCGGCACCGGCAAAACCCATATCGCCCTCGGCCTCGGTCTGGCGGCTTGTCAGAAAGGCCTCACCGTCGGCTTTATCACGGCGGCGGCTTTGGTCCACGAGCTCATCGAGGCCAGGGACGAGAAGCGCCTGTTGCGGTTCCAGAAGCAGTTAGCAAAATACAAGCTGCTGATCATCGATGAGCTCGGCTTCGTGCCGCTTGGCAAAACCGGGGCCGAGTTGTTGTTCGAGGTGTTCAGCCAACGTTACGAAGGCGGCTCCACCCTGGTGACCTCCAATCTACCGTTCGATGAGTGGACCGAGGTGTTCGGTTCCGAGCGCCTGACTGGGGCGTTGCTGGACCGGCTCACACACCACGTTCATATCCTGGAGATGAACGGCGACAGCTACCGTCTCAACCAGAGCCAAAAACGGCGGAAACCCCCAAAAACCTGACAACCCAGCCCATGGTTGACCCGGTGGGCCCACCGGCACCTCCCACGCTGGGCTGAATCGCATCAAGTGGTGCATTTTTACGTCGGCCAGTGGTGTACTTTTACTCCGGCGTGTCGAGAACATTCTGAGTTGACCGGTTTATGTACCATATGAGTTGACCGCTTCTGTTGCGGTTTCTGGCCCTGTGGGGAAGTGGTCGGTCGCGGAGCGGCTGTCCACTTGTCCACAGGGCGCCGGTCGGTCGCGTCGAAGCGGGTCACGCGGCCTCGCGGGTTTGGCAGTCGATCGGTTGGCCATCGGCGTGGTATCGCGCCAGACATCGCGGTCCATGGAAGACGGCCATTGTGCCGTCGGGGTATTCGTGGACGCGGACCCTGGCCTTGACGTAATGGCGTCGGTGGCGGCCGGCGGGGATCTGAAGTGCCAGGCGCTTGTAGCGCACCGTGTTGTCGTTTGAGACGGTGCGTTCCTCGTAGATGCACAGGATGTCGTCGAGCGCGCCGGTGAAGGGGACGAAGGCGGTGCCCCGGTCCTCGGCCGGGGTCGCGAAGCGGGCGTTGTGTTGTGGCAGGAAGACCTCCTTGAGGAAGCGGTTGGCCTCGACCATGTCGGTGATGCCGGCGAGCCTGAGTTCCTGGGGCAGGCGCTTCTGCAAGGTGCCGAACATGCGCTCCGAGCGCCCCCTTGCCTCGGGCGAGTAGGCCGGGATCAGCTCGATGCCGAGCTGCGCCAGGGCGCGGCCGACCTGGGTCGGGGTGTCCTTGTCCACCTTGCCGCCGGCCTCGGGCGTGTTCCAGTAGTGGCTGGCGCGGTCGGCGTAGAGCGAGCAGAACAGGCCCTTGGCCCGGATCGCCTCGGACACCCCCTGGAAGCTCGACATGGTGCCCTCTTCGGCGACGAAGAAGGCCGAGTAGATATCGCTGGTCGCATCGTCCATGGTGACGATCAGGTCCCACCATCGACCGGGGACCCACTCGTGGCTCGAGCCGTCCTGGTGCAACATCATGCCGGGCAAGGCACGGCGCGGCCGCTTGCGCCGGTGCGCCCCACGCCTGGGCGCCGCGCGCCTGCGCCCATGGGCTTGCAAGCTCAGCCGCAGCCAGTTGTAGCTGCGCTTGAAGCCGTGATCGGCCACCAGCTTCTCGTGGAAGTGCTTGGCCGTGAAGTCCCAGTAGCGGGTGTCGAACAACTCCAGCACCCGCGCCACCTCGTCCACCGGCGCGCGCCGCGCCGAGAGGCGGCCCAGGCGGCGGTCGTAGAGACCGTCGGCTCCCTCCGCCTCGTAGCGGTCGCGCCAGCGCCGGAAGGTGCGCTCCGAGACACCCAGAACCTCCGCCGCCTCCGCCTGGCTCAAGCCACCCCGATGGGTGCACCCGTAAACCTCCTCGAACTTCATCAATCTCAGTCCCTGTACCTGCTCCGTCCGACGCATCGCCTCCCTCCATGGCTTGGAGGCGTTCTAAAACCGGACAGATCATCTGGTACATAAACCGGACATATCGCGTGTTACCGACAGTACTTTTACTCCGGCGTTGACAGCCTGTGCTAGCGTGCCGCAATTCTCGCCCGTCAGACCGATGAGGAGCCTCTCCCATGGCCACGCCCTCGCCGGAGCTCAACGGCGTCATCTACAGGAAGCCCGCGCGGCCGGTGGCCGTGGCCTGCGTAGATGGCGGCGATCCCGCCTATTTCGAGGCCGCCAAGGCGGCGGGCGTGATCCCCAGCTGGCCGATGCGGCCCGCCGGTCGCACAAGAGCAATGCTCCGGTTTCGATCATATTGTCTTAGTGTCTGATTCAAAACTCTACGGATGATTACAATGCCTTGCAATTTTACGCGTGAGGGTTCTGATATGTGCAACGAGTATCCATGCCTGTGAACTTGCGATGGATTTTTCCCAATCTTTGGCCAATCGCCGGCAGCGGTTGAGCCATGCGAAGGTGCGCTCGACGACCCATCTTCTGGGAATGACTTCGAAGCCTTCCGCAGTGTCGAAGCGCTTGACGATCTGGATTGTCCAGTCACCGATGCCTTCAAGAGCGTCGCGCAGCTTTGGTCCGGCATAACCGCCATCCGCAAAGATATGGCGCAAGTTTGGATGGGAATACCGGATGGATTTCAACACTTCCGGTGCGCCATCACGGTCTTGAATACCGGCGCTATGCACGACCAACCCAACCATAAACCCGAGCGTGTCGGTGACAATGTGGCGCTTGCGGCCCTTGGTTTTCTTGCCCGCGTCATAGCCCGAAATGCCACCGCTTTCCGTTGTTTTTATGGTCTGGCTATCAATGACACCAGCGGTGGGGCCGGGCTTCTTGCCATGAAACTCGCGCGCCGTCGCCACCAGAAAATGGCTGATCACTTCAAAGATGCCATCGTTGCGCCAGCCATAGAAATAGTAGCGCACGGTGGACACTGGCGGGAAATCATTGGGCAGCATACGCCACGCACACCCGGCGCTGGCGATGTACAAAATGGCATCCAGAACATCGCGCATCGCCGTGCTGCGCGGACGACCAGTTGTTTTAGGCGGCGGCAGGAATGGCGCGATCAAACCCCATTCCTGATCAGTTAAATCGCTTGCATAGCGTCCCGAATGCCGTTCATATCGGGCGCGAGTGGTTTCCGTCCAGGCCATTGTGATCTCCCTCGAATCTTATCAATCCGATTGAATCACAACTCGCTGAAATCACTCAATTAGTTTTGGATCAGACACTTAGATTAAGAAACCGCCTCTAAACAGTTTGGTTAAACACCAGGATCAATTATGGAAGAAAGAAACTTTTTCGAACGGCTGGTAGACATCAGCCCAGGGATGGAAATCTGGTGGGATTCTTCTCCCGTTGTTTTCGAAAATTGGTGTAAAAAATTGCTCGAAAAAGCAGATCCGGCGGATCGTGATCTGCTGCAAACGCAATTCAACCGAATGTACGACAAAGACAATCCCCAAAATCAATTGTTTCGGGGTGTGACCACCAATCCACCACTTTCGCTGCAGGCGATTCAAACCGATCCTGCTTACTGGGAAGGGGTCGCCAAGGATATCATATCCGAGAATCCGGGACTGGACAAAGAGGGCCTTTTTTGGAAGCTTTACAAAAGGGTTGTAAAAGTTGGTTCAGAGATGTACCTGCCGCTGTTTGAGGCCAGTGGGTACAAGGAAGGCTACCTCTCCGGGCAGGTCGATCCGCGCAGTGTGTTTGATAAGGATGCCATGATCAGACAGGCCGAAGAAATCGCGGCTATCAATCCCAACGTGATGGTAAAAATCCCAGGTTCCAAGCAGGGTTATGAAGTGATCGAGTATCTGACATCCAAAGGGATTCCCACCAATAATACCCTGACCTTTGTCCTGCCCCAGTTAGTTGACTGTGCCGACAGCGTCAAGCGGGGTTTAGAAACCGCCAAGAAAAACGGTGTGGACCTGAGCCAGTGGCGGTCGGTCATCACTCATATGGAGGGAAGATTCGGGAATCTCGGCGGATTAAAAGACCTTGCCAAAGAAAAAGGCGTGGAACTAACCGACGGCGAAATTCGAATGGCGGAACTGGCGGTTTTCAAAAAGGCATACAAGTATTTGATAGACAATGATCGACCGAGCAAAATGCTTTCCTGCTCTCTAATCCTTGGGCCGACCGTCGATGGGGAAAATCGTATCTGGCACCTCGAAGAAAAAGCCGGCGCCAATGTTGTTTTGACATGTCCGCCCACGTTCATTGATAAGGTTCTTTTTATGCCCGGCGTTGAAAAGATATCATTCAAAAAAGACCAAATCCTTGAAGACATCCCCAGCGAACTCATGGATAAGCTCATGCGGGTACTGTATTTTGAACGAGGATATGCTGAAGATGGCTACACCCGTGATGAATACAATACTCTTCCGGCACTTCAGCGAACCGCCGAGCAATTCTCAAAAGCTACTGACGAAATGGTGGATTTCGCAGGCAAATGCCTTGAAGGAGGTGCGTGCTTTACCTAAAGCGAAAGCCATTCTCACTGGCGCGGGGTTAAGAAATCGTAGGAGGTCAAGAATAACTGACGACTACGGCCGGCGGTCCCACACGGTCGCACCATTACGGAGCCGTGCGGCTGTCCGCATTGAGCTTGGGATTGAGGACTTCAGAGTACTCGGAGGCAGAATGTCATCACAAACAGGCAAAGTCGTGCTCTTTACGGGCGTTGGCGAACCACTGGAGGCAGCAGAGTTCCCGTTGCCGGAAGAGCTGGAGCCGGGTGCAATTCTGGTCCGCACCAGCATCGCTACCGTGTGCGGCTCGGACATGCACAGCTGGCGCGGGCGCAGGCCTTTTCCGACCCCATCCGTGCTCGGTCATGAAGGGCTCGGCATCATCGAGCGGCTCGGGCGCGATATTACGAGAGATGCCGTCGGCAACCCGCTGTCCGATGGGGACCGTATCACCTGGTCTATCATGGCCAACTGCGGCAACTGCTATTTCTGCAGGATGACGGATCTGCCGCAGAAGTGCCAGAATCTCTTCAAGTACGGACATGAAAAGAGCGACGTGCCCCCGTATTTCATGGGCACATTTGGCGAGTACGTCTATCTCAAACCGGGCACCGGTGTGTTCAAGGTCCCGGACGACATGACGGATGAGGAAGCCTCGCCCTTGATGTGCGCGGCAGCGACGGTAACCGGCGGCCTTGACAGAATCGACATGCAAACCGGCGACACCGTTGTCATCCAGGGGGCCGGGATGCTCGGCCTTTACGCCGCCGCATTTGCCAAGGAACAGGGCGCCGGACAGGTCGTTATGATCGACATCCTGGACAAGCGCCTCGAGCTGGCAAAGGAATTCGGCGCCGGTGTGTGTATCAACGCCGACGGGTGCACGGATGAGACGTTGATTGAAAATGTCTATGACCTCACGCGCGGCATCGGTGCCGACCTGGTGGTCGAGGTTTGTGGCTTTGCCAAAGTGGTACCGCTGGGCGCAAAAATGCTGCGCATCGGCGGTAAGTATCTGATGCAGGGGGCGGTCTATCCGAACGACAGCTTCACCCTTGATTCATATGACGTGATTATCAAGTGTCTAACCATTAAGGGGCTTCACAACTATCATTCGAAATACCTCGGACGTGCGATGGACTTGGTTCATAAAAGCCGATCGAGGTATCCCTATGAGAAACTTGTAGGACCCAGTTTTCCGCTGACGGCCGAGGGCGTGACATCCGCGCTCGAGGCGTTAGAGAATCGCTCGGCTATCAGGCCGATAGTAAAACCTTAGGCTGCGAAAGGAGACTCCTGATGGGCAAAGTAAGCATGGTGATGTTCGATCTTTCTGGTACGACCGTCCACGACGATACCGGTGTACGGGATTGCCTGTACAAGGCAGCAGTGGAGTTCAACCTGGACACCACGCCCGACGAGATACTGCTCAATATGGGCACCAATAAGATTCATCTCTATCAGTTCCTGATTTCCAGGGCACAGGGCAAGGACCTCAAGATAGAGGATTTCGAAAAGGCCAAAGATCCCGAAACGTATGAGGAAGCCAAAACGATATTCGACCGGTATACGGAAATCATGATCGACCACTACCGCAACGAGGTCAAAGAAGTGCCAGGGGCTGTCGATACGTTCAAGTGGTGTCACGACCACGGCATCAAGGTCGCCACTGACACCGGTTTTCATCGTGACGTCACGACCGCTATCATGGACGGGCTGGGCTGGGTGAAGGACGGACTCGTTGATGTCGCTGTCGATGTCGAACATGTGCTCGGCGAAAGAGGCAGGCCGGCGCCGTTCATGATATACCACGCCATGAGCGAGCTGGATGTACAGAATGTACACGAGGTGATTAAGATTGGCGACACGCCGGCTGATATGCTGGAAGGTTATAACGCAGGCTGCCGCGGCATCATTGGCGTGCTCAGCGGGCCCAGACCTGTCGAGGCCTGGGGGCGATATTGGCATACACACGTAATCTCCAGTGTAGCAGAGCTGCCGGAGCTTATTGAGAGCGAGTTTCTCTAATAATGCGCCGGCCTGACGCTGACGATCCGAACATTCCGATTGTCGGGTTCTCCGGGATCGGTCACCGACAACCCCGAATCCGGTTGCTACCATGCCACTGACAAGTATGAAGCAGATCCTGCCGCATGCCGTCGCCGGCGGCTACGGTGTGGCAGCGTTCAATCCGGTTGACTACAATTCCGCAAAGGCCATGGTTGACGCCGCGGCGGCGCTGGACGCGCCGGTGATACTGCAAACCTCGGTGAAGACAGTTAAGTACTGGGGCCATGCGGCCTGCGCCGGATGGATCAAGGAACTGGCTGCCGACACGAGCGTGCCGATTTCGTTGCACCTGGACCACTGTCAGGATCTCGACGTTATTCGCGGCTGCATCGATTATGGCTGGACCGACGTGATGATCGATGCCTCGGCCCTGCCCTTCGAAGAGAACCTGGCCATGTCCCGCGAAGTCGTAACCATGGCGGCGGCAGCCGGGATGGGCGTGGAGGCGGAGTTGGGCCGGATCGTCGGTGTTGAGGACGATATTTTTTTTGGATGCGCGCGACGCCCACCTCACGGAAGTCGATGAGGCGGTGCGGTTCTGCTGCGATCTGGACCTGGCGGTGTTCGCGCCCGCCATCGGCACGGCGCACGGCTACTACTCGGGTGAACCGAACGTTGCATTTGACCGGATCGAGGAAATTTATCGACGCACGGGTGAGCCGCTGGCCCTGCACGGGGGCACCGGGCTGGCCGACGACGATTTCGCGAAATCGATCGCCCGCGGCTGTGCCAAGATCAACATCTCGACACAGCTCAAACACGCCTTCATCGACGGGTTCGCCGCGTACCACCGGAACAACCCGGACGACTACGAGCCGCTTCGGGTAATCAAGGCGCAGTACGAGGCGCTGCTGGCTGTTTTCACGGACCGGATCGAGCAGTTCGGCGGCGTCGGCCAGGGCTCGAAGATCCTGGCCGAGTGATGCCTTCGGGCAAGCGGTTTTTTGGGAGCGACTCATAATCAAGGCACTTCTATTCGACTGCGACGGCGTTCTCGTCGACACCGAACGTGACGGCCACCGTGTGGCGTTCAATCGCACGTTTGCCGCAAAAGACCTGGGGATCGAGTGGCGTATCGAGTCGTACGGTGAGCTGTTGAAGGCCGCGGGCGGCAAAGAGCGCATGCGCCACTACTTCAACAAAACGGATTGGCCCGTTGGCATCGACGACCGCGATGCATTCATCAGGGATCTGCACCGGTCCAAGACCGACATCTTCATGCAGATTATCGAGGACGGTCAGTTGCCGTTGCGGTCCGGAATTGCGCGGCTGGTCGATGAAGCGATTGCGGCTGGTCTGACGCTGGCCGTCTGCTTCACTTCGAACGAACGCGCGGTAACGCTGATCGTCGAGCGCTTGCTCGGTGAAGCGCGTCACAGACGGTTCGCTGCAATCTTCGCCGGTGACGTCGTGTCGCGGAAGAAGCCGGACCCCGAGATTTACGAACTCGCGACGCAGCGATTGGGACTGGCCGCCTCAGAATGCGTGGTGGTTGAAGACAGTCGCAACGAGCTGCTGGCAGCGAAGGGGGCCGGGATGCGCTGCGTCATCACGATCAGCAGTTATACTGGCGACGAAGATTTTTCCGATGCGGACGCCGTTCATCCGGAGCTGGGCGATCCGCCGGCTGTACACGTGACGCTGGAAGAGATACTTGTGGTCGAAGACCTGAGTGCCTGAACGAGCGATCGTCGGCAGGGAAAGTTCAGATTGTGAGATAGAGCAGCCAGCGGTGATTGAGGACATCAACGCTCGTCTGGCACGCGGCGAGAAGCCGTGATATCTAGGCCGCGATGGGCTCAGCGCTCGGTGCAGAGCTCGGTTTGGATGTGGGGTGGCGTCATGCCTGAAGGTTCCAACTGCCGGCCGGTCGTCGGTGCCGCCGTGTGGGCGGACGATTTGGAGCGTATCGACGGTCTGTTGGCATTTCTCATGGACAACGACCGTGACGTGGAAATCCGGGATTTCTACCTGGTTGACGCCTTGCGCACCGATTGGTCGCCGCTGGTTGAGAAAGTGCGCGGTAAGCTTGATGGTCATCGCGGACGCGTCGGCATCCACGGACCGGGTAAGGGATTCCAGCTGGACGCCCCCGATCCCGACATTCGCGCTATCGCCCAGGCGCGCCTTCATGCGGGTCTCGATGCATGCCTGGCGGTTACGGGGAGTCCGGGGACCGGCCATATGGTGGTCCACAGTCCTTACAGGACGTGGGATTGGCACAATTTGGACCGCGGCCCGGGCGGACGTGCGAACAAGATCGAGCGCGTCCATGAAACGCTGCGGGAGGTTGTCAAGCGGGCCGAAGACGAAGGCGTGGTGATCGTGATCGAGAATGTTGAAGACAAGGATCCGCGCGACCGCGTTGCGCTGGCCCGCTCATTCGATAGCCCGGCCGTCAAAGTGTCGCTGGACACCGGCCATGCCCACTATGCTCACGGCGCAACCGGAGCGCCGCCGGTGGATCACTATGTTCGGGCCGCCGGCACGATGCTGTCCCATGTGCACCTTCAGGACTGCGACGGTTTCGCCGACCGGCACTGGCAGATCGGCCGCGGTTCCATCATGTGGCACTCGGTTTTCGGTGCCCTGGCGGAGTTGCCGGACATGCCAAAGCTTCTGCTGGAGCTTAGGGAGTCGGCGGATATACTGCCCTCCGCCAAATGGTTGGCGGAGGTCGGGCTTGCCGATTAGGCCGGCGCGCCGGTGTTGTGGATCTTCGCTCATGTTCACTTGGTAGGCGGCCGCAGCCTTTCCGGGTCAAACGCATTTGCCCCGACTGTATGAAGGGAAGTGAGACTCATCGATGAAATACGTACTCTTGGGTTCCACCGGCGTTCAGGTCTCAAAACTTTGTTTCGGCACCGCGCCGTTCGGCGGCGATGCCGATGAGCGCGAGTCGGGTCGGCTCTACGCCGCCTGCCGCGACCGCGGTATCAACTTCTTCGATACCGCCGACACCTATTCCGACGGCCGTTCGGAGGAGATCCTGGGGCGCCTCATTGCGGGCGAACGCGACCATCTCGTCATTTCATCCAAGTGCTTCAATCCGATGAGCGACGACATCAACGACCGCGGCACCAACCGCCGTCACATCGCCAACGCGGTCGAAACCAGCCTCAAGCGCCTCGGAACCGATCGCCTCGACATCTATCTCATGCACCAGTGGGACGGGTCGGTCCCGCTTGAGGACATGTTGCGGGCGTTGGAGAAGCTCGTCGCCGACGGCAAGGTCATCTATCTCGGCGTCAGT
This sequence comes from Paracoccaceae bacterium, assembly GCA_965237505.1. Taxonomy (GTDB): domain Bacteria; phylum Pseudomonadota; class Alphaproteobacteria; order Rhodobacterales; family Rhodobacteraceae; genus NVTR01. The sequence goes on along the minus strand of CBDEFR010000009.1, from coordinate 1,581,578 downwards.
AATTACGCCGCTTGGCAGATCGCCAAGGGGCTTGGTATTTCGGCGCTTCGTGGCTGGCCCCGCTTCGATGTGGTGCAGCCGATGTACAGCCTGGTCAAACGGCAGGTCGAATCGGAAATCCTGCCGCTGGCAATCGAAGAGAGACTCGCCGTTATGACGTACAGTCCGCTCGGTAGTGGCCTTCTCACCGGCAAGTATGACGGCGGCGCCGAACCGGCTGGTTCACGGCTGAGCCGCGAAAAGTATGCCCGCCGATATGCCGAAACCTGGTACCGCGAAACTGCCGAAGCTTTCAGTGCCTTTTGCCGGGACCGCGGCCTTCACCCCATAAGTACAGCCGTCGCGTGGGTGGGCGCCCATCCCGCCGTCACCTGTCCCATCGTCGGCGCGCATAATCTTGAGCAGTTGGGTCCCTCGCTTGAGGCCGCCGAGTTCGTCATGACACCCGAATTGCGAGACGAAATTTCCGCGCTGTCGCGCACGCCACTACCCGCCACCGACCGACCCGACGCGGTGACCTAAACTCGGGCGCCTCTTAATTCGGGAGCGGCTTGGCTCAGTTTTTGCGCAGCGGAACGGTGTAGGTCGTCGCGGTTCCGGTCGGGCACTCCTCGCCCGCTTCGTTGACCACACTGGTCTTCAAACTACAGATCGGCTCTAGTGCAAGGTCCGCGTCGGGCGCGGCCTTCACCATTCTCAACCCGCATTCACCGGATGACGCGGTAATTTACTGCGGTTTTGTGGCGAATCAGATAGAATAATCAACAGCTTAATCTGTCTCGCACGAGACGGCTGTGGAGAACCCAACCGGTGAATCAATCGATGGTCCTCTGATGCTCGATTTCGACCACCGCGTGAAGCTTGAGTTCCGAGGTTCTCGCATCACCTCCGATGCCGGATTGCTGGCCTATCGGGAACTCGACGACGCGCTCGGTCTCAGCGCGATTGCGGAGCCAATGCATCTCCCGATTCATAGAATTAAGGAGACAGCGGGAAAGACAATCAGCGCATATCCGAAACCCCCTTTGATGCGCAAAAAGGCTGCCGCCGCGGAGGTTGTTACGAGAACTACCCCCGACCCACCGATAGCACTAGAGTAGGCGGAGACTTGGCAAGCCGACGAGAGCAAATGACGCAAAACTCCACCATTTGTCCACCATTTGTCCACCATTTGTCCACCATTTGTCCCCCATTTGTCCCCCAACAAGAAAATTGCTGGAACATTAAAGCAAGAAATTTTCTATAACTACTTGATTTAATTGGCGATCCCGGGAGGACTCGAACCCCCAACCTGCTGATCAGAAGACATAGCTAGCGCAATGTCACTGGAAGAACAGTTGTTGTCATTGCCAAAGGACGACTACGGCGAGCGTTACCAAGATCATGTCCTTGAGATATATAAGCTGTATGTCCAATCAGCGGACAACATCAGCGCAAGGCGGCAGTCGGCCAACTCGTTCTTCTTGAGCGTAAACACAGCGATTATCGGAGCTGTGGGATATCTGAGCGACGGAGTAGGATCATTTGGTTGGGCAGTTAGCCTCGCAGGGACCGTACTGTGCGTTGCTTGGTATCGCTCGGTTCGCGCCTACAAAGACCTGAATTCAGGGAAATTCAAAGTTATACACGAGATTGAAACCAAGCTGCCTATTTCGGTCTACGAAGCTGAATGGGAGGCAGTCGGGCGCGGAAAAGACCCCAAGCTCTATCTACCATTCACTCGCATAGAGGTGTGGATACCTAGAACATTCATGGCGCTCCACGCTACCATGTTGCTCTTGACGGTCCCTTGGGCTGAGGTGGTCCAGAGCTTCTGTTAATGAATGCATGAAAGCATGCAAGGCGCTTTAGCGCCGATATGCCCCCCGCTTCTTGCAGAAGCTCAGGAAGTGCTTGTCCGGGTTCTTCACCGCAATGCCCTTTTCCAACACCCAGGAACGCCACTCGCCTTCGAGATGATGCATGTCCCAACCGGGAGCGAAGTGGCGGGCTTCCTCATGTGCGTATTCCGGGGCGATCCGGCCAGTGATTCCGATAACATCCGGCCAGCCATACCGATTTGATCCGGCCGGGGATTCCGGGGCATCCGGCCACCCTGTTTTCACCTGAGATATTGCTGCCACGAGGCGATCCTTAACGCGGTTATCCTGCCGTTCTTTTTGAACGAGAGGGAGCCGAATGAAGAGATTGCCAATGCGGAAGATACGAGAAGCCCTGCGACTTCGGCGGATGGATTATCAGGTCGTCAGATGGCGCTGAGCCTGTCTTTGGGGCGGGCGACAGTATCGGATTATCTGCGTCGCGCCGATGTGGCTGGCCTGTCGTGGCCTTTGCCAGCAGATCTGAGCGATGGAGATATTGAAGGCCTGCTGTTTCCCCGCACGGCTGGCGATGTATGCGGGTCTTATCCGCAACCAGACTGGGCCTATATGCATGGCGAGTTGCGCCGGAAGGGCGTGACACTTTCGCTGCTCTGGGAAGAGTACCGGGCCGTCCATTCCGACGGTTATGGCTATAGCCGGTTTTGTGAACTTTATACACGGTGGAAGGGCAAGCTGTCGCCGGTGATGCGCCAAAGGCATCCTGCCGGTGAGCGTCTGTTTGTGGATTATGCCGGGGCGACCATGGATGTGGTCTGCCCTCAGACAGGCGAGGTGAGGACGGCGCAGCTATTTGTCGCCACGCTGGGGGCGTCCAGTTACACCTATGTGGAAGCCAGCTGGACGCAATCATTGCCCGACTGGATATCCAGCCATGTCCGGGCTTTTGGGTTCTTCGGCGGGGGGCCCGCGCAAGTGGTATCGGACAATCTCAAGGCCGGTGTGACCAAGGCCTGTTTCTATGAACCATCCATCAACCGCACCTATGCGGATATGGCGGTCCATTACGATACTGCCATTGTTCCGGCCCGGCCAAGAAAGCCCAAAGACAAGGCAAAGGTCGAAGGGGCTGTGCTCTTGGTCGAACGCTGGATTCTGGCACGCCTGCGCAATCAGCGCTTCTTCAGTCTCGATGAGTTGAACGCTGAGATCCGACCCTTAATGGACCAGTTGAATGGGAAAGTGACCCGGCATCTGGGGGCCAGCCGCCGGGATTTGTTTAAGACGCTGGACAGGCCTGCTCTGAAGCCCTTGCCGGTCGAGCCCTATGTTTACGCTGAATGGAAAGAATGCCGGGTTGGCCTTGATTACCACATAGATGTGGGACGGCATTATTACTCTGTTCCGCATCAGCTGTTGAAGCAAAAGCTGTGGGCCAGGATCACCGCGCGAACAATTGAGGTATATTTTAAAGGGCAACGCGTGGCGGCGCATCAGCGCACATCCGGCAATCGCCAGCATTCCACCCATCGTGATCACATGCCAGCAAACCACCGGTTCCGGACAGATTGGACGCCCGAAAGAATACGCCGACAGGCCGCCAGGATCGGCCCAAACACCGAAGCCTATGTCGAGGTTATCATGCGTGAGCGCCGTCATCCGGAACAGGGCTACCGGTCCTGCATGGGTATTTTGCGGCTGGCCAAGACCTTTGGCCGGGATCGCCTGGAAACCGCCTGCACACGGGCAATCGACATCAACGCCCGTTCCTACTCATCTCTGCATTCCATTCTCAAGAATGGTCTGGATCGCCAACCTCGAACCCGCGCCCCGGACGAGCCTGCGATCACCCATCCCAACATCCGTGGCGCTGAGTACTTCCATTGAAGAAGACAAACATATGCTCAATCACCCAACCCTGGATCAGCTGAAAACGCTAAAACTTGACGGAATGGCCGAGGCCTTTGGCGAACTGGAAACACAGGACGGAACGGTCAGCCTCAGTCACGCTGAATGGCTGGGCCTGCTGGTCGACCGCGAGACACCCAGCCGTGCCACCAAGCGCTTTGAGAGCCGCATGCGCACCGCCAAATTGCGCCATGTAGGGGCGGCCCCGGAGGATGTGGACTACAGGGCGCGCAGAGGGTTGGACAAAGCCCTTTTCCAGCAACTGCTGACCGGCAAATGGATACGCGACAAACGTAACCTGATAATCACCGGCCCTTGCGGCGTCGGCAAAACCTGGCTGGCATGCGCCCTGGCACAAGCCGCCTGCCGGGACGGCGTTACGGTTCTATACAGACGCCTGCCCAGATTGTTCGACGAGTTGGAGCTGGCACATGGCGACGGGCGCTTCCCGCGCATCTTCAAAAGCCTCACAAAAACAGGGCTGCTCATCCTTGATGACTAGGGTCCGGATCGCCTGAACGCCACCCAACGCCGCGATCTCATGGAGATTGTCGAAGACCGATATGAGGCCGGATCAATCCTGATCACAAGCCAACTGCCTGTCGACACGTGGCACGATGTGATCGGCGAACCGACCTTCGCAGATGCCATCCTGGACCGGATTGTTCACAACGCCTATCGCCTCAATCTCGACGGCCAGTCCATGCGAAAGACCAGAACCAACACCGTTGACGAAACGCTCGCCAACTGACACCGAAAACATGCGCCTCAAAGCAGCGCGTCAAAGGTGGCCGGATACCCCGGTATGGGTGGCCGGATGTCGCTGGAATAGGTGGCAGAATGCTCCGGAATGCGCATGCCAACAAGAATCGCGTCCACCGCCGTCTTCATGTTATCGTAAATCCCGCGCACACACGCCCCGCCGAAGAAGGCGAAGGTGTGAATCCCGGAGCAATACTGGACCACAGAAACGGTCGAATAATACCAGCGGCATTTAACATTGACCGATATGGCCCCATTTTCGCATTCCGATTGATGTGATGGTTTCGGGCTGTGCGATGAGCTTGTTCCAAGCTTCGCATCCAGCATCGACGATGGCATTGTAGTCTTCGAACACGCGGTTGGAGAGCCAATTGGCGCGCAAGTACTGCCAGATATTTTCCACCGGGTTCAGTTCCGGAGCGCGCGATGGCAGCAGGATGATGGTGAGGTTCTTCGGGACTTTGAGTTTGCCGGTGGTGTGCCATCCGGCCCGATCCATCAGCACAACCGCATGGGCCTTTCGGGCGACGTGGCGGCTGATCTCGTCGAGATGCATCTGCATGGCTTGCGCGTCCGCCCAAGGCAGCATGAGCGCCGCCCCCTTGCCGTGAGCCGGACAGATGGCGCCGAACAGATAGGCGTTGCGATAGCGCTGATCGGCCGGCTGGCGGGGGCGCGTGCCCTTTCTCGCCCACAGGCGCGTCAGGCCATTCTTCTGGCCAAGGCGTGCTTCGTCCTGGAACCAGATCTCCACCGGCGTTCCCGCTGGCAGGTCAGCTATATGCACCTGGAGCGTGTCGGTGAAGTTTTTTTAAACGCCTCGATGATCCGCTTATCCTGCCTGGGATGCTGCGGGCGGGCGCTGATATGGGCAAAGCCCAGTTCGCCAAGCAGTCTGGATATCCCGCGCTCGGAATAGATGACGCCAAAGCGCGCCTCGATCACCCGCTTCAGGTCGATCCGCCGCCAGCGGACAACCCCGTCCACCGCCGGATCGGGGCCGGTCTCGACAATCTCGCCAAGTTCTTTCATCTGGACATCGCTCAGGTAGCGCGTCCGGCCCGCGCCCTTGCGGTTGGTGAGGCCATCCGGTCCCTCTTCGTTGAACCGGTGAACCCAGTCCCGCAGGGTTGGCGATCCATCCCACCGATCCTTGCGGCCTCTCCACGGCTCATGCCATCGTAGACCGCCGCAAGAGACAACAGACGGCGGCTCTGCCGGGCATCCTTGCAACGGCTGGCGAGTTTACGAAGGTGGCGGGCATCAAAGTCGCGACGAAGCGGAACACTGGCTGGCATGGCGATCCTCCTTTGCCAACCTTGAATCAGATCAAAACCGATTTGGGAATCCCCACAGAGTCAGAAATTGATGCCGTTGGTATAATCTGACTGTCGCGGAGTAAAACTCCGCCATTCTGACGCCTGAGGCAAACGAGCTGAGGGCGGGGAGATGTATTCTGTGGAATTGTACAGCCGGGTTCGGCGTGCGTGTCATGTCGGTGGGATGAGTGAGCGGGCGGCGGCCGGTCATTTCGGGATAGACCGCAAGACTGTGTCGAAGATCCTGAAGCATTCTGTGCCGCCTGGATACCGCCGGGAGCACCCGCCGGTGCGTCCAAAGCTTGACCCGTTCATTCCGATCATCAACCAGATACTCGAAGAGGACAAATCCCGGATCAAGAAGCAACGGCACACAGCGAGGCGGATTTTCGAGCGTCTGCGCGATGAACATGGCTTCACCGGCGGGATCACGATTGTGACCGATTATGTGCGCGAGCGGAGGCGGCGGACGCGGGAGGTGTTCGTGCCTCTGGTGCACGCACCGGGCCACGCACAGGTGGACTTTGGTGAGGCGCTTGGCGAGATTGGTGGGGTTGTGCGCAAGCTGCACTACTTTGCAATGGCGCTGCCGCACTCGGACGCGTTCTTCATCAAGGCCTGTCCGGCGGAGACAACCGAAGCCTTTTGCGATGGCCATGTAGCTGGCTTTGCGTTCTTCGGCGGCGTGCCGTTGTCAGGGCTCTACGACAACACCACGATCGCGGTGGCACGGATTCTCGGGGACGGAAAACGGCAACGAACCAGAACCTTTGCCGAGTTGCAGTCGCATTACCTGTTCGAAGACAGGTTCGGCCATCCTGGCAAGGGCAACGACAAGGGTAATGTCGAAGGCACAATCGGTTATGGCCGGCGGAACTTCCTGGTGCCGATGCCGCGCTTCGACAGTTTCGATGACCTAAACGTCCGGCTGGAGGAGCAATGCCTCAAACGTCAGGATGAGGTTCTGCGGGGTCATTCCGAGACTATCGGCGAGCGGCTGATGCGCGACCTCGACGGCCTGATGGCGCTGCCGCCTGTACCCTACGATGCCTGCGAGAAAGTCAGCACGCGGGCGACGTCGATCTCGATGGTCCGCTATCGCAACAACGATTACTCGGTGCCGGTCGCCTGCGCTCATCACGAGGTTCAGGTCCGCGGCTATGTCCACGAGGTCGTCATCGGCTACGGCGCCGAGGTGATCGCCCGCCACCAACGGTCCTATGAGAAGGCTGATATGGTCTTCGATCCGATGCACTTCCTGCCGCTGCTGGAACAGAAGGTTGGCGCGCTGGACCAGGCGGCACCGCTGCAGGGCTGGGACCTGCCAGGGGAGTTTGCCACCCTGACCGGCTGCTGGAAGCGCGCATGGGCAAGAAGGGCAAGCGCGAATACGTCCAGGTTCTGCGGCTGCTTGAGAGCTTCGAGATGGCGCACGTCCACGGGGCTATCAAACAGTCGCTGGAACTGGGCGCGATCGGCTACGATGCGGTCAAGCATCTGGTGCTTTGCCGGATCGAGAGGCGCCCGCCGCGGCTCGATCTCGATATCTACCCCTACCTGCCCAAAGCACTGGTCGAGACCACCAAGCCCGCGAGCTATATGAGCCTGATGACGCAGGTGCCGGCATGACCGATACACCGCAGGTTCTGCTGCAGCATCACCTAAAAAAACTGCGCTTGCCGACATTCCTGGGCGAATATTCCAAACTTGCGCAACAATGCGCTGCTGAGAAGAAGGATCACGTCCAGTATTTACTGCGGCTCTGCGAACTTGAACTGATAGAGCGGGAACGCCGGATGATCGAGCGGCGCATCAAGGCCGCGAAGTTTCCAGCCACCAAGAGCCTGGACAGCTTCGATTTCAAGGCGATCCCGTCACTCAACAAGCCGCTCGTGCTGGAGCTGGCGCGCTGTGAATACATCGACAAATACCAGAACATCATTGCCCTGGGGCCAAGTGGCACCGGTAAAACCCATGTCGCACTGGGGCTGGGATTGGCCGCCTGCCAGAAGGGCCTCAAGGTCCGCTTCATAACCGCCGCATCACTGGTTCACGAATTGATCGAAGCTGTCGATGAACGCCGCCTGCAGAGGTTCCAAAAACAACTCACCAGCCAGATCCTTCTGATCATTGACGAGCTGGGCTTTGTCCCCTTGAGCAAAACCGGCGCTGAGCTGCTCTTCGAAGTCATCTCCCAATGCTTACCACCCTTCAATTTAGCGAATTAACCTTGCCATCTGTCCACATGCTGTGATTCAAGGAGTCTCCTGTTATAGAATTGGAGATGTTGTATGGTTGTTTCATTGGGTTTTTCTGGGGTAAACGAAGCTATCAAGGCTGATTTTATAGAGCGGCTTCCAAAGTTTCATAAATCCCGCTGCGAAGGCCTTATACCAAGGGCCATTATGCGTGACTCTTTTGGGATTCCCTTTTCGTCTCGGTTGTGATTCGCTTCTGCTACAAGCAGGAGAGACCCATGACAGTTGCGGTTACACGGTTGGATTTATCGGCGAGGGACCTTCGCGCGTCGGCGGCGAGGTCAACGGATGCGAAGGCAGCGCGGAGGATGTTGGCGATTGCGTTGGTTATGGAAGGGTCGGACCGCGCGGCGGCGGCGCGGAGCTGCGGGATGGACCGGCAAACCTTGCGCGACTGGGTGTATCGTTACAATGCCGGGGGGCTTGCGGGCCTGTCGAACCGCACGGCACCAGGGCGCACGCCTTACCTGAGCGCCGCGCAGAAGGCGGAACTTTCCGAGATCGTTCGCGCGGGTCCTGACCCTGAGGTGGACCGCGTGGTGCGTTGGCGGCGTATCGACCTGAAGCACCTGATCAAAGAGCGCTTCGGTGTTGTCATGCATGAGCGCACGGTAGGCAAACAGCTTGCCGAACTTGGGTTCAGGCGGCTTTCGGTGCGCCCCGCACATCCTCAATCGGATCCGGCCGCACAGGCGGCGTTCAAAAAAAAACTTCGCGCAGCTGGTAGCGGCGGCACTGCCGCCTGAAGCCCGCGGCAAACCACTGGAAATCTGGTTCCAAGATGAAGCGAGGATCGGACAGCAGGGAACGCTCACCCGTGTTTGGGCCAGGCGCGGAACCCGCCCGCGCGCGCCACGTGATACTCGCTACAAATGGGCTTACATATTTGGAGCCGTCTGTCCGGAACGCGCCGCTGCCGCCGCCCTCGTCATGCCCTTTGCCGATACGCAGGCGATGAATGAACACCTCGCCGAAATCGCCAAAACCGTCGTTCCAGGGGCACATGCCGTAATCGTGCTTGATGGCGCAGGCTGGCACGGTTCAAAGGCACTATGCACCCCCGACAACATCACACTTCTCCCCCTGCCGCCATACGCGCCGGAACTAAACCCGATCGAAAACGTCTGGGCCTACCTGCGCGCCAACAAACTCGCCATCTCCATCTTCGACAGTTACGACCACATCGTCGAGAAGTGCTGCGACGCGTGGAACTTCTTCGCCGAAGACAAAGAGACCGTTCAAAACATAACCTCACGCGAATACGCAAAAAGCGTCATTCTATAAGGCCGTTGGTATTACACTGCTTTCGAGCATCGTTCTTGATGTGCGAAGTGCGAATTTGATGGAATTATCGGCGGCTTTACCGCGTCACATCGGCACAAAAGATCATCGGTACCAGTATGGTTCCCGTGTTTTGAGCAATTCCCACATTGATTGCGCGGAAATCATGCAGGCCTATGCTGGAGATGTATTCACCCGTTTGGCCTCCAACGGAGAGACCATCGTTTTGATGATGGATCAAAGCCATATCAATGATGGACATGAAGGGTAGTGCCCCAGGGCGTGGTGTAAATTGTTCTCCGGCTGGGTGTTGAGCCGGTTTACAGGGCGGCGATTTTCGCCGGGTCGATGGTGGTATCCTCGCAGATGGCGGCGACGGTTTCCAGCGTCATGTAACGACGTGTGACTGCCCATTCGTCGTTCTGCTCCAGCATAAGTGCGCCGACGAGGCGTCTGATCGCGGCCTCGTTAGGAAAAATACCGACGACATTTGTTCGGCGCTTGATCTCTTTGTTGAGGCGTTCAAGCGGATTGGTGGAGTGTATTTGCCGCCAGTGAGCTTGCGGGAACGTCTTGTAGGCCAGCACGTCTTCCTCGGCGCGCAGCATCAGCTCGGCGAGCTTGGGATGACGCGGCTGGAAAGCCTCGATCAGCTTGGTCCAGTGTTCCTTCGAGTCTGCCAGCGTGTCCTGATCGAAGGCTGTTCTGAGCGCGGCCGTGACGATGGGACGGTCCTTCTTGCCGACGCAGGCCAGGGCATTGCGCATGAAGTGCACGCGACAGCGCTGGATCGTAGCACCCAGCACTTTGGCGGCGGCCCCCTTCAGGGCTTTATGTTCGTCAGCGATGATCAGCTTTACCCCGCGCAGGCCGCGATCGGCCAGAGCGCGCAGGAATTCGTCCCAGAACACCTCGGCTTCGCTGGGTTGGATGGCGATGCCCAGAACCTCGCGCCGCCCGTCGGTGTTGACCGCAACCGCCACTATGGCTGCCACGCTGACGATCCGTCCCGAACGCCGCACCTTGATGTAGGTGGCGTCCAGCCAGAGATAGGGCCATTCGCCCTCCAGTGGCCGGTCAAGGAAGGCGTCAACGCGTTCGTCGATCTCCACGCACAGGCGGGATACCTGGCTCTTGGAGACGCCCGTCATGCCCATGGTCTTGACCAGATCATCCACTGATCGCGTTGAGACGCCCTGAATGTAGGCTTCCTGGATCACCGCGGTCATTGCTTTCTCCGAGGCCCGGCGTGGTTCCGGAAACTCCGGGAAATACGTCCCCTTGCGCAGTTTCGGGATCTGAACATCAACGGTCCCGGCGCGGGTTTCCCATCGGCGCGGGCGATATCCGTTCCGGTGGTTCACCCGCCCGGCCGAGCGTTCATGCACCCCGGCACCGCACAGCTGATCCACATCCAGTGCCATCAACCGGTCGGCAACAAAACCCAGCATCTCGGCCAAAATCTGATGATCGGCGGTCTCGGAAAGAAGCGCCTTCAGCGCGGCGGTTTCTGATATCGTCTCCTTGGTCATGGGTGATCTCCTCGATCGGTAGGTCAGGTTGCAACCCAAACCCTACCGGAGAACGTCCATGGCCGCCCAGCAACCCGCGCGGACTTCGCCTGAGCTACGCGCGAGGCTCCACTCAGCCCGCGCTAACGTCGGAATTACACCACGTCCGGGGGCACTACCACATGAAGTCTTGATGCTGTCAGTGCGCATGCGTGATCGCGCCTTGCCTGTGGCTTGGCGCGTGCGCAAGACAAAAGGCAATATTGGGTTTTCTCTCCAAAAAGAGTTACTGGACAGCATTCAGGATTGGATGCCTGAAGGGGCTGATGTCATGTTAACGGGTGATCGATTTTATGGCACAGAAAGGTTAATCCATTGGTGTCAGGACGCTGGTTGGGGATATCGTATTCGCCTGAAGGGCAACCTGACTTTGTAGCACCAAGGTGGCGAGCTGTCTTGCATTGAAATCCGGGAGCTGATGCCGCAAGGGCTTATAAACGCGGAACTTTATGGATCAGGTGTGTTTACGAATATCGGAGTATTGCACGACGATGGTCACCCTGAGCCCTGGATCATCGCTATGAATGCAAAGCCTTCACAATACACGGTTCTCGATTATGGAATGCGATGGGGTATTGAAGCTATGTTCTCGGACTTCAAGACCCGTGGATTTGGCATCGCGCAAAGCCAAATCAAAAAGCCAGACCGACTGGAAAGGCTTATCCTTGTCATGGCAATAGCCATGTACTGGGCGGTTTCAACGGGCGCAGCAGATGAACAAATAGTCGCCGAAAGCGGCGAAAAAAGGCGATTCGCAAAACCCGAAGATCACTCTGCTCCCTCTTCAAACAGGGCCTGCGGTTCCTGCGCAGATGCTTCATAGGATATGAGAAAATCCCTAAATTATGGCAAGTTTGGATTTTTTGAAGATTGGTAAGCTCCCAATGCTACGAACGCGGCTCCATAATCATCACCTCAAATCTGCCGTTCGATGAATGGACCGAGGTTTTCGGCGCAGAACGCCTCACAGGCGCCATTCTCGATCGCCTAACCCACCACGTCCATATCCTCGAGATGAACGGGGACAGCTTTCGGCTAAAACAGAGCCGAAACGCCAGAGCCTGAACCCGGTCTGAACTTGATGGATGTTGGCCTTTGGCCAACATGCGCCTTGTCACGCGTTAGCTTTATGGGGAGCACACCCAACAAGGCGCGGCACCTCAACTGGCCCACTTTTACTCCGGCGAATGGCCCCTTTTTACGCCGGGATTGACACAAATGGGGCTTCTCAAGCCTATCGGACTGATGCCCTTTTTCGCAAAGAATTGGTGGCTGTTTCTGGTCGTGTGTTTTTGCTTCTGGCCTTCGTGATGCCCTTGGGCGTCGCTTTTGTCGTCACGGCGTTTGCTACCGGTCAGATGGGCCCGAAAGCCGCCGATGATTTCATTTTGCCGCTGCGACAAGAACCGCCTGACTTTGGCGAAGACAAGTAGAGAGGCGGGCCATGCGGCCCGCCCTTTGCTCGTTATCCGTTGCTGCGTTCCATCGACTTGCGGACCGAGAGGGTCATGTTGTCGAAATCGTCGGCTGCCATCGTGATTCCGTATTCGGTGCCGCCACTGTTGTTTTCCCATTGGGTCTGGCGGATCGTCCCGCGCGCGTGGACCAGGTCGCCGGGGGCCACGTTGTCTTTCGCCCACTTGATGACGTTTTCGTTGAAGATCGTCACTTCGTTCCAGTAGGGGTTCGTCTGGAACTCGCCGTTGTTGTCCTTGCGGCCATACTCGGCTGCGATGCTGACCCGAAGGGTGGTGCCAACTTCCTTGACCTTACCAACCCGGCCCATGGTCTGAAATTCTGCAAAGGTTCTCATTGTGGTGTCTCCTAGATTAAAGTGTTTCGATGAAAAACGGTCATGCCAGTATTCGATGCGATCAAACCAAAAAGCGGAGGGTCAGCAAGCGGAAACCGTTTTTTTGTTTGAAGGGGAAGGCGTTAGCCTGAGCCGGTCGCTAATACCAACGGCCCCCAGATTTGACTCAAGGGGATTCCCACGAGCGGCGTGATCTGATTCAGTGGCATCAAGGCAAGGGAGGCTTTGATGGCAGTAAGGATTACGCGCAAAGACAAGTCCGCAGGCGAGCTTCGCCAGGAAGCGGCGCGGTGCCGGGATGGGAAAGCGGCGCGACGGATGTTGGCGATTGCCCTGGTTCTGGATGGGGTTGACCGCAAGACGGCGGCAGAAAACTGCGGCATGGATCGGCAGACGTTGCGGGATTGGGCCCACCGTTACAATGCGGAGGGCGTGTCGGGCCTGTTCAACCGTCGCCCGCCGGATCCACCCTGTCTGCTGAGCGCGGCACAGAAGGAGGAGTTGGCGGAAATGGTTCGGGCGGATCCCGACCCCGAAACCGATGGGGTTGTGCGCTGGCGGCGCATTGATCTGAAACGCAAGATCGAAGAGCGCTTCGGCGTCACCATGCATGAGCGAACTGTTGGCAAACAATTGGCAAGCCTGGGCTTTCGGCGTCTGTCGGTGCGCCCGCAGCATCCGAAATCCGACCCGGATGCACAGGAGGCTTTTAAAAAAACTTCGCCGCAGAGGTAGAAGCAGCCTTGCCGGAAACAGCCCGCAGCAAGCCCCTGGAGATATGGTTTCAGGATGAAGCGCGGGTTGGCCAGCAGGGCACGCTCACCCGTATCTGGGCCGAGCGTGGAACACGCCCCCGTGCCCCGCGCGACACCCGCTATATCTGGAGCTACATTTTCGGCGCCGTCTGCCTGGAACGGGCTGAAGCGGCCGCTCTGATCATGCCACATGCCGACACACAGGCCATGAGCGCGCATCTCGCCGAGATCGCTAAAACCGTCGCATCGGGCGCACATGCCCTTCTCATTCTGGATGGCGCTGGCTGGCACGGTTCGGCAGAGCTGGAGGTACCCGACAACATCACCCTGCTCAAACTCCCGCCCTATTCCCCTGAACTCAACCCGATGGAAAATGTGTGGACTTATCTGCGTGCCAACAAGCTCGCCATATCCGTCTTCGACAATTATGAGCAGATCGTCGACAGGTGTTGCGAAGCATGGAACTTCTTTGCAAACGACAAAACCGCAATCACGTCAATCACTACCAGACAATGGGCCAAAACGGTCAACGACTAGGGCCGTTGGTATAAGAGAAGACTGAGCAATATTCCGTTTGAGAAACACGGGTCTTGGAGACACTTGAGAACCTGGGCGCTCAGTTTTTAGAGGCCGGAAAGGGTCATGGAAGTTGGCGGTGTCGGCGCGGTGGCGCTGGTAAAGGATCTCGCTAGGACAACGACGGTGGTTCTGAGCCTGGCTGGAACAGATGATCTTCTATAGAACGGCAAGGGCGAAAGACTGGATCTGAGCTGGTCACGCGCGGGGTGTTCGACGGTTTGGGAAAACTTGCGACACCGGTGGGGTGTCGAGCACCGAGGGACGGGAACAGACTTTGATACGCAGATGGAAAGAGACAGAAAACGAGCCACGGGCCAAATGGTCTGTCCTTCGGGCACTGCACAAAGCAATGGTAGGCGCGGCGCTGAGTTCGCTAATCGGGACTGCCGCTGTGGCAGAAACGGTTAGTCCGGCGTCCATCTACGTAATTGACGGCGACACGATTGACGTTGACGGAATCCGGTTTCGGCTGGTGGGTTTGGACACGCCTGAGACCTACCGTGCGCGGTGCGATTATGAGCTGGCACTTGGCCGAGCTGCCATGGCGCGGCTGGTTGAGCTGGTTGGGTCTGGGAGTGTCCTCGACCTGGCTGTTCTGCCCGGGCGCGACAAATACGGCCGAGGTCTCGCGCGGTTCTTCGTTGGCGGGCGAAACGTCGCGGAAATTCTCACGTCAGAGGGATTGGCTCGGGCCTATGAGGGCGGAAGGCGTCAGAGCTGGTGTTGATCCCGCGCAGCGGTTCTGCGCGAATAGCGCAGGCCCTGACAGGGCAGGGGTTTGTCCCTGTTTCGGCAGGGCAATCAGACGCCACCCCTTATGATCTGTGAAAAGAATTGCTCTGCTATTTCATCCTCGGCAGCCGTCAGATTATCGCGCGCAACTGATCCACAAACCTCGTTGATAGTTTCAACTGTGATACTCCAAAGAGTCTTGCCAAAGGGCGATACCAAAACGGCTTTATCCGAGGTCAGTTTTCGCGAAATCATTGCCCTTGTAGATCAGTCGGGCCTCGTAAGCGATGGCACATGCGTAGGAAAAACAGTCTCCAAAGTTCAGATCAGCCTCATGACCAACATGCTTGCCGTAGGTGCGGGCGGCAACAAGCGCCTTCTGACCGATGGCAGGGGTGATGGTTATGTCTTCCGCTCTAAGCATGTCAACGAACTCGTTTACGACGGTCTCAGCAGCATCAAATTGTTCGGGCGTTGGTTTTCTGGCACCGGAACGGATACGCGCAAGGCTGGCGACGGCCTCAAACATTACGAGCGGAGAAATCAACCGCTCCCCCTTGTGATCCTCGATCCGACGCAAAATCTCATCAGAACCGGGTTCGTTGTTGATCATCGCAATGATAGCGGACGTGTCGACGAACATCAAAGATCGTCCCACATTTCATCTGTGTATTTCTTAAGGTCAAAGTCAGGATCGACGGGACCGATCTTGTCGGCTTTGGCCTGAATTTCACGAAGGCGATCAATCATCGGTTTCTTGTTCTTTTCGGTTTCAAGCTGGGCTATCAAAGCATTGCGGACAGCTTCGGTTTTTGTCTCCGCACCTGTCGCCTTCATGACCTTCATAGCCAAGGCGTCTACGGTGTCGTCGCGGATGTAAAGCGGCATGGCGTGGTTCTCCTTTGTTCCCATATGTATATCCCGGAGCGAATATTCAAGCAATGCCATAATGAATATTCAGTAGCTACGATGCAAAAAAGAAGCCCCGCCGAAGTGTTTTGTCCCGGGCGATTGGGAAGGGTCTCGATTGGGGCTTTGTATTGGAGGCATCGGAGTCTGGTGCGGTTGTAGCTGTAGACGAAGCTGTGAATGAAGGCATTGCGCTCGCATGTGTGTCGAACTTGTTCTTCCCGCCATTTCGTGCGGCGGCCTGGCGCTGGCGGATGGCGTCGGCGATTCGGCGGTTGAAGCGCTCGACCATGCCGTTGGTCTGCGGCCGGAACGGGCGGGTCAGCTTGTGCTTGATGCCGCGCTTGGCGCACACCCGGTCGGCCGGATGCTCGCCTGTGGGCGGGCGGTCCTCGCCGGAGGCGAAGCGGTCGGTGAATTCTCCGCCATTGTCGGTGAGAATGGTGTGAACCGGGTAGCCGAAAGCGTCGAGGAAGCGCTGGAGGCAGGCGGCAACGGTCTCGGCGTCGCGGTTGGTGATGATCTCGACATGCACGAAGCGCGTCGCCCGCTCGATCGCCACGAAGACGTAGGAAGGCTGGCTGCGAAGGCGCGTCAGGTGCTTCAGGTCGAGATGGACGAAGCCGAAGGGCGTCTCCTCGAAGCGCTGTGCCACCGACGGGTCAGGCTCCGCCGGCAGGACATTCAGGCCGTGGCGCCGGAGGCAGCGCCACAGCGCGCTGCGCGACAGGTCCGACTTCACGCTGCGGCGCATCACCTCGAGCAAGTCGTCGAGGCTGAGCCGCTGGTCCTGGCGCAGAACCCGGATCAACTCTTCCTCCTCAGCGCTGGTGCTCTGGCCGAGATCGTGGCGGACATGGGAGCGGTCGTGCACCTCGCGGCGCCCCTTCCAGCGCCGAACCGTCGTCTCCGTTAACCCCAGTTCCCCGGCAAGCGCGGCGGCCGGGGCCGAGCTTTGCTGAATATAGGCCCGCGTCTTCGGCGTCGTCGTCGCATTGGCGTGCAGCTTCAGTTGCATCGGTACCCCCTCTCGGCAAGAAACCGCAATCCCGCGGCAACACCCGAGCATTCTACACAATCGCCCGGGACAGAACACCGAAGCGGGGCCATAGTTATCCTCACCACAAGGAACCGGAAAACCAGATGAGCGGAAGTTGCGCTGGCTTTGGACGGATGCCGACGCGGCCCTGCGGGTCGATTGTCCATCCTTCAGGTAAGTCCTCAATGCTTGCGTCAGGGCCATGCTGGTCGATGAACACGCGGTCGGCCTCCGCCTTTCGGCTCAAGTGAAAATCGCTTGCGCGGTGGCCGCTTGGGCGGATGCACATTGCGCCCGAACGCTTTCGGCAGTCGGGACAGGCCACGGCCAAAACGGGGTGAGTGTGGGCGGTAAAATCGGTCATTTTCTACGTCCTCCGGTCGGGTGGGGCAGGGCGCTTACGCGCCCCGCCTCGGCTTCATTCCATGCCTTCGGGCAACCAAGTATCAATCCGCGTGGCCTGTTTCTCAGTCACGCCAAGCGCGCTACGTGTAGCCTCGTCGGAGAACAGGTTTTCCAGTTTGTCGGCCTTCTCGCCCTTTTTCAGCTTGGCAAAGGTGGTTGCTGTCGGATGGTCGGGTTTCAGGTCCAGAAGATCGCGCCACAGTTCGACAAGGTAGGGGCCACCAACCCGCTTGAAAAAGTTCTCAGCGGTCGGCGTGAAGGTCTCGCGGGTGTTCTTCTTGGTCAGGCTGTCGATCATCGCCCCAAGATCGCGGTCGCCAATGGAAAGTTGGCTGACCAGATAGCGGTTCAAAATCTCCATGATCCGTTTATCTCCACGCTTGCGGAAGGCAGCAAAGGCTTTGGCGCGATCATCACTGTCGCCGCCGCCAACGGGCGTCGTCAGCCGTTTGTCCAGCACATAACCTGTGTCTGTCTCTGGGACATTCGGGACACAATCTTTGCGGATGCCAAACGCGGTGCCGTAGCCCATCTGGTCAGATAGCTGGAAGGCGAAAAGGTGCAAAGCCAGCTTTGGATCATCCAAAAGGGCGTTTTGCCGTGCGCCCGTTTCGATGCGGCCAAGATCGCCCCGCAGCTTGTCGGAAATGGGCGACTTGGGGGCTGCGCAGGTGCTCGCATGACGGGGCTTTGCCAAAACACCCGCTGCCTCGGCGACGGCTTTGTCGGCAACCCGAACAAGGCCAGCCATGCAAGAAACCTCACCTTCATTGTTGACGTAGACGATTGCGCCAGCATGGGCTTTCTGCTCGTCGGTATAGTCACCGTCAACGATCTCTTGCAGCGCGTCCAGTTCGGCTTGACCTGCCTCGTCCAGCACATCGCTGTTCGCCAGTTCGGCCAGTTCGCCGTAACGCTCGGCCTGTTCTTCGCTCAAATCACCTTCGACGGGATACACGCGGCCAAAGTTTTTCTTGTTGTATCCGTCATTGTAGAAATAGGAACCGTCCCACGCCTCGGCCCACTTCCAGCCGTGATCCGTTGCAAACGCCTCAACGGTTTCAGCC
The DNA here is from genome assembly GCA_965237505.1 of Paracoccaceae bacterium. Taxonomy (GTDB): domain Bacteria; phylum Pseudomonadota; class Alphaproteobacteria; order Rhodobacterales; family Rhodobacteraceae; genus NVTR01. The sequence continues at coordinate 1,563,360 of CBDEFR010000009.1, read as the reverse complement.
CGCATTACCCAGATGATCATGTAATTTGACGACACCACACCCGGATTCTGCTATAAGCATCATGCGGTTGGAGCAGATATGGATCAGCGGATATGGCACACCAGACGGGTGAATCGAAACAGGGGTGCCTTCGGGTCGATTTTGACCGCCGTCTGAAGCTGGAGTTCCACGGGTCCAAGGTCACTACTGACGCCGGTTTGCTCGCCTATCGAGAGCTTGATGCCTCCGTTGAACTTACTGCGATGGCTGGCGATGTTCTTGCCGACAGTCGTACCGGCAAGAACGGGCGGCATGGCATGGTCGGGCAGTTCCGCCAGTCCGTTTTCGGACGCCTTGGCGGCTACGACGACGTGAACGACGCCGACCGGCTCAGCCTCGACCCGGTCATGCGGTGGATCGTCGGGGGCCATGCCGTCACCAAACAGGCGGCCTCGAGCAGTCAGATGGGGCGCTTCGAGACGTAGGTTCTGGCCACCGAGGAAAACCTCGCCGCGCTTGGTGATCTTTCCGGCCGATGGATCGACCGCGTTCATGACCGTTGCCCGCCGAAGAAGATCATTCTCGACATGGACAGCAGCGTCAGCCCAACCCACGGTGCTCAGGAAGGCTCGACCTACAACGGGCACTTCGGTTGCACTTGCTATCATCCCCTGTTCCTGTTCAACCAGTTCGGCGATTTGGAACGGTGCGCCCTGCGTCCCGGCAACGTTCACAGCGCCGATGGCTGGCGCAAGGTGCTGGAGCCGGTAGTGGCACGCTACAAGGAAAGGGATTTGCGTCGGTATTTCCGGGGCGATGCGGCTTTCGCCTCACCGGACATCTATGAGTTTCTGGAAGACGAGGGTTTCCTGTACGCGATCCGTTTGCCGAAGAACCAAGTTCTTCTGGAAAGCATCTGCCATCTGCTCACGCGACCCGTTGGCCGCCCGCCGAACCATGTGCGGCGCTATTACGCCAGCTTCAGCTATCGGGCCAAAAGCTGGGACAAGGCCCGCCGCGTCGTCGCCAAGGTGGAGTGGCACCCCAGCGAGCTGTTTCCCCGTGTCGGGTTCATCATCACCAACCTGTCGCGATCCGCCGAGCAGGTGACATTGTTTTACAATCAGCGGGGCAAAGCGGAGCAATACATCAAGGAAGGCAAGAACGCGATCAAATGGACGCGGCTGTCGTGTCGCAAGTTCCGCGACAACGCCGTCCGGCTGCAGCTTCACGCCCTGGCCTACAATCTCGCCAACTTCATGCGGACGCTGGCTTTGCCAAAGGAGGTCCAGCACTGGTCGCTGACCACGCTGCGGGAGAAGTTGGTGAAGATCGGTGCCAAGGTGGTCAGCCATGGCCGCTACGTCACGTTCCAATTGGCCGAGGTGGCGGTGCAGAGGGAACTGTTCCGGAAAATCCTGAGCCTGATCGATGATCTGCGACCAAGACCCGCTCCGGCGTAGGCCGGGGACATCGACGGCGAGGTGAAAACGACAGGAGGAGTGTGTCTGGATGGCGGAAAAACTGGGCAAATGAGCTTCCAACCGAGGGCTGATCTCCAAAATCAGGCCATCGGATGGCTGCAAAGGGGATACGGTTCCCTCGACGGTGGTACGGGGGTATGATCTCTGCAAACCTGGAGGTCATCTGGGCAATGTCGGCTAAATAAAGTTTTTAAACCCCATTAGTTTGGGCGTTGACGCGCCACCTGCACCAGTACGCGGGAGTATCTGAAACTCTGTGTATGGCGCTCAGCCCATGCAGTTAAAACGGGTCATTTGTTGAACCGTTCCGGGTAGAGAATAGCGAACTGGTTTCGGGCGGCAACCCATTCTCTGACGCAGCGACCCGCCTTTTCGAAATTGCGGATGGCCAGATAGATCAGCTTGGTGGCGGCGGCATCGGTTGGAAAGCTGCCACGGGTTTTGGTGGTTTTCCGGATCACTCGGTTCAGGCTTTCGATGGCGTTGGTGGTGTAGATGATCTTGCGCACCGTTGGCGGGAAGGCAAAGAACGGGATGACCTCCTGCCATGCTCGCCGCCAGCTTGGGGCGATTGAAGGATATTTGTCGTCCCATTCGGCTTCAAAATCATCAAGGGCTTTGGCGGCTTCCCCGTCATCTACGGCCTGATAAATCAGCTTCAGATCTTTGGCGACAGCCTTGCGATCCTTCCAGCCGCAGAAGTTCAGGGAATGGCGCACAAGGTGCACGATACAGGTTTGAACCGTCGTAATCGGGGAAAGCTGCGTTGATGGCGTCAGGGAAGCCCTTGAGGCCATCAACGACGGCAATCAGGATATCCTCCAGGCCCCTGTTCTTCAGATTGTTCATGACCGACAGCCAGAATTTGGCTCCCTCGTTGTTGGCAATCCAAAGCCCCGGAACCTCACGTTCACCCTCAGGGGTGACGCCCAGAGCCACATAAACGGCCTTGTTCTTAACCTGGCGGCTTTCCGCATCGCGGATTTTGACCCGCAGGGCATCTGGGAAAACGATGGGATAGACCGGCTCCAAAGCCCGGTTTTGCCAGTCTGAAACCTCCTCCAGAACCGCATCGGTGACACGGCTGATCAGATCGGCAGAAACGCGCAGGCCATAAACCTCTTCAAGATGGGCGCGGATATCGCGGGTGGACAGACCCGCCGCATAAAGCCCGATGATCTTGTCATCCATCCCGTCGATCCGGGTCTGGCCTTTCTGGATCAACTCCGGCTCGAAACTTCCGTCCCTGTCACGCGGGATGTCAATTGGCACTGCGCCGTCATTGCCCTTCAGCACCTTGCGCGCCGCCCCATTGCGTCGGTTGGATTGCTGGCTTGCAGGCTCACCATGCGGTTCATAGCCCAGATGCTCGGTAAGTTCAGCGCCCAGCATTCGTTCCATCAGCCGAACCTTGAGTTCCTTCATCAGGCCCTTGTCGCCGAGCAAATCCTCAGGCCGTTCAACGCCGCTAAGCAGCTCGTCCAGTAGTTCCCTGGAAATCGTCATTATCGTCATGCTCCTTCAGTTTGGAAGCATGGGCCAAATCAGTCATACACAGAAGGACGGACACTCTCAGGTGACCCGGCATCTTGGTGCCTGTCGGCGTGACCTTTTTGAGCAACTGGATCAACCAGCCCTGAAGCCATTGCCCGTGGAACCTTATGTATACGCCGAGTGGAAAGAGTGCCGGGTCGGACTGGATTATCACATTGATGTCCAGCGGCATTACTACTCTGTACCCATCAATTGTTGCGCCAAAAGCTCTGGGTTCGCATTACCAGCCGGACGGTAGAGGCGTATTTTAAAGGGAAACGGGTCGCGGTACATGCCCGGCCTCCTCCAATTATCAGCATACGACCCGCAAAGACCACATGCCCTCACACCACCGCAAATATGCGGATTGGACACCGGGTCGGATCACGCGGCAGGCCGCTGGAATAGGCCCGAACTGTGCAACATTGGTCGAGGTCATTCAACGGGACAGGAAACACCCCGAGCAGGGGTTCCGCGCCTGCATGGGCATTCTGAGGCTGGTCAAAACCCACGGAAAAGACCGGGTGGAAGCTGCCTGCGAAAGAGCCCTGGAGATCAATGCCCGTTCGCTGGGCTCGGTTAAATCAATCCTGAAGAACAACCTTGAACGCAGACGCCGGGAACGTGCCGCGGACGGCCCTGCGATCATTCACAACAACATCCGTGGCGCGGGATACTTCCATTGAAGAGGAAACAGGAATGTTGACACACCCCACCTTTGACCAGCTTAAAGATTTGAAGCTGGATGGCATGGCCGAAGCCTTAAGAGAATTGGAAACGCAAGACGGCACCGCCGCTCTGAGCCACCCCGAATGGCTGGCTCTCCTGATTGACAGAGAAGCCTCAAGCCGTGCCACAAAGCGCTTTCAGACCCGCATGCGCAATGCCAGACTGCGCCATATCGGTGCTGTCATTGAGGACGTCGATTATCGCACCCGACGCAATCTCGACAAAGCTCTGTTCCAGCAGCTTCCGACCGGAAAGTGGATCAGGGATCGCCGCAATCTGATGATCACCGGCCCTTGCGGCGTAGGCAAAACATGGCTGGCCTGCGCCTTGGCCCAAAACGCCTGCCGGGGCAACACGACCGTTCTCTACAAACGCCTGCCACGCCTGTTTGATGAACTGGAACTGTCGCATGGTGACGGCCGTTTCCCAAGGCTGTTCCGCAGCCTGACAAAAGTCGACTTGCTCATCCTGGACGACTGGGGGCCGGATCGTTTGAATGCCAGCCAGCGTCGCGACCTCATGGAGATTGTCGAGGACCGATATGGTGCAGGCTCAACCCTCATCACCAGCCAGTTGCCGGTCGACACCTGGCACGAAGTTATTGACGAGCCTACATTCGCAGATGCCATCTTGGACCGCCTCGTCCACAATTCCTACAGGCTCGTACTTGATGGCCAATCAATGCGAAAAATGAAAGAAAAGGTGGGAACCAAAACCGTTGACGAAAACCCCACCAACTGACACAAAAACTAAACGCTCAGCAGTGGCGCGGCAAAGGTGACCGGATGCCCCGGAATCACTGACCGGATACCGTTGGATTGAGTGACCGGATGCTCCGGAATACGCAATGGTATATATCAACACGATTATGATCCAAGATATATTGTCGGACCCAGAGTGGGCGGCAAAGATGACGCCCCGAGACTGGGCAGGTCTTTCCCCGTTGCCTCATAAGCACTACAACCCCTATGGCCGGTATCCTCTGGATATGAACACCAGACTGGCGCTACCAGACTGGAGGAGAGCAGCATGATGTGTTCCGAAACTTATAATATTCGGAACACTTTATTCCGGACGCAAAATCAATACTTTAACAAATCCGTAATTACGTTCCGTATTGGCCCATCAAAAACGGGTGTAAAACCATGTTGATCGGCTATGCACGTGTTTCCACAACAGGACAGAACCTGGAAAGCCAGATTGAGCACCCCCAGGCTGTAGGATGTGACAAGATATATCAAGAGAAACTAACCGGGTTTGCAGGGGAATCGCATGAAGGTTATGTCCGGAGAATTTGCAGTAAGAACCGATTGTTCCATCCGGCCTTTTTGCGCATGACCCTGAGCGATTTTTTATCTTTTGCCTTGTTGAGCAGATTCATTGCCATGTGTTTGATGACGGCAAAATTCTTGGGGCCGTGATCCTTACGAACACGGCTGTCATCATCGCGGAATGTGACGTCGAGCACCCAGTGGAGGCGGTTTTCAATCCCCCAATGGGAGCGTACCGCATGGGCAAAGCGCGGCGCATCTTTCGGTAGAGACGAGATGAAGTATCGGGTTTGTTGTGTTGTTTTCCCGTTGCTTTCACGGATCGAGACAACGCGACCAATACTGGTCAGGCCCGCCCAACCCGGATGGCGCTCTTGCAGCCATTCTATGGTGTCACTCTGGGTGTAGGTCCGGGTCTCAATCCGACCTTTATCGCCATCAACAGTCTGTAACGACGCAGTATTTTCATGCTCCCTCTCTTCAAACCACAGTTTCACATCCTCAAAAAGGCTGCTCTGATTTCCCTTGAGCGCCAGCACGTAGTCGGCCCCCTTGTCGCGGATTTTGCAGGCAATCTGGCGTTGGCACCCCATCGCGTCCAGCGTCACGATCGCGCCCTCAACGTGGAGCAAATCCAAGAGCAATGGAATGTCCTTGATCTCGTTCTTTTTGTGCGCACTTGCCCGCTGACCCAGTACCAGACGCAGATCATCACAGTAGGCCGAGATCAAATGCAGAGGTGTTTCACCACCGGCCTTTGACCCGCGCATCGTCTTGCCATCGACGGCCACAATCGAGCCTTCAACGCGTCCCGCCAGGCCAGCAGCCCATTGCGCAAAGGCTGTACTGAACTTCTCCGGATCAAGCAGCCGAAACACCGTTGAAAGCGTGTCATGCGAGGGAATGCCGTGCTCAAAAGGGGCCAATTTGCGCAGAAACTTCAGCTTTTCTTCACCATATTCGACAATATCAACGACACTCTCGCCGCCCGAGACCACCGCACACAGGCTTAAAAGCAGGATCTCATCAAGCGGGTAAAGCACCTTCGCCTGCTGGCGAGGGTCAGGGATGGCCGAAATAACAGATTGAAATGATGTAGTCTTTTCCAAAGCAAGTCCTCCAGATGCGTGTTCTGGTGACATTGAATCAGACGTTGATGCACGTAGCAAACACGGGCCAGCTATTCATGCGATACCCCTGACCGGGTTTGACCGTCGGCGCCCACAGTTGGAAAAAATGCTCGCATCGCTCCAATCTGGCGATACACTCGTCGTTACCAGCTTAGACCGGTTGGCGCGTTCCACCCATGATCTCTTTGTCATCACACAAAAAACAGAAGCCTCAGAGGCCTCGTTCCGGTCACTCCGAGAGCCCTGGGCAGACACAACAAGCTCTATGGGGAAGTTCTTACTTACTGTTTTTGCAGGGCTTTCTGAATTGGAGCGCAATCTGATAAATGAACGAACCGATGATGGCCGGATCTCAGCACAAAACCGAGGCGTCAAGTTTGGGCGCAAGTTCAAACTCACACCACATCAGCAGGATCAAGTCAAAACCATGCTTCGGGAGGGGCAAGCAATGCGCGCCATTGCTCGACATTTTAACGTTGGGGTGGCAACTATCGACAGGATTAAACGGGCAACACATCTCAATTGATCAAAATTTGTCCGAAAATGCAGCTTCGCTGGTACTGGGCCCGAATGGCAGTTGTTCGGACAAACCCGAACTTCGTATGCCGTCGAAGGGTAGAGTCGATGGCACCTTTATCACCGACCGCACTGCACTACACTTTTTGCATTGCGGCGAAAATAGCGGCCGTTCGCATTCCCCTCAGCGAAATCCCGCGTCGGAACGACGGCAGTGCGGAGATACCATTTGAGCAGCGTCTTTGGCCCAACATTCGGAGCTCCACTCACGAGTGGAATGACGTACGAAGCTCCCGAAGTTGTATTTGCCGATCTTATACCAACGGCCCCCAGATTTGACTCAAGGGGATTCCCACGAGCGGCGTGATCTGATTCAGTGGCATCAAGGCAAGGGAGGCTTTGATGGCAGTAAGGATTACGCGAAAAGACAAGTCCGCAGGCGAGCTTCGCCAGGAAGCGGCGCGGTGCCGGGATGGGAAAGCGGCGCGACGGATGTTGGCGATTGCCCTGGTTCTGGATGGGGTTGACCGCAAGACGGCGGCAGAAAACTGCGGCATGGATCGGCAGACGTTGCGGGATTGGGCCCACCGTTACAATGCGGAGGGCGTGTCGGGCCTGTTCAACCGTCGCCCGCCGGATCCACCCTGTCTGCTGAGCGCGGCACAGAAGGAGGAGTTGGCGGAAATGGTTCGGGCGGGTCCCGACCCCGAAACCGATGGGGTTGTGCGCTGGCGGCGCATTGATCTGAAACGCAAGATCGAAGAGCGCTTCGGCGTCACCATGCATGAGCGAACTGTTGGCAAACAATTGGCAAGCCTGGGCTTTCGGAGTCTGTCGGTGCGCCCGCAGCATCCGAAATCCGACCCGGATGCACAGGAGGCTTTTAAAAAAACTTCGCCGCAGAGGTAGAAGCAGCCTTGCCGGAAACAGCCCGCAGCAAGCCCCTGGAGATATGGTTTCAGGATGAAGCGCGGGTTGGCCAGCAGGGCACGCTCACCCGTATCTGGGCCGAGCGTGGAACACGCCCCCGTGCCCCGCGCGACACCCGCTATATCTGGAGCTACATTTTCGGCGCCGTCTGCCCGGAACGGGCTGAAGCGGCCGCTCTGATCATGCCACATGCCGACACACAGGCCATGAGCGCGCATCTCGCCGAGATCGCTAAAACCGTCGCATCGGGCGCACATGCCCTTCTCATTCTGAATGGCGCTGGCTGGCACGGTTCGGCAGAGCTGGAGGTACCCGACAACATCACCCTGCTCAAACTCCCGCCCTATTCCCCTGAACTCAACCCGATGGAAAATGTGTGGGCTTATCTGCGTGCCAACAAGCTCGCCATATCCGTCTTCGACAATTATGAGCAGATCGTCGACAGGTGTTGCGAAGCATGGAACTTCTTTGCAAACGACAAAACCGCAATCACGTCAATCACTACCAGACAATGGGCCAAAACGGTCAACGACTAGGGCCGTTGGTATTAGTCATCGCCGAATCGCGCCGCACAAGTGGCGTTTCTTGGCAAAAGACGCATAATGGAGGTGTCTGTGGGTGCTCATCCAAGCGTTCCGAGCCGCGACGGCCAGCAGACATGCGCCGGAATACTGAGCTCTGCAGCCTTCGACATTCGATTGCGGCATAAAAGGTTTTGGATCGACGCTGGTTTCAACGCGCCCATCGCGGGGCACGAAGGGTTCAAAGCCCAGGAGGGGAGATATGACAAGACATGTGGCCTTGGGATTGTCCTTTCTCGGAGTCCTTTGCGCATTTGGCACCAATGCTCAGGAGGCCTCGGTGGAGAGAATTGCCGCCGGAGAGGCCATTTATACAGAGAACTGCGCTGTCTGCCATCAGCCCGGCGGTGGGGGAACGGCCGACTTTCCGGCGCTGGCCGGGAACAGGCGGCTGGTCGATCTCTCGCTAATCGTCACCAACGTTCATCACGGCAAGGAAGCCATGCCAGCTTTTCCGGATCTTGGCGCGGAAGAAATCGCCGCAGTAGCTGGCTACATCCGAAACGCATGGGTGAATGTTTTCGGCCCAGCGAGTGTCGATGAGGTGGCGGCGGTCCTCGACCGGCTGGAAGATGCCGGGCCACGGGTCTCTGTTTGGACAGGTGTGTTTACCGAAGAACAGGCCAACCGCGGCAAGGCCGCTCATAGAGGGACGTGCTCAAGATGTCACGGACGCCGGCTGAACGGCGCCGGCGAACCGGACATGGATCCGGCACCGGCCATTGCAAGGGTCGGTTTTCTCAAGAAGTGGGAGGGTCAGACCGTTGCAACGCTTTATGCCTTAGTGCGCTTGACGATGCCGCCGAGCAATCCAGGCTTTTTGAGCGATCAGCAGTACCTCGACGCCATCGCCTACATTTTCCAGGTCAGCGGAATGCCCCCCGGCGCCGCGGAGCTACCGCTCGACCTTTCCACCCTAGCGAGCTTTGTCATTGAACCAAAACCTGGAGGCGGTTGAGCCGAGATGCGGATGTTGGTCTCAAAGCCTGGGATTGGGCGGCTCCTTTGTCAGCTTCACGCGCTCGGCGATATTGCCTGAAATTTCGATTTTCGTTCGGACTGGGAAATATCGGGCTGCGGATACAAATATATCGTAGGTGCCGCCCGTCACTTCGATGCGGCAACTCCCCGTTTCATCGGTGCTCGAGCGATAGGGATGTGCCACAACGGTTGCGCCCTCGATGGGTTTTCCGCTCTCTGCATCCACGACCTCGATGCCGATCAGATGCTCCGGAGCGGCAACGCTGTTGAGCCTGAGCACGCAAGAGCCTGTGTCGTGCGGGCAGGCCATAGTCCTCGGCGCGAAGCGAGCTTGCCAATGGTGCATCCCTACCTCCATCGGCGCTTCCGCCTCGATTGTAGCGGTATACAAGGCCTCAGTTCCGGGCCAGGGCTCCGATCCAAGCAGTGCACACTGCACTGGCTGGCCATCCGCGTCAACAAGCTCAACCACGGACCCCTCCAGCATGCAGCCGGAAGAGCATTTCACGCCGACGGTGATCTGGAATGCTCTGCCAGCCTCGACTGTGGGCGGAACGTCCCACACAGAGACGCCGGCCTTGTGCCTCAGGATGGCGATCTCGATTTCCTGAAGTGGGTCAGCAGGTGATGGGGTCTCTGCCCTGGCACGAAGGTAGGCCACTTTCCATAGGAGCCTTTCTGCGCGATCGGGGGCATTTACCAAAATGGGCCCGGCGGTGTTGACGTCGTTCTCGAATTTTCCGAGTGCCGCCTCGGCAATTCGTCCACCGCTGGTGTCGTCAACGATGACACGTCCGCCATAATGGTCACGCGGCGGATCGCTGACAACGGTCGCCTCGAGCTTGATTTCGCCGCCGGCATCGACCTCATCCGGGGCAATCACGCGGAGAGTTGCGGGCGCGCCGGCCAGTCTTTCGGATTGAATCATATGCTCTAAAACCTCATAGAACACCGACAAGGGCCGGCAGAGAACTTCAGCCGGCCCAAGCATTCTCAGAGTCCACGTCACAACTTGACAACGGGCTCCTTCACCACATTGCTCCCGGCGATGTAGCCGTGGACCAGGCAACGACCCAGGCCATGCTGGTTGCCGCCACCGCTCGACTCGCCGCCGGCGTAGAGACCCGGGATCACCTTGCCGTCGAGGTCGATCACTTGGGCGCGGCCATTGATCCTCAATCCGCCGTAGCAATCGTGCCAGACGATCATGATTGATGCGGCAAAGAACGGCGGCGTATCGATGCGGTGGATCGGTGCCTCCTCCGTGTGGCGGTCGAAGTCTTCGTCGACACCTGCATCCACGAACCCGTTCCAGCGCTCGACCGTTTCGGCGAGATAGGGCATCCGCACCCGCTGGTACTCGTGACCCTGATAGATCATCTCGGCCAACTCGTCTTGCGTTTCGGCCTGGAAAAAATAGCCGTTGTCGGCGGTGTACGGAAACCCGATCGGCCAACCGGTGCGATCCAGCGCCGACTGGTCGAAGATCGCCCAGATCGGCCCGGAGAAGTAATCGGGGTGTTGCGATCCCTCATTCATCGCGAGCGCGGCGTCGATGCTCGCGTTGCGGTCATACATCTCCCGGATCCACGCCTTGCTGCAGTTCCGCCAGTCTCCGTTCTTGAGCTCCAGCCCGGTTCCCGGCGTGCCGTCTCCCGGCCCGGCCGGATAGGCGTTCGAACTATGCCGATCGCCGAGCTGTATTTCGTCGTAGAACCGTTTGCCGACCTGGTTGACGGCGATAAAATGCTCGAAACCCGACCCGCCGACAGCGATACCGGTTGAACCGCGGAACGGGAAGGTCGGATGGCCCGGATACATGTCGGTGTAGGCATCCTGGGTCGCCAGCAGGTCCTGAACGTGGAAGGTGGTCGGATAGCTCAAGTTCTGCTGCATGCCCGCGAGGTTCGCCCCGGCCCGCATACCGGCCTTGATGCCACTGGCATCTGCCGCCTTGTCACCTAGAAGCGCCCAGCCGCTGGTCGGGAATGCCGGCTCGCGCATCGCCGGATAGAACATCTGACGGAACTCGGGGTTTCCGGCATGGCCACCGGCACCGATCACCACGGCTTTGCGCGCTCGGATGTAGACGGTCTCGCGCCGCTCATCGATGTTGCCATTGCTCCAGAGGCTCTCGAGGCGCCCGCCGGTATTCGGATCATGCCGCGGCGAATAACTCGCCTTGATCCCCAGCACCCGCCCGTCATGCGGGCTTTCGCGGATGATCTCGTCCATGTGCCGGTTCAGCATGAACGCCACACCCTTTTCTCGCGCACTGAACTCGAGGCAGCGCGAAAGCGCAGCGCCGTTGCGAACAGCGCCAGGACCGACGACGGCGCTTGCGTCCTGCATGATCCGAGGAGCAAAAAGACTGGAACTGACGTCCTCAATTCCGGCGTCCTCCTGCGCCACAATCCCTTTTTTGATGTCGGTCAAACTGCCAAGCATCAAGAAGGACACGGCCCGACGCGCGCGTTTCGCACCGCCATTCCCGTGCGTGCCCGAGATCCGCCCCATGCGCACATAGTTGTCCATCAGGAAGTTGCGCGCGTCGAAGCAGTTGTCGGCCCAGGCCCTGTGCAACTCTCGGTCGTTATAGCGATAGGGGGCCTGCGCAGAGGCATCGACGATCGACCAGTCGGTAATATCCTCGAATAGAAAATCCACGTCCTCGGTAAGCTCTTCGGGAGCCTCGACCGGCGGAACAGTGATGAATCCCTCGGGATCGCTTTCGCCAGCGATGTCCCTGAGCTGGAGCGGGTCGCCGCCGCCGAGTGAGATTTGGCCACCGCTGTGGAGCATACGGCCACCGACATCGAAATTCTGTTCGACGACAAGCACCGATGCACCGAGATCGGTCGCTCTTATAGCTGCCGGCAGGCCAGTGCACCCTCCGCCTACAACCACGACATCGGCTTCATAATCCCAGGGGATTTCTTCGGCGTGGCTGGCTGGCTGGGCTTGCGTAGGCGCTGATAGAGCGACAACGCCGGCACCGGCGGCGGCGCCCGCCTTGAAAAAGTCACGGCGGCTCAGGCCCTCGTCGCTACGCGTGAGTTCCTCGCCATGCTTGTCGTGTTTCTCGGAATTTTTTTTGAATTCGCCCATGTGTCTCTCTCCCACGGTCCACGGGCGCGATTAGACGATCTAGAGTTCCGGTTGTCAGGCCGCACCCGCAAGTCCACATAACCGGGCCTTCGGCCGCTGCAATGACCAGAACGATTGGGCTATTTTGAAGTGTCACTTGTACGCCCCCATTATTTGGGATAGCGGAAGTGCAATTCCCTGTGGCTCAGCATCGTTCTGTACAACCGCCTCGACAGGCCCCCCAAGCTCGTCAGACTGGCTTCGATAGACGCGGATTCCCTTCAGAACCTGCATCCTGTTCGAGCGTTTTGATTAGATCACAAGCATCCCATAACGTCAACGAGCCTTCGGTGTCAATCGGCATTGAATGTTGACCCCCTATCGGCGCACAAAAATGACCCCCTTTTGTGCTGAGCTGGCCCGCCGCTGCGTAGTCTCCATATAACGCAGCGGCGGCGGGCCAGCGTGGTTTCGGTTAAGGATCAGGCTCGGTTTTTGAAACGCCAGCTTTCGTTTCCAGTTTCAACGATGTCACAGTGATGCGTGAGCCGGTCGAGCAGTGCGGTGGTCATTTTCGCATCGCCGAAGACGCTCGGCCACTCACCAAAGGCGAGGTTGGTTGTGACGATGATCGAGGTGCGCTCATAGAGTTTGCTGATCAGGTGGAATAGGAGCTGGCCGCCGGTCTGGGCGAAGGGCAGATAGCCCAACTCGTCCGGGATCAGGAAGTCGAGGCGAGAGATCAGATCTGCCGTTCGTCCCTGCCGTTCTGCACGGGCTTCGGTATCCAGTTTGTTCACCAGATCGACGCCATTGAAGAACCGCCCGCGACGGCCGTTTCGGATGCAGGCGCGGGCAATACTGACGGCGAGGTGGGTTTTGCCGGTTCCGGTTCCGCCGATCAGCACCAGGTTGCGCTGGTGATCCAGGAAGTCTCCCGCAGCCAGATCACGGATCAGAGTCTCGTTGATCTCGGTCGCCTCGAAGTCGAACTCTTCCAGTTCCTTGGCCAGCGGCAGTTTGGCAATTGTCATCTGATATTTGATGGAGCGCGCCTGCTTCTCGCTGATCTCGGCATTCAGAAGGTCGCCAATGATCTGTTGCGGTTCATGCCGGCGCTTGACGGCTGTCGTTATGATCTCATCGTAGGAAGCCTTCATTCCGTAGAGCTTCAGCTTTCCCATCGCGTCGAGCACTTCTGAGCGTTCCATCTGTTTTTCTTCTCAAGCTGTCATATCGGTCGCAATCGGCGGCAGGCTCGCAGTTCAGCCGCAGCGCATCCGGGGTTGTGATTGTCAGGGGCGGCGGCGGTTCCCGGTGCCGAGCCAGAATGTTCAGGACAACTCCTGCGGAATGAACATTGTGCGACAGTGCCTCAGAACAGGCGGCTTCGACGGCCTCCAGACCATCGGTCAGGATGGCACCTAAGATATCCACCATCTGGCGATCACCGCCGGGTTGGCGTTCCAGCTTGCGCTGGATCCGTCGGATTGCCGCAGGCAAATCCCATTCCCTGAACGGCGCGCCATTGCGCAAAGCGCCCGGCTTGCGCGCAAGAACGGGTAAATAATGCAGGGGATCATAGATGGTTTTGCCGCGTCCGAAGGCGCGCGTATGGCTGCCAACAATGCGGCCCTCCTGCCAGCATTCCAGCCGGTCAGCGTAGGCCCGAATATCCACCGGTCGGCCAGCGCGTGCATCGACCGAGTAGCGGTTGTTGTCGAAGCGGATCAGGCAGGTTTTGGAGACAGCGGCCGGAACAGCATGGAACCCATCAAACGGGCCAACATAGGGCACAAGGCTCGCGCGCTCTTTTTCGAACACTTCCCAGATTGTTTTGTCGCGCATGTCCGGATGCGTGTTGGCCCGGCTATATGCCAGGCAACGATCCTCCAGCCAGGCGTTCAGCTCAGCGTAGGATTTAAACTTTGGTCGCGGCACAAAGAACCTTCGCCGGAGTACGCCGACCTGGTTCTCAACCTGACCCTTCTCCCAACCTGAAGCAGGCGTGCAGGCAACAGGATCAACCAGATAATGCCCGCACATCTGTTGGAACCGGCGATTGTATACCCCGACTCATTGAGAAAGCGAAAATATCTTGCAAAATCCTTTCGAAAGGATTCCTGTTGTCGGCATGATTTGCGCGGGATTTTTGAGCACGACGGAACGGGCAGAGCTGATCGAGTTGGCTCGGAACGGCTTGGTCGAGCATCGTCTGGCTCGACGCGCCAACGCGCTGGCACTGCTGGACCAGGGAATGAGTTGCTCGGATGTCGGAGCGGCCCTTTTTCTTGACGACGACACGGTTCGGACTTGGTTCCGGCTCTACAGTGAAGAGGGAACTGAGGGTCTGGCCGGGTTCGGCTACGAGGGCCGCGACGGTCATCTGAAGGCCCGGCAGCGCGACCAACTGAAATCCTGGATTGCCGAGACGCTACCGCGCACGACGCGCCATGTCGGGGCGTGGATCGAGCAGGAGTTCGGCATCGTTTATCAAAGCCGCTCGGGGCTGGTTACGCTGCTTCATCGTTTGGGGATGGAGCACCGCAAGCCGCAAGCGGTGTCGCAAAAGCTCGACGTGGTCAAACAGAAGGCCTTCATCGAGGCTTATGAGACCCTGATGAACACGCTGCCCACCGACGAAGCGGTGATGTTCGCCGACGCGGTGCATCCGACCCATGCGGTGCGGCCTGTGGGCTGCTGGGCGCCAAAGGAAACCAAGGTCGCGGTTGACCAGACGAGCGGACGTAAGCGCATGAACATTCACGGGGCCATTGACCTTGAAACCGGCCAGACCCGTATCCGCGAGGTGCTAACGGTTGACGCCATGAGCACCATTGCGCTTTTGATGTCCATCGAGGCCTTGTATCCGGCGATGCGGCTGATCCACGTGTTCCTGGACAACGCCCGCTATCATCACGCCAAGCTTGTCCGCGACTGGCTGGCCCAGCCGGAGCGGCGCATAAAGCTCTATTTCGTCCCGCCTTATTGTCCGCATTTGAACCCTATCGAGCGTCTGTGGGGGCTGATGCACAGAAACGTCACCCACAACCGATGTTACGCCACTTTCAACGAATTTTGCGACGCCATGCTCGGGTTCCTGAAAGAGGATGTTCCCAGAAACTGGGGAGATTTATGCGACGACGTATCAGACAATTTCCGCGTCATATCACCAAAGGATTTTCGGGTTCTGACGTGAGCAGGGTATAGGTCCGCTCCTTGCCAACAAGAATCGCGTCCACCGCCGTCTTCATATTGTCATAGATACCCCGCGCACAGGCCCCGCCGAAAAAGGCGAACGCTTTATCATGTGCGTCAAACACCATCTCTTGCGTCTCGCGGGGATAAGCGCGAACAAACGGCATCTGGCTGTGGCAGAGGCGAACATGCGCCACTTTGACGGTCGTGGTCGCGCCATCAATCAGGACAACTTCCTGGCTCCAGTCGAACTGATACGCCTCACCGGGATCAAAGCTCAGCGGAACATAAGCATCAGCGGATGCGGCCCGCGTCGCCTTCGACCAACTGGCCGCATAGCGCCGTACCGCATCATAGCTGCCGTCGTATCCTTGGTTGCGCAGTTCTTCATATACCCGGACAAGCGTCAGGCGTTCGCGCCTAGGATGCCGAGTATTGTCGGCCAGCATATCATCCAATTGAGAACGCCAGGGATCGATCTTCGGACGCGGCTGGGTGGAACGGTCATAGCTGAACTCCGTCGCACCAGAACGTATCACCTTGCGCACTGTGTTCCGTGAAACCCGAAGCTCCCGGCATATCTGCTTGATCGACTTCCCCTGAATGAAATGCGCGCGCCTGATCTTTGCAATCGTCTCCACAACCAACATCCCCAACTCGCTCCCTCAAATCTTTGAAGGAGCATCTGTACAGAACTATCAGGGGGGTCACTTTTGGACGCCGATTACCCCAATAATGGGGTCAACTTTGCATCCTATCCACAGGAAAGCTCGTAGCTCCGAACAAGGAAAGTGGTGATCGGAGCGGCGCATTTCTATCTGCTTTGGATGCGCTTTCACGGGTAATATGCCAAGAGAGCATAGCGGAGATACGCGGCATGTTTGACGCGTTCTTGGGCTTTTACACAGAAGCGATACGCGAATGGTCATTGATAGATGGCGACGGCATTGCCAGCGATACGTTCATAGCGCAGGCGAAGGCTTACGGTGATCTTCTTGGATGCCTTCTGAAACATGCAAACAACGACCTGGCCCGTGAAAAGCTTTGGCATGAGATCCTGCGCTTCGGCGTCGCAAATGTCGGCGCAGGCGCGCCAGCCGCAATAATCATGCCATGGCATCCGCTACGTTTGGCCGAGATGAGCGTCAAGGCTCGAAAGAGACCGGAACTAAACCGGGACAAGTCCACCTCGCGGTAGTCGCCGTCGTGTTCCGCCGTTCCGGCGTCGATCATCGCGAAGGGGTTGAGGCGGGCCGGGTCCTTGCCGAAGGCGATGAAGGCGCCGCCGAGCGCTTCCTCATGAACGGCACATCTTTGCCATTAACCTGCACCCAAAAGTCTTGACTGTATCTCATTTGAGATACATGTTATCTCCCGAACAGGAGGACTTGTTATGCCCGCTCAAACCTCAATGCTCCACGTCCGCGTGGATGATCAGCTCAAGGCGCAAGCAGCCGACGCCCTCGCTGGCGTCGGACTGACGCTCTCGGATGCCGTGCGCATTCTGCTCACCCGTGTTGCCACAGAAGGCGGATTGCCTGCTGGCCTCACGACGGATTCGGACGCCTACGACGCCTGGTTCCGAGCCAAGGTGCAAGAAGCCCTGGATGATCCGCGTCCTTCGGTTCCTCACAGCCGGGTCATGAGTGACGCACAGGCGCTGATTGACGGGAAGCGCCTTGCTCAGTCTTGCATGGAAGGCCACGGCAATCGCTGACCTGCTGGCGATTGTCGACTACATCTCGGACGACAACCCCGACGCCGCCCAGGCTCTGAAAGATGAGATCGACGCGAAGACTTCACGTCTGCCAGAGAGTCCACAACTCTATCGGGTCGGTCGAGTGGATGGCACCCGCGAGATGGTGGTGCGTCCAAACTATTTGGTGGTCTATGCAGAAGATGCCCACGCTGTGACAATCCTGCGGGTGCTGCACGCAGCGCAACAGTGGCCGCAGATATGATGAGGTATTTCACAAGACATCAGTATCAGGCCAGAAACGGCCGTTTTTGGAGATTTTCACGCCCTGCCCTGTTGACCCGCCAAAAACCCGGTTCAAAACTAAAGCGGTTGTTGAAGGTTTTTGGAATGATCTTGGGATATGCGCGGGTGTCGACAGAGGATCAGCATCTCGATGCTCAAATCGCTGCATTGGAAGATGCTGGAGCCGAGCGTATCTGGTCCGAAAAGGTTTCCGGTGCCAAGGCGCAACGTCCAGAACTGAAGGCCTTGCTGGAGCACCTTCGCCCAGGCGACGTGGTGACGGTCACAAAATATGATCGCCTTATACCAACGGCATCAATTTCTGACTCTGTGGGGATTCCCAAATCGGTTTTGATCTGATTCAAGGTTGGCAAAGGAGGATCGCCATGCCAGCCAGTGTTCCGCTTCGTCGCGACTTTGATGCCCGCCACCTTCGTAAACTCGCCAGCCGTTGCAAGGATGCCCGGCAGAGCCGCCGTCTGTTGTCTCTTGCGGCGGTCTACGATGGCATGAGCCGTGGAGAGGCCGCAAGGATCGGTGGGATGGATCGCCAAACCCTGCGGGACTGGGTTCACCGGTTCAACGAAGAGGGACCGGATGGCCTCACCAACCGCAAGGGCGCGGGCCGGACGCGCTACCTGAGCGATGTCCAGATGAAAGAACTTGGCGAGATTGTCGAGACCGGCCCCGATCCGGCGGTGGACGGGGTTGTCCGCTGGCGGCGGATCGACCTGAAGCGGGTGATCGAGGCGCGCTTTGGCGTCATCTATTCCGAGCGCGGGATATCCAGACTGCTTGGCGAACTGGGCTTTGCCCATATCAGCGCCCGCCCGCAGCATCCCAGGCAGGATAAGCGGATCATCGAGGCGTTTAAAAAAACTTCACCGACACGCTCCAGGTGCATATAGCTGACCTGCCAGCGGGAACGCCGGTGGAGATCTGGTTCCAGGACGAAGCACGCCTTGGCCAGAAGAATGGCCTGACGCGCCTGTGGGCGAGAAAGGGCACGCGCCCCCGCCAGCCGGCCGATCAGCGCTATCGCAACGCCTATCTGTTCGGCGCCATCTGTCCGGCTCACGGCAAGGGGGCGGCGCTCATGCTGCCTTGGGCGGACGCGCAAGCCATGCAGATGCATCTCGACGAGATCAGCCGCCACGTCGCCCGAAAGGCCCATGCGGTTGTGCTGATGGATCGGGCCGGATGGCACACCACCGGCAAACTCAAAGTCCCGAAGAACCTCACCATCATCCTGCTGCCATCGCGCGCTCCGGAACTGAACCCGGTGGAAAATATCTGGCAGTACTTGCGCGCCAATTGGCTCTCCAACCGCGTGTTCGAAGACTACAATGCCATCGTCGATGCTGGATGCGAAGCTTGGAACAAGCTCATCGCACAGCCCGAAACCATCACATCAATCGGAATGCGAAAATGGGCCCATATCGGTCAATGTTAAATGCCGCTGGTATTAGTCGCTCCTTGCAGGACTTGTTGACCATCGTTGAGGTTATTCGAGAGAAAGGCGCAGGTTTCCGGTCCTTGGCCGAGGACATCGACACAACCACACCCGCAGGCCGTCTCGTTTTCCATGTATTCGCCTCCATCGCCCAGTTTGAGAGAGAGCGGATTTCTGAGCGGACCAAAGAGGGGCTGTCCGCTGCCCGCAAGCGAGGCCGGATCGGTGGCAGGCCCCCTGCCCTATCGCCCGAACGCCGCGCCGAAGTACGACAAATGCGAGACCAAGACGGACGCGGCATCGCGGAACTGGCGCGGCTCTTTAAGGTGAGCCCGAATACGATCCGGCGGGTGTAGGGATTTGAACGGGCATGAGCGGCAGATATCAGCGATTAGCGAAACGTGGCCGCTTGACGTTTCACTAGGTTTATGTATATACGACAACTATGGTAATGATTGTTTGGGATGAGCCGAAAAGGCAGGGCAACCTTGCTCGACACGGGTTGGATTTTGCTGATCTGGATGAATGGTTCTTCCTTGACGCCGTGACGGTCCCCGCAAAGGAAAACCGTTACATGGCTATAGGGCACCTGAACGATGGCACCATCGCCGTAGTCTTTGCCGTTCTTGGAACGGAAGGCGTGTCGGTGATCTCCATGCGCCCTGCAAGCCGCAAGGAAAGGAACCTGCTATGAATGCCAAGAAACACACAACAACCCCTGACGCTGAGGAAGCGCGCATCCAAAAAATGATTGCAAGCGATCCCGACGCACCTGAGGTGACAGACGACCAGATCGCCAAGGCAAAACCGTTCACGGAGGCATTTCCGGCCTTGGCGGAAAACATGCGCAAGAATGTTGGGGGACGTCCCCGCTCCAAGAACCCTAAAGTGCCAGTGTCGATCCGGCTGGATCAGGACGTGGTCGCAAAGTTCAAAGCGACAGGTCCGGGCTGGCAGAGCCGGATCAACGATGTGCTGCGCAAGGCGGCGGCACAATAAGAGGGGCTTGAGCCGTGGTGTTATCCTTTGGAGGTCGATGCCATTTCTTTGAGACGGCGCTGAAACCGGGCTTTCGCAGCTCCGTGCTCTTCGTCGGTTAGGTTTGGTCTGGGTTTCAGACATTCCAGACGCGCGGACACATGAGGTTCTACATCTTCGTAGGCGCATTGCAGTTTTTCCGCGATGCTTGAGGTGAAGGCATGGCGATTGAAATCAGCGCTCTGTAGCCCGCCCAAGGTGCGCTGGAGGAAAATGAAGGCGGAGGCGATATCCTGATATCCCAATGCAGCCGCTTTTTCGAACTGTCGTTCGCCAAGAAGGCCCTCAAGTACATCAAGAGCCTTGCGCAGATCACCAATGGATTGGGAAACGCCAACAACTTCACCAATGACGGTGTTATCAATGGCTTCAAGTTCGACCGCTCGTGCGGTCAGAATGCTTTCAGCGTCTGCCATTCAGTTTCCAATTCAGCAAAAATCCTACCCTGTTGCCCTGTCCAGAACCTCTTCGGCCCATTGGTTCAGACTCTTGCCTGACAGTTCGGCTGCGAGTGCGGCCTTGCGGTGGACCTCTGGATCGACACGGAACATGACTTGACCGGAAAAGGCCTTCTGCGGCTCCTTGCCGACCTTTGCGCACGTCTCAATGTAGTCTTCAACCGCCTCATGAAAGGCGTCCCGCAACGCTTCAACTGTGTCTGCATGAAAGCCAACTCCATCGCGGATACCGGCGATGCGTCCTGTGAAGATTCCATCGTCGTCGTCATACTCGATGCGGGCCGAATAGCCCTTGTAGCTCATGGAATTGGTCATGGCGTTACTCCGATCCGTTCCAGAAACGCGCGGGCGGCGCGCACCTGATAGCGTTTGGCTTCCTTGGCGGGGTGCGGGCGGTGAAACGTCTCGACCTCGCCATCCTTCTCGAACCGCACCCGCGAGCCGCGCCCTTCGATCACCTGTGCGCCAGCGGCGACAAGCAGACGCTCGACCGCTGACCATTCGATTGTTCCCGACACCGGGTCCGTGAAGACGACGGCCAGGGTCTTGCGGTGTTTGCTGTTCAACAGGTTATATAGCAAATGCTAGCAAATAGTGCAAGCCAAAACTTCTTTTTTCTCAGCCCGAGTCTGTCTCGATCAGTATTTTGATAGTCCGCTGGTAGTGCCTCACATCGTCAAAGCTCAACAGCCAACAGGCCGAGGTGAGCCGGATGAGGCAAGGTGCGTATTCCGGGGCGATCCGGCCAGTGTGTGAATCCCGGAGACAAAATACCCACGGAATCGGTCGGATGATCTGACCGTCGCGGAGCAAAATTCCGCACCTTGAAGCCTGAAGCAAACGAGCTGAGGGCGGGGAGATGTATTCTGTGGAACTGTATAGTCGGGTACGCCGTGCGTGCCATGTGGATGGGATGAGCAAGAGTGCGGCGGCCCGACATTTTGGGATTGATCGCAAGACTGTGTCAAAAATTCTGAAGCATGCGGTGCCACCGGGGTATCGCAGTAATGGGCCACCAGCCCGTCCAAAGCTTGACCTGTCAACCGGCATTGAATGTTGACCCCCTATCGGCGCCCAAAAATGACCCCCCTTTTGTGCTGAGCTGGCCCGTTGCTGCGTAGTCTCCATATAACGCAGCGGCGGCGGGCCAGCGTGGTTGCGGTTAGGGGTCAGGCTCGGTTTTTGAAGCGCCAGCTTTCGTTTCCGGTTTCGACGATCTCGCAGTGATGCGTGAGGCGGTCGAGCAGTGCGGTGGTCATCTTCGCATCACCGAAGACGCTCGGCCATTCGCCAAAGGCGAGGTTGGTTGTGACGATGATTGAGGTGCGCTCGTAGAGCTTGCTGATCAGGTGGAACAGAAGCTGGCCGCCGGTTTGAGCGAAGGGCAGATAGCCCAACTCGTCCAGGATCAGGAAGTCGAGGCGAGAGATCAGATCTGCCGTTCGTCCCTGCCGTTCTGCACGGGCTTCGGTATCCAGTTTGTTCACCAGATCGACGCCATTGAAGAACCGCCCGCGACGGCCGTTTCGGATGCAGGCGCGGGCAATACTGACGGCGAGGTGGGTTTTGCCGGTTCCGGTTCCGCCGATCAGCACCAGGTTGCGCTGGTGATCCAGGAAGTCTCCCGCAGCCAGATCACGGATCAGAGTCTCGTTGATCTCGGTCGCCTCGAAGTCGAACTCTTCCAGTTCCTTGGCCAGCGGCAGTTTGGCAATTGTCATCTGACATTTGATGGAGCGCGCCTGCTTCTCGCTGATCTCGGCATTCAGAAGGTCGCCAATGATCTGTTGCGGCTCGTGCCGGCGCTTGACTGCGGTGGTAATAATCTCATCGTAGGAGGCCTTCATTCCGTAGAGCTTCGGCTTTCCCATCGCGTCGAGCAGGTCTGAGCGTTCCATCTGTTTTTCTCCTCAAGCTGTCATATCGGTCGCAATCGGCGGCAGGCTCGCAGTTCAGCCGCAGCGCATCCGGAGTTGTGATTGTTAGAGGTGGCGGCGGTTCCCGGTGCCGAGCCAGAATGTTCAGGACAACTCCTGCGGAATGAACATTGTGCGACAGTGCCTCAGAACAGGCGGCTTCGACGGCCTCCAGACCATCGGTCAGGATGGCACCTAATACCAACGGCCCTAGTCGTTGACCGTTTTGGCCCATTGTCTGGTAGTGATTGACGTGATTGCGGTTTTGTCGTTTGCAAAGAAGTTCCATGCTTCGCAACACCTGTCGACGATCTGCTCATAATTGTCGAAGACGGATATGGCGAGCTTGTTGGCACGCAGATAAGCCCACACATTTTCCATCGGGTTGAGTTCAGGGGAATAGGGCGGGAGTTTGAGCAGGGTGATGTTGTCGGGTACCTCCAGCTCTGCCGAACCGTGCCAGCCAGCGCCATCCAGAATGAGAAGGGCATGTGCGCCCGATGCGACGGTTTTAGCGATCTCGGCGAGATGCGCGCTCATGGCCTGTGTGTCGGCATGTGGCATGATCAGAGCGGCCGCTTCAGCCCGTTCCGGGCAGACGGCGCAGAAAATGTAGCTCCAGATATAGCGGGTGTCGCGCGGGGCACGGGGGCGTGTTCCACGCTCGGCCCAGATACGGGTGAGCGTGCCCTGCTGGCCAACCCGCGCTTCATCCTGAAACCATATCTCCAGGGGCTTGCTGCGGGCTGTTTCCGGCAAGGCTGCTTCTACCTCTGCGGCGAAGTTTTTTTAAAAGCCTCCTGTGCATCCGGGTCGGATTTCGGATGCTGCGGGCGCACCGACAGACGCCGAAAGCCCAGGCTTGCCAATTGTTTGCCAACAGTTCGCTCATGCATGGTGACGCCGAAGCGCTCTTCGATCTTGCGTTTCAGATCAATGCGCCGCCAGCGCACAACCCCATCGGTTTCGGGGTCGGGACCCGCCCGAACCATTTCCGCCAACTCCTCCTTCTGTGCCGCGCTCAGCAGACAGGGTGGATCCGGCGGGCGACGGTTGAACAGGCCCGACACGCCCTCCGCATTGTAACGGTGGGCCCAATCCCGCAGCGTCTGCCGATCCATGCCGCAGTTTTCTGCCGCCGTCTTGCGGTCAACCCCATCCAGAACCAGGGCAATCGCCAACATCCGTCGCGCCGCTTTCCCATCCCGGCACCGCGCCGCTTCCTGGCGAAGCTCGCCTGCGGACTTGTCTT
The DNA here is from genome assembly GCA_965237505.1 of Paracoccaceae bacterium. Classification (GTDB taxonomy): domain Bacteria; phylum Pseudomonadota; class Alphaproteobacteria; order Rhodobacterales; family Rhodobacteraceae; genus NVTR01. The sequence continues at coordinate 1,539,843 of CBDEFR010000009.1, read as the reverse complement.
TTCGCGTAATCCTTACTGCCATCAAAGCCTCCCTTGCCTTGATGCCACTGAATCAGATCACGCCGCTCGTGGGAATCCCCTTGAGTCAAATCTGGGGGCCGTTGGTATAAGATATCCACCATCTGGCGATCACCGCCGGGTTGGCGTTCCAGCTTGCGCTGGACCCGTCGGATTGCCGCAGGCAAATCCCATTCCCTGAACGGCGCGCCATTGCGCAAAGCGCCCGGCTTGCGCGCAAGAACGGGTAAATAATGCAGGGGATCATAGATGGTTTTACCGCGTCCGAAGGCGCGTATGGTTGCCAACAATGCGGCCCTCCTGCCAGCATTCCAGCCGGCCAGCGTAGGCCCGAATATCCACCGGTCGGCCAACTGCGCGGGCATCGACCGAGTAGCGGTTGTTGTCGAAGCGGATCAGGCAGGTTTTGGAGACAGCGGCCGGAACAGCATGGAATCCATCAAACGGGCCAACATAGGGCACAAGGCTCGCGCGCTCTTTTTCGAACACTTCTCAGATTGTTTTGTCGCGCATGTCCGGATGCGTGTTGGCCCGGCTATATGCCAGGCAACGATCCTCCAGCCAGGCGTTCAGCTCAGCGTAGGATTTAAACTTTGGTCGCGGCACAAAGAACCTTCGCCGGAGTACGCCGACCTGGTTCTCGACCTGACCCTTCTCCCAACCCGAAACAGGCGTGCAGGCAACAGGATCAACCAGATAATGCCCGCACATCTGTTGGAACCGGCGATTGTAGGTCCGCTCCTTGCCAACAAGAATCGCGTCCACCGCCGTCTTCATATTGTCATAGATACCCCGCGCACAGGCCCCGCCGAAAAAGGCGAACGCTTTATCATGTGCGTCAAACACCATCTCCTGCGTCTCGCGCGGATAGGCCCGAACAAACGGCATCCGGCTGTGGCAGAGGCGAACATGCGCCACCTTGACGGTCGTGGTCGCGCCATCAATCAGGACAACTTCCTGGCTCCAGTCGAACTGATACGCCTCACCGGGATCAAAGCTCAGCGGAACATAAGCATCAGCGGATGCGGCCCGCGTCGCCTTCGACCAACTGGCCGCATAGCGCCGTACCGCATCATAGCTGCCGTCGTATCCTTGGTTGCGCAGTTCTTCATATACCCGGACAAGCGTCAGGCGTTCGCGTCTAGGATGCCGAGTATTGTCGGCCAGCATATCATCCAATTGAGAACGCCAGGGATCGATCTTCGGACGCGGCTGGGTGGAACGGTCATAGCTGAACTCCGTCGCACCAGAACGTATCACCTTGCGCACTGTGTTCCGTGAAACCCGAAGCTCCCGGCATATTTGCTTGATCGACTTCCCCTGAATGAAATGCGCGCGCCTGATCTTTGCAATCGTCTCCACAACCAACATCCCCAACTCGCTCCCTCAAATCTTTGAAGGAGCATCTGTACAGAACTATCAGGGGGGTCACTTTTGGACGCCGATTACCCCAATAATGGGGTCAACTTTGCATGCCTATCCACACCTGTTGCTTGCAACGGGAAATTAATGCATACGGTATGGGCCTTGAGTGCCCCAAAACATTTGATCCCCCCCTAGTTGCGATTGGGAACCACACTCGCCGTAAGATGGAAAACGGGCTGGAATCCGAGACCCGATCCGGCATGAATACCGTGCAAGGCATTGAATACAAAGGGCAATTGACCTGATGGCGGGAGCGCGGTGGGGTGGATCAGGGCGCTGGCATGTGATCACACACCGCGATCAAATTGGCACTGCCATGTGATCACAAATGCCGTTCCAGGTGTGCGCTGAAAAAGGGTGCTCGCAGAGTCTTACTTACTTTCTTTATGGCTATGGCTTAAGTCGCGCGCGCGTCGCTGAGCCGAAACAGCGATCCGGCTTCGATCCGGCTTCGATCCGGCTTCGATCCGGCTGGCATCCGGCTGGCATCCGGCTGGCGTTCGGCTTCGATCCGGCTGGCATCCGGCTTCAATCCGGCTGAATCAAGTTATTGATATTAAAGGATAACCGCTTTTTTCCTGACATAAAACGGATTCAAAACCGTGCAGTTGGCTGACACAAAACAGAATCGAAAACCCGAAGTTGGCCGACAGAATTTGGATTCCGTTTTGCTGCAAAAATGCAGCCAAAATGCAGCCAAAAACGAAAACCGTCTGCTTTTCGGCCGTAAACCGGTGCCGTGGGCCAGGGCTACAGGCCGTGCAAACGCTTTCGCGTCTCAATCGGACCTGTCCGGGCAAGGACCGTACCTACATCCTCGACTTTCAGAACACCATCGAGGACATCCAGACCGCCTTCAAGCCGTACTATGAGGTAACGAGCCTGGAGGCCAACTCGGATTCCAACCACGACCGGCAATATCGAATGCCACCATGTCCCATTCACTCTCAATTTCGTGTTGTCGGGCATGATCTTGATGGCACAACCCATCGGACTTGCCCTTTGAGCGATTTTGAGCCACGCTCAACTTGGCTAAAGGGTGCCACATGGGAAATCCCGGGTCAGCTGACTGGAAGGGATGGACGTGCGCGGAGCCAATTTGAACAATCATCCGGAATTGCCTGAATTGCGCCACAGGCGAATGCCACAGGCACTCACCACGACGATGCAAAGCGGATCGATGCGAGCTGGTGGTCGCGATTCCCGGTGGAACATGAATGACGGTGTCGGCTCTACAGTTGCCATACCGGCACGCACGGCGCCGCCGCGGGTGAAATGCCTCCATTTGGGGGCGACCCTGATCGGTATCGCGGCAACTCTGGTTCCAGGGGTCGGGGTCGCGGACGATGTCTATCTGAGGGCCGGGATCGGTTTCGACCGCCCCGCCGAGACCCGGTTCATGGACAGGGATTGTTTGAGCGTTTCTCCGGCGGCGCTGTATGGCTGCGGCACGGGCGGCGACGGTGCGCCTCGGCGTTCGCTAGGCGATTTCGGGACGGTGGCCGGCGTTGAGTTCGGGGTCGGCCATATACTCACGCGCGCCACGCGGGTCGAGGTCCTGGTCGAATACCGGCCGCGCTTCGCCTTCGATGGACGCGCCAATTTCCTGGAGCCCGCGCGCCAGCAGTCGGTCTCGGCGGACCTCTCCTCCCTGTCGGGCATGCTGGCCGCTTATGTGGACTTGCCGGAACTGGGCGTGCCGAAGCTGGGCCGTTTCAGCCCGTTTCTCGGAGGTGGCGCCGGGGCCGTCTGGGTCGAGATTGGAGAAACCCGCATGGCGTTTCCAAGGACGACGACCATCGTTCCGGGCGCCCGTCGGATCAACCTCGCCTGGATGCTGACGGCTGGAATCGCGACATCTCTGGACGACGACACGACGCTCGAACTCGCCTGGCGTTATACGGATCTCGGCCTGGTCGAGACCGGGGAAGGCAGGGGCCGGGTCGTCTGGCGGGACGGGAGCCGGGAGCCGCTGCCGCTCGATCTCGCCCCGACGCGGTCGAGGTTGAGGAGCCACGGCCTCCGGCTGTCTCTGCGCTACGGGTTCTGAGGCCGGAGGCGCGCCTTGCGATGAAGTCTCCCGGCGTGCACGATGAATGGCCGTGTAGGTTATTCTGCGATAAGCGTTCGGTTGTAGGGTGACGGTACTGTCGGTGTCGGCCGCCGCCTGCTCTTGGCTTGCCCGGTGGGCGGCCTGGAACCAGGCCGCGAAGATACGCCCGGCAGCGCGGTCGAGCGCCTGTCCACGGACAATGCCGCGCGCCTCGTAGTGCACCGTCAGCGCGGTTCCCGCGAATACCGCCAGCAGCAACACGCCGGGCAGCGCGCCCGCGCCGCATGTATGTTTGCGCACGCGCGTCATCCGAAGATGAACCCGATATCGTTGGCGCCGTCGCCGTCGTCGCAAGCGGCGGTGATCTGGGCTGCCGTGACGGGCGAGGTGAGGGCGGCGCCGTTGATCGTGATCGAGATCACCCCGGCGCGGGCCCGGCTGCGCCCGGCATAGGCATCTCCCAGCGCCGCGCAGATCTCGTTATCGACATCGGCGAACTGGATGCGGAAGCGGTTGGTAATGCCGCCCCGGCGATCGGGCGCGGCGACCGGATCGGCGTTGTTCCCGTAACTCGGCGCGCCGGCGAAGGCGGCCTCGATATTGGCGCGGATTCGGTTCAGCAGCACCATGGTCTCGGACCGGTTGGCCGCTTCGCGCGCCGCGTTGTAGGTGCCGACGGCACCGACGATAACCACCGCCGCAAGGCCGAGCCCGAGCAGAACCCCGAACAGACTGAAGCCGCGCCGGAAACGGCGCGCCCGGTAGCGTTTGACGGCGCCGCCATTCCCGCCATCCCGGTAGTCTTCGTTGCCGTACTCTTCGTTGCCGTACTCTTCGTTGCCGTCATCTCTCTTCCTTTCACCGATGGCTCCTTGTTTCCCTGGCTATTTGCGTGGCCGTCGGGCCCCTGCGGGCGAGCTTGTCTTCCCGGCCGGGCGCGCCATCCCTGGGCATCAGATACGTATCAAAACGGCGATAATCCCGGCTGCCCTTAACCCAGGCATCACCAGCACGAAGGCGATCCCGCAAAGGCTATGACGGGGCGTGGAACCGGTCTATGATCACGCCAGTTGCAGGAGAGCTTTCCATGACCACACAGCGCCGGACCGCGCAACCACCACATCGGAAGGCCACCTATCAGGACGTGCTGGATGCGCCCCCGAACATGGTGGCCGAGATCATCGCCGGAACGCTGCATATGCAGCCGAGGCCCGCGGCGCGGCATGCCTGGGCCAGTTCCGGGATTGGAGCAAAAATCAGCCCGCCGTTCAATTACGGTGATGGCGGCCCCGGCGGCTGGTGGATCATCGATGAACCCGAATTACATCTGGACGGAGATATCGTCGTGCCGGATATTGGCGGCTGGCGGCGCGAGACCATGCCGGACTATCCCGATACGGCGTTCTTCGATATTGCCCCGGACTGGGTCTGCGAGGTTCTGTCACCCTCGACCCGGCGCATCGACCTTGGAGAGAAACGCGAGATTTACGCCCGCGAAGGTGTCCGCCATCTCTGGGCTGAATCGCATCAAGTGGTGGATTATTACGCCGACCAGTGGTGTACTTTTACTCCGGCGTGTCGAGAACATTCTGAGTTGACCGGTTTATGTACCATATGAGTTGACCGCTTCTGTTGCGGTTTCTGGCCCTGTGGGGAAGTGGTCGGTCGCGGAGCGGCTGTCCACTTGTCCACAGGGCGCCGGTCGGTCGCGTCGAAGCGGGTCACGCGGCCTCGCGGGTTTGGCTGTCGATCGGTTGGCCATCGGCGTGGTATCGCGCCAGACATCGCGGTCCATGGAAGACGGCCATTGTGCCGTCGGGGTATTCGTGGACGCGGACCCTGGCCTTGACGTAATGGCGGCGGTGGCGGCCGGCGGGGATCTGAAGTGCCAGGCGCTTGTAGCGCACCGTGTTGTCGTTTGAGACGGTGCGTTCCTCGTAGATGCACAGGATGTCGTCGAGCGCGCCGGTGAAGGGGACGAAGGCGGTGCCCCGGTCCTCGGCCGGGGTCGCGAAGCGGGCGTTGTGTTGTGGCAGGAAGACCTCCTTGAGGAAGCGGTTGGCCTCGACCATGTCGGTGATGCCGGCGAGCCTGAGTTCCTGGGGCAGGCGCTTCTGCAAGGTGCCGAACATGCGCTCCGAGCGCCCCCTTGCCTCGGGCGAGTAGGCCGGGATCAGCTCGATGCCGAGCTGCGCCAGGGCGCGGCCGACCTGGGTCGGGGTGTCCTTGTCCACCTTGCCGCCGGCCTCGGGCGTGTTCCAGTAGTGGCTGGCGCGGTCGGCGTAGAGCGAGCAGAACAGGCCCTTGGCCCGGATCGCCTCGGACACCCCCTGGAAGCTCGACATGGTGCCCTCTTCGGCGACGAAGAAGGCCGAGTAGATATCGCTGGTCGCATCGTCCATGGTGACGATCAGGTCCCACCATCGACCGGGGACCCACTCGTGGCTCGAGCCGTCCTGGTGCAACATCATGCCGGGCAAGGCACGGCGCGGCCGCTTGCGCCGGTGCGCCCCACGCCTGGGCGCCGCGCGCCTGCGCCCATGGGCTTGCAAGCTCAGCCGCAGCCAGTTGTAGCTGCGCTTGAAGCCGTGATCGGCCACCAGCTTCTCGTGGAAGTGCTTGGCCGTGAAGTCCCAGTAGCGGGTGTCGAACAACTCCAGCACCCGCGCCACCTCGTCCACCGGCGCGCGCCGCGCCGAGAGGCGGCCCAGGCGGCGGTCGTAGAGACCGTCGGCTCCCTCCGCCTCGTAGCGGTCGCGCCAGCGCCGGAAGGTGCGCTCCGAGACACCCAGAACCTCCGCCGCCTCCGCCTGTCTCAAGCCACCCCGATGGATGCACCCGTAAACCTCCTCGAACTTCATCAATCTCAGTCCCTGTACCTGCTCCGTCCGACGCATCGCCTCCCTCCATGGCTTGGAGGCGTTCTAAATCCGGACAGATCATCTGGTACATAAACCGGACATATCGCGTGTTACCGACAGTACTTTTACTCCGGCGTTGACACCTTGAGATGAATGGCGAGAGTTACAGGCTCAAACACAGCCGCAACAAACAACAATAATCAAAGCACAATCATGGCAAGAACAATGTCGGCCCTCTGGGCCAACATGGTAAGCGTCCGGTGTGCCTGCACTGACGGATGTGGAGATGGTTTGATAGTGTCCACCATTGATAGTGGACATCATGAGGCACTCCATGGCGGGCAAGAAGGGTCAGAAGAAGCGGGTCTGGTCTGATGACGAGAAGCGCTCGATCTGTGAACAAACGACGACGGCAGGTGTATCGGTAGCGCAGGTCGCGCGTCGATATTCGATGAATGCCAATCTGATCTTCAAATGGCTGAAAGATCCCCGGTTTGCCCCGCAGGTGGGAGACGTACCGAAGCTGCTGGAAGATGGAGCTGCAACCTTTCTTCCCATTGAGGTTAGTGATCCGTCGTTTGTTGAGGCGACGCGGCCGAACACTGACGCGTCGCAGTCATATGGTGCTGGGGTCTGTGCGCACCGCGTTGACATTACCTTGTCCGATGGACGTCGTATTCTGGTGGAGGGCCCCACAGCGCTTTGTGCGGTTCTGGGTCTTGTGCAGGGGTTGATGACATGATCCCGGTGCCGAGCAACACGCGGGTGTGGTTGGCCGCCGGTGTGACGGACATGCGACGCGGGTTCAACACGCTGGCGGCGCAGACTGAACAGGTTCTGGCTGAAGATCCGTACTCGGGACATATGTTCGTGTTCCGTGGCCGACGAGGTGACCTGATCAAGATCATCTGGTGGGATCAACAGGGTGCCTGCCTGTTTACCAAGCGCCTTGAGCGGGGTCGGTTTGTCTGGCCCGCTGCGAAGGACGGCAAAATCAGCCTGAGCCCATCACAACTCTCGATGCTTTTGGAAGGGATCGACTGGCGGATGCCACAAAAGACATGGCGGCCCTTGCAGGCAGGATAGCCCATAAAGCATGGGGTTTTACGCTGTTTTAGATTCCCTTCAGGCCGCCCAAATGCTATAGGTTCAGCCATGCTGGACACGTTCAAATCTTTGCCAGAAGACCCTACTGAGCTGCGCGCAGTCAGTAAATTGATGGCGGCAGAGATACAGTCGCAAGCCTATCAGATCGAGAAGCTGAAGGGGCAACTGGCTGGGCATCAAAAAGCCCGCTTCGGTTCCAAATCCGAGACCCTTGATCAACTGATCTTCGATCTTGCGGAAGACATCGAGATTGAGGCCGCTGCCGAAGAGCAGAAGGCAGAACAACACTCTGACGCGAAGCCGACCAAACGCAAACACAGCCGCAAACCTCTGCCAGATCATCTCGAACGGATGGACGAGGTGCTGTCCGCAGGAGATGCGTGCTCGGATTGCGGCGGCAACCTCCGCCAACTTGGCGAGGATGTCACCGAAGAGTTGGAATACATCCCAGGACGTTTTGTGGTGCGCCGGATTGTGCGCCCGCGTATGGCTTGCACTTGCTGTGAAGCATTCTCACAAGCACCGCTGCCAAGTCGTCCCATCGAACGCGGTCGCCCTGGGCCCGGTCTGCTCGCCCATGTGCTGGTCAGCAAATATTGCGATCACCTGCCGCTCGCACGGCAATCGCATATTTATGCGCGTGAGAAGGTCGATCTGCACCGCTCCACACTGACCGATTGGGTGGGGCGATCCACGGCGCTGCTGGAACCACTGGCCGATCATATCGGCAAGCTGGTCCGCGCAGGGCCCGCGCTCTTTGCGGACGACACACCAGTAAAGCTTCAAACTAAAACCAAAATAAAGAAGGCCAAAACCGCGCGGCTCTGGAGCTATGTGCGCGATGAACGACCATGGCAGGGGCAAGCCCCGCCTTGCGCGTGGTATCAGTTCAGTGTGGATCGCAAAGGCGAGCATCCCGTCAATCATCTGTCGGGCTACACTGGCACCGTGCATGCCGATGGTTATGCTGGATTCAATGGCTTGTTCGGCGAGAAAAAAGCAGATGAACAGGCCTGCATGGTTCATGTGCGCCGTAAGTTCGTGGACGTCTATGAGGCCCAGGGCTCCGCCGTCGCCAAAGAGGTGATCGAGCGGACCGCAGACCTTTATGCCGTGGAAAAGGAAGCGCGGGGCCAATCCCCTGAAGAACGCGGGGGGCTGCGGCAGACAAAAGCCAAGCCCATCTTTGATGACCTTGAAAGCTGGCTGCAACTCCAGTTGCCAAAAATCTCAGGTAAGACGTCTCTGGCGCAAGCAATCCGTTACGCCTTGGGCCGCATGCCAAAGGCGCGAGCCTACCTCAGTAACGGTATGTTGGAGCTCGACACGGATGTTGTTGAACAGCCCTTTCTCAGATTTTTTGGGTCTTTGGTGGCTTTTCTCGCCACGCCTCGACCATCTTTGCATAGGAAACCTCGGCATTGGCAACCAGTTCCATTTCTCGATGTCGAAGTTCCTTGATCCAGTAATCACCCCCAGGACCGGCTTTCCCGTAGGCTTTAGGGGCTCCGGCGCGTAATTCTAATTTGCGCATCTTCATTGCGACAAATGCCGGACGTGCCCACTGGTAAGGGGCGTCCTTGGTGAGGAGATGCCAGATCAGGGTTGCAATTTTGCGCGCAGTGGCAACCGCCGCAACATTGGCGCCCTTTCGATCTTTGATACGCAAAAAGAACGCACGCAAAGGACCGGGGACTGAAGCGGCACCCCATGCGGCCTCAACCAGCATCGTTCGAGCGGTTGCATTTCCCTGTTTGGTGATCCTACCGTGGATGGCCTCGCGGGCGCCGGATTGGCGTACCCTCGGCGTTAAACCAAAGTAACTGGCAAGCTTCCCAGGGGTGGCGAACCGGCTGATATCTCCGATCGATGCTATCACGGCGGCAGCAATTACGGAGCTAATGCCAGCCACGGCCATCAGTTTACGCATCTGCGGATCGTCAAGAGAGATGTGGATCAGATCGCGCTCAAGCGTCTCCAACCGCCCAGCCAACCAATCCAACTCATCGAGATGCCGCTCAAGAAGATCGCGTTCGGTTTTTGGCAGAGGGGCCTTGGCCAACCAACGTCGCCCACCTTTCCCGAACAGATGGCCTGCGTATTTTGGGATTAGGTTGGCGTGCAGGACTGCCTGAACGCGACTTTTGGATCGTCGGATAGAGCGCACCACCGCTGCGCGCTCTGAAACAAGTCGCCTTAGTGCAAGCGTCTCGTCATCCGCCGCCCACACCTCAGGCAGGAACCCTGCTGCGTGAAGTTGGGCTAGGATTTTTGCGTCTACCTTGTCGGTCTTCGCCCGGGCATGAGCGATTGCCTTCACCTGTAGTGGATTGGCGATCACCACCCGCGCCACGAACGGCGTCAGAAGCCGGACGATCGTTGCGGTGTTTCCCGTGGCCTCCAGAACCACCTCGTCATCTGCTCGCAGACTGCGCCCGAATTCCACGACCGCATCATGCTCCATATCGACCTTGAAACTGTCTGTTATTTGGCCATCATCACAGATCGCGACTTGCGCGAAACTTCGATGGACGTCCATTCCTATTGATCTCATCATATGTACTCCTTCTCGTTGTTAAAGGAGTGCACGGGCTCGTAAGACAATTACGGATACGCGCTCGCGGCGCACACGGGCTGGTCGTAGGGGCGGCCAGATAACAACACGAGCTCGCAGCTCATTGTCTAGTCGGCCTGCCCGCTTCTTCGCACTCCGACGCCCCGATCCCGCGAAACCTGTCTAACATGACATTTGAAAAACAGGGGCGGAAATCGAAGCGCCGAAGTCAGCATGCCCGATAACAACATTTGTGAGCGGTCCATCCGCCCCATTGCACTTGGTCGCAAAAATTACCTGTTCATGGGTTCAATTGGCGGCGGCAGAGCGGCGGCCACCGCCTACACTCTCATCGAGACGGCAAAGATGAACGGCGTGGATCCAGAAGCCTGGCTCACTTGGGTGCTCACACACGTCGCTGATCACAAGATCAACCGTATCGATGAGCTCATGCCCTGGAATTGGTCAACAGATTGATCGGAAACCGCTGGTTCACCGGACGCTTACCCAACATGCGCTTTGGCACGCGTTAGCCATATGGAAAGCACCCGCGCCAAAGCGCTCTACAAAACATAACTCAGTGGACCACTTTTACGCCGCGATATGGTCCCTTTTTACTCTGCGATTGACAAAATTTGAACGGAGATAGCAGTTACTCTCCTTAATTACATGGAGAGAATATGAAAATCCGTAGATTGAAAATAAAGAATTTTAGAGGCATCCACGAACTCGAATGGGCAATTCCTGATACCAAAATCATATGCTTGATTGGACGCGGGGACTCGACCAAATCTACAATACTGGAGTCATTACGCCACCTGTTTCATCCACAGTGGAATCTGACATTTGATGATGCAGATTTCTATCAATGTAGCCCGGGAAATGCAATTGCCCTTGAGGCTATTCTTGGTGATCTGCCAGATGATTTTCGTGATCTTGAAAAATATGGTCACTGGCTATGTGGCTGGAACAAACGAACACTTGCTCTAAACACAGATCCCGGAGAAAATTTAGAAGATGCTTTACGTGTTCGCCTAACGTAAGCGTCCGGTCTGACAGCCTTATTTCCTTGGTTTTCCGGGCTTCCAGCGTTTTGCGAGACTGAGGACTTCGAGTTTGAGTTTGTCGGTTTCGGGCTGATTGGGATCGAAGGTGCCGCCATACCAGTCTTTGAGATGATCGTGCTCTGGATGCTTTGGATCGGCCATGGCATCGAGGAACCCGTAGTAGCCAGGGAAGCCCCCGACGTCTTCGGGCGGGCATTTACCGGTGACCTCGATTAGTCTGGGATAGAGTTCGCCAGGGACGGGATCGGTGATCCTGCCGATCTTGATCCTGTGTTCCCAGTTGTCGCCAAAATCGTAGATGTAGTTGATCGTCTTTTTGCCGGTGTCCTCGATGACTTGGCCCAGAGTGGTTTTGTTGGCGGGCAGGTCCTCGCCGCCAAAATCGGGGTCCGCGATACCCCATGTGGCGCGGGCTGCTTCGAACATGTAGAGATGCGAGTTGGTCCAGCCCATGGCCATCTGCAGTGTCAGGTGCAGCCGGTCCAGCCGGATATCGGCAGGCACCTGCAGGGTGCGGGTGACAGCGGGCTCGATGTCTTGCAGGGTGACTTTGATCTCGATGATGCTCATGCAGCGTCTTTCATGTGATGGTGGCTGCCCATGTTCCATGGCAGCAGGTCGTCGACCTTGGTGATCTTGCAATCCGGGATGCGGGCCAGAGTGTCGGCCAGCCAGCCCTGCGGATCAACGTCGTTCAGTTTGGCGGTTTCAATCAGCGTATAGGCGATGGCTGCGGCTTTGCCGCCTGCCGGTGATCCAACGAAGAGGTAGTTCTTGCGCCCCAAAGCAATACCTCTGATGGCCCGCTCGGCCGCATTATTATCGGGCATGCTGACTTCGGCGCTTCGATTTCCGCCCCTGTTTTTCAAATGTCATGTTAGACAGGTTTCGCGGGATCGGGGCGTCGGAGTGCGAAGAAGCGGGCAGGCCGACTAGACAATGAGCTGCGAGCTCGTGTTGTTATCTGGCCGCCCCTACGACCAGCCCGTGTGCGCCGCGAGCGCGTATCCGTAATTGTCTTACGAGCCCGTGCACTCCTTTAACAACGAGAAGGAGTACATATGATGAGATCAATAGGAATGGACGTCCATCGAAGTTTCGCGCAAGTCGCGATCTGTGATGATGGCCAAATAACAGACAGTTTCAAGGTCGATATGGAGCATGATGCGGTCGTGGAATTCGGGCGCAGTCTGCGAGCAGATGACGAGGTGGTTCTGGAGGCCACGGGAAACACCGCAACGATCGTCCGGCTTCTGACGCCGTTCGTGGCGCGGGTGGTGATCGCCAATCCACTACAGGTGAAGGCAATCGCTCATGCCCGGGCGAAGACCGACAAGGTAGACGCAAAAATCCTAGCCCAACTTCACGCAGCAGGGTTCCTGCCTGAGGTGTGGGCGGCGGATGACGAGACGCTTGCACTAAGGCGACTTGTTTCAGAGCGCGCAGCGGTGGTGCGCTCTATCCGACGATCCAAAAGTCGCGTTCAGGCAGTCCTGCACGCCAACCTAATCCCAAAATACGCAGGCCATCTGTTCGGGAAAGGTGGGCGACGTTGGTTGGCCAAGGCCCCTCTGCCAAAAACCGAACGCGATCTTCTTGAGCGGCATCTCGATGAGTTGGATTGGTTGGCTGGGCGGTTGGAGACGCTTGAGCGCGATCTGATCCACATCTCTCTTGACGATCCGCAGATGCGTAAACTGATGGCCGTGGCTGGCATTAGCTCCGTAATTGCTGCCGCCGTGATAGCATCGATCGGAGATATCAGCCGGTTCGCCACCCCTGGGAAGCTTGCCAGTTACTTTGGTTTAACGCCGAGGGTACGCCAATCCGGCGCCCGCGAGGCCATCCACGGTAGGATCACCAAACAGGGAAATGCAACCGCTCGAACGATGCTGGTTGAGGCCGCATGGGGTGCCGCTTCAGTCCCCGGTCCTTTGCGTGCGTTCTTTTTGCGTATCAAAGATCGAAAGGGCGCCAATGTTGCGGCGGTTGCCACTGCGCGCAAAATTGCAACCCTGATCTGGCATCTCCTCACCAAGGACGCCCCTTACCAGTGGGCACGTCCGGCATTTGTCGCAATGAAGATGCGCAAATTAGAATTACGCGCCGGAGCCCCTAAAGCCTACGGGAAAGCCGGTCCTGGGCGTGATTACTGGATCAAGGAACTTCGACATCGAGAAATGGAACTGGTTGCCAATGCCGAGGCTTCCTATGCAAAGATGGTCGAGGCGTGGCGAGAAAAGCCACCAAAGACCCAAAAAATCTGAGAAAGGGGCTGTTCAACAACATCCGTGTCGATCTCGAGATGGCCATGTTCAAGGTATGGCCGGAGCCGTGGCAACCGGGTCAGCGCATAACGGATGGCCCCTGCAAGTGGCGATTTGCCAGAGATAGCGGGCAGTTGGGCACCCAGCCAATTGCCCAGGTCATCGAAGACGGGTCTGGCCTCGGCCTGCCGTATGGCGGTACGCTGATCCGGCGGCGATCCACGGGCCTCTTTCTCGATAGCGTAGAGCCCTGCTATCCGCTTGATCGCCTCTTCGACGATGGCCGAGCCCTGGGCTTTATGCACATCGACGAACTTGCGCCGGATGTCGGCCATGCAGGCGACCTCGCGGATGTCGCCAGAACGGTAGAGGTCGTTGAATCCGGAATAGCCGTCCGCATGCATCCAGCCCTGGTATCTCTTCAAGTGATCCTTGGGATGTTGACCCCTGCGGTCCGGCGAGAACTGATACCAGGCAGCAGGCGGCGCCTCGCTGTCCCAGGGGCGTTCATCGCGTACGTAAGTCCACAAACGGGCGGTCTGGGTTTTGCCTGCCCCGGGGGTTAACATCTTCACCGGCGTATCATCGGCAAACAATGCCTGGCCTGCTTGCACGTGTCGCCCGATGGCGTTTGCCAGCGGTTCCAAAAGAGCGGTGGATTTACCCACCCAATCCGCCAGAGTAGAGCGATCTAGCTCAAGCCCGTTGCGCTCATAGATCTGGCTTTGCCGATAGAGCGGCAGATGGTCGGCGTATTTGCTGACCAGCACATGGGCCAACAGTCCTGGTCCAGGACGCCCGCGCTCAATCGGGCGCGAGGGCAATTGCGCCTGGGTGAAGTGATCACAGCAAGAACAGGCAAAACGGGGCCGGGTGATCCGATTCACGATGAAGCGCTCCGGAACATATTCCAGTTCCTCGGTCACATCCTCGCCCAGGCGGCGCAGCTTGCCACCACAATCCGCACAGGCATCATCTCCGGTGGTCAGTTCGATGTGCTGGCGCGGTATATGATCCGGGATCGGGCGGCGCTTGGGTTTGTCTTTGGGCGGCTCCTCTTCAGGCAGGCGTAACCTGGCTGTCATCGCTGCCGTTGCAATCTCACTGCTCTCCAGGGCCAGTTGCAGCTGCTCGATGCTCTCGGATTTGCTGCCAAACCTATGTGTGCGATGCCCGGATAACTGGTGCCTGAGCTTCTCGATCAACATCGCCTGAGACTTCACCTCGGCCAGCAGAAGCTGCGTGAAAGCACGCAACTCATCGGGGTCTTCCGGTAAGGCTCTGGCCACATCGATCATGGCCAAAACCTAGCAAATTAACGGGCTTTAGGGAATCCCCAAATCATTGATCCGGCCAGATTATCCCGCCTTCAATGGTCGCCATGTGCGCTGCGGAATACGCCAGTCAATGCCCTCCAGAAGCATCGCCAACTGGGCCGGTGTCAATGCGACTTTGCCGTCTTTTGCAGAAGGCCAGACAAACCGGCCCTTCTCCAATCGCTTGGAGAACAGACAGGCCCCCTGACCGTCCCACCAAATGATCTTGATCAGATCGCCACGCCGTCCACGGAAAACGAACATGTGGCCGCAATAAGAGTTCTGCTTCAGCGTCTGTTCCGCCTGAGCCGCCAGCGTCGCAAACCCCCGGCGCATATCCGTTACCCCGGCAGCCAGCCACACCTTCGTGTTCGACGGTACCGGGATCATCCGGACAAGCCACGGATCAGGCGGGCAAGGGCATCGGGATCGTAAGTCCCGCTGACACAAAGCCGGTGCTCGCCAGCAAGATCAAACTCAATCCTGCCGCCTGCCACAACCGGCGGCGCGTCTTCATGCCGCACATCCGCAATTATCTCGACCGGCAGAAAGCAAGCCTGCTTCTGTGTATCGCCATCAGGCGAAAACCGCCCATCCCTCAGCCACGTAAACACGAGATTGGCATTCACATCATACCGCCGCGCAACCTGACTAACCGAAATCCCCGGAACCCGCGTTTGCGCACAGATCATCCGCTTCTCGTTATTGCTCCAGTTCCGGCGCTTCTTCCTACCCACATCTGACCTCGATAATGTCCATTAACGATCATGGACACTATCTGACATCTGCGGCCTCAGGCAGGGCAGCCAGACCAGACGCTTACCGCCTAACAGTAAATAGTGATCTTAAGCCTAGTTGGAAAGTCATTAAAAATGATGAGGATGACGGCGTTCAATTTAAAGCGGGGGACCGGGCAAAGGTATCGGTCAGCTTAATAGGTGCGCTGTCAGATCGTCACTTGACCTGGTCGCGAGGTTCTATTCCCAGCCAGCTAACGGACACCGAGAATATATCAGCATCATTGGCCGGAGCCGCGCGTGCCGCTAAATCAGCGTTAGATGAACGCCGTGCAGATGATTTAGCAGGGTTTGATGCAGTGTAAGCGTCCGGTGTGCCCCGCCTAACGGCGCAGATTTTGATGGGTTAGTGTCCACCATTGATAGTGGACACTTAGGGGCACTCTATGGCTGTGAAGCAGAAGAAGCGGCGTTGGCCGGATGATGAGAAGCGTTCAATCTGTTTTCAGACGACGGCGGCTGGTGTTTCGGTTGCGCAGGTTGCACGTCGGTATGCGATGAATGCCAATCTGATATTCAAATGGCTGAAGGATGATCGGTATGCTCCCGCCGTGGATGTTGTGCCGGAAGCTGACGGCCCTGTATTTTTGCCAGTCGGGATTGAAGCGTCAGCCAGCGTTGATCTAGCCGTGACCAGCACTCCGTCAGGCCGAATTGAGATCGAGCTATCCAACGGTCACCGGATTATAGCCGAGGGCGGTTTTGATGCGGATATGTTGGCACGTTTGTTGAAAGGGCTTTCTTCGTGATCCCCGTGCCAAGCAACACACGGGTCTGGCTGGCGGCGGGCGTGACAGACATGCGGCGGGGTTTCAATACTCTGGCGGCACAGGCCGAGCAGGTTTTGGCAGAGGATCCGTTTTCCGGCCATCTATTTGTGTTTCGGGGGCGGCGTGGTGATTTGCTCAAAATTATCTGGTGGGACAGCCAAGGAGCCTGCCTGTTTTCCAAGCGTCTTGAACGGGGCCGGTTTGTTTGGCCTGCCGCTAAAGACGGCAAGGTCTGCCTGACGTCGGCGCAACTGGCGATGCTGCTGGAGGGCATTGACTGGCGCATTCCACAGCGGCCATGGCGGCCTTTGAAAGCAGGGTAATCAGGCGTAAATATCAAGTAATATAGGCGTTTATGGATTCACATTCAGGGCGCAATTCTGTATAGAATAGCCATGTTGAACGCCCTTGATAACCTGCCAGAAGACCCCGTTGAACTACGGCGTGTCACCGAGCTTTTAGCGTCAGAGGTGAAGGCACAGGCGCTGATGATCGAGAAGCTTCAGCATCAGCTACACGGGGCAAACCGGCACCGTTTCGGATCCAAATCCGAGGGCATGGATCAACTGCAATTGTTTGCCGAGAATGAAGAGATTGCAGAGGCGGCGGTAAAGGCCGCAGAAACCGCGCCTGCTGAACCGATAGAGCTGAAGGAAAAGTGTGAATCCCGGAGCAATACTGGACCACAGAAACGGTCGAATAATCTGACTGTCGCGGAGTAAAACTCCGCCATTCTGACGCCTGAGGCAAACGAGCTGAGGGCGGGGAGATGTATTCTGTGGAATTGTACAGCCGGGTTCGGCGTGCGTGTCATGTCGGTGGGATGAGTGAGCGGGCGGCGGCCGGTCATTTCGGGATAGACCGCAAGACTGTGTCAAAAATTCTGAAGCATGCGGTGCCACCGGGGTATCGCAGGAATGGGCCACCAGCCCGTCCAAAGCTTGACCCGTTCATTCCGCTCATCAACCAGATATTGGAAGAGGATAAGTCGCGGCTCAAGAAGCAGCGGCATACGTCGAAGCGGATATATGAGCGTCTGCGTGATGAACATGGCTTCACCGGCGGGACAGGGGTATCGCATGAATAGCTGGCCCGTGTTTGCTACGTGCATCAACGTCTGATTCAATGTCACCAGAACACGCATCTGGAGGACTTGCTTTGGAAAAGACTACATCATTTCAATCTGTTATTTCGGCCATCCCTGACCCTCGCCAGCAGGCGAAGGTGCTTTACCCGCTTGATGAGATCCTGCTTTTAAGCCTGTGTGCGGTGGTCTCGGGCGGCGAGAGTGTCGTTGATATTGTCGAATATGGTGAAGAAAAGCTGAAGTTTCTGCGCAAATTGGCCCCTTTTGAGCACGGCATTCCCTCGCATGACACGCTTTCAACGGTGTTTCGGCTGCTTGATCCGGAGAAGTTCAGTACAGCCTTTGCGCAATGGGCTGCTGGCCTGGCGGGACGCGTTGAAGGCTCGATTGTGGCCGTCGATGGCAAGACGATGCGCGGGTCAAAGGCCGGTGGTGAAACACCTCTGCATTTGATCTCGGCCTACTGTGATGATCTGCGTCTGGTACTGGGTCAGCGGGCAAGTGCGCACAAAAAGAACGAGATCAAGGACATTCCATTGCTCTTGGATTTGCTCCACGTTGAGGGCGCGATCGTGACGCTGGACGCGATGGGGTGCCAACGCCAGATTGCCTGCAAAATCCGCGACAAGGGGGCCGACTACGTGCTGGCGCTCAAGGGAAATCAGAGCAGCCTTTTTGAGGATGTGAAACTGTGGTTTGAAGAGAGGGAGCATGAAAATACTGCGTCGTTACAGACTGTTGATGGCGATAAAGGTCGGATTGAGACCCGGACCTACACCCAGAGTGACACCATAGAATGGCTGCAAGAGCGCCATCCGGGTTGGGCGGGCCTGACCAGTATTGGTCGCGTTGTCTCGATCCGTGAAAGCAACGGGAAAACAACACAACAAACCCGATACTTCATCTCGTCTCTACCGAAAGATGCGCCGCGCTTTGCCCATGCGGTACGCTCCCATTGGGGGATTGAAAACCGCCTCCACTGGGTGCTCGACGTCACATTCCGCGATGATGACAGCCGTGTTCGTAAGGATCACGGCCCCAAGAATTTTGCCGTCATCAAACACATGGCAATGAATCTGCTCAACAAGGCAAAAGATAAAAAATCGCTCAGGGTCATGCGCAAAAAGGCCGGATGGAACAATCGGTTCTTACTGCAAATTCTCCGGACATAACCTTCATGCGATTCCCCTGACCGGCGGGATCACGATTGTGACCGACTATGTTCGCGAGAAGAAGCGCCGGACTCGGGAAGTGTTCGTGCCGCTGTCGCACGCGCCAGGCCACGCCCAGGTTGATTTTGGTGAGGCGCTTGGCGAGATTGGCGGGGTCGTGCGCAAGCTGCACTACTTTGCAATGTCTCTGCCGCACTCGGACGCGTTCTTCATCAAGGCCTATCCGGCGGAGACAACCGAGGCCTTTTGCGATGGCCATGTCTCCGCCTTTGCGTTCTTCGGCGGCGTGCCGCTGTCAGGGCTCTACGACAACACCACGATCGCGGTGGCGCGGATCCTCGGGGACGGAAAACGGCAACGAACCAGAACCTTTGCTGAGTTGCAATCGCATTACCTGTTCGAAGACAGGTTCGGCCGTCCTGGCAAGGGCAACGACAAGGGTAATGTCGAAGGCACAATCGGTTATGGCCGGCGGAACTTCCTGGTGCCGTGCCGCGCTTCGACAGTTTCGATGACCTGAACGTCCGGCTGGAGGAGCAATGCCTCAAACGTCAGGATGAGGTTCTGCGGGGTCATTCCGAGACTATCGGCGAGCGGCTGATGCGCGACCTCGACGGCCTGATGGCGCTGCCGCCTGTACCCTACGATGCCTGCGAGAAAGTCAGCACGCGGGCGACGTCGATCTCGATGGTCCGCTATCGCAACAACGATTACTCGGTGCCGGTCGCCTGCGCTCATCACGAGGTTCAGGTCCGCGGCTATGTCCACGAGGTCGTCATCGGCTGCGGCGCCGAGGTGATCGCCTGCCACCAACGGTCCTATGAGAAGGCTGATATGGTCTTCGATCCGATGCACTTCCTGCCGCTGCTGGAACAGAAGGTTGGCGCGCTGGACCAGGCGGCACCGCTGCAGAGCTGGGACCTGCCAGGGGAGTTTGCCACCATGCACCGGCTGCTGGAAGCGCGCATGGCAAGAAGGGCAAGCGCGAATACGTCCAGGTTCTGCGGCTCCTTGAGAGCTTCGAGATGGCGCACGTCCACGGGGCTATCAAACAGTCGCTGGAACTGGGCGCGATCGGCTACGATGCGGTCAAGCATCTGGTGCTTTGCCGGATCGAGAGGCGCCCGCCACGGCTCGATCTCGATATCTACCCCTACCTGCCCAAAGCACTGGTCGAGACCACCAAGCCCGCGAGCTATATGAGCCTGATGACGCAGGTGCCGGCATGACCGATACACCGCAGGTTCTGCTGCAGCATCACCTAAAAAAACTGCGCTTGCCGACATTCCTGGGCGAATATTCCAAACTTGCGCAACAATGCGCTGCTGAGAAGAAGGATCACGTCCAGTATTTACTGCGGCTCTGCGAACTTGAACTGATAGAGCGGGAACGCCGGATGATCGAGCGGCGCATCAAGGCCGCGAAGTTTCCAGCCACCAAGAGCCTGGACAGCTTCGATTTCAAGGCGATCCCGTCACTCAACAAGCCGCTCGTGCTGGAGCTGGCGCGCTGTGAATACATCGACAAATACCAGAATATCATTGCCCTGGGGCCAAGTGGCACCGGTAAAACCCATGTCGCACTGAGGCTGGGATTGGCCGCCTGCCAGAAGGGCCTCAAGGTCCGCTTCATAACCGCCGCATCACTGGTTCACGAATTGATCGAAGCTGTCGATGAACGCCGCCTGCAGAGGTTCCAAAAACAACTCACCAGCCAGAACCTTCTGATCATTGACGAGCTGGGCTTTGTCCCCTTGAGCAAAACCGGCGCTGAGCTGCTCTTCGAAGTCATCTCCCAATGCTATGAACGCGGCTCCATAATCATCACCTCAAATCTGCCGTTCGACGAATGGACCGAAATATTCGGATCCGAGCGCCTCACCGGTGCGCTCCTGGATCGCCTCACCCACCACGTCCATATACTGGAGATGAACGGCGACAGCTTTCGGCTAAAACAGAGCCGAAACGCCAGAGCTGAACCCGGTCTGAACTTGATGGATGTTGGCCTTTGGCCAACATGCGCCTTGTCACGCGTTAGCTTTATGGGGAGCACACCCAACAAGGCGCGGCACCTCAACTGGCCCACTTTTACTCCGGCGAATGGCCCCTTTTTACGCCGGGATTGACAGTTGCGCGACCAATTGCCCAAAATATCGGGCAAATCACCTTTGGCAAAGGCCATTCGATATGCCTTGGGCCGTATGCCCAAAACACGGCCCTACCTCGACAACGGCTTTCTGGAGCTGGACACGGATGTTGTTGAACAGCCCCTTTCTTAGATTTTTTGGGTCTTTGGTGGCTTTTCTCGCCACGCCTCGACCATCTTTGCATAGGAAGCCTCGGCATTGGCAACCAGTTCCATTTCTCGATGTCGAAGTTCCTTGATCCAGTAATCACGCCCAGGACCGGCTTTCCCGTAGGCTTTAGGGGCTCCGGCGCGTAATTCTAATTTGCGCATCTTCATTGCGACAAATGCCGGACGTGCCCACTGGTAAGGGGCGTCCTTGGTGAGGAGATGCCAGATCAGGGTTGCAATTTTGCGCGCAGTGGCAACCGCCGCAACATTGGCGCCCTTTCGATCTTTGATACGCAAAAAGAACGCACGCAAAGGACCGGGGACTGAAGCGGCACCCCATGCGGCCTCAACCAGCATCGTTCGAGCGGTTGCATTTCCCTGTTTGGTGATCCTACCGTGGATGGCCTCGCGGGCGCCGGATTGGCGTACCCTCGGCGTTAAACCAAAGTAACTGGCAAGCTTCCCAGGGGTGGCGAACCGGCTGATATCTCCGATCGATGCTATCACGGCGGCAGCAATTACGGAGCTAATGCCAGCCACGGCCATCAGTTTACGCATCTGCGGATCGTCAAGAGAGATGTGGATCAGATCGCGCTCAAGCGTCTCCAACCGCCCAGCCAACCAATCCAACTCATCGAGATGCCGCTCAAGAAGATCGCGTTCGGTTTTTGGCAGAGGGGCCTTGGCCAACCAACGTCGCCCACCTTTCCCGAACAGATGGCCTGCGTATTTTGGGATTAGGTTGGCGTGCAGGACTGCCTGAACGCGACTTTTGGATCGTCGGATAGAGCGCACCACCGCTGCGCGCTCTGAAACAAGTCGCCTTAGTGCAAGCGTCTCGTCATCCGCCGCCCACACCTCAGGCAGGAACCCTGCTGCGTGAAGTTGGGCTAGGATTTTTGCGTCTACCTTGTCGGTCTTCACCCGGGCATGGGCGATTGCCTTCACCTGTAGTGGATTGGCGATCACCACCCGCGCCACGAACGGCGTCAGAAGCCGGACGATCGTTGCGGTGTTTCCCGTGGCCTCCAGAACCACCTCGTCATCTGCTCGCAGACTGCGCCGGCAGAACCACCTCGTCATCTGCTCGCAGACTGCGCCCGAATTCCACGACCGCAACATGCTCCATATCGACCTTGAAACTGTCTGTTATTTGGCCATCATCACAGATCGCGACTTGCGCGAAACTTCGATGGACGTCCATTCCTATTGATCTCATCATATGTACTCCTTCTCGTTGTTAAAGGAGTGCACGGGCTCGTAAGACAATTACGGATACGCGCTCGCGGCGCACACGGGCTGGTCGTAGGGGCGGCCAGATAACAACACGAGCTCGCAGCTCATTGTCTAGTCGGCCTGCCCGCTTCTTCGCACTCCGACGCCCCGATCCCGCGAAACCTGTCTAACATGACATTTGAAAAACAGGGGCGGAAATCGAAGCGCCGAAGTCAGCATGCCCGATAACAACACCGCCGAACGCGCCATGAAGCCCGTCGCCATAGGCCGCAAGAACTGGATGTTTGCCGGATCACAACGTGGTGGAAACTCCATGGCCATCGCCTTCACTCTGATCGAAACCGCCAAACTCAACGGCGTTGATCCACAGGCATGGCTCACTTGGGTTCTGGAGCGTGTCGCCGACCATAAAATTAACAGGCTAGACGAGCTGATGCCGTGGAATTACAGCCCGGAAGTGTAACCACCGGACGCTTACGATGCAGTAGCGGCAACTGCCGAAACAGCAGCGCGAAATCTCGGTGTTAATGTGGCGGCATCCTACAAAGCGCATCTTGATACGGATGCCATCAATGTGCGAGTAGCTGGTTTAGCCCTGCATGATGGGGACATGCCTTTGCACCAGTTAGGACTTGGTTCTAAACGTATGTTGACGATAGGTTTGCAAAAGCAGGCGTTACGCTCACCACATATTACGCTTTTTGATGAGGTTGAAGTCGGGCTTGAACCCCATCGCATTTCTCGTCTTTTAAAGCACTTAAAAGAGGATGATACCGGTCAGTATTTTTTAAAAACACATTCACCTGTTGTGCTGCGTGATCTTACAATTGCCGATATTCATATTGTCCATTGTCAAAATGGCCATATTGATATTATTGCAGCAAATAAACCTGCCATTGCAGACTCCATGCAAGGAAAAATTCGGTCCGGTGCTGAAGCTTTTCTCGCGCCCAAGATAATTGTTTGTGATGGCGCAACAGAAGTTGGTTTTTTGCGGGGCCTTGATGAGCAGTGGTCTGAAAATGATGGTAAAGAAACATTCGCCTATCGAGGGATAGCTCTTTTGTGAATCCCGGAGACAAAATACCCACGGAATCGGTCGGATGATCTGACCGTCG
This sequence comes from Paracoccaceae bacterium, assembly GCA_965237505.1. GTDB lineage: Bacteria > Pseudomonadota > Alphaproteobacteria > Rhodobacterales > Rhodobacteraceae > NVTR01. The sequence continues at coordinate 1,516,700 of CBDEFR010000009.1, read as the reverse complement.
CGGAGCAAAATTCCGCACCTTGAAGCCTGAAGCAAACGAGCTGAGGGCGGGGAGATGTATTCTGTGGAACTGTATAGTCGGGTACGCCGTGCGTGCCATGTGGATGGGATGAGCAAGAGTGCGGCGGCCCGACATTTTGGGATTGATCGCAAGACTGTGTCAAAAATTCTGAAGCATGCGGTGCCACCGGGGTATCGCAGGAATGGGCCACCAGCCCGTCCAAAGCTTGACCCGTTCATTCCGCTCATCAACCAGATATTGGAAGAGGATAAGTCGCGGCTCAAGAAGCAGCGGCATACGTCGAAGCGGATATATGAGCGTCTGCGTGATGAACATGGCTTCGTCGGCGGCATCACCATCGTCACGGACTATGTGCGTGAGCGGAAGCGGCGGACGCGGGAGGTGTTCGTGCCGCTGAGCCACGCGCCGGGCCACGCCCAGGTTGATTTTGGTGAGGCGCTTGGCGAGATTGGCGGGGTCGTGCGCAAGCTGCACTACTTTGCAATGTCTCTGCCGCACTCGGACGCGTTCTTCATCAAGGCCTATCCGGCGGAGACAACCGAGGCCTTTTGTGATGGCCATGTCTCCGCCTTTGCCTTCTTCGGAGGCGCGCCGCTGTCAGGGCTCTACGACAACACCACGATCGCGGTGGCACGGATCCTCGGGGACGGAACCCGGCAACGCACCAGAACTTTCTCGGAGTTGCAGTCGCACTATCTCTTTGAGGACCGGTTCGGCCGTCCTGGCAAGGGCAATGACAAGGGTAGTGTCGAAGGCACAATCGGTTATGGCCGGCGGAACTTCCTGGTGCCGATGCCGCGCTTCGACAGTTTCGATGATCTGAACGCCCGGCTGGAGGAGCAATGCCTCAAACGGCAGGACGAAGTATTGCGAGGTCATTCCGAGACTATCGGCGAGCGGCTGATGCGTGATCTTGATGCGCTGATGACACTACCCCTGACGCCTATGACGCCTGCGAGAAGGTCAGCACCCGGGCGACGTCGATCTCGATGGTCCGCTATCGCAACAACGACTATTCCGTGCCGGTCGCATACGCCCATCACGAGGTCCAGGTTCGCGGCTATGTCCACGAGGTCATCATCGGCTGCGGCACGGAAATCATCGCCTGCCACAAGCGGTCCTACGAAAAAGCGGACATGGTCTTCGATCCGATGCACTTCCTGCCTCTGCTGGAACAGAAGGTCGGCGCGCTTGATCAGGCGGCTCCGTTGCAGGGCTGGGACCTGCCCGGGGAGTTCGCCACCCTGCACCGGCTGCTGGAAGCGCGCATGGGAAAGAAGGGCAAGCGCGAATACGTCCAGGTTCTGCGGCTGCTGGAGACTTTCGAGATGGGCCATGTTCACGGCGCCATCAGGCAGTCACTGGAACTCGGGGCCATCGGCTACGATGCAGTGAAGCATCTCGTCCTCTGCCGGATCGAGAAACGCCCACCCCGGCTCGATCTGGAGATTTACCCGTACCTTCCAAGGGCGCAGGTCGAGACCACAGATCCTGCCAGTTACATGAGCCTGATGGCGCAGGCGCCGGCATGACCGACACCCCGCAGGTTCTGCTGCAGCACCACCTCAAGAAGCTCCGGCTGCCGACCTTCCACAGCGAATATGCCAAACAGGCCCGGCAATGCGCAGTGGAGAACAAGGATCACATCAACTACCTGCTGCGGCTTTGCGAGTTGGAACTGATCGAGCGCGAACGCCGGATGATCGAGCGCAGGATCAAGGCCGCAAAGTTCCCGGCGACCAAAAGCCTGGACAGCTTCAACTTCAAGGTCATCCCGTCGCTGAACAAGGTCCTGACCATGCAACTGGCCCGCGGTGAGTTCATAGACCGGCGCGCCAATATCATCGCATTGGGGCCAAGCGGCACAGGTAAAACCCATATCGCCCTGGGATTGGGTCTGGCGGCCTGCCAGAAGGGCAGGAAAGTACGCTTCACCACTGCCGCTGCTCTCGTCCATGAACTCATCGAGGCCGTCGACGAACGCCGCCTGCAGCGCTTGCAGAAACAACTGGTCAGCCAGGACCTGCTGATCATTGATGAGCTGGGTTTTGTGCCACTGAGCAAGACCGGGGCCGAGCTTCTCTTCGAGATCATCTCGCAGCGCTACGAACGTGGCTCCATCATCATCACATCCAACCTGCCGTTCGATGAATGGACCGAGGTCTTCGGCGCAGAACGCCTCACAGGCGCCATTCTCGATCGCCTAACCCACCACGTCCATATCCTCGAGATGAACGGCGAAAGCTACCGGTTGCGCCAGAGCAAAATCGCCAAACCGTAATCCTGAAAATACCAAAACTGCGAAAAGGTTGGCCTGCGGCCAACGCACCCTGGCACGCATCAGCTATTTGGAATGCACACGCACCAGGGTGCGCACCTAAATCAAACCAGGTGTCCAGTTTTGCACCGGGACATTGACCCTTTTTACTCCGGGATTGACAGTGTGATCGCGGCCGCGCTGTGCACGGCGACGAAGCCCTTGGGATGTCTTATTGGGTGGAACGGAATTGGTGCATTGACGAGTACACCTCGATTCGTCCCCACCAGGATGCGCGAAACGCATTTTTGGCTGAATTTCGCCAGAACGCCGGGCTTTCGGGCCTGCACGATGCGGCGGTGGACTGGCGCCAAGCCCGGTTCGAGTCGCTGCTGGAAAATGACCATTACCGTGCGCTTTACGGCCGGCTTCTGATGACGCCGCCGTCCCGGCCGGTGCGGCCTGACGCAGCGCGCGAGCTTTACCGAATTGCACAAAAGATGCGCAGCCAGACCGACTAATTCCAACTCGGAAACAATGGGTTGGATTCGGGTTGAACACGCCTGGAAACTCTATTGCGCGGCTTTGTTTCAGGGCGTTAAATATGAAAATCTACCGATTGGAGATATGTACACCCTAGGGGGCTGGTTGTGTGAGTAATACCAACGGCCCTAGTCGTTGACCGTTTTGGCCCATTGTCTGGTAGTGATTGACGTGATTGCGGTTTTGTCGTTTGCAAAGAAGTTCCATGCTTCGCAACACCTGTCGACGATCTGCTCATAATTGTCGAAGACGGATATGGCGAGCTTGTTGGCACGCAGATAAGCCCACACATTTTCCATCGGGTTGAGTTCAGGGGAATAGGGCGGGAGTTTGAGCAGGGTGATGTTGTCGGGTACCTCCAGCTCTGCCGAACCGTGCCAGCCAGCGCCATCCAGAATGAGAAGGGCATGTGCGCCCGATGCGACGGTTTTAGCGATCTCGGCGAGATGCGCGCTCATGGCCTGTGTGCCGGCATGTGGCATGATCAGAGCGGCCGCTTCAGCCCGTTCCGGGCAGACGGCGCCGAAAATGTAGCTCCAGATATAGCGGGTGTCGCGCGGGGCACGGGGGCGTGTTCCACGCTCGGCCCAGATACGGGTGAGCGTGCCCTGCTGGCCAACCCGCGCTTCATCCTGAAACCATATCTCCAGGGGCTTGCTGCGGGCTGTTTCCGGCAAGGCTGCTTCTACCTCTGCGGCGAAGTTTTTTTAAAAGCCTCCTGTGCATCCGGGTCGGATTTCGGATGCTGCGGGCGCACCGACAGACGCCGAAAGCCCAGGCTTGCCAATTGTTTGCCAACAGTTCGCTCATGCATGGTGACGCCGAAGCGCTCTTCGATCTTGCGTTTCAGATCAATGCGCCGCCAGCGCACAACCCCATCGGTTTCGGGGTCGGGACCCGCCCGAACCATTTCCGCCAACTCCTCCTTCTGTGCCGCGCTCAGCAGACAGGGTGGATCCGGCGGGCGACGGTTGAACAGGCCCGACACGCCCTCCGCATTGTAACGGTGGGCCCAATCCCGCAACGTCTGCCGATCCATGCCGCAGTTTTCTGCCGCCGTCTTGCGGTCAACCCCATCCAGAACCAGGGCAATCGCCAACATCCGTCGCGCCGCTTTCCCATCCCGGCACCGTGCCGCTTCCTGGCGAAGCTCGCCTGCGGACTTGTCTTTGCGTGTAATCCTTACTGCCATCAAAGCCTCCCTTGCCTTGATGCCACTGAATCAGATCACGCCGCTCGTGGGAATCCCCTTGAGTCAAATCTGGGGGCCGTTGGTATAAGGCGCTGATTACCCGATTGATTGATCCGGCACGCTATCTGCCGGAAGCCCAGTGGCTTGACCTGCTCGAGGACATCGCCGAGGAGCACGGCTATTTCGAACCATTGGGCCCGGATCACTCGGCCATGTTCCTGGATAACGACCCAGTGCTGCTGGTGACATTTGAAACGATGGAAAGCATCCGCGCGCGGACGCATTCTGATGTTCCCTTGGGCTGGGATATGGCGGCTGAAAACAACTGGTCGCAGCTATGTCTTATGTCGCATGGCGAAACTTTGTTTCGCCACCGCGCGGTATATCAGTTTTTTGACGGGCTGGTGGATAACGGGTTTTTTGATGGCTTCGACAGAGTGGTATTTTATGGCGCCGAAACATGTGGTTACGCCGCCGCCGCCTATTCCGTCGTGGCACCGGGCGCAATGGTGCTGGCGATTTCACCACAAGCGACGCTTGATCCAAGACTGACCGAATGGGATGACCGGTTTCACCATATGCGGCGCACCAACTTCACCGACCGCTATGGCTACGCGCCCGACATGCTCGATGCCGCCAGGCAGGCGTTCGTGCTGTATGATCCGGAAGTCGAGGCAGACGCCATGCACGCCGCGCTTTTCAACCGCAAGAACGTAGCACGCATTCGCTGTCGCCACATGAGTGATCAGATCGAAACGTTCTTTCGGCAAATGGAGCTTTTGATGCCGCTATTAACAAAAGCCATCGGCGGCGATCTGAACGTTGCCGATTTTCATGCCGCCTTGCGCGAGCGTAAGAACTAACTGCCTTACTTGCGGAAATTGCTGGCTGCAGTCCGGATCAGCGAGCGTCCTTATCTGACCGCCATGATGTGCCGGAGTGTGCTCAGACGGATGAATGTGCCTCAGTTCCGCCAGCAATTGTCAGCGTCAACCAAAGAGCTGGGTGGATTGGGCAAATCACTGCCCGCACCGGCACGGCTGGAAGTGGCTTAGTATCAATCTCTATGGCGATTATTGCGCCTATTGTGTAATCCCTGCCCCGATGACCCGGAAACTGACAATCCGCCGCCCTGATGATTGGCACCTGCACCTGCGCGACGGCGCCATGCTGCGCGCCGTTTTGCCCGAAACCGCCCGCCATTTCGCCCGCGCAATCATCATGCCGAATCTGGCACCCCCGGTTCTGAGCGGCGCTGATGCGGCCGCTTATCGGACGCGAATCCTGGCGGCGCTGCCCGCAGGCATGACGTTTGAGCCGCTGATGACGCTCTATCTGACCGAAACCACCGACGTCGATGATTTAACCCGGTCCGCGCAATCCGGCCTGATCACGGCGGTCAAGCTCTATCCCGCCGGGGCCACCACCAATTCAGCCGAGGGCGTGCGCGATTTTGACAAAGTGCGCCCGGTTCTGGAACGCATGGCCGAGATCGGCCTGCCGCTGTGCGTGCATGGCGAAGTCAGCGACCCGGAGATCGACATTTTTGACCGCGAGGCAGTGTTTATCGACCGGGTGCTCGATCCGATCCGGCGCGCCACGCCTCAGCTTCGGGTGGTGTTGGAACATGTCACCACCAAAGACGGTGTCGATTATATAAGCGCAGCCGACAGAAATCTTGGCGCCACCATCACCGCGCATCACCTGATGATCAACCGCAACCACATATTGGCGGGCGCAATCAGGCCGCATTACTACTGCCTGCCGGTGGCCAAGCGCGAATCTCACCGCCTCGCATTGCGGCGCGCCGCGACATCGGGGGATGCGCGGTTCTTCCTGGGCACCGACAGCGCACCGCACCTCGATGCGCTAAAAGAAGCGGCCTGCGGCTGTGCCGGCTGTTTTACCGCCAGCAACGCCATGTCGATCCTGGCGCATGTGTTTGAGCAAGAGGCCGCGCTTGACCGGCTGGAAGATTTCACCTCGCGCCGCGGCGCTGAGTTTTACCGGCTGCCGCTGAACCAGGACACGCTCACGCTGACCAAAGGCAAGCCGTTCGAGTTTCCCGTGCATATTCAGACCGGTGACGGTCCACTCACCGTGTTTGACCCGGATGTGATATTGCAATGGCAGGTGAAAAGCTGACCTATGCTTCCAAATGTTCAGCAAATATCCGCGCCGCAGGCAAGAAACCTCGATTTTTCGCAGAAAAATCGTGCCTCCGGCGGAAGTATTTCTGAACAGAAGAAATACCAGGCATTACTGGTTTCAAAGGACAGTCACGCATGATCCCGACATCATACCCGCCCAAGGCCGAGATCGCCCGGCTGAGCGCTGCGATGCTGCTGGAAATTGGTGCGGTGGATTTCAATTCTAACCAGCCGTTTATTCTTGCCTCAGGCCTGCCGTCGCCGGCCTATGTCGATTGCCGCAAGCTGATCTCCTATCCGCGAATCCGCGCAACTTTGATGGATTTCATCGCCGTAACGGTGATGCGCGACGTCGGCTTTGAAGCGTTTGACAATATTGCCGGCGGTGAAACCGCAGGCATTCCGTTTGCCGCGCTGGTCGCCGAGCGCCTGGGCCTGCCGATGACCTATGTGCGCAAGAAACCCAAAGGTTACGGTCGCAATGCCCGGATCGAGGGCGTTATGCGCGAGGGCCAGCGCGTGTTGCTGGTCGAGGACCTGACCACCGATGGCGGCTCCAAGCTATCGTTTGTCGATGCGATCCGTGAAACCGGCGCGAGCTGCAACCACACCGTGGTGATCTTTTACTATGGGATTTTTCCCGAGATCACATCGAGACTGGCTGATCATGGCGTGACGCTGCACCATCTGTGCACCTGGTGGGACGTGCTGAGCGAAGCCAAGGCGCGAGCCGCTTTTGACGAGGAGACACTGAACGAGGTCGAGGCCTTCCTTAAGGCGCCGCGGGCCTGGCAAGAGGCGCGTGCATAGCAGTGGCGATTCGCTGAACCCGCGACTCGCGCGCACCACGGGCAAAGTGCAGGCAATAATTCGCCGCGCAATCGCCGGCTTGTAAGGCACGCACCGACCATATATTGACGAATGTAACCGAAGCGCCGCAATATCAGCCAATGTCCGGTGTTGAAATACTACCCACAGACAATCCACAGAAACATACATTTTGACCCGGTGGCAGGGCAGGGTTCTAACAGATACGGGAAAGGCGGGGTGGGACCAGCAATGACTGAAATACGGGCGTTCAATGCCGATCACGCACGCGCCAGCGACGACGCCGCCCTGCCCCACAACATTGAAGCAGAACAGCAGTTGCTTGGCGCGATTCTGACCAACAACGAAATCTATGACCGCGTTGCCCCGATCATCGGTGAGCAGCATTTTTATGACCCGGTTCATGCCCGCATCTACGAGATCGCCCAGGCCCGAATTTCCAAGAATGCGCTGGCCTCGCCAGTCACGTTGAAAGCGTTTCTTGAGGACGACGAGGGGCTGAAGGAACTCGGCGGTCCGGCCTATCTGGCGCGCCTGGCAGGAGCGGCGATATCCTCGTTCGCGGCGCGCGATTATGCTCAGATGATCTATAATCTGGCGATCCGGCGCGAACTCATGGCGTTGGGCCACGAGATCGCGGACAAGGCCGGCCGGGTTGATGTTGAGAGCGAGCCCAAAGAGCAGATCGTCGAGGCTGAACAGGCGCTTTATATGCTCGGCGAACAGGGCCAGGTCGACAGCGGCTTTCAGTCGTTCCTGCGTGCCGTCACCGATGCCGTGAACATGGCCAACTCCGCCTACCAACGCGAGGGCGGCCTGGCCGGGCTTGCCACCGGCCTGACCGATATCGACAAGAAACTCGGCGGCCTGCATCGCTCGGACCTGCTGATCCTGGCCGGACGCCCGTCAATGGGCAAAACCGCACTGGCCACCAACATCGCTTTTGCGATCGCCAAGGCCTACAAGAAAGGCACGCTTGCGGATGGATCAGCGGGCGCGGTCGACGGTGGTGTGGTGGGATTTTTCAGCCTCGAGATGAGCGCCGAACAACTGGCCGCGCGGATCCTGTCTGAAACCTCGCAAGTGGCGTCAGAACAAATCCGGCGCGGTGACATGACCGAGGCCGAATTTCGCCGCTTCGTCGACGCCGCCAAGCAACTGGAAGCCTGCCCGCTGTATATCGACGACACCCCGGCGCTGCCGATCAGCCAGTTGGCGGCGCGCGCCCGGCGGCTGAAGCGCACGCACGGGCTGGACGCGCTGTTCGTCGATTATCTGCAACTGGTCCGCCCCGCCGGCGCCAAGGAAAATCGGGTCAACGAAATATCCGAGATCACTCAAGGCCTCAAGGCGATCGCCAAGGAACTCGATATCCCGGTCATGGCCCTGTCGCAGCTTTCCCGCCAAGTCGAAAACCGCGAAGACAAGCGTCCGCAGCTCTCGGACCTGCGCGAAAGCGGGTCGATCGAACAAGACGCCGACGTGGTGATGTTTGTGTATCGCGAGGAATATTACAAAGAACGCGAAAAGCCCGGCGATCATGATCTCGAAGCGATGGGCAAGTGGCAGGCCGATATGGAAGCGATCCACGGCAAGGCCGAGATCATCATCGGCAAGCAGCGGCACGGCCCGATCGGCCAGGTCGAACTGTCGTTCGAGGGCAAGTTCACCCGCTTTGGCAATCTCGTCAAACCCTGGCAGCATCCGCGGCTTGATGAAGGCTATTGAAGCCAGCGCTATTGGCCGGATGCGACTGGCCCTAAGCACCGCAGCGATAGTGCCCCTTTCCGCTTGCACGCTGCTGCCGGTCCCACCAGAACACACCGCATGAGCGCTGCGACCCTGACCATTGATCTTGCGGCCGTCATCGCGAACTGGCGGGCGCTAAGTGATATGTCTGCCGCCAATGTTCAGACCGGCGCGGTGGTCAAGGCCGATGGCTACGGGCTTGGCGTCGCCGAAATTGCGCACGCTTTGGCCGATAACGGCGTCACTCGGTTCTTTGTCGCGCTGGCCGGCGAAGGCGCCGCGCTGCGCCAGGCCCTCGGTGCCGGGCCTGAGATCAACATATTCGCCGGCCATATGGCCGATGACACCGGCCTGATCCGTGACATGGCGCTCACGCCGTTGCTGACTTCGCCCGCCCAGCTTGCGCGCCACTTGGCGGCGCTGCCTGAGCATCCGTTCGGGGTTCAGTTGGACACCGGGATGAACCGTTTGGGAATCGAACCGGCTGACTGGGTTAATGCGCGCGCCACCGCACTGATCGCCGGGCCCAGCCTGCTGATGTCGCATCTGGCCTGCGCTGATGAGCCTGATCACCCGATGAACGCCGCGCAACTGGCGCGGTTCCACGACATGACCGATGGCACCAACGTGCCCCGCTCGCTGGCGGCGACCGGCGGTATACTGCTTGGCCCCGACTATCACTTTGACCTCACCCGCCCGGGGATCGGCCTGTATGGCGGTTTGCCGTTTGCAACCGCAAACCCGGTGGCGCGGCTTGCAATCCCGGTCATACAGGTGCGCGATGTAGAGCCGGGCGAAAGCGTCGGCTATGGCAACGCCTGGGTGGCGGAAAAACCATCCCGCATCGCGACCCTTGCGGGCGGCTACGCCGACGGCATCCTGCGATCCCTGAGCAACGGCGCGACGCTCTTTTGCGGCGCAACACCTTGCCCGTTGGTGGGCCGTGTCTCGATGGACCTGCTGACGGTGGACATAACGCATCTGCCAGAGCCTCCAAGTGCGCTCGATCTGCTGTGCGATCATCAGGACGTGGATCAAGTGGCAGCGGCTGCCGGAACCATCGGATATGAGGTTCTGACCTCCCTTGGCCCGCGCTACCGGCGCCGCTACAAGGGGGCCAAATGAACATTTTTTCACCTCTTGCGGCCATCGGCCAGTCCACATTGGCATTTCTGGCCGCCATTGGCCGGATCGTGATCTTCACCGCGCAAAGCGTCGGGCACATATTTCGCCCGCCATTTTACTTTAGGGAACTTGCGCATGCGTTTGTGACAATAGGATATTTCAGCCTGCCGGTGGTCGGCCTGACAGCGCTTTTCACCGGCGGCGCCCTAGCCCTGCAAATCTTCGAAGGTGGCGCGCGCTTTTCCGCAGAAGCCGTGGTGCCACAGATCGTCGCCATCGGCATCGTGCGCGAGCTTGGGCCAGTGCTGGTCGGGCTGATGATCGCCGCTCGGGTGACGTCATCGATTGCCGCAGAGATTGCGACGATGAAAGTCACCGAACAGATCGACGCGCTGGTGACCCTGTCCACACATCCGGCGAAATACCTGACCGTGCCGCGCCTTCTTGCGGCCAGCGTTGTGGTGCCGATGCTGGTTGCTGTCGGCGATGTGATCGGCGTCGCCGGGGGCTTTCTGGTGAGCACCGGGCAACTCGGGTTCAACCGCGCCACGTACCTTAATAACACCGTGGACATCCTTGAATTCGCTGACATCTCGTCCAGCCTGATCAAAGGCGCGGTGTTCGGTTTCATCGCCGCGCTCATGGGTTGCTATTATGGCATGACCTCGGGTCGCGGCGCGCATGGGGTGGGGCGCGCCACCAAGGGCTCGGTGCAGGCCGCAGCGGTGTCGATCCTGGCCGCCAACTTCATTCTTACCTCGGTATTCTTTTCCACATGATAGAGCTTCGCGATGTCCATAAATCCTTCGGCCCCAAAGCGGTGTTGTCCGGCGTCAACCTGACCATCGCCAAGGGCGAAAGCATGGTGATCATCGGTGGCTCGGGCACCGGAAAATCGGTTTGCATCAAATGCATACTGGGCCTGATCAAACCAACATCCGGGGCCATCTTTCTGGATGGGCAAGACGTCGCGCAGGCTGAACGCGACGCGTTTCTGGCCCGCTTCGGCATGCTGTTTCAGGGCGGCGCGCTGTTTGACAGCCTGACCGTCTGGCAGAACGTCGCCTTCCGGCTTCTGCGCGGCGCGCTGAAGCGCCCCAAATCCGAGGCCCGCGACATCGCCATTCAAAAGCTCCGCCGTGTCGGGCTGAGTGCGGACGCCGCTGATCTGTTTCCGGCAGAACTGTCCGGCGGCATGCAAAAACGCGTCGGCCTGGCCCGCGCCATCGCCGCCGAGCCCGAAATCATTTTCTTTGACGAACCGACCACCGGGCTTGATCCGATCATGGCCGGGGTGATCAACGAGCTGATCCGCGAGATCGTCACCGAAATGGGCGTCACCGCGATCACCATCACCCACGACATGTCAAGCGTTCGCGCGATCGCCGATCATGTGGCGATGCTGCACGACGGGGTGATCCAGTGGACCGGCCCGGTGGCCGAAATGGACGCCAGCGGCGATCCTTATCTGGAGCAGTTCATTCATGGCCGCGCCGACGGGCCGATCGAGGCAGTGCGATGATGCAGAGCCCCATTTCTTTTTTTCAAAAATATCCCCGCCGGAGGCAGATTCACGTCCGCACGACGCCACTAATACCCGTAGCGCCGCAGGCGCTGCAATTCTAAAAAAAATGCTGCCGGAAATAACCTTGATCCGCCTGGCAAATCTTTCGTTGCTGGTGCTTTACCCGCTCTCCTGGTTCGCCCCGCTCCTGCGCGCCGGGTTCCTGCCGCTGTTCGGCCTCAACGAAATCTCGGTCATTTCAGGCCTGCAATCCTTGTGGAAAACCGACGCTCTCCTGGCCCTGCTGGTCGCTTTTTTCGCGATTCTGGCGCCCTACGCCAAAACCATCGGCCTGGCGCTGATACACTTTGGCCTGCTGGGCCACAAGGTCCTGCCCACGCTCACATTCCTTGGCAAACTCGCGATGGCCGACATCTTCCTGATCGCGCTCTATATTGTCGTGATCAAAGGCATCGGCGTCGGCAAGGTCGAAACCGCCTGGGGGCTTTATCTGTTCACCGGCTGCATTCTGGCCTCGATCATCATTTCCTTCCGCACCCAGCGCCGATAAAGCAGCACGCATGGTCCAAGCCGCCACCTTCACCTGCACCGTCTGCGCCACCGAACATTCCAAATGGACCGGGCGCTGCGAGGGCTGCGGAGAATGGAACACCATCGTTGCGGACACGCCGCTATCGTCCGGCCCAACCACGCAAACGCTCGGGCGCAAACGCGGCGCGCCGGTGAGGCTCAGCGATCTTTCAGCACAGGAAGTTTTGCCGCCAAGAACCGCCTCCGGCATTGCCGAGCTTGACCGGGTGCTCGGCGGCGGGCTGGTTCCGGCCTCAGCGGTTCTGGTGGGCGGCGATCCGGGGATCGGCAAGTCCACGCTGCTGTTGCAGGCTGCGGCCAGCTTTACTCAAGCCGGGCTGAAGGCGCTGTATGTTTCGGGCGAGGAGTCGACCGCCCAGTTGCGGATGCGCGCCGAAAGGCTGGGGTTGAGCCAAGCGCCGGTGCAACTCGCCGCTGAGACTAACCTGCGCAACATCCTCACCCTGCTGGACGCTGAAAAACCCGACATCGCGATCATCGATTCGATCCAGACCATTTGGGCCGACAATGTCGCCAGCGCGCCCGGTTCCGTGTCCCAGGTCCGCGCCGCCGCGCATGAGCTGACCAATTTCGCCAAACGCACGGAACTTGCTGTGGTTCTGGTCGGCCATGTCACCAAGGATGGCCAGATCGCCGGGCCCCGCGTCATCGAGCACATGGTTGATACCGTGCTTTATTTTGAAGGCGATCGTGGTCACCAGTTCCGCATCTTACGCGCCGTCAAAAACCGCTTTGGGCCGGCCGATGAGATCGGGGTGTTCGAGATGACCGGCAAAGGCCTGGCCGAAGTTGCCAATCCGTCCGCTCTGTTCCTATCCGAACGCGATGAACCGGCCCCCGGCTCGGTGGTTTTTGCCGGCATCGAAGGCACGCGCCCGGTTCTGGTGGAGTTTCAGGCGCTGGTCGCCCCAACCCCGCACAGCCAGCCGCGGCGCTCGGTGGTGGGCTGGGACGGTGGCCGTCTGGCGATGATCCTGGCGGTGCTCGAGGCGCGCTGCGGTATTCCGTTTTCCGGGCTCGACGTTTATCTGAACGTCGCCGGCGGCCTCAGGGTCACTGAGCCCGCGGCCGATCTGGCTGTTGCGGCGGCGCTACTTTCGGCCAGAGAAGACGCTGCCCTACCGGCGGACACTGTGGTTTTCGGCGAAATTAGCCTATCAGGGGCGCTGCGGCCTGTCGGGCAGACAGAAAATCGCCTTAAAGAGGCCCGAAAGCTAGGGTTTGCTAAAGCAATTGCCCCGACAAGAAGCAAAATCGGCTCGGGCGATGGTCCGCAGGTTAGGCAAATGCCCGACCTGACGAGCTTTGTAGGTGAGATATTCGGCGCGGGCTAACACGCGCGAAGGAGAATTGAGCATGGAAGGTTTCACAATTATTGACGGCGGCGTCGCATTGGTGATCGTGGTTTCGGCCATTCTGGCCTTTTCGCGCGGTTTCGTGCGCGAGGCGCTTTCGATTGTTGGATGGATCGTAGCGGCCGTCGCGGCATATTTTTTCGCACCAAAAGCCGAGCCGCTGATCCGCGAGATACCTGTTCTCAAGGAATTTCTGACCGAGAGTTGCGAGATCAGTGTCATTGCCGCATTCGCTGCGGTTTTTGCTTTGGCACTGGTCGTGGTTTCAATCTTTACGCCGTTGTTTTCATCTGCCGTGCGGCGCTCGGCTCTTGGCGGGCTCGATCAGGGCCTTGGTTTTCTGTTCGGCGTCTTGCGCGGGTTGCTTTTGGTGGCGATCGCGTTGGTGGTTTACGATCGCGTGGTGGTTTACGATCGCGTGGTGCTGAGCGAGCCGATCGCAATGATGGATGATTTGCGCAGCAACAAGATCTTTGCCGCCGCGCAGGATGCGCTGAACGATTCAATTCCCGAGGATGCCCCGGAATGGATCGCGGCGCGCTATGAGCAGCTGGTCGGGTCATGCGGGGCGGCGTCGCTGTAGGCACCGGTTGGGCGGCCGATTGATGGCAGCCTTCAAAGCCAACCGGCGCTCCAGATATTTGCCCGCATCATCTGATCGACTGGTGACACCACTCAGGCGAGCGACTAAGACGGATGCAATCCTGCCAGACGGATTCGAAAGCGCCGCCAGATGTCCGACCTGCCCCTCGCGCACCCCTTTGACGACGACAAGTTACACGAGGAATGCGGCGTATTTGGCGTGATCGGCGTGCCCGAAGCCGCCAATTTCGTCGCCCTTGGCCTGCACGCCCTGCAACATCGCGGCCAAGAGGCTGGCGGCATTGTCAGTCACGAATTCGGCGTCGGGTTCAATTCTGCCCGCCGCTTCGGCTATGTGCGCGACAATTTCACCAAAGCCAGCCTGATGGACAACCTGCCCGGCCCGATCGCCATCGGTCACGTGCGCTATTCCACCGCTGGCTCCAAGGGTCACACCCAGATCCGCGACGTGCAGCCGTTCTTTGGTGAATTTTCAATGGGCGGTGCCGCGATTGCACACAACGGCAACATCACCAACGCGCTGGCGCTGCGCCGGGAGTTAATCAATCACGGCTCGATTTTTCAGAGCTCATCCGACAGCGAATGCATCATTCATCTGATGGCGCGCTCCTTGCAACAAAACATCCCCGAGCGGATGAAAGACGGTCTGCGCCGGGTCGAGGGCGCGTTTTCCATTGTCGCCATGACCCGCACCAAACTGATCGGCGTGCGCGATCCGCTTGGCGTGCGCCCGCTGGTGCTGGGCCAGCTTGGCGATGGCTGGGTGCTGAGTTCCGAAACCTGCGCGCTGGACATCATCGGCGCCGAATTCGTGCGCGAAATTTCGCCCGGAGAGATGGTCGTCATTACCGAACACGGTGTTCAAAGCGCGCATCCGTTTGAGCGCGTCGGCTCGCGCTTCTGCATCTTTGAACATGTTTATTTTTCGCGCCCCGACAGTATCCTGAATGGCCAGTCGGTCTATACCATCCGCCGCCAGATCGGCGTCGAACTGGCCCGCGAAGCCCCGGTCAGGGCTGATCTTGTCTGTCCGGTGCCCGACAGCGGCACGCCCGCGGCAATCGGGTTTTCCCAGGAAAGCGGAATTCCGTATGCAATGGGGATCATCCGCAACCAGTATATGGGCCGCACCTTCATCGAGCCCACCGAGCAGATCCGCAACATGGGCGTTCGCCTGAAACTCAACGTCAACCGGGCGCTAATCAAGGGCAAGCGGGTGATACTGGTGGACGACAGCGTGGTGCGCGGCACCACCTCGACAAAGATCAAGGAAATGGTTTTGGATGCCGGCGCTGCAGAAATTCATTTTCGAATTGCCTCGCCGCCGACGGCCTGGCCGTGCTTTTACGGCGTGGACACGCCGGAGCGTGAAAACCTGCTGGCGTCGTCGATGAGCGAGGATGAAATGCGCGACCATCTGGGCGTGGATAGCCTGCGCTTCATCTCGCTTGACGGGCTATACCGCGCCGTCGGCGAGGCCAAAGGCCGCAACGCCAAGTCGCCGCAATATTGCGATGCCTGTTTTTCCGGGCAGTACCCGGTGACGCCCACGGATATGGTCGACAAGGGTTTTTCGATGAAAACGGCAGCGGAATAGGCATTGACTGATGGTGAATTGGCTATTTCTTCGCGCCAATTGCGGACATTTGCTGTTTTCAACCGAATGACCGAGTTGCGGACATTGCCGCCTTCGCTGCGACTGCACAGTTTCCCACGACCTCGACGGACCGCTGTTCAGGATGGAGCTGCCGTAGTGACAAGCTCACTAATTTGATCAGCGACGCAAGCATGTTATATTACAATGCAATACCTACTCATTCATTAATAAGGAGAACCTGATGGCACAAATGATGACTCCCAGAGATAAGGTCGGCCGTGTTGAATTCCTGTTCGAGCAACTGTCGGATGCACGGGAACTGAGCCACTCCCCAATCATTGGACAGGGTTCGGCGTAAAATAAGCTACTTTTTGCATCTGCTGATCTGGATTGTTTGTTTCATTTGTTTGCCAATAGACCACGGCTGGCGGCTTGCCGCCAAGAGCCGAATGCGGGCGTTTGTGATTGTAAAATTCCATCCATTTCTTGATCCCTGCCTTTGCTTCTGAACCACTTTGCCATGCATACAAGTAAACGCACTCGTATTTCATCGATCGCCAGAGCCGTTCTATGAAGATGTTGTCGAGGAACCGACCCTTGCCATCCATCGATATTCTGGCCCCAGCCCGTTTCGCACAATCGGTCCAGGCAAAGGATGTGAACTGGCTGCCTTGATCGGTGTTCACGATCCCGGGCGGGCCGAAGCGGTGGATTGCCTCAGTCAATGCCTCGACGCAGAAGTGGCCTCCAGTGTGTTCGAGATACGCCAGGCCAGTACCTTACGGGTGTGCCAGTCCATGATGGCTACCAGATAGAGAAACCCACACCGCATCGGCAGGTATGTGATGTCTGCGCACCAGACCTGATTTGGACGATCCACCCGCAGCCCCCGCAGCAGGTAGGGGTAAATCTTGTGCCCCTTTGCCATCTTGCTGGTGTTAGGCTTCTGGTAGATCGGCATCAGGCCCATGAGCCGCATCAGACGACGGATACGTTTCTCGTTCACCAGATGGCCCTCGTTCCTCAGATGCCAGGTCATCTGGCGGACACCGTAGAAAGGCGTTTCAAGAAATTGTTCGTCGATCTGCCGCATCAGCCCGAGGTTCAGCGCTGTCTCGCCCTTCGGCGTGTAGTAGAACGACGATCGCGAGATCGACAGCAGTTGGCATTGTTTACCGACAGACAGACCAGGATGGCCGGGTTCAATCATCCTGCGCCTCACTTTCCGGTCCACGGCTTGAGCTTTCGTTCCAAAAAATCGTTGGCGACGGCCAGCTCCCCGATCTTGGCATGCAGTTCTTTGATCCGCTCTTCGTCGATCTCACGGATCCTCTTGGCACTGCATTCAAACACACCCGATGCGCCTTCAAGCAAGGCCCGTTTCCATTGATGGATCATTGTCGGGTGAACGCCAAAGCGGCTCGCCAATTCCGATACCGTTTCCTCGCCCTTCAAGGCTTCCAGTGCGACCTTGGCCTTAAATTCTGGATGATGTTGCTTTCGTTTCGACATTTCTGATCTCCTTCGTGTTGAAGATCAGCAAACAACAAATCGTAGCTTACGTCAGTGTCCGAATTCCGGGGGGTAGCTCACTAAGCAGCTGCTGCGTTGGGGTCGAAGCCCATCTCGACCGCCTGGCCGACGACCTGACCCGCCAGAGAAAGCTGCGTGCCCCACGTCAGCGTGGATTAGCGTCTGGGTTCCAAAAGCTTATCAAGGCCGGCTAGTAAGGTTTGAAGTAGCTCAGAAGGCAACCTGAAGTGTTTGGAGGCTGGCTCGAAGGCCTCTTAGTGTCTGATCCAAAACTAATTGAGTGATTTCAGCGAGTTGTGATTCAATCGGATTGATAAGATTCGAGGGAGATCACAATGGCCTGGACGGAAACCACTCGCGCCCGATATGAACGGCATTCGAGACGCTATGCAAGCGATTTAACTGATCAGGAATGGGGTTTGATCGCGCCATTCCTGCCGCCGCCTAAAACAACTGGTCGTCCGCGCAGCACGGCGATGCGCGATGTTCTGGATGCCATTTTGTACATCGCCAGCGCCGGGTGTGCGTGGCGTATGCTGCCCAATGATTTCCCGCCAGTGTCCACCGTGCGCTACTATTTCTATGGCTGGCGCAACGATGGCATCTTTGAAGTGATCAGCCATTTTCTGGTGGCGACGGCGCGCGAGTTTCACGGCAGGAAGCCCGGCCCCACCGCTGGTGTCATTGATAGCCAGACCATAAAAACAACGGAAAGCGGTGGCATTTCGGGCTATGACGCGGGCAAGAAAACCAAGGGCCGCAAGCGCCACATTGTCACCGACACGCTCGGGTTTATGGTTGGGTTGGTCGTGCATAGCGCCGGTATTCAAGACCGTGATGGCGCACCGGAAGTGTTGAAATCCATCCGGTATTCCCATCCAAACTTGCGACATATCTTTGCGGATGGCGGTTATGCCGGACCAAAGCTGCGCGACGCTCTTGAAGGCATCGGTGACTGGACAATCCAGATCGTCAAGCGCTTCGACACTGCGGAAGGCTTCGAAATCATTCCCAGAAGATGGGTCGTCGAGCGCACCTTCGCATGGCTCAACCGCTGCCGACGATTGGCCAAAGATTGCGAAAAATCCATCGCAAGTTCACAGGCATGGATACTCGTTGCACATATCAGAACCCTCACGCGTAAAATTGCAAGGCATTGTAATCATCCGTAGAGTTTTGAATCAGACACTGAGGCGGCGGATCGAACCGCGATCCCTGTGCCCCCGACCAAAAACAGATGTCCGATGGCTTACCACCCTTCAAAAAATCCAAATTTGCCATAATTTAGGGATTTTCTCATATCCTATGAAGCATCTGCGCAGGAACCGCAGGCCCTGTTTGAAGAGGGAGCAGAGTGATCTTCGGGTTTTGCGAATCCCCTTTTTTCGCCGCTTTCGGCGACTATTTGTTCATCTGCTGCGCCCGTTGAAACCGCCCAGTACATGGCTATTGCCATGACAAGGATAAGCCTTTCCAGTCGGTCTGGCTTTTTGATTTGGCTTTGCGCGATGCCAAATCCACGGGTCTTGAAGTCCGAGAACATAGCTTCAATACCCCATCGCATTCCATAATCGAGAACCGTGTATTGTGAAGGCTTTGCATTCATAGCGATGATCCAGGGCTCAGGGTGACCATCGTCGTGCAATACTCCGATATTCGTAAACACACCTGATCCATAAAGTTCCGCGTTTATAAGCCCTTGCGGCATCAGCTCCCGGATTTCAATGCAAGACAGCTCGCCACCTTGGTGCTGCAAAGTCAGGTTGCCCTTCAGGCGAATACGATATCCCCAACCAGCGTCCTGACACCAATGGATTAACCTTTCTGTGCCATAAAATCGATCACCCGTTAACATGACATCAGCCCCTTCAGGCATCCAATCCTGAATGCTGTCCAGTAACTCTTTTTGGAGAGAAAACCCAATATTGCCTTTTGTCTTGCGCACGCGCCAAGCCACAGGCAAGGCGCGATCACGCATGCGCACTGACAGCATCAAGACTTCATGTCCGTCATTGATATGGCTTTGATCCATCATCAAAACGATGGTCTCTCCGTTGGAGGCCAAACGGGTGAATACATCTCCAGCATAGGCCTGCATGATTTCCGCGCAATCAATGTGGGAATTGCTCAAAACACGGGAACCATACTGGTACCGATGATCTTTTGTGCCGATGTGACGCGGTAAAGCCGCCGATAATTCCATCAAATTCGCACTTCGCACATCAAGAACGATGCTCGAAAGCAGTGTAAGGCCTTCGCAGCGGGATTTATGAAACTTTGGAAGCCGCTCTATAAAATCAGCCTTGATAGCTTCGTTTACCCCAGAAAAACCCAATGAAACAACCATACAACATCTCCAATTCTATAACAGGAGACTCCTTGAATCACAGCATGTGGACAGATGGCAAGGTTAATTCGCTAAATTGAAGGGTGGTAAGTGCGCATTCTGAGGAATCCTTTTCGTTGGTTCTTTGTGGTCCGGACAGCCTCTGCAAGCGTGCCCTTGATGCTTTGACCTGCCCCCAATTTGAGGGCCACTTTTAGGTAGACTCTGTTCCTCTTTTGTTTGCCATTATTCGGCGGCGTGAGCAATGGGCGGTGGCGCGGAGCCTTCAGATAGCTCAAGCGTCGCTGCCCATTGCGGTTTATGGAAAGGCCTGTTTGCGGCAAATTCTTCCGGGGTTTGATAGTTCAGCGAAGAGTGGGGCCGGTTTTGATTGTAATCGATCCGCCAGTCCTCGATGATCCTTTCTGCCTCGGCCAGCGAGGTGAACCAGTTCAAGTTCAGGCATTCTTCGCGAAACCGGCCGTTGAAACTTTCGATGTAGGCGTTCTGGGTCGGCTTGCCCGGGTCGATGAAGTAGAGCTGCACGCCGTGATCATCTGCCCAGCCATCAAGCGCGCGGCCTCGTAGTTCAGGCCCATTGTCAACGGTCAGAACATCCGGGTACCCCCGCTCACGAGCCACCCGTTCCAGCATTTCCACCACGCGGGAGCCGGGGATCGACAGGGCCACATCAATCGCCGGACATTCCCGTGTGCAGTCGTCTTTCAGATTGACGGTGCGGAACTTCCTGCCGTTGGCGAGCGCATCCATGGTGAAGTCCAGGCTCCACCGCTGGTTGGCGGCGATCGGGCACCAGGCGCCTTCGCGCACGCCCTTGGGGATTTTCTTGCGATTGCGGCGGCGCAGGGTCAGGCGCTCCTCTCGGTAAAGTCGCTCCACCACTTTCACGTTCACCTTGAAACCCTCCTGGCCAAGCTTGGCATGCAACATGCGATAGCCATAGCGTCGGTGTTTGCCGGAAAGCGTGACCAGCCGTTCCCGTATCCTCGCATGGCGATCCGGCCTTCCTCTGTATTCATTACTCGATCTGGAAAACCCAATCAGCCCACAGGCCCGCCGAGTTGAAAACTGATAGTCACGGCAAAGAACCATGACTGCTTCCCGGCGGCTTGCAGGCTTCAGAAGTTTTTTGCCAGAAGCCCTTTCAGGCCAGCATTATCAAGCATGGTTTCGGCCAGCAGCTTCTTCAGCTTGCCGTTCTCCGATTCCAGGTCTTTCAGCCGCCTGACATCGGAAATCTGAAGGCCGCCATACCTGGCTTTCCATTTGTAAAAGGTGGCATCCGACATACCGTGCTTACGGCACAACTCGGACACTTTCGCACCCGCCGCATACTCCTGAATGATCCGAACAATCTGCTCTTCGCTAAACCGTGACTTGCGCATTCTCTGTTCTCCTCGTTCTCGTGAACATTAAGCGAACAGATCCTCCTTTCAAATGGACCAGTTTTCGGGGAGCAGGTCAGCTTCACTGTCTATCAGCGGCGTATCGAACGCAACCTTTCGAAAGGATCTCGCAGAGACCATAGCAATGTCAACTGCGACATATGTATCCTCAGCCACACTTCACACGTGTCAACGCCGAAGTAAAAGTACACCACTGGCCGGCGTAAAAATGCACCACTTGATGCGATTCAGCCCAGCGTTGGCGGTTGTCCCGGTAGTCCATAGGAGGGACCCGCGCTGCTTCGTGTAGCGCTTGCGTTACGCGAAGCGAAGCAGCGTGGGAGGTGCCTGTGGGCCCACCGGGTCAACCATGGGCTGGGTTGTCAGGTTTTTGGGGGTTTCCGCCGTTTTTGGCTCTGGTTGAGACGGTAGCTGTCGCCGTTCATCTCCAGGATATGAACGTGGTGTGTGAGCCGGTCCAGCAACGCCCCAGTCAGGCGCTCGGAACCGAACACCTCGGTTCACTCATCGAACGGTAGATTGGAGGTCACCAGGGTGGAGCCGCCTTCGTAACGTTGGCTGAACACCTCGAACAACAACTCGGGCCCGGTTTTGCCAAGCGGCACGAAGCCGAGCTCATCGATGATCAGCAGCTTGTATTTTGCTAACTGCTTCTGGAACCGCAACAGGCGCTTCTCGTCCCTGGCCTCGATGAGCTCGTGGACCAAAGCCGCCGCCGTGATAAAGCCGACGGTGAGGCCTTTCTGACAAGCCGCCAGACCGAGGCCGAGGGCGATATGGGTTTTGCCGGTGCCGCTATTGCCAAGTGCGATGACGTTTTCACGACGCTCGATGTATTCACAACGCGCCAGTTCCAGAACCATCATCTTGTTGAGCGATGGCATGGCTTTGAAGTCGAAGCTGTCCAGGCTTTTGACGGCGGGGAACCTGGCCATCCTGATCCGCCGCTCGACCATGCGGCGTTCCCGATCAATCAACTCCAGTTCGGTCAGGCGAACAAGGTAACGCACATGATCGACGCCCTCGGCAGCGCATTGGCGGGCCTGCTTGTCGTATTCCCGTAGGAAGGTCGGCAGCTTGAGGGCCTTCAGATGATGGGCCAGCAAGAGCTGTGGCGTATCGCTCATGGCGCTGCCCCCTTCAGGAGCCCCATGTACGAGCGCGCCGAGGTTGTTGCCACCTCGGCGCGCGGCAGATAGGGATGGGCCAGCAGGTTCAAGCGTGGCGGCCGCTTCTCGATCCGGCACAGCACCAGGTGCTTGACCGCATCGAAGCCGATCACGCCGCGCTCCAGCGCCTCCGATATGGCGGCTCGAACATCGTCGAGGGAGAAGCTCTCGATTAGCCGCAGCACCTGGACGTATTCGCGCTTCCCGGCTTTGCCCATCCGCGCTTCAAGTAGGCGGCGGAGATCGCCGAACACCGGCGGCAACAGCCAGCCGGCCAAGGGAGCCGCCTGATCCAGCGCGTTGGTCTTTTGCTCCAGCAAGGACAGATAGTGCAGCGGATCGAAGACGAAGTCCTCTTGCTCGTATGAACGCGGGTGCCTGGCAATCACCTCTGCGGCGCAACTGATGACCACCTCGTGGACATAGCCGCGGACCAGCACCTCGCAATGGCCGAACCGTGTGGGGACGGAGTAATCGGTGCCGCGATAGCGCACCAGCGACAGCGAACTGACCCGCCCCGGGCGCTTGTCGCAGGCGTCGTAGGCGATTGCGGGAAGGCGCTGAAGAACCGCACGATCCCGTTCCAGGCGTTCGCCGACCGTCTGGTCGTGGCCACGCAGTTGTTCCGCCCATCGCTTGGCGCAGCAGGCTTCAAGATGCGTGTTGAGATCATCGAAGTTCCGGAACCTTGGCATCGGCACCAGGAAGTTCCGGCGGCAATAGCCGACGATCCCCTCGACCTTGCCCTTGTCGTTCCCCTTGCCGGGGCGGCCAAAGCGGTCCTCGAACAGGTAATGGGATCGTAACTCGCTGAACACACGTGTCCGCTGACGCTTGCCGTCACCGAGGATGCGGGCCACCGCAATCCTGGTGTTGTCATAAAGGATCGAGCGCGGCACACCGCCGAAGAAGGAGAACCCCGAGACATGGCCGTCACAGAAGGCCTCCGTGGTCTCCCCCGGATAGGCCTTCACAAAGCAGGCGTCCGAGTGGGGTAGGCTCATCGCCAGGAAGTGGATCTTGCGTTCCACGCCGCCGATGACGGCCAGGGCCTCGCCAAAATCAACCTGGGCGTGGCCGGGAGGATGCGTCAGCGTAACAAACATCTCCCGCCGGTGCTGTCGGACACCGCAGATGTAGTCCTTCACAATGGTGATCTTGCCCGTAAAGCCGTACTCATCACGCCGCCGCTCGAATATCCGCTTCGATGTGTGACGGTGCGTCTTCGGACGATCCTTATCCTCTTCCAGAATACGGTCGATAATACCGATGAACGGATCGAGCTTCGGGCGGACCGGAGGCCGCGTCCGGACATAACCCGGTGGCACCGAATAGCTCAACATCTTCCTGACCGTGCGCGGGTCGATCCCAAAACAACGAGCCGCTTCGCGTTGGCTCAGACCCTCAATCATTACCGCGTGGCGAACCCGCCCATACAGTTCCACTCGCTTCATCCCCCACCCTTCGCTCCAAAATGCAAAGGGCTATCGCTGACGGAATTTTGCTCCGGCGCAACCAGACTCTCCGGCCGCTTCAGTGAGGGATTATTGCTCCGGCGTTCTCACCATCCAGCGATCAGGCTGGATGGCAAAAAAGTCCATCGATCAGGCCCGATATTGGAGTTTTTCAACAGAATAGGCTCGAAGCATGCGTAATTGGGCTACCTCTGTTCTGAGGTCGAGCTCCCGATAGGATCACAGGATAGCTGTGAAAAAGGGAGAAGATGATGGAATATTTTGTCGGTTTGGACGTATCGCTGCGGTCGTGCGCGCTGTGTATTGTCGATAACAGGGGAAAGGTGCTTCTTGAGCGCGAGTTGCCTTGTGAAGTCGTTGATATCGCTGAGTGTTTGCGTGCTTTCTCACGCCCGATTGAACGGGTTGGCTTTGAGGCCGGAACAATGAGCCAGCACCTGTTTTTTGGCCTGACCAGTGAAGGCTTTGACGTCGTGTGTATGGAAGCACGTCAGGTGAACGCGGCGCTTTCCGCCATGCGTAACAAAACGGACAAGCACGACGCATATGGGATTGCCCAGGTTTTGCGCACCGGCTGGTTCAGCGCGGTCCACATGAAGAGCCGGGAGGCCCATGGTCAACGCGCGCTGTTAAGCACCCGCAAAGCACTGCTGAACAAGACGATTGATCTGGCCAATGAGGTGCGCGGACTGCTGAAGATCTTTGGTATCCGCCTGCCTAAATGCGTGAAGCATGGCAGCTTTGATGGCGTTGTCCGGCCAATGATCAAAATCGATGATGTCCTTGCTCACGCGATGCTCCCACTGCTGGATGCACGTCTCGCCCTGTATCAGCACTTTCTGGAACTGGATCGACGGGTCAAGCGCGCGGCGAGCCACGATGAGGTCTGCATGCGGATGATGACCGTCCCGGGGGTAGGACCGATTGCAGCGCTGACCTTCAAGGCTGCCGTCGATGACCCCTCTCGCTTCAAACGCTCTCGCACAGTTGCCGCACACTTTGGACTGACGCCCCGACGATACCAGTCAGGCGAGACAGACAACCCTGGCCGAATATCAAAAGCCGGTGACCGAGATGTTCGCGCGACGCTCTATGCCGCCGCTAACGCGCTCCTTATGCGAACAATGGCAGGCTCACAGATAAAATCTTGGGGCATGCGGCTGATGCGCACCAAGGGCCGACGGCGCGCGGTCGTTGCAGTCGCGCGCAAACTGGCCGTGCTGCTGCACCGCATGTGGATCGATGGTACAGAGTTCCGTCAGGAAAAGGTGGGAGGCGTAGCATGATCAAATAACCAACCCACCTAACCTTGACGGGGTCGTCCTCACCGGACGAGGTTTGTGGATGAAGCCGAAAATGGCTGCTGCGCCACTTGAAGCGCGTCTCAAAGCAAGGCTCTCCACGGCCAATCCGACACATGCATGCAGCGGTGCCATCACGGCATCAACCAGACTGCGAAGAGAAGCGTGACCCGGATGAGCGGCAAGACCCCAAGACAAAGAAGGAAAATGAGCTTGACCTAAACACCCAATTAGAGAGGCAGTCGTTCGCTCGCCGTTTCAGATGGTCCGTCATGGGCCGAAAGAAGATATCTGTCATCCCTCCATCCAGCACACCTTGACCCTGACTTTCCTCTGCCCCAAACCCCACATTCATGACGGACCGGAGAATCGCCCTCGTGACCGGTGCCTCGCGCGGCCTTGGTGCAGCGTTTGCACTGGCGTTGGCCCCCGATCACCATGTCGTCGCAGTGGCGCGCACCACCGGCGGGCTGGAAGAGCTGGACGACCGCGTATCTGCAGCGGGCGGCCAGACCACCCTCGCCCCGATGGACATCACCAACCCGGACGCGATGGCGCAGCTCTGCCGCTCGATTCATGACCGGTGGGGCCACGTCGACGTCTGGGTTCACACCGCCATCCACGCCGCCCCCCTCGCCCCTGCCGCTCATATTGATGCCAAAGACTGGGATGATTCCGTCGCCACAAACGTCACCGCCACCGCCAATCTTATCGCGATGCTCGACCCGTTGTTGCAGGCCGCCGAAAACGGCCTTGCCATCTTCCCCGATGATCCCCGCGCGGGTGAAAAGTTTTTCGGCACCTACGGCGCCACCAAGGCCGCCCAGATCGCCCTGGCCCGAAGCTGGCGATCCGAGGCGGTCAAAATCGGCCCGCGCGTATTCATCCCGCAGCCAGCCCCGA
Source organism: Paracoccaceae bacterium (assembly GCA_965237505.1). GTDB lineage: Bacteria > Pseudomonadota > Alphaproteobacteria > Rhodobacterales > Rhodobacteraceae > NVTR01. The sequence continues at coordinate 1,491,030 of CBDEFR010000009.1, read as the reverse complement.
TGCCGACCGCGACCCGCGCCCGGTTTTTCCCCGGCGAAGATCGCGCTGGTTTGGCCGATCCGAAGACCGAAGCATGCCGAATTCTGGTCGAAATTTTTCTTTAAAGACTTTAAAGAACCGAGTTCAGAAACATTAAGGTCTTTAAAGAAATCGGCGAAACCTAACCAAACGTTAACAGAGATGTCGGTTGCCAATGGTGACTTGCTGCTGCGTCGCAGGTCGATTATTGAAGGCCAAAAGGCAGGCGGACATTGCGCATTCTCATCACCAATGACGACGGCATCAACGCGCCGGGACTGCAGGTATTGCACGATATCGCTTGCCAGATTGCCGGCGCCGATGGCGAGATCTGGATCGTCGCCCCGGCGTTTGAGCAATCCGGCGTCGGCCACTGCATCAGCTACACCCGCCCGATGATGATTGCCGAACTGGGCGAGCGGCGCTTTGCCGCCGAGGGATCACCGGCAGACTGTGTATTGGCCGGGCTTTACGATGTGATGCCAGAGCGGCCTGACCTGGTGCTGGCCGGCGTTAACCGCGGCAACAACGCCGCCGAAAACACACTTTATTCCGGCACCATCGGGGCGGCGATGGAGGCCGCTTTGCAGGGCCTTCCGGCGATCGCAATGTCGCAGTTTTTCGGCCCCGAAAACCGTGATATTCAGGACCCTTTTGAAGTTGCCAAGGAAACAGGCGCCAAACTGGTGCGCAATCTGTTGCAAGACGGTCTTTGGGACGACGCGGATTACCGTTTGTTTTACAATGTTAATTTTCCGCCCCAACCCGCGTCCGGGTTCAAAGGCCAGCGTGTCGTGGCGCAAGGCTATCGCCGCGAATCATTCTTTGGGATCGAGTCGCATCACGCGCCGTCAGGGCGAAAATTCCTGTGGATCAAGGGTGGGCCGCAGCATTTGCCTACAGGTCCGGACACCGATGTCACCGCCAACCTTGACGGCTATACCTCGATCACCCCGATGCGCTGTGATCTGACTGCGCATGACGTGATCGCAACACTGAAAGAGCGGCTGCAATGACCGACGCAATCGCCGAACGCAAGATGCAGTTCCTGTTCGCGCTGCGCTCCAAAGGCGTGATGGACAAGCGCGTGCTCGAAGCGATGGAAAAGATTGACCGCGGACCGTTCGTTCGTGGCCTGTTTTCGCAGCGGGCGTATGCGGATATGCCGCTGCCGATCGCCTGCGGCCAGACCATCAGCCAACCATCGATCGTCGGCCTGATGACCCAGGCGCTGGACCCACGGCCGCGCGACACCGTGCTCGAAGTCGGCACCGGTTCCGGCTATCAGGCGGCGATCCTCAGCCAACTGGTGCGCCGCATTTACACCGTCGACCGGCACCGCCGTCTGGTGACCGAAGCCAAGGCGGTTTTCCAGGAGCTCGGCCTGACCAATATCACCGCGTTCACCGCTGACGGCAGCCGCGGGCTTGCCGATCAGGCACCGTTTGAACGGATCATTGTCACGGCGGCAGCCGAGGACCCGCCCGGCCCGCTCTTGGCGCAATTGAAAATTGGCGGTATCATGGTGCTGCCGGTCGGGCAGTCGGACGCGGTGCAGAGCCTGATAAAGGTCACGCGCACCAGCACGGGCTATGATTATGACGAGCTTTGCCAGGTGCGGTTTGTTCCCCTGCTGGAAGGCCTGGGGCAAGAATGACGCCGCGATCAAGCGGCAGACAAACGGCCACTCAATAAGGACCGAGATATTGAGGACGTCGAGGAATGGCAGATAATCGCAGGATGAGTTTTCGTGCAGCCCTGTTGGCGGGCGCGCTGGTCGTGCTTGCAGCTTGCGAGCAGTCTTTTGATTTTGACTTCAGAAGCCTGGGCAACGGATTTGACACTTCAAATGCGGTTCGTCTGGCCACCGAGACCCGGCCCCAGCCTGACGACCGGGGCATCCTGTCTTATCCGAATTTCCAGGTCGCCGTGGCCCGGCGCGGTGATCGGCTTGAAGATATCGCCGATCGCGTCGGCATTCCGGCCAGCGAGCTGTCGCGCTACAACGGAATTCCGCTGGATGTGGTGCTGCGCGCCGATGCGGTTGTCGCCTTGCCGCGCCGGGTGGCGGAACCATCGCTTGCCACCGGAGCCATCGGCACCGGCCCGATCCGCCCTGAAAGTGATGTTGATATTTCCGCGCTTGCGGGGCAGGCAATTGCGCGCGCGGATAACTCTGAATCAACGCCCACGGCAACCCTGGTGCCGCAAACCGGCAAGGAACCGATTCGCCATGAAATCGAACCCGGCGAGACCGCCTATTCGATTTCCAGGCTCTATGATGTGTCGGTGCGTGCCCTGGCTGACTGGAATGGCCTTGGACCTGACCTGAGCGTGCGGTCCGGCCAATACCTGCTGATCCCGGTTGCCGCCGAGCAACCGCCCTTTAGAACTGCCGCCGCAGCGCCGGGCGCAGGGTCAGCGACGCCAGAGCCGCCCAGTGCCGCCACGCCATTGCCGGACGAAACCGTCAGCGCACCGGCGGCCACCCCGCCATCACTGGACCTGGCCGACAGTCGCACCGCCGCATCCGGCACACCGCTGCTGGTGATGCCAACCGACGGCAACATTATCCGGACCTATGTCAAAGGCAAGAACGACGGGATCGATATTTCGGCATCAGCAGGCACCCCGGTGCGCGCCGCTGCCAACGGCATCGTCGCGGCGATCACCCGCGATACCGACCAGGTGCCGATTATCGTTTTGCGACACGCAGACAATCTGCTGACGGTCTATGCCGGCGTGGACAATCTGACGATCGAGAAAGGTGATGAGGTCAAGCGCGGGCAGATCATTGCCAAGGTGCGGGCAGCCGAGCCGAGTTTCCTGCATTTTGAAGTGCGCCAAGGACTGGACAGTGTCGATCCGATGGAATTTCTGGGTTAGAGCATTTCCGGTTTAGTTTGGTCCATATCCGGATGCTGCGAAGAAGTTTGCACATTCCTGTTTTGAGAACAGTTCGAGGATTTCGCCGACACCTTTCCACAAGGTGTCAACGGTTCTCGCGGCCAATCTCTTCATGTGTGCTTTGAGCTTTGAGAAAGCCAGCTCGATTGGGTTCAGATCCGGCGAATATGGTGGCAGGAATAGCAGCCATGCGCCGCGCTCCCTGATTGCTGCATTGGCTGCGGCAACCTTGTGAGCGGGCAGATTATCCATCACCACAACATCGCCCTTTTGCAGGGTCGGTGCGAGTTGGGTTTTGATGTAGGTGATGAATGCGGGACCATCCATCGGGCCGTCCAGTACCCATGGAGCCGTCATGCCATCATGGCGCAGACCGGCAATGAAAGTCATGGTTTTCCAGTGGCCATGGGGGATTGAAGCTATCAGCCGCTGACCTTTTGCAGACCGCCCTCGAAGCCGGGCCATTTTTGTGTTCAACCCGGTTTCATCAATGAACACGATCCTGCCCAACAGATGCAGGTGATGCTTCAGCCAATCCTGGCGTTTTCGCCAACGGCGGCGTTTGGCCCGCACATCAACCCGCTCCTGTTCACTGGCGTGAGCCGTTTTTTTTATAAGTGATCTGATTAGCACGCAGCCAGTCATCCAGCGTTGAAGAGCCGGCACGCAGGCCATATATCTCATATAAGCGGGCACATAGTTCGGCCAATGTCAGATCCGGCTGTTTGCCGATCCAACCAATCATGTCAGCGCGATACGGATCAAGTTTGCTCTTGCGTTTCTTCGGCGCTTTCAAACCAACATGGCCAACTTCCATGGCCTGCCTGACAAACCGAATGGCCGAACTGGCGCTTACTTTAAACTGCCGTGCCGCTTCGCGACGCGATACACCCGACGCAACCAAATCAACAATACGAAGTCGTAAATCCTGAGATAAAGCCATGATAACACCTCCTGATTCCTTGAATCAGAAGAAGCTCAATTCGTAAACCCGAGTTTGATTCTAAGCTGGCCGGAAATGCTCTAGGACTCTTGTATTTGCGCCGCGCTGCGCGCGTCGCGGTGCCTCCGGCGGGGATACTTGTGCTGCAAAGAAGCAGGAGGCTACAAGCGTTTCCGAACACCAGAGTGCTAATACCAACGGGCCCCAGATTTGACTCAAGGGGATTCCCACGAGCGGCGTGATCTGATTCAGTGGCATCAAGGCAAGGGAGGCTTTGATGGCAGTAAGGATTACGCGCAAAGACAAGTCCGCAGGCGAGCTTCGCCAGGAAGCGGCGCGGTGCCGGGATGGGAAAGCGGCGCGACGGATGTTGGCGATTGCCCTGGTTCTGGATGGGGTTGACCGCAAGACGGCGGCAGAAAACTGCGGCATGGATCGGCAGACGTTGCGGGATTGGGCCCACCGTTACAATGCGGAGGGCGTGTCGGGCCTGTTCAACCGTCGCCCGCCGGATCCACCCTGTCTGCTGAGCGCGGCACAGAAGGAGGAGTTGGCGGAAATGGTTCGGGCGGGTCCCGACCCCGAAACCGATGGGGTTGTGCGCTGGCGGCGCATTGATCTGAAACGCAAGAGCGAAGAGCGCTTCGGCGTCACCATGCATGAGCGAACTGTTGGCAAACAATTGGCAAGCCTGGGCTTTCGGCGTCTGTCGGTGCGCCCGCAGCATCCGAAATCCGACCCGGATGCACAGGAGGCTTTTAAAAAACTTCGCCGCAGAGGTAGAAGCAGCCTTGCCGGAAACAGCCCGCAGCAAGCCCCTGGAGATATGGTTTCAGGATGAAGCGCGGGTTGGCCAGCAGGGCACGCTCACCCGTATCTGGGCCGAGCGTGGAACACGCCCCCGTGCCCCGCGCGACACCCACTATATCTGGAGCTACATTTTCGTGTCAATCCCGGCGTAAAAAGGGGCCATTCGCCGGAGTAAAAGTGGGCCAGTTGAGGTGCCGCGCCTTGTTGGGTGTGCTCCCCATAAAGCTAACGCGTGACAAGGCGCATGTTGGCCAAAGGCCAACATCCATCAAGTTCAGACCGGGTTCAGGCTCTGGCGTTTCGGCTCTGTTTTAGCCGAAAGCTGTCGCCGTTCATCTCCAGTATATGGACGTGGTGGGTGAGGCGATCCAGGAGCGCACCGGTGAGGCGCTCGGATCCGAATATTTCGGTCCATTCGTCGAACGGCAGATTTGAGGTAATGATTATGGAGCCGCGTTCATAGCATTGGGAGATGACTTCGAAGAGCAGCTCAGCGCCGGTTTTGCTCAAGGGGACAAAGCCCAGCTCGTCAATGATCAGAAGGTTCTGGCTGGTGAGTTGTTTTTGGAACCTCTGCAGGCGGCGTTCATCGACAGCTTCGATCAATTCGTGAACCAGTGATGCGGCGGTTATGAAGCGGACCTTGAGGCCCTTCTGGCAGGCGGCCAATCCCAGCCCCAGTGCGACATGGGTTTTACCGGTGCCACTTGGCCCCAGGGCAATGATGTTCTGGTATTTGTCGATGTATTCACAGCGCGCCAGCTCCAGCACGAGCGGCTTGTTGAGTGACGGGATCGCCTTGAAATCGAAGCTGTCCAGGCTCTTGGTGGCTGGAAACTTCGCGGCCTTGATGCGCCGCTCGATCATCCGGCGTTCCCGCTCTATCAGTTCAAGTTCGCAGAGCCGCAGTAAATACTGGACGTGATCCTTCTTCTCAGCAGCGCATTGTTGCGCAAGTTTGGAATATTCGCCCAGGAATGTCGGCAAGCGCAGTTTTTTTAGGTGATGCTGCAGCAGAACCTGCGGTGTATCGGTCATGCCGGCACCTGCGTCATCAGGCTCATATAGCTCGCGGGCTTGGTGGTCTCGACCAGTGCTTTGGGCAGGTATGGGTAGATATCGAGATCGAGCCGTGGCGGGCGCCTCTCGATCCGGCAAAGCACCAGATGCTTGACCGCATCGTAGCCGATCGCGCCCAGTTCCAGCGACTGTTTGATAGCCCCGTGGACGTGCGCCATCTCGAAGCTCTCAAGCAGCCGCAGAACCTGGACGTATTCGCGCTTGCCCTTCTTGCCCATGCGCGCTTCCAGCAGCCGGTGCAGGGTGGCAAACTCCCCTGGCAGGTCCCAGCCCTGCAGCGGTGCCGCCTGGTCCAGCGCGCCAACCTTCTGTTCCAGCAGCGGCAGGAAGTGCATCGGATCGAAGACCATATCATACCAACGGCATCAATTTCTGACTCTGTGGGGATTCCCAAATCGGTTTTGATCTGATTCAAGGTTGGCAAAGGAGGATCGCCATGCCAGCCAGTGTTCCGCTTCGTCGCGACTTTGATGCCCGCCACCTTCGTAAACTCGCCAGCCGTTGCAAGGATGCCCGGCAGAGCCGCCGTCTGTTGTCTCTTGCGGCGGTCTACGATGGCATGAGCCGTGGAGAGGCCGCAAGGATCGGTGGGATGGATCGCCAAACCCTGCGGGACTGGGTTCACCGGTTCAACGAAGAGGGACCGGATGGCCTCACCAACCGCAAGGGCGCGGGCCGGACGCGCTACCTGAGCGATGTCCAGATGAAAGAACTTGGCGAGATTGTCGAGACCGGCCCCGATCCGGCGGTGGACGGGGTTGTCCGCTGGCGGCGGATCGACCTGAAGCGGGTGATCGAGGCGCGCTTTGGCGTCATCTATTCCGAGCGCGGGATATCCAGACTGCTTGGCGAACTGGGCTTTGCCCATATCAGCGCCCGCCCGCAGCATCCCAGGCAGGATAAGCGGATCATCGAGGCGTTTAAAAAAACTTCACCGACACGCTCCAGGTGCATATAGCTGACCTGCCAGCGGGAACGCCGGTGGAGATCTGGTTCCAGGACGAAGCACGCCTTGGCCAGAAGAATGGCCTGACGCGCCTGTGGGCGAGAAAGGGCACGCGCCCCCGCCAGCCGGCCGATCAGCGCTATCGCAACGCCTATCTGTTCGGCGCCATCTGTCCGGCTCACGGCAAGGGGGCGGCGCTCATGCTGCCTTGGGCGGACGCGCAAGCCATGCAGATGCATCTCGACGAGATCAGCCGCCACGTCGCCCGAAAGGCCCATGCGGTTGTGCTGATGGATCGGGCCGGATGGCACACCACCGGCAAACTCAAAGTCCCGAAGAACCTCACCATCATCCTGCTGCCATCGCGCGCTCCGGAACTGAACCCGGTGGAAAATATCTGGCAGTACTTGCGCGCCAATTGGCTCTCCAACCGCGTGTTCGAAGACTACAATGCCATCGTCGATGCTGGATGCGAAGCTTGGAACAAGCTCATCGCACAGCCCGAAACCATCACATCAATCGGAATGCGAAAATGGGCCCATATCGGGCAATGTTAAATGCCGCTGGTATCAGCCTTCTCATAGGACCGTTGGTGGCAGGCGATCACCTCGGCGCCGCAGCCGATGACGACCTCGTGGACATAGCCGCGGACCTGAACCTCGTGATGAGCGCAGGCGACCGGCACCGAGTAATCGTTGTTGCGATAGCGGACCATCGAGATCGACGTCGCCCGCGTGCTGACTTTCTCGCAGGCATCGTAGGGTACAGGCGGCAGCGCCATCAGGCCGTCGAGGTCGCGCATCAGCCGCTCGCCGATAGTCTCGGAATGACCCCGCAGAACCTCATCCTGACGTTTGAGGCATTGCTCCTCCAGCCGGACGTTCAGGTCATCGAAACTGTCGAAGCGCGGCACGGCACCAGGAAGTTCCGCCGGCCATAACCGATTGTGCCTTCGACATTACCCTTGTCGTTGCCCTTGCCAGGACGGCCGAACCTGTCTTCGAACAGGTAATGCGATTGCAACTCAGCAAAGGTTCTGGTTCGTTGCCGTTTTCCGTCCCCGAGGATCCGCGCCACCGCGATCGTGGTGTTGTCGTAGAGCCCTGACAGCGGCACGCCGCCGAAGAACGCAAAGGCGGAGACATGGCCATCGCAAAAGGCCTCGGTTGTCTCCGCCGGATAGGCCTTGATGAAGAACGCGTCCGAGTGCGGCAGAGACATTGCAAAGTAGTGCAGCTTGCGCACGACCCCGCCAATCTCGCCAAGCGCCTCACCAAAATCAACCTGGGCGTGGCCTGGCGCGTGCGACAGCGGCACGAACACTTCCCGAGTCCGGCGCTTCTTCTCGCGAACATAGTCGGTCACAATCGTGATCCCGCCGGTGAAGCCATGTTCATCACGCAGACGCTCATATATCCGCTTCGACGTATGCCGCTGCTTCTTGAGCCGCGACTTATCCTCTTCCAATATCTGGTTGATGAGCGGAATGAACGGGTCAAGCTTTGGACGGGCTGGTGGCCCATTCCTGCGATACCCGGTGGCACCGCATGCTTCAGAATTTTTGACACAGTCTTGCGGTCTATCCCGAAATGACCGGCCGCCGCCCGCTCACTCATCCCACCGACATGACACGCACGCCGAACCCGGCTGTACAATTCCACAGAATACATCTCCCCGCCCTCAGCTCGTTTGCCTCAGGCGTCAGAATGGCGGAGTTTTACTCCGCGACAGTCAGATTATTCGACCGTTTCTGTGGTCCAGTATTGCTCCGGGATTCACATTTTCGGCGCCGTCTGCCCGGAACGGGCTGAAGCGGCCGCTCTGATCATGCCACATGCCGACACACAGGTCATGAGCGCGCATCTCGCCGAGATCGCTAAAACCGTCGCATCGGGCGCACATGCCCTTCTCATTCTGGATGGCGCTGGCTGGCACGGTTCGGCAGAGCTGGAGGTACCCGACAACATCACCCTGCTCAAACTCCCGCCCTATTCCCCTGAACTCAACCCGATGGAAAATGTGTGGGCTTATCTGCGTGCCAACAAGCTCGCCATATCCGTCTTCGACAATTATGAGCAGATCGTCGACAGGTGTTGCGAAGCATGGAACTTCTTTGCAAACGACAAAACCGCAATCACGTCAATCACTACCAGACAATGGCCAAAACGGTCAACGACTAGGGCCGTTGGTATTAGTGTCTGACACCGCGCCGCGCAGCCATATCGATGAAAAATTGCCAGGCGACGCGGCCTGACCGTGCGCCCCGTGTGGCTTGCCACTCGATCGCTTCACGGCGCAGCATCGCATCGTCAATGGCCACCGCGTAGGCGCTGCAATAACCGCGGACCATTGCCAGATACTGGTCCTGACTGCAGGGATGGAACCCGAGCCACAGCCCGAACCGATCCGACAGTGACACCTTTTCCTCGACCGCTTCGGACGGGCTGATGGCCGAGGACCGTTCGTTCTCGATCATTTCTCGCGGCATCAGGTGACGCCGGTTCGAAGTGGCATAGAACACCACATTGTCCGGGCGCCCTTCGATGCCGCCATCGAGCACCCCTTTGAGCGACTTGTAGTGCTCGTCATCCTGGGCAAACGACAGGTCATCGCAAAACAGCAAAAACCGGTGTTTGACGCCGCGCAATAAATTCAGCAACCGCCCGATCGACGACAGATCCTCGCGCTGCACCTCGATGATCTTGAGCGCCAGGTTGCCAGCCGAAACGCGAGCGTGCACCGCTTTTATCAGCGAGGATTTGCCCATCCCGCGGGCGCCCCACAACAGCGCATTGTTGGCCGGCAGACCACGGGCAAACTGCTCGGTGTTTTGCAACAGCGTGTCGCGCGCCCGGTCAATCCCCACCAAAAGATCAAGATCGACGCGGTTGACGTTGTCTACGGCTTGCAGACGGTCCGGCTCGACGTGCCAGACATAGGCCTCTGCGGTCGCAAAATCAGGCGCGGTCAGCGTGGCCGGCGCCAGTCGTTCCAGCGCCGCCGCAATGCGGTTCAGCGCCGCGTCCCTCATGTCGTCTCGTCCTCGTCTTCGTCCAGCAATCCCTCTTCGCGCAGCCGTTCATTGCGCTGTTTTTCGACCCGGCGCACCAGCCAGATCGATATTTCATAAAGCCCATAGACCACCACAAACAGGATCACCTGGGTGATCACGTCGGGCGGCGTGACGATGGCCGCCAGGCACAGAATGCCGATCACCGCGTATTTGCGCACGCTGCGCAGCCCTGCAGAACTGACCAGCCCGGCCTTGCCCATCAGCGTCAGCAGCACCGGCAACTGGAAACACAGCCCGAAGGCCAGAATGAATTTCGTGGTCAGTGTCAGGTATTCGGCCACCGAGCCTTGAAAGGTGATCCCGGCATCGGCCAGGGTTTGCACCCCGTCCTCGGTAATCTCGCCGCCGGTGCCGATCTGCTGAAAGCCAAGGAAGAAGTTGAACGCCAGCGGAATCACCACATAAAACGCAAATGCCGCACCGAGCAGGAACATCAATGGCGACGCCAGCAGGAACGGCAGAAAGGCGCTTTTTTCTTTTCTGTAAAGCCCCGGCGCCACGAAACGCCACATCTGTGTTGCAATAAATGGAAACGCCAGAATGAAACCACCGAGCAGTGAAATACGGATCGCGACAAAAAATCCTTCCTGCAGTTTGATCAGGATCAGTCCGCAATCCTGACCGCGATCGGCCAACGCGCTGCAAATCGGATCAGTCAGAAAGTTGAATATCGGGTTCCAGATGGTGAAGCAGATAATCATGCCCACTATGAACGCCATCGCCGAGCGCAAAAGACGGGTGCGCAGTTCGGTCAGATGCTCGATCAGCGGGGCCGAGCTGTCCTCGATCTCGCCATCGTTGCTCATTCGGCAGCCTTTTTCGCGGTCGCCTTAGCGGCGGATTTGCGGGTTGCTGGTTTCTTGGCGGCTTGGGCGGCTGGTTTCGCCGCGGATTTTTGTGCGGTCTTTGGTGCGGCTTTTTTCGAAGCGGATTTCTTGGCTGCTTTGGCGGCAGTTTTTTTGGGCGTCGGCTTTTTCGCGGCCGGTTTGTCGGATTTCTTACCGATCTGTTCCTGAATCTTTCGCGTCGCCTCTGCCCGCGTTTCGGCCAAAGCCTGCGTCGCCGGGCCCTTTTTGACTTCCGTTCCCGATTTCAGCGGGTCCCATTTTTCAAAATTGCTGGCGGCTTCCTGTATTTTATCCAGCCCAAGTTTGCGCGCCGATGTCATGCTTTTTAGGTCTTTGGCGACATCCTTGACCCCGGCCTCGTCGGCGGCATCTTCCATGGCGCGCGAAAAATCCCGCGCCATTGAGCGCGCCTTGGCCGTGAAACGGCCAAGCGTGCGGAACATGCCGGGCAGGTCCTTGGGACCCACCACGATCAGCGCGACAACGCCAATGACCAGCAATTCGGTCCAGCCAATGTCAAACATGTGCTTTCAGTCCCGCTGGGTCAGACCTTGTCGTTGTCTTCTTCAGGGGTGACGTCGCGGGCAGATTCTGTCTGTTCTTCGATTTCTTTTTTGCCGTCATCCACACCCTTTTTGAACGATGTGATGCCCTTGCCAACCTCGCCCATGAGCGATGAAATTTTGCCGCGGCCAAAGAGCACAAGCACGACGACGGCGATCAGCAAAAGGCCGGGAAGGCCGATATTATTGAGCATGGGGTTTCTCCATCATTGGGCGACGCAAGCCGCCCGTCGCGGGTTACGTGTTGTTATCTATGGCTTGTCGGTGTTCTGGAAAAGCACCAATGCGGGCGAAACACATATTTTTGCAAGGATTGCCTAAGGAACAAGCGGTGGATGCCGTCCGATATTCTCTACTGACAGGCTTTTGTCAGTTGTTAAACTGCGCCACATGACCGAATCACCAAAAGATTTGCCGCGCACACGCCGCAAGGACAGGTTGATCGACATCATTGACCGGCTGCGCGACGGCGCGGTGCATCGGGGCGAGGATCTGGCGCGCGAATTGGCGGTGTCCGCGCGCACGGTTTACCGAGATATGGCGACGCTGATGAAATCCGGGGTGCCGGTGGCGGGCGCACGCGGCGTTGGCTACCAGATGACCGCGCCAGTTACGCTGCCGCCGCTGAACCTGAGCATGGCCGAACTGGAAGCAATGCATCTGGGACTTGCAGTCATGACCGAGGCTGACGACCCGGCATTGAAATCGGCGGCACGCACGCTGGCGGACAAGATCGACAAGGCGCTGCCGGAAAACCGAGTGTCACCGACAACCGGCTGGGGCCTGGCGGTGTTTCCGTTTGCCGATACCGCCTCTGGCATTCGCCACATGCCCGCGGTCCGGTCAGCGATCCGCAGCCGCAAAAAGCTGCGATTGACCTATGACGAACGGGACGGAACGGTTTTTGAGACCGTCGTGCGGCCGCTCAAACTGGATTACTGGGGCCGGGTCTGGACCTGCACGGTATGGTGCGAACGCGCAGAGGCGCTCAGAATGTTGCGGCTGGACCGGATCAGCGCGCTGACTGAACTCTCGGCGGCGTTTCGCGAAAGTGCGGACATGCAACATCAAGATCGCCAATTAACATAGCCAGCTTAACAATTGATAGGAAACACAAAACACTTGCCGCGCCTGACCATCAGCCACAGCGCCGTGCCCGGTTTCGGCAAAAACACCGATGGCACCGTGGCTTTCAGAATCGAGCCGTCATAGTCCATCCGGAATTCAACCAGACTTTCGCGCCCCATGTACCTTGCCCGGTGCACGACGCCACGAGCCGGGGTGCCGTCTTGCGGCGTCGGGTTCGGGCCGCTGCCGGAGCGGTCAAAATCGATGCGCAGGTGTTGCGGGCGGATGACGATCTCGATCTCAGTGTCGTCGGGACGACCGGGTGCCAGGAACTCACCAAAGGCTGTATCCACCAGTGCGCCATGAACTTTGCCTGGTATAACGTTGATATCACTAAAGAACGCCGCCGCCTGTTTATCGACCGGTGCATTGAAGATGTTATAGGGCGCGCCGTACTGCACAATCCGGCCGTCGCGCATCAGGGCAATTTCGTCGGCCATGCGCATGGCTTCGCCAGACTCATGCGTGACCAGCAGAACGGCAGTGCCTTCGTCTTTCAGAACCTCCAGCGTGGCATCGCGGATACCGTCCTTCAGGCGCTCGTCCAGGCCTGAAAACGGCTCGTCCATCAGCATGATCCGGGGGCGCGGCGCCAGCGCCCGCACCAGTGCCACCCGTTGCTGCTCGCCGCCGGACAGCTCATGCGGATAAGCGTTCAAATGGCTCGACAGATTTACCCGCTCCAAAAGCTCGTCCACACGGACCTGATGCGCGTTTTTGCGCCCCTTCAGGCCAAAGCCGACGTTTTGCCCGACCGAAAGATGCGGAAACAGGGCAAAATCCTGAAATATCAAGCCGATAGAGCGTGCCTCGGGCGGAATGTTGATGCCGGGATCAGAGATCACCTGACCATCAACCAGCACCGCGCCCTCGTCTTGCCGATCGACACCGGCAATGATCCGCAAGGTCGTGGATTTGCCGCATCCGGATGGTCCCAACAGGCAGGTCACCTGGCCCGCCATGACTTGCAGCGACACGCCATCAACCACCGCCCGGCCATCGAACCGGCGGGTCACATTGCGGACCTCAAGTCTTGCGGTCTGGACGTTCACGCCTGCGCTGCCTTTGCTTTATCTGATTAAAACCATCAGACATTCGCGTCGATAGCAGCGCGCGGCGCGTCTCGCAAGCTGCGCTAAAGCGTGGAATTTACGGCGCCGCCATCCAGCAATATGTTCTGGCCGACGATGAATCCCGCCTGTTGCGAACACAAATAGGCGCAGGTCGCACCAAATTCAGCGATCGTTCCGTAGCGCCGCGCCGGGATCGTTGCCTGACGTTTGGCCCGCGCCTCGGCCAACGTGATGCCTTCGGCTTTCACCACCCCGCCATCCCATGCGTCGGCGCGGTCGGTGGCGTGTATGCCCGGCAGCAGATTGTTGATTGTCACGCCGTTTGTCGCCACCTGGCGTGATGTTCCGGCCACAAATCCGGTCAGCCCGGCCCGCGCCGCGTTGGAAAGCCCCAGCACTGCAATCGGCGACTTCACCGCCTGGCTGGTGATGTTGACCACCCGTCCCCAGCCCCGCTGCATCATTCCTGGCAGCACCGCCTGCATCAGTGCAATCGCGGTCAGCATATTTCCGTCCAGCGCCTTGATGAAATCATCGCGTGACCAATCGCTCCACATGCCCGGCGGCGGACCGCCTGCGTTATTGACCAGAATATCGACCTCTCCGGCAGCGGCCAAAACCGCGTCGCGACCGTCGCTGGTGGTGATATCGGCGGCCACAACTGCGACATCGACGCCAAATTTGGCCGTTATCTGGTCTGCTGCGGCTTCCAGTGCCTGAACCCCGCGCGCATTCATCACCAGATCAACGCCTTCTGCGGCCAAAGCCCGGGCGCAGCCCAGCCCGAGCCCCTTGGACGAGGCACAGACAATCGCGCGCTTGCCGGAAATTCCAAGATCCATCGCACCCTCCTGATGGTCAACTGACGCCGCGAACATGGCGCAAGGCGCGCGGGGCTGCAACGCCAAGATGGCGGCTGCGATTCGCGGCCGGCACAGTCAATTCGCGCAACGTCGGATAATTTCAGCTACAATACTGGGACCACGGCCAATGCGTATCAAATCACGGCACAATCGGTGCCCGCAGAGCGCATTTCCGGGCAGAAGTTTGACCGTCGCGATGCGAGTTCCTAGCTTGACGCTTTGCTGCCAATCAAAAGGGTTCGAAATCAGTGACTCACGCCCACAAAAATGGCACCTTGCCCGGTTTCCGGGTGCTGGTTTACCGGGCTGGGGATTTCACCGTGATTTCGGGCGCCAATCTCGGCGATCAGATCGCCGACGCGCACCATCTGGAACTGGCCGACGTGTATGGCCTGCGCGCGCAGGCCGCGCAAATCCACCTGTCCATTGCGCCGGATGCGTCGGGGGCCAGCTGCTATTCGATCGCCCGCACCAGCGAGATCGGGACGCCAGGCGCGGCGCTGCATCTGGACTGCGTGGCGACATTCATGGCCGAGGCTGGCGCGATGGCCGAGGCAATCATCATGGTCGAGACCCTGGACGGTCTGATCAGCGAAATTTACCTGCTGCCACTGGCGCCGATCGTGCCGAAACAATCCTATACCCTGATCAATATCGACCGCACCGTTGGCGCCAGTGTTTTGGCGCAACTGGCGTGTTCGTCATTTTCACGCGGCACCCATGTTCTGTGTGCGGGCGGCATTCAGATCAGAATCGAGGACTTATACCAACGGCCCCCAGATTTGACTC
Organism: Paracoccaceae bacterium; assembly: GCA_965237505.1. Taxonomy (GTDB): domain Bacteria; phylum Pseudomonadota; class Alphaproteobacteria; order Rhodobacterales; family Rhodobacteraceae; genus NVTR01. The sequence continues at coordinate 1,475,989 of CBDEFR010000009.1, read as the reverse complement.
AAGGGGATTCCCACGAGCGGCGTGATCTGATTCAGTGGCATCAAGGCAAGGGAGGCTTTGATGGCAGTAAGGATTACGCGAAAAGACAAGTCCGCAGGCGAGCTTCGCCAGGAAGCGGCGCGGTGCCGGGATGGGAAAGCGGCGCGACGGATGTTGGCGATTGCCCTGGTTCTGGATGGGGTTGACCGCAAGACGGCGGCAGAAAACTGCGGCATGGATCGGCAGACGCTGCGGGATTGGGCCCACCGTTACAATGCGGAGGGCGTGTCGGCCTGTTCAACCGTCGCCCGCCGGATCCACCCTGTCTGCTGAGCGCGGCACAGAAGGAGGAGTTGGCGGAAATGGTTCGGGCGGGTCCCGACCCCGAAACCGATGGGGTTGTGCGCTGGCGGCGCATTGATCTGAAACGCAAGATCGAAGAGCGCTTCGGCGTCACCATGCATGAGCGAACTGTTGGCAAACAATTGGCAAGCCTGGGCTTTCGGCGTCTGTCGGTGCGCCCGCAGCATCCGAAATCCGACCCGGATGCACAGGAGGCTTTTAAAAAAACTTCCCCGCAGAGGTAGAAGCAGCCTTGCCGGAAACAGCCCGCAGCAAGCCCCTGGAGATATGGTTTCAGGATGAAGCGCGGGTTGGCCAGCAGGGCACGCTCACCCGTATCTGGGCCGAGCGTGGAACACGCCCCCGTGCCCCGCGCGACACCCGCTATATCTGGAGCTACATTTTCGGCGCCGTCTGCCCGGAACGGGCTGAAGCGGCCGCTCTGATCATGCCACATGCCGACACACAGGCCATGAGCGCGCATCTCGCCGAGATCGCTAAAACCGTCGCATCGGGCGCACATGCCCTTCTCATTCTGGATGGCGCTGGCTGGCACGGTTCGGCAGAGCTGGAGGTACCCGACAACATCACCCTGCTCAAACTCCCGCCCTATTCCCCTGAACTCAACCCGATGGAAAATGTGTGGGCTTATCTGCGTGCCAACAAGCTCGCCATATCCGTCTTCGACAATTATGAGCAGATCGTCGACAGGTGTTGCGAAGCATGGAACTTCTTTGCAAACGACAAAACCGCAATCACGTCAATCACTACCAGACAATGGGCCAAAACGGTCAACGACTAGGGCCGTTGGTATTAAGTGTCGGCGATCAGGTGATGACCCGTGATCACGGGGCGCAGACGATCCGCTGGATTGGCCGACAAACGGTGCGCGCAACTGGCGCAAATGCACCCGTAATCGTGACCGAGAACGCCTTGAACTACACCCGCGACCTGACCCTTAGCCCCAATCACCGGCTGTTTGTATATCAGCGCCGCAACCGTCTGGGCACCGGCCAGCCAGAAGTGATGGTGCGCGCGCAATTGCTGGTTAACGGCGATACAATCACCCGGTCGGAAGGCGGGTTTATCGATTATTTTCAACTGCTTTTCGACCGGCACGAGATTATTTATGTCGAAGGGATTGCCGCCGAAAGCCTGCTGTCAGAGGCGCGTATCCGGCCGGTGTTGCCGGTCAATGTGCGGGGTCGGATCGGCAAACACGATCACGCCGCCACGCCAAAGGCCTGGGATTTGCGCGCCCGCGATATACAAGGGGTGGATGTCGCCCAGGAACTGCGCCGCGCATCGATGCAATAGCCCCCGCGCGCCGCGTGCGGCCTGCTATTGAGCGGTTCACTCGCAATATAGTCCGGGTCGGCCTGCCTCATCGGATTACTGCGCAGCGATGAACTCGCCAAACAAAAATCCGCTTCCAAAGCCGGTCGTGGCGGTTCCGGCAATCACGCCTACAGCCGCGCCGTAAGTCGGCCCAACAAAACCGCCCGACAGATCGGCCGAAATCACAAAGCTTTCGCCGCCACCGGCAAGGGTTCCGGCCAGCAGCGAACTGAAGGTGTATTCAATCGCGGTGTTGGCGGCCCGGTCCAGCACGCCGTTTGACATGACCAGCGTTCCCGCCATCGCATTATCCGCGTCGTCAACAAAATTGCTGGCGTTGCCGGAAATGCTGTCGGTGGCGAAATTGGCGACCAGGTTCAGTGCACCGGCCATCGAGGTCGCCCCCGCCCCGAGCTGGGCATCCAGCAGCATGACGCCCGAAAACGCCGCCGATCCGCTTACCGGCAATGTCGCGGGGTCGGTGACAGCAATTCCGTCCCAGGTGGCGTGCAATGCGCCCGCCTGGGCCTGATAGCCGGTATAATCAACCGGCGGCGTGGTGCCGCCGCCACCAGAATCCTCGCCACAGGCGGAAAGTATCAGGCAGAATATCGCGGATAGAATTATTCCCCGCATGGATCGGCAGGCGATGGACATCCGCCAATCGTGTCACAGGGTTAATAAATTGAGATTAACGGCTTTGTATGCGCATGCCCTGAATACACTGACCCCTTCGAAAGCAGTCTGGATGGCAGATTCTCACGATGCACTGACATCAATCAATCAATGAAGCTTCTGGCGCACCGTGAACGACTACTGACCGACAAATCCACCGTCGATGGTTCCGATCTGGACCCCGCTACCGTCATCATAGCTGGTGACTGAGTCGTGAAAACCCCAGATAAATTCACCATTTGGACCCTTGAACTGGGCTTGGCTGGTGGTACCGCCGGTGACATTCAGCAAAAAACCGTCCAGCATCAGCCCGCCACTATAAATCGCGTCGAACGTGCTGCCGACAAAGGCAACCGTGGGGATTGTAAGAGTTCCGCTAAGCGTGTGGCCCTCGTCTGCCGAAAAGTTGCTGATCGTCCCGTCGAGCTCTGGTACGGCAAAATCCACGTTAATGGTAAAATCACCGGCGGCGAGAAAATCGCCGCCGGGATTGGTTGTTACTAGCTGAGGATCCATGTCGACATCCACCGTCATTCCCATAACGCCGGTATAGACAGCCGAACCGGGTGGCAAAGAACCGGCCGGTGTTGTCGACTGATTCATGTCAACGTGAGCAAACAGCGCCTCATGAACTGCAAATCTTTCTAAAAAAGTCTGCCCGGCAGGCCCGCCACACGCCGCTAATATCGGGGCAATGGCCACCCAAATGAATATTCGTTTTATCATCAGAAATCACGCCTTCGATTAAGCTGCACCAAAACCGGAAAATCACAGGTTCTGCCACCGATGCAAGGTAGTAATTTGCCACACCGCAGTCCAACGCAATCTACCAATGTTGCCGAAATCGAAACACTTGCGCGCGCCTTGCGCGGTTGTTCATCACAACGCGCTGCCATATATCCCAGCCCATGTTGGATCGCCGTGATAATCAGCCAGACTTGCCGCCCGAAATTGCCCGGCGCCGGACTTTTGCCATCATCAGCCATCCCGATGCCGGCAAGACCACGCTGACCGAAAAGTTCCTGCTGTACGGCGGCGCCATCCAGATGGCCGGACAAGTGCGCGCCAAGGGCGAGGCGCGGCGCACCCGCTCGGACTTCATGAAGATGGAGCAAGAGCGCGGCATTTCGGTGTCGGCTTCGGCGATGTCGTTTGATTTTGGCACATTCCGCTTCAATCTGGTGGACACGCCGGGACATGCTGATTTTTCCGAGGACACGTTTCGCACGCTGACGGCGGTGGACGCCGCGGTGATGGTGATTGACGGCGCCAAGGGGGTGGAAAGCCAGACCCAGAAACTGTTCGAGGTGTGCCGGCTGCGCGATCTGCCGATCCTGACGTTTTGCAACAAGATGGACCGTGAAAGCCGCGATACCTTTGAAATTATTGATGAAATTCAGGACAATCTGGCCATCGACGTAACCCCGGCCAGCTGGCCGATCGGCGTCGGGCGCGATTTTCTTGGCTGTTATGATCTGCTGCGCGACCGGCTCGAAATCATGGACCGGGCCGACCGCAACAAGGTCGCAGAAAGCGTCACGATCAACGGGCTTGATGACCCGAAACTGGCCGCCCATGTGCCCGGCGAGCTGCTGGACAAGCTGCGCGAAGAGGTCGAGATGGCGCGCGCACTCTTGCCGGCGCTGGATCGCCAGGCGTTGCTTGACGGCACCCTGTCACCGATCTGGTTCGGCTCGGCGATCAATTCGTTCGGCGTGCAGGAACTGATGAACGGCATCGCGGAATATGGCCCGCAACCGCAGCCGCAATCCGCCAGTTCGCGTCAGATTTCCCCCGAAGAAACAAAGGTTTCCGGCTTTGTCTTCAAGGTGCAGGCCAACTTGGACCGCAAGCACCGCGACCGGGTCGCATTTGTGCGCCTGGCTTCGGGCCATTTCAAGCGCGGCATGAAACTGACCCATGTGCGCAGCAAAAAGGTCATGGCGGTCTCTAACCCGGTGCTGTTTCTGGCGAGCGACCGCGAGTTGGCCGAGGAAGCCTGGGCCGGTGACATCATCGGCATCCCGAATCACGGCCAGTTGCGCATCGGCGACACCCTGACCGAGGGCGAGGCGCTGCGCGTCACCGGAATTCCGTCGTTCGCGCCGGAATTGCTGCAGACCGTGCGCGCCGGTGATCCGCTGAAATCCAAGCATCTGGAAAAAGCGCTGATGCAGTTCGCCGAGGAAGGGGCGGCGAAAGTGTTCAAACCGATGATCGGATCGGGCTATATCGTCGGGGTTGTCGGGCCGCTGCAGTTCGATGTGCTGGCCAGCCGGATCGAGACCGAATATTCGCTGCCGGTGCGATTTGGCCAAAGCCAGTTCACAAGTGCGCGCTGGGTAACCGGGCCCAAGGCGGCGGTCGACAGGTTCGCCCATGAAAACAAGGGCCATATCAGTTACGACAATGACGGCGACATGGTTTATCTGACCCGCCTGCAGTGGGACATCGACCGGGTTGAGCGGGATTATCCGGAGCTGATGCTGAGCGCAACGAAAGAAATGATGGTGTAACAGTGCGGTTCGATTAAGTTCGCGTTAACCAGATTACCTGCAACAAAGACTATGCGCCGTTTAATTGCCCATGTGGTCGCGGTCTGGCTCGGCGGATGCGCCGCGCACGGGCCCTATTCCGAGTTTGACCCGCACACTGGCATCCAGCGCTTTGTTTCCAGCAAAACCACGGTGTACGCAGGCTACCTTGCCAAAATCGACATTTACGTGGTTGCGGTGGCCGGACCTGCGAACGCGGTGTTCGGGTTGAAGACGTATGTCACCCGGTCCGATCTGAACTACCCGAAAATCCGTTCGGTCTGGTCGCACGGCCAGCAACTCCGCTACCAGAAAAATGACCGTCGCCGATTCGGAACGGCCCGGCAGGAGGCAGGACACATCTTTATGAGCCGCTCGGATTTCGAGGAGGCTGCGCACACCGGGATAATCTTTGAAATGATCGGCACGCGGGCGTCATACCACGTGGCTGTTCCCGGCGCTCACTTCAAGGAGATCTTCGCCTTGCTGGGATCGGACAGCTAGTCAGGATGCCACGCAGAATTGACGATTTCAGCGGGAAATAGACAAAACCAAAGCCGCATAGTTAACCAAATAGAGACAAACATCCGAATATTTGCAGGATTGGCTACCGATAAACAGGGGTATCGCATGAATAGCTGGCCCGTGTTTGCTACGTGCATCAACGTCTGATTCAATGTCACCAGAACACGCATCTGGAGGACTTGCTTTGGAAAAGACTACATCATTTCAATCTGTTATTTCGGCCATCCCTGACCCTCGCCAGCAGGCGAAGGTGCTTTACCCGCTTGATGAGATCCTGCTTTTAAGCCTGTGTGCGGTGGTCTCGGGCGGCGAGAGTGTCGTTGATATTGTCGAATATGGTGAAGAAAAGCTGAAGTTTCTGCGCAAATTGGCCCCTTTTGAGCACGGCATTCCCTCGCATGACACGCTTTCAACGGTGTTTCGGCTGCTTGATCCGGAGAAGTTCAGTACAGCCTTTGCGCAATGGGCTGCTGGCCTGGCGGGACGCGTTGAAGGCTCGATTGTGGCCGTCGATGGCAAGACGATGCGCGGGTCAAAGGCCGGTGGTGAAACACCTCTGCATTTGATCTCGGCCTACTGTGATGATCTGCGTCTGGTACTGGGTCAGCGGGCAAGTGCGCACAAAAAGAACGAGATCAAGGACATTCCATTGCTCTTGGATTTGCTCCACGTTGAGGGCGCGATCGTGACGCTGGACGCGATGGGGTGCCAACGCCAGATTGCCTGCAAAATCCGCGACAAGGGGGCCGACTACGTGCTGGCGCTCAAGGGAAATCAGAGCAGCCTTTTTGAGGATGTGAAACTGTGGTTTGAAGAGAGGGAGCATGAAAATACTGCGTCGTTACAGACTGTTGATGGCGATAAAGGTCGGATTGAGACCCGGACCTACACCCAGAGTGACACCATAGAATGGCTGCAAGAGCGCCATCCGGGTTGGGCGGGCCTGACCAGTATTGGTCGCGTTGTCTCGATCCGTGAAAGCAACGGGAAAACAACACAACAAACCCGATACTTCATCTCGTCTCTACCGAAAGATGCGCCGCGCTTTGCCCATGCGGTACGCTCCCATTGGGGGATTGAAAACCGCCTCCACTGGGTGCTCGACGTCACATTCCGCGATGATGACAGCCGTGTTCGTAAGGATCACGGCCCCAAGAATTTTGCCGTCATCAAACACATGGCAATGAATCTGCTCAACAAGGCAAAAGATAAAAAATCGCTCAGGGTCATGCGCAAAAAGGCCGGATGGAACAATCGGTTCTTACTGCAAATTCTCCGGACATAACCTTCATGCGATTCCCCTGTACCGATAAAGCATCCGGATTGACCTTTACACCAAATTTCTATAGCCACGCCCCATTCTGGGGCACTTGTGGATAAGTCGGCCATCCGGGCCAAGCCTCATCAGACGTTACGGGCGCGATATGTCCGTAAGACAACGGACATGAATGACCAAATTTTCTGACCTGAAACTCGCACCCAAAGTGCTGCAAGCCATCCAGGACGCTGGCTACGAGACCCCGACCCCGATCCAGGCCGATGGCATACCGCCCGCCCTTGAAGGGCGCGACGTGCTTGGCATTGCGCAGACCGGAACCGGCAAGACCGCCTGTTTCACTTTACCGATGATCACCCTGCTGGCGCGGGGCCGGGCCCGGGCCCGGATACCGCGCAGCCTCGTGCTGTGCCCGACCCGCGAACTGGCGGCGCAAGTGGCTGAAAACTTTGACACCTACGCCAAGTACGTCAAACTGACCAAAGCCTTGCTGATCGGCGGGGTTTCGTTCAATGAACAGGACAAATTGATCGACCGAGGGGTCGACGTTCTGATCGCCACGCCGGGGCGTTTGCTGGACCATTTTGAGCGTGGCAAACTGCTGTTGACCGGCGTGCAGATCATGGTGGTGGATGAAGCCGACCGGATGCTGGACATGGGCTTCATTCCAGATATCGAACGGATTTTTTCACTGACCCCGTTCACCCGCCAGACGCTGTTTTTCTCGGCCACAATGGCGCCGGAGATTGAACGCATTACCAATACGTTCCTGTCCGCCCCGGCCCGCATCGAGGTCGACCGGCAGGCCACCGCGGCCGAAAACGTTGCCCAGGGCGTGGTGATGTTCAAAGGCACGCGGCGCGACCGGACGGCGAGCGAAAAGCGCCATCTGCTGCGCGCGATCATCGACGGTGAAGGCGACGGCCTGACCAACGCGATGATCTTTTGCAACCGCAAGACCGATGTCGATATCGTTTCCAAGTCGTTGAAAAAACACAAATATGACGCCGCCCCGATCCATGGCGATCTGGACCAGTCGCAGCGCACTCGAACGCTGGACGCGTTTCGCGATGGGGCGTTGCGCTTTCTTGTCGCATCAGACGTGGCGGCGCGTGGGCTGGATGTGCCTGCGGTCAGCCATATCTTGAATTTCGACGTGCCGGGGCACGCCGAGGATTACATCCACCGGATCGGCCGCACCGGGCGCGCCGGGCTCGCCGGCAAGGCGATCATGATCTGCGAAACGCGCGATGAAAAGAACCTGAACGCGGTTGAGCGACTGTTGGGCCAAGCGATCGAACGCCTTGATAACCCGCTGAAATCCGGCGATTTGGACGCGGTTGAAGCGGTGGACAAGCCCAAGGCGAAGCGCGCGCGCCACAGTCCGGTCAAGAAGGCAGAGGAAAAATCTGCGCCGGTCGCCGTGGCGGCAGTCAAGACCGACGCGCCCAATCCCAAAGCGCCCAAGTCGGCGCGCGGAGCGGGAAAGCGTGTAAAAGACGGCAAAAGGGTGGTCGGGATGGGCGATCATTTGCCGGGTTTTATCGCCAAGAGCCTTGCGGATCGGCGGACCGGGTGAACAGGCGCTCGGGTTGGTTGGCGGTCCAGGCGGTGACCTGACGGGTGAATTCACAAAGGCCGGGGCCGGTGGTGGCGATGGTAAAGGTGGCGTGCATGGCAAACAGTCTGCGCATATTTGCGCCGCTGGCAACCGGCGGGCGCGCTGTTAACCTTGCGCGCGGGGCGGCTTTGTCCGCCCCCTGTCAAGCCCCGGCGAACGGTCGGGTAACGGCCCGTTACCCGGCGCGCTTGGTTGCGCAATGGTGAACTGTCCGGACGCCGAAAACGACCGAAAACGGCACTGGATTTCTGTTTAAACTCTTTAAACTAGGGGGCCTGAAATCTTTAAAGAGTTTAAAAACTAGCCCCGGAACCGCTTTGCTCCCACAGCGCCACGCCCGGGACCGTCGGGGTAAGGATTTCCAATAATTTCCACAACAGAGAGCCGCGCCTGACCTGCCCCCACGGGGCAGGCGCGGCCCGGTCCGGGGGACCGGGCGGGGAAACATTATTGAGCCGCACACCAAATCTTGCAAAAACCGCTGTCGAAATTAGCCAAATTTGCGTGCAAGAATCTGTAGGGCGGGGTTTACCCCGCCGATGTGGCGGCAGGCAAGCTGGCGGGGTAAACCCCGCCCTACGGCTTGCTCACTCACCGACCATCGTTTCGTCGTCAAGCATTACAAACACTTGCTCGATTGTAGCCAGTATGTCTCCTGCACTATCGAAGAATTTCACACCCAAGATTTCAGAGTTAAGTTGTCCCAGAATTGCAGATGAGAAGGCCCAGACCAGTGCTACGAGGTCTCTACGAAATAACGTTGAACTCGCAGATTCCAACTCGCCGTTCGAAATGAAGTCCTTCGCTTTGTTTTGGAGGCCGCCTATCAAGGCTGCGAGGACGAGAACCAAACTCTGCAATTCTTTTTCTTCCGCTTCGCCTAGAAGTTCTAAAAATCCGCTATCGTTCTCAATCTGTTTTTTGATAAATTTTTCGACCAGATTGGCTTGTAGAAGTGTAGCTATCCGGAATTCCAGATCACCTTTTTCCCATGACAATACCAACTGTCCGGCACAAAACTCCGGTGGTCGACTGATCGCGTCTAGGAGCGCCCGGAGCTGCGAATTTTCTTCAACCACTAAATGGTGCCTTCCGCAGTCAATGGGTACCATCAGCCAGCAAGTAAAGTATCACTGATCCAGAAAACTCCGCAACTTCCGCGACCTGCTCGGATGCTTCAGCTTCCTGAGTGCCTTCGCCTCGATCTGCCGAATCCGTTCCCGCGTCACGGAAAACTGCTGGCCCACCTCTTCCAGCGTATGATCGGTGTTCATGCCGATCCCGAACCGCATCCGCAGCACCCGTTCCTCGCGCGGCGTCAGCGACGCCAGCACTCGCGTCGTGGTCTCCTTCAGGTTCTCCTGAATGGCGCTGTCCAACGGCAGCACCGCGTTTTTATCTTCGATGAAATCGCCAAGCTGGCTGTCTTCCTCATCGCCAATCGGGGTCTCCAGCGAAATCGGTTCCTTGGCGATCTTCATCACCTTGCGAACCTTTTCCAGCGGCATTTGCAGCTTGGCGGCGAGCTCTTCCGGCGTCGCCTCGCGGCCAATTTCGTGCAGCATTTGCCGTCCCGTGCGCACCAGCTTGTTGATGGTTTCGATCATATGAACCGGAATCCGGATCGTGCGGGCCTGATCGGCGATACTCCGGGTGATCGCCTGGCGGATCCACCAGGTCGCGTAGGTCGAAAATTTATACCCCCGGCGGTATTCAAACTTGTCCACCGCTTTCATCAACCCGATGTTACCTTCTTGAATTAAATCAAGGAATTGCAGGCCCCGGTTGGTGTATTTTTTGGCAATCGAAATCACCAGCCGCAAGTTTGCTTCGACCATTTCCTTCTTGGCTTGCCGGGCCTCTTTTTCGCCCTTTTGCACCTGTTGAACGATGCGGCGAAACTCGCCAATATCGACGCCGACATATTGGCCCACCTGGGCCATTTCGGCGCGCAGATCGACAACCTTGCCGGTAAAGCGCTCGACAAACGCGCCCCAGGCGCGGCCGGTTTTTTCGGCCATCCGGTCCAACCAGGTCGGGTCCAGCTCGTAGCCGCGATAGGCTGCGACAAACTCACGCCGGTTGATCCGCGCCTGGTCGGCCAGTTTCACCATGTTGCCGTCGATCGACATGATCCGGCGGTTGATGCCGTATAGCTGGTCGATCAGCGCCTCGATGCGATTGTTGTGTAGATGCAGTTCATTGACCAATTCGACAATTTCCGACCGCAGCGCCTGATATTTCGCCTCGTCTTTTGCACTAAACGAGCCGTCTTCGTTCAGTGTCGCCGACATCCGCAGATCCTGCATGTCCGACAATTTGATGTAGTCGCGCGCGATCAGTTCCAGGGTTTCCAGAACCCGCGGTTTTAACGCCGCCTCCATCGCTGCCAGCGACATGTTGGCCTGTTCGTCTTCGTCTTCGTCGTCGTCATCGTCATCGGGCTCAATCGGGTTGCCGTCGGCGCCCAGTTCCGGTTGCTCGGGAACTTGTCTCGGCGCGGCCTCGGCATTCACATTCGCCACCACCGGCTCTTGCTCTTCCTCGCCGTCCAAGCCCCGGTCAAAGGTCGCTTCCAGATCGATAACATCGCGCAGCAGAATATCTTCGCTGAGCAGCTCTTCGCGCCAGATGGTGATTGCCTGAAAGGTCAGCGGGCTTTCGCACAGCTCGGCGATCATCGTGTTGCGGCCGGCCTCGATGCGCTTGGCAATCGCAATTTCGCCTTCGCGGCTAAGCAACTCAACCGAGCCCATTTCGCGCAGATACATGCGCACCGGGTCGTCGGTGCGGTCGAGTTTTTCGGTTTCGGTCTGGGCCACCGCCACTTCGCGCGAGCTGGACGCCGCCACGACTTCCGTCGAGCTTTTGGTCTCTTCGTCCTCGGCCTCCTCGTCTTCGATGACATTGATGCCCATCTCAGACAGCATCGACATCACATCTTCGATCTGTTCGGACGACACCTGTTCGGGCGGCAACACTGTGTTGAGCTGATCATAAGTGATGTAGCCGCGCTCGCGGGCCTCGGCGATCATCTTTTTGACGGCGGTCTGGCTCATGTCGAGCGTGACTTCGTCATCCGGTGTGTCCGGCTTGCGCTCGGCGGTATCTTTGGCGGCCATCCGGCACTCCTTGAAAACGGCGGGTGATTCGCATTCAGTCAATTCGAATCAATAATGTCGAATCACTGATTCGCACACCCGTTTACGCGGTTTTTCATAACGATTCCTTCACCAAAAGTGTCACTGTTGCGGTTTGGTCGGTTTGGTAAAGTCAATCTTGCCCAGCAGGTGCTCAAATTCACGGCGTTCGTCGCGTTTAATGTGCGCCCCGCTGGCGCTGACGTCGTATTCGATCTTGTCTTCGGTATGGGAGCGTTCGGCCTTGGCGCGCGCTTCAGCCGCCTGGCCCAGACGCCAAGTGACGTGTTCATCGGCAACACCGCTCAAATCGCGGCCGGCGTCGAGTATTTCAAGTTCTGCAGCACGCTTTGCCGCCAGTTTGGCAAGCTCCTGCGCCACGCACATTGCCGCTGCCTCCTCGTCGCCCGGTGTGCGAACGACCGGGATGATCTGCACATGGCTGAGGCCAAAGAGCTTTTCAAGGGCGCCGGCGCCGACGTCCTGCTCAATTTTCTGGCGAATTTCCTCCGTCGTGGCACCGGCATGGCGCAAGAGCCCACTGCGGATGTCGCGATGATCGGGGCTGGCCAGTTGCAGCGCCTCCAGATCTCCTTCGAATTGACCAATGATCACCGGGTTGCTGACCAGTACGGCCAGAATCGCCGCGATGCGCAAATGTTCTTCCGGCTCGGTGCCAGTCGCTGTGGCAAGATAAGAGGTCTTGGTGGCCGCTGACGGTTGTATCGGTCGCGTTGTTGGCCTGCGCGTCCATTGCGTGTTGAACGGCGGCGCGCGCTGTGCCGAACCAAACAGGTCCCACCTCAAGCCTTTGATTTCCTCGCCATAATGCGCGCGAATCGACCTATCGTTGATCCGGCGAATGGCCTCGCGCAAGGTCTTATCAAGCGCTGCTTTGCGTTCCGGGCTGTCAAAGACGCGGCCTTCGGTCTCGCGCCGCCACAATAGCCGCACCATCGGCAGCGCAGATTCCAGAACCTGCTGCATCGCTGCCGCACCGCCAGCGCGCAACAGATCATCCGGGTCCTGGCCTTCGGGCATGATCGCAAAGCGCAACGATTGCCCAGCTTCCACCATCGGCAATGCGATATCGATCAGCCGCATCGCCGCCCGCAAACCCGCCGTGTCGCCATCCAGCGCAATAATCGGCTCGCGATCGATCCGCCAGATCAGCGCCAGTTGCTCTTGGGTGATCGCCGTGCCGAGCGGCGCGACCGCGGCGCCAAACCCGGCTTGCGCCAGCGCGATTACATCCAGATAGCCCTCCGCGACGATCAGCGGCTGGCCCTTGCCGGCAGCTTCGCGGGCTGACGCGTGATTATACAGACTGCGGCCCTTGTCAAACAGCGCGGTCTCTGGCGAGTTGAGGTATTTGGCGCGCGCATTCGCAGCCATCGCACGCCCGCCAAGTGCCGTGCAGCGCCCGCGCGCATCGCGGATCGGAAATATGATCCGGTCGCGAAACCTGTCATACGGCGCGGCACCATCGTCCGGTTTTGCCGCCAGACCGGCATCGATGATCAGTGCGGGCGCAAGCCCTTTGCCGGTCAAATGCGACCAGAGTGCAAAGCGGCTGTCCGGCGCAAAGCCAATATCCCACCTGGCCTGAGCGGACGTGCTCAGCCCGCGCCCGGCCAGATACTCCCGCGCGTCCGCCCCGGCTGCGGTTTTCAACTGCAGGCGGAAAAACTGCACCGCGGCGTCCATGACATCGAACAACTGGCTCCGGTGGTCGGCCTTTTGCTGCGCCTTGGGGTCGCGCGCGGGCACCTGCATACCAGCCTCGCGGGCCAGAATTTCCACCGCCTCGATAAAGCCGACATTCTCGGTCTCGCGCACAAATGATATGGCGTCGCCCTTGGCGTGGCAGCCAAAGCAGTAATAAAACCCCTGCTTATCGTCGACATGAAAGCTGGCGGTCTTTTCCTGATGAAACGGGCACGACGCCCACATGTCGCCCTTGGCCTGATTGGACTTGCGCTGATCCCAGATCACTTTGCGCCCGACAACCTGAGAAATCGACGCACGGGCGCGCAGTTCATCAAGGAAACCTGGCGGCAGACTCATGTGCCCAATATCGGTCTGGGCAATTTCAATGTCCAGCGGTTGCGCGCCCGTCGGCACTAGTCCATCCGCACCTCGCGATTTTTCGCCTCCGCCGGGGATATATTGAACATTTGGAAGATCACAAATACAGCTTTCCGAATGTCGGAAAATATCCCCGCCGGAGGCACCACGACGCGCGGCACGCGCGGCGCAAATAGTTATCTTGGCGCCCTTACCACTCTTCAAAAAATCCAAACTTGCCATAATTTAGGGATTTTCTCATATCCTATGAAGCATCTGCGCAGGAACCGCAGGCTCTGTTTGAAGAGGGAGCAGAGTGATCTTCGGGTTTTGCGAATCCCCTTTTTTCGCCGCTTTCGGCGACTATTTGTTCATCTGCTGCGCCCGTTGAAACCGCCCAGTACATGGCTATTGCCATGACAAGGATAAGCCTTTCCAGTCGGTCTGGCTTTTTGATTTGGCTTTGCGCGATGCCAAATCCACGGGTCTTGAAGTCCGAGAACATAGCTTCAATACCCCATCGCATTCCATAATCGAGAACCGTGTATTGTGAAGGCTTTGCATTCATAGCGATGATCCAGGGCTCAGGGTGACCATCGTCGTGCAATACTCCGATATTCGTAAACACACCTGATCCATAAAGTTCCGCGTTTATAAGCCCTTGCGGCATCAGCTCCCGGATTTCAATGCAAGACAGCTCGCCACCTTGGTGCTGCAAAGTCAGGTTGCCCTTCAGGCGAATACGATATCCCCAACCAGCGTCCTGACACCAATGGATTAACCTTTCTGTGCCATAAAATCGATCACCCGTTAACATGACATCAGCCCCTTCAGGCATCCAATCCTGAATGCTGTCCAGTAACTCTTTTTGGAGAGAAAACCCAATATTGCCTTTTGTCTTGCGCACGCGCCAAGCCACAGGCAAGGCGCGATCACGCATGCGCACTGACAGCATCAAGACTTCATGTCCGTCATTGATATGGCTTTGATCCATCCGTGCCTATCCGGTTGTCACCCACACCCACTACATCTAGGGTGCTCCCAATCGCCCGAGTAAAGCTGGGCGTAAGTGGGGCGGTGACATCGCAAGCAATTTAGGCGGCACAGGCCGTGCCATCCGGGAAAAGTCGCTGGAACTCAGGAAGCGACCGCGGAAACGAAAGGTCTTCACGCTGCGAGACATCCATCCCCGCTTTGTCCCCCTCCCGGGCCACTCGACGCCACGCCATACATATAGTGGGTGTGGGTGACAACCGTATAGGCACGGATCCATCATCAAAACGATGGTCTCTCCGTTGGAGGCCAAACGGGTGAATACATCTCCAGCATAGGCCTGCATGATTTCCGCGCAATCAATGTGGGAATTGCTCAAAACACGGGAACCATACTGGTACCGATGATCTTTTGTGCCGATGTGACGCGGTAAAGTCGCCGATAATTCCATCAAATTCGCACTTCGCACATCAAGAACGATGCTCGAAAGCAGTGTAAGGCCTTCGCAGCGGGATTTATGAAACTTTGGAAGCCGCTCTATAAAATCAGCCTTGATAGCTTCGTTTACCCCAGAAAAACCCAATGAAACAACCATACAACATCTCCAATTCTATAACAGGAGACTCCTTGAATCACAGCATGTGGACAGATGGTAAGCTTAATTCGCTAAATTGAAGGGTGGTAAGCTTAATTCGCTAAATTGAAGGGTGGTAAGCTCGGCGCCGAACGGCGCCTCAATTTTCTTGCGCGGCAACGCTTTTCATCGCATGGCTGAATTCATCCACTGCGGTTTTCGACATCGACCGGAAGACCATGATATCAAAGCTGTTCGCCGCGGTGCGGGTGATCGAGACCGGCATATGATAAAGCAGCGTGCGCGCCGTGTGGCCGTGTTTGAAAACGCTTCCACGCATATCTACCGGCACCAGTCGCGCCAATACCGAGTGCGCGACCGCACCGTGCAGCCGGATCAGCGCCCAGCCATCTGACTGATCGGTCACCGCCGCATCCGGCACAGCATCGCTTGCAGGGCCGACCAGCATGGCCTGACCGGGCCCAAACCAGATGTAGCGCGCGCCAGCCTTGCCGGTGGCGCGGTTTTGGCGTGGAAATCCGATCCCGTGCGTATTCCTGAGCGCGTCTGACACGGCTTTCGATTTGCATTTACCGTTGCAATCGACGTGATCGCGTTCGGGGTCAGTTCGGTCAGCGTGCAGGTCCCGAACTTGATCGGCAACAGCCCCTCGCATGGCGATTTGGCCGGCAGCTTAGCCACGCGCCCGGCCTCCGGTGGGATAAACACGTTCGGGTCGGTCACCTCACACGTCGCATCCAGCCCGCGAAGATGATCCACCATATGTATCTTTTCGCCGTGCCGGGCGCGGCCGTTTTGCAGGAACCCGAGACCCAGAAACCGCCCGAAAGTTGGTGAAAATCCGACCGAGGTGACGTAACCTTGGGTATTTTCGCGCGATGCTGCAGCGCCGGCTGCAAACAGATAGGCCCCGGCTGACAATTGCCTGACCGCACCGACGGCGAACAGTCCCACAAGCTGCTCACGCTCAGATCCGTTCAGCCCAGGGCGCGCCGCCATGACCTTGCCGATACTGTCCTTTCCGGGCGCGATCATCCACGCCATGCCGATGTCAAGCGCTGTCACCCGGCCGGGAATTTCGGCATGCGTGATAAAGCCCTTTTCAATGCGCAATACATTCAGCGCTTCGATGCCGTACAGCCCGCCGCCCAGGATTTCGGCCTGCATTGCCAGTTGGCGGAAAAGGCTGTCGCCGAAGCGTGCCGGAACCGCGATTTCGTAATCGTGCTCGCCGGAAAATGAGATGCGGAATAGCCGCCCGGTGACGCCGCACACATCCACCACTGCACAGGCCATGAACGGAAATGACTCATTGTCAATCGGACGGTCCAACACCGCGTTCATCAGCGCGCGCGCCTTTGGTCCGGCCACCGCGAATTGCGCCCATTGTTCGGTGACCGAGATCATTTGCACATCCCAGTCCGGCTGCAGGCACTGGTGCAAAAACTCCAGATGTTTCAGCACCGGCCCGGCAGCGGCAGTGGTGGTGGTCATGACATAGTGGTTGCGCCCCAAGCGTGCGGTGGTTCCGTCATCCATGACAAATCCGTCGTCGCGCAGCATCAGGCCATAGCGGACCCGCCCGATTTTCAGCGTCGAAAACGTGTTTGTATAAGCAAAATCAAGCAGTTTTACGGCGTCCTTTCCTTGAATATCGATCTTGCCAAGGGTCGAGACATCGCAGACACCGGCGCTGGTGCGCACCATGTTCACTTCGCTATCGCAGGACTGCCGCCAACTCACCTCGCCCAGGCGCGGAAAATACGAAGGGCGATACCACAGCCCGGCTTCGATCATCGGTGCGCCGCGCTGAACGCTGGCCGCGTGCGAAGCGGTGAATCGTTCTGGCGCAAAGCCCTTGCCGCGACCGCCCGCGCCCATCGCGGCGATCGACACCGGCGCATACGGCGGCCTGAACGTGGTGGTGCCGGTCTCAGCGATTGTGCACCCGGTCACATCAGCGAGCACCGCCAGCGCGGTTACGTTTGAGCTTTTGCCCTGATCGGCGGCCATGCCCTGGGTGGTGTATCGTTTCAAGTGCTCGACGGATTGAAAGTTTTCAAGCGCCGACTGGGCAATATCTTTCACGGTCACATCGTTCTGAAAATCCAGCCAGGCGCGGCCCTTGCCCGGCACCGCCCAATAGGGGCTGAGCGAAAAGGGCGCAATGTCCGCCTTCGGCGTCGGCACTGACGGTGGCTTTATCAGCAAATCCTTTAACGCGAGCTTGGCGCGGTAAATGCCTGATTTCAAGGCACCTTTCGTGGCAAATACACCCGCCGCGGCGCCAGCCACATCCAGGCCCGGAACCGCGTCCGGTGTTGGCACAAATGCCGCGATTTGCTCGTTCCAGATCGGCTGTGCCCCATATGGCAGCTCAGATGCAACGACGGGTTCCAGCCGCCGGACACGGCAAGGCAATCGACGTTCAGCGTGTGCTCTTGTCCCTGGTGGCGAACCCGGATGGCCTGCAGGCCAAGACGGCCCCTGGTGTTGATCACCTGCGCCCCGGCAAAGCCAGGAACACCAGCCTGAACCTTAGCCTCTGGCCGAGTGTCAATCAGCGCCACCACATTCACCCCGGCCACCACCAGATCGCGGGCCGTGCGATGCGCATCGTCGTTGTTGCAGAACACCGCGACGCGATGGCCTGCCACAACCCCCCATTGGTTCAGATAGTTGCGCGCCGCGCTGGCCAGCATGATCCCGGGCCGGTCGTTGTTGGCAAACGCGATCGGGCGCTCCAGCGCGCCTGAACACAGCAACGCGCGCTTGGCAACGATGCGCCAGAAGGTTTCCAGCGGCGCGTCAGCGCCGGCGGCGCGATGCAGCCCGACGCGTTCCAGCGCGCCGTAGGTGCCACCATCATAGGCGCCGGTCACGGTGGTGCGGCACATGCGGCGCACGTTGGTCATTTCGTCAAGCTCTGCAACAACACCGGCGGCCCAGGCATGGCCCGGCTGGCCTGCGACCAGTTCATCCTCGCCCAGCAACCGCCCGCCCGCACTGGGGTTTTCATCGACCAGCAGTACATCCGCCCCGGCGCGGCCCGCCGTCAGTGCTGCCATCAGCCCGGCCGGACCAGCTCCGATAATCAGCAGATCGCAATACGCATAGGCCTTGTCATAACGCGCAGTGTCAGGCTTTCCCGACAACGCCCCCAGACCGGCGGCGCGCCGGATCAACGGCTCGTAGAGCTTTTCCCAGAATGAGCGCGGCCACATGAAGGTTTTGTAATAAAACCCCGCGGACAGAAACGGCGACAACAGGTCATTGACCGCCATAATATCGCTGCTAAGCGACGGCCAGCGGTTCTGGCTGACTGCGCTCAGCCCGTCATATATCTCTTGCGTGGTGGCACGGGTATTCGGCGTTTGCGCGGCACCCCGGCCCACGGTCACCAGCGCGTTCGGCTCTTCGGATCCGGCGCACAAGACCCCGCGCGGGCGGTGGTATTTGAACGAGCGGCCGATTAACCGCACATCATGCGCCAGCAAGGCCGAGGCAAGCGTGTCACCTTGAAATCCGGTGTAGTTCTTGCCGTCAAAGCTGAACCTGACCGGGCTGTAGCGGTCGATCCGGCCATATCCGTCGATCCTCACGGGCGCGCCTGTTGCACGTCGGCGGTCAGTTGCGTGCTAAGCACTTCGTGGTTCACAGTATTGCGCTCAACCACGATCCACGCGCCGCAACCGCCGTCGTGATACCAAAGATCACGGGTCACGCCGGCCGGGTTGTCACGCAGATGCAAGTAGTCGTCGCAGGCCGCCTCGCCCGCATCCGGTCCCGGTCGTTTCAGCGCCACCGCGTCGCCGCGACAGCTGAATTCCCGAATATCCCGTTCCCCACACCAAGGGCAATTAATACGCATGATCAGTCCCCCTAATGCAGATTGTACTGGCTGCCGGTACCTTCTTCGTCGATGATGTTCTGTCCGGTGCGAAACCGGTCCAAGCGGAAATTCTGCGCAATCTCATGCGGTTCGCCGGTTGCGATCAGATGCGCGAATGCGTCGCCGGAGGCGGGAGTTGCCTTGAATCCGCCGTAACACCAGCCGCAATTGATGAACAAGCCGCCGGTCGCGGTCTTGTCGATGATCGGCGAGCCGTCGGGCGTCATGTCCATGATCCCGCCCCAGCTGCGCACCACGCGGGCCTTGCCGATCATCGGCATTAGGGTCATCGCGGCCTCCATTATGTGCTCGGCCCTCGGCAGGTTGCCGCGCTGCGCGTAGCTCGCGTAACCATCCAGATCGCCGCCAAACACCAGACCGCCCTTGTCGGACTGGCTGATATAGAAATGCCCCATCCCGAAACTGACCACATGGTCGATGCAGGGTTTCAGCCCTTCGGTGACAAAGGCCTGCAGAATATGGCTTTCCACCGGCAGCCGCATGCCCGCCATCGCCGCCACCTGGCCGGACCGGTCGGCCACCACAATGCCCACTTTGCCCGCCCGGATCGCACCGCGGCTGGTCTGCACACCGACGACTTGGCCGCCTTTGATGTCGATGCCGGTGACTTCACAGTTCTGCAGCAAGTCGACGCCGCGCGCATCGGCCCCGCGTGCATAGCCCCAGGCCACCGCGTCATGGCGCGCGGTGCAGCCGCGCGCGTGGTACAGTCCGCCGTAGATCGGGAACCGGGCCGTGTCGAAATCCAGATAGGGCAGAATATTGCGCACACGGTCGCGGTCCAGCAGCACTGCGTCATCGCCCTGATTGATCATCGCATTGCCGCGGCGCGCGAAATCATTGCGCTGGGCGTCGGAATGAAACAGGCTGATCACGCCGCGCTGGCTGTGCATGACGTTGTAGTTCAGCTCGGCCTCCAGCCCCTCCCACAGCCGCAGCGAGTGGCTGTAGAATTCCGAATTGCCGGGCAGAAAGTAATTGGCCCGCACGATCGTGGTGTTGCGCCCGACGTTGCCGCCGCCGATATAGCCCTTTTCCAGCACCGCGACATTGGTCAGTCCGTGCTTGCGCGCCAGGTAATAGGCCGTCGCCAAGCCATGCCCGCCACCGCCGATGATAATGATGTCGTATTCGGCCTTGGGCTCGGGATCGCGCCAGATCGGGGCCCAGCCTTCGTTGCCGGTCAGGCCCTGGGTGAGTATCTTTAACTGATATTCCCCAAGTAGCTTGGGCTTTGAGGTAATTTAGCCGCGTTTGGCTGTTTTCGCAAGGTTGTCGCTGGTTGCCTTGGTCAGTCGAGCGTGACTTTGATGTTTTGGTCTGTGTTCTGGGCCTCTGTACCTGTTTTTTGCCCCTGTCGCGCCGTATCGTCGATTTCTGGACACATCTACTTTGCCGCTTTTGTTGAGGTATTGCGGCGATGGCGCTCATGCGGGACATGGAGGTGCGCGTAGGCGCTGAATGGCTTTGAGGATGCCCTGGAAAAGGGAGCCACTGATAGCAACCTCAGCCAGTTGGAAGGTGATGGCACGGGCGTGTCGAACAACTCTTGCGCCGGTTTTGATAAGCCGGGTCTGCAAACTGGTGAGTGACCAGTCGGCCACCTCCTCGGGCAGTTCTACGCCCTGCAAGAAGATGCCAAGGTTATAGGCCAGTGCGTGAAGCTGAAGCCGCACCTCGTTGTTGGCAAAGCGTTTGCAGGACAGTCGCGTCCAGGTGATGGCCTGCTTGCCCTCCTTGATGTGTTGCTCTGCCGTGCCCCGCTGGTTGTAGAAGCGGACAACCTCCTCTGGCTCCATCGGCAGGTTGGTCACGATGAAACCCAAACGGGGAAACAACTCGTCCGGATGCCACTCGATTTTGGCGACCACCCGGCGCGGCTTATCCCAGCTTTGGGCCTGATACTCGAACTCTTCATAGAAGCGTTTGACCTTGGTCTTTGACGGTCGCCCCACTGGGCGGGTGAGACGATGCGCGATGCGACTTTCCAACACAGCGTTCTTCTTCAGGCGGACAGCATAATAATATTCCGCCGCTTCAAGGTCTTTGTACAGCTCCGGGATGGCAAAGGCGGCATCCGCCCTAAAGAACCGCATCAGGTCTCGCTTTGCATAGCGGGCGATGACGGGAGCCAGAAGCGCTTTCCATCCATCGGCACTATGGACGTTGCCATGGCGCAGGACGCTGCGCTCCAGATGACCAAACTGGTTGAAGATGAAGAGCGGATGATAACACATGCAGCCGAAGTGCCCGTTCCATGCGGTTCCTTCCTGTGCCCCGTGGGTCGGGCTGACAGAACTGTCCATGTCCAGTGTGATGTACTTCAGCCCTTTGCGGTCATGCACCGCGTCAATCCACTGTCCCGACAGATCAGAAAGTGCCGCGCGATTATCATTCACTGCCAGAACCTCAGTCTCAAACCGCCCCATCTGGCTCGCGGATGCTGCCTGTTCATCAACAGCCCGTCCGCCCACAATCTGGCGCATCACCGGATCGAGCGCTAAACGCTCCGCGTCATTGACGTCCTCGTAGCCAGCAAGGCGACCAAAGACAGACTGACGCAAAAGCCCGACAAGGGTGTGAACGCAATTGCGGCCCTTGCGCACGTCCTTGAGAAGACCGCCAGCCATATCGTGCAGGCTGAGCACTTCATCCAATTCCCGATACAGCAGCAACCCGCCGTCAGAACTGATCTTGGAACCGTGGAACTCAAGCCGTACCCGACGGTCAAAACCCAGTCTGACACCACCTGATTTGCCCGCACCCTCTGGGTGATCCATGATCTACAACCTTCCGCCACATTAACCTGCTGTAATATAACACAAATACGGGCTTGAATGAAAACAAATCCGTCAGCTACTTGGGGAATGCGGGTTTAAGTGTCTGACCCAAAACTAATTGAGTGATTTCAGCGAGTTGTGATTCAATCGGATTGATAAGATTCGAGGGAGATCACAATGGCCTGGACGGAAACCACTCGCGCCCGATATGAACGGCATTCGAGACGCTATGCAAGCGATTTAACTGATCAGGAATGGGGTTTGATCGCGCCATTCCTGCCGCCGCCTAAAACAACTGGTCGTCCGCGCAGCACGGCGATGCGCGATGTTCTGGATGCCATTTTGTACATCGCCAGCGCCGGGTGTGCGTGGCGTATGCTGCCCAATGATTTCCCGCCAGTGTCCACCGTGCGCTACTATTTCTATGGCTGGCGCAACGATGGCATCTTTGAAGTGATCAGCCATTTTCTGGTGGCGACGGCGCGCGAGTTTCATGGCAAGAAGCCCGGCCCCACCGCTGGTGTCATTGATAGCCAGACCATAAAAACAACGGAAAGCGGTGGCATTTCGGGCTATGACGCGGGCAAGAAAACCAAGGGCCGCAAGCGCCACATTGTCACCGACACGCTCGGGTTTATGGTTGGGTTGGTCGTGCATAGCGCCGGTATTCAAGACCGTGATGGCGCACCGGCAGTGTTGAAATCCATCCGGTATTCCCATCCAAACTTGCGCCATATCTTTGCGGATGGCGGGTATGCCGGACCAAAGCTGCGCGACGCTCTTGAAGGCATCGGTGACTGGACAATCCAGATCGTCAAGCGCTTCGACACTGCGGAAGGCTTCGAAGTCATTCCCAGAAGATGGGTCGTCGAGCGCACCTTCGCATGGCTCAACCGCTGCCGGCGATTGGCCAAAGATTGGGAAAAATCCATCGCAAGTTCACAGGCATGGATACTCGTTGCACATATCAGAACCCTCACGCGTAAAATTGCAAGGCATTGTAATCATCCGTAGAGTTTTGAATCAGACACTTAGGTGCCATCCTGACCGATGGTCTGGAGGCCGTCGAAGCCGCCTGTTCTGAGGCACTGTCGCACAATGTTCATTCCGCAGGAGTTGTCCTGAACATTCTGGCTCGGCACCGGGAACCGCCGCCACCTCTAACAATCACAACTCCGGATGCGCTGCGGCTGAACTGCGAGCCTGCCGCCGATTGCGACCGATATGACAGCTTGAGGAGAAAAACAGATGGAACGCTCAGACCTGCTCGACGCGATGGGAAAGCTGAAGCTCTACGGAATGAAGGCCTCCTACGATGAGATTATTACCACCGCAGTCAAGCGCCGGCACGAGCCGCAACAGATCATTGGCGACCTTCTGAATGCCGAGATCAGCGAGAAGCAGGCGCGCTCCATCAAATGTCAGATGACAATTGCCAAACTGCCGCTGGCCAAGGAACTGGAAGAGTTCGACTTCGAGGCGACCGAGATCAACGAGACTCTGATCCGTGATCTGGCTGCGGGAGACTTCCTGGATCACCAGCGCAACCTGGTGCTGATCGGCGGAACCGGAACCGGCAAAACCCACCTCGCCGTCAGTATTGCCCGCGCCTGCATCTGAAACGGCCGTCGCGGGCGGTTCTTCAATGGCGTCGATCTGGTGAACAAACTGGATACCGAAGCCCGTGCAGAACGGCAGGGACGAACGGCAGATCTGATCTCTCGCCTCGACTTCCTGATCCTGGACGAGTTGGGCTATCTGCCCTTCGCCCAGACCGGTGGACAGCTTCTGTTCCATCTGATCAGCAAACTCTATGAGCGCACCTCAATCATCGTCACAACCAACCTCGCCTTTGGCGAATGGCCGAGCGTCTTCGGTGATGCGAAAATGACCACCGCACTGCTCGACCGCCTCACGCATCACTGTGACATCGTCGAAACTGGAAACGAAAGCTGGCGTTTCAAAAACCGAGCCTGATCCTTAACCGAAACCACGCTGGCCCGCCGCCGCTGCGTTATATGGAGACTACGCAGCGGCGGGCCAGCTCAGCACAAAAGGGGGGTCATTTTTGGGCGCCGATAGGGAGTCAACATTCAATGCCGATTGACATCGCAAACCCCCTCCGCATGTCTGTGACCCCTGAGGCCAGCCATATCTTTGTGTTCACAGGCACCGGGATCACGCCGACAGACCACGGATCAAAAGGCGAGCGCCTCGGGATCGTAGGCACCGTTGACCCGGAGCCGGTGCCCGCCCGCAATGTCAATCTCGATCATGCCAGAGATTGAATCTGCATCACCCGCCAGAGGTGCGCCTTCGTCATGGGCTTGGCCGACAATCTCGACTGGCAGGAAACAGGGTGCGTCCATCCCTTCCGTTGCCACCTCCGGCTCCGGCGCAAACCGTGGATCACGCAGCCATTTGAAAATCAGGGTCGCATTCATCGCATATCGACGCGCCACCTGGGCAACCGATATGTCCGATGCCGTCGTCTGAAAACAGATCAACCGCTTCTCGTCGTCTGTCCAAAGCCGCTTTGTACGACGCGCCATCTAAAAACCCGTAGTGTCCACTATCATTAGCGGACACTATCGCACTCTCTCTATGCGCGGCAGAGCGGCCAGGCCGGACGCTTACAAAGCATCTATAAACAAGATCGTTTGATCGAGCATTTTGTGTCGAGATCAACGGCCCGAACTGCCGCCAGTCTTTGTGGTGTTAACCGAAAATCATCAGCGTTCTATTTTCTACGCCTTCGAGAAATCATCGCCTATGAACTGGAGACTGAAAGCGAAGCCATGTTCGGCGGTGACATCGAGGTGGATGAGAGCTATTTCGGCGGCAAGCGAAAAGGTAAACGCGGTCGAGGCGCGGCAGGTAAGATCCCCGTTTTCGGCTATTAAAAAGGGGTGGAAAAGTTTACACAAAGATTATCCCAAACGCTTCCGGTGCCACGCTTATTCCGATTATCAAGCGCAAGGTAACACCGGACAGCATCGTCTATTCTGATTGCTGGAGAGGTTATAACGTGTTGGATGTATCCGAATTCAAACACTTCAGGATCAATCATTCCGAGCTGTTTGCAGATGCCCATAATCACATCAATGGGATCGAGAATTTCTGGAACCAGGCCAAGCGTCATATGCGCAAATTTAATGGGGTTCCTGACCTGTGACCTGCTCCCCGAAAACTGGTCCATTTGAAAGGAGGATCTGTTCGCTTAATGTTCACGAGAACGAGGAGAACAGAGAATGCGCAAGTCACGGTTTAGCGAAGAGCAGATTGTTCGGATCATTCAGGAGTATGCGGCGGGTGCGAAAGTGTCCGAGTTGTGCCGTAAGCACGGTATGTCGGATGCCACCTTTTACAAATGGAAAGCCAGGTATGGCGGCCTTCAGATTTCCGATGTCAGGCGGCTGAAAGACCTGGAATCGGAGAACGGCAAGCTGAAGAAGCTGCTGGCCGAAACCATGCTTGATAATGCTGGCCTGAAAGGGCTTCTGGCAAAAAACTTCTGAAGCCTGCAAGCCGCCGGGAAGCAGTCATGGTTCTTTGCCGTGACTATCAGTTTTCAACTCGGCGGGCCTGTGGGCTGATTGGGTTTTCCAGATCGAGTAATGAATACAGAGGAAGGCCGGATCGCCATGCGAGGATACGGGAACGGCTGGTCACGCTTTCCGGCAAACACCGACGCTATGGCTATCGCATGTTGCATGCCAAGCTTGGCCAGGAGGGTTTCAAGGTGAACGTGAAAGTGGTGGAGCGACTTTACCGAGAGGAGCGCCTGACCCTGCGCCGCCGCAATCGCAAGAAAATCCCCAAGGGCGTGCGCGAAGGCGCCTGGTGCCCGATCGCCGCCAACCAGCGGTGGAGCCTGGACTTCACCATGGATGCGCTCGCCAACGGCAGGAAGTTCCGCACCGTCAATCTGAAAGACGACTGCACACGGGAATGTCCGGCGATTGATGTGGCCCTGTCGATCCCCGGCTCCCGCGTGGTGGAAATGCTGGAACGGGTGGCTCGTGAGCGGGGGTACCCGGATGTTCTGACCGTTGACAATGGGCCTGAACTACGAGGCCGCGCGCTTGATGGCTGGGCAGATGATCACGGCGTGCAGCTCTACTTCATCGACCCGGGCAAGCCGACCCAGAACGCCTACATCGAAAGTTTCAACGGCCGGTTTCGCGAAGAATGCCTGAACTTGAACTGGTTCACCTCGCTGGCCGAGGCAGAAAGGATCATCGAGGACTGGCGGATCGATTACAATCAAAACCGGCCCCACTCTTCGCTGAACTATCAAACCCCGGAAGAATTTGCCGCAAACAGGCCTTTCCATAAACCGCAATGGGCAGCGACGCTTGAGCTATCTGAAGGCTCCGCGCCACCGCCCATTGCTCACGCCGCCGAATAATGGCAAACAAAAGAGGAACAGAGTCTACCTAAAAGTGGCCCTCAAATTGGGGGCAGGTCACTATCACGGCGGTAGCAATTACGGAGCTAATGCCAGCCACGGCCATCAGTTTACGCATCTGCGGATCGTCAAGAGAGATGTGGATCAGATCGCGCTCAAGCGTCTCCAACCGCCCAGCCAACCAATCCAACTCATCGAGATGCCGCTCAAGAAGATCGCGTTCGGTTTTTGGCAGAGGGGCCTTGGCCAACCAACGTCGCCCACCTTTCCCGAACAGATGGCCTGCGTATTTTGGGATTAGGTTGGCGTGCAGGACTGCCTGAACGCGACTTTTGGATCGTCGGATAGAGCGCACCACCGCTGCGCGCTCTGAAACAAGTCGCCTTAGTGCAAGCGTCTCGTCATCCGCCGCCCACACCTCAGGCAGTAACCCTGCTGCGTGAAGTTGGGCTAGGATTTTTGCGTCTACCTTGTCGGTCTTCGCCCGGGCATGAGCGATTGCCTTCACCTGTAGTGGATTGGCGATCACCACCCGCGCCACGAACGGCGTCAGAAGCCGGACGATCGTTGCGGTGTTTCCCGTGGCCTCCAGAACCACCTCGTCATCTGCTCGCAGACTGCGCCCGAATTCCACGACCGCATCATGCTCCATATCGACCTTGAAACTGTCTGTTATTTGGCCATCATCACAGATCGCGACTTGCGCGAAACTTCGATGGACGTCCATTCCTATTGATCTCATCATATGTACTCCTTCTCGTTGTTAAAGGAGTGCACGGGCTCGTAAGACAATTACGGATACGCGCTCGCGGCGCACACGGGCTGGTCGTAGGGGCGGCCAGATAACAACACGAGCTCGCAGCTCATTGTCTAGTCGGCCTGCCCGCTTCTTCGCACTCCGACGCCCCGATTCCGCGAAACCTGTCTAACATGACATTTGAAAAACAGGGGCGGAAATCGAAGCGCCGAAGTCAGCATGCCCGATAATAATGCGGCCGAGCGGGCCATCAGAGGTATTGCTTTGGGGCGCAAGAACTACCTCTTCGTTGGATCACCGGCAGGCGGCAAAGCCGCAGCCATCGCCTATACGCTGATTGAAACCGCCAAACTGAACGACGTTGATCCGCAGGGCTGGCTGGCCGACACTCTGGCCCGCATCCCGGATTGCAAGATCACCAAGGTCGACGACCTGCTGCCATGGAACATGGGCAGCCACCATCACATGAAAGACGCTGCATGAGCATCATCGAGATCAAAGTCACCCTGCAGGTGCCTGCCGATATCTGGCTGGACCGGCTGCACCTGACACTGCAGATGGCCATGGGCTGGACCAACTCGCATCTCTACATGTTCGAAGCAGCCCGCGCCACATGGGGTATCGCGGACCCCGATTTTGGCGGCGAGGACCTGCCCGCCAACAAAACCACTCTGGGCCAAGTCATCGAGGACACCGGCAAAAAGACGATCAACTACATCTACGATTTTGGCGACAACTGGGAACACAGGATCAAGATCGGCAGGATCACCGATCCCGTCCCTGGCGAACTCTATCCCAGACTAATCGAGGTCACCGGTAAATGCCCGCCCGAAGACGTCGGGGGCTTCCCTGGCTACTACGGGTTCCTCGATGCCATGGCCGATCCAAAGCATCCAGAGCACGATCATCTCAAAGACTGGTATGGCGGCACCTTCGATCCCAATCAGCCCGAAACCGACAAACTCAAACTCGAAGTCCTCAGTCTCGCAAAACGCTGGAAGCCCGGAAAACCAAGGAAATAAGGCTGTCAGACCGGACGCTTACGGAGTATCTCAGGCGGCACGCTGATTATCGGCGCGACTGGAAAATCTCCGCACTGGTATGCCCCCGACCCCTTCATTTGTCCGACGGAACAATGTTGCTCCGGGCGCGGCGACGTTTTATGCGCTCCGAGGCCTGGGGGCTCTATATCTTTCGCCGATCCCGACGAAACCGCCGTTGAGGCCAATGTTTTCTGGCGGGCTGAGGATTATCGACGGGTAATTTCCGCCTATATACGTCGTCGCGAAGACCCGGGGTTCGGCAGTATCGTTTCCCTCAGCAAGTTGCGGTGCCGAAAGACACTTCTGAAAACCGTTGACGGCGAGCAGCATCTCCTCCTGCGCGACCGGCGGCGGGTGGCGCAAATCCGATGCGTCGGTGAAGAAATCCGTGATGAGCCCTTTGCGCTCGAACTCGTAATCAATGAATTTCCCAATGTCGAAAGCCGTCAGCGGCTGGTCAAGCGCGTGGCCGATCTCTATCGCAACCGGCCTCTTGATTACTCGAAAGCTGGGTGGACCGTCGAGGCGATGCGGGACCGCGACGCCTTGGCCGCGCTTGATCAGCGTCAGGAGGGGCGATCCCTTCGTGAGATAGCGGTCTTTCTCTATGGCGAAAAAACCGTTCGCGATGACTGGACCAATCCCAATAAAACGAGGAAGACCGTGTTATCCGCAGCGTCAAACGGGGTTTCCGGATGATGGATGGCGGTTACAGAACGTTGCTCAGGTGATGCTCTGGCCACGGAGCAAGGGGTATCGTTCTGGCGGGTGCGTGTGAACGATACTGCCGCGACCAACATTGATAGCCCACGCTTCTCTCCAGTGGAACATTTTCGCTGACACTGGAGGAGCTATGACGATCGAAGAGACCCAGGCGCTTCACGACGGACCTTTCCTGACGACGAGAGAGGCCGCGCGTTTTCTCAAACTCAAGCCCAACACATTGGAGAAGATGCGCGTCTATGGCGGCGGACCGGTCTACCGGAAACATGGTCGTTATGTGCGCTACCACATCGACGATCTGACCGCCTGGTCGGACCTGCGCAAGAAGGACTCGACCTTCGATGTCTGAGCTTTTCGCAAGGGTTGAGATCGCCTTCTATCCCGAGCATCTGAACCATTGGCTGCGCTTCGGCGCGCCGGACGAACAACATGATTTGGATCGGCGACGGTCGCTCGCATTCTTCAAGCCAGGGCAAGTTTTGGTGGTGGGTCACTTTGAATAATCTTTTTCGCGCGGCTTGTAGGGTCCGCGCCTCTTGGGCGCAGGCTCATTCGCGTCCACCAGCGCAACTAGATCAGATACATCCCACAAGCGATCCGTCAGGCCAGCGGCCATCGCCGGTGTAACCTTAAGCGTCTGGTGAATACGAACGAAGTTGTAATACATGAAGTGCAGCGCGACCGCGTAAGCGTGGTTTTCCACCTTCTTTGAGAAAGCATTGGTCAGGCGGGTAAACCGGCGCATGTGCATCCGCATGGTCAGGTTTTGCCGTTCAATGTGTGACGTGCTGACCAGCGCACGGTCGGGATCGCCTTCGATCCGTCGCTTCTTGGTCCCGGTACATTCAGCGGGTGAGTATTTCTTTTCGTGCGACTTCCCACCTGGTGCATTGCCGTACAGCTTGACCAGCTGCGCATAGTCCACGTCACTGCCAAACGCGCCCTCAACGGCTTCCAGATAGACCTTGTGGCCATCGGTAGTCAGTTGGACGCGATTGGCGAGACGGGCGCGCAGATCGTCCATGAACTCGATTGCGTATTCGCTGTCGCGGCCACCGACCATGTAGGACACGATCAGCTTGCTGTCGCTGTCCAGTGCGGTCCATGTCCATGTGTCGCCAGCGAACTCAGGGGCAGAGGCAGCGGCCTTGACGTTCTTCTGCTTGGCATAGGTGAATGACCAGATTTCGTCGCATTGGATCACTGATGCTTTGACGTTGCGAACCTGTTCATTGTGATATTTGGAGCAAGCCTTGCCCGCGTCGATCAGCAGCTTGTTGGTGGTGTTCTTGGACACGTCCGCGATCCGCGAAGTGGCGCGGATAGAGTTGTCTTCGACCAGGAGGCGGATGATCAGGGAGCGGGTTTTGGTGTCTAGCTTTCTCATACTCCAAATATAAGTGACCGACATGAAATAGTCAAGCATGCCGGTCACTATGAATAAGTTATCTTACGCGGCTGCGGCCTCCCACCCATATTCAGTTTCCTGAAAATTGGTGGCAAGAGAATCAATATCTTCTAGTTCCGCAAGCGCCTGCAAAAACTCTTTCATTGGTATACCATCACCGATAGTTTCCAAGTACAAAAAGCGTATCATCCTCTCGCTATCAGGCGGAATTTGTTCACTTTTGTCCAGCCTTTTTTTCTCCCACCTAGCTATCGACTGCTCATCTTTTCCCAGCAGCATCGCAAGCGAAGCCTGCGATAACCCCATCTCAAGACGCAGAAACCGAGCCTCTCTTCCGTCAAGAAACTTTTTGTCGCGCGTAAGCCACTCGCCAATAGCACGGTGAAGCCCCTCAACGTTCTCAATTGATACAGTTTCCCCCCGACTACTTTGCTCGACAACAAAGCCATTCCTTAGAAAGATGTTGCTCAGTCCGCACTCCTTGTATTGATATGCTTCATTCATTTTGGTCACTTCTCCATTAGCC
Organism: Paracoccaceae bacterium; assembly: GCA_965237505.1. Taxonomy (GTDB): domain Bacteria; phylum Pseudomonadota; class Alphaproteobacteria; order Rhodobacterales; family Rhodobacteraceae; genus NVTR01. The sequence continues at coordinate 1,445,343 of CBDEFR010000009.1, read as the reverse complement.
GTAAGTTGTGACTACGGTCATTTTGTTTTTCTCTTCCAAAGCCACGATGACTGTCACGGTCCTTCCAGAAGTTCGTCTGCGTACCAAGCAAATCCAGTCCTCGTGCTCGCTATCCCATTCAGGGTCCTTAATCACACTGCCGCCTTTCAAAACCTCCCACACCTGGCGGCTCGATATGTCTCGCTCAACCATCTGGTCGCGCATATGATCAGTCGGCCCTACGTTCTTAGAGTCCATAACTACCGCACGAATCCACTCTTCCGCGTTCTTTCGTGTCAGACCGGCAGGCAGCCTTCTAAGAGGTATGACATCGCTGTTCATTACCTATCATTATGATAGGTTATTTCAATGGCGTCAATAAGGCATTTGTGTGGAGGAAGAATTAACCCCAACGCGCTTTTGCGGCTTTTTTCGCAATCGCGCTGCGCTCTTCCGACGAGAGTTTAGCTGCTCTCGCCTTTCCGCCTCTTAGTGTCTGATTCAAAACTCTACGCATGATTACAATGCCTTGCAATTTTACGCGTGAGAGTTTTGATATGTGCAACGAGTATCCATGCCTGTGAACTTGCGATGGATTTTTCCCAATCTTTGGCCAATCGCCGGCAGCGGTTGAGCCATGCGAAGGTGCGCTCGACGACCCATCTTCTGGGAATGACTTCGAAGCCTTCCGCAGTGTCGAAGCGCTTGACGATCTGGATTGTCCAGTCACCGATGCCTTCAAGAGCGTCGCGCAGCTTTGGTCCGGCATACCCGCCATCCGCAAAGATATGGCGCAAGTTTGGATGGGAATACCGGATGGATTTCAACACTTCCGGTGCGCCATCACGGTCTTGAATACCGGCGCTATGCACGACCAACCCAACCATAAACCCGAGCGTGTCGGTGACAATGTGGCGCTTGCGGCCCTTGGTTTTCTTGCCCGCGTCATAGCCCGAAATGCCACCGCTTTCCGTTGTTTTTATGGTCTGGCTATCAATGACACCAGCGGTGGGGCCGGGCTTCTTGCCATGAAACTCGCGCGCCGTCGCCACCAGAAAATGGCTGATCACTTCAAAGATGCCATCGTTGCGCCAGCCATAGAAATAGTAGCGCACGGTGGACACTGGCGGGAAATCATTGGGCAGCATACGCCACGCACACCCGGCGCTGGCGATGTACAAAATGGCATCCAGAACATCGCGCATCGCCGTGCTGCGCGGACGACCAGTTGTTTTAGGCGGCGGCAGGAATGGCGCGATCAAACCCCATTCCTGATCAGTTAAATCGCTTGCATAGCGTCCCGAATGCCGTTCATATCGGGCGCGAGTGGTTTCCGTCCAGGCCATTGTGATCTCCCTCGAATCTTATCAATCCGATTGAATCACAACTCGCTGAAATCACTCAATTAGTTTTGAATCAGACACTTAGACCACCTTTGCGCTGACTTTCGGCCTTTTCGGTCGCGGTATCGTCAATCTCGCCAGTCGCCACACCCACAATATGCGCGGCAAGCTGGTTGGTGTCGCGGGGCCTTTTCGGTCTCGTCATGTCCTGAATATGGCATGTCTTAACCAGAACGGCTAGTATCAACCTGTGCCAGAGGTAGACGCTACCCGCGCGGAGAAAGGCTGAGGGCTGGTCGCGGCGCGGTAGAGGCGCATGAGTCCTGGGGGAATTGGCGTGCGTGTATTCATCATTGGTGTGGCTGTTGCAGCAGCAACACTGGCGGCCGGGGCGAGCTTCGGCCAGACGAGCAAAGGCGAAATGCCAAGGGCTTTCGGTGTTGAGTGTCGGGGCGAGTTTGTGGTTCTCGGCCCTCTCGGCTTTTTCGCCATTCGCCGAAGCGCCGTGCTAGGGGTGAACGTAGAGCGGAACCAGGCTACGGGTTAGTTTATGTACGGTCTGATCACCTTCAATGGCCACAAAGGGGTGGAGCAGTTGATCGTGGGGGTCGACGACCTCCGGCCGATTATTGAGTGCCTAGGAAATTGAAGCACGCACCCCAAGTAGGACAGCACCGTCAAGGGCCGACAATTTCAAACTGACCCACTACCCAAGTTTTCGGCTATGTCCGCTGGCGTGCGAATGAATATGGTACTCAGGATTGGCGCTTTACGATCGTCCAAACGGCAGAGCCATCGCGGTTTTTGAACCGCATCGAGGGCGTCTATCCGGGCGGCGAAGTGCTCTTGTTGGTGACCGGAAACACAAAGGTCAAACGCGCGTTATTGCAGATCGATGGTAAGCGTCTGGTCTGGCTGCCCTGCCTGAGGCCGCAGATGTCAGATAGTGTCCATGATCGTTAATGGACATTATCGAGGTCAGATGTGGGCAGGAAGAAGCGCCGGAACTGGAGCAATAACGAGAAGCGGATGATCTGTGCGCAAACGCGGGTTCCGGGGATTTCGGTTAGTCAGGTTGCGCGGCGGTATGATGTGAATGCCAATCTCGTGTTTACGTGGCTGAGGGATGGGCGGTTTTCGCCTGATGGCGATACACAGAAGCAGGCTTGCTTTCTGCCGGTCGAGATAATTGCGGATGTGCGGCATGAAGACGCGCCGCCGGTTGTGGCAGGCGGCAGGATTGAGTTTGATCTTGCTGGCGGGCACCGGCTTTGTGTCAGCGGGACTTACGATCCCGATGCCCTTGCCCGCCTGATCCGTGGCTAGTCCGGATGATCCCGGTACCGTCGAACACGAAGGTGTGGCTGGCTGCCGGGGTAACGGATATGCGCCGGGGGTTTGCGACGCTGGCGGCTCAGGCGGAACAGACGCTGAAGCAGAACCCTTATTGCGGCCACATGTTCGTTTTCCGTGGACGGCGTGGCGATCTGATCAAGATCATTTGGTGGGACGGTCAGGGGGCCTGTCTGTTCTCCAAGCGATTGGAGAAGGGCCGGTTTGTCTGGCCTTCTGCAAAAGACGGCAAAGTCGCATTGACACCGGCCCAGTTGGCGATGCTTCTGGAGGGCATTGACTGGCGTATTCCGCAGCGCACATGGCGGCCATTGAAGGCGGGATAATCTGGCCGGATCAGTGATTTGGGGATTCCCTAAAGCCCGTTAATTTGCTAGGTTTTGGCCATGATCGATGTGGCCCGAGCCTTACCGGAAGACCCCGATGAGTTGCGTGCTTTCACGCAGCTTCTGCTGGCCGAGGTGAAGTCTCAGGCGATGTTGATCGAGAAGCTCAGGCACCAGTTATCCGGGCATCGCACACATAGGTTTGGCAGCAAATCCGAGAGCATCGAGCAGCTGCAACTGGCCCTGGAGAGCAGTGAGATTGCAACGGCAGCGATGACAGCCAGGTTACGCCTGCCTGAAGAGGAGCCGCCCAAAGACAAACCCAAGCGCCGCCCGATCCCGGATCATATACCGCGCCAGCACATCGAACTGACCACCGGAGATGATGCCTGTGCGGATTGTGGTGGCAAGCTGCGGCGCCTGGGCGAGGATGTGACCGAGGAACTGGAATATGTTCCGGGGCGCTTCATCGTGAATCGGATCACCCGGCCCCGTTTTGCCTGTTCTTGTGTCCGTCGTCATATAAAATGGGACATCAGAGCGGTTTGAGTATTGGAGGCTCTGGTTCGTTTGCGTGATTGATTATGCCGCCTGTTTTTGATGTTGCAAGCGGCGGTTTTGGATTGTCAGTTTCTTGATTTTTTCCCTTTGTCTGATGATGGCTTTGTCGCGCCCAAAATAGACGTCGGCGGGTGTGACGTTGTTCAGGCTCTCGTGGTAGCGCTCGTTGTTGTAGTAATCGACGAAGGCCCCGATCTGATGTTCGAGATCGCCAGGCAGATAGTAGTTTTCGAGGAGAACCCGGTTCTTCATGGTTTGATGCCAGCGCTCGATCTTGCCCTGGGTCTGCGGATGGAACGGCGCACCCCGAACGTGGTCCATCTTGTGATCTTCCAGCCATTCGGCCAAATCACCGGAGATGTAACAGGACCCGTTGTCGCTCAGCAGGCGTGGCCTGTGCCGCACAACCGCCTGATCACAACCTGACGCCGCCAGGGCCAGTTCGATCGTGGCAGTCACGTCCTCGGCCCGCATGTTGGTGCAGAGTTTCCAGGCGATGATATAGCGGCTGTAGTCGTCCAGGATCGTGCTGAGATAATACCAACGGCCCTAGTCGTTGACCGTTTTGGCCCATTGTCTGGTAGTGATTGACGTGATTGCGGTTTTGTCGTTTGCAAAGAAGTTCCATGCTTCGCAACACCTGTCGACGATCTGCTCATAATTGTCGAAGACGGATATGGCGAGCTTGTTGGCACGCAGATAAGCCCACACATTTTCCATCGGGTTGAGTTCAGGGGAATAGGGCGGGAGTTTGAGCAGGGTGATGTTGTCGGGTACCTCCAGCTCTGCCGAACCGTGCCAGCCAGCGCCATCCAGAATGAGAAGGGCATGTGCGCCCGATGCGACGGTTTTAGCGATCTCGGCGAGATGCGCGCTCATGGCCTGTGTGTCGGCATGTGGCATGATCAGAGCGGCCGCTTCAGCCCGTTCCGGGCAGACGGCGCCGAAAATGTAGCTCCAGATATAGCGGGTGTCGCGCGGGGCACGGGGGCGTGTTCCACGCTCGGCCCAGATACGGGTGAGCGTGCCCTGCTGGCCAACCCGCGCTTCATCCTGAAACCATATCTCCAGGGGCTTGCTGCGGGCTGTTTCCGGCAAGGCTGCTTCTACCTCTGCGGCGAAGTTTTTTTAAAAGCCTCCTGTGCATCCGGGTCGGATTTCGGATGCTGCGGGCGCACCGACAGACGCCGAAAGCCCAGGCTTGCCAATTGTTTGCCAACAGTTCGCTCATGCATGGTGACGCCGAAGCGCTCTTCGATCTTGCGTTTCAGATCAATGCGCCGCCAGCGCACAACCCCATCGGTTTCGGGGTCGGGACCCGCCCGAACCATTTCCGCCAACTCCTCCTTCTGTGCCGCGCTCAGCAGACAGGGTGGATCCGGCGGGCGACGGTTGAACAGGCCCGACACGCCCTCCGCATTGTAACGGTGGGCCCAATCCCGCAACGTCTGCCGATCCATGCCGCAGTTTTCTGCCGCCGTCTTGCGGTCAACCCCATCCAGAACCAGGGCAATCGCCAACATCCGTCGCGCCGCTTTCCCATCCCGGCACCGCGCCGCTTCCTGGCGAAGCTCGCCTGCGGACTTGTCTTTTCGCGTAATCCTTACTGCCATCAAAGCCTCCCTTGCCTTGATGCCACTGAATCAGATCACGCCGCTCGTGGGAATCCCCTTGAGTCAAATCTGGGGGCCGTTGGTATAAGAGATAAAATACCGCTTCTCGTCGGTATATTTGACCGCCAGCTCGCGGGTCGTCAGGGCCTCATGTTCCAGCGCGAACTCGATCAGATCATCCCGCCTGGCCTGCGGAATACGGTTCCAGACAGACTTCGGGCAAGGTGAACGATCCGCCAGGGCATCAAAGCCGCCTTCGACGTAGCGGTCATACCATCGGTAGAATGTGGTGCGCGGAATGCCCAGCATATCGAGGGTCTGCTTCGCGGGCAGATGGGAGCCCTCAACGGTGCGGATGATTTCCAGTTTTTCAGACGCGGGGTACCTCATTCGTTGAGCTCCCCAGCCCCGGTCATGCTTTTTTTGAGCAGACGGTTTTCCAGGGTCAGATCGGCGACGCATTCTTTCAAAGCCATCGCCTCGGATCGCAACTCCTTCACCTCAGGCGACGTCGCCTGACGTGCCGTATCGCCAGACAAGCGGCGTTTGCCCGCTTCCAGAAATTCCTTCGACCAACTGTAATACAGGCTCTCTGAGATGCCTTCACGACGGCACAACGCCGAGATGCTTTCCTCGCCGCGAAGACCCGCTAAAACAATGCGGATCTTCTCCTCAGCCGAATAGGTTTGCCGGGTCTTGCGGCGAATGGTTTTGACCAGCATGTCAGCCGAGGCTTTGCTGGTTCCGGATTTCTTGTTCATCTTCACTCCTTGACGGTTGCGATGAACCAGAAATCCTCCTGATGCTAAACCTAAAATCTTTCCCACAGGCGTTGACGTCAGACATCAGGGAGCTGATGCCGCAAGGGCTTATAAACGCGGAACTTTATGGATCAGGTGTGTTTACGAATATCGGAGTATTGCACGACGATGGTCACCCTGAGCCCTGGATCATCGCTATGAATGCAAAGCCTTCACAATACACGGTTCTCGATTATGGAATGCGATGGGGTATTGAAGCTATACCCTGCTCACGTCAGAACCCGAAAATCCTTTGGTGATATGACGCGGAAATTGTCTGATACGTCGTCGCATAAATCTCCCCAGTTTCTGGGAACATCCTCTTTCAGGAACCCGAGCATGGCGTCGCAAAATTCGTTGAAAGTGGCGTAACATCGGTTGTGGGTGACGTTTCTGTGCATCAGCCCCCACAGACGCTCGATAGGGTTCAAATGCGGACAATAAGGCGGGACGAAATAGAGCTTTATGCGCCGCTCCGGCTGGGCCAGCCAGTCGCGGACAAGCTTGGCGTGATGATAGCGGGCGTTGTCCAGGAACACGTGGATCAGCCGCATCGCCGGATACAAGGCCTCGATGGACATCAAAAGCGCAATGGTGCTCATGGCGTCAACCGTTAGCACCTCGCGGATACGGGTCTGGCCGGTTTCAAGGTCAATGGCCCCGTGAATGTTCATGCGCTTACGTCCGCTCGTCTGGTCAACCGCGACCTTGGTTTCCTTTGGCGCCCAGCAGCCCACAGGCCGCACCGCATGGGTCGGATGCACCGCGTCGGCGAACATCACCGCTTCGTCGGTGGGCAGCGTGTTCATCAGGGTCTCATAAGCCTCGATGAAGGCCTTCTGTTTGACCACGTCGAGCTTTTGCGACACCGCTTGCGGCTTGCGGTGCTCCATCCCCAAACGATGAAGCAGCGTAACCAGCCCCGAGCGGCTTTGATAAACGATGCCGAACTCCTGCTCGATCCACGCCCCGACATGGCGCGTCGTGCGCGGTAGCGTCTCGGCAATCCAGGATTTCAGTTGGTCGCGCTGCCGGGCCTTCAGATGACCGTCGCGGCCCTCGTAGCCGAACCCGGCCAGACCCTCAGTTCCCTCTTCACTGTAGAGCCGGAACCAAGTCCGAACCGTGTCGTCGTCAAGAAAAAGGGCCGCTCCGACATCCGAGCAACTCATTCCCTGGTCCAGCAGTGCCAGCGCGTTGGCGCGTCGAGCCAGACGATGCTCGACCAAGCCGTTCCGAGCCAACTCGATCAGCTCTGCCCGTTCCGTCGTGCTCAAAAATCCCGCGCAAATCATGCCGACAACAGGAATCCTTTCGAAAGGATTTTGCAAGATATTTTCGCTTTCTCAATGAGTCGGGGTATATGTTCTCGGACTTCAAGACCCGTGGATTTGGCATCGCGCAAAGCCAAATCAAAAAGCCAGACCGACTGGAAAGGCTTATCCTTGTCATGGCAATAGCCATGTACTGGGCGGTTTCAACGGGCGCAGCAGATGAACAAATAGTCGCCGAAAGCGGCGAAAAAAGGGGATTCGCAAAACCCGAAGATCACTCTGCTCCCTCTTCAAACAGGGCCTGCGGTTCCTGCGCAGATGCTTCATAGGATATGAGAAAATCCCTAAATTATGGCAAGTTTGGATTTTTTGAAGGGTGGTAAGCTGCGGCAAGTTGATTCTTTGATCCAGAACGCGCAAGGGCTCGCCTATCAGGTTTCGGCGATCGACAGCGAATATCGCCGGCTCTTCCCCGAACAATATGCGTCCGCCGCCCCCACCTCGCAGATCATCCAGGACGCGCAGGAAGCCTGGGTGTTGGCGCGCGAAGGCTTCAAATACAGCCTCGAAGTCCAGGCGGAAGTTGTTGGGCAGGTCCGCACCGATGCGGTCGTGCTCAACCGGTTGGTAGCCGAGAGTCAAAGCGCTGTCGGCAATCTCCAGGTCGCTCAGGCCGGCAATCAACTGACAGCGCTGGCCGCCAAACAATCGATGCAACTCCAGACCTTGTTCGCCGCCTCAAGCCGCGCCGAGGCGTTGGAGAGCGCCCGCGGCATCGCCGCTCGCGAACAAGGCCGCGCGCGATTCGAGCGTTTCCTCGGCGACCGTTCAGCCTACACGCGGCGCTGATGATGAAAACACCGAGCAAAGCGAGGCAAGCGCAAGTGCGCGTCGCCCGGTCAGGGCGCCCCTGCGGAGCCGCGAGGCCGAAGGCCGAGTTGGCGCGAGCGCGAAGGATAATTTGATGGACGATCTCAACGTCATCGATCGGTTCACGGAAACATTCGTGACCTATATCGATTCCGGTTTCGGATTGCTCGGGCCGGACGTCGCCTTCCTGACAACAATCCTGATCGGGATCGACATCACGCTCGCGGGTCTTTTCTGAGCGTTGTCGGAGGATAAATCGGTCATTCCCGCGCTGATCAAGAAGGTCCTCTATGTCGGCGCCTTCGCCTTCATCCTCAATAATTTTGCAACACTGGCGACGATCATCTTTGACAGCTTCGCCGGGCTGGGTCTGCGGGCAACCGGATCGCCGATCACCGCCGCCGAATTGATGCGGCCCGGATTTGTCGCGGCAACCGGCTATGACGCCGCCGAACCGCTCTTGACGGAAGTCTCGAACCTCATCGGACCGATCGCGTTTTTCGAGAACTTCGTGACCATCATGGTGTTGATGTTCGCCTGGATCGTTGTGTTGCTCGCTTTCTTCATCCTCGCAATCCAGCTCTTTATCACCATTCTCGAATTCAAGCTGACAACGCTTGCTGGCTTCATCCTCGTCCCCTTCGCGCTGTGGAACAAGACGGCTTTTCTCGCCGAACGTGTGCTTGGCAATGTGATCGCGGCAGGCATCAAACTGATGGTGCTCGCCGTCATCGTCGGCATCGGTTCGACCCTTTTTGGCTCTTTTGCCGCCTCTTTCGCAGGCGGCGACATCACGTTGGAGCAAGCGGCGTCCACCGTCCTTGGCGCGCTTTCGATCTTCATGCTCGGCATCTTTGGGCCCGGCATAGCGGCCGGTCTCGCTCTGGCGCACCGCAGCTTGGCGCGGGCGCTGTTGTCGGATCGGTCGCCGGCCTCGCCATCGGAGGCGCCGCCGCTGGCGGGGCGGCCATCGGTGGAGCGCGAGCGCTTGGCCGGCGCGAGCTCTGCAACCCGCGCGGCTTCGTCCATCGCTGGCGGCGCAAGCGGCGCCTACGGGTTAGGCCGCGCTGCGTCCGGAGCTTCCGGTGCCGCAGGCGTTGCAGCCGGTGTTGCTGGTGTTGCAAGCGCAGGGGTTGGGGCCGTCGGTCAGGGCGTTCGCAGATTTACTGGCCGGGCCACAGCAGGCGTTCGGCAATCCTTTTCAGAAGGCCAAAGTGGTTCCTTCACCGCAACGGGAGGAACGCTTGGTGGCGGGGCGGATGCGCCAGCAGCAACTGCGCCCGCAAGTGGCGCGCCGTCCTGGGCGCAGAAACTGCGCCGCGATCAACGGTTTCGTGAGGGCGTAACCGTTGCCGCCCACACAATCCGCGATGGCGACCGGCCGGCTTCCGGCGAGAACCCCCGACTAAGAGACGATGATTGAGGGATACGAATAATGTTCAAACGATCAACTACTGCATACGGACAAATACCTGGGCCCGTGACGCCTTATCAGAAGGCGGCGCAAGTCTGGGACGAACGCATCGGCTCGGCCCGCGTTCAGGCGCGCAACTGGCGCATCATGGCGCTCGGCTGTCTCGCGCTTGCCATAGGCTTGTCGGGCGGTGTCATCTGGCAGGCCGGGCGCAGCACCGTCATGCCCTATGTGGTCGAGGTCGATAAGCTCGGCGAGGTGCGCGCTATCGGCCCGGCAATCGAAGCCTACGAGCCAACCGACGCCCAGATCGCCCATCACCTGGCGCGCTTTATCGAAAACGTCCGCTCACTGTCGATCGATCCGATCATTGTGCGCCAGAACTGGTTGCGCGCCTACGACTACGCCACGGCCCGCGCGGCGAACACGCTCAACGAATATGCCAAGGAGAACGATCCGTTTTCCAAGGTGGGCAAACGCACGGTCACCGTCGAAGTGACTAGCGTCGTGCGATCCTCTGACGACAGCTTCGACGTGCGTTGGCGGGAACAGGCTTACGAGAACGGCACGCTCGCTGAAACCACTCGCCACACCGCCGTCCTTTCCATCGTGCGCCAGCGTCCCCGCACCGAAGCAGCGCTGCGCAAGAACCCCCTCGGCATTTACATCCACGCGCTCAATTGGGGCGTGACCTCATTGCAGGAGAAAACCAATGACAAACTCAAAAACCATTCGATTGATAGCATCGGTTGCGGTCAGTGCGGCGCTCAGTGCGTGTGCGACCAAAAACCTGCCGCCCGAGATCAGTTTCGATACAGGCGACTTTAACTCGGCCATCCAAACTGCGGAGCCACCAAGGCCTGTCGAGATTGTCGAACTGCCCAAGCCGCTGCCGCTACCCGGCCAGCTAAAGCCTGTGCCGGGGGAAACGTCGCCAAGAGAACCTGACAATCGTCCACCGGAAGAACGGGTGACTTCGGCCAATGCGGCGGCCAAGGTCGAACCGACCAGGGACGGCTATATCAACGCGATCCAGGTTTATCCCTACACCGAAGGCGCGCTCTATCAACTCTACACCGCGCCGAGCCAGGTCAGCGACATCGCGCTCCAGTCCGGCGAGAAGATCGTCGCCGTCTCCGCTGGCGATACTGTTCGTTGGGTGATCGGCGATATTGTGAGCGGGATCGGGGATAAAGCCCGCGCCCATGTTCTGGTGAAGCCGATTGCCGAGAATCTGAAAACCAATCTCGTCATCATTACCGACCGCCGCGCCTATCATCTGGAGCTCACCAGCACCAATGAGACCTATATGGCCTCGGTCTCCTGGGCTTATCCGCACGATCAGTTGATCGCGCTACGGCGCCGCAATGCGATTGCAGAAGAAGCGGTGGAGCAAATCGTCGACCGTGGTTTGCGAATAGACAATTTGCAGTTCCGCTATGCGATCAGCGGCGACAACCCGCCCTGGCGTCCGGTGCGCGTCTTTGATGACACCAATAAGGTTTATATCCAGTTCCCGGCCCGGCTCGACCAGGGCGACGCGCCGCCGTTCTTTATCGTTGGACCGGACGGTGAAAACCAGCTCGTCAACTATCGCGTTCGCGGCCGCTACTACATCGTCGACCGGCTCTTTGCCGCCGCCGAATTGCGGCTTGGCAAAGACTCGCAAAAGGTCGTGCGCATCACCCGCACCGACGGTCGATCTGCCGCTTCACATCGGCGGCGCTCCGGGCTGTTCGGCACCAGCAACGCCCATGTATTCGAGCCCGAGGGACGCTGATGGCCTCTATGCGTAACGATGACCGTTCGATTTCCGATCAGCCGGGCGCCGCTGCCCCGAAGATCGAACCAGAAGAGTTGGCCCTGCGCGCCAAGCCGCGCCCGGTCACCCGGATCAACCGGCGTGTGCTGATGTTGCTCTCCGGTACAGGACTTCTTCTGATATTCGGCGCCACTATCTTTGCGCTCGACCCACCGAACCTGTTCGATCGCGATAAGGCCGGGACTGAGCTTTACAATGTCGATAACAAACCGACGCCCGAAGGACTTGAAAACCTTCCGCGCCGTTACAGCGACTTGCCCAAACCGCCGGTTCAGTTGGGACCGCCGTTGCCGGGCGATCTCGGCGCCGCCGTGCTGGGTGTGGAACGCGATCTTGGCATTGCGGCTCCGCCGAGCCTGCCATTCCGTCCGAACCCGGAAGAGGACGCCGCCCGCGCCGAACGCATCCGCCAGGCGCGCATCGCGCAGCAGGCAAATGAATCGGGTGTTTTCTTTCAACTTACGTCGAAAGCGGCGGGCATGCCGGGCGCGCAGGGCCAGATGCCGGCGGGTACATCTCCCAATTCCGGGTCGGCCAGTCGAAACCCTTTCGAAGTCGCCCACGCCGGTGATGCCAGCGGGCCGCTGGAGCTCGATCTCCAGAACGACCAGAACCTGCAAGGGCGCAAGCTGGCTTTCTGAACCAAGGTGTTGACGGCAAAATCTACAATCCGCACAAGCTGCAGGACCCGGCCTCGCCCTATCAGGTGATGGCCGGGACCATTATCTCCGCGAGCCTAGTTACCGGCATCAATTCCGACCTGCCGGGCCGCATCATCGCTCAGGTTACGGAAAATATCTACGATACCGTCTCCGGCCGCTATCTGCTGATCCCCCAGGGCGCCCGGATGATCGGCACCTATGACAGCCTTGTTGCCTTCGGCCAGGAACGCGCGCTTGTCGTCTGGCAGCGGATCATCATGCCGGACGGTTCCTCGATCGTGATCGACAACCTGCCGGCGACCGATACCGCTGGATATGCCGGGCTCGAAGATCAGGTGAACTTCCACACATGGCGGCTCCTGAAGGGCATCGCGCTCTCGACGCTTGTTGGCGTTTCCACCGAATTGACTTTCAGCGGTCAGGAAAGCGATCTCGTCAAGGCGATCCGCGAGTCGACGCAAGACAGCGTCAACCAGGTCGGCCAGCGCCTTGCCAAGCGCAATCTCAACATCCAGCCCACCATCACCATTCGCCCGGATGGCTACTGCGCATCATCGTCAACAAGGACATAGTGCTGCGGCCTTATCGCGGACACGGAGGCAGACCATGACCCTCAAACTCAGTCAACTTCCAGACCGCAACACCGTGAAGATCAGCTTCACGGCCAGTCCCGAACTCAAATCGGCGTTGGGCGATTACGCCGAAATCTATCGGCGCACCTACAGTCAGAAGGAGGGTGTCGCCGAACTCATTCCGTTCATGCTGGAAGCGTTCCTGAACGCCGACCACGGCTTCAAGCGCGCGCGAAAGCAACTCCAAACCACGCGCGCATCGAGATCATCAACCCAAGCGAAGGAAACCTGAACTATGGCCACGATAGGAAATTTTACCGCCGGCAAGGACGGCTATGTCGGAACGATCCGGACCCTGACGGTCAACGTCAAAGCCAGGATCGTCGCCAATGACACCAAGAAAAGCGAAGCGGCGCCGGATTTTCGCATCTACGCCGGCCGCGCCGAACTCGGCGCCGCGTGGAAGGCGCAAACCAGTGGCGACAAGCCACGTGACTATCTCAGCGTCCTTCTCGACGATCCGAGCTTCCCCGAACCCATCCGCGCCGCGCTCTTTGAGGAGGACGGAGCGGCGTATCTGGTGTGGAACCGGCGGGAGGGTTAGAGTTTCCTCTTGTTTGAAGCCTTGCCTGGTGTAACAAAACGTCGGAAGTTACGCGAAATCGCCGACGGTTTGTTACACACTTTCTCTACGGAGACGACTTCCAGAAGGCCTGAAACTGGCCCGCCCGGCTTGGGAATCGAATAGCTTCTGGCTTCCCCCATGCCGTGGATAACCATATTTCAAATATGGTTTGAGGCGGGTTTGACAAAGCATCGCTTGTGCTAGCATACTTTCTTCATTGGCACTCAAGCCATATATGATATATAGCTTACACAGAATCAAAGAAAGTTAGCATACCATGTCCCGGCTCGTTTCTGCCCCGTTCTTCAGCGCGCATCCGGTCTTCGACCGCGCCGAATATGCCGCCACGGTTGGCCGCCGTCCCGGTGACAAGGTCGTCACGGCCATGCTCACGCAGCACCTTCAGGCCGGCAATATCAAGCGCATCTCGCGGGGCGTTTTCGCCTCCGTCCCCAAGCATGCCGATGCCGCCAAATGGTCGGTCGATCGCTTTCTCGCGGCGTCCCGCCTGCGGCGCGGCGGCGTCATCGCCTATCACTCGGCGCTCGAACTGCACGGCTGTGCATACACGGAAGGCCGTGACGTGCAGGTCATCGCGCCCGGCGAACCGGGGCTTATAGAGACCTCCGATTTCTCGTGCCGGTTCGTCAAGCCGCCACGCGGCCTCGCCCGGGAAAATGGAAGTCTTGCAGACGGTGTTATGGTCCTCGACCGCATGGGGGTCGATGTTAGCGTGACGACAATCGCGCGGACGATCGCTGACCTTTTTGACCGCTATGATCTTGCCGGCGGCGCAGATGAGCTTTTCAATTCACTCGATCTGGTCGCGCGGGTTGATGCCGCTGCCCTGGTCCGGCATGCGCGCGCGCTCGGCAATGCGGCGGCGGCCGGCGCCTTGGGATACTGGCTGGAACGCGAGCAGGAACGGCTTGGCATAGAGAACGCTGCGCTGCAAAAGCTGCGTGCGCTGGCTCCGCGGCAAGCGCGATATGCTCTGGGCGCCAAACCGGGAAAAGGTCGAACAGCCACGGGCTGGAACGTGATCCTGCCGCTTCAAGTCATCGAGCGCCGGTTCGAGGGGCTGTGAATGGCGGCGCCCTCGACCCAGACCTTACAGCGTATCGCCAGCGAGACCGGCCATCAGGCCAGCGTGCTCGAAAAAGTGATCCGGCTTCTCGATATTCTGCAAGAGATCGCGCGCGACCGAGTCTTGAGCGAGCGGTTCGTCCTCAAGGGCGGCACGGCGCTCAATGTCTTTCATCTCGGCCTCGACCGGCTATCGGTCGATATCGATCTCAACTATATCGGCGCGCTTGATCGCGGGGTTATGGAGGCCGAGCGGCCGGAGGTCGAGGCGACCCTGAACCGACTTCTTTCTTCGCAGGGATACGACATTCGCCGTCAGCCGGATGAGCACGCTGGCGGCAAATGGATCATGCGCTTTGCGTCGGCGCTCGGCGGCAACGCGACGTTGGAGCTTGATGTGAATTACATGGCTCGCCAGCCCCTGTTCGGCACCGCCCGCATGTCGTCGGTCGCGCTTGAAGCCATGCGCGCGAGCGATGTGCTGGTCCTTGATCTCCATGAAATTATCGCTGGCAAACTCGTCGCGCTCTTTGACCGCGATGCCGCGCGAGATTTGTTTGATGCGCGGCGCATCCTGTCGATTGAGGGGCTCGATTGGAAGAAAATCAGGGCGGCTGTCCTTGCATTCGGCGCCTGTGCGCGCCGCGATTGGCGAACCGTTTCAATCGACGCCATCAAGGGTGATCCGCGGGAGCTTCGCCAAAAGCTGATGATCTGCCTGCCGCACGACCACTTTAGCGGCAAAGGCGATATCGATGCGTGGATCAAGGAAACCGTCACGCTGTGCCGGGAGCGGCTTGCGTTCCTGTTCGAGTTGACGGGAGCGGAGCGGGAATTCCTGGATGGCGTGCTGGACCAAGGGGAGATCAACGCCGATCTGCTCGACGTCCCATCCGACATCCGTACCCGGATCGCCGCCATGCCGATGCTTGCCTGGAAGTGCAAGAATGTACGCAAGCACCGAGGCCTGGGTGATTGAAACGAGGCGGCGCCGGCCCGGCTGCGCAAAGGAGTTGCGCCGCTTGAAGCGTTCACGCTGGCATCCGGTAAAACCCGTGTCAGAATCGCTTGAAGGTATGGAACAGATAATCATCAAATTACTGGCAATTGACCATTTATCCACAATAATTCATGCCGCAAACAAAAAATAATAAACCATATATTTCAATGCCTTAACTTTAAGACGGTATTTTTGACGGTATGCGCATATTGCCGCACCTAAAACCTTTAATGCATCAAAGACTTACGTGTTCAGTGTATAATCGAATGGAATAGTGATTTTCCAATCTGAGCAAAATCGGCCAACTTGATCCAACGATACCTTGTTGAAATAATTAAATATTCCAGAAATATCTAACTCGATCCATGGCCGTCTAAAATGGGCCACCAAATCAATGTGCCGGTACATTTGACGGTACCTTACCACCCTTCAAAAAATCTAAACTTGCCATAATTTAGGGTTTTCTCATATCCTATGAAGCATCTGCGCAGGAACCGCAGGCCCTGTTTGAAGAGGGAGCAGAGTGTGTGGATAGGCATGCAAAGTTGACCCCATTATTGGGGTAATCGGCGTCCAAAAGTGACCCCCCTGATAGTTCTGTACAGATGCTCCTTCAAAGATTTGAGGGAGCGAGTTGGGGATGTTGGTTGTGGAGACGATTGCAAAGATCAGGCGCGCGCATTTCATTCAGGGGAAGTCGATCAAGCAAATATGCCGGGAGCTTCGGGTTTCACGGAACACAGTGCGCAAGGTGATACGTTCTGGTGCGACGGAGTTCAGCTATGACCGTTCCACCCAACCGCGTCCGAAGATCGATCCCTGGCGTTCTCAATTGGATGATATGCTGGCCGACAATACTCGGCATCCTAGGCGCGAACGCCTGACGCTTGTCCGGGTATATGAAGAACTGCGCAACCAAGGATACGACGGCAGCTATGATGCGGTACGGCGCTATGCGGCCAGTTGGTCGAAGGCGACGCGGGCCGCATCCGCTGATGCTTATGTTCCGCTGAGCTTTGATCCCGGTGAGGCGTATCAGTTCGACTGGAGCCAGGAAGTTGTCCTGATTGATGGCGCGACCACGACCGTCAAGGTGGCGCATGTTCGCCTCTGCCACAGCCGGATGCCGTTTGTTCGGGCCTATCCGCGCGAGACGCAGGAGATGGTGTTTGACGCACATGATAAAGCGTTCGCCTTTTTCGGCGGGGCCTGTGCGCGGGGTATCTATGACAATATGAAGACGGCGGTGGACGCGATTCTTGTTGGCAAGAAGCGGACCTACAATCGCCGGTTCCAACAGATGTGCGGGCATTATCTGGTTGATCCTGTTGCCTGCACGCCTGCTTCAGGTTGGGAGAAGGGTCAGGTTGAGAACCAGGTCGGCGTGCTCCGGCGAAGGTTCTTTGTGCCGCGACCAAAGTTTAAATCCTACGCTGAGTTGAACGCCTGGCTGGAAGATCGTTGCCTGGCATATGGCCGGGCCAACACGCATCCGGACATGCGCGACAAAACAATCTGGGAAGTGTTCGAAAAAGAGCGCGCGAGCCTTGTGCCCTATGTTGGCCCGTTTGATGGGTTCCATGCTGTTCCGGCCGCTGTCTCCAAAACCTGCCTGATCCGCTTCGACAACAACCGCTACCCGGTCGATGCCCGCGCGGTTGGCCGA
The DNA here is from genome assembly GCA_965237505.1 of Paracoccaceae bacterium. Lineage (GTDB taxonomy): Bacteria > Pseudomonadota > Alphaproteobacteria > Rhodobacterales > Rhodobacteraceae > NVTR01. The sequence goes on along the minus strand of CBDEFR010000009.1, from coordinate 1,428,377 downwards.
CCGATGGATATTCGGGCCTACGCTGACCGGCTGGAATGCTGGCAGGAGGGCCGCATTGTTGGCAGCCATACGCGCGCCTTCGGACGCGGCAAAACCATCTATGATCCCCTGCATTATTTACCCGTTCTTGCGCGCAAGCCGGGCGCTTTGCGCAATGGCGCGCCGTTCAGGGAATGGGATTTGCCTGCGGCAATCCGACGGGTCCAGCGCAAGCTGGAACGCCAACCCGGCGGTGATCGCCAGATGGTGGATATCTTAGTGTCTGATCCAAAACTAATTGAGTGATTTCAGCGAGTTGTGATTCAATTGGATTGATAAGATTCGAGGGAGATCACAATGGCCTGGACGGAAACCACTCGCGCCCGATATGAACGGCATTCGGGACGCTATGCAAGCGATTTAACTGATCAGGAATGGGGTTTGATCGCGCCATTCCTGCCGCCGCCTAAAACAACTGGTCGTCCGCGCAGCACGGCGATGCGCGATGTTCTGGATGCCATTTTGTACATCGCCAGCGCCGGGTGTGCGTGGCGTATGCTGCCCAATGATTTCCCGCCAGTGTCCACCGTGCGCTACTATTTCTATGGCTGGCGCAACGATGGCATCTTTGAAGTGATCAGCCATTTTCTGGTGGCGACGGCGCGCGAGTTTCATGGCAAGAAGCCCGGCCCCACCGCTGGTGTCATTGATAGCCAGACCATAAAAACAACGGAAAGCGGTGGCATTTCGGGCTATGACGCGGGCAAGAAAACCAAGGGCCGCAAGCGCCACATTGTCACCGACACGCTCGGGTTTATGGTTGGGTTGGTCGTGCATAGCGCCGGTATTCAAGACCGTGATGGCGCACCGGAAGTGTTGAAATCCATCCGGTATTCCCATCCAAACTTGCGCCATATCTTTGCGGATGGCGGTTATGCCGGACCAAAGCTGCGCGACGCTCTTGAAGGCATCGGTGACTGGACAATCCAGATCGTCAAGCGCTTCGACACTGCGGAAGGCTTCGAAGTCATTCCCAGAAGATGGGTCGTCGAGCGCACCTTCGCATGGCTCAACCGCTGCCGACGATTGGCCAAAGATTGGGAAAAATCCATCGCAAGTTCACAGGCATGGATACTCGTTGCACATATCAGAACCCTCACGCGTAAAATTGCAAGGCATTGTAATCATCCGTAGAGTTTTGAATCAGACACTTAGGTGCCATCCTGACCGATGGTTTGGAGGCCGTCGAAGCCGCCTGTTCTGAGGCACTGTCGCACAATGTTCATTCCGCAGGAGTTGTCCTGAACATTCTGGCTCGGCACCGGGAACCGCCGCCGCCCCTGACAATCACAACCCCGGATGCGCTGCGGCTGAACTGCGAGCCTGCCGCCGATTGCGACCGATATGACAGCTTGAGGAGAAAAACAGATGGAACGCTCAGACCTGCTCGACGCGATGGGAAAGCTGAAGCTCTACGGAATGAAGGCCTCCTACGATGAGATTATTACCACCGCAGTCAAGCGCCGGCATGAACCGCAACAGATCATTGGCGACCTTCTGAATGCCGAGATCAGCGAGAAGCAGGCGCGCTCCATCAAATATCAGATGACAATTGCCAAACTGCCGCTGGCCAAGGAACTGGAAGAGTTCGACTTCGAGGCGACCGAGATCAACGAGACTCTGATCCGTGATCTGGCTGCGGGAGACTTCCTGGATCACCAGCGCAACCTGGTGCTGATCGGCGGAACCGGAACCGGCAAAACCCACCTCGCCGTCAGTATTGCCCGCGCCTGCATCCGAAACGGCCGTCGCGGGCGGTTCTTCAATGGCGTCGATCTGGTGAACAAACTGGATACCGAAGCCCGTGCAGAACGGCAGGGACGAACGGCAGATCTGATCTCTCGCCTCGACTTCCTGATCCTGGACGAGTTGGGCTATCTGCCCTTCGCTCAAACCGGCGGCCACCTTCTGTTCCACCTGATCAGCAAACTCTACGAGCGCACCTCAATCATCGTCACAACCAACCTCGCCTTTGGCGAATGGCCGAGCGTCTTCGGTGATGCGAAGATGACCACCGCACTGCTCGACCGCCTCACGCATCACTGCGAGATCGTCGAAACCGGAAACGAAAGCTGGCGCTTCAAAAACCGAGCCTGACCCCTAACCGCAACCACGCTGGCCCGCCGCCGCTGCGTTATATGGAGACTACGCAGCAACGGGCCAGCTCAGCACAAAAGGGGGGTCATTTTTGGGCGCCGATAGGGGGTCAACATTCAATGCCGGTTGACAGCTAAACCGCAATTCCTTCGCTGCGTACAAAGAACTTGCTTCAAATGCGAAAATTATGTCCGAGGCGATCCGAGAAGCTATTTCCTCGCAATCACGGCATAAAGCCATCGTCCAAGGTGAAGGGCCAATTTTTCAAATTTTGTTCACTGAGCGCGAGCGCGTATCGAGTTATCGAGAATATTGCACTTACGTTGACGAAGCAAAATTCAAACGCTTTGCAAATGCGTGTCGTAAACACGGTGTGTATATGAATCCCGTAAACTCTTTAAAACAAAACGTTTCAACTGCCCACTCCCAGCTCGACGTCATTGTCGTTGCCGAGGCCGTTGTTCGATCGCTTGCCGAACTCGAATAGATATTTGGCCAACGGACAAAGGATGGTCGTTCCCACATGAGGTCCAGTAACGTCATTCATAACATTGGCATTTTAAATCCAACCACGTGAGTTGAAAAGTAAGCGTCCGGTCTGACTGGCCTATTTTCTTGGTTTTTTCGGCTTCCAGCGTTTTGCAAGCCTCAGCACTTCAAGTTTAGGTTCGTCGGTTTCAGGCTGATTGGGGTCGAAGGCGTCACCGTACCAGTCTTTGAGATGATCGTGCTCCGGGTGCTTTGGATCGGCCATGGCGTCGAGGAACTCGTAGTAGCCGGGGAAGCCGCCGACACCTTCGGGCGGGCATTTGCCGGTGACCTCGGTCAGTCTGGGATAGAGCTCGCCGGGGATGGGATCAGTGATCCTGGCGATTCTGATTTTGTGTTCCCAGCTGTCGCCAAAATCATAGATGTAGTTGATCGTCTTCTTGCCGGTGTCCTCGATCACGTGGCCTAGGGTGGTTTTGTTGGCAGGCAGGTCTTCACCGCCAAAATCGGGATCCGCGATACCCCATGTCGCGCGATCTGCTTCGAACATGTAGAGATGCGAGTTGGTCCAGCCCATGGCGGCCTGCAGGGTCTGGTGCAGCCAATCCAGCCGGATGTCGGCAGGGACTTGCAGGGTTCGGGTGACGGCGGGCTTGATGTCTTCCAGGGTGACTTTGATCTCGATGATGCTCATGCGGCGTCCTTCATGATGCGGCGGTTCTTGTGGTTCCAGGGCAAGAGGTCGTCGACTCTGGTGATCATGTAATCCGGGATATGGGCCAGGGTGTCGGCCAGCCAACTGTGTGGGTTGATGCCGTTCAGCTTTGCTGTCTCGATCAGGGTATAGGCGATGGCGGCGGCCTTGCCACCAGCCTGCGAGCCGACGAAGAGGTAGTTCTTGCGGCCGAGCGCAATCCCCCGGATAGCCCGCTCGGCAGCATTGTTATCGGGCATGCTGACTTCGGCGCTTCGATTTCCGCCCCTGTTTTTCAAATGTCATGTTATACCAACGGCCTTATAGAATGACGCTTTTTGCGTATTCGCGTGAGGTTATGTTTTGAACGGTCTCTTTGTCTTCGGCGAAGAAGTTCCACGCGTCGCAGCACTTCTCGACGATGTGGTCGTAACTGTCGAAGATGGAGATGGCGAGTTTGTTGGCGCGCAGGTAGGCCCAGACGTTTTCGATCGGGTTGAGTTCCGGCGCGTATGGCGGCAGGGGGAGAAGTGTGATGTTGTCGGGGGTGCATAGTGCCTTTGAACCGTGCCAGCCTGCGCCATCAAGCACGATTACGGCATGTGCCCCTGGAACGACGGTTTTGGCGATTTCGGCGAGGTGTTCATTCATCGCCTGCGTATCGGCAAAGGGCATGACGAGGGCGGCGGCAGCGGCGCGTTCCGGACAGACGGCTCCAAATATGTAAGCCCATTTGTAGCGAGTATCACGTGGCGCGCGCGGGCGGGTTCCGCGCCTGGCCCAAACACGGGTGAGCGTTCCCTGCTGTCCGATCCTCGCTTCATCTTGGAACCAGATTTCCAGTGGTTTGCCGCGGGCTTCAGGCGGCAGTGCCGCCGCTACCAGCTGCGCGAAGTTTTTTTTTGAACGCCGCCTGTGCGGCCGGATCCGATTGAGGATGTGCGGGGCGCACCGAAAGCCGCCTGAACCCAAGTTCGGCAAGCTGTTTGCCTACCGTGCGCTCATGCATGACAACACCGAAGCGCTCTTTGATCAGGTGCTTCAGGTCGATACGCCGCCAACGCACCACGCGGTCCACCTCAGGGTCAGGACCCGCGCGAACGATCTCGGAAAGTTCCGCCTTCTGCGCGGCGCTCAGGTAAGGCGTGCGCCCTGGTGCCGTGCGGTTCGACAGGCCCGCAAGCCCCCCGGCATTGTAACGATACACCCAGTCGCGCAAGGTTTGCCGGTCCATCCCGCAGCTCCGCGCCGCCGACGCGCGGTCCGACCCTTCCATAACCAACGCAATCGCCAACATCCTCCGCGCTGCCTTCGCATCCGTTGACCTCGCCGCCGACGCGCGAAGGTCCCTCGCCGATAAATCCAACCGTGTAACCGCAACTGTCATGGGTCTCTCCTGCTTGTAGCAGAAGCGAATCACAACCGAGACGAAAAGGGAATCCCAAAAGAGTCACGCATAATGGCCCTTGGTATTAGACAGGTTTCGCGGAATCGGGGCGTCGGAGTGCGAAGAAGCGGGCAGGCCGACTAGACAATGAGCTGCGAGCTCGTGTTGTTATCTGGCCGCCCCTACGACCAGCCCGTGTGCGCCGCGAGCGCGTATCCGTAATTGTCTTACGAGCCCGTGCACTCCTTTAACAACGAGAAGGAGTACATATGATCTGATCAATAGGAATGGACGTCCATCGAAGTTTCGCGCAAGTCGCGATCTGTGATGATGGCCAAATAACAGACAGTTTCAAGGTCGATATGGAGCATGATGCGGTCGTGGAATTCGGGCGCAGTCTGCGAGCAGATGACGAGGTGGTTCTGGAGGCCACGGGAAACACCGCAACGATCGTCCGGCTTCTGACGCCGTTCGTGGCGCGGGTGGTGATCGCCAATCCACTACAGGTGAAGGCAATCGCTCATGCCCGGGCGAAGACCGACAAGGTAGACGCAAAAATCCTAGCCCAACTTCACGCAGCAGGGTTCCTGCCTGAGGTGTGGGCGGCGGATGACGAGACGCTTGCACTAAGGCGACTTGTTTCAGAGCGCGCAGCGGTGGTGCGCTCTATCCGACGATCCAAAAGTCGCGTTCAGGCAGTCCTGCACGCCAACCTAATCCCAAAATACGCAGGCCATCTGTTCGGGAAAGGTGGGCGACGTTGGTTGGCCAAGGCCCCTCTGCCAAAAACCGAACGCGATCTTCTTGAGCGGCATCTCGATGAGTTGGATTGGTTGGCTGGGCGGTTGGAGACGCTTGAGCGCGATCTGATCCACATCTCTCTTGACGATCCGCAGATGCGTAAACTGATGGCCGTGGCTGGCATTAGCTCCGTAATTGCTGCCGCCGTGATAGCATCGATCGGAGATATCAGCCGGTTCGCCACCCCTGGGAAGCTTGCCAGTTACTTTGGTTTAACGCCGAGGGTACGCCAATCCGGCGCCCGCGAGGCCATCCACGGTAGGATCACCAAACAGGGAAATGCAACCGCTCGAACGATGCTGGTTGAGGCCGCATGGGGTGCCGCTTCAGTCCCCGGTCCTTTGCGTGCGTTCTTTTTGCGTATCAAAGATCGAAAGGGCGCCAATGTTGCGGCGGTTGCCACTGCGCGCAAAATTGCAACCCTGATCTGGCATCTCCTCACCAAGGACGCCCCTTACCAGTGGGCACGTCCGGCATTTGTCGCAATGAAGATGCGCAAATTAGAATTACGCGCCGGAGCCCCTAAAGCCTACGGGAAAGCCGGTCCTGGGCGTGATTACTGGATCAAGGAACTTCGACATCGAGAAATGGAACTGGTTGCCAATGCCGAGGCTTCCTATGCAAAGATGGTCGAGGCGTGGCGAGAAAAGCCACCAAAGACCCAAAAAATCTGAGAAAGGGGCTGTTCAACAACATCCGTATCAATTTCCAGATGTCCGTGATTGAGGTATGGCTGCAGGCGTGGCAACCGGGTCAGCGCATAGCGAATGGCCCCTGCAAGTGGCGATTTGCCAGAGATAGCGGGCAGTTGGGCACCCAGCCAATTGGTCAGATCATCGAAGATGGGTCTGGCCTTGGCTCGCCGGATGGCCTTGCGCCGGTCCGGTGGCGATCCCCGAGCTTCTTTCTCAATGGCATAGAGACCGGCAATCCGCCTTATGGCCTCCTCGGCGATGGCTGACCCTTGGGCTTTATGTATATCGACAAACTTGCGGCGAATGTGGGCCATGCAGGCAACTTCATTGATGTCACCGGCGTGGTAGATGTGTTCAAAACCGGCATAGCCGTCGGCGTGCATCCAGCCCCGATAGGACTTCAAATGATCCTTGGGATGCTGACCCTTGCGGTCCGGCGAGAACTGATACCATGCCGCTGGTGGTGCGCCGCTGTCCCAGGGGCGTTCATCGCGTACGCAAGTCCACAAACGGGCGGTCTGGGTTTTGCCTGCCCCGGGGGTGCACCGGAGGTTAACATCTTCACCGGCGTATCATCGGCAAACAATGCCTGGCCTGCTTGCACGTGTCGCCCGATGGCGTTTGCCAGCGGTTCCAAAAGAGCGGTGGATTTACCCACCCAATCCGCCAGAGTAGAGCGGTCTAGCTCAAGCCCGTTGCGCTCATAGATCTGGCTTTGCCGATAGAGCGGCAGATGGTCGGCGTATTTGCTGACCAGCACATGGGCCAACAGTCCTGGTACAGGACGCCCGCGCTCAATCGGGCGCGAGGGCAATTGCGCCTGGGTGAAGTGATCACAGCAAGAACAGGCAAAACGGGGCCGGGTGATCCGATTCACGATGAAGCGCCCCGGAACATATTCCAGTTCCTCGGTCACGTCCTCGCCCAGGCGGCGCAACTTGCCGCCGCATTCGGCACAGGCATCATCACCGGTAGTCAGTTCCACTTCCATGCGCGGAATATGATCCGGGATCGGTTTGCGCTTCGGTTTATCTTTGGGAGCATCATTCGGTAGCCGCAGCCTGGCCGTCATCGCCGCTGTCGCAATCTCGCTCGTTTCCAGGGCCAGTTGCAGCTGCTCAATCATCTCATACCAACGGCCCTAGTCGTTGACCGTTTTGGCCCATTGTCTGGTAGTGATTGACGTGATTGCGGTTTTGTCGTTTGCAAAGAAGTTCCATGCTTCGCAACACCTGTCGACGATCTGCTCATAATTGTCGAAGACGGATATGGCGAGCTTGTTGGCACGCAGATAAGCCCACACATTTTCCATCGGGTTGAGTTCAGGGGAATAGGGCGGGAGTTTGAGCAGGGTGATGTTGTCGGGTACCTCCAGCTCTGCCGAACCGTGCCAGCCAGCGCCATCCAGAATGAGAAGGGCATGTGCGCCCGATGCGACGGTTTTAGCGATCTCGGCGAGATGCGCGCTCATGGCCTGTGTGTCGGCATGTGGCATGATCAGAGCGGCCGCTTCAGCCCGTTCCGGGCAGACGGCGCCGAAAATGTAGCTCCAGATATAGCGGGTGTCGCGCGGGGCACGGGGGCGTGTTCCACGCTCGGCCCAGATACGGGTGAGCGTGCCCTGCTGGCCAACCCGCGCTTCATCCTGAAACCATATCTCCAGGGGCTTGCTGCGGGCTGTTTCCGGCAAGGCTGCTTCTACCTCTGCGGCGAAGTTTTTTTAAAAGCCTCCTGTGCATCCGGGTCGGATTTCGGATGCTGCGGGCGCACCGACAGACGCCGAAAGCCCAGGCTTGCCAATTGTTTGCCAACAGTTCGCTCATGCATGGTGACGCCGAAGCGCTCTTCGATCTTGCGTTTCAGATCAATGCGCCGCCAGCGCACAACCCCATCGGTTTCGGGGTCGGGACCCGCCCGAACCATTTCCGCCAACTCCTCCTTCTGTGCCGCGCTCAGCAGACAGGGTGGATCCGGCGGGCGACGGTTGAACAGGCCCGACACGCCCTCCGCATTGTAACGGTGGGCCCAATCCCGCAACGTCTGCCGATCCATGCCGCAGTTTTCTGCCGCCGTCTTGCGGTCAACCCCATCCAGAACCAGGGCAATCGCCAACATCCGTCGCGCCGCTTTCCCATCCCGGCACCGCGCCGCTTCCTGGCGAAGCTCGCCTGCGGACTTGTCTTTTCGCGTAATCTTTACTGCCATCAAAGCCTCCCTTGCCTTGATGCCACTGAATCAGATCACGCCGCTCGTGGGAATCCCCTTGAGTCAAATCTGGGGGCCGTTGGTATCAGACCGGCTGCCGTAACGGTGATGATTGTGCCCGGCCAGTTGATGTTTGAGCTTGGTAATCAGCAAAGCCTGCGACTTGACCTCCGCCAGTAAAAGCCGCGTGAACTTGCGCAACTCCTCAGGGTATTCCGGTAAGGCTCTAGCCACATCAATCATGGTTGATAGTTAGCAAATTAAGGAGCTTGAGGGTATCCCCAAAGCACTGATCCGGCCAGATTATCCCGCCTTCAGGGGCCGCCAGGTTCGCTGCGGAATGCGCCAGTCGATACCCTCAAGAAGCATCGCCAGTTGTGCCGGTGTCAGCGCCACCTTGCCGTCTTTGGCCGATGGCCAGACAAACCGGCCCTTCTCAAGACGTTTGGAAAACAGGCACGCTCCCTGACCGTCCCACCAGATGATCTTGATCAAATCACCACGCCGTCCCCGGAACACGAACAAGTGGCCATTGAACGGGTCTTGCTGCAATGTCTGCTCTGCCTGGGCTGCCAGCGTCGCAAACCCCCTCCGCATGTCTGTGACCCCTGAGGCCAGCCATACCTTTGTGTTCACAGGCACCGGGATCACGCCGACAGACCACGGATCAAAAGGGCGAGCGCCTCGGGATCGTAGGCACCGTTGACCCGGAGCCGGTGCCCGCCCGCAATGTCAATCTCGATCATGCCAGAGATTGAATCTGCATCACCCGCCAGAGGTGCGCCTTCGTCATGGGCTTGGCCGACAATCTCGACTGGCAGGAAACAGGGTGCGTCCATCCCTTCCGTTGCCACCTCCGGCTCCGGCGCAAACCGTGGATCACGCAGCCATTTGAAAATCAGGGTCGCATTCATCGCATATCGACGCGCCACCTGGGCAACCGATATGTCCGATGCCGTCGTCTGAAAACAGATCAACCGCTTCTCGTCGTCTGTCCAAAGCCGCTTTGTACGACGCGCCATCTAAAAACCCGTAGTGTCCACTATCATTAGCGGACACTATCGCACTCTCTCTATGCGCGGCAGAGCGGTCAGGCCGGACGCTTACCTTGAAGTAGCCGTCCTGCGTCTCCTTCTCCACCTCCCATTCTTGGATCGTCGTCGCGTTATCCGGCGCGCGCGACAGTTGCAGAGAATGCCGCTCTGCCTTGGGCAGCTTGGAATGAACGAGATTGAGGAAATGGGGATCGTGCGAAAACAGTAGAAGCTGCGCGCATTCCCTGCCGTACTTTTTCAGAAGCTCGGCCGTGCGCTCGCGGCGCGAGCGATCCTGACTGTTGAATGGATCGTCGAAGACCACGACACGATCTGCTTTCTTAGGATCGTGATCGAGTTGGGCAATAAAGAATGCAAGTGCAAGCGTGCTCTTGTCTCCGGCGCTGAGAGTCGTCCGAAAACAGGGCTGGCCTGAGGGCGTACTGCCGTCGCCAAGATCGATGGCATGCTTGTTTATGAGAATCTGACTGTCGATGATGCAGGCCGTGGGGCTGGCTTCGCGCGCGGCTTTCTCGCGGCACTTGAGGTAGAGCGCATGATGGATGCGATCCAGCGTGCCGTCCCAGTTCCACAGGCCGAGGTAATCATGCACGGTGCTTCTGGGCGGCAAATCCTTGGGCAGCGCGCGCCACTGGCAGCCGGTGCTCAGAATGTACATCACGCCGTTGATCACCTCGCGGATAGCGACGCGCCGTTTGCCGCCGCCGGGCTTGCCCGGCGGGATCAGCGGCTCGATATGCGCCCATTCCGCATCGGTCAGGTCGCTCGGATAACGCAGTTTGTCGCGGTTGTAGCGCGGGCGGTTGTCGGCAGTCCACATGGGGCACCTCAAGAGCAAATTCACCACCCCAGAGAATCACAGCTGATTCAGCTCTTCAAGAGGGTGCGCCGGATAACCGATTCATCCGACTCATAAAGTCCCCGGACGGACACTTAGGATCGTGATCGAGTTGGGCAATAAAGAATGCAAGTGCAAGCGTGCTCTTGTCTCCGGCGCTGAGAGTCGTCCGAAAACAGGGCTGGCCTGAGGGCGTACTGCCGTCGCCAAGATCGATGGCATGCTTGTTTATGAGAATCTGGTAAATGGACGACGGTGTACCGCCGACATAGGTTTTCTTACTGTTCGTGATCGAAAAGCCCGCACCAAACCCGTCGAGATGTTTGTTGATGGTTTTCTCGTAGGCGGTGATTGTCTTGTCGGCGTGATCATCTAGCTTGTCCTTCGCAGCGGCCTTGTCGTCATCGAGCTTCTTCTTATCCGCGTTCAGCGCCTCATACTCAGTGCAAAGCGGTTTGACCTTGGGATCATGCCGGAGATTGATGAGCTTGAGACCGGCGATCTCCTTTTCAACGGCCCCGGCGCTCGCTGATTTCGCCTTCTCCTTCTTCTCGGCGATCACGGCATTTGCCGTGACGATCTCATTGTTGTAGGCCTGAAGAAGTCCGGCGGCCTTATCGTACTCCGCCTTCGCGGCCTGAAAGCTGTCATCGGTTGAGATGGCGGTCAAAGGGCTTTTGCGCTTGCTTTCAATCAGGGCCAGCGCATCCTTCCGCAGCCCGCTCACAGGTGCAGCAACGGCGTCCTCATGGTCGACATCATTCACTTCGAGCGCGGGAAACTGCTTCCAGAATTGAAGGCCGCTTTCATTGTTGGCAAATGTGGTGCCGAGCGTTGCTAACGCCGTGTCGCCGAGCGCCGTTTCAACTGATTTCTGAAGCTGGTCTATTTCATCGATCAGTGCAGCGTAGGAATCAGAGAAGAACTGCTTGTAAGCCTCAACGAGGGATAGCCCCTTTGTGTTTTGTCCGCAGAACGGGCAGGCGTCGTCGCGGACATAGCCGAGCCCTTCGGATATCCAAGCCTGGCCGCGATCATGCATCTCATGGCGGTCAATCTGCTCCTTAAGCCGGGTTTCCGCGTCCGCCGAAACATTGGCAAGCGTTTTGGAGAGCACCGCCTCGAAATCCGCTGGAAGCGTCGGCACTGTCGGTTGTACGAGCGCAGGACGCGTCTCGATCCGCGTTGCCTGTTTTGCGGCGCCAAGCTCTGCTGTCTTTGTGGCGATCTTGTTGTCGATGTTGGGATCTTCGTCGAGATCGAGAAATTGCTCAAGTTTTACACCGTTCGGCAGATGCGGCTGTATCGCCTTCTTGGCCCGCCCGATCTCTGAATTCTTCTCGCGAATGGACTCGTCGAGCTTGTTGACGGCACCGGCAAGTTGGACGCCGGTATCCCCGATAATAACTTGCAGCAGATTCGTGCGATGATCGCGGCTTACATACTCCCCGGCATGGACGTTTTGCGCCACAAATGTCGCATCGAATATTGCGATTTCGGGAACTGTCGTGGACCAAGTCTGCGCCTTGTATGTCGTGTTTCCGGCATCGAGGCGAAGCATTGCTTCGGGATCGTTCGTGACCGGCGCAATCGTGGTCCGTTCGCTAATGTGCTCGTACTCACCCGTTTGCAACGAGCGTAGTACAGCACAGAGCGTCGTCTTACCGCGGCCATTCTCAGCGAAGAAAAGATTGTACCGGCTGAGCTCAGGGCCTTTCTGAGTGCAATTGACGAGCCGGCCGACATTCTTGACGCTGAGAAACTTCTTGATCGGCATGTATCACTCCCCCGTCCCTGCATTGACCCCGAGTATTGTGCCGCAGAGCCGGTCGAGCTCCTGAAAGTTCTCATTCTCAGCAAGATGCTCGCGCAGCTTCCTGCGCCGGACCGATAGCGATCGGTTTGGATCGTTAATGTAGATGTCCGCAGCCACTATCACCGCGGCCTCGGCAGCAACCGACCGCGCCGCTACGGCTACGGCCCGGTGGTCGCCGTTCGCCGGATCGTATGGCGGCATCAGACGGTAAGGTAGTGTATGGATATGGCGCGGCCCGAAATCGCCTTCAGGATTGAACGGCAGGATAGCTTCTGTGAGCGCAGCGCTGTTGAGAATGCCGGTCCTGAACCATGCATCCTCTTCGCCAGCGACAACCTGCCAATAGAGCGTTTGGTCGATGACGAGGTCGACCGCTTCATTGATTGGCAGACAGGCTGCGCAGATATGTTTGCCGCCCGCGCCCGACAACAGAACAAAGCCTTCGTCGCCAAAGTTCTGAATGGACAGCTTGCGCCGGAAATCGATGCGATATGCGAGCGTACTGTCGCCGATCGTCGCGAGCTTCTTGTCAATTTCCGTGAAGCGGCGGGCAGTGCGCGTAAAGCCATACGGCGAATTTCAGCAGGTTCGTAAATCTGCCATGCACCCTGCGCATCCCGGCAGGCGGGGATTGCCACCGGCGCGCGGTAGGGACCGAAAACGAATGACAACAGGTTTTCCGACTGCGCGATGCTGTGGATGAATTGCGGCGCAACGTAGCCCGGAAAACGCTCACCCTTGAGTCCCTTCGCCTGCTTGACCGTAAAGCCCCAATCCGAGCCGGGCCGCGGTGTGTCTACATGATACTCTTGGCCGGTATCATTCAGGATTTCGATACAAACGGCACAGCGAGGCATGATGTCCCCGCCCTGTCGGGACACTTCTTTGCCACCGGTCGACGCTGCAGGTAAGCCGCCACTTTCCAGGACCCAGGCCGTACGGGCTTCGCCGATCTGGCGGATGGTAAGATCAACAGGTCCAACTTCGTCCTCGCGGGCGAGCGCCTCCGCTGCAACGGGATTGTCTGCGGCGGCAACATTGCCTTCCTTTTTCCCGATCAGTGCTGCCCCGGGATATTTGAACGTGCCCGGCGCGATCTGCCAGATTTCGGAGACGGAAAATGCAACCGACCGGTCGCTGGCGACATAGCCGCGCTGACGAAAACGCTCGTGGTGATTACCGTTCAGGATGGTACCGGGCACAAGGCACGCAACGGCAGCGCCCGGCTTGAGATACCGGTCCACCGCGTGAAGGAGGTGCGTCGTGCCGAGTTCGAGATGTAGGAAGGACTGCCCGGCCGGTCGCACCCCGTAGAGAGCTGCCCGACGTGAAAGTATTTCGCGGTAGGGGTTGTCGGTGAGTCGGACCCGATTTCCTTGGACACAGAATTGGCTTAATCGAAGTGTCCAAGGAGGACCGGAACATGACTGATAATTTTGAGAAGAAAGTTGCTGTTGATGGGCCTGTGGTAAATGCGGGCGAGCTTGGCTCGTCCACGTTTTCCCCAGGCCATGCTTTGCCGGCAGGCCCGCTGGGACTTGGCCAGCGATGGACGGTGGCGCGCAAGCGTGAGGTCGTTCTGCGGCTTTTGCGTGACGAGCCGGTGCAACTTCTGTCGCGCCAGTTCGGCGTAGAGATCTTCCGGCTCGAGCAGTGGCGTGAGAAAGCGATCGGCGGGATCGACGCCTCGCTCAAGCAACGCAAGGGCGATCCGGTGCAGGCGGAACTGGATAGCGCCATGAAGCGGATCGGAGAGTTGACCATGCAGGTGGAACTGCTGGAGGCCAAGACGGAGACCTTCGGCCCTTTGGGGCGGCGGAGGTCGCGGCGATGAGTGCCGCCACCTCGCCCGGCACGGGTCTGGCCTACGGCCTGCGGCGGGTCTGCGCCGCCTGGGGCATGGCCCGCTCCTCGTTCTACGCCATGACCTCCGGCCAGCACGCCGAGCAGCCGCCGGCAAAGCGTCGGGGACCGAAGCCCGCGATCTCGGACCAGGCGCTGCTGGTGGCGATCGAAGCCGACCTGGAGGCATCGCCCTGGGAGGGCGAGGGCTACCGCAAGGTCTGGGCTCGGCTTCGGGTCTGTCGCGACATCCGGGTTGCCCGCAAGCGGGTGCTCCGCCTGATGCGCGAGAACAATCTGCTCTCGCCCCATCGCTGCCGCCGCCGTGGCGGCAATCCCCATGACGGTGAGATCATCACTCATGCCACGAACCTCATGTGGGGCACCGATGGCGTTCGGGTGTTCACGGTGGACGACGGCTGGGGCTGGATCTTCACCGCCGTCGAGCATTGGAACGCCGAGTGTGTCGGCTGGCATGTCTGCAAGCGCGGCGACCGCTTCGCCGCCCTGCAGCCGATCTCCATGGGGCTTGCCGGGCTGTATGGCTCGACCGCGGCCGGCGCGGCTCGGGGGCTGGCCTTGCGGATGGATCACGGCTCCCAGTATCTGTCGGACCACTTCACCAACCAGATCAAGTTCTGGGGCATCCAGCCGTCCTACGCCTTCGTCGCCGAGCCCCAGACCAACGGCGTCGCCGAGCGGTTCAATCGCACGCTGAAGGAACAGATCATCCATGGTCGCATCTACCGCAACATCGCGGAGCTTCGGGACGCCGTCCGCGACTTCGTCGAACTCTACAATGCCCAGTGGATCGTCGAAAAGAACGGCTACCTGAGCCCCGCTCAAGCTCGTCAGGCGTGGCACGCCGCGATCTCAATCAGGCCCGCCGCGTGAGACAAACTTGTGTCCAAGGAACCGGGTGCGCTACAGTAGGGGTTGTCGGCAAGCGCGCTCATCGCAAGCCACGGCGGATTCGAAACCAGCCCGTTGAATTGTCCGGCGAGCAGGCCGGGCCTGTATGTATTGCGGAGGATGAAGGCCAAGATGCCGTTGCGCCCTGCATCAGCAAGCTCTTTCATCCGCCGGGCAAGCGCCAGTAACGCTTCGGCCGAGGCGTCCCTCAATTCCGCGGAGAGCGTCACATGAGACGCTGCAGCTGCAATGTCGAGCATGGCCCGCGCATCATCTGCCGTCGGCGGTGCGCCGCCGCTCTGCTGCGCTTCATCGTAGGCCCAGTCGATGAGCCTGTCGAACAGCTCACGATGTTCCGGCTGCAACAGCCCGGCAGGTAACTGAATAGTCTCGCCATCGAGTGTGATGTCGATCGTGTCGCTTTCACCGAGCATCGGCAACGTAGACGAAACCGGCGTGACCGCGAACAGGGAGTCCGCGTGATAGACCGGGATCGTGACCGTCCCGGCCGCCGCATTGATTTCGTTTGCAAGCGTGATAACCCAGGTCGTCTTTGCGAACGCAACAGCCAGCGGATCAATGTCGAATCCCGTCGCGACATTGCCAAGATGGACGATGTCATCATAGTCGTAGCGCTCTTTCACGGCTTTGATCACCTCGGCAAGCATCGCCCCGGAACCGCAGCACATATCGATGATCTCTGGTGCTTCCCCATCCGGCAAGTCATCGAGGCAGCGCTCTGCGAGATGGCGGGCGAGCCACGAAGGCGTCCATTCTTGCCCAAGAAGCTTGCGTTGGCTTCGCCGGGCGAGCTGCGCCATAAGACGACCGAACAGGTCTTCTTCCGCCCGCCAGCTGAAATCATAGGCGTAAAGGTCGCGCTGGATTTCGCGGGCAACCGTGAGGAACTCATCAATATGGGTAGGTACCGCAATCCAACCGAAATAGTCTTTCTCGACAAGGTTATCCAGTTGATAAGCGTCCCGAAAGAATGTGCCGCTCAGTATCGCCCGGAGTTCATCGTCGCTGCTAATGATCGCCGCCCCGGCGAGGGCGTTTGCGCTCAGAAGACGTGCTAGAATGTTCAGATAAACTTCGTCGACATAAGGCCCGGTACGGAACGCCCCGCCTTCGCCTTCTAGATGGTCAACAAAATGCGACCAAAGATCGGTCGCCAGCGCGATTGACGGATCCGCGTCACGGTCGGCTTCTACCAGTCCGGTAAGCGTATCAACATTGCGCCTATAGGCAGAGCTCTCGAGTCCAAGATCGAAGGCCAGATTGTCGGCGATCAACGGCCGGGACTGTTCACGGGCGAGATGCCTACGCAGAAAAAGTGTGAGTCGCTCGGCCGTTGGCACGTCGTCCGCCGCAGGCTCAAACGTCTCAACCTCGACGAGCTCGACGTCGTCCACCGTGCATGCGCCGGGCTCAGTACTTACATTGAGCACAACATCATAGGCGTACCAGTCAACGGTATCGGAAAGAATGCCGCGCACCTGCGACACGGGAACGCCGCCGCGGATCAGACCTGCCGCATGTTCTTTGACCTGCCCAAACCCCTCAGTGCGCTTCGCCGCTATCCGCAGATCGGCCTCGTACTCGATCGTTGTGGAACCGATCAGATTGTCGATGAACCGGTTGGTCGCCACACCACCAGCGACACCAACCCTTGTGTGTGCCTCAGCGCCTTCGCCGTAGTGATTGATCCAGCGTTCATCATCCGTGTGAGGGAAGATGCGGCGCAGCCGGGACTGGAATTCACCGCGCAATACAGCTTCCACAACCCCGTTATGCCGAAGCCCGCGACAGCGTGCCATCGCTTCATGGGCCTGATCCAGGTCGGCACTCATGCTGAACCTCTTTGACGGGCTGCGCCAAGTGCAGCGCGGCGCTCGCTCAGCAGCGCTGCGAAGGTGTCAATTTCAGTTTCGGAAGGATTGCCGTTCAGAACGGCGCGAAGAACGATCCGGTCGTTTTTTTGTTGGTCTTGGCGGCCCTGTGCACGTCGTCCGACATCGTTTAAGACCTGAACTGCTTCCGCCGCAAGATGTGGCACAGGCATCTTACGAAGGTGGACAGCTTCAAGCTTGAGCGCGCCACCGCCGAGAGGCGTTCCCGCCGCTTCCATGACGGTGCGGCACCATGAGCAGTTCAAGAAAGCTGCCAGGCCGTGGGCAGTCCAGCTCTCCCGGTCTGTCCAGAACGTTGAAAAATTGGCATCGATCAGAACGGTCGGCTCGGTATTGGCATAGACCCGCGGCGCATCATGAATAATCCGCGGCACGAATGCCTGGGGCAGGTGGCGCGGCTTAAAGTCGGGAAGCATGTACCAGTAGCGCGGCAGTGAGCCGCCGCGCGCGGGCCGGACGTTCGTTCTCACCGCCGACAAAGCGGAGACCGGCAATGCATTCGCGCCATTTCTGAATGTTGTCTCGGCGGCTGCGCGCACGTGCGCGGCCAACTTTTCCGGCATGACCGTCGGCAGCTCTTCCGTGGGCATGAGCTCAAGCTTGGCTGCGGTGCGCACCTGGTCCATGTCTTCCGGCAGGACCATGCGGCGCAGGTCGAGAACTCGGGTAGCAGGAAGCAAGCCGTTACGCCACGCTTCAAGATCAGCCTGACGGTGCAGCACCGACTGAAGTGCGGTTGCCGACACCAGCAAGGTGCGTCCGCCAAGCGCCAGATCGGTCTCAACGCGCACAACCGCTTCGGCATCCTCTTGGATGAGCCGTACATAGAAGAACCGGTTGCATCCTGTTCGCAGACCTTGGCCGGCGCGAATGCCTGTGTCATCCAGCGTGCGCAGCGCCTGCCTGTCAAACGATGCCGGCAAAAGGTCCCGCAGCGCTTCGGGCACAGAAGCTGCAGCAGATTCCGTTCGCGAGAACAGGGGCTGGTCCGGCGCAGATATTTCAAGCGCCTTCATCCACGTACGCCCGGCAGCCTGCGCCCGCAGCGCGCGCCATTCCTCTTCGAGCGAGAATGTACGGACGCTGATGCCGGGAACTTCCGGCCGCGCGGCGGCGCGGCACCATGTCGCGAAATCCGCCTCGGCCCTGTCATGTTGAAAGGCATTACCTATCAGAGATTTGGAAGACGCGGCCTCTGGCGCGATCTTCGCCCATAGCGCTGCCGGCCAATTTGAACGCGCACTCAGTGGTTCGGCTACCTGATCTTCTGGCAGCCGCCGCGCAACTATGAGATGGGTGCGCACTAGCGCATCCGAAAACCAGCCCGGCTGTGTGTCCTCGACGATCAACTCCAGTTGAAAACAGCGCAGCTGCAGGTAGCGGATAGCATCGGCATAGGCGCGAGAACGCCACGTCGCCGGCACGACAAGCGCAAGACGCCCATCCGGCCTGACGAGGAGCGCGCTTAACAACCAGGAAGGAACAGACAGATCAGCAAGCCCCGAATATCCATCTGCAAGTGCTCTCCAGACCTCCTGCGTGGAACCGAAAAGATGCTGGTTCACAATATCCATCAATCCGCAACGGACCTGTGTGCCGTGCCCGTTCAACGACTGATAGCGCACGTAGGGCGGGTTGGTTATGACAAGGTCATAGCCAGTTTTCAGGATTGCATCGTAGGTAGCGGGGTTGAAGGCATCGCCCCAGAGAGCCTGTGGTGCGACGTTTTGCGGGCCACAAACGCGCTGCAGGCGTCTTTCGCACACCGCGGCCGTCGTCTTGTTGACCTCGATCGCATCGAGACGCTGCAGCTGTGCTCCGCATGCTGAAGCCGCTTCGCTCACCGCATCGAGCAGATCGCCACTCCCGGCCATAGGGTCAAGGACGTGCTTGGTTTCACTGTCAACGGCGAGATTCGCAAGAACACGCCCGAGCGGCATGCCGGTAAAGAACTGGCCAAGCTCCTTGCGCTGCGAGGGAGGCAGCGCCTCTTCGAATGCGCTGCCTCGTGTCGGATTGTTGTGTGTGATTCACGCCCCCGCATAGTCGGCTACCTTCGCCGCGCGATTTGCATCATGCCACCGGTAGAAGTCGTCCGCGTCGAGCGGCACCTTCTGGTGACTCTTCAGAAAATGACTCACGAGCCTGGAATATAGGCGCTGTGGGGTCTGTTCTGACGGATCGAGCGATAGCGCAGCTTTGCTGAGTTGTTCGGCAATCGTCCAGACGCAGTCCGTTTCCGCTTTCTCTACCGCAGGGCTTTGCCCAGCAGTAGAACAGGATCGCCGCGCACGGCGCCCGATGTGGTGACCTGCTTGAAACTGCCTTGCGTCTTGTCGAGCACGCCAGCGCATTCCACCTTCAGCCCGGCATCTGTATAGGCGGTCTGTAGCGCGTTCCAGACATCTGCCGATGCGGAGTGAAATACAAGCGTCGCCTGCCCTTCCAGCTGAGGATGCGCCGTACCTCTGAAAGGGCCGTAGTCAGCAGGTTCTGATACTGTGCAATCGTCTTCTTCTGGCTATTGCGTACGATGATCTCATCCGAGCGGTCGGTATAATCTCCCAGCCATGCTTCATTGATGAAGTTGATTTCAGCGTAGGGAATGTTGCCGCCAAAGGGTGGGTCGGTGAAGACATAGTCAATACAGCCATCTGGCAGATCGACTCTGCAGCTCGAAGACTGACAGACTTCGACCTTGCCGGCGCGACCATGAATGACTGAGAATGCCTCCACGATTGTCTTGAGCTTACGTTGCAGACCGGCGAACAGGTTCTTCTCGACGGGAAGTCCGCTGATATAGAGAACGCCCGGCTGAGCTGTGAATCCCGGAGACAAAATACCCACGGAATCGGTCGGATGATCTGACCGTCGCGGAGCAAAATTCCGCACCTTGAAGCCTGAACCAAACGAGCTGAGGGCGGGGAGATGTATTCTGTGGAACTGTATAGTCGGGTACGCCGTGCGTGCCATGTGGATGGGATGAGCAAGAGTGCGGCGGCCCGACATTTTGGGATTGATCGCAAGACTGTGTCAAAAATTCTGAAGCATGCGGTGCCACCGGGGTATCGCAGGAATGGGCCACCAGCCCGTCCAAAGCTTGACCCGTTCATTCCGCTCATCAACCAGATATTGGAAGAGGATAAGTCGAGGCTCAAGAAGCAGCGGCATACGTCGAAGCGGATATATGAGCGTCTGCGTGATGAACATGGCTTCGTCGGCGGCATCACCATCGTCACGGACTATGTGCGTGAGCGGAAGCGGCGGACGCGGGAGGTGTTCGTGCCGCTGAGCCACGCGCCGGGCCACGCCCAGGTTGATTTTGGTGAGGCGCTTGGCAGATTGGCGGGGTCGTGCGCAAGCTGCACTACTTTGCAATGTCTCTGCCGCACTCGGACGCGTTCTTCATCAAGGCCTATCCGGCGGAGACAACCGAGGCCTTTTGTGATGGCCATGTCTCCGCCTTTGCCTTCTTCGGAGGCGCGCCGCTGTCAGGGCTCTACGACAACACCACGATCGCGGTGGCGCGGATCCTCGGGGACGGAACCCGGCAACGCACCAGAACTTTCTCGGAGTTGCAGTCGCACTATCTCTTTGAGGACCGGTTCGGCCGTCCTGGCAAGGGCAATGACAAGGGTAGTGTCGAAGGCACAATCGGTTATGGTCGGCGGAACTTCCTGGTGCCGATGCCGCGCTTCGACAGTTTCGATGATCTGAACGCCCGGCTGGAGGAGCAATGCCTCAAACGGCAGGACGAAGTATTGCGAGGTCATTCCGAGACTATCGGCGAGCGGCTGATGCGTGATCTTGATGCGCTGATGACACTACCCCTGACGCCCTATGACGCCTGCGAGAAGGTCAGCACCCGGGCGACGTCGATCTCGATGGTCCGCTATCGCAACAACGACTATTCCGTGCCGGTCGCATACGCCCATCACGAGGTCCAGGTTCGCGGCTATGTCCACGAGGTCATCATCGGCTGCGGCACGGAAATCATCGCCTGCCACAAGCGGTCCTACGAAAAAGCGGACATGGTCTTCGATCCGATGCACTTCCTGCCTCTGCTGGAACAGAAGGTCGGCGCGCTTGATCAGGCGGCTCCGTTGCAGGGCTGGGACCTGCCCGGGGAGTTCGCCACCCTGCACCGCTGCTGGAAGCGCGCATGGGAAAGAAGGGCAAGCGCGAATACGTCCAGGTTCTGCGGCTGCTGGAGACTTTCGAGATGGGCCATGTTCACGGCGCCATCAGGTAGTCACTGGAACTCGGGGCCATCGGCTACGATGCAGTGAAGCATCTCGTCCTCTGCCGGATCGAGAAACGCCCACCCCGGCTCGATCTGGAGATTTACCCGTACCTTCCAAGGGCGCAGGTCGAGACCACAGATCCTGCCAGTTACATGAGCCTGATGGCGCAGGCGCCGGCATGACCGACACCCCGCAGGTTCTGCTGCAGCACCACCTCAAGAAGCTCCGGCTGCCGACCTTCCACAGCGAATATGCCAAACAGGCCCGGCAATGCGCAGTGGAGAACAAGGATCACATCAACTACCTGCTGCGGCTTTGCGAGTTGGAACTGATCGAGCGCGAACGCCGGATGATCGAGCGCAGGATCAAGGCCGCAAAGTTCCCGGCGACCAAAAGCCTGGACAGCTTCAACTTCAAGGTCATCCCGTCGCTGAACAAGATCCTGACCATGCAACTGGCCCGCGGTGAGTTCATAGACCGGCGCGCCAATATCATCGCATTGGGGCCAAGCGGCACAGGTAAAACCCATATCGCCCTGGGATTGGGTCTGGCGGCCTGCCAGAAGGGCAGGAAAGTACGCTTCACCACTGCCGCTGCTCTCGTCCATGAACTCATCGAGGCCGTCGACGAACGCCGCCTGCAGCGCTTGCAGAAACAACTGGTCAGCCAGGACCTGCTGATCATTGATGAACTGGGTTTTGTGCCACTGAGCAAGACCGGGGCCGAGCTTCTCTTCGAGATCATCTCGCAGCGCTACGAACGTGGCTCCATCATCATCACATCCAACCTGCCGTTCGATGAATGGACCGAGGTCTTCGGCGCAGAACGCCTCACAGGCGCCATTCTCGATCGCCTAACCCACCACGTCCATATCCTCGAGATGAACGGCGAAAGCTACCGGTTGCGCCAGAGCAAAATCGCCAAACCGTAATCCTGAAAATACCAAAACTGCGAAAAGGTTGGCCTGCGGCCAACGCACCCTGGCACGCATCAGCTATTTGGAAAGCACACGCACCAGGGTGCGCACCTAAATCAAACCAGGTGTCCAGTTTTGCACCGGGACATTGACCCTTTTTACTCCGGGATTGACAACCCGCACATGGTCGGGCCGCTCATCAATGCCGAGGCAATTCGCCAGATTCTGGGCCAGGAAATCTGATTTTGGGCTTTCGGTTCATTTGATTCAAATGACCCAAAATGAGTAGACGCTTTTTTGGCGCTGGTGCGCCAAACTTGCCGCTCGTTAATCAATCACAAAGGGCTTATTCTGTTGAAAACTTTGAAATCAGAAAATCGCGTTATTCCGGCAAATCGAACGATCTGCGAAAGTCAAATAGGATTGCGGACCAGGCGTCCTGAGATTGCCCAACAGCGCCAGAGATTGAATTTGGCCGACCTCCTCGCAAAAACAAACTCATCGACCTGTATGGCAAAAAAATCGTCGATCAGGCCCGGATTTGGAGTTCTTCAACAGAATAGGCTCAGAGCGGTCATCCGACCGTTTCAGGCAGATTTCTTGGGCATTGGTTAAATTCGAACAACTGAGTTGCGGACAAAGCGGAACATTGTTCGCGATTATTTTTCTTAAAAACACAAGCATACTAACTCCCTCGGCACAGCCCATTTCGCTTTGGGATTCAAACTCTACCGACCATTCTGATTCCGCACCATTGTGGAGACGCGAAAATGACTACAGAGCTAGCATACCTGTTTCTGAGCGCTTTGCTTTTGTCGTTGGCTTGGATACCCCACATTGTCGGCCAGGTCATGACTTCGGGATTGCCAACCCCCGATGACTACACGAATTTGCGCGAGCAATCGGCATTTCCGGCCTGGGTAAGGCGTGCAAACCGAGCGCATGTCAATCTGGTCGAGCAATTCGGTGCCGGGAGGTCGAAGGCGATGGACCGCTCCTTCGTCGGTAGCAGGATGCGCTCCAGGCACATGCGCAGCGCCGTCGTGTCGCCCTCCAGCGCCATCTCCACGGCCTTCCTCTCCAATGCCTCGGCTTCCACCACGCCTTTAGCGAGGCCAGAACTCGATTGCGGCGGACAGGCAGGCAGTCGGAGCGCGGTATCATGCCGCGATGCGAGTTTGATCAAACCAAGAAGGGCGCAAGCGACGCTCTTTGCCGACCTGTGCTAAGAGCTGACAAAGTTCGAGATGAAACGCCAGCCCAGCCTGCGATTGCCGCCAAAGAGAGAGACCCACGGAGGCGTCCTACTGGTTACTAGCCTTCCGACTTCCGTCCCCTCCTCTCGCCAACCGCTGCGCGGTCCTTCAGGACGCCAGACTCCAGTATGATTTCGGATACCTGGTGCTCGCGGCGGTAGGCCATGACGTGGATCCCGGCGACGCCCTTGATCTCGCGGATCTGCTGGATCAGTTCAATGCAGATGCGCTTGCCTTCCGCGCCCGGCTTCTCGGCCTTGTCCATGCGCTCAATGACTCTGTCGGGGATATGGATGCCCGGGACGTTGGAGCGCATCCAGCGCGCCGCTCTGGCCGAGGCTAGCGGGCCGACGCCGGCAAGGATGAAGACCTTCTGGTCGAGCCCCATGTCGCGGATCCGGGCCATGAACTTCTCGAACTGCGGCATGTCGTAGATGTAGTTGGTCTGGATGAACTCCGCCCCGGCCTTAATCTTCTTGGCCAGCCGGTCCGGGCGCCATTCATAAGGCTCGACGCAGGGGTTCTCGGCGGCGCCAAGGAACATATGCGGCGGCCGGGTGATCTTGCGGCCTGACAAGAACAAGCCCTCGTCGCGCATGGTCCGGATGGTGCTCAGCAGGGACAGAGAGTCGAAGTCGAACACCGCGCGCGCGCCGGGCTGGTCGCCGACCCCGACCCCATCGCCGGTGAGGCAGAGCGCGTTCCTCACCCCCATCGCCGCCGCGCCCAGCACGTCGCCCTGTATGGCGATGCGGTTCCGGTCGCGACAGGAGATCTGGTAGATTGTGCCGTAGCCCGCCCGGGTCAAGAGCGCGCAGATGCCGATCGACGACATGTGGCAGTTGGCGCCCGAGGCGTCGGTGGCGTTGATCGCGTCCGCGACCTCGGCCAATGGACGCGCCGCCTCGAACACGTCCTCCGGGTCGGCGCTGTCGGGCGGGTTCAGCTCGGCGGTGACCGCGAACTTGCCCTGGCGCAGCACCCGCTCCAGCCGGCTGCCGGAGACATGGCCCGGGGGCGGGTTCTCGTAGGGGTGCACGGAGGGATAAAGGAAATGCTTATCTGCTGGCGTCATCGCCGGGTTTCCTGATCGACCGCGCGCGGCGGTTCCGGCGCCAGCGGCGCGGAGGACGGCTCGTTCCTGCGCGCGGCCGGGAAGGCCATGGCCACAGTTGTTTTGGCGGCATCGAGAGATTCGCGCAGCTTCGCCGCCTTCTCGCGGCTGACCCTGAGCCAGGCCGAGGAGCCCTGCAGGCTGTGGTCGACCGGCGGCAGCACCTCGCGGATTTTGTCACTCCCCTTCATCCGGGCGGCGCCGTCCCAAGCGAGGATCCAGACGCATTTCATCTGCGGCTTGACCTCGCAGTAGCCGCCCGGGCGGATGCCGCCGCAGGGGCCGTTGCGGAGCTGCTTTGGACAGTTCATCGGGCAGGACATGCCGGTGGAGGACAGCACGCACTGCCCGCACATTTTGCAGTCGAACAACAGCCCCTTGGCCCCGCGTTCGATCAGGGCGATCGGCCGCTCGACCCGGTCGTAGCCGATTCGGGCGAAGACGGGATCGAACGCGATCATCATGCGTTCAAACCGCTGGTAGATCCATTCGAAGGCCCGTGCATGGCGCACGGCGAACAAACGAGCCCGATACATACCGTGTTCGACCTCCCGGAACCGGACCGGAGATCATCCCCGACCCTCCGCGATCAGGATTGCGGGATTGCGGTGCGCGCGCAAGCCCAATCCAGATTCGTTTCAAGCCTGAGGAGATTGTCGCGAAATTGTGGCAGGTTTAGGTTCTGCAGTCGCAGGGCATGGTGATTGCGGACGCAGTCCGCCTGATCGGCGTGACGGAAGTAACGTACTACCGCTGGCGCGGGGAGTACTGCGGCATGAGGACCGATCAGTTGCAGCGTCTCAAGGTGCTGGAGCAAGAGAACGCCAAGCTTCGGCGGGCGGTGTCCGATCTGCCAGATCGCATCCTTGTTGCCTCTGATATGGCTTCAGTGCGACAATGCCCGCAGCCTACACTAGCCCATTGAAAACGGAAGACGAAGGAAATGACGTCATCGGAATCGCTGGCAGCACGGGTCGATCCCCGGATCAGCTTCCAGCTCTTTCCGCCGAAGACCCCGCGGGCCAGCATTGCTTTGTGGAAATCGGTGCAACGGCTGGCGCTGCTCGCCCCCGATTTCGTCTCGGTCACGTATGGCGCCGACGGCACCACCACGACCGCACCATAGCGGCGATCTTGGCGATTCGCGATTGCACCCGCCTGAACTTGGCTGGCCACCTGACCTGTGTTGGCGAGACCCAGGCCGAGGTTCTGAAAGTCGCGCGCAGCTATGCCAAGCTCGGCTGCCGCTGCATCGTCGCGCTGCGCGGCGATCCCCCCGCCGGGCAGACCCGGTTCGAGCCGCACCCCGATGGCTTCGCCGGGGCCGTCGAACTCGTCGCGGCGCTGTCCGGCCTCGGCCTGTTCGACATCTGGGTCGCAGCCTACCCGGAGCATCACCCCGAGGCATCGAGCCCACAGGCCGACATCGACCACTTGAAGCGCAAGCTCGACGCCGGGGCGACCGGCGCGATCACCCAGTTCTTTTTCGAAAACGAAGCGTTCTACCGCTTCCGTGATGCCTGTGCCACAGCGGGAGTCACCGCGCGCATCGTGCCGGGCATCCTGCCGGTCGAGGATTTCGACAAGACCGTTCGATTCGTCGAGAGCTGTGGTGTCACTGTGCCGAAGTGGATGTTCAAGGCTTATCGCAATGCCGAGCACGACGCCTTGCACGACCTACTGTCGCTCGCCATCGCCACCGAGCAATGCGATGAACTGTTATCGGACGGCGTCAGCGACCTGCATTTCTACATCCTGAACAAGTCCGAACTGGTATTCCAGGTCTGCCGCGCCCTGGGGATCGGGCCTAAACCAGTACAGATTGTCGCCGGTTACGGCCGAGATTTAACCGCCATGCTACGCGTATGATGCGAGTTATTGCTGCGCGCGTTCTAAAAGGCGGATAGTTGGTTGCGACCGGTTCATAGAATAGAAGTGAATCCCTGGCACGCCGCCATCGAGGAGTTTTTGAACTACGTCCGCCATGTGATCTTCGGCGATTTGCTTCTGGTCTTCTTCCGACGCATTTTCAAGCGCCATTTGGAGCTTCGTCGGCATCGATACGAGGTACTGTTCCCCGACGAAGCGAGAGATTTGCGCATATCGCTCGAAGGGGAGGATCCCAGGAATGATCGGAACTTCGATACCCGCTTTTTTGGCGGCCTTGGCAAAGCGGAAGTGTAGGTCGGCATCAAAGATCATCTGCCCGACCACGTAATGCGCGCCAGCATTCCTCTTCATACCTAGGTGCCGGATGTTGCGCGCCATGTTGACCTCGAAGTCTTCCTCGGAGCGGTAGTCGTCGGGATGAATCTCGGGGAATCCGGCGACGCCGATACCAAATTCGGTCTTCACGCCTTCCTTTGAATATCCGCCATTTGAATCCAACCAAAGGCCTTCATTCAGATGCGCGATTTGATCGACGAGATCGGATGCGTAGCCGTGACGTAACTCCCGAGGAACGTAGTCGACCTGCCCGGCGGGCGGATCGCCGCCCAACGCAAGGACGTTGTGCAGTTCATCCAAGTACAAGCCGCGGAGGATATTCTCGATGTCCCGTACGCTCTTGGCCTGGATGGGCAGGTGTACCACGGTAGGGACATCGAACTGCTGGCGGATGATGCGGCACACTGAGGACGTCCCGCCGCGTGGGCTGCCGAGCGCGCCCCACGTGGTCGTCACGACTCGAATGTCGTGGGCCAGGAGTTTCTCGACGGTTATCAGGATGGGATCGATCAGTCGGAAATTCTCGGTCGGGAAGGTCTCCGCCGAGAATACGGGCCAGTTCTTCGGATCAGCGTATAAATCGGAAACTTCCATAGCTCAGGTCAAAGACTAGGTCGTGTGGACGTATCTGGTCAATATGAAAGCTGCGACGAGGGCGACAAAGGAGCTGAAGCTGCGCTTGGTTTTCTCGCAGCTCAGCGCGATGCGCCCCATATGTTCAACGATTTTAGGTTCTATCAGCTGTCCGAGCTAAGTGTCTGATTCAAAACTCTACGCATGATTACAATGCCTTGCAATTTTACGCGTGAGGGTTTTGATATGTGCAACGAGTATCCATGCCTGTGAACTTGCGATGGATTTTTCCCAATCTTTGGCCAATCGTCGGCAGCGGTTGAGCCATGCGAAGGTGCGCTCGACGACCCATCTTCTGGGAATGACTTCGAAGCCTTCCGCAGTGTCGAAGCGCTTGACGATCTGGATTGTCCAGTCACCGATGCCTTCAAGAGCGTCGCGCAGCTTTGGTCCGGCATAACCGCCATCCGCAAAGATATGGCGCAAGTTTGGATGGGAATACCGGATGGATTTCAACACTTCCGGTGCGCCATCACGGTCTTGAATACCGGCGCTATGCACGACCAACCCAACCATAAACCCGAGCGTGTCGGTGACAATGTGGCGCTTGCGGCCCTTGGTTTTCTTGCCCGCGTCATAGCCCGAAATGCCACCGCTTTCCGTTGTTTTTATGGTCTGGCTATCAATGACACCAGCGGTGGGGCCGGGCTTCTTGCCATGAAACTCGCGCGCCGTCGCCACCAGAAAATGGCTGATCACTTCAAAGATGCCATCGTTGCGCCAGCCATAGAAATAGTAGCGCACGGTGGACACTGGCGGGAAATCATTGGGCAGCATACGCCACGCACACCCGGCGCTGGCGATGTACAAAATGGCATCCAGAACATCGCGCATCGCCGTGCTGCGCGGACGACCAGTTGTTTTAGGCGGCGGCAGGAATGGCGCGATCAAACCCCATTCCTGATCAGTTAAATCGCTTGCATAGCGTCCCGAATGCCGTTCATATCGGGCGCGAGTGGTTTCCGTCCAGGCCATTGTGATCTCCCTCGAATCTTATCAATCCGATTGAATCACAACTCGCTGAAATCACTCAATTAGTTTTGAATCAGACACTTAGACTTGAGCGTGGCCAATGTGCCTGCCTCGTGTGAATCCCGGAGCAATACTGGACCACAGAAACGGTCGAATAATCTGACTGTCGCGGAGTAAAACTCCGCCATTCTGACGCCTGAGGCAAACGAGCTGAGGGCGGGGAGATGTATTCTGTGGAATTGTACAGCCGGGTTCGGCGTGCGTGTCATGTCGGTGGGATGAGTGAGCGGGCGGCGGCCGGTCATTTCGGGATAGACCGCAAGACTGTGTCAAAAATTCTGAAGCATGCGGTGCCACCGGGGTATCGCAGGAATGGGCCACCAGCCCGTCCAAAGCTTGACCCGTTCATTCCGCTCATCAACCAGATATTGGAAGAGGATAAGTCGCGGCTCAAGAAGCAGCGGCATACGTCGAAGCGGATATATGAGCGTCTGCGTGATGAACATGGCTTCACCGGCGGGATCACGATTGTGACCGACTATGTTCGCGAGAAGAAGCGCCGGACTCGGGAAGTGTTCGTGCCGCTGTCGCACGCGCCAGGCCACGCCCAGGTTGATTTTGGTGAGGCGCTTGGCGAGATTGGCGGGGTCGTGCGCAAGCTGCACTACTTTGCAATGTCTCTGCCGCACTCGGACGCGTTCTTCATCAAGGCCTATCCGGCGGAGACAACCGAGGCCTTTTGTGATGGCCATGTCTCCGCCTTTGCCTTCTTCGGAGGCGCGCCGCTGTCAGGGCTCTACGACAACACCACGATCGCGGTGGCACGGATTCTCGAGGACGGAACCCGGCAACGCACCAGAACTTTCTCGGAGTTGCAGTCGCACTATCTCTTCGAGGACCGGTTCGGCCGTCCTGGCAAGGGCAACGACAAGGGTAATGTCGAAGGCACAATCGGTTATGGCCGGCGGAACTTCCTGGTGCCGATGCCGCGCTTCGACAGTTTCGATGACCTGAACGTCCGGCTGGAGGAGCAATGCCTCAAACGTCAGGATGAGGTTCTGCGGGGTCATTCCGAGACTATCGGCGAGCGGCTGATGCGCGACCTCGACGCCCTGATGGCGCTGCCGCCTGTACCCTACGATGCCTGCGAGAAAGTCAGCACGCGGGCGACGTCGATCTCGATGGTCCGCTATCGCAACAACGATTACTCGGTGCCGGTCGCCTGCGCTCATCACGAGGTTCAGGTCCGCGGCTATGTCCACGAGGTCGTCATCGGCTGCGGCGCCGAGGTGATCGCCCGCCACCAACGGTCCTATGAGAAGGCTGATATGGTCTTCGATCCGATGCACTTCCTGCCGCTGCTGGAACAGAAGGTTGGCGCGCTGGACCAGGCGGCACCGCTGCAGGGCTGGGACCTGCCAGGGGAGTTTGCCACCCTGCACCGGCTGCTGGAAGCGCGCATGGGCAAGAAGGGCAAGCGCGAATACGTCCAGGTTCTGCGGCTGCTTGAGAGCTTCGAGATGGCGCACGTCCACGGGGCTATCAAACAGTCGCTGGAACTGGGCGCGATCGGCTACGATGCGGTCAAGCATCTGGTGCTTTGCCGGATCGAGAGGCGCCCGCCACGGCTCGATCTCGATATCTACCCCTACCTGCCCAAAGCACTGGTCGAGACCACCAAGCCCGCGAGCTATATGAGCCTGATGACGCAGGTGCCGGCATGACCGATACACCGCAGGTTCTGCTGCAGCATCACCTAAAAAACTGCGCTTGCCGACATTCCTGGGCAAATATTCCAAACTTGCGCAACAATGCGCTGCTGAGAAGAAGGATCACGTCCAGTATTTACTGCGGCTCTGCGAACTTGAACTGATAGAGCGGGAACGCCGGATGATCGAGCGGCGCATCAAGGCCGCGAAGTTTCCAGCCACCAAGAGCCTGGACAGCTTCGATTTCAAGGCGATCCCGTCACTCAACAAGCCGCTCGTGCTGGAGCTGGCGCGCTGTGAATACATCGACAAATACCAGAACATCATTGCCCTGGGGCCAAGTGGCACCGGTAAAACCCATGTCGCACTGGGGCTGGGATTGGCCGCCTGCCAGAAAGGCCTCAAGGTCCGCTTCATAACCGCCGCATCACTGGTTCACGAATTGATCGAAGCTGTCGATGAACGCCGCCTGCAGAGGTTCCAAAAACAACTCACCAGCCAGAACCTTCTGATCATTGACGAGCTGGGCTTTGTCCCCTTGAGCAAAACCGGCGCTAAGCTGCTCTTCGAAGTCATCTCCCAATGCTATGAACGCGGCTCCATAATCATCACCTCAAATCTGCCGTTCGACGAATGGACCGAAATATTCGGATCCGAGCGCCTCACCGGTGCGCTCCTGGATCGCCTCACCCACCACGTCCATATACTGGAGATGAACGGCGACAGCTTTCGGCTAAAACAGAGCCGAAACGCCAGAGCCTGAACCCGGTCTGAACTTGATGGATGTTGGCCTTTGGCCAACATGCGCCTTGTCACGCGTTAGCTTTATGGGGAGCACACCCAACAAGGCGCGGCACCTCAACTGGCCCACTTTTACTCCGGCGAATGGCCCCTTTTTACGCCGGGATTGACAGCCCGTCCCTGCGGGTTTCACCCAAATCCAGCATCCGACGCCGAACTGGCCTGGTCCGATATTCATATCGCACTGCGGCCGGTTCAACGCCGGATGCTGGATTTGGAAGAAACAGAGTGGGCCTGAATTCGGGTGAACCACTCTAAACAATCGGGCTGCGGATTCGCATCTCCCGTTTCGACGACGAGAACGGGCGATGCTGCGCTATCGGCGGATGCGAATTTTGCAGAAATTCGCATCCGTCCATACTTTAGTGCACAACCTGTTCAATCTTGAGCGCCACTTCTATTCACGCGAAAACTTCAAACTCAAACGCGCCGCCGCTCTTGGCGAATGGCGCCAACTTGGCGCGTCATAAGGGACAGCGTCGTTGTCCTTGCACAGACTGGTTCGAATTCGTCTGACCGCACCCCATGGCCGTCTGCCGCGCGGTTTGCGCCGAAATGATCGGGAACCGCCCGATGAGGACACGCTTGGTTTGCCCACCAACATCTCTTTGGTCGTAACAAGTATTGGACCGTTTGCCGACGAAGAGAACCAGGCCTCGGATCCCTGCGGTTCAGAATGTGATCTGAGCTCAGTCATCATAGCACCCAGCCAGACGTGCACGTTGTTTCAGCAACGCCAGAATCATATCCAAATTTGGGGTGGCAATTTTGGCCAGGACAGCCAGTTCCTGAACGGCACCGATCAGCGCATCAATCTCCAGCGGGCGATTCTTTTCGAGATCCTGAAGCATACTGGTCTTGTGTTCTCCTATTGCTGCAGCACCGGCTATGCGTTTGTCGATACTGACCGCAAACCGTGCGCCATGCGCCTCTCCGACTGATTGGATTTCGGACATGAGGTGGCTGATAATCTGACGGGTTTCGGGAGCTCCGGCGATTTGCGACAGCGTCGCACCGGTCAGCGCACTGAGCGGGTTGAAAGACGCATTCCCCCAAAGTTTGATCCATATTTCGTCGCGAATACGCGCCCGGACCGGGGCTTTCAATCCGGCTTCGCCCAACAGCGCAGCAAGGCCATTTGCCCGGTCACTTCGCTCCCCCGTAGGTTCACCTAGCGAAAACCGGTTGCCCGAGCGATGCGATATGACGCCTGGCTCGCTGATTTCGGTGGCCGGATAAACAACACAACCCAAGGCGCGCTTTGGCGTGATGCCTTGCCAGATCGTGCCACTCGGATCGACAGATTCAAGGCGGTGGTTTTCATGGCGGCCTGTCAAGCCATAGAAATACCACCACGGCACACCGTTCACCGCGAACACAACCGTTGTATCGGGGCCAAGTAGATGTTGCATCGGCGCGACCACACCCGGTATCGAGTGGGCTTTCAGCGTTACGATAACGTAGTCCTGCGGACCCAGATCCGCCGGGTTGTCGGTCGCTTTGAAGTCGGTTGTTTGTGACAAGCCTGACTCGATCAATGTCAGTCCGTTGTCGCGAATGGCCTGCAGATGAGCGCCACGGGCGATCAGCGAAACTTGCGCGCTCGTCGTCGCCAATTTGGCGGCAAGATACCCGCCGACAGCACCAGCGCCATAGATGCAGACGCGCGCCGTCAATCCAGGCCCAATTTTTTCGCAAGACCGATTCGTTGCAATTTTCCGGTCGCTCCTTTCGGGATTTCGTCGCGAATAATGATTTTGGAAGGCACTTTGAATTTTGCCAGCCGCTCTGTTGCAAATGCGCGGATTTCTGACGGTTCGACCGAGCGGCCCTCTTTGAACACCACCACGGCTGCCACCTCTTCACCCAGTTTGGCGTGCTCTATGGCGAACGTCACGACCTGATCGATAGCAGGATGCGCCTGAATGACGTCGTCAACCTCTCGTGGCGAAATCTTTTCGCCACCGCGATTGATAATTTCCTTCAAGCGGCCGGAAATGGTCAGATAGCCGTCATTATCAAGATAGCCCAGATCACCGGTGCGGAACCATGCACCCGAAAACGCGCTGACATTGGCATCTGCGTTGTTTTCGTAACCGGCAAATATATTCGGCCCTTTGATAACGATCTCGCCGCGCTCGCCGCTTGCCAGAATTTTCCCGGCTTCGTTCATGATCGCGATGTCGGGCCCGGCCGACGTGCCCACTGTTCCCGGTTTGCGCGCACGTGGCGGCAGCGGGTTCGAGGCGATTTGGTGGGACGCTTCGGTCATGCCGTAAGCTTCGTTTACCGGACATGCGAATGTTTTTTCCAACTCTTGTATGACCGTGGGTGGCAAGGACGACGACGATGATCGCACGAAACGAAGTTCAGAGTTGCCGATCGCCTCCTGGTTGCGGTTTGCGCGGCTGAGGATCGCCTGATGCATGGTCGGAACCGCTGTATACCAGGTTGGCCTGATGGCATCGAACCACTGAAAGAATTTCAGCGCATTGAACCCCGGCGCGCAAACAATTTGCGCACCGGCGGTCATCGAGGACAACAGTGACGCGATCAATCCGTGGATGTGAAACATCGGCATTATGTTGAGACCGATATCGCCTGGCGTCAATTGTAGCGTTGCGCGTATATGCTGTGCTGATGCGGCCAGATTGGCATTGCTGAGCGGAACGACCTTGGGCCGCGAGGTTGTCCCTGACGTATGAAGGACCAGCGCTTCGTCTGATGGCTTGGATCTGCCGGTGCGCTCTGGGTCGGCACGCAAATCCGTCTCGCCGAACCGGAACTTGCCCGCCGGCTCGGCGGGTGCCCATTTGATGGTCAATATCGGAATATCAAGGCCCTTTGCCGCTTCAACCACGGGCGATGGGGCCGCCACATCCACAACTACGGCTTTGGCGCCCAGATCTTTCAAGTAGAAGCTGAATTCATCTTTTTTGTAGGCCGGGTTTAGCGGTGCCGCAGACGCGCCTGCCATGATGGTTAGAAACGCGGTGGCCATTTCAGGACCGTTCGGCAGGACGATGGCAACCCGGTCACCGCGACCGATACCGAACCTGTTCAGAGCTTTATTAACCTGACGGGCAAGTTCAATGAGCTGACCATAGGTTAGCGGATCGCGGTCCGGCGCGCCGATTGCCAGGGATTCTGGGTTCTGTGCGCTTAGAATGTCAAAGATCGTGTTCATGCGTTTTGTGATACTGCTGCCAGCCAAAATGCGACAGTAGTAATTGCTGCTGCAAAGACCACAGAGACATTCAGCGCGCCAACGCCGTCAATACGGCCGTGTTGTATGCTGGACCTGAACCGCTTGGTGGCGCCCCTGGATTTCGCCACAAATCAGCGGTCTTCAAGCAGCCGATCCCTGGCCTCGTTTATCTGAGCCGCCAATTCAGCGGTGCCGCCATGATCAGGATGGACCCGCTTGATGAGCCGGTGATAGGCTTCGCGAATATCGTCCTCACTAGCCCCCGGCTTTAGCCCCAACACCCGATAGGCGGCATCTCTGCTGATACGACTCGTGTCCGGCGACATGCCTTGATTGCTGGTTGAGTTTTCATTTGCCGTGTCGCGCCAATTTGCATGGGCGCGGTCGAGGTAGGTTTCGAGCAGTTTGACGGACTCCGCGTCGTCTCCGAATTCCGCCGATAGGTTGAAAAGCTCGATCAAGTCGAGTTCAGACAGCATTTGTCCCTGATGAGTGCCGGTGAGTACAATGCCGTCCATGTCCCCGGTATCGTGATCGAGCGTCATTTCCAAGTGCGCTGATCGAACCTGCGATTTTCGCCCCGTCGAAGATTGACCAAGTCCCGTGTCCCTGCGCAGAGCCAGACCGGCTCCCGCTGCCAAAAGCAGAATTGCCAAGCCGAAAACGCGAAAAAACATCAGTGCAATGCCCGCCGCGATCAGGCCGATTCCCAGGTTTCTGCGAGCGTCAAAGCGTGATCTCGTCCGCGCCGCGATCAGCACGAGCCAAACCGAAATAGCCGCGCCAACTGCGATAGCGAATGTTGTCAGAATTGGTTGCATCAGCGCATATCGTCGAGAAGCCGCCGCGCCGTGGCGTTGCCCGCACTCGCAAGCGCCTTGCGCCCGCCAGCGGCGTAAGTGGCCACGGCACCTAGCAACGCTTTCAGGTCGGCGGCGGACGCGGCGTTGAACGGCAGATAGGCACCGCCAGTAAGGCGCGCGATCTCGCGAAATGCGCGCTCTGCCTGACGGTCCTGACCATCGTGGAACATGAATGCTTTGACGTTGAGCAAGCCCAACTCGCCGGCAATTCCGCACAGCTTGTCGACATTTTCCTCCATTGCATCGCCGACATAAACCAATGCCGCCACTGGTTTGCTTTCGGCCTGATCTTTTGCATGGCTTAGAACCCTTTGGATCTGCGTCAGGCCGCCCCTGCAGTCTATACGCACCATCAAGTCACGCAGGCCCGCAGCGTTGCTGACCCATCGTGACGCGCGGATTTCGCGGTGACCGCGAAAATACACAAGTTGCACCGAGAGATCGCCGACCGAAGCAGCGGTGGCAAACATTTCGCCTTGCAGTGCGCAGGCCATGTCCCAGGTTGGTTGCCGGCTTAGGGTTGCATCGAGGGCAAATATCAATCGCCCGCGCGCGCCGTCTGCGGCTGGCGTCAACTGGCTGGCTTGCTGCAGAAACGCATCAATCTCTGATCGATTTGAGGTCGTGCGAGCCGGTTCAGACGCTTTGCCCAGCGGTTCCAGTTGGGTTTTCTTCGCCATCGTGAATTCCTGTTATTATTCCGGTCCGTATGGCCTGGCGGCGTTTGATCAGACCTGTGCAAGCCTTTCGTTGTGATCGTGTGTCAAGAAATGCTCCCAGGTTTCCAAGACACCTGTCTGGTTCATTTTCTGCTGTCTGGTTTCGAAGTCAACGGGTGACATCAGTCTGGTGCAACGTTCGGTTCAACACGACCAATGAATATGGTAGAATTCCCAATAAGAATTGCGAATTATTTTAAGTTGCAATTAGCGACCGCGACCGGACGTTCAGATAACGTCTGGACGAACAGCCTTGCCATTGTCGATCGAGTGCAAGGCCGCCTCAGCCAATATCAAGGCCATCAGACCATCGTGCCCGCTGGGTGTCGGAGCGGTGTCGTTGTCGAGCATCGCAATAAACGCGGCGATCTCAGCTGCATAGGCTGCGGTATATCGCGTCATGAAAAAATCGTGCAGCGGCGGGCGGACGAATCCGTGCACTGTCGCTACTTCGATGGCCACCGGACGCTGGTTTTCCGCCGCTACCATGCCAAGTGAGCCATGCACTTCGATTCGTTGGTCATATCCGTAGGCGGCGCGCCGCGAATTGAATATGGCACATTGCCTGCCGCTGGACGTGGTCAGAATGACGTTGGAGCTATCGTAATCGCCAAGACGGCCGATTTCAGGATCCACCAATACCGATGCACTGGCGAAGACCGTTTCAATCTCCTCTCCCAAAAGGAATCGCGCCATGTCAAAATCGTGAATTGTCATGTCGCGGAAAATCCCGCCCGAGGATTTGATGTAGTCGGCAGGCGGTGGACTGGGATCGCGGGAGGTGATGTTGACCATCTCAACTTTGCCGATCTCGCCATTATCAATGGCGTCTTTCAACGCCAGAAAATGCGGATCAAACCGGCGGTTGAAGCCGACCATGAGTTTGGCGCCGGTGTCGGCAACTGTTTTCAGGCAGGTTTTCACCCGCTCGATGCTCAGATCAATCGGCTTTTCGCAAAAGATCGCTTTGCCGGCGCGGGCGAATTGTTCGATCAGATCGGCGTGGGTGTTGGTGGGCGTACAGATCAACACGGCATCTATATCGGCGGCGGCTGCGATCGCGTCGATGCTGCGGATTTCGCCGCCAAACTTTGTGACCAGCACTTCAGCCGCGCTCTTAAAAACGTCGGCCACGGCGACCAACTGGGCGTTTGAATCGGCGCTTATGGCCTTGGCGTGAACCTGACCGATACGACCGGCTCCTAGAACGGCGAAACGAATGCGCATAACGGGTCAGCCTTTGTTTTCAGATGTAAACGCGCGCATCGGACCGGGCGGCGTCGGCGATAGCGTGGATGACTTTTTCGATTCCCAGCGCGTCCGCGAAATTCGGTTGCGAGGGCGCGCCACCGCCGATGTGGCGCAGAAAGGCACCCAATTCGATGACTTTCAGATCGCTGACACCAAGCTGGTGCCCGGGGGCCGGGCAAAAGGCTGCGTAAGGTTCGTGCTCGGGGCCGGTCAGGATGGTTTTGAACCCCTGTTCTGCAGCGGGACCGTCATTTTGATAGAGGCGCAGCTCGTTCATGCGTTCCTGATCAAAACAGATCATGCCTTTGCTGCCGTGCACTTCCCAGGTCAGCCGGTTTTTGCGGCCCCAGGCAATGCGTGAGGTCGACAAAGAGCCCTGCACACCGCTTGCAAAGCGCACCAGTGCCGTGGCAGTATCTTCGTTTTCTACCGGCGCCTGGCCAGTTCCATCTGCCAGCGGGCGGGTTTTGTGTACCGTTTGCATATCGGCAATCACGCTTTCGATCGGACCCAAAAGCCCAACCGCCATTGACACTAGATGGCAGCCCAGATCGCCCAAAGCGCCGAGCCCGGCATCAGTAATACGCGCGCGCCAGGTCCAGGGCTGGTCGGGATCGGCCTGATAATCCTCATCCACCCAGCCGCGGAAATGCACAATGTCACCGATCGCGCGCGCGCCGATCAACCCATTTGCATGCGTGAAAGCCGGATTTTTAATGTAGTGGTAGCCCACCATCGTTTTGACGCCCGCATCTGCTGCCGCCTGCGCCATTTCGGTCGCCTGCTTAAGCGTCAGCGCCAGCGGTTTTTCGCAATAGACATGTTTGCCGGCGCGAATTGCGGCCAGTGCTATCTCGTAATGCAGGCTGTTTGGCGTGGTGATCGAGACCACATCGACGGCAGGATCGGCCACCAACATGCGCCAGTCGTCCGTGGCGCGCGCAAAGCCGAACTGAACGGCCATCGCGCGCGCATTGTCAGCCGGGGTGTCACATAAGACTTCAAGCCGCGGCACCGGGACGTCGCCCAAAACCGCCCGCACGGCGCCGTAAGCCAATGCATGGGCCTTGCCCATGAACCCGGTCCCGATCAGACCAACACCAAGTTCGCGCATTTTCATAGACACCCGCACCAATGCGAAATAGAATATTTATTCCAAAGTCTGGATGCGTATGGAATGGCCAGCTGTCAAGAACAAAGGATGCGGGAGCTTACCACCCTTCAATTTAGCGAATTAAGCTTGCCATCTGTCCACATGCTGTGATTCAAGGAGTCTCCTGTTATAGAATTGGAGATGTTGTATGGTTGTTTCATTGGGTTTTTCTGGGGTAAACGAAGCTATCAAGGCTGATTTTATAGAGCGGCTTCCAAAGTTTCATAAATCCCGCTGCGAAGGCCTTACACTGCTTTCGAGCATCGTTCTTGATGTGCGAAGTGCGAATTTGATGGAATTATCGGCGGCTTTACCGCGTCACATCGGCACAAAAGATCATCGGTACCAGTATGGTTCCCGTGTTTTGAGCAATTCCCACATTGATTGCGCGGAAATCATGCAGGCCTATGCTGGAGATGTATTCACCCGTTTGGCCTCCAACGGAGAGACCATCGTTTTGATGATGGATCAAAGCCATATCAATGACGGACATGAAGTCTTGATGCTGTCAGTGCGCATGCGTGATCGCGCCTTGCCTGTGGCTTGGCGCGTGCGCAAGACAAAAGGCAATATTGGGTTTTCTCTCCAAAAAGAGTTACTGGACAGCATTCAGGATTGGATGCCTGAAGGGGCTGATGTCATGTTAACGGGTGATCGATTTTATGGCACAGAAAGGTTAATCCATTGGTGTCAGGACGCTGGTTGGGGATATCGTATTCGCCTGAAGGGCAACCTGACTTTGCAGCACCAAGGTGGCGAGCTGTCTTGCATTGAAATCCGGGAGCTGATGCCGCAAGGGCTTATAAACGCGTAACTTTATGGATCAGGTGTGTTTACGAATATCGGAGTATTGCACGACGATGGTCACCCTGAGCCCTGGATCATCGCTATGAATGCAAAGCCTTCACAATACACGGTTCTCGATTATGGAATGCGATGGGGTATTGAAGCTATGTTCTCGGACTTCAAGACCCGTGGATTTGGCATCGCGCAAAGCCAAATCAAAAAGCCAGACCGACTGGAAAGGCTTATCCTTGTCATGGCAATAGCCATGTACTGGGCGGTTTCAACGGGCGCAGCAGATGAACAAATAGTCGCCGAAAGCGGCGAAAAAAGGGGATTCGCAAAACCCGAAGATCACTCTGCTCCCTCTTCAAACAGGGCCTGCGGTTCCTGCGCAGATGCTTCATAGGATATGAGAAAATCCCTAAATTATGGCAAGTTTGGATTTTTTGAAGGGTGGTAAGGATGCGGGATGACAGAAATTAGTGCTCCGGCGTCGCTGGAGGAATTTCAGAGACGTCTGGTGGACGTATCGGACTCGATGCCCAAACGCCTGCGCCAATGCGCCGACTATATTGCCAGACATACCGATCGCGTCGCGGTTTCGACCGTCGCAGATTTGTCAGCAGCAGCAGGGGTTCAACCGTCAGCCTTCATGCGGTTTTGCCAAATACTTGGGTTTTCTGGGTATTCACAGATGCAGCGAATGTTCCGGGAAGATTATCCGCAGCGATGGCCGGATTATGCCACTCGACTGGAAAATCTTAAATCGGCAGGTGCCGACAGCCCGTCGGCCTTGTTGGCTGAATTTGTCGACGCGGGGCGGGCGTCGCTGGAAAATCTTGCCAATTCCATAAGCCCGGCGGCACTGGAACAGGCGGTCGCTGTGTTGGCGCAGGCCCGGATGATTCATATCATTGGCCTGCGGCGCGCCTTTCCGGTCGCCAGCTATTTGGCCTATTCATTTGAGAATATGAACATTCCGGCGTTGCTGCACGACCGGCTTGGCAATCTGGATCACCGCCATGCCATCCTTTCAGATGACGTTCTTATCGCCGCGACTTTCGCGCCCTACGCTCAGGAAACCATTGATCTGGCCACATTCGCGCGCCAGCGCGGCAACAAAGTGGTGGCGCTGACCGACACTCTGAACAACCCGCTGCATCGGCTCGGGGCCACGACGCTGATGGTGTCAGAGGTCGATGTCGGTGCGTTCCGGGCCCTGTCTGCTACATTCTCGCTGGCGGTTTCACTGGCCGTCGCGGTCGGGACAGAGCGCCGGAATTCCAAAAATTAGAAAGTATGTGCTAGCAATTGCGTGAATGGAATAATTATTCCAAAGTGATAACACGTTGAAGGCACTTTGGGGGAATAGGTTTGCAACTTGATCTTATCACCATCGGCCGGTCTTCCGTGGACCTTTACGGCGCGCAAGTGGGTGGGCGTCTTGAAGACATGCGGTCTTTCAACAAATACATCGGCGGCTCGCCCGCCAATATCGCAGCCGGCACTGCACGGCTGGGCCTTGAATCGGCGCTGATCACACGGGTTGGCGATGAGCATATGGGGCGTTTCATCCGCGAACAGCTTTTGGCCGAGGGCGTCAATGTGCGTAGCGTGATCACCGACCCGAAACGGCTCACGGCGCTAGTCCTGCTTGGGATCAGGGATCATGAGCGGTTTCCGCTGATATTTTACCGCGAGAATTGTGCGGATATGGCGTTGTGCGAAGATGACATCGATCCCGATTTCATCGCCAGTGCGCGCTGTGTCACCGCCACAGGCACCCATTTGTCGCACCCGGATGTAGCGGCGGCGACACTGAAGGCCCTTACCCTGGCCCGCGCGAATGGCGCCCGCACGGCGCTCGATATTGATTTCCGCCCGAACCTGTGGGGTCTTTCGGGGCACGGCGACGGTGAAAACCGGTTTATTGCTTCGCAAGCTGTGACCGACAGACTGCAATCAACGCTGCATCTGTTTGACCTGATTGTCGGCACCGAAGAAGAATTTCACATCGCCGGTGGCAGCACCGATACCACCCAAGCCTTGCGCAATGTGCGCGCTGTAAGCACGGCAACGCTGGTGTGCAAGCGCGGCCCCCAAGGTGCGTTGGCGTTTGATGCAGCAATCCCCGATGATCTGGAACACGGCATCTGTGGCCCCGGATTCGCGATTGAGGTGTTCAACGTGTTGGGGGCTGGCGATGGATTTATGAGCGGCCTTCTGAAAGGCTGGCTGACCGATCAGGATTGGCAGACCTGCCTGAAATACGCCAATGCTTGCGGCGCTTTTGCGGTCAGCCGCCACGGCTGCACCCCGGCCTATCCCAGTTGGGACGAGCTGCAGTATTTTTTTGCGACCGGTGTCAAAAACCGGGCGCTGCGCAAAGACCAGGCGCTGGAACAGGTGCACTGGTCCACCAACCGCAAAGGCGCGTGGCCTGATATTCGGGTCTTTGCCTTTGATCATCGAGTGCAGTTGGAAGAAATCGCCGATATCGCCGGTGTCGATCACTCGCGCATCGGTGACTTCAAGAACCTCTGCCTAAAGGCCGCGCTGCGGGTCGCGGGCGGTCGGCCTGGCTATGGAATACTATGTGACAGCCGGCACGGTCACGACGCTTTGTTCAAGGCGGCCGCGACTGGCCTGTGGACCGCGCGGCCGGTGGAATGGCCGGGATCGCGGCCGCTTACTTTGGAACCTGAAATTGGCAATGATTTCGGCGGCTTGTCAGAATGGCCGCGAGATCACGTTGTAAAGGTATTGTGCTTTTATCACCCGGATGATGACGCCACGATTAGGTTAGCGCAAGAAGACGTTATCGGTCGCCTGTTCACCGCCGCGCGCCGAAATAATCTGGAATTTCTGGCCGAGGTGATCCCGTCCAAAGTCGGGTTTGTAGACGACCAGACCACCGCCGCAATTATCCAGCGCTTTTATGACATCGGGATTTACCCGGACTGGTGGAAACTGGAGCCGCTGAAAAGCGACGCTGCCTGGGCGAATGCCTGTGCTGCGATTTCGCGGAACGATGCGAATACTCGTGGTATTGTTGTGCTGGGGCTGGACGCGTCGGCCGCCGATCTGGCCGTAAGTTTCGCACGAGCGGCGTGTCACGATCTGGTCAAGGGATTTGCGGTTGGGCGCACAATCTTTGCCAATACCGCGCAAAGCTGGCTGTCGGGCGCGATTGGCGACGGCCAAGCTGTTGACGACATGGCCGAAAAATACCGTGACCTTTGCAAAGAATGGGACCATGCCCGCGGCATGAGAGGGGGCGAAATTGATGGCTGAACTGTTGCGTAAACCTGCAGGAGACTCTGGCAAAGTGCATGATATAACACCCGAGACTGCAGGCTGGGGCTATGTTGGTTTTGGCCTTTGCCGCTTAAAGGCAGGCGATACCGTCGCCGAGGCCACCGCCGATACCGAGGTTATTCTGGTGCTGGTCGAAGGCAAAGCCGCGATCCGCGGGGCGGGCACGGAATTTGGCGAGTTGGGCGAACGTATGAGCGTATTTGAGCGCACGTCGCCGCATTGTGTCTATATTCCCAACGGCTCTGATTGGTCGGCCACAGCGACCACGCCGTGTACACTGGCGATTTGCACCGCGCCCGGAAAGGGCGGACACCATGCCCAAATCATCGGCCCTGCCGGAATTTCGCTGGAACAACGCGGCAAGGGTGCCAACACCCGGTTCATCCACAACATCGCCATGGAGAGCCGCGATGTGGCCGACAGCCTGCTGGTCACCGAAGTGTTCACGCCAAGCGGCAACTGGTCGTCCTATCCGCC
Organism: Paracoccaceae bacterium; assembly: GCA_965237505.1. Lineage (GTDB taxonomy): Bacteria > Pseudomonadota > Alphaproteobacteria > Rhodobacterales > Rhodobacteraceae > NVTR01. The sequence continues at coordinate 1,385,948 of CBDEFR010000009.1, read as the reverse complement.
GCACCGCCATGACGAGGACAATTTCCCCGATATGACCTATCTTGAGGAAACCTATTACCACCGTTTGAACCCGGCCCAGGGGTTCGGCTTTCAACGGGTGTTCACCGAGGACGGCGCGCTCGATGAAACCGTGGCCGTGTGCGACGGCGACGTAGTGCTGGTTCCGCGCGGTCACCACCCCTGTGCAGCACCTTATGGTTATGATATGTATTACCTTAACGTCATGGCTGGCCCGCGCCGCAGTTGGCGTTTCAAGAACCACCCCAATCACGACTGGATATTTCAGCGGGACATGGATCAAAATGAAAAAGCACCGTGACTATTCGCTCAGCGGCCCGGTCTCTGCCGCCCCGGTTTTGGACGGAGCGCCGGTTGAAGGGCGGGTGCGGGTGCGCTGGTGGACCCCAAAGATCGCGACAGAACGGCTGGTGGAACTGCGCCAGCCAAGCGACCAGCCGGCGCTGAACAATTTCCTGCTTTGGCTGGCGCTGCTGCTGGTCAGCGGCTTGCTTGCCTATTTCAGTTGGGGAACGCTGTGGGCGGTGCCGGCGTTTTTCGCATATGGCACGATTTATTCGTCGTCTGACGCGCGCTGGCACGAATGCAGCCACGGCACGGCGTTCCGAAACCAAACACTGAACCGCTGGTTTTACGAGCTTTCCGCCTTTATGACCCTGCGCGAAGCCTATCTTTGGCGATACAGCCACACCCGGCACCACACCCACACTGTCATTGTCGGGCAAGACCCAGAAATACAGGTGGCACGACCGGCCGATCTGTTGAGAATTCTGATGGATTTTGCATTTCTGCGCTCTGGACCGGTGGAAATGGCGCGGATACTGCGGCACGCATTTCGCGGTTTGGGCCCGGACGAGACGGTTTATGTACCGCAAAGGGCCCGTGCCCGGCTAATCAGATCGAGCCGCATTTATGTGGCACTCTGGGCGGCGTTGCTGTTTTGGTGCGTGGCACTCGGATCAATTTTGCCAGCGATGTTCGTGATCCTGCCGCGGTTTTACGGCGGCTGGCTGCACCAGCTATTGGGCCTGACCCAACACGCCGGTTTGGTGGAAAACACATCTGATCACCGGCTCAACAGCCGTACCGTATACCTAAATCCGGTTTTTGGGTTTCTCTATATGAACATGAATTATCATATTGAACACCATGTTTCACCGACCGTGCCCTATCACGCCCTGCCTGCCTATCACGACGCGATCAAGCCGCAGTGCCCGGCCCCCTATACCGGTGTCTGGGATGTTTATCGAGAAATGATCCCGGTGCTGTGGCGTCAGGCGCTCGGTGCGCCGAACGCGCATATCATTCGCAACCTGCCGCTGGCCACGGCGGCCTAGCCGTACTGCGCGACCGGGGTTCCGGCCAGTGCCGACATGTTCAGTAACCCACGTGCTGTGATCGATGGTGTTACGATATGGGCGCGGTTGCCCATGCCCATCAGAATGGGGCCGACTTCCAGACCGGAAGCCTTGGTTTTCAGAATGTTTCGCACCGCGCTGGCGGCATCTGAGTTGGCAAAAACCAACACATTTGCAGGCCCCACCATGCGCGAATTTGGAAATATCCTTTGTCGAAGCGCGACATCCAGCGCGACGTCCACGGGCATTTCACCCTCGTAGGCAAAGTCCTGAGGCTTTGCGTCAAGGATATCGAGCGCTGCGCGCATACGCCGTCCGCTTTCGGTTTCCATGTTGCCAAATTGAGAGTGCGAGCACAGGGCGATGTTGGGTCCTACCCCAAACCGGCGCACGTGGCGGGCACAGCCGATGACGGTCGCGGCAATCTGTTCGGGCGTCGGTTCGGGGTGGACCTGGGTGTCTGAAATAAACACCGGCCCGTCCTCTTGTATCATCAGGCTGAGCGCACCCAGAGGCTGCAATTCCTTTGTGCCCAGCACCTGCTGCACATAGTTCAGATGCCACAGATACTGGCCGAAAGTGCCGCAGATCAGGCTGTCGGCATCGCCGCGGTGCACCATGACCGCGCCGATCGCGGTGGTGTTGGTGCGCATGATCGCCTTGGCAAGATCTGGGGTCACACCAGCGCGTTCGACCAGGCCGTGATAGGTCGTCCAGTAGTCGCGGTAGCGCGGATCACTTTCCGGGTTTACCAGCTCAAAATCCCGCGACGGGCGGATCGCCAGCCCTGCCCGTTCGCAGTGTTGTTCGATCACATCGGGGCGGCCGATCAGAATCGGTTTGTCGATGGTTTCTTCGAGCATGGCGTTGGCGGCGCGCAAGACCCGCTCATCCTCGCCTTCGGCAAAGACAATGCGGCGCGAGGCTGTGGCGGCAGCTTCAAAAACCGGGCGCATAATCAGCGCGGACTTAAAAACAGAACGGTCGAGCCGTGCCTTATAGGCCTGAATGTCGTCAATCGGCCGGGTGGCAACGCCGGTTTTCATCGCCGCGTTGGCCACTGCACACGCGACAACCCCCATAAGGCGCGGATCAAATGGTTTTGGAATCAGATAGTTGGCCCCAAATGTCATTTGCTCGCCCTTGTAGGCGGCTGCGGCCTCGGCGCTTGTGGTGGCGCGGGCCAGTGCAGCGATGCCTTCGATGCAGGCCAGTTCCATTGTGTCGTTGATCTCGGACGCGCCGACGTCCAGCGCGCCGCGAAAAATGAACGGAAAGCAGAGCACGTTGTTGACCTGATTGGGGTAGTCCGACCGGCCGGTGGCGATGATCGCGTCAGGGGCGACCTTGTGCACCTCTTCGGGCATGATCTCTGGCGTCGGGTTGGCCAGGGCAAAGATAATCGGGCGTTTGGCCATTTTGCTGACCATTTCGCGGGTCAAAACCCCGGGGCCGGAAAGGCCGAGGAACAGATCGGCGCCGTCGATCACATCGGCCAGAGTTTTTCGACCGCCGGGCTGCGCAAAATCCGCCTTTTGCGGGGTCATGTCCTTGGTTCGCCCCTTATGGATCAACCCGTGAAGATCACAGAGCCAAATATTTTCGCGCTTAACGCCGAGTTTCAGCAGCATGTTGAGGCAGGCGATACCCGCCGCACCGCCGCCGGTCGACACGACTTTGATGTCGTCAAAGCTTTTTTCCGCAACCCGCAGCGCATTGGTCGCAGCGGCGCCGACAACGATCGCCGTGCCGTGTTGGTCGTCGTGAAAAACCGGGATGTTCATACGCTCTCGGCACAATTGTTCAACGATAAAACAATCAGGTGCCTTGATGTCCTCAAGATTGATCGCGCCAAAGGTTGGCTCCAGTGCGCAGACGATATCGGCCAGCTTTTCCGGATCACTTTCATTCAACTCAATATCAAAGCAGTCGATATTGGCGAACTTCTTGAAAAGAACCGCTTTTCCCTCCATAACCGGCTTAGACGCCAGACCGCCGATATTACCCAGCCCAAGCACTGCAGTGCCATTGGTGACCACCGCAACCAAGTTGCCGCGGATGGTGTATTTGCTGGCCGCGGCCGGGTCGGCCTTGATGTCCAGACAGGCCTCGGCGACACCGGGACTGTAGGCCAGCGACAGGTCGCGGCCATTGGCGAGCGGCTTGGTTGCCCGAATTTCAAGCTTTCCGGGTTTTGGATGCTCGTGATAGTCCAGCGCCGCCTGTCTGGCTGCGTCTTGACGGCGATCTTCCACTGTGCACACCCTCCAATTTTAAATGTAGTTTAGTGCTATACTATTATTTGCTCACCATCATAATCACGGCGCCACATCGACCATCAAACCCGACTTGAAAATTTTTGCAAGCCCCGCCAGTGTGGCAGGGACTTGCCAAGGGGTTGAAATGACCAACATTCACGCCGAACTGCGCTTGCCAACAGACGAGCTGCGCAACGACATACCATTTTTTACCGAAGTACTGAAAATGCGTTTGGATATGGTTTATCCGTCTGACAATCCGCGGGTCGCTGTGTTTTCAGGCCATGGGGTGCGGGTCCGCATTGAAACAGGCGCCAGCGAAGCGCCCGGAACTTTGCGAATTCTGAGCGACGACCCGGATGGCTTTGCCGATGGCAAGCGCGAACTAATGGCCCCGAACGGGACCAGAGTGGAAATCGATCAGCTGAACCCGCCAATGGTCACGCCCCGGACAGAACACGCGTTCGTGGTTCGTCGGCTTTCGGACCAGGCACCGTGGATCATCGGGCGTGCCGGGATGCTGTACCGGGACCTGATACCGTCGCGCCTGGGTGGTTCGATCATCGCCAGCCACATCCGCATTCCTGACGGCGGTCCGGTGCCCGACATGGTGCATTTTCACAAAGTCGGGTTCCAGTTGATTTTTTGCTACCGGGGCTGGGTCGAGGTCATCTATGAAGATCAGGGCGGGCCGATCCGTCTGCAGGCTGGCGATTGTTTTATCCAGCCGCCGGAAATCCGGCACCGGGTGATGGAAGCGTCCGAAGGTATCGAGGTAATCGAAATTGGCATCCCGGCTGACCATATCACTGAAATTGAACATGAAATGACGTTGCCGACCGAACAGTTGCGGCCAGATCGCGAATGGGACGGTCAGCGTTTCGTGCACAATGTCGCGAAGTTGGCCGACTGGCATCCGTTTCGCATTCCCGGTTTCATTCAACGTGACACCACGATCAACGAAAACACCAAAGGCGTTGCTTCGGTGCAGGTGGTGCGGCGCGATGAAGGCGAATCCCCGTGGGTGCGGCACGACACCGACATTCTGTTCGGGTTTGTCATGGACGGCAGCATGACGCTGGAGGGCGAGGGCAAAGACCCGCAGAATCTGGTGCCCGGCGATGCCTTTGTCATTCCGCCTGGCATGAGAACGCGATTTGGTGCGCCGAGCGGAGATTTCGAGTTGCTGGAGGTGGCTCTTCCCGGCAGTTTTTCCACTGAAATTGTCTGAACCCTTGCGCAGCGGCACTTGTCGCCGCAGTCTGGGCGCAACCAGTTACCGAGGTGCATTATGGCATTACTTGAAGCTGCGAGATCGGTGCGCGAAAAGGCCTATGTGCCTTATTCAAACTTCAAAGTCGGGGCTGCGATCCGGGCTGTATCGGGCGCGATTTATGCGGGCTGTAACGTGGAAAATGTAGCCTACCCAGAAGGCACCTGCGCCGAAGCGGGCGCAATTGCGGCGATGGTGGCAGCCGGTGAGACAGAGATTGCCGAAGTGCTGGTGATTGCCGATGGCCCGGTGCCGGTCAGCCCCTGCGGCGGGTGCCGCCAAAAGCTGGCAGAATTTGGCAAGGGTGAGGTGCGTATTACGATGGCCACTCTTGCCGGTGCAAGCCGGACTGTGACGCTGACGGAGCTGTTGCCAGGGGCCTTCAGCACCGATCATATGGAAAATAACTAGGCCTTGGATGCGCGCGCGATCATAGCGAAGCTGAAGGATCAGGATCCGCTATCTGACGCCGAAATCAAGTGGTTCGCCAATGGGTTGGCTGATGGATCGGTGGGCGATGCGCAGGCCGGGGCGTTTGCAATGGCGACCTGTCTCAACGGCCTGTCGGTGGATGAGCGGGCAGCCCTAACGCTTGCAATGCGCGACAGCGGCGATGTGATGGCCTGGGATCTTCCGGGCCCGGTGGTGGACAAGCATTCCACCGGTGGAATTGGCGATTGTATATCGCTGCTATTGGCACCAGCGCTGGCCGCACTGGGGGCTTATGTCCCAATGGTTTCGGGACGTGGTCTTGACCATACCGGCGGTACGCTGGACAAGCTCGAGGCGATCCCCGGATTGAAAACCGAGGTCGATGAAGAGCGGTTTCGCCAGATCGTTTCAAATGTTGGCACCGCCATAGTGTCGGCCAGCGGCCAGATTGCCCCGGCCGACAAGCGCCTTTACGCAATACGCGATATGACCGGCACCGTGAACAGCATTGATCTGATCACCGCCTCGATCCTGTCCAAAAAACTTGCAGCGGGGCTAGAGGCGCTGGTTCTGGACGTCAAGGTCGGCACCGGCGCGTTCATGAAAACGATGGACGACGCCGCAGCACTGGCCAAGTCGCTGGTGTCCACTGGCCAGAACGCCGGCTGCCGCACATCAGCGCTGATCACTGACATGAACCAACCTTGCGCCACGTCGATCGGCAACGCGCTGGAAATGATCGAGGTGATGGAGACGCTGACAGGTAACCAAACTGACACGATCTTAAGTGATCTGACGGCTGAATTGGGCGGCGAGCTGCTGGTGCTGGCCGGAATGGCGGGCGATCCGGTTGCCGGGGCGGCGCAGGTATTGGAAACATTGCAAGACGGTTCAGCCGCCGAACGGTTTGGACGCATGGTGACCGAGCTCGGCGGCCCGGCAGATTTCGTCGACCGCTGGCGCGACCGGTTGCCGGCCGCACCGGTTCTGCGCGAGGTGGCTGCCGAGTCGTCCGGCTATGTGACCGGGATCGATGGCGAAGCTGTTGGAATGGCCGTAGTGCATCTTGGCGGCGGCCGACTGAGGGGTGGCGACAGGATTGATCCGTCGGTCGGGTTCTCGAATGTCGCGCTAATCGGTGACGCAGTGGGCGCGGATACGCCACTAGCCACGATCCACGCGGCGACAGAAGATGCCGCACAGGTCGCTACCACGGCGATTCGCACCGCCTACACGATTGGCAACAATGCGCCCGACGCCGTGGAGTTTGTTTTGCGGAGCATTCGATGATGGCGCGGGCATTTATTTTGGTCATTGATTCTGTTGGATGCGGTGGTGCGCCTGATGCTGACCAGTTTTTCAATGGAGATGTGGCGGACACCGGCGCCAACACTGTGGCCCATATCGCGCAAGCCTGCGCCGAAGGGCGCGCCGAAGAGGGCAGAACCGGGCCGCTTTTGATCCCCAACATGGACGCACTCGGGCTGGGCGCCGCGGTTCGGCTGGCCTCTGGCGCGCAAGTGGCTGGTCTGACGGCAAGCCCAACCGGCACCTGGGGTGCGGCAACCGAAGCGTCGCGCGGCAAAGATACGCCGTCAGGCCACTGGGAACTCGCCGGAGTGCCGGTGTCGTGGGACTGGCACTATTTTCCCGACACCATTCCGGCGTTTCCGGGCGATCTGGTGGACGAAGTTTGCCGTCGGGCCGGAACCGACGGTATTTTGGGCAATTGCCACGCCTCGGGCGTGCCAATCATAAACGAACACTGCGCCGAGCACATGCGCACCGGATGGCCGATCTGCTACACCTCTGCCGACAGCGTTTTCCAGATTGCCGCGCATGAACAAAGTTTTGGTCTGGATCGGTTGTTAAAGCTGTGCCGGGATCTTTCGCCAACGCTGCACGCGATGAACGTGGGCCGGGTTATTGCGCGCCCCTTCATTGGCGAGGGTGGCGAATTCAGGCGCACCAAGAACCGCCGGGATTTTGCGATGGCGCCGCCGGATCCGACCCTGACCGATTGGGTTCGTGACGCGGGGCGACGGGTTTATGGCATTGGAAAGATTGGCGATATCTTTTCGATGCGAGGAATTGACGAGGTGCGAAAGGGCACCGACGCAGAGCTGGCGGAGCATCTGCTGACCTTGATGGATGAAGCCGTGGATGGCAGTTTGACGTTTGCCAATTTCGTGGAATTTGACAGTCTTTTCGGCCATCCCCGCGACGTGTCAGGCTATGCGCGTGCGCTGGAATGGTTTGACATCAAGCTTGCCAGAGTCCTGCGCCTTGCAAGAAAAGGCGACCTGATCATCGTCACCGCTGATCATGGCAATGATCCGACTTGGATCGGGTCTGATCACACCCGCGAGCGGATTCCGGTGCTGATCCACGGGCTTGGCCAGGGCGAGATCGGGCGCGTGGCATTTGTCGATATAGGGGCTTCGGTGGCGGCGCATCTTGGTGTTGCCTCACAAGGCCCGGGAAAGAGTTTTCTTTGACGCATCGGCCAGATATAGCCGGGCCAAATTCATGAAAGAGCGGACACCATGCTGGACCACCTGAACCTTGTCGATCACCCGCTAATTCAACACAAACTGACGATCATGCGCGACAAAGACACGTCGACCAATTCGTTTCGCCGCTTGCTGCGCGAGATCAGCCAGTTGCTGGCCTACGAGATCACCCGCGAGATTGACATGACGACGCGCCGTATCGAAACGCCGATCGGGCCGATGGATGCACCAACCATAGGCGGCAAGAAACTCGCGCTGATCTCGATCCTGCGGGCCGGTAACGGGTTGCTGGACGGTGTGCTTGACCTGATCCCGGCAGCGCGGGTCGGGTTTGTCGGGCTGTACCGGAATGAAAAGACGCTGAAGCCGGTGCAGTATTATTACAAGGTGCCGTCATCGCTGCGCTCGCGGTTAGTGATTGCACTTGATCCAATGCTGGCCACTGGCAACAGCGCTGCCGCGGCGATTGATCTGCTGAAAGGCTCTGGTGTGAATCCCGGAGCAATACTGGACCACAGAAACGGTCGAATAATCTGACTGTCGCGGAGTAAAACTCCGCCATTCTGACGCCTGAGGCAAACGAGCTGAGGGCGGGGAGATGTATTCTGTGGAATTGTACAGCCGGGTTCGGCGTGCGTGTCATGTCGGTGGGATGAGTGAGCGGGCGGCGGCCGGTCATTTCGGGATAGACCGCAAGACTGTGTCAAAAATTCTGAAGCATGCGGTGCCACCGGGGTATCGCAGGAATGGGCCACCAGCCCGTCCAAAGCTTGACCCGTTCATTCCGCTCATCAACCAGATATTGGAAGAGGATAATACCAACGGCATCAATTTCTGACTCTGTGGGGATTCCCAAATCGGTTTTGATCTGATTCAAGGTTGGCAAAGGAGGATCGCCATGCCAGCCAGTGTTCCGCTTCGTCGCGACTTTGATGCCCGCCACCTTCGTAAACTCGCCAGCCGTTGCAAGGATGCCCGGCAGAGCCGCCGTCTGTTGTCTCTTGCGGCGGTCTACGATGGCATGAGCCGTGGAGAGGCCGCAAGGATCGGTGGGATGGATCGCCAAACCCTGCGGGACTGGGTTCACCGGTTCAACGAAGAGGGACCGGATGGCCTCACCAACCGCAAGGGCGCGGGCCGGACGCGCTACCTGAGCGATGTCCAGATGAAAGAACTTGGCGAGATTGTCGAGACCGGCCCCGATCCGGCGGTGGACGGGGTTGTCCGCTGGCGGCGGATCGACCTGAAGCGGGTGATCGAGGCGCGCTTTGGCGTCATCTATTCCGAGCGCGGGATATCCAGACTGCTTGGCGAACTGGGCTTTGCCCATATCAGCGCCCGCCCGCAGCATCCCAGGCAGGATAAGCGGATCATCGAGGCGTTTAAAAAAACTTCACCGACACGCTCCAGGTGCATATAGCTGACCTGCCAGCGGGAACGCCGGTGGAGATCTGGTTCCAGGACGAAGCACGCCTTGGCCAGAAGAATGGCCTGACGCGCCTGTGGGCAAGAAAGGGCACGCGCCCCCGCCAGCCGGCCGATCAGCGCTATCGCAACGCCTATCTGTTCGGCGCCATCTGTCCGGCTCACGGCAAGGGGGCGGCGCTCATGCTGCCTTGGGCGGACGCGCAAGCCATGCAGATGCATCTCGACGAGATCAGCCGCCACGTCGCCCGAAAGGCCCATGCGGTTGTGCTGATGGATCGGGCCGGATGGCACACCACCGGCAAACTCAAAGTCCCGAAGAACCTCACCATCATCCTGCTGCCATCGCGCGCTCCGGAACTGAACCCGGTGGAAAATATCTGGCAGTACTTGCGCGCCAATTGGCTCTCCAACCGCGTGTTCGAAGACTACAATGCCATCGTCGATGCTGGATGCGAAGCTTGGAACAAGCTCATCGCACAGCCCGAAACCATCACATCAATCGGAATGCGAAAATGGGCCCATATCGGTCAATGTTAAATGCCGCTGGTATAAGTCGCGGCTCAAGAAGCAGCGGCATACGTCGAAGCGGATATATGAGCGTCTGCGTGATGAACATGGCTTCACCGGCGGGATCACGATTGTGACCGACTATGTTCGCGAGAAGAAGCGCCGGACTCGGGAAGTGTTCGTGCCGCTGTCGCACGCGCCAGGCCACGCCCAGGTTGATTTTGGTGAGGCGCTTGGCGAGATTGGCGGGGTCGTGCGCAAGCTGCACTACTTTGCAATGTCTCTGCCGCACTCGGACGCGTTCTTCATCAAGGCCTATCCGGCGGAGACAACCGAGGCCTTTTGCGATGGCCATGTCTCCGCCTTTGCGTTCTTCGGCGGCGTGCCGCTGTCAGGGCTCTACGACAACACCACGATCGCGGTGGCACGGATTCTCGGGGACGGAAAACGGCAACGCACCAGAACCTTTGCTGAGTTGCAGTCGCATTACCTGTTCGAAGACAAGTTCGGCCGTCCTGGCAAGGGCAACGACAAGGGTAATGTCGAAGGCACAATCGGTTATGGCCGGCGGAACTTCCTGGTGCCGATGCCGCGCTTCGACAGTTTCGATGACCTGAACGTCCGGCTGGAGGAGCAATGCCTCAAACGTCAGGATGAGGTTCTGCGGGGTCATTCCGAGACTATCGGCGAGCGGCTGATGCGCGACCTCGACGGCCTGATGGCGCTGCCGCCTGTACCCTACGATGCCTGCGAGAAAGTCAGCACGCGGGCGACGTCGATCTCGATGGTCCGCTATCGCAACAACGATTACTCGGTGCCGGTCGCCTGCGCTCATCACGAGGTTCAGGTCCGCGGCTATGTCCACGAGGTCGTCATCGGCTGCGGCGCCGAGGTGATCGCCTGCCACCAACGGTCCTATGAGAAGGCTGATATGGTCTTCGATCCGATGCACTTCCTGCCGCTGCTGGAACAGAAGGTTGGCGCGCTGGACCAGGCGGCACCGCTGCAGAGCTGGGACCTGCCAGGGGAGTTTGCCACCCTGCACCGGCTGCTGGAAGCGCGCATGGGCAAGAAGGGCAAGCGCGAATACGTCCAGGTTCTGCGGCTCCTTGAGAGCTTCGAGATGGCGCACGTCCACGGGGCTATCAAACAGTCGCTGGAACTGGGCGCGATCGGCTACGATGCGGTCAAGCATCTGGTGCTTTGCCGGATCGAGAGGCGCCCGCCACGGCTCGATCTCGATATCTACCCCTACCTGCCCAAAGCACTGGTCGAGACCACCAAGCCCGCGAGCTATATGAGCCTGATGACGCAGGTGCCGGCATGACCGATACACCGCAGGTTCTGCTGCAGCATCACCTAAAAAACTGCGCTTGCCGACATTCCTGGGCGAATATTCCAAACTTGCGCAACAATGCGCTGCTGAGAAGAAGGATCACGTCCAGTATTTACTGCGGCTCTGCGAACTTGAACTGATAGAGCGGGAACGCCGGATGATCGAGCGGCGCATCAAGGCCGCGAAGTTTCCAGCCACCAAGAGCCTGGACAGCTTCGATTTCAAGGCGATCCCGTCACTCAACAAGCCGTTCGTGCTGGAGCTGGCGCGCTGTGAATACATCGACAAATACCAGAACATCATTGCCCTGGGGCCAAGTGGCACCGGTAAAACCCATGTCGCACTGGGGCTGGGATTGGCCGCCTGCCAGAAGGGCCTCAAGGTCCGCTTCATAACCGCCGCATCACTGGTTCACGAATTGATCGAAGCTGTCGATGAACGCCGCCTGCAGAGGTTCCAAAAACAACTCACCAGCCAGAACCTTCTGATCATTGACGAGCTGGGCTTTGTCCCCTTGAGCAAAACCGGCGCTGAGCTGCTCTTCGAAGTCATCTCCCAATGCTATGAACGCGGCTCCATAATCATCACCTCAAATCTGCCGTTCGACGAATGGACCGAAATATTCGGATCCGAGCGCCTCACCGGTGCGCTCCTGGATCGCCTCACCCACCACGTCCATATACTGGAGATGAACGGCGACAGCTTTCGGCTAAAACAGAGCCGAAACGCCAGAGCCTGAACCCGGTCTGAACTTGATGGATGTTGGCCTTTGGCCAACATGCGCCTTGTCACGCGTTAGCTTTATGGGGAGCACACCCAACAAGGCGCGGCACCTCAACTGGCCCACTTTTACTCCGGCGAATGGCCCCTTTTTACGCCGGGATTGACAGCCTCTGGCGCCGAAAATATCCGCTTCATGTGCCTGCTGGCGGCGCCCGAAGGGATTGAGCGGATGAATCAGGCGCATCCGGATGTGCCAATTGTTACCGCGGCTGTTGATGAGCGGTTGAATGACTTGGGCTATATCGTGCCCGATCTTGGCGATGCCGGTGACCGGATGTTTGGCACCAAATAGCGTCGGAATCGCTTTACAGAAATGACGCCAGCCTGCATCCTGATGGCATCGTTGTGTGGGGGCACAAATGCAGTTCGCCAAATTGATTTATGCGTTTTGGAGCGTGGTTTTTATTATTGCTGCCGCTGCCAGCGCACAAACATTGCAAGATGATGATGGCCCGGCGGAAATTCCGCCGTCCAGTTATACCGGCAAGCAATATGTCGACAGCCGTGGCTGTATCTACGTGCTGGCCGGATTTGATGGCAACGTTGTCTGGGTGCCGCGGGTCGACCGGGCGCGCCGACTGATGTGTGGACTTGTGCCGACATTTGCCAGTGTACCCGCACCTGCTGCCGCGCCTGCCGCAAAGGAAACCTTGGTCAACGTGTTGCCTGAAACACGGGCCAATCCGGCGCTAGCACCGGCCGGTTCTGTGCAGCCGCGTTTGGCAAACATTTCGGTGGCGCCGGTGACAAAGGAATTCCGGGCACCCAGCGGTTTCAAAATCGCATGGACCGATGGCAGGTTAAATCCACTGCGCGGGCCAAGGACGGTTGTGGGCACTGCGCAGATGGATCGCATCTGGACGAAGACTGTGCCGCGCAAGTTGCTGGCCACCCATCCAGGCGTTAGTTCGAACGTGGTCGCAATTACGCTTTCAAGCAAGTCCCCAGACGCCCGGACCACCGTGATGCGATATGTGCAAGTCGGAACTTATTCGGTTCCGTCAAACGCAGAGGCGGCAATAGCCAAATTGCAGGAAAATGGCCTGGCTGCCGGCATCAGGGCGTTCAGCAAGAATGACAGAGACCTGCAAATTGTTCTGGCCGGACCGTTTGATGTGCAAAGTGACCTGCGAAATGCTTTGATCTTGTCGCGAAGTTTGGGTTTCGCCAACGCATTCGCGCGCCGATAGACCGCCTGACGCCGGCGCGTTTTATTCACCGCAAATGCCCTGCAGGCTGACCCATTCGCTGTCGCTTAGAATTGCACGCGCTGTATTGCCGCTGACTGGGTCAGCCTCGATCAGTCCAATCGTTGTTTCCCCTGAGATATCCAGCGCATAGGCGAACGGCGATGACCTGATAGCAGCGTCTTTGAAGCGCGCAAGCATCGCCGCATCGGTCACCGGGGCTGGCGTGCTAGTCAAAAGCGACTCTGCATAATTCGACAGGGCATGATCCGGCACATCACCGGTTGTGAGCAGCCGAAACGAAGGCAGCACCCCGACGTCTCGCAATAGCCGCAGCAAGGGATCATATTGGCGCGCGCGCTGATCCTCAGCCAACGCGAAACCTGCCGTCACTGCCGGATCCTCATAGTCTTCGACCAGGCCGCGGTTAAGCAGAATGATGTGGCCGGGCAAGTGTTCTGCCCGTTGAACGCCGCCGGTCAGGACCACCAGTCGGCCTGCCTGAGATGGGAATAACCGTGCGTGGAGCTGTTGCAGCGCGTGCTGCCCCAAAACCGTGTCACAGGGCTTGCCGGACACGCGGCGAATATTGGCCAAAAGGTCTTCGCCAATGGCCGCCCGTTTGGCGTCAGGAACGACCGAGGCCGTGTAGGCGATCATTGCGTCTGGCAGCCAGAACAGCGCTAGAACGGCGCCAAGCAACACGCTTGCGCCAAGCAGTGTCAGCCGCAGTCTGCCAGGATGCGGGCGGCGGCGCTGAACCGCTTTTTGGACCTTGGCGATGGCGCGGATCATTGTGTTGTCGCTCAGCTCCAGCGTTTCCGTGGCGTCGGGCCCCGGCCTGAACAGCGCCGGACGCCTGCCCGGATTGAGCCGTTCCACAGCCGGAAGCGACCAATGTGCCAAGGCTGAATCCAACCGATCGGAAAGTGTGAGCGTTGCATCACCGACCGACACAATTACATCGCGACGTTGCGCATCTGGCGTTGCGCGCCATATGCCCGGGCTTTCCAGCCGTTCAAAATCTTTAAGTGCCGTCATCGGCCGCGATTGGCCCTGCTCGTTGCATTGTTATGTCCGCGAGAATACCCGAGCCAGGCCCTTCCCACAATGTCAGAGCGATTTGGCCAAGGTGCGCAGTTCGAATTTCTGTATCTTACCGGTCGAGGTTTTTGGCAGTTCCTGAAACACCACCATCTTGGGCGTCTTGAAACCGGCCAGACGGTCGCGCACAAACGCAATCAGCTCAGCCGCATTCACCGATGCGCCCGCTTTCAGTTCAACGAACGCGCACGGCACCTCGCCCCATTTGTCGTCCGGCTTGGCAACCACCGCGCACAGCAGCACCGCAGGGTGATGCATCAGCGCGCCCTCGACTTCGACCGAACTGACATTCTCGCCGCCCGAAATGATGATGTCCTTGGCCCGGTCAGAGATTTGCAAATAACCGTCGGGATGCTGCACGGCGATATCGCCGGAATGGAAATAGCCCCCGGAAAAGGCCTCGGCAGTAGCGTCAGTGTTCTTGAAATACCCTTTCATCACTGCATTGCCACGGATCATGATCTCGCCCTGCTGGGTGCCGTCCATCGCGGTTTGCAGGCCCTTGTCGTCCATTGCGGTGATATCTTCCATCATCGGCATCAGCACGCCGGTGCGGGCCTTGATTGCGGCGCGGGCGTCGCCATCCAGTTTGTCCCAATTTTCGGCGTTCCACAGGCATTCAGTTACGTGGCCATAGGTTTCGGTCAACCCGTAAACTTGCGTTACATTGAACCCCAGTGGCTCAATTGCCCTAAGCGTTGCGGCAGGTGGAGGAGCGCCTGCGGTGAACACCTCAACCACATGATAAAAGTCGCGGCGATCACTTTCATCGGCGTTTATGATGGTGTTCAGCACAATTGGTGCGCCGCCAAAATGGGTAACGCCTTCGTCAGCGATGGCGTCATAGATATTGCGCGCCGTGATCTCACGACAGCAAACCAGCGTGCCGCCAAGCAGCGGCATCATCCACGTGTGACACCAGCCGTTACAGTGGAAAAGCGGAACTATGGTCAGGTAGCGGGGATGCAGCGTCATTCGCCAAGAAATCGCGGTGCCAAAGGTGTAAAGGTAGGCCCCGCGGTGGTGATAGACCACGCCCTTGGGCCGCCCCGTGGTGCCGGAGGTGTAATTAAGCGCCAGGCTTTCCCATTCATCTTCCGGCATGACCCATTGGAATGCGGGATCGCCCTGCGAAATCAGGTCTTCGTATTCCTCATGACGCCCGGTTTTCGGGTATCCGGCGGCCTCGTCAGCAACTTCTATGATCGTCGGGGCATCGCCAGCCATCTTTGCAATGGCCGCTTGGACAAGCGCCAGAAACTGCGTGTCCACAAGCACGAAAATGGCTTCACCGTGGTCCAGGATATAGGCAATCGTGTCGCTGTCGAGGCGGGTGTTGATGGTGTTCAGGACCGCACCAATTGCAGGCACAGCAAAATGCGCCTCTGCCTGGGCCGGAATGTTTGGCAAAATGGTTGCCACCACGTCGCCGGTATTGACGCCACGTTGCACCAAACCTGACGCCAATTGCGAAACCCGGGCGTGATACTCGCGATAAGTGAACCGTCGCGCACCATAGACCAGCGCTTCATGATCGGCGAACACATGGGCGGCGCGTCGCAAATGCGACAGCGGCGACAGCGGCACAAAGTTCGCGCGGCATTTGTCCAATCCGCTTTCGTCTGCCAGCCAACCCATGTCAAACCCTCCCCGCAGTTGGCGGAATACTGCGGCTTTGAATTTGGTTTGAAAAGGGGCTTTGTGGCCATCCATTTGCAATTCGTTTAGCGTCTTGCACATGATAATTTCGCGCGGACGCCGCTATATTTTTGTCCATATTCCAAAGACCGGCGGCACATCGCTGGCGCTGGCGCTGGAAGCGCGGGCGATGAAGGATGACATTCTGATTGGCGATACGCCCAAGGCAGTGAAGCGGCGCGACCGCATGACGGCGCTGCAGGGATCGGGGCGGATTTGGAAGCATTCCAGGTTGAGCGATATTCATGGGCTGGTCAGCGATACAGAGATCCAGGATTTCTTTGTTCTGACACTGGTGCGCAATCCCTGGGATCGGATGGTGAGCTATTATCACTGGCTGCGCGAGCAAACGTTTGAGCACGCCGCGGTGACACTAGCCAAAAGCGAAGGTTTTTCAGAGTTTCTGAACGACGCAGACATGCAACGCTCTGTCAGACAGGCGCACTACGCCAGTTATGTAACTGACAAAAATGGCCTCGAGCGCTGCAACCTATTTGCGCGCATCGAACATCTGCAGTGCGACCTGGCCCCGTTTGAGCAGCATCTGGGGTTTGCGTTGGGCCCGGTTGAACGCATGAACACGTCGCCCCGCAATCCTGATCACCGATGCTATTTCAGCGATCCGGACGCCGCACTTGTGGCGCGGATTTGCCAAAAGGACGTTGCGCG
Organism: Paracoccaceae bacterium; assembly: GCA_965237505.1. GTDB lineage: Bacteria > Pseudomonadota > Alphaproteobacteria > Rhodobacterales > Rhodobacteraceae > NVTR01. The sequence continues at coordinate 1,369,384 of CBDEFR010000009.1, read as the reverse complement.
GTTTGGTTACGCATTTTAGGCGGCTTTTGAAGCCTGGTCGTTGAACCGGCCGTAAAACGTCTCGGCCTTGGCCGCCAGATCGTGCAACAGCGCAGGAGCAGCAAATCGGACACCGTGGACCGCTTCCAACACGCCGCAATATTCGACCGCCTGGGCCGCGCCGATCATGTCCAGCCAGCTGAACGGCCCCCCCGACCAGGGCGCAAACCCCCAGCCCAGAATCGCGCCAACGTCGCCCTCGCGAATGTCCATCAATACGCCGTCCTCCAACGCGCGGACCGCTTCAAGCACCTGAGCAAACAATAGCCGGTGCTGAACTTCAGTAACCGCTGGCTGCGCGTCAGCGGGCGCAAATTTGGCCGCCAGCCCGCCGAACAGGCCGCTGCGTTTGCCTTTATCGTCATAGTCGTAAAACCCCGCAGCCGATTTGCGCCCCAGCCGGCCCGCGTCGGCCAGCCAGAACAGCACCTCGTCAACCGCGCCGTCAGAATATGCGTCGCCCATAGCGGCCTTCGTGGCCTTGGCGATCTTCAACCCCAGATCGATTGAGGTTTCGTCCACCAGTTGCAGTGGCCCAAGCGGCATACCCACCAATCGCGCGGCGTTCTCGATCAGTGCCGGCGCAATCCCTTCCGCGACCATCCGGATGCCTTCGTTGATGTAGGGAATGATGCAGCGGTTGGCGTAGAAAAACCGCGCGTCATTGACCACAATCGGGGTCTTACGGATTTGGCGCGCAAAGTCGAGCGACTTGGCAACCGCCCGGTCACCGGTTTGTTTTCCCTTGATAATTTCCACCAGCAGCATCCTGTCAACTGGCGAAAAGAAATGGATGCCGATGAACTGATCAGCACGCGTGCTTGCCTTTGCAAGGTCAGTGATCGGTAGCGTCGAAGTGTTGGTGGCGAAGATGCAAGCCTTGCCCACAACGGCCTCGACATTCGCGGTAACTTCGGCCTTGATTGCCGGATCTTCAAACACCGCCTCTACAATCAGATCGCAGCCTTTCAGCGCTGCGTAATCGGTGGTGGCGTTGATCCGGCCCAGAACTTCGGCCTTCTTTTCCGCGGTGACTTTCTTGCGCGAAATCCCCTTGTCCAGAATGCCCTCTGCACTCGCCTTGCCCTTGTCGGCAGCGTCTTGTTGCCGGTCGATCAGCACCACCTCGATCCCCGCGTTGGCCGAGACATAGGCAATGCCCGCGCCCATCATGCCCGCGCCCATAATGCCAACTTTTTTCACAGTCTGATCGGGCACATCCGCCGGTCGGACCGCGCCTTTTTCCAACGCGCCTTTGTTGATGAAAAGCGAGCGGATCATCGCGGCGGAAGACGGGTTCAGCAACACGTTGGCGAACCAGCGTGCCTCGATCCTAAGTGCCGTATCAAAGGGCACTAGCGCGCCCTCGTAGATCGCCGAAAGCATCGCCTTTGCGGCCGGATAAACGCCCATTGTCTGGGCATTGACCATCGCGGAAGCGCCAACAAACGTCATGAATCCCGCCGGGTGATAGGGCGCGCCGCCAGGCATTTTGTAGCCTTTGGCATCCCAGGGTTTCACAATATCCGCGTCCGCAGCGTTTAGCACCCATTCGCGCGCTTTTTCAAGCAGTTGGGCGGCAGGCACCACCTCATCAATCAAGCCCGCTGCTTTGGCGTCCTTGGGATCCACCAGCTTGCCTTGCAGCAAAAACGGCGAGGCCGCCATCGCCCCCATCATCCGCACCAGCCGGGTGGTGCCGCCAGCGCCAGGGAACAAGCCAACCTTGATCTCGGGCAGGCCGATCTTGGCCCGTGGGTTGTCGGCGGCAAACCGGCGGTGACACGCGAACGGGATTTCAAGACCGATGCCAAGCGCAGTGCCGGGGATTGCAGCGGCGGTGGGCCTGCCGCCTTTTTTGGTTTTCGGGTCCATGCCTGCAAGTTCTATTTTGCGCTCGAAGGCGTGGAATTTCATGATGCCGTCAAACAGGCCGCGGGCCGGATTATCACCGGCGCTGTTCTTCATTTCAGCGATAACATTCAGGTCCATGCCACCGGCAAAATCAGCCTTGCCAGAGGTGATGACGATGCCCTTGACGGCGTCATCGGCGTGGGCGTCATCGATCAGCACGTCGAGCTCGACCATGCCTTGCAGCGATAGCACGTTCATCGATTTTTGGGGCACGTCCCAAGTGATTACGGCTACGCCGTCGGCGTCTTTGATCATGGTAAAATCGGTCATATCAAGTTCCCTGGTTGGGTAAAACGGGTGTCTGCCTTGCGTCGGCGCTCTGTTGGCTTTGTGTGTGGCAGCGAATCGGCGTGGCTCTGATCACAGCGGGCCGCCATCGCGGCGGGTGAAATTGGCAGAACCGGGCGAAAGCTCGACCATCATGTCGACATCGGAATAATGCGCGACCTCGATCGCAGTGCGGTGGCCGATGACTAGAAACCGGCCCGCGGATTGCGATCGGTTGACGATGTGGTGGCCGTTGGCGTCACCTGCCGGGAATGCAGCACATTCGCCCGCATTCAGAGTGGTGTCGCCGGTGTCATCGACCAGCGTCAGCTTGCCTACCATCACCATCACGAATTCGTCTTGCTGTTCGTGCCAGTGGCGCATCGATGATTTCGCGCCGGGGGCCAAGATGGTGATGTTGACGCCGAATTGGGTAAGGCCAGCACCATCGCCAAGGCACAAGCCGGAGCGTCCGTCCATTTCGCTGTTATAGGGTTCAGGATAATTTGAACCGGTCTGGATCGGGAGTGCGCCGAGGTCAATTTTGGGCATCAGGAGTTTCTTTCCGGTAGGCTGATATGGTCCCATGCCACAGCGCTGTCGGCGAAAAATACGCGGTCCGGGGAAATCATCGACGGGTCATCCAGGCTGCCTGCCAGAATCATCAGATTGTCAGGAAACCGGCTGGTATATCCATAGACCGGCGCGCCGCAGGTTGCACAGAACCCGTTTGATACGATTGATCCGGCGTCCGTATCGCGGTTCCACCAGGTCAGATCGCCGGTGACTTCGAAATTTTCCCTATCGATGGCAAATTGGGTTGAGTGACCAGAGCCAGTCATGTGCTGGCAATCGCGGCATTGGCAATGAAACGCGAATTTTGCGTCGCCCTTGCCTGTGTAACGTACCGCGCCGCAGGCGCAGCCCCCTGTGAGTGAATAAGCCATCACACCCTCTCGATGATCGTCGCCGCACCCATTCCCGAAGCAATGCACAGCGTGGCAAGGCCGAGATTTTTATCCGAGCGTTCCAGCTCGTCCAGCAGGGTGCCGATAATCATCGCGCCGGTTGCCCCCAGCGGGTGGCCCATTGCGATCGAGCCGCCGTTGACGTTGACCACGACGGGGTCCACGTCAAAGGCTTGCTGAAAGCGCAGGACCACAGCGGCGAAGGCTTCGTTGACCTCAAACAGATCGATGTCGGAAATGGCCATGCCGTTGTCGGCCATTATCTTTTCGGTCACTGGCACCGGGCCGGTCAGCATGATCGTCGGATCGGTTCCGATCTTGGCGGTGGCGCGGATGCGGGCGCGGGGTTTTAGCCGGTGATGTTCGCCGAAATCCTTGGAACCAACCAGGATCGCGGCCGCGCCGTCAACGATGCCGGATGAATTGCCGGCGTGGTGGATGTGATTGATGCGCTCCAGATGCGGGTATTTCATGCATGCGACCTTGTCAAAGCCGGGCGTGACTTCGCCCATCACCTGAAACGCCGGGTTCAGCGCGCCGAGCGCCTGCATGTCGGTGCCGGGGCGCATGTATTCGTCGGTTTCAAGGATTGCCAGGCCATTTTGGTCGCGCACCGTGACGATGGATTTGGCAAAACGGTTGTCGTCCCACGCAGCTTTGGCGCGCTTCTGGGATCGCACCGCCAGAGCATCAGCGTCGTCGCGCGAAAAGCCGTATTCGGTGGCGATGATGTCAGCGGAAATCCCTTGCGGCACAAAATACGTCTTCATCGCAAGGCTCGGATCCACGGCAATTGCCGCCCCGTCAGACCTCATGGCGACCCGGCCCATCATTTCCACACCACCGGCAATATAAGCATCACCGGCGCCGCCACGCACCTGGTTGGCCGCCAGATTCACCGCTTCCATGCCAGAGGCGCAGAACCGGTTGATGGCCAGCCCGGGGATGCTTTCGTCAAGATCGCTTGCCAGCACAGCCGATCGCGCCAGACAGCCGCCCTGTTCGCCAACTTGCGTGACATTGCCCCAGATCACGTCTTCCACGGCGTGACCGCTGAGGTTGTTGCGGTATTTTATCGCGTTCAGGATTTGTGCGGACAGGCGCAATGATGTGACCTCGTGCAGGGAGCCATCTTTGCGGCCCTTGCCGCGGGGCGAACGGACGGCGTCGTAGATGTAGGCGTCGGACATGTTGTGTTTCCTTCAGGCGCGGTCGGCGGGGGAGCCGGGCATCAGGTCATAGGGGGCTTTCCAGCCGGGCGATTCGGATATGCGGTTCAGCCAGACGTCGATATTGGGCCAGTCGGCACGCTCAAACCCAAACGGTTCCGGATAAAATAGGTAACCGCAACACGCCAGATCGGCGACTGTCAGTTCGTCGCCCACCAACCAACTGCGCTGCGCAAGGGCCGCGTCTAGCACCGTGTAGGCGGCTTTCAGGCGGCCTTGCAGCCAGCTGATGACCTCTGCCGGCCGTTTTGCCTCGTGTAAAAAGTTCATCTGGAAGCGCAAAGTGCCCGCCTGGCTGGACATCTTATGGTTGTCCCAGAACATCCAACGCAGAATTTCGCGCCGCTCTGCCGCGCTGCGCCCGCCCAGTCGGCCGGATTTGGACGATACATAGTCCTGAATGACGCCAGACTGGGTCAGCGTGATGTCGCCGTCGATCATCACCGGCAATTCGCCCATTGGATTGAGTTGGCGAAATTCCGCAGTTTGGGCCGCGCCGTGGAAGAAATCGACAAAAACCGGTTCCCACTCTAGACCGGAAAGTTCGAGCGTGAGCGCCGCCTTGTAAGAATTGCCGCTTTCGCCGAAGCAATGCAGTTTGATGGTCATACTTGGAACTCTCCGTTTGCCTTAACGGCACGGGCGGGGGTTTCCCACCCCCGCACCTCCGGGGAGTATTTTCGCCAAAAAGAAACCCGGTAACGAATAATTAACCATGAGTCGCAACTCTTGGCACTGCGGTACAGGCTGGAGAGCCGATGATCGCCCAAAGAGAAGCCGCCCTGGCCGCGCGCGGATCGCAGCAATGCACCGTCCGACCGGGGCGCACCTGATGGTTCTTTTTGGTCCAAATACTCTCGCCGAAGGCGGTTGCGGCCGGTTCGCAGGGGCATGGCTAGCGCTTTCTTTGATCAAGTTCGGAATTAAACAACCGCAGCCGGATCGCAAGATTTTCCTCGTTAATCACGCTGCTGAAGTTTTCAAATAGAAATGACAGCGCTTCGCCTTCGTCCAGCCCGGCCTCGGCCGCGAATTTCTTGAGCTTGCGAAAGCCGTCTTCAGTCATGGCGACAGGAAAGCGGCGGGTCAGGCGGAAGCGTTTTGGCATCAGTTTTCCTTTTTTGCGTTCCTGAATTTTTCCCGCGGGCTTAAGATGCTCGTTTGTCGACCATTCAAAATTCATTCGCGGCAAGCGCCATGACTGTATCTGCCCCGCTTTTGATGCGCGCAAGGTGCATTGCAGTGGCCGGCACTTGCCGGGCCATGTAATAGCGGCCGGTGGCGATCTTGGTGCGATAGAATTCTTCGTCGCTGGTGCCAGCCATCAGTGCCTCGCCCGCAGCCTTGGCCATCTGCGCCCACATCAGGCCCAGACAGACATGGCCAAACAGATGCATGAAATCATTGGAGCCGGCCAGCGCATTGTTGGGGTTTTTCACACCTTCTGCCATGAAATACATGGCCGCCGCCTGAAGGTCTTTTGACGCCGCCTTCAGCGGTGTCAGAAAGTCGGCGCTCAGCGCTTCGTCGGCCTGGTTGTCCTTGATGAAAGTCTTGACCAGTTCGAAATATGCCATCACGTGCTTGCCACCGTCAGCCGCCAGCTTGCGCCCCACCAGATCAAGCGCTTGGATGCCGTTCGCACCCTCGTAAATCTGGGTGATCCGGGCGTCGCGGGCGAACTGGCTCATGCCTTGTTCTTCGATATAACCGTGGCCGCCAAAGACCTGCTGCGCTTGAACGGCCATTTCAAATCCCTTGTCGGTCTGAAACCCCTTGATCACCGGGGTGAGAAGCGAAATCAGGCCGTCTGCGTCACCATCACCGTTCGTGAGCGCCCGATCGATCAGCGAAGCACCCCACAAAGTGAAAGCCCGCGCGCCTTCGACAAAGCTTTTCTGATCCATCAGGCTGCGACGAATGTCAGGGTGCACGATCAATGGGTCAGCGGGGCCGTCAGGGTTTTTGGCGCCAGTCACATCACGCCCCTGCAGCCGCTCATTGGCGTAAAGCGCGGCGTTTTGGTAGGCCACGGAAGCCAGGGCATAGCCCTGAATTCCAACGGAAAGCCGGGCCTCGTTCATCATGGTGAACATGGCGCGTATGCCGTCGTGTTCTTCACCGACCAGAAAGCCGGTCGCCGCGTCATAGTTCAAAACGCAGGTCGCGTTGCCATGAATGCCCATCTTTTCTTCGATACTGCCGACGCTTACGCCATTGCGCGCGCCCAGGCTGCCGTCGTCGTTGACCAGAAACTTTGGCACGATGAACAGCGAAACACCTTTGATGCCGTCAGGCCCGCCCGGGATCCTGGCCAGCACCAGATGAATGATGTTTTCAGACAGATCGTGGTCGCCCGCCGAGATGAATATTTTTTTGCCCGAGATACTGAACGTGTCATCGCCCTGCTTTTCTGCCCTGGTGCGCATGAGCCCAAGATCAGTGCCGCAATGAGGCTCTGTCAGGTTCATCGTGCCGGTCCAGGTGCCTTCAACCATCTTCGGCAAATAACGCGACTTTAGCTCGTCCGACGCATGTGCGTGGATCGCTGAATAGGCCCCGTGGGTCAGGCCCTGGTACATGTTAAAGGCCATGTTTGCCGAAACAAAAAGCTCACCCACCGCCGTTCCCATCACATGCGGCATGCCTTGCCCGCCATAGTCCGGGTCACAATCCAGCCCGATCCAGCCACCGGCTTTCATCTGGGCATAGGCGTCTTTGAAACCAGTGGGCGTGCGCACGACACCATTTTCCAGCGTGCAGCCTTCGCGGTCGCCCACCACATTGAGCGGCTGCAAAACTTCGGTCGCCAGTTTGCCGGCCTCTTCCAACACAGCGGAGGTGAATTCCGGCTCCAGTTCGTCGTAACCGGGAACGTCGGATTGCGTTACCTGCAGAACCTCGTGCAGAACAAATTGCAGGTCTTTGGTCGGGGCGGTGTATGTTGGCATATTGGGTTTCCTGACGCGGTGACTAGCGGGCACCATTTGGTTGGCTGTTTGAGGCGATCATTTGTTCACCCCATTTCAGTTGCTCTTTAAGCTCGGCGATGGTCTCAATCAGCTCATCACGCTGTTTTTCCAGTTGCCGCAGACGATCGAGACCGAATTCAAACGTGCGTTCATCTGGATCTGTTGCTGGTCGCCGATGTCATATAAATCAAGCAGTTGGCGGATCGAATCCAGCGAAAATCCAAACCGTTTGCCGCGCAGGATAAGCTTTAGCCGCGCCCGGTCGCGTTGGGTGAACAATCGTTTCTGCCGCTCGCGGATAGGCGATAAAAGCTCTTTTGCCTCATAAAACCGAAGCGTTCGTGCGGTGACTTGAAATTCTTCGCACATCTGGCGAATGGTTAAGACACTGTCCGCCATTTTGTGCCCTCCTTATGGCGCGTAACCGGTGCAAAATTGAATGATGATAGGGTCAGGTTTCAAGCTCGCTTTACGTTTACGTTACCGTTACGTTACGTCAAATAGCTTAACATGGAATTTCGCGCTAAGTTTCCGGTGGTGACACGCTATTTTACTCAACTGGTCGCGACGAAGTTTGCTTTTCGTGGACATATCCAGGTCTCAGTCGAAATTATTCGCCGTGTCGTCGCGCAATTTTCTCAATTCATCGATGGTTTCGTCCAGTTGGCGGCGCTGTTTCACAAGCGCCACCAACTGGCGGTCGGCCTGTTCGAGCCAGACTTTCATCTGCCGCTGCGTGCCGTCCTGTTCATACATTTCCAGCCATTGACGAATTTCTTCCAACGAAAAACCAAACCGGCGGCCACGCAGGATCAGCTTCATTCTGGCCACCTCGCGGGGCGTGTAAAACCGGCTGCGTCCCTCTTTTTCCGGCCGAAGCAGTTCAATGTATTCGTAATAGCGCAGCGTGCGCGGGGTGGCCCCGAACCTGGCACACATTTCCTTGAACGTAAGGCGCGGCTCTGACATGCCAAATAATCTCCTTGACGTAAGATTAGTCGCTTCCGCGCAGGGGTTCAAATCACAACGGGATGGCAATACAGTCCGGCGAAATTCAAAACATTGGGCTGCAAGTGGAAGACCGCCGGGAAAAAATGGGCCACATGTTCATAGCGGCGCTGCCCCACTCACGAGCGCTTGGGATGGAGCTGGTTGAATATGGTGAAGGAGTGGTGGAAATTCGCTTGCCCTACGACACGCGACTGATCGGCGACCCGGATACAGGCGTCATTCACGGCGGCGCGGTCTCGGCGCTGATGGACACTTGCGCCGGGGCGGCAGTGATGAGCCATCCGGTAGGCGCCAAGAGCACGGCGACGCTTGATCTGCGCATCGATTATATGCGCCCGGCCACGCCCGGTCAGGCCATATGCGCGCGCGCGGTCTGTTACCACGTCACCAAATCGGTGGCTTTTGTGCGCGCCAGCGCCATGGACGATGACCGCAGCCGCCCGGTCGCCGCGGCCACTGCCGCCTTTACCGTTGAACGCCCAAAATGAGCCGGGCGCGTCCAGAGCCGGTCCAGGTGGTCAAACAGCGGCGCGACGTAGCACTTAACGCATTGGTTGGTGGCGTGCCGTATATCCAGTTTCTTGGCATCGAATTTGCCCGGCGCGGCGATGAGCTGACCGCGACCCTGCAGTTTGATGAAATGCTGATCGGAAATCCGGCGCTTCCGGCGCTGCACGGCGGCGCTACGGCGGCGTTTCTTGAGGTTACGGCGATTATCGAACTGAGCTGGAAAATGCTTTGGGAAGATATCGAAGCTGGCCGGATCGATCCGACGACCGTTGATCGTAATCATTTGCCGCCGCTGCCGAAGACGATCGATTTCACCGTGGATTATCTGCGCTCCGGACTGCCGCGGGATGCCTATGCGCGTGCGCGCGTGAACCGCTCGGGCCGGCGCTATGCCTCGGTCCATGTCGAAAGCTGGCAGGACAACAGAAGCCGGCTCTTTGCGCAGGCGACCGGGCATTTTCTGATGCCATCGCCTGATGGTTGAAAGCACGCCGATTACCCATCGTCGGGTTCTCAACATCGCAGTGCCGATTGTCTTGTCCAATGTGACGGTACCAATTCTTGGCGCCGTGGACACTGGGGTTGTCGGGCAACTTGGCCTCGCCGCCCCGATCGGGGCGGTGGGCATTGGTGCGATCATCCTGTCGGTGATTTACGGTATTTTCAGCTTCCTGCGGATGGGAACCACCGGCCTTGTAGCGCAGGCAAAAGGCGCAGGCGACGAGGCGGAAACCGGCGCGCTGCTGATGCGGGCATTATTGATTGGGGCGGCGGCTGGTGCGGTATTCGTGGCGGCGCAAGTGCTGCTCTTTCAGGCGGCGTTTGCGCTGGCGCCAGCCTCGGCCGAGGTCGAGGCACTGGCCAAGGATTATCTGGTAATCCGGGTCTGGGGAGCTCCAGCAACCATTTCACTTTATGCGGTCACTGGCTGGCTGATCGCGACCGAACGCACGCGCGGAGTATTATTGCTGCAACTTTGGATGAACGGCCTGAACATCGGGTTGGACCTATGGTTTGTGCTTGGTCTGGGATGGGGGGTCGAGGGCGTTGCCATCGCCACTCTGATCGCCGAATGGAGCGGGCTTGGCTTGGGTCTGTGGCTGTGTGGTGCGGCGTTTCGGGGCCGCCAGTGGCGTAACTGGTTGCGCATATTTGACCGTGTCAAGATCCGCCGGATGATGTCGGTAAATGGCGACATCATGGTGCGCTCGATCATTTTGCACGGCAGTTTCGCAGCATTCCTGTTTCTGGGCGCGCGTTTCGGCGATGTGACGCTGGCGGCCAATCAGGTGATTCTGCAGTTTCTGGAAATCTCCGCCTTTGCGCTGGATGGTTTTGCGTTTGCAGCCGAAGCGCTTGTCGGCGCTGCACTGGGCGCGGGACGGCGGGCGGAGCTGCGTCAGGCGGCGATAATGACATCGATCTGGGGGGTCGGAATTGCGCTGCCGATGGCGCTGCTTATCTGGATTGCGGGGCCATTTCTGATCGATGTTATGACCACCGCACCGGAGGTGCGCGTCGCGGCGCGGACCTACCTGCCCTGGTTGGTTGCAGCGCCGCTGATCGGCATTGCGTCCTGGATGTTGGACGGGATTTTCATTGGCGCAACGCGCACGCGCGAAATGTTACATGCAATGGTTATTTCGCTGGCGGTTTATGTGGCGGCGCTGGTGATTCTGGTCCCGGCGTTTGAAAACCACGGGCTGTGGCTGGCGCTGATGGTATTGAACGTGACCCGCGCGATCACACTGGGGCTGCGCTATCCGGCGCTTGAAAAATCGGCGGATGAAGGCTTTTGACAGAAAAGTTTTGGCAAAGAATTTCTCAAAATTCTGCGTGTGGCCAATTCAGTCGATGACCAACAGCAGGGATCACAGCCATTTGTCCGTTTCTGTCCCGACCGCCTTGGCGACATTGGAATATCCGTCGCGCGCCAACAGAACGTCCAGCCCCTCAGCAATCCGGGCGGCCAGCGAAATGCCCTTGAACACCATTGCCGTGTACAGTTGCACCGCGCTCGCGCCGGCTTTGATTTTTGTGTAGGCGTCTTCGGTCGAACCAATACCGCCAACACCGATCAGCGGCAACTTGCCCTGCGTAAGGTGCGATAGGCGAGCCAGAACGCAGGTAGATTTATCAAACAGCGGCGCGCCGGACAGGCCACCTTTTTCGCCGCGCTGCGCGCTTTTCAGGCCGTCGCGGGACACCGTCGTGTTGGTCGCGATGAGCCCGTCGATGCCAGATGTCAGTGCCACGTCTGCGATCCCGGCCAATTCAGTTTCGTTCAGGTCTGGCGCGATCTTAAGGAATATCGGAATCCGTCGCGACAGATGGTCTTGATGCGCGATGATGCCGGTCAACAGCGCCGACAACGCGCCCTTGCTGTGCAGATCGCGAAGGTTTTCGGTATTGGGCGATGACACGTTGACGGTCGCAAAATCGATATACGCCCCGCAAGTTTCCAGCACCGCTGCAAAATCAGCAGGCTGGTCGGCACTGTCCTTGTTGGCGCCAAGGTTCAGTCCCACCGGAATGCCATCGGCGCGCTGCATCAAGTGGTCGGCAATGATGTCCATACCGTCATTGTTGAAGCCAAAACGGTTGATCACGGCACGATCTTCGGTCAGGCGAAATAGTCGCGGTTTTGCGTTGCCAACTTGGCCGCGCGGTGTGGCGGCACCCAATTCGATAAACCCGAAACCGGCGCGCGAGAGCGGCGATATAGCGATCGCGTTTTTGTCAAATCCAGCCGCCAGGCCAACTGGATTGGGCAGCGTCATACCTGCCAGATAGGTGGCAAGTCGCGGCGTTGAAATCGGGCCGGGCAGCGGCGCGAGGCCACTTTTTAGCGCCCGGAGTGCCAGCCCATGCGCCAATTCGGGATCGAGCGCACGCAGTAAAGCCAGACCGGCGTTCTCAAACAAGATCATAGAACGCCTCGGGAAACTCGTGGCCGTTTGGGCCAAGTGGCAGGCCGGTTTGCCACATCACATCTTGCATCCGCAAGCGCCGGTAAAGGCGGAACTGGCCGACCATGCCATGCCGCCCGTTCTTGCCGGTACGACTGTCGGCAAGAACATCGCCAGCCATCGCAGTAAGTTCAACGGAGGCATCAAGCTCTCGATAGGCGAGCAAACCGGCGTCAGTAGTGACCTTGGACCCGTGGAACTCCAGCTTCAGACGGCGATCAAAATCGACCCGAAGGCACCCCTGTTTCGATTCACCCGTCTGGTGTGCCATATCCGCTGATCCATATCTGCTCCAACCGCATGATGCTTATAGCAGAATCCGGGTGTGGTGTCGTCAAATTACATGATCATCTGGGTAATGCGGGTAAAGATGAGGGAAAAGCGCGCCGCTGCGTGATTGCTCCCATTTCAGGTAATGTGCGAAGTCTTTTGACTCCAGCGCCAATAAGATCAAACCCTGCGCTCCCGCAAAATATTTTTGACAGGTTTCGCCCACCTGGGCCCCGGTTGAGAGATGAATGTACCCATCCGTCAGATCATTCGGTGCGCCGCGGGTCTCGCCCCGGGCGCGAAATTCGGACCATTCGGGGGCACGGAAAATCTTGTAGATCAGCATGGCAGCGTCATGCCCCGTGTCTATGGCGCGGTCAATGGCCGCACTTTCAGGGCCGCTGCACAAATTCGACCAGACAGATGCCGGGGGTCTTTGACTCTGCCCTGAAAAGCAGCAAATATGTGCCGATCAACAGCCAGAGGGGAATTTTTCATGCACCGCCTAACACAACGAATTGCAGCGTTGCTTCTTGGATCCAGCATCCTTGCAGCAACAGCGATCTCACCTGCCATTGCCGAGGACGTCAAACTGACGATTCTGGGCGTTGGCGACGTCTACAATTTTGCCGACAACAGGGGCCGAGGCGGATTTGCCCGCCTGAACGCCGTCGCACTCGCTGAGCGTGCCGCCAATCCCAACATGCTTTACGTGTTTGACGGTGACATGCTGAGCCCGTCTGTCCTGTCGGGATTCGACAAAGGCCAAAACACCATCGATCTAACCAATATCGTGCCGTTTGACATTGCCGTGCCGGGCAACCACGAATTTGATTTCGGGGTGGATAACTTCTTGGAGAAAATGGCCGCTTCGAATTATCCGTGGGCCGCGATCAATATCACCAATGCCGACGGCTCGCCTGTCGCCGGCCTTGGTGGTGTGATGTTGAAAGAATATGGCGACCTCAAAGTTGCGATAATTCCGGTTGCACAAGACACCACGCCTGAAGTTTCAAGTTCGGGTAATCTGATATTTCTGGACACGGTGGACACCGCGATTGCGGCTGCCAAAGCGGCGCGCAGCGACGGGGCGGATTTTGTGATTGCAGTGGTTCAGACCGATATGTCCAACGACCGGGAAATGATATCAAGCGGCGCGTTTGATGTGATCATGTCGGGCGACGACCATTCCTATGGAACGTCCTATGATGGGCGAACCGCCTATGTGGAAACTTCGATTGATGGGCGCTTCCTTTCGCCTCTCGATGTCACCGTGACCATCACCATACGAGACGACGGACGGCGCCGGGTGCGCTGGGTGCCGAATTTCCGCTTTATCGACACCATCGACGTGACGCCGGACCCTGAATCGCAAGCATTGGTTGACGCGCTGCAGGCCCAGCTTGACGAAAGCCTGAATGTCGAGATCGGCGCAACCGTGGGCGCGCTTGATTCACGGCGCAACGTGGTGCGCGGCGAAGAATCTGCGATGGGCAACCTGATTGCAGATGCCCTGCGGGCTGCAACCGGCGCTGACGTTGCGATCGCCAACGGCGGTGGTATCCGGGCCGACCGAACCTATGACGCGGGCGCCATGCTGACCCGCAAAGACATCATGACCGAGCTGCCGTTTGGCAATTCGACCGTGCTGACCGAACTGACCGGCCAGATGATCTTGGACGCGATTGAAAACGGCGTGAGCCAGGTTGAAAAAGGCTCTGGGCGCTTCCCGCAGGTTTCGGGAATGGCGTATGTGTATGACCCCAGTGCCGCGGCGGGTTCGCGGGTTACGTCGCTAATGATCGGTGGCTCCGATGTTGATCTGAATGCGGTCTACAAACTGGCGACCAACAACTTCATCCTCGCCGGTGGCGATGGCTACAGCTCGCTGGGCATGGGCAATTTGCTGATCAATGCCGGCAACGGCAATCTGATGGCCAATGATGTGATCGATTACATCATCAATTCAGGTGGCGTGACGGCGTCAGTCGAAGGCCGGATCAAGACCGTTGACCAATAGATAAATTGAGGCGGGCATTGCGGCCCGTCGCAACCATCTCTCATGGCCGCCCTCTTTCGGGCGGCCTTGCGGCTTGCCGTGCCGCGCAAGAAAGTTAGGCTGGTGCCCATGTGTGGACGTTTTGCCGTGACTTTGCCGCCCGATGCGATGGCGCAACTGTTTGCAGCGATCCCGGCCAACGACCTGCCCGATATTCCCAATTACAACGTCTGCCCGACAACCCAAATTCATGCGGTCCGGGCAGGCGAAGATGGCCGCCATCTGGTGTCAATGCGCTGGGGGTTTCTGCCGCATTGGTACAAAAGCCCCTCCGATGGTCCGCTTTTGATCAATGCACGCGCCGAAACCATTGCCAATAAACCGGCGTTCCGGGCAGCTTGCCGCGAGCGTAGATGTCTGATACCGGCCACCGGATTTTATGAATGGACCAAAACAAATGATGGCAAGAGATTGCCTTGGTATATCTTCCGGGCGGATGGCGAGCCGATCATATTCGCCGGCATTTGGCAGGTCTGGGACAAAGCCGATCAGCCGATCACCAATTGCGCCATTGTCACGACCGCCGCCAACCGCTCGATATCGGCAATTCACGACCGGATGCCGGTGATATTGGAGCCACAGAACTGCGCGCTATGGCTGGGCGAAACGGGCAAAGGAGCATCTGCGTTGATGCAGGCATCTGGCGACGGCATATTGCGGTTTCATCGCGTCGATCCGGCGGTAAATTCAAACCGTACCAGTGGATCCGGTCTGAGCGCGGCGATTGAAACAGAGTAGGCACGGGGCACGCTCAAATTCGCTGTCAGCGCCGCACCCGCCCGGTTTGTGCGCGCGCAATCCGATCTGGCCGAGCACCATGCCGAAATTGCTTGCGATCCTGGGCATTGCCTCGGCATTCATCGTGCTTCTGGCAAAATCATCCAAAGACGGCCCCGGTGAAGACGACATAGACTACCGCGACCTGGTCCAATACAAACTCGGCCACGCCTTGTTTCTGATGGACCTCATGGTGATCTACGCGTTCAGCCCGCGGCCGATTGGATTTCTGATCTCGACTACAGTTTTTCTGTGTCTGGGCGGCTATGTTCTGGGCGAACGAAAACTGTATATCCTGGTCGCCATGGGCTTTGTTGCCACCATCATGCGATTTGCCGATTACCCGCTGGCACCGCTGCTGATCGGTTTCATCCTTGGCCCAATGCTGGAAGACAACTTTGCCCGCTCCATGCAGCTCTACGACGGCATCGGGTTTATCTTACAGCGGCCAATGACCATGGGACTGTTGGGCATTGCTGTCGTCCTGATCCTGCTGCCTAGCTACCGGGCAAGGTGCGCAGCCATTCGAGCATCCGGAACGGCTGATGGCGACTGAATTTAAGAGTCAAGACCTGTAAAAAGAACCAATACTTCGCCGAAGCCCGGCTTCATCCAGACCATGCGCGGCGGCGTGTTCATGCAGTTCTCCGTAATTTCGCATCTCGGTATTGCCGACACCCAGCGACAACAGCCGGTGCGGGCGATCGATGAGCGCGTCCGAGATCGCTGATGCAGAGGTTCCCGCCAAGTATGGCTCGACCAATACGACTTTTTTGGCCACGTATGTCCTCAACATTTCGCCATAAAATGGGTGAATTGACGGCGCATATAGGACAGTCAGATCAAATGCCCTGACTGCAGCAAGAACGCGGTCCAGCATCGGACCAACTGCAACCACGACGAAATCGCGCGAGCCCTCTTTTTGGACACTCATCTTTGCACGCGCCACTTTGTGGGCCTCCGCGTTGGTTTCCTCGGACAACCTGATGTAAGAGCACTGCTCCAAAGCCACCGCCTGACGCATCATTGCCGCGACTTCGTCAGCATGCCCCGGCACAAAAATGTTCCAGTCAGGGAGCGAGCGGATGAGCCCGACATCGGCTGGTGCCTGATGCGTGCGACCGAACGGCGCCGCGTCATAGGACGCACCGATGCTGACAAAAACACCAGCGAGTCCTTGATGAGTGAAGTCCAGTTTGAGTTGCTCAAAGCTGCGCTCCACCAGGAACGGCGCATATGTGTGAACGATCGGCAGAAAGCCCTCTTTTGCAAGCCCGGCGGCCACGCCCACCATCAGTTGTTCACGAATACCGACGTTGAAAATACGATCGCGCACGTTCTTGGGCAGGTCCAGTTCGTTCAATGCTGAAACGCTGATCTCAGCCAAAACCAAAACAATTCTTGCGTCGGCTTCCAGCAGTTTCACAGTAGTTTCGACGAACCGGGCGCGCATGGACAATGCAGACATTTCACGCCTCCTCCACTTTTGCGACCATGACATGCGGCTGGCCTGCCTGGCTGGCCGCCATTCCGGCCCGGATAGCGTCGTGCGCGCGTCCGTCAACGCTCGCCGACGACCATCCTTCCAGCTCGAACCGCTTGCCGATTCCGCCGGGCCAACTATGCGTCGAGGATCGATTATCGATCACAATCGCGGTCAGTTGTGACAGGCCTAGACGGCCGACCAGGGCCATAGCTTCATGGTTGCTGCCTTCTTCGAATTCGGCGTCACCAAGCAGGCAAATCACCCGCGAAGACGTGTTGCCACGCACGCTCAGTGCAAGCGCCATACCCACCGCGATCGGCAGCCCGTGCCCCAACGATTCGCTCGCGATCTCAACACCCGGTATCAGATTGCCGTCAGGATGAAAGCCAAGCGACGAATTGAACGTTCCCCAATCAGCCAGGCTCTCGACCGGGATAAATCCTTTCGCCGCAAGAACGGCATAAAGCGCCATCGGTCCGTGGCCCTTGGACAGCAAGAACCGATCACGCATCGGATCTTCCAGATCGCCGGGGCTGACGCTCACTATTGAGTCATACAGCGTCCATATGACATCAAGTGTCGACGTCGCACTGAATGAATGTTTCTCATCACCCGTCATGAGGGTCATCAAACGGTGCAGGTCACCGTAACCAAGTTCGCTCATTTCATCCGCCTTCCAATGCGCTGTCGCCAAATTCAGTCACCAGCCCTACAAGTTCAAGTATACTTGGGGTCAAGCATTTTTTTCTAAATCAAGTATGTCAAAATACGCGGTCCTGACCCTGGGTTGCGAAGTTGTTTTTTGCGGAGATGGTGAAACTCAGGTAAGCAGCAGTATGGACCGCAGACTATTTTTATCCGCCGCCGCTCTGTTGCCGTTGGCGTCACTGCAAGTCGGGGCACAACGGTCCAGCGCTGCGGGCGCAACGATTGCCCTCAACCCGGGTGAGAACGTCAACGCCGCCATTGCCGCTGCTCCGCCCGGCGCCGTGGATGAAGGTAAAGGCACGGTGCATAAACATTACCTTCAAGGCCCTGTCGGTATGGTCCGACACGCCCTCCGGTGAGGCCCTGTTGTGCAAGGTCGAGCCGTCATGTTCCAAAATCCACTTTGACGGCCTGGACCTTCGTGGCGCTCCTGATGCGGCCAAATACATGGCCTGGACACGGGCCAAATGGTTGGCAAACCGAATTGGCGGCATCCAAAACCGCGCCAAAGACGGCAATATTGTCAACTGTGTGGCAACCGCCACCAGTTTTGCATTTTCTGTTGAGAACGGACGGCTCGAACGCTGCTTGGTCAGGGGCTTCTCTGGCGATGCCTACCGGGGCGTCAAAAGCGCGCAGATCATCGGCAATTATTGCCGCGACAGTTTCAAGATCGACCGCAACCATGACGACATGTTCCAGTCATTCAATCTCACCGGCAAACCATTCAACGGCATGAACATCGAAGACAACGTGTTTGTTTCGTGGACCGGGCGATTGCGCCACCCGCTGCAAGGCTCCCGCACTCAGGGTATCGGGATGTTCGATGGTTTCTATGATAATCTGGTGATCCGAAATAACCTGGTGGTGACCGACCATTTTCACGGCATTACTGTGGCTGGATGCACGAATGCGCTGTTTGAGGGCAACATAGTCCTGAACGTGCTTGGCTCGGCAATGAAGCGTAGCACGCACCCTTGGCTCAAAGTTGGCCCACATAAGGACGGCAGACCAAGCCGGAATGTTATTGTCAAAAACAACATCGTCGTTGCACTGGCCCTCCACCGCAGAAATATCAACGCAACTTACGCGAACAATTTGATAGTCGCGAGCCCCGCACAAGTGCAGTCCATTTTGGACACTTTGCAACTGGAAAGATAACTGCACAAATACTAAGTGTCTGATCCAAAACTAATTGAGTGATTTCAGCGAGTTGTGATTCAATCGGATTGATAAGATTCGAGGGAGATCACAATGGCCTGGACGGAAACCACTCGCGCCCGATATGAACGGCATTCGGGACGCTATGCAAGCGATTTAACTGATCAGGAATGGGGTTTGATCGCGCCATTCCTGCCGCCGCCTAAAACAACTGGTCGTCCGCGCAGCACGGCGATGCGCGATGTTCTGGATGCCATTTTGTACATCGCCAGCGCCGGGTGTGCGTGGCGTATGCTGCCCAATGATTTCCCGCCAGTGTCCACCGTGCGCTACTATTTCTATGGCTGGCGCAACGATGGCATCTTTGAAGTGATGCCAACGGCCCCCAGATTTGACTCAAGGGGATTCCCACGAGCGGCGTGATCTGATTCAGTGGCATCAAGGCAAGGGAGGCTTTGATGGCAGTAAGGATTACGCGCAAAGACAAGTCCGCAGGCGAGCTTCGCCAGGAAGCGGCGCGGTGCCGGGATGGGAAAGCGGCGCGACGGATGTTGGCGATTGCCCTGGTTCTGGATGGGGTTGACCGCAAGACGGCGGCAGAAAACTGCGGCATGGATCGGCAGACGTTGCGGGATTGGGCCCACCGTTACAATGCGGAGGGCGTGTCGGGCATGTTCAACCGTCGCCCGCCGGATCCACCCTGTCTGCTGAGCGCGGCACAGAAGGAGGAGTTGGCGGAAATGGTTCGGGCGGGTCCCGACCCCGAAACCGATGGGGTTGTGCGCTGGCGGCGCATTGATCTGAAACGCAAGATCGAAGAGCGCTTCGGCGTCACCATGCATGAGCGAACTGTTGGCAAACAATTGGCAAGCCTGGGCTTTCGGCGTCTGTCGGTGCGCCCGCAGCATCCGAAATCCGACCCGGATGCACAGGAGGCTTTTAAAAAAACTTCGCCGCAGAGGTAGAAGCAGCCTTGCCGGAAACAGCCCGCAGCAAGCCCCTGGAGATATGGTTTCAGGATGAAGCGCGGGTTGGCCAGCAGGGCACGCTCACCCGTATCTGGGCCGAGCGTGGAACACGCCCCCGTGCCCCGCGCGACACCCGCTATATCTGGAGCTACATTTTCGGCGCCGTCTGCCTGGAACGGGCTGAAGCGGCCGCTCTGATCATGCCACATGCCGACACACAGGCCATGAGCGCGCATCTCGCCGAGATCGCTAAAACCGTCGCATCGGGCGCACATGCCCTTCTCATTCTGGATGGCGCTGGCTGGCACGGTTCGGCAGAGCTGGAGGTACCCGACAACATCACCCTGCGCAAACTCCCGCCCTATTCCCCTGAACTCAACCCGATGGAAAATGTGTGGGCTTATCTGCGTGCCAACAAGCTCGCCATATCCGTCTTCGACAATTATGAGCAGATCGTCGACAGGTGTTGCGAAGCATGGAACTTCTTTGCAAACGACAAAACCGCAATCACGTCAATCACTACCAGACAATGGGCCAAAACGGTCAACGACTAGGGCCGTTGGTATGATCAGCCATTTTCTGGTGGCGACGGCGCGCGAGTTTCATGGCAAGAAGCCCGGCCCCACCGCTGGTGTCATTGATAGCCAGACCATAAAAACAACGGAAAGCGGTGGCATTTCGGGCTATGACGCGGGCAAGAAAACCAAGGGCCGCAAGCGCCACATTGTCACCGACACGCTCGGGTTTATGGTTGGGTTGGTCGTGCATAGCGCCGGTATTCAAGACCGTGATGGCGCACCGGAAGTGTTGAAATCCATCCGGTATTCCCATCCAAACTTGCGCCATATCTTTGCGGATGGCGGTTATGCCGGACCAAAGCTGCGCGACGCTCTTGAAGGCATCGGTGACTGGACAATCCAGATCGTCAAGCGCTTCGACACTGCGGAAGGCTTCGAAGTCATTCCCAGAAGATGGGTCGTCGAGCGCACCTTCGCATGGCTCAACCGCTGCCGGCGATTGGCCAAAGATTGGGAAAAATCCATCGCAAGTTCACAGGCATGGATACTCGTTGCACATATCAGAACCCTCACGCGTAAAATTGCAAGGCATTGTAATCATCCGTAGAGTTTTGAATCAGACACTAAGGTTTGTTGCCGTTGTCATGCGAAACGGTAATCACCACCTTGCCTTTGGTGTGGCCGTGCCCAAGATACGCAATGGTTTTGGCGGTTTCTGCCAGAGTGTAACATCTGTCGATGATCGGCTTAATTTTACCATCCTCAACAAGCTGCCTCAGGTATTCCAAATCTTGCGTGTCGGGCCTGTGCGCCAGGATCAGCAGTTTTTTTGAGCCGGTCATCGCGTGCCAGGGCCACATGAATAACAGCTGAAATATGCGCGCCGTAGCGCCCCCGACAAAGATAAATATGCCGTTTGCGCTCAGGGCGCGCCGGTAATCGCGCATCGGCCGCGTCATCACAACATCAAGAATCAGATCATATTGCACTCCGCCATTCGTAAAATCGTCCTGGCGATAATCGATGACATGGTCGGCGCCAAATTCGCGCATCGCATCCTGTTTTTCGGCGCTATCCACGCCGGTCACTTCGGTGCCGTGCATTTTGGCGATCTGTATTGCAAATGACCCGACGCCACCGTCGGCACCGTTGATCAGAACTTTTTGCCCCTGTCGGATCTTGCCGGTATCACGAAGGCCCTGCAGCGCCAAAAGCCCGGCCTGCGGGATCGCCGCGGCCTGCTCAAAACTCATCGCCGCCGGTTTCAGAACCAGCGCGTTTTCAGCGGCGCAGACATATTCTGCAAATCCGCCCCAGCCGCAGGCGGACAGGTCGCCGAAAACTTCATCGCCGGGCATGAATTTCGTGACGTCTTTGCCGACCGCCTCGACCCGGCCTGCGATGTCGGCGCCAAGGATTTTGTTCTTCGGTCTGAATGGCCCGCCGAGACGCCCCTGGAGAGTGCCGATAAGTTGTTCCCAGTCCCATGAATTCACTGATGCCGCATGAACCTGGACCAGAACTTCATTGTCCCTGGGCACAGGTTTTTCGACGTCTTTCAATTCTAGATCATCGGGCGACCCGTATCGTTCATACACGATTGCTTTCATAACAGGGGAATCGCATGAAGGTTATGTCCGGAGAATTTGCAGTAAGAACCGATTGTTCCATCCGGCCTTTTTGCGCATGACCCTGAGCGATTTTTTATCTTTTGCCTTGTTGAGCAGATTCATTGCCATGTGTTTGATGACGGCAAAATTCTTGGGGCCGTGATCCTTACGAACACGGCTGTCATCATCGCGGAATGTGACGTCGAGCACCCAGTGGAGGCGGTTTTCAATCCCCCAATGGGAGCGTACCGCATGGGCAAAGCGCGGCGCATCTTTCGGTAGAGACGAGATGAAGTATCGGGTTTGTTGTGTTGTTTTCCCGTTGCTTTCACGGATCGAGACAACGCGACCAATACTGGTCAGGCCCGCCCAACCCGGATGGCGCTCTTGCAGCCATTCTATGGTGTCACTCTGGGTGTAGGTCCGGGTCTCAATCCGACCTTTATCGCCATCAACAGTCTGTAACGACGCAGTATTTTCATGCTCCCTCTCTTCAAACCACAGTTTCACATCCTCAAAAAGGCTGCTCTGATTTCCCTTGAGCGCCAGCACGTAGTCGGCCCCCTTGTCGCGGATTTTGCAGGCAATCTGGCGTTGGCACCCCATCGCGTCCAGCGTCACGATCGCGCCCTCAACGTGGAGCAAATCCAAGAGCAATGGAATGTCCTTGATCTCGTTCTTTTTGTGCGCACTTGCCCGCTGACCCAGTACCAGACGCAGATCATCACAGTAGGCCGAGATCAAATGCAGAGGTGTTTCACCACCGGCCTTTGACCCGCGCATCGTCTTGCCATCGACGGCCACAATCGAGCCTTCAACGCGTCCCGCCAGGCCAGCAGCCCATTGCGCAAAGGCTGTACTGAACTTCTCCGGATCAAGCAGCCGAAACACCGTTGAAAGCGTGTCATGCGAGGGAATGCCGTGCTCAAAAGGGGCCAATTTGCGCAGAAACTTCAGCTTTTCTTCACCATATTCGACAATATCAACGACACTCTCGCCGCCCGAGACCACCGCACACAGGCTTAAAAGCAGGATCTCATCAAGCGGGTAAAGCACCTTCGCCTGCTGGCGAGGGTCAGGGATGGCCGAAATAACAGATTGAAATGATGTAGTCTTTTCCAAAGCAAGTCCTCCAGATGCGTGTTCTGGTGACATTGAATCAGACGTTGATGCACGTAGCAAACACGGGCCAGCTATTCATGCGATACCCCTGGCTTTCATAAGTGCTCCCATTACATTGCCGGAATTTATCGGCTTTGGGCTGACGCTATGCGTCCTCAATCTCATAACCAGCGCTCGTTAGCACCCGCACCAATTCCCCGTGGCCAATGCAGGCATTTTCAAATGGCGGTGCCTTGACCGGGTCCTGTTCGGCTTCGACTACGAACCATCCCTCATAGCCATTGTCGGCCATGCGCACGATCAATGCAGCAAAATCCAGCGATCCGTCGCCGGGAACAGTGAATGCGCCTTTCAAAACTGCGTCAAGAAAGCTCTCTTTTCTGCGGTCCAGTCCGCTGACCACATCGGCGCGAATGTCCTTGGCATGAAAATGGCTGATCCGGCTTGCGTGATTGTCGATTACTCGAAACACATCGCCGCCCGCGAACGCCATATGCCCGGGATCATACAAAAGCGGCAGCGCTGCGCCGGAATGTTTCATGAGCAGGTCAAGGTCGGCTTCTGCTTCGATCACCGCCGCCATGTGGTGATGGTAAGCAATCGGCATGCCCTGATCAGTGCACCAGGCGGCAAATTCGGTCAATTTATGGCCGTAGCTGCGTATCTGCGCCTCGTCCAGCCGCGGACGCGTGTTGAGCGGTGCTGTTCGATCCCCATGAATGCTACGCGACACCTCGCCATAAACGATGCAGGGCGCGCCCATTGCCTTGAACAACGCAATCTGCCCGGCGATCTGATCCTTCTCGGCCTCAATATCGTTGTCCAAAAGCGTGCCGGAATACCATCCGCCACACAGCCCAATGTCATGGGCTTTCAGGATCGGCCCAAGAACTGCCGCCTCTTTTGGAAACTTACCGCCGGACTCAACCCCGGAAAACCCGGCCTTGCGGGCCTCTGACAGACAGGTTTCAAGCGTCGTTTCGCCACCAAGGTCCGGCAGGTCATCATTGGTCCAGGCAATCGGCGCAATCCCAAGTTTTGCTTTCACTCCTTCACACCCCGACGCGCTGTTTGCTGCGGATCACAACTTGTTCAGCACGGGCCGCATTAACTTCACTGCGCTCGGATACTTGTGGCACGCCAACATCCCAATGGGCATCACCGGGCACCCATGCAAAGGCATCAGACATCAGCGTAATAACGGTCGTGCGGTCATTTCCCTGCGCCCACTTCATCGCCGCGTCAAGTTCGTTCAGGGTTTCCACCTTGCGGGCCATCGCGCCCATCGATTCGGCATGTTTTGCGAAATCGACCGAGAACGGTTCTTGCACACGGCTGTCTTTGATCAGGTTGTTGAACGAGGCACCGCCCTTGAAATTTTGCAGCCGGTTGATGATGGCATATCCGCCATTGTCGGGCACGATCACGATCATCTTGTGGCCCGACAGCACCGATGAATAAATGTCGGAATTCATCATCATGTAGGTGCCGTCACCAACCATTACGATCGGGGTTCGGGTATCGTCCGCGATCGCCGCGCCCCAGCCCGCGGGAATTTCATACCCCATGCAGGAAAAACCAAATTCGCAGTCAAAACTGTTCACCGATTTGACCCGCCAGCCTTTGGTAACCTCGCCCGGCAGTCCGCCCGCGGCAGTGATCAGCAGGTCCCGGTCACCGGCGTTGTCATGGATCACTTTCACGACCTGCGCATAGGTCGGGACCGGCGCGTTCGTGGGTTTCTGATGGTCGTCCAGCAGCTTGTTCCAGGCCGCCATTTCCGCCCTGCCCTTGTCGGTCCAGGCCGGGTCTGCTGCCCAGTCTCCCAGCCCGGCGTCGATTTCCTTCATGGTCAGCAGCGCATCACCCACAACTGATATCGCCCGGTGCTTGACAGCGTCCCAGCGCGCCGCGTTGACCGAGATGAACTGGGCATCGTGCGAAAATGCGGTCCACGACCCGGTGGTGAAATCCTGCAACCGTGTGCCAATCGCCAGAATCACGTCGGCCTTGGCCGCGATGGCGTTTGCCGACGCCGATCCGATAACCCCAATTGGCCCGACATGGGCCGGGTGATCATGCACCACTGCGCCCTTGCCGGCGATGGTTTCCGCCATCGGAATGCCGCGGGTCTTGGCAAAATCGGCAACCACAGTTTCGGCCAGCGAATACCGCACGCCGCCGCCTGAAATGATCAGCGGACGGTTGGCAGTTTTCAACACTTGGATCGCTTTGGCCAACTGGTCCAGATCCGGGCGCGGGCGCGGCACATGATGCGTCGTCGGTGTGAAAAATGCCGCCGGGTAATCAAAGGCAACTTCTTGGGTGTCCTGACACAGCCCGATAAATGCCGGTCCGCAGTCTGCCGGGTCCAGCATGACCGCTACGGCCTGCGGCAACGACGAAATGATCTGTTCCGGATGGGTGATCCGATCCCAGTAACGGGTTACCGCGCGAAAAGCTTCGTTCACTGTTTTAGTCGGATTGTTGAAATGCTCGACCTGTTGCAGCACCGGGTCCGGGCGGCGGTTGGCAAATGTGTCGCCACTGATCAACAGAATTGGCAAACGGTTCGCATGCGCCACGGCTGCAGCTGTAACCATGTTTGTGGCACCGGGACCAACGGAGGACGTTGCAACCATGAACTGGCGGCGCAGTTTTGCCTTGGCAAATCCGATACCGGCCAAAGCCATAGATTGCTCGTTCTGACCGCGCCAGGTCGGCAGGGTGTCTTGCACTGCCTCCAATGCTTCGCCCAGACACGTGACGTTGCCATGCCCAAAGATGGCGAACACCCCCGCGAACAAAGGCACACGTTGCCCGTCGATCTCGGTGAACTGATTGCACAGATAGCGAACAAGCGCCTGCGCCATGGTCAGACGGATGGATTTATAGGTCATCGAATTTCCTCCTCGCCAGCGGGCATTGAACGCCTCGAATTTTTATTGACCATCAAATTGCTTTGCAACGAGTATCGCTGATTTGGGAATTCTTACCCTGGGCGTCGTCGTTGAATGGTCAAAAATGCACAAGACGCTTGGCCGGCGCGTCGGCCTTTCCCATCATGCCAGTTCCGATCAGGCCAATTTCCAGATTTCGCAATTCTGTAGCCTCCCCCGGGAATGCAAAATAGAATATTTATTCCAATATCTGGATGCTTATGGAACGGGCGCTTGTCAAGGACCAAGGATACCCGATGACGGAAATAATGCACCAGCCACGTTGGAGGAATTTCAGCCACGGCTGATGGAAGTTTCGGACACCCTGCCCAAGCGTTTGGGCCAATGTGCGGGTTATGGCTTCGGAAATACTGATCGTGTGGCAGTCCCGACGGTCGCGGAACTTTCGGCGGCGGGGGTTCAGCTCTCGCCTTTCATGCGGTTTTGCCAATTTCTCGGCGTCTCCGGGTTCACGCGGATGCAGATGTGCTGATCGCAGTCACTTTTGCGCCGAATGCCCATGAAACCGTTGATTTGGCCAGCTATACCTGCGATCAATGCAACAAAGCAGTGACACTGACCGACGCGCTGAACGGCCCACAGCACCGGCTGGGGGCCATCACGCGTCGGTTTCCGAGGTGGATGTTGCTGCACTTTGTGCCCTGTCGGCCAGATTTTCGCTGGCGGTTTCGCTGGTCGTTGCGGTAGGATCAGTACGCAATATTTCAAATTTGTAGAAAATTTTTGTTGCTTTTTTTGAAATAGAATAAATATTCCAAATTGTGGGGGCCCTATTCATCATTTGCAACAAATTCGGCTCTGACGTGTTAATGTCACCGATGTGACTGCCGTATACACTCTCAGCGGCACCAAAATGAGAGCGGTTGATAACCCTAGGGAGAAAAAAATGAAGAACTTAATAAAGTCAGTGGCGGTTGTCTCGATCGCAGCGCTTTCTGCTTTCGCTGCGCCTGCAAATGCGGAAGGCGAACGCTATATCCTTGTCAGCCACGCGCCTGACAGCGACGCCTGGTGGAATACCATCAAGAACGGCCTGGCTCTGGCTGCCGAGCAGATGGATGTGACTGTCGAGTACCGCAACCCGCCATCCGGCGACCTTGCTGATATGGCCCGAATCATCCAGCAGGCGGCAGCCTCGGGTCCGAACGGCATTATCACCACGATGGCTGATTTCGATGTGCTGAGCGGCCCGATTCGCGATGCGGTCGATCAGGGCATCAATGTCATCATCATGAATTCCGGCACCCCGGATCAGGCCCGTTCAGTCGGGGCGCTGATGTATGTTGGCCAGCCGGAATATGACGCCGGATTTGCCGCCGGTCTGCGCGCCAAAGGTGACGGGGTTGGCTCGTTCCTGTGTGTGAACCACTACATCACCAACCCATCTTCGACCGAGCGCTGCCAGGGCTTTGCCGATGGGCTGGGCGTCGAACTGGGCGGCCAGGCGATCGACAGCGGTCAAGACCCGGCCGAGATTAAGAACCGGGTGCTGGCCTATCTGTCCGCAAACCCGGACACCGACGCGGTGCTGACGCTTGGCCCGACCTCAGCAGATCCGACCATTCTGGCTTTGAAAGAAAACGGCATGGCCGGAGACATTTACTTCGGCACGTTCGATCTGGGCGACGAGATCGTCAAGGGCATCAAGGCCGGTATCATCAACTGGGGGATCGACCAGCAGCCGTTCCTGCAGGCCTATCTGCCGGTTGTCATTCTGACCAATTATGACCGTTATGGCGTGCTGCCGGGCAACAACATCAATTCGGGTCCCGGTTTTGTCACCGCAGACGGGCTTGAACTGGTCGAGAAGTTCTCTGGCGAATATCGCTAGTCCATGACCTGATCGGCGGCGGCACACCCTGTTGCCGCCCTTTCTACATCCAGCGATACGAGGGGATCGACATGTCGAACACGGAACAATCAACGGAACAAAAGCCCCCGGCAACAGACGAACGCGTCAAGGAAATGTCGGGTATTCGCAAAGCCATGATCCGCCCGGAACTGGGGGGTATTGTCGGCGCAATCCTGGTTTTTGTGTTCTTTTTTCTCACCGCCCGCGATTCTGGTATGTTTTCGCCCGCCGGGGTGATGAACTGGTCGATCGTTTCGGCGCAGTTCATGATCATTGCCGTGGGTGCCTGCCTGTTGATGATCGCCGGCGAGTTTGACCTGTCGGTCGGATCGATGATCGGCTTTTCCGGCATGTCGATTGCGCTGTTGTCGGTCAGTTTTGGCTGGCCGATATGGCTGGCGATCATATTAACCTTCGCGATGTGCATGGGCATCGGCGCATTTAACGGCTGGATCGTGATCAAGACCGGATTGCCCAGCTTTATCGTGACCCTGGCATTCCTGTTCATTCTGCGCGGCCTGACGATTTTCGCGGCCATCTTCTTCACCCGCAAAACCATCATCGGCGGGGTCCGCGACGTCGCCGAAGGCGACTGGCTGGCGGCGCTGTTTGGCGGCAAGATTCTGAAAGGACTGTTCCGCTGGATGGGCGACCAGGGCTGGATCGAGACCTTCGCCCGCGGCACCAGAGAGGGCCAGCCGGTAGTTGAAGGCATTCCGATGCTGATGGTCTGGGCGCTGATCCTGATTATCTTTGGCCATTGGCTGCTGACAAAGACTAAATTCGGCAACTGGATTTTCGCCTCTGGCGGCGACGCCCAGGCGGCGCGTTACGTCGGTGTGCCGGTCAATCGGGTCAAAATTTTGATGTTCATGTTCACCGCGTTTTGCGCCTGCGTGTTTGCCACCGCTCAGGTCATGGAGTTTGGTTCCGCCGGGGCCGACCGCGGTATCCTGAAGGAATTCGAGGCGATCATTTCGGTGGTCATCGGCGGCGCATTGCTGACCGGTGGCTACGGCTCGGTCATCGGTGCGGCACTGGGCGCGCTGATCTTCGGCGTGGTCCAGCAGGGTCTGTTCTTTGCTGGGGTGGAAAGCTCGCTGTTCAGGGTGTTCCTTGGGGTGATCCTGCTGCTGGCAGTGATCCTGAACACCTATATCCGTCGCATGATTACCGGGGAGAGATAAGATGACCGAACCAATCATTGAAATGAAAAACGTCGAAACCGCACCTATCATTGAAATGAAATACATCGAAAAGCACTTTGGCGCGGTGATTGCGCTCTCGGGCGTATCGCTGGATGTCATTCCCGGCGAATGCCATTGTCTGCTGGGCGACAACGGGGCTGGTAAATCGACGTTTATCAAGACCATGTCGGGGGTGCATAAGCCCTCGGCGGGCGAGATATTCTTCGAAGGCAAGCCCCTGGATTTCGCCCGCCCGCGCGACGCCATCGCCGCCGGCATCGCCACTGTGTATCAGGACCTGGCGATGATCCCCTTGATGTCGGTGACCCGGAACTTTTTCATGGGCAACGAGCCGACGAAAAAGATCGCCGGGATCACCTTTTTCGATCACGCCCACGCCAATGAAGTGACGATGCGGGAAATGAAGGATATGGGCATCAACCTGCGCTCGCCGGATCAGGCGGTCGGCACGTTGTCGGGCGGTGAACGCCAGACCGTGGCGATTGCCCGCGCGGTGCATTTCGGCGCCAAGGTGCTGATATTGGACGAGCCGACCTCGGCGCTTGGCGTGCGGCAAACCTCGAACGTGCTGGCCACCATCGACAGGGTGCGCAATTCCGGCATCGGCGTGGTGTTCATCACCCACAACGTGCGCCACGCGATGGCGGTGGGCGACCGCTACACCGTGCTCGACCGCGGCAAGACCCTGGGCACCGCGATGCGCGGCGAGATCACCGCCGAAGAGCTGCAGGACATGATGGCGGGAGGTCAGAAACTGGCATCGTTGGAGGGCTCGCTGGGCGGCACTGTTTAGAGCACCGGGACCAAAATGTTCGATCAGACGATCCTGCTCATGATGGCTCAGATAACTGGTGCGCATGTTTCCGAGCCCCAAGATGGATTTACCTGGGTCAGCCCAGAAATTTATAAAGTAATAACATCATGTTGATGAAGAAAGGAGTGGCGGAGACGAAGGGATTCGAACCCTCGAACGAGTTTCCCCGTTACTCACTTAGCAGGCGAGCGCCTTCGACCACTCGGCCACGTCTCCGCCGACCCGTTTAGCGACACGGCGCAGGCGGGACAAGTCACTAATGGCGGATTTGGCAGTCAGCAGTGCTGACGGTAAGTTGACTTTGAAGTTTGGCCACGACGGCTAAGCTGCTGGCATGTTTCGACTGCTGGCCATCATTCTTGCCGTGACGTTCGCCACCGCGAATCCCGGGCTGGCGCAGTCTCTTGCGGCCTGGCAAAGTGAATTCCCCAATGGTGATTTCAGCAAAAATTCAGTACCTTACCGGGAATTTGAGTACGACGGCAACACCCGCGACTCGATCCCGCCGATCTACGAGCCAGCTTACCTGCCGGTCGCCCAGGCCACCCAGTACGGCGACTTTGAACCGGTCATCAGCGTCGCCATTAATGGTGATGCGCGCGCCTATCCGCTGCAAATCATGCTCTGGCACGAGATTGTCAATGATATAATCGGCGGGGAGCCGTTGCTGATTACCTACTGCCCGCTGTGCAATTCCGGCGTGGTGTTCAGCCGCCGCGTGGACCAACAGATTCTGACTTTTGGAAATACCGTGCGCATTCGAAATCTGGATATGGTGATGTTTGATCATGGGAGCGAAAGCTGGTGGCAGCAGTTTACCGGCACCGCCATCATGGGCAGCCGCACCGGTGACAGGATGGAGCTGATTGCTTCCCGGCTGGAATCTTTTGAAGCGTTTCGCATACGGGAACCAGATGGCCGGGTTCTGGTGCCCAACAACCCGCGCGCGCGGCCCTACGGCACCACGCCGTTTGCCGGCATGGACAGCAGGCGCGCGTCGCTGCGGTTTTCCAGGTGGCCGCTGCCCGATGGCATCAATCCGATGCAATATGTTGTCGTGGTGGGTGACAAGGCCTGGCCGCTAAGCCGTTTACGTGACAGGGAAAATCTGTCCGAGGCCGGGTTGAAATTCAGCTGGAGCGCCGGGCGAAATTCGCTGCACGACACGCGCCAGATTTCCCAGGGCCGTGATCTGGGCAATGTGACGGTGCAGAACTCCGACGGCAGCGATGCGGTCTATGACGTGGTGTTCGCCTTCGCATTTTCGGCGTTTATTCCGGGCGGGGAATGGATGCTGGGCGACTGATCGCCGGCCCGAACCGGTATGTACAAAAGTCCATCCCATCACCGTCGGGGCACGGGCATCCGGAGGGCAGAAAGTGACATGAGTTCGCCGGTACAGCTGTTCAAATCCGGCGGGATTCGCGGATTTGAGCCGCAATGTTTAAAGAGTTTAATGATTTGAAGAGGCCGTGTTTAAAGTCTTTAAACAGGATTTTCGGGGTTATCCGGGGGCAATCCAAGCCGCCAATGGGGCGAGGCATGATTTTCGTCGGGCGCACGCTGCGTTATTGGGATGTTAACAGGTTACGCGCCATGAGCAGACTTTCAGCGAAATTGTGGGACTCAGACAAAAGTCTAAGTGTCTGATTCAAAACTCTACGCATGATTACAATGCCTTGCAATTTTACGCGTGAGGGTTCTGATATGTGCAACGAGTATCCATGCCTGTGAACTTGCGATGGATTTTTCCCAATCTTTGGCCAATCGCCGGCAGCGGTTGAGCCATGCGAAGGTGCGCTCGACGACCCATCTTCTGGGAATGACTTCGAAGCCTTCCGCAGTGTCGAAGCGCTTGACGATCTGGATTGTCCAGTCACCGATGCCTTCAAGAGCGTCGCGCAGCTTTGGTCCGGCATAACCGCCATCCGCAAAGATATGGCGCAAGTTTGGATGGGAATACCGGATGGATTTCAACACTTCCGGTGCGCCATCACGGTCTTGAATACCGGCGCTATGCACGACCAACCCACCATAAACCCGAGCGTGTCGGTGACAATGTGGCGCTTGCGGCCCTTGGTTTTCTTGCCCGCGTCATAGCCCGAAATGCCACCGCTTTCCGTTGTTTTTATGGTCTGGCTATCAATCACACCAGCGGTGGGGCCGGGCTTCTTGCCATGAAACTCGCGCGCCGTCGCCACCAGAAAATGGCTGATCACTTCAAAGATGCCATCGTTGCGCCAGCCATAGAAATAGTAGCGCACGGTGGACACTGGCGGGAAATCATTGGGCAGCATACGCCACGCACACCCGGCGCTGGCGATGTACAAAATGGCATCCAGAACATCGCGCATCGCCGTGCTGCGCGGACGACCAGTTGTTTTAGGCGGCGGCAGGAATGGCGCGATCAAACCCCATTCCTGATCAGTTAAATCGCTTGCATAGCGTCCCGAATGCCGTTCATATCGGGCGCGAGTGGTTTCCGTCCAGGCCATTGTGATCTCCCTCGAATCTTATCAATCCGATTGAATCACAACTCGCTGAAATCACTCAATTAGTTTTGGATCAGACACTAAGGATTTTCGTCCGAAACCAAGCTGCAGCGATTAAGATTTTTGATGTCTTATCCGGGCGTGTGTAAGAACGCCGGAGCAATAATCCCTCACTGAAGCGGCCGGAGAGTCTGGTTGCGCCGGAGCAAAATTCCGTCAGCGATAGCCCTTTGCATTTTGGAGCGAAGGGTGGGGGATGAAGCGAGTGGAACTGTATGGGCGGGTTCGCCACGCGGTAATGATTGAGGGTCTGAGCCAACGCGAAGCGGCTCGTTGTTTTGGGATCGACCCGCGCACGGTCAGGAAGATGTTGAGCTATTCGGTGCCACCGGGTTATGTCCGGACGCGGCCTCCGGTCCGCCCGAAGCTCGATCCGTTCATCGGTATTATCGACCGTATTCTGGAAGAGGATAAGGATCGTCCGAAGACGCACCGTCACACATCGAAGCGGATATTCGAGCGGCGGCGTGATGAGTACGGCTTTACGGGCAAGATCACCATTGTGAAGGACTACATCTGCGGTGTCCGACAGCACCGGCGGGAGATGTTTGTTACGCTGACGCATCCTCCCGGCCACGCCCAGGTTGATTTTGGCGAGGCCCTGGCCGTCATCGGCGGCGTGGAACGCAAGATCCACTTCCTGGCGATGAGCCTACCCCACTCGGACGCCTGCTTTGTGAAGGCCTATCCGGGGGAGACCACGGAGGCCTTCTGTGACGGCCATGTCTCGGGGTTCTCCTTCTTCGGCGGTGTGCCGCGCTCGATCCTTTATGACAACACCAGGATTGCGGTGGCCCGCATCCTCGGTGACGGCAAGCGTCAGCGGACACGTGTGTTCAGCGAGTTACGATCCCATTACCTGTTCGCGGACCGCTTTGGCCGCCCCGGCAAGGGGAACGACAAGGGCAAGGTCGAGGGGATCGTCGGCTATTGCCGCCGGAACTTCCTGGTGCCGATGCCAAGGTTCCGGAACTTCGATGATCTCAACACGCATCTTGAAGCCTGCTGCGCCAAGCGATGGGCGGAACAACTGCGTGGCCACGACCAGACGGTCGGCGAACGCCTGGAACGGGATCGTGCGGTTCTTCAGCGCCTTCCCGCAATCGCCTACGACGCCTGCGACAAGCGCCCGGGGCGGGTCAGTTCGCTGTCGCTGGTGCGCTATCGCGGCACCGATTACTCCGTCCCCACACGGTTCGGCCATTGCGAGGTGCTGGTCCGCGGCTATGTCCACGAGGTGGTCATCAGTTGCGCCGCAGAGGTGATTGCCAGGCACCCGCGTTCATACGAGCAAGAGGACTTCGTCTTCGATCCGCTGCACTATCTGTCCTTGCTGGAGCAAAAGACCAACGCGCTGGATCAGGCGGCTCCCTTGGCCGGCTGGCTGTTGCCGCCGGTGTTCGGCGATCTCCGCCGCCTACTTGAAGCGCGGATGGGCAAAGCCGGGAAGCGCGAATACGTCCAGGTGCTGCGGCTAATCGAGAGCTTCTCCCTCGACGATGTTCGAGCCGCCATATCGGAGGCGCTGGAGCGCGGCGTGATCGGCTTCGATGCGGTCAAGCACCTGGTGCTGTGCCGGATCGAGAAGCGGCCGCCACGCTTGAACCTGCTGGCCCATCCCTATCTGCCGCGCGCCGAGGTGGCAACAACCTCGGCGCGCTCGTACATGGGGCTCCTGAAGGGGGCAGCGCCATGAGCGATACGCCACAGCTCTTGCTGGCCCATCATCTGAAGGCCCTCAAGCTGCCGACCTTCCTACGGGAATACGACAAGCAGGCCCGCCAATGCGCTGCCGAGGGCGTCGATCATGTGCGTTACCTTGTTCGCCTGACCGAACTGGAGTTGATTGATTGGGAACGCCGCATGGTCGAGCGGCGGATCAGGATGGCCAGGTTCCCCGCCGTCAAAAGCCTGGACAGCTTCGACTTCAAAGCCATGCCATCGCTCAACAAGATGATGGTTCTGGAACTGGCGCGTTGTGAATACATCGAGCGTCGTGAAAACGTCATCGCACTTGGCAATAGCGGCACCGGCAAAACCCATATCGCCCTCGGCCTCGGTCTGGCGGCTTGTCAGAAAGGCCTCACCGTCGGCTTTATCACGGCGGCGGCTTTGGTCCACGAGCTCATCGAGGCCAGGGACGAGAAGCGCCTGTTGCGGTTCCAGAAGCAGTTAGCAAAATACAAGCTGCTGATCATCGATGAGCTCGGCTTCGTGCCGCTTGGCAAAACCGGGGCCGAGTTGTTGTTCGAGGTGTTCAGCCAACGTTACGAAGGCGGCTCCACCCTGGTGACCTCCAATCTACCGTTCGATGAGTGAACCGAGGTGTTCGGTTCCGAGCGCCTGACTGGGGCGTTGCTGGACCGGCTCACACACCACGTTCATATCCTGGAGATGAACGGCGACAGCTACCGTCTCAACCAGAGCCAAAAACGGCGGAAACCCCCAAAAACCTGACAACCCAGCCCATGGTTGACCCGGTGGGCCCACAGGCACCTCCCACGCTGCTTCGCTTCGAGTAACGCAAGCGCTACACGAAGCAGCGCGGGTCCCTCCTCTGGACTACCGGGACAACCGCCAACGCTGGGCTGAATCGCATCAAGTGGTGCATTTTTACGCCGGCCAGTGGTGTACTTTTACTCCGGCGTGTCGAGAACATTCTGAGTTGACCGGTTTATGTACCATATGAGTTGACCGCTTCTGTTGCGGTTTCTGGCCCTGTGGGGAAGTGGTCGGTCGCGGAGCGGCTGTCCACTTGTCCACAGGGCGCCGGTCGGTCGCGTCGAAGCGGGTCACGCGGCCTCGCGGGTTTGGCTGTCGATCGGTTGGCCATCGGCGTGGTATCGCGCCAGACATCGCGGTCCATGGAAGACGGCCATTGTGCCGTCGGGGTATTCGTGGACGCGGACCCTGGCCTTGACGTAATGGCGGCGGTGGCGGCCGGCGGGGATCTGAAGTGCCAGGCGCTTGTAGCGCACCGTGTTGTCGTTTGAGACGGTGCGTTCCTCGTAGATGCACAGGATGTCGTCGAGCGCGCCGGTGAAGGGGACGAAGGCGGTGCCCCGGTCCTCGGCCGGGGTCGCGAAGCGGGCGTTGTGTTGTGGCAGGAAGACCTCCTTGAGGAAGCGGTTGGCCTCGACCATGTCGGTGATGCCGGCGAGCCTGAGTTCCTGGGGCAGGCGCTTCTGCAAGGTGCCGAACATGCGCTCCGAGCGCCCCCTTGCCTCGGGCGAGTAGGCCGGGATCAGCTCGATGCCGAGCTGCGCCAGGGCGCGGCCGACCTGGGTCGGGGTGTCCTTGTCCACCTTGCCGCCGGCCTCGGGCGTGTTCCAGTAGTGGCTGGCGCGGTCGGCGTAGAGCGAGCAGAACAGGCCCTTGGCCCGGATCGCCTCGGACACCCCCTGGAAGCTCGACATGGTGCCCTCTTCGGCGACGAAGAAGGCCGAGTAGATATCGCTGGTCGCATCGTCCATGGTGACGATCAGGTCCCACCATCGACCGGGGACCCACTCGTGGCTCGAGCCGTCCTGGTGCAACATCATGCCGGGCAAGGCACGGCGCGGCCGCTTGCGCCGGTGCGCCCCACGCCTGGGCGCCGCGCGCCTGCGCCCATGGGCTTGCAAGCTCAGCCGCAGCCAGTTGTAGCTGCGCTTGAAGCCGTGATCGGCCACCAGCTTCTCGTGGAAGTGCTTGGCCGTGAAGTCCCAGTAGCGGGTGTCGAACAACTCCAGCACCCGCGCCACCTCGTCCACCGGCGCGCGCCGCGCCGAGAGGCGGCCCAGGCGGCGGTCGTAGAGACCGTCGGCTCCCTCCGCCTCGTAGCGGTCGCGCCAGCGCCGGAAGGTGCGCTCCGAGACACCCAGAACCTCCGCCGCCTCCGCCTGGCTCAAGCCACCCCGATGGGTGCACCCGTAAACCTCCTCGAACTTCATCAATCTCAGTCCCTGTACCTGCTCCGTCCGACGCATCGCCTCCCTCCATGGCTTGGAGGCGTTCTAAAACCGGACAGATCATCTGGTACATAAACCGGACATATCGCGTGTTACCGACAGTACTTTTACTCCGGCGTTGACACGTGTGAAGTGTGGCTGAGGATACATATGTCGCAGTTGACATTGCTATGGTCTCTGCGAGATCCTTTCGAAAGGTTGCGTTCGATACGCCGCTGATAGACATTGAAGCATCAAGGGCACGCTTGCAGAGGCTGTCCGGACCACAAAGAACCAACGAAAAGGATTCCTCAGAATGCGCACTTACCACCCTTCAATTTAGCGAATTAACCTTGCCATCTGTCCACATGCTGTGATTCAAGGAGTCTCCTGTTATAGAATTGGAGATGTTGTATGGTTGTTTCATTGGGTTTTTCTGGGGTAAACGAAGCTATCAAGGCTGATTTTATAGAGCGGCTTCCAAAGTTTCATAAATCCCGCTGCGAAGGCCTTACACTGCTTTCGAGCATCGTTCTTGATGTGCGAAGTGCGAATTTGATGGAATTATCGGCGGCTTTACCGCGTCACATTGGCACAAAAGATCATCGGTACCAGTATGTTTCCCGTGTTTTGAGCAATTCCCACATTGATGTCGAGAACATTCTGAGTTGACCGGTTTATGTACCATATGAGTTGACCGCTTCTGTTGCGGTTTCTGGCCCTGTGGGGAAGTGGTCGGTCGCGGAGCGGCTGTCCACTTGTCCACAGGGCGCCGGTCGGTCGCGTCGAAGCGGGTCACGCGGCCTCGCGGGTTTGGCTGTCGATCGGTTGGCCATCGGCGTGGTATCGCGCCAGACATCGCGGTCCATGGAAGACGGCCATTGTGCCGTCGGGGTATTCGTGGACGCGGACCCTGGCCTTGACGTAATGGCGGCGGTGGCGGCCGGCGGGGATCTGAAGTGCCAGGCGCTTGTAGCGCACCGTGTTGTCGTTTGAGACGGTGCGTTCCTCGTAGATGCACAGGATGTCGTCGAGCGCGCCGGTGAAGGGGACGAAGGCGGTGCCCCGGTCCTCGGCCGGGGTCGCGAAGCGGGCGTTGTGTTGTGGCAGGAAGACCTCCTTGAGGAAGCGGTTGGCCTCGACCATGTCGGTGATGCCGGCGAGCCTGAGTTCCTGGGGCAGGCGCTTCTGCAAGGTGCCGAACATGCGCTCCGAGCGCCCCCTTGCCTCGGGCGAGTAGGCCGGGATCAGCTCGATGCCGAGCTGCGCCAGGGCGCGGCCGACCTGGGTCGGGGTGTCCTTGTCCACCTTGCCGCCGGCCTCGGGCGTGTTCCAGTAGTGGCTGGCGCGGTCGGCGTAGAGCGAGCAGAACAGGCCCTTGGCCCGGATCGCCTCGGACACCCCCTGGAAGCTCGACATGGTGCCCTCTTCGGCGACGAAGAAGGCCGAGTAGATATCGCTGGTCGCATCGTCCATGGTGACGATCAGGTCCCACCATCGACCGGGGACCCACTCGTGGCTCGAGCCGTCCTGGTGCAACATCATGCCGGGCAAGGCACGGCGCGGCCGCTTGCGCCGGTGCGCCCCACGCCTGGGCGCCGCGCGCCTGCGCCCATGGGCTTGCAAGCTCAGCCGCAGCCAGTTGTAGCTGCGCTTGAAGCCGTGATCGGCCACCAGCTTCTCGTGGAAGTGCTTGGCCGTGAAGTCCCAGTAGCGGGTGTCGAACAACTCCAGCACCCGCGCCACCTCGTCCACCGGCGCGCGCCGCGCCGAGAGGCGGCCCAGGCGGCGGTCGTAGAGACCGTCGGCTCCCTCCGCCTCGTAGCGGTCGCGCCAGCGCCGGAAGGTGCGCTCCGAGACACCCAGAACCTCCGCCGCCTCCGCCTGGCTCAAGCCACCCCGATGGGTGCACCCGTAAACCTCCTCGAACTTCATCAATCTCAGTCCCTGTACCTGCTCCGTCCGACGCATCGCCTCCCTCCATGGCTTGGAGGCGTTCTAAAACCGGACAGATCATCTGGTACATAAACCGGACATATCGCGTGTTACCGACAGCAATTCCCACATTGATTGCGCGGAAATCATGCAGGCCTATGCTGGAGATGTATTCACCCGTTTGGCCTCCAACGGAGAGACCATCGTTTTGATGATGGATCAAAGCCATATCAATGACGGACATGAAGTCTTGATGCTGTCAGTGCGCATGCGTGATCGCGCCTTGCCTGTGGCTTGGCGCGTGCGCAAGACAAAAGGCAATATTGGGTTTTCTCTCCAAAAAGAGTTACTGGACAGCATTCAGGATTGGATGCCTGAAGGGGCTGATGTCATGTTAACGGGTGATCGATTTTATGGCACAGAAAGGTTAATCCATTGGTGTCAGGACGCTGGTTGGGGATATCGTATTCGCCTGAAGGGCAACCTGACTTTGCAGCACCAAGGTGGCGAGCTGTCTTGCATTGAAATCCGGGAGCTGATGCCGCAAGGGCTTATAAACGCGGAACTTTATGGATCAGGTGTGTTTACGAATATCGGAGTATTGCACGACGATGGTCACCCTGAGCCCTGGATCATCGCTATGAATGCAAAGCCTTCACAATACACGGTTCTCGATTATGGAATGCGATGGGGTATTGAAGCTATGTTCTCGGACTTCAAGACCCGTGGATTTGGCATCGCGCAAAGCCAAATCAAAAAGCCATACCGACTGGAAAGGCTTATCCTTGTCATGGCAATAGCCATGTACTGGGCGGTTTCAACGGGCGCAGCAGATGAACAAATAGTCTCCGAAAGCGGCGAAAAAAGGCGATTCGCAAAACCCGAAGATCACTCTGCTCCCTCTTCAAACAGGGCCTGCGGTTCCTGCGCAGATGCTTCATAGGATATGAGAAAATCCCTAAATTATGGCAAGTTTGGATTTTTTGAAGGGTGGTAAGCGGGAAAGCAAACAAGAATTGACTCTCGTTGGCAGGAAAAATTGGAACGTATGCTTGCGTCGCTCAATGTGATTACCTCGCCCAATGAACTGACATTTTACCGGTGCCATGAACTGGCCGGAAACCGAAAAGGTACGTTCTCGCTGCGCGTTTCGCCCAATTGGCGCTTGACATACAAGTGGGACAACACCGGCCCCTACGACGTGGACTTGGAGGATTATCATGACTGACAACGAAACTGGCCTTGGTTTTGCGCCGCCACATCCGGGCACAATTCTGAAGCAGGATGTGCTGCCGGAACTGGACATGACGGTCAGTGATTTCGCGCGCCATCTCGGGATAAAACGCGCTGGGCTGTCCGAGCTTATCAACGGCCACAAGAGCGTGAGTCAGGACATGGCCATCTGGCTTGGCAAGGCGCTGCAGACCGGCGCGCGTTATTGGTTGGCGATGCAGGTTCAGTACGACCTGTGGTATGAAATTCCTAAAAAATCCGCTGGTATCAATGTTACGCCGCTGTTCAAAATGGGCGGAGGAGTCGCGTAAACCACACTGGTTTCGCGCACTGACTGCAAGGCGCGTTATATGTCCCCAAACGCCAAAGGCGCCCTGTTCGCGCTCGCCGCATTCGGCGTATTCGCGACCCATGACGTTTTCGTAAAAACCGTTGGCGCCACCTACTCCCCGATCCAGATCGTGTTTTTCAGCGTGCTGTTCAGCTTCCCGCTGGCACTATTATATCTGATGCGCGACGCGACATCCGGCACGCTTTTGCCGCGCCATCCCTACTGGGTGGCATTGCGGACCGGGGCGGCGGTGCTCACCGGAATTTCGGCTTTCTACGCATTCTCGGTGCTGCCGCTCACCCAGACTTACGCGATAATATTCGCCGCGCCACTATTGATCACGATTCTGGCGATCCCGGTGCTGGGTGAAAAAGTCCGGCTGCGCCGTTGGCTCGCGGTCATCGTTGGTCTGGGCGGCGTGCTGGTGGTTCTGCGCCCCGGGCAGGCCGATCTTGAACTGGGGCATCTGGCCGCGCTCGGGGCTGCCGTTGGCGGCGCGGTGTCGTCGATCGTCGTGCGCAAGATCGGGCGCGAGGAGCGCACCGTGGTCATGCTTATCTATCCGATGATGGCAAATTTCATCGTGATGGGTGCAGCACTGGGGTTTGTCTATATACCGATGCCGGCAGCCGACCTTGGCCTGGTCGCGGTGATCGCGCTTTTCGCATCCGTCGCCGGGCTGCTGCTGGTCGCCGCCTACCAGTCGGGTGAAGCGGTGATCGTGGCGCCGATGCAGTATTCACAGATCAACTGGGCGACGGCATACGGATCTTTCTTTTTCGACGAGCGCCCGGACCGCGAAACCGCGATTGGTGCGGCGATCATTATTGCCAGCGGTCTGTATATTGCGTTCCGTGAAAGCCGCGCGGACGCGTCGCAGAACACGCCCGTCTTGCGCACCCGGTCGCGGCCCGAAACCGGCACCAGCCTGCGTGTCGGGCCAATGCTGCGGGCACGGCGCAAGGATGATGACGGGGTTGAAAAGCCAAAAGACTAAGCGTATCTCGCCTCTGGTCGGAGTGTAGCTCAGCCTGGTAGAGCACTGTCTTCGGGAGGCAGGGGCCGGAGGTTCGAATCCTCTCACTCCGACCATAATAATTCAATCACTTAGACGAAATCTTTCAAACTATAAATTCGGCGGAAACTGTGAGACCGCACAATTTGGATCAAAAAAGGCTCATTCCTTAACAGAATATGCCGGGTCCAATGCAACGGATCACGATGTAATATGTGCTCTGAAGCTGCAAACCTTCAGCCGGACAGAACACCAAACTGGAACCATTCGGCATTCGACGTCTTGAGTGAAGACGACGCTTTCGCCGTTGCGACCGCCTCTCGCTACGCCTGTGTGGAGGGTGCGGCATGAGTAACCGCCTACCGATCCTTCAGTCCACTATTCGCGACCTTTACAAAAAGGCGCTGCTCTTCTCTCTCACGAGTGCCGATTGTGCGTTGAAAGTTGGGGTATCGCTAAACGAAGCCAAAGCGTTATGCGCGCATGGAAAGTGGAATGAATGGCTCGACTCGGCAGAAATTCCTGCCCGGACCGCCCAACGCTACATGAAACTCGCTCGGGCGGGCTGCAAATCCGCCATCGTGGCGGATTTGGGTGTTGTCGAAGCCGAATGTCTGGCCTCGCTGGGGCTGCAACTTTGGCCGTCTGAGTCCCGTGGCTGTGAATACGCCGTTTTAGATGCTGCTGCCATGGCGTATTGCATCATCGCTGCCCGTGACGACGGACGCGCAGAATACTTTTTCACTCGCCTGTTCGAAAATCCTGCCGATGATTTCTGGTGCGGCATGGCTATTACTTCGCCAATCGCATTGGGAGTGCTGCACGATAGTCTGACCGCCGGGATTTCTCAATCTCTCAAGCATCACATGTCTGCCAAGCAAACCCGTGATGCGGTTACATTTATCGAAGAGTTTGCGAGGGCCGCATGACCAACTCTCGCAATACCGATGAACTCCTGTTGCACATGCCTACTGTCATCCGGAAGGCCAGAAATGGGTGGGTCACGGGTTTCGCAACGTCGGCCTTAAAACAATCCGGACGGCGGAGCTGTGAATCCAGCCCAAGCAATCAAAAATCAAGCGTCGTTTGGTGAGCGAAATGTACACCAATGGCGATGAAATGGAACTGATTGAGGAGTGAAAAAGTGACCCCGCGCACTTAGTGTCTGATCCAAAACTAATTGAGTGATTTCAGCGAGTTGTGATTCAATCGGATTGATAAGATTCGAGGGAGATCACAATGGCCTGGACGGAAACCACTCGCGCCCGATATGAACGGCATTCGGGACGCTATGCAAGCGATTTAACTGATCAGGAATGGGGTTTGATCGCGCCATTCCTGCCGCCGCCTAAAACAACTGGTCGTCCGCGCAGCACGGCGATGCGCGATGTTCTGGATGCCATTTTGTACATCGCCAGCGCCGGGTGTGCGTGGCGTATGCTGCCCAATGATTTCCCGCCAGTGTCCACCGTGCGCTACTATTTCTATGGCTGGCGCAACGATGGCATCTTTGAAGTGATCAGCCATTTTCTGGTGGCGACGGCGCGCGAGTTTCATGGCAAGAAGCCCGGCCCCACCGCTGGTGTCATTGATAGCCAGACCATAAAAACAACGGAAAGCGGTGGCATTTCGGGCTATGACGCGGGCAAGAAAACCAAGGGCCGCAAGCGCCACATTGTCACCGACACGCTCGGGTTTATGGTTGGGTTGGTCGTGCATAGCGCCGGTATTCAAGACCGTGATGGCGCACCGGAAGTGTTGAAATCCATCCGGTATTCCCATCCAAACTTGCGCCATATCTTTGCGGATGGCGGGTATGCCGGACCAAAGCTGCGCGACGCTCTTGAAGGCATCGGTGACTGGACAATCCAGATCGTCAAGCGCTTCGACACTGCGGAAGGCTTCGAAGTCATTCCCAGAAGATGGGTCGTCGAGCGCACCTTCGCATGGCTCAACCGCTGCCGGCGATTGGCCAAAGATTGGGAAAAATCCATCGCAAGTTCACAGGCATGGATACTCGTTGCACATATCAGAACCCTCACGCGTAAAATTGCAAGGCATTGTAATCATCCGTAGAGTTTTGAATCAGACACTTAAATCGCGGGGCCTGCATAGCGGATCGGTGATGGATTAACGGTGGCGCTAAGCAGCGACGGCATACCACGGGACGGAGGCACATGCCAAGCGCAGTCCGAATGGCCGAAACGCGCCTCCCAGCACAGTGTTTGAGTGCTGAATAGTAGCAGCCAACCGACCGGCGGAGACACACGTACGGAAGGGCCAGAAGCGACGAGGCGGCTCCAACCAAAACGATCCAGACCGTGTGAAAACTCTGGGTGGCGGGGATGGAGGTTTGTGTCACCATGATTTGCCGCGATCCCACGTAGTCCGGCGGTTTGGCGCCGGTAGCCCCGCGGAAGAGGCTCCGGGCCTCCGTGGATCGATGTGGGGCGCTTGATTTGGGCCAGACTCCCGTCTCACGCCCTCGCGGCGGCGATCAAGGCGGGAACACCTACCAGAGAGATCGCGCGGCGGATGTTGTAAGCCAGCGCCGTGATGCTGAACTCGCCGCGCACGTTCTCCAGCCGCCGGGTCAGGAAGGCACCCTGGCCCATCCATTGTTTGATTGAGCCGAAGGGATGCTCGACGCTTTCACGGCGCGCATCGAGCAGCTCCGGGCGGGCCGCCAATCGTTCTGCCATGCGCTCCAGGATCGCTTCGTCGACATAGCGCAGGACCCGACGGAAGGCGCTTTTCGTACACTTCGACTTGAGTTGGCACTCCTTGCACGCGGCGCGATTGGCGTAACTGGCGAAGATGAGATCGCGGCGCTTGCGCTTGCTGTGTAGCGCCAGGCGTTGGCCGTCGGGGCAGATGTAAATGTCCTCGCCGCCGTCATAGCGGAAGCGTTCCTTGGGAAAGAGCCCCTGGCTCACCGTTGATCCGCGCTGGGGCTTGGGCACATGCGGCATGACGCCGGCATTCTCGCAGGCCTCGATATCCTCGATCTTGAAGTAGCCCGCGTCGGCGACCGCGTCGATCCGATCGACGCCAGGTTCCGACGGGCCGCCACCGCCGTCTCGGCCAACAGACCGAGATCGCTGATCTTGCTATGGACCTGCTGCTCGGCGATCAGTTTGTGCTTGGCGTCCACCGCGATCTGGATGTTGTAGCCGACACCGACCCGGGTCGCGGCGTGCATCGCCCGGCTGTCCGGATCCGTCAAAGAGAGCTGGTCCTCGCCACTCGCAGCCAGCGCGTCGCGATGTTCCTCAAACCGCTCACGCCGCCCTTGGATCGCAGCGATCTTTTCCCGGATGTTCTCCACTTCGCCGCCGCCGGTGCCGCTCTCGTCTTGCCGTCGGCCTCGTCGAGCCGGTCGAGATAACGTGACAACCTCTCGTCGCTCTCGGCCAACGCCTTCTCCAGCTTCGCTTTGGTAAAGTTCCGCTCCCGGCTGTTCACTGCATTGATCCGAGTACCGTCGACTGCCACCAGCTCGCGCCCGAACAGCTCCAGTTCGCGGCATAGCCTCACGAACTCCCGAAACACCTGGCGGAACGCCGCCCGATTGATCCGCCGGAAATCGGCGATCGTCTTGAAGTCCGGCGACAAACGCCGCAACAGCCAGATCACTTCGAGATTACGCTTGCTCTCGGCCTCCAGCCGGCGGCTCGAACGTACCCGATTGAGATAACCGTATATGTAGAGCTTCAGCAGGTCCGCCGGATCGTAGCCGGGACGACCCGTCGCCTTCGGCGTGGCGCGCTCGAAACCAGCGACCGCCAGGTCCAAACCATCCACGAAAGCGTCGATGAAACGGACCGGGTTATCCCGGCCCACGTAATCGTCCACTGCTTCCGGCAGAAGCAGAACCTGAGAGCGGTCAATGCCAGGAATGTGTCTCATGGCGGACTCTAACATCGCCATGAGCCGGACGGAATCCCCCGCCACCCAGAGTTTTCACACGGTCTGGACCGTGAAGGGTTTAGGGACAGCTCCGGCAAGTGCTGGGGACTGTCGTCCTATGCCCTTCGCTCAGAGACTCACCAACCGAAACAATGAGGAGTAAGACAATAAATGAACAGTGGAAAGAAGACAGTAGGAGCCGACACAAATCGGCGAAATCAGGCATGCGATGTTTACTCTCGGTGGCTTTCCGAAATCGCCCACGCTTTTGATGCAGTGGCAAATTACCCCTGGGTCGATCTTCCTGCGCCCCATAATGATTTTCATTTTAATGTTGGATAGATGTCCGGCGCTTGATCTTCGAGCCGCAAAAACTCATAGCCTGTCAAATCCTCCAGATCCGCGTCGGCCAGCGCAAGGTCTGAACGGAAA
Organism: Paracoccaceae bacterium; assembly: GCA_965237505.1. GTDB lineage: Bacteria > Pseudomonadota > Alphaproteobacteria > Rhodobacterales > Rhodobacteraceae > NVTR01. Next base: position 1,324,656 of record CBDEFR010000009.1, on the reverse strand, counting down.
GAATCCGCACTATATCGACCGCTTGCAAAGACTAAATCGGCGACGCGCTTCAACAAGAGCGGTTCCTCAAAGGTGATTGCCCTTGGCCCGGTATCGAGTGGTTCGTTCGTGCGCCATTTCTTGTACGAAATTTGTTTATGAATATTAGTCACTTGCCGCTCATCAAATAAGCCAAGGTCTTTAGCGCGGTAAACCATTGCTTGAATTGAGACCTTCCACCTGGCTTTCAAGTCAATGAAGCTTTCCGCGCGCGGTGAAAAAACCTCATTGGGGAACGATCTACTTGGCAGAAGGAATGCCCCGGCAAATCTGTCGGCCTCTCTTTCGATCTCTTTCAGCCGCTCTTTGTCTTCAATCTCCTCGGCACCAATCCAGCGGTGGAGGCACAAATGGGCAAATTCGTGAGCTGCATCGAACCGAGCGCGTGCAAGACGTTTGACCTCTTCTTCAAGTTCACCATCCCACTCCCCGCCAAACCAGACAAACACGCTCGTGGTGTCGTCGAGGCGTTCGGCGGCGGCGAAGTTAGCTGGGTCCGCGTTGAACCGCTCGGTCGCCGTGCCAGCCGGAACCGGTGGCACACTGCATTTCGATCGCAAAGAGAGGCGATGACACCCGAGAACGGTGCTGTCGATTTCTTCGACAAGCTTTAGGGCACGTAAGCGTCGAACCGGTCCACCGCGCCAAACGCCTGCTGATCACCACCGCCGGGCACGTAAATCCGGTCCACCAGGGCCGCGGCGCCCATCCCGTGCCGCGGATCCGCCATGGGCGCTAGGACTGTCCACGCATCGTTGGCCGGGTCGTACACCTCGTTGTCATCGAACACACCGCCGGTGCCACCTGCGGGATTGCCTTCACCACCCATGACGTAGATCAGTCCGTTCAGGACTGCCCCTGCCACGCCACCCCTTGCCGTGGGCATTTCCGTTTTCTGTAGCCACATCGGCGTCGCGGCGGCGGGATCGAAGGCGTACACAGCGGCCGAGAGGCCGGTGATTCCACCGGCACGCCCTCCGAGCACGTAGAACGTTCCGCCAACGACTCCCGCCGCCCCATGGTCCAAGGGCGCGGGCAGGTTGGGGAGCGTGGTGTCCCACGTGTCACCCACAGTGTCGTAGGATGAAAAGTCCGTCACTGTTCCGCCGCGTAAGCCGCCGGCCACGTAGATGATGTTCCCGATCGCGGCGACCTGCGATCCACCCCGTTCCGTCCCTGCCGACATCGAGGTTTTCTGCGTCCAGGTGTTCAAGCCCGGATCGTATTCGAACACCCGCCCGTCCGGGGTGAACAAGTTCCCCGTCAGGAAGCCGACGATGTAGATCTTGCCGCCAGCGACGGCGACGTTGGCGTGGTGCATCGGCACGTCCATGACTCCGTCGTTGATCGACGCGACGTTGGTCCGCCACGTGTTGGCGACGGGGTCATAGGCCTCCACGGTGACGACGATCTGGGGAACCCCGTTGAAGCCAGCCAGCACGTAGATCTCGCCGGCCAGGGCGACGACGGGGTGCTCCTGACGCGACCCTCCGGCCAGTGGCGGCAGACTCTCCCAGGCCGGTCCGGGCGACGGAGAAGGAGTGGTGGTCATAGCGGAAGTAAACGCCGCAGTGAAAATTGCAAATAGCAAGACGAGGCGCGGCGCAAGGTGTCCCTTTTCAGCGAGGCGTGGCATGGTAGGTTTCCTTTTTTCTAATGACCCGAGCCAGCGTATATGCAGATAGGCTACCCAAGGCGATTGAGAAAATGTCCAAGGGATCAAACGTCCGGTTGATGAGATAGCTCGAGGTCACCTCCAGAATGGGAACGCCGTCGAACCAGCTCGCCACAAAGTCAGTGATGTGACGTGCAAGCACATCGAGCTGCCTCGCGCTAAGGCTTTGTTTGGAGCGCATAGTGCCCCTCAGAAAGGACACGCCAGTTCAGTTTGACTTGCCAACCATTACGAGTGCCGCAGAGGCCGCTGGTGCTGCCCAAGCGGTGCTCAGTGCGGTGTCTGAGGGACAAATAACCCCGATAGAGGGGGCGACCATTATGGGGTTGGTGGAGCAATACAGGCGAACGCTCGAATTGTCCGAATTCGAGGGACGGATCGTAGCTTTGGAACGAGCCACAAAGGCGAAATCCGCATGAACAAAATTGCATCCCAAATCTATAAAAACCTGAAGCCTCGGCAACGCATTATCGCCAGTATCGAAGCGGCAGCTCGTGGCGACGAAACCGAAAGACAGTAGATGCTATGAAAAATGCCGGGCCGCCGCCCAGTCCGATATTCGAACTGATTGTTGATCTAGTGCCAGCGCCGAACAGCAAGAATGCCAAAAAAATTGGCGATGGAAATGAAAAATAGTCGTTGGCTCATGCGGGTCATTGGGGAATGAATGGAAAGCGCTGAACGGCACCGCCTGTGCAGTCAAATTCGATTGTCGGCGCATGTTTGGTGTGGGTTTCATCCAATAGCCATTGGCTGCCGCAAAGCATCAATTGCAATCCCGATAGTTTGACGCCAAGCAAACATGCGTGCGCCCATGGCGGCGGAGATGTCGGTCGGCACCCTCATAGTGGCTACGCGGTCGCCCCTTCCCCGCTCGAATCATTCCCTTTTGGTATTCCCGCATCAGGATTGAATTTTGTGGAACGCCGCCCCAAGCACTTGTTCAGCGATGCAATCTCTAATGCCACTTTACTGCACGCGTTTGTTTTAAAAGATCGCTACACGTAACTGCTTACGCACACAGCAGTCCCGTTCCACTTTCGCAGTTTTTTTGGACACTCAGTAGAACTGAGATAAGGTGACTTGATGCCTGTGCAGCCCACGAATCCGAATGGATATTTTTTGCAAATTTTCCGTTTGTTTTGAGATCAGGGAGTTAGTTTTTGATGCCTGATGATAACCTGAGCGAAACTTCTTCCGAGTATCCAGTATCCAAGAACGTTTCTCTAAATATTCAAACGCTTGGTCGCGTCAACTTTGCCTCAGCTCAGAATGATGTTGCGATCATTCGCCGCCTGGCAATAGAGAATCCGACCAAGGAACCCTTTAGTGTCTGATTCAAAACTCTACGGATGATTACAATGCCTTGCAATTTTACGCGTGAGGGTTCTGATATGTGCAACGAGTATCCATGCCTGTGAACTTGCGATGGATTTTTCCCAATCTTTGGCCAATCGCCGGCAGCGGTTGAGCCATGCGAAGGTGCGCTCGACGACCCATCTTCTGGGAATGACTTCGAAGCCTTCCGCAGTGTCGAAGCGCTTGACGATCTGGATTGTCCAGTCACCGATGCCTTCAAGAGCGTCGCGCAGCTTTGGTCCGGCATAACCGCCATCCGCAAAGATATGGCGCAAGTTTGGATGGGAATACCGGATGGATTTCAACACTTCCGGTGCGCCATCACGGTCTTGAATACCGGCGCTATGCACGACCAACCCAACCATAAACCCGAGCGTGTCGGTGACAATGTGACCTGCTTGACCTGCCCCCAATTTGAGGGCCACTTTTAGGTAGACTCTGTTCCTCTTTTGTTTGCCATTATTCGGCGGCGTGAGCAATGGGCGGTGGCGCGGAGCCTTCAGATAGCTCAAGCGTCGCTGCCCATTGCGGTTTATGGAAAGGCCTGTTTGCGGCAAATTCTTCCGGGGTTTGATAGTTCAGCGAAGAGTGGGGCCGGTTTTGATTGTAATCGATCCGCCAGTCCTCGATGATCCTTTCATGCCTATCCGGTTGTCACCCACACCCACTACATCTAGGGTGCTCCCAATCGCCCGAGTAAAGCTGGGCGTAAGTGGGAGCGGTGACATCGCCAGCAATTTAGGCGGCACAGGCCCGTGCCATCCGGGAAAAGTCGCTGGAACTCAGGAAGCGACCGCGGAAACGAAAGGTCTTCACGCTGCGAGACATCCATCCCCGCTTTGTCCCCCTCCCGGGCCACTCGACGCCACGCCATACATATAGTGGGTGTGGGTGACAACCGGATAGGCACGGATCCTTTCTGCCTCGGCCAGCGAGGTGAACCAGTTCAAGTTCAGGCATTCTTCGCGAAACCGGCCGTTGAAACTTTCGATGTAGGCGTTCTGGGTCGGCTTGCCCGGGTCGATGAAGTAGAGCTGCACGCCGTGATCATCTGCCCAGCCATCAAGCGCGCGGCCTCGTAGTTCAGGCCCATTGTCAACGGTCAGAACATCCGGGTACCCCCGCTCACGAGCCACCCGTTCCAGCATTTCCACCACGCGGGAGCCGGGGATCGACAGGGCCACATCAATCGCCGGACATTCCCGTGTGCAGTCGTCTTTCAGATTGACGGTGCGGAACTTCCTGCCGTTGGCGAGCGCATCCATGGTGAAGTCCAGGCTCCACCGCTGGTTGGCGGCGATCGGGCACCAGGCGCCTTCGCGCACGCCCTTGGGGATTTTCTTGCGATTGCGGCGGCGCAGGGTCAGGCGCTCCTCTCGGTAAAGTCGCTCCACCACTTTCACGTTCACCTTGAAACCCTCCTGGCCAAGCTTGGCATGCAACATGCGATAGCCATAGCGTCGGTGTTTGCCGGAAAGCGTGACCAGCCGTTCCCGTATCCTCGCATGGCGATCCGGCCTTCCTCTGTATTCATTACTCGATCTGGAAAACCCAATCAGCCCACAGGCCCGCCGAGTTGAAAACTGATAGTCACGGCAAAGAACCATGACTGCTTCCCGGCGGCTTGCAGGCTTCAGAAGTTTTTTGCCAGAAGCCCTTTCAGGCCAGCATTATCAAGCATGGTTTCGGCCAGCAGCTTCTTCAGCTTGCCGTTCTCCGATTCCAGGTCTTTCAGCCGCCTGACATCGGAAATCTGAAGGCCGCCATACCTGGCTTTCCATTTGTAAAAGGTGGCATCCGACATACCGTGCTTACGGCACAACTCGGACACTTTCGCACCCGCCGCATACTCCTGAATGATCCGAACAATCTGCTCTTCGCTAAACCGTGACTTGCGCATTCTCTGTTCTCCTCGTTCTCGTGAACATTAAGCGAACAGATCCTCCTTTCAAATGGACCAGTTTTCGGGGAGCAGGTCACTATCAGGGGGGTCACTTTTGGACGCCGATTACCCCAATAATGGGGTCAACTTTGCATGCCTATCCACACACTGCCAACCCATTGGACTCGTTTGCTAGAGACTGCGGAGCTGTGACACGTGCGCAAAGAGTCGTGACATAACTGGATTTCGTATCTCCAGCAAGCGACCTTACTTTGGATCTGGGGATGGTAGTCTCGCACAAATTCTATTCAGTAAGCCCAATTTGAATGAGCAAGTGGCGCGTCATTGAGCGTCTGCGGAACTTGCCGCCAACTTGGCAGATAGCGGTCCATCATGGCATTGAATCGGTCATCGTGATTGCGGACGAGAAAATGCACCATTTCGTGCGCGATGATGTTCTCGAGACATTCCGGCGGCTTCTTCGCTAGCTCGCTATTGAGACGAATGTTTCGCGCCTCTGGGTTGTGTCCGTCGCCAGAGCATTCTGGAGAGCAGCGCGTTTTTTACTGACTGAGGCTCTGATTCACCATTGGTTTCATATTAGACGGCCGCTTTCTGGTGTTGCAAGCGGCGTTTCTGGATTGTCAGCTTCTTGATTTTCTGCCTTGCCCTGAGGATCGTTTCAGCCCTGCCGAAGTAGACGTCGGCAGGCGTGACGTTATTCAGGCTCTCATGGTAGCGGTGGTTGTTGTAGTGTTCGACGAAATTTTGCCCCACATTCTGTAACTGCCGTCGGAGTGAAGTGGTTCGGTTTCCCACGTCCTCATCTCGCATTCCTTGCATCCGGCTTGCCTCGCAGGCATCGTTGCGCCAGCGAGAGGGTGCATGACACCGGCACAGGTCAAATCGTTGCAACGTGCATTGGCCGCCGCGAACTGGCCGGCGGCAGAAGCGATGTTGCGCCGCGCTGCCCGACACCGCGATGCGCCGGCCTCGGTGTTCTACAACCTGGGTCAGGTTCTGGCCCGCTCGGGACGTGCCGGACAGTCGGGGCCGTGGTATCGCAAGGCGCTTGCCGCCGATCCCCGCCACGCCGATGCCTGGTGCGAATATGCCGCGTGGCTCGCGGTCCGGGGCGAGACCGGCCCGGCGCTGGCGGCCTGGAAACATGCGGCCGCACTCCGGCCAAACCACCGCGAAACACTTCTCGGCGGCGCCCGGCTGGCGCTCCGCGCCGGACTCTGGACCGAGGCGCACGCCACATGGCAGGCATTGGCGGGCGACGGCGACGCAACAGGCGAAGCCGCCCTTGCACTGTTGCGGATCGCGCTCGAGACTGGCGACCCGGAGGCCACGGCATGCCGCCGCCGTCTGGCGGCGCGGCCTGAATTCCGGCCGGCGCTGCTGAAAACGATCACCCGCACCGCCCGGGGTGCCGTGCCGCTGCACCCCGCCGACCTGTAAAGCGCGCCGTGTCCCAATCATCTGCTGACGCGCCACCACCCGGGCGGGGATCAACATATCGACAGCCCACAAAATGTTCTGACAATTCCGAAAAATTCTGTTAACCTTCGGTGCGACTGTGTGTCGCACGGCACGCACCGCGTACCGAAATGATGCGCCGAATCACGCACTTAATCACATAACTAAATCAGTCTACGGGGAGGAACCAATATGCTGATTAATCGCCGATTTCTTCTGAAATCATCCGCCGTCGTTCTCGCGGCGCCGCTCGTCATGCGCGCGCATGACGCGCTCGCCTCTTCGGGGGCCGTCAAGGTGTTGGCCTGGCAGGATTATATCCAGCCCAATATCGCTGAACAATTCGAAGCCGAAACCGGCATCACGCTCGAGCTGACCACTTTCGGCTCGAATGACGAGGCCGAGTCGACGATTCAGGCCAATGGAGGGCGCGGGTTCGACGTCGTGTTCCCCTCCATCACCAACGCCGCCGGCTACATCGCCAGCGACGGGTCGAGCTACTTCGCCGAGGTCCCGGCCGAGGTAAACCTCGACGCCGTGATCCCCTCGTTCGTCCGCGACAGCGCTGCGCTCGGCGGCACCCATGAGGGTGCGCAAATCCTGGTGCCATTCGACTGGGGCACGGAAGGCATAACCCGCAACACCGCCAAGATCGACATCGACGACGCCGACCTTTCCTATGGCGACCTTTGGCGCGAAGAGGCCAAGGGCGCCGCAGCATTCCGCCAAAAATCTGTAATTATGGGCACCGGACTTTATCTCCACGCCACCGGCGAGGTGCCGTCGAACCGGATGCTTGACGTCTACAAATCGGAAGACGACGCCCGGCGTGTCTGGGGCGCGATCACTCAGTGGATCCTCGAGCGCAAGGATAATTTCGGTGCGTTCTGGAACAACTCCACCGAGGCCACCAGCGCGTTCAAGGATGCCGGTGCGATCATTGGCCAAACCTGGGACACCACCGGCCTGTTGCTGAACCGTGAGAATCCGGACTTCGTCTACCGCGCGCCGACGGAAGGCATCATCACCTGGCTCGACAGCTTCGGTATGTTGAAGGCAGCCGAGAACCGCGAGCAGGCGATCGAGTTCATGAACTTCATGCTGACTCCGGCCATCGGTGGCATGTTCGCCAACAACACCGGCTACAACTCGGCCGTGTCCGGCTCGGCGGCGTTTGCCACCGGTGATTTCAAACGCCAGTTCAGCGAGGTCTACACCGATCAGGTGCTCAGCAACATGTGGTGGTGGCAGGCCGACACGCCGTTCTTCGCGCCGGTCCGCAACGAATTCGTCGAGATCATCACCAACGCCTGATCCGGCTCCCGCCGGGGTCGCCGTTGGCTTCCCCGGCATTGCAAGCGCGCGCCTTCTAAGGGCGCATCTTCCGGGCGCACCATCAGCGGCGCGTCCGGAGCACCATGATTTACCGCCAGCCGCCGCAATCTGCGTCAAAAGGATGGGGCCGGGACGATACAAAGGGGCAGCGCGATGCACGGCAAGGATGTCGTTCTCGACGGAATGTCGATCACTTACCCGAACGGCTTCACTGCCGTGCACGCCACCGACCTGACCATCGCGGCAGGTGAATTCTTCTCGATCCTTGGCCCCTCCGGTTGCGGCAAGACCACCATCCTGAGGGCCGTCTCCGGCTTTCTCGAGCCGAGCGTCGGCCGGGTGCTGATCGGCGCCGAGGATCAGGCCGGGCGCGGTCCGAACCTGCGCCCGACGGCGTTGATCTTCCAGAACCTCGCGCTGTTCCCGCTAATGAGGATCTGGGAGAATGTCGCCTTCGGGCTGGAGGCGCAAGGGGTGCCGCGCCGCGTCCGGCGCGAGCGGGCGATGGAACTGCTGGACCTGGTGGCGCTGAGCGTGGAGGCGGAGAAGAAGCCGATGGAGCTCTCGGGCGGCCAGCGCCAGCGCGTCGCGGTGGCCCGGGCGTTGGCGGTCGAGCCGGCGGTGCTGCTGCTGGACGAGCCGCTGTCGGCGCTCGACCTCAAGCTCCGCAGCCACATGCGCGCCGAGCTGCGCGCGATCCAGAAGAAAACCGGCGTCACCTTCATCTACATCACCCACGATCAGGGTGAGGCGCTGACCATGTCCGACCGGATCGCGGTGATGAATGCGGGGCGGATCGAGCAGGTCGGCACCGGCGACGAAATCTATTCCCGCCCGGTCACGGCCTTTGTGGCGAGTTTCGTGGGCGAATCCAACGTGTTCCGCGGCCGCGTCGCCGAGGTGGCGGATGGTGTTGCCCGGGTCGCCACCCCGGAGGGCGCGTTCCGGGGCCAGAACCTCATCGGCCTCGCCCTCGGTGATTTGGCGATGGTGTTCGTGCGCCCCGAGCATGTGCGAATCTCGCACCCGGACACGCCGTTCGCCAACGAGGTGGCGGCCGAGGTGATGCGGCGCGAACTCGAGGGGCCGTTCGTTAACATCTTTCTCGCCGCCGGGGCGCTCGAGATCGCGCTTCAGATGCCGAACGAGGGCGATGCCGGCCGGGACTTGACCGGCCATGTCACCGCTGGTTTCGCTGCTGAGTACACCCTGGTCCTGCCGGAGGGGGAACTCGCCCGCACCGGCACCGAAATCGCCGCGGGATGAAAGCGCTGCTCGCCTCCTACGGGCGCGGGCTGGTCACCGCCTTTGTCGCGGCGGTGGTGATCTGGGCCTGCCTACTGATCGTGTTTCCACAGTTGACGATGCTCGACAGGGCGCTAAGGCTGCCGCGCCGCGCGCTCGACAGTTCGGTGGTCGCCACCGTCATCCGCGACTCGGCGACCTGCGTTACGGTGCTGAAGACCTACCGCGACGCGCCCGAGGCGCCTGAGACGCCCGACTCGTCGGGCGGGTTGGCTTCGCCCTCGATGGGCGTGATGGCGGTGCCGGGCATTGCCGGCGCGACCCTGCCCTACATCCTGCAATGCGACCGCGCCAGCACCGAATCGCGCTTCGTGCGCGACCCTGACGCCGAGCCCGAGACCCTGGCCTCACTGCACGGATTGCCGGTTCTCAAGGTCGATCCCGCCGTGTCGATCGCCGAGCAGATCGCGCAGGCCGAGGCGGTTGCCGACATCGCCAGGCCGCTGCTGGCGCAACTGATCGCCAAGGAGGCCAGTGCGGTGCCCTACACGCTGGACAATTTCGGCTTCATCTTCGCCGCCCGCGCGATCCCGATGTCGCCGCAGACCAAGGCGCGGGAGGATGCCGAGATCGTCAACATGGCCTTTGACCTGGTCGGGCTCCGTTTTGAGAAGGACGGCGTCACCCATGTGCGCCTCACCCTGGTCACGCTGGTGCGCACGATTTTCTTCGCCATGATGGCGACGCTGCTGGCGGTGTTTGTCTGCTACCCGGTGGCCTTCAACCTCGCCCTCGCCTCGACGCAACGCAAGGCGACTTTGCTGCTGCTCGGGCTGGTCATTCCCTACGCCATCGTCGAACTGATGCGGGTCTACGCCTGGGTGTCGCTGATCGAGACCCGCGGGCTCATCAACACGCTGCTTCACTGGGTCGCAATCATCGACATCGACGCTGGCGAGGCAATCCAGTTCAAGCGCTCGCCGATCACGGTTTTCATCGTGATCGTCTACACTTACATCCTGTTCATGGTGTTCCCGATGGTGAACGTCATGTCGACACTGGACCGCAACCAGCTCGAGGCGGCGCGTGACCTCGGCGCATCGAGTATGCGCATCCACCGCCGCATCGTGATCCCGCACGCCAAGCCCGGCATCGCGGTTGGCTGCATCACCACCTTCATGTTGGCCGCCGGGGCCTTCTCGGTGCCGCGGATCATCTCCACCGGGTTGCAGGCCGAGTGGTTCAGCCAGACCATCTACAACAAGTTCTTCGAGTCCGAGAATTCCAACATAGGCGCGGCGTATTCCTTCGCCTTCACGATCCTTTGCTTCGTCATCGTCGGCCTCTTCATGTGGGTGATGCGGGCGCGATTGAAGGATTTCGTACGATGAGGGGCGGCCTCTCCGACCGGCTGATGAGCGTCTATACGGCGGCCTTCCTGATCTTCATGTTCGCGCCGTTGATCCTGATGGTGGTGGCGAGCTTCAACGACATCTCGCCGTCCTCGGTCACCGACTGGCGTGGCACCACGGGCAAGTGGTATGCGTTTTTCTGGATGCCCGAGGCGGAGCTGCGCGCCGACCCGGTGCTGCGCGCGCTCGACCGCGATCGTTTCGTCCGCTGCTTCCAGAATTCGCTCACGATTGCGCTCACGGTGGTGCCGATGGCGCTGATGCTTGGGCTGGCGGGCGCGGTGCTCCTGACCCGCTGGCGCTCGCGCTATGACGGCTTCCTTTGGTGGCTGCTGCTGTCGCCGATGCTGGCGCCGGGGATCGTGCTCGGGCTCTCGGCGCTGGTGTTCTGGGGCTCGCTCGGGGTGGACGCCGGGCTTTTCACCATCGTGATGGCGCAGCTCACCTTCATCGCGGGCTTTCCGATGCTGATCATGATGGCGCGCTTGCAGCGCCAGCCGGTGGAGTACGAGGAAGCAGCTCTCGACCTCGGCGCTTCGCCGTTCCGGGTGTTTCGGCGGATCACCCTGCCGTTCCTCACCCCGGCCATCGCCTCGGCCGCGGTGATCGCCTTCCTGGCCTCGATGGAGAACTACAACACCACCATGTTCGCCAAGGGCAGCGCCTGCACCTTCGCCACCGAGATCGGCGCGATGGTCCGCAACCCGAACGGCCTGCCCCCGGTCATCAACGCGGTCGGCGCGGTGATCATTGCCCTCACCGTGATCGCCGCAGTGACCCACACCATCCTCAGGCGGCGCGACCGCGCGGGTGGCAAAATCTGATCGGCGACGTGCACGTCATCAATCGGGCAGAGATCCGGGCCTTATCGGACCGATTTATACCAACGGCCCCCAGATTTGACTCAAGGGGATTCCCACGAGCGGCGTGATCTGATTCAGTGGCATCAAGGCTAGGGAGGCTTTGATGGCAGTAAGGATTACGCGCAAAGACAAGTCTGCAGGCGAGCTTCGCCAGGAAGCGGCGCGGTGCCGGGATGGGAAAGCGGCGCGACGGATGTTGGCGATTGCCCTGGTTCTGGATGGGGTTGACCGCAAGACGGCGGCAGAAAACTGCGGCATGGATCGGCAGACGTTGCGGGATTGGGCCCACCGTTACAATGCGGAGGGCGTGTCGGGCCTGTTCAACCGTCGCCCGCCGGATCCACCCTGTCTGCTGAGCGCGGCACAGAAGGAGGAGTTGGCGGAAATGGTTCGGGCGGGTCCCGACCCCGAAACCGATGGGGTTGTGCGCTGGCGGCGCATTGATCTGAAACGCAAGATCGAAGAGCGCTTCGGCGTCACCATGCATGAGCGAACTGTCGAGACCGAATGGCAAACAATTGGCAAGCCTGGGCTTTCGGCGTCTGTCGGTGCGCCCGCAGCATCCGAAATCCGACCCGGATGCACAGGAGGCTTTTAAAAAAACTTCGCCGCAGAGGTAGAAGCAGCCTTGCCGGAAACAGCCCGCAGCAAGCCCCTGGAGATATGGTTTCAGGATGAAGCGCGGGTTGGCCAGCAGGGCACGCTCACCCGTATCTGGGCCGAGCGTGGAACACGCCCCCGTGCCCCGCGCGACACCCGCTATATCTGGAGCTACATTTTCTGCGCCGTCTGCCCGGAACGGGCTGAAGCGGCCGCTCTGATCATGCCACATGCCGACACACAGGCCATGAGCGCGCATCTCGCCGAGATCGCTAAAACCGTCGCATCGGGCGCACATGCCCTTCTCATTCTGGATGGCGCTGGCTGGCACGGTTCGGCAGAGCTGGAGGTACCCGACAACATCACCCTGCTCAAACTCCCGCCCTATTCCCCTGAACTCAACCGATGGAAAATGTGTGGGCTTATCTGCGTGCCAACAAGCTCGCCATATCCGTCTTCGACAATTATGAGCAGATCGTCGACAGGTGTTGCGAAGCATGGAACTTCTTTGCAAACGACAAAACCGCAATCACGTCAATCACTACCAGACAATGGGCCAAAACGGTCAACTACTAGGGCCGTTGGTATTACACATTGCTATGGCGTTTCAAGTGGCGGGCAAGCCTGAAAATGCGCTAGTCTCACGGCCATGATCACCCTAACCGCCCGCTGTCACCCCGCCCTTGAGCCGATCCTGCCAAAGCCGGTGCTGGCGGCCGACGCCCTGCCGGACTGGCTCCGCACCATGCCCTCGGAGGTGGCCAGCGACACCCTCGGCGGCGCGCCGATCCGCACCCTGAAACACTGCCCTCCGCTGATCGACGCGCTTGGCCTGGGCCTCCTAATGCCGCTCGGCGCCGACCTGACGGTGAGTGCGGGCGAGCTGTCCTGGCACTGGGACCCGCCGCCGCTGCCCGCCGATCTGCTGACCCGGGCGCCGATCGGGCTGCACGTGCCCGAACAGGCAGCCGGCACGCCGCTTCCGGTCGCGGGTTTCATCATCAAGTTCACAAATTTCTGGACCCTGGAAGCGCCGGACGGGTGGTCGATCCTGTTCACCCATCCGCTGAACCGAGAAGACTTGCCGTTCCGCACCCTCGCTGGCGTGGTGGAATGCGACCAGTTCAGTGACGGGCTGGTGCATTTCCCCGCAATATGGACCGATCCGGATTTTGAGGGCACGCTGCCGGTCGGCACGCCAGTGGCGCAGGCGATCCCGATCCCGCGCCAATCTACCAAGCTGGCCTGCGCCATTCTCGATAAGAGCGGCACCGCACGTCTGCGCACCATGCAGCAGGCGCTGCAACAAAGGCGTGGCGTTTACCGCCGACTGCGTTGCGGCGGGGCATAGCGCCTTGGCCACGAACGCCCGTATTCGTTAACGGCTGGAGGCAGCGCATGACTGATAATTCGCCATTGCAGCGGATCCGGAACCTGCCCCTGTGGCAGGGAGAGATTGACGCCGTGCCGCTGGAAGGCGGGATCACAAACGTGAATTTCATCGTCACCGACGTTTCCGCAAAATACGTGGTTCGGCTGGGCGAAGATATCCCCCAACACCATGTCCTGCGCTTTAACGAGTTGGCCGCCAGCCGCGCCGCCCATGCTGCTGGTCTGTCCCCTGCTGTTGTCTACGCCGAAAAAGGCATCACTGTGCTGGAGTATATCGAGTGCCGGACGTTTACGCCCGAAGATGTGCGCCGGCCGGAAAATCTGGCAAGTATTCTGGTTCTTGTCCGCAAATGCCATCAGAAGGTGCCCAAATACCTTCGCGGTCCGGCGCTGATATTCTGGGTGTTCCATGTGATCCGGGATTATGCCGCCACTTTGCAGAAAGCCGGCAGTGCGCACCTGAAAATCCTCGCCGAACTGGTTGCGATCGGTAACAGGTTGGAAAACGATGCCGGCCCGTTTGACATGGTTTATGGCCACAATGACCTGCTGGCTGCCAATTTTCTGGACGACGGCAATCGCCTGTGGCTGATCGACTGGGATTACGCCGGGTTCAATTCACCGCTGTTTGATCTGGGCGGACTTGCCTCGAACAACGAACTGAACGCCGGACAAGAGATCTGGCTGCTTGAAAACTACTTTGAAATACCTGCGAATGCCCAGTTGCTGCACCGCTACACCGCCATGAAATGCGCGTCCCTGCTGCGCGAAACCATGTGGAGCATGGTGTCTGAAATCAGCTCTGACATCGATTTTGATTACACTGCCTATACCGCTGACAATCTTGCGCGGTTCCGATCCACTTATACCGATTACCTGCATACCTGAGGCCTGATATGGACGATCTTCCCAGCTCTTCCAAAACAGTTATCATCGGCGGCGGTATCATCGGCTGTTCGACCGCCTATCATCTGGCAAAGCAAAGTGTGGAAACCGTTCTGCTGGAGCGCAGGAAATTGACTTCGGGTTCCACATTTCACGCCGCCGGTCTGGTTGGGCAGTTACGCAGCAACGCCAATATCACACAACTACTGGGATATTCGGTCGAGCTTTATGACCAGATCGAAGCGGAAACCGGCCTTGGCACCGGCTGGAAAATGAATGGTGGATTGCGTCTGGCGTGCAACCAGGATCGCTGGACCGAAGTCAAACGTCAGGCGACCACCGCCCGTTCGTTTGGGTTGCAAATGGACCTTTTGACCCCGCAAGAGGCGCTGGAGCTGTGGCCGCTGATGAACATTGATGATGTGGTCGGGGCGGCGTTCATGCCCACTGACGGGCAGGCCAATCCGTCTGATATTACCCAGGCGCTGGCCAAAGGCGCACGTATGGCCGGGGCAAGGATTCTTGAAGACACCAAAGTTCTGGATCTGGAATTCGACAAAGGCAAAATCAGCGCGGTGATCACCGCGCAAGGCCGGATAAAATGCGAAAAAGTCGTGCTCTGCGCCGGTCAGTGGAGCCGTGAATTTGCCAGGCGTTTTGGGGTGAATGTGCCGCTGGTCAGCATGGAACACCAGTATATGGTGACCGAGGCGATTGACGGCATGCCGAAAAATCTGCCGACACTGCGCGATCCCGATCGTCTGACCTATTACAAGGAGGAGGTTGGCGGACTGGTGATGGGCGGCTATGAACCAAACCCGATCCCCTGGGCGGTTGACGGAATACCCAGGGGTTTTCACTACACATTGCTGGACAGCAATTTCGATCATTTTGAACAGATGATGGAATTGTCGTTGGGGCGGGTGCCAGCCCTTGAAAACGTTGGCATCAAGATCCTGAACAATGGCCCGGAAAGCTTTACGCCGGATGGCAATTTCATCATTGGCCAAGCCCCCGAGCTGACGAATTTCTTTGTTGGCGCCGGGTTCAATGCCTTTGGCATTGCCGCTGGTGGGGGGGCCGGTATGGCGCTGGCGGAATGGGTGAAAGCGGGTGAGCCGCCTTATGATCTTTGGTCTGCCGACATCCGCCGCTTTGGCCGACCGCATTTTGACACCGATTGGGTGCGCTCCCGCACAGTCGAGGCTTACGGCAAGCACTACACCATGGACTGGCCGCATGAAGAAAACCGGTCGGGCCGTCCGTGCCGAAAATCTCCGCTCTATGACATCCTGAAGGATCAGGGGGCCTGTTTTGGCGAAAAACTGGGCTGGGAGAGGCCGAATTGGTTTGCTGACAAGGCCCATGGTGAGTGCCCCGAGGACATTTACAGTTTTGAGCGTCAGAACTGGTTTGCAGCGGTTGGACGTGAACATACGGCCATACGCGAGGCGGCGGCGCTGATTGACCAAAGCTCGTTTGCCAAGTTTTCCTTGAAGGGCCCAGACGCCACGGCGGCGCTGAGCTGGATCGCTGCCAATAATGTCGAAAAACCGGTGGGATCCTTGATCTACACCCAGATGCTGAATGATCACGGCGGCATTGAATGTGACGTGACCGTAGTGCGGGTTGCCGAGGCTGAATTTTATATCGTTACCGGCACAGGTTTTGCCACCCATGATTTTGACTGGATCAACCGCAATATCCCGGAAGCGATGAACTGTCAGTTGTTTGATATCACTTCCTCTAACGCAGTGCTGTCCCTGATGGGGCCAAATGCGCGGGCCATTCTGGAACTGGCCACCCGCGATGATGTCTCCGACGAGGGCCTCAAATTCGGCACCAGCAAAACCATCGGCATTGCAGGCTGCCCGGTGCAGGCGCTGCGGGTCACCTATGTGGGCGAACTGGGCTGGGAACTGCACTTGCCGGTGGAATACGCCACCATGGTTTTCGCAACCGTGATGGAGGCAGGCAAGGATCTTGGGCTGATCAATGCCGGCTACCGGGCGATTGAAAGCTGCCGCCTTGAAAAGGGTTACCGCGCCTGGGGTTCGGACATCGGGCCAGATCACACGCCGATGGAATCCGGTCTTGGCTGGGCGGTGAAGTTGAAATCGAACATCGCCTTCAAAGGTCGCGCGGCGATGCTGGCGCAAAAACGGGACGGGGTGAAGAAAATGTTGGCCGGTTTCACGGTTGATGATCCCGAAGCCGTCCTATTGGGTCGTGAAACGATCTACCGGAACGGTGAGAGGGTTGGCTGGCTGACATCCGGCGGATATGGTTATACAATCGGAAAATCAATTGGTTACGGGTATGTGCGCAACGGCTCTGGCGTCGACATCGCCTATGTCTTGTCTGGTGAATACCAGCTGGAGGTCGCCACCAAACGCATCAGTGGCACCGTTCATATGAGCCCGCTGCATGATCCATCAATGTCGCGGGTGAAATCCTGATGCCGCAAGGTGACCTGGTCCTGAGAACGGCGCAGGAGATCGCGAAAGGCGCCCATCAAACCGCGATGACCTTGGTGGGTTCTCTCAGACGTATTCGAACCAGTTTCTGCAAGGACAGTGGCGCGGTCACTTATGTCGCGCCAAGTTGGGCGGTCCCAAAAGAGCGGCGACGCGGTTGACCTTGAGGTTTTGCTCGTGAGCAGAGATTTCGATCCAGATTGAAGTGGTTGCGGATCGAAGCGTGGACCGAAGCGAATTTCTGCGAGCTTCGCATCTGTAAAAAACACTGCATTGCCCGTTCGCGTCGTCCGAACGGGAGGTGCGAGTTTTCCGCCCGGTTGTTAAGCCAACGTCCGGTTCGCTGGTGACCTGAATTCCCGATTTTTTTTCGCTGCGCCGTAAGAACGAAACCGATCGGCCACAATTCCATGGGGCTGTCCAAATCGGTTCATTAATTTTCGTGGGAATTTCAATGCCGCGTTGCGGTTTCAACGCTTGCCAACACACGATGCCAGTGCCGTTCGCTCATTATCCACTGCTGTCTGACGTCAGCGCCTATGGGTCCAGATGGGGTGATTTGATAAGGGAGAGTTTCGGGCTCATCGTAACCACCAAGGAGTGGAGATGAGACAGAAAACTGGAAACGCGCTCAGCGTCGGAAAAGATTGTCAAAGACATCCAGCAGGCGACCCGCAAGCAGTATTCAGCGGAGATAAAATTAGTATCGTTTTGGGTGGCCTGTGCGGCGAAGACAGGATTGCTGAACTGTGTCGATCTGTGGGTATTTCCTAAGGCGTTGTCAGGCGACACAGAGCGCACCCGAGCATAGCCTCGCCGAGTTTGACCTGCCCCCAATTTGAGGGCCACTTTTAGGTAGACTCTGTTCCTCTTTTGTTTGCCATTATTCGGCGGCGTGAGCAATGGGCGGTGGCGCGGAGCCTTCAGATAGCTCAAGCGTCGCTGCCCATTGCGGTTTATGGAAAGGCCTGTTTGCGGCAAATTCTTCCGGGGTTTGATAGTTCAGCGAAGAGTGGGGCCGGTTTTGATTGTAATCGATCCGCCAGTCCTCGATGATCCTTTCTGCCTCGGCCAGCGAGGTGAACCAGTTCAAGTTCAGGCATTCTTCGCGAAACCGGCCGTTGAAACTTTCGATGTAGGCGTTCTGGGTCGGCTTGCCCGGGTCGATGAAGTAGAGCTGCACGCCGTGATCATCTGCCCAGCCATCAAGCGCGCGGCCTCGTAGTTCAGGCCCATTGTCAACGGTCAGAACATCCGGGTACCCCCGCTCACGAGCCACCCGTTCCAGCATTTCCACCACGCGGGAGCCGGGGATCGACAGGGCCACATCAATCGCCGGACATTCCCGTGTGCAGTCGTCTTTCAGATTGACGGTGCGGAACTTCCTGCCGTTGGCGAGCGCATCCATGGTGAAGTCCAGGCTCCACCGCTGGTTGGCGGCGATCGGGCACCAGGCGCCTTCGCGCACGCCCTTGGGGATTTTCTTGCGATTGCGGCGGCGCAGGGTCAGGCGCTCCTCTCGGTAAAGTCGCTCCACCACTTTCACGTTCACCTTGAAACCCTCCTGGCCAAGCTTGGCATGCAACATGCGATAGCCATAGCGTCGGTGTTTGCCGGAAAGCGTGACCAGCCGTTCCCGTATCCTCGCATGGCGATCCGGCCTTCCTCTGTATTCATTACTCGATCTGGAAAACCCAATCAGCCCACAGGCCCGCCGAGTTGAAAACTGATAGTCACGGCAAAGAACCATGACTGCTTCCCGGCGGCTTGCAGGCTTCAGAAGTTTTTTGCCAGAAGCCCTTTCAGGCCAGCATTATCAAGCATGGTTTCGGCCAGCAGCTTCTTCAGCTTGCCGTTCTCCGATTCCAGGTCTTTCAGCCGCCTGACATCGGAAATCTGAAGGCCGCCATACCTGGCTTTCCATTTGTAAAAGGTGGCATCCGACATACCGTGCTTACGGCACAACTCGGACACTTTCGCACCCGCCGCATACTCCTGAATGATCCGAACAATCTGCTCTTCGCTAAACCGTGACTTGCGCATTCTCTGTTCTCCTCGTTCTCGTGAACATTAAGCGAACAGATCCTCCTTTCAAATGGACCAGTTTTCGGGGAGCAGGTCACAGGAATTGCCAGTGTCTTTGCCAATGCAAGCAAACTCATGGTTCGGCCGCCTCAAATATTAGCGGGTTTACAGTGAAGGTCTTCGCCTTCCGCGCTGGCCTCTCTTTGACGGACGGAAAAAGCCAGTTTGCCTCCACAAGAATATCCGCCGCTGTGTCATAATCAGCGACGCCGCTAAGCGCGGCTATTCCGGACTCACGGCGCAGTTGCTGACCTGCTCCCCGAAAACTGGTCCATTTGAAAGGAGGATCTGTTCGCTTAATGTTCACGAGAACGAGGAGAACAGAGAATGCGCAAGTCACGGTTTAGCGAAGAGCAGATTGTTCGGATCATTCAGGAGTATGCGGCGGGTGCGAAAGTGTCCGAGTTGTGCCGTAAGCACGGTATGTCGGATGCCACCTTTTACAAATGGAAAGCCAGGTATGGCGGCCTTCAGATTTCCGATGTCAGGCGGCTGAAAGACCTGGAATCGGAGAACGGCAAGCTGAAGAAGCTGCTGGCCGAAACCATGCTTGATAATGCTGGCCTGAAAGGGCTTCTGGCAAAAAACTTCTGAAGCCTGCAAGCCGCCGGGAAGCAGTCATGGTTCTTTGCCGTGACTATCAGTTTTCAACTCGGCGGGCCTGTGGGCTGATTGGGTTTTCCAGATCGAGTAATGAATACAGAGGAAGGCCGGATCGCCATGCGAGGATACGGGAACGGCTGGTCACGCTTTCCGGCAAACACCGACGCTATGGCTATCGCATGTTGCATGCCAAGCTTGGCCAGGAGGGTTTCAAGGTGAACGTGAAAGTGGTGGGGCGACTTTACCGAGAGGAGCGCCTGACCCTGCGCCGCCGCAATCGCAAGAAAATCCCCAAGGGCGTGCGCGAAGGCGCCTGGTGCCCGATCGCCGCCAACCAGCGGTGGAGCCTGGACTTCACCATGGATGCGCTCGCCAACGGCAGGAAGTTCCGCACCGTCAATCTGAAAGACGACTGCACACGGGAATGTCCGGCGATTGATGTGGCCCTGTCGATCCCCGGCTCCCGCGTGGTGGAAATGCTGGAACGGGTGGCTCGTGAGCGGGGGTACCCGGATGTTCTGACCGTTGACAATGGGCCTGAACTACGAGGCCGCGCGCTTGATGGCTGGGCAGATGATCACGGCGTGCAGCTCTACTTCATCGACCCGGGCAAGCCGACCCAGAACGCCTACATCGAAAGTTTCAACGGCCGGTTTCGCGAAGAATGCCTGAACTTGAACTGGTTCACCTCGCTGGCCGAGGCAGAAAGGATCATCGAGGACTGGCGGATCGATTACAATCAAAACCGGCCCCACTCTTCGCTGAACTATCAAACCCCGGAAGAATTTGCCGCAAACAGGCCTTTCCATAAACCGCAATGGGCAGCGACGCTTGAGCTATCTGAAGGCTCCGCGCCACCGCCCATTGCTCACGCCGCCGAATAATGGCAAACAAAAGAGGAACAGAGTCTACCTAAAAGTGGCCCTCAAATTGGGGGCAGGTCATTGCCGCAAGTTGATTTCGCTGGGTTTTTTATTCAGGACATTGTCCAGCCCCCATTCTATGGGCCACTTTTTTGTAGGGTATCAGGTATTGGTGGGCGCATGTTCAGTGCATGATGGGGACGGACGTGATTGTATTGTTTGAGCCATAGATTAATGACGATTTGTGCGTGTATTGTTGAGCTGAACCACTCGGCATTTAGGACTTCGTTTCGCAGGGTTCCGTTGAATCGAGTATTTTGCCTCGGGTTCGACGGCGCGAACTGCCGCCGGTGCTG
Organism: Paracoccaceae bacterium; assembly: GCA_965237505.1. GTDB lineage: Bacteria > Pseudomonadota > Alphaproteobacteria > Rhodobacterales > Rhodobacteraceae > NVTR01. The sequence goes on along the minus strand of CBDEFR010000009.1, from coordinate 1,304,103 downwards.
ACCGCAGACAATGACAAGACGAAACTATATGTTCATGTCGTTACAGCCTATAAACAGTTCAATACGTCACTCAAGTAAAACGGCTGGCGGTTAGGTGATCATGGGATGGGCGGGAAACTCACTAAAGAAAATGCGACACAATGGAGACATGGATTGGTAGGGTCACGTCCAATCCATTGATACTAACAATCGGCCCCGTAGCTCAGTGGATAGAGCGACCGCCTCCTAAGCGGTAGGTCATAGGTTCGACTCCTATCGGGGCCGCCAATTCAACATTATCCTGACTTCGCCCAAATGCATCCAGATCAGGAATGCCGGTTCATTCGGCATGATGCAAATACAATAATGTCGTCCATTATTCCGACGCGAGACAGACAGCGGGTTGCAGGCTTTTACAGGAGGGGAACCTGATGAGCTATGTCAAGAATGCCTGGTACGTGGCTGGATGGGGCTCGGAATTTGATGGTACCCTGCGCCGCGGTGATTGACTTTGGCGGCCCCGGCCAAGATGGATGAAATGTTCAAAACCGCCTTTGCCGAGGACAAGGATATTCTTGCAGCCATCCAGCTGGAAGAAAACCGCCCGGCCCGGCGCCGCCCGATCCGGATCGCGATCGACAAGGGCCCGTTGGTTTACCGCAAACGCATCAGTGAGTTGATGGAAAAAGAACGCACTGAAAATCTGGGGGCCGAGCGGTCGGCGAAATTTGTCTGTCACGAATAATGGCCGGGAAAATCAATGCGGCACCTTGAGCATCGGCCTAAGTTGCTGGCATCAGACAAGTTTGCGAAGCAACCCAAGCAACATGCTCTGCTCATCCGGTTTCAGAGGCTCAAGCGTGTCGCGGGTGATTGCAGCTCCGATTTTTTGCAGATCATCGATCAGCGCGGTTGCTCTTGCCGACAGCGAGATCAGCGTTCGCCGCTTGTCGGACCTGTCTGCTGAAAGAATCACAAGGCGCTTTTTGTACAGGCGGTCAACGACGCCCTTAATCGTCGCCACGTCCATTGCGGCCAGGCGTCCAAGCTGATTTTGTGAACACTGCGTAACTTCGAAAATTCTGATCAGTGCAGAAAACTGCGTTGGTGTCAGATCAAGGATAACGTGGCGTTGAAATATCGCTGCATGGCGCTGGCTGACCAGCCGCAAAATGAACCCAACCTGATCATCAAGGCGGTAATCAATGTCCTGAAGTTGTTCAATGTCTTCTGTGTGCACCAAGGCCGTATTCCAGTCTGTTATCGTTCACGGTTTTGCCATGCAATTGCGGTCCGATTCCGAAGTGCCGGTGAGCGCGGCACGCAACCAATTTACCGCAAACCATCTTTGCCAATCGCATCCTCTGCCTTCAAGCCGCCGACCCTTGGCAGCGGACGGCCACTGTCGGTCACCGCAACCGCCACCATGATCTCGTTTGCCCTTGGCGTGTCGTTCAGGCGCACCTCAACCGCATCAAAATGCGACCGCACATAAGCGGCGTCCTTGTGGCCCAAGGGCACGTCCAGCGCCTGTCCCGGCCCGCCCACCTTTTTCGATGACGGCACCAGGGCGGCGCCTTTTTCGACTGCCGCCCGCAACGGCGCTCCCAATTTTGGATGCAGAATTGCCGCGGCGTGCTCCAGCTCGCCGTTTTCACTCACCATGGCGGCTTTGCCGTAACTTTCGGCCTGTGCGGGCGTGATCGCCAGGGCCTGCACGCATTTGTCACCGAGCAGGCCGCCCAGTTCGGCCCCGATGTCCATAAGCGGGCCTAAATCTTCCACGTATTTTCCGGCGAATGGGTTTGCGATCACCGCAACCACCATTGAATTGCGCGTCGGCGGTGATATGGCCTTGCCCATTTCGCTGTGGGTTTCTTCGACCCAGACGGCGATCTTTCTGATATCTGCGCTCATCTCAGTCCGTCCTGTCCGGTCATTTCGCTCGCCTGCAAGCCGCCGGCCCGGTTGTGGATGCGTGCGCCGGTTGTCATGACCAGCACACAGATCAGTTCATCGGCGCGCGGTGCGTCGGCAACGCCGACTTCCATAGCGTCCAGATGGCTGCGCACGTAAGAGGCATTGATGTGGGTTATCGGAACATCAAGCCGGGCGCCGATACCCGCCACTTTCTTGGCCGAAGGCACGATTGCCTTGGCGTTGCCCAGTGTCTTGCGCATCGCATAACCACCCGGCGCATGCCACAGAGCGCCGTGTTCAACCTCGCCTGCTGCCCCGATTATCGCGCCTTTTCCGTAGCCCTCTACGACCGAAAGGTCACCGCCAAGCAAAGCGATAAGTTTTTCGGCCATGCTTAGGCCAAGCGGTTTCAGCTCATCCATGAAGCCGGTGATTTCCGGCGCATAGCCGCCGGAATACGGGTTTCTGAGCACCGCCATGATGGCGGCGCGGCGCAGTGGCGCTTTCGGCGCGGGTCCGCCTTCGTAGTAGATTTCTTCAACCGCAGTTACGATTTTTCGAATCGCTAGGTCAGGCATATTCGACCAACTTTCGGCTTGAATGATCTGTCGGCACGCCGATCAAGCATTGTCTGCCCTGCAAAAACAACGCCGCCCCGGAAATCAGCCTGGCAATCTTCATGCGTCGGGCAATGTCCGCGCCCCGATTAAGGGCCGTTGCAACGTCGCCCGATGACAAACTCCCGCAGTCGGTGACGACCAGACGACCGCCCAGATCACTGTCCGGATCAACCTGGTTCGCAGGTGTGCGCTGTACGGCTGGGTGATCCGGCAAATCGACTGCATTCGCGATCAGCGTCGCCGCGACATCAGCCGCAGCGCCGGTTGCGGCCAGCACAGTCACCGAGTCTGCGATCCCCATCGAAAGACTGCGCCCGCCGCGCCCACTGGTGGCGATGCCGCGAATATTGTCATCGCTGTTCACCTGAATCCGGCCAAGGTCGCGGTGGTCCAGCCCGGCAATCGCCAACCGGAAAGCGTTGCCGGGCGACAGATAAATTGCAATATCGCCGCCATTGTTGACATAGGCCCGATCCAGATCCGCATTGCCACACATGGCTGCCAAAACTTCATCCGCGACTGCCCCGGCGACGGCGGCCATCGTTGTTGCAAATTCGGTCCGGGAATGCGGCAGAACAGCGCGATACATGCGGCGCGCCACATCCCCTTGCGGCACGTCCTAACTAGGCACATTGCGCAGTAGAGGCAACTCATCCACCAACTCTTGCAGAATTGTCTCAAACCGAGCTTGCGCAGCCGCGAAGGCGCGTTTTCGATCATCCCCGTCCGCCCCAATCACCAAGTCGATCGGCCCATGCTGCAGGTGCAGGCGCTGCCGGTCCGGCAAAATGCTGGCCACCGGTCCGTTCATTTCCGGCCCCCGCTATGTGCCGACCATCGAAAATTCTGCCGCGCGTGCGGATCCGGCTGGCTTTGGTTTTGCCTGAGGCGGCGGGTATCGGCTGTCAGCGCGCTCTCAACGGTCTGAATATGATCCATGTGGCCGCCCAAAGCCGCATAATCTGCGCGCCGCAAGGTGAATTCAATTGGCGCAACCAGCGCCGGTGTCGGCACATAGCCAAAAGAATTTGTCGGCATCTCCAAAACATCGGCCATAACCGTGATCCCGCCACCCGGCCACACATAGGCGGCGGCCCCACCACAGGACACATAAGTCAGCGCATCTTTCACCGATCTTGTCAGCCGCACCGGATTTTCGGTGACGCCGGCGCGCAGTGATCCACCAGCGCCTCCCATGAACAACACCGAACACAACGCTGGCTCACAATTCTCGGCAATTCTTTTAGCCGACGCCCGTAGAGGTTCCGAAATCTTGGCAGGTTTCGGGACAAGATCGTCGTTCAGCTTGTAATAGGCATATTGCTCGCCGGTTGTTGACACCATCAGCAGGCGCAATCCCGGCCAGGCCACTTTGGAATCTGCAGGTTTCAATATCTCCAGCGGATCGTCAACATTGGTGCCGCCCCAGCCGGTGCCGGGTTCCGCCACCTGAAAATAACGCCCCGGAGTAGAGCGCCGGCCCTTAACCTTGATGCCGGTGGCCGGCACCGAAAGCTGTTTACCGGCTTCATGTTCGGACAGAACCCCGGTGATGTGATCATCGACCACGATGACTTCGTCCACATGCGGGACCCATTGTTTGGCGAACATGCCAATCGCTGCCGAGCCACACCCGATCCGCATCAATTTTTCCGGCACGCCATTGATAATCGGCGCTTTCCCGGCCTGAATGACGACGGTTTCACCATCGTCGATGGTAATCTCCACCGCCTCGCAGTTGCACAGCCGCAGCAAGGCGTCACAGGTTACCCGGCCCTCTTTTTTGCTGCCCCCCGTCAGGTGCTCAACACCGCCAAGCGACAGCATTTTTGAACCATATTCGCTGGTCATGACGTGGCCAATTGCTTCGCCGTCGACCCGGACGATTGCGCGCTCGTGGCCAATATGGCGGTCGGTGTCGATTTTCACTTTCACGCCGCAGTAGCTGAAAATTCCTTCGGTCACGACCGTGATCATGTCCACATCATCAATGGTCTGGCTGACGATAAACGGCGCCGGTTTGTAGTCTGGATAAGTTGTGCCCGCACCAACCGCGGTTACGAATGGCCGGTGTCCCTGAATGACGTCGCCATCCCAGTCCTGGCCATCCTGTGCGTCGCCTAAGAACCTGACCGTTTTGACGCCTGCCTCGATGATCGTAAGCGGATCAAGACGCACCAGTTCACCGCCATGATTGGCGTATCGATCACAGGCCCCGGATTTGCCTTCGGCGATGTAACACATCACCGGACAGGCATCGCAGCGGATTTTCTCCGGTTTTACCCTTTCAGCCATCGTCCCGGCCTTTCAACGCAGCCAGCACCCGTGACGGTGTCGCCGGAACTTGCCGGATCCGCGCCCCGGTGGCATTGTAGATCGCGTTCAGAATCGCCGGAGCGGTCGGGATCAGCACATGCTCGCCCAGCCCCTTGGCGCCGTAAGGTCCGTGCGGGTCCGGCACCTCGATGATGATGGTGGCGATCGGCGGCACGTCGCCGATTGTCGGGATCAGATAGTCGTGCAAGTTCTCGGTGCGCCCGGGAATGTACTCTTCCATCAGCGCCATGCCGATACCCTGCGCGATGCCGCCGTGCACTTGGCCTTCCACCAACAACGGATTGATCGCCTTGCCGACGTCATGGGCGGCGGTGAATTGCAGCGGCTTTACGGTGCCAAGTGCTGTGTCAACCTCGACCGTCACCATTTGCGCCGCATAGCCAAACTGGGCGTAGGGTTCGCCTTGTCCGTTTTCGTCCGGCGGCGTTGTCGGTGGATCGTAAGTTTCTTGGCTGCGAATGACATAGCCTTCGGCGTCTTCTGTCATCGTCGACAGCGTCACTTCATGTTCGTTGCCCTCGAACCAGACCCGAACTACCCCATCGGAAATTTCAAGATTCGCAAGTTCCGGCTCATTCACCAATTTCAGAATTTTCGTCCGCATCGCCAGCCCGCAAAGCCGCGCCGCCGCCCCCGAGACATAAGTTTGGCGCGACGCCGAGGTCTTGCCCGCATCCGGCGTGACATCGGTATCCGGCCCGATCAGGGTAAGGTGTTGCACCGGCACCCCAAGTGATTTGGCAAATATCTGCGCGATAACGGTGTTGGCCCCTTGGCCAATATCGACCGCACCCTGATGCAGCACCACGGCGCCGTCGGCGCGAATGCCGGCCTTGATCGTCGATGGATTGGGTAACGAGGTGTTGCCGCAACCGTACCAGCCGGCGGCAATGCCGACGCCCCGCCGGACATGGGATCGCGAAGTGTGATTGAACGTGCCGCAGGCCAGGCGCGCGGCGTCCCATGCCGGTTGCAACGCCGTCAGGCAGGCCTTGATCCCAACACCTTGTTCAAACACCTGACCACACACAGTTGGGTGGCCATTCTCCAGCGCATTGATGATGCGAAATTCCAGCGCGTCGATGCCCAGCTTTTCCGCCAGTTCGTCAATCAGCGATTCCAGCGCGATCGTGGCCTGCGGCACGCCAAATCCGCGAAACGCCCCGGCGGGCGGATTATGGGTGTGGATCGCTTTGGACTCGGCGTGATAATCAAAGACTTTGTAAGGGCCGGAGGCGTGAATCGGCACCCGTGTCGCCACCGTCGGCCCCCAGCTTGCATAGGCACCGGTATCAAAACTGCCGTAAAAGCTGATGCCACTGATCCGGCCATCACCCATAGCCCCAATTTTCAAGGTAATCTCGGACGGGTGGCGTTTTGTGGTCGATTGCATCGATTCTGTGCGGCTGTAGACAAGGCGCACCTGCTGGCCGGTCTTGAGCGCTCCAAGCGCCAGATAGGGCTCGACGCTCAAATCAATTTTGGACCCAAAACCACCCCCAATGCCGGTCGGAACAATCCGGATGTCACTGCGATCCACGCCCAGAATATCCGCCAACCCGTTCAAATCCATCGCTGGGGCCTGGGTGCAGGCATGGATCTCGACCCGACCCTTGTTCAGTCTGGCAAAGCCTGCTTCTGGCTCGATATAGGCGTGTTCGACAAAACCGGTCGTAAACTGGCCTGCGACCGTGACATCGGCGCGCGCAAGGGCCGCCGATGCATCACCGCACCGCACCAAACCGCCGCACAAGACATTTCCGGCGCGGTTCGCGTGCAGCCGTGGTGCATCGCCGCGTTGGGCGGCGGCAACCGTCGAAATCTTCGGACGTTCCTGCCAGGTTACCGGGAATGACTGTGGATCAAAACGGCGCATCCGGTCAGGCGATCCGATGACAGCGGCGACCGCTTCGCCGCGAAACCGGACTTCGGTCTCGGCAAAGACCGGCTGATCGGCAAATGCCGGGATCACCCCAAAGCAGTTTTTCCCTCTGATGTCGGCCGCACTCAGGACCGCCGCAATACCGGCGTCCCCTGCGACAAAAGCCTCAAGATCACCAAAGGTGAACCGCGCGCGCGGATAGGGCGATCGAATGATGCGCAGCACCAGTGTGTCAGGCGGGGCGATGTCGTCGCCAAAAACTTCACGGCCTTCGACTTTGTCCAAGCCGTCAAGACGCCGGATCGAGGTGCCGACATCGCCACTTGCGTCCAGATCAGGGGCTGGCATTCCGGCATCAATAACCGCCTCGATGATTTTTCGGTAGCCGGTGCACCGGCACAAAACCCCGGCAAGTGCATCCTGAACCTGTTCAGAATTCGGGCGCGGAATTGTTCGCAACAATGCCACTGCCGAAACCATCATCCCCGGCGTGCAAATCCCGCATTGCGCGGCCCCGCGGTTCTGAAAGGATTGCACCAGTTGCCGGGCTATGGGGTCATTCTGGACCAAACCAGACAATGTTTCGATTTCGCAATTCATAGCCTGCTGAGCGGGCATCAGACAGGCGCACACCGGAGCGCCGTCCACCAGAACCGTACAGGCCCCGCAATCGCCCGCGTTGCATCCAACTTTGACATCCCTAAGGCCCAGCCGCTCGCGCAATGTTTCACTCAACCGCTCACCAACTTGCGCAGCAATCTCGGTTAATCGGCCATTTATGCGGAAAAAATTTTCGTTCTGCGAGACTTGTTTATCCACGCCCGTCCCCTGCTGCCGCGACGATGGCCCGTTGGCAAAGCTCTGCCACAGCCTCAATGCGAAACTCGGCACTGCCGCGCACGTCTTCAATGGGTGACAAAGACGACAATAAATCGGGCGTAATCAAATGCGGCGCGGTCAGTTCCGCCCTGGGCAAACCAATCACTGCGTCTTCCAGCCGAGCCATGCGCCGGACCACCGGCGAACATGCGCCCACAGCGACAGCCGCGTGCACGACCTGTCCACCACGATCCAGATCAATCACAACACCGACCATCGCAATCGAAATCACCAGATATTTCCGCGATCCCAATTTGATAAAACTGCTGCGCGCTGTCGCAGGCAGGTCGGCGACAATCAGACCGGATACCAGTTCGCCACCCGGCAATGAGGTTTTCCGCACCCCGGTTATGAAACGCCCCAGCGGCACCCTGCGCATCCCGGTGCGCGACACGATCTCGACCTGCGCATCAAGGGCCAGCAGCGGCGGCACACCATCGGCGGCAGGCGAGGCGTTACAGATATTGCCGGCAATCGTGGCAACATTCTGAATCTGCACCGACCCCACGTCCCGCGCACACGCTTTAAGCCCGTCAAAACAGGTCGGCAAATCCGACCTTATCACGTCGCTCCAGGTTGCCGCGGCCCCAAGACGCCAGCCGTTCTGAACACGTGTTATGCCGCGAAATTCAGGTATCTTTGTAACGTCGAGAAGGTTTTCAGGCGCGGGATTGTCGCCCAGGGCAGGAAACCAGTCTGTGCAGCCCGCCACGACAGCGATGTCATCGCTTTGCAATGCCTCAAGCGCGCTTTTGGTGGAGTTTGCAGCCAGATAAACCAACGTCACCCTCAAATTCATTCGTATACGAATAAAGTTCCTCGGCCAGCGCCTGTCAATTGAAATTTTGGCACATGTGGGCACGGAAATTGCACTGCGCAAAGGTCCGGGTTTTCGATGTTGATTGGCCGATCCGTTATGTTAGCGTTCACACAAGTTTATCCGGCAGGGGGGGACAGTGATGGATAGCCAGACAGAAAAATTGGTCGTCCGGAATATTGGGTTGATGCTGTCTGGGAACATCGATCACCCCATTATTGACGCCGATTGCATTGTCGCCGTCGATGGCAAGATCAGTGAGTTCGGAAAACAAGCCGAGCTTGACACCGAGGCCGCCACGACCGTGGTTGATGCCAACGGCGTCACTCTGGCGCCCGGCCTGATTGACAGCCATATTCACCCGGTTGTCGGTGATTACACCCCTCGGCAACAGCAACTGCACTGGATAGATTCCACGCTGCATGGCGGTGTCACCACGCTGATTTCGGCAGGCGAGGTGCACATGCCGGGGCGGCCAAGGGACATTGTCGGCCTGAAAGCGATGGCGATCGCCTCGCAGCGCTGGTACGAAAACTTCCGCCCCTCCGGCGTCAAGGTCAAGGCCGGCGCGCCGGTGATCGAACACGGCATGGAAGAGCATGATTTCAAGGAACTGGCGGATGCCGGCGTAACCCTGTTGGGCGAGGTCGGGCTTGGGTCGGTCAAAGACGGTCCAACGGCTAAGAAAATGGTCGATTGGGCCCGAAAATACGGCATTCAAAGCACTATCCACACCGGTGGTCCGTCAATCCCCGGATCCGGGCTGATTGATGCGGATATTGTGCTTGAAGCAGGGACGGATGTTGTTGGCCACATCAACGGCGGTCACTCTGCGTTGCCGGATGACCAAATCATCTGCATCTGCGAAAGCTGCCTGAAGGCGCTGGAAATTGTCCACAATGGCAACGAACGCGCCGCCATACTCACCGTCAACACCGCCCGCGAGCTGAAACAAATGGATCACCTGATACTCGGCACCGACGGCCCCGCCGGATCGGGCGTGCAGCCCTTGGGCATCCTGCGCATGGTCGCGATGCTTTCGAGCCTGGGAAATGTCCCGGCCGAGATCGCCTTTTGCTTTGCCAACGGCAACACGTCCGCCATGCGCGACCTGGACACCGGGCTAATCGAAGTCGGCATGTGCGCCGATTTCGTCCTGATGGACCAGGCCCAGCACGCACCCGGCAAGACGATTCTGGAATCGGTGGAACTGGGCAATTTGCCCGGTGTGGGGATGACAATAATCGACGGCGTTGTGCGCACCGGGCGCAGCCGTAACACGCCACCCGCCCAAAGGCTTCCAGAGGTGGTGCAGCAATGATCGATTGGCATGGTCAACTGCAAATCCGGGTGTCACCGCGAAAAGATTTTTCATTTTTTGGACAACGCCGTTCCGGCACTCGTAAGTGATGTTCGCATGACCCAAAAACCGACAACGCCAGTCTACATTCTGGAAACCTCCATTTACGCCGAGGACTTATCGGCCGCCGAGGTTTTCTATGGCCGCCTACTGGGTTTGGAAAAGGTTGTCGCCGCTCCTGGACGCCACGTATTTTTTCGTTGCGGACAGGGCATGTTGCTGGTCTTTAACCCGAACGCCACCGCGCAAGCATCGGCATCCGCCGAATTGCCGGTTCCACCCCACGGCTCACACGGCCCGGGCCATGTGTGTTTTGCCGCCGAGGCCAGCGAGATAGACGCGTGGTGCGCGAAGTTCTTAGCTGAAAAAATTGAAATTGATGCGGACTTTCGGTGGCCCAATGGTGCCAGATCACTCTACATTCGCGACCCGGCTGGCAATTCGGTTGAATTTGCCGAGCCGCGGCTTTGGACCGATTAACTTTCCTTGCCAATTGCCGTTGGTAAAACGATTTCAATGAATGTCTTGACCTCAAGTATGGTTGAAGTTCTATTTTGTGATCTGGAGCGTCGCGAAGGATCGCGATGCAGCCGCATCAATACCGCAGCTGGGTGCTCTCAGGGCTGGCGCGCAGCAAAAACATGCGAAAGGATAGAAAATGTTTTATCGCGTAACCGCCGCATTAAACACCGAGTTCGCCGCCGACTTCTTACAAAAGCTCACCGACGGAACAATTCAAAACCAACGTCCAGACGGCGCCGAGATCGTGGATTCAATGAACCGTGCAGTGATTACGGATAATGGCGACGTCCGGTTCAGCAGCATGTGTTTCTGTTCCACTCCGCTGGCTCACGAACGGGCGACGGTGTACGACAGGCATTTTCAGGACATGAAGATCGAACCGATCGACGGGTATCAAAAATTCGAAGGCCGCCCTTTCATGGAACACTTGCGCGCGCTCGCCGCGAACTCCCGGACATCATAGGTGCAGCGGTATTTGCATGGCGCCCGGCCCACCGCCCCCCTCAAATCAACCGGATCACGCCTTTTTCAATCGCCAGCATATACCCCTTGCGTGCAATGTTCTTGATCAGCAACTCGCTGACCATCTGATTGCCAAGCATATCGCGCAGCCGTTTGATCCGCGTCGCCCCTGCCAGCAACCGGGTGGAAACGGTCGATGGGATCGCGGCCTGCCTACCTGCCGCGCCGACCCAAATCGACCTCGACCGTCTGTTTGTGGTTCCTGACTGCGAGCCTGGGTTATTGTCGCTTAGCCTGGCCGAGGAATACCCGACGGTGATCTGCGCGGCGGCGGCGCGGGTCTGATTCCTTTTAATGAACGTGGTGGACGACCACAGGCGGGTTTGTCTTGCATGGGCATACGGGCAGCGTAATGAAGTCACAATTCGTCGCCTTCAAAGGCGCCACTGGATGATCCATGAAATTGCCGGGTGTTGTCTGTTACGTCGTCAAATTCACATTTTTCAGCAACAAATATGTGGCCGATTGTTCGTAAGCCAGCGGACGAATCCAGTGAACCAGCCAGGATTCCCATGCCCGGTTGGTTGACCGGATCCCAAAATAGGCTGGATCCGCAAATCTTGCAAAACCCGCGTCGAGCCCGATTGGAACTCGAATACCACGCAAGGCCACGTTGCTCTGAAAACGTGATGTTTGACTTTGGCGCTTTCGTGTGCGCGCCCACTGCGCCGTGCAGTTTTTGGCACATCGTGCAGTGACAAATAACCACATCCCGAAGCGGGCCACTAATATTGTAACGGACCGCGCCGCAAAGGCACCCGCCTGGATGGATTTGCCGAGTATCGCCCATACGCCAAAGACTCCCACATCGAGGAAATATCACAGCCAGCCGGATGCGGAACAAACTTCACGGTCGGCTCGCTCGCTCAGATCAGTTGGATCACGCCTTTTTCAATCGCCAGCATATACCCCTTGCGGGCAATGTTCTTGATCAGCAATTCGCTGACCATCTGATTGCCAAGCATATCGCGCAGCCGTTTGATCCGGGTGGCCCCTGCCGCTTCGTCACAGTCAGCGGCATTGCGCCCCGAAATCACCGCCTCAATCTCGGCGCCCGACAGAATATCGTCGTCCATGCGCGCCTCGGCCAGAACCGAGAGCGTCTCGATCGCCGCCTCGGTCAGCTTGAACTCCATGTTGTTCAGATAAACCGTGCGCTCATCACGGCTGATCAACAGCGATGACACCTGAATACCGGCGCGCTCGATCTCGCCCATCCGGCGATTGAGCGCGATGATTGTGACCAGAAACACCAGTGCCGCGACCAGCAGCGCGCTGGCAAACACCAGCAGCACGAATATCACCGTTCGATAGCTTTCCAGAACGCCGGAAAAAGCGGTGCCGCTTGCGGCCAGGATTTCAAGCAATTTGATCTCGGCGTTCGAGGTCAGATCGTCATTGGCGACGAATATCTGTTCCACACGTTGGTTAAACACGTTGGCGTCCGGCAGGTTGCTGAACAGCAAGATCGCCGCCACCAACAGGATCGCCACGATCGCGGCAATGCCGATCGCTACAATGCGCGCCCCCGATCGCCGTGTATCAGAAACGAAGGAAGAATTTCCCAGCACTCTCTTTCTTATCCCCCAGCCCGGTCTCGTCGAATATCGACAAGACATTCAACAATCGCCAGCCGTTTTGGCCAATCCGCGCGGCTATTTCAGCCTTGGTCTGCGCAGGATCAGCGCAAATTGCATCCGGTAATTCTATGACACCGTAATGCAGGCGCAGCGGATTGTCGCGCTTGGCTTTGTAGTCGGCATAGCATTCCGCCTTGGCCGGGCTGGCCAGGGCCATGATTGTCAACAGCGATAACGCGGTGACAGAGGATATAAGTAGCTTTTTCATAAGCACGACCATGTGCACCCCGGCCTGGATATTCAATATCATAGCCCGACTTTACCCCTGCTATCCAATAACAATGGGCTGATATTGTTTAGCTGCGCAGCTCCACCGATCATCTGGTTATCGCGACCGATCTCTCGCCCGGTTGCCCCGAGAAAGGATGAACCAATGACCAAAACATTAACGGCATCAATTCTTGCCCTGAGCATCGCCCTTACCAGCGTTTCGGCCGCCCCTGTGCAGGCCGCAAGCAACGACGATCTTAACCGGCTATTTGCAGGCGCACTTACCTTGTTTATCATTGGCAAGGCAATCCAGAACAGCAATAAATCACAACGCCCGACCGTCACGCGACGCAGTCACAGGCACCCACAACAGCGCAGACGCCAGTTCGGCCGTTTTTTGCCCGAGCAATGTTTTTTCCGGGTCCGGACCCGGCGCGGTGCGCGCGGCGTCTACAGCAAGATCTGCCTGCGCGAATTCATTCGCCACGTCGACCGGCTGCCGCGGGTCTGCCGTGACACCATCCAGGTCCGCTATGGCCGGCGCGCCGAGGTATTTGACGCCGAGTGCCTGAGCCGCCGAGGCTATCGGGTCGCCGGTTGGCGGCGGTAACGAATTTCGAGCAGCCGGCGCGGACATCCCCAGCTTTCGTGTCGGCCCTTAGGGCGGGTGGTCGAAAGACCATCCGCCGCTTTTTCCTTTTGGGTGAGCGAAGTTGGATGTCCGGTTCGAGTCCGAACAGGCCTTTCGGATTAAAATTCGGGCTGCAGCTATGTGCCTATTCTGTTGAAAAACTCCGAAAATCAGACAAAGAAATATTCCGGTTAAAACACGTCATATGAGAAAGTCGGATAGGGTTGTTCATGAGACGCTGAGCGCTTGCTCAAGAGCGACGGAGGGCGAGTTAGGCCGACCCCCTCGCCAAAAGTAACTGATCAGGCTGGATGGCAAAAAAGTCCATCGATCAGGCCCGATATTGGAGTTTTTCAACAGAATATGCCATAAGCGGACATCCGACGCTTCTACTAAGCTCCAAGTTTGTTACGCAACATTGTGCTATCATTCCTGGCAGATCGGAGGTGCCATCTCGGCTTATGCTGAAAGAACAGCGTCGCTGGGGCCCTATCGTTAGGCCTGATATTTGTTAGTTGGGTGAAGACCTTGAGAGAAGAAAAGCCGATGCCCGCGTGCCTGGAAGCCGAGTATGACTCTGTCCTCCCGACTTTGATGGACTATGCCACATATACTGTCGATATGCGCAGTCGCTTATATTTAAGTGAGCATTGGATTAGGCATTTGATTCCGATTCTGCCGACTGTTTTGTTCGTGTCGATTGGCAGTCCGGTTTTATATGACTTGATCCGGCGGTCTGCGAATGAGAAAGAGCGGTCCAGCCCATTTTACGATGTGGTGCTAAGTGACTATCCGCTCGAGACATTAGCGCTTCAATTCGAGGCGGCTCATCCTGGCATTCAATTTGCACAAATTGCCAAATTATTTGAATTGCGAGACACGCATACTCGGTGGATGAGTGCTATTCGGTGGATGAGTCCTAGGGTGCTGATTACGAGCGTCTTAAGCGTAGGGGTGTTTTTACTGAACATGGTTCCGGACATTCTAATCAAATTAATATGGGACCCTGTTTCGCCATCCGGCGTCACAGGAGCCGAAATTATTGATGTCTATGTATTTCTTATTACAGTTGCACTGGTTGTATTGATTCCAATCATTTGGGCGCAACACTTCTTTGAGGGCGATTATTCCGGATAGCTTTGTCATCGACATTCCAACTTTGGCGCGCATATCAGGCGCTGTTTGGCGCCGCCGCAGGCAATCTTGAAAACCCGGCCGCGTCAATAGCGCTGCCGAAAGCCAGACGATGGCTTTGGTGTGCGCGCTTCAATGCGGCGCTCTGTTTGACATGCTCCAATTCGTCTGTACTGATATTCCCCAAGTAGCTTGGGCTTTGAGGTAATTTAGCCGCGTTTGGCTGTTTTCGCAAGGTTGTCGCTGGTTGCCTTGGTCAGTCGAGCGTGACTTTGATGTTTTGGTCTGTGTTCTGGGCCTCTGTACCTGTTTTTTGCCCCTGTCGCGCCGTATCGTCGATTTCTGGACACATCTACTTTGCCGCTTTTGTTGAGGTATTGCGACGATGGCGCTCATGCGGACATGGAGGTGCGCGTAGGCGCTGAATGGCTTTGAGGATGCCCTGGAAAAGGGAGCCACTGATAGCAACCTCAGCCAGTTGGAAGGTGATGGCACGGGCGTGTCGAACAACTCTTGCGCCGGTTTTGATAAGCCGGGTCTGCAAACTGGTGAGTGACCAGTCGGCCACCTCCTCGGGCAGTTCTACGCCCTGCAAGAAGATGCCAAGGTTATAGGCCAGTGCGTGAAGCTGAAGCCGCACCTCGTTGTTGGCAAAGCGTTTGCAGGACAGTCGCGTCCAGGTGATGGCCTGCTTGCCCTCCTTGATGTGTTGCTCTGCCGTGCCCCGCTGGTTGTAGAAGCGGACAACCTCCTCTGGCTCCATCGGCAGGTTGGTCACGATGAAACCCAAACGGGGAAACAACTCGTCCGGATGCCACTCGATTTTGGCGACCACCCGGCGCGGCTTATCCCAGCTTTGGGCCTGATACTCGAACTCTTCATAGAAGCGTTTGACCTTGGTCTTTGACGGTCGCCCCACTGGGCGGGTGAGACGATGCGCGATGCGACTTTCCAACACAGCGTTCTTCTTCAGGCGGACAGCATAATAATATTCCGCCGCTTCAAGGTCTTTGTACAGCTCCGGGATGGCAAAGGCGGCATCCGCCCTAAAGAACCGCATCAGGTCTCGCTTTGCATAGCGGGCGATGACGGGAGCCAGAAGCGCTTTCCATCCATCGGCACTATGGACGTTGCCATGGCGCAGGACGCTGCGCTCCAGATGACCAAACTGGTTGAAGATGAAGAGCGGATGATAACACATGCAGCCGAAGTGCCCGTTCCATGCGGTTCCTTCCTGTGCCCCGTGGGTCGGGCTGACAGAACTGTCCATGTCCAGTGTGATGTACTTCAGCCCTTTGCGGTCATGCACCGCGTCAATCCACTGTCCCGACAGATCAGAAAGTGCCGCGCGATTATCATTCACTGCCAGAACCTCAGTCTCAAACCGCCCCATCTGGCTCGCGGATGCTGCCTGTTCATCAACAGCCCGTCCGCCCACAATCTGGCGCATCACCGGATCGAGCGCTAAACGCTCCGCGTCATTGACGTCCTCGTAGCCAGCAAGGCGACCAAAGACAGACTGACGCAAAAGCCCGACAAGGGTGTGAACGCAATTGCGGCCCTTGCGCACGTCCTTGAGAAGACCGCCAGCCATATCGTGCAGGCTGAGCACTTCATCCAATTCCCGATACAGCAGCAACCCGCCGTCAGAACTGATCTTGGAACCGTGGAACTCAAGCCGTACCCGACGGTCAAAACCCAGTCTGACACCACCTGATTTGCCCGCACCCTCTGGGTGATCCATGATCTACAACCTTCCGCCACATTAACCTGCTGTAATATAACACAAATACGGGCTTGAATGAAAACAAATCCGTCAGCTACTTGGGGAATGCGGGTTTGAGTATGGCCAACGGGAGCGAGCGGTGAGGCACGTCGTGCTCTACGCGCTTGGCTACCTTGCGATTAGACAGGCCCGATCTACTGCCCGACCAGACGTTGCATTTGATGGTCCATAAAGTAACCTGCCGAGGTTGTAAGGAGAGCCGAATTTGCCCCAATCTGCGTCCAGCGGCTTAGCGACCATTGCAAGGAAAATACACTGGAGATTGCTTCCGTCTTGTATGCAGGTGGCGATTCTGCTCAAAACTCCACCACCAGACGCTGGGTTCCGCCTTGGGTCAGAACCGGTCGTTCAACGCCATCAGATGATTGGCCGCTTTGTCCGCATGGCAGACATATCATCCCGCATTTCAACTTGCGCCCAGCCGCACAAAAATGTTGGCTCTCCGCATGGCCAAAATCCCGAATTTCCACTTCGAACAGGCCGCCATCGCGGGCGGCGCTGAGTATGTCGTCGGTGTCGATGAAGTGGGCCGTGGTCCGCTTGCCGGTCCGGTGGTTGCCGCGGCGGTGCGATTGAACCCCGATCAAATCCCCGGCAGGTTGGGCGATTCAAAATCCATGTCGCGCAAACGGCGGCGGCTGATTGCGCCGCAGATTTGGCAAGTTTCAGATGTCGCCGTCGCGCAGGCATCGGTGCACGAGGTTGACACGCTCAATATCTTGCATGCGTCGCTGCTGGCGATGGAACGCGCGGTGGCGGCGCTTCCGACTGCCGCAGACCATGTCTTGGTGGACGGCAACCGAATCCCTGACGAACTGAAGGAACAGGCGAGATCAATCGTCAAAGGCGACGCCCGTTCACTGTCGATTGCAGCGGCCTCGATTGTGGCCAAAGTGTGGCGCGACGCCCTGATGGTGGATTTGGCGCAACAGCATCCCGGCTATGGTTGGGAGCGAAACGCCGGCTATCCGACAAAAGAGCATCACTTGGCGCTGCAAATTCTTGGCGTAACCCCACACCATAGACGATCGTTCAAGCCCATCCACAACATCTTGTATCAAGAAAAATCTGTAAGCCGCTGATTCAAAAAAGAATTTGACGCAGAATCACCTTTGACTCATCTTGGTTTCAACATAACGCCCGCCGACAACGGCGTGACGACAGGGGCATAGATGACCAACAGGACCCGCAAGCAAGCATGCGCGCTTCCGCTTAACCAGATATTGGCCGGTGATTGCGTAGATGTGATGAACGGCCTGCCCAAGGGCTCGATCGATCTGATCTTTGCCGATCCGCCCTATAACCTGCAGCTCAAGGGCGACCTGCATCGCCCCGACAATTCGCGCGTATACGCGGTTGACGATGCCTGGGATCAGTTCGTATCATTCGCGGCCTATGACCGGTTCACCGAAGCCTGGCTTGGTGCGGCCCGCAGATTGCTGAAACCGGACGGCGCAATCTGGGTGATCGGCTCGTATCACAACATTTTCCGGGTCGGCGTGGCGCTGCAAAACGCCCGGTTCTGGATTTTGAACGACGTGGTCTGGCGCAAATCCAACCCGATGCCGAATTTCCGCGGCAAACGCCTGACCAACGCCCATGAAACGCTGATCTGGGCGTCGCGAAGCGAGGCCAGCAAATACACGTTCAACTACGAAGCCCTGAAAGCACTGAACGAGGGTATCCAGATGCGCTCTGACTGGCTGCTGCCGATCTGCACCGGGCACGAACGCATCAAGGACAGCAACGGCGACAAGGCGCATCCAACGCAAAAACCGGAAAGCCTGCTGCACCGGGCTCTGGTGGCCACCACCAATCCGGGTGATGTGGTGCTGGATCCGTTCTTTGGCACCGGAACCACCGGCGCGGTGGCCAAGATGCTGGGCCGCGACTTCATCGGGATCGAGCGCGACGACACCTACCGTGCGATCGCCGAGCGGCGGATATCCAAAGTGCGCAAGTTTGATCGCGAGGCGCTGCAGGTGTCCACCAGTAAACGCGCCGAACCACGAGTGCCATTCGGACAACTGGTCGAACGCGGGATGCTGCGACCGGGCGAGCTGCTGACCTCGCTCAACGGGCGTTACGCGGCCAAAGTGCGCGCTGACGGCACCCTGATCGCCGACGACATCCGCGGCTCAATCCACCAGGTCGGCGCCGCGCTGGAAGGCGCGCCAAGCTGCAATGGCTGGACTTACTGGTGTTTCACACAAGACGGCAAACGGCTGCCGATTGACATTCTGCGCCAGCAGATCAGGGCCGAGATGGATTAGAAATTTATGCAGTTACCGCCGGTGCCTGTGGCCTAAAACCACGGCACTAACTTGCCCCGCCTCATGTTGAGGCGGGGCTTTTTTTGGACTCAAGATTCGGGTCTGCCGGTTCGGGCTGCACGTCGAATTTCTGGCGGCAGTTTTGCTTTTGCCTCCGAGGTATGTCAAAAATCGAGAATTGACGAAAGTGCAGCTGCCACCTGCCAACTGCACACACAGAAGGGAGAAACCAAATGCCATTTTACCTGTTCCAGGCGAGCTACACACCAGCGGCACTAAAGGCGATGGTCGCCAAGCCGCAGGACCGAGAAGCCGCCGCGCGCACCGTGATCGAGGCGGTCGGCGGTTCGCTGCACAGCCTGTTCTTTTGCCTCGGCAAAGAGGACGTGCTCGCGATCATCGAGGCCCCCGACGACACCGCAATGGCGGCCTGCTCCATGGCGATCGGCGCGTCCGGCGCGTTTTCCAGCGGCGCCACCACCAAATTGATGACCTCTGCCGAAGCCCAGAAGGCAATGGCCGCTGCACAAGCCGCCGCTGCGGTCTATACACCTGTTACTGGATAGCCGCCGCAGAATTCAACTACGTGCAGGCGGCCAGGATTGCCTCGCCTTTGCAAATCGGCGGGGCATTATTGGCTGATGCATTTCGAAAAATCACTGAATAGAAATTTGCAGTCTGCCCGAATATTTCCCGATTACGTCACCAACGCCAACTCTCAGATTCGCGGGTCCGGCAATACCGCGTAAGGTAAATATTCGCCTACCCGCCCGCACGGCCCAATTTGCCCAAATAATGGGTAGAATTTCTTCTGCATCGACCATTAAAGACTTTAAAACCCAGCCTCCGGAACCATTAAAGACTTTAAAGTTCTCCTACCTCGGCATCGGATTCACCTCGGTCTGATACGCCGACCAATCGGTGATTTCCGGGTAATACATTTCTCGCCATTTGCGCACTTTCGGGTTCATGATCCGCCGCCAAATGGGCGTGATCAAAGCCATCACGAACATCACCGGATAGCCATAGGGCAGCTGCGGCGCTTCAGCCCCGGAATAGTTTTGCAACAGCGGAAACCGGCGGCTCGGTTTGTAGTGATGATCAGAGTGTCTTTGCAGATTTATCAGCAACCAGTTGCACGCTTTATGGGCCGCGTTCCAGGAGTGGCGGGGCTGCATGTGTTCGTATTTTCCACCGCCCAAATACTTCCGTGTCAGCCCGTAATGCTCGATGTAGTTGATCAGTTCCAGATGCCAAACCGCAACCGAGGCCTGAAACAAAAACAAAACCACCCGGCCCAACCGCCTATGATCATTGCCAAAAACAGAAATGCCGCCTTCAGCGTCCAATAGCGCCAAAACGGGTTGCTGCGATTCCACCAGGGCAGATCTTTACGTGCCAGCATCTGCCGTTCAGCCCGAAACGCCGAGCGCCAGGACTGCTGCAAAACCCGTGGAAAGAACCGATGAAAGCTCTCACCGTAGCGCGCCGTCACCGCGTCGCGCGGGGTGGCGACATAGCGGTGGTGCACCAGCAGATGTTCGCTTCGGAAATGCGAATACAGCACGCTCCCCAGCAACAGATCGCCAAGCCAGCGTTCAACCTTGTTTTTCTGGTGCATCAGCTCATGCGCATAGACGATCCCCACGGCACCCGAAATCTGCCCGACGCCAAAGAAAAGTATGATTTTTCCCAATGCCGACAGATGGTTGGTCACGCTCACAAACCAGATCAGCCCGAATATCAGGGCAAACTGGATCGGAAACCAGATCAGCGTGACCAGGCGGTACCAGAACAGTTGATCGTCTGCGGTCGCGGGGTCAGCGTTATCAAGGTTCAGCCCGGTCAGCGCGTCCAGCACGCTAAACACCCCGAACGTCGCCGCCACCGGCAAAATTAACGCCCAACCGCCGGTATTTGCTGCGAAAAGTATGACCGGAACCAAGGCGAGAGACAGCCAGAACGGCAGCGCATTCTGCAGTTTTGCGACATTCTTGGCGGCAATCATCAGCTACCTCCGGGCTTCCGGTTACACTCTAGCGCGTTGCCCGCAGGTGCTCAATTCACCGGATCCAATTTTGCGGCAATATCATAGGCTTTGCGCATCACCGTTGGCAGATCGGTGCGGCGAAACTGATCAGCGGTCAGAAAGCAGCCGGCCTCGGGCTGTGCGCCAAGTGGGACAGTGGCGACGCGCAACGACAGGCGAAGGTGGAAATGCGTGAACGTGTGTTGCACCTCAACGCCGGGATCGCGCCAGTTGGCTGGCAAAGGCGGCATTTCGTTGGATTTTTTGCCCCAATCCGACCCCGGCCAACCCAGCATTCCGCCCAACAGCCCACTTGCCGGACGGCGTTCCAGCAACTAGGCGCCGTCTTGACGGCGGGCCAGATAGGCGATGCCAAAACGTGTTAGCCTTGGCGGTTTTGGCAGCCTGCGCGGCAGCTCTGCCTGCGCGCCCGCCACGCGCGCCTTGCAGCGTGCAAACCACGGGCAATCCCCGCATTTCGGGGATTTTGGCGTGCAGATCGTCGCGCCCAGATCCATGACCGCCTGCGCATAGTCGCCTGGTCGTGATCTCGGAGTCAGGCGCGCCGCATGCTTGGTCAGTTGTGATTTTGCCTTTGGCAGCGGCGTCTGGACGCCAAACAGCCGCGCCAAAACCCGCTCGACATTGCCGTCGACGACGGTTTCTACGCGCTCAAAGGCAATGGCCGAGATCGCCGCAGCGGTATACGGGCCGATCCCCGGAAGTTTCAGCAGCCCGGCGTATTGGTCCGGGAATTTGCCGCTCTGATCAAATGTAACAATGCGGGCACATTTCAGCAGGTTGCGCGCCCGCGCGTAATATCCCAGCCCGGCCCACTCGCCCATGACATCGGCATCATCGGCGGCCGCCAGCGCCTGCACCGTTGGCCATCGCTTGGTAAAGCGGCGAAAATAATCCAGCACCGCCGCCACAGTTGTCTGTTGCAGCATGATTTCCGACAGCCACACATGATAGGGGTCCGGGCGCGCGCCGGCGGCGCGATCAGCAGGCCCAACCCGCCACGGCATCGCGCGCGCGTTTCGGTCATACCAGTGCAACAGGGCTTGGCTCAGTTCATTGTCACGCATTCTTTAGCCTTCCGGGGCGGTTTTGGCTGGCATGGCTGCCAGCGATGACTAGAATAGGCGCAAATTTGGAGCGTGACAGCAATAATGCAAAACCCAAACCGCCAAGCCCTGCGCCGGATGCGCGGATTTGAACGCGCCTCCGGCCTGTTGCAGAGCCAGGTTCGCCGGGTCGGTGAATCGCGCGGTTTTGCGGTGTCGCGGCTGTTGACCCATTGGGCGGATATTGTCGGCGAGGATGTCGCCAGCAGCGCTCTGCCGGTCAAGGTCAGCTATGCGCACGGCGGTTTTGGTGCGACCCTGACGGTGCTGACCACCGGTGCGCAGGCGCCGATGCTGCAGGCAGATTTGCCCCGGCTGCGCGACAAGGTGAACGCCTGTTACGGCTACGCCGCAATATCGCGGATCCGGATAACCCAAACTGCGCCATCTGGTTTTGCCGAGGGTCAAATCGCCTTTACCGCAGCCCCTGCGCCCAAGCCTGCCAAAACTGACCCCAAAGTCGCCGGCCTCGCCCGCGACACCGCCCGAAACATCGGCGACCGCAATCTTCGATCCGCGCTTGAAACGCTTGGTCAAAACGTCCTATCCCGTCCAAAAATGTAATGAGGTTACCGCATGAGCCGCCGAACTCTTTATCTTCTCGTCCTGATCGCCATCATCGGCATTGGCGGATACTGGTATGTCAACCGACCCGTAAGCCAGGGCCCAGGCCTGGCCACCGCAACCGAGCAGAGCGCGGAAGATATCGACACGTCGATTGTCCAGGAAATGACGCTCGGCAACCCGGACGCAGACGTTGCGGTCATTGAATACGCGTCGTTTACCTGCCCTCATTGCCAGAGCTTTCATCAACAGGTTTTCGGCCAGCTCAAGGCCGAATATATTGAAACCGGCAAAATAAATTTTGTCTACCGCGAAGTTTATTTCGACCGTTTTGGCCTGTGGGCCGGCATCGTGGCGCGGTGCGGTGGCGCCGATCGCTATTTTGGAATTGCCGACCTGATCTACCGTCAGCAGTCTGAATGGACGGCAGGCGGTGATCCGGCAACGCTCGCCGCCAACCTGCGAAAAATCGGCAAGACCGCCGGTCTTACGGACGAACAATTGGATGCGTGCTTTGCCGATGGCGATAAGGCGCAGGCGATGGTTGCTCTCTACCAGCAAAATGCGCAGGCTGACAATGTTCAGAGCACGCCGACGTTCGTGATCAACGGCGAGAAATTCAGTAATATGAACTATGATGATTTCGCGGCGGTGCTGGACAAGAAACTGGCTGAATGATCGGCGCTTGGTCAGGACCCGTCTGCCGAGACATCAAGGCCCAGTCCCGCTAAAGCGCGGTCCAGTTCGGACCAGCTATCCAATATCAGGCGCACCGGCAATGTCAGCACTTTTGGCCGGAACCGGGCGGGCAGGCGCACCGCGTCTTTTTCGGTGGTGACAAGCTGGGCGTTCAGGGCTTTGGCTTCCAGTTCCAGCCGTGTCATCAGCGCGTCACTCAGCGGTTGGTGATCATCCAGCGCCTCGCTTCGCAACAGGTTGACCCCAAGACTGCGTAACGTCGCAAAAAACTTGTCCGGATGACCAATGCCGGCAAAGGCCAGCACTTTTAGCCCCCGCCAGTCCATGCCTGTCGGCAATGGCATCAACGTGCCCCGGACATGGGTACAGGGGATGACGGTGCCCCATTTTTTGGCAAAGCTGGCCTGCACATCCGGCGTGCCGATGGTTAACACAAGATCGGCGCGCAACAGCCCCGGCTTCACCGGTTCGCGCAATGGGCCAGCCGGGATCACCCGGCCATTTCCAAAGCCGAATTCTGCGTCGACTACGACGATCGAAAGGTTTTTGACGACCGAGGAGTTTTGAAACCCGTCATCCATCAGCACAACGCCAGCACCGGCGGCCTCGGCCGCGCGGACACCGGCGGCGCGGTCGCGTGCGATCCAGGTCGGCGCGAAGGCCGCCAAAAGCAGCGGTTCGTCGCCGACATCTGCAGCACTGTGTTTGCGTTCCTCGACCCTGAGCGGTCCGGTCAACTTGGCGCCGTAGCCGCGCGATACCACGTGCGGTGCACAGCCATTGGCAGTCAGCTTTTCAGCAAGCGCAATCGTTGTCGGGGTCTTTCCGGTGCCGCCGATGTTCAGATTGCCAATGCAAATGACCGGGACAGATGCACGGTGTCGTGGCTTGCGTGACACCCTTTGCGCCGTCGCCGCCGCATAAACAGCCGCCGCCGGGGCCAGCAGTCGCGCCAGCACGCCAGGGTGTGCAGGCGGGCGGCTCCAAAATCCCGGCGGCCGCATCAGTCAAACTCGCTTTTAGTGTCTAAAGCGTCAGTCATGATTTTGATTACCTGATCCATGACCTCTGCCCCGGCAGAACAAATTTGCCAGGCAACATGCGCCATTTCGGCAGCTTTGTCGGGTGCTAGAAGCGCCTCGACAGCCTGGGCCAGTTCGCCGGAATGCGTGACCAGACGCGATGCACCTGCGCGGGCCAATCGATTGTAGGTGTCCTGATAGGGCTCCAGCGCCGACCCGTGCAACACGACTGATCCAAGTGCTGCCGCGTCAAACGGGTTGGGTCCCACGCCCGCCGAATACACCAGCGTTTGGCCGACAAAAGACATTGGCGACAGACGGTACCACAACCCCATTTCGCCGTCGGTATCGGCCAGATAGGCCTGAGCTTCGGCCTCGGGTTCGCCACAGGTTGAGCGTTGCGCATATGGCATGTTCCAGGTTTCGAGCGTGTCGGCAAACGCAGCTGCATCTTTCAGCTCGGCTGGAACAATGATCAGCAACAGCCGGTGTGACCGGCGCATCGCGTGCTTGTGGGCCACCAGCACTGCTTCCAGCTCTGTCAAATCAATTCCGGCGGCCAGCCAAACCGGCCTTGTGTCCAGAAGCTCCGCCAGCGCATCACGCTCGGCCTCGCTGCAGGGCAGTGCGGCCACGTCGGTTTCGAGCACGCCCATTGTCTGGATATTTTTTTGACGTGCCCCCGCGCCGACAAGTGCTGCGGTGGTCGCGTTGTCGCCGGTTATGATGGTGTCAAAATGGCGCAATGTGGAGCGGGTCAGCCCTGGCAGCAACCGCCAGCGCCGGGACGCTTCGAGCGCCGAGCCGGTATCCAGCAGGCAAAGCGGGATATTACCCAGCGCTGCCCTTGAAATAAACGCCGGGCACAGGCTGCCTGACAACCAGACGCCAACGTCCGGACGCCAGTAAGCCAAAAATCCATGCGCCGCTGCCTGTGTATCTGGCGGCAAAGTTTGGTGGATGCATTGATCTGCAAGTGTCGGCGGCGCGGTTTTGTCTTTGGTCGTGACCAGAACCCACAGGTCGGGTCGAAGATCAGACAGGCGCGAGATCAGATCGCCAACGACCGCTCGATCCGAATGACGCGGTGCGTGCAGCCAGGCCAATTGCCCGGGCGGGCGCATTGGCCGGTCGCTGACGGCGTCTGGCAAGGAACCGCGGGCCAGAAACGGCCCCAAACGTTGGTAAATGGCGAGCGGAATATCCATCAAATACCGGTATTAATCGCCAATTATTTCGGTCGGAGAAGCCTGCGTTGCTTCATCGCGAAGACGGTGTAAATGCGCAATAAAGTACCTCATATGGGCGTTGTCGACGGTGCGCTGTGCCTCGCCTTCCAGGCATTGAAGGCGGAAGCATAGTTGGGAAAAATTCCGACGATGTGAATGTCGTTGGCATCTTTAAAGGTGCTGCTTGCCGGGTCGACAAGCTCACCGCCAAAGACCAGATGCAGGCGCTGTTTCATGGGTCCTCCGAGGGCGGAACATGGAATACTGGTGCAGCCTACGATAATGTTGAAAAGGTTCAAGGATCCTGATCTTAGTGTCTGATCCAAAACTAATTGAGTGATTTCCGCGAGTTGTGATTCAATCGGATTGATAAGATTCGAGGGAGATCACAATGGCCTGGACGGAAACCACTCGCGCCCGATATGAACGGCATTCGGGACGCTATGCAAGCGATTTAACTGATCAGGAATGGGGTTTGATCGCGCCATTCCTGCCGCCGCCTAAAACAACTGGTCGTCCGCGCAGCACGGCGATGCGCGATGTTCTGGATGCCATTTTGTACATCGCCAGCGCCGGGTGTGCGTGGCGTATGCTGCCCAATGATTTCCCGCCAGTGTCCACCGTGCGCTACTATTTCTATGGCTGGCGCAACGATGGCATCTTTGAAGTGATCAGCCATTTTCTGGTGGCGACGGCGCGCGAGTTTCATGGCAAGAAGCCCGGCCCCACCGCTGGTGTCATTGATAGCCAGACCATAAAAACAACGGAAAGCGGTGGCATTTCGGGCTATGACGCGGGCAAGAAAACCAAGGGCCGCAAGCGCCACATTGTCACCGACACGCTCGGGTTTATGGTTGGGTTGGTCGTGCATAGCGCCGGTATTCAAGACCCAGACCGTGTGAAAACTCTGGGTGGCGGGGATGGAGGTTTGTGTCACCATGATTTGCCGCGATCCCACGTAGTCCGGCGGTTTGGCGCCGGTAGCCCCGCGGAAGAGGCTCCGGGCCTCCGTGGATCGATGTGGGGCGCTTGATTTGGGCCAGACTCCCGTCTCAGCCCTCGCGGCGGCGATCAAGGCGGGAACACCTACCAGAGAGATCGCGCGGCGGATGTTGTAAGCCAGCGCCGTGATGCTGAACTCGCCGCGCACGTTCTCCAGTCGCCGGGTCAGGAAGGCACCCTGGCCCATCCATTGTTTGATTGAGCCGAAGGGATGCTCGACGCTTTCACGGCGCGCATCGAGCAGCTCCGGGCGGGCCGCCAATCGTTCTGCCATGCGCTCCAGGATCGCTTCGTCGACATAGCGCAGGACCCGACGGAAGGCGCTTTTCGTACACTTCGACTTGAGTTGGCACTCCTTGCACGCGGCGCGATTGGCGTAACTGGCGAAGATGAGATCGCGGCGCTTGCGCTTGCTGTGTAGCGCCAGGCGTTGGCCGTCGGGGCAGATGTAAATGTCCTCGCCGCCGTCATAGCGGAAGCGTTCCTTGGGAAAGAGCCCCTGGCTCACCGTTGATCCGCGCTGGGGCTTGGGCACATGCGGCATGACGTCGGCATTCTCGCAGGCCTCGATATCCTCGATCTTGAAGTAGCCCGCGTCGGCGACCGCGTCGATCCGATCGACGCCAGGTTCCGACGGGCCGCCACCGCCTCTCGGCCAACAGACTGAGATCGCGGACCTTGCTATGGACCTGCTGCTCGGCGATCAGTTTGTGCTTGGCGTCCACCGCGATCTGGATGTTGTAGCCGACACCGACCCGGGTCGCGGCGTGCATCGCCCGGCTGTCCGGATCCGTCAAAGAGAGCTGGTCCTCGCCACTCGCAGCCAGCGCGTCGCGATGTTCCTCAAACCGCTCACGCCGCCCTTGGATCGCAGCGATCTTTTCCCGGATGTTCTCCACTTCGCCGCCGCCGGTGCCGCTCTCGTCTTGCCCGTCGGCCTCGTCGAGCCGGTCGAGATAACGCGACAACCTCTCGTCGCTCTCGGCCAACGCCTTCTCCAGCTTCGCTTTGGTAAAGTTCCGCTCCCGGCTGTTCACTGCATTGATCCGAGTACCGTCGACTGCCACCAGCTCGCGCCCGAACAGCTCCAGTTCGCGGCATAGCCTCACGAACTCCCGAAACACCTGGCGGAACGCCGCCCGATTGATCCGCCGGAAATCGGCGATCGTCTTGAAGTCCGGCGACAAACGCCGCAACAGCCAGATCACTTCGAGATTACGCTTGCTCTCGCCTCCAGCCGGCGGCTCGAACGTACCCGATTGAGATAACCGTATATGTAGAGCTTCAGCAGGTCCGCCGGATCGTAGCCGGGACGACCCGTCGCCTTCGGCGTGGCGCGCTCGAAACCAGCGACCGCCAGGTCCAAACCATCCACGAAAGCGTCGATGAAACGGACCGGGTTATCCCGGCCCACGTAATCGTCCACTGCTTCCGGCAGAAGCAGAACCTGAGAGCGGTCAATGCCAGGAATGTGTCTAATGGCGGACTCTAACATCGCCATGAGCCGGACGGAATCCCCCGCCACCCAGAGTTTTCACACGGTCTGGATCGTGATGGCGCACCGGAAGTGTTGAAATCCATCCGGTATTCCCATCCAAACTTGCGCCATATCTTTGCGGATAGCGGTTATGCCGGACCAAATGTGAATCCCGGCGCAATACTGGACCACAGAAACGGTCGAATAATCTGACTGTCGCGGAGTAAAACTCCGCCATTCTGACGCCTGAGGCAAACGAGCTGAGGGCGGGGAGATGTATTCTGTGGAATTGTACAGCCGGATTCGGCGTGCGTGTCATGTCGGTGGGATGAGTGAGCGGGCGGCGGCCGGTCATTTCGGGATAGACCGCAAGACTGTGTCAAAAATTCTGAAGCATGCGGTGCCACCGGGGTATCGCAGGAATGGGCCACCAGCCCGTCCAAAGCTTGACCCGTTCATTCCGCTCATCAACCAGATATTGGAAGAGGATAAGTCGCGGCTCAAGAAGCAGCGGCATACGTCGAAGCGGATATATGAGCGTCTGCGTGATGAACATGGCTTCACCGGCGGGATCACGATTGTGACCGACTATGTGCGGGAGAAGAAGCGCCGGACTCGGGAAGTGTTCGTGCCGCTGAGCCACGCGCCAGGCCACGCCCAGGTTGATTTTGGTGAGGCGCTTGGCGAGATTGGCGGGGTCGTGCGCAAGCTGCACTACTTTGCAATGTCTCTGCCGCACTCGGACGCGTTCTTCATCAAGGCCTATCCGGCGGAGATAACCGAGGCCTTTTGTGATGGCCATGTCTCCGCCTTTGCGTTCTTCGGAGGCGTGCCGCTGTCAGGGCTCTACGACAACACCACGATCGCGGTGGCGCGGATCCTCGGGGACGGAAAACGGCAACGCACCAGAACCTTTGCTGAGTTGCAGTCGCATTACCTGTTCGAAGACAGGTTCGGCCGTCCTGGCAAGGGCAACGACAAGGGTAATGTCGAAGGCACAATCGGTTATGGCCGGCGGAACTTCCTGGTGCCGATGCCGCGCTTCGACAGTTTCGATGACCTGAACGTCCGGCTGGAGGAGCAATGCCTCAAACGTCAGGATGAGGTTCTGCGGGGTCATTCCGAGACTATCGGCGAGCGGCTGATGCGCGACCTCGACGCCCTGATGGCGCTGCCGCCTGTACCCTACGATGCCTGCGAGAAAGTCAGCACGCGGGCGACGTCGATCTCGATGGTCCGCTATCGCAACAACGATTACTCGGTGCCGGTCGCCTGCGCTCATCACGAGGTTCAGGTCCGCGGCTATGTCCACGAGGTCGTCATCGGCTGCGGCGCCGAGGTGATCGCCCGCCACCAACGGTCCTATGAGAAGGCTGATATGGTCTTCGATCCGATGCACTTCCTACCGCTGCTGGAACAGAAGGTTGGCGCGCTGGACCAGGCGGCACCGCTGCAGGGCTGGGACCTGCCAGGGGAGTTTGCCACCCTGCACCGGCTGCTGGAAGCGCGCATGGGCAAGAAGGGCAAGCGCGAATACGTCCAGGTTCTGCGGCTGCTTGAGAGCTTCGAGATGGCGCACGTCCACGGGGCTATCAAACAGTCGCTGGAACTGGGCGCGATCGGCTACGATGCGGTCAAGCATCTGGTGCTTTGCCGGGAGTATCCGAAACTCTGTGTATGGGGTTTGGCCCATGCGGTTTAAACGGGTCATTTGTTGAACCGCTCGGGGTATAGGATAGCGAACTGGTTTCTTGCCGCAACCCATTCCCTGACGCACCGGCCCGACTTTTCAAAATTGCGGATGGCCAGGTAAATCAGTTTGGTTGCCGCGTCATCCGTTGGAAAGCTACCGCGCGTTTTGGTGGTTTTTCGGATCACCCTGTTGAGGCTTTCAATCGCATTCGTCGTATAGATGATTTTGCGCACCGCTGGCGGGAAGGCAAAGAACGGGATGACCTCCTGCCAGGCCCGCCGCCAGCTTGGGGCGATCGAGGGGTATTTTGAGCCCCATTCGGTCTCGAAATCATCAAGGGCTTTCGCGGCCTCGGCATCATCTGTGGCCTGATAAATCCGCTTCAGGCTTTTGGCCACGACTTTGCGATCTTTCCAGCCGCAGAAGTTCAGGGAATGGCGCACGAGATGCACGATACAGGTTTGCACGGTAGTATCAGGGAAGGCCGCGTTGATCGCGTCAGGGAACCCCTTGAGACCGTCCACGACGGCAATCAGGATATCCTCAACGCCTCTGTTCTTCAGATTATTCATGATTGAAAGCCAGAATTTGGCACCCTCATTATTGGCAATCCACAAGCCCAGAACCTCCCGCTCGCCTTCTGGCGTGACCCCCAGAGCTACATAAACGGCCTTGTTTTTGACCTGGCGGCTCTCAGCGTCGCGAATTTTGACCCGAAGGGCATCAAGGAATACGAGAGGATATACTGGCTCCAGAGCCCGGTTTTGCCAGTCTGAAACCTCCTCCAAAACTGCGTCCGTCACGCGGCTGATAAGGTCCGCTGAAATCCGCAGGCCGTAGACCTCTTCAAGGTGGGCACGGATATCACGGGTCGACAGACCGGCGGCATAAAGCCCGATGATCTTGTCGTCCATCCCGTCGATCCGGGTCTGGCCTTTCTGGATCAGTTCCGGCTCAAAACTACCAGCTCGGTCGCGCGGGATGTCAATCGGCACCGCCCCGTCATTGCCCTTCAGCACCTTGCGAGTGGCCCCGTTCCGGCGGTTGGATTGCTGGCTGGCAGGCTCCCCGTGCGGCTCATAGCCCAGGTGCTCAGTCAACTCGGCGCCCAGCATCCGCTCCATCAGCCGGACTTTCAGCTCCTTCATCAGGCCTTTGTCGCCCAGCAAATCTTCGGGCCGTTCAACGCCGTTAAGCAACTCGTCCAGTAGTTCCTTGGAAATCGTCATTGTCATCATGCTCCTTCATTGGTGAAGCATGGACCAAATTACTCATACACAGAAGATCGGACAGTCTCGCTTTGCCGGATCGAGAGGCGCCCGCCACGGCTCGATCTCGATATCTACCCCTACCTGCCCAAAGCACTGGTCGAGACCACCAAGCCCGCGAGCTATATGAGCCTGATGACGCAGGTGCCGGCATGACCGATACACCGCAGGTTCTGCTGCAGCATCACCTAAAAAAACTGCGCTTGCCGACATTCCTGGGCGAATATTCCAAACTTGCGCAACAATGCGCTGCTGAGAAGAAGGATCACGTCCAGTATTTACTGCGGCTCTGCGAACTTGAACTGATAGAGCGGGAACGCCGGATGATCGAGCGGCGCATCAAGGCCGCGAAGTTTCCAGCCACCAAGAGCCTGGACAGCTTCGATTTCAAGGCGATCCCGTCACTCAACAAGCCGCTCGTGCTGGAGCTGGCGCGCTGTGAATACATCGACAAATACCAGAACATCATTGCCCTGGGGCCAAGTGGCACCGGTAAAACCCATGTCGCACTGAGGCTGGGATTGGCCGCCTGCCAGAAGGGCCTCAAGGTCCGCTTCATAACCGCCGCATCACTGGTTCACGAATTGATCGAAGCTGTCGATGAACGCCGCCTGCAGAGGTTCCAAAAACAACTCACCAGCCAGAACCTTCTGATCATTGACGAGCTGGGCTTTGTCCCCTTGAGCAAAACCGGCGCTGAGCTGCTCTTCGAAGTCATCTCCCAATGCTATGAACGCGGCTCCATAATCATCACCTCAAATCTGCCGTTCGACGAATGGACCGAAATATTCGGATCCGAGCGCCTCACCGGTGCGCTCCTGGATCGCCTCACCCACCACGTCCATATCCTGGAGATGAACGGCGACAGCTTTCGGCTAAAACAGAGCCGAAACGCCAGAGCCTGAACCCGGTCTGAACTTGATGGATGTTGGCCTTTGGCCAACATGCGCCTTGTCACGCGTTAGCTTTATGGGGAGCACACCCAACAAGGCGCGGCACCTCAACTGGCCCACTTTTACTCCGGCGAATGGCCCCTTTTTACGCCGGAATTGACAACCAAAGCTGCGCGACGCTCTTGAAGGCATCGGTGACTGGACAATCCAGATCGTCAAGCGCTTCGACACTGCGGAAGGCTTCGAAGTCATTCCCAGAAGATGGGTCGTCGAGCGCACCTTCGCATGGCTAAACCGCTGCCGGCGATTGGCCAAAGATTGGGAAAAATCCATCGCAAGTTCACAGGCATGGATACTCGTTGCACATATCAGAACCCTCACGCGTAAAATTGCAAGGCATTGTAATCATCCGTAGAGTTTTGAATCAGACACTTAGATCAAACGGTGCATCAATCCCTCGTGCACAGCGCTGGTCGCGGCCAGAATGCCCGAAAGCAGCGGGCGGGCGTTGTTAAAACCCGGTGGCGCGCCGTGCCGGTCGGTGACCCGCGCCCTGGCCTCTGTCGCAATGAGCGTTCCTGCAGCCACGTCCCACTCCCAAGTGTCGCGCAGGCCGAGCATGGCGTCAAAGCGGCCCTCGGCCACCAGTGCCAAGCGATAGGCAAGCGAGGTTCGGAATTGGCGCGAAACCGGCGGCGCGCCGCCCTGCCAGTGCGAAGCGTGCAGGTTTGCGCGCGCTGACAAAAGCGTGGCACCGCTGAGCTGCGCCTGCCCGGACACGCAGATTGGTTCGCCGTTCAGAAACGCGCCGCCGTGCTCAAATGCGGTGTAAAGTTTGTCGCGCAACGGCAGGAACACCACGCCAGCAACGACACGGCCGCCTTCAGCAACCGCGAGCGAGTGAGACCAGGTTTTTTCGCCGGCGACGAATGACCGCGTGCCGTCGATCGGGTCGATGATGAACACACGATCGTGTGACAGGCGATCGCTGTTGTCTTGGGTTTCTTCGGACAACCAACCGTAGCTGGGACGGGCCGCCGTCAACCGGTCTTTGAGCATGTCATTGACCGCAAGATCGGCCTCGGTCACCGGGCCAGCACCGTCGTCTTTTTCCCAGGTTTTCGGGGATTGCCGCCAAAAGGCAGTGGCAATCTCGCCGGCCGAGCGCGCGGCGTCGATCAGCAAGGTGTGGTCATTCTCCGGCAAGCGTCAGGCCCTGGACCAGCAGCGAGGGCACAACGCGTGACAGGTGGGGCCGCGCATCATTGGCTGGCGTGATGGTTTTTAGCATGTCACGCAGGTTGCCCGCGATCGTGCATTCGTTAACCGGATAGGTGATCTGTCCGTTTTCCACCCAGAACCCAGAGGCACCGCGCGAATAGTCCCCGGTCGTCGGATTGATCGAAGAGCCGATCATCGACGTGACCAACAGCCCGGTCCCCATGTCGCGGATCAACGCGTCACGGCTGGCGCTGCCCTGGGTCAGCGCGATGTTTCCGGCCGAGGGCGAAGGTGGCGCTGATGTGCCACGCGACGCGTTTGCAGTGGACTGCAACCCCAGCTTGCGGGCCGTCGCCAGATCGAGCGTCCAACCGGTCAGAACCCCGTTTTCGACAATCGCGCGCCGCGCCGTTGCCAGCCCTTCGCTATCAAACTGGCGCGAGCCAGAGATGCGCGGGCGGTGCGGCTCTTCGATGACCGACAGACTTTTGGGCAGCACCTGTTGGCCCAACAGGTCGCGCGCCCAGGACGCGCCGCGCGCAATCGATGTGCCATTGATGGCCGCCAGCAGGTGGCCAATGAGCGAGGCCGCGATACGTTCGTCAAACAGCACCGGGAACGCGCCGGTTTTCGGCTTGCGCGCACCGGCGCGGGCGACGGTGCGCTCGCCCGCAATCCTGCCAATGTCTTCAGGCGCTGGCACATCGCTCTGAAAAACCCGGCTTTCGCCGCAATAGTCGCGCTCCATGTCGCTGCCAGAGCCGGTGATTGCGACGCAAGACAGGGCCCGGTCGGTGCGCGCGTAGCCGCCCGAAAATCCATTGCTGGCGGCCATGTGGATGCGCCGGTGGCGATATCCGGCCGAGGTTGCCTGAACCTGCGAAACCCCGGAAATGGCCAACGCTGCACACTCTGTCCGGCGTGCGTGTTCCTCCAAGGTCGCGGGCGCCGGTTCATCAGCAGGGTCGGCCAGTTCGAGTGCCGTTGCGTCCAAATCCTGCGCCAGTTTGTCGGGTGACGCCAGTCCGATGGTGGCATCTTCAGGTGCCTCGCGTGCCATCGCCACAGCGCGTTCTGCCATCATCGATATCGTGTCAGGCCGAGTGTCAGAAGCCGACACGCAAGCCTGGCGCTGCCCGACCAGCACCCGCAGTCCGATGTCTATACCCTCGGCACGTTCGGCGTGTTCCAGTTTTCCGCCCAGAACGTCGATGGAAATCGAAGTGCTGTCAACTGCCAGCACATCCGAGGCATCGGCCCCGGCTTTTGTTGCCGCTGCCAATAGCGATTGGGTCAGATCGGAAAGCGATTGGGTCATGCCGGGCCTTGGGAATTCGCGCTGTCACTGTCAGGTAGTCCGCGCGGTCATCTGCTGCAAGGCGAATGCCGGAAATACGGCCACGCAAAACCAAACGCGCGGCCTGAAATATTTGTCGGCGCCGGACTACCTCAGCTGTTGCCCGTTGGCAAAAACCGTGCCGTCGGCTTTGACTTCGATCGTTGACGTCATAGTATCTTCGCCGTCTGCGGGCCGGGCAAACAGACCTAGCATCATGCGTGCGCCAGCGGCCTGATCGGCGGGCAGAATGCCCATCTGAATCAGCCGGTCCAATAGCCCGTTAATTCCAACAATTTGCATTTCGATCAACCCGGTCGGTGCTGGCATACCGTCAAAGGTTTCCCGATCGGAATTGTCAAAAGTAAATTCGCCGCCGCCAGTGACTTCGGCGCCAACAGCCGAAAGTGTGATGTCGTTGACCGACAATTCATACAGCTCGGCAGGTGTTTCGCCGGCAAACGCTTCGGCTTGTTCTGGATCGGTGATGTTGACCAGCCAGTTCATCCGGCCCGAAATATCAATGATAAAAGTCGCCGGATCGCGCGGCATTATCTGGCCAGGATCAAACATCGCCCAGATCATGTCGCTGATTTCAAGACCTGCCAGTTTCATCAGGAAACCGAATTCACGTGGTTCATCAGATTTCACCAATGGCATCAGCAGATTGAAAGCAAACTCGGCGATGCCCAATGTAACCTCGGGAAACGGTATCTGCGGCGACTGAATGGTATAGTTTACATCGGTGGCCGACCCGCCATAGTTGATCGAACCGTCCAAAATGGCGAAGTCCAGCGAACTGCCGCCCGAAGATGTGGCAAGCGAAAAGCTCTCGGGACCGTTTTCCAGGTTTATGACATACCCGGACTGGCCCGATGAAAATCCGCCCTGAACATTGAAACCGCCGCCAAATATCGCGGTTGGATCGGCCAAATCAAAGCCGTCGGGCACAGATACAGTTGAATTGCTGCGCAGATCCTCGAAAGAGCCGGTCATTTCAAAACGGCCGCCATCATCGGGATCGGTAAAGTTTACGTCAAACACCACCTCTTCTGCTGCCAATTTGCTGGTGTATGTTTTGTCGCTGCCCGCATCCAGGGTATAATTTCCGTCAATTCCATTCACGGAAAAATTAATGATCGCATCAATATCCACGCCGTCGACAATCACCTTGTCGATGTCGAAACTGATTTGTGATGCCAGGTAATCAAAAGAGATATTGCCGTCATCACCTGACGCAATAATGCTGGTGCCGGACTGGCGGATGATAATTGCCAGGTCGATGGCTTCGCCGATTTCCGGATCAATGCTCACCGACATTGGAAAATCAGGCGCCATGGTCACCGCGACCGTGCCGTCGGAACGTTCGCGAAATTCCAACAATTCCAGCGTGCCGGACACGTTGCCTTCGGGGAAATCCATCGCAATTGTGACGTCGCGCAGGATCAGCGCGTCGCCGCGGGCCTCTTGCGAGCCGACGCTGACGGTCTGGCCGAAGGTTTCGGCATAGGATTTCCAGCTTTCCCAAACTTCCAGCGCGGATACATCTGCGAGGACGGTGGTTGGAAGTACGAAGGCAAACGCCGCGCTGCAGGCGAGCGGTCTTGGAAAAAGAATTTTCATTGTGGGTCCTTGGTCAGAATGCTTTGGTGCAGTTTCCGTGTTGCAAGACAATGGGTCAAGTATAGGGCAGGAGTGAATCATGAATTTGTCGTGTGATCGAGGCGGATTTTATTTGGTGGCGGGGCTTACCACCCTTCAATTTAGCGAATTAACCTTGCCATCTGTCCACATGCTGTGATTCAAGGAGTCTCCTGTTATAGAATTGGAGATGTTGTATGGTTGTTTCATTGGGTTTTTCTGGGGTAAACGAAGCTATCAAGGCTGATTTTATAGAGCGGCTTCCAAAGTTTCATAAATCCCGCTGCGAAGGCCTTACACTGCTTTCGAGCATCGTTCTTGATGTGCGAAGTGCGAATTTGATGGAATTTTCGGCGGCTTTACCGCGTCACATCGGCACAAAAGATCATCGGTACCAGTATGGTTCCCGTGTTTTGAGCAATTCCCACATTGATTGCGCGGAAATCATGCAGGCCTATGCTGGAGATGTATTCACCCGTTTGGCCTCCAACGGAGAGACCATCGTTTTGATGATGGATCAAAGCCCTATCAATGACGGACATGAAGTCTTGATGCTGTCAGTGCGCATGCGTGATCGCGCCTTGCCTGTGGCTTGGCGCGTGCGCAAGACAAAGGCAATATTGGGTTTTCTCTCCAAAAAGAGTTACTGGACAGCATTCAGGATTGGATGCCTGAAGGGGCTGATGTCATGTTAACGGGTGATCGATTTTATGGCACAGAAAGGTTAATCCATTGGTGTCAGGACGCTGGTTGGGGATATCGTATTCGCCTGAAGGGCAACCTGACTTTGCAGCACCAAGGTGGCGAGCTGTCTTGCATTGAAATCCGGGAGCTGATGCCGCAAGGGCTTATAAACGCGGAACTTTATGGATCAGGTGTGTTTACGAATATCGGAGTATTGCACGACGATGGTCACCCTGAGCCCTGGATCATCGCTATGAATGCAAAGCCTTCACAATACACGGTTCTCGATTATGGAATGCGATGGGGGTAGTGCCCCAGGGCGTGGTGTAAACCGACATTGCCCAGATGACCTCCAGGTTTGCAGAGATCATACCCCCGTACCACCGTCGAGGGAACCGTATCCCCTTTGCAGCCATCCGATGGCCTGATTTTGGAGATCAGCCCTCGGTTGGAAGCCCATTTGCCCAGTTTTTCCGCCATTCAGACACACTCCTCCTGTCGTTTTCACCTCGCCGTCGATGTCCCCGGCCTACGCCGGAGCGGGTCTTGGTCGCAGATCATCGATCAGGCTCAGGATTTTCCAGAACAGTTCCCTCTGCACCGCCACCTCAGCCAATTGGAACGTGACGTAGCGGCCATGGCTGACCACCTTGGCACCGATCTTCACCAACTTCTCCCGCAGCGTGGTCAGCGACCAGTGCTCGACCTCCTTTGGCAAAGCCAGCGTCCGCATGAAGTTGGCGAGATTGTAGGCCAGGGCGTGAAGCTGCAGCCGGACGGCGTTGTCGCGGAACTTGCGACACGACAGCCGCGTCCATTTGATCGCGTTCTTGCCTTCCTTGATGCATTGCTCCGCTTTGCCCCGCTGATTGTAGAACAATGTCACCCGCTCGGCCGGTCGCGACAGGTTGGTGACGATGAACCCGACCCGGGGAAACAGCTCGCTGGGGCGCCACTCCACCTTGGCGACGACGCGGCGGGCCTTATCCCAGCTTTTAGCCCGATAGCTGAAGCCGGCGTAATGGCGCCGCACATGGTTCGGCGGGCGGCCAACGGGTCGCGTGAGCAGATGGCAGATGCTTTCCAGAAGAACTTGGTTCTTCGGCAAACGGATCGCGTACAGGAAACCCTCGTCTTCCAGAAACTCATAGATGTCCGGTGAGGCGAAAGCCGCATCGCCCCGGAAATACCGACGCAAATCCCTTTCCTTGTAGCGTGCCACTACCGGCTCCAGCACCTTGCGCCAGCCATCGGCGCTGTGAACGTTGCCGGGACGCAGGGCGCACCGTTCCAAATCGCCGAACTGGTTGAACAGGAACAGGGGATGATAGCAGGTGCAACCGAAGTGCCCGTTGTAGGTCGAGCCTTCCTGAGCACCGTGGGTTGGGCTGACGCTGCTGTCCATGTCGAGAATGATCTTCTTCGGCGGGCAACGGTCATGAACGCGGTCGATCCATCGGCCGGAAAGATCACCAAGCGCGGCGAGGTTTTCCTCGGTGGCCAGAACCTACGTCTCGAAGCGCCCCATCTGACTGCTCGAGGCCGCCTGTTTGGTGACGGCATGGCCCCCGACGATCCACCGCATGACCGGGTCGAGGCTGAGCCGGTCGGCGTCGTTCACGTCGTCGTAGCCGCCAAGGCGTCCGAAAACGGACTGGCGGAACTGCCCGACCATGCCATGCCGCCCGTTCTTGCCGGTACGACTGTCGGCAAGAACATCGCCAGCCATCGCAGTAAGTTCAACGGAGGCATCAAGCTCTCGATAGGCGAGCAAACCGGCGTCAGTAGTGACCTTGGACCCGTGGAACTCCAGCTTCAGACGGCGGTCAAAATCGACCCGAAGGCACCCCTGTTTCGATTCACCCGTCTGGTGTGCCATATCCGCTGATCCATATCTGCTCCAACCGCATGATGCTTATAGCAGAATCCGGGTGTGGTGTCGCCAAATTACATGATCATCTGGGTAATGCGGGGTAAATTGTTCTCCGGCTGGGTGTTGAGCCGGTTTACAGGGCGGCGATTTTCGCCGGGTCGATGGTGGTATCCTCGCAGATGGCGGCGACGGTTTCCAGCGTCATGTAACGACGTGTGACTGCCCATTCGTCGTTCTGCTCCAGCATAAGTGCGCCGACGAGGCGTCTGATCGCGGCCTCGTTAGGGAAAATACCGACGACATTTGTTCGGCGCTTGATCTCTTTGTTGAGGCGTTCAAGCGGATTGGTGGAGTGTATTTACCGCCAGTGAGCTTGCGGGAACGTCTTGTAGGCCAGCACGTCTTCCTCGGCGCGCAGCATCAGCTCGGCGAGCTTGGGATGACGCGGCTGGAAAGCCTCGATCAGCTTGGTCCAGTGTTCCTTCGAGTCTGCCAGCGTGTCCTGATCGAAGGCTGTTCTGAGCGCGGCCGTGACGATGGGACGGTCCTTCTTGCCGACGCAGGCCAGGGCATTGCGCATGAAGTGCACGCGACAGCGCTGGATCGTAGCACC
This sequence comes from Paracoccaceae bacterium, assembly GCA_965237505.1. Taxonomy (GTDB): domain Bacteria; phylum Pseudomonadota; class Alphaproteobacteria; order Rhodobacterales; family Rhodobacteraceae; genus NVTR01. The sequence continues at coordinate 1,265,220 of CBDEFR010000009.1, read as the reverse complement.
CAGCACTTTGGCGGCGGCCCCCTTCAGGCCTTTATGTTCGTCAGCGATGATCAGCTTTACCCCGCGCAGGCCGCGATCGGCCAGAGCGCGCAGGAATTCGTCCCAGAACACCTCGGCTTCGCTGGGTTGGATGGCGATGCCCAGAACCTCGCGCCGCCCGTCGGTGTTGACCGCAACCGCCACTATGGCTGCCACGCTGACGATCCGTCCGAACGCCGCACCTTGATGTAGGTGGCGTCCAGCCAGAGATAGGGCCATTCGCCCTCCAGTGGCCGGTCAAGGAAGGCGTCAACGCGTTCGTCGATCTCCACGCACAGGCGGGATACCTGGCTCTTGGAGACGCCCGTCATGCCCATGGTCTTGACCAGATCATCCACTGATCGCGTTGAGACGCCCTGAATGTAGGCTTCCTGGATCACCGCGGTCATTGCTTTCTCCGAGGCCCGGCGTGGTTCCGGAAACTCCGGGAAATACGTCCCCTTGCGCAGTTTCGGATCTGAACATCAACGGTTCCGGCGCGGGTTTCCCATCGGCGCGGGCGATATCCGTTCCGGTGGTTCACCCGCCCGGCCGAGCGTTCATGCACCCCGGCACCGCACAGCTGATCCACATCCAGTGCCATCAACCGGTCGGCAACAAAACCCAGCATCTCGGCCAAAATCTGATGATCGGCGGTCTCGGAAAGAAGCGCCTTCAGCGCGGCGGTTTCTGATATCGTGTCCTTGGTCATGGGTGATCTCCTCGATCGGTAGGTCAGGTTGCAACCCAAACCCTACCGGAGAACGTCCATGGCCACCCAGCAACCCGCGCGGACTTCGCCTGAGCTACGCGCGAGGCTCCACTCAGCCCGCGCTAACGTCGGAATTACACCACGTCCGGGGGCACTACCTGCGATGGGGTATTGAAGCTATGTTCTCGGACTTCAAGACCCGTGGATTTGGCATCGCGCAAAGCCAAATCAAAAAGCCAGACCGACTGGAAAGGCTTATCCTTGTCATGGCAATAGCCATGTACTGGGCGGTTTCAACGGGCGCAGCAGATGAACAAATAGTCGCCGAAAGCGGCGAAAAAAGGCGATTCGCAAAACCCGAAGATCACTCTGCTCCCTCTTCAAACAGGGCCTGCGGTTCCTGCGCAGATGCTTCATAGGATATGAGAAAATCCCTAAATTATGGCAAGTTTGGATTTTTTGAAGGGTGGTAAGGTGGCGGGGTGAAGATGATTGACATGAACGGCAAGGTTGCACTGGTGACCGGTTCCAGCCAGGGAATCGGCGCCGAGACCGCGCGCCTATTCGCGGCTGCGGGTGCAAGGGTTGCAATGCTGGCCCGCAGCCAGAAAGCCATTGCAAATCTGGCAGGCGAGATTGGTAATGATGCGACGGCCATCACGTGTGACGTAAGTAATTATGCTCAGGTTCAGGCGGCTGTTGCGGCAACGGTTGATCGGTTCGGGCGGCTGGATGTGGTGATCAACAATGCTGGAGTGATCGAGCCGATCTCGCATCTGGCGGAATCGGACCCGAATGCCTGGGGCCGCGCAATCGATATCAACCTGAAAGGCGCCTACCACGTTATCCGCGCCGCTTTGCCAGTGATGCAAGGGCGGGTAGTGGCACGGTTCTGACGGTATCATCTGGTGCGGCGCACGGGCCAGTCGAGGCCTGGAGTGCTTATTGCGCGTCCAAGGCTGGGGCGGCGATGCTGACACGTTGTCTGGACTTGGAGGCGCGCGGTTTCGGGATCAGGGCCCTAGGGCTGTCGCCCGGCACAGTTGCGACCGACATGCAGCACAAGATCAGGGCGTCAGGCATCAACCCGGTCAGCCGGATCGACTGGTCCGATCACATTCCGGCCGACTGGCCAGCGCGCGCACTTTTGTGGATGTGCAGCCCGGATGCGGATGAGTTCATCGGCCAGGAGATCAGCCTTGGCGAGAACGCCATTCGGCGCCGCGTCGGATTAATCGCATGATCCGAAATTCGACCGAGGGGGCGCTGTGGCGCGTCGCAGCGCCTCGGGCGGTGGAATTGGTCGCGGCAAAAAAACGATCCGGGGGATGGTTTCAGAGACAAACCGGCGAGGACCAATCACAAATATGAATCCGCGCCTGCGAGCGTCTTTCGGGTCGGGCGGGTCAAATGCTCCAGTCGATCCTGGGGCCGGCCGGGACAATCCCCAGCGGGTTGCGCAGTTCAGAGCGCGAGAAATAACCCTGTTTGTAGATGTCGAATTTTACCGTCTCTGCGATGCCGGGCATGGCATAAATGCGGCGCGCGTAGAGCCAGAGATTGGGGTAGTCGATCAGGCGGCGCAAGTTGCACTTGAATGCGTAGTGGTAGGCCACGTCGAATCGGGCAAGCGTCGGGAAAAGCCGCAGGTCAGCTTCGGTGAAATCATCGCCCGTCAGCCATTTGGTTTTGCCAAGCTGCGCCTCGATCTGGTCGAGCGCGGCAAATAGCTGCGTTACGGCCTTGTCATAGGCTGCTTGCTTGCGCGCGAACCCGGCGCGGTAAACGCCGTTGTTCACGGTCGCATAGATCAGTGCGTTCCAGTCGTCGATCTTGCCCCTAAGCGCTCGCGGGCACAGATCTGGCCCTTGCCCGAAGGTGCCAAACATGCGGACCATGTCGGCGGACTCGTTTGATACAATCTGTTCGCTCTGGCGGTCCCAAAGCACCGGAACCGTCAACCGGCCGGTAAAACCGCCGCGCTGGCGGGCGTAGACCTGATGCAGCGCCGCAACCTCAAGCTCCGGGTCGCTGAATTCGCCGTGGTCGTCATAGACCCAGCCTTGATCGCTGCGCCGTGGCCGGGCATAGGCGACGGTGATGGTCTTCGTAAGCCCCAATATTGCGCGCGCCAATAGTGCGCGGTGTGCCCAGGGGCAATTCCACGCGGCATAAAGGTGGTAGCGCCCGACATCGGGGGTGAATGGCCCCTTGGCGGAAACCCAGTCGCGGATTGTTGTGGTGGCGCGCCGAAACTCGCCGCTGGCGTCGGTATCGGGTGCCGGGTCATCAATTTGGTAAGTGCCGTTGATCATCACGCCCATTGCTCGGGTCCTTTGAATTTGCGGGGCAGGCTTTCACACAGCCTATCCGGCCCGGAGGCAATTGCCATCTCTGGCGGCGAACATCCTGACAATTTGACTGGGCGTGAGCGGCTTCAGCTATCGCTCGCGCGCAGAAATGCGGGACGGGTACGCAGGCGGTCGACATAGTCGCTGAAAATCGGCTCGGAAATAGGGAAATTGGCCGATTTGGCCCAGCCGCCGCAATGGCCGGCAATGATGTCGGGAATAGTCATCACGTCCCCCATCAGAAACTCATTGCGGCCAAGACGATCAGCCAAATGGGTCTGACTGCGCTCAAATTCCCACTTTAACGAGTCCTTGATTTCGGGCACGCGTTTTTCCTCTGGCAGCACAAAGCTGTGGCGGGCCGCGGCCCAGAGACAGGCATCAAATTCGTCGAGCAGGAAACCTGTGTGCCCGTCCTGCCGCGCGCGTTCCGGCGATCCGGCCGGAAACGTGAGTTGGCTGTGCTTGTCGGCAAGGTAAGTCATGATTGCGGTGGAATCGGTGAATGCGTTGTCATCGTCCAGCAGCACCGGGACTTTGCCCAAAGGGTTCAGTGCGCGAACTTCTGGCGAACGCGGTGATGCGGGCTGATGTTCATAGTCAACGCCGAGTTCTTCCAGCATCCAAAGCACGCGAAGTGTGCGGGACTTCAGGCTGCCAATGACGGTATACATTTTAAAGTTTCCTCAGCATGGCGAGGCGAATAAGGGTTCGTTCCATAACCGCCATTTGTGGCGCGCGCGATGTTGAACGTAAAGCAAGGTCGGTATCGGTCAGCATGGAAAGCGCTTTTTCCAGTTTTCGCAAGCCCCAACCCTGGGCCTGGCGCACCATGCGCTCGCGGCGCGCACCAAAGACCGGCGGACGCGCCTGCGCGATGCCCAGTGCCGTTCCGCCGGAATCAGCGGCTGCGGCGTGCAGCGTGCGGAAATGCCGGGTTGCGCCGATACACAGGCTAACAGGCTGAATCCCCTGACCTTCCAGTTTGCGCATGATCAGGCCAATTTCGTCTTCGCGCGCCTCTGCCGCGCAATTCAGAACATCGTCAAGTGCGGCCTCGATTGTTGTCGGCGCGCAGGCCTGAACATCATCCGCGGTGACCGGGTTGGCTTCACCGAGTTTGTAAAGCGACAGTTTTTCCAGTGTCTGGCGGAAATCGCCGGGACCAAGCGCGCGCGACAGGGCGACAATGTCCTGCATCGCGTCAGCTGCGATATTTGTCAGGCCGGCGCGGGCAAGATCGGCCTTGATCTCGGACTGGCTGGGCGGGTCATCGAAGATGCCAGCGGCATAGGCGTTTGGGTGGTTTTCGAACGCCTTGCGCAATGCCGAACGCGCGTTGAGCCAACCGGCCGTCACAATCACCTGCGCGTCGCCTGGCTGCCAGTCCTGCAATGCGGCGGTGATGGATTTGGCCAGACCATCGCTGGCGTTTTCAACAAATACCACGCGCGGTCCGGCAAAAAAGCCCTTCGATCTGATTGCATCCAAAAGCGCTGCGGGGTCATTGCGTAACTCTGCCGCAGCGATGCGGGTCAGGCGCATTTCTGCTTCACCCCGGGGTCCGATGAGCGCTGCGATCACCTGCTGGCGCTTGAGCGCGACGCGCATTGCGTCGGCACCATAGATCAGCAGGCCGGTTCTGGAGCCGTCGGGCTTGGCAAAATATCCGCCAGTTTCCCGGGGCGCCAGTTTCATGTTGCCCAATCCGGTGCGGTTGCGATCAATCGGGTCACGATCTGATCAGCCAAAGCGACCATAAGCCGCGAATTGGCATCCCGCTCGGCGGCCAGTGTCGCGATTGTTGCGTTGGTGCTGGGTGGAATCGCCGAGACGTCAACCGAGCCGACGGAATAACTGGTGAACGTATCGGTGCTTCCAGACGTCAGGACATCTCCGGTTGTGATGTCGGTCAGCGTAAAGCTGACTTTGCCGAAAATGTTGAAGCGGACTATTTCCTGACCAGGCGTGACACCGACGCCATCCTGAACCGTCTCAATTTTATAGGAAAGCCGCAGGCGCGCGGTATCCGGGCGGCCCAGACGCAGTTCGAGCTGTTTGACGAGGTCAAATTCGTTGCGGTCATCGGGCGCGTCAATGGCGACAGAGATGCGCAGCTCCGAGGCTGCCCTACCAGGCGCAAACGCAGGTGTGTAGCCGCAACCTGCCAAAGCGGCAAGCGCTACAAGAAGAATGCGGCGATTTGGGTTAGATGACGACATTCACAATCCGGCCCGGCACAACGATTAGTTTCTTGGGTGCAGCACCAGCAAGTGCTTTGCGCACAGCATCATCGGCCAGTGCAAGTTTTTCAACTTCTTCCTTGGGCATGTCCTTCGGCACGGTAATCTCAGAGCGCCGTTTGCCATTCACCTGAATCGGCAGGACAATGGTTGCCTCGACCAGCATGTCAGCATCGGCTGTGGGCCAAGGGGCATTTGCGATCAGGCCTGTGCCGCCCAAATTGGCCCAGATCTCTTCGGCCAAATGCGGCGTCACGGGTGACATCAGTTGCACCAGTGTGCGCATTGCCCGCTGCCGAGCTGTGGCGCTTGCCCCAGATTTGGCCAGGGTGTTGGTAAAGGCGTAAAGCCGCGCGATGGCTGCGTTAAAGCCGAAACTTTCGATGTTCATCGTGACGTCATGGATGGTTTTGTGCATTGCGCGCATAAGCTCATCGTCGCCTTCATTTGGTTGCCCGCCGGACTGCGCGATAATCTCTGTTGCCAGACGCCAGACCCGGTTCAGGTGCTTGAACGCGGCGTCGGCACCGGCGGCCGTCCATTCCACATCCCGATCGGGCGGCGAGTCGGACAGAACGAACCAACGGGCGGTGTCTGCGCCGTAATCGTGGACAATGTTGACCGGGTCGACGACGTTTTTCTTGGATTTCGACATTTTGGCGGACGACATGACCTGGACTGGTTTCTGGTCCGCTTTCAGGACTGTCACTTCACCGACTTGTTCAACATCGTCGGGAAAAAAGTAGTGCTTCTTTCTAAGAGTGATCGTCGCAGGGTGGAGCGCGGCCGTACGTCCTTCAGGTAAACTTGCTTCAAAATCTGGAATCGGTATGACTTTCGCAATTGTCGTCTCCTCTTCCTCGCGCATGTAAACCTCGTGCGTCACCATGCCTTGGGTGAACAGTGCGTCAAACGGCTCGATCGAACTTTTGGGCAGGTGGCCGCAGATGTGCATGGCGCGCATAAAAAACCGTGAATAGAGCAGATGCAAAATCGCGTGTTCGATGCCGCCGATATATTGATCGACATTCATCCAGTATTTGGTGTCCGCCAGATTGGCGGGTGTTTCGGCGCGCGGCGCGGTGAAGCGCACGAAATACCACGACGAGTCGACAAAAGTGTCCATCGTGTCGGTTTCGCGCAGGGCCGGTTTGCCGCAGGCCGGGCAGTCGCAGTTGCGCCATGTCGGGTGGCGGTCAAGCGGGTTGCCTGGTTGTTCAAAGCTCACATCATCGGGCAGGATGATTGGCAGGTTTTCCTTGTTCTCCGGCACCACGCCGCAGCTTTCGCAATGAACCACCGGGATCGGGCACCCCCAGTAGCGCTGACGCGAAAGCCCCCAGTCGCGCAGGCGGAATTTGGTCATGCCGGTGCCAAGGCCCTTTGCCTCAAACCAGTCGATTGTTGCGTCAATGGCTTCATTAACATTTGTCGGCCCACTGATGATGGGAAAGTCGAAATATTCGTATTCGTAACTCTCTGTTTCTTTCGACATTGCTTCCAATAATTTCAGAAGTGTTTGAGAAGCATTTAGTATTCTTTTAATGGTAGGTTTGTATTCTTTACCAAACGGCAAAGCTTTTTTGCGAAGCCAAATAATCTCTAAATTGGTTGTGAAATCGTCCGATTCAAATTCCCAATGACCGCAATCGTCGGCTCGAAGATCTAACTCGTTAATGATATTTTGGTGATCAATATTCTCTTCATTAATGATCAATGAGCCGACTGGGGCGAGTGCAACTTTGACATCCAGCCGGTATTTCCGGGCAAAATCCAGATCGCGCTGATCGTGCGCCGGCACGCCGAACACCGCCCCGGTGCCATAGTCCATAAAGATGAAATTTCCGATCCAGACCGGCAGCGCCTGGTCCGCATACACCGGATGGCGAACCGTCAGGCCGGTATCAAAGCCCAGCTTTTCCGTCTTTTCCATCGCCTCTTCTGTAGTGCCGATTTTTCGGCATTCACCACAAAACGTTGCGACCTCGGGATTGTCACGCTCCAGCGCCCTGGCCAGCGGATGATCTGATGAGATGGCGATAAATGTGGCACCCCGCATGGTATCGGGGCGTGTTGAATAGCAGTTGACTTCATTGATGCCGTGGGCCGGAACGGTCAGGCGGAACGGAATTTCAATGCCGCGCGATTTGCCGATCCAGTTTTGCTGCATCAGCTTGACCTTGGCAGGCCAGTTGTCGAGCTCGTCAAGCGCCTCCAGCAACTCGCCCGAGAAATCCGAGATCTTGAAAAACCATTGCGTCAGTTCGCGTCGTTCCACCGGCGCATGTGACCGCCAGCCTTTGCCGTCGATCACCTGTTCATTGGCCAGAACCGTCATGTCGACCGAGTCCCAGTTCACCACCGCCTCTCTGCGATAAACCAACCCGGCCGCCATGAAATCGATAAACATCGATTGCTGCTGGCCGTAGTATTCCGGATCGCAGGTGGCGAATTCACGGCTCCAGTCGTGGCTCCAGCCCATCGGTTTCATCTGCGCCTTCATGTCGGCGATATTCTGGTAGGTCCAGGTTTTGGGATGCCCGCCGCTTGCCATGGCCGCATTCTCGGCCGGCATGCCGAAAGCATCCCAACCCATGGGGTGCAAAACGCTGTGGCCGGTGGACATTTTATACCGCGCCACAACGTCGCCCATGGTGTAATTGCGCACGTGGCCCATGTGAATGCGGCCCGAGGGGTAGGGGAACATTTCAAGCACGTAGTATTTGGGCTTTGACGCGTCACGCTTGGCGGTGAAGGTTCCGGCGTCGTGCCAGGCCTTTTGCCACTTTTTTTCGACTTTGCTCGCGTCGTAGCGGGGCATGTTCTGATCCCTAAATATCAATACCGCGGATGGTGCCCGTCGTCGTAATAAAAACAATGTTCCGGGGATCAAAGCCTGGCATCGCCAATCCGCAGCTGGCGGGCCCGGGTCAGGATCGCATCCTCGAGCGCGCGAAACGTATCGGCGCTGACCGGGCCACCGCGGGTGCTAAAGGCGATTCTCAGTGAACGGGCGTCAAGCGCCGGGTCCTGGATAAATATCGTCGCACGGTATGCGCGCCCGCCACCTGGCGGCGTGCCATAGCCGGTGACGATGACCCCGGTGAACGGATCGGCCGAGCGAAGCGGTAGGAAATCCAGAACCTCAAGTGCTGCTGCCCAGATGTATTTGTTCACCTGGATCGCGGTGTTGGGGTCGATTGTCGGGCGGCGAAAAAGACCGCGCCGCACGGCTTGTGTTGCCGCCAACGTGCGCACCGGCGGAGGCGTTCCAGAAGTCGCGTTTTCTAGAAAAACATCCTCGCTGGGCGCAATCGCTGGTGCGCCGCCACCAAATAACCCGCGGCCGATCGAACCAAGGCTATTTCCAATTCCTCCACCGCCGCAACCGGTTAAAAGCAACGCAACCACAGACACAACAACATACCGGGCAAAGTGTTGGAGAGCCATAGAAAACCAGTCCCTTTCAGTTGGGCGGGAACGTAGCGAAGCGGCACAATTGGAGCAAGGTCTGAAATGGCTTCATGGCGGAGTCAAACCGCAGACACAAAAAGGGCAGCCATGAGGCTGCCCTTCTCAAATATATTCAGTTCAACTCAGAAGGCGATCGACACGTTTACGTTCACGCCAGTGAGGAATTTCTCAGGACCGATCTCGTCGTTTTCTGCATTGTCCGAATCATCACCCCAGGAGACGAGGAGCGTGGCATCGCCACCCAGGTCCAATGTGCCGCCGACATAGGAACCGTCGTCATCCGACCAACCGGCGAAGACGTTCACACCGTTGCCAGCATCAAATGACACGTTAACGCCGGCGTCTTCGTCAGTGCCACCGTGGAAGAAAGCATCTACCGAAACAGCGCCCTCAGAATAATCAACGCTCACACCGTAGTTGTCCTCTTCTACATCTTCAGCAACGTAGAAACCGCCAAGCGTAATGTTGCCCATCGGGTAAGAGACAGACGCACCGGTCGATGTGTTGCCGTCGCCGTCTGAGGCGTCAGCGTGAGCCACCTTGAAGTCAATGCCGCCCATACTTGCGGCCGCAGTTACACCAAAGACTTCGCCGCTAGGCATAGTGTCATCTTGGTATGCGGCTGCAAGTGTCACACCACCAAGATCAGCTTTAACATGCGCTGACATCCCATCAATTGTTGTGCTTGCGGTGATTATTCGGGCCGAAACGGCTGCAGCAATCATACCGCCGGTATATTCGAGACGAAGAGTAGCATCTTCTGGGCCATCGTCATCATGCCCATCAAAGCTGTCATCTTCCATGTTCCCTGTACCGCTCCAGTATTCGTCAGCGGCAAAAGCCGTGTCACCGAAATACAGGCCGCCCATGTCCGAAGTCAAAGACAATACCCAGTCAGAAGAATCGACACTACCGAGTCCGAAGGTCGAGGGTTGGGTTGCGGGTTGGATTGTGGTTGTCAGATCAATGTCGAGCGAGCCCGCAGCGGTCCAGCCGTTGTTGAGTTCCGTCGATGCCGCAACGCTCAGACCAACGCCCCAGTACACGCCGTCTTTGATTTCTTCATTGTAACCGAGCTCGGCATCGCCCGATATTGTGACATCCGCAACTGCTGCGCCAGCGAAGGCAATTACAGCGGCGGAAGAAAGGAGAATCTTTTTCATGTTTTTCCCTCGTGGTTAATACAAGAGTGCCGGTCCCCCGACACAGTGATGTCATGTGAATGCTCTTTAAGGACAAAATCGTCAAGTTGGGTGGCTTGCGTTGTGGGCAGGATGCAGCGATATGATGCAATGACGACACACAGTTGTTGCAAGTCCCGGCTGTGCGGCCAATAAATGCCATCGAAACAGGGATTTCAGCGCGTTTTGACGTTGCGCCGCACGGTGGTTTTTCATGTCTTTAGCTTCGATTCTGGGCGAAATCAGGACGGAAGAGCGGCGAGTCGGGCGAATCGAGGGCTCGACCAGATTAATTGCGGTCTCCAAATTGCAGCCCAATGCACGTGTCGAATCGGTGCTTGCCGGCGGCCATCGGTTATTTGGCGAGAACCGGGTGCAAGAGGCGCTGGCAAAGTGGCCCGCCTGGTGCCAGCGATTTGACCGGGTCAGGGTGCATCTGCTGGGGCCGTTGCAGACCAACAAGGCGCGTCAGGCGATGGGGCTGTTTGCGGCGATCCATTCGCTGGATCGGCCCAAGCTGGCCAAAACGCTGGCCAGGCTGGCGCAGGAACTGGGGCAATGTCCGATGCTGTTGATTCAGGTGAATACCGGCGAGGAGCCGCAAAAGGCCGGGGTTTTGCCTGCCGAGGCGGACAGTTTTGTAGCCGAGGCGCGCGCGCTGGACCTGCCGGTTGTGGGGCTGATGTGCATCCCGCCGCTGGACGAGGAACCGTCATTACATTTTGCCCTGCTGGCGAAGATTGCGGCGCGCAACGGACTAAGCGAACTTTCGATGGGGATGAGCGACGATTTTGAGCGCGCTGTGGCGCTTGGGGCGACTTATGTGCGCATTGGGTCTGCAATCTTCGGGGCGCGCAACGAGGGCTGAAGCGGCGCAAGTCGTCGGCGAGGAGTTTGGAGCGAAATAGAAATGGTCCGGGGGACCATTTCAGCGAACAAACGGGCGGAGCCCTGAAAATAAGATGTGCTGCCACTCAGCGCACGATCAGCCGGGTTGCCGGTGCAATACGTCGGGTGATCCAGATCAGATGGTCTAGGCGCAGCGCGATACAGCCCTGCGTCGGATGGCCGGGTTTTCGCCAGCGGTGGACGAATATCGCAGAGCCGTTGCCAGGGGTTGCGTTCGGCCAGTTCCAGTCGGTCAGCAGAATCAGGTCATAAAGCCGATCAGCGCGGCGCAGATTTTCGTGGCTATGGCGGTGCGGATGGCGAACCAGGCAGTTGTAGAATGCGTCGCCCGGGTCGTCGGACCACGCATCGCCCGGCCAGATCGGTCGTGCCCAATTGCAAGGGCTCGCCATCCGGTCAGGGCGGTAAAGACAGCCGGTGATCCGGTGGCTGCCCGCCGGTGTCGCGCCGTCGCCTTCGCACTTGTTGCGGCTTATGCCGCTGTGCCCGACCGTGCAGGGAAAGTGCCGGCCTGAAAACCGCAACCCCCGGGGCGTGACGACCAGATCGCCGGGCCTCACAGGATGTGCCCGGATTTCTTTGCCTTGGTGTCCAGATACTTGGCGTTCAACGGGTTCAGTCCGACCCTGAGCGGCACCCGTTCTGCCACCTCGATCCCGTTATTCTGCATCATGGTAACTTTGGCGGGGTTGTTGGTGAGCAGCCGAACCGTAGAAAATCCAAGCTCTGTCAGTATGTTAGCCCCGATACGAAAGTCACGTTCATCGTCTTCAAAGCCAAGCCGGTGATTGGCCTCGACCGTATCAAAGCCCTGATCCTGCAACGAATAGGCGCGCATCTTGTTGGCCAGCCCGATGCCGCGACCCTCTTGGTTGAGGTAAAGCAGAACTCCGGACCCCTGATCACCCATGCATTTCAGTGCCGTGCGCAATTGCGGACCACAATCGCATTTTAGGCTGCCGAGCAGATCGCCGGTAAAACAGGCCGAATGCAGCCGGGTGAGCACCGGTTTGGACCGCTCGGGCCTGCCAATCTCGACCGCGTAGTGTTCCTCGCCGCGGTCTTCGGGGCGGAAGACATGCAGGCGCCCGGCTTCTGACACCTCCAGCGGGACCCGGGCGCAGACCACCGGATGCAGCGGGCTCGAGCTGGACATCAGCGACGCCGCGAGATCTAAGTCAATGTGAGTAAGTCCGTTTTGATTTGCAAAATCAAGGCTTTGCGACAGATCAACTGCCAGAACCGCGGGCAATAGCCGGGCCTTTTTGACCAGCGAAATCGCGGCACGGTGCAACGTGGCGTCGCCTGTCCGAAGGGCCATCAACGGGCCTTTCATCGGTGCACGCAGATCATCGGCAGGGTCCGCAAGCGATGTGATCCAATTGACGTCGGCGCCAGCGGGAACCGGGATGCGGGCGATGTCGCCGTCATAACAGCGCGCCTTCAGCGTGCGGGCCCGGTGCTTGGTAATGGCCAGCACGGGCTGTCCGATGCTGCGGAAATCTGCCAGCCGGTCCTGGTGCAGGGTTTCAGCCGCAATCGCCAACAAAGCGCTGTCGCCGGATGACAATACCACCGGCACGCCGATACGCAGATCGGCCCGCGCGCGGGCCAGGCGTTCCAGAAGCGTCGGGGCAAGTGACATGTAACATCCTGGGCAGTTGCACAGCCGATGTAGCGGGAATTGCAGTAATATGAAACATTTGCCGTGCATTTGACACGCCCGCGTGAGGCGATTGCAGCACATCTTGCCCCAACGCGAAGCGTCTTCCATGTCTAGTGCAGAACAAAGAGGAAATTGCGGAAATGACCAACCTGAAAAAGATACTTCTTGTCGATGATGACGATGATCTGCGCGAAGCACTGAGCGAGCAGCTGGTGATGACCGAGGACTTTGATGTGTTCGAGGCGGAAAACGGCGCTTCGGCAATGGTGAAGGCCAAGGAAGCGATTTACGATCTGGTGATCCTGGACGTCGGGCTGCCCGACACCGATGGCCGCGAACTGTGCCGCTGGATGCGCAAACAGAACGTGAAATGCCCGATTGTGATGCTGACCGGGCATGATTCTGACGCTGACACAATTCTGGGCCTTGATGCCGGTGCCAACGACTATGTGTCCAAGCCGTTCAAATTCCCGGTGCTACTGGCGCGAATTCGCGCCCAACTGCGCCAGCACGAGCAGTCAGAGGACGCGGTTTTTCAGCTTGGCCCTTATACGTTCAAGCCAGCCATGAAGATGCTAATTACCGAGGAAGACAAGAAAATTCGGCTGACCGAGAAGGAAACCAACATTCTCAAATTCCTGTATCGGGCGACCGAAGGCGTGGTGGCACGCGATATTCTGTTGCACGAGGTTTGGGGCTACAATGCAGGCGTTACCACCCACACATTGGAGACCCATATTTACCGGCTTCGACAAAAAATTGAACCAGATCCGTCAAATGCTCGCCTTCTTGTGACCGAATCAGGCGGTTATAGATTGGTTGCATAGTGATCCCTACGTGCGCCGGGGGAATGGCGCACAACCTCCCTGTTGGACTGGCCGGGCCTTGTGCCCGGCCTTTTTTTGCGGTGGATTGAGGCAAAGGAGACGCCTCATGCCGTTCACGATTGCAACATGGAATATCAACTCTGTCAGGCTGCGCGAGCCACTTGTGCTTCAATTGTTGGCCCAAGAGGGCCCAGACATCCTGTGTTTGCAGGAATGCAAAAGCCCGGTCGAATTGATCCCGACCGAGAAATTTGCTGACATCGGTTACCGGCACATGATTGCGCGCGGACAAAAGGGCTATAACGGTGTCCTGATCCTGTCCAAGTTGCCGATTGAGGATGTCGGAGACAAGGATTTCGCCGCTCTTGGGCACGCGCGCCATGTAGCGGGGCGGCTGGAAAACGGCGTAACGATCCACAATTTCTACGTGCCGTCAGGGGGCGACAAACCGGATCGCGCGGTGAACGAGAAATTTGGCCAAAAACTCGATTATCTCACCGAAATGCGCGACTGGTTTCATGCCGAGAGGCCGGAAAAAGCAATTCTTGTTGGGGATCTGAATATCGCGCCGCGCGAAGATGACGTCTGGAACCACAAGGCCCTTCTTGGCATCGTCTCTCATACCCCGATTGAAGTGGAACACCTGGCAGCAAACCAAGACGCCGGGGGTTGGGTCGACGTGACACGAGCAGATATTCCTGATGGACAACTTTATTCCTGGTGGTCCTATCGGGCAAAAGATTGGGACGCGGCGGACAAAGGGCGGCGATTGGACCATGTCTGGGCCACAACGGATATTTCCGGTGCCGCGCATGGCTCAAAAATCCTGCGCGCGGCGCGGGGCTGGGAAAAATCGTCGGACCATGCGCCGGTATTTGCGACATTCGACATTTAGGACGGGATGACTGATCGCAGTGAAGGTCTCAGAACTGGCCCAGACGCTGCGATCATTTGATGGTTCGGCCATTCAGCTGGATCATATCCATGATTACTAGCCAGCTATGAGCAGGCTGAGCCGGATGTATTGCGTTGGTCGAGGGCGGACCTTGCACTGTAGCGCCGTTTGCACCATTTAGCAGGCAACTGAGATACACCTGAGGATGCCCATGTTAGAGTTTGGCCAAAGCCCTGCAAAACCTGATGCCGGTGCACTGATCAAGGACGCCAGCGAGGCCACGTTTGCGCAGGATGTTATCGAAGCCTCCGACAAGGTTCCGGTGATCGTTGATTTCTGGGCACCGTGGTGCGAGCCGTGCAAAACCCTTGGGCCAATGCTGGAAGATGCGGTCACGAGTGCGGGCGGCAAGGTTCGCATGGTCAAGATCAACATCGACGAAAACCCGGGAATTGCGGCGCAGCTGCGGGTTCAGTCGATCCCGACGGTCTATGGCTTTTGGCAGGGACAACCGGTGGAAGTTTTTCAGGGCGCTGTGCAGGGCTCTGAAATCAAGTCGTTTGTGCAAAAACTGGCGGATCTGGCTGGCGACGGCGGTTTGGCCGAGGCGATCCAAGCCGCCGAGGCGATGCTGGCCCAAGGCGCCGCAGTGGACGCCGTGCAGACGTTTGCTGCGATCCTGAGTCAGGAACCAGAAAACGCGGCTGCGTATGCCGGAATGGTGCGGGCGCATCTGTCGATGGGTGATCTGGATCAGGCCGAAGCGATCCTGAACGGTGCACCGGCGGAAATTTCCGGCAGCGCGGAACTGGACAGCGCGCATGCGCAATTGCAATTGGCCCGGCAGGCCGCCAATGCCGGTCCGGTGACCGAGTTGCGCGCCTCTGTTGACGCCAAGCCCGACGATAATCAGGCGCGGTTTGAGCTGGCAAATGCGTTGCATGCAGCCGGGCAGGTTCAAGAAGCGGTGGCGGAATTGCTGGAATTATTTCGCCGCGATCGCGACTGGAACGACAGCGCCGCCAAGGCCCAACTGTTCACAATATTTGACGCGCTGACGCCTCAGGACCCGATCGTACTGAACGGGCGGCGAAAATTATCATCGATGATATTTGCCTGACGGGTTCGTCACGCTAGACTTTGAATCATGTTCAACGCGGCTAACCTGCCCGACACGATCCCGGTGTTCCCGCTGCCCGGCGCATTGTTGCTGCCGCGCGCCCGGTTGCCGCTGCACATTTTCGAGCCGCGTTATCTGGCAATGCTGGACGATACGTTGAAAACGTCACACCGGCTGGTGGGCATGATCCAGCCGCTGCCCAGCCCGGTCGGCGCCGGGCGGCTGCATTCGATTGGCTGTGCCGGGCGACTTACGGCGTTTTCGGAAACCGAAGATGGCCGCTACATGATCACCCTGACCGGGATCTCGCGCTATCGGGTCAAAAAAGAGCAAGAGAGCTTCACGCCTTATCGAAAGTGCGGCGTGATCTGGGGTGGTTTTGAACGTGACCTGGGCGGTGCCGAACGTGATCCGAATTTTGACCGCAAGCCGTTCATGGGGATATTGGGACGATACTTTGAGGCTGCTGATTTGAAGACGGACTGGGAATCACTGCGCGATGCCGATGACGAATTGCTGATCAATTCGTTGTCGATGATTTGCCCGTTTGAGCCCGGAGACCGGCAGGCACTGCTGGAAGCCCCGTCGCTGGTGACGCGGCGAGAGACCTTGGTGACGCTGTTGGAATTCGCGTTGCGCGGCGGGCTGGATGATGAAGTGATGCAATGAGTGAGCAGACCGAATTTGACCGCAGGATGCTGGAAGCATTGGTGTGCCCGCAGACCCATGCGACGTTGTCTTATGATTCGGAGAAACAGGAACTGGTGTCCAAAGGCGCCAACCTGGCGTTTCCAATTCGCAACGGCATTCCGGTGATGCTGACTGATGAGGCGCGGGTGCTGGAGTAGATCGCCTGGCTTCAAGTGGCAGGCGGGTGGCGCGGGCGGACGCCTCCGGCACGTTAATTTTTTTAAAAAGTAGCAGGTGTTGGAGCGTCAGATCGCCCGGCCTTGCAACAATTTCGGCAAGTCTCCGGTCAATCCGGCGGCTTCGCGGATGAAGCTGCGGCGCAGGCCGGGCAGCGCATTGACCACGCCCAGGCCAATATCCCGCCCCAGACGCAGCAGTGAATTGTCATTAGAGAACAGCCTGTTAATCCCATCAGTCGCTGCCGCGAGCGTGGCCACGTCAAAGCGTCGCCATTGCTGATATCGGCCAAGAACATCAAGCTGCCCGATGTCTTCGCCACGACGGCGCGCCAACGCTAGCACTTCGGCCAATGCGGCAACATCTTTCAGTCCGGCATTCAGGCCCTGGCCGGCAATCGGGTGCAGCCCGTGCGTGGCATCGCCGACCAGGGCAACGCGCTCAGCGACAAAAGCATTGGCCAGTGTCAGGCTTAGCGGATAGGTGTAGCGCCCGCCGGCAAGGGTGATCGGGCCAAGAAAGTCGCCAAATCGCGGACGCAGCGCCGCAAGGAAATCGGCGTCGCTCAGCGCGTGAATACGGGCGGCCTCGGCGTGGGATTCGGTCCAGACGATTGACGACTGATTGCCGGGCAAAGGCAGGATTGCCAGCGGGCCGGGTGGCATGAAAAACTGATGCGCCACGCCGTCATGCGGGCGCTCGTGGCTGACCGCGCAGACCAGCGCGGTTTGGCCATAGTCCCAGCCCGTCCGCTTGATGCCCGCCCGCTCTGCCGTTGGTGAATTTCGCCCGTCGCATCCGACCAGAACACCCGCCGCCAGGGTATCGCCGGTGCTTAGCGTCGCGTTGATCGATGCGGGCCCGGCGTTTTGGGCCACGACAGATGCGCCAGTGATCTGATTGATCTGCGGGTCATGTTCAAGCGCCTGCAGCAGGGCGCGCCGCAAAAAACGATCTTCGACCATATGGCCCATCGGGCCCTCCTCGATTTCAGCATTGTCGAATTCAAGCACGAACCGTGACGGGCCATCGCCGACACGGCCATCGCTGACTTTGATCTCCAGCATCGGTTGCGCGTGTTCAGCGATGCTGTCCCAGACACCGATCGCGCTCAGCAACCGTTGCGATGTCAGGGCCAACGCGTAGCCGCGTCCGTCAAAATCATCCGCCAGTTGCGCTGATGTGGCAAGCGGGTCGACGATGGTGACCGACAGGCCAGCGCCGGCCAAAGCCAGGGTCAGGGATGCCCCGTTCAACCCGCCGCCTGCGATCAATATATCGCTTGTCCGATCCATGTCCCAAATATGAGCGTCGGCGCGGGATTGTCCATGCGCCGCACTGCCGCTACCGTCACGCCTGACAAATGCGGAGGTGGGGATGAGCGAGCGTTGGCTGGCGATGAGCGCGGCCGATCTGGGCCGCGCAATTGGCGCCGGCGGAATTGACCCGGTGGCGCTGGCCGAGACTTATCTGGCAGCGATTGATCGTCACGAACTCACACCGCGCATTTATGCGCGCCTGACCGTTGATCGGGCGCTGGCAGAGGCGGGTGCGGCTGCTGATCGAGCGAAATCGGGACACCGATTGTCGCCGCTTGATGGGGTGCCGGTGTCGTGGAAAGACTTGTATGACACCGCGGGCGTGGCAACCGAAGCCGGCTCAGCGCTGTTGTCGGGCCGGGTGCCGGACCGGGATGCACAGGTGTTGCGAAATGCGACCGCCGCCGGGTTGGTGTGTTTGGGCAAAACCCACATGTCAGAGCTGGCGTTTTCCGGGCTTGGCTATAACCCGGTGACCCAATCGCCGCCGTCGGTGAATGACCCGGATGCGGTGGCAGGAGGATCATCTTCAGGTGCGGCGACATCAGTTGCCTTCGGTCTGGCCGCTGCCGCGGTCGGCTCGGACACCGGTGGTTCGGTGCGAATTCCGGCGGCATGGAATGATCTAGTGGGACTGAAGACCACTGCGCGGCGGGTGTCACTAAAGGGTGTGGTGCCGCTTTGCGAGAGTTTTGACACCGTTGGCCCGCTGTGCCGGTCGGTGGAGGATGCGGCGCTGATGCTGGCCGCGTTGGAGGGCGGCAAAGCGGCTGACCTGGCCGGGGCCACGATGGCGGGTGTCCGGTTGATGGTTTTGGAGAATGTGGCGCTGCAGGACATGCGCGAGCAACCTTTGGCCGGTTTCAACAGTGCCGTTGCAAGACTGCAGGCAGCAGGTGCTGTGGTTGAACGACGTGACGTGCCGAGCGTCGAAGGCGCGATGGCGCTTACCGGGGTTTTGTATACGTCCGAAGCATACGCGCAATGGCAGCGCGAAATCGAGGCGGCGCCGGAGAAGATGTTTGGCGAGATTTTGGAAAGGTTCCGGGCCGGCGCGCAGTATTCCGGTGTTCAGTTTATCCAGGCATGGCAAGAACTTAGGCGGCACAGGGATGCCTGGGCGAAGGCGGTTGCGGCCTATGACGCGGTGATTATCCCGACCTCCGCAACATTGCCGCCGAACCTGGAAAGACTGGCGCGCGATCACGACTATTATGTCGCTGAAAACCTGCTGGCGCTGCGCAATACGCGAATCGCAAACCTGATGGGACTGGCGGCATTGACCGTGCCGACCGGGCTGCCAGCGACCGGGATCACGTTCATGACGCCGCCAAATTCAGAAGAGCGGCTGCTGCGACTTGGCGCGGCAGCAGAGGCGGCATTGGCCTAAAAGCAACATGACCAACCCTTAAGCACCGATATTTGCGGCGTTTTTCTGGACCGCGCGAAATTCTGTGGGTATCGTTGACGTCGAACAGGGCGCAATGACCCTGAACTTGAGGCAAGTATGGTGTTTCCCGAGCGGTTTTCGAACCTGCCAGAATACGCGTGGCCGCGTTTGCGGGGCCTTCTTGACGCGCATCCGCCGGGTGGCGAGGTGATTCACATGGCCATTGGCGAGCCGCGGCACCCGTTTCCGCACTGGGTTGCAGAGATTATCAGCCAATATGCCCATGAGTTTGGGAAATATCCGCCGAACGAAGGCACCCGTGAACTGCGCGATGCGATTTCGGGTTGGCTGTTGCGGCGATTCGGAGTGTCAATGGACCCGGCGCGCCAGATCATGGCGCTGAACGGGATGCGCGAGGGATTGTTCAACGCCTGCATCGCGCTTTGCCCCGAGAAGTTGGGAAAAGACCTGCAGCCGGCGGTGTTGATTCCGAACCCGTTTTACCAGGTTTATGGAGTCGCTGCGGCTGCGGCCGGGGCCGATCCGATCTTTGTTCCGGCGACCGCTGCCACGGAATTTTTGCCCGATTACCGGGCTGTAGACAAAGCTGTGCTGGACCGGGTGGCGATTGCTTACATCTGTTCGCCGTCCAATCCGCAGGGCGCGGTGGCTAGCCGGGCGTATCTGGCCGACCTGATCGCGCTGGCCGAAAAGCACGACTTTCTGATATTTGCGGATGAATGCTATTGCGAAATTTACCGCGATACGCCGCCGCTCGGTGCCTTGCAGGTTGCGGCAGAGGTTGGTTCTGACCCGGAGCGGATGGTTGTGTTCCATTCCCTGTCCAAGCGATCAAATCTGCCCGGGCTTCGGTCTGGGTTTGTGGCCGGGGGACCAAAAAGCATTGCGCGCATCAAGCAGCTGCGGGCCTATGCAGGTGCACCGCTGCCGATTCCGCTGCAACGCGCTGCGGAAAAGGTTTGGGCAGACGAAGCGCATGTCACAGCGAACCGCGCGCTGTATGTGGAAAAATATCAAGCTGCCGACAAGATACTGGCCTGCGCGCAAGGATGCGGTGCGCCGGATGCAGGGTTCTTTTTGTGGCTGCCCGTCGAGGATGGCGAGACCGCCGCACTTAAGCTGTGGCAGCAGACCGGCGTGCGGGTTTTGCCGGGTGCTTATTTGGGTCGTGATGTCAGGGGCGATAACCCTGGCAAGGGATATATCCGGGTCGCCATAGTGGCCCCAAAAGAAGAAATGCAACGCGGGCTGATCCGGCTTCGCGACTACATTCATATGTGAGGACAAAAGATTAATGGCTTCCTACCAGACAAGACAACGCGACCCGCTCTTGGACAGCAATACCCAGGCAATTCTAGAGCGGCGTGGCAAGGAGCTTTTCGGTGCCGTGCTGTTTGTCTTCGCGGTATTGGCGGCCATGATCCTGGGGTCGTATTCGCCAGATGATCCAAGCTGGCTGTCGGCCACTGACGAGCCGGCGCACAACTTGCTGGGGCGGCTTGGCGCATCAATTGCCTCGCCGCTGATTGTCATCGTCGGGTTAGGGGCCTGGGGCATTGCGATCATCCTGGCAACCTGGTGCGGCCGTTTCATGCTGCATGTTGGCGAGGACCGGGCGATTACCCGGATTGTTTTCGCGCCGATCGCGGTCGCGCTGGCATCTGTGTATGCCTCGACCCATGTGCCGGGCGCGAATTGGACCCATTCCTTTGGGCTGGGCGGGCTTTTCGGTGACACGGTCTTGGGTGCCATTCTGGGGGTGGTGCCAGTGAAAGCGACGCTTGGGCTCAAAATCATGGCAATTTTCATGGCGATAGGCGCCGCGGCCGTGGCAGCCTTGGTGCTGGGCTTTACTTTTTCAGAGCTTCGCCGGGTTGGCCGGTTTCTGTTATTCGGCGTTGTTGTGATCTATGCCGGAATGTTTCGAATTCTGGGTTATGGTGTCCGAAGCCTGATATACACGATGCGGGTTCTGCAGTCCCACCACCACGATCGGCAAGCGCAAAAACGCCTGGCACGCGAAGAGGCAGAGGCTGAACGGCAAATTCCCGAGCCGCATTTCGCGCAACCTGTGGTGCGCCGGACGCAAGCAGGCGACGCCCGCACAAACTCGGTATTGCGGGCTGAGCCGAGTGTGACGGCCCCGGTTGTGAATGAAGATCCGCAAAGCGAAACTAAACCGTGGATATTGGCGAAGATTCCATCTTTTCTGAATCGGAGCCATGAACCGGCGCCCGAATTTGAACCCACATTATATACGTCGGAAGATTTTGGTGACCCGGAAATCAAGGCCAGGATCGCCCAAGTCATCAAGGATCGCCTGAGCCGACAGCCGCCTTCAACGGGCGACATTACCAGAGCCGAACCAATGTTGCAGGGGCACCGTCAGCGCAGTGGCCTGCCAATGTTGCTGCACTCGGACCAGAACGTGGCGTTTGCGCAAGAGCAGCCAGACTCGGCACAACGCCTGTCCGATGAGTTCGAGCCAATGCTGACGACGCCGCTGTTTGAAACCGATGCGCTGGCCGCAACATATCAGGCCCAGCAACCGCCGATGCCGGATCCCAAAAATGTTGTGCAACATACGCCGCGCAGAGCTGTTCATCCGTCGCGCCAGGCCAAGACCGAGGCCCAGCCAGCGCTGCAGTTCGAAGACACCGCGGTGTGTTATGAAATCCCGCCGCTCAGCCTGTTGGCCAACCCGATTGGGATCGAGCGTCACCACGTGTCTGATGAGGCGCTGGAAGAGAACGCCCGGATGCTGGAAAGTGTTCTGGATGACTACGGCGTGAAGGGCGAGATCGTGTCGGTCCGCCCCGGTCCGGTCGTCACAATGTATGAACTGGAACCAGCGCCGGGCCTGAAGGCGAACCGCGTGATCAGCCTGTCTGATGATATTGCCCGGTCAATGTCGGCCCTGTCAGCCCGCGTGTCCACGGTTCCGGGGCGGTCGGTTATTGGCATTGAGCTGCCGAATGTGCATCGCGAAAAGGTGGTTCTGCGAGAGATTCTTTCGGCGCGAAATTTTGGTGACAGCATTATGAAATTGCCGCTGGCGCTTGGCAAGGACATCGCCGGCGACCCGATAATCGTGAACCTTGCCAAGATGCCGCACCTGCTGATCGCGGGCACCACCGGCTCTGGCAAGTCAGTGGCGATCAACACGATGATCCTCAGCCTGCTATACAAACTGACGCCGGACGACTGCCAAATGATCATGATTGATCCGAAAATGCTGGAACTGTCGGTTTACGATGGCATTCCGCACCTTCTCAGCCCGGTTGTCACGGATCCGAAAAAGGCGGTCGTGGCGCTGAAATGGGTGGTTGGTGAAATGGAGGAACGCTATCGCAAGATGTCCAAGATGGGCGTGCGAAATATCGAAGGTTTCAATGGCCGGGTGCGTGATGCGCTGGCCAAAGGCGAGCAATTCAGCCGCACGGTGCAGACCGGGTTTGACGAAACTACCGGCGATCCGATTTTTGAAACCGAAAATTTCCAGCCCAAAAAATTCCCATATATTGTAGTCGTCGTTGACGAGATGGCCGATCTGATGATGGTCGCGGGCAAAGAGATCGAGGCCTGCATCCAGCGCCTTGCACAAATGGCGCGTGCATCGGGTATTCATCTGATCATGGCCACGCAGCGCCCCTCTGTTGACGTGATCACCGGTACCATAAAGGCCAACTTCCCGACCCGAATTTCATTTCAGGTGACCTCCAAGATCGACAGCCGCACGATTCTGAGCGAGCAGGGGGCAGAGCAGCTTTTGGGTATGGGCGATATGCTGTACATGGCCGGTGGCGCCAAGATAATCCGCGTGCATGGCCCGTTTGTCAGCGACGAGGAAGTCGAAGAGATTGTGAACCATCTCAAGGCATTCGGTCCGCCAGAGTATGTCGGCGGGGTGCTGGACGGACCGACAGAGGATCAAGAGAACGACATTGATCTTTTGCTTGGCCTGGGCGGTAACACCGAGGGCGAGGATGCGCTTTATGATCAGGCGGTCGGGATCGTGATCAGGGATCGCAAATGTTCAACCTCCTACATCCAGCGCAGGCTGGCCATTGGATACAACAAGGCCGCCCGCCTGGTGGAGCAAATGGAAGATCGGGGCTTGGTTTCGGCGGCAAACCATGTTGGCAAGCGCGAAATTCTGATACCAGAGCAGCACTGACAGGCGGTTCCCTGCTTTGTGAACAATGTTCGGGTGCGCGCCGTCGCGTGAAGCGTTAGATTGCCGGTATGAATTATGTTCGCCTGATCATTGCTGCGCTTGCACCATTGGCCTTCGCCGCCCCGGTGGCCGCTGAAAAGCTGTCCTTGCCGGAAATCTCGGCCTACCTGAACAACATGAAGACCGCGCAGGCAGAGTTCACACAGATCAATGATGACGGCTCGATCTCGACAGGGGAAATTTTCATCAGCCGTCCGGGGCGCATCCGGTTCGACTACAATCCGCCGGACGAGATCCTGGTATTGGCCGAAAAGAACCGGGTTGCGGTGTTTGATTCCAAATCGAACCAGCCGCCAGAGCGCTTTCCGCTGAAAAAGACTCCGCTGTTTCTGATATTGGCAAGAACGGTGAATTTGAGCGGCGAAAAAATGGTGGTCGGGCATGTGTCGGACGGGCCGACAACGACGGTTATTGCGCAAGACCCCAAACACCCGGAATATGGCACCATTCAGTTGGTCTTTACCGGCAATCCGGTCGAACTGCGCCAGTGGATTATTACCGACAACTCTGGTCAGCGCACCACGATGATTCTGGGCAAACTGGTTCTGGGCGGAAAATTCCGCCGCAACTTGTTTGACATCGACGACGAAATCGCCGCGCGCGGCTTCTGATCAGGCCGACTGTAATTGAGGCGTCGCCTTTAGCTACGCAATACTTTTGCGGGAGTTGCTCGTAGAACGTAAATGGCGGCATTGAGCCCAGAGCCGACGCCGTGTGATCAACTTAAGTCACTCGGCTCAAGCAATCATATGTGACAAACTATGTAATCGATGTTACGTTGGAGCATGCCATCAAACCCCAAAGCAAAGGAAGAAGAAATGCGTCGTCATATTTTTGGCGGCGCCCATTTGCTCCTGGAAAGCTTGACGGATAACG
The DNA here is from genome assembly GCA_965237505.1 of Paracoccaceae bacterium. GTDB lineage: Bacteria > Pseudomonadota > Alphaproteobacteria > Rhodobacterales > Rhodobacteraceae > NVTR01. Next base: position 1,241,114 of record CBDEFR010000009.1, on the reverse strand, counting down.
AGCTGGCGGCGCTCCAACCAATGTTGGTCGCGGGTGACGCGGAAATAATCAACGAAGCCTGCAAGCCTTACGTTGTTCGAAAACTTCCACGTTGGTAGCCCCCATCTTTGCCTGCAAATCTAACATGAATCTTGTACAATCAAAGGTCCGCTTCGACCCGCACACCGGACAATGGGGTCGCCCCAAAGAGACATCATGCTGTTGGATTTCTTCGCGTGTAGATTGTGTATTAAAATTGAACCGCGAACGACCTGTTTCCCATAATTTTCGGTCTACGCTGACCACCCCGACCGGTCAGTCTCCGCCCTACCCGCAGGTCAGCAGCTGCTCCTGATAAAGGTGCGATCGCGCATCAACTTCGCGTGCGATCCGCCTTAGCCAGGACTTTGATCTATGGTCGCCGCGGGCAAATCCGGTTCTGCCTTCGTGATAAGCAAGATACTGGCTGCCGGCGTCAGACGTGGATATTCCCAGCTCTTCGCTGGACTCTGCCATATACCAACCAATGAAATCAGTTGCGTCCTTTATATCGTCGCGTCTGCCGCCACGGTTTCCGGTGTCGCGGCGGTATTCGGTCCAGGTGGCGTCGAGCGCCTGACTGTAGCCATAGGCCGAGCTTCGCCGACCCATTGGAATAACGCCAAGCACATACCGGTATGGCGTGCGCGCGTTGCCGACGAATTTGCTCTCCTGATAAATCGTCGCCATCTGGACAGGCACCGGTATGCCCCACTTGCGCTCGGTCCTTTTCATCGCTTTCAGATAGGCCGGGCGCTGATCGAAAATGCTGCACGAATCATCCAAATTGCGCGGCGCCGCATAATTGCCACTGCCGCAGGCGGCCACCAAAACCATCAAAGCTGTCGCGCGAAGATAACTGCTCATCTGCCCCTCGCTTATGTTTTTCTTTAAGAATAGCGGATTGTCCGGGTGGGGTGAATGGCAAATGAGGCGTGATCAGATCACAAATGCCAGAGTGAGCGGTAAAGTGACCACAGCCAACAGGGTCGAAACTACGACCAGCCCGGCGACGGCGTCTGCATCGGCGCGATATTTTTCCGACAAAAGATAACTTGTAACCGCAACCGGCGTGGCAATCTGCACGACCAGCACGCCAAACGCGATTGGAGGCAACGAAAACCACCTGCCAACGCCCAAGGCGATTGCCACGCAAAATGCGAACTTGCCGACAGACAACAGCACCGGCAGCCAAAGACGCCCCAAAGAAAGCCGCGCAAGCGCCACACCCAATGTCAAAAGCATCAGCGGAATTGCCATTTGCCCGATAAGGTCCAGCGTATTTGTGAGGAATTCCGGCGTTTCCCAGCCTTGCCACAGAAACAGCGCCCCTAGCAGTGCCGCCGCAACGATTGGTTCTTTCAGTAGTTTTGCCGGTGAACCACCGCCGGATACCAGCCAGACACCGAAAGTAAACGAATACACCGCCATAATTGCAAATATCACGACCGCGTAGCCCAGACCGTCCTGTCCAAAGGCAAAGAACGCAATCGGCAGGCCAAGATTCCCGGTATTTCCAAAAATCAAAGGCGCCAAATAGGTGCGGGTATCAAAACCAGCCAATTTTACCACCAAATAAGCAACAATCGTCACCAGCCCGTATGCGAGCACAGCCGCCAGCGACACAATCGACAGAGATTGCGGATCAATCTCCGTTTGCATTAACGCAGTAAAGATCAGGCAGGGGACCGACAGGTTCATCGCAAGCTGGGTAACAAACTCTATCCGGTTATTCGAATCCCAGCTTTACCCAGGCAAATCCGATGGCCGCCAAAAAGAACACAGGTGTCACAATTTGGAGCACTGTGGAAATTTGGTTCACAGTCTGTTTCCTTAAAAATCGCCAAATCGCATAGACAAAAGGCTGCGCGACGGTCTAATAATAGTATACGGGGGTTGCAATGTAGTGCTCAAAACGCGTGCAAAATATCATATTGGACAGGTTGTCCGGCATCGAAAGCACCCTTTTCGCGGTGTGGTTTTTGATGTCGATGCGATGTTTTCAAACACCGACGATTGGTATGCCGCGATTCCCGAGGAAAGCCGTCCGCCCAAGGACCAGCCGTTTTATCATCTGCTGGCCGAAAACGACAAAAGTTTTTACGTCGCCTATGTGTCTGAACAAAACCTGGTGGCAGACTATTCCGGCGAACCCGTTGACCACCCGGACCTGCCCGATCTTTTCGGCGATTTCGAGGACGGTCTTTATCCGATGCAGTTTCAGCTGAACTAGGTTTCAGCGCGCCGGCATACCTTCAATACCCAATGGCTGCGCCGTCCTTGCGCGGGTCCGACGCGCCTTGCAGCGTGCCGTTCGTGTGGTCGATCAAAACTGCCTGAGCTCCGCCCAGCGGTGCGTCGGGCACCATCACCATGTGACCGAGATCGTCCAGCTCTTGCATTACCGAATTCCGGTGCCCGCGCTCCAGTATAAGATGGCCTGTGTCAGCAAAGCTTCGCGGGCCGTCAATGGCACTTTGCGGATCCATGCCGAAATCGACAAGATTGCTCAGGAACCGGACATGGCCGGTGGCCTGATAACTGCCGCCCATGACCCCGAATGCCGTTGTTACGCGGTCGTCCTGTTTGAGCATTCCGGGGATGATGGTGTGCATCGGGCGCTTGCCGCCTGTGGCCTCGTTTGGATGTCCGGCTTCAAGCGTGAAACCGCAGCCGCGGTTGTGGAACAATATTCCAAAAATCGAAGACGCAAGACCAGTGCCAAACCCGTGAAAAAGCGAATAGATCATCGAAACGGCCATCCGGTCTTTGTCGACGACTGTCAGATAGACGGTCTCTCTATGAGTATTTTCGCTGCTGGCGCGCGGGTCAGCCATCACCCGTTGTGGATCAATCAAGTCGGCCAGTGATGCCGCTGTTTTGGGCGCAAGCATGTGGTCCAGGCGTGCGCTGTGTTGCGGATCTGCGATGAACCGGTCGCGGGCGTCGTAGGCGAGCTTGGTCGCCTCGGATTCCAGATGTATTCGCGCCGAGCCGAACGGATCCATACCCGTCAGGTCGAAATGCCCAAGGATGTTGGCCAGCAAGATCGCTGTTGCGCCCTGACCATTGGGCGGATGCTCCACCAGTTCGGTGCCTTGATAATTGGCAGAGATTGGCTCGCAATAGTCACAAGTGGTGTTGTCGAAATCCTGCAATGTGTGACTGCCGCCATACGCATTCAGCGATCGCACCATGTCCTGGGCTACCTCGCCTTCATAAAACCCGGCCCGGCCATGTTGCGCAATCCGGCGCAAAACGTCGGCCATTTCCGGATGCCGGAAAACATCGCCCACTGATGGCACGGAACCCTTGTTCAGGAAGAATTTTCGCGCATCGCCCTGCAACCGGTCGTGGGCCAAAGTCCAGTCGTGAGCGGTGCGCGGCGCCACCGGAACGCCAGCGTCGGCATAGTGGATCGCCGGTGCAAGGCTGGCGGCCAAACCGATCCTTCCCCAATCGTCCGACAGGCGGCACATGGCGTCGACCGCGCCCGGCACGGTTACCGATTCAACGCCCCGATCCGGGACCGACGTCAATCCGCGGGCGCGCATGGCATCGGCCTGCAGGCCTGCCGGGGACCGGCCCGAGCCGTTCAGCGCCACAATCCGATCTTCGCCTGCTGGCTTGAGCAACACAAAACAATCGCCGCCGATCCCGGTCGATTGCGGCTGGCAAATGCCAAGCAGCACGGCAGCCGCAATGGCAGCATCGACCGCGTTGCCGCCATCTTGCAATATTTTGACGGCAGTTTGGGCGGCTAACGGATGCGAAGTGGCGCACATGACATTGCTGGCAAACACAGCCGAGCGGCCTGGCAATTGAAAATCACGCATTCGGCGGTCTCCCAAGGACAAGTGAAAGCCTAGGTCCGACTATCGCGAATTCCAACTGGATTTGGGAAAAGAAGAGCCTCGACGTTGCGCACTGGGTGGGGGCTGTTAAACGCAACGCCGAGGGAAGCTATATGCAGCTACCCGGCCTTTTTCGCCGCGCTTTCTGTCCCGACTGTGGACCATTTGGGGCATTTTCACGGCAATGCAAATAACCGAGCCGTTAATGGCCCGAGTTAACATGTTGTTAATAAATAAATTGTTGTCATGTGCGGCTTTTTTGATGCCATCAAAGAAATAATCGATTTCAGTCCGTTTCTGCCGAATCTCTGACAGAAAAGTAGAATCGCAGATGATTTTCGTCGCCGACTCGCGCGTACTCAATTCCCTTTGCAAGTTTGCGAATGAGCGGCAAACCAAAGCCACCTTCCGGCAGGTCTGCCACTGCGCAGTCAATATATTGCGGCACGCCGACTGGGATTTCGCTGTTTGGCATCGCCAAGCCCTGGTCCACAAAATCGAATTGGACTCCGAACTGGTGACGGGACACCCGCAGATCAATGGGTCGGCCACGATTGTGCCGATAGGCGTGTTCGACAATATTGTTGATCACCTCGGTCAGAACAATTTCGATCGATGAAACTTCGTCGGCCGAGGCGATCAGGCGGCTCATGGTCAGTTTGACAGCGTGAACGGCATTACGAACGGACATGGGATCGCTGTTGAACCTCAGAAGAAGAATGTCTGAAGTATGACTTGATGAAATGTCGCGTTTCATGGTCACCGACACCAAGATTGCTTACCCGGCCTGACTGGCACCCTTGGCCGCAGCGGCGGTGGTTTCATGAATTGTGAACACCGTGTCCATCCGCGTTAAACGAAAGACTTTGCCCACCATCGGTGATAGCGCGGCAAGTTCCATTGTTTGGTTGGGCGCGAGCTGTTTCATCGCTGCAACGATGGCGCCAAGGCCGCTGCTATCAACAAAATCCACCTGTTCGAGGTCCAGGATAATCCGGTTGGGTGCATCCGCAGTCAGCGCGCGCATTTGGTCTTTGAACTGAATTGCGCTTGCCGCGTCGATCCTTTTACCCAGAACCGTTACCAACAGCCGATCTGAAAATTGGTCTGATCGAAGGTCCATCGCCAAATTCTCTCCATTGAATTGCGAGCCAAGGCTAGACGGCAATAGTTACCATTCGGTATGCGTTGGATGTTCGAAGTTGCGGAGCTGAACCATGAACGACGTCTTTATCTCAGGCGCTGCACGCACGCCTATGGGTGGTTTTCAAGGGGTATTCGCGAATTTAACCGCGCCAACCCTGGGCGGGGCGGCGATTGCCGGGGCGATCAAAGATGCCGCCTTTGAACCCGCGCAGGTTGACGAGCTTTTGATGGGGTGCGTTTTGCCCGCCGGTCAGGGCCAGGCGCCAGCGCGCCAGGCAGGGTTTGCAGCCGGGCTTGGCGCAGATGTCCCTGCCACCACGCTGAACAAGATGTGCGGCTCCGGCATGAAGGCAGCGATGATGGGATTTGACAGGCTCGCGCTCGGCCAAACAGCGGTCATGGTGGTTGGCGGCATGGAAAGCATGACCAACGCGCCCTACCTGCTGCCTAAATTGCGCGCCGGTGCACGGATCGGGCACGGCCAGGTCATGGACAGCATGTTCCTGGACGGGCTGGAAGATGCCTATGACCAAGGCCGCCTGATGGGAACATTCGCCGAAGATTGCGCTCAAGCATTTCAGTTCACTCGCGAAGCCCAGGACAATTACGCACTAGGATCGCTGGAACGCGCGCTGGCGGCACAGAAATCCGGCGGCTTTGCGGCTGAAATCACGCCGGTGACGGTGACCTTGCGCAAAGGCGAGGCGGTGGTGAAAGAGGACGAGCAACCCGGCAACGCGCGACCCGAAAAGATCCCGCATCTTAAACCGGCGTTTCGAAAAGACGGCACCGTGACCGCGGCCAATTCGTCGTCGATATCCGACGGTGCGGCCGCTCTGGTGTTGAGCGCGGCGGATTCCGGACTAAAGGCGCGTGCGCGGATTGTCGGACACGCCAGCCACGCTCAGGCACCAGGCTGGTTCACCACCGCGCCGGTGCCTGCGGCACAGAAGCTGCTGCAAGGCATCGGATGGTCAAACGATGATGTGGACCTGTGGGAAGTCAACGAGGCGTTCGCGGTCGTGCCGATGGCATTCATGCACGAAATGGACCTGCCGCGCGACAACGTCAACGTGAACGGCGGCGCCTGCGCGCTTGGCCACCCAATCGGGGCCTCGGGCGCGCGCATCATGGTGACTTTGCTGAATGCGTTGGAACATCGCGAACTTGAGCGCGGTGTCGCGGCAATATGTATTGGCGGCGGTGAAGGCACGGCGATTGCTATTGAACGGGTGTGATGGATTACCCAGCTCTCGCCACTCGGCTCGGAAACCCGACGACCTGCCACATTTTTTTGGGCGACACGGGTGACTACTACGACATTGACGGTGCATAGAGGCTGGCAGAACATTGGTGACCGTCGCCACCCGTGCTAGGCGCGGTTCATGGACAGGTACGCACCGCCAACTGACCCGCTTGCGATCATCCATCGCGACCACGAGTTGTTGGTTGTGTCGAGAACATTCTGAGTTGACCGGTTTATGTACCATATGAGTTGACCGCTTCTGTTGCGGTTTCTGGCCCTGTGGGGAAGTGGTCGGTCGCGGAGCGGCTGTCCACTTGTCCACAGGGCGCCGGTCGGTCGCGTCGAAGCGGGTCACGCGGCCTCGCGGGTTTGGCTGTCGATCGGTTGGCCATCGGCGTGGTATCGCGCCAGACATCGCGGTCCATGGAAGACGGCCATTGTGCCGTCGGGGTATTCGTGGACGCGGACCCTGGCCTTGACGTAATGGCGGCGGTGGCGGCCGGCGGGGATCTGAAGTGCCAGGCGCTTGTAGCGCACCGTGTTGTCGTTTGAGACGGTGCGTTCCTCGTAGATGCACAGGATGTCGTCGAGCGCGCCGGTGAAGGGGACGAAGGCGGTGCCCCGGTCCTCGGCCGGGGTCGCGAAGCGGGCGTTGTGTTGTGGCAGGAAGACCTCCTTGAGGAAGCGGTTGTCTGACGTCAACGCCTGTGGGACAGATTTTAGGTTTAGCATCAGGAGGATTTCTGGTTCATCGCAACCGTCAAGGAGTGAAGATGAACAAGAAATCCGGAACCAGCAAAGCCTCGGCTGACAGGCTGGTCAAAACCATTCGCCGCAAGACCCGGCAAACCTATTCGGCTGAGGAGAAGATCCGCATTGTTTTGGCGGGTCTTCGCGGCGAGGAAGGCATCTCGGCGTTGTGCCGTCGTGAAGGCATCTCAGAGAGCCTGTATTACAGTTGGTCGAAGGAATTTCTGGAGGCGGGCAAACGCCGTCTGTCTGGCGATACGGCACGTCAGGCGACGTCGCCTGAGGTGAAGGAGTTGCGATCCGAGGCGATGGCTTTGAAAGAATGCGTCGCCGATCTGACCCTGGAAAACCGTTCGTCGGGTAATTGATCCCCCGGATCAATTCCTGGTCCTCCTTACCTCGAAAAAAAGCATGACCGGGGCTGGGGAGCTCAACGAATGAGGTGCCCCGCATCTGAGAAGCTGGAGATCATCCGCACCGTTGAGGGCTCCCATCTGCCCGCGAAGCAGACCCTCGATATGCTGGGCATTCCGCGCACCACATTCTACCGATGGTATGACCGCTACGCCGAAGGCGGCTTTGATGCCCTGGCGGATCGCTCACCCTGCCCAAAGTCTGTCTGGAACCGCATTCCGCAGGCCAGGCGGGATGATCTGATCGAGTTCGCGCTGGAACATGAGGCCCTGACGACCCGCGAGCTGGCGGTCAAATATACCGACGAGAAGCGGTATTTTATCTCTGAATCATCGGCTTACCGCTTTCTGAAGGAAGCTGATCTGATCACCGCGCCGGAGTACGTGGTGATCAAGGCTGCCGACGAGTTCACGGACAAAACCACCGCTATTAACGAAATGTGGCAGACCGACTTCACCTACTTCAAGATCATGGTTGGGGCTGGTATTATCTCAGCACAATCCTGGACGATTACAGCCGCTATATCATCGCCTGGAAACTCTGCACCAACATGCGGGCCGAAGACGTGACTGCCACGATCGAACTGGCCCTGGCGGCGTCAGGTTGTGATCAGGCGGTTGTGCGGCACAGGCCACGCCTGCTGAGCGATAACGGGTCCTGTTACATCTCCGGTGATTTGGCCGAATGGCTGGAAGATCACAAGATGGACCACGTTCGGGGTGCGCCGTTCCATCCGCAGACCCAGGGCAGTTGAAGGGACCGTGGCCCCAGTGGGGCCGCGTAAGCCCGCACAACGAGCGCTGGCATCAAACCATGAAGAACCGGGTTCTCCTCGAAAACTACTATCTGCCTGGCGATCTCGAACATCAGATCGGGGCCTTCGTCGAATACTACAACAACGAGCGCTACCACGAGAGCCTGAACAACGTCACACCGGCCGACGTCTATTTTAGGCGCGACAAAGCCATCATCAGAGAAAGGGACAAGATCAAGAAACTGACAATCCAAAACCGCCGCTTGCAACATCAGAAACAGGCGGCATAATCAATCACGCAAACGAACCAGAGCCTCCAATACTCAAACCGCTCTGATGTCCCATTTTATATGACGACGGACAAACAAACATCTAAAAGGGCAAAGCGTGGCATTGGTGGGCAATGCGCGGGCTCTGTTGCAGACACAACTGGGGCAAAAAATCGACGCCACGATCTGGTGTCAATCCCGGCGTAAAAAGGGGCCATTCGCCGGAGTAAAAGTGGGCCAGTTGAGGTGCCGCGCCTTGTTGGGTGTGCTCCCCATAAAGCTAACGCGTGACAAGGCGCATGTTGGCCAAAGGCCAACATCCATCAAGTTCAGACCGGGTTCAGGCTCTGGCGTTTCGGCTCTGTTTTAGCCGAAAGCTGTCGCCGTTCATCTCCAGTATATGGACGTGGTGGGTGAGGCGATCCAGGAGCGCACCGGTGAGGCGCTCGGATCCGAATATTTCGGTCCATTCGTCGAACGGCAGATTTGAGGTGATGATTATGGAGCCGCGTTCATAGCATTGGGAGATGACTTCGAAGAGCAGCTCAGCGCCGGTTTTGCTCAAGGGGACAAAGCCCAGCTCGTCAATGATCAGAAGGTTCTGGCTGGTGAGTTGTTTTTGGAACCTCTGCAGGCGGCGTTCATCGACAGCTTCGATCAATTCGTGAACCAGTGATGCGGCGGTTATGAAGCGGACCTTGAGGCCCTTCTGGCAGGCGGCCAATCCCAACCCCAGTGCGACATGGGTTTTACCGGTGCCACTTGGCCCCAGGGCAATGATGTTCTGGTATTTGTCGATGTATTCACAGCGCGCCAGCTCCAGCACGAACGGCTTGTTGAGTGACGGGATCGCCTTGAAATCGAAGCTGTCCAGGCTCTTGGTGGCTGGAAACTTCGCGGCCTTGATGCGCCGCTCGATCATCCGGCGTTCCCGCTCTATCAGTTCAAGTTCGCAGAGCCGCAGTAAATACTGGACGTGATCCTTCTTCTCAGCAGCGCATTGTTGCGCAAGTTTGGAATATTCGCCCAGGAATGTCGGCAAGCGCAGTTTTTTTAGGTGATGCTGCAGCAGAACCTGCGGTGTATCGGTCATGCCGGCACCTGCGTCATCAGGCTCATATAGCTCGCGGGCTTGGTGGTCTCGACCAGTGCTTTGGGCAGGTAGGGGTAGATATCGAGATCGAGCCGTGGCGGGCGCCTCTCGATCCGGCAAAGCACCAGATGCTTGACTGCATCGTAGCCGATCGCGCCCAGTTCCAGCGACTGTTTGATAGCCCCGTGGACGTGCGCCATCCCGAAGCTCTCAAGCAGCCGCAGAACCTGGACGTATTCGCGCTTGCCCTTCTTGCCCATGCGCGCTTCCAGCAGCCGGTGCAGGGTGGCAAACTCCCCTGGCAGGTCCCAGCCCTGCAGCGGTGCCGCCTGGTCCAGCGCGCCAACCTTCTGTTCCAGCAGCGGTAGGAAGTGCATCGGATCGAAGACCATATCAGCCTTCTCATAGGACCGTTGGTGACGGGCGATCACCTCGGCGCCGCAGCCGATGACGACCGCGTGGACATAGCCGCGGACCTGAACCTCGTGATGAGCGCAGGCGACCGGCACCGAGTAATCGTTGTTGCGATAGCGGACCATCGAGATCGACGTCGCCCGCGAGCTGACTTTCTCGCAGGCATCGTAGGGTACAGGCGGCAGCGCCATCAGGCCGTCGAGGTCGCGCATCAGCCGCTCGCCGATAGTCTCGGAATGACCCCGCAGAACCTCATCCTGACGTTTGAGGCATTGCTCCTCCAGCCGGACGTTCAGGTCATCGAAACTGTCGAAGCGCGGCATCGGCACCAGGAAGTTCCGCCGGTCATAACCGATTGTGCCTTCGACATTACCCTTGTCGTTGCCCTTGCCAGGACGGCCGAACCTGTCTTCGAACAGGTAATGCGACTGCAACTCAGCAAAGGTTCTGGTGCGTTGCCGGGTTCCGTCCCCGAGGATCCGCGCCACCGCGATCGTGGTGTTGTCGTAGAGCCCTGACAGCGGCACGCCGCCGAAGAACGCAAAGCCAGCTACATGGCCATCGCAAAAGGCCTCGGTTGTCTCCGCCGGATAGGCCTTGATGAAGAACGCGTCCGAGTGCGGCAGCGCCATTGCAAAGTAGTGCAGCTTGCGCACGACCCCGCCAATCTCGCCAAGCGCCTCACCAAAATCAACCTGGGCGTGGCCTGGCGCGTGCGACAGCGGCACGAACACTTCCCGAGTCCGGCGCTTCTTCTCGCGCACATAGTCGGTCACAATCGTGATCCCGCCGGTGAAGCCATGTTCATCACGCAGACGCTCATATATCCGCTTCGACGTATGCCGCTGCTTCTTGAGCCGCGACTTATCCTCTTCCAATATCTGGTTGATGAGCGGAATGAACGGGTCAAGCTTTGGACGGGCTGGTGGCCCATTCCTGCGATACCCCGGTGGCACCGCATGCTTCAGAATTTTTGACACAGTCTTGCGGTCTATCCCGAAATGACCGGCCGCCGCCCGCTCACTCATCCCACCGACATGACACGCACGCCGAACCCGGCTGTACAATTCCACAGAATACATCTCCCCGCCCTCAGCTCGTTTGCCTCAGGCGTCAGAATGGCGGAGTTTTACTCCGCGACAGTCAGATTATTCGACCGTTTCTGTGGTCCAGTATTGGTCCGGGATTCACATCTGGTCATTCGGATGAATCATGCGCCCAGCCTGGGAACAGCAGCGGCAGGCTCGCGACTAAATTGGCTGGCGATCAGTATTCGCCCGGTGCATGACTCCATCGATGTTTGCCTTTGGATCGGCCGAAAGCTCAAAAGGATGCCCTATGCATTGGCCACCTCTGGCAAGCTGTATCTATACCCAGCCGAACGCAGGCAGATGATGGCGGGGATTCTCGGCGCGCGCGCATCAACTGGCGCGATGTTGATTGAATTAGTGTTGAATAGCGCCGCAAGGCAAATATCGATTTTCGGATTTGATTTCTTTGCGTCGCTTTCACTATCCGGCGACCAGAATAAAGAGACAGAGCCACACGATTTCTCATTTGAAGCAGATTGGGTTGCCGCCCAAATTGAAAAGGACGAGCGCCTGACGCTCGTCCCGATGATCTGAATTCGTACTCAGGTACTATTGAGGCGCGTTATGATGCGTTTTCTTTGGCAACCCCCTGCCCCGTCGCCTGATCCACCATCTTCATCGCCAGCCGCACCTTGCCGCGATCGTCAAACCCAAGCAGCTTAACCCAAACCTCCTGGCCTTCGCGCAGAACGTCAGAAGGGTGGTTCAGCCGCCGGTTCTCGATCTGGCTGACATGCACCAACCCGTCGCGTTTACCAAAGAAGTTCACAAAAGCGCCGAAATCGACGATTTTCACGACCTTGCCCTTGTAGATGACGCCCTGCTCGGGCTCGGCCACAATCGCGTGGATCATGTCGTGGGCCTTTTTGATCGAATCGGCGTTCGGCGAGGCAATCTTGATGATGCCGTCGTCGTTGATGTCGACCTTGGCGCCGGACACTTCCACAATTTCGCGGATCACCTTGCCGCCCGAGCCGATCACTTCGCGGATCTTGTCGGTCGGAACCTGCATGGTTTCGATGCGCGGTGCGTGGACCGAAAACTCAGCCGTTTCCGACAGCGCCTTGTTCATCTCGCCCAAGATATGCAGACGCGCATCTTTGGCCTGCGCCAAAGCCTGCTCCATGATCGCGGGCGTGATGCCGGCGACCTTGATATCCATCTGCAGCGAAGTGATACCGTTCGCGGTGCCAGCGACCTTGAAGTCCATGTCGCCCAGGTGGTCTTCGTCCCCCAAGATGTCGGTCAGGATTGCATAAGACCCGTCATCTTCCAGGATCAGGCCCATTGCCACACCGGCAACTGCTGCTTTCAGCGGCACGCCGGCGTCCATCATCGACAAAGAGCCACCGCAAACCGACGCCATCGACGACGAGCCGTTGCTTTCGGTGATTTCGGACACCACGCGAATGGTGTAAGGAAAATCGGTAGCAGCAGGCAAAACTGCCTGCAGCGCGCGCCACGCCAGTTTGCCGTGGCCGATCTCGCGACGTCCGGTGAAACCAAAGCGCCCCACTTCACCAACCGAATAGGGCGGGAAGTTGTAATGCAGCATGAAGTTCGACTTGAACATGCCGTGCAGCGCATCGATCATCTGTTCGTCGTCGCCGGTGCCAAGCGTGGTCACCACCAGCCCCTGGGTTTCACCACGGGTGAACAGGGCAGAGCCGTGGGTCCGTGGCAACAGGCCGGTTTCAGCGACAATCGGGCGAACGGTTGTGGTATTTCGACCGTCGATCCGCTTGCCGGATTTCACCACGTCACCGCGCAATATGCCTGCTTCCAGCCTTTTCATTGCCGAATCAAGGTTGCCATCTTCCAGTTGTTCTTCGGTCAGCGCCGCCTTGATCACCTCACGCGCCGCCGCCACAGCCGCCGTGCGTTCCTGCTTGTCGGTGATCGCAAAAGCCGCCCGCATGTCCTTGTCACCGGCCTTGGCCACCGCCGCAGACAGGTCCGAATAATCCGGCGCCGGATAATCAAACGGCTCTTTCGCCGCATCCTCGCCCAGCGCGATAATCAGATCGATCACCGGCTGAATCTGCGCGTGCGCAAACGTCACCGCCCCCAGCATTTCGTTCTCGCTCAGCTCATAGGCCTCGCTTTCAACCATCATCACCGCGTCCTTGGTCCCGGCAACCACCAGGTCCAGCCGCTGCTCCGGCTTGTTGCGCAGATCGTGCATGTCCTCGACTTCAGGGTTCAGGATATAGGTGCCATCCTCAAACCCAACGCGGCATCCGGCAATCGGCCCCATGAACGGCGCCCCCGAAATCGTCAGCGCAGCGCTCGCCGCGATCATCGCCACCATGTCCGGGTCATTGACCAGATCGTGGCTCAGCACCGTGCAGATCACCAGAACCTCGTTCTTGAACCCCGGCACAAACAGCGGCCGGATCGGCCGGTCGATCAGACGGCTGGTCAGGGTTTCCTTCTCGGTCGGGCGCGCCTCGCGCTTGAAGAAACCGCCCGGCACTTTACCGGCGGCATAGTATTTTTCGTTGTAATGAACCGTCAGCGGGAAGAAATCCTGCCCCGGTTTTTGCTCACGTGCATAAGTCACGTTGGCCATCACGGTGGTTTCGCCCAAAGTGGCGATCACCGAGCCATCAGCCTGGCGCGCAACCTTGCCGGTTTCGAGCGTCAGCGTTTCTTCGCCCCACTCAATGGATTTTTTGGTTTCGTTAAACATGTATCGTTTCCTTTGCGGAGCCCTCACGGGCGTATCCCGTGTCTCCTGTTTCATAGCGGCCCCATTGCCGCCGACCCCTTTGTTTATCGTTCATGGATGCCGGGATCAGAGCACCATCACTCAGATTGGCGGGCTGTAGCGGAAATGGCGGGGGAAGGGAAGGGGGGAGTGGAAGGAACAAATTTGTTTGGCTGATAAGCGGACAAACGGACATTGGTTGCAAAGCACAGAATGCCCGGAATCACGCCGAAGGCGCCGGGCAGCGCCTGCCCGTTCCGGCGGGTAGGCGCTTTTGCCATCGATGCGCTGAGATTTGAGGGAAGATGCCCGTGGCCCCATAAAACCGCGCCGCTCAACCGTTTCAGCGCCCACCCACGGGCAGGCACCGCCCGGCTTGCGCGTTGGTGCCCAAGGTCCGCGAAGGGGCTCAATACCGACACTGGTGATGTCTCAATTCCTCACCCGTAAGGTGCGCAAGCTTGGGGGCACCGGGCTCAAAAAACGGTCGTTTCCGGTTCAAAATTCGGTCACATCTCAAACGCGAAACTATCCAACCGCTAAAAGTGACTGTCTAGATGCCCCCAACGCCCGGTGAGCGCGGACAAAGCTGCCTTTGGGCGGTTGTCCAACCGCGGCCCCTGTCCGCTAGGTGGGGCGTTGCGCGACTACCATCATCGGAACAAGACGGCCGTCGGCTACTGCACCCATAGCGTTACTGCGACGCAGCGGCATGTCTTCTTCGCCCATGACCACCGCATCGTCGGGCCCTTCGCCAGCGGGCGGCGGGGATGGAGGCGTGGCAGGGGCGTGATCGGTGGCGTTTTCAAAACCGGCCTCGGCAAGCCCGTAAATGATCTTGCCTGGATTCCCAAGAAAGTTGGTGCCCGGCCCACGCGCCCACGGCAACGGATAATCCAGCGCCTCGCCGTTGCCCTCGGCAAGATGGGTAAACACGAATGCGCCGCCCGGGCGCAAAACCCGCAGTGCCTCAGTGAACATGGCCGATTTATCGGCAATATTCATGGTCACGTTCTGGCTCCAGACCACATCGAAGCTACCGTCATCGTAGGGGAGGTCGGTAACCGAGGCCACGCGATGAATGATGCTGTCGGATAATCCGACCAGCGCGTCGAGCTCAGCGCCGGTGCGAACGAATTCGGGCGTCAGGTCGAATGCCTCGACCGTACAGCCACAAACGGCAACGAGGTGACGCGCGGCGCCACCAATGCCACTACCCGCATCCAGCACATGCATGCCGCGCGCAATCCCGGCGACGTCGACCATTCGTTCGGTGAGACCTAGCCCGCCGTGGTGCAGTTGGTCGACTTGTGCAAGAGCAGCAAGCGTGGGTGGGCGTGCGTCGTCCGCGTCTGCATCAAGCGCCTTTAGAATACGTGCTGTCAATTCGCCGCGACGGTAATGGGCGGCGATGGCTTGGTCGATGTCGATTTGGCTCATAAACGCCAAGGATAGATGAGACGCACTGCTGCCGCAAGAGTAAGCGGCGCCGCGTCCACCCAGGCGTTGCTTTGGCCGGGTCGCCACTGGCGGAAATGGATCTCGGCTGGTGGTCGGTTCGAAGCTGTCATCTGATGCTTGCGCTCAGGCATAAATGTTGACCACTAACTTTCGACGACCGCTTTGCGTTTGTAATGGGTCAATACGGTCTGTGCCCAAACCGCCCCGTTCGTGGCGAAGGCAAATTTTCACATGACGCGGCTCGACTAGCTCAATTCACGATCCGGGCACTGCCCTCAGCGCCACGTAAAATTTTGTAAAACGTTAATCCGTAGGGCGGGGTTTCACCCCACCGCGCTCAACAAAAAATTCCGGCTTGCGTTTCCGCTCGCGCATCCCATGAAAATTTGCCCGATATTTTCATATGTAAGACGGCACAGCGACGCCCACCCGGAAAAACTTCCCGCTGACCACCCGCTGACACGGGTTTCGCCTGTTTAAGGAGTTTAAAGACCCCCCTCAAAACTCATTAAAGAGTTTAAAGACTCCGCCCAAACCTGACCAAAGCGTTAACGAAAACAAAAAAGCGGCCGCCCGGCGACCCTCTTCCAATTTCGGTTTTTCGCGTCGCTACCGGCGCAGCCCAAGCCGCTTGATCAGGTTCTGATAGCGCTTCTCTTCCTTGCCCTTCACATAGTCCAGCAGCTTGCGCCGCTGGGCCACCATCATCAAAAGACCCCGCCGGGAATGGTTGTCTTTTTTGTGGATCTTGAAGTGCTCGGTCAGCGTCGCAATCCGCGAACTCAGCACCGCCACCTGGACTTCCGGCGACCCGGTGTCACCCTCTTTGGTGGCGAATTCTTTCATAAGCCGTTGTTTTTCTTCAGCAGTTATCGACATCGGGGGCTCCTTTGAGATCATGGGTGAATGGCACAAGCCGGGATGTCGTCCAGCAGAGCCCGTGGAGGTTTGGTCCGCTTAAATCTTGCGGATGCGCGCATATAGGGGATAACCAAACGAAAGAAAAGCGTTTTTGCTATTGGTTCGCTTTCATCTGATCGGCGATTTGCGCCGCCCAGTCACCAATGATCGGGACAAAGTCGATGTTGGACAGAAACAGTGCCAGTATCGACACAAGGATGGTTGCGCCAACGACCGTGCCCAGCCCGAATGCAAGCCCCTTAAGGAACTGAAACGCCACCAACTTTGGCAGTGAATTGTGTATCTTGATGAGGCGGTGAGCGTTCAGGCGGGTCAGTTCCCTGTGCACGCCTGCAAGTACGGATTGGGTGTCATTTGGCTCGTTGCTCATGGAATGCGATGGTTCCGGATTTTGCGCCAAGGTCAAGGACCGGGGACAAGATATTTTCCGGCGCATATTAATCGATCGGCTTTTTTCGAAATGTCGCGTTGATTTGGAAGCGACGGCGCGCTGTTTGTTCAAGCGACGCGGCAGGCATTGGCAAGATGTGCGCACGAATTTCGACACTCACTGTATTCCAACAAATTAAGCGAAGAATTTTAGCTACTTAGCGCGATGTTCCTGATCCGTTCAGTGCTATGAAGCGTTGGTTTATTTTTTGGGGAATTGAGGTATCGTATGGGTATCGGGCTATTGTTGCTGGCGTTGCTGGCGTTGCTGCCGCTGGCGTTGCTGCCAGATATGTTTTCGAGCGATGCGAACGAACCGGATGCTACGTCTAATTCAGAACCGGCGCTTGCGGGGGTCGGCAACCTGTTGGACGACAGTGAAGATGCGCACGACTTCGAGGTTTCGGTTGTCGACCTGCTGGGAGGCGATCCGTCTGATGGTTTGAGCGATGACGGCGAGGAAATACTGGAGCCAATCATCGAGGATGATCAGCCTGATACCGGCGATCCAGAGCCGGACCCAGACGACATTCTGGCCCCAGTGGTCGAGGATGATGTGGCCACGCCGTCTGACGGGCTAGAGGGTGAGATACTGGACCCGGTGGTCGAGGATGATTCTGAACCAGACATCGCCTGGGTTGCAAGCGATGAGCACGCTGAAGAGGCTCATGCAAAGATTGAGGGATTTCAGATCGGCGAAGACATAGTGCAAATATCGCTCAGTCCAGACGTTGCGGAAGATCAGTCGGCGGTGACGGTAATGCAATCGGACAATGGCGAGGATTCACTCGTGTTCGTTGGCGATCATCTGGTTGCAGTCCTGAAAGGCGTTGCGGACGCCACAGTTGCAGACGTGTTTGTCGACACCAACTGGCTGGCCGCCTGATCAGGTCCACAGCTCCGGTTGCTTCGTATAGGCGATATAAAGCGGGTGCTTGGGGTGGCCGACTTTGGTCAGCCCAAGATGGAATAGCGGCCGCCCGGTTGACTGTAAATCGCCCGATACTTTTGAACCGCGATCAAGATGCGCTCCGTGCGTGCCCCATGCACAGATTATTTGATCGGCCCATCGGCAGCTTTCGCGGATCAGGCGGTCGTTATCGGGGCCAACGGGATCTTCGGCCGCGCGCATATTTCGCGGGTCGGTGCCGCGCCAGGCGAAAATGTTATTCACCCGAAAAGAGCCAAAGCGAGCGGCGCGCGCGCGCCGCTCGCAGCGCTCCACAGTGGGGTCATTTTGCACCTCAGTGGCGGTCGACGGGTTCAGCATGATGAACACCACTTTGCGGCCAGCCGCATCCCAGATCCGGGTCAGAACATAGCGGTATTTTTCGCAGTCAGAATAGATCGCGATACTTGCGGCGTCGCCTTTTTGGTGGCTGCGGGTGATCATGGCCGGGTTTTGGCGGGGTCGGGATGCAGGCAACCAGTTTGCGCCGCGCTTCGCGCCTCGCGGTGCCTGCGGCGCGGATATTTAGGCAAGGAAGAAGTCATAGATTGAACACCCGGCTTGGGTGCAGCTTGCCGGACCTATAGATGCCGACGGCCACCGCCTTGCCTTCATACGAGGCCCAGGCCTGGTCGCCGTATTCGGCGTCGGACGTCAGAACCATGCCCGGATTGCCGTTCCTGAGCTGTGCAGCACTTTCGGCGCTGCAGATTAGTTCAGGCAATACGGCAAGGCCTTCTTCAAGGGGACGCAGACAGGCATCCAGCGCCGGTGATCCAGCCAGGTTGTCGATCTGTTCGATGGAAATGCCATCCTCGGCCTTGAATGGCCCCGACCACACCCGACGCAGCGTTTGCACGTGGCCAAAACATCCCAGTGCCTCACCCAGATCACGGGCGATGGCGCGCACATAGCCGCCCTTGCCGCAAATCAGTTCCAGTTCGGCGTGATCCGCGTCTGGGCGCGCAATTAGCGTCAGGCTCTCGACGTAAAGTGGCCGGGCGGCAATGCGCACCTCCGCACCATCACGGGCCAGCTTGTAGGCGCGCTGGCCATCGATTTTGACGGCAGAGAATTTCGGCGGAACCTGCATGACGTCGCCGATGAAATCTGCAAGGGCGGCCCTGATCTGGTCGTCGGTGGGGCGCGTGCCGCTGATGGCAATCACTTGGCCGTCGGCGTCATCGGTATCCGTGACCTGGCCCAGGCGGATTGTGAAGCGATAGGCTTTCAGCGCTTCGGTGATATAAGGCACGGTCTTGGTCGCCTCGCCCAAAGCAACGGCCAGCACGCCCGTTGCGGCCGGGTCCAGCGTACCCGCGTGCCCGGCCTTTTTCGCGTCAAATGCCCATCTGACCTTGTTGACCACAGCACTTGACGTCATACTGGCTGGTTTGTCGACGATCAGCCAGCCGGAAATATCGCGGCCCTTCTTGTGCCGCGCCATCAGTCTTGGTTTTGGTTCAGATCGCGCCGCACATCGTCTTGCGAGAACAACCTGCGGGTATCATCCATCCGGTCAAAGGAGTCATCGATGACAAACCGAAGCTCTGGCGAGAATTTCAAGGCCACGCCCTTGGCAACGGCGCGGCGCAGCTCATGGCGGTTGCGGTTCAAAGCTTCCAGCGCTTCGGCACGGTGTTCGCCGCCAAGCGGCAGCACATATGCCGTTGCTCTGCGCAGGTCAGGTGACGCGCGAACCTCGCCGACGGTAATTGACATGCGGTTCAGATCCGGATCATGGATGTCGCCCTTGGCCAGCACTTGCGCCAAGGTGCGCCGGATCAACTCACCAACGCGCAACTGCCGCTGCGAGGGCCCGGCCCCGGAATGTTGCAGCTTTTTTACCATCGGCGCCCAGATAAGCCTGATTGCGGCGCTCTGCAACAGGGCTTTGCCTATCGCGCATCTTGGCGCTAAACCGGGCGCGATATCAGGAGAGCGCAGATGAGCGAAACGCCCGGGATTGTCGTTACCGGGGCATCGGGCCGAATGGGGCAGATGCTGGTGCGGGTGGTGCAGGCATCTGACAAGGTCCGGCTGGTGGGTGTGGTCGAGCGTGCAGGCCACGACTGGATCGGGCGCGATCTGGGTGAAGCCATCGGCGGTGCTGCTTTGGGCCTGGCAGTCACCGACGACCCGATTGAGGTTTTTGCCAAAGCCCAAGCGGTGCTGGATTTCACCACCCCCGCCGCAACCGTCGGGTTTGCAGCGCTGGCAGCACAGGCCCGCGCGGTGCATGTGATCGGAACCACTGGATTGTCAGACGATGACCTGGCCAAATTGAATGCGGCGGCGCGCCATGCCGTTATTGTGCGGGCCGGGAACATGAGCCTTGGGATCAACCTATTGACCAAACTCACGAAAGTGGTTGCCCAAGCGTTGGACGAGGATTTCGACATCGAAGTGGTAGAGGCGCATCACAACCAGAAGGTTGACGCCCCGTCGGGCACGGCATTGATGCTGGGCGCGGCTGCGGCTGCGGGGCGTGGTGTGGCATTGGACGATGTCGCTGATCGGGGCCGCGACGGGATCACTGGCGCGCGCACCAAGGGCGACATTGGCTTCACAGCAATCCGGGGCGGCGATATTGTCGGCGAGCACGATGTGATTTTCGCCGGTGCAGGCGAGCGGATCATCCTGCGCCATATCGCGACGGATCGCAGCCTTTATGCCAAGGGCGCATTGCGGGCAGCGCTTTGGGGACAGGACAAAAAGCCAGGTGAATATGACATGCTCGACGTTTTGGGGCTGTAACCGCCACGGCAGGCTCAAAAATCGACGGCTTTGCCGTTGTTTTCCCAATCTCCGTAACGCACCGGCTCCGGCCCGTCTCGGCCACCCAGTTCCCTGGGCAATTCGGCGGCGCTTGCCTTTTTACGGCGAGCCGCTGCCTCGGCGAGCGCACGATGTGCCTCTGGCGGCAGGTCTTGTGGCTCGGTCTCGTTCCTCATCGGCGGTCCTTGTTCACTAAGCGCGGGTAATATAGGGGCTGGCCGCGACCGACAAGCAACAAGGATGCCAACAGATGCCTAGCCCCGGACTTGCGCCCCGCCGCGCCGCAGTTCGACTGCTTGATGCGGTGCTCGAGGATCGGCGGCTGTTGAGTGAATTGCTGCCCGGCGCCGTTGATCGGCTGGCACCACAGGATCGCGCCCGCGCCGCTAGGCTGGCCACTAGTTGCCTGCGGTGGATGGATCGGGCGGACCGGATATTGGGGCCGTATCTAAAGACCCGCCCGCCTGCGACGGCGATGAATACATTGCGGCTTGCGGTCGTGGAAATTTGCCTGGACGGCGCCGCCGCGCATGGGGTCGTCAATGCGGCAGTCGATCTGATGCGGCAAAGCAAGAACACTCAACGCCTGTCCGGTCTGGCGAATGCGGTGCTGCGCAAGGTCGCCAAGGACGGGCCCGCGAACTGGAGCAACTTGCCAGATCCGCAAATGCCCAATTGGTTGCGAAAACCGCTGATCAGTGACTATGGCAAGGCATGCGTCAAGGCCATTGAGACGGCACATGCCAGCGCCGCGCCGCTTGACCTGACGGTAAAATCGGACCCGGAAGGTTGGGCCAAAAAGTTGTATGGTATGATATTGCCGACCGGCACGGTACGGCTGAAAGGTTCGCCCCAGGTGTCAGCATTATCAGGGTTTGATGATGGCGCGTGGTGGGTTCAGGATGCGGCAGCGGCATTGCCGGTGCAGATATTGAACCCTCAGTCTGATGAAAGGGTTCTGGATTTATGTGCCGCACCCGGTGGCAAAACCCAGCAGATGGCGGCCGCCGGAGCGCAAGTTACAGCGCTGGATATTTCGGCAAAGCGGATGGCCCGGCTCAGGCAAAATCTGGCGCGGACTGGCTTGCAGGCTGAAATTGTGGTTGCGGATGCGTTGAAATATCAGGCGGACCCGTTTGACGCGATCTTGCTGGACGCGCCGTGTTCAACCACCGGCACCATTCGACGGCACCCTGACCTGCCCTATGCCAGAGACGGCTCCGGCTTTCCGGCGCTGTTCGCCTTGCAGTCGTCAATGCTGGACCATGCGCTGACATTGCTCAAGACCGGCGGTCGATTGGTTTATTGCACATGTTCAATGCTGTTTGATGAAGGCGAAGAACAGGTCAAAGACCTGCTGGCCCGCACCCCGGACATTTCCGTCGATACTGAGCCGCTTAAGATCCAGGGTGTTGATTTGGGGTGGATCAACGCGTTCGGTCTGCGGACCCGCCCTGACTTTTGGCCCGGGCACGGCGGAATGGATGGTTTTTTCACGACAGTGTTGCGAAAGCCTGTTTAGCGCTGCAATTGGGCAATGACAGAGCCTATGTCTCGGCGTATTGTCCGGCCAAACTCGACCCCATTAGTCAAACGCGAGGCGAGGCAGGCCCCCGGTGTCTCAAAACGAAAACTGGTCCGCGCGATGGACGCGCTGGATGAACCGCTGGTATGCGCTGCGGTCGACCCTCGCGCGGCCTGCGACCGGGTTTGTGTCGCAGCCAGAGCCAAGGACAATCGGGTCATTTGCTAAAGGCCGTCAGCTGGTCGGCGGGAATTTCCTGTTCGCCGGGTCGCTCCAAGTCGACCCGGTGCGCTCGATCTGGCAATTGCCAATGCAGGACTCGGCTTTTGAGGATGAGATCCACGGTTTCACCTGGCTTGACGATCTGGCTGCCGTTGGCGACCTTGCGGCGCGGCAAAGGGCGCAGGCCTGGTTGCTGGAATGGATCGAGCGTTACGGGCACGGCAAAGGCGCTGGCTGGACGCCGGATCTGACCGGTCGGCGATTGATCCGCTGGATCAACCACGCGATCTTTCTGTTGAACGGGCAGCCGCGCGACGCAACAGTTGCATATTTCGCCTCGCTGGCGCAGCAAACGATATTCTTGTCTATGCGCTGGCAGGCAGCGTCTTCCGGACTGCCGCGGTTCGAGGCGCTGACCGGGCTTATCTACGCAGGTTGGGCGCTGACCGGAATGGAAGCGCATGTTGCGCCGACGATGAAGGCGCTGGCGCGGGAATGCAACGACCGGATCGACAGTGAAGGCGGCATTCCAACCCGCAACCCGGAAGAACTGCTTGAGGTTTTCACACTGTTGAACTGGGCTGCCTCGGCGCTGTCTGAGGCCGGAAAAATGGCGCAGCCTGAACATCTGATAGCGATCGGGCGCATCGCCCCGACGCTTCGCGCGCTGCGCCACAACGATGGCGCGCTGGCGCGATTTCACGGCGGCGGACGCGGCACCGAAGGGCGGCTTGATCACGCGTTGGCGACCTCTGGCGTCAAGTCCGGAGCGCCAGTTGGCCTGTCGATGGGGTTTGCCCGGCTTCACGGCGGGCGTTCCAGCCTGATCGTGGATGCGGCCACACCGCCGAGCGGTGCAGCGTCATACAATGCCCATGCTTCGACACTGGCGATCGAACTGACATCGGGACGGCGCCCGCTCATCGTCAACTGCGGCTCCGGTGTCAGTTTCGGCCCCGATCTGCGCCGCGCCGGTCGCGCCACCGCCTCGCATTCGACGCTGGCGCTGGACGGGCTGTCATCGTCACAGCTCGGGCGCAAAGGGTTGATCGGCGGACGCCAACGCGAATATTTGATCAACACACCCCGTGATGTGCGCATTCAATACCTGGTCGAAGACGGCGCTCAGGGAATAATTGTTGGCCACGACGGCTATGTCAGGTCTCACGGGCTGACCCATATCCGAAAACTCGAACTGTCGACAAACGGGCGCGGGGTTGTCGGCGAAGACACGCTGGCGGCCATTGAGAAGGCCGATGAGCGCGCATTTGATAAGGCGCTGGACAAAGCTCATCTGCAGGGCATCGGCTTTAAGGTTCGCTTTCATTTGCACCCGGATGTTGTTGCAAAGCTCGACATGGATGGAAACGCCGTGTCGATGGTGCTGAAAAGCGGAGAGATTTGGGTGTTTCGTCATGACGGGGCCGCAAATTTGAGCCTTGAGCCAAGCATTTTTATGGAAAAAGGCCGCCTTAAAGCACGTGCGACCAAACAGGTGGTTCTATCTGGCGCTGCTGTATTGTATGCGACGCGTATTCACTGGATACTCGCCAAAGCCCAGGACACGCCGGATACTGTTCGCGACCTGCGGCGGGAAGACGCATCAATCTAGACTGACATGATCCTTGGGGTATTTTGAATGACCAACCTCGTGCCCGTTCGCCGCGCGCTGATCTCTGTTTCCGACAAGACCGGATTGGCGGAATTGACCAAAGCGCTGGCGGACGTAAACGTTGAACTTTTGTCGACCGGTGGCACCGCCAAAGCGATGCGCGAGGCCGGGTTGCAGGTTATGGATGTGGCCGAGGTGACGGGTTATCCGGAAATGATGGATGGCCGTGTCAAAACCCTGCATCCGGCGGTGCATGGCGGTCTGCTGGCGCAGCGGAACAACGACGATCATCTGGCGGCAATGCGCGAACATGGGATCGGCGCAATCGATCTGCTGGTGGTCAACCTTTACCCGTTCGAGGACACAGTGGCTGCAGGCGGTGATTACGACACCTGCATCGAGAATATTGACATCGGCGGCCCAGCGATGATCCGGGCGGCAGCCAAGAACCATGCGTTCGTCAATGTCGTGGTTGATGTGCAGGATTATGACCGCTTATTGCGCGAACTGGCAGACAATGGTGGTGCCACGTCGCTGGTATTTCGGCAAAATCTGGCCCAGATTGCCTATGCCCGGACGGCTGCCTATGACGCCGCAGTTTCCAACTGGATGGCTGCTGCAACCGGCGAAGGCGCACCGCGCCGCCGCGCTTTTGCCGGCGAGCTGGCGCAGACACTGCGTTACGGCGAAAACCCGCATCAGGCGGCGGCATTCTATCTGGATGGCACTGCACGTCCGGGTATCGCAACGGCCAAACAACTGCAGGGCAAAGAGCTGTCGTATAACAATATCAACGACACTGATGCGGCGTTTGAACTGGTGGCCGAGTTTGACGCGGCCGAGGGCCCGGTCTGCGCGATCATCAAACACGCAAACCCTTGCGGCGTTGCCCGTGGCGCGACTTTGGTCGAAGCTTACCAAAGCGCGTTTGACTGTGACCGAACCAGTGCGTTTGGGGGAATTATTGCGTTGAACCAGCGGCTTGACCGCGCCACCGCCGAGGCGATTGTCAAGCGATTCACCGAAGTGGTGATCGCGCCCGGTGTCGACAGCGCGGCATTGGATATTTTTTCAAGAAAGAAGAACCTGAGGTTGCTGACCACCTCTGGCCTGCCTGATCCGGGCGCCGCAGCACTGGCATTTCGGCAGGTGTCGGGCGGTTTTCTGGTTCAGGATAAGGACAGTGGTCACATCGCGCGGGGCGATCTGCAAGTCGTCACTCAAAGGGCGCCGTCTGAAGCAGAGCTTGACGATCTGTTGTTCGCCTGGAAAGTTGCCAAACACGTCAAGTCAAACGCAATTATCTACGCGCGAAACGGCGCGACCGTTGGCGTTGGCGCGGGGCAGATGAGCCGCATTGTCAGCACCCGGATCGCCGCCCGTAAATCGCAGGACATGGCCGGCGTATTGGGGCTGGACAAGCCGTTAACGCAGCGCTCGGTTGTGGCGTCGGACGCGTTTTTCCCGTTCCCGGACGGACTGCTTGCGGTGGCAGAGGCCGGGGCGACGGCGGTGATCCAGCCGGGCGGGTCGATGCGCGACGACGAGGTGATCCGCGCTGCAAATCAGGCCGGGCTTGCAATGGTCTTTACCGGCATGCGCCATTTCCGGCACTAAGGGCGCATGCGCATGGCACGGATGATCTGGACAGCGGCGGCGGTATTCGTGGTCGACCAGTTGAGCAAGTATCTGGTCGTGCAGGTTCTTGACCTGCGTTCGGTGGGATCCATCGAGGTTTTCCCACCATTGCTGAACTTCCGCATGGCCTGGAATCAAGGCGTGAATTTTGGACTGTTTTCCAACGATGCCCAGGTCATGCGTTGGGTTTTGATCGCGCTTGCGGTGCTGATCTCGATCTGGGTGGCATTCTGGGTGCGCAAGGAGCAATCGGGCAAGCTTGCGCATATTGCTGCGGGGCTATTGATCGGCGGAGCAGCAGGCAACGTCGCGGATCGTTTGGTGTTCGGAGCGGTGGCCGATTTTCTGAACATGTCCTGTTGCGGCATCGACAACCCGTTCGCGTTCAACGTGGCGGATATGGCAATCTTTACTGGGGCACTGGGACTGATCTTTTTCACCGGGCGAAAAAAGCCGGCGTGACGACGCTCAAATCATCGGCTACAGATTGAAAAACGACGGTGGCGATGGCGGTGATGCGGGCAATTTGTTGCAGGATTGGGGCGTTATTGGCGGTGACGCTGTCGATTTCGGCCTGCGTGGCTCCAGAGCCGCGGCTGCTAAAACTTGAAAGTTCCTCCAATGGCCCCGATGAATTTTCGATATTGCCGGGCAAGCCACTGCAGATCCCTGCAAGCTATACCGATTTGCCGGCCCCGACGCCTGGAGCGGCGAACCTGACCGATCCGACGCCCAAGGCAGATGCGGTGGCGGCTCTTGGCGGAAATCCGGCCCTGGTCGGGCGTTCAGGCATTCCCGCCGCTGATGGCCTCTTGCTGGCGCATGCCTCGCGCCACGGTGTTCAGGCGAACGTGCGCGCCGATCTGGCTGCGGCCGATCTGGCGATCCGGCGGCGCCGGGCGTCGTTGTTTTTCCTGCGCTGGTTTGGCGGCAATCAGTATTTTGCGGTCTACCGCATTCAGGCGCTCGACCAGTATCTTGAGCTTGAAAGGCTGCGTGCGGCTGGTGTCAGAACCCCAAGTGCGCCGCCCCGCCCGGGGAGTTAAACATTTCACAACTGCTTGATTTGCTTGATACGCAAACAATCCGGCGTAAATACTGTAATTGACCAAACAACGGATGTGCCATGCCCCGCTTTTTCGTGATAATTTTTGCCCTTGCGATGTATTCACCCACGGCCCAGGCGGCGGAGGTAACCACCTTTAGTCTGGACAACGGCCTGGATATTGTGGTGCTGGAGGATCACCGTGCTCAGGTTGTGGTGCACATGATCTGGTATCGGGTTGGCGCCGCTGACGAGCCGCCGGGTAAATCCGGCATTGCGCATTTTCTGGAACACCTGCTTTTCAAGGGCACAGACGATCTTGAGGCGGGCGAATTATCCGCCACCGTTACCCGCAACGGCGGATCGGACAATGCGTTTACCAGCCATGACTACACGGCCTATTTCCAACGTGTCGCGTCTGATCGACTGGAATTGATGATGCAGATGGAAGCCGACCGGATGCACGATCTGCGGATGACCGAGGAAGATGTTGCCACCGAGCGCCAGGTGGTGCTGGAAGAGCGTGGCCAAAGGGTGGACAGCAACCCCGGGTCGTTATTTCGTGAGCAACGGCGTGCGGCGCAATACCTAAACCATCCTTACGGCATCCCCGTTATCGGCTGGCGGCATGAGATGGAACAGTTGAACCGTGAAGACGCGTTTGCGTTTTATCAGCGCTATTACGCGCCCAATAACGCCATTTTGATCGTCGCAGGCGATGTGGACCCTGACGATGTCAGAGCATTGGCCGAAAAACACTACGGCCCGCTTGCCCCGACCGCCGATCTGCCTAAACGGGACCGGCCGCGCGACCCGCCGCAACTGTCCGAGCGCCGCCTTGCGTTCGCAGATGAACGCATCGCGCAGCCCTATGTGACGCGGTCCTACCTGGCGCCGGAACGCGACAGCGGCGATCAGTTTGAAGCCGCGAAACTGGTAATGCTGGCAGAGGTTTTGGGCGGCACCGGGGCGACGTCGGTTTTAGGAAAAAAGCTGCAGTTTGATACCCAACAGGCGATATTTACGTCGGCGTCTTACGGCGGCGTGTCGCTGGATGACACAACTTTCGGTTTGGTGATCGCGCCGACGCCGGAATTTTCGTTGCAGGAGGCAGAAGCAGCGCTAGACAACGCGGTTGCCGAATTCATGGAAGAAGGCGTTGATTCAGAACAGTTCGAGCGCATCAAGATGCAGCTTCGCGCGTCTCGGATCTATGCAGAGGACAATATTGAATCGCTGGCGCGGCGCTATGGCAGCGCGCTGACATCCGGGCTGACCGTTGAAGATATTCAGGCCTGGCCTGATATTCTGCAATCCGTGACCGAAGACGACGTGATGGAGGCCGCCCGCACGATCTTTGATCGCAACAATGCGGTGACCGGTTGGGCGATGCCTGCGGATACCGAGGAGACCATGCAATGAGGCGAATATTTGCGATCTTCTGGGTGGTGCTTTTCGCTGCCGCGCCGTTACACGCCGCCGTTGATGTTCAGGAGGTCACCTCTCCGGGCGGCATCGACGCCTGGCTGGTGGAAGAAAATTCGATCCCTTTCGTTGCGCTTGAAATTCGGTTCCGCGGCGGCTCGGTGCTTGACATGGCGGACAAGCGCGGCGCGATAAACCTGATGATGGCGACACTGGAAGAGGGCGCCGCAGACCTGGACGCACAAGGATTTGCCGCGGCGCGCGAGGCATTGGCGGCCAGCTATTCGTTTCGCGTGTTTGACGATGTCGCCAGCGTTTCAGCTCGATTTCTGACCGAAAACCGCGACGACGCGATCGCGTTGCTGAAAACCGCCCTGTTACAGCCGCGCTTTGATCAGGACGCAATCGACCGGGTGCGCGAGCAGGTGCTGTCGGGCATTCGGTCCGACGCAACGGATCCGAGCAGTATTGCGGGCCAGACCTTTGATGCGCTGGTCTGGGGCGATCATCCCTACGCAAGCGCGCGCGATGGCACGATTGCGACCGTCACCGGGCTAACGCGTGACGATATTATTGAGGCCTATGAGCAGGTCTTTGCGCTGGATCGGATGTTTGTTTCTGCGGTTGGCAACATTTCGGCTGAAGAACTGGGCGCTTTGCTTGATGAGTTATTGGGCGAGTTTCCGGCAACCGCGGCGCCATTGGCTGAGCGCGCCGACTATCAGCTGCGCGGCGGTGTCTCGGTAGTCGAGTTTGACACCCCGCAGGCGGTCGCGCTTTTTGGCCATGTCGGCATCAAGCGCGACGATGACGATTATATGGCGGCCTACATTTTGAACGAAGTGTTCGGCGGCAGCGGATTTGACTCCCGCCTGATGGCAGAAGTTCGTGAAAAGCGCGGATTGACCTATGGGATCGGCACCTACCTTGTGCCGATGGATTATGGCGAGCTGATCCTGGGCCAGGTCCGGTCCGACAACGGGCGCATGGCCGAAAGTATCGAGGTCATTAAACAGGAATGGGCGAAGATCGCCGAAACCGGCCTGACGGCGCAAGAACTTGAGGATGCCAAGACGTATCTGACCGGCGCCTACGCGCTGCGCTTTGACGGCAACGCACCGATCGCGCGGATCATGGTCGGAATGCAGATGATCGGATTGCCGGTAGACTATATCCGCACCCGTAATGATCAGGTTCGGGCGATCACTTTGGAAGAGATCAACCGCGTCGCACGGCGGATTTACCAACCCGAAGAACTGCATTTCGTCGTCGTCGGGCAGCCTGACGGTGTGGAGAGCACAAATTAGCGCCAGGACCCATTCCTGAGTGGTCGAATCGGGGCGCTGTGTGCTAAGTTTTGTGTCATGCTCGCCCTGCACCCCAAAATAGTCGAAAATCGCCCTGTCATTCGACAGTTAGACGCCGCCGCGATCAACCGGATCGCCGCCGGCGAGGTCGTTGAGCGGCCTGCCTCGGCGGTCAAAGAACTGGTCGAAAATGCCGTCGATGCCGGCGCGGTCCGGATTGATGTGGCCTACAGTGCCGGTGGCAAGACACTGATCCGGGTTGTGGATGACGGTCATGGCATACCGGCCGCTGAATTGCCGCTGGCCTTGGCGCGCCATGCGACTTCCAAGATCGACGGATCGGACCTGTTTGCCATTCACACGTTTGGGTTTCGAGGCGAAGCATTGCCGTCCCTGGGCGCCGTGGGCCGCATGACCATCAAATCGCGCATAGCCGGGCAGGACGGCGCGATGATGGCGGTCAACGGTGGCGAGGTTGATCGGGTGCGCCCGGCAGCGCTTGGCGGTGGAACCATTGTTGAATTGCGCGATCTGTTCTACGCCACCCCGGCGCGGCTGAAATTCATGCGCACCGACCGGGCCGAGGCGCAGGCCATCGGCGATGTGATCAAACGGCTGGCAATGGCGGAACCGTTCGTCGGCTTCACTTTGCGCGATGTCACGGGCGGAAGCGCCGGGCGTCTGGTATTCCGGGCAGAACAAGAATCCGGCGAAATATTCGACGCGCTGCATGGGCGTTTGGCCAAAGTGCTGGGGCGGGAATTCGCTGAAAATTCGCTGAAGATTGACGCCGAGCGCGACGGCCTGCACCTGACCGGATACGCCGCCCTGCCCACCTATTCCCGCGGCTCAGCGGTGGCGCAGTATCTGTTCGTCAACGGCCGGCCAGTGCGCGACAAGCTGTTGATCGGAGCTCTCAGGGCGGCCTATTTCGATTTTCTCAGCCGCGGCCGCCACCCTGCCGCTGTCCTGTTCATAGATTGCGACCCGCAGCGGGTGGATGTGAATGTGCACCCGGCCAAATCCGAGGTCAGGTTCCGCGAACCGGGCGTCGCGCGGGGCCTGATCGTCTCAGCATTGCGTCATGCTCTGGCGCAGGCCGGGCACCGGGCCTCGACCACCGTCGCAGATGCGGCTTTGGGCGCCTTTCGCCCCGAAACTGCCGCACCGCGCGTCTACCAGATGGATCGACCCGGGACGCCAGGTTCCGCCACCGCACCCGGTTTCGCCGAAACCAGCCAACCATTCGCGCGCGCTGAAGAAGAAGCGCAGACGACCGATGAAACGCCCGCTCGCTACCCCTTGGGGGCGGCACGCGCCCAGGTGCACGAAAACTACATCATCGCCCAGACCGCCGACGGCATGGTGATCGTCGATCAACATGCCGCCCACGAACGCCTGGTGTATGAGACACTGAAATCTCAGATGGCGGAAAATGGCGTTGCCTCGCAGGCTTTGCTGATCCCGGAAATTGTAGAGATGAGCGAGGCTGACGCCGCGCGCCTGTTGGACCTGGCCGATGAATTCACCCGCCTTGGCCTGCTGATCGAAGCCTTCGGTGGCGGTGCTGTCGCGGTGCGGGAAACCCCGGCAATTCTTGGGCTGGTCGATACCAGGGCGATGCTGCTGGATATTCTTGATGAGCTTTCGGACCAGGGTGAAAGCCAAAACGTTCAGGCGCGGATCGAAGCGGTGCTGTCACGCATAGCCTGCCACGGATCGGTGCGCTCCGGGCGCAGAATGCAGGTCGATGAAATGAACGCGCTGTTGCGGGAAATGGAAGCAACCCCGCATTCCGGCCAGTGCAACCACGGGCGACCAACTTACGTGGAACTCAAACTCAGCGACATCGAAAGGCTGTTCGGACGCAGATGATCCAGATCGGTGAGACTCAGGTCGATTTCAGCGACCCGGTGGTCTTGGGTCTGTCGGTTGTCGCAGCGCTGTTGCTGGTGCTGATATTCGCGGTGATGCGCAGCGCCCGGCGGCGTGACGATTCCACAGGGCCGATGCTGCAACAGATGGCGGTTCTTGGCGATGCGGTGCAGGGGCTGTCGCAGGGGCAACAACAGCTTGCCGGGAGCTTGCAGTCGGTGTCCGATACCCAGGCCAACGCGCAGACTGTGATGATCCAGACGTTAGAGAAGCGGCTGGCCGAGGTGCAAAAGGGCATGACCGACAGCCTGCACGGCAGTTCAGTCAAGACCACGCGTTCGCTCGCCGAATTGCAAACCCGGCTTGAAACCATCGACAAGGCGCAGGAAAATATCGAAAAACTGTCGGGCAATGTGCTGTCATTGCAGGACATCCTGTCCAACAAACAGGCCCGCGGCGCGTTTGGCGAAATTCAGCTGAATGATATTGTCAGCAAAGCGTTGCCAAAAGACAGCTATGCACTACAGGTCACGCTTTCCAACGGCAAACGGGCCGATTGCCTGATCCATTTACCAAACCCGCCCGGCCCGATCGTGATTGACGCCAAGTTTCCGTTGGAATCCTACGAACGGCTTCGGGCGGCTAAAAACCAGGCCGAAACTACCGAAGCGAACAGACAGTTCAAATCCGACGTAAGGCTGCATATCAAAGCGATCTCCGAAAAATATATCATCGAAGGCGAAACCGCTGACGGGGCGTTGATGTTCCTGCCATCCGAAGCGATCTATGCCGAGCTGCACTCCAATTTTACCGATGTGGTGCGCGAGGGATTTGACGCCCGGGTCTGGATCGTGTCGCCGACGACCTGCATGGCCACGTTGAACACAATGCGCGCGATTCTAAAGGATGCGCGGATGCGCGAACAGGCCGACGCGATCCGCCGGGAACTGGCGCTGTTGTACAAGGACGTGGACAGACTAAGCGAGCGCGTCGGAAATCTCGACAGGCATTTCGAGCGGGCCGCCAAAGACGTCGCCGAGATCAAGATATCCGCAGCCAAGGCCGGCAACCGTGCCCGCAAGCTGGACAATTTCGATTTTGAAGAGCTTGCGCCGGACGACGAAAACCGGGTGGTCCCGCTGGCGCAGCCAAAGTCCTGAAAACTTCGATTCGAAAATCGGCAATACCGGGCGCAATTGTTGTGCTAACGTGAATTGTAATCGGATTCGCACTCTTTCTGGTGCATAGCGTTCACGGAGCCTGTTCATGCTGGACATCAGTCCAAGAAAAATCGCCCATATCATCGTTCGCGCACGCGAATTTGATGTGAAAGTGGGCCGGTGGGACAGACCCAATGACACCGCAGATGCCGAGACCATCCTGGAAAGCCGTTCAGGCGACGCCACCGAACGTGAACTGCGCTCGTTCATCGCCAACCTCAACGACGACGAAAAGGCCAGCCTGGTAGCAGTGATGTGGATTGGTCGCGACACGTTTGACCCGCAGGAACTGGATGAGGCCATTCAAACGGCTATCGAAGAGGCCACCACGCCGACCGAAAACTACCTGTTGGGCGTGCCACTTTTGCCGGATTATCTGGAAGACGGCCTCGAAAAACTCGGGTTCTCGTCGATGGAGGTTGAAGGCGAGTTTCTGTAAGCTTCAATGCGCGACATGATCGACGACCTGCAAGTGTTGGGCTTGACGGTTAATTTCATTCATCCAGCGATCAATCAGTTTCAGGTCATGCGGCGCGGCGCTGACACCGACTTGCACTTCGTGGTTTTGCACGGCTTCTACCGCCAATGACACTGTGACCGACACCAAACGCGCCATCGCCGAGCCACGCAGATCGCCCCAGGCGTCCAACGTGTAGGTCTTGTGATAGGTTGGTATGCCATTCTTTTCCGCCTTCAGTGCGACGCATAGAATGACCCGGTCAGGCTCGCCCGCATCATAGGCGTTTTCGGCCCAGAACCTGTCGGACATCTCTTTCAGACGCATCTCTCCCTCTGATCCTTCCAGCGTTCCGATCTCGGTGAACACATCCGCCCAGGCCTCTGCCCACCCATTCAGCCGCAAAGTGCCGCGCACAAACTCCCGAATCTGCCAGGTGTCATCAAAATCGTACTGGCCGATGATAGGAATAGAATCGCGGTTTGGGTAGACCTCAAAACTTTCCGGCAAGATGAGCGGCGCAACGTAGCTGGTGATTGCGTCCCAGGGGCGCTGGATCGCCAGCTCTGAAAACGCCCGGATCGATTTGGATGGTGAGCGCAATGCCTTCAGAACGCCCAGCGGTGACCAGCTGAATTTGTACCGAAACGCGTTCGGGTGTTTCGGCACGCCGCCACAATAGGAAATGAAGGAAATAACAACGTCCTTGTCATAGGCGTCAGAGCCACGGAAGTCGGCAACCAGCCAATGCGCCATCAGATGGTCGATGCCAGGATCTAGGCCAACTTCATTCACCAACGCCACACCGGCCAGTTTCGCGTCCGCATCAAGCGCCGCCATATCGGGCGAGATGTAGCTGGAAGATACCATATTCGCAGATTTGGAAATGCAAAGTTCGGCCAGTGGCACATGCCAGTCGCCGGGCAGCATCGACACCAAAACATCACCTTGCTGAACCTCAGCCCCCAAATTGCTCATATCAAAAACTTGAATTCGATTGGTAATGTCACCGACCGCGTCCTGCGCCTTGTCAAGCGACCGGTTCCAGACAGTGACCTCAAACCCGGCTTCAATCAGCCGCCGCAACCCCGGAATTGCCGACAGACCTGTGCCGCACCAGTGGATCGTCATGTCACCCACTTCAAAGCAATTCTGAGCACCTGTCAAACGTCGCTTTGGCCCGCCCCCAGACACCTGCGTCCAGATTGTCAAGCGTCGCCAGCGAGGGCAAGAGTTGTTCGGCGAAATCGTGCGAACTTTCAACCGGCAGCATGCCCGGCAGATTGTCGATTGCGGTCACATCCAGTAGCGGATTGTCGTGCACGCGCAAGGCAGGCGCGTCCCATGCGGTGGTGCGGTCATAGACCTTGATGGGCGAGATTTCCGAAGTTGGATCGCAGGCAATGTCGCCGATCACCGACAGCCTGCGGGCATCGGTTTTGGCCGATGCCGGAACGAAGACCGGGCACCCGGGGCTTGCAAGAATGCAATTCAGAAACACGTCGTGCCCAAGCACTTGCGGGAACGGCCCGCCGCTGGCGGTTTCGGCCATATCCCAATCGGTGGTCTCTACGTCCAAGGCCGCGCAAAGATCGCGCGCG
Source organism: Paracoccaceae bacterium (assembly GCA_965237505.1). GTDB lineage: Bacteria > Pseudomonadota > Alphaproteobacteria > Rhodobacterales > Rhodobacteraceae > NVTR01. Next base: position 1,206,890 of record CBDEFR010000009.1, on the reverse strand, counting down.
CCGGTGCCAACCCGGCCCAGGGCACCGATGATGATGGCGGTCGGTCTCGCCCTTTTGGTGGCGTCCAGGTCAGCCCGGATGTCTTGGACCAGGGCGTCGGCGCTGGCATATGTCGATACCGGCCCGCAGATCAGACCCTGGCTTTGAGCCGCCCAGCATTTCAGCGCAACCGCGGCCCCCGCGTAGCCAGCCCAATAGCCAAATGCAGCTACGCGACGGCCCGCATCATCCACCAGATATTCCAGATCAAAAAGCGTTCCACCGCCAGCCTTGAATCGCTGCAACAGCACGCGGCCCGCGGTTTGTTCCTTGTAAGCATGGCCAAACATGATGTGGCGGTGGCCAAGCGGGTTGCCGTCTTCGGGCAATTCCTTCAGCCCAAAGATGATCGCCTCATCCGGTGCGTCTGGCCAGCTGTTCTCGGCCACAATCTGACACCCGGCGTCACGGTAGTCGTCAATCCGGATAACCCGGGCACCGCTGACTTCGACGCTCACCTGAAATCCATTGCCCAGCAGCTCGCTGGCACCCTGTGGCGTGATGCCGACCCGTTCTTCATGCTCGCGCTGTTCGGCGCGCACCCAGATATGGACCATGAAATGCCCTCCCTCAGCCTGGGTCTAGCCAAGTAACAAAGGCTGCCAATGGATCGAATTACAATCCTACAGTCGCGCGAATAGTAGGCAAAAACGCGGCTGCGAGTACTCCGACACCAGCACCAATGCTTAAACGCAGTACCGGTCGGCCAAGATTTGGCGCGGCCCAGCTAAGGCCGCCGCAGATGACGGCGTAAAATGACATGACAAATGGATCCATAATTGAACCGTAGCACAGGAACATGCGCGCCAAAACCCGCATTAATTGAACGCCCGTTTAAAAAACTTCAAGTTGTGAACGCCAACGCCGTTTACTTTCGATCCGGCTTGAGATTTAGTTTGGCAGCCACGCTTCGGGGAGAAAAACTTACATCAAATATTGCCCGTCAGACCTGAAATTTTTTGGCGGGGCAACGACGCGACCGGCATTGGGAGGGAGTAAAATTGGCAGATACGGCGGCGTCAGCAATGCCCACCTCGATCCCGGCACTGTTGGCGCGGAATGCTTTGCAATTCGGCGCAAATACGGCCTATCGCGAAAAGGAATTTGGTATCTGGCAAAGCTGGACCTGGGGCGAAGTGGCAGAGGAAATCCGCGCAATGGCTCTTGGATTTCTGTCGCTCGGTGTTCAACAAGGCGACTACGTAGCGATAATTGGCCGCAATCGCCCGGCGCTCTATTGGTCGATGGTGGCGAGCCAGATGGTCGGTGCGGTTCCGGTCCCGCTGTATCAGGACGCGGTCGCAGACGAGATGGCTTACGTTCTGGAACATTGCGGTGCCAATTTTGTGGTGGCCGGGGACCAGGAACAGGTCGACAAAGTTCTGGAAATTCAGGAACAGGTCAAAGGCATTGAGCATATCATTTACCTTGATGCGCGCGGCTTGCGAAAATACGATCATTCCCGCCTGCACTCGCTGCACGACATTCAGGCCGAGGGCCGCGCCGCGCGCGAGCGGCTGGATAAAGAACTGGACCAGCGTCAGGCCAAAATCGGCTACGACGATACTTGCGTGATGCTTTACACTTCGGGAACCACCGGGCGTCCCAAGGGCGTGGTGCTGTCGAACCGCAATATTATCGAGACTTCCAAGAATACGTCGGAATTTGATGACTTGCTGGTGGGCGACGAAATTCTTGCTTATCTGCCAATGGCATGGGTCGGAGATTTCATATTTTCAATCGGTCAGGCCTATTGGACAGGGTTCTGCGTGAACTGCCCGGAATCGCCGGACACGATGATGACCGATTTGCGAGAGATCGGACCGACCTATTACTTTGCCCCGCCGCGGGTCTTTGAAACCCAGTTGACCAACGTGATGATCCGCATGGAGGATGCCGGGCGCTTCAAGCGCTGGCTGTTCCGGGTGTTCATGGATCACGCCAAAAAGGTTGGCCCCGAAATTCTGGACGGCAACCCGGTCGCTGGCTGGGCCAAGTTCAAATATGGCCTTGGAAATCTGTTTGTCTACGGGCCCTTGAAGAACACGCTCGGATTTACCAAAGTTCGGGTCGGCTACACCGCCGGCGAGGCGATCGGGCCGGAGATTTTCGCGTTTTACCGCTCGCTCGGGATCAACCTGAAACAGCTTTACGGGCAGACCGAAGCCTCGGTGTTTATCACCCAGCAGCCGGATGGTGAGGTGCGCTCTGATACTGTCGGAGTGCCGTCGCCGGGCGTGGAAATCCGGATTGCTGAGAGTGGTGAGGTCTTTTATCGCTCACCCGGTGTGTTCGTCGAATATTTCAAGAACGCCGCCAGCACTGCCGATACCAAAGACCCAGAAGGTTGGGTAGCGACCGGCGATGCAGGTTTCATAGAAGAGGGCAGCGGCCATTTGCGGATAATTGACCGGGCCAAGGATGTCGGCAAAATGGCCGACGGGCGGCTATTCGCGCCTAAGTATATAGAAAATAAACTAAAATTTTTCCCGAACATTCTGGAAGTCGTGGTGTTTGGCAATCGGTTGGATTTCTGCACGGCGTTTATCAATATTGATCTGACCGCGGTCGGTAACTGGGCCGAGCGCAACAATATCGCCTATGCGTCCTATCAGGAATTGGCCGGGCACCCACAGGTTTACGCGATGATCCAATCCCATGTGGAAGAAGTGAACCGCTCGCTGGCGGCAGACGAAATGTTATCCGGCTGTCAGGTGCACCGCTTCCTGATCTTGCACAAAGAGCTGGACGCGGATGATGGTGAAATGACCCGGACCAGAAAAGTGCGCCGGGTCATCGTGGCGGATAAGTTCAAAGATTTGATTGGCGCGCTCTACGATGGCTCAACCGAGAAATATACCGAGACCGAAGTGATCTATGAGGATGGCCGCAAGGAGATGATCTCCGCCACGCTGGAAATCCGCGATGCTGCCGTTCAGGGTGCACGAAAGATGGCGGCGGAATGAAAAAGTTCGCCTCCGGCGGGAGTATTTTTGACAAAAAGAAGGGCGCGGTGAATGCTTGACGCCGGGGCTGAAGGATATACCACCGCCGATGGTCGCAAGATCGGTAAGGTCTTGATGGAGATGAAAAACATTTCCCTGCGTTTTGGCGCGGTAATTGCGATCGAGGAGGTCTCGTTCGATATCCGCGAAGGTGAAATTCGCGCGATCATCGGGCCGAACGGAGCCGGAAAATCGTCGATGCTCAACGTCATTTCCGGCTTTTACGTGCCGCAGCAGGGCGAAATCTGGTTTCATGGCTCCAAACGGCCGCCGATGAAGCCGTTTCAGGTGGCACGTCAGGGCATTGCGCGCACCTTTCAGAACATTGCCCTGTTCGAAGGGATGAGCGTTCTGGACAACATCATGACCGGGCGGCTGACCCACATGAAGACCGGGATTTGGGCGCAGGCGGTGTGGCGCGGGCGGGCTGAAAAAGAGGAATTCGAGAACCGCGAGAAGGTCGAGCGCGTGATAGATTTCCTTGAAATTCAAGCAATTAGAAAGACTCCGGTGGCGCGATTACCCTACGGGTTGAAAAAGCGGGTGGAGCTGGCGCGGGCCCTGGCGGCAGAGCCGAAACTGTTGCTGCTCGACGAGCCAATGGCCGGGATGAACGTCGAGGAAAAAGAGGACATGAGCCGCTTTATTTTGGACGTCAACGATGAATTTGGCACGACGATTGCCCTGATCGAGCACGACATGGGCGTCGTCATGGACTTGTCAGACCGCGTTGTGGTTATGGATTACGGCTGCAAGATCGGTGACGGCACGCCAGATGAAGTGCGCAATAACAAGGCGGTGGTTGATGCCTACCTGGGGGTGAGCCATGACTGACTGCGTAAAAAAATGGCGATTGGAAAGCGTATCGCTGGCCGATGGCCGGCGTGTGTCGGGTGGTCGGCCGCACCGTGCAATTTGCCGCGGAGATCAGAATGCCTGACCAGCTATTATTCGCGATGGAGGTGACGCTGAACGGGCTGATGACGGGCGTGCTCTATTCGCTGGTGGCGCTCGGCTTTGTGCTGATCTTCAAAGCCAGCGGTGTGTTTAATTATTCACAAGGCGTGATGGCGCTGTTTGCGGCGCTGACGCTGGTTGGTTTCATGGACGGGCAAATCCCGTTCAACCATGTGATAAATGCTGTCTTTGGTACTCATCTTGACCACTTTGGCTGGAACGCCCCGGCCCTATTGGCGATATTTTTGACGATTGTGGTGATGGTTGTTCTGGCGATTCTGGTTGAACGCTATGTGCTCAAACATCTGATAAATCAGCCGGATATCATTTTGTTCATGGCGACCATCGGGCTGGCGTTTTTTCTGGAAGGGTTCGGCGATTTGATGTGGGGGGCGGATATCAAGCTGCTTGATGTTGGCTTGCCACAAGGAATTTCGGACACCGTTGAAACAGCCACCGAAGCCTGGTTCGGCTACGGGTTTTTCATTGACAAGCTAGACATGGTGGCGACCGTGATTGCGGTGCTTCTGGTTGTGGCGCTGACCTTGTTCTTTCGGTATTCCAAGCAGGGCCGTGCCTTGCGCGCCGTGGCGGATGATCATCAGGCAGCCTTGTCGGTGGGCATTTCCTTGCGCTTTATCTGGGTTCTGGTCTGGTCGATCGCCGGGGTCGTCGCACTGGTTGCGGGCATGATGTGGGGCGCTAAATCGGGGGTTCAGTTTTCGCTGAGCCTGATCGCGCTCAAGGCGCTGCCGGTGCTGATGCTGGGCGGCTTCACTTCGATCCCCGGGGCGATTGTCGGCGGCATGATCATCGGCGTTGGCGAAAAACTGTTTGAGTTTTCCATCGGTCCCTACATCGGCGGCGCCACCGAGAACTGGTTTGCCTATGTGCTGGCGTTGATCTTCCTCGTGTTCCGGCCGCAAGGCCTGTTCGGCGAAAAGATTATCGAGAGGGTGTAGCGCATGATCTACCGCGAAGCAGGTGATTTCAGCTCGTCCTACCGAGAGGACAGCCAGACCTTTCCGATCAGATTTGACCGCTATCGTTACTATGTGGTGTTGGCGGTGGCGTTTGGGATCATTCCGTTTATCATCAACGACTATTGGGCCAACGCGGTTATGGTGCCGTTTCTGATTTACGCGATTGCGGCGATTGGCTTGAATATTCTGACCGGGTACTGCGGACAGGTAAGCCTCGGAACCGGTGGTTTCATGGCGGTCGGGGCGTACGCCGTTTACAAGCTGATGACGGCGTTTCCGGATGTGAATATCGCAATTCATGTTATACTGGCCGGGTTTGTGACGGCTGCGGTGGGGGTATTGTTCGGCCTGCCATCTTTGCGGATCAAGGGATTTTATCTTGCCGTGGCGACGCTGGCGGCGCAGTTCTTTCTGATCTGGCTGTTCAACAAAGTGCCGTGGTTTTTCAACTATTCGGCCACCGGCATGATCATTTCACCCGAGCGCACAACCTTTGGAATTCCGGTTACGGGCCCCGCAGTAGAGCCTTGGGCGCAGTACATGTTCTGCCTGATATTTGTGACCGTGGCGGCAATTGTGGCGAGAAATCTCACGCGCGGCTCGGTGGGGCGCAGATGGATGGCAATCCGCGACATGGACATCGCGGCCGAGATCATCGGCGTGAACCCGCTGCAGGCCAAGCTGAGCGCATTCGCGGTGTCATCGTTTTTTGTTGGCGTGGCCGGCGCATTATTCTTTGCCGTCTATCTTGGGGCGGTTGAGGTCGGCGAAGCGTTTGGCATTCAAAAATCGTTTCTGGTGCTGTTCATGATCATCATTGGCGGATTGGGGACGATCTTTGGGGCGTTCGCCGGTGCCGCGTTTTTGGTGCTGATGCCGGTGCTGCTTAAGAACATTTTTGTTGGCGGTTTCAACTGGCCAACCGGGCTGGCAACGCATCTTGAAGTGATGATTGTCGGCATACTGATTCTCGGTTTCCTGATCATCGAACCGCACGGATTGGCGCAATTGTGGCGCATCGCTAAAGAAAAACTACGACTTTGGCCGTTCCCGCATTAGGGTAAGGCCGGGAAGCCCAGGACAATCGTTCGGGGCCATGAAGAGAGAATCGGAAGAATTTAACCCTGGGAGGAAAACAACCGATGAAACTGAAACTCGTAACAATCGCCGTGGCTGCCGTGATGGCTGCGGCACCGGCGATGGCGGACCTTGTGTTCCCGTCGACAAGTTACCGAACCGGACCTTACGCCGCGAACGGCATCCCGTTTGCGGACGGTTACGCCGACTATTTCACCATGATCAACGCGCGCGATGGTGGGGTTGGCGGCGTGCCGATCAAACTGATCGAATGCGAAACCGGCTATAACACCGAAAAAGGTGTTGAATGTTATGAATCGACCAAAGGTGAAGGCGCGTTGTTGTATCAGCCGCTGTCGACCGGCATCACCTATCAGCTGATCCCGAAAGCATCGGCGGATGGTATTCCGGTGCATTCGATGGGTTACGGACGGACTTCCGCTGCAAACGGCAAGGTTTTCAAGTGGATTTTCAACTATCCGACCAACTACTGGAACGGCGCATCAATTGCCGTGAAACATGTGCTTGATCAGAACGCCGGTGATATCGCGGGCAAGAGTATTGCGCTGGTCTATCACAACTCGGCCTATGGCAAAGAGCCGATCCGCACCTTGGAAGAGCTTTCGACCAAGCACGGATTTGATTTGACGCTGATCGCAGTTGACCACCCTGGCCAGGAGCAGAAAAGCCAGTGGCTGCAAATCCGCCGCGAAAAACCTGACTATGTGTTCATGTGGGGCTGGGGTGTGATGAACCAGGTTGCGATTCAGGAGGCCGCCAACATCCGCTATCCGATGGATCAATTCATCGGCGTGTGGTGGTCGGCGTCTGAAAATGACGTGCTGCCCGCAGGCGAAGGCGCCGACGGTTACAAAGCGTTGGCCATCCATGCACCGGGCGCAGATTATCCGCTGTATGACGATCTGAAAGCCCATGTATACGACGCTGGTATATCTGCCGGTGCCGGCGATCAGACCGGGACGGTGCTGTACAACCGGGGCCTATACGCGGCGATGCTGGCGGTTGAGGCTGTCAAAGAGGCGCAAGCCATCCATGGTGTTGCTCAGATCGATGCGTCGATGATGCGCGATGGTATGGAAGCGCTGAACATGACCGCCGAAAGAATGGCCGCCCTTGGCCTGCCAGGTTTCGGCCCGGCATTTTCGGTGTCTTGCGAAAACCACGGCGGCAACGGCCTGGCGGCGGTTCAGCAGTGGGATGCGTCCAGCAAAACCTGGAGCCTGATTACCGATTATATCGAACCCGACGCGGAAGTTGTGAATGCGCTGATCACGGCTGATTCGGCCGCCTATGCCGCTGAAAACAACATCACAGAGCGGTGTAACTGATCCGGTCTCGGGCCGGATCACCCCGGGCTTGAACCGGGGCCTCTGACAACAGGCGCGGCGGGAAATCGGCGCGCCAAAAAATTCAGGGAGTCCCGGATCAGGTCCGGGACGGCGAAGGAAATATAAGCGATGCCGGACGCCGGAGGCACCCAAGAAACGCTTCTTGAGGTCAACAATATCGAAGTGATCTATGACCATGTGATCCTGGTGTTAAAGGGGGTTTCCTTAAGCGTTCCAAAGGGCGGGATTACCGCACTTTTGGGCGCCAATGGCGCCGGCAAATCCACGACGTTAAAAGCGATATCGAACCTGCTGCGCTCCGAACGCGGCGAGGTCACCAAAGGCACGATCCATTATCGCGGTACCCGGGTTCAGGATCTGGACCCTTCTGACATGGTGAAGCTGGGCGTCATTCAGGTGATGGAGGGGCGCCATTGTTTTGAGCATCTGACGGTCGAGGAAAACCTGCTGGCCGGAGCCTACACGCGGCGCGACGGGCGTGGTGCAATGGAAGCCGACCTGGAATTGGTCTATTCGTATTTTCCGCGTCTGAAAGAGCGGCGCAAAAGTCTGGCCGGGTATACCTCTGGCGGCGAACAGCAGATGACGGTACTGGGGCGGGCTTTGATGAGCCGCCCTGAAACGATCCTGCTGGACGAGCCGTCAATGGGGCTGGCACCGCAACTGGTCGAAGAGATATTTGAGATTGTGAAAAACCTGAATGAGCGCGAAGGCGTGAGTTTCCTTTTGGCCGAACAAAATGCCAATGTGGCGCTGCGCTTTGCCCATTACGGCTATATTCTGGAGAGCGGCCGAGTGGTGATGGACGGGCCGGCCGCGGATTTGCGCGAGAATCCGGATGTGAAAGAGTTTTATCTTGGCGTTTCCGAAGGCGGGCGCAAGTCGTTCCGCGATGTGCGCTCTTACCGGCGGCGCAAGCGCTGGCTGGCGTAATGGCTGAGCTGCGTGTCGAGTGCCGCACCTCGAATCCCGGCAAGCCCGGGGAGACAAAAATTCCGACGTCCAAGTTTGATACCGTTCGCGTGGCATTTCTGAGTGCGTTGGCAGATGGTGATGTCGCATTCGCCGATTTGCCGGGTCGTATCGAAGCGTGCTCAAGCGGTGATCAACTGGTTCGGATAGGATCACTTGGGTGGCATGTAACCACCGGAAAGCCAGAGATGGAAACCGGCGCGGACATTACCCGGCTGGCTGCGAATGGGCGGCAAATTCTAACCCTGAAATTCTGATCGTGGCTGAATTTTTTGACACTCTTGAAACCCGCACAGCGGATGAACGTATCGCGGCGCAAACTGCCGCGCTGGTGGCGGAACTGGGGCGGATAAGCACTGCGCCAGAGGTCTGGTTGCAAGCCGCAGGCGAGATCAAAACGATTGCGGATTTACCGCGCCTGCCGATGCTGCGCAAGTCTGATCTTATCGACTGGCAGCGCGCCCGCCCGCCGTTTGGCGGCATCGCTGTTTCGAACGTCGCCCATGTTTTCCAGTCGCCGGGACCGATCTATGAACCCGGTGGTATCAGCCATGACTGGTGGCGTCTGGGGCGGTTCCTGCATGCCTGCGGGATCGGGACGAAAGACATTGTTCAGAACTGCTTTTCCTATCATCTGACCCCGGCGGGGATGATGTTCGAAAGCGCTGCGCGCGCGGTTGGGGCATGCGTATTGTCGGCCGGAACCGGGCAGACCGAGATGCAGGTGAAGGCGGCGCAGCATGTGGGTTGCACGGCCTATGCCGGGACGCCGGATTATCTGAAAGTGATCCTGGTCAAAGCCGAAGAGATGGGCGCGGTGCTGAAATTCAGCCGCGCGGCAGTCGGCGGCGGGGCGCTGTTCGCCTCGCTGCGCCAAGAATACGCGGATCGCGGGATTTCATGCCTGCAATGCTACGCCACCGCTGATCTTGGCAACATCGCCTATGAAAGCCCGGCGATGGACGGGATGATCGTCGATGAGGGCGTGATCATCGAGATCGTGCGCCCCGGCACTGGTGATCCGGTGGCGATCGGTGAAGTCGGCGAGGTCGTGGTGACGACGCTCAATCCGGACTATCCGCTGATCCGCTTTGCCACCGGCGATCTGAGCGCGGTTCTGCCGGGCCAAAGCCCGTGCGGGCGCACCAACATGCGGATCAAGGGCTGGATGGGGCGGGCCGATCAGACTTGCAAGATCAAGGGCATGTTCGTGCGCCCGGAACAGGTGGCAGAGCTGGTGGCGCGGCATTCCGAGATTGTCCGTGCGCGGCTGATTGCCAGCCGCGACGGTGAAAGCGATGTAATGACCGTTCAGATCGAGACCGAGGGCGGCGATATGGCGGCCTATGAGGCCAGCGTGCTGGCAGTGCTGAAACTGAAAGGCAAGCTGGAGCTTGTCGCGCCGGGCAGTTTGCCCAATGATGGAAAAGTGATCGAGGATCAGCGCAGTTACGACTGATCGGACAGCAATAGCGGATCGGAGGCGTCATGGCGGCTTGTAGGTGGCTAGCACTGTGTCTAACGGTGGCACTATGGGCTGCGCCCGCGCAGGCTGGGAAAAATCTGGCGCTGATCATAGCCAACCAGAATTACAAGGATTTTGGCGATGCGGGCGATGCCTTTGACGCGACCTTGGCCAATGATGCGCTGCGGGCCGCTGACTTTGAGATCAGAACCATTCGCAACCTGAACCGCAAGGGGCTGAGCAAGGTCGCCGCTGGCATACGCGCCGATATCGCGGCGGCTGACCGGGTGATCGTATTTCTCAGCGGGCACGTTGTTTCAACCGGTCGCGAAAGCTGGCTGCTGACCACCGATGCGAAGCGCCAGGACGGGTTGCTGGTTGGGGCCTATGGGTTGCCGATCCACATGCTGACAGATTTGCTGGCGGATAAGGCCGGGGCTGCGGTTCTGCTGGTGGGGCATTCCGCTGCCGTGCAACGGTTGGCAAATGGCCTGGACTATGGCTATGCCCCTGCTGCAATCCCGCAAGGGGTGACGGTTTTTGCCGGGCGGACCGGCGATCTGGTGACGGTTCTGCGCGAGCATTTGCTAAGAGTCCGTCCGGAGACTTTATGCAGGATTACAGAGTTTTCGGAGCATGAGTCGAATGGACGCGAGCTTGATGAAGGCGAGCGCGTTGCGGTTGAGGTTCTCCCAGTCCTTGGCCAGTCGGCGGCAGCGGTTGAGCCAGGCGATGGTGCGTTCGACCACCCAACGCCTGGGCTGGACGACGAAGCCCTTCACCCGATCGGATCGCTTGACGATCTCGGTCTCGAGATCGGGCAGGATGCCGGCCAGGGCGCGGTGAAAGACCGGCCCCTGATAGGCGCTGTCGGCGAACAATTTCCCGAGAAAGGGAAACAGACCGAACAAGGTCGCCAGCAGCGCGAGACCGCCGTCGCGATCCTGAACGTCGGCGGCGGTGACGATGCCGTGCAGCAGCAAGCCTTGCGTATCGACCAGAACATGCCGCTTCTTGCCCTTGATCAGCTTGCCGGCATCGAAGCCGTGGCTGTCGATGCGAGCCCCCCTTTTTCAGCGCTTTTCACACTCTGACTGTCGATGATGCAGGCCGTGGGGCTGGCTTCGCGCGCGGCTTTCTCGCGGCACTTGAGGTAGAGCGCATGATGGATGCGATCCAGCGTGCCGTCCCAGTTCCACAGGCCGAGGTAATCATGCACGGTGCTTCTGGGCGGCAAATCCTTGGGCAGCGCGCGCCACTGGCAGCCGGTGCTCAGAATGTACATCACGCCGTTGATCACCTCGCGGATAGCGACGCGCCGTTTGCCGCCGCCGGGCTTGCCCGGCGGGATCAGCGGCTCGATATGCGCCCATTCCGCATCGGTCAGGTCGCTCGGATAACGCAGTTTGTCGCGGTTGTAGCGCGGGCGGTTGTCGGCAGTCCACATGGGGCACCTCAAGAGCAAATTCACCACCCCAGAGAATCACAGCTGATTCAGCTCTTCAAGAGGGGGCGCCGGATAACCGATTCATCCGACTCATAAAGTCCCCGGACGGACACTAAGGGCGGGCACAAGTATCGGTGATGCCGCCAAAGCGGCGCCACCCGGTGTTGCGGCCTATGGGTTTCTGCCGCCGCTGGTTGGGTTTGTGCCGGTTCCCGCCGCGCTCGAAGGCGAAATACAGGATGCCCAGGACTTGCAGAAATCACCTGCCAAGCTGGCCCGCGAGGCCGAAGCGGCATTGTCTCTGGACCGCGATGCGCGCCGTGAAATTCAGCGTGACCTGTCGTTGCTGGGCTATGACACGCGCGGCGTCGACGGAATTTTCGGACCCGGATCGCGCGCCGCCGTGACTGCCTGGCAAGAAGCCAATGATCTGCAGGCAACCGGCTATCTGAGCGGCAACCAGATCACCGCACTTGATGCCGCTGCCGAAGAGCGCGCCCAGGAACTGGACGAGGAATTGCGGCTGCGTCAGGAGGAACTGGAACGCCTGGACGCGGCCTATTGGCGCGCAACCGGCCGGGGCGGCGATGAGGACGAGCTCAGGAAATATCTGAAACGCTATCCTGACGGGCTGTTCAGCGATATCGCGCGCGACCGGCTGCCGGTCTTTGATGAAGAACGACGCGAAACCGCAGCGATTGCCGAGGCCGATGCGTGGGACCTGGCCATCGAGACCGACACCGAGGCGGGCTACGATTACTTTGGGAATTATATCCAAAAGTAACATTCTGTCGTTGACTTCCCCCGATTTGGAAGATACCTTAGAGTCACATTCTGTAAGAAAGGGAAACCGCGCCATGGCACAAAAGGGTCCGGGTAAAACGCACCGCAAAGGCATTTCGTTGATGCAAGTCGTCGATATGTTTGGTGATAACGAAAAAGCCCGTTTATGGCTGGAGCAACAACGCTGGAACGGAAATCCGCACTGCCCGCGCTGCGGTTCGCTCAATGTGAAGGTCGGTGTTCCGCAAAAAGCATGACGCACCGTTGCAACGATTGCCCGAAGAAGTCCATGTTCACCGCTTACCACCCTTCAATTTAGCGAATTAAGCTTGCCATCTGTCCACATGCTGTGATTCAAGGAGTCTCCTGTTATAGAATTGGAGATGTTGTATGGTTGTTTCATTGGGTTTTTCTGGGGTAAACGAAGCTATCAAGGCTGATTTTATAGAGCGGCTTCCAAAGTTTCATAAATCCCGCTGCGAAGGCCTTACACTGCTTTCGAGCATCGTTCTTGATGTGCGAAGTGCGAATTTGATGGAATTATCGGCGGCTTTACCGCGTCACATCGGCACAAAAGATCATCGGTACCAGTATGTTTCCCGTGTTTTGAGCAATTCCCACATTGATTGCGCGGAAATCATGCAGGCCTATGCTGGAGATGTATTCACCCGTTTGGCCTCCAACGGAGAGACCATCGTTTTGATGATGGATCAAAGCCATATCAATGATGGACATGAAGGGTAGTGCCCCAGGGCGTGGTGTAAATTGTTCTCCGGCTGGGTGTTGAGCCGGTTTACAGGGCGGCGATTTTCGCCGGGTCGATGGTGGTATCCTCGCAGATGGCGGCGACGGTTTCCAGCGTCATGTAACGACGTGTGACTGCCCATTCGTCGTTCTGCTCCAGCATAAGTGCGCCGACGAGGCGTCTGATCGCGGCCTCGTTAGGGAAAATACCGACGACATTTGTTCGGCGCTTGATCTCTTTGTTGAGGCGTTCAAGCGGATTGGTGGAGTGTATTTGCCGCCAGTGAGCTTGCGGGAACGTCTTGTAGGCCAGCACGTCTTCCTCGGCGCGCAGCATCAGCTCGGCGAGCTTGGGATGACGCGGCTGGAAAGCCTCGATCAGCTTGGTCCAGTGTTCCTTCGAGTCTGCCAGCGTGTCCTGATCGAAGGCTGTTCTGAGCGCGGCCGTGACGATGGGACGGTCCTTCTTGCCGACGCAGGCCAGGGCATTGCGCATGAAGTGCACGCGACAACGCTGGATCGTAGCACCCAGCACTTTGGCGGCGGCCCCCTTCAGGCCTTTATGTGAATCCCGGAGCAATACTGGACCACAGAAACGGTCGAATAATCTGACTGTCGCGGAGTAAAACTCCGCCATTCTGACGCCTGAGGCAAACGAGCTGAGGGCGGGGAGATGTATTCTGTGGAATTGTACAGCCGGGTTCGGCGTGCGTGTCATGTCGGTGGGATGAGTGAGCGGGCGGCGGCCGGTCATTTCGGGATAGACCGCAAGACTGTGTCAAAAATTCTGAAGCATGCGGTGCCACCGGGGTATCGCAGGAATGGGCCACCAGCCCGTCCAAAGCTTGACCCGTTGATTCCGCTCATCAACCAGATATTGGAAGAGGATAAGTCGCGGCTCAAGAAGCAGCGGCATACGTCGAAGCGGATATATGAGCGTCTGCGTGATGAACATGGCTTCACCGGCGGGATCACGATTGTGACCGACTATGTTCGCGAGAAGAAGCGCCGGACTCGGGAAGTGTTCGTGCCGCTGTCGCACGCGCCAGGCCACGCCCAGGTTGATTTTGGTGAGGCGCTTGGCGAGATTGGCGGGGTCGTGCGCAAGCTGCACTACTTTGCAATGTCTCTGCCGCACTCGGACGCGTTCTTCATCAAGGCCTATCCGGCGGAGACAACCGAGGCCTTTTGCGATGGCCATGTCTCCGCCTTTGCGTTCTTCGGCGGCGTGCCGCTGTCAGGGCTCTACGACAACACCACGATCGCGGTGGCACGGATTCTCGGGGACGGAAAACGGCAACGCACCAGAACCTTTGCTGAGTTGCAGTCGCATTACCTGTTCGAAGACAGGTTCGGCCGTCCTGGCAAGGGCAACGACAAGGGTAATGTCGAAGGCACAATCGGTTATGGCCGGCGGAACTTCCTGGTGCCGATGCCGCGCTTCGACAGTTTCGATGACCTGAACGTCCGGCTGGAGGAGCAATGCCTCAAACGTCAGGATGAGGTTCTGCGGGGTCATTCCGAGACTATCGGCGAGCGGCTGATGCGCGACCTCGACGGCCTGATGGCGCTGCCGCCTGTACCCTACGATGCCTGCGAGAAAGTCAGCACGCGGGCGACGTCGATCTCGATGGTCCGCTATCGCAACAACGATTACTCGGTGCCGGTCGCCTGCGCTCATCACGAGGTTCAGGTCCGCGGCTATGTCCACGAGGTCGTCATCGGCTGCGGCGCCGAGGTGATCGCCTGCCACCAACGGTCCTATGAGAAGGCTGATATGGTCTTCGATCCGATGCACTTCCTGCCGCTGCTGGAACAGAAGGTTGGCGCGCTGGACCAGGCGGCACCGCTGCAGGGCTGGGACCTGCCAGGGGAGTTTGCCACCCTGCACCGGCTGCTGGAAGCGCGCATGGCAAGAAGGGCAAGCGCGAATACGTCCAGGTTCTGCGGCTCCTTGAGAGCTTCGAGATGGCGCACGTCCACGGGGCTATCAAACAGTCGCTGGAACTGGGCGCGATCGGCTACGATGCGGTCAAGCATCTGGTGCTTTGCCGGATCGAGAGGCGCCCGCCACGGCTCGATCTCGATATCTACCCCTACCTGCCCAAAGCACTGGTCGAGACCACCAAGCCCGCGAGCTATATGAGCCTGATGACGCAGGTGCCGGCATGACCGATACACCGCAGGTTCTGCTGCAGCATCACCTAAAAAAACTGCGCTTGCCGACATTCCTGGGCGAATATTCCAGACGCTTGCCGACATTCCTGGGCGAATATTCCAAACTTGCGCAACAATGCGCTGCTGAGAAGAAGGATCACGTCCAGTATTTACTGCGGCTCTGCGAACTTGAACTGATAGAGCGGGAACGCCGGATGATCGAGCGGCGCATCAAGGCCGCGAAGTTTCCAGCCACCAAGAGCCTGGACAGCTTCGATTTCAAGGCGATCCCGTCACTCAACAAGCCGCTCGTGCTGGAGCTGGCGCGCTGTGAATACATCGACAAATACCAGAACATCATTGCCCTGGGGCCAAGTGGCACCGGTAAAACCCATGTCGCACTGGGGCTGGGATTGGCCGCCTGCCAGAAAGGCCTCAAGGTCCGCTTCATAACCGCCGCATCACTGGTTCACGAATTGATCGAAGCTGTCGATGAACGCCGCCTGCAGAGGTTCCAAAAACAACTCACCAGCCAGAACCTTCTGATCATTGACGAGCTGGGCTTTGTCCCCTTGAGCAAAACCGGCGCTGAGCTGCTCTTCGAAGTCATCTCCCAATGCTATGAACGCGGCTCCATAATCATCACCTCAAATCTGCCGTTCGACGAATGGACCGAAATATTCGGATCCGAGCGCCTCACCGGTGCGCTCCTGGATCGCCTCACCCACCACGTCCATATACTGGAGATGAACGGCGACAGCTTTCGGCTAAAACAGAGCCGAAACGCCAGAGCCTGAACCCGGTCTGAACTTGATGGATGTTGGCCTTTGGCCAACATGCGCCTTGTCACGCGTTAGCTTTATGGGGAGCACACCCAACAAGGCGCGGCACCTCAACTGGCCCACTTTTACTCCGGCGAATGGCCCCTTTTTACGCCGGGATTGACAGTTCAGCCCTGACGGGCCTTGAACCGGCGCTGTGTCTTGTTGATCACATAGACGCGGCCCTTTCGGCGCACGATGCGGCAGTCGCGATGTCGGCCCTTGAGCGAGCGGAGCGAGTTTCTGACCTTCATTGGTCCTCTCCTCATTCACGGTGCGCGCGCGGGCGCCTTAAATTCTGTTCTGCCCACATTGGGCGGTGGTGGGCGTAACAAGGTTCGAACTTGTGACCCCTACGATGTCAACGTAGTGCTCTACCGCTGAGCTATACGCCCGAGCAACCGGCACCCCTGTGGTCTTGCGGGCACTTGAAACCCCAAACAACAAGACGCGGGGAAGCCCGCGCCGGTTTGCTGGTCTATAAAAGGAGTCGCATCTGCTTTCAAGGGGTTTTGGTGTCCTTAAGAATCCGTCTATAGTGGTTTATATAAGGAGCGATGATGGCCAATTGTGCTTACCAGTTGACGATGCCGAGACAGCGAACATGCTGTGTGGTGTTCGCGTCACCGCACAGCGGGCGCGATTATCCGCCGTCGTTCCTGTCCAGCTCGGTTCTGGACAAACGTACCATTCGATCTTCGGAAGATGCATTTGTCGATCTGTTGTTTGAAGCGGCACCGCGATTTGGTGCGCCATTGCTGGCTGCGACCGCGCCGCGCGCCTATGTCGATCTCAATCGCAGCACCGAGGAACTGGACGCGGCATTGATCGAGAATGTGCGGCGGTCCGGCACCAATCTGCGGGTGACCTCTGGTCTTGGGGTGATCCCGCGCGTGGTGTCCAACGGGCGTTCGATCTATCGCGCAAAATTGCCGCGCGCCGAAGTTGAAGCGCGCCTGCGCAATGTCTGGCTGCCCTATCATGCGCGTCTGCAGGCGCTTTTGGATGACAGCCATGACGAATTTGGTCAGGCGATATTGCTGGATTGCCATTCGATGCCGCACGAGGCAATCGATACAATCAGCCACGGCAAGTTGCCGCAACCGGATATCGTTCTTGGCGATCGCTTTGGTGTGGCTGCAAGCTCCTCGATCGTCGAGCGGATCGAGGCTGCATTTGACAGCGCCGGTCTGAACGTGGCCCGCAATACGCCATTTGCAGGGGCCTATACCGCGCACCACTACGGCCACCCGGCCCGCGCCCAGCACGTCATCCAGATAGAGATCGACCGCGCTTTGTATATGGATGAGCTTACGATCCGTCGAAACGCCAATTTTAACGAATTGAAAAGTGTCATTTCGCAGGTCATCGCCGAAATTGCCGCCTTCGGTCGCGGCACCATGCCGCTGGCCGCAGAATAACCACCGGGTTTGTCAAATTGAAGCGCCTGCGGCGCTGCGGTTTTTTTCGAATTGCCTGCGGCGCGGATATTTTGACTGCAAAGAAGCAGGCTTGATGTCGGTGAACCGCTCTAGCGCAGTGCGCGGCCTTTCAGGATCGCGTCGGGGCCGAACTTTTCCTTGATCTTGTCGGCCGCACGTTCGGCACGGGTGCGCACAACCGCTTGCGGGTCCATAAGATCACCAGACAGATCGGCGTAGTCCTGCGACGTGATGTCGCTGATGCCGACGCCGATCAGCCGATACGGGCCCTGATCGCCGACCTGTTCAAAAAGTGCCCGCGCGGTGCGGTAAATCCGGTCCGCCATTTGCGTCGCATCCGGCAGTGACGTGCGTTTGCTTAGCAGCGAATGATTGGCGCGTTTCAGTTTCAGCGTGACGATGCGGCCGGCCAGCCCACGCGCCTTGGCGCGGTCAGATACCTTTTCGGACAGCCGCCAGATATGGCCATCCAGAATATCCGCATCCGACGTGTCGTCAAAAAATGTCGTCTCATTCGAGATGGATTTCATCGGGGCACGGGCCGAAACGCGGCGGCGATCCTGGCCGCGGGCCAGGAAATAGAGCCGGTCCCCCATCGCGCCGAAACGCGCGCCAAGGTCCTTGCGATCCCACCTGAGCAGGTCGGCAAATGTGCGGACACCGGCCTTTTCAAGCGCTGTCTGCATGGCCTGACCAACACCCCAAATCAAGCTCACCGGCCGGTCGCGCAGAAACATGGCGGTCTCGGCCTTGCCGACCACCGAAAATCCACGGGGTTTGTCCAGATTCGAGGCGACTTTGGCCAGAAACTTGTTATGGCTAAGGCCGATCGAGCCGGTCAGGCCGAGCTCATCGCTCATTCGTTTGACCAGCCGCGCCAGCATCACCGCAGGCGGTGCCCGGTGCAATTTTCGGGTGCCAGTCAGGTCCATAAACGCCTCGTCCAGCGACAGCGGCTCGACGATCGGCGTCAGCTCATCCATCATCGCGCGGATGGCGCGCGAGGCTTCGACATAGACATTCATCCTTGGTTTGACCACCACCGCCTCGGGGCAAAGTGTCAGCGCCTGAAACATCGGCATGGCCGAGTGCACGCCGCGGATCCGCGCGATATAACAGGCGGTGGACACCACCCCGCGCCTGCCGCCACCGATGATGACCGGCTTGTCCCGCAACTCCGGGTTGTCGCGTTTTTCCACCGAGGCGTAAAACGCGTCGCAGTCCATGTGGGCGATTGACAGTTCATAGAGTTCCGGGTGGTTTTTCACCCGCGGGCTTTGACATGCCGGACAGCGCGGTCCGGCGTCAAACTGGGTCAGGCAATCGCGGCACAGGGCGGGCATCGGTCTGGGCTTTCGTGGTGCGGGGCTCTTGCGGCGTATCCAGAAGTGCGGAAAGCATAGGGATTATGACGAAAAAATCCAACCACCAAGGTTGAGACCGTGCAATCATATCGGCCCCAATTCTTTACGCTGCATGTGTGCAATCGCGGACCGGTCAGGACTGAAAATCCAGCTGTTCATAAGCACTGCGCGCGATTTGCAACAGCTGGCCTTGTCCGATGTCGCCGGTGACGGCAAATCCCAACGGCCCGTCCAGCCAGTAAAAACTCTCGGTTTCATCAACACCGGCAATGCGAAACGCAGTCTCTTGGCCGGTCGGATTGGGTGCTACATAAAGTGTAATGCGCTGACCGTCGGCATTTTCGTACATGAATTGCGCCGCCGACCTGTTTTGGTCGGCCAATAGCCTGCCACCGATCAGATCAAATCCTGTGGCGCTGAGATCCGGAGCGGACAAGGGTTGCCCCAGGCGTTTTGACAGCCATCCGATAAGATGGGTTTTTTCACTCACCGTCACTTCCACCGGATGACGCACTTCGGAAACGTAAACGATGTGGGCACTCAGTGCCTGCTCGGCGATCGAAATATGGCCGGAGATTTCTGCGCCATTGGTGGGCGCAAAATACAAACCACCCAGCGCCCCAACGGCCAGCAGTACACTTGCTGCGATCGCCTGTTGCGCCCAGTACAGCCGCCGGTTTCTTGCAACTCCGTGCAGTGTTCTGATCCACTCTGGCGGCAACGGTTCGCCGGCGATCGCGTCATAGACGCGCTTGAGCTCTTGTGACTGCCGTTTCCAGTCGGCAACTCGCGCCATGTCTTCGGGGTTTTCCCGCAACCACGCCTCGACCTCGGCGACCGCGCGCTGGTCAAGTTCTGCGTCCACATAGGCATGCAGCATCGCGTCGTCGATGTTCATTTTCTTTATCATTTCACTCGCCGTATGGTTTTTTGGACCGGGTATTCCAACAAGTCTCGCAGCCTTTCGCGGGCCCGGCTTAGACGCGACATGACGGTTCCGATCGGAATGTTGAGCACATCCACCACCTCGCGGTATTTCATCCCCTCCAGCGCCACCAGAACAAGAACCTCACGTTGTTCATAGGGCAGCATGTCGAGCGCTTTTGAGATGTCACGGACCATCAGAGCGCTGTCATCCACCGGTTTAGGCGCAACTGCGACTTCTGCGACGGTATCAAGCTCGATATGAACCCCGCGCTGCTGTGCTCGCCGGTATTGGCTGATATTCAGATTTCGCAGGATTCTAAACAGCCATGGCCGCAGGTCGCGGCTTTTGTCAAACAAGTGCCACCGGCTTATCGCGCGCTCCAGCGTATCCTGCACCAAATCATCCGCAATTGCCGGATCGTTGATCAGGGAACGGGCAAATCGCCGCAAATACGAGGCCTCGCCGCCCAGCGCCCGGCGAAGATCGGTATCAGGCTTTGATCGCATCATTCAGTGTTCGCCTGCGCCTTTGTTGCATGGCAATCGCCAGATTCCAGCGATCCGGCCTGCGTCCGGCAGAGCAGGCCGGAATACGCCTTGATTCATAGGCCCTCGCCGTCGCGCATGAAACCCATGTGCTTGGCGGTATCGCGCAGACCACCTTCGTCCTTGTGCCAGCTCACTGACCCATCGCCATTTGCGTCACGACCGTCCAGTAACTGGATTGCATGGCGCAGCATCTCTTGTACCGCCGGCGCCGCGGCAGAGGCGGACGACGCGGCCTGGATGGAATCGATGTATCCAACAAGCTCGGCAATCCGAGACAGGGTGTTGTTTGCAGACGACGCAACATGGACCGCGTGCAGCGTCACGTTTTCGGTCGCCTCGTCAGCCTCGGCAGCGAAGCCAACATGCTTGGCGGCACCGAGGGCGGCCTTTTTCACGCCGTAGCCAAGGCCTGGCCCGGCGTCGATTGCGCTGGCGTCAATCGCATGCAGGACGTGCAGGGCATGGGTTTTCATCCAGTCAAGATTGTCCAGTTGCTGTGCCGCAAGTTCAGCGTGCAATACCGCGATCTCGGCTTCAGCGATCGCTGTTGGCAACAGCCCTTGGCCGTCTGGTGTATCATTCCAACCGTCGTACACATGGCCCATATGTACATGCGCCATGTTTTGCGCCTGCGCGGCGGAAATGCCAGCAAATGTAATTGCACTTAGGAACAGTGCCGTTGCAACGGGTTTGGTGAATTTGACGAACATCAATCTTCTCCCTGATTGACCTAGAATTGGAAAGGCGGCCGAATACAGCGCCTTGATAAATATACGCAACGCAAAGACGTTTATTCCCTGCTGCAGTCAAAAAAATTGATTGGGCACCGACGGACGCACTGGCAAGCGTGGCCTGGACCGGCATCTGCCTGCCAGCCGCGGCGCGCCGACTATCCGGTATTTCGCTGGCCGAGCGACCGGATACCGGCGATGATCTTGCCTTTGGTAAGCCAGGAAACGGCGAACGCGATGACGCCGAGAGCCTCGAACCAAAACACGTAGTAATACCCTTCCAGCACCGCCTTTGTGGCTGCTGAAACAATCCAGTAAAGCGCCAGAGCCCGAATTGAGAGCACGATCAGCGACGCGCAGGCGAAATAGATCGAATTGGCAGGTGTCCTGGCAAATGAATTGTCATCTTTTCGAGCGCCTTTCGGAAACAGGAAAAAGCAAAAAATGGCCAGGCACACAAAAAACGCAGCGGCGCTGCCAAAGTGCAGCCAGTCGGGATGGCATGTGAAGCCGGTATCGATATGCAAAGCTTGCTGGCACAGCGGGTTGGCTTTGTAGGTGGTCGGAAACAGCGCCACGCCGATCGCACTTAGTCCGGCGATTGTCGCCACCACCTGATCGCTCGCTTTTCGCCGGGCTCGCGCGCGTAACCCTTGTAGGCGATCAGAAAAATGCCGATCGCGCACAACGAGCCGACCAGCACATCGCCCATGGCGGTATAGTAGAACTCGCTGATCGATGGTTGCATGCCGCCTGGTACAATCAGTGCATAGAAGATGAGCGATGCAGGCAGGCCAAGCCCGACAAGGCCAAGCGCGCGGCGAACCGAGTTGTAACCCATGATCCGCGGGTCTTTGGTCGTTTCGGCCATCTGGAGTTCCTTTTCGGTTAACTAATTGTTTTTAAAGTAGTAATTCTGGCAGAGAAAGCCTGCCCGGCGTCAATCTAGCACATTTCGGCGGAATTTTCGACGGGTATGGCGTTCAGCCGGCCACAAACGTTGATTTGCTCTGCCACGCCGCCGCGATCTCGGCCTGAATCGCCTGCGCCGCCTGGCGCGGGTCGCTGGCGCGCCAGACCGGGCGGCCGACAACGATATGGTCAGCTCCGTCAGCGATGGCCTGCGCGGGGGTGGCGATGCGTTTCTGTTCGCCCGGATCAGCCCCTGCCGGGCGCACGCCGGGGGTGACGATAAGCTTGCCCTGGGCTTGCGGCAAGGCGCGGATCATCGCCGCCTCTTGCGGGCTGGCGATCACGCCGTCGGCGCCTGCGGCGAACGCCCGAACCGCGCGTTCCATAGCCAGATCAGCGAGGCTGCCGTCGACGGTCAGTGCCGCGTCCAGATCAACGCGATCGAGCGACGTCAGAAAGGTGACGGCAAGGATTTTCAGGTCTTTGCCGGCGGCGCCTTCGCACGCGGCGCGCACAACCTGGGGATCGCCATGCACGGTCAGGAAATCCAGATCAATGCGCGTCAGCCCGCGCACCGCGGCCTCGACCGTGGCGCCGATGTCAAACAGCTTCATATCTAAGAAGATGCGCTTGCCGTGGTCTTGCTTGAGCTCCTGAGCTAGCGCCAGTCCGCCGCCGGTGAGCATGCCGAGCCCGATCTTGTAAAAACTGACCGCATCGCCGATCGCTTGCGCCAGTTGCAGACCGGCAACGGCGTCGGGCAGGTCAAGTGCGACGATCAGTTTATCCTGGGCCATAGGGCTTGTTTAGGGGCGGAGTTCGGGCAGTGCAACCGGTCACGCGTCACCGTAAATAACATCCATGTCCGGGCGTTCAGTGCAGTACATATGCACCCAGATATAGGCGTGGTTGAACAGCGCCAGCACCAGCGCGTTCCAGGACCCGGTCATCAGCGCGATGCCCCACATGCCGAGAAAAACAAAGCTGTACATAGCGTTGGAGGAATATTTGAACGCGCCTTCGCTCACCAGCGGCATGTTCAGGTAGTCGTCATCGAAATGGTCACCCCCAAGGGCGCGGGGAATCGTGAAATATTTGATCACCGAGTGCATGGTCCAGACCGCCGGAACCAGCAACAGGGCCCCGATGACCAGCTGCACCTGAAAGTTGCCGCCAAGCGAACCCATGTCCGCCAGTCCGGCGATCAGCAGCAACAGCGGGCGGCCCGCCAGGAACGGCAGGAACATCGCGCCCCGGATCCTCAGCGCGCGCGCGCCGAACAGCCGCACCATGAGGTCAAAGTGCAGTTGCAGGCGGAACACCACCGCAACCATGGATTGGTGAAACAGCGCCACGGCAAGCGTGATATAGGCCCAGTTGATCGGGCTGATGCCGAGATAACGCCCCGCAGGATTGTGCAAAAGCGAACACGCACCCAGCCTAACAGCGTTGCGCGGGGTTTCCAGAGACGGATCAAATCGCGGCCCTGCGGGCCATTATCATGTCTTGCCCTGTGTGCTCGGAATTGCCTCCGGCGGGG
Organism: Paracoccaceae bacterium; assembly: GCA_965237505.1. Lineage (GTDB taxonomy): Bacteria > Pseudomonadota > Alphaproteobacteria > Rhodobacterales > Rhodobacteraceae > NVTR01. Next base: position 1,183,605 of record CBDEFR010000009.1, on the reverse strand, counting down.
TTTGGAGCGAAAAAGAAATGGTCCGGGGGACCATTTCAGCGACAAACGGGCGGAGCCCATTTGAAAAGAAGAAGCTGGATGCGGGGCTATTCGATTGTGCGGATTGCGCCCCGCAATTTTTCAATTGTCGAAATTGTGATTGCCAGCTCAACATTGTCGAAACTTTGGGTCAGCTCTTTTAGAGCCTTCTCTTCACGGCGGATGATTTCGCCAAATACACGGGCGCCGGAACTGGTGAGTGAAACGAGTTTTGATCGTTTGTGCCCCGGGTTGTCCAAAAACTGAATAAAGTTCTTTTTCGCCAGTGCATCCGCCAGGACCTGAATATGCTGACGACTTACAGTTTTGGCGTTGGCAATCTGCGGCACAGTTTGAGGTCCGGATCGGCTGAGAGTTTCGATGACTGCTCGCATTGCGGCGGTGACCCAAACGTCGCTGTTCATAGAGTCAGAAAGCGCCCCCAACTCATGGAAGGCGCCCCTGATCTGTTGGATCAATACGTATAACGGACGGTTATGTTCGCGCATCTCGATTGCCTTCGCTCGATTGATTTCGCAGTTGTCGAAAGGGTAGACTTAACGCCCACCAGAGTGAATAGGCGCGCGCGTCCTGCATTTCATTCAGGCCAATCGGCTGGACCGCCAGTTCATCAGGTGATTTGGCTTTGTAGGTGCCAAAGAGCAAGTCCCAGACCGGTAAAGTGGCGCCAAAATTGCTGTTGGTTTCGCGCGGCCTGGTGGAATGGTGAACCCGGTGCAAATGCGGCGTCACGATAATCTTGCACAGAATTCGGTCCAGCCAAGCCGGCAGGCGAATGTTGGAATGACTGAATACGTTGATGCCCGCATCAAGCAACTCGTAGATGATCACCGCAATCGGCGGCGCGCCGGTGGACAGAATAACAACGGCCGAGATCGGCGCCTGCAACAGAAACTCAACCGGGTGGAACCGCACGGTGGTCGAGATATCCATGTGGGTGTCGGTGTGATGCACGCGATGAATGCGTCAGAACAGCGGAACATAATGCATCGCGTAATGCACTGCCCAGCTTTGCAAACTGAAAATAAGTATACCAATCACTACACTGGCCCAAAGCGGCAGGTCGATTAGGTTCATCACGCCCAGCAAATTATCCCGCGCATAGTCCGAAAACAGCAATGCGGAAATCGGCAATGCCCCAAGGATCATAATGTTGAGCGCCGTCAGGCCCCAGTTTGTCGGCCAGCGCCGAACCCGCACAGACACCCGAGCGCGCATCGAAGCAGTGGTTTCGAGCAGGCCAAACACCGCAATTGCTCCGAAAAAGATTCCGTACAGTAGCGTTTCGCCGTTGAGCCTTAAAAAGATTTCAAGAGAAGTCATAGCACCCTCCAAATTTGACAACATAATTGTCATATGTATGATGACAGCATCATTGTCAAGTGTGGAATGAGAAAAACTACCGACAGGCTTGCACGGCGGCGCGAGTGTTCCCAAATAGGCTGTGAAGCCTGCAAATAGGGTGTGCCGCGTAATTGGGCATTCTGACGGACGGGCGCTTGTCGAAAAGGAGAATGCCGATGAACATGGAAAAGTTCACGGACCGCTCAAAGGGCTTTATTCAGGCAGCACAGACGATTGCGATGCGCGAAAGCCATCAGAGGCTGGCGCCGGAACACTTACTCAAGGCATTGTTGGATGATGACCAGGGGCTTGCGAGCAACCTGATCAAACGCGCCGGTGGCGAGCCGGCGCGGGTGGTTGAGGCGATTGATATCGCTTTGGCAAAGATGCCCAAGGTGACCGGCGACGCCGGGCAGATCTATATGGATGGCCAGACCGCCAAGGTGCTTGACGAGGCGGCAAAGATTGCCAAGAAGGTCGGCGACAGTTTTGTGCCGGTCGAGCGGATTCTGACGGCGTTGGCGGTGGTGAAATCGAAAGCCAAAGAGGCGCTGGACGCAGGCGCTGTGACGGCGCAGACGCTGAATTCCGCGATCAACGATATTCGCAAAGGCCGCACCGCTGACAGCGCCAGCGCTGAGCAAGGCTATGACGCGCTAAAGAAATACTCCCAGGACCTGACGCAAGCCGCGAGCGACGGCAAGATCGACCCGATCATCGGCCGGGATGAGGAAATTCGCCGCACCATGCAGGTGCTGAGCCGCCGCACCAAGAACAACCCGGTTCTGATCGGCGAGCCCGGCGTCGGCAAGACCGCGATTGCCGAAGGCCTTGCGCTGCGGATCATCAACGGCGATGTGCCCGAGAGCCTGAAGAACAAAAAGCTGATGGCGCTGGACATGGGGGCGCTGATTGCCGGCGCGAAATATCGCGGTGAATTCGAGGAACGGCTGAAAGCGGTGTTGTCAGAAATTACCGCGGCCGCGGGCGAGATTATCGTGTTCATCGACGAGATGCACACGCTGGTCGGCGCCGGCAAAGCCGAAGGCTCGATGGATGCCTCCAACCTGCTCAAACCGGCGTTGGCGCGCGGCGAATTGCACTGCGTCGGGGCCACGACGCTGGACGAATACCGCAAGCACGTGGAAAAGGACGCCGCCTTGGCGCGCCGTTTTCAGCCGGTGATGGTGGTCGAGCCGACCGAAGCCGACACGGTGTCGATCCTGCGCGGCATCAAGGAGAAATATGAACTGCACCACGGCGTGCGGATCAGCGATGCGGCCTTGGTGGCGGCTGCGACGCTCAGCCACCGTTATATCACCGACCGGTTCCTGCCCGACAAAGCCATCGACCTGATGGACGAGGCCGCAAGTCGGTTGCGCATGGAAGTAGACAGCAAGCCGGAAGAACTGGACGCCCTGGACCGCGAGATCCTGCAAAAGCAGATCGAAGCCGAAGCGCTGAAAAAAGAAGACGACAAGGCATCGGTCAAGCGGCTCGAGAAGCTGGAAAAAGAGCTGGGTGATTTGCAGCAGAAATCGGCCGCCATGACGGCCCAGTGGCAGGCCGAGCGCGCCAAACTGGAAAGTGCGCGCGGCTTGAAAGAGCAGCTTGAGCATGCCCGCGCCGAACTGGATCAGGCCAAGCGCGAGGGCAATCTGGCCAAGGCCGGAGAGCTGTCCTACGGGGTCATTCCTGATCTTGAAAAACAACTGGCGGATGCGGAAGCACATGAAGATGAAGTGATGGTCGCCGAAGTGGTGCGCCCCGAGCAGATCGCCCAGGTGGTCGAGCGCTGGACCGGTATTCCGACGACGAAAATGCTCGAAGGCGAGCGCGAAAAATTGCTGCGCATGGAAGACGAGATCGGGCGCCGGGTGATCGGCCAGCGTTCGGCGGTGAGCGCGGTGGCCAACGCGGTGCGCCGGGCGCGCGCCGGGCTGAATGATGAAAACCGGCCATTGGGCAGTTTTTTGTTTCTGGGGCCGACCGGGGTCGGCAAGACCGAGCTGACCAAGGCGGTGGCGGAGTTTTTGTTTGACGACGAGCACGCGATGGTGCGCATTGACATGTCCGAATACATGGAAAAGCACTCGGTGGCGCGGCTGATCGGGGCGCCGCCGGGTTATATTGGCTACGACGAGGGTGGTTCGCTGACCGAAGCGGTGCGCCGCCGCCCTTATCAGGTGGTGCTGTTTGACGAGGTCGAAAAGGCGCACGCCGATGTGTTCAACATATTGCTCCAGGTTCTGGACGATGGCGTGTTGACCGACGGCCAGGGGCGCACCGTCGATTTCAAACAGACGCTGATCGTGCTGACCTCCAACCTTGGCAGCCAAGCGCTGAGTCAGTTGCCCGATAGCGCTGACGCCAGTGACGCCAAGCGCGATGTGATGGACGCGGTGCGGGCGCATTTCCGGCCCGAGTTTCTGAACCGTCTGGACGAGACGATCATCTTTGACCGGCTCAGCCGATCCGACATGGACGGGATCGTGGCCATTCAACTTGGCTTGCTGGCCAGGCGGCTGACGGGGCGCAATATCACGCTGCTGATTGAGGACGGTGCCAGGACCTGGCTGGCCGACGAAGGTTATGACCCGGTGTTCGGGGCCCGACCCCTGAAGCGGGTGATCCAGCGCGCCTTGCAGGATGCGCTGGCCGAGATGCTGTTGGCCGACGATGTGGCCGAGGGTGACACGGTGACGGTCAGCGCCGGGGCTGATGGCCTGATTGTCGGCGACCGGCTGGCGCCGAGCAAGCGCTCCAAGCCGGATCAGGCGACGGTGCATTGATCGCCACGCCTCAGTGACGAAAAGCCCGGCCGGTTGGCGGGACTTTGCCATTGGCAGGAGTATTCTTGCCAAAAATAATCTGGATTTTAGTAAACCGGAACATTTCAAATACCCAACAATATCGTGAGATATGTTGGTTTGGTTTTGTGTTCCTTTCGACTTAGGTCATTGTCTGATCAGACTATCGGAGGGACCAATGACCGGACGCTGGAAAAATGACCTGAAGTGGTCGCAGGTGACGCCGCGCGCGGCTTATCTGAACCGGCGCGAGTTGCTGGCAGCCGCAGGCGCGGTGGCGATCGCCGGGCCGGTCGCGGCGGCGTCGATCGCCACCGTGCCAAGCAAATATTCAACCGATATGGACCCGAATTCCTTTGAGGACATCACCACCTACAACAACTTTTACGAATTTGGCACCGGCAAAGGTGATCCGGCCAAGAATGCGCATGTGCTGACGACCGATCCCTGGGCGGTGAAAATCGACGGTCTGGTGGACCGCCCCGGCACTTATGATCTGGCCGATCTCATGGCTGGCGTGACAATGGAGGAGCGCATCTACCGACTGCGCTGCGTCGAGGGCTGGTCGGCGGTCATTCCGTGGGTGGGTTTTGAGCTGGCGACGCTGCTGGCACGCGTTGGGGTGCAAAGCGGCGCCAAATATGTCGCATTTGAAACCCTGCTGCGCCCGGAAGAAATGTTTGCCCAAAAGCGGCGGCTGCTGGACTGGCCGTACCGCGAAGGGCTGCGGATGGACGAAGCCATGCACCCGCTGACGATCCTGGCGACCGGGCTTTATGGTGAAGAACTGCCCAACCAGAACGGCGCGCCGTTGCGGCTGGTGGTGCCGTGGAAATACGGCTTCAAGTCGATCAAGTCGATTGTCGGACTATCGCTGACCGAAGAGCAGCCGCTGGCCACATGGAACATGCAGAACCCGCGCGAATACGGGTTTTACAGCAATGTGAACCCGCAAGTAGATCATCCGCGCTGGTCGCAAGCCACGGAACGGCCGATTGGTGGCGGGTTGTTTTCCAAGCGGGTGCCGACACTGTTGTTCAATGGTTATGGCGATCAGGTTGCCAGCCTTTATGCTGGTATGGACCTGCAAAAGTTTTTCTGAGGAACTTTGGCCTTGCAAAATGATCGCCTTTTGAAACTTGGTGCGGTTGGCACGGTGATTTTGGCGCTGTGCTGTTTCACGCCGGTGCTCGTCGTGCTGTTCGCCGCAGTCGGCCTGTCGGCCTTGGTTGGTATGCTTGACGTTGTATTGTATCCGGCGCTGGCGGTGTTCATTGGCATTACTGTATATGCGTTGGTCAAAAGGGCCCGAACATGACGAATTTGAATTCAACAATCACCTGCCCGGACTGTGGCCACGCAAAGGCCGAGATCATGCAAACCGATGCCTGCCAGTGGTTTTATGAATGCGAGGGCTGCGGCAAGGTTCTGAAACCGTTGCCCGGTGATTGCTGTGTTTACTGCAGTTACGGAACCCGGCCGTGCCCGCCGATTCAGGCCGGCGACGCTTGCTGCGCCTAAGACGCGATCGCATGACACCCTCTCAAACGATCAACGGCGCTCTTCGCCGTGTTCCGGCGTGGCCGATCTATGTCATCGGGGTGCTGCCGGCGTTCTGGTTTCTGTATCTGGGCCTGACCGGCGGTCTTGGCGCCGAGCCGATCAAAGCGCTGGAGCAGGAACTCGGCCGGTTCGCGTTGAAACTGCTGATCGCGGTTCTGGCGATCACGCCGTTAAGAAAGTTCACCGGCGTCAGCCTGATAAAATTCCGCCGAGCGCTTGGACTGACGGTGGTGTTTTATATCGCGATGCACCTGACGGTCTGGCTGGTTCTGGATGTTCAGAATTTCGGCCGCATCTGGGCCGATATCATGAAACGCCCCTATGTGACCATCGGCATGACGGCGTTTGT
>CBDEFR010000009.1:0-1172500 GCA_965237505.1 Paracoccaceae bacterium | reverse complement strand
TTATCAGGCATCAGGGATCAGAGTAGAGAAATACTTCTGATACCTGACTACTGATACCTGATGCCTGCGTCTGATCCCTGATATCTGATCCCTGCATGGTAGCAGAGCGTAGTGTGATATAACTTCACGCCTTTTCAATGCCGCTCGCGGTATTGCGGAGGCTCGGAGTTTACTGTGAAGCCGGCGCGTGAGCGATCCGGTGGAGTGATCACTAGTGAGAATGATGACATGAGTAGCGATAAACAGGGTGAGAGACCCTGTCGCCGAAAGTCCAAGGGTTCCTGCTTAAAGCTAATCTGAGCAGGGTAAGCCGACCCCTAAGGCGAGGCCGAAAGACGTAGTCGATGGGAACCGGGTTAATATTCCCGGGCCAGGAAGTAGTGACGGATCTTGAAGGTAGTTCATCCTTATCGGATTGAATGGGCTGCTCAGAGGTTCCTGGAAATAGCTCTTCCATAAGATCGTACCCTAAACCGACACAGGTGGACCGGTAGAGAATACCAAGGCGCTTGAGAGAACGATGTTGAAGGAACTCGGCAAATTACCTCCGTAAGTTCGCGAGAAGGAGGCCCAGTTTCTACGCAAGTATTGACTGGGGGCACAAACCAGGGGGTGGCGACTGTTTACTAAAAACACAGGGCTCTGCGAAGTCGCAAGACGACGTATAGGGTCTGACGCCTGCCCGGTGCTGGAAGGTTAAAAGGAGGGGTGCAAGCTCCGAATTGAAGCCCCAGTAAACGGCGGCCGTAACTATAACGGTCCTAAGGTAGCGAAATTCCTTGTCGGGTAAGTTCCGACCTGCACGAATGGCGTAACGACTTCCCCGCTGTCTCCAACATCGACTCAGCGAAATTGAAATGCCGGTCAAGATGCCGGCTTCCCGCGGTTAGACGGAAAGACCCCGTGCACCTTTACTACAGCTTCACACTGGCATCAGGCACAATTTGTGCAGGATAGGTGGTGGGCTTTGAAACGCAGACGCCAGTTTGCGTGGAGCCACCCGTGAGATACCACCCTCATTCTGCTTGATGTCTAACCGCGGTCCGTTATCCGGATCCGGGACCCTGTGTGGCGGGTAGTTTGACTGGGGCGGTCGCCTCCCAAACAGTAACGGAGGCGCGCGAAGGTTGGCTCAGAGCGGTCGGAAATCGCTCGTTGAGTGCAATGGCAGAAGCCAGCCTGACTGCGAGACTGACAAGTCGAGCAGAGTCGAAAGACGGCCATAGTGATCCGGTGGTCCCGAGTGGAAGGGCCATCGCTCAACGGATAAAAGGTACGCCGGGGATAACAGGCTGATGGTGCCCAAGAGTCCATATCGACGGCACCGTTTGGCACCTCGATGTCGGCTCATCTCATCCTGGGGCTGGAGCAGGTCCCAAGGGTACGGCTGTTCGCCGTTTAAAGAGGTACGTGAGCTGGGTTTAGAACGTCGTGAGACAGTTCGGTCCCTATCTGCCGTGGGTGTAGGATACTTGCGAGGAGTTGCCCCTAGTACGAGAGGACCGGGGTGAACGATCCACTGGTGGACCAGTTGTCATGCCAATGGCAGTGCTGGGTAGCTATGATCGGAAAGGATAACCGCTGAAGGCATCTAAGCGGGAAGCCCCCCTCAAAACAAGGTATCCCTTAAGGACCGAGGTAGACCACCTCGTCGATAGGCCGGAGATGTACGCGCAGCAATGCGTTCAGTTGACCGGTACTAATTGTCCGATAGGCTTGATTTGATCCAGTGACGGCCAGGCTGTCGCCCCGCAGGGGCGCGAGTGGAAGTTAATCGGTTCAAAAGCATACACTACACCAATGTTTACAACGACTTGGATTACCGCCTCGACGTCCCGGCCCCCGCGCCGGGACCTCTTGGCCAAATCGAGACCCCGGATCAAGCCCGGGGCGCGCGACACGCGAACTGATGTAGGGCGGACTTCAGCCCGCCGTTGAACGTGTAGGGTGGGCAATCTGCCCACCTTCACACCCCAGGCTTCTTTCTCGGTTTGGTGGTCATAGCGCAAGTGAAACACCCGATCCCATCCCGAACTCGGCAGTTAAGCACTGCTGCGCCGATGGTACTGCGTCTTAAGGCGTGGGAGAGTAGGTCACTGCCAAACCTAGTAAGAAACCGGGATGTGTCTCTCTGACGATGTCGGTTTTCAACTACGTGATTATCCCTTAACGACAAGTAAAAATCACTCCTGGATTCCTCTCTAATGCCCCGGATGGCGACAGACAGTGAGTTCAGGGCGTATTTCTATATCGAGAAAGTTCTGGCCGATCTAGGCTGGGATACTCGTAATCCCGCTCGGGGAGGGCAGTTTACACGCAAGGCGAGTTTCGCCGTCACGATTCCCTGCTGACCGAGGCACTCGGCAGGAAGGCCCCTGAGAACATCATCGTGATCCCGTGGGACGGCGGGCTGAGAACGCCGGAGCAATAATCCCTCACTGAAGCGGCCGGAGAGTCTGGTTGCGCCGGAGCAAAATTCCGTCAGCGATAGCCCTTTGCATTTTGGAGCGAAGGGTGGGGGATGAAGCGAGTGGAACTGTATGGGCGGGTTCGCCACGCGGTAATGATTGAGGGTCTGAGCCAACGCGAAGCGGCTCGTTGTTTTGGGATCGACCCGCGCACGGTCAGGAAGATGTTGAGCTATTCGGTGCCACCGGGTTATGTCCGGACGCGGCCTCCGGTCCGCCCGAAGCTCGATCCGTTCATCGGTATTATCGACCGTATTCTGGAAGAGGATAAGGATCGTCCGAAGACGCACCGTCACACATCGAAGCGGATATTCGAGCGGCGGCGTGATGAGTACGGCTTTACGGGCAAGATCACCATTGTGAAGGACTAGATCTGCGGTGTCCGACAGCGCCGGCGGGAGATGTTTGTTCCGCTGACGCATCCTCCCGGCCACGCCCAGGTTGATTTTGGCGAGGCCCTGGCCGTCATCGGCGGCGTGGAACGCAAGATCCACTTCCTGGCGATGAGCCTACCCCACTCGGACGCCTGCTTTGTGAAGGCCTATCCGGGGGAGACCACGGAGGCCTTCTGTGACGGCCATGTCTCGGGGTTCTCCTTCTTCGGCGGTGTGCCGCGCTCGATCCTTTATGACAACACCAGGATTGCGGTGGCCCGCATCCTCGGTGACGGCAAGCGTCAGCGGACACGTGTGTTCAGCGAGTTACGATCCCATTACCTGTTCGAGGACCGCTTTGGCCGCCCCGGCAAGGGGAACGACAAGAGCAAGGTCGAGGGGATCGTCGGCTATTGCCGCCGGAACTTCCTGGTGCCGATGCCAAGGTTCCGGAACTTCGATGATCTCAACACGCATCTTGAAGCCTGCTGCGCCAAGCGATGGGCGGAACAACTGCGTGGCCACGACCAGACGGTCGGCGAACGCCTGGAACGGGATCGTGCGGTTCTTCAGCGCCTTCCCGCAATCGCCTACGACGCCTGCGACAAGCGCCCGGGGCGGGTCAGTTCGCTATCGCTGGTGCGCTATCGCGGCACCGATTACTCCGTCCCCACACGGTTCGGCCATTGCGACGTTGACCTGCCCCCAATTTGAGGGCCACTTTTAGGTAGACTCTGTTCCTCTTTTGTTTGCCATTATTCGGCGGCGTGAGCAATGGGCGGTGGCGCGGAGCCTTCAGATAGCTCAAGCGTCGCTGCCCATTGCGGTTTATGGAAAGGCCTGTTTGCGGCAAATTCTTCCGGCGTTTGATAGTTCAGCGAAGAGTGGGGCCGGTTTTGATTGTAATCGATCCGCCAGTCCTCGATGATCCTTTCTGCCTCGGCCAGCGAGGTGAACCAGTTCAAGTTCAGGCATTCTTCGCGAAACCGGCCGTTGAAACTTTCGATGTAGGCGTTCTGGGTCGGCTTGCCCGGGTCGATGAAGTAGAGCTGCACGCCGTGATCATCTGCCCAGCCATCAAGCGCGCGGCCTCGTAGTTCAGGCCCATTGTCAACGGTCAGAACATCCGGGTACCCCCGCTCACGAGCCACCCGTTCCAGCATTTCCACCACGCGGGAGCCGGGGATCGACAGGGCCACATCAATCGCCGGACATTCCCGTGTGCAGTCGTCTTTCAGATTGACGGTGCGGAACTTCCTGCCGTTGGCGAGCGCATCCATGGTGAAGTCCAGGCTCCACCGCTGGTTGGCGGCGATCGGGCACCAGGCGCCTTCGCGCACGCCCTTGGGGATTTTCTTGCGATTGCGGCGGCGCAGGGTCAGGCGCTCCTCTCGGTAAAGTCGCTCCACCACTTTCACGTTCACCTTGAAACCCTCCTGGCCAAGCTTGGCATGCAACATGCGATAGCCATAGCGTCGGTGTTTGCCGGAAAGCGTGACCAGCCGTTCCCGTATCCTCGCATGGCGATCCGGCCTTCCTCTGTATTCATTACTCGATCTGGAAAACCCAATCAGCCCACAGGCCCGCCGAGTTGAAAACTGATAGTCACGGCAAAGAACCATGACTGCTTCCCGGCGGCTTGCAGGCTTCAGAAGTTTTTTGCCAGAAGCCCTTTCAGGCCAGCATTATCAAGCATGGTTTCGGCCAGCAGCTTCTTCAGCTTGCCGTTCTCCGATTCCAGGTCTTTCAGCCGCCTGACATCGGAAATCTGAAGGCCGCCATACCTGGCTTTCCATTTGTAAAAGGTGGCATCCGACATACCGTGCTTACGGCACAACTCGGACACTTTCGCACCCGCCGCATACTCCTGAATGATCCGAACAATCTGCTCTTCGCTAAACCGTGACTTGCGCATTCTCTGTTCTCCTCGTTCTCGTGAACATTAAGCGAACAGATCCTCCTTTCAAATGGACCAGTTTTCGGGGAGCAGGTCACGCGGCTATGTCCACGAGGTGGTCATCAGTTGCGCCGCAGAGGTGATTGCCAGGCACCCGCGTTCATACGAGCAAGAGGACTTCGTCTTCGATCCGCTGCACTATCTGTCCTTGCTGGAGCAAAAGACCAACGCGCTGGATCAGGCGGCTCCCTTGGCCGGCTGGCTGTTGCCGCCGGTGTTCGGCGATCTCCGCCGCCTACTTGAAGCGCGGATGGGCAAAGCCGGGAAGCGGGAATACGTCCAGGTGCTGCGGCTAATCGAGAGCTTCTCCCTCGACGATGTTTGAGCTACCCCCCGAAATTCGGACACTGACGTAAGCTACGATTTGTTGTTTGCTGATCTTCAACACAAAGGAGATCAGAAATGTCGAAACGAAAGCAACATCATCCAGAATTTAAGGCCAAGGTCGCACTGGAAGCCTTGAAGGGCGAGGAAACGGTATCGGAATTGGCGAGCCGCTTTGGCGTTCACCCGACAATGATCCAACAATGGAAACGGGCCTTGCTTGAAGGCGCATCGGGTGTGTTTGAATGTAAGCGTCCGGTGTGCCCCGCCTAACGGCGCAGATTTTGATGGGTTAGTGTCCACCATTGATAGTGGACACTTAGGGGCACTCTATGGCTGTGAAGCGGAAGAAGCGGCGTTGGCCGGATGATGAGAAGCGTTCAATCTGTTTTCAGACGACGGCGGCTGGTGTTTCGGTTGCGCAGGTTGCACGTCGGTATGCGATGAATGCCAATCTGATATTCAAATGGCTGAAGGATGATCGGTATGCTCCCGCCGTGGATGTTGTGCCGGAAGCTGACGGCCCTGTATTTTTGCCAGTCGGGATTGAAGCGTCAGCCAGCGTTGATCTAGCCGTGACCAGCACTCCGTCAGGCCGAATTGAGATCGAGCTATCCAACGGTCACCGGATTATAGCCGAGGGCGGTTTTGATGCGGATATGTTGGCACGTTTGTTGAAAGGGCTTTCTTCGTGATCCCCGTGCCAAGCAACACACGGGTCTGGCTGGCGGCGGGCGTGACAGACATGCGGCGGGGTTTCAATACTCTGGCGGCACAGGCCGAGCAGGTTTTGGCAGAGGATCCGTTTTCCGGCCATCTATTTGTGTTTCGGGGGCGGCGTGGTGATTTGCTCAAAATTATCTGGTGGGACAGCCAAGGAGCCTGCCTGTTTTCCAAGCGTCTTGAACGGAGCCGGTTTGTTTGGCCTGCCGCTAAAGACGGCAAGGTCTGCCTGACGTCGGCGCAACTGGCGATGCTGCTGGAGGGCATTGACTGGCGCATTCCACAGCGGCCATGGCGGCCTTTGAAAGCAGGGTAATCAGGCGTAAATATCAAGTAATATAGGCGTTTATGGATTCACATTCAGGGCGCAATTCTGTATAGAATAGCCATGTTGAACGCCCTTGATAACCTGCCAGAAGACCCCGTTGAACTACGGCGTGTCACCGAGCTTTTAGCGTCAGAGGTGAAGGCACAGGCGCTGATGATCGAGAAGCTTCAGCATCAGCTACACGGGGCAAACCGGCACCGTTTTGGATCCAAATCCGAGGGCATGGATCAACTGCAATTGTTTGCCGAGAATGAAGAGATTGCAGAGGCGGCGGTAAAGGCCGCAGAAACCGCGCCTGCTGAACCGATAGAGCTGAAGGAAAAGCCAAGGCGCAAACCGCTGCCCGATCATCTGGAACGTATCGAGCAGGTTTTGTCTGTTGGCGAGGATTGCCCTGAGTGCGGTGGCGATCTCTCAAAGCTGGGCGAAGATATTACCGAAGAGCTGGAATACATCCCGGGCCGCTTTGTGGTGAACAAAATCACCCGACCGCGTATGGCCTGCCGTCGCTGTGAGGCGATATCGCAAGCCCCGATGCCCTCGCGCCCGATTGAACGGGGCCGACCTGGTCCCGGCCTGCTGGCGCATGTTCTGGTGAGCAAGTTTGCAGATCATCTGCCGCTTTACCGCCAGTCGCAAATTTATGCCCGTGAGGGTGTCGATCCGGATCGCTCGACTATGGCAGATTGGGTGGGCAAATCTACCGGGCTTCTGGAACCATTGGCCGAGGCCATTGCAAAACGGGCCAAAGGTGGCACATCCCTGTTTGCAGATGATACCCCACTGAAGATGTTAGCCCCAGGAAACAAAAAGACCAAGACAGCCCGCATCTGGGCCTATGTCAGAGACGAACGACCATGGTCCGGCCCGTGCGCCACAGGCGCACAAACAGACAATCTGTCCAGCTGTGCTGGACGGGCACGTTTGAATGCAGTGCCAAGAGGATCCGTGAGATCGACGAAGAGCGGATCAAAGAACTGCATGCCAAGATCGGGGAGCTGGCCGTCGCCAACGATTTTTTGGAACGAAAGCTCAAGCCGTGGACCGGAAAGTGAGGCGCAGGATGATTGAACCCGGCCATCCTGGTCTGTCTGTCGGTAAACAATGCCAACTGCTGTCGATCTCGCGATCGTCGTTCTACTACACGCCGAAGGGCGAGACAGCGCTGAACCTCGGGCTGATGCGGCAGATCGACGAACAATTTCTTGAAACGCCTTTCTACGGTGTCCGCCAGATGACCTGGCATCTGAGGAACGAGGGCCATCTGGTGAACGAGAAACGTATCCGTCGTCTGATGCGGCTCATGGGCCTGATGCCGATCTACCAGAAGCCTAACACCAGCAAGATGGCAAAGGGGCACAAGATTTACCCCTACCTGCTGCGGGGGCTGCGGGTGGATCGTCCAAATCAGGTCTGGTGCGCAGACATCACATACCTGCCGATGCGGTGTGGGTTTCTCTATCTGGTAGCCATCATGGACTGGCACACCCGTAAGGTACTGGCCTGGCGTATCTCGAACACACTGGAGGCCACTTCTGCGTCGAGGCATTGACTGAGGCAATCCACCGCTTCGGGCCGCCCGGGATCGTGAACACCGATCAAGGCAGCCAGTTCACATCCTTTGCCTGGACCGATTGTGCGAAACGGGCTGGGGCCAGAATATCGATGGATGGCAAGGGTCGGTTTGACCTGCTCCCCGAAAACTGGTCCATTTGAAAGGAGGATCTGTTCGCTTAATGTTCACGAGAACGAGGAGAACAGAGAATGCGCAAGTCACGGTTTAGCGAAGAGCAGATTGTTCGGATCATTCAGGAGTATGCGGCGGGTGCGAAAGTGTCCGAGTTGTGCCGTAAGCACGGTATGTCGGATGCCACCTTTTACAAATGGAAAGCCAGGTATGGCGGCCTTCAGATTTCCGATGTCAGGCGGCTGAAAGACCTGGAATCGGAGAACGGCAAGCTGAAGAAGCTGCTGGCCGAAACCATGCTTGATAATGCTGGCCTGAAAGGGCTTCTGGCAAAAAACTTCTGAAGCCTGCAAGCCGCCGGGAAGCAGTCATGGTTCTTTGCCGTGACTATCAGTTTTCAACTCGGCGGGCCTGTGGGCTGATTGGGTTTTCCAGATCGAGTAATGAATACAGAGGAAGGCCGGATCGCCATGCGAGGATACGGGAACGGCTGGTCACGCTTTCCGGCAAACACCGACGCTATGGCTATCGCATGTTGCATGCCAAGCTTGGCCAGGAGGGTTTCAAGGTGAACGTGAAAGTGGTGGAGCGACTTTACCGAGAGGAGCGCCTGACCCTGCGCCGCCGCAATCGCAAGAAAATCCCCAAGGGCGTGCGCGAAGGCGCCTGGTGCCCGATCGCCGCCAACCAGCGGTGGAGCCTGGACTTCACCATGGATGCGCTCGCCAACGGCAGGAAGTTCCGCACCGTCAATCTGAAAGACGACTGCACACGGGAATGTCCGGCGATTGATGTGGCCCTGTCGATCCCCGGCTCCCGCGTGGTGGAAATGCTGGAACGGGTGGCTCGTGAGCGGGGGTACCCGGATGTTCTGACCGTTGACAATGGGCCTGAACTACGAGGCCGCGCGCTTGATGGCTGGGCAGATGATCACGGCGTGCAGCTCTACTTCATCGACCCGGGCAAGCCGACCCAGAACGCCTACATCGAAAGTTTCAACGGCCGGTTTCGCGAAGAATGCCTGAACTTGAACTGGTTCACCTCGCTGGCCGAGGCAGAAAGGATCATCGAGGACTGGCGGATCGATTACAATCAAAACCGGCCCCACTCTTCGCTGAACTATCAAACCCCGGAAGAATTTGCCGCAAACAGGCCTTTCCATAAACCGCAATGGGCAGCGACGCTTGAGCTATCTGAAGGCTCCGCGCCACCGCCCATTGCTCACGCCGCCGAATAATGGCAAACAAAAGAGGAACAGAGTCTACCTAAAAGTGGCCCTCAAATTGGGGGCAGGTCATTCACGTACGAGGTTTTGTGCATGAGGTTATTATCGGTTGTGGCAATGAGGTGATTGCCCGTCACAAACGTTCATACGCATCAGCGGACATGATCTTCGATCCGATCCACTTCTTGCCCTTGATCGAACAAAAGGTTGGTGCCCTGGACCAGGCTGCCCCGTTGCAGGGCTGGGATTTGCCGGATGTCTTCGCCACCCTGCACCGACTGCTCGAAGCCCGAATGGGCAAACCGGGCAAGCGGGAATACGTGCAGGTTCTGCGCCTGCTGGAAACCTTCGAGATCGACGTCGTGCAGGGCGCAATCGGCCATGCCATTGATCTGGGTGCGATTGGCTATGACGCTGTAAAACATCTTGTGCTGTGTCGGGTAGAGAAGCGACCGCCACGGCTGGATTTGGACTTCCACCCTTATCTACCAAAGGCAAATGTTGGAACAACGCGCCCGTCCAGCTACATGAGCCTGGTCGGAGGGACTGCTGCATGACCGAAGCCCCACAAATCCTATTGAAACACCACCTCAAGCAGTTGCGGTTGCCAACGTTCCAAGGCGAGTACGCCAAACAGGCGCAGCTCTGTGCTGCCGAGAACAAGGATCACATCCAGTATCTGGCGCGACTGTGTGAGATGGAGCTGATCGACCGCGAACGTCGTATGATTGAACGACGCATCAAGGCTGCCAGGTTCCCCAGCACCAAAAGTTTGGACAGCTTTGACTTCAAGATAATGCCCAGCTTGAACAAGCCTCTGACGATGGAGCTGGCACGTTGCGATTACGTTGATCGCCACCAGAATATCATCGCGCTGGGACCGTCGAAGACGGATTCATGGTGCACACCTCGCTACGTTATTGTTAATGCGATACTTTGTTTTGGGGATTTGATGACAACGGACCGTCCCCGGGTTCGAAACTGTCAAACATGGAAGGTTGCACCGGCCCAGACCGCGACCTGACATCCACACAAGCCAGATCCGCACCGGATATCACCCAGGGAGCGCCCGTGCAAACCTGCCGGGCGGGCAACTGGTTCCCCTTGATCAACCTGCGTACGGTCGACTGACCGACACCCAGCCGTTCGGCCGCCTCTGCCAGGATTAGTTCGTTGCGTTCCTGCCGTTCTCCATCGCGATAGACCGGGATCCCGCGATGTGAGCGGAAACTCCGGACATTCGGTTCTCTCCAGCTGTTGCCCTTGCTCGTCTTCCGGGCGAGGCGGTTCAACAGGGCCGCGATCCCCCGGTCAGGCATCAGCCGCGCCAACGCCGAAATGATGGCCACGGTCTCCGCGTCACTGGTGTAACGGTGCTGCCCGGTTGTGCCCCTGCGGACGCTGATCTCCGTGTGATCGCCGCCGCGCCAGTGAAGCAGCAGCCTGATTCGGGTGCCTTCGACCCATACGATCACGTCCTCAAGTGCCGCCCGCAGGATGTGCTTGCGGACTTCCGGTGTCACCCGGTCATGGGTCCATGCCCGCTCCAGGTCCGCACCAAGTGCCAGGCAGGTCGCCCGCTCTTCCGCCGACATTCCCTGTCGTTCCGGCTTGTCGTGCAACCGCGACAGCGTCGCCTCGATCTCACAAGCCGCGATCAGCCGCTCGTTCCACCTCCGCTCGAGCTCACCGGCGACCTGCCGGTTCTCGGCGTCGACGGAATCATATTGCCGCCAGGCACGGTCGGCTTCGTAGCGAGCGCGTTCAAGAGCCAGTTCCGCCTGCCGGACCGTTTCCGAGCTTTCCCGCACGCTGTCGTCGATGGCCCGCAGCGCCGCATCCACGCCAACCGGTTGAAGAATTCGCACGATCTCACCGCCGATCGCTTCATCAACCAGCCGGCCGCCAAACGAGATACACTTCTTCTCGCCGTGGTTGATCCGGCCGGTCCGGCAGTCATAACGAAGGATGTCCGACTTCGCGCCGGAATAGCTGACCTGGAGCTTCTGGCCGCAATGTCCACAATGGAGAAGCCCCGCAAGCAGTGCCCCTCCGCCGCGAACCGCGCCGCGAGATCCGCTCGGGTAGAACTTCGATGCGTTGTCCGAGATCACGCGCTGGTTCCTCTCGAATTCCTCCCACACGATGTAACCGTGATGATTGTCTTTCTTCAATACCGGCCAGTCCTCCCGGGCCACCGCGTGCCCGCGGGTAACATGCTTGCGGCCGTCGCGGATGCTGATGCGGCTTCCGGTGCGCCCGAACACATAGGCACCGGCGTAGACCGGGTTGGTCAGGATCGTATGAACCCGCTTGTAGCCCGGCAAACTCCAGCGCACCCGGTCCTGCCCTGGCGGCGACGACGGCAGTTCGATGCCCTCCTGGCGCAACCAGAGATGCACCTGGCGGACGCTCTGCAGGTCCCCGAACTTGCGGAACACCAGCGACACCGCCTCACGCACACGGAGATCCGGATCCATTTCGATGCCGTCACGGTCCACTCTCCGGTACCCGACCGCCGCAAACAGGAACAGTTCCCCGCGCTCCGCCTTCCGCCGGGTGCCCTCGGCCGAGCGCTTCCGGATATTCGATGCCTCAAGCTCCGACATGGCACCCTGCATGCCGAGTAACATTCTGTCCGTGGGCAGCCGGGGATCGTAGACCGTCTGCTCATCCGCAAGAAGGCAACCGACCAGGCCGCAAAACTCAATCAGCGTGTGCCACTCCCGTCCGTTTCGAGAAAGTCTCGATGCGTCCACCGCCAGGATCACGCCGACCTCGTTCCGGCACACCGCCGCCAGCATGCGGTCGAACCCGGGCCGCTCGGTACCGCCGCCGGAACAGCCGAGATCGTCATCGATCACGGTGACGTTCGGCCACCCAAGCTGCTCGGCCCGCAACTTCAGATCGTATTGCCACTTCCGGCTCTCGGTATTGGTGCGGACCTGGTGCATGGTCGACTGCCGGACATAGACGATCGCCGCGCGCGACAGATGTTCAGACGTGACCCGGTTCATTCTCCCCTCCCACCTGTGTCGACGGGATGCAGGTTGCCGCTTCCCGAAGAAGTCTTGCCAGGAGCAGGAGCAGTTCCTGCCGCCTCTCGCCCTTCAGGACACGATCCGGCCCGTGCGGGTCGAACAGTTCCCTCTGCCGGATCTTCCTTGTTCGTGTCATGGCGAATCCCTCCATCAGTTGGTCCACTTTGGAGGAAGCTATCGACAACACTGCGCAATTCCGACAGGGCCTTCCACGGAAGCCTCGGAGCATCGCGGACCGCGAGCATCCGGGCATCCGGCCGGGTCATCCATTCCCGGATCATCAAGGGGCGTCCGTCCGGCAAACGGATGTGAAGATTGACCCCGGACGGCGACGGGCGGCGGGAGATCAACTCGACCCGACTGCCGACATGAGGATGGAACCGGTAGTGGATGGTCAGTCGAACCGGCTGGAAATGGGCATTATGACGCTGGACTTTCGGGCACGGGCAAAACACATATCGCTTTGGGGCTTGGTCTGGCGGCCTGTCAAAGAGGGCTGAAGGTACGCTTCACGACTGCGGCGGCATTGGTGCATGATCTGATTGAGGCTCAAGATGAGCGGAGATTGCAGCGGCTTCAAAAGCAACTGACGAGCCAGAACCTGTTGATCATTGATGAGCTGGGCTTTGTGCCCCTCAGCAAATCTGGCGCGGAATTGCTCTTCGAGGTCATATCCCAATGCTACGAGCGCGGGTCGATCATCATAACCTCAAACCTGCCTTTCGATGAGTGGACCGAAGTCTTTGGCTCTGATACCAAGGGCCATTATGCGTGACTCTTTTGGGATTCCCTTTTCGTCTCGGTTGTGATTCGCTTCTGCTACAAGCAGGAGAGACCCATGACAGTTGCGGTTACACGGTTGGATTTATCGGCGAGGGACCTTCGCGCGTCGGCGGCGAGGTCAACGGATGCGAAGGCAGCGCGGAGGATGTTGGCGATTGCGTTGGTTATGGAAGGGTCGGACCGCGCGTCGGCGGCGCGGAGCTGCGGGATGGACCGGCAAACCTTGCGCGACTGGGTGTATCGTTACAATGCCGGGGGGCTTGCGGGCCTGTCGAACCGCACGGCACCAGGGCGCACGCCTTACCTGAGCGCCGCGCAGAAGGCGGAACTTTCCGAGATCGTTCGCGCGGGTCCTGACCCTGAGATGGACCGCGTGGTGCGTTGGCGGCGTATCGACCTGAAACACCTGATCAAAGAGCGCTTCGGTGTTGTCATGCATGAGCGCACGGTAGGCAAACAGCTTGCCGAACTTGGGTTCAGGCGGCTTTCGGTGCGCCCCGCACATCCTCAATCGGATCCGGCCGCACAGGCGGCGTTCAAAAAAAAACTTCGCGCAGCTGGTAGCGGCGGCACTGCCGCCTGAAGCCCGCGGCAAACCACTGGAAATCTGGTTCCAAGATGAAGCGAGGATCGGACAGCAGGGAACGCTCACCCGTGTTTGGGCCAGGCGCGGAACCCGCCCGCGCGCGCCACGTGATACTCGCTACAAATGGGCTTACATATTTGGAGCCGTCTGTCCGGAACGCGCCGCTGCCGCCGCCCTCGTCATGCCCTTTTCCGATACGCAGGCGATGAATGAACACCTCGCCGAAATCGCCAAACCCGTCGTTCCAGGGGCACATGCCGTAATCGTGCTTGATGGCGCAGGCTGGCACGGTTCAAAGGCACTATGCACCCCCGACAACATCACACTTCTCCCCCTGCCGCCATACGCGCCGGAACTCAACCCGATCGAAAACGTCTGGGCCTACCTGCGCGCCAACAAACTCGCCATCTCCATCTTCGACAGTTACGACCACATCGTCGAGAAGTGCTGCGACGCGTGGAACTTCTTCGCCGAAGACAAAGAGACCGTTCAAAACATAACCTCACGCGAATACGCAAAAAGCGTCATTATATAAGGCCGTTGGTATGAGAGGCTTACAGGGGCTTTGCTGGACCGCCTGACCCATCACGTCCACATCCTTGAGATGAATGGCGAGAGTTACAGGCTCAAACACAGCCGCAACAAACAACAATAATCAAAGCACAATCATGGCAAGAACAATGTCGGCCCTCTGGGCCAACATGCGCTTTGGCACGCGTTATACCAGCGGCATTTAACATTGACCGATATGGGCCCATTTTCGCATTCCGATTGATGTGATGGTTTCGGGCTGTGCGATGAGCTTGTTCCAAGCTTCGCATCCAGCATCGACGATGGCATTGTAGTCTTCGAACACGCGGTTGGAGAGCCAATTGGCGCGCAAGTACTGCCAGATATTTTCCACCGGGTTCAGTTCCGGAGCGCGCGATGGCAGCAGGATGATGGTGAGGTTCTTCGGGACTTTGAGTTTGCCGGTGGTGTGCCATCCGGCCCGATCCATCAGCACAACCGCATGGGCCTTTCGGGCGACGTGGCGGCTGATCTCGTCGAGATGCATCTGCATGGCTTGCGCGTCCGCCCAAGGCAGCATGAGCGCCGCCCCCTTGCCGTGAGCCGGACAGATGGCGCCGAACAGATAGGCGTTGCGATAGCGCTGATCGGCCGGCTGGCGGGGGCGCGTGCCCTTTCTCGCCCACAGGCGCGTCAGGCCATTCTTCTGGCCAAGGCGTGCTTCGTCCTGGAACCAGATCTCCACCGGCGTTCCCGCTGGCAGGTCAGCTATATGCACCTGGAGCGTGTCGGTGAAGTTTTTTTAAACGCCTCGATGATCCGCTTATCCTGCCTGGGATGCTGCGGGCGGGCGCTGATATGGGCAAAGCCCAGTTCGCCAAGCAGTCTGGATATCCCGCGCTCGGAATAGATGACGCCAAAGCGCGCCTCGATCACCCGCTTCAGGTCGATCCGCCGCCAGCGGACAACCCCGTCCACCGCCGGATCGGGGCCGGTCTCGACAATCTCGCCAAGTTCTTTCATCTGGACATCGCTCAGGTAGCGCGTCCGGCCCGCGCCCTTGCGGTTGGTGAGGCCATCCGGTCCCTCTTCGTTGAACCGGTGAACCCAGTCCCGCAGGGTTTGGCGATCCATCCCACCGATCCTTGCGGCCTCTCCACGGCTCATGCCATCGTAGACCGCCGCAAGAGACAACAGACGGCGGCTCTGCCGGGCATCCTTGCAACGGCTGGCGAGTTTACGAAGGTGGCGGGCATCAAAGTCGCGACGAAGCGGAACACTGGCTGGCATGGCGATCCTCCTTTGCCAACCTTGAATCAGATCAAAACCGATTTGGGAATCCCCACAGAGTCAGAAATTGATGCCGTTGGTATTAGCCATATGGAAAGCACCCGCGCCAAAGCGCTCTACAAAACATAACTCAGTGGACCACTTTTACGCCGCGATATGGTCCCTTTTTACTCTGCGATTGACAACCGGCTCACACACCACGTTCATATCCTGGAGATGAACGGCGACAGCTACCGTCTCAACCAGAGCCAAAAACGGCGGAAACCCCCAAAAACCTGACAACCCAGCCCATGGTTGACCCGGTGGGCCCACAGGCACCGCCAACGCTGGGCTGAATCGCATCAAGTGGTGCATTTTTACGCCGGCCAGTGGTGTACTTTTACTCCGGCGTTGACAGTGAGGGATTATTGCTCCGGCGTTCTCACTGGGTACAAATCGTCAGCGAAACTTTTTGTATAAGGCTCTAGATATTTGACCTCACGAATCCCTGAAGAAACAATATGCTTGGCACAATTGTGGCAAGGAAAAGTTGTGCAGTAGAGCACTCTGAACCGCCCCTAGTTTACTGGAGGGCGTTTTGTTCAAATGTTAAGCGACTTTATCAAGCATTTTTAAGTTTGCATAGTAGGCTTCCTCCGCTTCGGCTGGTGTGATGTATCCGATGGGTTCGAGCAAGCGTTCATTGTTGAACCAATCAACCCATTTAAGCGTTGCCCACTCAAGTTGACCCATGGAACGCCACGGCCCGATGTGGTTAATAACCTCAGTTTTGAATAAGCCAATAATACACTCGGCCAGCGCATTATCATAACTGTCACCAACGCTGCCAACAGAAGGGTCAATACCCGCTTCAACCAACCGTTCTGCATATCGGATCGCAAGATACTGACTGCCACGGTCGGAATGGTGGATGAGATTGTCTGCCTCCATCGGGCAACGCTGACAGATGGCCTGATTAAGCGCATCCAGAACAAACTCCGTTGTCATGGACCTTGAGACCCGCCAGCCCACGATTTTGCGGGCAAAGACATCTATTACAAAGGCCACATAGATCATACCCACCCATGTTGAGACGTAGGTAAAGTCAGAAACCCAAAGCTGGTTCGGAGCATCGGCTTTGAATACGCGATTAACCTTGTCGTCTGGGCATGCTTGGGACGTGTCAGGATTGGTGGTTATGACCTTCTTGCCACGCACAACTCCTTGTATTCCATCTGTTTCATAAGGCGTTCTACCGTGCAACGGGCAATATCCTTGCCCTGCCTGCACAGCGCATGCCAAACTTTCTTTGCGCCATAAACTGAATGGTTATCCTCCCACGCCTTCTGAATGTTTTTACGATTGGCCTGATCACTTTTGGCCCTATCGGACGCTCGTTCAGGATCACGCGCAATCGCTATCCGGTGGTAATATGTCGACGTGGCAATCGGCAGTACTTTGCAAATTGGCTCGACCCCAAAATCAACACGATGATCTTCAATGAAATTCACCATTTGCGAAACGGGCGGTCGAGCTCCGCCTGCGCAAAATATGCAGACGCCTTCTTCAGGATCTCATTGGCTTGACGAAGCTCACGGACTTCATGCTCAAGGGATTTTATTCGTGCCTTCTCTTCGCTCGTCGGCCCTGTGCGATCCCCTGCATCACATTCGGCTTGCCGATGCCAGACACGTAAACTGTCCGGGGAACACCCCAGCTTTCCTGATATGGCTATAAAAGCAGCATTATCGCTACCATAATCACTGCGATGATCCACAACCAATCTAGAGCATTTCCGGTTTAGTTTGATCCATATCCGGATGCTGCGAAGAAGTTTGCACATTCCTGTTTTGAGAACAGTTCGAGGATTTCGCCGACACCTTTCCACAAGGTGTCAACGGTTCTCGCGGCCAATCTCTTCATGTGTGCTTTGAGCTTTGAGAAAGCCAGCTCGATTGGGTTCAGATCCGGCGAATATGGTGGCAGGAATAGCAGCCATGCGCCGCGCTCCCTGATTGCTGCATTGGCTGCGGCAACCTTGTGAGCGGGCAGATTATCCATCACCACAACATCGCCCTTTTGCAGGGTCGGTGCGAGTTGGGTTTTGATGTAGGTGATGAATGCGGGACCATCCATCGGGCCGTCCAGTACCCATGGAGCCGTCATGCCATCATGGCGCAGACCGGCAATGAAAGTCATGGTTTTCCAGTGGCCATGGGGGATTGAAGCTATCAGCCGCTGACCTTTTGCAGACCGCCCTCGAAGCCGGGCCATTTTTGTGTTCAACCCGGTTTCATCAATGAACACGATCCTGCCCAACAGATGCAGGTGATGCTTCAGCCAATCCTGGCGTTTTCGCCAACGGCGGCGTTTGGCCCGCACATCAACCCGCTCCTGTTCACTGGCGTGAGCCGTTTTTTTTATAAGTGATCTGATTAGCACGCAGCCAGTCATCCAGCGTTGAAGAGCCGGCACGCAGGCCATATATCTCATATAAGCGGGCACATAGTTCGGCCAATGTCAGATTCGGCTGTTTGCCGATCCAACCAATCATGTCAGCGCGATACGGATCAAGTTTGCTCTTGCGTTTCTTCGGCGCTTTCAAACCAACATGGCCAACTTCCATGGCCTGCCTGACAAACCGAATGGCCGAACTGGCGCTTACTTTAAACTGCCGTGCCGCTTCGCGACGCGATACACCCGACGCAACCAAATCAACAATACGAAGTCGTAAATCCTGAGATAAAGCCATGATAACACCTCCTGATTCCTTGAATCAGAAGAAGCTCAATTCGTAAACCCGAGTTTGATTCTAAGCTGGCCGGAAATGCTCTAACTGCTCGTGCACGAAACTCGGCTGGGTAATTCTTTGATGTTTTCTTTTGTACCATAAGGTAATCTTCCTAGAGATTTACCCTCCGGTAAACTAGGGGCGGTGTTTAAACTTCTGGCCCGATTTCCGGTTTTCCGCCCCGAATTTAACCATTTGAAAATACTTTGAAGAACCCCGATATTCCAGAAAATCGCCCTTGAGGTCACCCCCTGAAAAGCCTAAATACTCCCCACTCTGTCGCGGGGTGGAGCAGTCCGGTAGCTCGTCAGGCTCATAACCTGAAGGTCGTAGGTTCAAATCCTACCCCCGCAACCAACGATGTCAGCAACTCTGGTGCTTTGGATTGAGCGGTCCCATCCGGGCCGCTTTTTCGTTTGTGCTGATCACGTTGGCTGCGCCCTCCCGCACCCAACGACATCAGCGGCTCCGCTGAACTGGACAGACCGGCCCTCTCATCAGGGCCGCTCTTGTCGTTGTGCTGACTACGTGGGCTGTATGTCCCTGCACCCAACGCTAGCAGCACCTGTTCGTCCCCCAGTTGGGCGGGCGTTTTCTTGCCAGCAGCGAGCGTCAGGATGCCGGCGAGATCGCCTACCAGCCATAGATCTGCTTTGTCGCCTTCTCCAGGCGAGACTATGACTTTGCCAACGAGAGCGCGGATGTCGTCGCTAGAGCATTTCCGGTTTAGTTTGGTCCATATCCGGATGCTGCGAAGAAGTTTGCACATTCCTGTTTTGAGAACAGTTCGAGGATTTCGCCGACACCTTTCCACAAGGTGTCAACGGTTCTCGCGGCCAATCTCTTCATGTGTGCTTTGAGCTTTGAGAAAGCCAGCTCGATTGGGTTCAGATCCGGCGAATATGGTGGCAGGAATAGCAGCCATGCGCCGCGCTCCCTGATTGCTGCATTGGCTGCGGCAACCTTGTGAGCGGGCAGATTATCCATCACCACAACATCGCCCTTTTGCAGGGTCGGTGCGAGTTGGGTTTTGATGTAGGTGATGAATGCGGGACCATCCATCGGGCCGTCCAGTACCCATGGAGCCGTCATGCCATCATGGCGCAGACCGGCAATGAAAGTCATGGTTTTCCAGTGGCCATGGGGGATTGAAGCTATCAGCCGCTGACCTTTTGCAGACCGCCCTCGAAGCCGGGCCATTTTTGTGTTCAACCCGGTTTCATCAATGAACACGATCCTGCCCAACAGATGCAGGTGATGCTTCAGCCAATCCTGGCGTTTTCGCCAACGGCGGCGTTTGGCCCGCACATCAACCCGCTCCTGTTCACTGGCGTGAGCCGTTTTTTTTATAAGTGATCTGATTAGCACGCAGCCAGTCATCCAGCGTTGAAGAGCCGGCACGCAGGCCATATATCTCATATAAGCGGGCACATAGTTCGGCCAATGTCAGATCCGGCTGTTTGCCGATCCAACCAATCATGTCAGCGCGATACGGATCAAGTTTGCTCTTGCGTTTCTTCGGCGCTTTCAAACCAACATGGCCAACTTCCATGGCCTGCCTGACAAACCGAATGGCCGAACTGGCGCTTACTTTAAACTGCCGTGCCGCTTCGCGACGCGATACACCCGACGCAACCAAATCAACAATACGAAGTCGTAAATCCTGAGATAAAGCCATGATAACACCTCCTGATTCCTTGAATCAGAAGAAGCTCAATTCGTAAACCCGAGTTTGATTCTAAGCTGGCCGGAAATGCTCTAGCCTCAAGACGAGTTTGCTCGTCGGCCAGAGCCTCAAACAGCCCGTCGATACGTTTGCGGTATTCGAGCGCCATATTCGGGTGGAGTAGAGCGGGCGGTTCCTCTCCATGCTCCAGTTCGAAGACAAGCTCTTCCTTGCGGTCTTCCAGCGTGTTCATTTCCGCTTTCATGGACGGAGGATAAAGGTCGCCCTTGATCGCCTCAATCATCGTGCGGATTTGGCGTTCTACCTTCTTCAGTTCCGTCTGCTTCGCGTCCAGTCCGCTCGATGCCTCTATCCTCAGCCGATTGATCTCGCGAGTATACTCCTCGCTGTCAATCGGCATTGAATGTTGACCCCCTATCGGCGCCAAAAATGACCCCCCTTTTGTGCTGAGCTGGCCCGTTGCTGCGTAGTCTCCATATAACGCAGCGGCGGCGGGCCAGCGTGGTTTCGGTTAAGGATCAGGCTCGGGTTTTGAAGCGCCAGCTTTCGTTTCCAGTTTCGACGATCTCGCAGTGATGCGTGACGCGGTCGAGCAGTGCGGTGGTCATTTTCGCATCACCGAAGACGCTCAGCCATTCGCCAAAGGCGAGGTTGGTTGTGACGATGATTGAGGTGCGCTCATAGAGTTTGCGATCAGATGGAACAGAAGCTGTCCACCGGTCTGGGCGAAGGGCAGATAGCCCAACTCGTCCAGGATCAGGAAGTCGAGGCGAGAGATCAGATCTGCCGTTCGTCCCTGCCGTTCTGCACGGGCTTCGGTATCCAGTTTGTTCACCAGATCGACGCCATTGAAGAACCGCCCGCGACGGCCGTTTCGGATGCAGGCGCGGGCAATACTGACGGCGAGGTGGGTTTTGCCGGTTCCGGTTCTGCCGATCAGCACCAGGTTGCGCTGGTGATCCAGGAAGTCTCCCGCAGCCAGATCACGGATCAGAGTCTTGAACCGCCCCTAGTTTACTGGAGGGCGTTTTGTTCAAATGTTAAGCGACTTTATCAAGCATTTTTAAGTTTGCATAGTAGGCTTCCTCCGCTTTGTCGGTAACACGCGATATGTCCGGTTTATGTACCAGATGGTCTGTCCGGTTTTAGAACGCCTCCAAGCCATGGAGGGAGGCGATGCGTCGGACGGAGCAGGTACAGGGACTGAGATTGATGAAGTTCGAGGAGGTTTACGGGTGCATCCATCGGGGTGGCTTGAGCCAGGCGGAGGCGGCGGAGGTTCTGGGTGTCTCGGAGCGCACCTTCCGGCGCTGGCGCGACCGCTACGAGGCGGAGGGAGCCGACGGTCTCTACGACCGCCGCCTGGGCCGCCTCTCGGCGCGGCGCGCGCCGGTGGACGAGGTGGCGCGGGTGCTGGAGTTGTTCGACACCCGCTACTGGGACTTCACGGCCAAGCACTTCCACGAGAAGCTGGTGGCCGATCACGGCTTCAAGCGCAGCTACAACTGGCTGCGGCTGAGCTTGCAAGCCCATGGGCGCAGGCGCGCGGCGCCCAGGCGTGGGGCGCACCGGCGCAAGCGGCCGCGCCGTGCCCTGCCCGGCATGATGTTGCACCAGGACGGCTCGAGCCACGAGTGGGTCCCCGGTCGATGGTGGGACCTGATCGTCACCATGGACGATGCGACCAGCGATATCTACTCGGCCTTCTTCGTCGCCGAAGAGGGCACCATGTCGAGCTTCCAGGGGGTGTCCGAGGCGATCCGGACCAAGGGCCTGTTCTGCTCGCTCTACGCCGACCGCGCCAGCCACTACTGGAACACGCCCGAGGCCGGCGGCAAGGTGGACAAGGACATCCCGACCCAGGTCGGCCGCGCCCTGGCGCAGCTCGGCATCGAGCTGATCCCGGCCTACTCGCCCGAGGCAAGGGGGCGCTCGGAGCGCATGTTCGGCATCTTGCAGAAGCGCCTGCCCCAGGAACTCAGGCTCGCCGGCATCACCGACATGGTCGAGGCCAACCGCTTCCTCAAGGAGGTCTTCCTGCCACAACACAACGCCCGCTTCGCGACCCCGGCCGAGGACCGGGGCACCGCCTTCGTCCCCTTCACCGGCGCGCTCGACGACATCCTGTGCATCCACGAGGAACGCACCGTCTCAAACGACAACACGGTGCGCTACAAGCGCCTGGCACTTCAGATCCCCGCCGGCCGCCACCGCCGCCATTACGTCAAGGCCAGGGTCCGCGTCCACGAATACCCCGACGGCACAATGGCCGTCTTCCATGGACCGCGATGTCTGGCGCGATACCACGCCGATGGCCAACCGATCGACAGCCAAACCCGCGAGGCCGCGTGACCCGCTTCGACGCGACCGACCGGCGCCCTGTGGACAAGTGGACAGCCGCTCCGCGACCGACCACTTCCCCACAGGGCCAGAAACCGCAACAGAAGCGGTCAACTCATATGGTACATAAACCGGTCAACTCAGAATGTTCTCGACAGTAGGCTTCCTCCGCTTCGGCTGGTGTGATGTATCCGATGGGTTCGAGCAAGCGTTCATTGTTGAACCAATCAACCCGTTTAAGCGTTGCCCACTCAAGTTGACCCATGGAACGCCACGGCCCGATGTGGTTAATAACCTCAGTTTTGAATAAGCCAATAATACACTCGGCCAGCGCATTATCATAACTGTCACCAACGCTGCCAACAGAAGGGTCAATACCCGCTTCAACCAACCGTTCTGCATATCGGATCGCAAGATACTGACTGCCACGGTCGGAATGGTGGATGAGATTGTCTGCCTCCATCGGGCAACGCTGACAGATGGCCTGATTAAGCGCATCCAGAACAAACTCCGTTGTCATGGACCTTGAGACCCGCCAGCCCACGATTTTGCGGGCAAAGACATCTATTACAAAGGCCACATAGATCATACCCACCCATGTTGAGACGTAGGTAAAGTCAGAAACCCAAAGCTGGTTCGGAGCATCGGCTTTGAATACGCGATTAACCTTGTCGTCTGGGCATGCTTGGGACGTGTCAGGATTGGTGGTTATGACCTTCTTGCCACGCACAACTCCTTGTATTCCCATCTGTTTCATAAGGCGTTCTACCGTGCAACGGGCAATATCCTTGCCCTGCCTGCACAGCGCATGCCAAACTTTCTTTGCGCCATAAACTGAATGGTTATCCTCCCACGCCTTCTGAATGTTTTTACGATTGGCCTGATCACTTTTGGCCCTATCGGACGCTCGTTCAGGATCACGCGCAATCGCTATCCGGTGGTAATATGTCGACGTGGCAATCGGCAGTACTTTGCAAATTGGCTCGACCCCAAAATCAACACGATGATCTTCAATGAAATTCACCATTTGCGAAACGGGCGGTCGAGCTCCGCCTGCGCAAAATATGCAGACGCCTTCTTCAGGATCTCATTGGCTTGACGAAGCTCACGGACTTCATGCTCAAGGGATTTTATCCGTGCCTTCTCTTCGCTCGTCGGCCCTGTGCGATCCCCTGCATCACATTCGGCTTGCCGATGTCAGACACGTAAACTGTCCGGGGAACACCCCAGCTTTCCTGATATGGCTATAAAAGCAGCATTATCGCTACCATAATCACTGCGATGCTCCACAACCAATCTAACTGCTCGTGCACGAAACTCGGCTGGGTAATTCTTTGATGTTTTCTTTTGTACCATAAGGTAATCTTCCTAGAGATTTACCCTCCGGTAAACTAGGGGCGGTTCAGTTCAATTGCCGCCGGAACTTCCTGGTGCCGATGCCAAGGTTCCGGAACTTCGATGATCTCAACACGCATCTTGAAGCCTGCTGCGCCAAGCGATGGGCGGAACAACTGCGTGGCCACGACCAGACGGTCGGCGAACGCCTGGAACGGGATCGTGCGGTTCTTCAGCGCCTTCCCGCAATCGCCTACGACGCCTGCGACAAGCGCCCGGGGCGGGTCAGTTCGCTGTCGCTGGTGCGCTATCGCGGCACCGATTACTCCGTCCCCACACGGTTCGGCCATTGCGAGGTGCTGGTCCGCGGCTATGTCCACGAGGTGGTCATCAGTTGCGCCGCAGAGGTGATTGCCAGGCACCCGCGTTCATACGAGCAAGAGGACTTCGTCTTCGATCCGCTGCACTATCTGTCCTTGCTGGAGCAAAAGACCAACGCGCTGGATCAGGCGGCTTGAGCCACTCCCCAATCATTGGACAGGGTTCGGCGTAAAATAAGCTACTTTTTGCATCTGCTGATCTGGATTGTTTGTTTCATTTGTTTGCCAATAGACCACGGCTGGCGGCTTGCCGCCAAGAGCCGAATGCGGGCGTTTGTGATTGTAAAATTCCATCCATTTCTTGATCCCTGCCTTTGCTTCTGAACCACTTTGCCATGCATACAAGTAAACGCACTCGTATTTCATCGATCGCCAGAGCCGTTCTATGAAGATGTTGTCGAGGAACCGACCCTTGCCATCCATCGATATTCTGGCCCCAGCCCGTTTCGCACAATCGGTCCAGGCAAAGGATGTGAACTGGCTGCCTTGATCGGTGTTCACGATCCCGGGCGGGCCGAAGCGGTGGATTGCCTCAGTCAATGCCTCGACGCAGAAGTGGCCTCCAGTGTGTTCGAGATACGCCAGGCCAGTACCTTACGGGTGTGCCAGTCCATGATGGCTACCAGATAGAGAAACCCACACCGCATCGGCAGGTATGTGATGTCTGCGCACCAGACCTGATTTGGACGATCCACCCGCAGCCCCCGCAGCAGGTAGGGGTAAATCTTGTGCCCCTTTGCCATCTTGCTGGTGTTAGGCTTCTGGTAGATCGGCATCAGGCCCATGAGCCGCATCAGACGACGGATACGTTTCTCGTTCACCAGATGGCCCTCGTTCCTCAGATGCCAGGTCATCTGGCGGACACCGTAGAAAGGCGTTTCAAGAAATTGTTCGTCGATCTGCCGCATCAGCCCGAGGTTCAGCGCTGTCTCGCCCTTCGGCGTGTAGTAGAACGACGATCGCGAGATCGACAGCAGTTGGCATTGTTTACCGACAGACAGACCAGGATGGCCGGGTTCAATCATCCTGCGCCTCACTTTCCGGTCCACGGCTTGAGCTTTCGTTCCAAAAAATCGTTGGCGACGGCCAGCTCCCCGATCTTGGCATGCAGTTCTTTGATCCGCTCTTCGTCGATCTCACGGATCCTCTTGGCACTGCATTCAAACACACCCGATGCGCCTTCAAGCAAGGCCCGTTTCCATTGATGGATCATTGTCGGGTGAACGCCAAAGCGGCTCGCCAATTCCGATACCGTTTCCTCGCCCTTCAAGGCTTCCAGTGCGACCTTGGCCTTAAATTCTGGATGATGTTGCTTTCGTTTCGACATTTCTGATCTCCTTCGTGTTGAAGATCAGCAAACAACAAATCGTAGCTTACGTCAGTGTCCGAATTTCGGGGGGTAGCTCAGCTCCCTTGGTCGGCTGGCTGTTGCCGCCGGTGTTCGGCGATCTCCGCCGCCTACTTGAAGCGCGGATGGGCAAAGCCGGGAAGCGGGAATACGTCCAGGTGCTGCGGCTAATCGAGAGCTTCTCCCTCGACGATGTTCGAGCCGCCATATCGGAGGCGCTGGAGCGCGGCGTGATCGGCTTCGATGCGGTCAAGCACTTGGTGCTGTGCCGGATCGAGAAGCGGCCGCCACGCTTGAACCTGCTGGCCCATCCCTATCTGCCGCGCGCCGAGGTGGCAACAACCTCGGCGCGCTCGTACATGGGGCTCCTGAAGGGGGCAGCGCCATGAGCGATACGCCACAGCTCTTGCTGGCCCATCATCTGAAGGCCCTCAAGCTGCCGACCTTCCTACGGGAATACGACAAGCAGGCCCGCCAATGCGCTGCCGAGGGCGTCGATTATGTGCGTTACCTTGTTCGCCTGACCGAACTGGAGTTGATTGATCGGGAACGCCGCATGGTCGAGCGGCGGATCAGGATGGCCAGGTTCCCCGCCGTCAAAAGCCTGGACAGCTTCGACTTCAAAGCCATGCCATCGCTCAACAAGATGATGGTTCTGGAACTGGCGCGTTGTGAATACATCGAGCGTCGTGAAAACGTCATCGCACTTGGCAATAGCGGCACCGGCAAAACCCATATCGCCCTCGGCCTCGGTCTGGCGGCTTGTCAGAAAGGCCTCACCGTCGGCTTTATCACGGCGGCGGCTTTGGTCCACGAGCTCATCGAGGCCAGGGACGAGAAGCGCCTGTTGCGGTTCCAGAAGCAGTTAGCAAAATACAAGCTGCTGATCATCGATGAGCTCGGCTTCGTGCCGCTTGGCAAAACCGGGCCCGAGTTGTTGTTCGAGGTGTTCAGCCAACGTTACGAAGGCGGCTCCACCCTGGTGACCTCCAATCTACCGTTCGATGAGTGGACCGAGGTGTTCGGTTCCGAGCGCCTGACTGGGGCGTTGCTGGACCGGCTCACACACCACGTTCATATCCTGGAGATGAACGGCGACAGCTACCGTCTCAACCAGAGCCAAAAACGGCGGAAACCCCCAAAAACCTGACAACCCAGCCCATGGTTGACCCGGTGGGCCCACAGGCACCTCCCACGCTGCTTCGCTTCGCGTAACGCAAGCGCTACACGAAGCAGCGCGGGTCCCTCCTATGGACTACCGGGACAACCGCCAACGCTGGGCTGAATCGCATCAAGTGGTGCATTTTTACGCCGACCAGTGGTGTACTTTTACTCCGACGTTGACACCGGGGCCGGAAAGTGACCGAGAAAAAGATTGGTGACACCAATTCAGAAGAGGTAGTTCAATACATGGTTGGCGCATTGGATGACACGCGCGAAACCGTGTAGCGGGGCCGGGCATGAAAGATCGCGTGGTTCTTGTTACCGGGTCAAATGAAGGCATCGGATTTGCCATTGCCGGGCTCTGTCATGACCGGGGTGCGCGTGTGGTTCTGCACGGGCTGGATGCCGGGGTACTGGAAGCGTCCGCACAGAAACTAGGCGCTGACGTAAGCTATATCGCGGCTGATTTGCGTGACCGGGATGCACCGGGGCAGATCATTGATTTCGTGATGGCGCAGCATGGTCGAATCGATGGCTTAGTGAACAATGCCGGGATGCTGGATCGCTGTACACTCAACACGGTAACGGCCGATTTGGTTGATAGTATGTTCGCGGTCAATTTCCGTGCGCCACTGATGCTGATACAGGCCGCGGCGGCGCAAATGGCAAAGCAGCAGAGCGGTGGCAGTATCGTCAACATAGGCTCGGTGAATGCGTCCTGCGGGGCACCAACGCTGCTGGTCTATTCTGCCACTAAAGGGGCGCTGGCGACGATCACCAGAAATCTTGGGGCCACGCTGGGGCCGAAACATGTGCGGATCAATCAGATTAATGTCGGCTGGACGGTGACTGAATCCGAGAACCGGATTCAGGCGGCCGAGGGGCAGCCGGAAAACTGGGAAGCGTTGATCCCCGCGGATTACAAGCCAAGCGGCGCGCTGTTGACGCCAGAACAGGTGGCACAGCACTCTGTATTCTGGCTGTCTGATGCCAGCGTGCCGGTGACCGGGCAGGTGACGGATGTGGAACAATATTCGATGATCGGGCGGGCCTTTGGCACCAACTGGAGCGACAAGTAGGGGCATGAAATGAAACAGACATGGCGATGGTATGGACCAGACGATCCGGTCAGCTTGGGGGATATCAAACAGGCTGGTGTAGAGGGGATTGTCACCGCCCTGCACCATGTCACGCCCGGTGATGTCTGGACGTCTGCAAAGATTGAAAAGCGCAAAGCGGAAATTTCACAACTACCGGATGGGTCAGGCAGCAGCCTAGTCTGGGATGTAGTGGAAAGCGTCTTTATCAGCGACGATATCAAGGCGCGCACTGGTGATTGGCGGGTGCAGCTGGACAATTACAAACAGACCCTTCGGAACCTTGCGACAGCGGGTGTTGAAGTAGTGGCCTATCACACCATGCCTGTTCTGGACTGGACCCGCACCGATCTGAAATGGAAGCACGGCAATACCGGTCTAGCGCTGCGTTTTGATGTGATCGATTTGGCGGCCTTTGATATTCATATACTTCGGCGCAAGGGGGCGGCCCAATCCTACTCTGATGAAACCGTCGCGCAGGCGCAGGCGCGCTTTGCCAAGATGGATGACGGGCGTAGGGCCACGCTCAGCAACACCCTGACGGCCGGGCTGCCCGGTTCGGGTGAAAGCTGGAGCCTGGCCGAGTTTTCCGACCGCCTTGCCGTCTGGGATGGTGTCAGCGCGGATCAACTGCGACAATACCACGTGGATTTCCTGTCTGAAATCGCCCCACTGGCGCAAGAAATTGGTATCCGCCTTGCGTGTCATCCCGATGATCCGCCGTTTCTCATTCTTGGTCTGCCGCGCATCATGTCAACGGCTGCTGATTATCGGGCGATGTTTGACGCTGTTGATTTGCCGGCGAACGGCATGACATTTTGCACCGGGTCGCTAGGCGCGCGCGCAGATAATGACCTGCCCGAAATGGTACGGGAGTTTGGAGCGCGTATCCATTTTGCTCATTTGCGCAGTGTCCGGCGCGAAACAGATGGTGTGCCCTGCACGTTTCACGAGGATGATCACTTGGCTGGGTCAGGCAATATGCTGCATGTGATCAAAGCCCTGGTCGAGGAAGAGGCCCGTCGCACATCGGCAGGCGAACCCGTGACAAGCATCCCCATGCGCCCGGATCACGGCCACGAATTGTTGAGCGATATTCGGTCCGGGGGCAATCCGGGTTACACCGCCATCGGCAGACTACGGGGGTTGGCAGAACTGCGCGGCGCGATGTTGGCGATTGAGGAATTCGCGTTTTGAAGAAATCTGTGGACACCATTGTAAAAGCCCTTGCCGCGCGCAAACAACCGGGCCAGCGGTTTATCGTGGCGATTACTGGGGCACCTGGGGCTGGAAAATCGACCCTGGCCGATGCTTTGTGCGACAGGCTGAACAGGGCGGATGGATACTGTGCGGCGGTGTTGCCAATGGACGGGTTTCATCTTGATAACGCGATACTGGAAGAACGTGATTTGCTTGCCGTAAAGGGTGCGCCACAGACGTTCGACGCCGACGGTTTCGCCGCCCTGCTGAACCGGATAGGCCCCGGCGACAAGGACGTAATCATTCCGGTTTTTGACCGTGATCTGGATGTTGCCCGTGCCGGTGGCCGGCTGATCAGCGCGGCCGTTGAAATTGTGATTGTAGAAGGCAATTACCTGTTGCTTGATCGCGCCGAATGGGCGCAACTGGTGGGCTTTTTTGATCTTTCGGTCTCTCTTGATGTCCCTATCGAAACACTAGAAAAACGCTTGATCCAACGCTGGCTTGACCATGGTCTGGATCCGGATGCCGCCAACAAGCGCGCGCGCGGCAACGATATCACAAACGCAAAACTGGTCATTCGTAATTCCTTGCCTGCCGATATCAAGCTGGAAGAAACGGGTGGGGTCGCCGCTTCGGATAAGGTAACGCTTTCATGCTGACGGATTGGTTTGAAGTTCTGGACCCCCGGTTCACGGCTCTTGTCTTTGAGAATGTTCATGTGGAAAAACTGTGGACAGGCGCGCGCTGGACAGAAGGGTCGGCCTATGTCCCAGCCGCGCACTATCTGTTGTTTTCCGACATCCCGAACGACCGGGTGATGCGCTTTGACGAACAGACCGGCGAGGTTACGGTATTTTCTGATCGCAGCGGTTTTCAGAATGGGCGCACCTTGGACCGGGCCGGTCGTGTCGTGTCCTGTGAACATGGTAGGCGGCGGGTTTCGCGGATCGAACATGACGGATCGATCACAGATCTGGCGTCGTCCTACTCGGGCAAGCGGCTGAATTCGCCAAATGATGTGGTGGTAAAATCCGACGGTTCTATCTGGTTCACCGATCCAACCTACGGCATCGATAGCGACTATGAAGGCCATCAAGCGATCAGCGAAATCGGGGCCTCGTACGTCTATCGCATTGATCCTGAGACGGGGGAAATTACCGCAATGTCTACGGATTTTTCCCAACCGAATGGCCTGGCATTCAACCATGATGAGACCCGGCTTTATGTCTCTGATACCGGTTTGAGCCATAATCCTGACGGTCCCCGCCATATCCGTGTTCTGAACGTTGCTGCGGATGGCAAATCGCTGGTGCCCGGGGGGGAGGTATTTGCCACGTGTGACACAGGTGTGTTTGATGGGTTCCGGTTTGATATTGCTGGCAATATTTGGACCAGTACCGGCGACGGGGTTCAATGCTATGCGCCGGACGGGTGTTTGCTGGGCAAGATAAAATTGCCCGAGGCCGCCGCCAATGTGGAATTTGGCGGACCCAAACGTAACCGGCTTTATATCTGCGCCACTCAGAGCCTGTATTCAGTGTACCTGCGCACAAATGGGGCCGATCCGACTATGTCGTCTTCACAAACATGAAGGAAGGTTCTGACTTGCCAGTAGAAAACCTGCCAGACTGGGCGGAAACCGGCGGGCAAAATTTTGTCAAGCGCCCCGGCCACAGGCAGTGGTTAATGGCACAGGCCGCCGCGCTGTTCGATTTTTTCCAGCCCAATGTTATCAACACGGCGGGCGGTTTCCATACGCTGGACAATACCGGGCGGCCATTGCCGCCAGATCCCGGCCATAACGGGTGCGAACGCCAGTTGCACGATACAAGCCGCATGGTGCATTGCTTTGCTATTGCTAAACTATTGGGCCGCCCCGGCGCCGATGACATTATCGACCATGGCATGGATTTCCTGTGGACCCGCCACCGGGACGCGAAAAATGCGGGGTATTTCTGGGGGGTGGACGACAGCAATGTCACCAATTCGGGCAAATTGGCCTATGGCCACGCGTTTGTGCTATTGGCCGCAGCTTCGGCAAAATCAGTCGGTCACCCGAATGCCGATCGTCTGTTGAATGAAGTCAGCGAGGTGCTGCTTTCCCGGTTCTGGGAATCTGACAAGGGCGCCACAAGTGAAGAATACAGCGCCGACTGGCAGGCCATAAGCGACTATCGCGGCCAGAACTCAAACATGCATCTGACCGAGGCCCTGATGGCCACCAATGAAGCCACAGGCAAGCAAACCTATCTGGATATGGCGGGCAGTATCGCCGAATTGATTATCAACCGCCACGCCCGACAACAGGGCTGGCGGGTTGCCGAACATTTTGACGCAGACTGGCAGGTTGACCGTGCCTATGTTGGCGATCCGATGTTCCGGCCCGCAGGCACCACGCCCGGTCATGCGCTGGAATGGGCGCGGCTGTTGATCCAGCTTTGGGAACTGGGTGGGCGGCGCGCCGACTGGATGCCCCAGGCCGCAAAAAACCTGTTTCTGAACGCTGTCAATACGGGTTGGAACCGCGAAACCGGCGGATTTTTCTATACGCTTACTTGGGGTGACACACCGGATCAGGCCGACCGCTTTTGGTGGCCCTGTGCCGAGAGTATTGGTGCCGCTGCCGTTTTAACCTCTCATTGCAATGACCCGCTGTATGAAATCTGGTATCGCCGCATCTGGGGGTTTGTTGACGCCCACCTGATTGACCACCTACAGGGCGGCTGGTTCCCGGAACTGGACAGTGATCTGCGCCCGGTGGGCCGCGTATTCACTGGTAAACCCGACTTGTACCACGCGCTGCAGGCCTGCCTCATTCCTCTGTTGCCAACAGATGGCAGCATCACGCGGGGGCTGGGGGGAACGCCGCTCCACATAAGGGACAGAGTATGAAAGATAAAATCGCTGTCGGCACCGCCGCAGGCCAGGGCATAGGGCGGGCAACTGCCGAAGGTCTGGCGAAACGCGGGGCCAAAGTCTACGCGCTCGACAAAAACCCGGACACATTGAAAGACATGACCGACATGACCCCGGTTGTGGTTGATTGCACCGATGAGCGCGCGGTTCAGGGGTATCGCATGAATAGCTGGCCCGTGTTTGCTACGTGCATCAACGTCTGATTCAATGTCACCAGAACACGCATCTGGAGGACTTGCTTTGGAAAAGACTACATCATTTCAATCTGTTATTTCGGCCATCCCTGACCCTCGCCAGCAGGCGAAGGTGCTTTACCCGCTTGATGAGATCCTGCTTTTAAGCCTGTGTGCGGTGGTCTCGGGCGGCGAGAGTGTCGTTGATATTGTCGAATATGGTGAAGAAAAGCTGAAGTTTCTGCGCAAATTGGCCCCTTTTGAGCACGGCATTCCCTCGCATGACACGCTTTCAACGGTGTTTCGGCTGCTTGATCCGGAGAAGTTCAGTACAGCCTTTGCGCAATGGGCTGCTGGCCTGGCGGGACGCGTTGAAGGCTCGATTGTGGCCGTCGATGGCAAGACGATGCGCGGGTCAAAGGCCGGTGGTGAAACACCTCTGCATTTGATCTCGGCCTACTGTGATGATCTGCGTCTGGTACTGGGTCAGCGGGCAAGTGCGCACAAAAAGAACGAGATCAAGGACATTCCATTGCTCTTGGATTTGCTCCACGTTGAGGGCGCGATCGTGACGCTGGACGCGATGGGGTGCCAACGCCAGATTGCCTGCAAAATCCGCGACAAGGGGGCCGACTACGTGCTGGCGCTCAAGGGAAATCAGAGCAGCCTTTTTGAGGATGTGAAACTGTGGTTTGAAGAGAGGGAGCATGAAAATACTGCGTCGTTACAGACTGTTGATGGCGATAAAGGTCGGATTGAGACCCGGACCTACACCCAGAGTGACACCATAGAATGGCTGCAAGAGCGCCATCCGGGTTGGGCGGGCCTGACCAGTATTGGTCGCGTTGTCTCGATCCGTGAAAGCAACGGGAAAACAACACAACAAACCCGATACTTCATCTCGTCTCTACCGAAAGATGCGCCGCGCTTTGCCCATGCGGTACGCTCCCATTGGGGGATTGAAAACCGCCTCCACTGGGTGCTCGACGTCACATTCCGCGATGATGACAGCCGTGTTCGTAAGGATCACGGCCCCAAGAATTTTGCCGTCATCAAACACATGGCAATGAATCTGCTCAACAAGGCAAAAGATAAAAAATCGCTCAGGGTCATGCGCAAAAAGGCCGGATGGAACAATCGGTTCTTACTGCAAATTCTCCGGACATAACCTTCATGCGATTCCCCTGGCGCGCGGTTACCGAGTTCTTTACAACCTTGCCGCGCGTGGATATTCTGGTGCATGGGGTCGGTTATGTGCATCACGGCACCATTGAAGATTGCCCGCCGGAAGAATGGGCCAAGACCCTGAATATCACACTGAATAGCGCCTATCTGGTGATCCGCGCCGCCATCGGCAAAATGAAAAAGCATGGCGGTAGCATCGTCAACATTGCTTCGGTCTGTTCATCCATCAAAGGTTTCCCCAACCGGGCGGCTTACGGTGCAGCAAAAGGGGCAGTAATCGGGCTGACCAAATCCGTGGCCATTGATTATCTGCCGTTTAATATTCGTTGTAACGCCGTCAACCCCGGCACCACGCAATCGCCGTCACTTGAGGCACGGATTGTCGACCTGGGCAAAGAAGTCGGCGGTGTTGATAAGGCGCGCCAAATTTTCATTGACCGGCAACCAATGGGCAGGCTCGGCACGCCGAAAGAGATTGCCAGCATGTGCATATACCTTGCCAGTGATGACAGCTCTTATGTGACGGGCCAGTGTTTTAATATTGACGGCGGCACCCTGATCTAGATGTGAGTTCTCACAAGGTTGTTCATTCGATCCAGACCTGAGAAGCTGAAGTTTGCAAAAACAGAAGCTCTTGAGGAAGAACCGAATGAACAGCCATAAGAATGCCCGTCTTGCGCCAAAAGGTCGAGAGATTTTGGTTCGCCGCCTTGAACGAGGCGAACGCCCTGCCGATGTTGCCTGCGCGATGGGGATCAGCCTTCGCACCGTTTACAAATGGCGCGGAAGATATCGCGATTATGGGTCGGAAGGGTTGCAAGACAGGTCATCCCGCCCGTCACAGACCCCGGGCCGGACACCCGCAAGCGTTGAGGCACGGGTTGTTCAATTGCGCAGGGAACGGCGCATTATGGAGCGAATCGCAGAGGAAACCGGCGTGTCGCGCGCCACGGTTGGGCGTATTCTGGCCCGCCACGGCCTGAACCGCTGGCGCGATCTGGAACCCTCCGAGCCGGTCGTAAGATACGAACGCGACCGCCCCGGCGACCTAATCCACATCGACATCAAGAAGCTGGGCAAGTTCACCCGCACGGGTCATCGCATCACCGGCGACCGCACCGGCCAGAGCAACACCCGCGGCATCGGCTGGGAGTTCGTGCACGTCTGTATAGACGATTATTCGCGGCTCGGGTTCAGCCAGGTGCTGGCCTCGGAACGCAAGGAAGACGCGGTGGCCTTCCTGAACGAGGCTGTTGCCTGGTATCGCAAGCTGGAGATCGGGATCGAAAGGGTGATGACAGACAACGGCAGTTGCTATAAATCCCACGCATTCAGAGCCGCCTGTAAAGCGCTTGGTCTGCGCCATATCCGCACCAGACCTTACACACCCAAAACAAACGGCAAAGCGGAACGATTCATTCGGTCTTCCCTGCGTGAATGGGCCTACGCCCGCGCCTATCAGACATCAGAGCAAAGAAAAGCCGAGCTGCCGTACTGGCTGCATCATTACAATTGGCACCGGCCTCATGCCGGCATAAAAAGGAAAACACCAATCAGCCGATCAGGCTTGGACGTGAACAACCTCATGAGACTCCACAACTAGAGCGTGTTGCGTGGGTGTCGACGTGCCCCTTATTGTGAAACAGTGCGCCAGCCATAGAAATAGTAGCGCACGGTGGACACTGGCGGGAAATCATAGGGCAGCATACGCCACGCACACCCGGCGCTGGCGATGTACAAAATGGCATCCAGAACATCGCGCATCGCCGTGCTGCGCGGACGACCAGTTGTTTTAGGCGGCGGCAGGAATGGCGCGATCAAACCCCATTCCTGATCAGTTAAATCGCTTGCATAGCGTCCCGAATGCCGTTCATATCGGGCGCGAGTGGTTTCCGTCCAGGCCATTGTGATCTCCCTCGAATCTTATCAATCCAATTGAATCACAACTCGCTGAAATCACTCAATTAGTTTTGGATCAGACACTAAGCGGTCGTCGACCACCGCTTGTTAGGCGGCGCGATCTTGCAGGGCGCAAATGCCGGCTATGAGCGGTTGGGCGATGAGCTCGTTTGTGTCAAGTTTCTGCCGGGGAGAGCTTACCACCCTTCAATTTAGCGAATTAAGCTTGCCA
Source organism: Paracoccaceae bacterium (assembly GCA_965237505.1). Lineage (GTDB taxonomy): Bacteria > Pseudomonadota > Alphaproteobacteria > Rhodobacterales > Rhodobacteraceae > NVTR01. The sequence continues at coordinate 1,137,475 of CBDEFR010000009.1, read as the reverse complement.
TCTGTCCACATGCTGTGATTCAAGGAGTCTCCTGTTATAGAATTGGAGATGTTGTATGGTTGTTTCATTGGGTTTTTCTGGGGTAAACGAAGCTATCAAGGCTGATTTTATAGAGCGGCTTCCAAAGTTTCATAAATCCCGCTGCGAAGGCCTTACACTGCTTTCGAGCATCGTTCTTGATGTGCGAAGTGCGAATTTGATGGAATTATCGGCGGCTTTACCGCGTCACATCGGCACAAAAGATCATCGGTACCAGTATGGTTCCCGTGTTTTGAGCAATTCCCACATTGATTGCGCGGAAATCATGCAGGCCTATGCTGGAGATGTATTCACCCGTTTGGCCTCCAACGGAGAGACCATCGTTTTGATGATGGATCAAAGCCATATCAATGACGGACATGAAGTCTTGATGCTGTCAGTGCGCATGCGTGATCGCGCCTTGCCTGTGGCTTGGCGCGTGCGCAAGACAAAAGGCAATATTGGGTTTTCTCTCCAAAAAGAGTTACTGGACAGCATTCAGGATTGGATGCCTGAAGGGGCTGATGTCATGTTAACGGGTGATCGATTTTATGGCACAGAAAGGTTAATCCATTGGTGTCAGGACGCTGGTTGGGGATATCGTATTCGCCTGAAGGGCAACCTGACTTTGCAGCACCAAGGTGGCGAGCTGTCTTGCATTGAAATCCGGGAGCTGATGCCGCAAGGGCTTATAAACGCGGAACTTTATGGATCAGGTGTGTTTACGAATATCGGAGTATTGCACGACGATGGTCACCCTGAACCCTGGATCATCGCTATGAATGCAAAGCCTTCACAATACACGGTTCTCGATTATGGAATGCGATGGGGTATTGAAGCTATGTTCTCGGACTTCAAGACCCGTGGATTTGGCATCGCGCAAAGCCAAATCAAAAAGCCAGACCGACTGGAAAGGCTTATCCTTGTCATGGCAATAGCCATGTACTGGGCGGTTTCAACGGGCGCAGCAGATGAACAAATAGTCGCCGAAAGCGGTGAAAAAAGGGGATTCGCAAAACCCGAAGATCACTCTGCTCCCTCTTCAAACAGGGCCTGCGGTTCCTGCGCAGATGCTTCATAGGATATGAGAAAATCCCTAAATTATGGCAAGTTTGGATTTTTTGAAGGGTGGTAAGAGGGGAGAGTTGTCAGAAAACATATACAATTCTGCGATGCATGCTACGCTGCTAAGCGGCGGTGGGCGCCTGCTTCAATGAAAACGCACCACCGTTTTGATTCTAATCTGCATAGGGGGAGAAAAACAATGAATCTTTTTTCCAAAATGGGAGCAATGGCTGTACTGGCAACGGTGCTCTCGTCCGGCGCAGCACTTGCACAGGATGATGACATCACCATTGGCTTTTTGCCCGGCGTGGTCGATCCGTTTTATCAGGTGATGCAGCTGGGCGTCGAAGGTGCAGTTGCGGATCTTGGGCTCAAACTGGTCACCCAGATACCGCCGACCTGGGGTGTTGAAGTGCAGACACCGATTCTAGACGCGATGGTTGCTCGTGGCGACATTGACTATCTGGTCATCGCACCAACCGACAAAGACCAGATGGTCGCTCCGCTGCAACTGGCGCTGGACGCCGGTATCAAAGTAATCACCGTGGATACATTCCTCGGCGACGGTGACTATGCTGGTGGCCCAGTCAATTTTCCGATCAGCTATATCGGTTCCGACAATATTGAAGGCGGCCGTATATCGGCCCGTGGGCTGGCCGAGGCGGTTGGCGGCAAGGGCAATGTCTATATCAATTCGACCAATCCAAACGTCTCTTCGGTTGAAGGCCGAGCCATTGGCTTCAACGAGGTTATGGACAACGAATATCCCGACATCACCGTCGTGGGGATCGACTTCAACCTCGATGATATGAACTCAGCTGTGCAGCAAACCGCAGCGACGCTGGAGCGTGTTCCGGACCTTGTCGGCGTTTTCGGCACCAATGTATTCAGCGCCCAGGGTGCCGGTACTGCGGTGGTGAACGCAGGGCTTGGTGGTGTGGTGCACGTGGTTGCCTATGACGCAACCCAGTTTGCCATCGAGCAGTTGCGCGAAGGTATCGTGAGCCTTGTACTGGCGCAAAAACCCTTCGATATGGGATATCTTGCGGTGCAGTTTGCGGTCGCTGACGCGAATGGCGTCACCAGCCTGCCGCGACGCGTGGAGACCGGATTTGCCATCATCAGCATTGATAATGTCGATGACCCGGAAGTTGCACGGTTTATCTATCAGGTTCCGAACTAAGTTTTCGGTATATTGATGTTGCAAATTTTCGGAGCGCTGTAACCGGCGCTCCGAGACTTTTGGAAATCTCCAAATTCAGGAATTTGCGATGGTGCAGCAAAAACCTCCGGGTGCGGTCGCAACCGGCTTTGCCCCAGCAGGGACAAAATCTGCGGCCAGCCAGATACTCCTCAGCCTAATTCAGGTCTGGGCGTGGGTGTTTCTGGCCGTCCTGATCCTGTTTTTTGTCGTTTCTGTTCCGCTGGTCAGCGGCAGTGCGGTCAGTTTCCTGACGGTGCGGAATTCGCAGAACATCCTAGTCGCCATCACCCCGGTCCTGCTGCTTGGCCTGGGTCAGACATTCGTGATCATCAGCGGCGGGATCGACCTCTCGGTTGGCTGGGTCATGAGCCTGGCCTCGGTTCTGTCCGCCCTGGCCCTGCGGGAAACCTATGATGCCGGCCTGCCGCTGGCCGTGGCGGTGCTGTTCGGGCTTTTCGCTGCTGTTCTGGGTGGCGGGATGGTTGGGTTTTTCAATGGTGTGATTATCGCCAAACTGAAGGTGCCGCCGTTCATTGTGACCCTGGGTATGTCATTCATCGTGCGCGGCGTGGCGCTGCTGATGTCGGAAAACACGACCGTGATCGGGCTGCCCCGCGGGGTGCGCAACTATGGCAATGAATCGCTGTTGTATTTCATCCGCGGCGATGGCGGCGGGCTGTATTTTTTCGCGCGTCCCGAGGTGACCGGGGAAATACTGCGCCGCATGGACCGGATCATAACCTATCCGGTTCTGCTGACTGCGCTTGTTGTCGGTGTCGCCATTTACGTTCTGCGGCGAACCAGGTTCGGCCGTTACACCTATGCCATCGGCGGCAACCGCGAGGCGTGCATTCGCGCCGGCGTGCCGGTGGAGCGCCATATTATTAAGCTATATGCACTGTCGGCCGCCAGCGCCGGAATTGCCGGGTTCCTCTCGATGCTGCGCTTTACCGCCGGCTCGGCTGTGATCGGCGACCCGCTGTTGCTATCGTCGATCGCGGCGGTGATTATCGGCGGTGTCAGCCTGTACGGCGGCTCGGGTTCGGTGGTCGGCACGGTTATTGGTGCTCTGATCATCGCGGTTCTAACAACCGGTCTGGTGATGCTCAATGTGCAGCCGTTCTGGCAGTTCATCGTGGTTGGTGCGGTGGTGATACTTGCGGTGCTCATCGACCAGTCGCGCGACATGATCAGACACCGGATCGAGAACATATAAATGCAGACTGCACCTATCCTTTCGATTAGAAACCTTGCCAAGCGCTTTGGCGGCCTAGTTGCTGTCGATGACATGAGCCTAGACGTCTTTCCCGGCGAAGTCGTGGCCTTGCTGGGCGACAATGGCGCGGGAAAATCCACCGTGATCAAATGTGTGTCCGGAGTTTACCGCGCCAATGCCGGGCAGATAATATTCAACGGAGAATCCGTGAGTTTCAGCCGCCCGATCGAAGCGCGCGAACGGGGGATCGAGACGATCTACCAAGATCTGGCGCTGGCCAATAATCTTGATGTCGCGGGCAATATCTTTCTCGGTCGCGAAAAGGAAAAGAGCTATTTCGGCGGTCTGGTGCGGCCGTTGGACGACCGATTCATGCTGGAACAGTCGGCACAGGCACTCAGTTCTCTCAATGTCGAAATTCCCTCGCTGAAAGCACCGATAGAGACGCTTTCTGGGGGTCAGCGCCAGGCTGTCGCCATCGCGCGCGCGGTCTACTGGGACGCCCAACTGATGATCATGGACGAGCCGACAAACAACCTCGGCGTTCCCGAGCAGCGCAAAGTGCTCGAACTTATCCGCAAATTGCGCGAACACGGGGTTCCGGTGATCCTGATCAGCCATACCTTGCCGGAAGTCTTTGCCGTCGCCGACCGGCTGGTGGTCATGCATCGCGGCCGCAAGGTAACCGAAAAAAAAGCCGCGGATACCAATTTTGAAGAAGTCGTCCAGTACATGGTAGGCGCGCTCGACGACACATGATTTGCAGTCGAGACCGGCAGTTGCGGGCATTTTTTTTTCAATTTGATGGGCGCGCGATGTATTTCTCGCTGCAGCTCAGCAAAGATGGCCTTGGCGTGCTGCCTATCCAGAGCTTGCCCACTGGATACGGGCTTGGTTCAACATGACAAAGAACCTGTCCAAAGATTAGGCGATGTTATAGTGTCGAGAACATTTCGATTTGTCCGGTTTATGTACCATGGCAATTGTCCGCTTCTGTCTTCCTTACTCTGTGGCTGTGCGAGCCGAAGGCGAGCGCTGCCACAGAGTAAGGTTAGGCTGGTCAAAGCGGTTCACGCAGCCTGTTTTTCTTCTGAACTGATTTCTCGGCCTTCGCCGTCGTAGAGCGCCAGTTTGCGGGGGCCGTGAAACAGGGCAATCCGGCCGTCTGGATATTCATGCACCCATACGCGCGACTTGACGTAGTGATGGCGATGCCTGTCATCGGGGGAGACTGTCCGATCTTCTGTGTATGAGTAATTTGGTCCATGCTTCACCAATGAAGGAGCATGATGACAATGACGATTTCCAAGGAACTACTGGACGAGTTGCTTAACGGCGTTGAACGGCCCGAAGATTTGCTGGGCGACAAAGGCCTGATGAAGGAGCTGAAAGTCCGGCTGATGGAGCGGATGCTGGGCGCCGAGTTGACTGAGCACCTGGGCTATGAGCCGCACGGGGAGCCTGCCAGCCAGCAATCCAACCGCCGGAACGGGGCCACTCGCAAGGTGCTGAAGGGCAATGACGGGGCGGTGCCGATTGACATCCCGCGCGACCGAGCTGGTAGTTTTGAGCCGGAACTGATCCAGAAAGGCCAGACCCGGATCGACGGGATGGACGACAAGATCATCGGGCTTTATGCCGCCGGTCTGTCGACCCGTGATATCCGTGCCCACCTTGAAGAGGTCTACGGCCTGCGGATTTCAGCGGACCTTATCAGCCGCGTGACGGACGCAGTTTTGGAGGAGGTTTCAGACTGGCAAAACCGGGCTCTGGAGCCAGTATATCCTCTCGTATTCCTTGATGCCCTTCGGGTCAAAATTCGCGACGCTGAGAGCCGCCAGGTCAAAAACAAGGCCGTTTATGTAGCTCTGGGGGTCACGCCAGAAGGCGAGCGGGAGGTTCTGGGCTTGTGGATTGCCAATAATGAGGGTGCCAAATTCTGGCTTTCAATCATGAATAATCTGAAGAACAGAGGCGTTGAGGATATCCTGATTGCCGTCGTGGACGGTCTCAAGGGGTTCCCTGACGCGATCAACGCGGCCTTCCCTGATACTACCGTGCAAACCTGTATCGTGCATCTCGTGCGCCATTCCCTGAACTTCTGCGGCTGGAAAGATCGCAAAGTCGTGGCCAAAAGCCTGAAGCGGATTTATCAGGCCACAGATGATGCCGAGGCCGCGAAAGCCCTTGATGATTTCGAGACCGAATGGGGCTCAAAATACCCCTCGATCGCCCCAAGCTGGCGGCGGGCCTGGCAGGAGGTCATCCCGTTCTTTGCCTTCCCGCCAGCGGTGCGCAAAATCATCTATACGACGAATGCGATTGAAAGCCTCAACAGGGTGATCCGAAAAACCACCAAAACGCGCGGTAGCTTTCCAACGGATGACGCGGCAACCAAACTGATTTACCTGGCCATCCGCAATTTTGAAAAGTCGGGCCGGTGCGTCAGGGAATGGGTTGCGGCAAGAAACCAGTTCGCTATCCTATACCCCGAGCGGTTCAACAAATGACCCGTTTAAACCGCATGGGCCAAACCCCATACACAGAGTTTCGGATACTCCCCATCGGGGATTTGCAGGCAACGGTTTTTATAACGAACCGTATTATCCCTGCCCACGACACGCTCTTCATGCACACACAAAATGTCGTGCAGTTCCCCTGCGAATGGAACAAAGGCTTCCCCGTGTGCAGAGGGGGTCACTGCAAAGCGCCTGTTGTGGGCGGGCAAGAAGACATCCCGCAGGAAGCGATTGGCTTCCTGCATCGTTGTGATCCCGTTCAATCTCAGTTCCTGCGGCAACCGGTTCTGCAGTGTTCCGAACATGCGTTCAGACCGTCCGCGCGCTTCGGGGGAATAGGCTGGGATCAACTCTATGCCCAGGTGGGCCAATGCGCGGCCCACCTGGGTCGGGTTTGACTTGTCGACCTTGCCGCCAGCCTCGGGCGTATGCCAGTAGTGACTACCCCTGTCGGCATAAAGCGAGCAGAAAAGCCCTTTGGATCCAATCACGTCCCCTATGCCGGTGAAGCTGCTCATTGTCCCTTCCTCATCCACGAAGAACGCGGAGTAGACCTCACTGCTCGCATCATCCATGGTCACGATCAGGTCCCACCACCGGCCCGCAACCCAGTCGTGGCTTGACCCATCCTGATGCAACATCATCCCGGGAAGAGCGCGACGCTCACGCTTGCGGCGGTGTTTGCCCCGGTTTGCAGCTTTGGTTATTCGTCCCCGCGCCTGGAGTGTCAGGCGGACCCAGTTATAGCTGTGTTTGAAATCATGGGCCTCAACCAGCTTCTCGTGGAAATGCCTGGGCGTGAAATCCCAGTATCGGGTGTCAAAAAGACTCAGAACATCTTTTATCGTGTCCACTGGCACACGGTTATGCGCCGCTTTGGAAAGGCGGCGATCAAAGAGCCCGTCCGCCCCATCAGCTTCATAACGCGTACTGTAGCGTCGAAAGCTGCGCTCCGACATGCCAAGAAGACCCGCCGCGTCAGCCTGTGTCAGCTGCCGCGATTTCGTTCGCTCATAATAATCTGAAAACTTCATTCGTCGTAGGTCCTGTAAAATGCCTGTCCTAGTCATAAAGCGCTCCCTTTCGGAGCACCCTAAAACCGGACAGATCGCATGGTACATAAACCGGACATATGCCTTGTTAGCGACATTAGGCGATGTTATAGTTGACAAACCACTTTTGGGTGGAGTCTCAGCCTCGCCTAAATCTTCCTGCCCAAGTGTTCCTCAACCAATGCTTTCAGAGATTCCAGCCCACCGACAGATTCCTCTATCTTCAATCGCAACTTTTGATCATGGCCGCGCCGAAACTTCCGATCAGGTTTTACCACCTCTCCACAGCCGCATAGACACAAGCTTGTTGTCACCTCGCTGCCCGCCGTCATGACCCGCTTGAGCGCTGCGTTGAAGCGCTCCTCATCCTCGTCGCATTCTAGCTCGCGAGCAGCTTCTTTGAAGCGGTCAAGCTGGGTTTTCTTGTGGGGCTGCAAGGTCCAACCTCCCTTGTGCTGCGGCTTGTGGTTCCCGGATTAGCAGTAGAAGACTGCCAACTGTGCCGCTCTTGCCGATCAGTGAATTATCAAATGTCTCCATTGCATCGGCGTTGAGATGGATCGGTAGCCACGTGAATTGCGTCCTTGGGTTTGATGTTACTGTCCCAAACCAGAATCTGTGCAGCCTCCGAAATTTTGCGAGATACGTTGTAAACTCGAATTATGCTTCGCCGGAAAAACTTCTGGATTAACTCGGCCCTGTCCTTCGATAAGCGCGGCCCGCCGCGCATCCACAAGACTTCCGCCAGCGTCAAAGCAGACGTGACAATAAGTGCTTCGCCCCGCTCTGCCCTCTGAATTACGCCATCGCATTTTTCAGCTTTGCCATCTTCGGCTTTGAAATGTCCCAAAAAACAATCGCTGTCCCAGTATATCGTTTCAACGCTCATACGGATGACCTGCTCCCCGAAAACTGGTCCATTTGAAAGGAGGATCTGTTCGCTTAATGTTCACGAGAACGAGGAGAACAGAGAATGCGCAAGTCACGGTTTAGCGAAGAGCAGATTGTTCGGATCATTCAGGAGTATGCGGCGGGTGCGAAAGTGTCCGAGTTGTGCCGTAAGCACGGTATGTCGGATGCCACCTTTTACAAATGGAAAGCCAGGTATGGCGGCCTTCAGATTTCCGATGTCAGGCGGCTGAAAGACCTGGAATCGGAGAACGGCAAGCTGAAGAAGCTGCTGGCCGAAACCATGCTTGATAATGCTGGCCTGAAAGGGCTTCTGGCAAAAAACTTCTGAAGCCTGCAAGCCGCCGGGAAGCAGTCATGGTTCTTTGCCGTGACTATCAGTTTTCAACTCGGCGGGCCTGTGGGCTGATTGGGTTTTCCAGATCGAGTAATGAATACAGAGGAAGGCCGGATCGCCATGCGAGGATACGGGAACGGCTGGTCACGCTTTCCGGCAAACACCGACGCTATGGCTATCGCATGTTGCATGCCAAGCTTGGCCAGGAGGGTTTCAAGGTGAACGTGAAAGTGGTGGAGCGACTTTACCGAGAGGAGCGCCTGACCCTGCGCCGCCGCAATCGCAAGAAAATCCCCAAGGGCGTGCGCGAAGGCGCCTGGTGCCCGATCGCCGCCAACCAGCGGTGGAGCCTGGACTTCACCATGGATGCGCTCGCCAACGGCAGGAAGTTCCGCACCGTCAATCTGAAAGACGACTGCACACGGGAATGTCCGGCGATTGATGTGGCCCTGTCGATCCCCGGCTCCCGCGTGGTGGAAATGCTGGAACGGGTGGCTCGTGAGCGGGGGTACCCGGATGTTCTGACCGTTGACAATGGGCCTGAACTACGAGGCCGCGCGCTTGATGGCTGGGCAGATGATCACGGCGTGCAGCTCTACTTCATCGACCCGGGCAAGCCGACCCAGAACGCCTACATCGAAAGTTTCAACGGCCGGTTTCGCGAAGAATGCCTGAACTTGAACTGGTTCACCTCGCTGGCCGAGGCAGAAAGGATCATCGAGGACTGGCGGATCGATTACAATCAAAACCGGCCCCACTCTTCGCTGAACTATCAAACCCCGGAAGAATTTGCCGCAAACAGGCCTTTCCATAAACCGCAATGGGCAGCGACGCTTGAGCTATCTGAAGGCTCCGCGCCACCGCCCATTGCTCACGCCGCCGAATAATGGCAAACAAAAGAGGAACAGAGTCTACCTAAAAGTGGCCCTCAAATTGGGGGCAGGTCACTTCCAGGTCCAGTGTTCCATCCTCACTGTCCGGCGTCAACACAATCTCGATCCCGGCCCTATCTTCGAGATGGCGAAAGGCGATCATGTTTGAATTGTATTCAGAGCGTGTTGTGATCACTCGATCACCCGTCTCCCAGCCCAAGGAATAGAACGCCGAATTCCACCCCTCTGTCGCGTTGTTCAACAAGGCTATCTCATCGGTGTCTGCGTTAATCAGACGTGCAACATTTTGATAAACCTGATCCATGGCCGGTTGCATACGCGCTGCAGCCTCATAACCACCGATCATGTTTTCCAGATCCAAATGGTCGCGCGTCGCCTTAAGAACACAGGACGGCATCAGACTTGCCCCTGCATGGTTGAAATGGGCTAGCGAACCCTGACAACCGTCAGTCTCTGCACGCAGCTTATCAATATTCAGCGGCAATTCGGCAACTCCCCACAACAGCTTGGATTAAAGCATTTATTTGCATCCATTGAGTTCGAAACTGTAATCACCCCTCATAATAGTAATCATTGCATCAATGCAAGAAAAGGTGGATATTTTTCATCAATATCATAACTTGTATTTATGGTATTACGGCGGCATCTCTCTTCGGCCAATGCACTGTTTGTGTTCGAACTCGCTGCGCGCCTTGGCAATTTTTCACGCGCCGCAGAAGCATTGAATATCACCCAGCCAGCAGTCAGCCATACGATCTCGGCGCTGGAGGAACATCTGGAAGTGCCGCTGTTTCTTCGCGCCGGCCCGAAACTTCAACTGACCGAAGCCGGCGAAAGGTTGAGCCGGGTGACAACCCGATCCTTTCAGGCGATCGAAGAGGTTCTGGAAGACATCAAAGACCGGGACAACAAACGCGAAGTGGTCATGCTGTCACTCTCATCCGCTTTGGTCATGCACTGGCTCATGCCCCGATATGAAAAATTTCGAAACGCCTTTCCAGATGTTGACCTGCAGTTTCAACTAAACCCGATCAGCGTAGGAGGTCCGATGAATAATTGCGATTTGGGCCTGCGCGTGGTCGAAGGAAAAGATCGCGCCGCTGTTGAAGGCAGCTTTGCCCCCGAATGCATCCTTGCGGTCTGCTCAACCTCTTACATGCGCGAACGTGGCGGGTTAGAGGCAACCTTGCACAATCATACACTGATACATCTGCGGGAACATTGGTTTGGCTGGTCAGAATTCGCCGCCGAAGCCGGGCTCCATCTGCCCGCATCTTCGGACCAGATCTCGTTCTCCGACTATTCCATGGTCATCCAGACTGCAATTTGCGGGCAAGGCATTGCACTGGGGTGGACATCGGTCGTGTCGCAACTGCTGGCCAATGGCGCGCTGATACAGGCCAGCCCAACTATTATTCACACCAATCGAAGCTATCACCTTGTGCCGTCAAGTCAGCGTCCCATGCGTCCGCTTGTGCGGGTGTACGCGACTGGATGATTGCCGAAATGAAATATGAAGAGCACCTTATCAATGAAATTCTGATCTGAGCCCGCCAGCCTATTCCATCGGCGCTTGGCCCTATTCCATCAAGTGCATTGCCTGACCCGGTGGTCAGGTCGGTGGCTCGGCTGGGCTGAAGCCGCCAACGTGGTGTCGGGTGGTTGGTGCCGGATGCCTCCGGCGGGGATTTTTTTGAAAAGAAGAAATTCAGGATCAAGAAAGGCGGGTGTGCTTGTCAGGGGACTGGCGGGCGGACTAACGTCGGGCAGGTAATTTTGAGATGTGATATTTCATGCCCGAGACCAAGCAGAAGCCCGCGAATGAGAACCCCTGGTATGTGCGTGGCAGTCATCACGACACCTTCTAACGGTAGATTTTGGGAGAGCTTCATTTCTTCATATCGACGTCGCCTGACGAGAAAATGTCAGCCAATATCGTGGGTTTTTCATAGCACTTATTCGTCGATTTTGCAAGCATCTGCGTCGTTTTTCAGGCTTGAATAGTGTGCGTCGGCAGAGGTTTTGGGTCCAAAGGCAGCCTGAACTAAGCGAGTATCTGGCTCATCTGGTTGAATGTATTATGCGGCGAGTTTGCGGTGTTGCAAGCGCCGGTTTTCGAGTGTTTTGCGTTTGATCCTTTCTCGTTTGTTTAGAATGGTTTGTGCCCGTCCGAAGTAGACGTCGGATGGCGTGACGTTGTTCAGGCTCTCATGATAGCGCTGATGATTGTAGTGATCGACGAATGCCTCGATGTGACGTTTGAGATCCCTTGGCAGGAAGTAGTTTTCCAGCAGAATGCGGTTCTTCAGGGTCTGGTGCCAGCGCTCAATCTTTCCCTGTGTTTGCGGATGATAGGGTGCGCCGCGCGTATGAGGCATACCCTTGTCTTCCAGCCATTCTGCCAGGTCGCCCGAGACGTAGCTGGAGCCGTTATCGCTGAGCAGACGCGGCTTGTGAGCGACGTGGACCTGGTCACAACCGGATGCCTGCAAGGCCAGTTCCAGCGTGTCCGTAACGTCCCCGGCTTTCATTGTCCTGCACAGCTTCCATGAGATGATGTAGCGGCTGTAATCGTCCAGGATGGTGCTGAGATAAAACCACCCCCAACCGATGACTTTGAGGTAGGTGAAGTCGGTCTGCCAGAAGCTGATTGATGGCCGTTGTCTTGTCTTTGAACTCGCTGGCGGCCTTCATCACAATGAAGGCAGGGCTGCTGATCAGGTCATGGGCTTTCAGTAGCCGGTAGACCGAAGCCTCTGATACAAAGTACTTTTCGGTATCAGTGAACCTGACCGCCAGTTCCCGAGGCGACAGCTCAGTCTCCTTCAATGCGAGCTTGACGACCTTGCCCCGAACCGCGTCAGGGATACGGTCCAGACGTGGGCAGACTTCGGGGACCGATCTTCCAAGGCGGCCTCACCACGCGTCAGATAGCGATCATACCAGCGGTAGAACGTCGTTCGTGGAATGCCCAGTTTGTCCAGGGTTCGCCGCGCTGAAAGATGCGACCCTTCCACCAGCCTGTCAATGAGCATTTAAAACTGACCCGGTTTTGGCATTTAAAATTGACCCACCTATGATGTGCAAAGCCAATAGGCGAGATGCCCTCATATAGCGAGCTCGTCTCTTGGCTTTGCTTGCGCTTACGGCTTATTGAACGCGGCTGTTTTTGCTCTGTGAGAAACGGAACGAGTTGTTGCCGGTCTCGATGATTGAACAATGGTGCGTAACCCTGTCCAGAAGTGCCGTTGTCATTTTGGCATCGCCAAAGACCGACACCCACTCCCCGAACTCCAGATTGGTTGTAATGATGACGCTGGTTTGTTCATAACGCTTGCTGTGAATCCCGGAGACAAAATACCCACGGAATCGGTCGGATGATCTGACCGTCGCGGAGCAAAATTCCGCACCTTGAAGCCTGAAGCAAACGAGCTGAGGGCGGGGAGATGTATTCTGTGGAACTGTATAGTCGGGTACGCCGTGCGTGCCATGTGGATGGGATGAGCAAGAGTGCGGCGGCCCGACATTTTGGGATTGATCGCAAGACTGTGTCAAAAATTCTGAAGCATGCGGTGCCACCGGGGTATCGCAGGAATGGGCCACCAGCCCGTCCAAAGCTTGACCCGTTCATTCCGCTCATCAACCAGATATTGGAAGAGGATAAGTCGCGGCTCAAGAAGCAGCGGCATACGTCGAAGCGGATATATGAGCGTCTGCGTGATGAACATGGCTTCGTCGGCGGCATCACCATCGTCACGGACTATGTGCGTGAGCGGAAGCGGCGGACGCGGGAGGTGTTCGTGCCGCTGAGCCACGCGCCGGGCCACGCCCAGGTTGATTTTGGTGAGGCGCTTGGCGAGATTGGCGGGGTCGTGCGCAAGCTGCACTACTTTGCAATGTCTCTGCCGCACTCGGACGCGTTCTTCATCAAGGCCTATCCGGCGGAGACAACCGAGGCCTTTTGTGATGGCCATGTCTCCGCCTTTGCCTTCTTCGGAGGCGCGCCGCTGTCAGGGCTCTACGACAACACCACGATCGCGGTGGCGCGGATCCTCGGGGACGGAACCCGGCAACGCACCAGAACTTTCTCGGAGTTGCAGTCGCACTATCTCTTTGAGGACCGGTTCGGCCGTCCTGGCAAGGGCAATGACAAGGGTAGTGTCGAAGGCACAATCGGTTATGGTCGGCGGAACTTCCTGGTGCCGATGCCGCGCTTTGACAGTTTCGATGATCTGAACGCCCGGCTGGAGGAGCAATGCCTCAAACGGCAGGACGAAGTATTGCGAGGTCATTCCGAGACTATCGGCGAGCGGCTGATGCGTGATCTTGATGCGCTGATGACACTACCCCTGACGCCCTATGACGCCTGCGAGAAGGTCAGCACCCGGGCGACGTCGATCTCGATGGTCCGCTATCGCAACAACGACTATTCCGTGCCGGTCGCATACGCCCATCACGAGGTCCAGGTTCGCGGCTATGTCCACGAGGTCATCATCGGCTGCGGCACGGAAATCATCGCCTGCCACAAGCGGTCCTACGAAAAAGCGGACATGGTCTTCGATCCGATGCACTTCCTGCCTCTGCTGGAACAGAAGGTCGGCGCGCTTGATCAGGCGGCTCCGTTGCAGGGCTGGGACCTGCCCGGGGAGTTCGCCACCCTGCACCGGCTGCTGGAAGCGCGCATGGGAAAGAAGGGCAAGCGCGAATACGTCCAGGTTCTGCGGCTGCTGGAGACTTTCGAGATGGGCCATGTTCACGGCGCCATCAGGTAATCACTGGAACTCGGGGCCATCGGCTACGATGCAGTGAAGCATCTCGTCCTCTGCCGGATCGAGAAACGCCCACCCCGGCTCGATCTGGAGATTTACCCGTACCTTCCAAGGGCGCAGGTCGAGACCACAGATCCTGCCAGTTACATGAGCCTGATGGCGCAGGCGCCGGCATGACCGACACCCCGCAGGTTCTGCTGCAGCACCACCTCAAGAAGCTCCGGCTGCCGACCTTCCACAGCGAATATGCCAAACAGGCCCGGCAATGCGCAGTGGAGAACAAGGATCACATCAACTACCTGCTGCGGCTTTGCGAGTTGGAACTGATCGAGCGCGAACGCCGGATGATCGAGCGCAGGATCAAGGCCGCAAAGTTCCCGGCGACCAAAAGCCTGGACAGCTTCAACTTCAAGGTCATCCCGTCGCTGAACAAGGTCCTGACCATGCAACTGGCCCGCGGTGAGTTCATAGACCGGCGCGCCAATATCATCGCATTGGGGCCAAGCGGCACAGGTAAAACCCATATCGCCCTGGGATTGGGTCTGGCGGCCTGCCAGAAGGGCAGGAAAGTACGCTTCACCACTGCCGCTGCTCTCGTCCATGAACTCATCGAGGCCGTCGACGAACGCCGCCTGCAGCGCTTGCAGAAACAACTGGTCAGCCAGGACCTGCTGATCATTGATGAGCTGGGTTTTGTGCCACTGAGCAAGACCGGGGCCGAGCTTCTCTTCGAGATCATCTCGCAGTGTAGCGCACCCGGTTCCTTGGACACAAGTTTGTCTCACGCGGCGGGCCTGATTGAGATCGCGGCGTGCCACGCCTGACGAGCTTGAGCGGGGCTCAGGTAGCCGTTCTTTTCGACGATCCACTGGGCATTGTAGAGTTCGACGAAGTCGCGGACGGCGTCCCGCAGCTCCGCGATGTTGCGGTAGATGCGACCATGGATGATCTGTTCCTTCAGCGTGCGATTGAACCGCTCGGCGACGCCGTTGGTCTGGGGCTCGGCGACGAAGGCGTAGGACGGCTGGATGCCCCAGAACTTGATCTGGTTGGTGAAGTGGTCCGACAGATACTGGGAGCCGTGATCCATCCGCAAGGCCAGCCCCCGAGCCGCGCCGGCCGCGGTCGAGCCATACAGCCCGGCAAGCCCCATGGAGATCGGCTGCAGGGCGGCGAAGCGGTCGCCGCGCTTGCAGACATGCCAGCCGACACACTCGGCGTTCCAATGCTCGACGGCGGTGAAGATCCAGCCCCAGCCGTCGTCCACCGTGAACACCCGAACGCCATCGGTGCCCCACATGAGGTTCGGGGCATGAGTGATGATCTCACCGTCATGGGGATTGCCGCCACGGCGGCGGCAGCGATGGGGCGAGAGCAGATTGTTCTCGCGCATCAGGCGGAGCACCCGCTTGCGGGCAACCCGGATGTCGCGACAGACCCGAAGCCGAGCCCAGACCTTGCGGTAGCCCTCGCCCTCCCAGGGCGATGCCTCCAGGTCGGCTTCGATCGCCACCAGCAGCGCCTGGTCCGAGATCGCGGGCTTCGGTCCCCGACGCTTTGCCGGCGGCTGCTCGGCGTGCTGGCCGGAGGTCATGGCGTAGAACGAGGAGCGGGCCATGCCCCAGGCGGCGCAGACCCGCCGCAGGCCGTAGGCCAGACCCGTGCCGGGCGAGGTGGCGGCACTCATCGCCGCGACCTCCGCCGCCCCAAAGGGCCGAAGGTCTCCGTCTTGGCCTCCAGCAGTTCCACCTGCATGGTCAACTCTCCGATCCGCTTCATGGCGCTATCCAGTTCCGCCTGCACCGGATCGCCCTTGCGTTGCTTGAGCGAGGCGTCGATCCCGCCGATCGCTTTCTCACGCCACTGCTCGAGCCGGAAGATCTCTACGCCCAACTGGCGCGACAGAAGTTGCACCGGCTCGTCACGCAAAAGCCGCAGAACGACCTCACGCTTGCGCGCCACCGTCCATCGCTGGCCAAGTCCCAGCGGGCCTGCCGGCAAAGCCTGGCCTGGGGAAAACGTGGACGAGCCAAGCTCGCCCGCATTTACCACAGGCCCATCAACAGCAACTTTCTTCTCAAAATTATCGGTCATGTTCCGGTCCTCCTTGGACACTTCGATTAAGCCAATTCTGTGTCCAAGGAAATCGGAACATCTGATGTATTCGCCACCCCAAAACCGACCAAGCTTATAAACAAGATATTAAAAGTGATCGGCAACCGATCTGCGATTGTGCTCGATAGCTTTGCTGGATCAGCTACTACTGCCCATGCAGTTTTGGATACAAACAGGCTCGATGGCGGTAATCGTCGCTTCATCATGGTCGAGATGGAGGACTATGCCGACAGCCTGACCGCTGAGCGCGTGCGCCGTGTCGTCAACGGCTATGAGTTTAAAGGCACGCAGAAGATTGAGCTTATGCGCGAGCGCCTGAATTGGAGGGCTCTGACGAGAGCCGATGAGTTGGTTCAGAAAGTTGAGGCCATTGCGAACCTGCATGGCCATGAATATGACGCCATCAAGAAAACGGTCAAAGACGGTGAACTGATCGTTACGGGCGAGAAGACGGTCGACAACCGCGCCGAGGGGCTTGGTGGCACGTTCACTTATTGCACGCTTGGCGCGCCGGTCGAATTGGACAAAGTGCTGAGTGGTGAGGCATTGCCGTCTTTCGACGTTATCGGCTCCGTCCTATTCCACATGGCAACAGCACGGGCCTTCGACCCGTCCACTATGCGGCAGGACGACTTCTATCTTGGAGCGACTGACGGCCAGCATGTCTGGCTAATCTACAAGCCCGATCTGGACTGGCTGAAAACCTCTGAGGCCGCGTTGACGCTTTCGCGCGCCAAGGCGTTTGCTGCCAACGATCCGACGAGCCGTCACCTGGTCTTTGCGCCTGCCCGCTATGTGAGCCAAAAGATGCTCGCCGAGCAGAATGTGGCTGTGGAATTCGTGCCGCTTCCCTTCGCCCTTTACCGCGTCGACAAGAGCTGACGCGTCATGTTCCGTCAGCTCGACTATCAGGACCGCGTGCTGACTACGCTCGACGCGTATCTGGACCTTCTGAAGGACAAGAAGGCGCGGGCGGACAGGGTCGCCGTGCTTGCTGCGCAGGACCCGGACCTTGGTCTCGCCATGCCAGACTTCGCTAAGGAGGCTTGGGAGGCTCTGGAGGTGGACGGAAAGCTGCCCCCTTCCCGTGCCGCCATTCCGTTCTCGCCGCGCGTGGACGGATGCAACCGGCCTGTACCCAATGCGGTGCTGAAGGTGCCGACAGGAGGCGGCAAGACTTGGTTGGCCGTTTCCGCTGTCTCAAAGATCATGGGGCGCTATCTTGACCGCAATAACGGTTTCGTCCTCTGGATTGTGCCGAACGAGGCAATCTACACCCAGACGCTGAAGCACCTGAAAGACCGGCAACACCCCTACCGGCAAGCGCTCGACCGAGCCGCCGCTGGACGGGTTAGGATCATGGAAAAATCCGACCGCCTTGATGCGCGTGACATTGAAACGAACCTCTGCATCATAATCCTAATGCTTCAATCCTCGAACCGGAAAAATCAAGATACGTTGAAGATGTTTCAGGACCGAGGCGACGTGCATGGCTTCTTTCCGCCCGAGGGCGAGCAACAGGCGCACAAGGCCGCGCTCGACCGCACGCCAAATCTCTCCGCCTATGAGGATATGTTCCCGATGGTGAAAGATTCGCTCGGCAACGCCTTGCGAATCATCCGGCCCGTGGTGGTGCTGGACGAGGGTCATCGTGCCATCTCTGACTTGGCCTTCGGCACCCTTTACGGCTTCAACCCCTGCTTCGTCCTTGAGCTGACGGCGACGCCGCAGGACGTGCAACCGCGTGGCGGAAAGAACCCTCGCGAGGGGCGCTATGCGAACGAGCTTGTGGAAGTGACGGGACGGGAGTTGGACCGCGAGGGTATGATCAAAATGCCCCTCAACCTCGATCCCCGGCAGGGAAACGACTGGAAGGCAACGCTCAACGCCGCCCTCTCAATACTCAATGCTCTTGATGGCGATGCGCGGCAGTTCCGCGCCGATACGGGCCGCTATATCCGCCCGATCATGCTGATTCACGTGGAGCGCACTGGTGCCGACCAGCGCGAGAGCAGCCACATCCATGCCGAAGACGTGAAGGACTGGCTTCTGACAGCGGGCTTCGATGAGGCCGAAATTGCCGTCAAGACGGCTGAGCAGAACGACCTAAATCAGCCAGAGAATCTGGACTTACTTTCCCCGACCAACCGAGTCCGAGCGATCATTACGAAGCAAGCGCTTCGGGAAGGCTGGGACTGCCCCTTCGCCTATGTCCTTTGCGCCCTCGCGGCTAACTCCAACCTGGGGGCGATGACGCAGCTCGTAGGGCGCATTCTGCGTCAACCGAGCGCGATCAAAACCGAAATTCCGGCTCTCGACGAATGCCACGTCATCACACATCGCGCTGACACCGCGACCGTGGTCGAAGCCGTCAAGGACGGACTTGAAAAGGACGGTCTTGGCGATCTCGTCCTGCAAGTGACCCAGGGTGACACATCCGGGTTGGTTAAAGTCGTACGGAAGATCGACCGCCGCCCTGATTTTACCTCGACCGAAATTTACCTGCCCAAGGTGATGATCGTGGAAGGGGGAGAGGTTCGCGAGCTTGATTACGAGACCGACGTGCTCTCAGGCATCGACTGGCGCGGCTTCGATCCACAGGATATTGCTGCCCGTATACCCGAAAACGCTCAAGCTGCCGAAAGCCAGCTTCAGCGGATCAGGCTCTCTGATGATGGCGACGAACTGTTCGTCGGTGAGACTGTCGCGAATAACACTGAAACGCTGGTCTTCGACGCCGCCTATGCGGTCCGCATGATCTCCGATATCGTGCCTAACCCTTTTGTCGGGCGCGAGATCGTTGGCCGCCTTCTCGCAACGCTCCGCGTGCGCGGCTTCGACGACGCGAAGATCGGCAGGTTGGCGAACCTGATTGTTGAAGAGTTGCGTAAGGGGCTCGACACGGCGCGCACGGCGCGGGCCGAGGCAATGTTCAAGGACGAGGTCGCCGCCGGTAGCATTCAATTTCGCTTACGTCTGGACGGTCGAAACTGGCGAATGCCGTTTTGTGTCGAGACGACGGAAGCCGAGAACGCCCGCCAGCTTCTCAGCAACACGGGCGGTCCCTTGGAAAAAAGCCTATTTTCGCCCGTCTACGAAAATGAACTGAACGGGCAAGAGCGGGAGGTCGCCGTTTATCTCGACGGGGACGAGGCGCTTGCGTGGTGGCATCGCAACGTCGCTCGGATGGAATACGGTATCCAGGGCTGGAAGAAGGCTAAAATATACCCGGATTTCATCTTTGCGGCACAGGGTCACGGGGAAGCTAAGCGGATCACCGTGCTAGAAACCAAGGGCGATCAGCTCGACAATCTCGACACAGCCTACAAGCGCGAGGTTCTCGCCTTTCTATCCGACAGCTTCGCATGGGATGACTACACCCCTGCCGGCCAGTTGGAGTTGGTCCAAAACAACGGCGAAACCGTCCAGTGTACGCTCATTCTCATGAGCGAATGGAGGGTGAAACTGCCAGAATACCTGATGGCAGATGAGCCTTCTTGAAGCGGGGAAATCAGCGCGCGTGCTTGCTACGTGATTGCTAATGCAGTTCTAGAGCATTTCCGGCCAGCTTAGAATCAAACTCGGGTTTACGAATTGAGCTTCTTCTGATTCAAGGAATCAGGAGGTGTTATCATGGCTTTATCTCAGGATTTACGACTTCGTATTGTTGATTTGGTTGCGTCGGGTGTATCGCGTCGCGAAGCGGCACGGCAGTTTAAAGTAAGCGCCAGTTCGGCCATTCGGTTTGTCAGGCAGGCCATGGAAGTTGGCCATGTTGGTTTGAAAGCGCCGAAGAAACGCAAGAGCAAACTTGATCCGTATCGCGCTGACATGATTGGTTGGATCGGCAAACAGCCGGATCTGACATTGGCCGAACTATGTGCCCGCTTATATGAGATATATGGCCTGCGTGCCGGCTCTTCAACGCTGGATGACTGGCTGCGTGCTAATCAGATCACTTATAAAAAAAACGGCTCACGCCAGTGAACAGGAGCGGGTTGATGTGCGGGCCAAACGCCGCCGTTGGCGAAAACGCCAGGATTGGCTGAAGCATCACCTGCATCTGTTGGGCAGGATCGTGTTCATTGATGAAACCGGGTTGAACACAAAAATGGCCCGGCTTCGAGGGCGGTCTGCAAAAGGTCAGCGGCTGATAGCTTCAATCCCCCATGGCCACTGGAAAACCATGACTTTCATTGCCGGTCTGCGCCATGATGGCATGACGGCTCCATGGGTACTGGACGGCCCGATGGATGGTCCCGCATTCATCACCTACATCAAAACCCAACTCGCACCGACCCTGCAAAAGGGCGATGTTGTGGTGATGGATAATCTGCCCGCTCACAAGGTTGCCGCAGCCAATGCAGCAATCAGGGAGCGCGGCGCATGGCTGCTATTCCTGCCACCATATTCGCCGGATCTGAACCCAATCGAGCTGGCTTTCTCAAAGCTCAAAGCACACATGAAGAGATTGGCCGCGAGAACCGTTGACACCTTGTGGAAAGGTGTCGGCGAAATCCTCGAACTGTTCTCAAAACAGGAATGTGCAAACTTCTTCGCAGCATCCGGATATGGACCAAACTAAACCGGAAATGCTCTAGAGCATTGAGCTGGTCAAATAACCCCTTGAAAAGATTGGCGCACCCGACAGGATTCGAACCTGTGACCTCTGCCTTCGGAGGGCAGCGCTCTATCCAGCTGAGCTACGGGTGCCGTGTGTGCGCGGTATAGCGAGCCTCCACAGCACTCGCAATTGGCAATGATCAGTCAAATAATTCGTGACAAAGTTCCAGTGCGTCGACCAGAACATCCACCTCTTGGCGGGTGTTATACATGCCAAACGATGCCCGACAGGTGGCGGTGAAGCCCAGATGGGTCATCAGCGGCTGCGCACAATGATGGCCGGCGCGCACCGCGACGCCCTTTTTATCCAGCACCGTTGAGATGTCATGCGGGTGGGCCGCGCCATTCAGAGTAAACGAAAAGATCGCGCCTTTTCCCGGTGCATTACCTTGAATGTTCAGCCAGTTGAGCCCGCCAAGACGCTGCTGTGCGTAGTCGCGCAGATCAGCCTCGTGGCGCACGATGTCTCTGAAACCCAGATCCATCAGATAATCCAATGCCGCACCGAAACCGATTGTCTGAACGATGCCCGGTGTGCCGGCCTCGAATTTCATTGGCGGATCATTGTAGCTGACGGTCTCGCGCGTGACCTCTTTGATCATGTCGCCGCCGCCCATGAAGGGGCGCATTTCGGCCATGCGCTCCATTTTTACATAAATCGCGCCCGATCCGGACGGGCCATAAAGCTTGTGGCCGGTGACCGCATAGAAATCGCAACCAATATCCTGCACGTCGACCGGCGTGTGCACCGCGCCCTGCGAACCATCGACCAGCACCGGAACGCCCTTTGCGTGGCTCGCGTCAGTGATCGCTTTCACATCAACTACAGTTCCTAATACATTGGAAAGATGGGTAATTGCCACCAGTTTCGTCTTTGGCCCAATAGCGTCAATAACTTTTTGCGGATCAAGCGCACCCGTTGCGTCCACATCGACCCATTTCAACACCACGCCCTGACGTTCGCGCAGAAAATGCCAGGGCACGATATTGGCGTGATGCTCCATCACCGACAAAACAATCTCGTCGCCTGCTTTCATGCGCGGCATCGCCCAACCATAGGCGACCATGTTGATCCCCTCGGTGGTGCCGGAATTCAGAACAATCTCGTCTTTGGACGCCGCATTCAGAAATCTGGCCACGGTCTCGCGCACCGCTTCGTATTTTTCGGTCGCTATGTTGGAAAGGAAATGCAAGCCTCTGTGAACATTCGAATATTCCATTGAATACGCGTGCGACACCGCGTCGATGACAGCCTGCGGTTTCTGAGCCGACGCACCGTTATCGAGGTAAACCAAAGGCTTACCGTTCACCTGCCGTGCCAGGATCGGAAAGTCCTGGCGCACTTCGCTCACGTCATACACTCACTGCACTCCCAAAACTGCAATACCGAGCACGCCCAGCAAAAATCGAAACAGTGTGGTGAAAACCACCATGACGATCAGAATTGAGACAAAGACGCCAATGGTGGACGAAAACCCATGAAGCTCGGCAACAAAGGCGGTGAGAAGCCAGAAAAATAATACAATTCCGGCAACCCCGATCAGAAATGCCAGCGGTGGCAGCAGCACTATGGCGATAATCTGAACAGCCTGAAGGCAGATCAGAACGAACTGCAACCAGGTCACCAGCAGAATGGTCTCGTCCAGGCCGCCCTTGCCGCCAAACCGGGTGCCGACAATATGAATGCCAAAGACCATGCAAATCAGCAAGAATAGTTGCGCCACGCCCAGTGTTATCGGGTTCAACATCGCCGGACCGCCGACAATAAAGCCACCGCCGCCGCCAATGAGCAACGATAGCCCGGCCATCAGGGCGCTGAGCACCGCGATCAGTAACAGCAGCTCCCATCTTTGGCGCCGTTCCAGCTGGATGGCCATGATCATTCGGGCACCCTGGCGGGCGTCGCGCACGGTGTCATATGCGGCCTGAAACAGATCTTTGAACGTCAGGTTCACGGCTTTTTGTCCACGCTTTCAGCTTCGATCAGTGACGATATCCAGACCACCAGAAAAACCGCAAGTGAAATGCCGCCGGTCAAGGTCAATTCTGGACCGGGCCCATAGAAACCTGCAACCAACCCGTTCAACAGCCAAAGCGGAGTAACTGCCAGCAACGACCAGAACAGCGCGATGCGGGCGGCAAACGAATTGCCTTGACCACCTAGCATCCGCGCCAGCAAATGCGATAGCAACGCAACCGCGTACAGCACCAGCGGCGCGATGAAAAGCCAGCCAAACAGCGTTCCGCCCAATCGCACATCCAGAGGCGTCGAGGGGTCAATTTGCGCATCACGCGCCAGCCGTGGCCACTGGGCGACAAAAATCACGATGCAGGCAATCATCAGATAAGCCAGGGCCCGGTCTTCGCGCGCCCCTTCTGACAGGCGGCGCGCCATGACTTTGCGCGGGTGACGCCAGGAGCGCAGGATATCGGCGGTAATATGCATCAGCTTCGACGGCGGTAAAGCCAGGCTTCGAGGCGCAATCGGATGTCCTTGGCTATCGCCTCATTCTCTATTTCGTCGATCGCCTGAGCCAGAAAAGCCAGGACCAGAAAGTCCTCGGCCTTTGCCTTGGAAATCCCGCGCGAGCGCAGGTAATACAGCGCGTCTTCGTCGATAGCTCCGGACGTCGAGCCATGCGAGCAGGCCACATCGTCGGCATAAATCTCCAGCTCGGGTTTGGCCAGAAACTGGCTGTCACCGTCCAAAAGCAACGCTTGCGATATCTGATACCCGTCAGTTTTTTGTGCCCCGGGCTTGACCAGAATTTTGCCCTGGAAAACCCCGGTCGCGCCATTGCGCAAAACCTTCTTGAACACCTGACGGCTTTCACATTCCAGCCCTGCGTGAGTGACAAAAACGGTGTCGTCATGGTGAAAATCGCCATCACCGACCGCCGCACCAGCAACATGCGCGACCGAATTGTCGCCGGTCAGCTCAATCACCGACTCGTTGCGGGTCAAAACACCATTGGCGGTCAGTGTGAAACTTTTGAAGGTGCACTTGTCGGCCAGACGCGCAAAGATATGCGTGACCGCGCGGCGTTCATGGTCGCGGCCTTGGGTGCGGACAAGGTGAAATGTTCCGCCGTCGGCGATATCGACTTCCATCACATTGTTGAACCGCGCCGCGGCCGGGCCGTTTTCCAAAACTGTCAGTTCGGCGCCTGCTTCAACACGGATCACATGGTGCAATATCGCGTCGGAATTTTCGGACGCATGCAGGTAGATCAGCGACAGCGGCTTGGCCGCATTGCCGGTGACCCGAATAATAACACCGTCGCTGGCAAACGCGCTGTTCAGCGCCGCCATCGGGCGGTTTACCGGGGTTTGCCCGCGCTCTTCCAAAACACCGTAAAGATCTTTGGCCCAGTGGATGTCGCGCGTTGTCGCTACCGCCAGCCGCTCGATTTCGATCCCGGACATGTCCAGATCATCAGACGCGGCCGCATCAAAGTTACCGTCCACGAATACCAATTTCAGCCGCTCAATTTCACCAAATACCTCTGGCTCATCGGTTTCAAATGTCGCCGCTGCGGGAACCTGCGGCTGAACCAACGTCGCCGGGTTGGTATATTTCCAATATTCATCGCGGCGCCCCGGCAATCCCATAGCACGCAGTCGCGACAATGCAGAACGGCGCGCGGCCCTGGCCCAGGCCGACCCTGACGGCATGGCCAGCGACGAGATCAGATCGTCGGCGGGAATAAAATTGAATTGCGGCGCTGCCATCACGCCACCTCGGTCGCAAATTCGGCATAGCCGTTGGTTTCAACTTCCAGGGCCAGGTCCGGGCCACCGGACTTGACGATACGACCATCAGCCATGATGTGGACCACATCGGGTTCGATGTGGTCAAGCAGCCGCTGGTAATGGGTGATCACCAGAAACGCCCGATTGCTGTCGCGCAGCGCATTCACGCCTTTTGCCACCAGTTTCATCGCATCCACATCCAACCCACTGTCGGTTTCGTCCAAAATACACATCTTTGGTTCAAGCATGGCCATTTGCAGGATCTCATTGCGTTTCTTTTCGCCACCAGAAAAGCCGACATTTACCGGCCGTTTGAGCATCTCGGCGTCGATTTTCAGTTCTTTCGCCTTGGAGCGAATCTTTTTCAGGAAATCTGGCGCTGACATTTCCGCTTCGCCGCGGGCCTTACGCTGTGAATTCACCGCTGTTCGAAGGAACGTCATATTGCCGACGCCAGGGATTTCGACCGGATACTGGAACGCCAAAAAAAGCCCGGCAGCAGCGCGCTCTTCGGGATCCAGCGCCAACAAATCCTCACCATTCAACTTTGCAGTGCCGCCAGTGACCTCGTAGCCGGTGCGCCCGCTCAGCACATATGCAAGCGTTGATTTTCCCGACCCGTTCGGCCCCATGATCGCGTGAACCTCGCCGGATTTGACACGCAGGCTGGTGCCCTTAAGGATCTGTTTGTCCTCTTCGGCCAGTTTCACGTGCAGGTCTTGGATGTGCAGCATTTTTTAGTCTCGCTTTCTTCGTTCCGGTGTTGTCCGGACTTGTTCCATCAGTTTTGCGGGCCACCGGCGCAGCTAACGTTTGTAGCTCTGAATCCATATGAACAGGCCACCGGCAAGCAGGCCCATCACTATTGAGAACCCCAGATTTGGGATCAACGAGCCACCCATTCCTGTGCTCCAACCAGCAAAGAAAACGGCTATGAAAACAGCCAGCCCATAAATGATCGGCGCCGGAACATTTTTCATGATGATCTAACGCCCAAGCCACCAATTGGTTGCAAGCATCGAACCGGCAGATCGCAACCACAGAGCGCGCATGCGGCTTTTGCCACAATTGCACTGTTCAAATTAAATGTTATTCCGGCACGTGAACTCGTCAGCCACTTTGGCAGGCCGTCCCTTAGAACTGCAACCCAATACCCGCCAATCCAAGATGCTCGATCACATAGTTTTCCGAAAAGATCATGGCGAAGATTTCCGGGTTTGACCCGATCAGATTGCTGTCGAACCAAATCATCGCCATGAATCCACCCGCCAGGGCCAGAAACCGGATGCCTTTGTCGACTCGAAACACCCTGCCGAAAATCAGCGCCAGCACGATGCCGATCAGAAAGCTCGCGAGCAGGAAACCGGAGGGCGAAATCGGGCCTAACGCCAAGCCACCATCGTCTGAAAACAGGTGGAAAGACGCCAGTTGCCCCAGAAACATAGCAAATGCGCCTGTCAAGGCTGTCACTGGCAGCACTCTCAACTCGGCCATCAGATTGCGTTTTACGGGCGGCGGCGCCCTGCTGTCGGCCCTTCCGACATAAATCTGAGCCATCGTGTTGGGCCCGCCTGCAGCAACGCGCTGAATTCGGTCGCGAAACACTTGCTTGTGATGTTCCTGCGAAGTCATGAATCATTTCCGGCTGGTGGCCCGGTGACGATATGACTGCATTTATTGGGCAGGATTGGGGCCGTCGTGGTTCCATTTTACGTATGAGGTATCTCGCATATGTTGCCATTCGGTAACGGTCCAGGGGCGGAGCGGTTCGCGCAAATCGAGTGCCGGAGGACGAGCCATGACGAAGCCAAGGTCTTGAACCTGACCGCCCACGCTGACGCGTCGAATTCCCATTGGTCATGGCGTTTCACGCTCCCTGCCATCGGCCAAAACTACCGCATCAGCCAGTTTGTGGCCAAATGGCGCGACACCCGGCACACGACCCTGCACCAACAGACTTTCCATTACCCAACAGACCCTTCCAGTGAAATCGCCACCAACTGTTGGGCTTCCATTGCAAATTCCATCGGCAGGGCCTGCAGCACCTCTTTGCAAAACCCGTTCACGACAAGTGCCACGGCCTCTTCTTCGTCCATGCCGCGCTGGCGGCAGTAAAACAACTGATCGTCATCAACTTTCGATGTGGTTGCTTCGTGCTCGACGCGAGATGAATTGTTCTTCACTTCGATGTAAGGCACCGTGTGCGCTCCGCATTTGTCGCCAATAAGCAGGCTGTCACACTGGGTAAAGTTGCGGCTGTTCTTGGCCCTTGGGTGCATCGACACCAACCCGCGATAGGTGTTCTGCGCACGCCCCGCACTGATCCCTTTGGACACGATCCGGCTTTTGGTGTTGCGGCCAAGATGCGTCATCTTGGTTCCTGTGTCGGCCTGCTGGTAGTTGTTCGCAATGGCAATCGAGTAAAATTCGCCCTGGCTGTCATCACCGCGCAGGATGCAAGACGGGTATTTCCAGGTTATGGCCGATCCGGTCTCGACTTGCGTCCACATAACTTTCGAGCGATGGCCGCGACAGTCGGCCCGCTTGGTGACAAAATTGTAAATCCCGCCGACGCCGTTTTCATCGCCCGGATACCAGTTCTGGACGGTGGAGTATTTCACTTCGGCGTCGTCCAGCGCGACAATTTCGACCACCGCGGCGTGCAGCTGGGTGATGTCGCGCTGCGGCGCTGTGCAGCCTTCCAGATACGAGACGTACGAACCCTTGTCGGCAATGATCAACGTGCGTTCGAATTGGCCGGTGTTTTCCGCGTTGATGCGAAAATAAGTCGAAAGCTCCATCGGGCAGCGCACGCCGGGCGGGACGTAAACAAATGACCCCGCCGAAAATACCGCCGAGTTTAAAGTGGCAAAGAAATTATCGGTGATCGGCACCACCGACCCGAGGTATTTTTTCACCAGATCAGGATGGTTCTCAATGGCCTCGCCGATCGAGCAGAAAATGACCCCCGCTTTGGCCAGTTCTTCCTGAAACGTCGTGCCCAGGGACACGCTGTCAAACACCGCATCAACCGCGACCTGGCGGCCATCGGCCGACGCGTCTTCCGCCCCCTCGACACCAGCGAGGATCATCTGTTCTTTCAGTGGAATACCGAGTTTAGCATAGGTCGCCAGAAGTTTTGGATCGACGTCGTCCAGAGATTTCGGTTTGTCGACCATGCTTTTCGGCTGGGCGTAGTAATACAAGCCCTGATAGTCGATCTCGGGGTAGTTGACCATCGCCCAAGTGGGCTCTTCCAGCCGGCTCCAGCGCGCATATGCCGACAGACGCCAATCTGTCATCCATTCAGGTTCGCCGTTTTTTTGTGAGATCAGACGGACGATGTCCTCGGACACGCCTTTGGGGATAAATTCCATTTCGACATCAGTTTCCCAGCCGTATTTATACTTGCCGGATATTGATTGAACCGCCGCGACCGTTTCGGCGTCGACGCCTTCTTTGGCCGTTAGTATCTCTGATTTACCCATGATTCTGATTACCTTCTTCTCATGCCGCTTTGGCGCGATATCGTCTGTGGGCCAAGGCCAACGCGTCGACAAACCGCATAACTTGTTCCTGCGTTGTGCTGGGCCCGATGGAAACACGAATAGCGCTGGAGCTTGTGGCTTCATCAAATCTCATGGCGAGCAACACCCGGCTGGCCTTGACTTTGCCGCTGGAACAGGCTGACCCCGCCGAAATGGCGAACCCGGCCAGATCCATTGCCATGACCTGAGTTTCACCCTTCCAGCCGGGCGTAGAAAAATAGCTGGTATTTGGCAGTCGCTTGTTCGATTTTCCAAAGATCGTGCAGCCCGGAATTTCTGCCAATACGGCCTGTTCCAGCAAATCGCGCAAAGTGGCAACCTCAGTCCACATGCCGTTCGCCAAATCCCGCGCCGCAGCTAGTGCCGCCGCGCCAAATCCAGCGATGCCTGTCAGGTTTTCAGTGCCCGAGCGCCGCCCCATCTCTTGCCCGCCGCCCTTGTTGCGCGCCGCCACGTCGATACCATGTTTCACGATCAACGCCCCAACCCCGTGCGGGCCGCCAAGCTTGTGCGCCGATACCAGCGCCAATTCACAGCCCAGCCAATCGATGGCCACTGGTATCTTGCCAAAGGCTTGTGTCGCGTCGGTTACGGCAAGGCCCGCCGGAAGGTTCTGGATGATCCCGGTTTCGGCATTGGCCAGCTGAACACAGCTCGCCGTCGGATTTTCAACCGCAATACGGCCGTCGCAATCAACCGCCAGATCGCCCCGGGTCCAGGCCATGACCGCGTCGTGCTCCACATCGGCGCTGCAAAGATCGCGCCCGGACAGAGCCAGTGCGGCTGACTCAGTCGCGCCGGAGGTAAAAACAATATCGGCGTTCGTGGCACCGATCGCTTCGGCGACCTGGGCGCGGGCTTTTTCCACCAATCCCTTGGCCGCCCGCCCCTCGGCATGCACGCTTGACGGATTACTCGTCACATCCATCGCGGCAAGCATCGCGTCACGGGCCTCAGTGCGCAGCGGCGCGGATGCATTCCAGTCAAGATAGATGCGCCCGCTCATGCTTCATCCACCAATGTAACGAATGCCGGAACTGCCGGACAAGGAGCCAGCTCATTCGCAACAACGTCCGACAGCCGAGTCTGGTGTAAAAATACATAGACTTGGGCCGACAGGCATTCCCAAAGCCGGTTTGCAAGCGACTGCGCGCGGGTTCCAGAACATGCACCGGATGCTCCGGCCCCGGTATGAAGCGCGGAAACCGTCTCATCGACCGCCGCCAGTATGTCGGACACCCGAATTTCCGATGCCGGCCGGGCAAGTGTGTAACCGCCACCCGGCCCGCGTACCGAATCCACCAGACCACTGCGGCGCAGTTTCACGAACAACTGTTCCAAATAGGGCAGCGACAGATCCTGGCGGGCAGATATTTGTCCAAGCGAACACAGTGAACCAACTGGCTGGGCCGCAAGATCCGCCAGCGCAACCATTGCATATCGCCCTTTGGTGCTAAGTTTCATCACCCAAACCCTTAATTTTGTTGACGCCCGGCAGCAGGGCCATTACCTGACGAGCAGCCAATTCCCGCCGTCCGACAGCCAACTTAGAATTGTTCTAAGGTGTCTGAGCAAATTCGTCAAGAAATCGAACCGGCATCTGACGCAAGACAAGGAAACCCATGCCTGAAGTAATTTTCCCAGGCCCCGAGGGCCGCCTGGAAGGCCGTTATCATCCGCAAAAGGAAAAAGACGCACCAATCGCGATCGTCCTGCATCCGCACCCTCAGTTCGGCGGCACGATGAACAATCGCGTCGTCTATAACTTGCACTACGCATTTTACAACATGGGTTTTACGGTGCTGCGGTTCAACTTTCGCAGCGTCGGCCGGTCGCAAGGTGAATACGACCAGGGCATTGGCGAATTGTCTGATGCCGCGTCAGCACTCGATTATCTGCAGTCGATGAACCAGAATTCCAAACACTGCTGGGTCGCCGGCTTTTCTTTTGGGGCCTGGATTGGCATGCAATTGTTAATGCGGCGGCCTGAGATCACAGGATTTATTTCGGTGTCGCCGCCGGCCAATATGTATGATTTCTCGTTCCTCGCGCCCTGCCCGTCCTCGGGTCTGATCATGAATGGAACCGCCGACCGGGTGGCGCCGCCCAAGGACACGCAAATTCTGGTCGAAAAGCTGCACGAGCAAAGAGGAATTACCATCACCCACACCGAAATCGAAAGTGCCGGGCATTTTTTTGAAGATCCACATATGGAAACGATGATCGGCAATGTAGACGCCTACGTGCGCCGACGGCTGACCGAGACCACGCGCTGAGCACATTATTTTTTAGCGCCAGCACCAAAATTCATCAACACGAGGTACTGCATGTCGAAAATCAAGGTCGAAAACCCGATCGTCGAGCTTGACGGCGATGAGATGACCCGAATCATCTGGGATTTCATCAAGAAAAAGCTGGTCCTGCCCTATCTGGACATCGATCTGCTTTATTACGACCTCGGCATCGAAGTGCGCGACGACACCAATGACCAGATCACTATTGATGCGGCTGAAAAGATTAAGGAAATCGGCGTCGGCGTTAAATGCGCGACGATTACACCTGACGAAGCGCGGGTCGAGGAATTTGGCCTGAAACAGATGTGGCGCTCGCCCAATGGCACAATTCGCAACATTCTCGGGGGAACGATATTCCGCGCCCCGATCATTTGCCGCAATGTGCCGCGGCTGGTGCCGGGTTGGACACAACCGATTGTCATCGGCCGCCATGCTTTCGGGGATCAATACAAAGCCACCGACTTTCTGTTTCCCGGCAAAGGCAAGCTGACGATGAAGTTTGTCGGTGACGATGGTGCGGTGATTGAAAAGGATATTTTCGATGCCCCGTCTGCCGGTGTGGCAATGGGCATGTACAACCTTGACGCATCGATCATCGACTTTGCCCGCGCGTCGTTGAACTATGGCCTCAATGTTGGTTGGCCGGTGTACCTCTCGACCAAGAATACCATTCTCAAGGCGTATGATGGCCGCTTCAAAGATCTGTTCCAGAAGGCCTTTGATGAAGAATTCGCAGAAAAATTCAAAGCCGCCGGAATCACCTATGAGCACCGTCTGATCGACGACATGGTGGCCGCTGCAATGAAGTGGTCGGGCGGGTTTGTCTGGGCCTGCAAGAACTATGACGGTGACGTGCAATCTGACACGGTCGCGCAGGGCTTTGGTTCGCTTGGCCTGATGACCAGTCGGTTGATGACGCCGGACGGCAGAATTGTCGAAGCCGAAGCCGCCCACGGCACGGTCACCCGGCATTATCGCCAGCACCAGAAGGGCGAGGCGACATCGACCAATTCGATTGCGTCAATCTACGCCTGGACCGGGGGTCTAAAGCACCGTGGCAAGCTCGACGCAAATGCCAAGCTCACCGGTTTTGCCGAGACGCTCGAGAAAGTGGTCGTTGACACCGTTGAAAGCGGGTTCATGACCAAAGATTTGGCTTTGCTGGTTGGGCCGGATCAGAAATGGACGACCACCGAGGGGTTTCTGGAAAAGATCGACAACAATCTGAGCAGGGCTTTGATAGGTTAAGCTGGGATTGCGACGACTGCCGGACCGACGCAGCAGTTTATTTTACTGGCCCCTATTATTGGTCCGCGCATACAATGTCGCGATCATCCGGCTGGCGGTTTTTTCAAACAGGCACGGAATGATGGCATGGATTGCCGCCGCACTTGCAGCCAGAAAGAGCTGTGCCGAAAATCCGGCGGCAATCCGCGCGTGCTCCAGATAGGTCTCTTCGACGCTGTGCGGGTGGTTCAGGAAAACTTTGGAATACATGGCCGTATCCTTTGCTCGTTATCCAACACATATTGCACGCGGTTTGAAATATCGTCCCAAAATTAAACCGAAATACATTGATTTCGTAATAATTTCCCACGATATATATATTCATGTTGACGTTCGATGCATAGATCGCCGCATTCTGCGTATCTTGCAACGTGAAGCGGACATCGGGCTGGAAGCGCTTGGCGAAAAAGTCGGGCTGTCGCGCAATGCCTGTTGGCGGCGGATCAGGGCGCTGGATCAGGCCGGTGCGATCAAACGGCGTGTGGCGATCCTGGACGCCGACATGCTCGGCCTTGGGCTTAGCGTGTTCATCCAGATTCGCACCCGCAGCCACGCTGCTGATTGGCTGACGAAATTTGCCCGCGCAGTCCACGAAATGCCGGAAATACTTGGCGCCTACCGGATGACCGGTGATTTGGATTATCTGATCCGCGCAAGGGTTGCCGATGTCGCAGCGTATGACAGGCTTTACCAAAGGCTGATCAAAAGGGTAGAGGTGTCGGATGTGTCAGCCAGTTTCGTGATGGAAGAGCTGAAAGAGACCACTGAACTGCCCCTGTGAACGGACTTGCCCATGCCAATACATTACATTTACCTGCTCTCGGCGATCATTGCCGAGACCATTGCGACTACAGCCCTGCAGGCCAGCCATCAGTTCAGCCGGATGTTGCCGTCAGCCGTAGCCGTGATCGGCTATGCGGTGGCGCTGTATCTGTTGGCGCTGACTCTGAAATTCATGCCGGTCGGGATTGTCTATGCGATCTGGTCCGGGTTTGGGATTGTGTTAATTGCCGCGATCGGACTGCTGGTCTTTGGCCAAAAGCTGGACCTGGCGGCGGTGCTGGGGATGAGCATGATCCTGGCGGGGCTATTGGTCATTCACCTGTTTTCCAACACCGCGACGCACTGAGATCGCGCCCGAAAGTCGCCACAACGCGTAACGCGTGCTGCCTATTCAGCGGCCTCCGAAGAGTCCGGGCGATCACTTTAAGAGGCATCGGCCTCAGGTTTCGGTTTTGGCTTTCGGGCCCGCGGAGCGCTGCGCTTGGGTTGTGATTCCGGGGTTTCCACCAATCCACTGCCGGTTTCTGGCGCGGCTCTCAGGACTTCGGGCTGATCGGTCTGCGACGGGTCTGCCACGTCAATGCTTGTCTGGCCTTGATCGTTATGCAGTGCGTGGCGATGTTCGTTTCGCGACTGTTGGCGTTCGCGATGTTCACGCTCTTGCTGTTCGCGGCGGGCATTCATTTCGCGCTGTGCTGCGCCCAACATCCTGGTGTAATGCTCGGAATGCTGCTGAAAGTTCTCAGCCGCCACACGGTCATTGCCTAGCTGCGCATCATGGGTCAGCTGGGTGTATTTGTCGATGATTTGCTGCGGCGTGCCGCGCACTTTTCCTTCGGGGCCCGAGCTGTCAAACACCCGGTTCATAACATTTCCGACAGAACGGTTGCGGCTATTTTTCGACCGCGAACGGGACTTAGAAGATCTCATGCGTTTATTTATCCAGCCTTTTGGCTTTTACCCAAACCTCTGCCGCTATCAATTGCGGCGGTGCCTTTACCTGGGTTCCTTCGGATTTGAGGCATAATCTGCGAAGTGGGACCATATCCCGCCATTCGCACGCTGCCGAATATGCACGGCAACGCGGCGAAAACAAGACATAATCGATAATTGAGACCTCAGCATAAGGCCTCTTTTCCAGCTTGATATTACGGAGTTCGGGATGGATTTCCAGTAAAATCGGATATTTGCGACTTTGAGGGTTGGATATGGTCAATTTGACGTAGTTTTATGTCCCATTTCCAGGTTTTGGCCGCACTTATCCAGCGCAACTCTGGTCGGGCAATCCGTAGAGTGTCAAGAATTTGGCCCCTTTGCGAACGTTATGAGCGATGGCTGCAATACCGTAGGCAGTCATATTCCTGGCCAACCCCATAAATCGTGTTCGGGCTAAGCCATAACGGCTTTTGTAAGTGGCAAAGGGCCGCTCGCCACCAGCACGAATAACAGCAATCTCATCATTGCGATTACGGTCATCATCCGACAGAGGTTTGTTACGGTAACCTTTGCGTTGCACCTGATCTGCAATGCCAAAACGTTTCAGTTTGTCACGCGTCTCCCGGGAACTGTAAGCCGCATCCGCGTAAAGGGCACTCTCATCGCCCAATAAAAGCGTATCGCGTTCGACGCTGTCATGCACATTACCCGCAGTGACTGTCTGGCGTTGAATGAAGCCGTCCTCATCCACACCCGTATGAACCGAGTATCCATAGGTGGATTTTAGATTACCACGGCTGTCTTTCCTGACATGCCAGCCCGCGTCCTTATCGCGCTTTGGCTGACCATCTTTACCTTTGCCCGAGCCAGATTGTGCAGCCTCAACGGGGGTGGCATCAATGATGTTGATACGCCCTTCCGTCAGAATAATGTTCTTGGCCTCAAGCTGGCGGTTGATCTCCCCCAAGAGACGCTCCCACAGATCATGTTCAACCAGTTGATTGCGGAACCGCCCCAGCGTTGACGCCTCCGGGACATCGCCGCCCAGTTCAAGGTGGCAAAATTTACGAAACAGCAGATCACGATAAAGGCATTGCGACAGCTCAACATCCGATAATCGATACCACACCCCCAACAGCAAACCGCGAAACAAGGTCAAAAGTGGATAGCTTGGACGGCCTGTTTTTGAGGCATAAATCGACGACAAAATTGGTTCGACCTTCGACCAATCCAGAACCGCTTCTGTGGCGTCAAGTGCATGAAGGGCGGGATGATCAAGCTCAGTGCTGGAAACGAAAAGTTCGGGTTGGGTGATGAATGGTTTTGGGGTGTATCCCCTTGACACAAGTTTGACTCGCTTACGCCATCCGAATCCGCTACCCCGAAGGGATGGTAAGTGTCAAAGATATATTTTTGGCTGACAAACAGATCGGGCACTTCCCTGGTTGGTCAATCCCAGAAGATGAAACCGACTACATTTGGTTCAATGCGCCAATTGAGATCGGCGGAGTTACAGAGACCGGTCTTGTGCTGCACGGTGGTTGCTTTGCACATCGCCCGGACTGCCATGTTACTTTCGAATTGCATATTTCAAGATCACCTGCGCGACGGTGTTTGCCGATTGATCGTCTTGACTGGATGTCATTGGAGGGCGGACATTCAAACCAGCGAAAACCACGATCGGAATGGTCTGGTAGGCGCGTTTCTGCGACACATCTCCACGACTTTTGGTTGAATTGGTCTGAAACCGAGCAGCGATTGCGCAACGGCGGTTTAGTCGTTGCTCGTGAGGTTGATGAACCAATTCAAAGCTTTATCGAAGCGAGGGACTTTTTCGGGAAAAGGCTTAGAATCAAGAACATGGACGTTGTTTTGGAGCCAAAATGGGTGTATGATTTCTTTTCAGGAGGAATGATGTGATGTCCGAACAGGTCCCCCTCTCAGAAATAAGCGCGTTGATCGCACCCAAACTTGTATCTTGTCGCAACTGGGGTGATGCAAGCTTTATTAGCCTGCCAATGGTGTACCCTAGCGGGTCATTTGTAACCGTCCGCATGACTCATATTAGCGGGGGAATCAGGGTAAGCGATTCGGGGTTTGCATATCGTGAAGCTGAAAGTTTCGGTGCGGGGCGTTCATTCTCCAAAACGGCCAGATCGGTTGCGGATGCGACTGAACTTCAGGTCGGGAAGCGATCAATCTACGTGGATGTCCAAAATCATGAAGTCGAGCGAGCCATCTTTGATGTGAGCGCCGCCTCTCACTCAGTTGCTGAACGTATCGTATCCCGGGCTTCTGTGTTTGCAGAAGCAAATATATCCGATGCGCTTCATGAAAAACTTGACCATTTGTTCCCTGCGACCGTGGAATATGAGAGCAAAGTGATTGGTGCTTCGTCCATAGAATGGGAAGTATCGGCCGTGGCAAAAATCAACGGCAAATCAGCGGTTTTTCAGGCCGTGTCCAACTACCCTGTAGCCGTTTATAAGGCCAGCACTGCCTTCCATGATATTTCAGCGCGTGAAGACCCACCAAACCTGATCTCTGTCGTTGCTAGCAAGAAGGAAATGGGGCCAAATCATAGCATTCTTGCACAAGCGGGTCGGGTAATAGAAATCAGTCAGAGTGACGAAGTTTACAAGCGAGCGGTGTCATGACGGTCTTACCGCTAAGCAAGGCGATAGCTGGAAAGCGTCTTAATGAGTTTATTGACCAACAGGAAGCCCGTGGCACCGGCCCAATCACCGCAGCGGAATTTGATGAAACCGCCGCTACAATTATCAAAACGCCGCCACAATCCGGTCAAACATCCCGTTCACCTCGTCGCGGTGGTTCGCGCGAAAAGTGAACTCGTCCAAATACCGTTTCATGTGTTTTTGGCTGATCGACGTGTGTGTGCCCCTCACTGAATGCTTGAACTGACGCCAGAAACTTTCCACCGAATTCGTGTGGTGAAGCTGGCGGGTTTCCTGATCAAATACGACCCACTGTTTTCGGCCATGTTTGACGGCGACGTGCGTATAACCATCGCGTTTCAGTAAACCGTAGGAAAGCAGTTCGTCGGTCGATATGACCGAACCGCGCTCAACTTGCGCCAGCGTCTCAGCGCGCAGGGTTTTCATTTTCACATCGGGAATGATCTGCGCAACCAGCCGTCCGCCGCGTTCTTGGAAGCCCATCACAATCGTTTTGCCGGGTGCACCGCGCCCACGCTTGCCGCCTGAACGTTTACCGCCGACATAAGCCTCGTCGATCTCGACATGGCCAGTCAGGAAAGATTTGATTTCACCTTTGTCCATTTGTTCGCGGATTTTGTGCCCGATCCGCCAAGCGGTCTTGTAGGTCACGCCCAGTTGCCGTTGCAGTTCCTTCCCGCTCACGCCATGGCGCGTGGTGACAAAGAGGTAGATAGCATAGAACCAGACTCGCAGAGGGGTGCGGGTGTCCTGAAAGATGGTGCCAGCCGTGGGGTAGAGGTGCGCGCCACAGGCGGCACAGGCCCAGGCCCGGCGATTGGTCATGCGATGGAACGTGGTATCAACTCCGCAGGTCGTGCATACGTGGCGTTCGCCGAAGCGGACGTTGAAGATGTGTTGCAGGCAGGCTTCATCATCCGGGAACCGTTTGAACAGATCGCGGACGCTAAAATCGGGTGTAACTGATTTGCTTTTCTGTTCCATAACCTCAATATAAGGTCACCGATCACTTGGTTCAAGGGGATACACCCCATGGTTTTTGCATAACCGAACCTAACAAATATTCCTTGCCTATCCGGTTAACGCCCATGACCGCTACATGTAGGGTGCCGCCACTCTCCCGAGTAAAGCTCGGCATAGGTTGGAGCAGAGGTGTCGCCCGCGATGCCGAGCAATGAGCGGAAGGCGTTGAACGGGTAGAACCGCCTGTTGAAGCGGAAGGTGAACTCGTTGAGGTAGGCTTGTAGGTGCTGGTGGCTAACGCCGTGGTGGATACCGATCAGCCACGTCTTCAGGTTGGCGAAAACCAGATGGATGATCGGCAGGTATTGCTCGGCAACCTCTGGATCACCACACTCGGCAACAGCGAAGTGCTCATAGCCGCGCTTACCGAGGCCAGCATAGCCGCTCCAATCGTCAGTAACGATCAGCGATCCCGGCGCGACGGTGCTCTCGACGAACCCACAGAGCGACTCGGCGCTACGGTCGAGCACGACGGCGAGCCGAACGCGTCCGGCATAGCGTCCGTCTTTCCGGTTGTCGAGCTTGGTGCCCGGCTTTCGATGACGCACCTCGATGGCACAGGAGACGGGAACCTTGTGGTGAACACCACGGCCTTCCCCACGCGTTGTTCGCCCGCCAACCCAGGTTTCGTCCACCTCAACATGGTTCTTGGGCTGTCCACCGATCCTGTCTTGGTTGGGCCGCACCATGCCCGAGCGGAGCTTGTGGAGAATTTGAAAGGCCGTCTCGTAGCGCGAAAGACCAAGTTGCCGCTGAAACTGCACGGCGGACATGCCGGGCGTCTGACTGGCGACCAGATAAGCGGCCCAGAACCAGACGTTCAGCGGAGTGTGGCTACGCTCCATCACTGTTCCCACCGTCAGCCCGGTGTTCTGGCGGCACTTGCGGCAGCGCAGGACGCCAGGGCGGTTTTCAAAGTGGAACGGCTCTCCCGCCGTGCCGCAGTGCGGGCAGGCAAAGCCGTCTCCCCAGCGGGCTTTCTCCAGGTAGGCGGCGCAGGCCGCATCATCGGGGAAAAGTCGCTGGAACTCGGGTAGCGAATGCGGGAATGGGAGATCGGCGCGGTCGAGAACATCCATGGCGCGCTCCCCTATATCCGGTTTGCGCCCATTCTAGCCCTAGTGGGTGTGGGTGTAAACCGGATAGGCAAGAAATATTCTTGCCTTTGGGAATCCTCAAGTTATGCTGAGGTCTCATATAAAAGGTGGGCCGGCACAAAAAGCACCGGCCCGATAGGTTATGCGATAGCGATGTTGGTTGCGCTTTCGCGGCCGTCACGGCCGGCTTCGACATCAAAAGTGACCTTTTGGCCGTCAGCCAGATTGGTCAGGCCGGAACGCTCGACAGCTGAAATATGAACGAATACGTCCTTGCTGCCGCCTTCAGGCTCGATAAAGCCAAAGCCTTTTGTTGAATTGAACCATTTCACGGTGCCCTTGGCCATCGTGAGAACTCCTGTTTTCATTACCATCCGCGGAAATGCGATGGTCCGGCTAGGTCAGTGCAAGATCGAAAGACTGTAGCCGATGTGGAAAACAGTGGGTCGATAGAGATAACGGTCGCGCGGCGGATATGGGTGCTGGCGGCTTGAAAGGCAAGAAAAAAATTGCGCTCCGAATTAGAGTGCGTCAGTCCGGTTAGTTATTCTGCGCCGCACGACCTGGGCAACGCCCATATGAATACTGACGTGGCGCACTGCGATTATCCAAATTTGAAGGACCGAAAAAACGGGTATTGAATTTTCGAGGCATTGAGGCATCATGTTTGCGTTCAAAACAGGGGACTATATCATGAGACTGACAGTGACGTTAATTGCGGTGGCCGTACTGCTGGCAAGCTGCGGAATTATTTAGTCGTGTAAAGGTGCTGGGCGCAGGTTGCGCCCAGCATCACACAAATAATTTGCGATCGGACTGACAGCGTCTATCATATTGAGACCTCAGCATAACTTGAGGATTCCCAAAGGCAAGAATATTTGTTAGTTTGTCGAGAACATTTCGATTTGTCCGGTTTATGTACCATGGCAATTGTCCGCTTCTGTCTTCCTTACTCTGTGGCTGTGCGAGCCGAAGGCGAGCGCTGCCACAGAGTAAGGTTAGGCTGGTCAAAGCGGTTCACGCAGCCTGTTTTTCTTCTGAACTGATTTCTCGGCCTTCGCCGTCGTAGAGCGCCAGTTTGCGGGGGCCGTGAAACAGGGCAATCCGGCCGTCTGGATATTCATGCACCCATACGCGCGACTTGACGTAGTGATGGCGATGCCTGTCATCGGGGATTTGCAGGCAACGGTTTTTATAACGAACCGTATTATCCCTGCCCACGACACGCTCTTCATGCACACACAAAATGTCGTGCAGTTCCCCTGCGAATGGAACAAAGGCTTCCCCGTGTGCAGAGGGGGTCACTGCAAAGCGCCTGTTGTGGGCGGGCAAGAAGACATCCCGCAGGAAGCGATTGGCTTCCTGCATCGTTGTGATCCCGTTCAATCTCAGTTCCTGCGGCAACCGGTTCTGCAGTGTTCCGAACATGCGTTCAGACCGTCCGCGCGCTTCGGGGGAATAGGCTGGGATCAA
Organism: Paracoccaceae bacterium; assembly: GCA_965237505.1. GTDB lineage: Bacteria > Pseudomonadota > Alphaproteobacteria > Rhodobacterales > Rhodobacteraceae > NVTR01. Next base: position 1,097,865 of record CBDEFR010000009.1, on the reverse strand, counting down.
CTCTATGCCCAGGTGGGCCAATGCGCGGCCCACCTGGGTCGGGTTTGACTTGTCGACCTTGCCGCCAGCCTCGGGCGTATGCCAGTAGTGACTACCCCTGTCGGCATAAAGCGAGCAGAAAAGCCCTTTGGATCCAATCACGTCCCCTATGCCGGTGAAGCTGCTCATTGTCCCTTCCTCATCCACGAAGAACGCGGAGTAGACCTCACTGCTCGCATCATCCATGGTCACGATCAGGTCCCACCACCGGCCCGCAACCCAGTCGTGGCTTGACCCATCCTGATGCAACATCATCCCGGGAAGAGCGCGACGCTCACGCTTGCGGCGGTGTTTGCCCCGGTTTGCAGCTTTGGTTATTCGTCCCCGCGCCTGGAGTGTCAGGCGGACCCAGTTATAGCTGTGTTTGAAATCATGGGCCTCAACCAGCTTCTCGTGGAAATGCCTGGGCGTGAAATCCCAGTATCGGGTGTCAAAAAGACTCAGAACATCTTTTATCGTGTCCACTGGCACACGGTTATGCGCCGCTTTGGAAAGGCGGCGATCAAAGAGCCCGTCCGCCCCATCAGCTTCATAACGCGTACTGTAGCGTCGAAAGCTGCGCTCCGACATGCCAAGAAGACCCGCCGCGTCAGCCTGTGTCAGCTGCCGCGATTTCGTTCGCTCATAATAATCTGAAAACTTCATTCGTCGTAGGTCCTGTAAAATGCCTGTCCTAGTCATAAAGCGCTCCCTTTCGGAGCACCCTAAAACCGGACAGATCGCATGGTACATAAACCGGACATATGCCTTGTTAGCGACAGAATATTTGTTAGTTTCGGTTATGCAAAAACCATTCATCACCCAACCCGAACTTTTCGTTTCCAGCACTGAGCTTGATCATCCCGCCCTTCATGCACTTGACGCCACAGAAGCGGTTCTGGATTGGTCGAAGGTCGAACCAATTTTGTCGTCGATTTATGCCTCAAAAACAGGCCGTCCAAGCTATCCACTTTTGACCTTGTTTCGCGGTTTGCTGTTGGGGGTGTGGTATCGATTATCGGATGTTGAGCTGTCGCAATGCCTTTATCGTGATCTGCTATTTCGTAAATTTTGCCACCTTGAACTGGGCGGCGATGTCCCGGAGGCGTCAACGCTGGGGCGGTTCCGCAATCAACTGGTTGAACATGATCTGTGGGAGCGTCTCTTGGGGGAGATCAACCGCCAGCTTGAGGCCAAGAACATTATTCTGACGGAAGGGCGTATCAACATCATTGATGCCACCCCCGTTGAGGCTGCACAATCTGGCTCGGGCAAAGGTAAAGATGGTCAGCCAAAGCGCGATAAGGACGCGGGCTGGCATGTCAGGAAAGACAGCCGTGGTAATCTAAAATCCACCTATGGATACTCGGTTCATACGGGTGTGGATGAGGACGGCTTCATTCAACGCCAGACAGTCACTGCGGGTAATGTGCATGACAGCGTCGAACGCGATACGCTTTTATTGGGCGATGAGAGTGCCCTTTACGCGGATGCGGCTTACAGTTCCCGGGAGACGCGTGACAAACTGAAACGTTTTGGCATTGCAGATCAGGTGCAACGTAAAGGTTACCGTAACAAACCTCTGTCGGATGATGACCGTAATCGCAATGATGAGATTGCTGTTATTCGTGCTGGTGGCGAGCGGCCCTTTGCCACTTACAAAAGCCGTTATGGCTTAGCCCGAACACGATTTATGGGGTTGGCCAGGAATATGACTGCCTACGGTATTGCAGCCATCGCTCATAACGTTCGCAAAGGGGCCAAATTCTTGACACTCTACGGATTGCCCGACCAGAGTTGCGCTGGATAAGTGCGGCCAAAACCTGGAAATGGGACATAAAACTACGTCAAATTGACCATATCCAACCCTCAAAGTCGCAAATATCCGATTTTACTGGAAATCCATCCCGAACTCCGTAATATCAAGCGGGAAAAGAGGCCTTATGCTGAGGTCTCGAATATTTTCAATATATTATAATATGTTGCATCTTAATCCGCGTGTCGGGGGTTCAAGTCCCTCCTCCGCTACCAATACAATCAATGGCTTAACGGCTATTTGGTAATGTGGCATTCTTAGCTATGATGCTCTGGAGGACATATGGCGGACAAATATATTTTTATTCAGCTCGCCTAACGCGTTTGGCGCCCGTTACAAGCGCCACTGGGCGCGCCTCGGATCATCCGAATAATTCGCCTCGCTGTGATGATGTATAACCGTTTCCCGCTCTCGCTCCGTCTCATCAAGGATCTCCTGGATGAGCGCGGGGTGTGGCCTGAATCTTCGTCATCGTCGGCTAACTGAGACAGTTTCGCGTTAGTCTGATAGTAAGCGTCCGGTCTGACTGGCCTATTTTCTTGGTTTTTTCGGCTTCCAGCGTTTTGCAAGCCTCAGCACTTCAAGTTTAAGTTCGTCGGTTTCAGGCTGATTGGGGTCGAAGGCGTCACCGTACCAGTCTTTGAGATGATCGTGCTCCGGGTGCTTTGGATCGGCCATGGCGTCGAGGAACTCGTAGTAGCCGGGGAAGCCGCCGACACCTTCGGGCGGGCATTTGCCGGTGACCTCGGTCAGTCTGGGATAGAGCTCGCCGGGGATGGGATCAGTGATCCTGGCGATTCTGATTTTGTGTTCCCAGCTGTCGCCAAAATCATAGATGTAGTTGATCGTCTTCTTGCCGGTGTCCTCGATCACGTGGCCTAGGGTGGTTTTGTTGGCAGGCAGGTCTTCACCGCCAAAATCGGGATCCGCGATACCCCATGTCGCGCGATCTGCTTCGAACATGTAGAGATGCGAGTTGGTCCAGCCCATGGCGGCCTGCAGGGTCTGGTGCAGCCAATCCAGCCGGATGTCGGCAGGGACTTGCAGGGTTCGGGTGACGGCGGGCTTGATGTCTTCCAGGGTGACTTTGATCTCGATGATGCTCATGCGGCGTCCTTCATGATGCGGCGGTTCTTGTGGTTCCAGGGCAAGAGGTCGTCGACTCTGGTGATCATGTAATCCGGAATACGGCCAGGGTGTCGGCCAGCCAACTGTGTGGGTTGATGCCGTTCAGCTTTGCTGTCTCGATCAGGGTATAGGCGATGGCGGCGGCCTTGCCACCAGCCTGCGAGCCGACGAAGAGGTAGTTCTTGCGGCCGAGCGCAATCCCCCGGATAGCCCGCTCGGCAGCATTGTTATCGGGCATGCTGACTTCGGCGCTTCGATTTCCGCCCCTGTTTTTCAAATGTCATGTTAGACAGGTTTCGCGGAATCGGGGCGTCGGAGTGCGAAGAAGCGGGCAGGCCGACTAGACAATGAGCTGCGAGCTCGTGTTGTTATCTGGCCGCCCCTACGACCAGCCCGTGTGCGCCGCGAGCGCGTATCCGTAATTGTCTTACGAGCCCGTGCACTCCTTTAACAACGAGAAGGAGTACATATGATGAGATCAATAGGAATGGACGTCCATCGAAGTTTCGCGCAAGTCGCGATCTGTGATGATGGCCAAATAACAGACAGTTTCAAGGTCGATATGGAGCATGATGCGGTCGTGGAATTCGGGCGCAGTCTGCGAGCAGATGACGAGGTGGTTCTGGAGGCCACGGGAAACACCGCAACGATCGTCCGGCTTCTGACGCCGTTCGTGGCGCGGGTGGTGATCGCCAATCCACTACAGGTGAAGGCAATCGCTCATGCCCGGGCGAAGACCGACAAGGTAGACGCAAAAATCCTAGCCCAACTTCACGCAGCAGGGTTCCTGCCTGAGGTGTGGGCGGCGGATGACGAGACGCTTGCACTAAGGCGACTTGTTTCAGAGCGCGCAGCGGTGGTGCGCTCTATCCGACGATCCAAAAGTCGCGTTCAGGCAGTCCTGCACGCCAACCTAATCCCAAAATACGCAGGCCATCTGTTCGGGAAAGGTGGGCGACGTTGGTTGGCCAAGGCCCCTCTGCCAAAAACCGAACGCGATCTTCTTGAGCGGCATCTCGATGAGTTGGATTGGTTGGCTGGGCGGTTGGAGACGCTTGAGCGCGATCTGATCCACATCTCTCTTGACGATCCGCAGATGCGTAAACTGATGGCCGTGGCTGGCATTAGCTCCGTAATTGCTACCGCCGTGATAGCATCGATCGGAGATATCAGCCGGTTCGCCACCCCTGGGAAGCTTGCCAGTTACTTTGGTTTAACGCCGAGGGTACGCCAATCCGGCGCCCGCGAGGCCATCCACGGTAGGATCACCAAACAGGGAAATGCAACCGCTCGAACGATGCTGGTTGAGGCCGCATGGGGTGCCGCTTCAGTCCCCGGTCCTTTGCGTGCGTTCTTTTTGCGTATCAAAGATCGAAAGGGCGCCAATGTTGCGGCGGTTGCCACTGCGCGCAAAATTGCAACCCTGATCTGGCATCTCCTCACCAAGGACGCCCCTTACCAGTGGGCACGTCCGGCATTTGTCGCAATGAAGATGCGCAAATTAGAATTACGCGCCGGAGCCCCTAAAGCCTACGGGAAAGCCGGTCCTGGGCGTGATTACTGGATCAAGGAACTTCGACATCGAGAAATGGAACTGGTTGCCAATGCCGAGGCTTCCTATGCAAAGATGGTCGAGGCGTGGCGAGAAAAGCCACCAAAGACCCAAAAAATCTGAGAAAGGGCTGTTCAACAACATCCGTATCAATTTCCAGATGTCCGTGATTGAGGTATGGCTGCAGGCGTGGCAACCGGGTCAGCGCATAGCGAATGGCCCCTGCAAGTGGCGATTTGCCAGAGATAGCGGGCAGTTGGGCACCCAGCCAATTGGTCAGATCATCGAAGATGGGTCTGGCCTTGGCTCGCCGGATGGCCTTGCGCCGGTCCGGTGGCTATCCCCGAGCTTCTTTCTCAATGGCATAGAGATCGGCAATCCGCCTTATGGCCTCCTCGGCGATGGCTGACCCTTGGGCTTTATGTATATCGACAAACTTGCGGCGAATGTGGGCCATGCAGGCAACTTCATTGATGTCACCGGCGTGGTAGATGTGTTCAAAACCGGCATAGCCGTCGGCGTGCATCCAGCCCCGATAGGACTTCAAATGATCCTTGGGATGCTGACCCTTGCGGTCCGGCGAGAACTGATACCATGCCGCTGGTGGTGCGCCGCTGTCCCAGGGGCGTTCATCGCGTACGTAAGTCCACAAACGGGCGGTCTGGGTTTTGCCTGCCCCGGGGGTGCACCGGGGGTTAACATCTTCACCGGCGTATCATCGGCAAACAATGCCTGGCCTGCTTGCACGTGTCGCCCGATGGCGTTTGCCAGCGGTTCCAAAAGAGCGGTGGATTTACCCACCCAATCCGCCAGAGTAGAGCGATCTAGCTCAAGCCCGTTGCGCTCATAGATCTGGCTTTGCCGATAGAGCGGCAGATGGTCGGCGTATTTGCTGACCAGCACATGGGCCAACAGTCCTGGTCCAGGACGCCCGCGCTCAATCGGGCGCGAGGGCAATTGCGCCTGGGTGAAGTGATCACAGCAAGAACAGGCAAAACGGGGCCGGGTGATCCGATTCACGATGAAGCGCCCCGGAACATATTCCAGTTCCTCGGTCACGTCCTCGCCCAGGCGGCGCAACTTGCCGCCGCATTCGGCACAGGCATCATCACCGGTAGTCAGTTCCACTTCCATGCGCGGAATATGATCCGGGATCGGTTTGCGCTTCGGTTTATCTTTGGGAGCATCATTCGGTAGCCGCAGCCTGGCCGTCATCGCCGCTGTCGCAATCTCGCTCGTTTCCAGGGCCAGTTGCAGCTGCTCAATCATCTCAGACCGGCTGCCGTAACGGTGATGATTGTGCCCGGCCAGTTGATGTTTGAGCTTGGTAATCAGCAAAGCCTGCGACTTGACCTCCGCCAGTAAAAGCCGCGTGAACTTGCGCAACTCCTCAGGGTATTCCGGTAAGGCTCTAGCCACATCAATCATGGTTGATAGTTAGCAAATTAAGGAGCTTGAGGGTATCCCCAAAGCACTGATCCGGCCAGATTATCCCGCCTTCAGGGGCCGCCAGGTTCGCTGCGGAATGCGCCAGTCGATACCCTCAAGAAGCATCGCCAGTTGTGCCGGTGTCAGCGCCACCTTGCCGTCTTTGGCCGATGGCCAGACAAACCGGCCCTTCTCAAGACGTTTGGAAAACAGGCACGCTCCCTGACCGTCCCACCAGATGATCTTGATCAAATCACCACGCCGTCCCCGGAACACGAACAAGTGGCCATTGAACGGGTCTTGCTGCAATGTCTGCTCTGCCTGGGCTGCCAGCGTCGCAAACCCCCTCCGCATGTCTGTGACCCCTGAGGCCAGCCATACCTTTGTGTTCACAGGCACCGGGATCACGCCGACAGACCACGGATCAAAAGGGCGAGCGCCTCGGGATCGTAGGCACCGTTGACCCGGAGCCGGTGCCCGCCCGCAATGTCAATCTCGATCATGCCAGAGATTGAATCTGCATCACCCGCCAGAGGTGCGCCTTCGTCATGGGCTTGGCCGACAATCTCGACTGGCAGGAAACAGGGTGCGTCCATCCCTTCCGTTGCCACCTCCGGCTCCGGCGCAAACCGTGGATCACGCAGCCATTTGAAAATCAGGGTCGCATTCATCGCATATCGACGCGCCACCTGGGCAACCGATATGTCCGATGCCGTCGTCTGAAAACAGATCAACCGCTTCTCGTCGTCTGTCCAAAGCCGCTTTGTACGACGCGCCATCTAAAAACCCGTAGTGTCCACTATCATTAGCGGACACTATCGCACTCTCTCTATGCGCGGCAGAGCGGCCAGGCCGGACGCTTACGTCTGATACCACCCTGTAGAGTACCAAGACTCGGGTATGGGCACGTTCTCCCAAGGGGATTATTAGAAACGGCTCAGATACGCTGACAGATCACTCGAACTTGCGCCCCACGATGCTTACCCGGTTGGTCGGTGCAAAGTTTGCACATCTTCAATGGTAATCCGAAAAGGGGACTGAACTATCTTCGGCGCGCCGTCGAGCTTGATCCGTTCGTGCCCGTTTACATCGTTGAGAAACGGCTGACCGCCTACTACGCGATTGGTGACCAGGAGAAAGTTTTGTCCGAGGCGCGTGCTCTGCATCACCAGACCCGCCGTTCGCGTTATAACGCCGCCGCAAGCCTGGTTGCTCTGGGCCAAACTGAAGCGGCGCGGGACGTAATCAAGACTGTGATTGCGGACGACCCGTCACTGTCTCTGGATTACGTCGTGAGGCAAGAGCTTTGCTGCTTCCGGATTTCTTGTTCATCTTCACTCCTTGACGGTTGCGATGAACCAGAAATCCTCCTGATGCTAAACCCTCATATCTGTCCCAAAGGCGCTGACGTCAGACAAGCGACTTCTGAAGGCAATCGACCGCGGGGCGGTTGATCAGATACTGGTTTACAAGATTGACCGGCTGACGCGGTCGCTGGCGGATTTTTCCAAGATCGTTGAACGCCTAGCCGGGGCCGGGGCGTCGTTTGTATCCGTGACCCAGTCGTTCAACACCGCCACCAGCATGGGACGGCTGACACTGAACATGCTTCGTAAGCGTCTGGTCTGGCTGCCCTGCCTGAGGCCGCTGATGTCAGATAGTGTCCATGATCGTTAATGGACATTATCGAGGTCAGATGTGGGCAGGAAGAAGCGCCGGAACTGGAGCAATAACGAGAAGCGGATGATCTGTGCGCAAACGCGGATTCCGGGGATTTCGGTTAGTCAGGTTGCGCGGCGGTATGATGTGAATGCCAATCTCGTGTTTACGTGGCTGAGGGATGGGCGGTTTTCGCCTGATGGCGATACACAGAAGCAGGCTTGCTTTCTGCCGGTCGAGATAATTGCGGATGTGCGGCATGAAGACGCGCCGCCGGTTGTGGCAGGCGGCAGGATTGAGTTTGATCTTGCTGGCGGGCACCGGCTTTGTGTCAGCGGGACTTACGATCCCGATGCCCTTGCCCGCCTGATCCGTGGCTTGTCCGGATGATCCCGGTACCGTCGAACACGAAGGTGTGGCTGGCTGCCGGGGTAACGGATATGCGCCGGGGGTTTGCGACGCTGGCGGCTCAGGCGGAACAGACGCTTGCGCATTCCGGAACATTCGGCCACTTATTCCAGCGACATCCGGCCACCCATACCGGGGGATCCGGCCACCTTTGACACGCTGCTTTGAGGCGCATGTTTTCAGTGTCAGTTGACGGGCGTTTCGTCAACGGTCTTGGTTCTGGTCTTTCGCATGGAGTGACCGTCGAGATTGAGGCGATAGGCGTTGTGAACAATCCGGTCCAGGATGGCATCTGCGAAGGTCGGTTCGCCGATCACATCGTGCCACGTGTCGACAGGCAGCTGGCTTGTGATCAGGATTGATCCGGCCTCATACCGGTCTTCGACGATCTCCATGAGATCGCGGCGTTGGGTGGCGTTCAGGCGATCTGGACCCCAGTCATCGAGGATGAGCAGCCCTGTTTTTATGAGGCTTTTGAAGACGCGCGGGAAGCGGCCATCGCCGTGGGCCAGTTCCAACTCATCGAACAATCTGGGCAGGCGTCTGTATAGAACCGTAACGCCGTCCCGGCAGGCGGCTTGTGCCAGGGCGCATGCCAGCCAGGTTTTGCCGATGCCGCAAGGGCCGGTGATCATCAGGTTACGTTTGTCGCGTATCCATTTGCCGGTCAGCAGTTGCTGGAAAAGGGCTTTGTCCAATCCTCGGCGCGCCCTGTAATCCACATCTTCCGGAGCTGCTCCCACATGGCGCAATTTGGCGGTGCGCATGCGGCTCTCAAAGCGCTTGGTGTCACGGCTGGATGACTCGCGGTCGACCAGCAGGCCCAGCCATTCAGCGTGACTGAGGCTGACCGTTCCGTCCTGTGTTTCCAGTTCGCTGAAGGCTTCCGCCATTCCGTCAAGTTTTAGCGTTTTCAGCTGATCCAGGGTTGGGTGATTGAGCATATGTTTGTCCTCTTCAATGGAAGTACTCAGCGCCACGGATGTTGGGATGGGTGATCGCAGGCTCGTCCGGGGCGCGGGTTCGAGGTTGGCGATCCAGACCATTCTTGAGAATGGAATGCAGAGATGAGTAGGAACGGGCGTTGATGTCGATTGCCCGTGTGCAGGCGGTTTCCAGGCGATCCCGGCCAAAGGTCTTGGCCAGCCGCAAAATACCCATGCAGGACCGGTAGCCCGGTTCCGGATGACGGCGCTCACGCATGATAACCTCGACATAGGCTTCGGTGTTTGGGCCGATCCTGGCGGCCTGTCGGCGTATTCTTTCGGGCGTCCAATCTGTCCGGAACCGGTGGTTTGCTGGCATGTGATCACGATGGGTGGAATGCTGGCGATTGCCGGATGTGCGCTGATGCGCCGCCACGCGTTGCCCTTTAAAATATACCTCAATTGTTCGCGCGGTGATCTTGGCCCACAGCTTTTGCTTCAACAGCTGATGCGGAACAGAGTAATAATGCCGTCCCACATCTATGTGGTAATCAAGGCCAACCCGGCATTCTTTCCATTCAGCGTAAACATAGGGCTCGACCGGCAAGGGCTTCAGAGCAGGCCTGTCCAGCGTCTTAAACAAATCCCGGCGGCTGGCCCCCAGATGCCGGGTCACTTTCCCATTCAACTGGTCCATTAAGGGTCGGATCTCAGCGTTCAACTCATCGAGACTGAAGAAGCGCTGATTGCGCAGACGTGCCAGAATCCAGCGTTCGACCAAGAGCACAGCCCCTTCGACCTTTGCCTTGTCTTTGGGCTTTCTTGGCCGGGCCGGAACAATGGCAGTATCGTAATGGACCGCCATATCCGCATAGGTGCGGTTGATGGATGGTTCATAGAAACAGGCCTTGGTCACACCGGCCTTGAGATTGTCCGATACCACTTGCGCGGGCACCCCGCCGAAGAACCCAAAAGCCCGGACATGGCTGGATATCCAGTCGGGCAATGATTGCGTCCAGCTGGCTTCCACATAGGTGTAACTGGACGCCCCCAGCGTGGCGACAAATAGCTGCGCCGTCCTCACCTCGCCTGTCTGAGGGCAGACCACATCCATGGTCGCCCCGGCATAATCCACAAACAGACGCTCACCGGCAGGATGCCTTTGGCGCATCACCGGCGACAGCTTGCCCTCCCACCGTGTATAAAGTTCACAAAACCGGCTATAGCCATAACCGTCGGAATGGACGGCCCGGTACTCTTCCCAGAGCAGCGAAAGTGTCACGCCCTTCCGGCGCAACTCGCCATGCATAAAGGCCCAGTCTGGTTGCGGATAAGACCCGCATACATCGCCAGCCGTGCGGGGAAACAGCAGGCCTTCAATATCTCCATCGCTCAGATCTGCTGGCAAAGGCCACGACAGGCCAGCCACATCGGCGCGGCGCAAATAATCCGATACTGTCGCCCGCCCCAAAGACAGGCTCAGCGCCATCTGACGACCTGATAATCCATCCGCCCGAAGTCGCAGGGCTTCTCGTATCTTCCGCATTGGCAATCTCTTCATTCGGCTCCCTCTCGTTCAAAAAGAACGGCAGGATAACCGCGTTAAGGATCGCCTCGTGGCAGCAATATCTCAGGTGAAAACAGGGTGGCCGGATGCCCCGGAATCCCCGGCCGGATCAAATCGGTATGGGTGGCCGGATGTTAGCGGAATCACTGGCCGGATCGCCCCGGAATACGCAGACGCTGAAGCAGAACCCTTATTGCGGCCACATGTTCTTTTTCCGTGGACGGCGTGGCGATCTGATCAAGATCATTTGGTGGGACGGTCAGGGGCCTGTCTGTTCTCCAAGCGATTGGAGAAGGGCCGGTTTGTCTGGCCTTCTGCAAAAGACGGCAAAGTCGCATTGACACCGGCCCAGTTGGCGATGCTTCTGGAGGGCATTGACTGGCGTATTCCGCAGCGCACATGGCGGCCATTGAAGGTGGGATAATCTGGCCGGATCAGTGATTTGGGGATTCCCTAAAGCCCGTTAATTTGCTAGGTTTTGGCCATGATCGATGTGGCCCGAGCCTTACCGGAAGACCCCGATGAGTTGCGTGCTTTCACGCAGCTTCTGCTGGCCGAGGTGAAGTCTCAGGCGATGTTGATCGAGAAGCTCAGGCACCAGTTATCCGGGCATCGCACACATAGGTTTGGCAGCAAATCCGAGAGCATCGAGCAGCTGCAACTGGCCCTGGAGAGCAGTGAGATTGCAACGGCAGCGATGACAGCCAGGTTACGCCTGCCTGAAGAGGAGCCGCCCAAAGACAAACCCAAGCGCCGCCCGATCCCGGATCATATACCGCGCCAGCACATCGAACTGACCACCGGAGATGATGCCTGTGCGGATTGTGGTGGCAAGCTGCGCCGCCTGGGCGAGGATGTGACCGAGGAACTGGAATATGTTCCGGGGCGCTTCATCGTGAATCGGATCACCCGGCCCCGTTTTGCCTGTTCTTGCTGTGATCACTTCACCCAGGCGCAATTGCCCTCGCGCCCGATTGAGCGCGGGCGTCCTGGACCAGGACTGTTGGCCCATGTGCTGGTCAGCAAATACGCCGATCATCTGCCGCTCTACCGGCAAAGCCAGATATTCGAGCGCGACGGGCTTGACCTTGACCGCTCAACGCTGGCCGATTGGGTGGGCAAATCCACGGCCCTACTGGGGCCACTGGCCGTTGCCATCGGGCGACACGTGCAAGCAGGCCAGGCATTGTTTGCCGATGATACGCCGGTGAAGATGTTAACCCCCGGGGCAGGCAAAACCCAGACCGCCCGTTTGTGGACTTACGTACGCGATGAACGCCCCTGGGACAGCGAGGCGCCGCCTGCTGCCTGGTATCAGTTCTCGCCGGACCGCAGGGGTCAACATCCCAAGGATCACTTGAAGAGATACCAGGGCTGGATGCATGCGGACGGCTATTCCGGATTCAACGACCTCTACCGTTCTGGCGACATCCGCGAGGTCGCCTGCATGGCCGACATCCGGCGCAAGTTCGTCGATGTGCATAAAGCCCAGGGCTCGGCCATCGCCGAAGAGGCGATCAAGCGGATAGCAGGGCTCTACGCTATCGAGAAAGAGGCCCGTGGATCGCCGCCGGATCAGCGTACCGCCATACGGCAGGCCGAGGCCAGACCCGTCTTCGATGACCTGGGCAATTGGCTGGGTGCCCAACTGCCCGCTATCTCTGGCAAATCGCCACTTGCAGGGGCCATCCGTTATGCGCTGACCCGGTTGCCACGGCTCCGGCCATACCTTGAACATGGCCATCTCGAGATCGACACGGATGTTGTTGAACAGCCCCTTTCTCAGATTTTTTGGGTCTTTGGTGGCTTTTCTCGCCACGCCTCGACCATCTTTGCATAGGAAGCCTCGGCATTGGCAACCAGTTCCATTTCTCGATGTCGAAGTTCCTTGATCCAGTAATCACGCCCAGGACCGGCTTTCCCGTAGGCTTTAGGGGCTCCGGCGCGTAATTCTAATTTGCGCATCTTCATTGCGACAAATGCCGGACGTGCCCACTGGTAAGGGGCGTCCTTGGTGAGGAGATGCCAGATCAGGGTTGCAATTTTGCGCGCAGTGGCAACCGCCGCAACATTGGCGCCCTTTCGATCTTTGATACGCAAAAAGAACGCACGCAAAGGACCGGGGACTGAAGCGGCACCCCATGCGGCCTCAACCAGCATCGTTCGAGCGGTTGCATTTCCCTGTTTGGTGATCCTACCGTGGATGGCCTCGCGGGCGCCGGATTGGCGTACCCTCGGCGTTAAACCAAAGTAACTGGCAAGCTTCCCAGGGGTGGCGAACCGGCTGATATCTCCGATCGATGCTATCACGGCGGCAGCAATTACGGAGCTAATGCCAGCCACGGCCATCAGTTTACGCATCTGCGGATCGTCAAGAGAGATGTGGATCAGATCGCGCTCAAGCGTCTCCAACCGCCCAGCCAACCAATCCAACTCATCGAGATGCCGCTCAAGAAGATCGCGTTCGGTTTTTGGCAGAGGGGCCTTGGCCAACCAACGTCGCCCACCTTTCCCGAACAGATGGCCTGCGTATTTTGGGATTAGGTTGGCGTGCAGGACTGCCTGAACGCGACTTTTGGATCGTCGGATAGAGCGCACCACCGCTGCGCGCTCTGAAACAAGTCGCCTTAGTGCAAGCGTCTCGTCATCCGCCGCCCACACCTCAGGCAGGAACCCTGCTGCGTGAAGTTGGGCTAGGATTTTTGCGTCTACCTTGTCGGTCTTCACCCGGGCATGGGCGATTGCCTTCACCTGTAGTGGATTGGCGATCACCACCCGCGCCACGAACGGCGTCAGAAGCCGGACGATCGTTGCGGTGTTTCCCGTGGCCTCCAGAACCACCTCGTCATCTGCTCGCAGACTGCGCCCGAATTCCACGACCGCATCATGCTCCATATCGACCTTGAAACTGTCTGTTATTTGGCCATCATCACAGATCGCGACTTGCGCGAAACTTCGATGGACGTCCATTCCTATTGATCTCATCATATGTACTCCTTCTCGTTGTTAAAGGAGTGCACGGGCTCGTAAGACAATTACGGATACGCGCTCGCGGCGCACACGGGCTGGTCGTAGGGGCGGCCAGATAACAACACGAGCTCGCAGCTCATTGTCTAGTCGGCCTGCCCGCTTCTTCGCACTCCGACGCCCCGATTCCGCGAAACCTGTCTAACATGACATTTGAAAAACAGGGGCGGAAATCGAAGCGCCGAAGTCAGCATGCCCGATAATAATGCGGCCGAGCGGGCCATCAGAGGTATTGCTTTGGGGCGCAAGAACTACCTCTTCGTTGGATCACCGGCAGGCGGCAAAGCCGCAGCCATCGCCTATACGCTGATTGAAACCGCCAAACTGAACGACGTTGATCCGCAGGGCTGGCTGGCCGACACTCTGGCCCGCATCCCGGATTGCAAGATCACCAAGGTCGACGACCTGCTGCCATGGAACATGGGCAGCCACCATCACATGAAAGACGCTGCATGAGCATCATCGAGATCAAAGTCACCCTGCAAGACATCGAGCCCGCTGTCACCCGCACCCTGCAGGTGCCTGCCGATATCCGGCTGGACCGGCTGCACCTGACACTGCAGGTGGCCATGGGCTGGATCAACTCGCATCTCTACATGTTCGAAGCAGCCCGCGCCACATGGGGTATCGCGGACCCCGATTTTGGCGGCGAGGACCTGCCCGCCAACAAAACCACTCTGGGCCAAGTCATCGAGGACACCGGCAAAAAGACGATCAACTACATCTACGATTTTGGCGACAACTGGAAACACAGGATCAAGATCGGCAGGATCACCGATCCCGTCCCTGGCGAACTCTATCCCAGACTAATCGAGGTCACCGTTAAATGCCCGCCCGAAGACGTCGGGGGCTTCCCTGGCTACTACGGGTTCCTCGATGCCATGGCCGATCCAAAGCACCCGGAGCACGATCATCTCAAAGACTGGTATGGCGGCACCTTCGATCCCAATCAGCCCGAAACCGACAAACTCAAACTCGAAGTCCTCAGTCTCGCAAAACGCTGGAAGCCCGGAAAACCAAGGAAATAAGGCTGTCAGACCGGACGCTTACCATGCTTCTCAGCTTCGCCCAATTTGAACGCGAGGTCACCGCAGAGCGGATCCGTGACAAGATCGCAGCCTCAAAGAAAAAGGGGTTGTGGATGGGCGGCAACGTGCCTCTGGGATTCGAGCCGGATGGCAGAACGCTGAAGATCAGGGGTTCGGACGCACAGATTATACGCACGATCTATGATCTTTACCGTCGGCACCGGAATATCAGGATGGTCAAATCAGAGGCCGACAAACTGGGCCTGAAGACCGCAATCCGCACACTGTCGTCAGGCCGGCTGAAGGGCGGCACGCGGTTCAGCTTCGGTCACATCTACCACATTCTGACCAACCCGATCTATGCGGGCCGCATCCGGCACAAGGCAAATATTTACCCCGGCCAGCATCCGGCAATCATTGAACCTGACGCCTGGGACGCTATCCAGGAAAAGTTGCAGGCCGGTGCTGTCATGTCGCGCTCCGGGATAGGTCGAAACAGCGATGACAGCAAAAAATCCGTCTCCCTGCTCACCGGCAAGATCTTTGACCAGACGGGAGATCGGTTGACGCCCAGCCATACCAAAACGGCAAAAGGGCGCAGACTGAGTGTCTGATTCAAAACTCTACGGATGATTACAATGCCTTGCAATTTTACGCGTGAGGGTTCTGATATGTGCAACGAGTATCCATGCCTGTGAACTTGCGATGGATTTTTCCCAATCTTTGGCCAATCGCCGGCAGCGGTTGAGCCATGCGAAGGTGCGCTCGACGACCCATCTTCTGGGAATGACTTCGAAGCCTTCCGCAGTGTCGAAGCGCTTGACGATCTGGATTGTCCAGTCACCGATGCCTTCAAGAGCGTCGCGCAGCTTTGGTCCGGCATAACCGCCATCCGCAAAGATATGGCGCAAGTTTGGATGGGAATACCGGATGGATTTCAACACTTCCGGTGCGCCATCACGGTCTTGAATACCGGCGCTATGCACGACCAACCCAACCATAAACCCGAGCGTGTCGGTGACAATGTGGCGCTTGCGGCCCTTGGTTTTCTTGCCCGCGTCATAGCCCGAAATGCCACCGCTTTCCGTTGTTTTTATGGTCTGGCTATCAATGACACCAGCGGTGGGGCCGGGCTTCTTGCCATGAAACTCGCGCGCCGTCGCCACCAGAAAATGGCTGATCACTTCAAAGATGCCATCGTTGCGCCAGCCATAGAAATAGTAGCGCACGGTGGACACTGGCGGGAAATCATTGGGCAGCATACGCCACGCACACCCGGCGCTGGCGATGTACAAAATGGCATCCAGAACATCGCGCATCGCCGTGCTGCGCGGACGACCAGTTGTTTTAGGCGGCGGCAGGAATGGCGCGATCAAACCCCATTCCTGATCAGTTAAATCGCTTGCATAGCGTCCCGAATGCCGTTCATATCGGGCGCGAGTGGTTTCCGTCCAGGCCATTGTGATCTCCCTCGAATCTTATCAATCCGATTGAATCACAACTCGCTGAAATCACTCAATTAGTTTTGGATCAGACACTAAGGTATTATGTCTCCCATCGCCTCATTCGCAGCACCGGTCCAAAAGATCCGTCCGGCTGGCGATTGCCCGGTCCGGCGCTTGAATCTCTGGTTGGCGATCTGGTTGCAAAACACCTGAAGGCTCCCGCATTCAGAGCAAATGTTGTCGTGGACGCGTCGACAGACGAACTCGCAGCTATCGATGAACGGTTCGTTAACTCAGTGACCAAGGATGGGGACGATTGTGATGAAGTCCGAAGGAAACTTCTTGCAACAGTCAGTCGTGTGAATCCCGGAGCAATACTGGACCACAGAAACGGTCGAATAATCTGACTGTCGCGGAGTAAAACTCCGCCATTCTGACGCCTGAGGCAAACGAGCTGAGGGCGGGGAGATGTATTCTGTGGAATTGTACAGCCGGGTTCGGCGTGCGTGTCATGTCGGTGGGATGAGTGAGCGGGCGGCGGCCGGTCATTTCGGGATAGACCGCAAGACTGTGTCAAAAATTCTGAAGCATGCGGTGCCACCGGGGTATCGCAGGAATGGGCCACCAGCCCGTCCAAAGCTTGACCCGTTCATTCCGCTCATCAACCAGATATTGGAAGAGGATAAGTCGCGGCTCAAGAAGCAGCGGCATACGTCGAAGCGGATATATGAGCGTCTGCGTGATGAACATGGCTTCACCGGCGGGATCACGATTGTGACCGACTATGTTCGCGAGAAGAAGCGCCGGACTCGGGAAGTGTTCGTGCCGCTGTCGCACGCGCCAGGCCACGCCCAGGTTGATTTTGGTGAGGCGCTTGGCGAGATTGGCGGGGTCGTGCGCAAGCTGCACTACTTTGCAATGTCTCTGCCGCACTCGGACGCGTTCTTCATCAAGGCCTATCCGGCGGAGACAACCGAGGCCTTTTGCGATGGCCATGTCTCCGCCTTTGCGTTCTTCGGAGGCGTGCCGCTGTCAGGGCTCTACGACAACACCACGATAGCGGTGGCACGGATTCTCGGGGACGGAAAACGGCAACGCACCAGAACCTTTGCTGAGTTGCAGTCGCATTACCTGTTCGAAGACAGGTTCGGCCGTCCTGGCAAGGGCAACGACAAGGGTAATGTCGAAGGCACAATCGGTTATGGCCGGCGGAACTTCCTGGTGCCGATGCCGCGCTTCGACAGTTTCGATGACCTGAACGTCCGGCTGGAGGAGCAATGCCTCAAACGTCAGGATGAGGTTCTGCGGGGTCATTCCGAGACTATCGGCGAGCGGCTGATGCGCGACCTCGACGCCCTGATGGCGCTGCCGCCTGTACCCTACGATGCCTGCGAGAAAGTCAGCACGCGGGCGACGTCGATCTCGATGGTCCGCTATCGCAACAACGATTACTCGGTGCCGGTCGCCTGCGCTCATCACGAGGTTCAGGTTCGCGGCTATGTCCACGAGGTCGTCATCGGCTGCGGCGCCGAGGTGATCGCCCGCCACCAACGGTCCTATGAGAAGGCTGATATGGTCTTCGATCCGATGCATTTCCTACCGCTGCTGGAACAGAAGGTTGGTGCGCTGGACCAGGCGGCACCGCTGCAGGGCTGGGACCTGCCAGGGGAGTTTGCCACCCTGCACCGGCTGCTGGAAGCGCGCATGGGCAAGAAGGGCAAGCGCGAATACGTCCAGGTTCTGCGGCTGCTTGAGAGCTTCGAGATGGCGCACGTCCACGGGGCTATCAAACAGTCGCTGGAACTGGGCGCGATCGGCTACGATGCGGTCAAGCATCTGGTGCTTTGCCGGATCGAGAGGCGCCCGCCACGGCTCGATCTCGATATCTACCCCTACCTGCCCAAAGCACTGGTCGAGACCACCAAGCCCGCGAGCTATATGAGCCTGATGACGCAGGTGCCGGCATGACCGATACACCGCAGGTTCTGCTGCAGCATCACCTAAAAAAACTGCGCTTGCCGACATTCCCGGGCGAATATTCCAAACTTGCGCAACAATGCGCTGCTGAGAAGAAGGATCACGTCCAGTATTTACTGCGGCTTTGCGAGTTGGAACTGATCGAGCGCGAACGCCGGATGATCGAGCGCAGGATCAAGGCCGCAAAGTTCCCGGCGACCAAAAGCCTGGACAGCTTCAACTTCAAGGTCATCCCGTCGCTGAACAAGGTCCTGACCATGCAACTGGCCCGCGGTGAGTTCATAGACCGGCGCGCCAATATCATCGCATTGGGGCCAAGCGGCACAGGTAAAACCCATATCGCCCTGGGATTGGGTCTGGCGGCCTGCCAGAAGGGCAGGAAAGTACGCTTCACCACTGCCGCTGCTCTCGTCCATGAACTCATCGAGGCCGTCGACGAACGCCGCCTGCAGCGCTTGCAGAAACAACTGGTCAGCCAGAACCTTCTGATCATTGACGAGCTGGGCTTTGTCCCCTTGAGCAAAACCGGCGCTGAGCTGCTCTTCGAAGTCATCTCCCAATGCTATGAACGCGGCTCCATAATCATCACCTCAAATCTGCCGTTCGACGAATGGACCGAAATATTCGGATCCGAGCGCCTCACCGGTGCGCTCCTGGATCGCCTCACCCACCACGTCCATATACTGGAGATGAACGGCGACAGCTTTCGGCTAAAACAGAGCCGAAACGCCAGAGCCTGAACCCGATCTGAACTTGATGGATGTTGGCCTTTGGCCAACATGCGCCTTGTCACGCGTTAGCTTTATGGGGAGCACACCCAACAAGGCGCGGCACCTCAACTGGCCCACTTTTACTCCGGCGAATGGCCCCTTTTTACGCCGGAATTGACAGTCAGTCGGGTAGATATCGCTCCGGGTGCAATGAAAATTGCTCTGTCACCTGAACACATTGCGGCAATACTGCAGGTCGAGCCAGAACGAATGGACGAAGAATTCCTCGACATCACCACCGAATTTCAGCATCGCAAACGCGGTGTTGAAACAAAGCTGATCCTGGAAAATACGGCCGCTCCTCGTGACGAGACGCTGTTTCGAGCCATCGCTCTGGCGCATCGTTTTTTCCAAATGATCCGTTCGGGTAAAACCTACAGCGAGATTGCCGAGGCCGAAGGCGCCTCAAAACGCCGGATCCAGCACCTAGTAGAATTGGCCTTCCTGGCACCGGATGTCATCCGGAATGTCTGGGAAGGAAAGCAACCAATTGGCCTGACTTCTGATTGGCTGAAATCCCATTCGATACCACCTGTTTGGAATGAACAACGCGAGCTCTTCAGGACGCTCTGATCCGCCGGGCTGTCAGCGCCGCTCGGCCTTTCTCAAACCACGATCTTCCCAATAATAACGAACCGCAAACTGCTACCGCCGAACTGCGGTTTCCAGACTTTTGGCAGAATCTGCCGAAACACTCGCACAGCGCCCGTCTGGGGTGGATAGATACCTTCGGAAGGTCCAAAAAATCTGGCGCTAATATCGAATAATATTCATTAATAACAATGACGTACTTGTGCTGGCTGGGGTGGTAGGATTCGAACCTACGATACACAGTACCAAAAACTGCTGCCTTACCACTTGGCTACACCCCAACGGTGAGCGGGTAATTACGCTCTCATAGTGAAGCCTTCAAGTCCCGTTTCGTCATATATATTGCGGAGCTCAGTCAGTTATTGCGGGCGTCTCGGATCACAAACGACAGCCCGCGGGGGTCATAATTTCTGGTCATACTCGCCGACCAGGGGCTCGGTGCGAATAAAGCCGTCAATCGCATCGAATATGTGATGCAGTTCGGCCTCGCTTTCAGGACTTTCGCAGACCACAACCAGATTTGGCGTGTTGGACGAGGCGCGCACCAGGCCCCAGCCGCCATTGTCCAAGATAACCCGGGCGCCGTTTACTGTGACGATTCGCTCGATCGCACGCCCGGCAAAAGTGTTGCCGTTGGCGTGATGGTCGATCAACCGATCGACGATGCGCTGCAACACCTAGTATTTTTCGGTATCCGCACAATAGGGCGACATGGTCGGGCTTGAATAGGTCGTCGGCAGGGCGCGGCGCAGGTCAGATATCGATTGGTCAGGATGGCGATCCAGCAACTTGCACAATTCGACCGCAACCCGCATGGCGCAGTCATAGCCGCGCCCGATCGGTTCGGCCAAAAAGTAGTGCCCGGACTTTTCAAATCCCGCCAAGGCGCCCAGATCACGCACCCGGCGCTTCATATGGCTGTGCCCGGTCTTCCAATAATCAACTTTGGCCCCATGTTTTTTCAGTTCCGGATCCGACGCAAACAGCCCGGTCGATTTCACGTCCGCCACGAATGTGGACCCCTGATAAAGCGCTGCCCAGTCGCGCGCCATGATGACGCCAACCTTGTCGGCAAAAATCTCCTCGCCGGTATCATCGACGACACCGCAGCGGTCGCCGTCACCATCAAACCCAAGGGCTAGGTCAGCGCCCGATGCGCGCACCGCGTCCGCCATGTCGTGCAACATTTCCACGGCCTCGGGGTTCGGGTTGTAATGCGGGAACGTGTAGTCAAGGCGGGTGTGCAGTGGCACAACCTGCACACCGATGCGCCTCAGCAGTATCGGCGCAAAGGCCGAGGCCGTGCCGCTACCGGTGGCGCAAACCACCTTGAGCGGGCGGGTCATTTTGAAATCGCCCGCCAGATCGTCAAGATACGCCTGCCTCACACCGTCAACGAACTCATACTTGCCGCCATCCCGCGCCACGCCATGCCCGCCAAGCACGATGTCACGCAGTTCGTTCATATCGTCCGGCCCGTGGGTCAGCGGACGTTCAAAGCCCATCTTCACCCCGGTCCAGCCATTTGGGTTATGCGAGGCGGTGACCATCGCAACTGCGGGCACATCCAGGTGGAACTGGCTGAAATAGGCCATCGGTGACAACGCAGTGCCGATGTCACGCACATGAATTCCGGCCTGTATCAGCCCAAGGATCAACGCGTTCTTGATCGACAGCGAATAATCCCGATAGTCATTTGCAACGGCGATGATTGGCGCAATTCCGCGTTGCTGCATCTGTGTGCCAAGGCCAAGCCCAAGCGCTGTGATGCCTGGCAGATTGACCTCTTCAGGATATTTCCAACGCGCGTCATATTCCCGAAACCCGGTTGGCGCGATCATTGGATCGCGCAGGAATTCCCAGGTATTCTGGGATACGGTTTCGGCGGCTTGCTCAAGAAAACTGTCCTTTGATGGTCAGAAACTCAAATTCGAATGGGGTCAGATTTTGCAATTCTGTCAAGCGCCATGAGTGTTTCCAACAACTTCGGCATGTCTTCAAGGCGGATCATGTTCGGTCCGTCCGACGGGGCGTTGTCCGGATCGTTGTGAGTTTCAATAAACACCGCACCGACGCCGATCGACACGGCTGCCCGCGCCAGAGCGGGCGCGAATTCACGTTGCCCGCCAGAGGCGCTGCCAAGGCCACCCGGTTGCGCGACTGCGTGGGTTGCGTCCATGACCACCGGGTAGCCAGATTTCGCCATCTCGGGAAGGCTGCGCATGTCGGCAACCAATGTATTGTAGCCAAATGAAGTGCCGCGTTCGGTCAGCAGGATACCGAAATTTCCGGTCGATTCGATCTTGGTGATAATATTGGGAATGTCCCAGGGCGCCAGAAACTGGCCTTTTTTGACATTGATTACCGAACCCGTCGCGCCCGCTGCCAACAGCAAATCCGTCTGTCTGCACAGCAGTGCAGGAATCTGCAAGACATCGACCACTTGCGCCACCGCGCCGCATTGATCCTCTGAATGCACATCCGTCAGCACCGGCAGCGCCAGCGCGTTCTTGACCCCGGCCAGAACTTTCAAACCCGCGTCGATGCCCAGACCGCGTTTGCCCGAAAGCGAAGTGCGGTTGGCTTTGTCAAACGACCCCTTGAAGATAAACTGCGCGCCCACCGCGTCGCAGGTCTCTTGCAAGCGCCCGGCGATCATCTGCGCGTGATCTGCACTTTCCAGCTGGCACGGTCCGGCAATCAGGGTGAGCGGCTGGTCGTTGCCGACCGCCAGATTTCCAATATTGACGGTCTTCATCTAGGCAGACACCTGTTCACGCAAAACCGAAGCCGTGAGCGACGCCATCAGGTAAATCCCGCTGAAGATCAGAAATGCCACCAAGGTGTTTTCAAATGCCCGTGGATAGGTTGCCTCATCCGGCGCGATCGGGCTGACGCCCAGCGACAGATAGCGCACCTGGCGGTTGGCCTCGATGCGGGCGGTTTCAAGCTGTTGCAGCGCCTGTTGCATCATCGCTTGCCGCGTTTCCAGATCGATTTCCGCCATCCGCAGCTCGCCGCTGATTCGCGCCAGCGAAGCTGAGTCCGTCCCGCTTTCGGTCAATTGCGAGCGCAGTTCGGCCACCAGAGCTTCAAGCCTGCTGATATCGCCCCTCACGCCATCGACACGCGCCTGATTTGGGCGGGAATTGTCCAGAAGTTGCTGAAGTTGCAGCCCCTTTTCCCGGATCTGAGTTTCGAAATTCGTGATCTGCCCCATCAATGCGCTGGTCTCGGACACAGGATCGATGACACCCAGCCGTTCTTGCAGTTCCAGCACCAGGTTTTGGGACAAAAGCATCTTTTCCTCTGCGTCTTCAAAACTTTCGCGCGACCCACTCATCTGATCGCCGCGAAGCCGTTGGGTTAGATTGTCAACCTGTTCTTCGGCATAAGCGATCAACGCCCGAGAGTATTGTTCGCTGACCTGCGGATCGGCGGCGATCACTTCCATTTTCACAATGCCTTCGGTTGGATCGTAGCCAATTTTGACCATGCGCTTGTACAGCCGATATGCGGCCTCGTTGGTGCCACCAGGCTCCAGGCGAAGCAGCGGGTCTATGTGATCCTGGGTGAAGTGGATTTTGTAGCCAATATCCTGATCGAGGCGCAACATCGCATCACGCGATTGCAGATAACTTTGCACCGTGATCGAGTCCTGCGACGTCGCAAAACCGGTGCCCGAAAACAGCCCGCCAAGGGTGCCACCGCCCTGACTGTCAGCCTGCTGAATCAGGAATTCAGACTTGGTGGCGTAAAGCGGGGTTGCAATGCTGTAGTAATAAAATCCCACGAACAAGGTTGGCAGAAACACGAAAAAAGCAAGCCTGGTGAACAAAAGCACGGTTCTGCGGCGGCGGCGTTTGGCAATGTCGCGCTGGATACGATAGATTTCGCGGGCCCGGTTGCCCTCGCTCATGACTTCGGTTGACGGCAATTGATCCTTTTTGATCGTTTTGGGCAATCTTGATGCGGCACCATCAGTTTGGTCCGCTGGCACCACAAGTTCCAGCATTGTTGAGCGTTGCAGCGGGTCGATACCCTTTTGGCGAAGCAGACGAATGGCGTCATAATCGGATGTCGGCGCAAGCTTGTGTTTTTGCGCGACCCGGCGGGCCATGCGCAGCTGGCGCCCGGTCAGTCCCTCTTTTTTGATCGCTTCAATCTCGCCAGATACGCTTGGTGTACCTGTGTCCGCAGGTTTCGCAGCGGTCGGATACGGCTCGGACCCAAATCCGTCTTCGCTGGTGGCGAAAGGCATGTCCTCGGCCGGATCGAATTTTTTTGCCTTGGACGCCGGAGCCGCGTTCAGTGGGTCTGCCAGTGACCCGCTGCGGCGAATGCGAAACTTCTTTGCTTTAGGTTTGGTAGTCATAGATTGCCTTTGCCTCTTCCAGCGTGTCGAACTGCAGGAATTGTCCGTCCCGGATTACCGCTGCCGATCTGCAGAATTTTTCCAGCGTCGATGCCTGATGGGACACGATAATAACGGTGGCGTTTTGCAGCCGTTCGCGCAGGATCGACCCGGCCTTGCGGTTAAAGTCGGCATCGGTCGTGGCGGGCATGCCCTCGTCGATCAGATAGATGTCAAATTCCAGCGCCAGCAACAATGCCAGACTGAACCGCGACCGCATGCCGGAACTATAGGTGCCAACCGGCATGTCGAAATATTCTTCGATGCCGGTCAGCCAGCGTGTGAACGCTTCCATATAGTCCGGGTCCAGCCCGTAAAGGCGCGCAATAAACCGTGCGTTTTCGCGCGCCGTGTGTTTGTTGACCATCCCGCCCATGAACCCAAGCGGAAACGAAATGCTACAGGTCTTGCGGATGCTGCCCTCATCCGGTTTTTCCAACCCGGCCATCATGTTGATGATTGTGGTTTTGCCGGTGCCGTTCGGTGCCAGAATGCCAAGCGACTTTCCCAGTTCAACACGAAACGAGGCGCGGTCGAGGATGATCTTCCTCTGCGTGCCTGTCCAAAAGGACTTGCTGACGTTATTGAACTCGAGCATCCAAGCGTCCTTGCCCAGACATTGCCTCATAAGCCACTATCAGGCCTTTGTTAACGATGGCCTATGGCTGGCCATTTCGGTGCCATTATGTGGGAACATGCGGGGTCAGCACAACGCTATTCAATCGCTACTTGCGCTAAGCCGGCAATTCGCGGGCGGATAAGACCCAAAGGTGCTGCTTATCAACGTGTTTAAGCGGCTCGTCAGCCGGCTTGTTTTTGCACCCGGCAAAGCCTGCCCGCCACCAGCGAGATCATTGCGGCACCGAAACTAAACAGCGCACCCATTTTCGCCGCGTCCTGAACATTGATGCCTCGCAGCATTGTTGAGCCATCAAATGCAACCGATGCGATAAACAGCGACACTGTAAACCCGATGGCCGCGATGCAGCCG
Source organism: Paracoccaceae bacterium (assembly GCA_965237505.1). Taxonomy (GTDB): domain Bacteria; phylum Pseudomonadota; class Alphaproteobacteria; order Rhodobacterales; family Rhodobacteraceae; genus NVTR01. The sequence goes on along the minus strand of CBDEFR010000009.1, from coordinate 1,073,120 downwards.
ACAACGAACAGATCGATCGTGCGCATACCGGCCGGCAGACCCAGGCGCAGCGGATGCGCCGCAATCCAGCCAAAAATCAAAATCCCGGCCGGCTTGCCGACCAAAAGTCCAGCCAGGACCAGCCAGGTTGGCGATCCGATCGACGAGAACTCGACACCGGCGTTCAGCAGGCCAAAGAAAAACAGGATAATTTCCACCGGGTATTTCAGCAGATGCTCAATGTGGTTCAACAGGTCGGTAAGATATATCTCCGCTTCTGAAAATATCCCAAATGCACGGTCTGCGTGCGGGATTATCGGAACCACCGGCAACAGCCCAAGCGCCGCGTGCAGGCCGCTTTCCTGAAATCCGTACCAACTTAGCACGCCAGCACCCAGATACGGCCAAAACGTCAGTTTTTCGCGCATCCAGGTCGAACGCGGGCGCAGCTGATCGCCGCGGTCCAAATATATTGGCAGCCAGTTGAAGACAAAGAAGATTGCCACGGTCGCGCCGACCGACAACAACAACCACTGCAATGCCAGTTCGCCTGACGGGTAGAATACGGCGATTATTATCAGACCGGCGGCATCGTCGGCTATCGCCAAAAGCAACAGGAACCGAACCGCCGGATGACCGGCGCCAAATACGATCCGCCCGACCAGATAGGAAAAGGCAATATCAGTTGCGGTCGGAATCGCCCAGCCTCGCGCCACCGCGTCATAGACATCCGAGCCCAAAAATGCCGCCAGGCCAAGATAGACGGCAATCGGGCCGAACATCCCGCCTGCGGTGGCGAAAAGCGGCGTGGCCGCCTTGCTCCCGCGCAGTGCTCCGTTTTTCAGAATCATTGCCTCCCAGACTTCTTTGGCCGCAATCGCAAAGAAAAACGCCATCAGCAGGTTGTTGATCAGAAATTCCAGGTCAAGAATTCGGCTCGTGTGGCCGGCTTCATCTACATGCAGGTGGCCAATGAATGAATTGTCGATGACGATGAAACCGACGAAATCATGGTAGCTTTGCGCATCGACATTCGCCCAAACCAGCGCGATCAACGCACCTGCAATCAATAGCAGCGAGTAGGTGGTGACAAAGTTCCAAACCCGATACATGAAAAGCCTTCCCGCCAATCCTGTTCAGGACGGGATAGGTCATGTTCTTTCAGGGGGCAACCGCTAGTCGGGACGCTGTTTACGCATTAGGCAAAAAGGCCCCAGGCCAATCCGGCCAGCACTGCGCCCAGCATGGCAATTCCCAGATAGGCAAAGAAGACGCGCGGCTTGACCAGCGCCCAAACCGCAATGGCAGCCGGAATGCAACTGACCCCGCCAGCGATCACAAAAGACATCGCGGCACTGTTTGCCATGCCCTGCGCCAGCAGCGCATCAACCAGCGGCACCGCGGCGTAGCCGTTCAGATAGGCCGGCGCACCAATAACGGCCGCCAAAAGGATTGGTTTCAGTCCGGAACCGCCCAAAGCGCTAGCAACGAACTCTGCCGGGATGTAGCGCAACATCAGCGCCTCGACCATATAGGCTCAAAGCATGCGTAATTGGGCTACCTCTGTTCTGAGGTCGAGCTCCCGATAGGATCACAGGATAGCTGTGAAAAAGGGAGAAGATGATGGAATATTTTGTCGGTTTGGACGTATCGCTGCGGTCGTGCGCGCTGTGTATTGTCGATAACAGGGGAAAGGTGCTTCTTGAGCGCGAGTTGCCTTGTGAAGTCGTTGATATCGCTGAGTGTTTGCGTGCTTTCTCACGCCCGATTGAACGGGTTGGCTTTGAGGCCGGAACAATGAGCCAGCACCTGTTTTTTGGCCTGACCAGTGAAGGCTTTGACGTCGTGTGTATGGAAGCACGTCAGGTGAACGCGGCGCTTTCCGCCATGCGTAACAAAACGGACAAGAACGACGCATATGGGATTGCCCAGGTTTTGCGCACCGGCTGGTTCAGCGCGGTCCACATGAAGAGCCGGGAGGCCCATGGTCAACGCGCGCTGTTAAGCACCCGCAAAGCACTGCTGAACAAGACGATTGATCTGGCCAATGAGGTGCGCGGACTGCTGAAGATCTTTGGTATCCGCCTGCCTAAATGCGTGAAGCATGGCAGCTTTGATGGCGTTGTCCGGCCAATGATCAAAATCGATGATGTCCTTGCTCACGCGATGCTCCCACTGCTGGATGCACGTCTCGCCCTGTATCAGCACTTTCTGGAACTGGATCGACGGGTCAAGCGCGCGGCGAGCCACGATGAGGTCTGCATGCGGATGATGACCGTCCCGGGGGTAGGACCGATTGCAGCGCTGACCTTCAAGGCTGCCGTCGATGACCCCTCTCGCTTCAAACGCTCTCGCACAGTTGCCGCACACTTTGGACTGACGCCCCGACGATACCAGTCAGGCGAGACAGACAACCCTGGCCGAATATCAAAAGCCGGTGACCGAGATGTTCGCGCGACGCTCTATGCCGCCGCTAACGCGCTCCTTATACGAACAATGGCAGGCTCACAGATAAAATCTTGGGGCATGCGGCTGATGCGCACCAAGGGCCGACGGCGCGCGGTCGTTGCAGTCGCGCGCAAACTGGCCGTGCTGCTGCACCGCATGTGGATCGATGGTACAGAGTTCCGTCAGGAAAAGGTGGGAGGCGTAGCATGATCAAATAACCAACCCACCTAACCTTGACGGGGTCGTCCTCACCGGACGAGGTTTGTGGATGAAGCCGAAAATGGCTGCTGCGCCACTTGAAGCGCGTCTCAAAGCAAGGCTCTCCACGGCCAATCCGACACATGCATGCAGCGGTGCCATCACGGCATCAACCAGACTGCGAAGAGAAGCGTGACCCGGATGAGCGGCAAGACCCCAAGACAAAGAAGGAAAATGAGCTTGACCTAAACACCCAATTAGAGAAGCAGACATTTCCACAGAAACAGCGCGTTGTCCACGACCGTGGTTGCAAACGTCTTGCGGCGGTTCGCATCGGTCCAGAAGACCCACTCAGGATTGCCTGAAAACGGGGCGGCGCCGCAGCCGCTGGCGTCCTGAACCGGCGCGTTCTTAAGCGGATCGGCGAAGACCGGACCTTGGGCAAAACTGCGCACAATGAAACCGCCCATGATGCCCATGCCCACCGCCCCGATCGTCTTGGCAATGGCAAAGTCAAAGCCAAGCGTGCCAGAGGTGATCAGAAACATCGCCGGGTCCATCAGCGGCGACGAAAGCCAAAACGCCATCACTGCCGACAACGGCGCACCAAGGGCCAGCAGGGCGGCGATAAACGGGATGACTTCGCATGAACAAAACGGCGAAAGCCCGCCCAGGGCGGCGGCCATAAAGATCATCCGAACCTCGCGGCCCTCGAATGCGCGCGCCAGCAGCGATTCGGAGCCGGTTGCCTTCATATAGGCCACGGCCAGTACGGCGAAAGCGATAAAAATACCGGTGTTCGAAAGCGCCTGACCTGCGAACTTGATGGTCGCCAGCCCCTGTTCGAGATCAAAGAACGCCACAATCAGCGGCAACGCAACGATCGCAACCCACGCCATGTCGGGGCGAAAACCCGGTCTGCCAGATCTTTCGTGCGAATGTCCGATATCAGCCATGATCGTGGCCTTCATGGATGCTGGCACTGTCGGCGCAACATTCCGACAGCAGAAAATCCGACAGCGCCTGCATTTCGTCATATGCCGCACCAACGCAAATGATCGACCGTCCTTGCCGTGTCTGTTCCACCAATCCGGCTTGCGAAAGGATTTTCATATGATGGGTCAGCGTTGACCCGGTCACGCCGCTGCGCTCTCCCAACTCGCCGATACGCAGGCCGTCCGGCCCGGCCCGAACGATCACGCACAGAACCGATAGGCGTTGCTCGGACCCAAGCGCTGAAAACGCCGCAGCAGCCTGCAGGATCGAAAGCGATTCGGTGGATTGATTTTTCATATTTCGATATTGCTAGAAATATCGAAATTAGTCAATTCACAAATTGCACACATTTCAAAACAAAGTTACGCCGGACCGGTGAGAGAAAAACTTGATCAGCTAAAGGCAGAGATCACCGCCTGCCAGATTTGCCGTGCTCGTTTTGCCGCGAGCGCCACTGGCCACACGCCGCGACCGGTTGTCTGGTTTGGCCAGGACGCGCGGATTGTGATTGCCGGGCAAGCGCCCGGAATCCGCGTGCATGACTCCGGGCGCCCATTCGCGGACCCGTCCGGTGACCGGCTGCGCGACTGGCTGGGCCTTACCAAGGACGCGTTTTATGACCGAAAACACATTTCTATCGTGCCGATGGCATTTTGTTTCCCCGGCTATAACGCGAAGGGCGCAGACCTGCCGCCACCGCCGATATGCGCCAAGACCTGGCGCACTCGTCTGTTCCAGTTGCTCGGTGATATCCCATTAACCATCCTGGTGGGCGGATACGCGCAGAAATGGCACCTGTCTCGCCCGGGCTCGGTGACAGACACCGTCACGCGATGGCGCGACCATGCTCCGCGTGTCTATCCGCTGCCGCACCCATCCTGGCGCAACACCGGCTGGCTGAAACGCAACCCTTGGTTCGAGTCAGACTTGTTGCCGGAACTTCGGGCGCGGGTGCGCGAGGTTTTGGTTGATTGATCTGACCTGGCTGTGCCGCGCGCGGCACAGACCCGGAAAAACCGCGGCGGCTGCGCTAATACTTCGTGGCAATGATGAGCACGTTAATAACCCGCCGCCCGGTCAACAAGGAATTTCATCGGCTCGCCCGCTTCGTTGCGGCGAATATTTTCGGCAATCACACGCGCAGATGTTTCTGCCCGCGTCTGGGCGGCGATATGCGGCGTCACAGTTACCCCAGGGTGCGCCCAAAACGGATGCGCCGGTGGCAATGGTTCGGTTCTGAAGACGTCCAGCGTCGCGTGGGCGATCTGGCCGCTGTCGAGTGCTTGCAACAGCGCGTCGTCGTCAATCAGCGATCCGCGTCCGGGGTTCATGATGATCGCACCCTTTGGCATCAAGGCCAGACGATCCGCGTTCATAATATCATCGGTGAACCGCGTGTTTGGCAACAAAAGCACCAGAATTTCAGAGATTTGCAGTACTTGCTTCAGTCCTTCATTGCCCCAATAACAGGCAACCTTGTCGATCTGCTTGGCCGACCTGCTCCAGCCGGATACCTGGAAATTCAAGGCCGCGAGCGTCTGCGCACAGGCTTTGCCAAGCGCCCCCAGTCCCAGCAATCCGACGTTCCGGCCTTGTGCAAGTGGCGGGACTGTTTGGTTCCAGCTGCCATCCTGGGCGGCGATATTGGCGTCTATGCCCAAATGGTGGCGCAACACATGGCCGGTGACCCACTCGACCATGCTATCGGTCATGTCATCCTCGACCATTCGGGTAATCGGCGCTGTCAGCGTCGCGTTGCCGACAATGCTTTCGACGCCCGCCCAAAGGCTGAGCACCGCCCTGAGCCGGGTAAAGCCAGAGAAATCAGTAATCAGCCCGGCCGGGGCGAGAACGATGTAATCGACATCTTCCGCAGCAAATTCAGTCGCCAATTCGACTGATAACCCGGCCTCTAGAAATGCGGCCTGCAACGAAGCGCGATAGAATTCCCACATTGCCGGTTCGTCAGCAAACAATACCCTGATCGTCATCGTTTGCCGCGTGGCCGATGCACATGCGCACTTTGCGCCAGCCCAAATGCCACAAGCAAGACCAGCATCGCCGATCCTCCCCAGGACACAAACGGCAGCGGCACACCGACCACCGGCGCCAGCCCCATCACCATCGACATATTCACCGCGAAGAACAGAAAAAACGTGGTCGCAACGCCAAGCGTAATCAAGGAGCCAAATCGGTCTTTGTTCTTGAGCGCCGAGATCACGCAGAAGAAAACAATCAACGCGTAAAGTGTCAAAAGCGAAAACGCACCGACAAATCCAAACTCTTCAGCCAGCGTGGTAAAGATGAAATCGGTATGTTTTTCGGGCAGAAAATTCAACCGGCTTTGGGTGCCCTGCATGAACCCGCGCCCGGTCCAGCCACCCGAGCCAAGCGCAATCTTTGACTGGGTAATGTGGTAGCCCGCGCCAAGCGGGTCATTGGCGGGGTCGATGAACGTATCGATCCGGCGATATTGATAGTCGGCCAGCAATTGCCATGACGTGTCACGAGAGGCAAATACCACATAGACCATCCCGCCCCCAAGCGCGATCACGGCGGCGAAATACAGCACATGCACGCCGGCCAGAAACATCATCAGCCCACCGCCGACCGTCATCAAAATGGCGGTGCCCAGGTCAGGCTGGCGCAGCACCAGAAATGTCGGAACCACAATCAGCAACAACGGGATAATCATCCATTGCGGGCGCGAGGTTTTTTCGACCGGCAGCCAGTCGTAGTATGCGGCCAGGATCATCACCAGTGTCAACTTTGACAACTCGGATGGCTGCAGACGCATGAAACCCAAGTCGATCCAACGCTGCGCGCCCATCCCGCTCACACCGACAAATTCTACCAGCAAAAGCAAGAATATCGACGCCCCAAAGGCCAGCCCTGCCATGTTTCGCCAAAACCAGATCGGCACCATTGCCACCGCCAGCATCAGCACCATTCCAAGGGCAAAGCGTTTCATCTGTGGCTCGGCCCAAGGACTGAACGAGCCACCGGCAACCGAATAAAGCATCACAAAGCCAATGCACGCGACGGCGGTCAAAAGCAGGATCAGCGGCCAGTTCAGGAACAGAACCTTGCGCAATCCGCTTGGGACCGTCTGCACCCGGTACTCAAGATAACTCATGTTCGTATCTGTCTTTCGGTGCCGCCGCTGGTGTCTCGCAGGTTCAGGTTTTCGCGCATTTGCTGGATCGTGCCGCGCTGGCTGGACGGATACGCCGTCAACGGTGGCAATCCGCCGTATAGCGCTTGCAACACTATGTCGCGCGCAACCGGCGCCGCCGCGCGCGAGCCGCTGCCACCATGTTCTACAACCACCGAACAAGCAATGCGCGGGCTGGCATGCGGTGCGTACGCCACAAACAACGCGTGATCGCGACGATCCCACGGCAAATCTTCGTTTCGGGTCACGTCGGCGGCGCGTTCAGCGACGGTAATGTTGCGAACCTGGCTGGTGCCGGTCTTGCCGGCCAATTGATATTGTTTTTCGGCTATCCGCGAACGAAACGCCGTGCCACGCTGAAAATTTGACACCGCGATCATGCCGGCGCGAACGATATTCAGGTGACTTTCCTCTATATCCAATGGCGCGGCGGGTGTCAGTTCGGTTTCAACCCCGTTGATCGTCTTGATCAATCTCGGCCGGATTTGCCGCCCCGATGCAATCCGGGCCGCCATCACCGCAAGTTGCAACGGCGAGGCAAGAACAAAACCTTGGCCTATGCCAGCATTCAGCGTGTCGCCAACCAGCCAGCCCTCATCGCGCCGCTCTCGCTTCCACGCCTTGGTCGGGGTCAAGCCCTCGGCCACCGCGGACATCGGCAGATCATGGCGCGTTCCAAGCCCAAGCTTGCGGGCCATTTCGGTGATATTGTCGATACCAACCCGTTCTGCGACCTCGTAAAAAAACACGTCGCAGGACTGAAAAATTCCCTCGTGCATTGCTACCCTGCCATGCCCGGTGCGGCGCCAGCAGTGAAAGCGGCGATTTACGAGAGTTTTGAAGCCGTTGCAAAAAACGCGTTCATCCGGCGTGATGACCCCGGCTTGCAGAGCTGCCAATGCGGTCACCATCTTAAAGGTTGATCCGGGCGGATATAATCCCTGAACCGATTTGTTGGCCAGCGGACGATAGTTATCCTCAGTCAGGACACTGTAATCGGCCACTGAAATACCGCGAACAAACTTGTTAGGATCAAACGACGGTGTCGATCCGATCGCCAGAATATCCCCGGTCACCGTGTCCATGACCACCGCCGACGCGCTTTCGCCTTCTAACCTGGCCTGCAAAAAATTCTGCAACCCCGCGTCGACGGTCAGTTGCAGGTTTTCACCTGCGATCCCTTCCTGCCGGTCCAGTTCGCGCATGATTCTGCCGGCCGCGTTGATCTCGATCCGCAACGTCCCGGCACGGCCGCGAAGCGCGCTTTCCAGTTTGGTCTCAACGCCGATCTTGCCGATCTGAAAATTCGGGATCTGCAACAGCGGATCGGGATCATCCAGCTTGCCAAGATCAAAATCGCTGACCGGGCCAACATACCCGACCAAATGGGCAAAATCCGGACCCAACGGATAATGCCGCGACAGCCCGACTTCAGGCGTGACACCGGGCAGCGCCGGCGCGTTGACGGCAACCTCGGCCAGATCCTGCCATTCCAGACGGTCCGCAATCGCGACCGGCACGAACGGGCTAAGGCGTTTCAGCTCTTTTGCAGCGCGTTCCAGATCAATAGGGTCAAGCTCTACAAGCCGTGCCAGCCGCGCGATGGCGGCATCAATGTCGCCGGCGTCTTCGCGCACGATGACGATCCGGTAGTTCTGTTCGTTTTCCGCGATCACTTCGCCATTCCGGTCGTAGATCAACCCGCGGGCAGGCGCGATCAGGCGGATATTGACGCGATTTTCCTCTGCCAGCAGCCGAAATCGATCGGCCTGCTCGACTTGCATAAATCGCATCCGCAGACCCAGCACGCCGACAAAGACCAACTGCCCGCTGCCCAGCAATATTGCCCGGCGCGAAATGATCCGCGCGCTGGCTTCATTGTCCTTGGGCGCGATGATCATAACGGGTGCCCTAAACTATCCACCGAGCCCGGTGCAAGCTTTTGCATGCCCAGGATCAGCGCCGAAACGATTACGATCATCGGATAAGCGGCGCTCGTTGCGACGATAAGCAGCGCATCCATGCGCAGGCTCGGTTGCCCCACGACAAATATCGCAAGCACCAGACGATTTGCCAGAACAATCGCCAGCAGAACGGCCGTTACCATGGCCCATTCAAACATGAACGGCATCTCTCGCGTGATCTGGGTCCGGCTGCGCAAGAATTCAAATCCGAGAATGCTCAGCCCGGCCCACAGCCCGGGTGCCCGCAAAAATATCATATCATTCAGCAGCAAAATGGCCGCAAAAATCAGAACCGGCACATAATCAGGACGCCGCAGCACCCAGGCAAACGCAATCGCAACTGTCCAGTCCGGCCCCGGCCATCCGCCCGGCGTGATGTCCAGCGGCAATATGCGCAAAAATATGACGATCGCAGATATCGCCACGAAAATGGCCCAATACGTCAACCGGCGGATGGTGAGCGGGTCAATCATCAGCCACCGCCGTCACTCTCAGAATTAATATTTTGTGCGGGTATTACCGGCCCGGTCCGGGTCAGCAAGCGGCCGGTATCTGCAACCCCTTCAGTCGCCTGACTGCGCAGAACGCGCAAAAACTCGAGCCTCCCATAATCGGCAGACAAACGAACCCGAAGCCGTTGATCGGTACCCAATGCCACATGCCCGACCAGCAAATCTGGCGGAAAAACGCCGCCGTCACCGCTCGAAACCACACGGTCGCCGGGTCGCACCAATTCCGGGCTTTCCAGAAATTCAAGCGGCGGCGCGCCGGTGTTGTCACCGGTCAAAAGAGCGTTTTGTCCCGACGGCTGGATCATCACCGGAATTCGGCTGTTGGAATCGGTCAGCAGGATCACCCGCGAAGAGTTTCGGCCAACACCGGCGATCCGCCCAACCAGCCCCAGGCCGTCGGTGGTGGCCCAGCCATCGACAATTCCGTCACGCTCGCCGACATTAAGCAGCACCGACTGGCGAAACGGCGAGCCGCTGTCGGCCAGCACCACGCCGGTAACATGACTCAACTTTGGATCTAACCGGACGTTATTCAGGTCCAGCAGCTTGGCGTTTTTCTGTTCCAGTTGCAGTGCCGCCTCTTTCCAGGCCTTCATTTGCTGCAGCTCTCGCCGAAGCTCTTGGTTTTGCTCATATATTTTGCTGTAAGACTGAAAATCCTCCACCATCCCGGCAAGTTTGGTCACCGGCACCAAGGCCCAGGCAAATGACGGAACTACCCGGTCCACCAGTGCTGCGCGATAGCGCTCGACCCGCGGGCTGTCGATCCGCCACAGCAGAAACAGCGCGAACAGAAACAACACCAGACCGCCGACCAGAATACGCCGGATCGGGCGGACATAGTATTCGCTGGAATTTCGATCTCTTGCCACGGCGTCCCCGAGGACCGGCAGTGGCCGGTCGTACTAGCTGGCGTAATCTATCACATGACGCAGTTGTTTTTCATACTCCAGCGCCTTGCCGGTTCCAAGCGCCACGCAACTCATTGATTCATCAGCGACCGAAATGGCCAGGCCGGTCTGTTCTCGCAACGCCAGGTCCAGATCGCCGAGCAGGGCACCGCCGCCAGTCAGCATCACCCCGCGGTCGACGATGTCTGCTGCCAGATCGGGTGGTGTCGCTTCCAACGCAATCATTACAGCTTCGCATATTTGCTGCACCGGTTCGGCCAGAGCTTCAGCAATCTGGGCTTGATTGATCTCGGTTTCCTTGGGCACCCCGTTCAGCAGATCGCGGCCCCTGATCTGCATCGACGCACCGCGCCCGTCATCAGGCATTCGCGCAGTCCCGATCGAAGTTTTGATCCGCTCGGACGTGCTTTCCCCGACCAACAGGTTCTGTTGCCGCCGAAGATAGTTAATGATCGCTTCGTCCATCCGGTCGCCGCCAATGCGGATCGAGCGCGCGTAAACGATGTCGCCAAGCGACAGCACCGCGACTTCGGTGGTGCCGCCACCGACATCAACGACCATGTTGCCGGTCGGATCAGTGATCGGCATCCCGGCGCCGATCGCCGCCGCAATCGGTTCCGCAATCAATCCGGCACGCCGCGCTCCGGCCGACAGAACCGACTGGCGAATAGCGCGTTTCTCCACCGGCGTCGCCCCCTGCGGAACGCAAACAATGATCTTTGGCTTGGAAAATGTCGTGCGCGGGTGAACCTTGCGGATGAAATGCTTGATCATTTCTTCGGCAACATCAAAATCCGCGATCACTCCTTCGCGCATCGGCCGGATCGCCTCGATCGAACTGGGCGTGCGCCCGAGCATCAACTTGGCATCCTCGCCCACAGCCAGAACCTGCTTGACTCCATCTTTGGCATGATAGGCCACAACTGATGGTTCGTTCAGGACAATGCCCTTGCCCTTGACGTAAACCAGGGTGTTGGCCGTCCCAAGGTCGATCGCCATGTCGGATGAAAATAAACCAAACAATCCTGCCATAGTGCGGACTTCCCGTTGACTGCATTCCAAAAGGCCCGCGAGACTGTCAGCCACGGGCCTTTTGATCTTATAGGCAAGCATTGGTGCGGGCGAAAGTCCCAACCCAATCAATCGACACGAATTTGCTGACTCATCACGTGGGTAGCGAATACAAACTTGTTGGATTTGTGATATTTAGCAAATCATATATTCAATGTTTATTGAACTTTGTGATTTGCACCGCCCAACTAAATATTCGAAAATTGCTATAAATAACAATAATTGGTCGTCAATTCCGAGCGGAAATTGGTGCGCGAAAACGCACCATTCAAGACGTTGCGAAATATGCCTAACGACAAATCAATGCCCACTCCGTCAAGAGCCGGTGCAGCATATTCTCGCCGAACATTACCGAGCCATTACCGGCCAAATGGCACGGTCCCAGCATTGGCCTCATTTCAATGTGCTACGACACTTCCTTGTACGACATCAACTTTACGTCCGCATCCGGCGCGGATTTCGTCCGCCTGACCAAGAGCTTGTTCAGAGCGGTCACATAGGCCTTGGCCGAAGCCACCACCGTGTCGGTATCCGCGGCCTGTCCAGTTACGATCCTGCCATGTTCTTCCAGACGCACGCTCACCGTGGCCTGCGCGTCGGTGCCCTCGGTCACCGCATGCACCTGATAAAGCTGCAGGCGGGCGTTATGCCGGAAAAGCTCGTTTACCGCGTTGAACGTCGCATCGACCGGCCCGTCGCCCTGCGCAGTGACGTGCCTGTCCTGACCGTCGATGGACAGAATAAGATCGGCCGTTTGCGGGCCATCGGTGCCGCAAATCACCCGCAGGTATTTCACCTGCAGACTGTCGTGTGCCGCAGCCGTCGAACTGTCGCGCATCAAGGTGACCAGATCGTCGTCAAAGACCTCTTTCTTGCGATCGGCCAGCGCTTTGAACCGTACGAACACGTCCTTGAGCTGGTTGTCCCCCAGCTCATAGCCCAGATCTTTCAGCTTGGCGCGCAACGCCGCCCGCCCTGAATGCTTGCCCATCACCAGACTGGTTTCCGCCAGCCCGATATGCTCCGGGCGCATGATCTCAAATGTTTCGGCGTTTTTCAGCATGCCGTCCTGATGGATACCGCTTTCATGGGCAAAGGCGTTCTTGCCGACGATCGCCTTGTTATACTGCACCGCAAATCCGGATATCGTCGCCACCCGGCGGCTGATATTCATGATCCTGGTCGCGTCGATACCGGTGCGATAGGGCATGATGTCGTTGCGCACTTTCAGCGCCATCACCACCTCTTCCAGCGCGGTGTTTCCGGCGCGCTCCCCCAGCCCGTTGATGGTGCACTCGATCTGACGCGCGCCACCCTCGACCGCGGCCAGCGCGTTGGCCGTCGCCATGCCCAGATCGTTGTGGCAATGGGTGGCAAAGACCACTTCATCCGCCCTCGGCACGCGCGCAATCAGCATTCGTATCAGCTCCGCACTTTCGCGCGGCGCCGTATAGCCAACCGTGTCGGGGATATTGATCGTCGTGGCTCCGGCCTTGATCGCGATCTCGACCACCCGAAGCAAATAGTCTTCCTCGGTGCGGGTTGCGTCCATCGGCGACCACTGCACATTGTCGCAAAGGTTGCGCGCATGGGTCACGGTGTCATGGATCCGCACCGCCATCTCGTCTTTGGAAAGGCCGGGAATGTCGCGGTGCAATGGCGAGGTGCCAATGAATGTATGGATGCGCGGCCGTTTCGCATGTTTCACCGCCTCCCAACAGCGGTCAATATCTTTGTACGTCGCCCGCGCCAGTCCGCAAATCACGGCATTATTTGACAGTTTTGAAATATCCGAGACCGCGTCAAAATCGCCCTCACTGGCGATCGGAAACCCGGCCTCAATAATATCGACGCCCATTTCGTCCAACAGACCGGCGATCTCGATCTTTTCATCATGGGTCATCGTGGCGCCCGGGCTCTGCTCGCCGTCGCGCAGCGTCGTGTCAAAGATCACAACGCGATCTTGTTCACTTGTCTTGGTCATCTGAATGTCTCGCTTTTTAATCTTAGCTAAAAGTCTGACGCTGTTCACCTACCGAGCGGTCGCGCCAAAGGCACGCTCAGAGGCGGCTAAGAAGCAGAGCACAAAGCGGCAAGTCAGCCAGGGCTGGCCCGTTGGACAATATGGATGCCGCTTTCGTCATGGTAACGGAATATAAGCCGTGCAAGGCAAAATGCAAACCCGCAATTTCGCCGCGTTCCGGCAAATTCAACCCGGCAGCTATTCCGAAGCCGCGCCATCGGATTGCTCGTCCAACACGCCGTTGTTCCAATTGCCGCTGGCTTCCTGGCCGGTGGCATAGCGGATGGTACCGGCGCCCTCGCGTTTTCCGGCCCTGAACGTGCCCTCGTAAACCGCGCCGTTCGCATAAGTGGCCACGCCCTGGCCCTCGATCTCTCCGGCTTTCCAGTCACCGGTATAAGTAAAGCCGTCCGGCATGGTAATTGTGCCCTTGCCTTCGCGCTGGCCGTTCACGAATGTTCCCGAATACACGGTGCCGTCGAAATAGGTCGCGCGGCCCTGGCCATGCCGTTGCCCGTCGCGCCATTCGCCGACATAGGAATATCCTTCGCTGTCGGTCATCGTGCCCTGACCGTGGTTCTTGGCGTTGCGGAATTCGCCCTCATAGACCAGCCCGTTGGAATAACGCGCAATACCTTGCCCGTCGATGACCCCGGCCTTCCACTCGCCTTCATAAGAATTTCCATCTGGGTAAACGATTTTGCCGGTCCCGTCGGCCAGATCATCGCGGAAATCGCCGTCATAGACCGAGCCATCCGGATAGGTGACTGTGCCGACACCTTCGATCCGCCCGGCGATCCAGTCGCCGACGTATTTATAGCCGTCGGTGCCGGTGAATGTCCCGGTGCCGTGGCGTTTGTCAGCCTGAAACTGACCGGCATAGGTATCGCCATTGGCATAGGTTACGCGTCCGCTGCCGCTGCGCTCGCCGTTAACAAGGTCACCTTCGTAAACGTCTCCGTTCGGTTGCGTCAGCGTGCCGGTGCCATTGATCTCGCCGGCCTTCCACTGGCCAACAAAGATCAACCCGTCCGGCATCGTCAATGTCCCGGCGCCATCGCGTTTGCCTTCGTGCAGCCCGCCCTGGTAGACCGCCCCGTCGGGATAGGTGATCCGCCCACGGCCTTCCTTGACACCCTCAACCCAGGCGCCCTCGTAGACATAACCGTTCGGGCTCTCCATCCGGCCCTGCCCGTGGTATCGCGCCTCTTTGAAACCACCCTCGTAGATCACGCCATTTGAATATGTGGCAACACCCGAGCCGTTGATCTTGCCGTCCAGCCAGTCGCCCTCATAGGTGCCGCCATCGGCGAATGTGATCTTGCCGAAACCCTCGGGCTTGCCCTTGGCAAACGACCCTTCATAAACCGATCCGTTCGGGAACTGTGCGACACCTTGGCCCAGTATCTCTCCGGCCACCCAGTCGCCGGTGTATTCATAGCCATTGGGCAGCCGATAGGTGCCGGTGCCGTCTTGCTTGCCGTCCTTGAAAGTTCCTTCGTAGATACCGCCATCTTCATATTGCTTGGTGATGACGTCATCGCTTTGCTGCGCACTTACCGGCCCATGCAAAAACAACAGTGCGGCAAGTCCCGCTGCAAGCGCTCTGGCGCCACCCAAAATATTCTGCACGTCTACCCCCATATTCAGACAACTTGATCAAAGATCGGATGCATGACGAACCTAATTCAGCCGCCCGGAACTGACAACGCTTTTTGGCGCACCGTGACTTTTCACTGGCGGCAAGTCTGATAAGACTCGGCCCAAAGAGTGACGTTTGAACCGATGCCAGACAAATTTCGCCTGACGCTTGCGCAACTGAACCCCACTGTGGGCGACCTGGCCGGGAACGCCGCCAAGGCGCGCGCGGCGTGGCAGGCGGGCCGTGACGCGGGCGCTGACCTGGTAGCGCTGACCGAGATGTTCATTACCGGCTACAACACCCAGGATCTGGTGACCAAACCTGCATTCGCCAAGGCTGCTATGGCCCAGTTGAACGCTTTGGCGAAAGACTGCGCCGATGGTCCGGCGCTGGCAATCGGCGGTCCGTATCGTGAAAACGGCAAGCTCTATAACGCCTATTACGTGCTGAAAGGCGGGCACACCTTGTCCCGCTCGCTCAAGCACCATCTGCCAAATGAAACTGTTTTTGACGAGGTCCGCATATTTGACGCCGGACCGCTTGGCGGCCCCTACAGCGTGTCAGGCACCCGTATCGGCAGCCCGATCTGCGAAGACGCCTGGTTTGAAGACGTTGCCGAGACCCTGGCGGAAACCGGGGCCGAGTTTTTGCTGGTCCCGAATGGCTCGCCCTATTACCGCAACAAGATGGCGGACCGGATCAATCAAATGGTCGCCCGCAGTGTCGAGACCGGCCTGCCAGTGGTATATCTCAATATGGTTGGCGGCCAGGACGATCAGGTCTTTGACGGTGCCAGCTTTGTGCTGAACCCGGGCGGCGAACTGGCGCTGCAATTGCCGCCATTTGACGAGGTTATCACCCAGATCGATTTCATTCGCAGCGCCGACGGCTGGCGCGCCCAGATCGGCGCGCTGGCCAAATTGCCGGATGAATGGGAGCAAGATTACCGCTGCATGGTCGAAGGCCTGCGCGATTATCTGCGCAAATCCGGATTCACGAGCGCGCTTCTGGGGCTGTCGGGCGGCGTCGATTCGGCGATTGTCGCCGCAATCGCGGTTGACGCGCTCGGCGCAGACAACGTGCGCTGCGTGATGATGCCCTCGCAGTTCACCTCGCACCGCTCGTTTGAGGACGCTGAAAAAGTGGCTAAAAACCTGGGTTGCCATTACCAGACAGTCCCGGTCAACCAGGTCCGGCAAGCGGTCACCAATACGCTTGCACCGCTTTTTGATGGCCATAAGCCAGATCTTACCGAAGAAAACATCCAGTCCCGGCTGCGCGGGCTGTTGCTGATGGCCCTGTCCAACAAATTTGGCGAAATGCTGCTGAGCACCGGCAACAAATCCGAGCTCGCGGTCGGCTACGCCACAATCTACGGCGACATGGCCGGTGGCTACAATCCGATCAAAGACCTTTACAAATCCCGCGGTTTTCAGACCTGCCGCTGGCGCAACGCCAATCACCGGGCCTGGATGATGGGCCCGGCGGGCGAGATTATTCCGCCCCGGGTGATCGAAAAACCGCCGACAGCAGAGCTGCGCGAAGACCAGCGCGACGATGACAGCCTGCCGCCCTATGAGGTTCTGGATGAGATTCTGACCGAACTGATCGACAACGAAGCCTCGGTCCAGGACGTGGTGGCTTTGGGGTATGCGCGCGAGATGGTGCAAAAGGTCGAGCAGCTGATTTACATATCCGAATTCAAACGCTTCCAGTCCGCCCCCGGCACCCGGCTAACGATGCGCAGCTTCTGGCTCGACCGCCGTTATCCAATTGTGAACCGCTGGCGCGATCCGGGCTGACACCTAATCCCAAATGTTTCAAATATCCTCGCCGAAGGCACAATATTTCTGCGAAAAGTCGATCCACCTTCACTGCATGCAAGGCTGATTGGCAGGCTTAATATGGACAAAACCCCACCACTGTGAAAAACGACGCTTCTCTTGGGAGCCACGCCATGACCGTCACCCGTTTTGCACCATCGCCAACCGGATATCTGCATATCGGCAACTTGCGCACGGCCCTTTTCAATTACCTGATCGCGCGCCAGGCGGGCGGGCAGTTCATATTGCGGCTGGATGACACCGACCCCGGGCGCTCCAAATCTGAATATGCTGACGCGATCATGGCCGATCTGCAATGGCTGGGTCTGACATGGGACCGGGTTGAACGCCAGTCGGGGCGGCTTGACCGTTATGAGGCCGCGGCCCAGGACCTGCGCGGCAAGGGCCGCCTGTATGAATGTTTTGAAACCCCGACCGAGCTTGATCTGCAGCGCAAGAAACTGCTCAACATGGGCAAGCCACCGGTCTACGACCGCGCCGCGCTGTCCCTGTCGGCCGCCAAAAAGGACGCGCTGCGCGACCAGAGGGGTGCCGGGCACTGGCGCTTCAAGCTTGATCATCAGCGGATCGAATGGCGCGATGGCATTCTCGCCGATCTTTCGCTTGATGCGGCCAGCGTGTCGGACCCGGTTCTGATCCGCGCCGACGGGCAGTTCTTATATACGCTGGCCTCGGTGTGTGACGATATCGACTATGAGATCACTCATGTTGTGCGCGGCTCTGACCATGTCACCAACACCGCCACGCAGATCCAGATTATCACCGCACTTGGCGGCGCGGTGCCTGAATTTGCCCACCACTCGCTGCTGACCGGCCCGCAAGGCGAAGCGCTGTCAAAACGGCTTGGCACGCTGGCGCTGCGCGATCTGCGCGCCCGCGGTGTCGAGGCGATGGCGATGTTGTCACTGATGGCGCGTCTCGGCTCGTCCGACCCGGTTGAACTGCGCGCGTCGGTGGATGAACTGGTCGCGGGCTTTGATCTCTCGCGGTTTGGTTCGGCGCCGACGAAATTTGACGCCGCTGACCTGTTTCCGCTGACCGCCCGGCACTTGCACGGCCTGCCGATTGAAGCCGTTGCCGAACAGGTTGCCGCTGTGGGCGTGCCCGGTGATCTGGCGTCGAGGTTCTGGGAAGTTGTGCGTGAAAATATCACGGTTCTAGGGGATATCGCCGCTTGGTGGGCGCTGTTCAAAGATGGTGCACAGCCGATCATTGCCGACGATGATCGTGAATTTGTCGCCCAGGCGTTCGCCATATTGCCAGATGTGCCCTACGATTCAGCAACTTGGGGGCTGTGGACGGCTGCGGTCAAGGAACAGACCGGGCGCAAGGGCCGCGCGCTGTTCATGCCGCTGCGCCTGGCGGTGACAGGCAGACAGCGCGGCCCGGAAATGGCTGATGTCATGGCGCTCCTGCAAAATAAACCGAAACTGTAGGTCGCCACTATGGTCCAAGCTCAGGCAAAATTTCTGGAGGGCAGTCTGCTGCGCCACATCACGGTGATGTCGCTGACCGCATCGGTTGGCTTGATGGCGATATTCGTTGTCGATCTTGTCGACATGATTTTCATTTCGATGCTGGGCAAGGCCGAACTGGCGGCGGCCGTGGGTTATGCCGGCGCGATCTTGTTTTTCACCTCGTCGTTCGGGATCGGCATGGCGATTGCCGCCGGCGCTCTGGTGGCCCGCGCGCTTGGCGAAGGCGATGAGCATCTGGCCCGGCAGCGGGCCACAAACACGTTGGTCTTTGGCGTCATTTTTAGCTCGATTTTTGCGATGATCGTCTGGCTCAACCTGCCGTATCTCGCCGCCCTCATGGGGGCCAACGGCGAAACGCTGGATCTGTCGGTGCTGTATCTGTCGATCATCATCCCCAGCCTGCCGTTGCTGGTGACCGGCATGGTCGGTAGTGCCATCCTGCGCGCCCATGGCGACGCGGGCCGCGCGATGATGGCAACCGTGATCGGCGGTGTGGTGAATGCGATACTGGATCCGATCTTGATCTTTGGCCTTGGTTTGGATCTTACCGGCGCCGCACTGGCCAGCGTCGCGGCGCGCATCGCCATTGGCCTGGCGGCCCTGTACCCGGTCATCCGCTACTACGGCGGCCTTCATATTCCCAAACCAGCAGCGCTGATGCGTGATTTCAGCCCGGTCCTGACCATCGCCTTCCCCGCCATTCTGACCCAACTGGCAGCGCCCATCGGCCAGGCCTATGTCACCCGGTCTATGGCCGCCTACGGTGAAGATGCGGTGTCGGGCATGGCAATAATCGCCCGCATCGCTCCTGTGGCTTTCGGGGTCATTTTCGCGCTCTCAGGTGCTATCGGCCCGATCATCGGCCAAAATTACGGAGCGCAGAAACAGGACCGGGTTATGGGGGCGTTTCGCGACGGGATTCTGTTCACCGCCACCATCGTGATTCTCATGTCCGCACTGTTGTTTTTCCTGCGCGGCCCGATTGCAGCGCTGTTTCAGGCGCAGGGCCTAAGCCGGCAACTGATCTTCCTGTTTTGCGGCCCGCTGGCCCTGGCGTTCTTCTTCAACGGCCTGATATTCGTGTCAAATTCCGCCTTCAACAATCTCGGCCACCCATTCTATTCCACCTGGATCAACTGGGGCCGCCACACGCTTGGCACGATCCCGTTTGTGCTGCTGGGCGGCTATTTCCTGGGCGCTTCCGGCATCCTGATCGGGCAGGCGGCGGGCGGTCTCATCTTTGGCGCAGTCGCAACCTGGCTGGCGCTGCGTGTGATCAAAAGAGCCGCAGTGACGGTTCAAAAACCGGCTCCGAAACATCATCGTCAGGCGCGCTTGCTACAGTTGTTTCACAACCGCCGTTAACGCGTTCAGCCAGTGATCGGTCAGCGCGACCTCGTGCGCATCAAGTCTCTGATGCCGCGAGTAGACCGGGGCCGCCCGGTCGTTCAGTATCGGCGCGCCCCAGCCGGTGGTCGTTTCAAAGAACTCCTGCACCCCGGCCTCGCCATAGGCGCGAAAGTAGCCCTGCACGACCACGTCGACATAGCTCAGCAAAATCGAGTGCGCCCCGCTGTTCTGATGGTGCAGTTTTGGCGGGAGGGCGAATATGTTGATGTCGACCGGCTGCTTGACGGTGTGGGTAACGGCCGCCGACACTTGGATACGATCATAGGCATGTTCGCGTCTGTCCAGTTCCGGTTCAACCGGTGGCACCCCCAATATCACGCCCTTGATGCTGCTGTCAGGATCAGGGATGGCGTTCAAGAACGCAACTTCGCGCAACGTTGTGTAGCGCCATTCCCGTCGCCAGCCGCTCAACTCAGCCAGGTGCGCTGCACCATAGTCATGCGTGGCCCGGTTCACCAGCGATCCGTAGCCGAAGATGAATGTCTCGGACATGGGCAGACGTTGTGGCGCGGTGTGCTGCGAATGGCAAGAGAGCAGCGCCCCAGGCCGCGCCGAAGTTCAGCGCATCGGATGTCGAGCAGTATTCGGAATATCTGTATTTCATCTGCGCGGCGTGACCTGGGTGCGTGATTTCACAGCGCTCTGCGCGGCGTGACCTGGGTGCGGGGTGAAAGAGTTTGACTCGGGCACCTGGGGCATCGGTGGTCATGTCTTGTCGACAGTTGACGTCAAGACCATGGCCGCTGGATAGCGCGTGTGATAGGCTAGTCGACGCCAAGACGCGCCTTGGGGACGCCTGGCGCGAATAATAAAAGGAGGGACACATAATGACACCGAGAGAAGCCGCTTTGTAAAAAGGAGGAATGTACATGGTCGTGGGCGCAGGTTTATTTCTGGCCTATGCGATTGTATTCTTTTTCCTCCGTTTTTCCGGCGAGGGATTTGAGATCGGCGTGCCAACTCTGAACGGCGTGACACCTGCCGATCTTGATGCTTTCAGTCCAGTAGTGATGGCCTATATAACCCACTTGCACTTGGCCACTGCCGGGTTCATTGCTGCGACCGCAGTCGCTGTCATGGCGCTGTGCTGGTATGGTGTGCGGCGCGGCGACTGGTGGGCAATGGCTCGCGGCCATGGTGTCGCCGGTGATTGGCCTGATTGTTGCGCTTCCGATGCACTTCACGGGGCAGTTCGACCATAATTGGATTACCCATCTTGGCCCGATCTATTTGGGAACATTGATCTTCGTCGTGTGCGGACTTTTTGCGCTTAGCGGGCTCATGAAAAAGGCCTAACCGACCGCTATGTCGGTCGGCTGCGTGTTCCAAAAACGCGTCGTCACTGAAAAAACGAACCACAAGCCGCGCCCGCAATTTGGGTGCGGCGTCGGCGCTCATTTTCCGCGCGAAACCGCTGGTTCCGCGTTTTGCCTTTCTTACCTGCATACAACGGCACACCAACGCCTTGCCGACCCCCACGCGCTGCATTAGGGTCCGGCCCGTCGGCGTAGGGAGAATCCGGCAATTGCCGGTGCCGAAGGAGCAACCGCCCCGTCAAACTCTCAGTGTCTGATTCAAAACTCTACGGATGATTACAATGCCTTGCAATTTTACGCGTGAGGGTTCTGATATGTGCAACGAGTATCCATGCCTGTGAACTTGCGATGGATTTTTCCCAATCTTTGGCCAATCGCCGGCAGCGGTTGAGCCATGCGAAGGTGCGCTCGACGACCCATCTTCTGGGAATGACTTCGAAGCCTTCCGCAGTGTCGAAGCGCTTGACGATCTGGATTGTCCAGTCACCGATGCCTTCAAGAGCGTCGCGCAGCTTTGGTCCGGCATAACCGCCATCCGCAAAGATATGGCGCAAGTTTGGATGGGAATACCGGATGGATTTCAACACTTCCGGTGCGCCATCACGGTCTTGAATACCGGCGCTATGCACGACCAACCCAACCATAAACCCGAGCGTGTCGGTGACAATGTGGCGCTTGCGGCCCTTGGTTTTCTTGCCCGCGTCATAGCCCGAAATGCCACCGCTTTCCGTTGTTTTTATGGTCTGGCTATCAATGACACCAGCGGTGGGGCCGGGCTTCTTGCCATGAAACTCGCGCGCCGTCGCCACCAGAAAATGGCTGATCACTTCAAAGATGCCATCGTTGCGCCAGCCATAGAAATAGTAGCGCACGGTGGACACTGGCGGGAAATCATTGGGCAGCATACGCCACGCACACCCGGCGCTGGCGATGTACAAAATGGCATCCAGAACATCGCGCATCGCCGTGCTGCGCGGACGACCAGTTGTTTTAGGCGGCGGCAGGAATGGCGCGATCAAACCCCATTCCTGATCAGTTAAATCGCTTGCATAGCGTCCCGAATGCCGTTCATATCGGGCGCGAGTGGTTTCCGTCCAGGCCATTGTGATCTCCCTCGAATCTTATCAATCCAATTGAATCACAACTCGCTGAAATCACTCAATTAGTTTTGGATCAGACACTTAGGCCTCAGGACCTGCGCAGGCACTGCACTCTGGAGAGACCCCGGACTTGTTCCGGGGCGCCGAAGGGATAACGATCTCAGGCGAACGGACAGAGGGGGCATCGAGCGGCGGTTTTGGCCGCCGGTTAGGTGCCGGAATATTTCGTGATCCGGCTGGGATATGCGAAGGGGCGACATGGCCGACCTGAAGCGCACCGTTCTTTACGATCTGCACAATGAACTCGGCGCGAAAATGGTACCGTTTGCGGGCTATGAAATGCCGGTGCAATACACTGCTGGCGTGATGAAAGAGCATCTGCATTGCCGCGCCGCGCCGGGCTGTTTGATGTCAGCCACATGGGGCAAGTGATCCTGCGGCCGAAATCCGGCGATCTGGCGGACGCCGCGCGCGCGCTCGAACGTCTGGTGCCGGTCAGCCTGCTGGCGCTGGCTGAAGGTCGGCAAAGATACGCCCTGTTCACCAATGACCAGGGTGGGATCCTGGACGATCTGATGGTCGCCAATCGCGGCGATCACCTGTTTCTGGTGGTGAATGCAGCCTGCAAGGAGGCTGATTTTGCCCATATGATCAAGCATTTGGGTGAAACTTGTGATCTGGAAATGATCGCAGACCGGGCGCTAGTCGCATTGCAGGGGCCTGCGGCCGAGCGTGCTTTGACGCGCCTAAACCGCGCGGCGGCTGCGATGCGATTCATGGATTCGACGGCGATGGATTTGGCAGGCGTTGAGTGCTGGGTTTCACGCTCTGGCTATACCGGTGAGGATGGCTACGAAATCTCGGTGCCGGATGCGCAGGCCAATGCTCTGGCGCGCGCGCTTTTGGACATGGCAGAGGTGGCGCCAATTGGGCTGGGCGCGCGGGATTCTTTACGCCTGGAAGCCGGGCTTTGCCTCTATGGCAATGACATCGACACCACCACCACCCCGGTTGAGGGCGCGCTTGAATGGGCCATGCAAAAGGTCCGCCGTGGCGGTGGCGAGCGCGC
This sequence comes from Paracoccaceae bacterium, assembly GCA_965237505.1. Classification (GTDB taxonomy): domain Bacteria; phylum Pseudomonadota; class Alphaproteobacteria; order Rhodobacterales; family Rhodobacteraceae; genus NVTR01. The sequence goes on along the minus strand of CBDEFR010000009.1, from coordinate 1,049,984 downwards.
AGGCGGCTTTCCGGGCGCAGAACGGATAATGTCCGAGTTGGCGGGCGGCGCGTCCCGCCGCCGGGTGGGCATTCTGCCGGATGGCCGCGCGCCAATGCGCCAGGGCACCGAGCTGTTTGCCACCGGCGACGGCGGCGCACCGATTGGCACTGTCACCTCGGGCGCGTTTGGCCCCAGCATTGGGCGGCCTATGTCTATGGGATATGTCAGTATTGAGCACGCCGCAGATGGCAGCAGTATATTCGGCGAAGTGCGCGGCAGGCGCTTGCCTGCCCATGTTGCGCCGATGCCGTTCAGAGCTTCAAACTACAAACGATAATACAGGAGACAGAGATGAAATACACCGAAGAACATGAATGGCTGCGCCTAGAGGGCGATCTGGTGGTGGTCGGCATCTCGGCCCACGCCAGCGAGCAATTGGGCGACATCGTATTCGTGGAGCTGCCAGAGGCCGGCACCACCGTGTCCAAGGATGACGAAGCGGTGATGATCGAAAGCGTCAAGGCGGCGTCCGATATTCTGGCGCCGCTTGATGGCGAGATTGTCGAAGTAAACGGTGCGCTGGAAGATAACCCAAGCATCGTCAACGAAGACGCCACCGGCGACGGCTGGATTTTCAAAATGAAGATTGCCGACACTTCCGTGCTCGATGATTTCATGTCCGAGAGCGAGTACAAAGATTTCATCGCCTGAGGAGCCCGAGCGATGCCCTTTACCCCGACAGAATACTTGCCTTACGATTTCGCCAACCGCCGCCATATCGGCCCGGCACAGGCTGACATTGATGAGATGTTGAAAGTGCTGGGCGTCAGTTCGCTTGATGAGCTGATCGACCAGACCGTGCCTGAAAGCATCCGCCAAAAGGCGCCTCTGGACTTCGGCAAGCCAAAGTCAGAGCGCGGATTCCTGTATGAAATGCGGCAGGTGGCCAAGAAGAACAAGGTCCTCACCACGATGATCGGGCAAGGCTTTCACGGCACCGTCACGCCGCCGGCAATTCAGCGGAATATCCTGGAAAACCCGGCCTGGTACACCGCCTATACACCTTATCAGCCTGAAATAAGCCAGGGGCGGCTGGAAGCGCTGCTCAATTATCAAACCATGGTTTGTGATCTGACCGGCCTGGATGTGGCGAACGCGTCGCTTTTGAACGAAGCCACCGCCGCCGCCGAAGCAATGACCATGGCGCAACGGGTCGCCAAGTCAAAGGCGCGCGCATTTTTTGTCGACGAAAACTGCCACCCGCAAAATATCGCGGTGATCCAGACCCGCGCCGCACCGATCGGGATCGAGGTCATTCTCGGCGCGCCCGATGAACTGGAGCCGGAAAAAGTGTTTGCAGCGGTATTCCAGTACCCCGGCACCTATGGCGATCTGACCGATTTCACCGCGCAGATGGAAGCACTGCACGACGCTAGGGCAATCGGTATCATGATCGCTGATCCGCTGGCGCTGACCTTGCTGAAAGAACCCGGTGCTATGGGAGCAGACATAGCCGTCGGCTCGACCCAGCGGTTTGGCGTGCCAATGGGCTTTGGCGGCCCGTCAGCAGCCTACATGGCCTGCAAGGACGCCTTCAAACGCAATATACCGGGGCGCCGCCTTGTCGGGGTCTCGGTCGATGCCCGCGGTAACCCCGCCTACCGGCTGAGCCTACAAACCAGCGAGCAGCATATCCGTCGCGAAAAGGCCACCTCGAATGTGTGCACGGCGCAGGCGCTGCTGGCGGTCATGGCCTCGTTTTACGCTGTGTTTCATGGCCCGAAGGGCTAAAGGCGATTGCGCAGCGCATTCATCGCAAAACTGACCGTATGGCGCGCGGGCTTGAGGCGGGTGGCTTCAAAGTGGAGCCCGAGTATTTCTTTGACACCATAACTGTCGATGTCGGCCCGATGCAGGGGGTGATCTACAACGCTGCATTGGCCGAGCAGATCAACCTGCGCAGGATCGGCGACACAAAGCTGGGCCTGACTTTGGATGAAACCGTGCGCCCGGCCAATCTTGAGGCGGTTTGGCGGGCCTTTGGGCTGAACTTCAGCCGCGATGATTTTCCCGCCGATTATCACCGGATTCCGCCGGAACTGGGGCGCAAAAGCGATTATCTGACCCACCCGGTGTTTCACATGAACCGGGCCGAGACCGAAATGATGCGCTATATGCGCCGTCTGGCGGACCGCGATTTGGCGCTGGACCGGGCCATGATCCCGCTTGGTTCGTGCACGATGAAGCTGAATGCGGCGGCCGAGATGATCCCGATCTCGTGGCCGGAATTTTCCAACATTCACCCGTTCGCGCCCGCCGATCAGGTGCAGGGCTATTGCCAGATGATCGACGATCTGTCGGACAAACTGTGTGAAATGACCGGCTATGACCAGATGTCGATGCAACCCAACTCCGGCGCCCAGGGTGAATTTTCCGGACTTCTTACGATTGCCGCCTATCACCGGTCGCGCAAGCAACCGGGCCGGCATATCTGCCTGATCCCGTCATCGGCGCATGGCACAAATCCGGCCAGCGCCCAGATGGCCGGCATGAAGGTCGTGGTGGTCAGGTCGGCTGACAACGGCAACATCGATCTGGTCGATTTTCGCGCCAAGGCTGAAGCCGCCGGTGCCGACCTTGCGGCCTGCATGATCACCTACCCCTCGACCCACGGCGTGTTCGAAGATACGGTGCGCGAAGTTTGCGAAATCACCCACGAGTTTGGCGGTCAGATTTATCTGGATGGCGCCAACCTGAATGCAATGGTCGGCCTGGCCAAACCCGGAGAGTTGGGCTCGGACGTCAGCCATCTGAACCTGCACAAGACATTCGCGATCCCGCATGGCGGTGGTGACCCCGGCATGGGGCCGATCGGCGTCAAGGCGCATTTGGCGCCGTTCCTGCCAGGCCACGCGATCACCGGCGGCCGCGAAGGGCCGGTATCGGCAGCACCCTATGGCTCGGCCTCGATCCTGGCGATCAGCTGGGCCTATGTTCTGATGATGGGTGGCGCCGGTCTGACGCAGGCCACCAAAGTGGCGATCCTGAACGCCAACTATATCGCGACGCGGCTGGCGACCGGCTACGAGATTCTCTACAAAGGCAGCGAAGGCCGGGTGGCGCATGAGTGCATTCTTGACACCCGGCCGTTTGAAGAAAGCGCGCATGTTTCGGATGACGACATTGCCAAGCGGCTGGTTGACAGCGGCTTTCATGCCCCAACCATGAGCTGGCCGGTGGCCGGCACCCTGATGGTCGAGCCGACAGAAAGCGAAACCAAGGCCGAGCTTGACCGGTTCTGCGACGCCATGCTGTCGATCCGGGCCGAGATCGCGGCGATTGAGAACGGCGAAATGGACCCGGTGAATAACCCGCTGAAAAATGCGCCCCACACGGTGGAGGATTTGGTTGCCGACTGGGACCGGCCCTACAGCCGCGGGCAGGCATGTTTTCCGCGCGGCGCGTTCCGGGTGGACAAGTATTGGCCGCCGGTGGGGCGGGTCGACAACATTTACGGCGATCGCAACCTGGTCTGTATCTGCCCGCCGCTGGAAGACTACCTTGACGCCGCCGAGTAGCGTTTGGCCGGGGTTTCAGAAATTGTGATGCCTGCGGCATCGCGAGAATTTTTCGCACCCTTTCAGGGCGCGTGATGCCTCCGGCGGGGATATTTTGCTGCAAAGAAGAATGAAGTAGCAGACGAATTTGATTTGGAACTCCGGTAGCCGATAATCGGGGATCGACGTGTGTAAATATGGTTGAGGTGGGAATTTGGTTGGTCAGACGGATATTGTGGCAGCTTATGCTCGGATCGGCGGCTATCTGCGGCGCACGCCGACATTGCACGTCGAGCCTGGCATGCTGTGCAAGTGCGGTGTTGCGCTGAAGCTAGAGTTGTTCCAGCACACCGGTTCGTTCAAGCCCCGCGGGGCGTTTAATGCATTGTTGTCTTCGGAACTTGGCGAGGCTGGGGTAGTGGCGTTTTCCGGCGGCAATCACGGCGCGGCGATTGCCTATGCGGCCACCAAACTGGGCGTGGCCTCGACGATATTTGCGCCCGATTGGTCCGGTCCGGTCAAGATCGAACGGATGCGCAGCTTTGGCGCCAAAGTGATTGTCCTCACAGATGAAACCTCTGTCATCATTCAGAAATTCATGGACTATGCCGATCAGACCGGTGCCCTTGCTGTGCATCCGTTTGACAACGCGTTGGTGGTGTGCGGGCAAGGCACGACCGGGCTGGAGATTGACCGGCAGTTGCCCGATCTTGATACGCTGCTGGTGTCGGTTGGCGGCGGCGGGTTGATCAGCGGGATCACCGCGTGGTTTGAGGATCGCATCAAGATTGTCGCAGTCGAGACCGATGGCACCGCGTCGCTGAATAACGCGTTCTCGGACACGCCTGACATGGAAATATCGCCAAGCGGCATCGCCGCAAGCGCCCTTGGCGGCACCAGGCTTGGGGTCTTGCCAAGACGAATTTTGGCGCAATGGCATCCCAAATCCGTGACCGTTTCGGATCAGGCGGTCATTGACGCGCAAAACCGGCTTTGGGACGGCGTGCGGGTCGTGGCAGAGCCGGGTGCGGCCACCGCTCTGGCGGCCTTGACATCGGGCGCTTACCGGCCGACAAAACGCGAAAACGTCGGGGTTCTGGTGTGCGGCGGCAATGCGCAACCGTCATGGTTTCTCGATTGATGTGACGCGCCGCCTGTTACATCGTGCGCGCCGGTCTCAGACCATGCATCTTGACATACCCGCGACAACACCGCAAATCTCGCGCTCACGGGGCCGTAGCTCAGTCGGGAGAGCGCGTCGTTCGCAATGACGAGGTCAGGGGTTCGATTCCCCTCGGCTCCACCAAATATTCGTTACAAGTTATTGTAATATCAAATTTAAATTTGCCATTTGAATTAGTGTCCTACCATTTGTTCTGCCGATGCAATAAATATATTGGTTACATAGGTGCAACTACCACTGCCGTTATTCACCTCGTTTACGGGCTTAATGGGAGACATATCCGATATCTGCACAACACTTGCCCAGAATTGCCCTAACTGTGCATTATTGCGTGCCTATCCGGTTGTCACCCACACCCACTATATGTATGGCGTGGCGTCGAGTGGCCCGGGAGGGGGACAAAGCGGGGATGGATGTCTCGCAGCGTGAAGACCTTTCGTTTCCGCGGTCGCTTCCTGAGTTCCAGCGACTTTTCCCGGATGGCACGGCCTGTGCCGCCTAAATTGCTGGCGATGTCACCGCTCCCACTTACGCCCAGCTTTACTCGGGCGATTGGGAGCACCCTAGATGTAGTGGGTGTGGGTGACAACCGGATAGGCACGCATTATTGTTGCCCAACCAACGTTCGAATATTGCGAGCGTTGGAATGATAAATTATTGCTACTACTTCGATTATTTGCCCACATTCTCGTAAGCGCGGTGCGCATGCTCGACGCTTTGGGTATCGTGGTGAGGCAGCTCACGCGCTCCGTCGATCCAACTGACGCGTTCGCCGTATCGAACGTGTTCTTCAGGCGGGTAGGCATTGGGATCGTCTAGCGTTTGCGCGGTAATATACACTTCATCCAGAGCACCTTTGAGAACCTTGGGGTTTTTCTGATATGTTAGCGTAGTCCCGCAGCGGCGGCAGAACCCCCGAAGCAGACCAGGCGATGACTCGTAGATTTCGATACTGCCGTTCAGGAGCCGAAACTTCGATTTGTCAAACCCCGCCCAGGCTGTCATTGGCGCACCGGCGGCTCGTGTACAGCTGTCACAGTAGCAAATAGCTCTCCATACCGAGGCGCCGCTTACTTCGTATCGAACGTCGCCGCAGAGACAGCCACCTGCATGGGTTTGATTGTCGGTCATTTCGTACATCCTCCGACATGGGGCGTGATCCTGGCAATTAAGATTTCCAGCGATCATAGAGGATTTGCGGAATTCCAACCAGTGATTGGGGCAGGTGGCACGTCCGACTGGTAATGTCTCTGTGGATAGGCATGCAAAGTTGACCCCATTATTGGGGTAATCGGCGTCCAAAAGTGACCCCCCTGATAGTTCTGTACAGATGCTCCTTCAAAGATTTGAGGGAGCGAGTTGGGGATGTTGGTTGTGGGACGATTGCAAAGATCAGGCGCGCGCATTTCATTCAGGGGAAGTCGATCAAGCAGATATGCCGGGAGCTTCGGGTTTCACGGAACACAGTGCGCAAGGTGATACGTTCTGGTGCGACGGAGTTCAGCTATGACCGTTCCACCCAGCCGCGTCCGAAGATCGATCCCTGGCGTTCTCAATTGGATGATATGCTGGCCGACAATACTCGGCATTCTAGGCGCGAACGCCTGACGCTTGTCCGGGTATATGAAGAACTGCGCAACCAAGGATACGACGGCAGCTATGATGCGGTACGGCGCTATGCGGCCAGTTGGCCGAAGGCGACGCGGGCCGCATCCGCTGATGCTTATGTTCCGCTGAGCTTTGATCCCGGTGAGGCGTATCAGTTCGACTGGAGCCAGGAAGTTGTCCTGATTGATGGCGCGACCACGACGGTCAAGGTGGCGCATGTTCGCCTCTGCCACAGCCGGATGCCGTTTGTTCGGGCCTATCCGCGCGAGACGCAGGAGATGGTGTTTGACGCCCATATAAAGCGTTCGCCTTTTTCGGCGGGGCCTGTGCGCGGGGTATCTATGACAATATGAAGACGGCGGTGGACGCGATTCTTGTTGGCAAGGAGCGGACCTACAATCGCCGGTTCCAACAGATGTGCGGGCATTATCTGATTGATCCTGTTGCCTGCACGCCTGCTTCAGGTTGGGAGAAGGGTCAGGTCGAGAACCAGGTCGGCGTACTCCGGCGAAGGTTCTTTGTGCCGCGACCAAAGTTTAAATCCTACGCTGAGCTGAACGCCTGGCTGGAGGATCGTTGCCTGGCATATGGCCGGGCCAACACGCATCCGGACATGCGCGACAAAACAATCTGGGAAGTGTTCGAAAAAGAGCGCGCGAGCCTTGTGCCCTATGTTGGCCCGTTTGATGGGTTCCATGCTGTTCCGGCCGCTGTCTCCAAAACCTGCCTGATCCGCTTCGACAACAACCGCTACCCGGTCGATGCCCGCGCGGTTGGCCGACCGGTGGATATTCGGGCCTACGCTGACCGGCTGGAATGCTGGCAGGAGGGCCGCATTGTTGGCAGCCATACGCGCGCCTTCGGACGCGGCAAAACCATCTATGATCCCCTGCATTATTTACCCGTTCTTGCGCGCAAGCCGGGCGCTTTGCGCAATGGCGCGCCGTTCAGGGAATGGGATTTGCCTGCGGCAATCCGACGGGTCCAGCGCAAGCTGGAACGCCAACCCGGAGGCGATCGCCAGATGGTGGATATCTTAGTGTCTGATCCAAAACTAATTGAGTGATTTCAGCGAGTTGTGATTCAATCGGATTGATAAGATTCGAGGGAGATCACAATGGCCTGGACGGAAACCACTCGCGCCCGATATGAACGGCATTCGGGACGCTATGCAAGCGATTTAACTGATCAGGAATGGGGTTTGATCGCGCCATTCCTGCCGCCGCCTAAAACAACTGGTCGTCCGCGCAGCACGGCGATGCGCGATGTTCTGGATGCCATTTTGTACATCGCCAGCGCCGGGTGTGCGTGGCGTATGCTGCCCTATGATTTCCCGCCAGTGTCCACCGTGCGCTACTATTTCTATGGCTGGCGCAACGATGGCATCTTTGAAGTGATCAGCCATTTTCTGGTGGCGACGGCGCGCGAGTTTCATGGCAAGAAGCCCGGCCCCACCGCTGGTGTCATTGATAGCCAGACCATAAAAACAACGGAAAGCGGTGGCATTTCGGGCTATGACGCGGGCAAGAAAACCAAGGGCCGCAAGCGCCACATTGTCACCGACACGCTCGGGTTTATGGTTGGGTTGGTCGTGCATAGCGCCGGTATTCAAGACCGTGATGGCGCACCGGAAGTGTTGAAATCCATCCGGTATTCCCATCCAAACTTGCGCCATATCTTTGCGGATGGTGGTTATGCCGGACCAAAGCTGCGCGACGCTCTTGAAGGCATCGGTGACTGGACAATCCAGATCGTCAAGCGCTTCGACACTGCGGAAGGCTTCGAAGTCATTCCCAGAAGATGGGTCGTCGAGCGCACCTTCGCATGGCTCAACCGCTGCCGGCGATTGGCCAAAGATTGGGAAAAATCCATCGCAAGTTCACAGGCATGGATACTCGTTGCACATATCAGAACCCTCACGCGTAAAATTGCAAGGCATTGTAATCATGCGTAGAGTTTTGGATCAGACACTTAGGTGCCATCCTGACCGATGGTCTGGAGGCCGTCGAAGCCGCCTGTTCTGAGGCACTGTCGCACAATGTTCATTCCGCAGGAGTTGTCCTGAACATTCTGGCTCGGCACCGGGAACCGCCGCCACCTCTAACAATCACAACCCCGGATGCGCTGCGGCTGAACTGCGAGCCTGCCGCCGATTGCGACCGATATGACAGCTTGAGGAGAAAAACAGATGGAACGCTCAGACCTGCTCGACGCGATGGGAAAGCTGAAGCTCTACGGAATGAAGGCCTCCTACGATGAGATTATTACCACCGCAGTCAAGCGCCGGCATGAACCGCAACAGATCATTGGCGACCTTCTGAATGCCGAGATCAGCGAGAAGCAGGCGCGCTCCATCAAATATCAGATGACAATTGCCAAACTGCCGCTGGCCAAGGAACTGGAAGAGTTCGACTTCGAAGAGACCGAGATCAACGAAACGCTGATCCGTGATCTGGCTGCGGGAGACTTCCTGGATCACCAGCGCAACCTCGTGCTGATCGGCGGAACCGGAACCGGCAAAACCCACCTCGCCGTCAGTATTGCCCGCGCCTGCATCCGCAGTGGCCGTCGCGGGCGGTTCTTCAATGGCGTCGATCTGGTGAACAAACTGGATACCGAAGCCCGTGCAGAACGGCAGGGACGAACGGCAGATCTGATCTCTCGCCTCGACTTCCTGATCCTGGACGAGTTGGGCTATCTGCCCTTCGCCCAGACCGGTGGACAGCTTCTGTTCCATCTGATCAGCAAACTCTATGAGCGCACCTCAATCATCGTCACAACCAACCTCGCCTTTGGCGAATGGCCGAGCGTCTTCGGTGATGCGAAAATGACCACCGCACTGCTCGACCGCCTCACGCATCACTGTGACATCGTCGAAACTGGAAACGAAAGCTGGCGTTTCAAAAACCGAGCCTGATCCTTAACCGAAACCACGCTGGCCGCCGCCGCTGCGTTATATGGAGATTACGCAGCGGCGGGCCAGCTCAGCACAAAAGGGGGGTCATTTTTGGGCGCCGATAGGGGGTCAACATTCAATGCCGATTGACACTCTGGGTGTCACACTTTTCGAGTGCACCGTGAGAGGGCCGACGCTAACACGGTCGGGCCGTGAGTTGTTGGATCATGTCCGGACCAAGGGCGAGGCTGCGACGCTTATTTCAATGGTCGCAGCGGGACAGTCGCAAGACATGAGGGGCGAAGTCGTGCTAACGGCCACCGATCTCATGTCCGCCGCGATATTGCCAGCGATCCTGACAGAGCTTCGGCAGACCGCCCCGGGCATTCGGGTCCAGATCATTGCCGCGGATGATATCCTGAACCTGATGCGACGCGAGGCCGACATTGCGATCCGGCACGTCCGCCCTGACCAGCCGGACCTGATTGCGCGCCATGTCGGCGATTTCCGAGCGAACCTCTATGCGTCGAGTGACTATCTCGACCGTGCCGGACGCCCCCAAACGCCGCGTGAGGTCGCCGAACATAACTTTGTCGGTAACCCCAACCTCGACCGTTTCATGGGCGTGTTGCATGATCGAGACATTCCCGTCCGCGCCGAGAACTTCGTGATGTCCAGCGACAGCGGTGTTGTTCTGTGGGAACTGGTCAAGTCCGGCTACGGTATCTCGATGCTGCCCGAGGTGCTTGGCGAAACTGCGCCAGGCATCGAGAAGGCGTACCCGAGCCTTCCTTCGCTTGAGTTCCCCGTTTGGCTGGTCACGCATCGCGAGCTCAAGACCAGCCGGCGTATTAGAGTTGTTTTCGACCTTCTTGCCCGCGGACTGACGGAAACAGCTAGAGGGACCCCCTGAGGACCGAACAAAAGCGCGTCTGGCCTTGGCGCCCCAGAAAAGAGTGCACCGTAGGTTTGAGCCAGGCTTTTTCAGATCGTGAGGATCGGGCTAGTGTCGGCTATTATCTTACAGCGGCCGTTCCGCAGCCCAGATCGAACGGCAGGTTTGGCCCGCACTCCCGTCATTGCCATGATTGATATTCTGCGCTCTGCACGAATGTCCGGTTCGACGGGCTGCAACGCAGCTTCCAGACACACTGGCCAGCGGCGGATATGGGCCGCCCTCGCGGGGGCCGATGTCTGATTTCGCCGCTTTCTGCTAGATTGTGCGGAGTGCAGCATTCGGCGATATGGGCCCAGACCCGCCGTTGCAGATCATCATGGGTCGTGCGCAAAGGATTCAGTTGCTCAATAGCGCTCCGGACCCTTTTTGAGACATCGGCGGTTCGCAGGCGATGACCGGTTCCCTTCGATCGGACACGGCGAATTGCGGCTATCGATCCATCAAGAGCGTGCGGGCCGCCAAATTTTGCAGCAGGCCAATATAGCGCTCCTGGGACCAACCACATTCAACCCGCAGATGCTCCCATGTCCGGACGGATTGCAGTGTCCAAAGAACGTCGGTTGCTTCAGCTACGGTGAGGTCTTTGTTGAGATTGCCGTCGGCATCGATCGCGGCCACGGCTGCGGCACATCCGTGTCTGACGGCTTGCATCCTGTCGTTCCAGGCCGCCTTCGCCTCTTTATCGGTTTCCTGCATGGCCATCAGAGCTTTTGCGATGCCGTAAATCGTGGGGATGTAATTGCCCCAAACCTCAACCCATGCGGTGAGCCTCTCTTTACCAGTCCTTGCCGTGCGGCTTTCGGCCAACTTGCTGTCGATATCGTGCACTTTGTCCAGGTAGCGCGTTGTTGCAACAAGTAATTCTGTCCGATTCGCGAAGTGGAGATAGAGCGCTTGCCGGCTGATTTTCGCAGCCTTGGCGATGTCGGACATGCGCACCGCGCTGCCGCCTCCATCTTCCAGAAGCGCCCATGTCGATTTCAGAATGCGGGCGCGGGTGGATATTTTTTCACTTGACATGGTGTAAAGTTAAGGCATATAGCTGGGATGTCAACTTGACACGGTGTCAAGTAACACAAGGTCATCATGAAAGGAGACCGAAATGAAAACGATCGTATTCGGCGCCACCGGCACCATTGGCAATCGCGCGGTTCAGCAGATGCTGGACGATGGGCACGAGGTTACGGCCTTTGCCCGAACTCCCGACAAGCTGGGCGTGACCCACCCCAAGCTCGCTCATTACGCAGGCGACGCAACAGATGAAGCCGTCGTCGCTTCCGCGATCAAAGGTCACGATGCGGTTGTCGTCACGCTGGGTTCGGGCATGTCCAGAAACAGCGTGGTCCGCTCAGTCGGCACTATGAATGTAATCCGGGGGATGCAGAAACACGGCGTGAGCCGCCTGATTTGCCAATCGCCCTCGGCGCGCATGAAAGCTGGAGCAACCTCAACTTCTTCTGGAAACGTATCATGTTTGGGATGCTGATCCGTCCGGTTTTCCTTGATCACAGCTTCAGGAAAAACTTGTCCGTGCCAGCGGCCTGAACTGGACAATCGTGCGGCCCGGATCGTTTACGGACGGCCCTGCGACCGGGGCATTCAAGGAAAACTTCGCCCCCTCGGATCGGAGCCTGACGCTGAAGATCGCGCGGGCCGATGTCGCCAACTTCCTGTCCCGCCAACTGTCTGACATGCGTTATGCGCACAAGGCCGTTGGAATCTCCAACTGACGTTCAGCAAAGGATTAAGCCCATGCCTATCCCATATTCCGTTTGGGGGCTTATCGCCCTTGCCATGGCAACCGGTCTTGTGGCCGGAGTGTTTCTCACCTTCTCGGACTTTGTGATGAAGTCGTTGTTCGCGGCCGAGCCCGCTGCCGGGACGGAGGCCATGCAGATTATCAATCGTAAGGTCTACAACTCGATCTTTATGGTGCTCCTGATCGGGATGATCCCGGTCTCGGCCGCCATCGCCGCCTACGCTTATTTATTCATGGATGGCCCGGTGGCGATCTTGCTGATCATCGGCGGATCGCTCTATTTCCTCGGAGTGTTCATCGTCTCGATGGTGGGTAACATCCCGATGAACCGCGCACTAGAGGCTTTGCCTCAGGGCGGTCATGCCGCGCAAGCCTACTGGCCCGACTATGTCAAAGGCTGGGTGTTGTGGAACCATCGTAAGCGTCTGGTCTGGCTGCCCTGCCTGAGGCCGCAGATGTCAGATAGTGTCCATGATCGTTAATGGACATTATCGAGGTCAGATGTGGGCAGGAAGAAGCGCCGGAACTGGAGCAATAACGAGAAGCGGATGATCTGTGCGCAAACGCGGGTTCCGGGGATTTCGGTTAGTCAGGTTGCGCGGCGGTATGATGTGAATGCCAATCTCGTGTTTACGTGGCTGAGGGATGGGCGGTTTTCGCCTGATGGCGATACACAGAAGCAGGCTTGCTTTCTGCCGGTCGAGATAATTGCGGATGTGCGGCATGAAGACGCGCCGCCGGTTGTGGCAGGCGGCAGGATTGAGTTTGATCTTGCTGGCGGGCACCGGCTTTGTGTCAGCGGGACTTACGATCCCGATGCCCTTGCCCGCCTGATCCGTGGCTTGTCCGGATGATCCCGGTACCGTCGAACACGAAGGTGTGGCTGGCTGCCGGGGTAACGGATATGCGCCGGGGGTTTGCGACGCTGGCGGCTCAGGCGGAACAGACGCTGAAGCAGAACTCTTATTGCGGCCACATGTTCGTTTTCCGTGGACGGCGTGGCGATCTGATCAAGATCATTTGGTGGGACGGTCAGGGGGCCTGTCTGTTCTCCAAGCGATTGGAGAAGGGCCGGTTTGTCTGGCCTTCTGCAAAAGACGGCAAAGTCGCATTGACACCGGCCCAGTTGGCGATGCTTCTGGAGGGCATTGACTGGCGTATTCCGCAGCGCACATGGCGACCATTGAAGGCGGGATAATCTGGCCGGATCAATGATTTGGGGATTCCCTAAAGCCCGTTAATTTGCTAGGTTTTGGCCATGATCGATGTGGCCCGAGCCTTACCGGAAGACCCCGATGAGTTGCGTGCTTTCACGCAGCTTCTGCTGGCCGAGGTGAAGTCTCAGGCGATGTTGATCGAGAAGCTCAGGCACCAGTTATCCGGGCATCGCACACATAGGTTTGGCAGCAAATCCGAGAGCATCGAGCAGCTGCAACTGGCCCTGGAGAGCAGTGAGATTGCAACGGCAGCGATGACAGCCAGGTTACGCCTGCCTGAAGAGGAGCCGCCCAAAGACAAACCCAAGCGCCGCCCGATCCCGGATCATATACCGCGCCAGCACATCGAACTGACCACCGGAGATGATGCCTGTGCGGATTGTGGTGGCAAGCTGCGCCGCCTGGGCGAGGATGTGACCGAGGAACTGGAATATGTTCCGGGGCGCTTCATCGTGAATCGGATCACCCGGCCCCGTTTTGCCTGTTCTTGCTGTGATCACTTCACCCAGGCGCAATTGCCCTCGCGCCCGATTGAGCGCGGGCGTCCTGGACCAGGACTGTTGGCCCATGTGCTGGTCAGCAAATACGCCGATCATCTGCCGCTCTACCGGCAAAGCCAGATCTATGAGCGCAACGGGCTTGAGCTAGATCGCTCTACTCTGGCGGATTGGGTGGGTAAATCCACCGCTCTTTTGGAACCGCTGGCAAACGCCATCGGGCGACACGTGCAAGCAGGCCAGGCATTGTTTGCCGATGATACGCCGGTGAAGATGTTAACCCCCGGGGCAGGCAAAACCCAGACCGCCCGTTTGTGGACTTACGTACGCGATGAACGCCCCTGGGACAGCGAGGCGCCGCCTGCTGCCTGGTATCAGTTCTCGCCGGACCGCAGGGGTCAACATCCCAAGGATCACTTGAAGAGATACCAGGGCTGGATGCATGCGGACGGCTATTCCGGATTCAACGACCTCTACCGTTCTGGCGACATCCGCGAGGTCGCCTGCATGGCCGACATCCGGCGCAAGTTCGTCGATGTGCATAAAGCCCAGGGCTCGGCCATCGCCGAAGAGGCGATCAAGCGGATAGCAGGGCTCTACGCTATCGAGAAAGAGGCCCGTGGATCGCCGCCGGATCAGCGTACCGCCATACGGCAGGCCGAGGCCAGACCCGTCTTCGATGACCTGGGCAATTGGCTGGGTGCCCAACTGCCCGCTATCTCTGGCAAATCGCCACTTGCAGGGGCCATCCGTTATGCGCTGACCCGGTTGCCACGGCTCCGGCCATACCTTGAACATGGCCATCTCGAGATCGACACGGATGTTGTTGAACAGCCCTTTCTCAGATTTTTTGGGTCTTTGGTGGCTTTTCTCGCCACGCCTCGACCATCTTTGCATAGGAAGCCTCGGCATTGGCAACCAGTTCCATTTCTCGATGTCGAAGTTCCTTGATCCAGTAATCACCCCCAGGACCGGCTTTCCCGTAGGCTTTAGGGGCTCCGGCGCGTAATTCTAATTTGCGCATCTTCATTGCGACAAATGCCGGACGTGCCCACTGGTAAGGGGCGTCCTTGGTGAGGAGATGCCAGATCAGGGTTGCAATTTTGCGCGCAGTGGCAACCGCCGCAACATTGGCGCCCTTTCGATCTTTGATACGCAAAAAGAACGCACGCAAAGGACCGGGGACTGAAGCGGCACCCCATGCGGCCTCAACCAGCATCGTTCGAGCGGTTGCATTTCCCTGTTTGGTGATCCTACCGTGGATGGCCTCGCGGGCGCCGGATTGGCGTACCCTCGGCGTTAAACCAAAGTAACTGGCAAGCTTCCCAGGGGTGGCGAACCGGCTGATATCTCCGATCGATGCTATCACGGCGGTAGCAATTACGGAGCTAATGCCAGCCACGGCCATCAGTTTACGCATCTGCGGATCGTCAAGAGAGATGTGGATCAGATCGCGCTCAAGCGTCTCCAACCGCCCAGCCAACCAATCCAACTCATCGAGATGCCGCTCAAGAAGATCGCGTTCGGTTTTTGGCAGAGGGGCCTTGGCCAACCAACGTCGCCCACCTTTCCCGAACAGATGGCCTGCGTATTTTGGGATTAGGTTGGCGTGCAGGACTGCCTGAACGCGACTTTTGGATCGTCGGATAGAGCGCACCACCGCTGCGCGCTCTGAAACAAGTCGCCTTAGTGCAAGCGTCTCGTCATCCGCCGCCCACACCTCAGGCAGGAACCCTGCTGCGTGAAGTTGGGCTAGGATTTTTGCGTCTACCTTGTCGGTCTTCGCCCGGGCATGAGCGATTGCCTTCACCTGTAGTGGATTGGCGATCACCACCCGCGCCACGAACGGCGTCAGAAGCCGGACGATCGTTGCGGTGTTTCCCGTGGCCTCCAGAACCACCTCGTCATCTGCTCGCAGACTGCGCCCGAATTCCACGACCGCATCATGCTCCATATCGACCTTGAAACTGTCTGTTATTTGGCCATCATCACAGATCGCGACTTGCGCGAAACTTCGATGGACGTCCATTCCTATTGATCTCATCATATGTACTCCTTCTCGTTGTTAAAGGAGTGCACGGGCTCGTAAGACAATTACGGATACGCGCTCGCGGCGCACACGGGCTGGTCGTAGGGGCGGCCAGATAACAACACGAGCTCGCAGCTCATTGTCTAGTCGGCCTGCCCGCTTCTTCGCACTCCGACGCCCCGATTCCGCGAAACCTGTCTAACATGACATTTGAAAAACAGGGGCGGAAATCGAAGCGCCGAAGTCAGCATGCCCGATAATAATGCGGCCGAGCGGGCCATCAGAGGTATTGCTTTGGGGCGCAAGAACTACCTCTTCGTTGGATCACCGGCAGGCGGCAAAGCCGCAGCCATCGCCTATACGCTGATTGAAACCGCCAAACTGAACGACGTTGATCCGCAGGGCTGGCTGGCCGACACTCTGGCCCGCATCCCGGATTGCAAGATCACCAAGGTCGACGACCTGCTGCCATGGAACATGGGCAGCCACCATCACATGAAAGACGCTGCATGAGCATCATCGAGATCAAAGTCACCCTGCAAGACATCGAGCCCGCTGTCACCCGCACCCTGCAGGTGCCTGCCGATATCCGGCTGGACCGGCTGCACCTGACACTGCAGGTGGCCATGGGCTGGACCAACTCGCATCTCTACATGTTCGAAGCAGCCCGCGCCACATGGGGTATCGCGGACCCCGATTTTGGCGGCGAGGACCTGCCCGCCAACAAAACCACTCTGGGCCAAGTCATCGAGGACACCGGCAAAAAGACGATCAACTACATCTACGATTTTGGCGACAACTGGGAACACAGGATCAAGATCGGCAGGATCACCGATCCCGTCCCTGGCGAACTCTATCCCAGACTAATCGAGGTCACCGGTAAATGCCCGCCCGAAGACGTCGGGGGCTTCCCTGGCTACTACGGGTTCCTCGATGCCATGGCCGATCCAAAGCATCCAGAGCACGATCATCTCAAAGACTGGTATGGCGGCACCTTCGATCCCAATCAGCCCGAAACCGACAAACTCAAACTCGAAGTCCTCAGTCTCGCAAAACGCTGGAAGCCCGGAAAACCAAGGAAATAGGGCCGTCAGACCGGACGCTTACGAACCATCTCCGGTGCATCACAGCATTTGGAACGTCGATCTGCTATGTCATCGGGGCCGTCTTGCTCGCCCAATCCCTTTGACAGGGCAGTACTATCGGCAACGGATGCACGATTTCATCCGCACTTGGAACGACCGCTTCTAGTTTTATTCTGTTGAAAAACTCCAATATCGGGCCTGATCGATGGACTTTTTTGCCATCCAGCCTGATCAGTTACTTTTGGCGAGGAGGTCGGCCTAACTCGCCCTCCGTCGCTCTTGAGCAAGCGCTCAGCGTCTCATGAACAACCCTATCCGACTTTCTCATATGACGAGATCTCAGCATAAGGCCTCTTTTCCAGCTTGATATTACGGAGTTCGGGATGGATTTCCAGTAAAATCGGATATTTGCGACTTTGAGGGTTGGATATGGTCAATTTGACGTAGTTTTATGTCCCATTTCCAGGTTTTGGCCGCACTTATCCAGCGCAACTCTGGTCGGGCAATCCGTAGAGTGTCAAGAATTTGGCCCCTTTGCGAACGTTATGAGCGATGGCTGCAATACCGTAGGCAGTCATATTCCTGGCCAACCCCATAAATCGTGTTCGGGCTAAGCCATAACGGCTTTTGTAAGTGGCAAAGGGCCGCTCGCCACCAGCACGAATAACAGCAATCTCATCATTGCGATTACGGTCATCATCCGACAGAGGTTTGTTACGGTAACCTTTGCGTTGCACCTGATCTGCAGTGCCAAAACGTTTCAGTTTGTCACGCGTCTCCCGGGAACTGTAAGCCGCATCCGCGTAAAGGGCACTCTCATCGCCCAATAAAAGCGTATCGCGTTCGACGCTGTCATGCACATTACCCGCAGTGACTGTCTGGCGTTGAATGAAGCCGTCCTCATCCACACCCGTATGAACCGAGTATCCATAGGTGGATTTTAGATTACCACGGCAGGGGTATCGCATGAATAGCTGGCCCGTGTTTGCTACGTGCATCAACGTCTGATTCAATGTCACCAGAACACGCATCTGGAGGACTTGCTTTGGAAAAGACTACATCATTTCAATCTGTTATTTCGGCCATCCCTGACCCTCGCCAGCAGGCGAAGGTGCTTTACCCGCTTGATGAGATCCTGCTTTTAAGCCTGTGTGCGGTGGTCTCGGGCGGCGAGAGTGTCGTTGATATTGTCGAATATGGTGAAGAAAAGCTGAAGTTTCTGCGCAAATTGGCCCCTTTTGAGCACGGCATTCCCTCGCATGACACGCTTTCAACGGTGTTTCGGCTGCTTGATCCGGAGAAGTTCAGTACAGCCTTTGCGCAATGGGCTGCTGGCCTGGCGGGACGCGTTGAAGGCTCGATTGTGGCCGTCGATGGCAAGACGATGCGCGGGTCAAAGGCCGGTGGTGAAACACCTCTGCATTTGATCTCGGCCTACTGTGATGATCTGCGTCTGGTACTGGGTCAGCGGGCAAGTGCGCACAAAAAGAACGAGATCAAGGACATTCCATTGCTCTTGGATTTGCTCCACGTTGAGGGCGCGATCGTGACGCTGGACGCGATGGGGTGCCAACGCCAGATTGCCTGCAAAATCCGCGACAAGGGGGCCGACTACGTGCTGGCGCTCAAGGGAAATCAGAGCAGCCTTTTTGAGGATGTGAAACTGTGGTTTGAAGAGAGGGAGCATGAAAATACTGCGTCGTTACAGACTGTTGATGGCGATAAAGGTCGGATTGAGACCCGGACCTACACCCAGAGTGACACCATAGAATGGCTGCAAGAGCGCCATCCGGGTTGGGCGGGCCTGACCAGTATTGGTCGCGTTGTCTCGATCCGTGAAAGCAACGGGAAAACAACACAACAAACCCGATACTTCATCTCGTCTCTACCGAAAGATGCGCCGCGCTTTGCCCATGCGGTACGCTCCCATTGGGGGATTGAAAACCGCCTCCACTGGGTGCTCGACGTCACATTCCGCGATGATGACAGCCGTGTTCGTAAGGATCACGGCCCCAAGAATTTTGCCGTCATCAAACACATGGCAATGAATCTGCTCAACAAGGCAAAAGATAAAAAATCGCTCAGGGTCATGCGCAAAAAGGCCGGATGGAACAATCGGTTCTTACTGCAAATTCTCCGGACATAACCTTCATGCGATTCCCCTGATTACCACGGCTGTCTTTCTTGACATGCCAGCCCGCGTCCTTATCGCGCTTTGGCTGACCATCTTTACCTTTGCCCGAGCCAGATTGTGCAGCCTCAACGGGGGTGCATCAATGATGTTGATACGCCCTTCCGTCAGAATAATGTTCTTGGCCTCAAGCTGGCGGTTGATCTCCCCCAAGAGACGCTCCCACAGATCATGTTCAACCAGTTGATTGCGGAACCGCCCCAGCGTTGACGCCTCCGGGACATCGCCGCCCAGTTCAAGGTGGCAAAATTTACGAAACAGCAGATCACGATAAAGGCATTGCGACAGCTCAACATCCGATAATCGATACCACACCCCCAACAGCAAACCGCGAAACAAGGTCAAAAGTGGATAGCTTGGACGGCCTGTTTTTGAGGCATAAATCGACGACAAAATTGGTTCGACCTTCGACCAATCCAGAACCGCTTCTGTGGCGTCAAGTGCATGAAGGGCGGGATGATCAAGCTCAGTGCTGGAAACGAAAAGTTCGGGTTGGGTGATGAATGGTTTTTGCATAACCGAACCTAACAAATATTCTTGCCTTTGGGAATCCTCAAGTTATGCTGAGGTCTCTAATTGTCAATAAATTTGCGCGCATTGGCGAACATTTGCGCCGATCAGCCAAGGTTGCGGGCGCCGCGGCGTCCTGTTACCACCCGGTCCCTGCCATCCAGGTCGGCGGCGACCGCAACCTGTTGCAGACCGGCGCGCTCAAATAATTCGGTTACACCAAGCGCCTGAGCCGGGCTAATTTCCACAATCAGCCGTCCATTTTCCGCCAGATAGTGCATGACCGCCGCAGTAATCGACCGGTAAGCCGCCAATCCATCATCACCTGCCGCCAGTGCCAGGGCTGGATCCCAGTCGTGCACTTCCGGGGCCAGCGCGGCCATTTGGTCGGTCGTGACATAAGGAGGATTCGCGACAATCAAGTCAAATGTCCCTTTGACCAAATCAAACCAGTCAGATTGAATGATCCGGGCGCGGCTATTCAGAGTGAGGCGCGATGTGTTTTCTTTTGCAACAGCGCAGGCCGAGGCCGAAATGTCGGCTCCGACACCGGTCGCATCCGGGCGCTCGGCCAGCAAGTTTAACAGAACGCAGCCGCTCCCGGTGCCAAGATCAAGAACGTGTGTGAAATTATCAGACAGAGCCACCTCGACCAGTGTTTCGGTTTCGGGGCGCGGGTCTAGCACGTTTGCCGTCACAATGAAGTCGCGTCCGAAAAATTTCCGCGTGCCCAGGATCATCGACACCGGCATGCGTCGCGCCCGTTTGACGACCGCGCTTTCGTAGCGAACGGCAGAGTGCACGTCCAGAACTTCCACAAGCGCCAGCGCCAGTCGATCCGGTGAAATATCCAGCGCCCAGGCCAGCAATTTGCGCGCATCGCGTGGCGGCGTGTCCACTGCCGCGGCGCGCAAGCGCCGGGTCGCAATGGCCAAGGCCTTTGACCCGGTCAGCCCGGCACGTATGCTTTCACTCATGCACCCATCTCGGCCAGCATGTTCGCCTGATCATCGGCGATGAGCGCGTCAATGATTTCGCCCAGATCGCCAGCCATGACCGCATCAAGCTTATACAGGGTCAGATTGATCCGGTGATCGGTCATCCGGCCCTGCGGGAAGTTGTACGTGCGAATGCGTTCAGAGCGATCACCGGTGCCAACCTGGCTCTGTCGTGCATCAGCGCGCTCTGCGTGCTGGCGCTGACGCTCAGCATCGTAAAGTCGTGCCCGCAGCACATCCATTGCAATTTCTCGATTGCGGTGTTGGGATTTCTGCGCGCTGGTAACTACAATCCCGCTTGGAATATGGGTGATCCGCACGGCGGAATCGGTCGTGTTCACGTGCTGCCCGCCGGCACCGCTGGCCCGCATGGTGTCGATGCGGATGTCAGAGACCGGAATCTCGATGTCGACCTCTTGGGCTTCCGGCAGCACCGCAACGGTCGCGGCCGATGTGTGAACGCGCCCGCCGCTTTCGGTTTCCGGGACCCGCTGCACCCGGTGCACGCCGCTTTCGTATTTCAGGCGGGTAAATACGCGATCGCCTTTCACGTTGGCCACCACTTCGCGGATGCCACCCAGATCGCTTGCACTTTCTTCAATGATGGTGAACTGCCAGCCCTGTGCCTCGGCATAGCGCTGATACATGCGCAACAGATCGGCGGCGAAAAGTGCTGCTTCTTCGCCACCAGTTCCGGGGCGGATTTCAATGATCGCCGGGCGCGGGTCGGCAGCATCCTTGGGCAATAATGCGATGCGCAGTTTCTGTTCCACCTTTGGCAAGCGGTCACTGAGCGCTGACAGTTCCTCAACCGCCAGCGCCTTCATTTCAGGATCTTTGAGCATCGCCTCGGCCTCGGCAAAATCATCTAACAGCCGGCGGTATTCGGCGATTTCAGTCACAACCGGGCGCAGATCGGAATATTCCTTGCCAAGGGTCGCAATGTCACCTTTGCCCGCCGCCATACTGGCTTCTAGAAATTCAAAGCGCTCGCTGATCTGGCGCAATTTGTCCAAAGGAACCATGCCCGCCTGTTGCCCTGCGCAGCGCTTTTGGTCAAGGGTGTCGAGAACATTCTGAGTTGACCGGTTTATGTACCATATGAGTTGACCGCTTCTGTTGCGGTTTCTGGCCCTGTGGGGAAGTGGTCGGTCGCGGAGCGGCTGTCCACTTGTCCACAGGGCGCCGGTCGGTCGCGTCGAAGCGGGTCACGCGGCCTCGCGGGTTTGGCTGTCGATCGGTTGGCCATCGGCGTGGTATCGCGCCAGACATCGCGGTCCATGGAAGACGGCCATTGTGCCGTCGGGGTATTCGTGGACGCGGACCCTGGCCTTGACGTAATGGCGGCGGTGGCGGCCGGCGGGGATCTGAAGTGCCAGGCGCTTGTAGCGCACCGTGTTGTCGTTTGAGACGGTGCGTTCCTCGTGGATGCACAGGATGTCGTCGAGCGCGCCGGTGAAGGGGACGAAGGCGGTGCCCCGGTCCTCGGCCGGGGTCGCGAAGCGGGCGTTGTGTTGTGGCAGGAAGACCTCCTTGAGGAAGCGGTTGGCCTCGACCATGTCGGTGATGCCGGCGAGCCTGAGTTCCTGGGGCAGGCGCTTCTGCAAGGTGCCGAACATGCGCTCCGAGCGCCCCCTTGCCTCGGGCGAGTAGGCCGGGATCAGCTCGATGCCGAGCTGCGCCAGGGCGCGGCCGACCTGGGTCGGGGTGTCCTTGTCCACCTTGCCGCCGGCCTCGGGCGTGTTCCAGTAGTGGCTGGCGCGGTCGGCGTAGAGCGAGCAGAACAGGCCCTTGGCCCGGATCGCCTCGGACACCCCCTGGAAGCTCGACATGGTGCCCTCTTCGGCGACGAAGAAGGCCGAGTAGATATCGCTGGTCGCATCGTCCATGGTGACGATCAGGTCCCACCATCGACCGGGGACCCACTCGTGGCTCGAGCCGTCCTGGTGCAACATCATGCCGGGCAGGGCACGGCGCGGCCGCTTGCGCCGGTGCGCCCCACGCCTGGGCGCCGCGCGCCTGCGCCCATGGGCTTGCAAGCTCAGCCGCAGCCAGTTGTAGCTGCGCTTGAAGCCGTGATCGGCCACCAGCTTCTCGTGGAAGTGCTTGGCCGTGAAGTCCCAGTAGCGGGTGTCGAACAACTCCAGCACCCGCGCCACCTCGTCCACCGGCGCGCGCCGCGCCGAGAGGCGGCCCAGGCGGCGGTCGTAGAGACCGTCGGCTCCCTCCGCCTCGTAGCGGTCGCGCCAGCGCCGGAAGGTGCGCTCCGAGACACCCAGAACCTCCGCCGCCTCCGCCTGTCTCAAGCCACCCCGATGGGTGCACCCGTAAACCTCCTCGAACTTCATCAATCTCAGTCCCTGTACCTGCTCCGTCCGACGCATCGCCTCCCTCCATGGCTTGGAGGCGTTCTAAAACCGGACAGATCATCTGGTACATAAACTGGACATATCGCGTGTTACCGACACACTTTTGGTCAAGGGGTGCGAAAGTCTTTGATCCGTGCTAAACTTAGCGAATGTGGCGCATCGCGTTCATATTCGCACTTCTCTCTGGCCCGTCGTTCGCCGAAGGGACAAAGGGTATGCAAGTCATCGGCGGCGAATACGTGCTTGGGGCATATGACTATTTCTGCACCGGCTCCGACGGTGAACGGCATGAGCTTGGCGAAGTCCTGTGTCTCACTTCGAGCAGCTGTCAGATATGGCTGGCAAAATGTGACATGAGCCTGAACAATCCGACGTGGCGCAAAGTGCAGGACGGCTGCCCGGTTGCATCATGGATTGAGCGCATCCATGCGCTCCAGCCAGGATTTTATTCGAGCCCGGTTCACACCACTATCCCCGAGTCCGAAACGCAAGCGTCCATAAATGGTTAGAACGCTTCCTTCATCCTTATTTTCGACGATGATTGTGGTGTAATCCGGAAATCCCCAGATCAGCGAGCGGGTCACATAAGTTATCCGGCCTTCAGTCACGTTCCCTGCCAGCACACGGGTGCGCGGCGTTGATCGTGCAATTTTGTCAATTCTTGTCAACGTGTCTTGTGCGGTGTCCGAAAATGACACGCGGGTCAAATATCCCAGTCTTTTCGGCGCATCGGCGTTGATCGCGGTGAGGTGCCATTCTTGCACGGAAGACGGTGCCACCCGCACCCAGATCGCGGGCACAGCGATAATGATCAGCACCCAAACCAGCCATTTCATTTCGATCCTCGCCTAGTCCAGCAGTAAAGGCACAATATTTCCATTGCCACATGTGCGCCGGCAATTGCCGTGGCGCCGGTGGTGTCAAAGGGCGGCGATACTTCGACCACGTCGCCACCAACCAGGTTCACACCGGCAATGTCGCGCAAAATCGCCGCCGCTTGCCAACTTGCCAAACCGCCCCACACTGGCGTCCCGGTGCCCGGCGCGAAAGCCGGATCGAGCCCGTCAATGTCAAACGTCAGATAGCCGGGTGGCCGCCCACGATCTTGCGGATTTTCGCGGCCGCTGCACGCGCCCCGGCCTCGTGCACTTCACGGGCATCGATGATATTGAACCCCATTGTATCAGGGTTGTCGGTGCGAATACCCACCTGGACCGAGCGCGCCGGCTCCACCAGCCCTAATTTAACTGCCTTGTAAATCATCGTGCCGTGATCAATTCGGTCCATATCATCATCAACCCAAGTGTCTGAATGCGCATCAAACTGGATCAGCGACAGCGGCCCATATTTATCCGCATACGCGCGCAATATCGGCAACGTGATAAAGTGATCACCGCCGAGCGCCACGGTGCCCACACCTGCCGCCAGAATATCGCTGACATGCTTGCTCAGGGCTGCCGGAAACTCCGCCACGCGCGCGTAATCAAAAGCCAGATCACCATAATCGACGATGCTGAATTCGCTCAGCGGATCAAAACCCCAGCCATAGGGCAGATCAAAGGGCTGCAGCGCAGAGGCCTCGCGGATCGCACGTGGGCCAAGACGGGCGCCGGGGCGGTTTGTCACCGCCTGATCAAACGGAATTCCGGTGATCGCCAGGTCAACCCCAGTAAGATCTTTGGTGTAGCGCCGCCGCAAAAACGACATCGCCCCGCCGAATGCGTTTTCAAAGGCAAGACCACGAGCGTCTTTGCGGGTGAATGCTGCGTCGACTTGGGATTTTGCGTCTTTCAGCGCCATTGTGGACTCCCATATCGCCATCAATGATAACGATCGCAGCTTTCACCAATGCAAAGGCCAGAGCAATGACCAATTCACCCGAACAGCTGGTTCACGATCCCAACGGCGGCCTGCCCAGATTGCTTGAGATCATGCGCCGTTTGCGTGACCCGGCCAGCGGCTGCCCGTGGGACATCGAACAGGACTTTGCCTCGATCGCGCCCTATACGATCGAAGAGGCCTACGAGGTCGCCGACGCGATCCAGCGGCAGGACTGGGCTGAGTTGGAGAGCGAACTGGGGGACTTGCTGTTGCAGACGGTTTATCACACTCAAATGGCCGAAGAGGCTGGGCATTTCAGCTTTGAGAGCGTGGTCAAGGCCATATCGGACAAGATGGTGGCGCGTCATCCGCATGTGTTTGGTGATGAGAGCCGCGATAAATCTGCCGAGCAACAAACCGTCGATTGGGAAAAGACCAAGGCAAACGAGCGGGCAGCGCGAACGCAAGGCGGCACTCTGGACGGTGTCGCCATCGGCCTGCCCGCCTTGACGCGTGCGGTAAAGCTGCAACAGCGCGCTGCGCGGGTTGGGTTTGACTGGCCGACGACGGCGCAGGTTATCGACAAAATCGCCGAAGAGGCGCGCGAACTGACCGTGGCACGCGACAACGGGTCGCAAGATGAAATCGCGGAAGAATTTGGCGACCACCTGTTTGTCGTCGCCAATCTGGCCCGCCATTTGCAGGTTGACCCGGAAGCGGCCCTGCGCGCGGCAAACGCTAAATTCACTCGCCGTTTTCAGGGCATCGAGGCGCGGCTAAAAGCCCGTGGCAAACGCCCGGAACGCTCTGATCTGGCCGAAATGGATGCGCTTTGGGATGAAGTCAAAAACGCAGAATTTGCGCCTGAGTAAAACGATCACGTATTGACCTGACAAAAAGACTCGGCTTTAAGATCGGCGACTTGGATTTTGGAGCCCGCAATGAATGTTCGCCTGCCAGTTATCGTCGCCGTTGTGCTGATGTGCGCGCCAGCAGTGGCGCAAGAAGTCAACGTCTATTCTTACCGGCAGCCGGAATTGATCCGGCCGCTGACAGATGCGTTTACTGCGCAAACCGGGATTGCCGTGAACGTGGCCTATCTGGACAAAGGCATGATTGAAAGATTGCGCGCCGAGGGCGATCGCTCGCCTGCCGATGTGATCCTGACCGTGGATATTTCGCGCCTTGCCAGGGCCGTGGAAGCAGGCGTGACGCAGCCGGTTCAATCAGCAGTCATGGCCGCCAATGTTCCGGCGGCGTATCGCGATCCGGCCGGGCATTGGTGGGGCCTGACGACCCGGGCGCGGGTTGTCTATGCCAGCAAGGATCGCGTCAGTGACGGTGACGTGACCACGTACGAGGATCTGGCGGAGCCGAAATGGGCGGGCCGCATCTGCACGCGCTCTGGAACCCACGCTTACATGACCGGGCTGACCTCTGCGGTGATCCATCATTTGGGCGCGGATGGCGCGAAATCTTGGTTACGCGGGCTCAAGGCCAACTTGGCGCGCCGACCGCAGGGCAACGACCGCGCACAGATCAAGGCGATCTGGGCCGGGCAATGCGATATAGCGCTTGGCAACACCTATTACATGGGACAGATGCTGCAAGACCCCGAACAGGCCGACTGGGCGAACTCGGGGCGCCTGTTGTTTCCGACATTTGCGGGCGGCGGCACCCATGTCAACGTGTCCGGTGTCGCCATGACCAAGGCCGCCCCTCATCCTGAAAACGCATTACAATTCATGGAGTTCCTGACCTCACCTGAAGCTCAGGAAATATATGCCGAGGCGAATTACGAATACCCGATTGCGTCCGGGACCGAGCCGTCGCCGCTGGTGGAAAGTTGGGGAACTTTTGTCGCCGATGATGTGAACCTGATGGATCTGGCGGCCTTGCGGGCGGACGCGTTACGGCTGACACAAGAAGTTGACTTTGACGGCTAGGCTGAATTCAGAAATTTCGGCCGGAATTTTTTGCTACACCTGATGGCTTGGACGGTCTAATGCAATGCAGGAGATGCCGATGCCGCGCAATATCATCATCGACACCGATCCTGGTCAGGACGACGCGGTGGCGATTCTTTTGGCACTCGCCAGCCCGGATGAAATCGAGGTTCTAGGAATAACCGTGGTCGCGGGCAATGTGCCACTGGAATTAACAGCCAAAAATGCGCGTATTATCTGCGAGGTAGCCGGCAAACCCGATGTAAAAGTCTTTGCCGGATGCGCCGCGCCAATGGCCCGCGCCCTGGT
Organism: Paracoccaceae bacterium; assembly: GCA_965237505.1. GTDB lineage: Bacteria > Pseudomonadota > Alphaproteobacteria > Rhodobacterales > Rhodobacteraceae > NVTR01. The sequence goes on along the minus strand of CBDEFR010000009.1, from coordinate 1,023,069 downwards.
GACTGCGGAACATGTGCACGGCAAGACCGGGCTTGACGGGGCAGAATTGCCGGACCCGACAATGCCATTGCAAGACAAACACGGTGTGGACTTCATCATCGCAACATTGCGCGATGCGCCGCGCGGCACGGTGACGCTTTGCGCACTCGGTCCGCTGACCAACATCGCCTCCGCATTTGAACGGGCACCGGACATCGCCGCGCGGCTGGCAGAGGTTGTGCTGATGGGCGGGGCTTATTTTGAGGTCGGAAATATCACGCCGACCGCTGAGTTTAATATCTATGTCGACCCGGAAGCTGCGGATATTGTGTTCAAATCTGGTGTTAAACTTACGATCATGCCGCTTGATATGACCCATAAGGCGCTGGTGACGGCGCCGCGTGTCGCACGCTTTGAGGCACTTGGCACCCGGGTGGGCCGGGCGGTGGTCGGGTGGACCAACTTTTTCGAGCGCTTTGACAAGGAAAAATACGGCTTCGACGGGGCGCCGCTGCACGACCCCACGGTGATTGCATACCTGCTGCGGCCCGATCTGTTCAGCGGTCGCCATATCAACGTAGAGATTGAAACTCAAAGCGAGCTGACGCGCGGCATGACCGTAGCGGACTGGTGGGGTGTCACCGACCGCCCGGCCAATGCGACTTTTATGGGCGACATTGATGCGGACGGCTATTTCAAGCTGCTCACCGACCGGCTGGCCCGGCTATGAGTGCGGCCCGGCATCTTGAGGCCGTGACTGGCATTTCGGCGCAAATACCTTATTCTTCAGAGGGTTCTCGCCGCAATGATGAATACCGTCTGACGCGAGCGTCTTAGAGGGTCCGGATGACCAAAATCGCCCATATCCCGTTTGACAACAGCTTTGCGCGCCTGCCCGCGCAGTTCTTTACTTGCCAACTGCCGGTTCCGGTGTCCAGGCCATCGCTGGTGGCCGCAAACGAGGCGTTGGCGCGTGAACTTGGCATTGATCCGGCATGGATTGAGGCACCGGACGGGGTTGACACGCTCGCCGGAAACCATGTGCCCCGACGTGCTGAACCGTTGGCGCAGGTCTATGCCGGGCACCAGTTCGGCGGCTGGGTGCCGCAGCTTGGCGATGGCCGCGCGATTCTGCTCGGCGAGGTGATCGACACAACCGGCCAACGCCGCGACATTCAGCTCAAAGGCTCTGGCCGCACGCCGTATTCGCGCGGCGGCGACGGACGCGCTTGGCTGGGCCCGGTGCTGCGCGAATATGTGGTGTCAGAGGCGATGCACGCGCTTGGCATCCCCACTACACGCGCCTTGGCCGCGGTTACCACCGGCGAGGTCGTGCTGCGCGAAACCGCCCTGCCCGGCGCCATCCTGACCCGCGTGGCCGCCAGCCATATCCGGGTTGGAACGTTTCAATACTTTGCCGCCCGCCAGGACGTGCAAGCCCTGAAACGGCTTTGCGATTACGTCATCAACCGCCATTATCCGGACGCCGAAGGCCCGCTCGACCTGCTGGACGCCGTCATTTCTCGTCAGGCCAGCCTGATCGCCAAATGGATGTCTGTGGGTTTTATCCACGGGGTGATGAACACCGACAACATGGCCATCTCGGGCGAAACCATTGATTATGGCCCGTGTGCCTTCATGGATGTCTACCACCTGGACACCGTTTTCAGTTCGATCGACCAGTTCGGCCGCTACGCCTATGCGCGTCAGCCGGATATCGCGGTCTGGAATCTTGCGCAGTTCGCCACTTGCCTGCTGCCGCTGATGGGCGAGCGCGAGGCGGCGGTGGCGGCTGCGACCAAGGCCGTTCACCAGTTTCCGCCGCTCTATGCGCAGGAATGGCTGGCGTTGTTTGGCCGCAAGATCGGCCTGAGCCGGGTGCAGGACGGCGACCGCGGCCTGATCGAGGCGTTTCTGCATGGTCTGGCGCAGACCGGTACCGATTTCACCAATGGCTTTCGAGACCTGTTGGACCGCAAAGTGCCAAACGGCTTGGCCGACTGGCAAGCCGACTGGCAACAACGATTGCAGAGCGAAGGCGGCGACGCGAACGCCATCATGCGGGCCGCGAATCCGGCCTATATCCCGCGAAATCACCGGATTGAAGCGATGATCAAGGCTGCGGTGGCCGTAGATTTCGAACCATTTGAAACGCTGAGCAATATATTGGCACTTCCCTACGAGGATCAGCCGGACGCGCTTGACTATCGCAAACCGCCCGCGCCTGACGAAGTGGTTCAGCAGACGTTCTGCGGTACTTGAAAGAGCGCCGTGATGTTCGTAGCACGGACCGGGCTGGAGTGATATGATCCGGCAATAATTTGCCACAGGACCGAGCATTTGAACATCCTGCAAGTCGCCGCGTTGCTGATCGTCCTGGCTGGGGCGTTTGGTGCAATCAATTATCTGTTCCTGCGCCTGCCTGCTGCGATCGGCATCCTGATCGTCGCCCTCGCCGCCTCATTGGTGGTCATGGGGCTCGATCTTCTGCTCCCGTCACTTGGAATGGCTGACGCGGTGCGCGCGTTGGTGGCTGAAATCGAGTTTTCCCAGGCCCTGCTCGAAGGCATGCTCGGGCTCTTGTTGTTCGCCGGCGCACTGCATGTAAAGCTTGCCGATTTGCGCGCCCAGTGGCGGGTGGTTTTTCTGATGGCGACCATTGGCGTCGGGCTTTCGACGGTCATCGTCGGCGTTGGCTTTTCGTGGATCACCGGCATGCCGCTGTTGGTGGCGCTGGTGTTTGGCGCGCTGATTTCTCCGACCGATCCGGTCGCGGTGCTGGGTGTTTTGCGAGAGGCGAACCTGCGCAAATCGCTGGAAACCAAGATCGCCGGTGAATCGCTGTTCAACGACGGCGTCGGCTATGTGGTTTTCCTGATCCTGCTGGGTTTCGCATTTCCGGGCGATGATCATGGCGGCGGCGGGCTGGCGGATGCGGCCAAATTATTCGTGCGCGAAGCGCTTGGCGGCGCCGCTCTCGGGGTGGTTCTGGGCTGGCTGACGTTTCGGGTGATGCGCCTGATTGACGAGTATTCACTGGAAGTCCTGATCACGCTTGGGCTTGCTTTTGGCGGTTATGAACTGGCCGTTGCCTTGCATGTCTCGGCGCCGATCATGGCGGTTTGTGCGGGGCTGTTTATCGGCGACATCGGTGCCAAACACGGGATGAGCGAGGAAACGCGCAAATATGTCGAGGCGTTCTGGAAGATGATCGACGAGATCCTGAATGCGGTGTTGTTTCTGATGATCGGGTTTGAGGTGTTTGCCGTCGCACTTGATCTGGACACGCTGATCGCCGGTGTCATGACCATTGCCTTGGCACTTGTTGCGCGCCTGGCGGCGGTCGCAGTTCCGGTGCTGATCCTGCGGCCGTTTCGCGACTTTTCCCCCGGCGTGATCCCGATCATGACGTGGGGTGGGTTAAAGGGCGGCATCTCGGTCGCGCTGGCGCTATCGCTGCCAGACGGCGAATGGAAGCCGCTGATACTGGCCGTAACCTATATCGTGGTGATCTTTTCGATCATCGTGCAGGGACTGACGGTGGCACCGCTGGCCACCAGACTGGGACGGGAACCGGAACTGCGGTAATTTTATCGCTTTAAATCAGCAGGATGCACGCCACCCGCGCAGGTAATTCTGGTAACCACTTTTGCAGTTTCTCTTTTCAGGCGCATAGGTTAGAGCACATCCAACAACCGAAAGACGCCCCGATGACCAATACAATCATCGCCAGATGCGAAGAGAAAGGCCTGCGCCTGACCGAACAGCGCCGGGTCGTGGCGGCGGTATTGGAACAGTCACAAGATCACCCGGATGTCGAGGAATTGTATAATCGCGCATCCGTTCTGGACCCCAATATCTCGCTTGCGACGGTCTATCGGACGGTGAAGCTTTTCGAAGACTGGGGGCTTTTGGAAAAGCGTGAATTCGGCGACGGACGGGCGCGGTATGAAACTGCCGATCGTGACCACCACGATCATCTGATTGACCTGATCTCCGGCGAAGTCATTGAATTTGTTGATAGCGAGATCGAAAAGCTGCAAGAGCGAATTGCCGCCAGGCTGGGCTACGAACTCAAGGGGCACCGGCTGGAACTGTTTGGCGTGCCACTCAAAAAGGATAAATCATGAGCACGATTATCGACATCATTGGCCGCGAAATACTGGATAGCCGCGGTAATCCGACGGTCGAGGTGGACGTGATATTGCAAGACGGCACGATGGGCCGGGCGGCGGTGCCGTCGGGCGCCTCGACTGGTGCGCATGAAGCGGTCGAAAAGCGTGACGGGGACAAAAAACGCTATAAAGGCAAGGGCGTACTGGGCGCGGTTGAGGCGGTGAATGGTGAGCTGGCGGAAGCCTTGGTTGGTACTGACGCGACCGAGCAGGAAGCCATTGACGCCGCGATGATCGAACTGGACGGCACCGACAACAAGAGCCGCGTTGGCGCCAACGCCATTCTGGGGGTGTCGCTGGCGGTCGCCAAGGCGGCGGCGGATTTTTCGGCGCTGCCGCTTTACCGTTATGTCGGAGGCTCTGCGGCACGGGTGCTGCCGGTGCCGATGATGAACATCATCAACGGCGGTGAACACGCTGATAATCCAATAGATATTCAAGAATTCATGATCATGCCGGTGGCTGCAGGCAGCATCCGCGAGGCAGTGCGTATGGGGTCCGAAGTATTTCACACATTGAAGAACGAGCTTTCGAATGCTGGCCACAGCACCGGGATCGGCGACGAAGGTGGCTTTGCGCCCAACCTCTCAAGCACCCGGGATGCGCTTGATTTTATTCTGAAATCCATAGAAAAAGCGGGCTACAAGCCGGGCGAAGATATCTATCTGGCGCTTGATTGTGCGGCCAGCGAGTATTTTAAGAACGGTCGCTATGAGATTGCCGGTGAGAAAAAATCGCTGAGTTCCGATGAAAATGTCGCTTATTTGCAGGCGCTTGCCGCTGACTTTCCGATCATCAGTATCGAGGACGGCATGGATGAGGACGACTGGGACGGATGGCAAACATTGACCGCCGCCTTCGGTGATAAGGTTCAATTGGTCGGCGACGATCTGTTCGTGACCAACCCGACCCGCCTGTCGCAGGGCATCACCCGCGGTTGCGCCAACTCGATGCTGGTAAAAGTCAATCAAATCGGCACTTTGTCTGAAACATTGAAGGCGGTAGACATGGCGCATCGCGCCGACTTTACCACTGTGATGAGTCATCGGTCGGGTGAAACCGAGGACACCACCATCGCCGATCTGGCAGTGGCCACCAATTGCGGACAGATAAAAACCGGCTCGCTGTCACGCTCGGACCGACTGGCGAAATACAATCAGCTGATCCGGATCGAGGAGATGCTGGGTGAAACGGCGGAATATGCGGGGCGCTCGGTGATTAGGTAGATGTCGGAAAGTCGCGTTGCCCGCGGGCTTGCAAACCAACCGGCGCGGTTATTCTTGAATATTTGGGGCGCTGTCTTAATCATTCTTCGGGCAATCAAAGGTTTATTCGTGATGCCCCCGACTTCAACTCGACGTGTTTATTATTATACGCCGCCAAAATTTGCGCTGGAAAATCTGAAAAACCATCAAATAGTAGTTTCGCGGGTCAATTCCGTGAACGACCCATTTGAAATGGAAGCGGTCAACTTCAAGGACCGCGAATTCAGGAAAAGATATATTGACTATAGAAAGAAAGAATTGGCGCCAAATCATGGTTTCGTGAGTTTTTCTCGTTCTTGGCAGATTTCAATAATGTGGTCACATTACGCGAAAATACACACCGGGCTTTGCCTTGCATTCGACGTAAATCCCGAAGTTTATTTCGATATCAGGTACACGCAGGAACGTCTTTTCCCTGGAATTACGAACGCGACATTTTTTGACCATATTGGCGAAGATCAATTGCAAGATCTTTTTGGAACCAAGCACACACATTGGGCATATGAGGAAGAGGTGCGTACGATTGTTGATCTAATACCAACGGCCCCCAGATTTGACTCAAGGGGATTCCCACGAGCGGCGTGATCTGATTCAGTGGCATCAAGGCAAGGGAGGCTTTGATGGCAGTAAAGATTACGCGAAAAGACAAGTCCGCAGGCGAGCTTCGCCAGGAAGCGGCGCGGTGCCGGGATGGGAAAGCGGCGCGACGGTGTTGGCGATTGCCCTGGTTCTGGATGGGGTTGACCGCAAGACGGCGGCAGAAAACTGCGGCATGGATCGGCAGACGTTGCGGGATTGGGCCCACCGTTACAATGCGGAGGGCGTGTCGGGCCTGTTCAACCGTCGCCCGCCGGATCCACCCTGTCTGCTGAGCGCGGCACAGAAGGAGGAGTTGGCGGAAATGGTTCGGGCGGGTCCCGACCCCGAAACCGATGGGGTTGTGCGCTGGCGGCGCATTGATCTGAAACGCAAGATCGAAGAGCGCTTCGGCGTCACCATGCATGAGCGAACTGTTGGCAAACAATTGGCAAGCCTGGGCTTTCGGCGTCTGTCGGTGCGCCCGCAGCATCCGAAATCCGACCCGGATGCACAGGAGGCTTTTAAAAAAACTTCGCCGCAGAGGTAGAAGCAGCCTTGCCGGAAACAGCCCGCAGCAAGCCCCTGGAGATATGGTTTCAGGATGAAGCGCGGGTTGGCCAGCAGGGCACGCTCACCCGTATCTGGGCCGAGCGTGGAACACGCCCCCGTGCCCCGCGCGACACCCGCTATATCTGGAGCTACATTTTCGGCGCCGTCTGCCCGGAACGGGCTGAAGCGGCCGCTCTGATCATGCCACATGCCGACACACAGGCCATGAGCGCGCATCTCGCCGAGATCGCTAAAACCGTCGCATCGGGCGCACATGCCCTTCTCATTCTGGATGGCGCTGGCTGGCACGGTTCGGCAGAGCTGGAGGTACCCGACAACATCACCCTGCTCAAACTCCCGCCCTATTCCCCTGAACTCAACCCGATGGAAAATGTGTGGGCTTATCTGCGTGCCAACAAGCTCGCCATATCCGTCTTCGACAATTATGAGCAGATCGTCGACAGGTGTTGCGAAGCATGGAACTTCTTTGCAAACGACAAAACCGCAATCACGTCAATCACTACCAGACAATGGGCCAAAACGGTCAACGACTAGGGCCGTTGGTATAAGCAAACATAAGCCAGACGAGAATGGCCGACATTTTTTTGGTTTCGGGAACGACATCAAGCTTAAAAAGGTTTATCTTGGACCCGATACGTATTGGGGCAAGCAAGACGTCGTAGACGCCATACAAGACAAAAGTATTCCTGTTACCCAGACACGGCGGGCCTTCCAACATTTTAACGTCGTGCGTCAACGCAACCAAAAGTTATGGAAACTTCGCGCGAATAAGCACCCGGCCGACGACATCATTGCCCATCTCAATCTCTCCCCGCACCCCGAAGGCGGCCATTACCGCCAGACATGGGTTGCCGACAATGAAGGCCGCGCCAGCGGTACCTGCATCTATTTTCTGCTGAAAGCGGATGAGGTTAGTCATTGGCACCGCGTCGATGCCACGGAAATCTGGCACTTCTACGCAGGGGCGCCGTTGGTTCTGTCGATGGCCGAAACCTCAGACGGTCCCCGTGCGAACACCTTACTTGGGCCGGATCTGGCGGCAGGCCAGCACCCACAAATCATCGTGCCGGAAAACCACTGGCAATTGGCCCGAACGACCGGCGCCTACACGCTGGTCGGCTGCACCGTGTCGCCGGGGTTTTAGTATTCGGGGTTTGAACTGGCAGAGCCGGATTTTGAGATTCCCTGACACCCGGCTTCTTCTTTTCAAAAATATCCGCGCCGCAAGCTGGCGTGTAGCGCCACGCAAGCCCAGTCTTGCAGCCGCAGGCTGCGCATTTTGACAACGCTAGCCCGCCGATCGCAACCGCCGGATCAGGCTCGATGTGTCCCACCTGCCGCCACCCATCTTTTGCACGTCCTCGTAAAACTTATCGACCAGCGCCGTAACCGGCAGGCTGGCCCCGATTTCATTGGCCGCGTCCAGACAGATCCCCAGATCCTTGCGCATCCAGTCCACCGCAAAGCCCTGTTCAAATTCATCGGCCAGCATGGTTTCATAACGGTTGGACATCTGCCACGACCCGGCCGCACCCTGGCTGATCACCTCGATCACAGCGCGCCCGTCCAGCCCGGCCTGCTCGGCAAAATGCAGCGCCTCTGACAGGCCCTGAACCAGCCCGGCAATGGCGATCTGGTTGCACATCTTGGTGAGCTGCCCGGCGCCGCTCGGCCCGATCAGCCGGCAAATTCGGGCGTAATGCGCGATCAGCGGCGCGGCGCGGTCAAATGCGCGCCGATCGCCGCCGCACATGACCGAGAGCGCACCATTCTCGGCCCCCGCCTGGCCGCCGGACACCGGCGCGTCAACAAAGGCAATCTGCCGGTCAGCGGCCACACCATAAAGCTCGCGCGTCACCGCCGCCGAAACCGTGGTGTGATCGACAAAGACCGCACCGGCGTGCATCCCGGCGAATGTACCGTCATCGCCCAGACATATCTGGCGCAGATCGGCGTCGTTGCCGACGCAGGCGAACACGAACTCCGCGCCCACCGCCGCTTGGCGCGGAGAAGCAGCTACCTTGCCGCCATATTGCTTGACCCATGCGGTGGCTTTGGCAGCGGTTCGATTGTAGACCGCCACCGCGTGCCCGCCCGCCTGCAAATGCCCGGCCATCGGATAACCCATGACCCCAAGCCCAAGAAACGCAACACTCGCCATGACTTCCCCCGATGAACAGATTATTCTAACGTCTGATCCTAACTAACGGCTCACCAGCCCCGGTCAACCGCAGGCAACAATGGCAACCATTTTTCGCTGGCTTCTTCGGATATTTTTCGGACTTGTCGCAGTAATTTTTCTTGGCGTGGCCGTGGTCTATTGGATGGCCTCGCGCTCATTGCCCGATTACAGCGCCACCCATCAGGTGGCCGGAATTTCCGGCCCGGTCGAAATCGTCCGCAACAACGCCAACGTGCCGCATATATTCGCCGACGCAGATGCGGACGTGTTTTTCGGGCTCGGCTTTGCCCATGCGCAAGACCGGCTGTGGCAGATGATGATGATGCGGCGCACTGCGCAAGGCCGCCTGAGCGAGATTTTCGGTGAACGCACGGTGCCGGTTGACGAATTCATGCGCCGTCTTGATATTTACCGGCTGTCAGTTCAGTCAACGGGCGTGCTCGATGCGCCGACGATGGCTGCACTAAAGGCCTACTCAGCCGGCGTAAACGCCTGGCTTGGGCAAGTGAACAAGGGTGCCTTGGGACGCGGGTCGCCGGAATTCTTTTTGTTTTCCAATGTGATTGCGCCGTGGCAGCCGGCGGATTCTGTCGTGATCGGCAAGCTGATGGCGCTGCGCTCTTCCTCGCATCTGCAAGAAGAGGTGCTTTTGGCGCGCACCACGCTGGTGCTTCCGGCTGACCGTGTTCGCGACATTTTTCCGGAAAATCCGGGCGGCGGAATTGCCGAGTTGCCGGAATATTCCGCGCTTTTCCCAGACCTGCCCAAATACGCCGACCTGTCTATCGTACGTCAGGATCCGCTGTCACCGTTTGTGCGCCGGGCACTCGCCGGTGCATCAAATGCCTGGGCCGCCGCACCGTCACGCTCTGCCGCCGGCTCCACGCTGTTGGCCAATGACCCGCATATGGGGTTTTCAGCCCCCGGCATCTGGTATCTGGCGCGATTGCAGCTTGCCAGCGGCGGCGTGATCGGGGCGACGGTTCCGGGCATTCCGGCGATCATGCTGGGACGCTCTGACAGTCTTGGCTGGGCTCTGACCTCGGCGTTTGTGGACGATCAGGATGTCTTCATCGAAAAACTCAATCCGGACGATGGAAGCGAGGTTTTGACGCCGGATGGCTACCGGCCGCTGCGCCGCCAGACCTCGATCATAATAATCAAGGACGCGCCACCCAAGACAATCACTTTGCAGTGGTCGGATAACGGTCCGATCCTGCCCGGATCGCAGCTCAACCTGGCCACTATTACGCCGCCCGGACATGTGGCCTCGCTGGCGTGGACGGTGCTTGACGGGGCCGACACGTCGCTAATGTTTGCGCTGCAGATCATGGCCGCCAAAACCGTCGCCGAAGGTATCGCAGCAGGCTCTCATGCCGTTGCCCCGTCGCAAAATCTGACGCTGGTGGATCGCACATCGATTGCCATGAAACTGATCGGCAGAATGCCGCGCCGCTCGGCCCGCCACCAGTCACGCGGGCGGCTTCCGGCACCGGGATGGATGCCGGAAAACCGCTGGCAGGGAATGCTTGGCTACGCCGCCAATCCCGAATTTGTCGCGCCCGTGGGTGGCATATTGGGCAACACCAACAACAAGACCGTCGATCGGCCGTTCCCGTTTCACGTCTCCTATGCCTGGGGCGACACCCAACGTATCCAGCGCTGGCGCAAGCTTATGCAGGACCGCGAGGTGCACACCCGCGAAAGTTTTATCGAGGCGCAGCTGGACACGGTCAGTTTCACCGCCCGAACGCTGCTGCCGCTGGTCGCCGCCGACCTGTGGTTCACTGGCGACGCAGCACCTGACGGCACTTTGGAGCGCCAAAGACAGCGCGCGCTGCTGCTGCTGGCCGAATGGAATGGCGAGATGAGCGAGCATCTGCCGGAACCGCTGATTTACGCGGCCTGGCTGCGGGCGCTGCAGGATCGGCTGATCCGCGACGAACTGGGGCCGCTGGCGCGCGAATTTACCCAAGTCGAGCCGTTGTTCATCGAGCGGGTCTATCGCGATATCGATGGCGCGGCAATTTGGTGCGACGTGCTGCATTCGGCACCGCACGAAACTTGCACCGACACAGCGCGCCAGGCGCTGGATGACGCGCTGATCTGGATATCGGAAAATCACAGCGGCACACTTGAGTCACTTAGATGGGGCGATGCCCATCAGGCCACACACGACCATGAGGCTCTGGGACATGTCCCGGTTCTGAAGTGGCTGGTGAACATCCGGCAATCGACCAGCGGCGGCGATAATACGCTGCTGCGCGGGCGCACCGCAGGCACCGGCCCGGATCCGTTTCGCAATGTTCACGGCGCCGGGTATCGCGGGGTTTACGATTTCGCCGATCCGGACAGCTCTTTGTTTGTGACAACAACCGGACAGTCGGGGCATTTTCTGTCACCATACTATGACGATCTTGGCGAGCTGTGGCGGCGTGGCGAATACATTCCGATGTCGCTAGACCCCGATCTGGCGCGCGCGGCGGCAGTCGGAATTACGTTGCTGCAACCTGCGGAGAGCTGAGATGCAGTCTTAATATCAGAATGGAGGACAATCATGGACAACAAAGTATGTGCAATTCTGGGTGTTGGCCCAGGTAACGGCCTGTCGTTCGCGCGAAAATTTTCGGCCGCCGAATACGCCGTGGCGCTGTGCGCGCGGCGGGGCGAAAAAATGGCCGACTATGCAACCGATTTTGAAGGCGCCCGCGGCTATGGCTGCGATGTGAGAGATCAAGAGAGCCTGAAGGCCACATTGACCGCCATCAAGACCGATTTGGGGACAATCGACACATTGATCTACAATGCCGGATCGGCGGCATGGGGATCGGTCGACGATTTGCAGCGCGAAGACCTGCAGCGCGGATTTGAGATCAACGCAATTGGCCTGTTTTCGGCGGCCAAGCTGGTCTTGCCGCAAATGCGTGATGCCGGGCGCGGCAATATCATTGTTGTTGGTGCGGGCGCGGCGCTGCGCGGGCGGCCTGGAACAATTGCTTTTGCAGCATCCAAGGCGGCGCAGCGCTCGATTGCGCAGTCACTGGCGCGTCAGCTAGGGCCGGAAAACATTCACGTAAGTTACCTGGTGCTGGATGGTGCGGTGGATTTGGAAGCAACCAAGAAAATGATGCCAGACAAGCCGGACACATTCTTTTTGGCAGCAGACGGTGTGGCAGACGCAGCACTTGTGCTTGCACAGCAGGACCGACAAGCTTGGTCTTTTGAAATTGATCTGCGGCCATTTGGCGAGACCTGGTAGGGCAAGTCTGACGTTCGCGAAAGCGCCATTCTTGTCGGATCGTCCACCTGACGAGAGAATCGTGCGAGGTTCCGCCCCAGCCTTCACGCTTAACCACGCCCCAGGCCGTGAATATTTGCAGATTGCCGGGAAATTCGCCGACGATCACGCTTTGCTAACTTTGTGCCCGTAGACCTTGTTGCAATCAACGAAAGGTCCGCACATGCATCCGGTTTCCAGCAGCCCCAGTTTTCACTCGACCCGCCCGCCAGCACTCGATAATGGCGCGATGGCCACGGCAAAAGCGCGCACTCTGTCGGCCACCGCGCCAAGGCTGCGGTCGCAGCAGCACAAGAGGCCGGTCTGGAGGTGCCGAAAAATGCCCAAGGCTACGCGGCCTCGATGATCGCCAAAGGCGCCGACCCGGCCACGCTGTTTGCGGCCTTGGTCGAAGAACCGCCCACGGTTGCGCCGCTTGGCGATACTGAACCAACCGTGTCCGACCTGGCTGAAAGCGAGCCGGTAGCGAGCGCTCCAGTCGAAAGTGACCCCGCCGAAGAACCGGCGTCGCCCGACAGCGCGCCGAGAGCGGAGACCGTCAGCCCGCCAGAAACATCCGACGCACCCGAAGTCGGTATCGTCGATCCGGCAATTGATCTGGCGGACGCTGCATTGACAGACGACGAAGTCGCGCTGGAACTTTTGACCGATATATTGGATCAGGCGAGCGAATAACTGCTGCCAAGTCGGCAAGTCAGAACGGGTTGAGTCTGACCGACGCGCTCAGTCCTGCGCCGACGGCCAGCTGACCTGACCGCCGCCAATCGCCGCCGCCACTCCGGTGGTTGACGGGCACGATGTTGGCATTCCGCGACTTACCCGAACCGCCAGGTGGGCGAATGCCTGCGCTTCCAGCATGTCACCGTACAGACCAACCGATTCGACCGCATCGACCGGGCAGCCGAGGTCGGCCCGAAGCATCGCCATCATCACCGGGTTTCTGCGCCCGCCGCCGCTGACCAGAATCCGCGAGGTGCGTGCCGGAAAATGCTCTGACGCCTGCACCACTGATGCCGCCACCGCAGCGGTCAGGGTGGCGGCGGCATCGGCGTCAGACAGGCTGGCAACCGCCTTGTCCAACGCCGCGAATTCACCCCGGTCGAGCGACTTTGGCGGCACCCGGAAAAAAAATGCCGCTTGCAGAAAGGTCTCCAGAACCCCATCCGCCACATTGCCGCGCGCCGCCAGCGCACCATTTTCATCCATCCGCAGCCCGCACCTCGCGATCATCAGATCATCAATCGGTGCATTCGCAGGCCCGGTGTCAAACGCCAGAACCGCGCCCGCATCATTCGGCAACTCTTTGGCCGGATCGACCCAGGTTACATTGCCCACCCCACCCAGGTTCAGAAACACCAGCGGCTCGCGCGCCCCGATCCATTTGGCGCAGGCGAAATGGAAGAACGGCGCAAGCGGCGCGCCCTCGCCGCCCATCTCGACATCGGCGCGGCGAAAATCCCAGACCACCGGGCAGCGCAAAGCTTCAGCCAATATGGCGCCACTGCCAGCTTGAAACGTCCCGCGCCCGCACGGCTCGTGCGCCAGCGTCTGGCCATGAAACCCCACCAGTTCAGCGCCTTCAAACTTCGACAACAGCTCCAGATGCGCACGCTCCACCAGCGCCGCCGCGTTCGCAACCCCGTCCCACTTCCCCAATGCCGCGCACAACACCGCTCGCTCGGCATCCGAAAACGGGCGATAGGCGGTCTCGCCAAACTCAAAAATCACCTCGCCATCGGTGCGAAGCATCGCCGCATCAACCCCGTCCAGCGCAGTTCCCGACATCGCGCCAAGCGCCCAGACCGGACCGTCCTTCAACATGGCTTTCCCTTCTGACACGCCCCCGATATAGAGTATCCGCAAGCCGCAGAATGGACGAAACGCCCATGACCTACCACCCAAAATCAGACTTCATGGCAGTGATGAAAGACCGCGGCTTTGTGGCCGACTGCACTGATTATCAGGGCCTGGACGAAGCGCTGAGCAAGGGCGTGGTGCCAACATACATCGGCTATGACGCAACCGCAAAGTCGCTGCATACCGGCCATTTGCTGAACATCATGATGCTGCGCTGGCTGCAGAAAACCGGCCACCAACCGATCACCCTGATGGGCGGCGGCACCACCAAGGTCGGTGATCCGTCGTTTCGCGCCGAACAGCGCCCGCTGCTCGACGAAACTGCCATCAAAGCCAATATCGACGGCATGAAGCAGGTGTTTTCCAAATACCTGACTTACGGCAACAAGCCGACCGACGCGATCATGCTCAACAACGCCGAATGGCTGGACGGGCTGAATTACCTCGATTTTCTGCGCGACATCGGGCGGCATTTTTCGGTCAACCGGATGCTGTCGTTTGAGGCGGTGAAATCGCGGCTGGACCGCGAGCAAAGCCTGAGCTTTCTCGAGTTCAACTACATGATCCTGCAGGCCTATGATTTTCTGGAAATTTACCGCCGCTATGGCTGCCGCCTGCAGATGGGCGGCTCGGATCAGTGGGGCAATATCGTCAACGGTATCGATCTTACGCGCCGGGTGCTGGATCAGGACATCTATGGGCTGACATCGCCGCTGCTGACCACGTCGGACGGCGCCAAAATGGGCAAGAGCCAGGGCGGCGCGATCTGGCTGAACGCCGATATGTGCACGCCGTACGAGTTCTGGCAGTTCTGGCGCAACAGCACCGATGCCGATGTGGGCCGGTTCCTGAAGTTTTTCACCGAGCTTCCGGTTGAAGAATGTGACCGCCTTGGCGCGCTGCAGGACGCCGAGATCAACGAGGCCAAGATCCGGCTGGCCAATGAGGTGACGTCGCTTTGCCACGACGCCGACGCAGCCAAAGCCGCGGCAAAAACCGCGCACGAGGTCTTTGAAAAAGGCGGAGTCGGTGATGAGCTACCGACGCTGGAACTGACCGCAGAAGAAATCGGCGATGGTATTTCCATTGTCCAACTGCTGGTGCGCACCGGCCTTGCAAAATCCGGTAAAGACGCCAAACGCCTGATTGACAGCGACGGCGCACGCTTCAATGACGTGCTGGTTCGCGACCCCGGACTGATGATCGACAGCGACGGGCTCTCAGAACCCGGAAAAATCAGCGCCGGCAAAAAACGCCACACATTGGTGATGTTGAAAAACTAACAGCCAAATACGCTATTCTCTGCACTTCATTTGCCGTGACAGAAATCTCAGCGACCGGCCCCTGTTCTCAGTTCCGGAGGAACGAATTCGCCGGTCAGCGCCCCTTGCTCTCAGCTTTGCGCCGACGCTGCTTGCGGTGCGACCCAGCAGTTTTCCGGGTGCCAATCAGGGTTCTCTTGCGGGCGCTAGCCCGCTCAATTTCCTAACATCCACTCGCCGTCCGGCCAAAACGCATGGTAGGCAAACGCGAACATCACATCATGCGGCACGTCATCGCCATTTGCATCCTTCACCCGGATCGTGCCCACGTCCCGTCCTTCGCCGATTTTGCGCGAGTCCAACGCCGAAGCCTGCCCGGCGGTCCAGGAAATCGTCACGCCGACTTCATCGATCACGTTTTCGTCGCGTAATCGCTCCAGAGTCCAGGCGCGCGCGCCGACCCGGACAACACGCATCAATGACGGAATACCATGCGGTGGCTCTTCTCCGGAATACAGAAATGGCCGCCGCGACGTGTCATAACCGACATAGGGATTGCGTCCATAGCTGCGCGGCCAGTTCGGTTCGTCCATCACCAAACCTTGCGGGTTGCGGGTCCTGAATTCCTCCCAGCTTTCCATCCAGGCCGGCAGCTGCAGCAGATTGTCGCCGGTATGCACGCCGACAATGCCTTCGCCGATGGCCTGCTGCCACCAGCTCTCGGTTTCCCGGTCAAACATCACCATGTCCGAGTTTCTGAGCTTGCCCGACACACCGAACGAGCGCAATTCACCGTTCACCCGCCGGTCAAACACCAGCCCCGAATTGCACAGCGGGCAAAATGTCACCGCAACCGGCACCTCGCCGATCACGTCGTTCACGATCTCATGCCAGGTCAGATAGCGGATCGGATAGGCGCGCGGCACTTCGCCGTCGATTTCCACCGCCATGACCGGCTCGCGATCACCGATGCGGCTCTCTTCCGAAACCGAAATGAATGACGGATCCGACAGCGCCGGGATGCCATCCTTGGGCGGCCCGCCCGACAGAATCTCATTCCAGTTCTCGACCGTCGTGTTTGAAAAGTCAGTATCCGGCCATTCGCGTTTCCAACGGTCCGGGTTGGCCGCAGCCCCGCCTGCAATCAGCGCAATGCCGCACGCGGCAATCCAGGTATTCAGTCGCATGAATTCGCTCCTCCTCGCCTCAAGCTGGCAGAGAGCGCCGCCATATCCTAGCCCTGATCACGCGAGTTTGAGAATTCGCTACTCAATAATGCGCACCCGTGTCATGACGTCCGGCGCCCCGACCATCGCGCCATTCGGACCGGTGCCAAGTTTGATCGCGTCCAGAATGTCGAGCCCTTCGACGATTTGCCCGACGATCGTGTACTGGCCGTCCAGATGCGGTGCCGGGGCAAACATGATGAAAAACTGGCTGTTGGCCGAATTCGGGTTGCTGGAACGGGCCATCCCGACCATGCCGCGTTGAAACGACAGCTCGGAAAACTCGGCCGCCAGATCATCCATGTCCGAGCCGCCCTGCCCGGCCCTGGACGCGTCGCCATCGGCCTTGCCAAACTGAACATCGCCGGTCTGGGCCATGAAGCCGTCAATCACCCGGTGGAACACCACGTCATCGTAAGCACCGGTTTCGGCCAGCGATGCGATCCGTTCCACGTGCCGGGGCGCCACGTCACTGAACAATTCGATAACGATGGTTCCGTTGGCCTCTCCGGCCACCGAAATTTCCAGCCGCGGCCGCTCGGCTTCGATCGCGACTGGGGCGGCGATTTCCGTGCCCCCCGGATCGCGGTTCAGCGTGGAAATATAATAGCCTGCGACGGCTGCCGTAACGACAAGTATCGCCGCCCAATACAGAACCCCCGAGCTACGCATCGCTGGCCACCTTGACGCTGATCATCCGGTCCGGGTTCATTGGCGGCTCGCCGCGCAATATTGCGTCCACGTGTTCCATCCCCGAAATCACCCGGCCGTAGACCGTGTACTGCCCGTTCAGGAAATGGTTGTCCTTGAAATTGATGAAAAACTGACAATTGGCACTGTCCGGGCTGCTTGATCGTGCCGCCCCGATGGTGCCGCGATCATGCGGCAGGCTGGAAAATTCCGCCCGAACATTCGGCAGATCCGAGCAACCAGTGCCGGCGGAACGCAGGTTGAAATTCGCTTCGGCATTGCCGTTGGCCACATCACCGGTCTGCGCCATGAACCCGTCGATCACCCGGTGAAACACCACATTGTCGTAGGCTCCGGATCGCGCCAGTTCTTTCATCCGCTCACAATGCTTTGGGGCCACGTCAGCCATCAGTTCGATGGTCACGGTGCCGACCTTGAGTTCGATCAGAATTGTGTTTTCGGGGTCTTTGATTTCGGCCATCTGGCGCTCCTGATTGTGTGATTTGCAGCAAATTAGGGTGCGTGAGCCGAAAGGAAAAGGGCGATTTCGACGTGGGCGGTCCGGTGTCGGCCGGATCGCCCGGTAACAATCTGGCATTTGCGGCGGTTTTCATTCCAAACAGCGCCCTGTTAGCGCAACCGTAATTGCAACGACTTTGCCGGTCCACTAATAGCAGCGTGCACGGCGCGCTGCGGTGAATTTCAGCTCAGGACGGAGTTTAAGATGTCAAATCAAAGTCAATCGGATCAAATGCGTTCCGGCCAAGGTTTCGTTGCCGCATTGGACCAAAGCGGCGGTTCAACGCCAAAGGCGCTGAAACTTTATGGCGTTGCTGAGGACACCTATTCAACTGATGCTGAAATGTACGACCTTATCCACGCAATGCGCAGCCGGATCGTACAAGCCCCGGCCTTCACAGGTGAACGTATTGTCGGTGCCATTCTATTCGAAAATACAATGGACCGCGAAATTGGCGGCATGCCCTCCGCCACTTACCTGTGGGAAGATCGTAAAATCGTGCCATTTCTGAAAGTTGACAAAGGTCTGCAAGACGTCGCCGACGGCGTCCGTCTGATGAAGCCGATGGCCGGGATGGAAATGCTGCTGGACCGCGCCGTCGATGCGCAGATTTTCGGCACCAAAATGCGATCGGTCATTGATGCGGCGTCCTCGGCGGGCATCGCGGCCAATGTTGCCCAGCAGTTTGACATCGCCGCGACTATTCTTGCCCACGGGCTGGTCCCGATCATCGAACCGGAGATTACGATTTCCATCGCCGACAAATCCGCGGCAGAAGACATCTTGCTGGTCGAACTTACCAGACATCTGGATGCCCTGCCCGCCGGACAGCAAGTGATGCTGAAACTCACCCTTCCCGATACTCCCAATCAATATCAATCACTGGTTGGGCATCCCGGGGTCATCCGTATTGTCGCACTGTCCGGAGGATATTCGCGCAGCGTTGCAAACGAAAAACTTGCGCAGAACGCGGGCGTCATTGCCAGTTTTTCACGCGCGTTGACCGAAGGCTTGTCAGCCCAGCAGACCGAAATTGAATTTAATGGATTGCTGGCGTCGACCATCGCCGCAATTTGCGCCGCATCGATGGCCGGCTGACCAGAGTCGACTGCGCCGCGCCGGGCTGTTGCGCTCTATAGCGTCCCCTCAAGCCGGGCCGGCCAGGATCGCTGCTGTATCCAGCCCTGACACCGCGCCAATCACCTGCCCGCGATGGCCCGCCACCCGCGTAGCCACAAATCCGTCGGCCACGGCCTGCGGGGCGTTGCGGATCAGCAGCGATGCGGCCAAAAGCGTCGCCAGACTTTCGGCGAACCAGCGCGCCTCGGCTTCATCCGGCAGGCCGGGCCAGCGATCGAAATGCGCTTTCAGGTGATGATCGTAGCGGCGATCTGCGCCAGTTGCCGCCTGTAACTCGTCACGCAGCGACAGTTCGGCTTTTGCGTCGCGTTCCAACGTGCGCATAATATCAAGGCAAATCACATTGCCCGATCCCTCCCAGATCGAATTCAGCGGTGCTTCACGATACAACAGCGGCATCCCGGTTTCCTCGACATAACCCATGCCGCCCAGACACTCCATCGCTTCGTAAACCACTGCCGGGCAACGTTTGTTCGAGGAAAACTTGGCCAGCGCCACGGCGATCCGGGCAAACGACCGCTCGCTCTCGCTGGTGCCGTCAAACGCCTGCGCCACCCGAAAGCCAAGCGCCACAGCGGCCTCCAAATCCAAGGCCAGGTCGGCCAGAACCGCCCGCATCAGCGGCTGATCGATCAAGGTCTTCTGAAACACCCGGCGCTGCGAGCACCAGTGATAGGCCTGCGCAATCGCCGCCCGCATCAGACCGGCCGGGGCGATCGCCGTGTCGAGCCGGGTGTGATGCACCATCTCGATAATCTCGCGCACCCCCGCGCCTTCGTCACCGATGCGCAAGGCCAGCGAATTTTGGTACTCGATTTCCGCCGACGCGTTGGCGCGGTTGCCCAGCTTGTCCTTCAGGCGCAGCAGCCGGACGCCGTTGCGGCCATCCTGCAGCCAGCGCGGCAGCAGAAAACAGGTCAGCCCGCCCGGTGCCTGCGCCAGGGTCAGAAACCCGTCCGACATCGGTGCCGAGCAGAACCACTTGTGCCCGGTCAACCGGTAATGCTCGCCGTCGGCCACCGCCCGCGTGGTGTTGCTGCGCAGGTCCGAACCACCCTGCTTTTCGGTCATCGCCATGCCCAGCGTGATCGCCGATTTCGCCTGCATATGGCGCACTGTGGGGTCGTATTTGCGCGTTAGCACCTTGTCCTGCCACTGCGACAGGTTCGCTGCGCGCACCAGAACCGGCACCGCCGCATAGCTCATCGTCATCGGGCAGCACACGCCAGGTTCGACCTGGCTCATCATATAGACCATCGCGGCATGGGTGACGTGGCCGCCGGGCACAGCTTCCCAGGCAACCGCCGCATAACCGGCCTCAAGCCCAAGGCCATCAACCGGTGATAGTCCGGGTGAAACCGCACCTCGTCGAGCCGCCGCCCGCCCCGGTCAAACACCACCAGCTCAGGCAGGTTCCGGTTGGCGGCCTGCCCGGCCTCGCGGATTTCCTCGGCCCCAAGTCGCGCGCCGAATGCGGCCAGCGCGTCGCCTTGGCCACCGGCCGCACCCACCGCTTGCCGTAAAATGGCATCATCGCGCCACAGATCACGGTTACCGTCCCAAATGGGCTGGTTTTCAACGTCATGCGTCGTCAATTCAGATGTCGGCGGCACCCCGGTCATGGTCAATTCCCCCTGCCAGATACACAAATTATCAGCCCGTTGAAAATGTGCCTCAGCGGCCGTGCAGATAAGTAAAATTCTAAATAATCAGCGTTTCCTGATAATATTGGGATTAACAGCATCCAGAAAACGTGACACTGTCCCGCCAACCCGCCCGAACAGAGGCGGCGGCTGAGGCAGGATATGAGCGGTCCACGGAATAACCCGACCTTTGGCGTGGTGGCCTATTTCGCCATCATATTTTCGCTGGCGATTTATTTCACCTTTGCCAGCGTCCAGGGCGATTACGGCCTGTTTCGCCGGGTTCAGATCGAGGCCGAGGCTGAGGCTCTGATCCGCGAACGTGACCAGCTTCGCCAAGCCGTGGCCAAGATGCGCAACAAAACCCATCGCCTGTCTGACGACTTTCTGGACCTCGATCTGCTTGACGAACAGGCCCGCGACGTGCTGGGGCTTGTGCGCTCGGACGAGGTTGTGATCCGTTGACGCATTTCGGCGAATCGTTGGATCATTTATTGCAACCCGTCAGGCCAGCAATCCCATTATTTGCAAAATTATCGTTCGCATTTCCGCGCGGCCTGCGGTAAAGATAGTTTAACATTAAACTATCGCCGAGATCCAGGAGAGATGCCGCATGGCTGCCCGAAAAAAACCAAAAAAATCAAATGTTTCCAGGGATGAGTTGTTCGAATTTTACCGCCAAATGCTTTTGATCCGCCGATTCGAAGAAAAGGCCGGCCAGTTGTACGGCATGGGTCTGATCGGCGGGTTCTGTCATCTTTACATCGGCCAGGAGGCCGTCGTGGTCGGGCTCGAGGCCGCGGCCGAAGACGGAGACAAGCGCGTCACCAGCTACCGCGACCACGGCCATATGCTGGCCTGCGGCATGGATCCCAAGGGGGTCATGGCCGAACTTACCGGACGGACCGGCGGCTATTCCAAGGGCAAGGGCGGCTCGATGCACATGTTTTCCAAGGAAAAGAACTTTTACGGCGGACATGGCATCGTCGCCGCCCAGGTGCCGCTTGGCTCGGGGTTAGCATTCGCCGACAAATATCTGGAAAACGGCCGGGTGTCGTTCACTTATTTTGGCGATGGTGCCGCCAACCAGGGCCAGGTTTACGAAAGCTTCAACATGGCCGCTCTTTGGAAACTGCCGGTGATTTTCGTGATTGAAAACAACCAATACGCGATGGGCACGGCGCAGTCGCGCTCGACCTCGACCCCTGACATCTATACCCGCGGCGCCGCTTTTGGCATTCCCGGCGAGGCGATCGACGGCATGGATGTTCTGGCCGTGAAAGCCGTCGGCCAAAAGGCATGTGCGCACTGCCGCGCTGGCAAGGGCCCGTATATTCTCGAGATCAAGACCTACCGTTACCGCGGCCACTCGATGTCGGACCCGGCCAAATACCGCACCCGCGAAGAGGTGCAGAAAATGCGCGAGGAACGCGATGCAATCGAACATGTGCGCGAGCTGTTGCTGACCGGGAAGCACGCCAGCGAAGACGAGCTGAAAGTGATCGACAAAGAGATCAAAGCAGTGATCAACGACGCGGCCGAGTTTGCCAAGGCAAGCCCGGAACCGGCGCCGGAGGAACTTTACACCGACATTTACGCCTGATCCTCTAAGGGAGAAAAATCATGGCAACCGAGATACTCATGCCCGCGCTTTCCCCGACGATGGAGGAAGGCACGCTGGCAAAATGGCTGGTAAGCGAAGGCGACAGCGTGTCGTCTGGCGACATTCTGGCCGAGATCGAGACCGATAAAGCGACGATGGAATTTGAAGCCGTCGACGACGGCATCATCGGCAAAATTCTGATCGCTGAAGGCAGCGAGGGCGTCAAAGTGAACACCCCGATCGCCATCATTGTCGAGGACGGTGAAAGTATCGACGACCTCGCCACTCCCGCCGCTGACCCTGCGCCTGCCACCGCACTTGCAGAAGTAGCCGCGCCATCGCCGCAACCGGCCGCGCCAATTGTGGCGGCCCCGGTCGAGCCAGAAGTGCCAGCAGGCACCGAATTGAAACCAACCACGGTGCGCGAAGCGCTGCGCGACGCGATGGCCGAAGAAATGCGCGCCGATCCGACCGTCTACCTGATGGGCGAGGAAGTCGCTGAATATCAGGGTGCCTACAAGATCAGCCAGGGCTTGCTGGATGAATTTGGCGCGCGTCGGGTGATCGACACGCCGATCACCGAACACGGCTTCACCGGCATCGCCATCGGCTCGGCCTTTGGCGGGCTGAGGCCGATTGTCGAATTCATGACCTTCAATTTCGCCATGCAGGCGATCGACCAGATCATCAATTCCGCCGCCAAAACGCTCTACATGTCCGGCGGCCAGATGGGTGCCCCGATCGTGTTTCGCGGCACCAACGGCGCGGCGGCCCGCGTTGCCGCCCAGCATTCACATGACTACGCCGCCTGGTATTCGCAAATCCCGGGCCTGAAGGTCGTCATGCCTTATTCCGCCGCCGATGCCAAAGGCCTGCTGAAAACCGCGATCCGCGACCCGAACCCGGTGATATTTCTGGAAAACGAAATCCTTTACGGCCAGTCCTTTGATGTTCCGGTGCTGGATGATTTCACCGTACCGTTTGGCAAGGCGCGCATCTGGCGATCCGGCACCGATGTCACCATCGTCAGCTTTGGCATCGGCATGACCTACGCCCTGGCTGCCGCCGACGAATTGGCCAACGACGGCATTTCGGCGGAAGTCATCGACCTGCGCACCCTGCGCCCGCTCGATTACGAAACGATCCTGCGCTCGGTGCAGAAAACCAATCGCTGCGTGACGGTGGAAGAAGGCTACCCGATCTGTTCAATCGGCAACCACCTCAGCGCTTATATCATGACCGAAGCGTTCGATTATCTCGACGCCCCGGTGCTCAATTGCGCCGGCAAGGACGTGCCGATGCCCTACGCCGCCAATTTGGAAAAGCTGGCGCTGGTGACCACGCAAGACGTCGTCGATGCGGTCAAATCCGTCACATATCGTTAGGGGAGAGACGCGATGCCCATTGAAATTCTGATGCCCGCCCTCTCACCCACAATGGAAGAAGGCACATTGGCCAAATGGCTGGTCAAAGAGGGCGACGCGGTATCCTCGGGCGATCTGCTCGCCGAGATTGAAACCGATAAGGCGACGATGGAATTTGAGGCCGTCGATGAGGGCGTGGTTGGAAAAATCCTGGTGCCCGAGGGCGCGGTAAGCGTGAAAGTCAACACACCGATCGTCATCATGCTTGGAGACGGCGAGAGCGTCGATGATATTGGCGCGGCGGTTGCGCCCGCATCGGTTGTCGAAAAAACTGTCGCCGCCCCGGCCCCTGAGCCGGGGCCTCAACCAGGGACCACCCCTGCCCCGCCATCCCCCCAAACCGCTGACGGAACGCGTATTTTCGCCTCTCCCCTTGCCCGCCGCATCGCCGCTGACAAGGGATTGAACTTAGGTCAGATCATCGGCTCGGGTCCACGCGGACGGATCGTCAAGGCCGATGTTACCGCCGCCCAACAGGTCGCGACAACAGCCGTCCCGGCCGAGCCTGCGCCCGCGAAAGCGGGTGTGCCAGGACTTCCCGCCGCTGCAAAATCCCCCGCGGCTGCCCCGCCAACGCCCTCAGCCGATACTGTCATGGCGATGTACGCCGACCGCGAACACGAGGAAATTCCGCTCGACGGCATGCGCAAGATCATCGCCTCGCGCCTGAGTGAGGCCAAACAAACCATCCCGCATTTCTACCTGCGCCGCGACATCCAGCTTGATGCCCTGCTGAAATTCCGCGCGACGCTAAACAAGCAGCTTGAGGCGCGCGGCGTGAAGCTGTCGATCAACGACTTCATCATCAAGGCCTGCGCCCTGGCACTGCAGCAGGTTCCGGCGGCAAATTCTGTTTGGGCCGGCGATCGGATGCTGCAACTGAAACCTTCAGACGTCGCCGTTGCCGTGGCCGTCGAGGGCGGTCTGTTCACTCCGGTCCTGAAAGACGCAGAACTCAAAACCATTTCGACCTTGTCGGCAGAAATAAAAGACTTGGCCGCCCGCGCGCGTGTCCGCAAGCTGGCCCCGCATGAATATCAGGGCGGCAGTTTTGCGATCTCGAACCTGGGAATGATGGGGATTGACAATTTCGACGCGGTCATCAACCCGCCCCAGGGTTCAATTCTGGCGGTAGGGGCTGGCGTGAAAAAACCCGTGGTCGGCGATGACGGAGAGCTGACCGTGGCAACGGTCATGTCCGTAACCCTGTCCGTCGATCACCGGGTCATCGATGGCGTTTTGGGTGCCCAGTTTTTGGCGGCCATCAAGGGCAACCTGGAAAATCCAATGGGCATGCTGGCTTAAAGCGGCAAAAAGCCCGCGTTGGATGCGCGGGTATTTGGATTTTCGACAATCCAACGACTTTTAATGAAAGATCGCCCGGCCCATTTGACCGGGCACTGCCCTTGCGTTGTGCCTACAGATCCCCAAACGAGCCCTAACCGAAATGATAGCCCGGCGTCGAGCGAATGGGCGTAATTTCGCCCGCGTCCATCTCGGCCTCGATGCCGTCGAACATTGGCGTCCAATGATAACCCTCGCCGGTGTCGGGAAAAATACACAATAGCACCGGCCCGTCCGGTGCCGATTCAGCGACTTTAAAAGCCACACCGAACGTGGCACCACTAGATATTCCAGTGAAAATCTCCTCTTGTTACATGGCGTGTTGCCAATCGTGTCCAACACATCCTCAAAAAGCCTGCCGCACCCGTTCGTTTGTCTGGTCATATTACCCTCCCGGTTTGCGCCATACCGCGCAACTGTGAAGGACAATCAGAAAACAAACAAACTGATACGGGGCCAGTTATTGCGGCAGTGGAAACTACTCTTCGACAATGCCGTTCAATATCTGATCCATCGTCAGCGACGGCTGATCACAACCCGCCTCGCCAACAATCCTGGCAGGAACGCCAGCCACCGTTTTGCAGGGCGGAATTTCGTGCAAAACCACAGACCCGGCCGCAATCCGGCTGCAATTTCCAACCTTGATGTTGCCCAGAACCTTGGCCCCGGCGCCGATCAGAACCCCATCGCCGATCTTCGGATGGCGATCGTCGTTTTCTTTGCCGGTGCCGCCAAGTGTCACCGAATGCAGCATAGAAACATTGTCGCCGACCACCGCCGTTTCGCCGATGACGATCGAATGCGCGTGGTCAATCATGATGCCCCGGCCAACCCGCGCAGCCGGGTGAATATCGATGCCGAAATGCTCGGAAACGCGCATCTGAATGAAATACGCCAGATCCTTTCGCCCCGCCGCCCATAGCCAATGGCCCACACGATACGCCTGAATGGCTTGAAAGCCCTTAAAGAACAGCAATGGCTGCATATATCTGTGGCAGGCCGGGTCGCGCTCAAACACTGCAACGATGTCAGCGCGCGCACTCTGCCCCAGATTCGGGTCTGAACCGTAAGCCTCATCGGCAACCTCGCGCAACAACTGCTCGGACATCTCGCCCGACGCCAGCTTTTGTGCCATCCGAAATGCCAACGCCGATTCCAAACTGCTGTGATGCAGCACATTCTCGTGGATCATGCCGCCCAGCAGTGGCTCGTCGGCCAATGCCTGCAGTCCTTCCTGGCGGATTTGCGACCAAACCGGGTCAATTTCAGCGATTTTCTTGCGGGTCTCAACCATGATACTTTCCTCTGCGGCATTGGTATCCTACTACAGATAGACAGTTTTCTCAAAACGCAATGGCTTATGGCGGTTATTCTGAATATGAATGCACTTCACCTGAAAAAATTCCGCGGCCGTCTTAACGACATGCTGCGCGATATCGAACGTCAGGATAAACGTGGCCAGGAAAGTCAGCGCACCGTGACGCGTGATCAGCAATCTGTGGGCCGACTCAGCCGCATGGACGCGCTGCAACAGCAAGAAATGGCCAAAGCCACGCAAATGCGACGCGACCAGTTGAAAACCCGCATACACGCTGCCCTGGCACGCATTGTCGAGCAAGAATTTGGTTATTGCATCCAGTGTGGTGACGAAATTGCCGCGCCACGTTTGGAAAACGACCCCACCGTCCCGACCTGCCTGTCATGTGCTTCTGGTTAAGACGGAATCGTCAGGTTCATCAGGTGCACGGCCAGACGAATGTCGCCGTCGGCAAAATCGCCGCCTTCGCCAGTCAGCAGCAAATCTGTATCCGCATAATAGGTTTGCGGGGCCGAGGTCAGCCCGCGCACCCAAGACCCTTGGGCAATGCCCAGGCTGCTGCCATAGCGATTGTCCGATGTCGCGATTCCCAGCCGCCAACTGGTCAGCGCGCCGCTGATCGCGCCCGTTACCCGCCCGGTGATGCCAAATACAATCGAAAACGCCGGAATCGCCGCCACCACGGTGTCAGTTGGACCCGCCGCAATGGTGTGATCGATTTCCAGCACCTCGTGCACCGTGGCAGCATTGTTCGCAGACATCGCCACCGCACCGGCAAGCCAGACGGCGCCGTCAAATATCGCAGCCGCGTTCTTGTCGGCGATCCACGCGCGCCAGCCCTTCTGTGGAACCACAAATACCCAGCCGCCGTTGGAATATATGGCAATTTCGCCATCCCGGCCGGCCCAATCGTTCACAGCCCCCACCGGCACACCGTAACAATCGCCGTCATTGGCCAGAGCCGGCGGCAAAGTCGTCTCTGCCGACAGCAACGACAACTGACCAACACCGTCCAACAGCACCAGGGCTTCGTTGACGGTCACATGTTTCTGGGCCTGCGCGGCCTGCAACAGCGGCAAGCCAAGACGCGGTGTATTACTCATAGATCTATCCTTCTGAACAATCCGGGCCCGAAGCGGGCGGAAATCTGGGCGACCTGAATGCTGTAGGCGCCGCTAATACCGTCAGCGGTCTGGTCAGCGGCCGTGTAGGTCCAGACCGGGGCGATCGCGGTCTCGGTGCGCACCACCGCGCCACTCGCCAGCACCTGAACCTGATAGCTTTCGCTGTCCTCACCAAGCGGCACGTCAACCGACTGCCAACTGTCGCCGTCAATCCGTGTCCTGCGCACCCAGGTTACGGTCACATCGCCCGAGATGGCCGCATTTGCTCGCAGATGAACCGGCGCCAGGGGCCGCAATCCAATGCCGTCAAAGGCCTCGACCAGATGGGTGTATGACGGATCATCAACCCCCCGACCCGCAGGCCCAATCCGGTAGTGCCGCGCCAGCCCGCGCTCGGACGCGCCAAGGCTGATCTGCTTGGGCGTGCCGTTCAGCAAGACAAACACGCTTCCCGCAGGCCAGATCAGCGACGCCAGCGCATCAGTGCCGGCCTGCCCGCGAATGCGCCCGGTGATATCGTAAACACCGGCGCTGACCAGGCTCACATCGGTGAACTGGAACACCTCCCAGTTGGCCGAGCTGCCATCGCCGATAGCCGCCGCATTGGCGCCATTCAACACGTCGTCAAGCGCCGCCGACGCCAGCACCCCTGCCGTCAACCTGACCCGCAACGCGCCGCTCCGGTCCAATATACTGGGGCTTGCCACCAGCAACGTGGTCTCGGTTATCCCCACAACCGACGCCGAAGACACCAGGCTATTCAACACATAGCCACTGTCAGAAGGTGAACTGTAGACCGCCACCGACCCCGGCCAGGGGCTGGCAGCCCCCGCGATATGCGGCGCGTGCTCGACCTCGTCGCCGCTCAGCAAAGGCAAGTCCATGAACACCGGATAAACCGGCACGGGGGCTGCAAACGGCCGCACATCGCCAGGAGCCTCAGCGGCATCGCTGGACCGGTTTACCTCGGGCTCAACCCGAACCGCCTCGATCATCTGCCCGTCGCCCAGTGTCACCCGGTCAAATCGGTAATTCCCCAGTCCGTCACCGTCGCTCAGCGACACCACGTCGCCCGCGCCAAACTCGATATCCGACTTGGGCAGTGAAAACCGCACACTGTCACGCGCAATGCGGCTCTCTGCCAGCCAGCGTTCGGCGATACCACGCCCCCTTGCTGCGGGTCAGCAACAGCGCCAGTTCGGTCTGCGAAATCACCGCCGATGTTTCATCGGGAAATATCGCTTCTTCGGCCCGAACCTCATAATCGCCATCCGCGTCGACAAAGTTCAGCCGCACCCGCCCGGCTATCTCAGCCTCCGGCGCGCGGACTTTCTCAACCGCCGTTTCCTGCTCTGCCAGCAACGCCAGCCGATCCGCACCAATCTCAGCGTCCGCCAGCCCGGTCCTCGACCTGAAAATCAACGCGCCCTCGCGCTCGATCGCCTCAATCCCATAT
Source organism: Paracoccaceae bacterium (assembly GCA_965237505.1). Taxonomy (GTDB): domain Bacteria; phylum Pseudomonadota; class Alphaproteobacteria; order Rhodobacterales; family Rhodobacteraceae; genus NVTR01. Next base: position 994,414 of record CBDEFR010000009.1, on the reverse strand, counting down.
GCCAGCATCAACGGCTGCAACGCCGCCCGCGCACCGTCAATCTGCGACACCGTATAGCCGCGCACATAACCATACAGCTCGCTCACATCCACAGTGCCAACACCAGACGCCGCACATATCTCGGCCACCACATTATCCAGCGACCGCGCGTTCGAACGTCCGTTGATCCAGTGCCCGCGATAGTAATTCTCGGCATCCGACCAGACATCAGACAACAGCGGGAAAAACGGATAGGGCCGCGCGTCCCAGGCCCAGACATGGGCTCGCGACATGTCCACCATCGGGGCGCCATAGTTACCGGACGTCGGGTTATTCGCCACGTCCCCCCAGAACTCGAACATGGCGCGCAAATATTGCATCTGCATCAGCTCATCCCGGCGCCCGTCCGAATATTTCGGCAAGCCCGATTCTGACGATTTCGCGTCCAGAAACTTGTTTGGCTGATTGCTGCCCTTGTCGATCGCCGCGCAGCCGATCTCATCGACCCAGGCGGCATCAAACTGCGGCCCCCGCAGCCCCTCAGGCTCATGCGCTGAAAACACCTGCGCGCTCGCCCCGTTCGGCCACTCCAGCAACTTGCGGCCAGCCTTCCATTCCGGCCTGCGGTCCGGCGGCGAGCAGGCCAGAATGCCGCTGTCGCCAAAAATCATCACTTCGCGCACCTGCTCAACCGTTTCGCCGACCAGCGCGACCCGCTTTGAGCGCCCCGGATCCAGCGGCATTGCGCCCTCAACTTCGCTGCGCACCCACTCGGCCCCGGCCCGGGTCTTGCCGCCCCGCGCCCGCCCATGATCACCCAGGTGCGCCAGTTGCCGGCCGGCGGCATTTGATGCGCCAGCGCCCAGAACTCAAACATATAAGGCAGCGCCAGCAGCGCGCCCTCGCTCAGCTCATTCAGAAATCCCTCCTGAACGGCGCGCGGCGCGCAGGCAAGCCATTCGGCGTCCGATCTCCTGTCTGGCGGCGTCAAAGTCGATCGCGTACTGATGAACAATGCCGGCTTTATTTCGTGATTCAGCTTCAAGGCGGCTGGCCTCCGCATAATATAGATGAGCAACCGATTTCAGGTCGCTCTTCAGCTTTCTCAAATCTCTGGCCGGAACCGTGTCACCGGCCGCTAACCGCTTGCGATAGACGTCGATTTCCCTTGCGGTTTCGTAAAAATGCTCCCTGGCCACCGTCAGAATTCTGCCGGCAGTCCCGTCGTCTCCTTCGGGTCTTGTCACTGTCATTTTAATAGCAACGCCTCTCATGCTGATCCGCACGAGCGAAAATGAAAAAGCCGCCACCGGGAACACCCCGGGGCCGCTTATCCACGTCTTCTAGCTTGCCCTGAGGTATAGCCCAGAGCGTGCGAAATGTCAAGGTGACTAAATCCAAGGTTGCGCGCGGTCCGGTTAACAAAGTGTTGAAAACACACAATTCTCTGGCCACGCCACCCCGAAAACGCTGCCCCTGAAACGCCCACTGTAAACGACCGCCCCGCCGGGCTTGCCCGGGCCGCGCCTGACCTGCCCCCGTCGTGCCGAAGGCACGCTATCAGCGTGACGCAGGCGCGATGCGCCCACCCCTCAGGCCAGGCGCGTCCCTCCCGTTGCACCTTGGCCTTTCAACCCGCGCCCGTTAAGCTGTTTCCAACACTGGCGGGTGTAAAATCACCAAACAACCGGGCGAGACAGTGATGACCAATCACCTCTATTATGGCGATAACCTGCAGGTGCTGCGCGAGTTCGACCCTGAAAGCGTCGATCTGATCTACCTCGACCCGACGTTCAATTCCAACGCCAGCTACAACGTGCTGTTCAAAGGCCCTAAAGGCAACGAAAGTGCGGCGCAAATCGAGGCATTCGACGACACCTGGCACTGGCACAGCAGACAAGAATTGGCTCCCTGATGGATAATGCGGAACTCGAAAAGATTCTGGAGCAACCAATCTACGCAACGGATTTTCAGTACTTAATTGGCGACATAGAGGGATTTCTGGATATTTCTGAAACCAACATTGAGCGGTTACACCGACAAGAACTGTTCCGCATTCGACGCATGGCAAATAATGGCGAATTGCCAGATGGCGACCAGAATCATCTTGAAGAAAATGCCAATCATCGTTTTGCCGTCAGTTTGCCGCTACAAGTCCGTTACTCAGGGCTGATAGCTCTGTGCACGTCGCTCGAATTGTTCGTGAAGGCGGTAGTGCCCCCGGACGTGGTGTAATTCCGACGTTAGCGCGGGCTGAGTGGAGCCTCGCGCGTAGCTCAGGTGAAGTCCGCGCGGGTTGCTGGGCGGCCATGGACGTTCTCCGGTAGGGTTTTGGGTTGCAACCTGACCTACCGATCGAGGAGATCACCCATGACCAAGGAGACGATATCAGAAACCGCCGCGCTGAAGGCGCTTCTTTCCGAGACCGCCGATCATCAGATTTTGGCCGAGATGCTGGGTTTTGTTGCCGACCGGTTGATGGCACTGGATGTGGATCAGCTGTGCGGTGCCGGGGTGCATGAACGCTCGGCCGGGCGGGTGAACCACCGGAACGGATATCGCCCGCGCCGATGGGAAACCCGCGCCGGGACCGTTGATGTTCAGATCCCGAAACTGCGCAAGGGGACGTATTTCCCGGAGTTTCTGGAACCACGCCGGGCCTCGGAGAAAGCAATGACCGCGGTGATCCAGGAAGCCTACATTCAGGGCGTCTCAACGCGATCAGTGGATGATCTGGTCAAGACCATGGGCATGACGGGCGTCTCCAAGAGCCAGGTATCCCGCCTGTGCGTGGAGATCGACGAACGCGTTGACGCCTTCCTTGACCGGCCACTGGAGGGCGAATGGCCCTATCTCTGGCTGGACGCCACCTACATCAAGGTGCGGCGTTCGGGACGGATCGTCAGCGTGGCAGCCATAGTGGCGGTTGCGGTCAACACCGACGGGCGGCGCGAGGTTCTCGGCATCGCCATCCAACCCAGCGAAGCCGAGGTGTTCTGGGACGAATTCCTGCGCGCTCTGGCCGATCGCGGCCTGCGCGGGGTAAAGCTGATCATCGCTGACGAACATAAAGGCCTGAAGGGGGCCGCCGCCAAAGTGCTGGGTGCTACGATCCAGCGCTGTCGCGTGCACTTCATGCGCAATGCCCTGGCCTGCGTCGGCAAGAAGGACCGTCCCATCGTCACGGCCGCGCTCAGAACAGCCTTCGATCAGGACACGCTGGCAGACTCGAAGGAACACTGGACCAAGCTGATCGAGGCTTTCCAGCCGCGTCATCCCAAGCTCGCCGAGCTGATGCTGCGCGCCGAGGAAGACGTGCTGGCCTACAAGACGTTCCCGCAAGCTCACTGGCGGCAAATACACTCCACCAATCCGCTTGAACGCCTCAACAAAGAGATCAAGCGCCGAACAAATGTCGTCGGTATTTTCCCTAACGAGGCCGCGATCAGACGCCTCGTCGGCGCACTTATGCTGGAGCAGAACGACGAATGGGCAGTCACACGTCGTTACATGACGCTGGAAACCGTCGCCGCCATCTGCGAGGATACCACCATCGACCCGGCGAAAATCGCCGCCCTGTAAACCGGCTCAACACCCAGCCGGAGAACAATTTACACCACGCCCTGGGGCACTACCGTGAAAACAATCAATGAGGCCCTTCATGACCCTATCGGGGTCAAGAAAAGGCCGAATAAAATGAACTGTACGGCATATGTCCTTGGTGAGCTTTGCGGCCGCACTTCATTTGAATTCGTTTCAATCGTGCAGAATATTGAAAATTTGATTCATGTTCGAAACTGTGTCGTCCACAGCGCCGGTCTTGAAGCTCATTACGAACGGCGAAATGAACTCCCCGCGTCCATTGATCACCTCGACGGCTTAAAATTGAAGAATGCCCACTTCTTGGGGCGCCATATCTGGATAGAAAAAAACTGTCTGCGCAAATATATTATTGAATTCCGCGATTTAGCGGTCACTCTTCACGAACGCTTGCACGAAAAAGGCTTTCTGAAAAACGCCTAATACGAATATGAAACTATCGCCCATTAAATTTGCACCATGTCTTAGCCGGTATGCTGGTTCCGCTATTTCCTCGAAACCGCGAACAAAATGGATAGCCTCGGCAACCCGACCTAAAAAGCCGTCGCCATGATCCGCGATCTGCGCGGCGTCATCGAACGCGAAGGCGCCGAGATCGGCATTTTCCTGACCCTCAGCGAAACAACCAAACCGATGATCACCGAAGCCGCCGCCGCCGGACAATTCGAAATGCAAGGCAACACCCCGGTCCCCCGCATCCAGATCGTCACAGTCGAACAAGCGTTAAATCTTCGTGACCGCGCCGTTCACCTGCCGTTGCGCCGCAGCGACACGTTCAAAAAACCCGCCCGCGAGGAAGACAAAACCGCGCAGGGCAAACTCGATTTCTGAGCCACGACTGCCCGGCCAAAACCGCCGCCAATTTCTTCTTTTCAAAAATATCCCCGCCGGAGGCTCCCGAAATTCGCCAAATGCGCCAAACCCCTCTGTACAAAGTTCAAACACCCCCCAAGAATCTCTGTACAAAGTTTAAACTCTCCCGCCAAACCCTAACAGATCGCTAGTTCCAATTGCGCTCCGCCTCAATCGCCCGCAGAACCTCAACTGCGGCGAGATGGTCGTTATAGTTTGTCGTGAATGTATGCCCCCCGGTCCCGTTTGCGGCGAAGAAAATAAATTCCGTCTTTGCCGGATGCAACGTCGCCTCAATCGCCTCCAGTCCCGGATTCGCAATCGGCGTCGGCGGCAATCCGTCAATCAGGTAAGTGTTGTATGGCGTGACCTTGCGCAGTTCGCTTTGCCGCAGCCCGCGCCCCAGCACCCGCTGCCCGCCGGTCACGCCGTAAATCACCGTCGGGTCGGATTGCAGCGGCATCCCGCGCCGCAGCCGGTTCACGAAAACCGACGCCACCTGCGCCCGTTCCGCCGCCAGCCCGGTTTCCTTTTCCACGATCGAGGCCAGTATAAGTGCTTGTTCTGGCGAGGAAATCGGCAATCCATCGGCGCGGTTCTGCCAGGCCTCCTGCAGCCGGATCACTTGTGCGTCCTGCATTCTTTCAACCAGTTCAGCGCGGTCCGCCCCGGCCACCACCTCATAGCTGTCAGGCGCCAGACTGCCCTCGCCGGGCACCTCAGTCACCTCGCCAACCAAAAAATCCGCCGCCCGCAAAGCGCTGACGATCTGCCAGCTGGTCGCGCCTTCGGCCAGCGTCACCCGATACCGCGTGTCAGCATCATCGCGCACTTGCGCGTAGCTTGCCGGCAGCTCGCCATCGGTCGGCTCAAACGCCACCAGTTCGACAAACCGGTTGGTCGCCGGGTCCAGCTCGCGCACCTGCACTTTGCTCCGGTTCACGCCAATGCGATAATTCACTTCGGTGCCACAGGTGCTGGCCCCGCCACGGGTCACAATCTCAACAATCTCGGCCATCGAGGCCTGTTCGGGCACCCGATAACTGCCCGCCTTTAGATGAGCACTTTTTCCTGTGTATTCAACGCCAAGCCGAAATATTGCGCCCCTTGAAATGGCCCCCTGTGCCAGCAAATCTTCGGAAACCCGCGTCATGTTGGACCCGCGCTCGACCCGAATGCATATCGCCTGCGTCAGCGGCCCGGCGCCGGAATATTGGGCCTTGCCCCAGGCAATAACACCGCCAAGCGCGATCAGAATGACAATGAACAACGACAGCGCGTTCGACGCGATATGCCGCCACATCAGGCCGCCACCTTGCGCAGAACAAGGCTGGCGTTGGTGCCGCCAAAGCCAAAGGAATTGGACAGCGCAACATTGATCTCACGCTCACGCTTAACTTTGGGCGCCAGATCAAGCGATGTTTCAGCCGCCGGGTTGTCCAGATTGATCGTCGGCGGCGCCACAGAATCGCGCAATGCCAGCACGCAGAATATCGCTTCAACCGCACCCGCCGCCCCCAACAGATGCCCGATCGCGGATTTTGTCGACGACATGGTCGCCCCGCCCGCGGCGTTCCCCATCAGCCGCTCGACCGCCGCCAGTTCAACTGTGTCCGCCATCGTCGATGTGCCGTGCGCGTTTATATAGTCGATGTCGCCCGGCGCCAGCCCGGCTCGCGCAATCGCGGCTTTCATCGAGCGATAGCCACCGTCACCATCCGCCGCCGGTGCGGTGATGTGGTACGCATCACCCGACATCCCGTAGCCAATAACCTCGGCGTACATCATCGCGCCGCGCGCCTGGGCGTGTTCCAGCTCTTCCAGCACCACAACACCGGCACCCTCACCCATCACGAAACCGTCGCGGTCCGCGTCATACGGTCGGCTGGCCTTGGTCGGCTCGTCGCGGTACTTGGTTGACAGCGCCTTGCAGGCATTGAACCCGGCAATACCGATCTCGCAGATCGGGCTTTCCGCGCCCCCGGCAACCATCACGTCCGCGTCCCCCAGCATGATCAGACGGCTGGCATCCCCAATTGCGTGCGCCCCAGTCGAACAGGCCGTCACCACCGCGTGGTTCGGGCCTTTGAAGCCATAGCGGATCGACACCTGCCCGGACGCCAGATTGATCAGCGATCCGGGAATGAAAAACGGCGACACCCGCCGTGGCCCGCGTTCTTTCAGGACAATCGCAGTGTCAGCAATCGAACTCAGCCCGCCGATGCCAGACCCGATCATCACGCCAGTACGAACACGGCTTTCCTCGTCTTCCGGCGTCCAGCCAGCATCCGCCACCGCCTGATCCGCCGCCGCCATGCCGTAAAGGATGAAATCATCGACTTTCCGGCGTTCCTTGGGCGCCATCCAGTCATCGGCATTGAAGGTGCCGTTACTGCCGTCGCCCAGCGGAACCTCGCAGGCATAATCCGTGGCCAGATGCCCGGCATCAAAGCGCGAAATTGTTGCTGCACCCGACTGCCCGGCCAAAATGCGCTGCCAGGTCGCCTCGACCCCGCAGGCCAAAGGCGTCACCATGCCCAATCCTGTAATGACAACCCGGCGCATCTGCTCCCCCGCGTGACTTTTCTTGTTGGCTAACAGTTACACGCGCGCATTGGTCCGGGGCAAGGGCATGGCCGGGATTCTGAGCTTCCAGGCAAGCGCTTGCCCGGTGCGCGTGATGTCAGATGAATTCGGCGACTTCTTCGCTTGCGTCGCGCGCGGCAATGGCTATGGCTTCGTCCAGATCGACGGTTTTTTCATACAGCGCCCGCCCGATCAATGCCGAAGCGATGCTGCCCACATATTTCAGCCGCGCAACATCGTCACTGCTGTTGACCAGACCACCCGCAATAACCGGGGTGCGCGAATTTTCTGCGATCCCGCACACCAACCCCAGCGCACCTTCAACGTCGCCAATGTCACTGTGCACATCCGTAACTAGAATAGCGGCCAGCGGGACTCCGGTGAACTCATTGACAAAGCTTTGCGGCTCAAATGCTGTCGTGATGCGCCAGGCGTCAATCGCCACCCGGCCATAATAAATATCGACCGCCATGACGATCTGATCAGGATAATATTTCGCCGCTTCCTTCAGGAAATCCGGGTTTGTCACCGCCGCCGAGCCAATTACGATACGACCCGCACCGTTTTCGGCCCAATGCGCGACACGTTCCATAGTGGCAATGCCGCCGGCCACCTGAACAGCCACGCCGGCATGCTGGATGATACCTTCAATTATCGCGCCATTGTCACCCTTACCGGTGACCGCATCCAGATCGGTAACCTGTATCCAATCGACCCCGGCGGCTGCAAACTCTTGCGCTTTGGTCACCGGATCGACGTGCCAGATCGCCGACTCTTCAACGCGGCCACGGCGCAACGTCACGCAGTTGCCGTCCAGCAATTGAATTGTCGGTATCAAGTCCATGGCAGCCTCCAACGCACACGAAACGCAAGACCAGTAAGCAGCCTGGTCACAAAACACTTCCCGGGATGCGCCGCGTTTTAAGCATTATGCGACACAGTCTGGCCAGCGGCGTCCAAAGCCATTGCAGCATCTGGCGCGAGTCGAGTCAAATCAATCGTCGCTCGCGCAATCCCGGCATTATGTCCGCATGTTTCGATGAAATTCCGGGCGCACGTCCACAGCCTACCGGGACAAAACTTCAGATTACGACGTGCATCGCGGCGTCACTTCGCGCCGGATTTGCTCACCAACCTTGTGACGCGCCTGCTCCAGGTCGTGATCGATCTGCAAACGGACCCGGAAATCGGCAGCGGTGCAGAAATACCGCGCCAGCCGCAATGACAACTCGACGTCAATGATCATCTCACCCGCCACCAGTGCCGCAACCGAGTTTTCTGAAATTCCGATCAGCGCGGCCAGCTCGGTATGCGAAATTCCAAGCGGGCTTAGGTATTCGTCGTTCAGAACATAGCCCGGCGGCGGACACAGGAACACCGGCGTACCCGGCGCTTTCGTCGGCGTCTCATCGGGGGGTAATATATGCACTTCGGTTGCATAGCCTGCGGCCTTCCAGGCTTCAATCCCGCCGGTCAGATGGATGACATCGTGATGATCCTCTTTGAGCAGCATCTTTCCAGCCGCCGCAGACCGCTTGCCAACGGCGCAGTGCAGAACAATTTTCTTGCCTGGCAGGGTCGAGAAAAACTCGGCGTCAAAACTTGATAATGGCAGCAACAACGCACCGGGAATATGCTCGATCTCGAACTCCGACGTTTCGCGCACGTCGATCAAAAGAATCTCGTTACGGTCATACTATTCCTTGACCGTCTTGACGTCGGCGGCCTGAACAATTTCAATCTTCTTATCCAACACGGCGTGCACTTTCGATTGGGCGACTGGATCTGACTTAGAATTGATGCGCGAAAAATTCAACTGCGCAATGCCATTTGAACGGAAAGCAACGCCGCGGCCGGTTTTGTCCGAACCACCACAAAATCCAATCGTCCAACAAAAAACGGCGCCCCGAAGGACGCCATTTCAAAAAAATCCGCTGCTTGCTTAGGACGCGCCGGTAATGAATGTCACCGCGTCACCAAAGGTCTGGATCGATTCGGCCGCATCGTCCGGAATCTCGATGCCAAATTCTTCTTCGAAAGCCATCACCAGCTCAACCGTGTCCAGGCTGTCGGCGCCCAGGTCATCAATGAACGAGGCAGATTCGGTGACCTTGTTCTCTTCCACACTCAAGTGCTCGACAACGATTTTTTTCACGCGATCTGCGATGTCGCTCATTTGATTTCCTCACATTTCAAAGGGCTAACGCCCGACCTTGCTTCTGGCCGTCTGGCCGCTCAAGCCCCGCATTTGTTGCGGGATATACCTACGTAAGCTTGCGCCTACCGGCAAATCTTCGCCCCCTTTAGCACATCGTGCTTGCAAGGCAAACGCTTTGTGCCGCGCGATACAACGCCGCCTAAAGCATGGCCATTCCGCCGTTGACATGCAAGGTGGCACCGGAAACATAGGCCGCCTCTGGGCTGGCAAGATACAGAACCGCAGCCGCGATTTCGCTGGCTTCACCCATACGCCCGGCAGGCACTTTGCTCAAGATTGCGGCCTTCTGATCATCGCTCAGTTTGTCGGTCATCGCTGACGTTACAAACCCCGGCGCCACGCAATTCACCGTAATATTACGGCTGGCCACTTCCTGTGCCAACGATTTTGACATCGCTACCACAGCGGCTTTGGCGGCGGCATAATTTGTCTGCCCCTGGTTACCGGTGGCGCTGACCACGGAAGAGATATTCACGATCCGGCCCCACCGCGCTTTCATCATGCCGCGGATCACGCCTTTGCAAAGCCGCATCGTCGCGTTCAGGTTGACGTTCAGCACGCTGTCCCACTCGTCATCCGACATGCGGATGAAAATATTGTCACGGGTTATTCCGGCATTGTTGACCAGAATATCGAGGCTGCCCAAGGCTTCTGCCGCCTGCCTGGGCAACGCTTTGACGGCGGCCTTATCTGATAGATCACACGGCAGCACGTGGGCTTTGTCACCGAGTTCGCCTGCCAGAGCCTGCAGCGGATCAACCCTGGTGCCGGACAAGGCCACTGCAGCGCCCTGTTCATGCACCACTTTGGCGATCGCGCCACCTATGTCCCCGGATGCCCCAGTAATCAGCGCCGCCTTACCCGTCAAATCGAACATTGTTTTTCAAATCCTGCATTACTTTTCGGTCTAAATACTCAAGCGCGCTCACAACAGCCGCGCCGCCCATTGGTAGCGCTCCGCGACCCAACTATGGCCTCACCGCCGCCGCCACATCATCCGGCGTGCAGATCGCCCGCGTCGCCATGTCCTTGGCAATCCGCCGGATCATTCCCGACAGCGCCTTGCCAGCACCGATCTCCCACATTTCGGTCACCCCTTCACCAGCCATCCACGCCACGGATTCGCGCCAGCGAACAGCCGCGGTGATCTGCTGCACCAGCAGTGACCGGATCGTCGCCGGATCGCTCACCCCGCTGGCCAGCACGTTGGCCACCAGCGGCACCACCGGCCGCTCAATCTCGACCGCGCCCAGTGCCTCGGCCATGAGGCGCGCCGCCGGTTCCATCAATGCGCAGTGAAATGGTGCCGAGACCGGCAGCAATATCGCCCGCCGTGCACCCATGTCCTTGGCAATCTCCATGGCACGCTCCACCGCTTCCTTATGCCCTGACACCACAACCTGGCCCGGGTCATTGTCATTCGCAGCCTGACAAACTTGGTCGTGCGCAGCTTGGCGTGCGGCCTCCGTCGCTTGTTCAAAATTCAACCCCAGCAACGCCGCCATCGCGCCGATACCCACCGGCACCGCTTCCTGCATCGCCCGGCCACGGGTCCGCAGCAGCCGCGCGGTATCGGCGACGCTTAGCGCACTTGCCGCCGCCAGGGCGGAATATTCACCCAGCGAATGCCCGGCGACATACGCCACAGTGTCCATGCCAATGCCCTCGGCCTCTAGTGCACGAAGGCCAGCAATTGAAGTGGCCATCAGAGCCGGCTGGGCGTTCTGGGTCAGCGTCAGCGCATCCTGATCACCCTCCCAGATCAACGCCGACAGCTTTTCGCCCAGCGCCTCATCGACCTCATCAAATACCGCACGCGCCGCCGGATAGGCCTCGGCCAGCGCTTTTCCCATTCCAATTGATTGTGCGCCCTGACCGGGAAAAACGAATGCGTGGCTCATGCGCCCTCCATACATCGACCTGTCCGGATCGGTGTAAACGCTTGTCCTTATCGGAACAAGCCAAGGGCGGCGCCACCAGTGCGCAGATTTCTAGCCACAAAAATTGAAGTTGATTATGCCGCGAATGCGCCCGGTGGCCTTTTGGCAACCGATCGCACGCCAGAACCCGCCGCGCCCGCTTTGCGCTCCGGCTGAGCGTCGCGCATATCCGCAATCAAGCGGCGCAATACAGGTTCCAGATCGCTGGCCGGGCCGCTGGCCACCAGAACCGTGCGGTTGCCGCCGACCGGTTTTAACAATAACTGCGCCGACGCAACCGGCGACTTGGACCGCTTCATGTGCACACTTTGGATGTCTGCAAAGGCGAAATTCTCAAGGTGGGTCACCACATTTGCCCGGTTGCGCCGGGCGGTGCGGACGATCCGGCGACGGATGTCGATCTGGACTTCAAACGACAGCCCGCGGCGCGACATGATGTACAGCAACGCCGCAAACACGAAAAACATGATGGTGGCCGAGATTTGGTAGGGCAAAACAACGACATTGCTGACCGAAACCGGCAAGACCCACGGCGCATAGGCAAAGGTGCCGAACATCAGACAGGCGGTAACAGCCGCGACCTCGCCATAACCGGCAAGCCTGCGCGCGCGCGCGCCTTGGCCGACAATATATCCCCAACTGGTCTCACTGACACTCACAGCGCCGTGCTGCTCTTCACCGTTTAACGCCAGACCGCTTTCGCTGGCATTTCTGTTCATGGCTATTCCCACCGCTTTCTGCGTCGACCTCAAGTTCAGAACTAACTTTTAATGCCAAAAGTGACAACAATTGGGAGCCCTTGCATCAATTTAAGGACCGTGTATAACGCCGCATCCTTGCCGCAAATTTTCGGAACCGGTGCAGCCTCTCGTGGGCGGGTCGCGGCAAGGATTGACCCAGCTCTTTGAAATGCGCCTGAAATAGATGGAGTGAACATGCCGCTATACGAGCATGTCATGATTGCGCGTCAGGATCTTTCCAACACCCAAGCCGAAGGCCTTATCGAACATTTTGGCACAGTTCTTTCTGACAACGGCGGCAAACTGGTTGATCACGAATACTGGGGCATCAAGACCATGGCCTACAAGATCAACAAGAACCGCAAAGGCCACTATGCCTTCATGCGTTCCGACGCCCCGGCCCCGGCGGTGCAGGAAATGGAACGCCTGATGCGGCTGCATGATGACGTGATGCGGGTGTTGACCATCAAGGTTGATGAACACGCTGAAAGCCCGTCGATTCAAATGCAGAAACGCGACGACCGCGACCGCGGCGATCGTCGCCGATAAGCATGAAGACAAGGAGCTAAGTCATGGCAACAAAACCATTTTTTCGCCGTCGCAAAGTGTGCCCGTTCTCCAGCGACAGCGCTCCCAAGATCGACTACAAAGACACCCGCCTGGTGCAGCGCTACATCTCCGAACGTGGCAAGATCGTCCCGTCTCGCATCACCGCCGTGTCGGCAGGCAAGCAGCGTGAACTGGCCCGCGCAATCAAACGCGCCCGCTTTCTCGCGCTGCTGCCATATGCTGTGAAGTGAGGAGACCATCATGCAAGTTATCCTGCTAGAACGCATCTCCAAACTGGGCCAGATGGGTGACGTAGTGACCGTTAAACAGGGTTATGCACGCAATTTCCTTTTGCCGCAGGGCAAGGCTTTGCGCGCATCTGACGCCAATATCGCCTCGTTTGAAGGCCTAAAGGCGCAGCTTGAAGCGCACAATCTGGAAACCAGAACCGAAGCCCAGGCGCTGGCGGACAAACTGAACGGTCAGCTGTTCATGGTGATTCGCTCGGCCTCGGATTCGGGCTCGCTTTACGGCTCCGTCACTACCCGCGACGCCGCCGACGCCGCAACCGAGGCTGGCTTTACCGTCGATCGCAAACAGGTCGCGCTGACCCGCCCGATCAAAGAACTTGGCCTGCACACGGTTACGGTGGCATTGCATCCCGAAGTCGACGCTGAAATCACCCTGAACGTGGCGCGCTCACAGGCAGAGGCTGACCTTCAGGCGGCAGGCAAATCGATCCAGGACCGCGCCGCCGAAGACGAGGCCGAGGCCGAATTTGAGATTGCCGAACTGTTCGACGACATCGGCGCTGCCGTGGCGGAAGACGATGAGCTGGTCGAAACACCAGAGGGTGCCTCTGATTAAGATGCACCGGCTCCGGTGGCAGCACGAGAAAGTGCCGGCAAATCCTAATACTTTTCCAGTTCAAGATCAAAAAGCCGCGCCGAAAACCATCCGGCGCGGCTTTTTCATGGCCAATCAAATCGCCCAAACATATCTTGTCTGGGAAACCATGTTAAGCTCGCTACAATTGACACAATTTAATGCATGCATTGTGGAGTAAACTTGCAGAAATCAATCTTCTTGGTCGCCGCATTTGCAATTTCTTTGGCCGCCAATCTTTCGCTCGCGGACCGGTGGGAGGGCAAATATGATTCGCTCGAGCGCCAGCACGGTGAATGGGCAAGATTCAGTGATGAAGATGTCTTGCTCGAAGTTGTCTCCTTGCCTATCCGGTTAACGCCCATGACCGCTACATGTAGGGTGCCGCCACTCTCCCGAGTAAAGCTCGGCATAGGTTGGAGCAGAGGTGTCGCCCGCGATGCCGAGCAATGAGCGGAAGGCGTTGAACGGGTAGAACCGCCTGTTGAAGCGGAAGGTGAACTCGTTGAGGTAGGCTTGTAGGTGCTGGTGGCTAACGCCGTGGTGGATACCGATCAGCCACGTCTTCAGGTTGGCGAAAACCAGATGGATGATCGGCAGGTATTGCTCGGCAACCTCTGGATCACCACACTCGGCAACAGCGAAGTGCTCATAGCCGCGCTTACCGAGGCCAGCATAGCCGCTCCAATCGTCAGTAACGATCAGCGATCCCGGCGCGACGGTGCTCTCGACGAACCCACAGAGCGACTCGGCGCTACGGTCGAGCACGACGGCGAGCCGAACGCGTCCGGCATAGCGTCCGTCTTTCCGGTTGTCGAGCTTGGTGCCCGGCTTTCGATGACGCACCTCGATGGCACAGGAGACGGGAACCTTGTGGTGAACACCACGGCCTTCCCCACGCGTTGTTCGCCCGCCAACCCAGGTTTCGTCCACCTCAACATGGTTCTTGGGCTGTCCACCGATCCTGTCTTGGTTGGGCCGCACCATGCCCGAGCGGAGCTTGTGGAGAATTTGAAAGGCCGTCTCGTAGCGCGAAATACCAAGTTGCCGCTGAAACTGCACGGCGGACATGCCGGGCGTCTGACTGGAGACCAGATAAGCGGCCCAGAACCAGACGTTCAGCGGAGTGTGGCTACGCTCCATCACTGTTCCCACCGTCAGCTGTCAATCCCGGCGTAAAAAGGGGCCATTCGCCGGAGTAAAAGTGGGCCAGTTGAGGTGCCGCGCCTTGTTGGGTGTGCTCCCCATAAAGCTAACGCGTGACAAGGCGCATGTTGGCCAAAGGCCAACATCCATCAAGTTCAGACCGGGTTCAGGCTCTGGCGTTTCGGCTCTGTTTTAGCCGAAAGCTGTCGCCGTTCATCTCCAGTATATGGACGTGGTGGGTGAGGCGATCCAGGAGCGCACCGGTGAGGCGCTCGGATCCGAATATTTCGGTCCATTCGTCGAACGGCAGATTTGAGGTGATGATTATGGAGCCGCGTTCATAGCATTGGGAGATGACTTCGAAGAGCAGCTCAGCGCCGGTTTTGCTCAAGGGGACAAAGCCCAGCTCGTCAATGATCAGAAGGTTCTGGCTGGTGAGTTGTTTTTGGAACCTCTGCAGGCGGCGTTCATCGACAGCTTCGATCAATTCGTGAACCAGTGATGCGGCGGTTATGAAGCGGACCTTGAGGCCCTTCTGGCAGGCGGCCAATCCCAGCCTCAGTGCGACATGGGTTTTACCGGTGCCACTTGGCCCCAGGGCAATGATATTCTGGTATTTGTCGATGTATTCACAGCGCGCCAGCTCCAGCACGAGCGGCTTGTTGAGTGACGCGATCGCCTTGAAATCGAAGCTGTCCAGGCTCTTGGTGGCTGGAAACTTCGCGGCCTTGATGCGCCGCTCGATCATCCGGCGTTCCCGCTCTATCAGTTCAAGTTCGCAGAGCCGCAGTAAATACTGGACGTGATCCTTCTTCTCAGCAGCGCATTGTTGCGCAAGTTTGGAATATTCGCCCAGGAATGTCGGCAAGCGCAGTTTTTTTAGGTGATGCTGCAGCAGAACCTGCGGTGTATCGGTCATGCCGGCACCTGCATCATCAGGCTCATATAGCTCGCGGGCTTGGTGGTCTCGACCAGTGCTTTGGGCAGGTAGGGGTAGATATCGAGATCGAGCCGTGGCGGGCGCCTCTCGATCCGGCAAAGCACCAGATGCTTGACCGCATCGTAGCCGATCGCGCCCAGTTCCAGCGACTGTTTGATAGCCCCGTGGACGTGCGCCATCTCGAAGCTCTCAAGCAGCCGCAGAACCTGGACGTATTCGCGCTTGCCCTTCTTGCCCATGCGCGCTTCCAGCAGCCGGTGCAGGGTGGCAAACTCCCCTGGCAGGTCCCAGCCCTGCAGCGGTGCCGCCTAGTCCAGCGCGCCAACCTTCTGTTCCAGCAGCGGCAGGAAGTGCATCGGATCGAAGACCATATCAGCCTTCTCATAGGACCGTTGGTGGCGGGCGATCACCTCGGCGCCGCAGCCGATGACGACCTCGTGGACATAGCCGCGGACCTGAACCTCGTGATGAGCGCAGGCGACCGGCACCGAGTAATCGTTGTTGCGATAGCGGACCATCGAGATCGACGTCGCCCGCGTGCTGACTTTCTCGCAGGCATCGTAGGGTACAGCGGCAGCGCCATCAGGGCGTCGAGGTCGCGCATCAGCCGCTCGCCGATAGTCTCGGAATGACCCCGCAGAACCTCATCCTGACGTTTGAGGCATTGCTCCTCCAGCCGGACGTTCAGGTCATCGAAACTGTCGAAGCGCGGCATCGGCACCAGGAAGTTCCGCCGGCCATAACCGATTGTGCCTTCGACATTACCCTTGTCGTTGCCCTTGCCAGGACGGCCGAACCTGTCTTCGAACAGGTAATGCGACTGCAACTCAGCAAAGGTTCTGGTTCGTTGCCGTTTTCCGTCCCCGAGGATCCGCGCCACCGCGATCGTGGTGTTGTCGTAGAGCCCTGACAGCGGCACGCCGCCGAAGAACGCAAAGGCGGAGACATGGCCATCGCAAAAAGCCTCGGTTGTCTCCGCCGGATAGGCCTTGATGAAGAACGCGTCCGAGTGCGGCAGAGACATTGCAAAGTAGTGCAGCTTGCGCACGACCCCGCCAATCTCGCCAAGCGCCTCACCAAAATCAACCTGGGCGTGGCCTGGCGCGTGCGACAGCGGCACGAACACTTCCCGAGTCCGGCGCTTCTTCTCGCGAACATAGTCGGTCACAATCGTGATCCCGCCGGTGAAGCCATGTTCATCACGCAGACGCTCATATATCCGCTTCGATGTATGCCGCTGCTTCTTGAGCCGCGACTTATCCTCTTCCAATATCTGGTTGATGAGCGGAATGAACGGGTCAAGCTTTGGACGGGCTGGTGGCCCATTCCTGCGATACCCCGGTGGCACCGCATGCTTCAGAATTTTTGACACAGTCTTGCGGTCTATCCCGAAATGACCGGCCGCCGCCCGCTCACTCATCCCACCGACATGACACGCACGCCGAACCCGGCTGTACAATTCCACAGAATACATCTCCCCGCCCTCAGCTCGTTTGCTTCAGGCGTCAGAATGGTGGAGTTTTACTCCGCGACAGTCAGATTATTCGACCGTTTCTGTGGTCCAGTATTGCTCCGGGATTCACCGTCAGCCCGGTGTTCTGGCGGCACTTGCGGCAGCGCAGGACGCCAGGGCGGTTTTCAAAGTGGAACGGCTCTCCCGCCGTGCCGCAGTGCGGGCAGGCAAAGCCGTCTCCCCAGCGGGCTTTCTCCAGGTAGGCGGCGCAGGCCGCATCATCGGGGAACAGTCGCTGGAACTCGGGTAGCGAATGCGGGAATGGGAGCTCGGCGCGGTCGAGAACATCCATGGCGCGCTCCCCTATATCCGGTTTGCGCCCATTCTAGCCCTAGTGGGTGTGGGTGTAAACCGGATAGGCAAGGTTGTCTCTTTCCGGCATGGCGTCGAAAACGGTGCTTGGATCCTGTATTACGCAAGCAGCAACATTTCTAAGCACGGGCAATACCAAAATGGCGTTTTGCATGGCAATTTTTACGAAAAATACGATGATTCAGAAGATAGTCTGAAGACAGAAGGCCTGTACAAAAACAACTTAAAATCAGGCCTTGGAAAGCCTGGCACCGGAATGGCCAATTGCAATTCACAACAAATTTTTTCAATGGGCGGGAAGACGGTGTGAGGATCAGTTATTTTGCGACCGGGGATGAAAAAATAGGCCCGGTGTTAGAAGAAGCGGAGCATAAACGCGGCGTTCTTGATGGCGAATATATATCGTTTTACGACAACGATGAGCACAGCATAAAGGCTGTCGGCGAACATAAAAACAATCTCAGATCAGGATTTTGGATCGAATATTTTTCGACCGGCGAACAAAAATCGCAAATCGAATATGTCGCCGGTGCGATGCACGGAAAAGCGCTGTTCGGGCACAATAGTGGCCAGCTAGCCATCGAGACAACTTACAGCGCCGACCAACTGCACGGCGAATACGCTGCATATTTTGACAATCGTGGGCATACCAAACAATTTCAGGGCGCACACAAAAATGGCGTGCGCGACGGTAAGTGGACAGAATGGTACGAAAACGGCAACTTGGCCTCGGAAACGCGATACGTCCTCGGCAGGCTAAATGGGCCGGCAAGTTACTATCAGGAATATGACGGATCGCTCAAATTTATTACCGAATATCAGGACGATCAGCACCACGGCGCCTATATCACCTACCATTTCCCCAAGCCATTGCAGCCCAATGATCCCGACAATTCCGGCGAAGAACCCGCCGCACTTGACGCGACCAACTACCGGCACGAATTCGGCCGACGCGATCTGGGCAGAAGAGTCGGCGAATGGTTCTGGCTGCACGGCAACGGCGAAACCCAGCCCAGGGCAGCTATATTGAAGGGCTGCGAACCGGAACATGGCGGTTCTACCACGAGGGCGGTGAACTAACCCGAATCCTGGAATTTTCAGAAGACAAATTGATCAGCGAGCAAAACGATTGCCACTTGGCAACAGTGACCTGTGATGACGGATAGGTTCAATTCTGTGCCCGTTTTACGCCGCTTTTTCATCTAGTTACCATCACCCGCCATAAATCTCGGACTCAGCCCCCAGATAATTATTCCATGCAAACCAATAGGCGATGTGTCCCGGGACGCGGGGCAAATTAGCGCCGTCGCCTGACAAAGCATCCTCGCCAATCCGCCAAGTGATCCCATCGGCTGACCGCAACTCCCCGTCTTGCACGGAAAACTGCCGTCCGCCCCGCTCAAAAGCCCGCACCGTCCGGGTCGTCGCATCACCAATCAACACCAGCGGCAGTCCCGCAATCTCGTCGTTGATCACCGTCTCGCCGTCAAAATATTTCAACGGCCATGCCTTGGCCTCGCCCTGCACCCGGATGCCGAACACATATGATTTCTGTTTGAACAGGGTTTGATCCACCGACACCGGAAACATCAGATCGTCCGAGGCGAAATAATCGTTATAGACCACGCCCGAGCCATAATTGCGCCGATGCCCGGTATCCAGCGACAGCACGCGGGTCGCCGGGTTGCTCGCAACCCAGTCTTCCCAGCTGGTTATCACAACCGCCCGCTGGCGCAGTTCAATGCCGCTATCCGCCAACGGACCGACCACCGGTTTCCCAGTGAACTGGTTCCAAAGAGAATTCGTCTCTCGATCAAACATCAGCTTATTGGAGCGATACAAAAACCCAGAAGACCCAAACACAAACGGCGCCCTGCGCCCCGCTACCTGGGTTTCAAAAAAAATCCCCGACCCGCACAGCGTGCAGTAGGCCAGCGCCACCGGCACGCCGCCAATCACCTCGTTAAACATCTCGTGCCAGCCCATAATGCGCAGCGGATAGGCGCGCACATCGCCATTGATCTCAACCCCGAATACCAGATCATCGGCGCGCAGATAATCTGCGTCCGCAGCCCCAATCAGCTCGGGATTGTCCAGCGACGGTATGCCGTCCTTGATAACCCCGCCCCAGGTAATTTCTTCCAGGCGAATTTTCATTTTCTTGCGCACAAGGTGCTCTGGGCGCAGAAAGTCGGCAAAATTCGGATCGATGCGCAGAAAAAGATCGCGTTTTAGCGCGGTAAAACTTGCGTGCGGCACAATTTCAGGATGGTCTTCCTGCCACAACATCCACTTGAACCAGTTGACCCACGCCGCCTCGCCGGTCACCGCTTCCAGCACCTTCACTATAGGCCGGTGTGATCCCTGGCTGAACCGAAGCGCCAGAATCAGCCCCGGTGCAATGTCGGCCCGCCCGTAGGCCTCGATCACATTAAGCGCTGCCAGATACTGGCTGCGATCGCCGAAAATCAGGTTTTGCTGCGCTTGCTGCAATGACAGCGATTGCGCTGCCAGCCCGCCCGGCACCAACGCCGCCGCCCCGGCAAATTTCATCAGCTGTCGTCGGTTGATCGTCATCTTGCCCTCCGTATGCATTGCCTGAGAGTATGACCGCATTTCAAATCACATGCACCAAACGCTGTGGTGATCAATCGTCAGATGCCCGCGCGCAGTCCCAAGTGCGCAACTGCGCGCTCAAGTAAAAGAGCCGACTAGACAACCCGCTATAGATTTTTAAATAATCGTTGGACCCTTTATTGCCGTTCGCCCGGCCCAGCGGGTTGTCATCACACCTAGAACGGACCGCTTTCCAGCACGCCGTCGGCAATCATCTGCGCATAAAGCAGGCCTTCGCGCAGGCCGCGGTCTGCCACAGACAGTTGATCTGTCGGCCAGACCCTGAGCAGCGCTTGCAGGATCGCCGCCCCCGACATGATCAGCGCTTGCCTGTCACGCCCGATACGCGGATCGAGCCGGCGTCCTTGCGGACCCATTTCAAGGTAATCACGCACCACAACGTCGATCTGATCTGACGTCATCCGCAAACCGTCGACCTTGTTGCGGTCATATCGCCTGAGCCCAAGATGCGACGCAGCGACCGTTGTGACCGTTCCAGACGTGCCGATGATCTGAAAGCCGTCACGCCCCTGCACCGACGCGTAAGGCGCAAAACTGGTCAGGTTTTCTTCGAAAAACCAGCTCATCAACGCGTACCGGCCGGCATCGTCGCCGACATCAATAAACTGATCGCGCAGCGTCGCCACACCAAGGGGCACCGAAATCCAATCCACCACTTTGGCATGCGGAAACCGGCTCGGGCCCGGCTTGAACCCGGTGTGCAGCCGCATGATCGCCCTCGGGCGCTCAACCATCGGCACATTGGACAGATCGATCCACACCAGTTCGGTCGAGCCGCCGCCGATATCGACAACCAGCAGTTGCTCGGTCCTGGTAGACACCAGCGATGCGCAGGAAATGACCGCCAGGCGGGCTTCTTCCTCGGGCTCGATTATTTCCAGCGCCAGCCCAGTTTCGCGTTTGACATAACGTGTGAAGTCGCCTGCATTTCTGGCCCGCCGACAGGCCTCGGTTGCGATCAGCCGCATCCGCCTAACCTTGTGTTTTTCCAACTTTTTCCGGCAAATCCGCAGGGCCTGAACCGTCCGGTTCATGGACCCCCCGGACAAATACCCGGACGCCTCAAGCCCCAAACCCAGTTGCACTGACTTGGAAAAACTGTCGATGACGTGAAACTGATTTCCCTTCGGTTGGGCAATCAGCATGCGGCAGGAATTCGTGCCCAAATCAAGCGCCGCATAAAGGGCGCTTGAATCCGGACGCGACGGCGCGGGCGGCTCGACCGAGCTTAGGAACGCGCCCGCATTCTTGAGACGCTTGGGCGCCAAATGATCGCCCTCCAATTCGTGGTTGAACACACCTTATGCACGCAAACCTGCAAGAGCAAGTGAACTGAAAAATCATGGTCCCGGGACCGCCTGGCAGACACGGAAACTGCCTAATTTTCAGAAATTTGAGCGCCACGGCAGGGCGAATTATCTGGCGCTGCTGCGTGCACGGGCCTCATGACCAAGTTGAAAATTTATCACATGCACGCCAATGGCGGACCTGCCACCAAAGCAGTAGCACGGTTGTAGTTGGTCGCAAGCAGTCTGAAGCATGTCGAATATCGGCATTGCCAGATTATATGTGCCGCGTAGAAGCGTCTGAAGAAAAGGAATCATCGATGCCAAACGTCACCGTCGTTTTCTGGCGCGATATCCCGGCCCAAGTCATTGTCGGCAAGGGCCGTCGTGGTGCCAAAGTTCATTTGCCGGAACGCTTTGAGCAGGCCATTGATCGCGCCGCTATGAAGACCGGCGCGGCGGGCACCGATGCCTATCTGGCAGAGTGGCGCAAAGGCGACCCCTACCCGGTCGATGCCGAAATGAGCGATCTGGAGGTCGCGCAAGGCGAAGCCGCGCGGCTGGACAGAAAATACAGTCAGGACCGGATCAAAGGGCTGATTGCCAACAACGGGTGGACCTGAGCCGGTCCAGGATATGGGAGTCCGCAATGGCGCTTTTGCCGTTTCGAAGAAAAAGTGACCAGCGACAGGCCGCGACCAGCGCCGAGGTTCAGTCGTTTCTGCAGGGCTATTCTATCGAAGTGATGCCGCGCACCGCCGAGAAGGTCGAAGATTTCCGTGCGTTGCTGCCTGAAGGCACTCGCGTCTACATCGCCCACATCGAAGGCACGCCGATCGAAGATATGGTCGCCACCGCGCGCCGGCTGGCAGGCGACGGCTACAATGTAATGCCGCATTTCCCGGCCCGGATCATCAAGGACGCGGCCCAGCTGCAAGACTGGATTGCCCGATACCAGGGCGAAGCCGGCGTCGATCAGGGCCTGATCCTTGCCGGCAGCCCGTCCCGCCAATTTGGCGAGCTCGAAAGTTCCATGCAGCTGTTGGAAACCGGGCTGTTTGACAAAGCCGACTTCAAGCGCCTGCACGTCGCGGACCACCCAGAGGGCAACCGCGACATCGACACGGATGGCTCGGACCAAGGCGTGATGCAGGCGCTGCGCTGGAAGCAGGCATTTTCAGACCGCACCGACGCGACGGTGGCGCTGGCGACACAGTTTTGCTTTGAGGCCAGGCCGATCATTAAGTGGGTGAACGCGCTACAGGAAGCTGGCATTGAGTTGTCGGTGCACATTGGCATTGCCGGTCCGGCCAAGTTGCAAACGCTGATCAGGTTCGCCATTGCCTGCGGTGTCGGGCCGTCGTTGAAGGTTTTGCAAAAGCGTGCGATGGACCTGATCAAGCTGATCCTGCCTTACGAACCCACGCAAGTCATCGCCGATCTGGCGGCCCACAAGGCTGCCAACCCCGCACTCAACATCGAACAGGTGCATTTCTTCCCGCTCGGCGGGATCAAGACAAATGCCACCTCGGCAATCAATAACAGCGGCGCAAGCGCCCGGCCCGCCAATGCAGCCTAGACGCCATAAGGAAGCACCGACATGACCCGCACCGTTCTTGAGAGCAAAACAAAAACCGTTGTCATCGGCTTTGACGAATCGTTTTGTGTCATCGGCGAGCGCATCAATCCGACGGGTCGCAAAAAGCTGGCCGCCGAACTGGAAGCCGGTGATTTTTCGACCGTTGAGCGGGACGCTCTGGAACAGGTGACCTGCGGCGCAATGGTGCTCGATATCAACGCCGGCGTGGTCTATAACTCCAACCCCAACCCGAATGAGACCGAGCCACCCCTGATGGGCAAGGTGGTCGAACTGGTTCAGGGGCTGGTGGATATTCCGCTGTGCATCGACAGCTCGGTTCCTGGCGCGTTGGAGCGCGGGCTGGAACTGGCCAACGGGCGGCCTTTGCTGAATTCCGTCACCGGCGAGGATGAACGTCTGGAAGCGATCCTGCCGCTGGTGAAGAAATACAATGTGCCAGTGGTGGCAATCTCAAACGACGACACCGGGATCTCCGAAGACCCGAATGTCCGGTTTGAGGTGGCCCGAAAGATCGTCGAGCGCGCCGCGGATTTCGGCATTCCGGCGCACGACATCGTGGTCGACCCGCTGGTGATGCCGGTTGGCGCCATGGGAAGTGCCGGGCGGCAGGTTTTTGCGCTGGTGCGGCGTCTGCGTGAAGAGCTGGGGGTGAACACCACATGCGGGGCCTCAAATATTTCGTTTGGTCTGCCAAACCGGCACGGCATCAACGCCGCGTTTTTGCCAATGGCGATCAGCGCCGGCATGACCAGCGCCATCATGAACCCGGTGCGCCCGGTTGAAATGGAGGCGATCCGGGCGGCAAATTTCCTGATGAACCATGACGCCAATGGCAAGGTCTGGATAAAATTTGCGCGCATTTTGGACGCTGTCAAAGACGGCGCTACTTTCCCCAAGGCCAGCCAGGCCGCCGCCGCATCCGGTGGCGGGCGCGGCGGACGTGAGGGCCGCCGCCGACGCCGGGCTTAGCCGTTTTCTTACCATGATGCAGACCGGTTCGACGGTGAAGCACATCTTGCATTGAACGCCTGAATTCCTTTGTCATGCAGACAAGGCCCCATCCACCTGCCACAAGTGTAGGCCGTGCGGCATGGGTGCGCAGGACAGCGGAACAACGGTGGTGCGCGCTCAATTCTTCCTGACAAAAGTGTTATTTCCAGGCGGTGGCGTTCTGCCGGGAACGCCCTATGCTGCGCGCCGGAGGATTAATGACCCAGTCAAATACCCCGCCGCCGCTCCGCGCCGCGGTCCTGAACACCGCTTTTCGCGTTGCATTTGTCGTCGGTATCGCGGTCGGCGTGAACTTCCTTTTTCAATGGGTTGAATCGCTGAGTCACAATCTGCAACCCGGCGCCCAAGACGCGGTCATGGGCAGCGTGATTGTGCTGATGATTCTGGCCTACGCGATGTTGATGGCAATTCCGTTCGTTCCCGGCATAGAGCTTGGCATTCTTCTGATGGCGATGCGCGGCGCCGATATTGCCGGGTTCGTTTATCTGGCAACGATTTCCGGATTGCTGGCAGCATTTTTTGTGGGCCGGTACGTCAGCTATGACTGGTTGCGCAAAGTGTTGTTGGATCTGCATCTTAGTGTCTGATTCAAAACTCTACGCATGATTACAATGCCTTGCAATTTTACGCGTGAGGGTTTTGATATGTGCAACGAGTATCCATGCCTGTGAACTTGCGATGGATTTTTCCCAATCTTTGGCCAATCGCCGGCAGCGGTTGAGCCATGCGAAGGTGCGCTCGACGACCCATCTTCTGGGAATGACTTCGAAGCCTTCCGCAGTGTCGAAGCGCTTGACGATCTGGATTGTCCAGTCACCGATGCCTTCAAGAGCGTCGCGCAGCTTTGGTCCGGCATAACCGCCATCCGCAAAGATATGGCGCAAGTTTGGATGGGAATACCGGATGGATTTCAACACTTCCGGTGCGCCATCACGGTCTTGAATACCGGCGCTATGCACGACCAACCCAACCATAAACCCGAGCGTGTCGGTGACAATGTGGCGCTTGCGGCCCTTGGTTTTCTTGCCCGCGTCATAGCCCGAAATGCCACCGCTTTCCGTTGTTTTTATGGTCTGGCTATCAATGACACCAGCGGTGGGGCCGGGCTTCTTGCCATGAAACTCGCGCGCCGTCGCCACCAGAAAATGGCTGATCACTTCAAAGATGCCATCGTTGCGCCAGCCATAGAAATAGTAGCGCACGGTGGACACTGGCGGGAAATCATTGGGCAGCATACGCCACGCACACCCGGCGCTGGCGATGTACAAAATGGCATCCAGAACATCGCGCATCGCCGTGCTGCGCGGACGACCAGTTGTTTTAGGCGGCGGCAGGAATGGCGCGATCAAACCCCATTCCTGATCAGTTAAATCGCTTGCATAGCGTCTCGAATGCCGTTCATATCGGGCGCGAGTGGTTTCCGTCCAGGCCATTGTGATCTCCCTCGAATCTTATCAATCCGATTGAATCACAACTCGCTGAAATCACTCAATTAGTTTTGGATCAGACACTTAGGCGCGCCGCAAAGTTTCTTGAGCACATTAAGGAAATGCCGCGACCCGAGCGGCTGTCGCTGTTGCGATTGCGCTTGCCTGACTGGCTGGGACGGTCGGCGATCAATTTTCGCTATGTCTCGGTGGCTTTGCTGGTAAACCTGCCCGGCAACGCGCTGATCGGAGGTGGCGGCGGCATTTGCATGATCGCAGGGCTGTCACGGCTGTTTTCGACCTGGATTTTCGCGCTGACAATCGCCTTGGCTGTGGCACCGGTTCCGGTGCTTGTATGGATATTCGGCACAAAAATACTGGGCAACTGAAATGACGACAATGTACCAGAATTCGCCGCAACCTGGCTTTCGCTTGGCGCGCAATTGGCTATTGTCGCACCAGATAAATCAGAGCGGTCTTGCCCAATGGATCAAAACCCACGCGTCATCTTTACCCCGTCGGGCAAGCGCGGCCATTTTCCGGTCGGCACGCCGATACTGACCGCCGCGCGCCAGCTAGGGGTCGATCTGGACAGCGTCTGCGGCGGCCGCGGTATTTGTTCAAAATGCCAGATCACCCCGAGCTTCGGTGAATTTCCCAAACACGGCGTAAGCGTTGGACAGGACGCGCTGTCGCCCTGGAATGCGGTTGAGGCGCGGTATCATAAAATACGCGGCCTGAAAGAAGGCCGCCGGCTGGGCTGTCAGGCCACAGTTCAGGGCGACGTGGTGATCGATGTGCCACCCGAAAGCCAGGTTCACAAGCAAGTGGTGCGCAAAGAAGCCACGGTGCGCGACATCACCATGGACCCGGCCACCCGGCTTTATTATGTCGAGGTTCAAGAGCCTGACATGCAGGCGCCCAATGGCGATATGGAGCGGCTGCAGACCGCCCTGAGCGAGCAATGGCAGATCGGCGAGGTCCGCATTGACTTGCCGGTACTGCGCAAACTGCAACCCGCACTTCGCAAAGGCAAATGGGCGATCACCGTGGCACTGCACAAAGGCAACAACGACGCCCATGAGCGCATTCTGGACCTGTGGCCGGGGTATTTCGAGGGCCGCCTGTACGGGCTGGCGATCGACCTGGGCTCGACCACGATCGCCGCCCATCTTTGTGATCTGCGCAATGGCGCGGTGCTGGCGTCTGCCGGCATCATGAATCCGCAAATCCGCTTCGGCGAAGACCTGATGAGCCGGGTATCTTATGTGATGATGAACCCTGGTGGCGATGTTGAGATGACAACCGAGGTTCGCAACGCCATCAACGCGCTGGCTGAATCGGTCGCCGATCAGGCCGATATTGATGCCAATTTGATCATCGAGACGGTTTTCGTCTGCAATCCAGTGATGCACCATCTGTTGCTGGGCATTGACCCGGTGGAGCTGGGTCAGGCACCGTTTGCGCTGGCCACGTCAAATTCGCTGTCCATTGATGCGTCCGAACTGGACCTGAGCGCCATAAATCCGTCGGCGCGGGTTTACATATTGCCCTGTATCGCCGGGCATGTCGGCGCCGATGCGGCCGCGGTCGCGCTGTCCGAGGAACCTTACAAGTCGGACGATCTGGTGCTGATCGTGGACGTGGGAACGAATGCCGAAATTCTGCTCGGCGACAAGTCCCGGGTGCTGGCCTGCTCTTCACCGACTGGCCCGGCATTTGAGGGCGCGCAGATCAGCTCCGGTCAGCGCGCCGCGCCAGGAGCGATTGAACATGTCACCATTGACCCGGTCAGCAAAGAATCACGATTTCAGGTCGTTGGTTGTGAATTGTTGTCCGATGATCCCGACTTTGCAGAGGCCACAGCCACAACAGGCATTACCGGCATCTGCGGCTCGGGCATCATCGAAGTGGTTGCCGAGATGCGCATCGCCGGGCTAATGGACGCCTCCGGGCTGATCGGCTCGCACGCTCAAACCGGCACGCCGCGTTCGGTCCCCGAGGATCGAACCCATGCCTATCTGCTCCACGATCCAGGTGACACAAACGCGCCGCGCATCACCGTCACTCAGGCCGACATCCGTGCCATCCAACTGGCCAAATCAGCGCTTTACGCGGGCGCGCGGCTGCTGATGGACGAAATGGGCGTCGACAACGTCGATCGGGTGGTTCTGGCCGGAGCATTCGGTGCCCATATTTCGCCCAAACACGCGATGGTGCTGGGAATGATCCCGGATGTGCCGCTTGACAAGGTCACGTCGGCCGGAAACGCCGCCGGAACCGGCGCGCGGATCGCGCTTTGCGACGTCACGGCGCGCCGCAAGATCGAAGCAACAGTGCACGAGATCACCAAAGTCGAAACCGCGATTGAGCCACGTTTTCAGGAACATTTCATCTCCGCCACCGCGATTCCACATGCCACCGAGCCGTTTTCAAACCTGGCCTCAATCGTCACCCTGCCCAGGGTCAGCTTCAATGTTGCCAGCGGCAACGGCGCCGCGGGCAAGCGTCGGCGCCGTCGCGGATGAGCGCTTGACCGTCGGTCAGGCTTTGCTTAGCTCAATCATACAGTGCGCGGGTGTAGCTCAACGGCAGAGCAGCAGCTTCCCAAGCTGACGACGAGGGTTCGATTCCCTTCACCCGCTCCATCGCCACGTGATTTTTTTGCTCAATGCAAATTCGTTCGCCGTGCACTTGATCCCCGCGACCGGTGCGCATTCTCAGTTCCGGAGGAACACGATGCGAGGTCTCGCCTCAGGGCTGTCAACTTTGCGCCAGCCAGAGCGATCGATGAAGTGCAAGCGTTGTCGGGGTGCCAAATCACGCATCGTCTTGCGGGCGCAGCCCGCGCAATTGCATAACTATTGCTGATGCAAGAATTCGATCAGCATCCGGGTTGAGCCGTCCTTACCGTCCACAGCTTCACGTCCAGCCACCATTGGCTCCAATGCGACGGCCAGTTCTTTGCCCAATTCCACACCCCACTGATCAAACGAATTCAGTCCCAGAATGACCCCTTCAACAAACACCCGGTGCTCATACAGCGCGATGATCTGCCCCAGAACAAAGGGCGTCAGCATTGAATACATCAACGTGCTCGACGGACGGTTGCCGGGAAATACCCGGTGGCGCGCCTGCCGCTCCAGTTCATCCCGCGACAATCCTTGGTTCGCCAGGATCGCGCGCGCCTCGGCCAAAGAACGGCCACGCATGAGCGCCTCGGATTGCGCCAGACAGTTGGCCACCAGCAGCCGATGCTGATGCGCCAGATCGGTTTCATGACCGTTCGCCGCGACGATGAATTCGCACGGCACAACCCGCGTGCCCTGATGGATAAGCTGATAAAAAGCGTGCTGCCCATTGGTGCCGGGTTCGCCCCAAACAACCGGCGCAGAATGCCGGTTCAGGTCGGCCCCGTCCATGGCCACGCGCTTGCCGTTGCTTTCCATTTCTAGCTGCTGGAAATAGGCTGGCAGGCGGAGCAAGCGCTGGTCGTATGGCAGAATCGCGCGCGTGGCATACCCGCAAATCTGATTGTGCCAAATCCCCGCCAGCGCCAGCAGCACCGGCATGTTTTCCGCCCACGGAGCAGCACGAAAATGCCGGTCCATAGCTTGCCCGCCGCGCAGGAATTCGCGGAAATTTTCGAGCCCCACCGCGATCATCAGCGCCAGTCCGATCGGCCCCCAGACCGAATAGCGCCCACCGACCCATTCCTCAAAACCAAACACCCGGCCAGGATCGATGCCCCAGGCAGATGTTTTATCAACCGCCGAGGACAGCGCCGCCAAATGCGCCCCCACTTGATCGGCGCCAACCGCAGCCGCCAGCCAGTCGCGCGCAGTGGCAGCGTTGGTCATCGTCTCGATGGTGGTAAAAGTCTTTGACGCCACAATCACCAGCGTCGCCGCCGGATCCAGCCGCTTCAGAACATCATGCACATGAGCGCCGTCGACATTGGACACGAAATGACATCGCGGCCCGTCATGATATGGCGCCAGCGCCAGACAGCCCATTGCCGGACCCAGATCAGAGCCGCCGATGCCAATATTCACGACGTCGCTGAACCGCCCGCCGCCAGATGGGCGGATCGTGCCTGATCGAATGCCGTCACTAAAGCTTTGCATCCGCGCCCGTGTCTCTATCACCCCAGGCATCACATCGATTCCGTCCACCAGCACCAGTCCGCCATCCAGATTGCGAAGCGCGGTGTGCAATACCGCGCGGCCTTCGGTTTCATTGATCTTTGCCCCCGAAAACATCGCGTCGCGGCGCGTTGCCAGGCCGGCGTTTTCGACCAACTTGATCAACAGTGCGCGCGAAGTGGCATCAATATTTGTCTTGGAATAGTCAAACAGCATGCCATCGGCGCGGACTGAAAAATCGCGCGCGCGCTGATCGTCAAACAGCGTGAGAATCTTTCGGTCCTTGACCGATGCAAAGTGACTGGCAAGCGCGTCCCAGACCATCGTCATTCTGCCCAATGCACCGTGGCACCGCCCAGAACGGATAATATTGGCGCGGCCATCGGGTCGTGCATGTGGCTGGCTTTTTCAAGGGCGGCGCGTTTTTCAGCCCCGGTGATCACTATATGCTTGGCCAACGCGCTTGCCAGCGCCGGTGCCGACAGCGTGATGCGCGGCTCTGGCGCCCCCGGTGCGCGAATCGCAACCAGGGTCGGCGCATGCGGGTCCATCGCCTCGGCCAGCCCGCCCGCGCCAGGAAACAGCGACGCCGTGTGCATGTCCGCCCCCATGCCGAGCAGCAAGACAGAGATCGGCAGATGCGGCGTAATCGCGCCCGCAAGTTCTGCCAATTTTTCCTCGGGCGTTTCGGCATCCGAGTACAGCGGCAGATAATTGGCAGCGGCGGCGCGCCCGACCAGCAAACGCTGCTTCAGCAGCCGCGTGTTGGAGCGGTTCGAGCTTTCCGGCACCCATCGCTCATCGCTCAGCATCACCTGCACCCGGCTCCAGTCCAGATCGGCGGCACTGAGATAGTCAATGATCGGCCCCGGCGTGGTGCCGCCGGGCACCACCAGCGATGCGCTGTCTTCGTGCAACAGGACATTTTCAACCGCCCCGGCCAGTGTGTTGGCCAGATCAATCATCATCATGTCCTGGTCCGGATACTCGACCAGCTTCATGCCCTGATCTCCCGCCATTTGCGGCCATCTCTTCGCATCATCAGCGACGCATCATCCGGCCCCGAACTGCCCACGTCATAAGTCTTTGGCACATCATGGCGATCCACCCATCCGTAAATCACCGGATCGGTCCATGCCCAGGCGGCTTCGACTTCGTCACCGCGCATAAACAGCGTCTGATCGCCGCGGATGACATCCATGATCAGCCGTTCATAGGCATCCGGCACGTCGACAACGTCGGCACCAAGCGCCTCGGCAAAGGTCATGTCCAACGGCACGTCGATAAGCCGCATGCCGCCGGGGCCGGGATCCTTGATCGTCACGGTCAGCGTCATGCCTTCGTTTGGCTGCAGTCGGATCGACAGGATGTTGCAATGCTGCCCGGCCTCTGCCCCGAATATCGAATGCGGCGCGTCCTTGAAAACCACCGCAATCTCGCTGGCGCGCGCCGTCAGTTTCTTGCCGGTGCGCAGATAAAACGGCGTGCCCGCCCAGCGCCAGTTCGAGATGTGGCAGCGCAATGATATGAAACTTTCGGTCCGGCTTTTCGGATCCCCCGCGTCATCGCGGTACGATTGTTCTGCGCCGTTCGCATTGTATTGGCCGCGCACGATATGATGCGCGGCGACGGGCTCAAGGGCGCGAATAACTTTCAGCTTTTCATCGCGCACCGCGTCCGGGTCAAACCTGCTGGGGGGCTCCATCGCGATCAGGCAAAAAAGCTGCATCAGGTGGTTTTGCACCATGTCGCGCATGGCGCCCGAGGTGTCATAATAGGCCCCGCGCCCGCCCACCCCGACGGTTTCGGCCACGGTTATTTGAATGTGATCGACATATTGCGAATTCCACAGCGGCTCAAACAAGATGTTGCCAAATCGCACCGCCATCAGGTTTTGAACGGTTTCCTTGCCCAGGTAATGATCGATGCGGTAAATTTGCGTTTCGTCGAAGTGCGCGGCCAGCGTGGCATTCAATGCTTTGGCACTTTGCAAATCCCGTCCAAAGGGCTTTTCAACCACAATTCGGCTGTTTTCGTCAGCAATGCCATACTCGTGCAACCGCTCTGCCAGATCACCGAAAAGTCCCGGGCCGACAGAAAAATAATAGGTGTTCACATGCGCCGGCCGGATCAGGTCCGCCAGCTCGTGCCAACCCTTTTCACCCTTAACGTCGATCGCGATGTAACGCAGCCGGTCCAGAAACGGCGATAGGCTCGCTTGGTCCTGATCTTCGGCGTCACCATATTCTCTGATCGCCGCGCCAACCAATTTGCGATACTCCCGATCGTCGAGCGTTGAACGCGCTGCGCCGATTATTCGCGCTTCATTGGGCATTTGACTCGCCAGAAATCGCCGGTGCAGCGCCGGCAATATCTTGCGCCGGGCCAGATCGCCGGTTCCACCGAAGATTACCAGATCAAACGGATCAACCGGAATTACGCGTGACACCATAGTTCTGAGCTCCGCTTTGGGCTGCATTGATAGCGCTAACAAAATCCGTCTATCAACGCAATCACGCCAAGTCTACCACGCACGCTGTGCATCACAACCGCGTCAGGAAATAGTCTGGGGGTTTTATTATCGGTGCCCGGGGGCTAGCTGTCATGCAAGGCAATGCGGAACGGAATGGCATGAAATATCAGGCGTTTGAACTGGCTCGGTTCGGAAAATTCGAGCACCCAAAGATTACCGCCACGGGTGACGAACGGGCCACGGTATCGCTGACCAATCCGCAGACGCTGTGGTTCAACACCGGCACGTTGTGCAACATCACCTGCGAAAACTGTTATATTGAATCCTCGCCGACAAACGACCGGCTGGCCTATATCAACGAGGCCGAAGTAACGGATTACCTGAGCCAGGTAAAAGAGCGGAACTGGCCGGTGTCGGAAATCGGATTTACCGGTGGCGAACCGTTCATGAATCCGGCCATGATCGATTCGGCGCGGATTAGTTTGGCGGCCGGGTATCGGGTTCTGATCCTGACCAACGCCATGCGCCCGATGATGCGCAAGGCCGTGCAGGCAGGTCTTATCAAGCTGCGCGATGATTTCGCAGACCGTCTGACATTGCGCATATCGGTCGATCACTGGTCAGCCAGGCTGCACGACAAGGAACGCGGGCCGGGACATTTTGTACGCACCATGCTGGGCATGAACTGGCTGCGTGAAAATGGCTTTCGCATGGCCGTGGCCGGGCGCACTGTCTGGGGCGAAACCGATACCCAGGCGCGGGCCGGTTATGCGGCACTTTATGCGCGTCAACGGTTTGACATTGATGCCAACAATCCAAGCCAGACAGTCCTGTTCCCGGAGATGGATGAAACTGTCGACGTGCCCGAAATAACCACCGCGTGCTGGGGCATTTTGAACAAATCGCCCGATCAGGTCATGTGCGCATCATCGCGCATGGTGGTCAAACGCCGCGGCGCGGATGCACCGGTTGTGGTGTCTTGCTCGTTGCTGCCCTATTCGCCAGAGTTTGAGCTGGGCTCGACCCTGGCCGAGGCGGAATGCGATGTTTCGCTCAACCATCCCCATTGCGCAAAGTTTTGCGTGCTGGGCGGCGCCAGTTGCTCTGGCTAGAGCCATGCAAAGCCGAATTTAACCGAAAATTCAAACGCCTATCAGAAAATTACCCCTGACAGGTCCCAAATTTCATCGTTCTGCCAGCCACACTTGGTCGTGTCAAAAAAAATATGTTTTCATATTCTTTTACTTGAATATGCTGCGGGTCTATTTACGTGGTGTCTGCGGGCCAGGGTTTTGACATTCCAATCCGCCACCGGAAATTTCGGACTAAACCAAGGGATGTTGAAGCACAATGAAACAGATGCCCAGAAAACTGGTTCTCGCGACCACAACCGCGATCATGCTGCCGCTGCCGATTAGCAGCGCTGTCAACTCTGCGATGGCACAAGACTCCAACATCACCAACATATTCACAAATCCGGATTTTTGCCGGCGGATTTGCCTCGATGATCAACCCGGAAATGATGACCGGTTTCATCCAGATCATGGCCAACCCGGCGATGTTTGAGGCGATGATGAAATTCGCCGACCCGTAATTGTTCATCCCGTTCATGACCGTGATGACCAACCCGGATTTCATGAAAACCATGATGAACTTCGGCAATCCGGAAATGATGGACGCGATGATGCAAATGATGAACCCGCAACTGATGATGACCATGATGACATCGATGCTGGAGCCCATTTCGGGCTCCGCCAAGATGATCTTCATGCAATCGATGATGGCCGCCAACCCGTTCAGCATGCGTGACATGATGAGCATGCTGGTGGCCAAAAAAAGGGGCTTATAACCATCTCTTGACGCCGCCTGTTTCCTAGACCAAACTCCTCAGGCGCCTGCGTTAAATCGCGTAATCTGACGGCAGCGAGCACAACGTGTTGTGTCCTTCTAGACTCTGTAATCTAAATGGAGCATAGTTTCCGTGGAAGCTGCATGCTCATCCGTAGGCCTCTAAGCCTTGATACAGTGTCAATCCCGGAGTAAAAAGGGTCAATGTCCCGGTGCAAAACTGGACACCTGGTTTGATTTAGGTGCGCACCCTGGTGCGTGTGCTTTCCAAATAGCTGATGCGTGCCAGGGTGCGTTGGCCGCAGGCCAACCTTTTCGCAGTTTTGGTATTTTCAGGATTACGGTTTGGCGATTTTGCTCTGGCGCAACCGGTAGCTTTCGCCGTTCATCTCGAGGATATGGACGTGGTGGGTTAGGCGATCGAGAATGGCGCCTGTGAGGCGTTCTGCGCCGAAGACCTCGGTCCATTCATCGAACGGCAGGTTGGATGTGATGATGATGGAGCCACGTTCGTAGCGCTGCGAGATGATCTCGAAGAGAAGCTCGGCCCCGGTCTTGCTCAGTGGCACAAAACCCAGCTCATCAATGATCAGCAGGTCCTGGCTGACCAGTTGTTTCTGCAAGCGCTGCAGGCGGCGTTCGTCGACGGCCTCGATGAGTTCATGGACGAGAGCAGCGGCAGTGGTGAAGCGTACTTTCCTGCCCTTCTGGCAGGCCGCCAGACCCAATCCCAGGGCGATATGGGTTTTACCTGTGCCGCTTGGCCCCAATGCGATGATATTGGCGCGCCGGTCTATGAACTCACCGCGGGCCAGTTGCATGGTCAGGACCTTGTTCAGCGACGGGATGACCTTGAAGTTGAAGCTGTCCAGGCTTTTGGTCGCCGGGAACTTTGCGGCCTTGATCCTGCGCTCGATCATCCGGCGTTCGCGCTCGATCAGTTCCAACTCGCAAAGCCGCAGCAGGTAGTTGATGTGATCCTTGTTCTCCACTGCGCATTGCCGGGCCTGTTTGGCATATTCGCTGTGGAAGGTCGGCAGCCGGAGCTTCTTGAGGTGGTGCTGCAGCAGAACCTGCGGGGTGTCGGTCATGCCGGCGCCTGCGCCATCAGGCTCATGTAACTGGCAGGATCTGTGGTCTCGACCTGCGCCCTTGGAAGGTACGGGTAAATCTCCAGATCGAGCCGGGGTGGGCGTTTCTCGATCCGGCAGAGGACGAGATGCTTCACTGCATCGTAGCCGATGGCCCCGAGTTCCAGTGACTGCCTGATGGCGCCGTGAACATGGCCCATCTCGAAAGTCTCCAGCAGCCGCAGAACCTGGACGTATTCGCGCTTGCCCTTCTTTCCCATGCGCGCTTCCAGCAGCCGGTGCAGGGTGGCGAACTCCCCGGGCAGGTCCCAGCCCTGCAACGGAGCCGCCTGATCAAGCGCGCCGACCTTCTGTTCCAGCAGAGGCAGGAAGTGCATCGGATCGAAGACCATGTCCGCTTTTTCGTAGGACCGCTTGTGGCAGGCGATGATTTCCGTGCCGCAGCCGATGATGACCTCGTGGACATAGCCGCGAACCTGGACCTCGTGATGGGCGTATGCGACCGGCACGGAATAGTCGTTGTTGCGATAGCGGACCATCGAGATCGACGTCGCCCGGGTGCTGACCTTCTCGCAGGCGTCATAGGGCGTCAGGGGTAGTGTCATCAGCGCATCAAGATCACGCATCAGCCGCTCGCCGATAGTCTCGGAATGACCTCGCAATACTTCGTCCTGCCGTTTGAGGCATTGCTCCTCCAGCCGGGCGTTCAGATCATCGAAACTGTCGAAGCGCGGCATCGGCACCAGGAAGTTCCGCCGACCATAACCGATTGTGCCTTCGACACTACCCTTGTCATTGCCCTTGCCAGGACGGCCGAACCGGTCCTCAAAGAGATAGTGCGACTGCAACTCCGAGAAAGTTCTGGTGCGTTGCCGGGTTCCGTCCCCGAGGATCCGCGCCACCGCGATCGTGGTGTTGTCGTAGAGCCCTGACAGCGGCGCGCCTCCGAAGAAAGCAAAGGCGGAGACATGGCCATCACAAAAGGCCTCGGTTGTCTCCGCCGGATAGGCCTTGATGAAGAACGCGTCCGAGTGCGGCAGAGACATTGCAAAGTAGTGCAGCTTGCGCACGACCCCGCCAATCTGCCAAGCGCCTCACCAAAATCAACCTGGGCGTGGCCCGGCGCGTGGCTCAGCGGCACGAACACCTCCCGCGTCCGCCGCTTCCGCTCACGCACATAGTCCGTGACGATGGTGATGCCGCCGACGAAGCCATGTTCATCACGCAGACGCTCATATATCCGCTTCGACGTATGCCGCTGCTTCTTGAGCCGCGACTTATCCTCTTCCAATATCTGGTTGATGAGCGGAATGAACGGGTCAAGCTTTGGACGGGCTGGTGGCCCATTCCTGCGATACCCCGGTGGCACCGCATGCTTCAGAATTTTTGACACAGTCTTGCGATCAATCCCAAAATGTCGGGCCGCCGCACTCTTGCTCATCCCATCCACATGGCACGCACGGCGTACCCGACTATACAGTTCCACAGAATACATCTCCCCGCCCTCAGCTCGTTTGCTTCAGGCTTCAAGGTGCGGAATTTTGCTCCGCGACGGTCAGATCATCCGACCGATCCCGTGGGTATTTTGTCTCCGGGATTCACAGCGATCCCTGCGCGGCTGGGGCGTCGCCCGGTGCAGTCGCCTGCGGCACTGAAACGGCAACCACAATCGGGCTCAGTTCCTGGAACGGCCCAGGAGCCAACGCATCCAGATTAATCGAACCAATCGCCGCTGCGAACGCGGTCGTAGCCGGATAATTCGACACAATACGAAGCGGGGTGTCCGGGCCCGGCACCGGCACCACCGTGTCGGCGATTGACGGGTCAGAAAGATTCGCAGCCGCCAACACCGTTTTGGCAGTGGAACTGGCATTAATAGCGGTCTGAAGCGGCGCATCTGACGTCAAAACCTCGGACATTCCCGGCAATGCTGCCACCGCGACCATTACCGCAGGCGCATCAGCAACCGGAAACGTGGAATCTGTCGTTATATTCGCCGTTTCGGGCACCGCAGCAACGGCTGCAGTTTCCCCCGTTCGCCGGGCGACGGGCGCGGTCTGGGACTGTGTTGGCAAAGAATCCGACAAAGCGCCGCTAAGATTTGCAACCTGCAACGATTTGTTCACAGAACCATCGAATCCCGCAGAAACTTGAAGCGCTCCATCATCTGAATTGTCTGGCGATGCGGATGCCAGTGTGGCTGCCACCAGCGATACCTCTGGTGTAATGCCCGGTGTCAGACCGTCACCGGGCACCAAGACCGCCTGATCAACAAGACTGGCGGCACTGTCATTGTCGCGCCCGGCACCGGTGGCCAGTGACTCCGCGTCCAGCGCTGGCGGCGCGGCATTTGCAGCAATTGTGCCGGCATTTTCGGTGTTCGCCGTATCAACCGGCGTTCCAGCGAACAGTCCGGTTACCTGATTAACGGAGCGGATCGTGACGTCGCGGAATTGTCCGGGCAACGCAACTGCGATCAAAAGCGCAAATGCGACCGCAGCGGCCAAATACACGACACCGGCGCGCCGTTTCGGGCGCTCGGACGGCGCTGCGTCCGGCTGCACCGGCAG
Organism: Paracoccaceae bacterium; assembly: GCA_965237505.1. Classification (GTDB taxonomy): domain Bacteria; phylum Pseudomonadota; class Alphaproteobacteria; order Rhodobacterales; family Rhodobacteraceae; genus NVTR01. The sequence goes on along the minus strand of CBDEFR010000009.1, from coordinate 957,066 downwards.
TGCCAGCGCCGTGACTGGGGTACTGTCCCGGCGCAGGTCATCGTTTTGCTTTGCCTGCGCGCCGGTCAAGGCAACAAGCACGGTCTTTTGGTAAGAATCCTGCTCGCGCTCGCCTTGCAAATCCGCAACTGGCTCAGGGTTCACCGCGCTCTTGTCGCGCACCATTTTGCCGCGCCCCGGCACCATCGCAAGACGAGCGTTCAAATTTGCAATTTTCTGCAGGTCATCGTTGCCCGCATCCGGGCCACCGGCCTGATCGCGCTCTGCAAGCACAGCAGCACGGCGAATCCGCGCCGCGCCAGGCGATCTTCCCATTTCGCAGAATTCTGAATGTCGCCAATGCGCGCAGGGTCGCCGTCCGATTCCGGGTTTCGCGCCGCACCTTTGGGCACATCATTCATTTCCCTACACACTCCTCACCAGACCACAACTCAAGTATCGCTGCTAAGATTGGGGTCTCGCACATTTCTGTTAAACATTGGTAACAACGAGCAGCACCCAATGCACCCAGTCCATATGAGTCGCAGATAATATACCACATGGCGGTTGGCGCACGCAGAACATTCAAACACTGCAAAAATTGATAAACAATGCGTCTGTTCGATCTTGCATTGTCTTCAATCGGTCGATAATCGCCGTCAACTCGGGCGCTGCCCGGCCCGTCTGGCCGGGTGGGACGCAAGAAACAATCCAATGATTTGTCGAAAAGTTCTGGTTCCGACGAAAGCTCGTTACAGGGCCACATTTCGCGCACGTTGCAGCGACAATTGACCTCACCCAAAGGGTGCAGGATTAATGGGTTCTGACCCTAGATTTTCAGTGCGTAATCACGTAAAGCTGCGTGACGACACAGCAAAAAAGAATCTTCCCCAGGATCATCCTTGCGCTCGGGATTGAAGCAGGAACACCGGTATGGCTATCGCGATTGTACTCGCTCTTATTGTAATAGGTTCGATACTTTTTCACGTGTTCAGCCCCTGGTGGTGGACGCCGATTGCGTCAAATTGGGGCTTCATGGACTCGATGATTTCACTCACGTTCTGGATCACCGGCGCGGTATTCGCCGCCGTTATCCTGTTCATGGCCTATTGTGTTTTCATGTTCCGGCATAAAGAAGGCCGAGTTGCAGCCTATGAGCCGGAAAACAACAAACTGGAACTTTGGCTGACGATCATCACCAGCGTGGGCGTGGCCGCATTGCTGGCACCCGGTCTGGTCGTCTGGGCGCAGTTTGTAACGGTTCCAGATGAAGCAACCGAGATCGAAGTGGTCGCCCAGCAATGGTTTTGGAGCTATCGTCTTCCGGGCGAAGATGGCAAATTAGGTACGGTCGACAACAGGTTGATAACATTTGATAATCCACTTGGCATCAACCCGGACGACCCGGACGGTCAGGATGATGTGGTTATCGAAGGCGATGATCTGCATATTCCCGTCGGCCTGCCTATCAATGTGTTGCTGCGCGCGATCGACGTGCTGCATGATTTTTACGTGCCAGAGTTTCGCGCCAAAATGGACATGGTACCGGGCATGGTGACGTCATTCTGGTTTACCCCGACGCGCACCGGAGAGTTCGAGGTGCTGTGCGCCGAACTTTGCGGCACCGGCCATAGTTTCATGCGCGGTGCGCTTTTCGTCGATACCGAGGAAGATTATCTGGCCTGGCTGCAAAGCCAGTCAACATTTGCGCAATTGTCGGTGTCCACAGACGTCGACGTGGCGCAACTGACCAAGCCATGACGCTCGCAGCACACGCGATATGGAATATGCGCAAGGCGGCCGTGAGCTAACCGCTCCGCGCCGCCTGAACAAGGAGAGACACTGATGGTTGATATCCAGGATTCGACGGCCCACGACATCGCGCCCGCCGAAGTTGCGGAAGTCGAACTTTATCACCCGAAAAGCTACTGGACCAAATACATCTTCTCGCAGGATGCCAAAGTTATCGCGATCCAGTATGCCGGTGTCGCGACCGGCATCGGGCTTGTGGCACTTGTGTTGTCCTGGCTGATGCGCCTGCAGCTTGGTTTTCCGGACCTGTTCGATTTCATCACGCCCGAGTCGTATTACCAGTTCGTCACCATGCATGGCATGATCATGGTGGTCTACCTGCTGACCGCGTTGTTTCTTGGCGGATTTGGCAACTACCTGATTCCGCTCATGGTCGGGGCGCGCGACATGGTCTTTCCCTATGTCAACATGCTGAGTTTCTGGGTTTATCTGCTCGCGGTGATCGTGCTTGCGGCAAGCTTCTTTGCGCCCGGCGGTCCGACCGGGGCCGGCTGGACGCTGTATCCGCCACAGGCCATCCTGTCCGGCACTCCGGGCAGCCAGGGCCTTGGCATCATCCTGATGCTGGTGTCGCTGATCCTGTTCATTATCGGCTTCACCATGGGTGGTCTGAACTATGTGGTAACGGTGCTGCAGGCCCGCACCCGCGGCATGACGATGATGCGCCTGCCGCTGACCGTGTGGGGCATTTTCACCGCAACCGTGCTGGCGCTTCTGGCGTTTCCGGCGCTGCTGGTGGCCACCGTGATGATGCTGTTTGACCGGCTGCTTGGCACCAGTTTCTTCATGCCGACCCTGATCGAATTTGGCGAGCAGCTTGAATATGGCGGCGGCAGTCCGATCCTGTTCCAGCATCTGTTCTGGTTCTTTGGCCACCCCGAGGTCTACATCGTTGCCCTGCCCGCCTTTGGCATCGTGTCAGACTTGCTGTCCACCCACGCCCGCAAGAATATTTTCGGTTACCGGATGATGGTCTGGGCCATTGTCGGCATCGGCGCGCTCAGCTTCATCGTCTGGGCGCATCATATGTATGTCAGCGGCATGCACCCTTATTTCGGCTTTTTCTTTGCCACAACGACGCTGATCATTGCTGTTCCCACGGCGATCAAGGTCTACAACTGGACCCTGACGCTGTGGCGGGGCGACATCCACCTGACCATCCCGATGCTGTTTTCGCTCGGATTCCTGGTGACATTTATCAACGGCGGCCTGACCGGGCTGTTTCTCGGCAACGTGGTCGTCGATGTGCCGCTGTCTGACACGATGTTCGTGGTGGCGCATTTTCACATGGTGATGGGGGTTGCGCCGATCATGGTCATCATGGGCGCGATCTATCACTGGTATCCAAAAGTGACCGGACGCATGTTGAACGAAGCGATGGGCAAGTTCCACTTCTGGGTCACCTTTCTGGGCGCCTATCTGATCTTCTTCCCGATGCATTATGTCGGTCTGGTCGGCGTGCCGCGCCGCTATCCCGAACTGGGCGATACCGCGTTCATTCCGGATTCAGTTGCGACGCTGAACTCGTTCATCAGCCTGGCGGCGTTTGCCGTCGGGTTCGCGCAGATTGTTTTCCTGTACAATCTGATCTGGAGCATTCGCAACGGCCGCGACGCAGGTGGCAATCCGTGGCGCGCAACAACGCTTGAATGGCAGACGCCGCAAACACCGCCGGCGCACGGCAACTTCGGCGACGACCTGCCGATCGTCTATCGCTGGCCCTATGACTACAGCGTTCCGGGAGCGGCAGAAGATTTCATCGCCCAGAACGATCCGGTACAGATCAGCGAGCATCAGCACAGATCATGACCGCAGTTCTAATCTTCCTGCTGGTGGTTGTCGGCATTGCCGGCTGGTGGCTTGCGCACCAGCGGCTGCTGTCAAAGCCTTGGCTGGAAAGTGGACCGGACACAGTTGTTAAGGGCACTGATGAAATAGGCCTGCCAAAGGCCAAGATCGGCTTGCTGGTATTTCTTGCCGTGGTCGGCATCTTTTTTGCGCTTCTTACCAGCGGCTATTTGATGCGCCAAGAGCTTGCCGATTGGCGCACCATGCCGCTGCCGCGCATCCTTTGGCTCAACACCGGGCTTTTGGTTCTGGGCAGCATATCGCTGCACCGGGCACTGCTCGCAGCCCGCAACCACGATGGCGGCAGCATCAGGTTCTGGCTGCTTAACGCCGGCGGCACCACGCTCGGGTTCCTGATCGGTCAGGTGATTGCCTGGCAGCAGCTGGTCGGCAGCGGGTTTATGCTGACCTCCAATCCTGCCAACAGCTTTTTTTATATTCTTACCGGCCTGCACGGCCTGCACATACTTGGCGGCCTGGTGGCGCTGGGCCGGACCACCGTTGCCGCCTGGAGCGACGCACCGATGGACACGCTTCGGTCGCGCATAGACCTGTGCGCGATTTATTGGCATTTTCTGCTTTTCATCTGGCTTGTCCTGCTCGTGGTCATGCTCGGCTGGGCGCACGATCCGTTCATCATTTCCAATCACTAGCAAAGCTAAAGGACCCGTAAATGACCGATACTGCGGCAACAGAAATGACCGAAGCGCGGGCCAGTGGCTGGCAAGGCGTCTCTGACGACTGGTCGTCTGACCAGCGCGCCTTCAAGAACGTTTCCTGGCGCAAGGCGATGATGTGGATCTTCCTGCTCAGCGACACATTCATCTTTAGCTGCTTTCTGCTGTCCTACATGACCGTGCGCAGCTCGACAAAAGTCGAATGGCCCAATGCCAGCGAGGTTTTTGCCCTGCATATCGGCGGCACCGCATTTCCACTGCTGCTGATCGCGATCATGACTTTTGTTTTGATCTCCAGCAGCGGAACAATGGTTCTGGCAGTGAATTACGGCTACCGGAAAGACCGCAGATTAACTGCACTGATGTTGCTTATTACAGCTCTTTTAGGCGCGACATTTGTTGGCATGCAGGCCTTTGAGTGGACCAAGCTGATCGTTGATGAAGGCATCCGGCCCTGGGGCAATCCGCTCGGCGCCGAACAATTTGGCGGCACATTCTTCATGATCACCGGTTTTCACGGCACCCACGTGTCGATCGGGGTGATCTTTCTGGTGGTCATGGCGATCAAGGTCTGGCGCGGCGACTATGACCGCGGCCAGCGCGGCTATTTCACCAGCCGGCCGGGCGAGTATGAATGTGTCGAGATCATGGGTCTGTATTGGCACTTTGTTGATCTGGTCTGGGTCTTCATCTTTGCATTTTTCTATCTTTGGTAAGGGACGGGCATGGCGAATACGATGAATGAGCAGGCTGCGCACGCCGATGTGGCAGATCAGGGCCACCAGCAGCATCCGTTGAAAGTATATCTGTATGTTTGGGGGTGGCTGTTCATCCTCAGCACCGGCTCGTACATGGTCGACTACATTGGCTTTGAAAGTTATCTCAGGTGGTCACTGATCCTGTTTTTCATGATCCTGAAAGCCGGCCTGATCGTCGCGGTCTTCATGCATATGAGGTGGGAGCGGCTGGCGTTGTCCTATGCAATTCTGCTGCCGCCGATAGCGGTGCTGGTATTTGTGGCGATCATGACATTTGAATCCGACTATACCGTGCTGGCGCGGTTCCAATTCTTCGCCGGAGTCGAACAAAACTTTAGCCACTAGCGCAAAGGGTAACGCCCGCCCTGCGCGGCGGGCGTTACGCTGTCGTAGCTCTTGCAATCGGAACCACTGGATTTATTTGGTGATCCGACAATCTGGCGCGACTTTTTTCTGCTGCGCGATCACGATTTGTCGGCGGCACGTCAGGCAGCACCCGCCGCCCCGGGCTGCACCACTACCTTGCGGTAGATGTGCCAGGTCGCGTGCCCCAGCACCGGCAAAACAAATACCAGCCCGGCTAGGCCCGGCAAGGCGCCAAGAAACAGGCTGCCCGCAACAATCACCCCCCAGGCGAGCAGCGGCACCGGGTTGGTCCGTACAGCCCTTATCGAGGTCGTAACGGCCAAATTCGCGCCAACGTCTCGGTCAAGCAAGAGCGGAAACGCAATCACCGTGGTGCACAGCACAAACAGCGCAAATACAAAGCCAATTCCATTGCCCAGAATGATCAGGGTCCAGCCGCGCTGGGTGCTGATCACATCATAGAAAAACCCGAATATGGTTGGTGGAATATCGGCGCCGTAAAGCCACGCAAACAGCGCCTGTGCGATGAATAGCCAGACCACGAAAAGCCCGACCAGCAATATTCCGACGGCAATGATAGCCGGAATGGCAGGGGATTTCCTGACATCAAGTGCGTGCTTCCACGACGTATCAAGGTTCTTTTCACGGCGGCGGCTGATCTCGTAAAGACCAAGTGCTGCAAGCGGTCCAAGCAGCGCAAAACCGGTGATCAGCGGAAAAATAAGTTGCAAAGCGTTGCCGCCGGAGGCCCAGGTGAACAATCCCACGCCGATGATCGGATAGATCAGCACGACAAAAATATAGTGCGAGGGCTTATCCATGAAATCCCGATAGCCCTGCCGTAGCGCATCGAGCACATCGGCAACGCTTATCTGGCGCACAACGGTTTCCGCGGCCGCCGCTTCGCCGACCGAGAAAATATGAAAATCTGTCAAATCCGCTTCTCCCGGATCAGGTTCGGTATGGGTGCCGGACACCGCGCATGCTGTGCGCAGGCCCGAATGCGTGAAAGTTTGCCAACCATAGCCCGGCGCACGCGGTTTGTCGTGCTATTTAACGCCGCAGCCGGTTATTGCCTGTACGGTTTTCCGCTCGGCATGAATGCCCAAGCTGGCGCGCGAAATGCACCGGACATTCAGCGCAACAGCGCGAAATGGCATAGCTTTACCTCGGCTGGCGGAGAGACAGGGATTCGAACCCTGGAGACGGTTCCCCGCCTACACACTTTCCAGGCGTGCGCCTTCGACCACTCGGCCACCTCTCCGCATATCGTCTGTTATTATCGGATCGAACCTGCCGCAAGGTCCAATACCGGCTAGTAGATGCGGAAAGAGGCCACGAACGGCAGGTGATCGGATACCTCGTCTTTGTATTTTTCGCGCCCCATATCCAGCGTCCAATGCATCGGAAACAGCCGCAGACTGCCGCGAACATAGTCGGTCGAGTACGTCCGCGAGACCGCAAATCCGTCCAAAAGGTTCGCCCGCCCCATTTCCAGAATGTGCGAAAACCGGTCCTGCAAATCCCAACACGACACAAAGTCCATCACATCGTCACCGCCCAGATTATGGAAGTTGCTGACGTCCTGACCGGGGATCATGTTGAAATCCCCCATCAGCAGGATGGTGCGCTGCTTGAACCCCGGGGTGGCGCGAATCGCATCGATATGGTTGCTGATCACCGTGCACTGGGTGTCGCGCGTCGCTTGCTGCACTTTGCCGCGGCCGGATTTCAGATGCACGCCGATCAACACCGCTTTGAACTTGCCTATTATGATCTCGGTCTTGATCGCCCGGCGGCCATTAGCGTAGGTGCCGTTGGATCCGGCGATCAACTCTGGATTGCCAAGTTCGACCCCCGGTTTGTACAAAAACCCGATGTTCAGATCACCGGGTTGTACGAGCATTTTCCACTGATACGGGCTGCCAAGCGCCGTCAGCCCGTCCGCAAGCCGCTGCATGTGGGCGAATGGCTTGACTTCGACCAGCGTGACCAACTCTGCGTCCAGCAACGACAACCCCTCGATTTGGCGTGCGGCGCGATCATCGGAAATGGCGCCGTAACCTGCAAGGTTCCACACCGCAACGCGCGCGATGGTATGAGAAAAACTGTCCATGAGCATGCCTCGGCGTGACAAATATATACGCCCAGAGTATCACACAGCAGTCAACGGCGGTATGGTGGTAAACCCTACCCGTCCAGATGCACGTTGATGCGCCGGTTCTGGCGGCCTTTCCTGACGATCTTGCCGATCCGAACCGGGCCGATCTCGCTGGTGCGTGCCACATGGGTGCCGCCGCAGGGCTGAAAGTCAAAGCGCCCGTCGCCTTGGCCAATGGCGATCATCCGCACCCGGCCCTGCCCCATTGGCGGGCTGACCGACATGGTTTTCACCAGCGCCGGATTGGCCAGCAGCTCGGCGTCGGTGATCCAGCTTTCAATAACCTCCAGATCGCGGGCGATCAGATTGTTCAGCGTGTCGCATAGCGCTTCCTTATCGACAAATGCCTCCGGCATGTCAAAATCCAGCCGCCCCTTGTCATACCAAGGGCCATTATGCGTGACTCTTTTGGGATTCCCTTTTCGTCTCGGTTGTGATTCGCTTCTGCTACAAGCAGGAGAGACCCATGACAGTTGCGGTTACACGGTTGGATTTATCGGCGAGGGACCTTCGCGCGTCGGCGGCGAGGTCAACGGATGCGAAGGCAGCGCGGAGGATGTTGGCGATTGCGTTGGTTATGGAAGGGTCGGACCGCGCGTCGGCGGCGCGGAGCTGCGGGATGGACCGGCAAACCTTGCGCGACTGGGTGTATCGTTACAATGCCGGGGGGCTTGCGGGCCTGTCGAACCGCACGGCACCAGGGCGCACGCCTTACCTGAGCGCCGCGCAGAAGGCGGAACTTTCCGAGATCGTTCGCGCGGGTCCTGACCCTGAGGTGGACCGCGTGGTGCGTTGGCGGCGTATCGACCTGAAGCACCTGATCAAAGAGCGCTTCGGTGTTGTCATGCATGAGCGCACGGTAGGCAAACAGCTTGCCGAACTTGGGTTCAGGCGGCTTTCGGTGGAGACTGTCCGATCTTCTGTGTATGAGTAATTTGGTCCATGCTTCACCAATGAAGGAGCATGATGACAATGACGATTTCCAAGGAACTACTGGACGAGTTGCTTAACGGCGTTGAACGGCCCGAAGATTTGCTGGGCGACAAAGGCCTGATGAAGGAGCTGAAAGTCCGGCTGATGGAGCGGATGCTGGGCGCCGAGTTGACTGAGCACCTGGGCTATGAGCCGCACGGGGAGCCTGCCAGCCAGCAATCCAACCGCCGGAACGGGGCCACTCGCAAGGTGCTGAAGGGCAATGACGGGGCGGTGCCGATTGACATCCCGCGCGACCGAGCTGGTAGTTTTGAGCCGGAACTGATCCAGAAAGGCCAGACCCGGATCGACGGGATGGACGACAAGATCATCGGGCTTTATGCCGCCGGTCTGTCGACCCGTGATATCCGTGCCCACCTTGAAGAGGTCTACGGCCTGCGGATTTCAGCGGACCTTATCAGCCGCGTGACGGACGCAGTTTTGGAGGAGGTTTCAGACTGGCAAAACCGGGCTCTGGAGCCAGTATATCCTCTCGTATTCCTTGATGCCCTTCGGGTCAAAATTCGCGACGCTGAGAGCCGCCAGGTCAAAAACAAGGCCGTTTATGTAGCTCTGGGGGTCACGCCAGAAGGCGAGCGGGAGGTTCTGGGCTTGTGGATTGCCAATAATGAGGGTGCCAAATTCTGGCTTTCAATCATGAATAATCTGAAGAACAGAGGCGTTGAGGATATCCTGATTGCCGTCGTGGACGGTCTCAAGGGGTTCCCTGACGCGATCAACGCGGCCTTCCCTGATACTACCGTGCAAACCTGTATCGTGCATCTCGTGCGCCATTCCCTGAACTTCTGCGGCTGGAAAGATCGCAAAGTCGTGGCCAAAAGCCTGAAGCGGATTTATCAGGCCACAGATGATGCCGAGGCCGCGAAAGCCCTTGATGATTTCGAGACCGAATGGGGCTCAAAATACCCCTCGATCGCCCCAAGCTGGCGGCGGGCCTGGCAGGAGGTCATCCCGTTCTTTGCCTTCCCGCCAGCGGTGCGCAAAATCATCTATACGACGAATGCGATTGAAAGCCTCAACAGGGTGATCCGAAAAACCACCAAAACGCGCGGTAGCTTTCCAACGGATGACGCGGCAACCAAACTGATTTACCTGGCCATCCGCAATTTTGAAAAGTCGGGCCGGTGCGTCAGGGAATGGGTTGCGGCAAGAAACCAGTTCGCTATCCTATACCCCGAGCGGTTCAACAAATGACCCGTTTAAACCGCATGGGCCAAACCCCATACACAGAGTTTCGGATACTCCCCTTTCGGTGCGCCCCGCACATCCTCAATCGGATCCGGCCGCACAGGCGGCGTTCAAAAAAAAACTTCGCGCAGCTGGTAGCGGCGGCACTGCCGCCTGAAGCCCGCGGCAAACCACTGGAAATCTGGTTCCAAGATGAAGCGAGGATCGGACAGCAGGGAACGCTCACCCGTGTTTGGGCCAGGCGCGGAACCCGCCCGCGCGCGCCACGTGATACTCGCTACAAATGGGCTTACATATTTGGAGCCGTCTGTCCGGAACGCGCCGCTGCCGCCGCCCTCGTCATGCCCTTTGCCGATACGCAGGCGATGAATGAACACCTCGCCGAAATCGCCAAACCCGTCGTTCCAGGGGCACATGCCGTAATCGTGCTTGATGGCGCAGGCTGGCACGGTTCAAAGGCACTATGCACCCCCGACAACATCACACTTCTCCCCCTGCCGCCATACGCGCCGGAACTCAACCCGATCGAAAACGTCTGGGCCTACCTGCGCGCCAACAAACTCGCCATCTCCATCTTCCACAGTTACGACCACATCGTCGAGAAGTGCTGCGACGCGTGGAACTTCTTCGCCGAAGACAAAGAGACCGTTCAAAACATAACCTCACGCGAATACGCAAAAAGCGTCATTCTATAAGGCCGTTGGTATCAGACCCGATCGAGCCGCCGTTGACCGGCAGCGGCACCGCCACTGACAGCAAATGCAATGCGGTGTGAACGCGCATGTGGCGGTGGCGGCGCTCCCAGTCCAGAACCTGCATCACCTCGTCGCCGACCGCTGGCATCGCTTCCGGGCACCGGGCACCAGAACAATATCATCGCCCTCGCCCTTGATCGTGGTTGCCACCACAACCGAACCACCGGCCCACTCCAGGCGCCCGCTGTCGCCGGGCTGACTGCCGCCGGTCGGGTAAAACAAGCATTTGTCCAGGATCAGCCCGCCTTCGCTGGTGTGGCCAAAGACGGTTGCGGGCGCGCGTTTCAGATAGGCGTCGTCACGAAACAGCGCTGCACTCATGACCCGTTGTCCCCGCTCGCAGGTCTTGATTGCAACGCCTCGGGGTTACGCAGCCAGACATCGCGCTGCGCAAACGGAATTTCGATGCCTTCCTTGGCAAAGCGCTCGGCAATTTCATGATGTATGTCGGTCTTGACCGACAGGATGAAATTCACATCGCGCAGGATCGCGCGGATCTGAAAATCCAGACTGTCACCGCCAAATCCGGTGAAATGAACTGACGGCGCCGGATCTTGCAGCACCATCGGATGCGCCTCGGCAATGCCCTGCAAGATACCCTGAACGCGGCGCGTGTCGGTGCCATAGGCCACGCCAACCGAAATGACCGCCCGCCCGATGGTGTTGCCGCGCGTGTAGTTGGTGACCGTGCCGCTCACCAGATCAGAGTTCGGGATGATCACATCGGTGCGGTCAAAGGTCTCGATCCGCGTCGAACGCACCGAGATATTACGCACCGTTCCCATGTTGCCGCCGACTTCGATCCAGTCGCCCTCGGCGATCGGGCGCTCGATCAGCAGGATGATGCCGGAGACAAAATTCGACACGATGTTTTGCAGACCAAACCCAATGCCAACCGACAATGCACCGGCAACGATGGCCAGCGACGAAAGATCAATTCCGGCGCTGCTGATCGCAATCACTGCCGCCAGGAATATCCCAAAATAACCCAGCCCGGATACGATCGCCGTCTGCCCGCCCGGATCAATCTAGGTTTTCGGAAGGATCGAGTTGCGCAGTGTGGACTGCAGCAGCCGGGTCAGCGCGTAGCCGACGACAAAGATTATCGCGAATGTCAGGAAATCGGTCGGCGAAACCCGGGCGTCCCCCAGCTGCACGCCTTCGCCAAATCTGGCCCAGATCTCGGTAAGATCCGCCATCCGCGCGCCCCAGATCAGGGCAAAGGCCGGCAGCGACATCAGGCCCAGCACGATTGTCAAAAGCATCGGTATCAGCGCTTCGCGCGCGGTCTTTTCATCACGCCCGGTGATCGCCGCATAGAAATCGCGCAGCAGACCGCCAAGCACCACCAGCAATGCCAGCAGCCCGAGCGACAGAACCGTGGGATAAACGATGCTCTGGGCGGCGGTGAAATAACCAACCGCCGCCACCAGCGGGCCACCGACAACCACGCCAATCAGGGCTCTGCCGATCAGATCGACGGCGCGGCTCTTGAGCGTGGCGTCGGCCCGGCTTTCCTGATCGGAAGAGACCGCGCCCTGTCGCAGGACCTGGCCAATCCGGTACAACACATAGCCCGACAGCACGATCAGCGGAAAATGCAAAACCACCTGGCTTGGTGCCGAATAGCTCTCAAATTCGGCCAGTTGCGCCAGCAACCTGTCGCCACCCCAAAGCAGACCAAGCCAACCGGCATAGCGCCGCGCGCGGTTGGCCGCCTGAACTGGCACCTGCACGAAACCGCGACGATCGGGCGACTTAGGCAGCAGGCGCAGCGCCAGCCAGCGCGCCGCAAAGAACCCCAGCCCAATCGTCGGCAGCGCATCGGCAATGATTTGCCCGCGGAACCCCACAAGCCCGGTGGAAAACAGCGCCTCAACCAGGGCGTAGATGCCAAGCACCGGCAGCAACACCTGCGCTACTGACACGAAAAATCCCTTGACTTGGGCACCCGCGCCGCCTGCCCCGGCCTGCACCCGCACCGTCAGCGCCACCATCCAGGCGCGCCCGCGCAGCAGCAATACGAACGCCGCCAGCAGATACAATAGCGTTACCGGCAGTCCTTCGCGGAAAAGTTGTTGCTGAATATCCGATTGCCAGGCCGTCACCACCTCTTTGCGTGCCAGCGCCAGTGTGCTGCCGATCGATCGCAGAGCTTCGGGCCAGATCGTCGGGTTGAGCGGCGACGCGCGCAGCTCGAACAGCCGCGCAGTTTGCCGTTCGCGAATGATGCCATCGGTTTCACCGATCAGCCCGTCGGTCCGGCTGTAGGCTTCTTCGGCATTCCGGCGCGGCGCCTCCAGATCGGCCAACAGCGCGCCCAGCTCGACCCGGCGCGTGGCCAACTCGTCAGGCTCAACGCCCTCGCCCTCTGGTGCTGGCCCCAGCGATGCAATCTGGTTGCGTAATGTGGAAATCCGGGCCTGGTTGGTGTCCTGGGCGGCACTGAAAATCGTGCGCCATTCCACCAGCGTTGCGCGCAATTGCTCTAATGCGGTGTTGGATGCACGACGGTCCCGAAGCGCGACTTCGGCGCGCTGTGCGACCTTTTCCCAGCTTAAGTAGTCCGGGGTCTGCGCCGCGTCCTGCGCCACAGCGGCGACGCCGCCGACGCCACCTGGCATCAGCGGCGCAAGCGTAACCGCCCAGCCCAGAAGCAATATCGCCAAAACCCGTCGCATTAGTCTTCAAACACCGACGGCATGATCTTGGACGCGCCATCCATCCAGTCTGGCACCGGCAGACCCTTTTCACGCAAGAATTCCGGGTTAAAAAGCTTGCTCTGATAGCGGTTTCCAAAATCGGCAAGCGCGGTGACAATCGTGTGTCCAGGCCCCATGTCTCGCGCCATGCGCATCGCGCCGGCAATGTTGATACCCGATGAACCGCCAAGACAAAGACCATCCTGGGTCAGCAGATCAAAGATCACCGGCAACGCCTCGGTATCGGGCACTTGACAGCAGAAATCCGGGGTGAAGCCTTCAAGATTGGCGGTGATCCGGCCCTGCCCGATACCCTCGGTGATCGACTCGCCTTCGGACGTGAGTTCGCCGGTCGTGTAATAGCTGTAAATCGCCGAACCCAAGGGATCGGCCACACCAACCTTGACGCCCCTGGGCTGCAGCGCCAAAGCCACCCCCGCCACCGTACCACCAGTGCCGACCGAACAGATGAACCCGTCAACCTTGCCGTCGGTCTGCAGCCATATTTCCGGGCCGGTGGTTTCTTCGTGGGCCAGCCGGTTGGCGACATTGTCAAACTGATTGGCCCAGATCGCGCCATTTGGCTCGCTCTGGTTCAGCCGCGCGGCCAGGCGATCGGAGTATCGGACATAGTTATTGGGGTTCTTGTAGGGAACCGCGGGAACCTGCACAAGCTCGGCCCCGGCCAGACGGATCATGTCTTTCTTTTCCTGGCTTTGGGTCTCAGGGATCACGATCACCGTGGCAAACCCCAGCGACGCCCCGACCAGCGCCAGCCCGATGCCGGTGTTGCCCGCGGTGCCTTCGACAACCGTGCCGCCCGGTCGCAGCGACCCCGTGGCGATCGCATCGCGAATAATGTACAGAGCCGCGCGGTCCTTGACCGACTGGCCCGGGTTCATGAACTCGGCCTTGCCCAGAATCTCGCAACCGGTGGCCTGGCTTGGCCCATTCAGACGAATAAGCGGGGTATTCCCGATACTCGCCGAAAGGTCGTTCTTCACCTGCATCCAAAGCCTCCAACGCGGCGGTATTTACGCATGTGTGTAGGCCGCGCGCCTAGGGAACTCAAGCGGCGCCACCGCTTCGTCATGCCTGCGAAAGCGTAAAACTCCAGCCACTTGGCGCGGCCCGAGAACGGAGACCCCCGCGGTGGCAGGGATGACTTCTAGCTCGAGCGCGCGGCCACCCATTCGGTCAGCCAGCCGCCAAAAATGCCACCCACAACCGCCGAGCCGATAATCGTCGGCACCGCAATCATCTTCAGATAGCCAAGCCCGATCGAAACCATCGACTGAATCGCCTCAACCGCCCCGCTGTAGCGCCGGTCAATGGACAATTGTATCATCTCGCTGCCGGCAAATAAGAATACCCCCCAGGCCACGATCAACGCCGATGTAGTCAATCCATAGCCAATTCCGGCGCGGGTGCCGTCACCGGCGCGCCCGCCTGACATCATCCAGCCGTTTACCGCGCCAGCGCGGCCAGCGTTTCGTTCAGCCAAACAGTGGGCGTGCCCTCTGCCAGCAGTGGCTTGACCAGGTCGGCGCACAAGAACCCAAGCGCTGCAAAATAAACCGCAGCGATTACTTTGGCGAAGGTTGGCATTCGTTCAGACCGGCCTTGTCACGGTGATTTGCGTTACGTCGCAGTGTCCGCTGTGAAACGCCGCCGCGCAAGAGGTGAGATAGAAATTCCACATCCGCCGAAACCGCTCATCAAATCCCATCCCCGCGATCTGGTCCCACTTGCCGTTGAACCTGGCGTGCCAGCGGCGCAACGTGTGGCTGTAACTCTCGCCAAACTCGATCGAGCGTGCGACCCGCAGACCGGCCCGTTCGACCTCGCGGCGCAACACCGTCGGACTGGGCAACATGCCGCCGGGAAAGATGTATTTCTGCATGAAATCCACGCCGCGCCGGTAAACTTCGTAGCGCCGGTCCTGCATGGTGATGATCTGCAGTGCCGCGGCCTTGCCCGGCTTCAGCCGGTCGCGCAAAGTGGCAAAATAGGTCGGCCAGTATTTCTCGCCCACGGCCTCGAACATCTCGATACTGGCAATGCCGTCGTAGCTGCCGGTTTCGTCGCGGTAATCCTGCAGTTTGACGATCACTCGATCCGACAGGCCGGCGCGTCGCATCCGCGCCACCGTGTAGTCATGCTGCTCGCGCGAAATCGTCAGGCCGGTCACGTTCAGCCCGCGCTCCGCCGCCGCATACTCTGCAAACCCGCCCCAGCCACAGCCGATTTCGAGCACATGATCACCGGGTTTCACGTTTAGCTGATCCACGAGACTGGCATATTTCTGGGTTTGTGCTCGCTCCAGGCTTTCCCGTCCGGTGTCAAACTTGGCCGAGGAATAGGTCATCGTGTCATCCAGCCAGATCCGGTAAAACTCATTGCCCAGATCATAATGGTGGGAAATGTTCCTCCTGGCCTGACGCCGTGAATTGGAGCGCCACCAGAACCGCAGCTTCTCATAGGCGCGCACCAGCGCCATGCCAGGAAATCCATCATACATTCTGCTGGCGTCGTTCAGCATCAAGTCCATAAAAACCTGCAGGTCCGGGGTGCTCCACCAGCCTTCCAGATAGGCATCGGAAAACCCCAGATCGCCTTCGCGGATTAGCCGTGCAAAGGCATCCGGATTGTGCACGATCATCTCGGCTCCCGGCCCCGGATTTTTGCCGTGCGCGCGAAATCGCCGCCCATCCGGCAGCATCATGTCAAGGTGGCCCTTTTCCAGCCGTTTGGCAATTTCAAAGACCTGAGCGAAATAACGCGGCAAGTTGTCCTGCCCGTGCGTCGTTGTATGAATCTTCATGCCCGTGCCCCCGCAGCTGGGTCAAGGCTAGTAAATTCGGCACCCACCAGGCAACAATTATTAATGGAGCGGCCGAAATGGCCATGCCGCCGATCAATTTCGTCACGCAGACAAGGTTCCCACCCCGGCGGGGAGGGCGGGTGCCGCGCCGCAATGCGGCGCAATACTTAAGGAACGACTGTGCCGTTTCATTCCCTGTCATTCCCGCGCAAGCGGGAACCTCAACGGATTCGGCGCAACATATTAACAGAGATCCCCGTTTGCGCGGGGATGACTGGCCTCAACCCCCAATTCCTACAAAACCTGATCCAGCGCCCCGATCAGCCGATCGACGTCCTCAGCCGAGGTGTAATGCACAAAACTCATCCGCAACACACCCTTGTCGGCGTCAATTCCGAGCGCCTTGAGCGGCCGGTGCCCGTAAAAGTCGCCGCCGCCGGCCATGATCCCGTGCGCCGCCAGCGCCGCCGCCGCCGCTTCGCCGGGCCCGGCCAGCTCGATCGCCACCGTCGGCGCCCGCGCATCGGCATCGCCCGGCCCAATCAGACGGGCTGAGTTCTTCTCGCCCAGATAGTCCAGCAACGGTTGCAGCAGCATACTCTCATGGCCCCGCATCAGATCATGCACTGCTGCATTGCGCGCCGCAGGCTCTGCCGGCGCGCCGAAATGATGCGCATACATCAGATCGACATAATCGGCGAGCCCGGCACTGGCAGCGATCTGCGCGTGGTCCGGTCCGGCCGGGGTAAATCGCTTATACAACACATCACCGTTGAACCAGTGGCCCTGATTGGGCAGACGCTCGCCCAAGTCGCGCCGCACCACCATGATACCCTGATGCGGCCCATAGGTCTTGTAGGCGGAAAACAGATAAATATCGGCCCCCAGCGTACCGATATTCGGGAACCCGTGCGGCGCATAGCTGACCCCGTCCACGCACACATAGGCACCCGCGGCGTGCGCCCTGGCGGTGATCGCGGCGACATCGTTAATCTCGGCGATTATGTTGGAGACATGCGGAAAACACACCAGGCGCACCTTGTCATCCAGTAGCGTGTCAAGATTGGCCACATCAAGATGGCCGGTCTCCGGATCAATCTGCCATTCGCGAACCTCAATGCCGGCGCTGGCCAGCCGCCGCCACGGCCCGGCGTTGGCTTCGTGATCCTGATTACTCACCACAATTGCGTCACCGGCGCTCAGATGCTCACCAAACGCCTGTGCCAGCACATAAGCGTTCTGCGTGGTGGACGGCCCAAAACTCAGCTCATCGGTCGCCACCCCCAGCATCGCTGCCAGCCGCTGCCGCGCCTCATCCATTTCCTCGCCCGCCAGACGGCTGGCGTCGTAGTACCCGTAGGGCTTCACTTTGCGCTGATGGTAATACCGCGTGAACCGCTCAATCACTTGCGCGCAGGTATACGAGCCACCGGCGTTTTCAAAAAACGCCTGCCCCTTCAGCGACGGTTCGGCGAACGCCGGAAACTGGCTGCGGACAAATTCAAGATCAAGGTCCATGAGTGGCATCTTGTTTCGATGATTTGGATCGTGGTCAAGCCAGCGCCGCCAGATTGCCTCGATCGGGACCTGAATCGCTGTGGGTCATGAACTCATAAACAGAATCGGATTGCATACAAGTGAACGCGCACTCAGGCGTTTACGTCAACAACCACCCGGCCCTTGATGCGGCCCTTCAAAATATCCCGCCCGAGCGCCGGAAGATCGGCCAAACCCGCCGTTTGCGCTATCATTTCCAGCTTTTCGATCGGCAGATCACGCGCGATCCGATCCCAGGCCCGAATCCGCTCCTCAAATGGCCGCATCACGCTGTCGATCCCCAGCAGGTTCACGCCGCGCAAAATGAACGGGATCACCGATGCCGACAGGCCCGCGCCCCCGGCCAGACCGACAGCAGCAACCGACGCGCCATAATTCATCTGCCCTAAAATCCGCGCCAGCATCGCCCCCCCAACGGCATCCACGCATCCGGCCCAGGTCTCGCGCTCAAGCGGGCGTTTGGTGGTCTCGTTCAGCTCCGCACGCGCGACGATTCGACTGGCGCCAATACCACGCAGATAGTCGGCCATGTCGGCGCGCCCGGTAACACCCGCCACCTCATAGCCAAGCCTAGCCAAGATCGCCACAGCAACTGAGCCAACGCCCCCGGCCGCCCCGGTCACCAGAACCGGCCCTTGCCCCGGCTTCAGCCCATGATCCTCCAGCGCCATCACCGCCAGCATCGCGGTAAACCCAGCGGTCCCGATCGCCATCGCCTGCCGTGTTGTCAAGCCATCCGGCAGCGCCACCAGCCAGTCGGCGTTCACCCGCGCTTTTTGCGCATAGCCGCCCCAATGCACCTCTCCGACCCGCCATCCAGTCAGCACCACTTTGTCGCCAACCCGATAGCGCTCATCATCCGAGCTTTCGACGGTTCCGGCAAAATCAATCCCCGGCACATGCGGATACTCACGCACCAGCCCGCCGCCGGGCCCGATGCACAGCCCGTCCTTGTAGTTCAGGTCAGAGTATTCCACCGCCACGGTGACGTTGCCTTCAGGCAGCCGCGCCTCGTCCAGGTCCTGAACCGAGACCGTGGTCTGGCCTTCATCGTCTTTTTCGACAACCAGTGCCTTGAACACTTATCTTCTCCTCACGCTTTGGATATTTTGCACTTTCGCTGTCGTCAACGATCCGGTCCTTTCCAGTCAATCGCGCAAATCTCGGCCGATTTGCCGCTGATATCCCAGTTCCGTCCATAATCGCGCACCCGGCTTTTCAGGCCCCGCGCGGCAATCACATCAGCACCCATCCAGTATTGGGTGTTGGTCATCACCACCGGTTTTGAAGGGTCGGCCCCCGTCAGCATCTCAATTTCACCCTGTATCTTGCGCCCCACCCGGATTGAGCGGCGTCTGCCGTCACGATCAATTTCAACATTTTCACGCTCCGCGCCCAAGATTTCGCTGACCAGCAAGGTGAACAAGCCAGTGGTGCCGCCGGCCGCACCTGACAAGATTTGCAACAACCCGTTATAGGCCTTTTGTGTGGCCTTTTCATCGATATAGACGGCGACCTTCCAGTTACCTTCACTCATCCGGCCAGGAATTTCGACCAGCAGACCGATGTTGATCCCACTCAGGACCTCGCCTTCGAAATGGCCCTGATCAATCGCGATCGCCATCCAGGTATGACAATATCCACGGGTCGGCGGATGTTCCCCCAAAGATACCACGCAGGGGCAAAATACCGTGCAAGAGCAGTTCAAGAACAGCTCGCCCTTGATCGCCCAGTCCGTCGGGCGCTGCTTGCGGCGCGCAGGATTGCCGATCTGCTGCACAATTCTGTCGCGCACCCGAATCCGGTCCGGCGGAATATCTTCGAAGTCGTCCATCTAATTTCCAAGTTCCTGAATTTTCAGACCCAGCCCGCTGCCGATGCGCTCATCAGCATGCCTGCCGCAATCAGAGCCGCCCCCGCCGGGCGCCGTATGTGCTGCCCAATCACCGGCAATTTCTCCGTCACCATGAACAGCGTCGCCAGACCCATCCACAGCAGACTCATGACGCCGCCGACAAAAGCCAGCACCATGATCGCCCAGCAACAGCCGACGCAGACGACGCCAATATCAACCCCCATGCGGTAGCCACCCACGCATCCGGGCTGCCAGTTGGCCATGAAATACTGCATCGGGCTCAGACAGGCGTTCTGGCAAAGCGCTTTGCTGCGCGTCAACTGCCAGGCCCCGGCCAGCGCCAACAGCGCCGCCGCCAGCCACGGCGAGGGCGCCGCCCCGGCCAGATCGATCAGGCCGTTGCTCAGCGCCCAGACCTGCACCCCGGCAAACCCCGCAGATGCGATCACCCAGACCGAGCCATAGCCACCGATCAGCCCGGCAAGCCCGGCCCCGGCTTGCGCCGGCAGGTCATGTAAGGTGCGCAAAGTTGGCACGATCGTCGGCAACATCATCGCCGCCATCATCGTCACCCACATCGGCAACAGCGCCCAGAACCCGCCCAGCGGCAAAAGCCGCAAAGTACCGGGTCCGCAAATCCAGCCGCCCTGGCCGCGCGCCACCTGGTAAATCGTCACCCACGCCAACAGCACGGTCGCGTAAAACGCCAGCCAGCCGACGGTTCGCGGCGAAAAATACCTGATGCTGCCTGCGCTCATGCGCCCGCTCAATCCTCTAAATCCAGCCACTTCTCGACCCCAAAAATACGAATGTCAAACGACAGCCCCGTCCGTACGCCACACCGGGCGGTAAATCCCCTTCAGCCCGACCGTCATCCACCGCCCTCACCTGCTTTCCAAATGTTCATAAGTATCCCCGCCAGAGGCACCGCGACGCGCGCCAGCGCGGCGCAATCGCCCAAAATCCAAACAGTGCCGACACCAGTGTCGCTAACAAGGCATATGTCCGGTTTATGTACCATGCGATCTGTCCGGTTTTAGGGTGCTCCGAAAGGGAGCGCTTTATGACTAGGACAGGCATTTTACAGGACCTACGACGAATGAAGTTTTCAGATTATTATGAGCGAACGAAATCGCGGCAGCTGACACAGGCTGACGCGGCGGGTCTTCTTGGCATGTCGGAGCGCAGCTTTCGACGCTACAGTACGCGTTATGAAGCTGATGGGGCGGACGGGCTCTTTGATCGCCGCCTTTCCAAAGCGGCGCATAACCGTGTGCCAGTGGACACGATAAAAGATGTTCTGAGTCTTTTTGACACCCGATACTGGGATTTCACGCCCAGGCATTTCCACGAGAAGCTGGTTGAGGCCCATGATTTCAAACACAGCTATAACTGGGTCCGCCTGACACTCCAGGCGCGGGGACGAATAACCAAAGCTGCAAACCGGGGCAAACACCGCCGCAAGCGTGAGCGTCGCGCTCTTCCCGGGATGATGTTGCATCAGGATGGGTCAAGCCACGACTGGGTTGCGGGCCGGTGGTGGGACCTGATCGTGACCATGGATGATGCGAGCAGTGAGGTCTACTCCGCGTTCTTCGTGGATGAGGAAGGGACAATGAGCAGCTTCACCGGCATAGGGGACGTGATTGGATCCAAAGGGCTTTTCTGCTCGCTTTATGCCGACAGGGGTAGTCACTACTGGCATACGCCCGAGGCTGGCGGCAAGGTCGACAAGTCAAACCCGACCCAGGTGGGCCGCGCATTGGCCCACCTGGGCATAGAGTTGATCCCAGCCTATTCCCCCGAAGCGCGCGGACGGTCTGAACGCATGTTCGGAACACTGCAGAACCGGTTGCCGCAGGAACTGAGATTGAACGGGATCACAACGATGCAGGAAGCCAATCGCTTCCTGCGGGATGTCTTCTTGCCCGCCCACAACAGGCGCTTTGCAGTGACCCCCTCTGCACACGGGGAAGCCTTTGTTCCATTCGCAGGGGAACTGCACGACATTTTGTGTGTGCATGAAGAGCGTGTCGTGGGCAGGGATAATACGGTTCGTTATAAAAACCGTTGCCTGCAAATCCCCGATGACAGGCATCGCCATCACTACGTCAAGTCGCGCGTATGGGTGCATGAATATCCAGACGGCCGGATTGCCCTGTTTCACGGCCCCCGCAAACTGGCGCTCTACGACGGCGAAGGCCGAGAAATCAGTTCAGAAGAAAAACAGGCTGCGTGAACCGCTTTGACCAGCCTAACCTTACTCTGTGGCAGCGCTCGCCTTCGGCTCGCACAGCCACAGAGTAAGGAAGACAGAAGCGGACAATTGCCATGGTACATAAACCGGACAAATCGAAATGTTCTCGACAACAGTGCCGACACCAGTTGAACCAACCCCGTAAACTGCCTATATTCCCCCTGTCCCTTCGGGACTATGGCGATAAACGCGCCCGTAATACGCGGATCGGACCCGGGGGCGGTACCCGGCGGCTCCACCAGCATCCTTCATTTGGGGAACGGGGGGCCGAAACAGGATCGACGAACGTCTAAAGGGGTTAGCTTTTGCTCGGCAAGGCACCACCGTTATCGGTCCAAAACGTACAGTTGCAAATGACAACCGTGCTCCGGCAATGGCTTTAGCTGCTTAACGCAGTCTAAGTCGCCGAAACTTAAGCCCTTTCGCTTAAGCAGCGTAAGGCGGGGTTCGCAGGCACCTGGCAACAGAAGCCTGCACTTCATCCGCAACAATTGCGCCGAAAACCCGGTCGCCGGCATCGCATGATTTGGCGAAATTTTAGGCTTGGCGACCCTTTCCTTCACCACCAAATCCCCTATGGTGCAATCATTCACCACCCGAAGTGGATCAATGATGTCCAGCGACATCGATTATGGAAATCTGATGCACCGTGCGATGCGCGGCTTGATTCAAGAGGTCCTGCATGATGTTGCCAAGGACGGCCTTCCCGGACAGCACCATTTTTTCATCACCTTTGACACCATGCAACCGGACGTCGAGATCCCGGACTGGCTCTCGGACCGCTATCCCGAGGAAATGACCATCGTCGTGCAGCACTGGTTCGAAAATCTGGATGTCACCAACGAGGGCTTTGCTATCACCTTGAATTTTAGCGATAATCCTGAACCACTTTACATTCCCTACGATGCCATCAAAACCTTTGTGGACCCGTCAGTCGAGTTTGGCTTGCGGTTTGAAAACCAGGATGGCGAAGAAGACGAGGACGCCGCAGACGCTGTGAAAAGCCAAGCCGACGACCAAAAGCATACGGTCCCAAAAGCCATTGCCCATCCAGACGCAGAAATCGTGAGCCTGGACAGTTTTCGCAAGTAATCAGGCCAGCGACGCAGCTCGCGTCAACCAAATATTTCGCCAGGCAATATTTGCCCGACCTCGCCAGGTCCGATTGCCTCGGACTTGAAGGCCGCTTATAGCTCTCAGCGCAATATCCCGGGAGCGCAAACATGGCCAAGACCCGCACCGAAACCGACAGCTTTGGACCGCTGCAAGTTCCGGCCGACAAATACTGGGGCGCGCAGACGCAACGATCGGTCATGAATTTCCCGATTGGCTGGGAAAAACAACCGACAGCCATCGTGCGCGCACTGGGGGTGATAAAACAGGCCTGCGCGCAGGCAAACAAGGATGCCGGCGCGCTGGATGCTCGGCTTGCGGACGCGCTCATTCAGGCCGCAGGCGAGGTTGCTGACGGCAAGCTGGATGACAATTTTCCGCTGGTGGTCTGGCAGACCGGCTCTGGCACCCAATCCAACATGAACGCCAACGAAGTGATCGCCAACCGCGCCATCGAGATTCTTGGCGGCGTGATCGGCTCCAAAGACCCGGTGCATCCAAATGATCATTGCAACATGGGCCAGTCGTCGAATGATACGTTTCCCACCGCGATGCACATCGCCATCGCGACCACCGCTCACAATGTTTTGCTTCCGGGCTTGACAAAACTGCACGTCGCCCTGGCCGAAAAATTCCATGAATTTCAGGGCATTATCAAAATTGGCCGCACCCACACAATGGATGCCACGCCAATAACGCTAAGCCAGGAGTTTTCCGGCTACGCGCATCAGGTTGCTATGGCGATCAAGCGCGTGAAGGCCGCACTGGGGCACATTTACGAACTGGCGCAAGGCGGCACCGCGGTCGGCACCGGCCTGAACGCGCGAGCCGGCTGGGACAGGGTGGTTGCGGCCAACATGGCCCGCATCACCGGCCTGCCGTTTGTCACGGCCCCGAATAAATTCGAAGCACTTGCCGCCCATGACGCGATGGTCGAAATGTCCGGCGCGCTGAAAACCGTCGCCGCCTCGCTGTTCAAGATCGCCAACGATATCCGGTTCCTTGGTTCCGGTCCGCGCTGCGGGTTTGGCGAGTTGATGTTGCCGGAAAACGAGCCCGGCAGCTCGATCATGCCGGGCAAAGTGAACCCGACCCAGTGCGAAGCCCTGACGCAGGTCTGCGCGCATGTGTTTGGCAACGACGCCGCAGTTGGATTTGCTGGTTCGCAAGGACATTTTGAGCTTAACGTCTACAAACCGATGATCGCTTATAATGTGCTGCAGTCGATGCAGCTTCTGGGCGACAGCAGCGCTGCGTTCAGCGACAATTGCGTGGTCGGTATTCAGGCCAACAAGCAGCGGATCGAAAAACTTTTGAACGAATCGCTGATGCTGGTCACCGCACTTGCGCCGCATATCGGCTATGACAACGCCACCAAGGTTGCCAAGACCGCCCACAAGAACGGCACCACTCTGAAGCAAGCGGCGATCGCTCTGGGCTTTGTGGATGCAGCCACTTTTGACAAGATCGTGCGTCCGGAAAAGATGATCGGCCCCGGCATGGCAGATGGCAATACATGAGCGCCCGGCCGGTCAAAAGATCTTTAACTTTGCGCGGACATCGCACCAGTGTCTCGTTAGAGGATGAGTTTTGGCAGGCGTTCCGCCACATCGCCAAAGAAAAAACGCAGACAATCAACGCTCTGGCCGCCGAAGTTGATGAGAGTCGCAGGATGGACTCGGGCCTCGCGTCAGCCATTCGAGTCTATGTTTTGCGTCATTTTCAGGGTCTGAATTAACTTTTCATTCACCACTTTTGACCGAGTATCAGCCGCATGAGCGAAATACACGTCCTTGTCCCTGCGGACATCTGGCTGTTGCAACTTTTCAGCGCCAAGACCGCGCGCCAGGTCGGTATCGTGCGCCGCAGTGTCCGCGATGTCGAGCGCATCGTCGGGCGTGATCAATTTCAGGCAGAACTGCTGCAGCGTGGTTTCCATGCCGTTGAAAACGCAGGCCAATACGTCATTTTTTGCAATAACACTCCGGTCCATGTTGTATGTTAAGACCGCGCCGGGCAAAATCCTTCAAAAGGATTTTGCCAAGACTTTTCAGAAAAGTCTTCATCGCGCTTCCACCCGCAGCCAAATCCCATTCTTGAACGAACCGTCAAATGCGCCTGTGGCACCGGCTCACGCCCCGGATCCGCGGAAAATCTGTAACGCCGCACCAGCTGCGCCAACAGCAGCGGTCCTTCGAGCATCGCAAATCCGGCCCCCGGACACACCCGCGCGCCGGCGGAAAACGGAATGAACGCATCGCGCAGACACTTCTGGTCGGCACTTGTGGCAAAACGATCCGGATCAAACCCGTCCGGATCCGTCCACAGTCGCTCGTGCCGGTGCAAATGCCACGGGCTGATCACCACTTGCACACCTTTTTCAAGCCGCCGATCACGAAACCGCTCGCGGCAGGTTGTTTCGCGCACCATCATCGGCACCGGCGGATACAGCCGCAACGCCTCTCGGAATACATTCCTGGTGAACTTAAGCCTTGAAATATCTGCGAAATCCGGCGTTGCCGGCAGGCTCGATACCTCGGCGGCCAGCCGTTCCTGATGCGCGGGAGAAAGCGCCAGAAGATACAGCGCCCAGGCCAGCGCCGCGGCACTTGTCTCATGCCCCGCCAGGAAAAATATCGCCACCTGATCGACCATTTCCTGCGCGTCAAACCGCCGTCCGGTTTCCGGATCTTGCCGGGTCATGATCTTGGTGGCCAGATCGTCGGGCGCCGTGCCCTGCCTGATCGCCACCATCCGCTCTTCTGTCAGCTCGGTAATCAATTTCCTGATGTTTCTGGCACTGTCCCTGGTTGCGCGCCGATGCAACCGCGGAAACCAGCGCGGCAGCGGTATGAACGCCGCCAGGTTCAGGATCGGTTGGCTGCGCTGAAAGGTGCGAAATTCGGCAAACACCCGCGCCGCAATATGGTGGGTGATCGCGATTGAAAACAGCGTGCGAAAGATCACGACCGCTGCGGCGTGGCTTGTAAACTCTTCAATTTCAATAGCTTCCGAAACATCTCGCAACCGTTCAACCGCCGCCTCTGCTGCTGCCAGCATGGCCGGGAATGTATCGCGCAACCGCCCGCCCTCAAAGGCCGGATCAATGATGCGGCGCTGGCTTTGCCAGGTCTCCCCGTTGGTCACAAACACCGCGTTGCCAAGCAGCGGGCGCAGCCCCTCGCTCACTCTATCTGATTTCGGAAAATCCAGCGGCCGTTCTTTCAGAACCGTGCGGATCAGATCCGGCTGATTGATCAGGTATGAGCGGAAAAACGGCGTGCGAAACTCTGCCATCCAGGCCCGGTACAGCCGCTGTGGCTGGGCCGACAGGATGTCACGGCGAAACAGCCGCAGATACTGCCACAGCGAAACATTGTCAGGGCGTGCGGCAGGCTTGGGTGGCGTCATGCCGCCATTGACGTATAGCGCGAGGCGGGAACGTCAATCCGGCTTTTTGACGGCGGCCGGTTGCCATAGCGGGCGGCCAGCGTCAGAGGCCCTGCGGTGATCTGGAAATAATCATAGTCCTTTGGGCGGTCAAATGCGCAAAGATATTGAAAATGCAGCTTAAAATATTTACGTTTCATTGCCTGCCAGCGCTGCGGGCTCAGCGATTGCGAAAATGCCGCGGAGAACACAATCGGCCAGCGTTTGTCTGGCGCCGCAACACCGCTCACCGCAACCGGGTCACACAGCGCGAATGAACAGCCGTCGCCGGGGGCGCTGACATCGACCCAGGTCAGCCGATCTGACATCGACAAATAGCGCAAATCCGCCCGCAGACGCTGCGCCTTGGGCAAGAACGAAACCATCGGCACCACCTGCCCAAGCGATAGAAATGCCAGTTGCGGGCCGTTGCGGTGCACCGATCCGTCACAGATCAGATCGGCCAGAATGCTCACCGCCAGATGCGCGCCTGACGAGTGTCCGACCACCAGAACCTCATCCACGTCCGTTGCCAGTGCCGCGGCGATTTGCTGGCGAAACCGGATCATGCGTTTTTCCAATTCGGGTGGATTTCTGCCATTCAGAGCAGCGGCAAACGCATAGTCACGCATCAGATAATAGGCGAAAAACTTGCTATCGTGACTACGAAACCACTGCAAAATAACAACAATAACCGGCAGCGCCACGATCCATCCGCTGCCTGCGAACAGCAGACGTGAAACCACAGCACCAGCAATCCAGGCCACCAGAATTGCCACCAGCGCTTGTGCCATCAGTGCGGAAATCGGATAGAGAGCGGCAATCACCGGGCCTTTCCGCAGCCACATCAGCCGGCGCATCGTGCCGCTGCTGATATAGATCCAGGCGGTTTTAAAAAGCTGCCAGTAGGTGCCCGCAATGGTATGGCTCATCGAGTTTCGCACAAGATCAGACCAGCCCAGCACATCGACCTCGGCGCCAACGTTCAGGCCGTCAATGACCGCGTCCACATGCCAGCCATAACTTTCGCCACCAATGCGCTGCCGGACCGATATTTCATAGCCGGAAATTGCCGCCTGCTCGCCAGATTGCGCGCGATACAGTTCGCGGTAGCGCCGCGGCGGAAACGGATCATATCCGGGAATATAAAATACCCGGCGTTTTCTGACTTTGCTGTGCACTGCTGATGCAATGGCCACTGTTGGCCCGCCTCTGGTTAATTAAGGCAAACATAGATCACATTTGCGGCGAAAAGAAGTCGCTCAGCCCAATACGGCAAGTGCCGGGAAGGTTTCCAAAAGCCACCACGAAAACGTGCTGAACGCGCCGGTGACAAGCGCCAGTCCGACAAGGATCAGCAAGGCGCCCATGGACTTTTCGATAATTCCCATGTGGCGTTTCATACGGTTCATCAGCCCCATAGAGCGTTGGATGAATACCGCCGCCAGCAAGAACGGGATTCCCAGCCCGGCTGCATACACACCCAGCAAAACAGTGCCGCGCGCCACCGATGCCTCCGAGGCGGCAAGCGACAGGATGGCGCCCAGTTGCGGGCCAATACACGGTGTCCAGCCAAAAGCAAAGGCGAGGCCCAGAACATAAGCGCCAAAGGTTGAACCGCCTTTGTCACCAGCATCCAGCCGCGCCTCTCGGTCGAGGAAATTAATGCGGAATACGCCCAGAAAATGCAGCCCGAAAATGATCACGACACCCCCGGCGATTTTCGAGAACAGGTCTTGATTCTGCAGAAAAAATGCACCGAATACCGAGGCGGTGAATCCAAGAAAAATAAACACCGTCGAAAGCCCAAGGACGAAAAATGCCGCCGGCCATATAGCCCGCCGCTGAGCGACGGTATCGCCGGTCATTTCGTTCATCGAAATTCCGCCCATATATGCAAGATACGGCGGCACAATAGGCAAAACGCAGGGGCTCAGGAATGAAAGCAATCCCGCCGTCAGCGCGACAAACATCGCCGGCAGAAGGCTGGCATCGATGATCTCAATTCCGAACATGGCTTTTACATAACCGCGCCGACGTCAAACGTCACCCACACGGCGTCTCACATCTTGGTGGACAATATGAAACATTCTGCATAATGCGCAGTCGATGAAATTCGATCTTAATCTTGATGCATTGGGGCTGCTTTGTCCGCTGCCGGTGCTGAAGGCCCGCAAACGCCTTGCCGGGTTGGACAGCGGCCAGGTGTTACGCCTTCAGGCCGATGACCCGGCGGCCGATTTGGACGTTGCGCATTACTGCCGCGAGTCTGGGCATGCACTGATCGCGACCCAATTCGTCGCCGGCGCAAAGCACTATTTCATCCGAAAAAAGTAACGCCGGGGATCGACCGGCGCCATTTCTAAAGCCAATTCGCTTATTTCCCAAGCGACCACCAGCCCTTTTTCTTGGGTTTGTCCGACGCCGGTTCGGCTGGCGCAAGTTCGCTCGCAACCACGCTGGACGCTGAAATCACATCCGCCATCTCCGGGGCTTTGGCCAGCTCCGGCACCCGCTCTTGGGCCGCTTCCTTTTTGGCCTTTGGTTTGGCCTTGCTGGCAGTCGAGCGTGTTCCGGTGGCCTACTTTGGTTTTTCCGCCTTTTCTTCAACGACCGCATCGCCAGACGCTGCCTGTGCTGCCGGTTCTGTCTTTTTTGCGCTTGAGCGCGTGCGCACGGTTTTCGGCTTTGCTTTAGGCTGATCTTGTTCAGAGTCCACCTTGGGTGCTTTGATCGATTGTTTGGCTGCGTCCGGATCAGCAGGTGCCTTGGCCGCCGTCTTCGGCTTTGCAGATCGCGATCTGGTTACCTTTTTAGCTGGCTTGCCGGCATCCGGCGCTGGTTCACCGGTTTCGACACTCGGATCAACGGCACTTGCTGCTGCGGCATTTGCCAGCGCAGTTTCGCTGGCGTCCTGGCCATTGGCTGCCTCCTGCGATGCCGCTGCCTGCGCGTCGCCGCCCTGCCCCGAAGACCGACGCCGACGACGGCGGCGGCGACGTTTTTTTGCGGGTAGCGCGTCTTGCGTGCTCACTGCATCCGCAACCGCAACGTCCTCGACTTCCGCTTCATCCACGCCAACATCCGCCATCAACGACGCATCCACCGAAACCACCGGTGCACTGGCGTCTGCGACTATTCGGGTGGCGGTTGTGAATTTTTCGATCGAAAAATCCGGCGAGATCAGGAACGGATCAGCTTCAACGCGAACCGACAGGCCATAGCGCGCTTCGATTCCGGCAATGTGTTCGCGTTTCTGGTTCACCAAAAAGTTCACAATGCCCACAGGCGCCTTGACCAGCACTTCGCGCGAACGCTGGCGCACGCCTTCTTCCTCAAGTTGGCGCAGAATCGACAATGACAGGTTGTCATCCGAGCGGATCAGGCCGGTGCCGTGACAATGGTTGCAAGGCTGCGTGGTGGCCTCAAGCATCCCGGGCCGCAGCCGCTGGCGCGACATTTCCATCAGGCCAAATCCGGATATCCGGCCAACCTGAATGCGCGCGCGATCGGTCTTGAGCCGATCCTTGAAGCGCTTTTCGACGGCCGAATTATTGCGCCGCTCTTCCATGTCGATAAAGTCGATTACGATAAGACCAGCCAGGTCGCGCAGCCGCAACTGACGGGCAACCTCGTCGGCTGCTTCAAGGTTGGTCTTAAGCGCCGTGTCCTCGACTGAGCCTTCCTTTGTCGCGCGCCCAGAGTTCACGTCGATCGCCACCAGCGCCTCGGTTACACCGATCACGATATAGCCGCCCGATTTGAGCTGCACGGTCGGGTTGAACATCGAGCCCAGGTAGCTTTCCACCTGATAGCGGGCAAAAAGCGGCAACGCCTCGGCGTAATGTTTGACGTTCTTGGCGTGGCTCGGCATGATCATCTTCATGAAATCCTTGGCCACGCGAAAGCCTGCCTCACCCTCGACAAATACCTCGTCAATCTCCTTATTGTAAAGGTCGCGGATCGACCGCTTGATCAGGTCGCCCTCTTCATAGATTTTCGCCGGTGCAATTGATTTCAGCGTCAGCTCGCGGATCTGTTCCCACATCCGTTGCAGGTATTCATAGTCGCGCTTGATCTCGGTCTTGGTGCGCTGCGCGCCAGCCGTGCGAATGATCAGGCCCGCACCTTCGGGCACCTCTATGCCACCTGCGATATCTTTCAGTTTCTTGCGGTCAGCAGCGTTGGTGATCTTGCGGGAAATGCCGCCGCCGCGCGCGGTATTGGGCATCAAGACACAGTAGCGACCGGCAAGCGACAAATAGGTTGTCAGCGCCGCACCCTTGTTGCCGCGTTCTTCCTTAACGACTTGCACCAACAGCACCTGACGCACCTTGATCACTTCCTGGATCTTGTATTTGCGCGGGCGCGCCTTGCGAGGCTGGCGGATCTCTTCGGTGACGTCATCGTCGGCCACGCTTTCGATGCTCTCGTCTTTTTCGGTCGCATCCGGGCCGGCGGGCTCATCCTCATCCGGGGCCTCGTCGGCGACATCTTCCGCCGCTATTTCTTGGCTATCAGCTTCAACCTCGCCTTCGCCCGATGCCGGTGTGTCAACCGGGCTTTCATGAACCCTGAATGCAGGCGACGTGCCTTCGTCGGTATTTGCATCGTCCGCGCCGTTCTGATCGTCCAGATCGACCACATCCATCCCGGAGATAGAGGCGTCTTTGGTTATTACAGCGTCGTCTGTAATCGCATCTTCGGCTTTGGATCTAGACCGGGCGCGGCCACGTGACCGCGAACGAGACGACTGCGCGCGTTTCTCTTCTTCCTCGGCCTGCGCCTTGGCATAAGCGCGTTCTTCGGCCAGCAAGGCCTCACGGTCAGCAACCGGGATCTGGTAATAATCCGGATGAACCTCTGAGAACGCCAGAAACCCGTGTCGGTTGCCGCCATAGTCGATGAACGCCGCCTGCAGCGACGGCTCAACCCGGGTTACTTTTGCTAAATATATGTTGCCAGCGAGCTGGCGTTTGTTTTCTGATTCAAAGTCAAATTCCTCGACCTTGTTTCCGTCAACCACCACGACGCGGGTCTCTTCCGCGTGGGTGGCGTCGATAAGCATTTTCTTTGCCATGTTATCTCTTGATGCACCACGTCAACCGGCGCGGCCCGTGTCGGGCGCAGCCGTCGCAGGTGGTGTCTTGTTTGGGCGAGATCGGGCACGCGAACGAGCATCAGGTCAGCCAAATTGGCCCCTGGTTGCGGTATCGTATCTACTGCGCGCCTCATCGCGGTTCTTCTCCGAGGCGGTATTCCGCCCCCATTCACGGCCGCACGTCACATGGAGTGTCGTGGGCAAACTGTTGGCCTTGCGGCCTTCTCGGTCTGTTCTCAGCGGCCCGCGGCAATCTGGCCTGTGGGCATTTTGAAATCAGCGAAACTGATGCGGGTCGAACCAAAAAAAGATAACCAACCCGTTACCCAACATAAGGGCGATGGTCACACAATTACAATGCTGAAAATTGCCGAAGCCGCGATCAAAGATAGTCCGAGCGCTGCAATCCGTATTTTGCCATCTTCTCGTTCAAGGTGCGCCGGGGCAGACAAAGCTCCTCCATCACCGCGACAATACTGCCCTTGTGGCGGCGCATGGTGTTGTCGATCAGCATGCGTTCAAAGGCATCCACATATTCCTTTAACGGCTTGCCCTCGGTCGTCATCGAGGCTTCGGAAACTTCGTCCTCTTCCATCAGCAATGAGGCGATAGACCCGGTGCCTCGGCGGCTTTGCAGCACCGCGCGCTCTGAAATATTGACAAGTTGGCGAATGTTACCAGGCCAGGGCGCTTGCAATAGTTGCGCGGCCTCCTGGGCCGTAACATCGGGTGCATCGCAGCCATATTCGTCGGCAAATCTTTCGTTTAGCCGGGTGAAAAGCGTCAGTATATCTTCGCCCCGGTGGCGCAGAGGCGGCAATGTTATTTTCATCGCCGCCAGCCGATAAAACAGATCCGGGCGCAGCATGTCTTCACAGGTTTTGCCCTGTTCCTGCAGGTTGGATATCGCCACCAATCGGGTTTCTGCCGGGCTGCCTTGATTGTCGATCCAGCTCAATAGGCGGGCTTGCAGGGCCTGCGGCAAGGCTTCGATATCTTCCAGAACCAAGGTGCCGCCGCGGGCCTCCTCGATCAACGGCTGGCCACCGCCGTCTTCGACCGGTCCGAATATCTTTTTGGCCAGTGAGTCTTCGTCGAATGCCGCGCAGGACACCAGAATAAATTTTCTTCCCGCCTTGGCCCCAACCGCGTGCAGCGCATGCGCAACAAGGGTCTTGCCGGTGCCGGTTTCACCGTCGATCAACACGTGACCGTCGGCCTGACCAAGATCAAGAATGTCCTCGCGGAGGCGGTCCATCACCGGCGAATTGCCGATCAGTTTTTTCATGATCGTCGAGCCATCGGCCAGTTCCCGACGCAGCGCCCGGTTGTCCAGGGTGAGACGACGATTGTTAGTGGCCCGCTTGGCCAACTCAGTCATCCGGTCCGGATTGAACGGCTTTTCTAGAAAATCAAAAGCACCGACCCGCATCGCCTCGACCGCCATCGGAACATCGCCGTGGCCGGTGATCATGATCACCGGAAGGGCACTGTCGATCCCCATCAGTTTCTTGAGAAATTGCATCCCGTCCATACCGGGCATGCGAATATCTGACACGACAACGCCCGGATAGTCAGCGCCGATTAGTTTCAATGCGTCTTCGGCGCTGGCATAGGTTTCGGTTTCAAATCCTGACAATGCCAGCCATTGGCTGATCGACTGCCGCATGTCTTTTTCGTCGTCTACGATCGCGATTTTCATAATCGGTGCCCGGTCCTATTCTGCTGCTTCGGTCACTTCTTCCAAAATCGGAAGTTTGACTTCGAATACCGCCCCTCCGGCCTGCGCGTTTCGCGCCGTCAACCGCCCACCTAGGTCGTTCACAATTCCCGACGAAATTGCAAGCCCCAATCCAACCCCGTCACCAGGGGACTTGGTTGTGTAAAAAGGCTCGAATAGACTGTCGAGATCATCGATGCCGTTGCCATTGTCGCGCACCGTCAAGGTCGCGGTTTCACCAGCGGAAATCATGATCTCGATCGTCGGATCCACGGAATTCTTTATCGCGTCCAGCGCATTGCGCAACAGATTGATAATGACCTGCTCCAGGCGCACTCTGTCGGCCATCACCATCACCGGGCCACGTGGTACAGACCGGGTTATCAGAACTTCCTGCCGCTTTAGTTGCGGCTCCATCATTGAAAGAGCCGACGAAAACGCATCCCTGACATCAATGGGCTCGAACGCATCGCCGCCCTTTCG
Source organism: Paracoccaceae bacterium (assembly GCA_965237505.1). Classification (GTDB taxonomy): domain Bacteria; phylum Pseudomonadota; class Alphaproteobacteria; order Rhodobacterales; family Rhodobacteraceae; genus NVTR01. The sequence continues at coordinate 923,488 of CBDEFR010000009.1, read as the reverse complement.
CGCATAGCTTTTGAGCTGCCCAGTGATCGAACCCATGCGATCGATCAGATCGTCAACCCGCTGAAACGAACTTAGTGCTTCGTCGGGTCGTTTGCGTTGCAGCAGCAGCTTGGCTCCGGCCAAATAGGTTTTCATCGCCGCCAGCGGTTGGTTCAGCTCGTGGCTGACTGCAGCCGACATTTCCCCCAGTGCGGCCAGTTTTGACGACTGTGCCAGCGTCTGTTCGGCAACTTCCAGGTTGCGTTCGGCGCGTTTGCGTTCGGAAATTTCCCGCTGCAAGGTTTCGTTCAGTTGGCGAAGTTCCGCCGACTCTCGTTCAAAAAACACCGAGCGCGCCCGCGCCCGGCGGCTGGCAAGGTAAAAAGCAACTGCAAGTAACAGCGCAAATCCCATGATTTCGATGGCTAAAACACCGTTGACACGCTCTCGGACCGAGGCATAGGGCGTGAACGTTGTAATGCGCCAACCGCGAAACGGAATTCTGTTCTCAAGGCGCATCACTGCCTGACCCAGCACATACGCGTCCGCCGGAAGTGCGGTAAAATCTGCAGTTGCGCGGATTGCGCGGCTGATCGCGGTCGGGGCAGATTGTGCTTGCAACGCTTCAGATTCGATCAAACCGCGCCAGCGTGGCTCGGTAGCAAGAATGATCACGCCGACGCTGTCGGTTACGAATACCGCGTCAGATATTCCGGCCCAGGATTGTTCGAACTTGCGCAGATCGGCCTCGACCACGATCACACCGACAAGCTGACCACTGGCCTCGATCCGGCGGCTGTAGTCGAACACAAACGCCCCGTTTTTGTTGCGAAAAGACGTAAATACCGTGTCGTTCGAACGCAACGCCTCTACAAAATATGGGTTTGGCTTGTGATTGGAGCCGATGATATTTCGGTCTGTCGCGGCCACCACACGCCCGCTTTCGTCCAGCAATATTAGCGCCGCAGAACCGATTTCCTCGACATATGAGATCAGACGCTGCGTCGATTGCGAGTAGTCGTCAGAATTCAAGGCGTTGATCAGGTTCGGGTCGCGCGACAGCAACAGTGGCACGACCGAGTTGCGCTGTAGTTCCGATATCACGTTGCCCGAATAAAGCGCCTGGCGCAGTGCGGCGCGGTTGCGGGTGGTTTCGGTGAAGCGCTCGGTCAGCCACTGATTGGTAAATATGACGACCAGCACACCAATAATCGTAACTGCAAGTACACCAATGCGGCCGAGCCATGACATCGCAGGCCGATCACTATGGGATGCATTCATTTTTGGGGCTTTGCCCATGAGATTAGAATACCCGCCTGCCGCAAAAGCCTCAAGACTTGCGTCAGGCGTTTTCCAGAACCGATGCGAGCGAGCGAAAAAGCCGGGCTCCATCAGCACCGCCATGTGCTGGATCAACGGCACGTTCAGGATGCGGCATCAGCCCCAACACACGCCGGTTCTCGCTTAGAACACCAGCGATATCGTCGCTGGAACCATTGGGGTTGCCGGTGTAGCGGAACGCCACCCGGTCCTCGCCGCTCAGGCGCGAAATCAGCTCGGCGTCGGCGGTGTAATTGCCGTCGTGATGGGCCACCGGGTAGTGTATGACCTGGCCTTTGTCGTAGCCATTGGTAAAGGCATTATTGGCCGACGCAACCGTTAGACCGAGCGTCCTGCAGACAAACTTTATCCCCGCATTCCGCATCAGAACGCCCGGCAGCAGGCCGGTTTCGCACAGAACCTGGAAGCCATTGCAGACACCAATGACAAAGCCGCCGCGATCGGCATGATCGACCACAGCGCGGCAAATTGGCGATTGCGCGGCAATGGCGCCGCACCGCAGATAGTCGCCAAACGAAAAACCCCCTGGAATGGCAATGATGTCAAGGCCTTGCGGAAATTCATGTTCTTTGTGCCAGACCATAGACACCCGGACCCCGGCCCGCTCAAACGCCACCGCCAGATCCCGGTCACAGTTTGATCCTGGAAAAACCACAACCCCAGCGCGCATCAGGAAATCTCGATCCGGTAGCTTTCGATCACAGTATTGGCGAGCAGCTTTTCGCACATTTCTTGCACAGATGCTTTGGCTTGGGCCGCATTGGTTTCCGCCAGGTCCAGTTCAATCACCTTGCCTTGGCGAACACGATCCACACCATCAAAACCAAGTGTTTCAAGCGCATGGCGCACCGCTTCACCTTGAGGGTCGAGCACCCCGTTTTTCAGCATGACGTGGACCCGTGCCTTCATTTTGCCTTTCCTCAGGTGTTCAATTTTGGCCGCCCGCCAACTCCGGCATTCAGTTGATCAGCGTCGGTTTGTGGGCGTGCGTCACATTGGACGGCAACACGCCAAGACGCCGCGCAACTTCGGTATAAGCATCGGCCAAATCACCCAGATCGCGTCGGAACACGTCCTTGTCGAGCTTTCTGCTGGTGTCCATATCCCACAATCGGCAACTGTCCGGGCTGATCTCGTCCGCCACGATCAGCCGCATGAACTCGCCCTCCCAAACCCGACCGACTTCGATCTTGAAGTCGACCAGTTTGATGCCGACGCCATACAAAACCCCGGTCAAGAAATCGTTGACCCGCAATGCCAGCGCCACGATGTCATCAAGATCCTGCTGGCTCGCCCACCCAAAGGCGATGATATATTCCTCCGGCACCAGCGGGTCGCCGAGCTTGTCATCCTTATATGAAAACTCGATGATCGGTCGCGGCAGCGCCGTGCCTTCCTCCATCCCAAGCCGTTTTGACATCGACCCGGCGGCGAAGTTGCGCACAATAACTTCGAGCGGAATAATTTCGACGGAGCGAATCAGCTGTTCGCGCATGTTCAGCCGTTTGATAAAATGCGTCGGCACACCGATGTTGTTCAGCCCAGTCATGAAAAATTCGCTCAGGCGGTTGTTCAGAACACCTTTGCCATCGATGACTGCTTTCTTTTCCGCGTTGAACGCAGTTGCGTCGTCTTTGAAATATTGAACAAATGTTCCCGGTTCCGGGCCTTGATACAGAATTTTCGCTTTGCCTTCATAAATCTTTTTGCGCCGTGCCATCGGGCCCCCATGCGAATTAAGGACAGCGCATCACGCGGCGCGCCCAGTCGGCGCCCGTATATGCGATGAAATGGCCTGCCGCAAGAACACCGCAACCCCTTGCAGCGACCGCTTTCAGAGGGCATAACTTTGACAACGAACGTTCTGCCAAGGGGGACCGGTATGACCACTTTCGACGAGCGCGAGTCGGCCTTTGAAAATATGTTCGCGCATGACGCAGAAATGCAGTTCCGAGCCGAGGCTCGCCGCAACAGGCTTTTGGGTCTGTGGGCCGCAGACCTTATGGGACTGTCCGGCGACGCCGCTGAAAATTATGCCAAAGAGGTCGTAAAATCCGACTTCGAGGAGGCCGGTCACGAAGACGTCTATCGTAAGATTTCGGGCGATTTGGGTGACAAGGCTTCAGAAACCGCCATTCGAACTCAAATTGACAGGCTTATGGCAGAGGCCAAAGCCCAGTTGATGGACGAAGCCTAAAGCGGCTCAACCTATTCACGTGCACAAGGTGTGTGGCCGTGATCAACCGGCCCGGCCAGCGCCATTTTTCCCCTCAATTTGAAACGTTAAGCCTGTAGCAGCCTGCCCCTGATAATCCCTGATGCGGGGAAATCAGGAGTGTGGGATGGTCCGTGTTGTTGGGCGCACCGGCGCGCGAACGGCAGACATTGATGTCCGCAGACTGGCCGGGCGGCAAGCACTGCCGCTGGTCATTGTTGCGCTGGCATTGTGGGTTGTTCGCGATCACCTGTCAGGGCTGGACCTATCAGCCATTTGGGCGACTTTGCATCAGGTAACTATGCGGCAATGGGGCATGGCAATCGCGGCCACTGCGGCGAGTTTCTGGGCCCTGGGGCGCTATGACACGGTGCTGCATGGGCTGCTGGGCACCGGCATACCGGCACAACAGGCGCGCGCCAGCGGCGCGTCAGCCATTGCAATAAGCCAGTTTGCAGGCTTCGGCGTTCTGACTGGCGCGCTGGTGCGCTGGCGATTGCTCGAAGACTTGAGCTTTGGCAAGGCGATCCGCATTTCATTGGCTGTTTCGATTTCATTTCTCGCGGACTGGGCGATTGTAAGCGCAGTGGCGATTCTACTGGCTGGTGCCGAACTGGCACTTTTGCGACCCATTGCATTCGCCGTGTTGTGCGGCGCTGCGGCGCTGGTTGTGCTGTCAATATGGCAACCCAATCTCTTGCCGCGACTGCCGAGTTTACGCGCGCTCTGGGCCATATTGCTGTTGGCATTCATGGATACGTTTTTTGCGGGCGTCGCGCTCTATGTGCTGTTGCCGCCGGGTCTCGCACCTGACGCTGTCACATTCTTTGCAGTCTTTCTTGTCGCACTTGGTGCAGGTCTGATCGGTGGCACACCGGGCGGCATTGGCCCATTCGAATTGGCATTGGTGGCATTGCTCCCAACGGTTCCGCCCGAACCGTTGCTGGCATCCGCGCTTGGGTTTCGAATGGTCTACCATGCGCTGCCGGCAGCGCTTGCGACGGTGGTGCTTTTTCGCGGACCGCTGCATCCGGCTGCACCTTGTGCATCCAAAATGTCGACGCCGCGTCGCAGCCCGTATTTGCCGCCACAGCTAGAGCGAAGCCTGTGGGCGGCGACACGCGCGGAAGTAAATCTGCTTCGCCAGGGCGAATTTGGCGTGTTGTCGTCGCATGGCTTACCGCAGGCGCTCGCCGCGCCGGTCGGACAAAGCCTGATCATGATTGCCGATCCGATTGGCCGCAAACGCGAGGCCGCCGATACGCTGTGTGCGCTTCGAAATGCCGCAAGAGCTTCGCACCATTCACCGATGCTTTACAAATGCACCGCCAGGACCGCAGTTGCCGCGCGCAAAATCGGCTGGCGGGTTTTGCCGGTGGCGCAAGAAGCGTGGATCAGGCCGCAAGACTTTACCACCCAAGGCTCATCGCGGCGCCAGTTGCGGCGCGCGCTGCGTAAAGCCAGCGCAAGCGGCGTTACGGTAGTTGAAGGCGGGCGCACATTGCCAATCTCGCAGATGCGGGTTGTGGCCGATCAATGGTCCGCGCGCCACGGCGGCGAGCGCGGTTTTTCTATGGGCCGGTTCGATCCAGATTACGTGAGCTGCCAACGGATATTTCTGGCCTATATCGGCGAGCGACTGGTGGGGTTTTTGACGCTGCACGAAATTCAGGCAGAATGGACGCTGGATCTGATGCGGCAGGCCCAGGATTGCCCCGATGGAACCATGCATCTGTTGATCCTGCGCGCCATTGAAAGCGCCGCGGCGCTGAATTGCCCGCGCCTGTCGCTGGCTGCCGTGCCGCACGCGTGGGCAGGCGACTCGGTGCTTTTTGCCGCAGTGCAGCGTTTGCTGAACACTTCGAGTGATGCGCAAGGCCTGCGCCGGTTCAAAAATAGTTTCGCGCCAAACTGGCAGCCGCTTTATGCCGCTGCGCCAAGCAATCTGTCACTCGCTGTCGGGCTCTGGGATGTTCTGCGCCGGATCAACAAAAGCACCGGTATTCGCCGCAAACCAAATTCATGATGATTATGATTATTATGAAATTGCCGCGCCGCTCGATCCGTGGCAATTGATCCTGGAACCGGGGCCGCGACGCACGCAGGCCCCCTGTCGCCATGTGAAAGATGCAAATTAATGACCGACGTCCTAAGCCGCCTGCTTGCTGATCGCGATTGGCTGCTGGGCGACGGCGCCACCGGCACCACGCTGTTCAACATGGGGCTGCAAAGCGGCGATGCGACCGAGATGTGGAACGATGAGCACCCGGATCGGATTGCAGCGCTGTATCAGGGTGCGGTCGACGCCGGCAGTGATCTGTTCTTGACCAATACTTTCGGCGGCAATGCCTCGCGCCTGAAACTTCACAACGCCCAGGGGCGCGTCGGCGTGCTGAACCGCATCGCCGCAGAAATTGGCCGCGCCGTGGCGGATAAATGCGACCGGGACGTCATCGTGGCCGGCTCGATCGGGCCGACCGGCGAGATCATGGTGCCGATGGGATCGCTGACATATGCCGCTGCGGTCGAGATGTTTCACGAGCAGGCTGATGCATTGAAAGTCGGCGGCGCCGATGTTTTATGGGTCGAAACCATCTCTGCGATCGACGAATACCGCGCCGCAGCCGAGGCCGCATTGCTGGCCGGCATGCCGTGGTGCGGCACGATGAGTTTTGACACCGCCGGGCGCACGATGATGGGCGTCACCTCGGCTGACATGACCGCAATGGTCGAAAAACTCGACCATCCGCCGATCGCATTTGGCGCAAACTGTGGCGTCGGGGCGTCTGATCTGTTGCGCACCGTGCTTGGCTTTGTGACTCAGGGAACCGAACGCCCGATCATCGCCAAGGGCAATGCCGGCATTCCGAAGTTCGTTGACGGGCATATTCATTATGACGGCACGCCGGACCTGATGGCGGAATACGCAGTGCTGGCGCGCGACTGCGGTGCCCGAATCATTGGCGGCTGTTGCGGCACCACGACCGAACATCTTGGCAAGATGCGCGCCGCACTGGAAACCCGCCCGGCGGGGCCGCACCCGACGCTGGAAAAAATCAGCGAGACGATCGGGGGATTTTCCTCGGCCTCGGACGGCACCGGAGAGGACGCGGCATCGCGCCCCGATCGCGGCCGCAGACGGCGCCGGGCCTAAAGCAGGCTCAGTTGCTCAGCGCGCCCCGGAACGTGAAACAGATCACAGCGCAACGGCGGAGATTTTCGCAGCAGCCCATGCCGTTTCGCGGCCACTTCAAAGCGTCGGGCGATCAGGTTGGCATAAATCCCCTCGCCACGCATGCGCCGCCCCCACTGGGCGTCATAATCCTTGCCGCCGTGCATTTCGCGCACCCGCGCCATGACGCGCGCCGCACGATCGGGGTAATGATGAGCAAGCCATTCCTGAAACAGCGGGCTCACTTCCAGCGGCAGCCGCAGCATGATCCAGCCCGCCGCGGTCGCACCAGCCGTAGCTGCGGCGTCAAGGATCGCCTCCAACTCGTGGTCACTCAGCGCCGGTATGACCGGCGCAACCATCACCCGCACCGGACAACCAGCGTGGCTCAACCTTTCAATGGTGGTCAACCGGCGCTTTGGCGTGGGCGCGCGCGGCTCCATCCGGCGCGCAAGCTCCGGGTCCAGAGAGGTCACGGATATCGCCGCCTGCGCCAGTCCCGCGCGGCCCATTTCGCCAAGAATGTCAATGTCCCGCTCGACCAATGTACCCTTGGTGACAACTGTAACGGGGTGGCTGTGCTGCTGCAAAACCTGCAACAATTTACGCATGATCCCAAGCCGTGCCTCGATCGGCTGATAGGGATCGGTGTTGGTGCCGATCGCCACGGTCGCGGGCCGGTAACGCCGCGCCGACAGTTCTTGGCGCAAAATATCGGGCGCTTCGGGCCGGGCCACCAGCCGGGTTTCAAAGTCCAGCCCCGGCGAAAGGCCCAGCCAGGCATGAGTCGGACGCGCAAAACAGTAGATGCAGCCATGTTCGCAACCCCGATAAGGGTTTATCGAGCGGTCAAACGACAGATCAGGCGAGTTGTTGCGCGTCAATACACTGCGCGGCCGCTCCAGCGTCACCTGGGTGCGGGCAAATTTTGGGTCTTCAGGCCTGTCCCAGCCATCATCGTGGCACACCAGGGTTTGCGCCTCGAACCGGCCGCTGCGGTTGGACTGCGCGGCGCGCGCCTTGGTGCGCAGATTGGGTGGAATGGTGGTTTCGGGATCCGGCATGGAACGTGCATAGAACATAACGCGAACATTGGCCAGAATTCATCCGATCCGACATTTACAAAAAGTCGGTTGCAGAACCGCTGGTGTCGTAAAACGCCAAGTTGCAAACCGCGCTTCTCTGCATTTACTAATGAAACCACTGGCGCGTCCGCGCCCAGCCCGGGAGACGACAAATGCCTGACGAAGAAGAGATTATCTTAAGCGAGCTTGATGACGAAGAGCTGGTGCTGCAGATGCACGACGATCTTTATGACGGCATGAAGGAAGAGATCCAGGAAGGTGTCAACATCCTTTTGGCGCGAAAGTGGATGCCCTATGACGTGCTGACCAAAGCGCTGGTCGCAGGCATGACCATCGTCGGCATTGATTTTCGCGACGGTATTTTGTTCGTGCCAGAGGTGTTGTTAGCCGCCAACGCGATGAAGGGCGGCATGTCGATCCTGAAGCCGCTGTTGGCCGAAACCGGTGCACCCGCTGTTGGCAAGATGGTGGTGGGAACCGTCAAAGGCGACATCCACGACATCGGCAAGAACCTGGTGTCGATGATGATGGAGGGTGCAGGCTTTGAAGTTATCGATCTGGGGATCAACAATTCCGTCGATAAATATCTGGACGCTCTGAAATCCGAGAGCCCGGACATTCTGGGTATGTCAGCCCTGCTGACCACCACGATGCCTTATATGAAGGTGGTGATTGACACGATGATCGAGATGGGCATTCGCGACGACTACATTGTGCTTGTCGGTGGCGCACCGTTGAACGAGGAGTTTAGCAAATCCATTGGCGCAGATGCCTACTGCCGCGATGCAGCCGTGGCGGTTGAAACCGCCAAAGATTATATGGCGCGTAAACACAACCGGATGCAGACAGCTTGACATAGACAGCCCTGCCATCGAAAATTCTTGCGGGCACCGGGAAAAATCGCCGGGGCTTTAATTATTGCACTTGCACACTCACATTGGCAAACAAAGGAGCAACCAATGCCTTTGGACAAAATTGTGCTGATCGTTGTTTGCGTTGTCATCGCGGCGGCTGTGACAGTGTGGCTAGGCGCGACGGTGGCAGCGACCATTCAGGTGCCAAACGTCGGTTGGGCCGCATTCATTCCGGCGGCACTTGTCGGCTATGTGGTTTGGCGGGTGATCGCAGAGCGGTTGAGCAACAGCGAGGATGATCATTATGACAACATCGAAAAGTGATCTGATCATCACCACCACCGACGGTGTGCCCGGTCAGGAAGTGACAGAAATCATTGCGATGGTGCGCGGATCCACGGTGCGGGCCAAACATCTGGGGGCCGATATCGTCGCATCGTTGCGCAATCTGGTTGGCGGCGAGGTCAAGGAATATGCGCAACTTTTGGCAGGCGCGCGCGAGCAGGCCTACGACCGCATGGTGAACGAAGCCCTGTCTTTGCAGGCCGACGCGATCGTGGCGGTGCGAATGCAAACATCCACCATTCAACAAGCTGCCAGCGAAGTTGTGTTTTATGGCACCGCGGTAAGGCTGAAGTAGGCCGGGTTCGAAAATCGCAGTAACATCGGTCATTGTATGCCCAGACTTGACGACACCGCTCTAACGCAATCCGGGCTCGGACCGACCGGAAGCAATGGCCGGGTCCTGTTGATCGCCTGCGGTGCCCTCGCCAAAGAGATACTGGCGCTGATCAGGACGAACGGCTGGTCGCATATTGATCTGACCTGCCTGCCGGCGATCCTGCACAATCACCCGGAGCGAATTACCGACGCGGTGGCCCAGGCGGTGGCCAAGCACAAAGCCAATTACGCGACAATTCAGGTCGTCTATGCAGACTGCGGAACTGGCGGCCAGTTGTCCGATATGTGCAAGAAATTAGGGGTCGAGATGGTTCAGGGGCCGCATTGTTATTCGTTTTATGAAGGAAATGAAAAATTTTCCAAGCAGTCGGAAACTGAATTCACCGCCCTTTACCTCACCGATTTTTTGGTGCGCCAATTCGATGCTTTCTTGTGGAAACCGCTCGGACTGGACCGTCACCCGCAGCTCAGAGACAGCTATTTCGCGCATTACGAAAAGCTGGTTTATCAGGCGCAGACCGACGATGCAAAACTGGATGCCAAGGCGCGCCAATGCGCCGCCCGGCTGGGGCTGAAATATGAGCGCCGGTTCACCGGTTACGGCGATCTGGAAACGACACTTAAAAGCTGGGCCGAGAGGGCTTAGACCGGCGCCGCTACCGATGCCTCGGCGGCCAGATACTGGATCCGATTCACCATCGAGCGAAGCCCGTTGGACCGTTGCGCAGACAGATGATCATGCAGGCCCAGACGGGCCAGCTCTGCCGCAGCGTCAACCCGCAGAACCTCGGCAATTGAAAGCCCCGAATACAACGCGTGCAGGATCGCTATCAAGCCGCGCACAATCATCGCATCGCTTTCACCTCGGAACGAAAAAATGGCGCCGGGACCGTCACCCGAAATCTGCGGCAATATCCAGACCTGACTGGCACAACCATTAACTTTGGTTGCCGACACGCGAAACGCTTCTTCCAGCGCCGGCATCGCCTTGCCAATGTCGATCACATGGCGATAGCGATCTTCCCAATCATCGAGAAAATCGAACGTATCAGCAATGTCTTCAAAGGCGTCGCTTGCCATCTTTGCCACCGGTTTCCTGTATCTCACCTAAGGTCCGGTCGGCAAAAGGTCCAGTGGGGCTTTGACATTTTGACGCCCATGCTTTTGTTTACGCGATGAAATGCGGCGAATAGGGTGCGATGTGCGGTTCATTTTAGCGATCAGTTTGGTCACGACATTGGCAGCGTGTTCGGGCGGCGGCGGCACCGGCAGCGCAAGTTCGATGGCAAGCCTGAACCCGTTCAACTGGTTTGGCAATCGCGCCGCAACACCTGGTAACGCTGCCGGAACGCCGTCGCTGGCGCCCAGACGCGGTTATTTAAAGGTCGTGGACACACGACCGCTGATCGACCAGATTACCGCGCTTGCGGCTGAGAAAACTGCATCCGGCGTGATCCTTCGCGCCACCGGTCTGGCGCCAAGCGAAGGCTACCACAGTGCCGATCTGGTGGTAGTCGCGTCTGCGAAAGCCGGCGAGCTGGTCTTTGAATTTCGCGCCCGACCACCCGCAAGCGCCGCGCGCATCGGGCCAGCACATTTGCGCGAACTGGTCGCCGGCGCGCATCTCACCCGCGCGCAGTTGATCGGGATCCGCATTATTCGCGTTATCGCAGGCCGAAACAGCAGGTCGGTTCGTCCCTGACATCCTGCATCGCTCATATTTCTTGCTTGAAATGCCGTGATGCCGATCACAGCTCGATTACGTCAACCGTTTTGCCGCGCGCCGCCAGCGCAATCTTGCCATCACACAGGAGCAACGCATCGCTGCCAAAGACTTCGTTGCGCCACCCCGAAAGCGCACCAACGTCGCGTCGTCCAGCAGCAATTCGATCAAGATCAGCCGACGAGGCGATCAGTTTTTGGGCGACCCCCGCAGTCTCTGATTTGGCCTTCAATAGCACACGAAGCAGGTCCGCCAGTGCCGGATTTACCGACATCGAGTCGCGCCCGTTTCTGGGTTCCGGATAATCGTCGGGATCGCAGGCCACGCCGGTCGCGATCGCGGCCAGAATTCCATCGGCGATTGCGCCCTTGCGGGCTTCGCGCAGCAACAGCCGCGAGCGCCCCAGATCCTGCAGGCTGCGTGGTTTACTCGAGGCCAGCTCCAGCAGTGCTTCATCCTTGTAAACCCTTGACCGGGGAATGTTTTTTGACTGCGAGTAGGTTTCACGAAAGCGCGCAAGCTCGCGAATCACGGCCAGATATTTGCCGGAATTCGTGCGCGTCTTGATGCGGTGCCAGGCCTCGTGGGGACGCACGACATAAGTTTCGGGATTGGTCAGGATTCGTAGTTCTTCATCGACCCAACTTTGGCGGCCGGAATCCTGAATTTGGGCAGCGAGCGCTTCATAAATCACCCGCAAATGGGTGACGTCCGCCAGCGCATAGGTTTTTTGGGCGTTGGTAAGCGGGCGACGCGACCAGTCGGTAAATCTTGAGGTCTTATCGAGCGTCTGTCCGGCGATTTTGCGCACCAGAGTCTCATACCCCGCCTGTTCGCCAAACCCGCACACCATCGCCGCAACTTGGGTGTCAAATAGTGGTGCCGGAATCACCCCACCTTCGACAAAGAAAATCTCCAGATCCTGGCGCGCCGCATGAAAAACCTTCAGCACTTTGGTGTTGCGAAACAGCTCGTACAGCGGGTCCAGCGAAACGCCATTTGCCAACGGATCAAGCAGCACCGCGTCATCTATTGCATCGCCGGGAACCGCCAGTTGCACCAGACACAGCTTGGAATAATACGTTCGTTCGCGCAGAAATTCGGTGTCCACGGTCACATAGGGATAAGCCCGCGCATTTTGACAAAACGCCGCCAGATCATCGGTCGATGTAAGTGTAATCATTCAAGTGGGTTTCTTTTTGCTCGTGCCTGTTTGCAACCTGATAGGGAAAAGATCGCGCAATGGAAAGCGTTACGGTTGAATCATGCTTCGGTCGCCCGCCGATATTCGCCGCAGGACCGCCGGATACAGCTGGTGTTCCTGCACCAGAACCCGCGCGGCAAGGCTTTCGGGCGTGTCATCGGGCAGGATCGGTACCCGGACCTGTCCAAGAATTGGGCCGTTGTCAAGCTCGCTGGTCACTTCGTGCACGGTGCAGCCCGCTTCCGCGTCGCCAGCCGCAATTGCCCGTGCGTGGCTGCGAAGACCTTGATATTTCGGCAATAGCGACGGGTGGATGTTCAGCATTTTTTGGTCCCATTTTTCGATGAATTCCGGCGTCAGTATGCGCATGAAACCCGCCAGACATATGATGTCAGAGGCTGCTGCATTTAGACAGGTGTGCAAGGCTTTTTCAAACGCCGCGCGGTCGGTGCCAAATTCACGATGATCCACCGTCGCAGTCGCAATGCCGCGTGCTTTGGCCTTGGCCAGACCCGCGGCCTGCGGCACGTTGGACAGCACCAGCACCGCTCTGGCCATGTGGTCGCCTTGCATGCTTTCCACCAGCGACACCATGTTGGACCCGCCGCCGGAAATCAGAATCGCGACACGCTTTTTCAATGAAGAGTTCCGCTGAAACGCACGCCTGCACCGGCTGTGATCTGGCCGATCTGATACACCCGCTCACCAAGCTCTGACAGCAACTCGCTCAGCTCTGCCGAACGGTCGGCAGCCACCACCAAAACCATTCCGATGCCGCAATTCATGGTCTTCAAAATCTCAGCTTCGGTGATCCCGCCGGTCGCTGCCAACCATCCAAACACCGGCGGCAATTGCCACGCCTCAAGGTCCACATCGCAGCCCAATCCTGCCGGCATGATCCGCGGCAAATTCTCGATCAGTCCGCCCCCGGTTATATGCGCCAATCCATGCACGCCACCGGCACGGATTGCCGCAAGCGCTGCGGTCACATACAGCCGGGTCGGTGTGAGCATTGCATGGCCAAGTGTGTCGCCGCCAAACGGACATTTGGCGTCCCATCCAAGCCCCGCAAGCTCTACCACTCTGCGCACCAGCGAAAAGCCGTTGGAATGCAATCCGTCAGAGCCGAGACCAATCAGCATGTCGCCCTTAACAACGCCGTCGGGCAGCGTCGCACCGCGCTCGATCGCACCGACCGCAAATCCGGCAAGATCAAATTCTCCAAACCCGTACATGCCAGGCATTTCCGCCGTTTCGCCACCGACCAGCGCGCAGCCGCACTGCGCGCAGCCCTCGGCAATGCCCGCAATAATTCTGGCGGCCTGATCAACATCCAGCTTGCCAGTCGCGAAATAATCCAGGAAAAACAGCGGCTCAGCACCCTGACACACCAGATCGTTGACGCACATTGCAACCAGATCGATGCCGATTGTGTCAACCTCGCCAGTGTCAATTGCGATGCGCAGCTTGGTGCCAACACCATCGGTCGCAGCCACCAGAACCGGGTCTTCAAAGCCGACGGCCTTCAGGTCAAAAAGCGCCCCAAACCCGCCAAGTCCGCTCATCACCCCGGGGCGCATCGCGCGCTGCGCGGCGGGCGTGATCCGCTTAACCAGCGCGTTGCCTGCATCGATGTCCACACCGCTCTGGGCATAGGTCAGACCGTTCTTGGCTGCAGTCACGCTGTTCCCCGACTTTGTTGGCGTCCCGATAGCCCATGATACAGCCAGAGTCCACGGCGCCGCAGCAACGCTTGACCGGCCAGTCGGGTCTGATAGTCAGTGGCCAAGGCCGGGCCCGTAGCTCAATTGGTTAGAGCAGAGCGCTCATAACGCTTTGGTTGGGGGTTCGAGTCCCTCCGGGCCTACCAAGCGACCGACGAACAGATCGGATTCCGCGTTGAATTTCAGCGCTTTTACACCAGCCAATTGTCGCTACCGCGGCAGCACCAAATCCACCAAGAGCCCGCCCAGGTCCTGACTTTCGCCAAGCCTGAGCGCGCCACCGTGACGCCGGGCAATATCGTGGGCAATCGCCAGACCCAATCCGACACCCGACCCCCGGTCCTGGTTCCGAGCCGTGTCCAGCCGGACGAAAGGCTTTAGCGCCTTTTGCCGCAGATCGGGCGGTATGCCAGGCCCGTCATCCTGCACCGATATTTTTATCGCGCGTTTAGACATCACCACGCCGACCACAGCTTTCCGGCCATACTGCAGCGCGTTGCCGATCAAATTGTCCAGCGCGCGTTCTATCGCCATAGGCCGTATCATCGCGCTGCCATCACCCTGGACAACACCGATTTTCACCGTCCCGTCTGCATCTTTGCGCCGGTCCACGACCGCCCTGACCAAAGCAACCGGGTCTGTCATGGTTGGATCATCCAGCGCGTCGGCACGCGCAAAGGCAAGGAACTCGTCCAGCAGACGTTTCATATCTTCAACATCACGTTGCAAAGCTTGCGTTTCAGGCGTCTTCTCGGTCATCGAAAGGCCCAGTTTCAACCGGGTTATCGGGGTCCGCAAATCATGGCTGACTCCGGACAGCATCAGTGTGCGTTGTTCAATCTGCCGCTCGATACGCCCTCTCATGTCCAGAAAGGCGTTGCCGGCCGAGCGCACTTCGGTGGCGCCAGATGGCCGATAGTCCACGACATAACCTTTGCCAAAGGCCTCTGCTGCGTGGGCAAGCCGGCGGATCGGGCGCAATTGGTTGCGCAGAAAAAAGTAGGCCACCAATGTCAAGAGCGCGCCGAAAAAACCCATCAACACAAGAAACTGGTGCGGGTTTGACGCAGAAACTCGTCTGCGGTCGATGACAATTTCTGCCACACCAAAGCTGGTATCTGTCCATAGATTCACGCGGCGAATATCTGCGGCAAGATCTACTGCAATCACTGCGCTGACGCGCTCGCGCAGCGTTGCGATAACAATCCGACCCGAAAGGTCATAAAAGACGCGCGTGTCATTTTGATCTCTAGTGCGGACTGGCAGCGTCACGTCGAGTTGCAACGGCCCCGACAGGCGTGCAATTCGCGCCGTGGCTTCTGCCAGGGTTTCGGCGGTGTTGATCTCTTCAAGTAGCAGCCTCAGATCGAGCGCCAGGCTGCGGGTCATTTGTTGGGTCACGTCCTCGAAATGGCGCTGAATAAAGACAACCGAAACCAAAAGCTGCAACGTAATAATCGGCACCAAAAGGATCAGCGCCGCCCGGCCGTAAAGCCCGCGCGGCAGATATCGTTTGAGCCAATTGAATTTCATAGCGTATTGGTAGCCTTAGAACGCGGCAGAAGAAAGCGAATATGACCCTTATACGGCCCGAAGCGGTGGAATCACTGGAACTGGGATTGCGCCGGGTGCTGGCCGGAAATCCATCGCCGATGACCCACTGGGGCACCAACACCTATATCGTTGGCGAAGGCCGCGTGACGATCATCGACCCTGGTCCGAATGATCCGAACCACTTGCAGTCGATCCTTGCTGCCCTTGGCCCTGGCGAACAGGTCAGCCATATTCTGGCTACCCATTCACACACAGATCACTCCTCACTTGCCCGGCCACTGGCAAAAGCAACCGGCGCGCCGGTGCTGGCGTTCGGCGACAGTTTGGCAGGCCGCAGCGCGGTGATGGTCCGGCTGGCCGCAGGCGGGCAGATTGGCGGCGGCGAAGGCGTGGATCAGAGATTTGTGCCTGACGAGGTCTTGTCTGACGGGCAGGTCATATCGGCCAGCGACTGGACTATGCGCGTGCTTTGGACGCCGGGCCATTTCGGCAACCACTTGTCATTTGCCTGGAACGACGCGGTTTTTACCGGCGACCACATCATGGGCTGGGCCTCGACCCTGGTGTCGCCGCCTGATTGCGACCTGACAGCTTTTATGGCCTCAACCGAATTGCTTGCCGGCAGACGCGACCGGGTATTTTATCCGGGGCACGGGGCGCCAATTGATGATCCGGCGGGCCGCACCAACTGGCTGCTTGCTCACCGCCGCCAGCGCGAAGCTGCCATCCTGCAAGCGCTTGCACGCGGCCCAAGCGAAATCGCCGAACTTACGGTGCGCATTTACACCGGTGTGCGGCCTGGCTTACGTCGCGCAGCCGAGCGCAACGTATTCGCGCACCTCATTGATCTTGTTCTTAAATCCCGCGTTGCAGCAACGCCGGAAATTGCCTTTTCGGCGAGATATTCACTGATCTGACGGCCGCAAATGTCATGCCGGTGTCGCGCCAATTCTCTCTGGACGAAGAACCGGACGCTTGCTATATCCGCCTTCGGTATTCCGGCGTAGCTCAGCGGTAGAGCAGTTGACTGTTAATCAATTGGTCGTAGGTTCGAATCCTACCGCCGGAGCCAATCCTTTCAACAACTTAGATGCGTACCGATTTGCCACTGCATTACTCAGGTAAGCGCCGGGTAAGCATTGTGCGGTGTTTTTCCCCCATTTCCCTTTACCTGAGGCGCCTCAAACGGCACCCTGATTTGATATTGGGAGAACGCCATGGGCCATACTAGGCTCGGAACCTTGTCGCAGTCAAAAAAGTGGCGCGACGTCATTGGGTTGTTAGATTCAGATGCGTCTCTGGAGGCGGTAGCCGAGGCTGCCGCACGGGCCTCTGAATTGAACCTTGGTCGGGCCTCGGACGATCCATCCTTCCAATTTGTAACGGGCCTGCTTGTTCAGTTACCGTTGCTGGCCCGCGCACCGGGGTTTGAAGTGGCTTTGAAGGAGTTGGGGGCTGGGGATGATGTCCTTGGCTCGGTATCTGCGCTGCTGGCGGGGTTGAGCCACTCCATTGATGAACATGCATTCAAAGTGGGACGTTCTTCAGATGCCGGAGAACTGGCGCGCGCTGCACTTCTAGAAAGCTTGTCGGTGCAACTTCGAGACAAGCTGCCAACTCTTTTCGAACCGTCGCCCCAAGAGATACGCCAAGCTCTGGCATCATTTGCAAGTGGCCAGCAGTTTGCCCACCTAGCGCGCGATTTCTTTGCGAGGCTGTCGTACAAGTCGCTGGACTACTATCTCAGCCGAGAACTGGCCAATCACACGGGCGCTGGCAAACGATTTGCGGGTGATGCCGAGCGAGTGGAGTTTGAGCGTGCCCTGTCACGGCACACCTTTGAAGCATCGCGTATTGTCGAAGATTTTGCGGGTGGTTGGTACGGAAAGACTGTTTGGAGGGAACAAAACCTAAGCCAGAGCGCGATCAACAGGTTTACGCGCTATGCGTTCAAGAAAATGAGGTCCGAACTTGGGCGGCGTCGCGAAACCGCCTGAGCATCGAGTCAAATGCCTGACACCGCTTGCACGGCGCAGCGGTGATGAACAGCTACGCTTTGAAATCGACGGTAAGACCAAAGGTATAAACCTGAGAATTAGCAGCCTGCGTCAAAGCCTGGTCACCTCCCTTCCAGACAAACTATTGATCTGATTGAGATCGCCGCGTTTGTCTATGCAATCGATGCCAGTGTTAGCAGAGGTGGGCTGGTGGATCAGAAAATGGGTGCGAAGTGGCACCGGCGCTTCCTGGTTGAGCTACCGGTGCGGGACTTGGCACTTTGGTCTGTGAATCCCGGAGACAAAATACCCACGGAATCGGTCGGATGATCTGACCGTCGCGGAACAAAATTCCGCACCTTGAAGCCTGAAGCAAACGAGCTGAGGGCGGGGAGATGTATTCTGTGGAACTGTATAGTCGGGTACGCCGTGCGTGCCATGTGGATGGGATGAGCAAGAGTGCGGCGGCCCGACATTTTGGGATTGATCGCAAGACTGTGTCAAAAATTCTGAAGCATGCGGTGCCACCGGGGTATCGCAGGAATGGGCCACCAGCCCGTCCAATGCTTGACCCGTTCATTCCGCTCATCAACCAGATATTGGAAGAGGATAAGTCGCGGCTCAAGAAGCAGCGGCATACGTCGAAGCGGATATATGAGCGTCTGCGTGATGAACATGGCTTCGTCGACGGCATCACCATCGTCACGGACTATGTGCGTGAGCGGAAGCGGCGGACGCGGGAGGTGTTCGTGCCGCTGAGCCGGGAGTATCCGAAACTCTGTGTATGGGGTTTGGCCCATGCGGTTTAAACGGGTCATTTGTTGAACCGCTCGGGGTATAGGATAGCGAACTGGTTTCTTGCCGCAACCCATTCCCTGACGCACCGGCCCGACTTTTCAAAATTGCGGATGGCCAGGTAAATCAGTTTGGTTGCCGCGTCATCCGTTGGAAAGCTACCGCGCGTTTTGGTGGTTTTTCGGATCACTCTGTTGAGGCTTTCAATCGCATTCGTCGTATAGATGATTTTGCGCACCGCTGGCGGGAAGGCAAAGAACGGGATGACCTCCTGCCAGGCCCGCCGCCAGCTTGGGGCGATCGAGGGGTATTTTGAGCCCCATTCGGTCTCGAAATCATCAAGGGCTTTCGCGGCCTCGGCATCATCTGTGGCCTGATAAATCCGCTTCAGGCTTTTGGCCACGACTTTGCGATCTTTCCAGCCGCAGAAGTTCAGGGAATGGCGCACGAGATGCACGATACAGGTTTGCACGGTAGTATCAGGGAAGGCCGCGTTGATCGCGTCAGGGAACCCCTTGAGACCGTCCACGACGGCAATCAGGATATCCTCAACGCCTCTGTTCTTCAGATTATTCATGATTGAAAGCCAGAATTTGGCACCCTCATTATTGGCAATCCACAAGCCCAGAACCTCCCGCTCGCCTTCTGGCGTGACCCCCAGAGCTACATAAACGGCCTTGTTTTTGACCTGGCGGCTCTCAGCGTCGCGAATTTTGACCCGAAGGGCATCAAGGAATACGAGAGGATATACTGGCTCCAGAGCCCGGTTTTGCCAGTCTGAAACCTCCTCCAAAACTGCGTCCGTCACGCGGCTGATAAGGTCCGCTGAAATCCGCAGGCCGTAGACCTCTTCAAGGTGGGCACGGATATCACGGGTCGACAGACCGGCGGCATAAAGCCCGATGATCTTGTCGTCCATCCCGTCGATCCGGGTCTGGCCTTTCTGGATCAGTTCCGGCTCAAAACTACCAGCTCGGTCGCGCGGGATGTCAATCGGCACCGCCCCGTCATTGCCCTTCAGCACCTTGCGAGTGGCCCCGTTCCGGCGGTTGGATTGCTGGCTGGCAGGCTCCCCGTGCGGCTCATAGCCCAGGTGCTCAGTCAACTCGGCGCCCAGCATCCGCTCCATCAGCCGGACTTTCAGCTCCTTCATCAGGCCTTTGTCGCCCAGCAAATCTTCGGGCCGTTCAACGCCGTTAAGCAACTCGTCCAGTAGTTCCTTGGAAATCGTCATTGTCATCATGCTCCTTCATTGGTGAAGCATGGACCAAATTACTCATACACAGAAGATCGGACAGTCTCGCTGAGCCACGCGCCGGGCCACGCCCAGGTTGATTTTGGTGAGGCGCTTGGCGAGATTGGCGGGGTCGTGCGCAAGCTGCACTACTTTGCAATGTCTCTGCCGCACTCGGACGCGTTCTTCATCAAGGCCTATCCGGCGGAGACAACCGAGGCCTTTTGTGATGGCCATGTCTCCGCCTTTGCCTTCTTCGGAGGCGTGCCGCTGTCAGGGCTCTACGACAACACCACGATCGCGGTGGCGCGGATCCTCGGGGACGGAACCCGGCAACGCACCAGAACTTTCTCGGAGTTGCAGTCGCACTATCTCTTTGAGGACCGGTTCGGCCGTCCTGGCAAGGGCAATGACAAGGGTAGTGTCGAAGGCACAATCGGTTATGGCCGGCGGAACTTCCTGGTGCCGATGCCGCGCTTCGACAGTTTCGATGATCTGAACGCCCGGCTGGAGGAGCAATGCCTCAAACGGCAGGACGAAGTATTGCGAGGTCATTCCGAGACTATCGGCGAGCGGCTGATGCGTGATCTTGATGCGCTGATGACACTACCCCTGACGCCCTATGACGCCTGCGAGAAGGTCAGCACCCGGGCGACGTCGATCTCGATGGTCCGCTATCGCAACAACGACTATTCCGTGCCGGTCGCATACGCCCATCACGAGGTCCAGGTTCGCGGCTATGTCCACGAGGTCATCATCGGCTGCGGCACGGAAATCATCGCCTGCCACAAGCGGTCCTACGAAAAAGCGGACATGGTCTTCGATCCGATGCACTTCCTGCCGCTGCTGGAACAGAAGGTCGGCGCGCTTGATCAGGCGGCTCCGTTGCAGGGCTGGGACCTGCCCGGGGAGTTCGCCACCCTGCACCGGCTGCTGGAAGCGCGCATGGGAAAGAAGGGCAAGCGCGAATACGTCCAGGTTCTGCGGCTGCTGGAGACTTTCGAGATGGGCCATGTTCACGGCGCCATCAGGCAGTCACTGGAACTTGGGGCCATCGGCTACGATGCAGTGAAGCATCTCGTCCTCTGCCGGATCGAGAAACGCCCACCCCGGCTCGATCTGGAGATTTACCCGTACCTTCCAAGGGCGCAGGTCGAGACCACAGATCCTGCCAGTTACATGAGCCTGATGGCGCAGGCGCCGGCATGACCGACACCCCGCAGGTTCTGCTGCAGCACCACCTCAAGAAGCTCCGGCTGCCGACCTTCCACAGCGAATATGCCAAACAGGCCCGGCAATGCGCAGTGGAGAACAAGGATCACATCAACTACCTGCTGCGGCTTTGCGAGTTGGAACTGATCGAGCGCGAACGCCGGATGATCGAGCGCAGGATCAAGGCCGCAAAGTTCCCGGCGACCAAAAGCCTGGACAGCTTCAACTTCAAAGTCATCCCGTCGCTGAACAAGGTCCTGACCATGCAACTGGCCCGCGGTGAGTTCATAGACCGGCGCGCCAATATCATCGCATTGGGGCCAAGCGGCACAGGTAAAACCCATATCGCCCTGGGATTGGGTCTGGCGGCCTGCCAGAAGGGCAGGAAAATACGCTTCACCACTGCCGCTGCTCTCGTCCATGAACTCATCGAGGCCGTCGACGAACGCCGCCTGCAGCGCTTGCAGAAACAACTGGTCAGCCAGGACCTGCTGATCATTGATGAACTGGGTTTTGTGCCACTGAGCAAGACCGGGGCCGAGCTTCTCTTCGAGATCATCTCGCAGCGCTACGAACGTGGCTCCATCATCATCACATCCAACCTGCCGTTCGATGAATGGACCGAGGTCTTCGGCGCAGAACGCCGCACAGGCGCCATTCTCGATCGCCTAACCCACCACGTCCATATCCTCGAGATGAACGGCGAAAGCTACCGGTTGCGCCAGAGCAAAATCGCCAAACCGTAATCCTGAAAATACCAAAACTGCGAAAAGGTTGGCCTGCGGCCAACGCACCCTGGCACGCATCAGCTATTTGGAAAGCACACGCACCAGGGTGCGCACCTAAATCAAACCAGGTGTCCAGTTTTGCACCGGGACATTGACCCTTTTTACTCCGGGATTGACAAATGCCAACTTTGGTTTTGGGAAACAGCGGATCACTCTCTGAATATAGGTGCTCGGTCCTCAATTCTGAAATCCAACTCCTAACGATCAGTTCGACCTCTTCGCCGATTGGGAAAAATGCGGTTGTAAGCCTTTTACCGAATTTGGTGTTTACTAATTTGGCGTCAAAATGAACGCAGGCGTTTGCAAGGTCTACATGCCCTATCCTGAGCGTAATCGCAGCACCTTCCCGAGATCCGGTAAGAAAAAGAAATGCAATGAGGGCGCGGTGTCCGTCGTCATATAAAATGGGACATCAGAGCGGTTTGAGTATTGGAGGCTCTGGTTCGTTTGCGTGATTGATTATGCCGCCTGTTTTTGATGTTGCAAGCGGCGGTTTTGGATTGTCAGTTTCTTGATTTTTTCCCTTTCTCTGATGATGGCTTTGTCGCGCCCAAAATAGACGTCGGCGGGTGTGACGTTGTTCAGGCTCTCGTGGTAGCGCTCGTTGTTGTAGTAATCGACGAAGGCCCCGATCTGATGTTCGAGATCGCCAGGCAGATAGTAGTTTTCCAGCAGAACCCGGTTCTTCATGGTTTGATGCCAGCGCTCGATCTTGCCCTGGGTCTGCGGATGGAACGGCGCACCCCGAACGTGGTCCATCTTGTGATCTTCCAGCCATTCGGCCAAATCACCGGAGATGTAACAGGACCCGTTGTCGCTCAGCAGGCGTGGCCTGTGCCGCACAACCGCCTGATCACAACCTGACGCCGCCAGGGCCAGTTCGATCGTGGCAGTCACGTCCTCGGCCCGCATGTTGGTGCAGAGTTTCCAGGCGATGATATAGCGGCTGTAGTCGTCCAGGATCGTGCTGAGATAATACCAGCCCCAGCCGATGATCTTGAAGTAGGTGAAATCGGTCTGCCACATCTGGTTGATGGCGGTGGTTTTGTCCGTGAACTCGTCGGCAGCCTTGATCACCACGTACTCCGGCGCGGTGATCAGATCAGCTTCCTTCAGAAAGCGGTAAGCCGATGATTCAGAGATAAAATACCGCTTCTCGTCGGTATATTTGACCGCCAGCTCGCGTGTCGTCAGGGCCTCATGTTCCAGCGCGAACTCGATCAGATCATCCCGCCTGGCCTGCGGAATACGGTTCCAGACAGACTTCGGGCAAGGTGAACGATCCGCCAGGGCATCAAAGCCACCTTCGACGTAGCGGTCATACCATCGGTAGAATGTGGTGCGCGGAATGCCCAGCATATCGAGGGTCTGCTTCGCGGGCAGATGGGAGCCCTCAACGGTGCGGATGATTTCCAGTTTTTCAGACGCGGGGTACCTCATTCGTTGAGCTCGCCAGCCCCGGTCATGCTTTTTTTGAGCAGACGGTTTTCCAGGGTCAGATCGGCGACGCATTCTTTCAAAGCCATCGCCTCGGATCGCAACTCCTTCACCTCAGGCGACGTCGCCTGACGTGCCGTATCGCCAGACAAGCGGCGTTTGCCCGCTTCCAGAAATTCCTTCGACCAACTGTAATACAGGCTCTCTGAGATGCCTTCACGACGGCACAACGCCGAGATGCTTTCCTCGCCGCGAAGACCCGCTAAAACAATGCGGATCTTCTCCTCAGCCGAATAGGTTTGCCGGGTCTTGCGGCGAATGGTTTTGACCAGCCTGTCAGCCGAGGCTTTGCTGGTTCCGGATTTCTTGTTCATCTTCACTCCTTGACGGTTGCGATGAACCAGAAATCCTCCTGATGCTAAACCTAAAATCTGTCCCACAGGCGTTGACGTCAGACAAGGGTCCAGACTGTCGGGGGCGAGCAGCCGC
The DNA here is from genome assembly GCA_965237505.1 of Paracoccaceae bacterium. Classification (GTDB taxonomy): domain Bacteria; phylum Pseudomonadota; class Alphaproteobacteria; order Rhodobacterales; family Rhodobacteraceae; genus NVTR01. Next base: position 900,004 of record CBDEFR010000009.1, on the reverse strand, counting down.
GCTCGCCGAAGAACCCTCTTCAACCGCAGAAATCACCCGGCGCCCCGGATCATTCGAAAGTGGTCTTCCCATTCATACCGACCTCCTGACGGTGATCAGTGTGAATCGGAAACCGAGCCTCCCGGGAACCCCATATCGTCTCTGCTTGAATGGACAGTGCTCTAGCGACATGTCCATCTTGCTTCGCGGGTGGACCGGTTCTACGGTCGCATCGGGACAGAGTGCCGCCCCGGTCTGGCTGATGCCACGTAATCGAGAACGACCTTCGGGTTGCTATGCCGTCCGTAAAGCTATGTAGGAAACGCATTATGTTCCGTTCACATCTGGCGCTCCTCGCCGTATCCGGGCTTTTCACACTGGGTGTCATATCGCCCCTTGCCGCTCAGGTCGGATGCGACGATTGGCCCACACCGGCGTTTTTTGAAGCTGCAACTGCCGCCACTGTTCAGGACTGTCTGGGCGCCGGCGCGGACCCCAACGCGCGCGACGAGTTCGGCCTCACACCGCTGCACCGGGCGGCGGCATTCAGCCAGACACCGGAGGTCATCACGGCCCTCGTCAACGTCGGCGCGGACCCCAACGCGCGCGACGGGGACGGCCTCACACCGCTGCACCGGGCGGCGGCACAGAGCCAGACACCGGAGATCGTCACGGCCCTCGTCAACGCCGGCGCGGACCCCAACGCGCGCGACGAGTACGGCTTCACCCCGCTGCACCGGGCGGCGGCAGGCAGCCAGACACCGGAGGTCATCACGGCCCTCGTCAACGTCGGCGCGGACCTCAACGCACGCGACGGGGACGGCCTCACACCGCTGCACCGGGCGGCGGCACAGAGCGAGACACCGGAGACCGTCACGGCACTCGTCAACGCGGGCGCGGACCCAAACGCGCGCACCGGGGACGGCCTCACACCGCTGCACGCAGCGGCGGCATTCAGCGAGACACCGGAGACCGTCACGGCACTCGTCAACGCGGGCGCGGACCCCAACGCACGCGACGGGGGCGGCCTCACACCGCTGCACTTGGCGGCGGCATTCAGCAAGACACCGGAGATCGTCCCGGCCCTCGTCAACGCGGGCGCGGACCCCAACGCACGCGACGGGGCCGGCCTCACCCCGCTGCACGTAGCGGCGGAATTCAGCGAGACACCGGAGACCGTCCCGGCACTCGTCAACGCGGGCGCGGACCCCAACGCACGCGACGGGAACGGCCTCACCCCGCTGCACCGGGCGACGGCACTCAGCGAGACACCGGAGACCGTCACGGCACTCGTCAACGTCGGCGCGGACCCCAACGCACGCGACGGGGTCGGCTTCACCCCGCTGCACGTAGCGGCGGAATTCAGCCAGACACCGGAGACCGTCACGGCACTCGTCAACGCGGGCGCGGACCCAAACGCACGCACCGGGGACGGCCTCACACCGCTGCACCGGGCGGCGGCATTCAGCGAGACATCGGAGACCGTCACGGCACTCGTCAACGCGGGCGCGGACCCCAACGCGCGCAATGAGGTCGGCCTCACACCGCTGCACTTGGCGGCGGCACAGAGCAAGACACCGGAGACCGTCACGGCACTCGTCAACGCGGGCGCGGACCCCAACGCGCGCGACGGGGACGGCCTCACACCGTTCGAACTCATCCCCGAAGATTCCCCTCTGAAGGGGACCGATGTTTACTGGCGGCTGAATGAGGCCCGCTTCAGGTAACGGCTATGCTGCCTTCAGCGGCCCTGCGCCCGCTTCCGGAACCCGCCGGACAATGACCCCGGCGGGCACAGGCTCCCGATCGACCGGGGCTTCCGGGCGGGCCTTCAACTCGTCCGCGATCTTCCGGGCAAAGCCTCTGTAACCTAATGTGCCCTTTCGACCTTTCCTGACCCAACGCACTTCAGGAGTGTGGAAAACGCTCCCCAATCCAAAAGAGCATCAATCCTGAACAGCGGATCATCGCGGCCAATCCGATCCGATGTCTCACGCAAAAACAGGCCCATACCATCTCCCGAATTACAATGATCTCACGATACCAAAATCCTGATCCAGGGGGCATCCTGATTTATGCAGAGGTCTTGGGGAGAGATTGGCAAGACCTTAAATTAGAAATTCCGCTTTATCTGTGCTCAAAATCTCATCGATGATACCGATATAGGGACCAGGAGACGGGCGATTGGGAAGCCCGGTGCGCCGATAGCCAGGCGGAAGCGCGTGTTTCAGCATTTTGGCAATCGTTTTGCGATCTTTATTGAAATAACGCGCTGCTTCCCGAGCAGTGTACACGATTATAAATATCCACAGAATACAGTGACCGTCCGGTGAAGGTGCTCTGGCGAGGATAAGCTGGTCGCTGTTGCGCTGCCGGGGCAGCGTAACACCAGGGCAAAAGTTCATCGATGCGGGTGATCCTGTGATCGGCGATGCGGCTCGGAACATCTGTGAGCCAGCCCTGAGGGTCAACGCCGTTCAGCCTGGCTGTCTCAATCAGCGTGCAGGCAATGGCCGCTGATCGGCCGCCACGCCCGGACCCGACAAAGAGCCGGTTCTTGCGGCCTATGGCGACGGGCTTCATGGCGCGTTCGGCGGTGTTGTTATCGGGCATGCTGACTTCGGCGCTTCGATTTCCGCCCCTGTTTTTCAAATGTCATGTTAGACAGGTTTCGCGGGATCGGGGCGTCGGAGTGCGAAGAAGCGGGCAGGCCGACTAGACAATGAGCTGCGAGCTCGTGTTGTTATCTGGCCGCCCCTACGACCAGCCCGTGTGCGCCGCGAGCGCGTATCCGTAATTGTCTTACGAGCCCGTGCACTCCTTTAACAACGAGAAGGAGTACATATGATGAGATCAATAGGAATGGACGTCCATCGAAGTTTCGCGCAAGTCGCGATCTGTGATGATGGCCAAATAACAGACAGTTTCAAGGTCGATATGGAGCATGATGCGGTCGTGGAATTCGGGCGCAGTCTGCGAGCAGATGACGAGGTGGTTCTGGAGGCCACGGGAAACACCGCAACGATCGTCCGGCTTCTGACGCCGTTCGTGGCGCGGGTGGTGATCGCCAATCCACTACAGGTGAAGGCAATCGCCCATGCCCGGGTGAAGACCGACAAGGTAGACGCAAAAATCCTAGCCCAACTTCACGCAGCAGGGTTCCTGCCTGAGGTGTGGGCGGCGGATGACGAGACGCTTGCACTAAGGCGACTTGTTTCAGAGCGCGCAGCGGGGGAGTATCTGAAACTCTGTGTATGGCGCTCAGCCCATGCAGTTAAAACGGGTCATTTGTTGAACCGTTCTGGGTAGAGAATAGCGAACTGGTTTCGGGCGGCAACCCATTCTCTGACGCAGCGACCCGCCTTTTCGAAATTGCGGATGGCCAGATAGATCAGCTTGGTGGCGGCGGCATCGGTTGGAAAGCTGCCACGGGTTTTGGTGGTTTTCCGGATCACCCGGTTCAGGCTTTCGATGGCGTTGGTGGTGTAGATGATCTTGCGCACCGCTGGCGGGAAGGCAAAGAACGGTATGACCTCCTGCCATGCTCGCCGCCAGCTTGGGGCGATTGAAGGATATTTGTCGTCCCATTCGGCTTCAAAATCATCAAGGGCTTTGGCGGCTTCCCCGTCATCTACGGCCTGATAAATCAGCTTCAGATCTTTGGCGACAGCCTTGCGATCCTTCCAGCCGCAGAAGTTCAGGGAATGGCGCACAAGGTGCACGATACAGGTTTGAACCGTCGTAATCGGGGAAAGCTGCGTTGATGGCGTCAGGGAAGCCCTTGAGGTCTCCGACCATCAACGACGGCAATCAGGATATCCTCCAGGCCCCTGTTCTTCAGATTGTTCATGACCGACAGCCAGAATTTGGCTCCCTCGTTGTTGGCAATCCAAAGCCCCGGAACCTCACGTTCACCCTCAGGGGTGACGCCCAGAGCCACATAAACGGCCTTGTTCTTAACCTGGCGGCTTTCCGCATCGCGGATTTTGACCCGCAGGGCATCTAGGAAAACGATGGGATAGACCGGCTCCAAAGCCCGGTTTTGCCAGTCTGAAACCTCCTCCAGAACCGCATCGGTGACACGGCTGATCAGATCGGCAGAAACGCGCAGGCCATAAACCTCTTCAAGATGGGCGCGGATATCGCGGGTGGACAGACCCGCCGCATAAAGCCCGATGATCTTGTCATCCATCCCGTCGATCCGGGTCTGGCCTTTCTGGATCAACTCCGGCTCGAAACTTCCGTCCCTGTCACGCGGGATGTCAATTGGCACTGCGCCGTCATTGCCCTTCAGCACCTTGCGCGCCGCCCCATTGCGTCGGTTGGATTGCTGGCTTGCAGGCTCACCATGCGGTTCATAGCCCAGATGCTCGGTAAGTTCAGCGCCCAGCATTCGTTCCATCAGCCGAACCTTGAGTTCCTTCATCAGGCCCTTGTCGCCGAGCAAATCCTCAGGCCGTTCAACGCCGCTAAGCAGCTCGTCCAGTAGTTCCTTGGAAATCGTCATTGTCGTCATGCTCCTTCAGTTTGGAAGCATGGGCCAAATCAGTCATACACAGAAGGACGGACACTCTCCGCAGCGGTGGTGCGCTCTATCCGACGATCCAAAAGTCGCGTTCAGGCAGTCCTGCACGCCAACCTAATCCCAAAATACGCAGGCCATCTGTTCGGGAAAGGTGGGCGACGTTGGTTGGCCAAGGCCCCTCTGCCAAAAACCGAACGCGATCTTCTTGAGCGGCATCTCGATGAGTTGGATTGGTTGGCTGGGCGGTTGGAGACGCTTGAGCGCGATCTGATCCACATCTCTCTTGACGATCCGCAGATGCGTAAACTGATGGCCGTGGCTGGCATTAGCTCCGTAATTGCTGCCGCCGTGATAGCATCGATCGGGGATATCAGCCGGTTCGCCACCCCTGGGAAGCTTGCCAGTTACTTTGGTTTAACGCCGAGGGTACGCCAATCCGGCGCCCGCGAGGCCATCCACGGTAGGATCACCAAACAGGGAAATGCAACCGCTCGAACGATGCTGGTTGAGGCCGCATGGGGTGCCGCTTCAGTCCCCGGTCCTTTGCGTGCGTTCTTTTTGCGTATCAAAGATCGAAAGGGCGCCAATGTTGCGGCGGTTGCCACTGCGCGCAAAATTGCAACCCTGATCTGGCATCTCCTCACCAAGGACGCCCCTTACCAGTGGGCACGTCCGGCATTTGTCGCAATGAAGATGCGCAAATTAGAATTACGCGCCGGAGCCCCTAAAGCCTACGGGAAAGCCGGTCCTGGGCGTGATTACTGGATCAAGGAACTTCGACATCGAGAAATGGAACTGGTTGCCAATGCCGAGGCTTCCTATGCAAAGATGGTCGAGGCGTGGCGAGAAAAGCCACCAAAGACCCAAAAAATCTGAGAAAGGGGCTGTTCAACAACATCCGTGTCTATCTCCAGCAAGCCGTGATCAAGACAGGGCCTGAGCCGTTTGATGCGGGTGATGGCATAGCGGATTGCCTGCGCCAGCGGCGTTTTGCCAGAGATCCGCGTGAGCTGTGCACCGGGCCACGTGTCGGGATCATCGGGAACCTGCCTTGGCCGGGGAAGACCGAAGCCACCGCGCGACCCAGGGCCAGCGGAAGATATTCACTGGCGCGCGCCATCACTCGAAGCCCTCGACCGCAATCCGGGCCGTGTAGTAAAATTCGCCGCCGAGCAGGCCGGCATTCTCGGTTTCCAGTTCCAGGCTCTCCGCGCCGCCCTGCACCCGGACCGATCTGGTTGTGCCGTCCTCCCGATCCGCAAAGTCACGCGTGGTTCGTGTCGGAGACGGCGTGTGCGGAGTTTCTTGGGCGTGTTCGTTGGCCGGAAAACTGTCGCCGGTGGCAGACTGCCAGCTTCGGAAGGCTGCGTAATCAGACTTCCTGATGTTGATCTCGAACCGCCGGACCATCCAGTTTCGACCCACCGTGCGCTCTGCGACTGTGAATCCCTGAGCAATACTGGACCACAGAAACGGTCGAATAATCTGACTGTCGCGGAGTAAAACTCCGCCATTCTGACGCCTGAGGCAAACGAGCTGAGGGCGGGGAGATGTATTCTGTGGAATTGTACAGCCGGGTTCGGCGTGCGTGTCATGTCGGTGGGATGAGTGAGCGGGCGGCGGCCGGTCATTTCGGGATAGACCGCAAGACTGTGTCAAAAATTCTGAAGCATGCGGTGCCACCGGGGTATCGCAGGAATGGGCCACCAGCCCGTCCAAAGCTTGACCCGTTCATTCCGCTCATCAACCAGATATTGGAAGAGGATAAGTCGCGGCTCAAGAAGCAGCGGCATACGTCGAAGCGGATATATGAGCGTCTGCGTGATGAACATGGCTTCACCGGCGGGATCACGATTGTGACCGACTATGTTCGCGAGAAGAAACGCCGGACTCGGGAAGTGTTCGTGCCGCTGTCGCACGCGCCAGGCCACGCCCAGGTTGATTTTGGTGAGGCGCTTGGCGAGATTGGCGGGGTCGTGCGCAAGCTGCCCTACTTTGCAATGTCTCTGCCGCACTCGGACGCGTTCTTCATCAAGGCCTATCCGGCGGAGACAACCGAGGCCTTTTGCGATGGCCATGTCTCCGCCTTTGCGTTCTTCGGAGGCGTGCCGCTGTCAGGGCTCTACGACAACACCACGATCGCGGTGGCACGGATTCTCGGGGACGGAAAACGGCAACGAACCAGAACCTTTGCTGAGTTGCAGTCGCATTACCTGTTCGAAGACAGGTTCGGCCGTCCTGGCAAGGGCAACGACAAGGGCAACGACAAGGGTAATGTCGAAGGCACAATCGGTTATGGCCGGCGGAACTTCCTGGTGCCGATGCCGCGCTTCGACAGTTTCGATGACCTGAACGTCCGGCTGGAGGAGCAATGCCTCAAACGTCAGGATGAGGTTCTGCGGGGTCATTCCGAGACTATCGGCGAGCGGCTGATGCGCGACCTCGACGCCCTGATGGCGCTGCCGCCTGTACCCTACGATGCCTGCGAGAAAGTCAGCACGCGGGCGACGTCGATCTCGATGGTCCGCTATCGCAACAACGATTACTCGGTGCCGGTCGCCTGCGCTCATCACGAGGTTCAGGTCCGCGGCTATGTCCACGAGGTCGTCATCGGCTGCGGCGCCGAGGTGATCGCCCGCCACCAACGGTCCTATGAGAAGGCTGATATGGTCTTCGATCCGATGCACTTCCTGCCGCTGCTGGAACAGAAGGTTGGCGCGCTGGACCAGGCGGCACCGCTGCAGGGCTGGGACCTGCCAGGGGAGTTTGCCACCCTGCACCGGTTGCTGGAAGCGCGCATGGGCAAGAAGGGCAAGCGCGAATACGTCCAGGTTCTGCGGCTGCTTGAGAGCTTCGAGATGGCGCACGTCCACGGGGCTATCAAACAGTCGCTGGAACTGGGCGCGATCGGCTACGATGCGGTCAAGCATCTGGTGCTTTGCCGGATCGAGAGGCGCCCGCCACGGCTCGATCTCGATATCTACCCCTACCTGCCCAAAGCACTGGTCGAGACCACCAAGCCGCGAGCTATATGAGCCTGATGACGCAGGTGCCGGCATGACCGATACACCGCAGGTTCTGCTGCAGCATCACCTAAAAAAACTGCGCTTGCCGACATTCCTGGGCGAATATTCCAAACTTGCGCAACAATGCGCTGCTGAGAAGAAGGATCACGTCCAGTATTTACTGCGGCTCTGCGAACTTGAACTGATAGAGCGGGAACGCCGGATGATCGAGCGGCGCATCAAGGCCGCGAAGTTTCCAGCCACCAAGAGCCTGGACAGCTTCGATTTCAAGGCGATCCCGTCACTCAACAAGCCGCTCGTGCTGGAGCTGGCGCGCTGTGAATACATCGACAAATACCAGAACATCATTGCCCTGGGGCCAAGTGGCACCGGTAAAACCCATGTCGCACTGGGGCTGGGATTGGCCGCCTGCCAGAAGGGCCTCAAGGTCCGCTTCATAACCGCCGCATCACTGGTTCACGAATTGATCGAAGCTGTCGATGAACGCCGCCTGCAGAGGTTCCAAAAACAACTCACCAGCCAGAACCTTCTGATCATTGACGAGCTGGGCTTTGTCCCCTTGAGCAAAACCGGCGCTGAGCTGCTCTTCGAAGTCATCTCCCAATGCTATGAACGCGGCTCCATAATAATCACCTCAAATCTGCCGTTCGACGAATGGACCGAAATATTCGGATCCGAGCGCCTCACCGGTGCGCTCCTGGATCGCCTCACCCACCACGTCCATATACTGGAGATGAACGGCGACAGCTTTCGGCTAAAACAGAGCCGAAACGCCAGAGCCTGAACCCGGTCTGAACTTGATGGATGTTGGCCTTTGGCCAACATGCGCCTTGTCACGCGTTAGCTTTATGGGGAGCACACCCAACAAGGCGCGGCACCTCAACTGGCCCACTTTTACTCCGGCGAATGGCTCCTTTTTACGCCGGGATTGACATCCAGATCACCACTTTCAAAAACTTCCATAACAGGTGTCGCCATCCGCTCGACAATCTCGGCCATCCGCAGCACCTCGCGTTTGATGCTGGCCAGCGCCAGATGCTGGGTGTCGATGATATTGCGGTCCAGCGCGCTGGCAGGCGCATTGATGTCCTGAACGGTATTTGCCACCTGCGCGGGCATTAGAAAATCTTACGTCCGCGCAATCAATCCGGTGAAAAGTAAGGCCAGCAAAAGTAACGACAGATTGAACGCAAGATGGGTGTAAATAACCATTTGCTGCGCACCGATCGTCGAAAAATTATCCAATAGGTGGAACAGATTAATCAGGAACAGCACAGCCAGCGCCCAACAGCCGCGCAACACTAGCAACACTAGATTACCACCATCAGCACCGTCGCCACGCTGGAATGCATTGTGAATGCCAGTGCTGCACCGACGATAAAGGCGGTCAGGTAATCGCGGGCCAGATAATCGGCAATCGCTGGTAAAAACGCGCTTGCAATCGGTACTTTTCGCGCAGTCGGGCTCATCCCACGGGTCAGCCATATCGGAATGACGGCGGATCCAAGGGTAGCACCAAGCACCAGCGAAATACCGGCATCCAGCGGAATAGCATTGATCGCGACCAGCGTTACCACCATCAGCACCGTCGCCACGCTGGAATGCATTGTGAATGCCAGTGCTGCACCGACGATAAAGGCGGTCAGGTAATCGCGGGCCAGATAATCGGCAATCGCTGGTAAAAACGCGCTTTCGCGAATGGGATCCATCGCTTGGCGCAACAATTGCAATGAAATCAGGATGAACGCGACACCCATCAAAATGCGGCCATACTGGCGGAACTGCCGGTTACCTGATTTGACAAAAAGCCAACCACCAACCGCCAAAAGCAGCGGAATTAGCCAATCCAATCGAAAGCTAAGAACCTGAATAATTAACGCCGAACCAAGATCGCCACCCAGAACAATCGCCAATCCGGTGTTGAAACCCAGCACACCACCGCCAGAAAAACCTGCTACCAGCAAAGCCACCGCAGCCGATGATTGCAAAACAACCGCCAGACCAACACCCGCCGCAGCAGCGCCGGTCAGGTGCCGTTGCCCGGTAAGCATTCTTTGGAAAGACGCGCCAAAACTACGCTCAATCCCGGTGCGCACCATCGCCACAGCAAACAGCAAAAGCATCGTTGCACCGGCTAGTTGCAGGATAAAATTAAGGATCGCCAAATGATGTTCCAATTTTAGTTCGGTAGCTTGACCGAATTTTGGGTTCCCACCTAGCAGCGAAAGGCCTGATGCACCACTGGTGTGTTACGGCCACAAGTTTTGATAGGCCGCTGTTACAAACTTGCTTTAAGTTGGGCGCCCCAGTGAGATTTCGATAGCTGGCTCAAAGCCCTTATCAGTGGCCGCCACTGGAATATTCTTTAGGGTGATTCGTCGCGCCGGCATGCAGCGACGGGTTTTCTGATATACTATCCGGCCATCAGAGGACACGCAAACCGGGCCGGTAAAGGGCTTGCTGACATGCAAACAGATATCAATTCTCATGCCGTCGCCATTCAGTCGCACAATATTTGGTGTGGTCATTTTGATATGTCTGTCATGGCTGATATTTCGCACCACACAGGACGCATCGGCACTTTCACCAAGTAATTCAGCAACATATCGGCCAGCCTTAAGGCCTTCTTGATAGCATTGATCGCCCATATCGGCTGGATGAGTGGCATTCCCAATAACCGATACCGCGAGATCAGAGCTTATCCAGTTCTGATCCACTTGTGGTAGTTGGGTTTGCGGACTAAGGGCAAGATGGCTGGCGCGGGCGATTGAGTTTTCGCCAGTGAATTTACCCGTAAAGATCACCCCATCACAGGCGATTGTTAGGGGCCCAGATTTCGCGCTATCAATTGTAACCTCGTTCAGCGCCTCGGCGCTGCGAATATCTGAAACTATCGCACCAAAGTGAATAGGCACGCCTAGAATTCGGGCAAAAAGCGCCGCCGGGCGATAAGCCGTGATGCGTGCATTTTCTTCGATCATTGCGACGGCCTTGATGCCAGCGCTACGAAGGGTCCACAGGGCCGAAAAACTGACCAGTTCGGTTCCGACGATAACCGGGTTATTGAATGGGCGCGTTTTGGTGCTGTAGATGAATTGCTGCAATGCACCTGTCGTTGTTACCCCGTTTGGGCGTAGACCAGAGACAAGTCGCGCGTGGCGCGGCATTTCGCGGGCACCGGTGGCCAGAATGATATGGCGCGCGCGCACGGTGCGAATTCCAGATGGCGATGCGATGTCCAACTCGCCGCCCGCCCGGATGGCTGTAATTGTGGATTTGGTTTCCATACTGACATCCCGGCACCGTCCCAAAATTGCGCGTATGAAATTCGGGCCCGACATTGGGCGCTTGAATACAAGCAGGCCAAAACTAGGGTGATGGGTGTGGCGTGGAATACCGCCGATATCTGCCTCGCGTTCATAGATGGCTACCTTCTTGATGCCAGCGCTGGACAAAGCTGTCGCAGCCGCAATGCCTGCGGGGCCAGCACCGATGATGGCGACGTCATGATCAAAGCCGCTCATGGGGTTTGATCTCCGGATAGGGGCGGCGATATTGTACCCTTGATCAGCTCAGCGACACGGGCGCTGCAATAAAATCCGTTACAGCGCCCCATCATAACGCGGGTGCGTCGCCGCAGCCCACCAAGGCATTCAGCCGGCACATCGCTGGCCATAGCCTGCTCAATCTCGCGCCGCGTCACCCTTTCGCAATGGCAAACAATTTCGCTGCCGTCGCCCTGCTGGTAAGCCCGTTGTTCGGTCTCAGCCAGCATGGGCATTTGCGGCCAGTCCGGCTCGACCACTGGTCCAAAATTGGTGATGTCGGGATAGGTCTGGAACAGCAGTTTTTCTACATATGCCGCCACGCCTAATGCCGAGGTAAGCCCGGTGGAGCGAATGCCATTAACGCCGATCCAGTTTTTCTGGGCCCCGGCACTGATCTGATACTCCTTTGACCCGGTCGCGGGTCGCAAACCAGCGTAGGTGGCAGTGACCTCGTGCTGAGATAGGTCGGGCAACATCATCCTGCCAATGTCGATCAGGCCCTGCATGCCCACTTGATCAACCGGCGCATTCCAGCGGTCTGTCTGTTCTTCCGCGGTGGGGCCTAGCAACAGATTGCCAAATGCTGTGTGGGTCAGCACCACGCCCTTTGTGGTGGGCGTCGGTACCGGCAGGATGATGGCATTGATCAGGCTCGTGGCACTTTTGTCAAAAACCAGAAACTGACCCTTGCGCGGGCGGATCTCGAAATCGGGCTGGCGACAAATCTGCTCGATGTTATCGCCATTGGTGCCCGTGCAATTGATCACAAAGCGGCCGGTGAATTGTTTATCCGCGGCGTCTAAACGCCAAGTTGTACCGCCAAACTTTCCAGAAGAAACCTCGGTGTTAAAGCGATATTCAGCCCCTGCGCGAACTGCCTGAGTCAAGTAGGCAAGTGGGGCGCTCCAGGGATCAATCACATATTCGCGCGGGACTTCTACGGCGCCAAGGGCATGGTCAGACAGGTTGGGCTCGCGAATTTTCAATTCACTCGCAGAAACCAGTGCCACATCTTCAATCCCGTTTTTCTTAGCTTTGGTGACAATCTTGTCCAACCGCGCCAATTGCGCTTCATCCCAAGCAACGACCAAAGCCCCAGTCTTCAGAACAGGCAGGTTCAGACGCGAATTAATGTCCAGGTATTCTCTGTACCCGGCCTTCATGCAGGCTAGTTCCAGGCTGTTTTCGGGAGCATCAAAACCACTGTGTAAAATGGCGCTGTTGGCTTTGCTGGCACCAGACAAAATGTCACTTCCGCGTTCCAATAGTAGCGTTTTGGCACCCAAATGGGCGAATCGGCGCGTGATGGCGCAACCGATGACACCACCGCCAATAACAATCACATCCCACGTAACGCCAGGCCGGGAAATTCTGAAGTTTGTTTTCCGGGTTTGGTCGGCCATTTGTCTGTCCAGTAATGATATCAGGGGTTTGCGGCCCATTTCTTATATGCTTCGTTTGCATCCTGATACTGAAGCTAAGTGAACAGTCATTATTCGTAGCATCCGGATTCAGACAAATCTAGCGTGAATAATCGATTGTTACAACAAATTATGTGGGAATATCTCACAAAATGGGACAAATTCGCTTTACATATCAATAATTCCGCTAATAATATGGCCAATAATAAATAACCATGTGGCTTAACGAGTCGCAAGAGAATCCAAAACCGTCGCGAAAACCATGGTGCCTATGCCGTGGCTCGTAATTTCAGGAGGAAGAAATGGGAAAGAAAACTGCTCTGTTTGCATTTGCCGGTATGATGTCGGTGACTGTATCCGGTGCGCTGGCAGCTGGCACTGGGCCAACTGTGATGGATCCGCAGGGGATAAATCTGGACTTTGCTAACCAGATTGAACTGGAGGATTTTGAAGCGCAGTCTGGATCGGCAATGTCGTTCACAGGCAATCCGCTGTTTGCGGACCGTGTGTCATCTGGTGATTTGCCAGCGGTCGCGGACCGTCTGCCGATGGATGCGCTGGTCGTTCTGCCGGTTGAAACCATCGGCAACTATGGCGGCACACTAAAGGGTGTTGCTGGAGCCTTGGAATCGGGCACTTCCGAGATTCTGTCCTGGCGTCAGGTGAACCTTGTTCGTCTTGACCCATCAGACAACACAATCGTGCCGGATGTTGCTAAGGGCTGGGAATGGAACTCGGACAAGACCGAGGTGACATTTACGTTGCGTGAAGGCCACAAGTGGTCGGATGGCGATGATTTCACGTCTGATGACGTGGTGTTCTGGGTGAATGACATCATGCGAAATGAACTGCTGACACCTGCTGTCTGGGGCAACTGGGCGCATGGCGGATCGACGGTTGAGATCAACAAGATCGATGACACGCACTTCACCTTTATCTTTGCACAGCCAAACCCTGTGTTTCTGCATTATCTGGCCACCAGCGGGTCATACTTCACCCCGTGGGCGGCATCACATGTGTTGAAACAGTACCATGCCGACTATAACGCCGACGCAGATGCCAACGCCGTAGCTGCCGGTTATGACGACTGGACGCTGAACTTCAAAACCTACTATCACAAGTGGAAAGATGCAGTGACGGCCACTGAAAAGGGTCTCACTGTGCCAACGCTGGAAAGCCATATCATGGCCCAGGCAACTGACGGCACTCGTCGTGATTTCATTGCCAATCCGTTTTACTTCAAGGTGGACAGTGCCGGTAATCAACTGCCCTACATTGATCGCCAAAACGAGCGTTTCCTGGAAAAGCAAATCTGGACGCTGGAAATGATCAGCGGCAATGTTGACCAGAAATCGCAAAACGTCGATCTGGCCGACTTCCCGCTTATCAAGGAAAATGAGGCCCGTGGTGATTATACACTGCGCCTAGACAACGGCCAGATCGGGCCGGTTCTGGTGTTCAACTACACACTAGACGACCCCGACAAAGCGTTTGCGTATTCCGACGTGCGGTTCCGTCAGGCTATGTCGGTTGCTCTTAACCGACCGGAGCTGATTGACCAGCTTTTCCTTGGTCTTGCCAACACCGATCAGGCGATGCCAGCAGGGACTGAGTTTGCCACCGATGCAGATCGTGCATTTATGACCGACTTTGATCTGGGTCTGGCCAACAGTCTACTGGATGAGATTGGGATGACCGAGCGTGGTAGCAATGGTTTCCGGATGACGCCGGATGGTAAGCCCTTCAAGATCTTCTGGGAATATTCGTTGCAATTTACTCGTTCACCTGAGTTCCCGCTTTTGGTGGCGGATTACTGGCGGGCGGCTGGCATTGATGTTCTGCTGAAGGAAATTCCAACCGAGTTGCTGCGTCAGAAAGAAAACCTGAACACGCTGGAAATCTCGATGGAGTGGGACTTGCCGTTTGTGTGGAACCTGCTGGCCGAACCGACTGTTTATTCTGCACCCTGGGGTGTTGGTGGGCCTGTGACCGGTGTTCCGTGGGTGACCTATTGGAATACCAACGGCGCAGAGGGCGTAAAACCACCGGCATGGGTGGATGAGCTGCGCCAGGCGGCACTTGATTTTGCCGGAACCGAGCAGGGCACAGACGAAAACAACGCCCTTGGTGCCAAGCTGATCAAACTGAACCTTGATAACATGGTGATCATCGGTACAGCGGGTGCGGTGCCCCAGATCAACGTGGTTTCAAACAAGCTGGCCAATGTACCCGGCTGGAACCTGAATGCCTACCGCGCGGGCTTTGCCCATTCGCAGCAGGCAGATCAGTGGGCTTTCAAGTAGGTCAGCCCATAAAGTGAAATCCGGATACCGCGGGGATGCAATCTCGCGGTATCCAAAAGCCAGTTTCCTTTGACATTTACGTTCGAGCTGACAAATTTGGATAGAGCAGCGCTGTGAAAAATAGGGGAGAAGGCACGTGCAGTTATTGCAACAAATATTGACCCGATTGGGTGTATCGGCTTTGATGTTGCTGGCGGTGTCAGTCGTTGCTTTCATCATCGTCAACTTGCCCCCAGGTGATTTTGCCGATGCCTTCGCGGCGAGCAAAATATCCAGCGGCGAAACTGTCACGCTTGCTGAATTAGAGGCAATCCGTGAGCGGTACGGGCTGAATGACCCGGCGTTCGTGCAGTACTTCGGCTGGCTCAACGATATGCTGCACGGCGATTTCGGCCATTCCTGGAGTTATAGCCGCCCGGTGGTGGAAGTGATCAGCGAGCGCCTGCCGATGACCATCGTCATTGCCATGGGCACACTGCTATTCACATATGTCATGGCCATCCCGCTGGGGATCTATTCGGCCATACGGCAATATTCCGTGGCGGATTATTCATTCACCATCGTCGGCTATGTCGGCCTTGCCACACCAAATTTTCTGTTGGCACTGGTATTGCTGTATTTCGCCAATTCTTGGTTCGGCGTCAGCGTAGGCGGACTGTTTTCGCTTGAGTACCAGGATGCCCCCTGGTCCTGGGCAAGGATGAAGGATTTTCTGGCGCATCTGTGGGTGCCAATACTGGTGCTCGGCACCGCTGGCACCGCTTTTCAGCTGCGCATCATGCGGGCCACCCTGCTGGAAGAACTGAACAAGATGTACGTCACCGCAGCACGCGCTACGGGTCTGTCGGAATTTCGCTTGATCCTTAAATACCCCGTGCGTCTGGCGCTGAATCCGATTGTTTCAACGCTGGGCTGGGAACTGACCACGGTTATTTCCGGGGCCCCGATCATCGGTCTGGTGCTCTCCCTCCCCGACACCGGACCGATGTTCATCAATGCCTTGCGGACACAGGACATGTTCCTGGCAGGGGCCATGTTGCTGATCTACTGCATCCTGGTGATGATCGGCTCATTTGTCTCGGATGTCCTGCTGATGTTAGTAGATCCACGCGTCAAAATGGGGGAAGAATGAAATGAGTGCCGCAACGTCCAACACCCCCGTCAAAAAGCAAAAGGCCATGCAGCGTCTGGACCTTGCAACTTCGCGCCAGTTGATGTGGTTCAAGTTTCGTCGCCACCGGCTGGCGATAGTTGGTTCCGCGATCATCATGGCCTTCATAGTCATTTCACTGATCCCAGAGTTTCTGTCCTCGACCAAACCACAGACCCGCGACCCCGCTTATACGTCGGGCGCGCCTACGGGTGTACACATATTCGACGAAAACTGGATGCCGCATTTGCCGTTCATTTACGGCCGCTCGATTGAGCGTGATCCGGTGACGCTGCGCAAACTAACGGTGCTGGACAAAGACACGCGCATCACCTTGAAATATTTTGCTAGGGGTGAGGAATACAAATATTTCGGGCTGTTCAATGGCAGCCACCACCTGTTCCTGACCGAAGAAACCAACATCCACATATTTGGCACCGACAAACTGGGCCGCGATATTTACAGCCGCACGATGTATGCCACGCGGGTATCAATCTCGATCGGTATCATGGGTGTGCTGGCGGCGTTTTTCATCGGGATGGCCATCGGCGGGCTGGCTGGCCTGAAAGGCGGCTTGACTGACGCGGTGATCATGAGGGTGATTGAATTTATCCGCTCGATCCCCAGCCTGCCGCTGTGGATGGGTCTGGCGGCGGCTTTGCCACGGGAATGGTCGGCGGTGCAAGTTTACGTTGTGGTGACGTTGATACTGGCGGCCATCGGTTGGACCACGCTGGCACGGCGCGTGCGAAGTAAATTGTTAACCTTGCGGAATGAGGATTTCATTCAGGCGGCGCGCCTGGCTGGGTGCTCCAACTATCGGCTGGTTTCAAAACACATGTTACCGGCTTTCATGAGCTATCTGATCGTCGATCTGACGGTGGCATTCCCCGTTATCCTGTTGGCAGAAACCACGCTTAGTTTTCTGGGTCTGGGAATGCGTGAACCTATGGTTAGTTGGGGGGTGTTGCTGTTTTCAGCGCAAAACGTGACGGCACTGGCGCACACACCTTGGCTGCTTATCCCCGGCGCGTTCATTCTGCTGATCGTGATTGCATTCAACTTTTTCGGCGACGGTTTGCGCGATGCCGCTGATCCGTTTTCAAAATAGGGGGCCGGGATGACTGATTACCTTCTGAAAGTCGAAAACCTGACAATCTCGCTGGATGTGGGTTCGGTGCCGCTGCCGATTGTGAAAGACATCAATTTCATCATTCAGCCCGGCAAAGTGTTTGCGCTGGTTGGCGAAAGCGGCAGCGGCAAAACCATTGTGTCCCTGTCGATACTGCGCCTGCTGGGCAAGGGCGTTAGGATCACCAAAGGCAAGATCAAGTTCCACAAACATGGTGGCGAACCGGTGGATATCGCTGCACTTGACCCGTTTGGCAAAGATATTCAGGCGCTGCGGGCTGCCGAGATCGGCATGATCTTTCAGGAACCGATGAGCTCTTTCTCGCCAGTTCACACCATTGGCAATCAGGTGGAAGAAGTGATCCGCCTGCACATGGATCTGGACAAGAAACAAACCCGCGCGCGTGCCATTGATATGCTGGGAAAGGTTGGCATCACCGACCCGGAACGTGCGGTAAATCAGTATCCGTTTGAGTTTTCCGGCGGTATGCGGCAACGGGCGATGATTGCTCGGGCGCTGGCTTGCAACCCGTCGCTTCTGATCGCGGATGAGCCGACAACGGCGCTGGACGTGACCATTCAGGCCCAAATCCTGAACCTGATGAAGAAACTGCATAGTGAGCTGAACATGGCCAACCTGTTCATTTCGCACAATATTGGCGTCATCGCTCAGATCGCGGACGATGTAGGGATCATTTATATGGGCAAGATTGTCGAACAGGGCCCAGTGCGCGACATACTTCGCAACCCGCAGCACCCCTATACCAAGGGCCTGTTGCGAGCGATCCCGCATCTGGCAGATATCGGCCGCTCGCGCCGCCTTGAACCAATTGCAGGCACTGTGCACAACTTGTTTGAGCGCCCGCCCGGTTGTCCGTTTGCGGCACGGTGCGATGAATTCATTGACGGGGTCTGCAACAAGGCCTTCCCGGAGATCACCGATATCCATGAAAGTCACACAGTCGCCTGCCACACTGCGGCGCAAAAAACGGCGGTGCCAGCATGAACAATCTGATTGAAGTCAAAGATCTCACCGTTGAATTTAAAGGCCCGAAAAAGGGTATGTTCGGTAAGCGCGGAGCGTCAGTTTTCGCCGTAGATGCCGTGTCGCTGGACATCCGCAAAGGCGAGGCGCTGGGGCTGGTGGGCGAAAGTGGCTCTGGCAAAACTACGTTTGGGCGTGCTGTACTGCGCTTG
This sequence comes from Paracoccaceae bacterium, assembly GCA_965237505.1. Classification (GTDB taxonomy): domain Bacteria; phylum Pseudomonadota; class Alphaproteobacteria; order Rhodobacterales; family Rhodobacteraceae; genus NVTR01. The sequence continues at coordinate 881,724 of CBDEFR010000009.1, read as the reverse complement.
CAAGAACCCACCGGTGGTTCTGTGCAGATGAACGCCGCCAGAGGCACCAAAATCATCACCGATCTGGACGCAAAAGCCCTGCGTAAAAGCTGGCAACAGATGCAGATGGTGTTCCAGGACCCAAATTCGTCTCTGAATTCACGGATGACGGTGCTGGATACCATCGCTGAATCGTTGCTGGTCAACGGACTGTCGAAAAACATCAAAGAGGCGACACCAAAAGTTGTGAAAGTTGCCGAAAGCTGCGGGCTGACAGCTGAACAACTGTCGCGCTACCCCCACGCCTTTAGCGGCGGCCAACGCCAGCGAATTTCCATCGCCCGCGCGTTGGTGATGGGGCCGGAATTCATTGTTTGCGACGAACCGGTTTCGGCACTTGATGTATCCATTCAGGCGCAGGTTCTGAACCTGTTGATAGATCAGCAGGAAAAACTGGACCTGACGTTGCTTTTCATCAGCCACGATCTGGTGGTGGTGGCCTATATCTGTGATCGGATTGCGGTCATGTATCTGGGAAATATCATTGAGATTGCTCCAACAAAAGACTTGTTCCGCGAACCGCTTCACCCCTACACCGAGGCACTAATGTCCGCGATCCCGTCGGATGATCCCGACCATGAACTTGGCGACAATATGCTGGCAGGCGAGGCCACGGGTGCCGTCAGCGCCACGCGGCAGGGCTGCCTGTTCAGCCCGCGTTGCCGCTATTCGGATGGTGACAAATGCAACAGTGTCAAGCCACCGCTGGTTGAGGCTGGTCCTGACCGCGTGGTCGCCTGCCACTACGCTGAAAAACTGACCCTGACCGGCTTTGGCGAGCTTTAGTTCGGCGGCCACCTGTGGCACAATCATACGCGACCGACCGAAAATCGCAAAGAAGACGACACCGTGAACATCCTGCATATTTCCGACATCCATTTCGGCCCCTACCACTGGGCGGCCGACGACAATATCGTACTGGATCGCCTAAACGCCTTTCCCACCGATGTCGTCTTCAACTCTGGCGATATGACTTCGGACTCTTTGCAAGTGGAATTTGAGCAGGCCCAGGCATTTCTGGCCAAACTGAATTGCGATAACGTGGTTTCTATCCCTGGCAACCACGACAAATATTCCAAACGCAGCCACGAAATGTTTCGCACGCACATCTATGACGGCGATTTCGTTTCCCCAAAAGACTCAACAATTGTCAAAAAGAAAAAACTCTATATCAGCCCGGCAACCGCCCGCCTGAATGATTATTTCACCGACGTAAATTACATGCGGCTGTTTGACATCGGCGGCGAAAAAATCTTGATCGTCTGTGTGGACACCAACCTGTTTCAAAGCGACTCAGGATACGTGGACTGGCAAATTCTGGCCACCCTCACAGATGAAATCGCTAAGTTGCCCCATGACCGCGCGCTGATGCTGGCGCACCATTCGGTTCTGTCGACGGATGAGGATCCTTTGATCAATTCCAAACGCCTGACCGATTTCATCCTTGCGCAGAAAATCGAAGCATCATTCTGTGGGCACACCCACGAGCTGGATATCTTGCAGGTGTCTGATGTCATCAACGGGGGCAGTTACCGGCAATTCATGTGCGGATCGCTGTCATCAGTCAACATTCCCCGCGACAAAAACATGTTTTGCACCTACGAGAAATTTGGAACGCCGGATGAGGTTATTACCGTCACGCGGATGATCCCAACCGATAATGGTATTGAGTTTGTTGAGAAAGTTCTTGGGGGCTAAATGGCCGCAATCGACACAATAACGCAAGGCCCAGAAAGCTGGAGAAATCAATGAAATCTTCAGAGCGGCTCCAATCCATCCAGTCCTTGCTGGACATCCGTGGCCGGGTGTCTGTGGTCGAGCTGGCCGAACAATATCATGTCGCACAGGAAACTATCCGCCGTGATTTGATGAAGTTGGAAAAGAATGGGGTTGTCCGAAAAATTCACGGTGGAGCCGTTAGTTCACAAAATAAATATGAGCAATCCCTGGCGGCGCGTTTCACGCAGGATATTCCGGAGAAACACAAACTGGCGCAGCTGGCCATCAAACTCATTCCGGCTGGCAGCACTCTTTTTATTGATTTTGGCACAACCACAAATGTATTCGCTGAGCATATTAAAGAGTTGGCAGACCTCACGGTTTTCACAAATTCCCATTTGATTGCAGCGACATTGTCAGAAAATGCGTCGTGCGAGGTGTTCGTTTTGGGTGGTCGCTATGATGATCAGATCAAGGCCAATCTGGGGCCAATGGTGATTGACAGCATTGGCCAGTTTTATGCCGACTTCGCAGTTATTGGCATTGGCGGCGTCGACCCCAATATCGGATTTTCGGATCAGAATATTGACGAAGCGACAATTGCAAGGGCGATGATCGCCAGAAGTAACGAAAGCATTGTCCTGGCCGACCCCAGCAAATTTGGCCGCCACGGTGTCGCACATGTTGCCGACTTCAGTCAGATTGATTATCTCGTCTCATCGCAAATGCCTGAGGAAAGGATTTGTGCATCATTAGCCGAAAATGGAGTTTCCCTGAGTTACACCGACTTACCACCCTTCAAAAAATCCAAACTTGCCATAATTTAGGGATTTTCTCATATCCTATGAAGCATCTGCGCAGGAACCGCAGGCCCTGTTTGAAGAGGGAGCAGAGTGATCTTCGGGTTTTGCGAATCCCCTTTTTTCGCCGCTTTCGGCGACTATTTGTTCATCTGCTGCGCCCGTTGAAACCGCCCAGTACATGGCTATTGCCATGACAAGGATAAGCCTTTCCAGTCGGTCTGGCTTTTTGATTTGGCTTTGCGCGATGCCAAATCCACGGGTCTTGAAGTCCGAGAACATAGCTTCAATACCCCATCGCATTCCATAATCGAGAACCGTGTATTGTGAAGGCTTTGCATTCATAGCGATGATCCAGGGCTCAGGGTGACCATCGTCGTGCAATACTCCGATATTCGTAAACACACCTGATCCATAAAGTTCCGCGTTTATAAGCCCTTGCGGCATCAGCTCCCGGATTTCAATGCAAGACAGCTCGCCACCTTGGTGCTGCAAAGTCAGGTTGCCCTTCAGGCGAATACGATATCCCCAACCAGCGTCCTGACACCAATGGATTAACCTTTCTGTGCCATAAAATCGATCACCCGTTAACATGACATCAGCCCCTTCAGGCATCCATGCGTATTCCGGGGCGATCCGGCCAGTGATTCCGCTAACATCCGGCCACCCATACCGATTTGATCCGGCCGGGGATTCCGGGGCATCCGGCCACCCTGTTTTCACCTGAGATATTGCTGCCACGAGGCGATCCTTAACGCGGTTATCCTGCCGTTCTTTTTGAACGAGAGGGAGCCGAATGAAGAGATTGCCAATGCGGAAGATACAAGAAGCCTGCGACTTCGGGCGGATGGATTATCAGGTCGTCAGATGGCGCTGAGCCTGTCTTTGGGGCGGGCGACAGTATCGGATTATTTGCGCCGCGCCGATGTGGCTGGCCTGTCGTGGCCTTTGCCAGCAGATCTGAGCGATGGAGATATTGAAGGCCTGCTGTTTCCCCGCACGGCTGGCGATGTATGCGGGTCTTATCCGCAACCAGACTGGGCCTATATGCATGGCGAGTTGCGCCGGAAGGGCGTGACACTTTCGCTGCTCTGGGAAGAGTACCGGGCCGTCCATCCCAACGGTTATGGCTATAGCCGGTTTTGTGAACTTTATACACGGTGGGAGGGCAAGCTGTCGCCGGTGATGCGCCAAAGGCATCCTGCCGGTGAGCGTCTGTTTGTGGATTATGCCGGGGCGACCATGGATGTGGTCTGCCCTCAGACAGGCGAGGTGAGGACGGCGCAGCTATTTGTCGCCACGCTGGGGGCGTCCAGTTACACCTATGTGGAAGCCAGCTGGACGCAATCATTGCCCGACTGGATATCCAGCCATGTCCGGGCTTTTGGGTTCTTCGGCGGGGTGCCCGCGCAAGTGGTATCGGACAATCTCAAGGCCGGTGTGACCAAGGCCTGTTTCTATGAACCATCCATCAACCGCACCTATGCGGATATGGCGGTCCATTACGATACTGCCATTGTTCCGGCCCGGCCAAGAAAGCCCAAAGACAAGGCAAAGGTCGAAGGGGCTGTGCTCTTGGTCGAACGCTGGATTCTGGCACGCCTGCGCAATCAGCGCTTCTTCAGTCTCGATGAGTTGAACGCTGAGATCCGACCCTTAATGGACCAGTTGAATGGGAAAGTGACCCGGCATCTGGGGGCCAGCCGCCGGGATTTGTTTAAGACGCTGGACAGGCCTGCCCTGAAGCCCTTGCCGGTCGAGCCCTATGTTTACGCTGAATGGAAAGAATGCCGGGTTGGCCTTGATTACCACATAGATGTGGGACGGCATTATTACTCTGTTCCGCATCAGCTGTTGAAGCAAAAGCTGTGGGCCAGGATCACCGCGCGAACAATTGAGGTATATTTTAAAGGGCAACGCGTGGCGGCGCATCAGCGCACATCCGGCAATCGCCAGCATTCCACCCATCGTGATCACATGCCAGCAAACCACCGGTTCCGGACAGATTGGACGCCCGAAAGAATACGCCGACAGGCCGCCAGGATCGGCCCAAACACCGAAGCCTATGTCGAGGTTATCATGCGTGAGCGCCGTCATCCGGAACCGGGCTACCGGTTCTGCATGGGTATTTTGCGGCTGGCCAAGACCTTTGGCCGGGATCGCCTGGAAACCGCCTGCACACGGGCAATCGAGATCAACGCCCGTTCCTACTCATCTCTGCATTCCATTCTCAAGAATGGTCTGGATCGCCAACCTCGAACCCGCGCCCCGGACGAGCCTGCGATCACCCATCCCAACATCCGTGGCGCTGAGTACTTCCATTGAAGAGGACAAACATATGCTCAATCACCCAACCCTGGATCAGCTGAAAACGCTAAAACTTGACGGAATGGCGGAAGCCTTCAGCGAACTGGAAACACAGGACGGAACGGTCAGCCTCAGTCACGCTGAATGGCTGGGCCTGCTGGTCGACCGCGAGTCATCCAGCCGTGACACCAGGCGCTTTGAGAGCCGCATGCGCACCGCCAAATTGCGCCATGTGGGAGCAGCTCCGGAAGATGTGGATTACAGGGCGCGCCGAGGATTGGACAAAGCCCTTTTCCAGCAACTGCTGACCGGCAAATGGATACGCGACAAACGTAACCTGATGATCACCGGCCCTTGCGGCGTCGGCAAAACCTGGCTGGCATGCGCCCTGGCACAAGCCGCCTGCCGGGACGGCGTTACGGTTCTATACAGACGCCTGCCCAGATTGTTCGATGAGTTGGAACTGGCCCACGGCGATGGCCGCTTCCCGCGCGTCTTCAAAAGCCTCATAAAAACAGGGCTGCTCATCCTCGATGACTGGGGTCCAGATCGCCTGAACGCCACCCAACGCCGCGATCTCATGGAGATCGTCGAAGACCGGTATGAGGCCGGATCAATCCTGATCACAAGCCAGCTGCCTGTCGACACGTGGCACGATGTGATCGGCGAACCGACCTTCGCAGATGCCATCCTGGACCGGATTGTTCACAACGCCTATCGCCTCAATCTCGACGGTCACTCCATGCGAAAGACCAGAATCAAGACCGTTGACGAAACGCCCGTCAACTGACACTGAAAACATGCGCCTCAAAGCAGCGTGTCAAAGGTGGCCGGATCCCCCGGTATGGGTGGCCGGATGTCGCTGGAATAAGTGGCCGAATGTTCCGGAATGCGCAGGCATCCAATCCTGAATGCTGTCCAGTAACTCTTTTTGGAGAGAAAACCCAATATTGCCTTTGTCTTGCGCACGCGCCAAGCCACAGGCAAGGCGCGATCACGCATGCGCACTGACAGCATCAAGACTTCATGTCCGTCATTGATATGGCTTTGATCCATCATCAAAACGATGGTCTCTCCGTTGGAGGCCAAACGGGTGAATACATCTCCAGCATAGGCCTGCATGATTTCCGCGCAATCAATGTGGGAATTGCTCAAAACACGGGAAACATACTGGTACCGATGATCTTTTGTGCCGATGTGACGCGGTAAAGCCGCCGATAATTCCATCAAATTCGCACCTCGCACATCAAGAACGATGCTCGAAAGCAGTGTAAGTGTCTGATTCAAAACTCTACGCATGGTTACAATGCCTTGCAATTTTACGCGTGAGGGTTCTGATATGTGCAACGAGTATCCATGCCTGTGAACTTGCGATGGATTTTTCCCAATCTTTGGCCAATCGCCGGCAGCGGTTGAGCCATGCGAAGGTGCGCTCGACGACCCATCTTCTGGGAATGACTTCGAAGCCTTCCGCAGTGTCGAAGCGCTTGACGATCTGGATTGTCCAGTCACCGATGCCTTCAAGAGCGTCGCGCAGCTTTGGTCCGGCATAACCGCCATCCGCAAAGATATGGCGCAAGTTTGGATGGGAATACCGGATGGATTTCAACACTTCCGGTGCGCCATCACGGTCTTGAATACCGGCGCTATGCACGACCAACCCAACCATAAACCCGAGCGTGTCGGTGACAATGTGGCGCTTGCGGCCCTTGGTTTTCTTGCCCGCGTCATAGCCCGAAATGCCACCGCTTTCCGTTGTTTTTATGGTCTGGCTATCAATGACACCAGCGGTGGGGCCGGGCTTCTTGCCATGAAACTCGCGCGCCGTCGCCACCAGAAAATGGCTGATCACTTCAAAGATGCCATCGTTGCGCCAGCCATAGAAATAGTAGCGCACGGTGGACACTGGCGGGAAATCATTGGGCAGCATACGCCACGCACACCCGGAGCTGGCGATGTACAAAATGGCATCCAGAACATCGCGCATCGCCGTGCTGCGCGGACGACCAGTTGTTTTAGGCGGCGGCAGGAATGGCGCGATCAAACCCCATTCCTGATCAGTTAAATCGCTTGCATAGCGTCCCGAATGCCGTTCATATCGGGCGCGAGTGGTTTCCGTCCAGGCCATTGTGATCTCCCTCGAATCTTATCAATCCGATTGAATCACAACTCGCTGAAATCACTCAATTAGTTTTGGATCAGACACTAAGGCCTTCGCAGCGGGATTTATGAAACTTTGGAAGCCGCTCTATAAAATCAGCCTTGATAGCTTCGTTTACCCCAGAAAAACCCAATGAAACAACCATACAACATCTCCAATTCTATAACAGGAGACTCCTTGAATCACAGCATGTGGACAGATGGCAAGCTTAATTCGCTAAATTGAAGGGTGGTAAGTTACACCGAGTAAACTTTTTTTGGTCTGCTCCCGGCAATAACGATATTTCTGACACTCAATGAAGGCCTGCAAGCCGCCCTTGGTGTTACAGATGTCTGTCATTGAGCAGGAATTGAAAAAGAGGCATAGAATGGATTTGGATGGACGGAATGTCCCATCAGTCAACCGCCTACTTTCAATATCAAACAGGTGACAATTTGGTGCCCCATAGGGGACATAGATGGGCACTGGTGTGAAACAATTGAGTTATAATTGCAAGCCTTTGATAATTAAGGTGTGCGTCCGGTAAACCCCACCTAACGACGGCGGGAGAGGTTTGAGGTGGTCCCACTTTGTTGGACAGTTTGGAGCACTCTTTCATGGGCATGCCGCGCAAGCATCGTCTCTGGACGGATGAGGAGAAACGCTCGATCTGCCTTCAGACGCGTGCGCCGGGGGTGTCGGTGGCGCAGGTTGCGCGGCGCTACGCGATGAACGCGAGCCTGATTTTCAAATGGCTGAAGGACCCACGTTACGTTCCGGATGACACGGTCAGTGATGTCCCGGTTTTCCTGCCCGTCGAGATTGGACCGGAGAACTCGTTCGCAGCGCCGATCAACAATGATGTTCCAGTCGCGGCGTGCGTCGGGCATCGCGGCCGGGTCGAGATCATCCTGCCGGGCGGCGTTCGTCTCAAGGTTGAGGGCGGGTTCGACGGAAGCGAGTTGGCCTGTCTGGTCAAGGGACTGGTGTCTTGATTCCGGTTCCGAGCAATACGCGGGTCTGGCTGGCTGCGGGTGTGACGGACATGCGGCGGGGCTTCAACACGTTGGCGGCACAGGCCGAGGCGTCTCTGGCGGAGGACCCGTATTCGGGCCACCTGTTCGTATTCCGGGGACGGCGCGGTGATCTGCTGAAGATCATCTGGTGGGACCAGCAGGGCGCGTGCCTGTTTTCCAGGCGTCTGGAGCGCGGGCGCTTCGTCTGGCCAGCGGCGAATGTGAATCCCGGAGCAATACTGGACCACAGAAACGGTCGAATAATCTGACTGTCGCGGAGTAAAACTCCGCCATTCTGACGCCTGAGGCAAACGAGCTGAGGGCGGGGAGATGTATTCTGTGGAATTGTACAGCCGGGTTCGGCGTGCGTGTCATGTCGGTGGGATGAGTGAGCGGGCGGCGGCCGGTCATTTCGGGATAGACCGCAAGACTGTGTCAAAAATTCTGAAGCATGCGGTGCCACCGGGGTATCGCAGGAATGGGCCACCAGCCCGTCCAAAGCTTGACCCGTTCATTCCGCTCATCAACCAGATATTGGAAGAGGATAAGTCGCGGCTCAAGAAGCAGCGGCATACGTCGAAGCGGATATATGAGCGTCTGCGTGATGAACATGGCTTCACCGGCGGGATCACGATTGTGACCGACTATGTTCGCGAGAAGACGCGCCGGACTCGGGAAGTGTTCGTGCCGCTGTCGCACGCGCCAGGCCACGCCCAGGTTGATTTTGGTGAGGCGCTTGGCGAGATTGGCGGGGTCGTGCGCAAGCTGCACTACTTTGCAATGTCTCTGCCGCACTCGGACGCGTTCTTCATCAAGGCCTATCCGGCGGAGACAACCGAGGCCTTTTGCGATGGCCATGTCTCCGCCTTTGCGTTCTTCGGAGGCGTGCCGCTGTCAGGGCTCTACGACAACACCACGATCGCGGTGGCACGGATTCTCGGGGACGGAAAACGGCAACGCACCAGAACCTTTGCTGAGTTGCAGTCGCATTACCTGTTCGAAGACAGGTTCGGCCGTCCTGGCAAGGGCAACGACAAGGGTAATGTCGAAGGCACAATCGGTTATGGCCGGCGGAACTTCCTGGTGCCGATGCCGCGCTTCGACAGTTTCGATGACCTAAACGTCCGGCTGGAGGAGCAATGCCTCAAACGTCAGGATGAGGTTCTGCGGGGTCATTCCGAGACTATCGGCGAGCGGCTGATGCGCGACCTCGACGGCCTGATGGCGCTGCCGCCTGTACCCTACGATGCCTGCGAGAAAGTCAGCACGCGGGCGACGTCGATCTCGATGGTCCGCTATCGCAACAACGATTACTCGGTGCCGGTCGCCTGCGCTCATCACGAGGTTCAGGTCCGCGGCTATGTCCACGAGGTCGTCATCGGCTGCGGCGCCGAGGTGATCGCCCGCCACCAACGGTCCTATGATACCAACGGCCCTAGTCGTTGACCGTTTTGGCCCATTGTCTGGTAGTGATTGACGTGATTGCGGTTTTGTCGTTTGCAAAGAAGTTCCATGCTTCGCAACACCTGTCGACGATCTGCTCATAATTGTCGAAGACGGATATGGCGAGCTTGTTGGCACGCAGATAAGCCCACACATTTTCCATCGGGTTGAGTTCAGGGGAATAGGGCGGGAGTTTGAGCAGGGTGATGTTGTCGGGTACCTCCAGCTCTGCCGAACCGTGCCAGCCAGCGCCATCCAGAATGAGAAGGGCATGTGCGCCCGATGCGACAGTTTTAGCGATCTCGGCGAGATGCGCGCTCATGGCCTGTGCGTCGGCATGTGGCATGATCAGAGCGGCCGCTTCAGCCCGTTCCGGGCAGACGGCGCCGAAAATGTAGCTCCAGATATAGCGGGTGTCGCGCGGGGCACGGGGGTGTCAATCGCAGAGTAAAAAGGGACCATATCGCGGCGTAAAAGTGGTCCACTGAGTTATGTTTTGTAGAGCGCTTTGGCGCGGGTGCTTTCCATATGGCTAACGCGTGCCAAAGCGCATGTTGGCCCAGAGGGCCGACATTGTTCTTGCCATGATTGTGCTTTGATTATTGTTGTTTGTTGCGGCTGTGTTTGAGCCTGTAACTCTCGCCATTCATCTCAAGGATGTGGACGTGATGGGTCAGGCGGTCCAGCAAAACCCCTGTAAGCCTCTCAGTGTCTGATCCAAAACTAATTGAGTGATTTCAGCGAGTTGTGATTCAATCGGATTGATAAGATTCGAGGGAGATCACAATGGCCTGGACGGAAACCACTCGCGCCCGATATGAACGGCATTCGGGACGCTATGCAAGCGATTTAACTGATCAGGAATGGGGTTTGATCGCGCCATTCCTGCCGCCGCCTAAAACAACTGGTCGTCCGCGCAGCACGGCGATGCGCGATGTTCTGGATGCCATTTTGTACATCGCCAGCGCCGGGTGTGCGTGGCGTATGCTGCCCAATGATTTCCCGCCAGTGTCCACCGTGCGCTACTATTTCTATGGCTGGCGCAACGATGGCATCTTTGAAGTGATCAGCCATTTTCTGGTGGCGACGGCGCGCGAGTTTCATGGCAAGAAGCCCGGCCCCACCGCTGGTGTCATTGATAGCCAGACCATAAAAACAACGGAAAGCGGTGGCATTTCGGGCTATGACGCGGGCAAGAAAACCAAGGGCCGCAAGCGCCACATTGTCACCGACACGCTCGGGTTTATGGTTGGGTTGGTCGTGCATAGCGCCGGTATTCAAGACCGTGATGGCGCACCGGAAGTGTTGAAATCCATCCGGTATTCCCATCCAAACTTGCGCCATATCTTTGCGGATGGCGGTTATGCCGGACCAAAGCTGCGCGACGCTCTTGAAGGCATCGGTGACTGGACAATCCAGATCGTCAAGCGCTTCGACACTGCGGAAGGCTTCGAAGTCATTCCCAGAAGATGGGTCGTCGAGCGCACCTTCGCATGGCTCAACCGCTGCCGGCGATTGGCCAAAGATTGGGAAAAATCCATCGCAAGTTCACAGGCATGGATACTCGTTGCACATATCAGAACCCTCACGCGTAAAATTGCAAGGCATTGTAATCATCCGTAGAGTTTTGAATCAGACACTCAGAGCCAAAGACTTCGGTCCACTCATCGAAAGGCAGGTTTGAGGTTATGATGATCGACCCGCGCTCGTAGCATTGGGATATGACCTCGAAGAGCAATTCCGCGCCAGATTTGCTGAGGGGCACAAAGCCCAGCTCATCAATGATCAACAGGTTCTGGCTCGTCAGTTGCTTTTGAAGCCGCTGCAATCTCCGCTCATCTTGAGCCTCAATCAGATCATGCACCAATGCCGCCGCAGTCGTGAAGCGTACCTTCAGCCCTCTTTGACAGGCCGCCAGACCAAGCCCCAAAGCGATATGTGTTTTGCCCGTGCCCGAAAGTCCAGCGTCATAATGCCCATTTCCAGCCGGTTCGACTGACCATCCACTACCGGTTCCATCCTCATGTCGGCAGTCGGGTCGAGTTGATCTCCCGCCGCCCGTCGCCGTCCGGGGTCAATCTTCACATCCGTTTGCCGGACGGACGCCCCTTGATGATCCGGGAATGGATGACCCGGCCGGATGCCCGGATGCTCGCGGTCCGCGATGCTCCGAGGCTTCCGTGGAAGGCCCTGTCGGAATTGCGCAGTGTTGTCGATAGCTTCCTCCAAAGTGGACCAACTGATGGAGGGATTCGCCATGACACGAACAAGGAAGATCCGGCAGAGGGAACTGTTCGACCCGCACGGGCCGGATCGTGTCCTGAAGGGCGAGAGGCGGCAGGAACTGCTCCTGCTCCTGGCAAGACTTCTTCGGGAAGCGGCAACCTGCATCCCGTCGACACAGGTGGGAGGGGAGAATGAACCGGGTCACGTCTGAACATCTGTCGCGCGCGGCGATCGTCTATGTCCGGCAGTCGACCATGCACCAGGTCCGCACCAATACCGAGAGCCGGAAGTGGCAATACGATCTGAAGTTGCGGGCCGAGCAGCTTGGGTGGCCGAACGTCACCGTGATCGATGACGATCTCGGCTGTTCCGGCGGCGGTACCGAGCGGCCCGGGTTCGACCGCATGCTGGCGGCGGTGTGCCGGAACGAGGTCGGCGTGATCCTGGCGGTGGACGCATCGAGACTTTCTCGAAACGGACGGGAGTGGCACACGCTGATTGAGTTTTGCGGCCTGGTCGGTTGCCTTCTTGCGGATGAGCAGACGGTCTACGATCCCCGGCTGCCCACGGACAGAATGTTACTCGGCATGCAGGGTGCCATGTCGGAGCTTGAGGCATCGAATATCCGGAAGCGCTCGGCCGAGGGCACCCGGCGGAAGGCGGAGCGCGGGGAACTGTTCCTGTTTGCGGCGGTCGGGTACCGGAGAGTGGACCGTGACGGCATCGAAATGGATCCGGATCTCCGTGTGCGTGAGGCGGTGTCGCTGGTGTTCCGCAAGTTCGGGGACCTGCAGAGCGTCCGCCAGGTGCATCTCTGGTTGCGCCAGGAGGGCATCGAATTGCCGTCGTCGCCGCCAGGGCAGGACCGGGTGCGCTGGAGTTTGCCGGGCTACAAGCGGGTTCATACGATCCTGACCAACCCGGTCTACGCCGGTGCCTATGTGTTCGGGCGCACCGGAAGCCGCATCAGCATCCGCGACGGCCGCAAGCATGTTACCCGCGGGCACGCGGTGGCCCGGGAGGACTGGCCGGTATTGAAGAAAGACAATCATCACGGTTACATCGTGTGGGAGGAATTCGAGAGGAACCAGCGCGTGATCTCGGACAACGCATCGAAGTTCTACCCGAGCGGATCTCGCGGCGCGGTTCGCGGCGGAGGGGCACTGCTTGCGGGGCTTCTCCATTGTGGACATTGCGGCCAGAAGCTCCAGGTCAGCTATTCCGGCGCGAAGTCGGACATCCTTCGTTATGACTGCCGGACCGGCCGGATCAACCACGGCGAGAAGAAGTGTATCTCGTTTGGCGGCCGGCTGGTTGATGAAGCGATCGGCGGTGAGATCGTGCGAATTCTTCAACCGGTTGGCGTGGATGCGGCGCTGCGGGCCATCGACGACAGCGTGCGGGAAAGCTCGGAAACGGTCCGGCAGGCGGAACTGGCTCTTGAACGCGCTCGCTACGAAGCCGACCGTGCCTGGCGGCAATATGATTCCGTCGACGCCGAGAACCGGCAGGTCGCCGGTGAGCTCGAGCGGAGGTGGAACGAGCGGCTGATCGCGGCTTGTGAGATCGAGGCGACGCTGTCGCGGTTGCACGACAAGCCGGAACGACAGGGAATGTCGGCGGAAGAGCGGGCGACCTGCCTGGCACTTGGTGCGGACCTGGAGCGGGCATGGACCCATGACCGGGTGACACCGGAAGTCCGCAAGCACATCCTGCGGGCGGCACTTGAGGACGTGATCGTATGGGTCGAAGGCACCCGAATCAGGCTGCTGCTTCACTGGCGCGGCGGCGATCACACGGAGATCAGCGTCCGCAGGGGCACAACCGGGCAGCACCGTTACACCAGTGACGCGGAGACCGTGGCCATCATTTCGGCGTTGGCGCGGCTGATGCCTGACCGGGGGATCGCGGCCCTGTTGAACCGCCTCGCCCGGAAGACGAGCAAGGGCAACAGCTGGAGAGAACCGAATGTCCGGAGTTTCCGCTCACATCGCGGGATCCCGGTCTATCGCGATGGAGAACGGCAGGAACGCAACGAACTAATCCTGGCAGAGGCGGCCGAACGGCTGGGTGTCGGTCAGTCGACCGTACGCAGGTTGATCAAGGGGAACCAGTTGCCCGCCCGGCAGGTTTGCACGGGCGCTCCCTGGGTGATATCCGGTGCGGATCTGGCTTGTGTGGATGTCAGGTCGCGGTCTGGGCCGGTGCAACCTTCCATGTTTGACAGTTTCGAACCCGGGGACGAGACTGTCCGATCTTCTGTGTATGAGTAATTTGGTCCATGCTTCACCAATGAAGGAGCATGATGACAATGACGATTTCCAAGGAACTACTGGACGAGTTGCTTAACGGCGTTGAACGGCCCGAAGATTTGCTGGGCGACAAAGGCCTGATGAAGGAGCTGAAAGTCCGGCTGATGGAGCGGATGCTGGGCGCCGAGTTGACTGAGCACCTGGGCTATGAGCCGCACGGGGAGCCTGCCAGCCAGCAATCCAACCGCCGGAACGGGGCCACTCGCAAGGTGCTGAAGGGCAATGACGGGGCGGTGCCGATTGACATCCCGCGCGACCGAGCTGGTAGTTTTGAGCCGGAACTGATCCAGAAAGGCCAGACCCGGATCGACGGGATGGACGACAAGATCATCGGGCTTTATGCCGCCGGTCTGTCGACCCGTGATATCCGTGCCCACCTTGAAGAGGTCTACGGCCTGCGGATTTCAGCGGACCTTATCAGCCGCGTGACGGACGCAGTTTTGGAGGAGGTTTCAGACTGGCAAAACCGGGCTCTGGAGCCAGTATATCCTCTCGTATTCCTTGATGCCCTTCGGGTCAAAATTCGCGACGCTGAGAGCCGCCAGGTCAAAAACAAGGCCGTTTATGTAGCTCTGGGGGTCACGCCAGAAGGCGAGCGGGAGGTTCTGGGCTTGTGGATTGCCAATAATGAGGGTGCCAAATTCTGGCTTTCAATCATGAATAATCTGAAGAACAGAGGCGTTGAGGATATCCTGATTGCCGTCGTGGGGCGTTGTTGCACGGATCGGGTGTCAAGTGTTAACACAGGCTTTTGCCACGACCACGGATATGCTTAATGCCGCATAAATTCAACACCTCCCGCCGGCACAAGTTTGCGAAGAAGAAATATCGGGTGACGAACTGGTGCGGGTATAATGAAAGCCTGCGAAATCGTGGTGATTTGACGGTCTGGATCACAGGGGATGCGCGAAAGCACTGGGCAGCACCACGGCGCAGGTCGCGCGGCGGCCAGCCGCGATACTCGGATCTGGCGATCACGATGTGCCTGACGCTGGGCATGGTTTACAGGTTGCCGCTGCGCCAGACCCAAGGGCTGATACGCAGCATATCAAAGCTGATGCTGCTGGAAATTTCAGTTCCTGATTTCTCGACCCTGTCGCGCCGAGGGCGTGGTCTGAGCCTTCCGGCAAGGCCCAAAATCAAAATAACAGATCCGGTCCACTTGGCCATCGACAGTACGGGTTTGAAGGTTTTCGATGAGGGTGAGTGGCTGCAAAGCAAGTATAATGTAAAGGCCAAACGCAAACGGTGGCGTAAACTTCACCTTGGTCTGAACCTTGTGACTGGCGATATCGTTTGTTCGGATTTAACGCTGGATGACGTTGGCGATCCAACAGTGCTGCCTGATCTATTAAATCAGATTGGCACTCCGGTCTCCCGGTTTATAGCGGACGGTGCCTACGACGGCGCACCGACCAGTGACTTGCTTAAGGCACGATTTGGCGAGGCGGTTGAAATCATTATTCCTCCACCGAAGAACGCCATTCCAAGCCCGCAATCCAAGTGTTTTCCCTCACTTCGAGACCGACATATTGTTAAAATTCAAACTCATGGCCGCATGGCCTGGCAATCTGGCAGTGGCTACAATCAGCGCAGTAGAATTGAGACACAGATGGGGCGCTGGAAGGCTATTATCGGGCCAAAACTGAAAGCCCGCTGTTTCGAAAATCAGCAAACGGAGGCCAAAATCGGCGTCGCCATTCTCAACAAAATGACCGAACTCGGCCGACCCGTGTTCAAACAAATCTCATAGCCTGTATCACGGGTAAGGGCGGCTTGCGACTATTGTCTGATCCATGCAACAACGCCGCGCAAATGTATCTTTTAGTACAGGATTGGTGCTTTTGTGCTTTGTTGTTACTTGCGGCATTTCGATTTACGAATATGTTGATTCGAGTTTCGCTGATTTCGCCAGTTCTAAATTATTTACGCAAACCACTCACGGATATCTTGGCGAATTATATTGGGAAGGAAAACTCATGTTTTACCGAGACGAACGGCTTGCGCTGTTCATTGACGGTGCAAATCTTTACGCGGCGGCCAAAGCATTGGGATTTGACATCGACTACAAGCTTTTGCGCCAGGAATTCGTTCGGCGCGGAAAAATGCTGCGGGCATTCTACTACACCGCTTTGCTGGAAAATGATGATTTCTCGCCGATCCGCCCGCTGGTGGATTGGCTGCACTACAACGGCTATACGATGGTCACCAAACCGGCCAAGGAATATATCGACAGTCAGGGTCGGCGCAAGGTCAAAGGCAACATGGACATCGAGCTTTGCGTCGATGCGCTGGATCTTGCGCCGCATGTGGATCACATGGTGCTGTTCTCTGGCGACGGCGATTTCCGGCCATTGGTGGAAGCCGTGCAGCGTAAGGGCGTTCGGGTTTCGGTGGTGAGCACGATCCGCTCGCAGCCGCCGATGATTTCGGACGAACTGCGCCGCCAGGCCGACAATTTCATCGAGCTGGACGAGCTGAAAGACGTCATCGGACGCCCGCCGCGCGAACCAAGAGAAGACGACCGCGCGCTCGAGGCTCAGGAAGAATAAGAACCGTCGGTACGCTCACCCCGGCTGTCCTAATTCCGTGCGGCGGTGCCGGCATGAAACCATCCTGATCCGGTATCTGCCAATTTGGCTGCCCCTCCAGATCAGCACCATGACAGGACGCGCAATGGTCCTCATACAGGCTCTTGCCAACCGAAACCGCGGCCGGATCGTCATAGCGAAACAGCGCTTCACCCGCCAACGCATCACTGCCAAGCAGCGCCATGATCCCCGCCCCAATGGCGACAATCCCAACCGCACCCGCCGCAACACTTCCGATTCGCATCATTCTCTCCAGAATTTTCGCAAGTCTACCGGTTCCACCAACCGGAAAGTCAATGAAAATTCCGCCCGCCATACGTCACCGACTGGCCAATCAGCGCCCCAAGGCATAGGAATGTCAAAGATCCCGCCCAATCCGGGCGCAGCAACCAAATTGTGCGTATCCTCAGTATGAACCACCCGTCGTTAACCCTTTATCTCGCCGCCCCGCGCGGATTTTGCGCCGGTGTCGACCGGGCCATCAGGATCGTCGAAATGGCGCTGCAAAAATGGGGCCCGCCGGTCTATGTCCGGCACGAGATTGTACATAACAAATTCGTCGTCGACCGGCTGCGCGATTTGGGCGCGATCTTTGTCGAGCACCTGTCTGACTGTCCCGGCGACCGTCCGGTGATATTTTCGGCGCACGGCGTGCCCAAAGCTGTCCCGGCCGAGGCCGCGCGTCGCAACATGACTTTCGTCGATGCCACCTGCCCGCTGGTCAGCAAGGTGCATATCGAGGCCGCACGGCACTGCCGGAACGGCCTGCAAATGGTAATGATCGGCCATGCGGGCCATCCCGAAACGATCGGTACCATGGGTCAATTGCCCAAGGACGAGGTGCTGCTGGTCGAAACCCTGGCCGACGTGGCGTGCCTGCAGGTCCGGAATGCGGAAAAACTCGCTTTCATCACCCAGACCACGCTGTCGGTCGATGACACGATCGAGATTGTCACGGCGCTGAAGACACGCTTCCCGGCCATCGTCGTCCCGCACAAAGAAGACATCTGCTACGCCACCACCAACCGCCAGGCCGCGGTCAAGGCGATCGCGCCTGCCATCGACGCATTGTTGGTCATCGGCGCCCCTAATTCCTCAAATTCCCGCCGTCTGGTCGAAGTTGGCCGCGCCGCAGGTTGCAACTATTCGCAATTGGTCGAACGCGCCGCCGACATCGACTGGCGCGCTCTTGCCGGCATTCGCGCAGTCGGCGTCACCGCCGGTGCATCGGCGCCAGAGGTGCTGGTGAACGAAGTCGTCGACGCCTTCAGGGCCCGCTATGATGTGACCGTCAGAATCGTGGAATCTGCCAAAGAAAACGTCGAATTCAAAGTCCCCCCGCGTGTTTCGCGAGCCCGCATGAGCAGCGATGCCAAAACATTCGCTGCCGATCACTTAAATGAACCGTTCATCATGGTCTTCGAACATGCCTGAGCTGTTCGCCTACACCGACGGCGCCTGCTCCGGCAATCCCGGCCCCGGTGGCTGGGGCGTTCTTTTGGTCGCCCGCAACGGCGAAACCGTCCTGAAACAGCGCACGCTTTGCGGCGGCGCGCCCGAAACCACCAACAACCGGATGGAACTTCTCGCCGCGATCTCGGCACTTGAAGCCCTGGAGCGGCCTTCGCCTGTCACCATTGTGACCGACAGCGCCTATGTCAAAAACGGCGTCACCACTTGGATCCAGGGCTGGAAAAAGAACGGCTGGCGGACCGCTGGCAAAAAACCGGTGAAAAACGCAGACCTCTGGCGGTGGCTGGACGCCGCCGCCGACCGCCACTCAGTGACCTGGGAATGGATCAAGGGGCACGCCGGTCACGCCGAAAACGAACGCTCCGATGCGCTTGCGCGCCAGGGCATGGCGCCTTTCAAACCAAAAAAAACCAATCCTGAAAATTAGGGTCCGGACTTAGGCACATAGGTCCGCCACAGCCAGATCAACGCCATTGCGCCCAGCACCGCGCCAACGAACCCGGCCAGCCAGCCTGTGACCGTCAACAGCACCCCGCAAAACCAGCCCGCCGAACAAGGCCCCAAGTATCCCTATGGAAACGGTGGTCAATACGTTGGTTTCCAGTTTCATGAACCGCGTCGCCAGAAATCCGGCCGCAGCACCCACAATGACCAATGCAATAAGGTTCATATGGTTCCCTCTTTCGCTGCGCCCAATATGGGGACGAAAGGCAGCAATAAAAGCCCCGCACTCAGGTTACCTGCTCGCCTAAATCGGTTCCACGCAAAAACTCATCCGCAGACACGACCCGTTTTCCCGGTCGCTGTGCCTGCAAAATCTCCACCGCACCTTTCCTGCAAGCCACCGTGAACCCGTTCAACACCTGCCCCGGCGCGCCCTGCCCGCCCGCGACCCGCGAGCGCAGCAGTTTCACCCGCTCACCGGCCACCTCGCACCAGGCACCAGGCACCGGCGACAGGCCTCGGATCAGCCGATCCACCTCAATCGCCGGACAGCGCCAGTCTACACGCGCCTCGGTCTTGTCGATCTTGGCGGCATAGCTCACACCCTGCTCAGATTGCGGGTCCGCCCGCAAATCGCCGATCCGCGCCAGCGCATCGACAATCAGCCCGGCCCCGATCCCCGACAGTCGGGATTGCAGATCGCCGCTGGTCTCTTCGGCCCCGATTTCAGTCGCTCGTCGCATCAGAACCGCCCCGGTATCCAGCCCGGCGTCCATCTGCATGATGCACACACCGGTCTGCGTATCCCCGGCCATGATCGCCCGCTGAATCGGCGCCGCCCCGTGCCAGCGCGGCAACAGTGACGCGTGAATGTTTAGTGCACCGTGTACCGGAGCCTGCAAGATCGCCACCGGCAGGATCAACCCATAGGCCACAACCACCGCCACATCCGCACCGAGCGCCTCGAATTCCACCTGCTCAGCCGCACCCTTCAACGACATCGGATGGCGAACCGGCAGTCCCAGCGTTTCCGCCCGCACATGAACCGGGCTCGCGCGGTCTTTTTTGCCGCGCCCGGCGGGCCTTGGCGGCTGACAATAGACCGCCACCACCTCATGCCCCGCCGCAAGCAGCGCATCCAACACAGTCACCGCAAACTCAGGCGTGCCCATGAACACCATCCTCATGCTCGTGCACCCAGTTTTGCAAACCTTTTCAACAGCATCTGCCGCTTCACCCGGCTCAGCCGGTCAAAATACATCCGCCCGTCCAGATGATCGATCTGGTGCTGCACGCTGGTCGCCCAAAGCCCGACAAAGTCGCGCCGCTCGACCACCCCGCCCGCGTTCATGAACCGCACGGTTACGCCGCGCGGACGCACGATCCTGGCATGCACGCCCGGCAGGTTCGGGCTCGCCTCGTTATGCACATTCATCTTGTCAGACGCGTGCAGCACCTCCGGGTTTGCCATCCGCAGCACCTGTTTGCGCCGCTCGGACGCATACACCACCGCCAGTCGCAGCATCACCCCGATCTGCACCGCCGCCAGCCCAACCCCCGGCATCGCCTCCATCACCGCAATCATCTCATCCCAAATCGCGCCCACCTCATCGGTAATCCCGGCAACCACCGCCGCCGCCGTCCGCAACCGCTTGTCAGGCCACATAATGAGCTGCCGCGTCACATCCGCGCCTGTTCGCGCTTCAGCTTGACCATCTTGCGGGTGATCATCTGCCGCTTGAGCGGCTTGAGGTGGTCAATGAACAGCTTGCCG
Source organism: Paracoccaceae bacterium (assembly GCA_965237505.1). Lineage (GTDB taxonomy): Bacteria > Pseudomonadota > Alphaproteobacteria > Rhodobacterales > Rhodobacteraceae > NVTR01. The sequence goes on along the minus strand of CBDEFR010000009.1, from coordinate 861,440 downwards.
TTCAAATGGTCGATCTCATGCTGCACACAGGTCGCCCACAGCCCGTCAAACAGTGCTTCCTGCACCTTGCCATCCAGATCCGTCCAGCGCACCCGGGCGCTTGCCGGACGTTCGACCTCGCCGTATTGATCCGGGATCGAAAGACACCCTTCGTCATAGATATTGGTCTCGTCCGAGGTCCAGGTGACTTCCGGGTTAATCAGCGCCATCGGGCGCGGCGCGGCACCTTCTTCCTTGATCGCATCCATCACGAACAGCCGCTTCAAGATGCCGACCTGCGGCGCCGCCAGGCCAATACCCGGCGCATTAAACATGGTTTCCAGCAGGTCATCGGCCAGCGTGCGAAGCTCTGGCGTGATATTGCCCACCGGCTTGGCCATTTTCTTCAGGCGCGGGTCGGGATGGATCAAAATGTCGCGTATGCTCATGGGCAGGATTTAGGCGAAGCCGGGCTGCGTTGCAACGCCCCTTGCAACCGACGTCAGGCCGGTTAGCTTGCCGATATTCAGCACGGAGTTGAATATGAATTTCGACGAGGTTACCGACCGGCGCGGCACCCATTCCAACAAATGGGACGATATGGAAAAGGCCCTGGGCGTATCGCCGGATGATGGCATCGCCATGTGGGTTGCAGATATGGATTTCCGCTCTGCCGACTGTGTGCAACGTGCGATCCGCGACATGCTGGACAACGGCAATTACGGCTATTTCGGCGACTATTCCGCCTACAAAGCAGCCATCGTCTGGTGGATGATGAACCGCCACGGCTGGCAGGTAGAGCCAGACTGGATATTCACCGCCCACGGCCTGTGCAACGCCATCGGTCTTGCGCTGCATGCCTTCACGCAACCCGGCGACAAGATTGTCCTGTTCACCCCGGTCTACCACGCCTTCGCCCGGGTCATAAACGCCGCCGCCCGCGACGTTGTCGAGTGCGAACTGAAAAATGTCGATGGTCGCTACGAAATGGATTTTGACAGCTATGACGCGCAGATGACCGGGCGTGAAAAGGCGCTGGTGCTCTGTTCACCGCACAATCCCGGCGGTCGGGTCTGGAGCCGCAAAGAACTGGTGCAGGTCGCGGCCTTTTGCCAGCGCCACGACCTGTTTTTGATTTCGGACGAAATTCACCACGATCTGGTTTTTCCGGGCGAAAAATTCCTGCCGATGCCCCTCGCAGCACCGCAAATCGTCGACCGGCTGATCATGCTGACCGCTCCCTCCAAGACCTTCAACACCGCGGGCACACACACCGGGAATGTGATCATCGCTGACCCCGCTTTGCGCCAGAAATTCGCCGCCACAATGGCCGCGCTCAGCGTCTCGCCCAGCAATTTCGGCGTTGCCATGACCACCGCCGCCTATTCGCCTGACGGTGCGATTTGGGTTGACGAGCTGGTGCGCTACCTTGACGGCAACCGGCAGCTATTTGACGACGCCATCAACGCCATCCCCGGCCTAACTTCGATGAAAATGCAGGCCACATACCTGGCCTGGGTGGATTTTTCCGACACCGGAATGGCGACCCATGAGTTCAACGCCCGCGTCGCCATATCCGCTCGCATAGCCGCCAACCACGGCCCGACATTCGGCAAGGGTGGCGAAAACTTCCTGCGCTTCAACATCGGCACCCAGCGCGCTCGCATCGTCGAAGCGGTCGAGCGTCTGCAAGCAGCGTTCGCTGACCTGCAGTAGCGCCATGGAAAAAGTTCTCGGCATCGGTGGTTTGTTCTTTCGCGCCGCAGACCCTGCCACGTTGGCGCGATGGTATACCGAGCATCTCGGCGTCTCATCAAACCCGGACGACCTATGACGCATTGCCCTGGCGACAGGCAGGCGGCTCCACCGTGTTCGCGCCGTTCGCTCAGGATACCGGTTATTTCGGTGATCCAAATAAGCAATGGATGATCAATTTCCGTGTCCGCAATCTCGATGCCATGCTAGCGCAGTTGAAAACCGCAGTAATTGCTGTCGAACACGAGGGCGATTTTCCAAACGGACGATTTGCCCGCCTGAAAGACCCCGAAGGCAATCCAATACAGCTATGGGAACCGGCCGGTATCGACCGTGATGCAGCAGAGGACTGCTAGTTCAGCAACGCAATCGGCGCGTTCTCGTCGCGCACAAAATCCAGCGGCGCCTTGTCCACTGCCGCGGTGTTGCGTTTGAAATCATAGTGCATCTCGCCAGACATCTCTTCCGAGGCCACAATCAGGCACTGGTACAAATGCCGGGCGCCATCATAAAGATCGACCAGCCCGCGCAAATGTGGTGCATCCTCGATATCCAGTGAAAATCCGGTCTCCCAGAACCGCAGCACCGGAAAAACCGCGTCCTCCACATGCACACGCAACCGGCTTTTCTTACGCAAGTCGCGTTTGCGGGCCAGCGCCAGGCCCTCGCGCACTTCCTTGGGCAAAAACTCCGACATTTTACATCCCTCCACACCCAATGAATGATTTTGGACCTGTCAGCGCGCAGGTCAAGAAATCCATGCTCACAAGGTCTGGGATTCTGGTTAACGGGCCTTTTTATCGCGCCATTGTTGCACTTTTGGACGCAATAGGTGGTGGAATCGCCGGATCGTAAAGCGCGCTGTCGCGAAAATCCTGCGTCTCGCGCAACGCCGGACCAACGAGAATCAGCGCCGTCCGGGTGATCTTTTGGGCGCGAACCTTATCGCGAATATCGCTCAATGTGCCGCGGATCAGCATCTGATCGGGCCAGCTGACCCGGTAGGCCACCACCACCGGGCAATCGGCGCCGTAATGCGGCACCAGCCGGCGCACAATCTCCAGCAGATTGCGCACGCCTAAATGGATCGCCAGCGTCGCCCCGGTGCGTGCAAACGCTTCCAGTGTCTCGCCCGCAGGCATCGATGTCGATTTCATCGCCACCCGGGTCAGCACGATCGACTGGGCAATCTCGGGTATCGTCAGTTCTTGGCCCAATGCCGCCGCCGCCGCTGCATAAGCCGGCACGCCGGGAATGATCTCATACGCAATCGCGTCCGCCCGCAACCGCCGTATCTGCTCGGCAATCGCCCCATACAGCGACGGATCGCCCGAATGCACCCGCGCCACATCCTCGCCGCGGCTATGCGCCGCCACGATCTCGGCGTGGGTCTCGGCCAAAGTCATCGGTGCTGTATCCAGCACCCGAGCGCCCGCAGGCGCACAGGCCACCACTTCCGGCGGCACTAATGACCCGGCATACAGGCACACCGGACATTCGCCAATCACCCGCGCGGCCTTCCTGGTCAAAAGCTCCGGATCGCCAGGACCGGCGCCGACAAAGTAAACCGTCACCGTCTTGTCCCCGCGCTTCTTTGCAGTCCAAATATCCTCGCCGAAGGCATATCTGATGCATCCAATGCGGACGCAGCCCGAGCCGCCCCATCACCCCCGCATCCGCCAGATCCCCGTCAATCTTGCGACCGTAACCGCGTGGCGTATACATGCGCGCGCCGTCGCCCCGTTCCACCAGCCTAGATGCCGACGCGCCCACCAGAACCACCGTCAGCATGTCCACCTCGTCCAAATCCAGATCGGCCAGCCGCCGATAGCGGACATGCTCCCCATCGCGCCCCAGCGATGACGCCAGCAGCACCGGCGTGTCCGCACCCCGGTGCCGCAACAAAATATCGCGCGCCTCGGCCAGCAGCGTGCGCCGCCGCGTCGATACCGGGTTGTAAAACGCGATCACAAAATCACCCTCAGCCGCCGCCCGCACCCGCTTCACAATGTCCGCGCGCGGGGTCAGCAGATCGCTCAGCGATATTGCGCAGAAATCATGCCCCAACGGCGCCCCGGCCCGCGCCGCCGCGCCCTGCAACGCCGACACGCCAGGGGCGCAAACAACCTCAATGCGCCGCGCCGCATCCGACAGGCCTGCGCCCCGGTCCAAAAGCTCAAACACCAGCGCCGCCATCGCGTAAATCCCGCCGTCCCCGGAACAGATCAATGCAACATTACGCCCCAAGCCCGCCTGATCCAGCGCATAACGGCATCGTTCTTCCTCGCCGCCCAACGGAAAATCTTTGCGCTTCTTGCCCGCCGCCAGCGGCCCCAAAAGATCAATATACAACCCATAGCCAACCAGTTCATCGGCTTCAGCGATCAATCGGCTGGCCTCTGGCGTGCGCCACTCTGCCTGCCCCGGCCCGATCCCGACCACCGACAACCGGCCACGCGCCCGGCCTGCTACTTCAACAATCGGGTCATCACACCGAACAACCGCGCAGGTGGCATTACGGCTCTTTTCCTTCGGAATCACCAGCTTGCCCGCAGGCCCGACCGCCGCCAGCGCAGCGCCTTCGGCAACCCCGTGACAGCCGACTTCGGTAAATACCACATCCGACGGGTTGACCAACCGGCCAGCCTCTGACTCCAGCTCCGCCGCCGTGAACAGACGAAACGGCACCCCCAGGCGGGCCGCCACTTCGATCACTGCCGGCTCATCCGCCTTCAGATCCAGCGACGCCACCGCCGCCACCGCACCGGGGGCAATATTCGCCTCAGCCAAAACATCCTCGACCAGGTCCCACATCTCAGCCACCGCACAGCCCCGCGCGCAGCCCAAACCAAGCACATATTTCTGTGGATGATACGCCAAAACCCCCGGCCCGGTGCTGACCGGAACCTCGCTGCTGACCAGCCGCGCCGGCCCGCGCCCCGGCTTCAACCGCCAAATATTCTCCCCCTCAATCACAGGCCGCTCGCCCGATAAAAGCGCTGCCATCACCGCTTTCGCATCCTCCGGATTGGCCAGCCGCCAGCCCACGGGCGGCTCGTCCAGCGCGATCCCCAGCGCCACGTCTCCCGCCGTTGTCACCGCCGCCGCACCGCCCAGCGCCTCGGCAATCTTGCGCGCCAGCCGGTTCGCCCCGCGATGTCCACCGAGCAGCGGCACCACAACGCGTCCGTCATCCGACACCGAGATCACCGGCGGCTCGCGCCGCTTATCGCTCAGCAACGGCGCCACCGCCCGGATCAAGATCCCCGCCGCACAAACCCCGACAACCGGCGTGCCACTGGCAAACAATGCCCGCGCATGATCCAGCGCATTGCCAAAAAATCCATCCGCACGCATCACGCGCCCCTCGCGTCCATGCACCAAAGCCCCCAGCACAGCGGCGACCCGGTGCGCGGTATCCTCACCGGACCGCGACAGTGCCAGAACCACCGGTGTCACAGTCACGGATCGGCCCCTTTGGTCAGCAGGATCATCGAGAAATACGGCGCCACATCCGGTGCTTCCAGCAACGGGCAAACCACCTCATCGGGCAGGCTTGCGCGCTCGACATAGACCGCTAGATCACTCAGCCCAAGCGCGTCGATCACGCCGCGTATCTTGCCCAGATGGCGGCCAACCTTGATGATCGCCAGGCTTTCGGCGCGATCGATCCGGGCCCGCAGTTCGTCCGCGCACAACGGCCCCGGCAACACCGTCAAGCGCTCATTGCGCGCCGCCAGCGGCATGCCGGCGGTCGCCGCGCAGGCGGTCACCGATGTCACCCCCGGCACCACCTCGACCTGAAACTCGCTCGCCAGCCGGGCATAAATATACATGAACGAGCCATAGAAGAACGGATCGCCCTCGCACAGGCACACCACGTCGTCGCCTGCACGCAAGGCGCTGGCGATGTCCGCACCACCCCTGTCATAGGCAATCTGCGCCGGTTCGCGCGCGGCGGTCATCGGCACTTCGATGACAATTTCGCGCACTTGTGCGCCGATCCGCGCGGCTGCAATCGAGCGCGCAAAACTCTGCGCCCCGGCCAGCGCCGGATAAGCCACAACGCGCGCCGCCGCGATCAGCCGTGCCGCCTTCAGCGTCATCAGCTCAGGATCCCCCGGCCCCAGCCCGACACCATAAAGCACCCCCGCCACTTCAGACCGCCTGCTGCTTCTTTTTGGCGAAAATACTCGCGCCGCAGGCCCGAATTTTCTGCGAAAATTCGCTCATCGCTTCACCCGGCTCCACTGCGCAACCGGCAGCAGCGGCCGCCAGCCGCGAAATGTGCCCAGCGGTTCCGCCCGGGTGACCGACAGCTTCACCAAATCCCCGCCATGACGCTCATGCAACCCGATCATGACCGCCTCGCTCTCCAGCGTCACCGCATTTGCCACCAGTCGGCCCAGCGGTTTCAGCGCCGCCCAGGCCGCGTCATAAACCTCGCCAGACAGGCCACCGCCCAGAAAAATTGCATCCGGCGGCTCCAGCCCGGCCAGCGCCGCCGGCGCCTCGCCATCGATCAGCTCCAGCTTCGGTGTGCCCAGCGCCAGCGCATTGGCCGCCGCCATCGCCCGCCGATCGGCCCGCGGCTCGATCCCGATCGCGCGCGCGTAACGCGCCCCGCGCATCCACTCCACAGCGACCGAGCCACAGCCGGTGCCGACGTCCCACAGCAGCGCCCCGCGCATCGGCATCAGCTTGGCCAGCGTCACCGCCCGGACCTCGCGCTTGGTCATCGTGCCGTCATGCTCAAACAGCTCGTCCGCCAGCCCCGGCACCCGTGGCAGCAGCGCTGCATCAGGTGCTGCCACGCAGTCGACCGCCAGCGTGTTGAACGCCGACACCACGTGGTCCCAGCTTTCCGCCAATGCGTCAAACCGCGCCTCTTGCGCACCGCCCATCGCCGCCAGCACGCTCATCGGGCTTTTGCCAAAGCCGCGTTCGCTCAGAAATCTTGCAATCTGCCCCGGCGTCTCGGCCCCGGTGGTCAGGATCAGCAGCCGCGCATCGGGCTGGATAAACGCGATCATCTGTTCCACGGGGCGGCCATGCACGGTCAGCGTTTCCACGTCCGCCATGCTCCAGCCCATCCGCACCGCGGCCAGCTGAAACGCGCTCAGCTGCGGATGATAGGTGATCTCACCCGGATCAATCGACCGCCCAATGCGCGCGCCCACCGAAAACCACAGCGGATCGCCGGTGGCCAGCACCACTACGCGCCGCCCGCGCAACCCCTTGAGCGTGCCAATCACCGCGTCAAACGGTGACGGCCAGTCCAGCCGCTCAGCGCTCAGCGCATGCGCCAATCGATGATGCCGGCCGCCGCCGATGATCACTTCGGCGGCTTCCACCACCGCGCGCGTTGCCGGCGCCAGCCCGGCTAGGCCATCCTCTCCGATGCCGACGATATGCAGCCAGGGGGTCACGCGCGCGCCTCCGGCAATCCAGCCGCCAGCGCATTCACTGCCGCCGATGCCATTGCCGAGCCGCCCCGGCGTCCACTAAGCGCCACAAACTCGCACCCGCGTGAATCGCCCGCCAGTTCGGCCTTGCTTTCCGCCGCGCCGACAAACCCAACCGGAAACCCCAGGATCAGCGCCGGTTTGGGCCAGCCCTGATCCAGCAGCTCCAGCAAATGAAACAGTGCCGTCGGCGCATTGCCAATGGCGACAACCGCACCAGCCAGCCGATCCCGCCACAACTCCACCGCCGCCGCCGACCGGGTATTTCCGATCTCTGCGGCGCGCGCCCGCACGCCGGCGTCATTCAAGCTCACAACCACCTTGTTGTCCGCCGGCAAAGCGCGCCGCACGATCCCCGCCGCGACCATCTCGCAGTCACACAACACCGGCGCCCCGGCCCGCAGCGCCGCATGCCCGGCCTCATAAGCCCGCGCAGAAAACACCAGCCGGTCAGCCGCCTCAACCATCCCGCAGGCATGGATCAGACGCACCGCCAGCGCCTCGATCCCCGGCCCAAACCGCTGCAGCCGCGCCTCGCGCCGCACGGTGGCAAAACTGGCCGCATAAATCGCTATAGGGTCACGCTCGTAGTACCGCATCACCCTCCCTTCTTCTGTTCCAAATTACTCCCGCCGGAGACCCGATTTTTCGCCGAAAAATCTCTCACGCCGTCACCGGGCCCGCCGCGCGCTTTCCGGCCCAAGCGGATGCTTTGCATGCGGATAGTGTGCATTGTGATGATGCTCATGCCCATGATCATGGCCGTGGTGTTGGTGATCATGCTCCATATCCAATCGGCACTCCCCGGTGCAATAATCACCGCACAGCGCACAGTCCGCAACATTGGACCCCGGTGCGCTCGCCCCCTGGCCTTCCACATGATGATGATGGCTCTGCTGAACCGCGCCGACCTCGGCCTCAAAGCCCAGAACCTGGGTGCGGTATTTGCAGGTTCCGCAAGTCGGCGGCACCACCTCGCCCACCAGTTCGCACACCCGCTCAGCGAACGTCTCCAAGACCAGCGGATGATCCTTCAGATACCCGGCCTTCACAAACTCGATTCCCGGATGCGCCGCTGCATGCCTGTCGGTAAATCCGTAAATCCGGTCGATCAGAATCCCGGTGAACAGGAAATACGGAAACACGATGACCCGCTTGTAGCGCAACCGCGTCACATGGCTCAGACACGGCTCCACCAGCGGAAACGTCACCCCCGAATAGCCCACTTCGCACCAGCCAAAGCCCATGCCCTCCCACAGCATCCGGGCAATCTTGGACACATTGGCATTGGCGTCCGGATCACTGGCGCCGCGCCCGATCACCACCAGACAGGTTTCGGCCAGCGGCAGCTCGCCCAGCTGGGCATTGGCCCGCTCCACCGCTTCGCGCACCCGGTCCCCGGCCGCCGCGATCATCTTGGGGTCCACCCCCAGCTCGCGGCCATAAGACACCTCGACCCCGTGCCGCGCCGCATAGGTATTCAGAACTGTCGGGATGTCGTTCTTGGCGTGCATCGCCGCCAACAGCATCCCCGGCACCGCCAGTATCCGCTCGCACCCCGCCGCGCGAAGGCGGTCCAGCCCGTCGCGGATCACCGGATTGGCAAATTCCAGATAGCCATAATCGACCAGCCAATCACATGGCAGCAGCGCCGGCAACCGCTCGGCCAGAGTTGCAAATTCATCCACCGCCGCCTGGCTGCGCGAGCCATGCCCGCAGATCATCACCCCGATCTTGCTCATCGCTGCAAGCTGTCGGTCGCAGCAGCCCCAAACCTGACTGAAATTCTCATCATACGTCCTTTCGTCCGGGCCCCAATTACCGAGAGGAAAAGCCGTATCTTGCGACGACGCTGCGTCCGATCCCCGGTCAGGGTCAATCATCTGCAGCCAACCTCTCTGGCCCTCGGGGCTTCGTCAGGCCCGGGTATATGTGCAGCCCGATGGCCACGCAATCAGATTCGCGCCGCCTGTTGCCGGCAAACCGACAAAGTAATTCGGCACCGTGATCTGGATATTTCAATTCTTGTGCACACTTGCTATCCGAACACTCTGAAAAGGATCGCCACATGGGCAAATTGATTGACGGTATCTGGACCACAGACCAAGTGTCGGCGTTAAGCCGGGCAGGAAAATTCGTCCGCCAGGATGTGCAGTTTCGCAGCTGGATCACCCCGGATGGCCAGCCCGGCATAACCGGTGACGGTGGATTTCCGGCACAAAGCGGACGCTACCACCTTTACGTGTCCCACGCCTGCCCCTGGGCACATCGAACCCTGATATTCCGAAAACTCAAGGGGCTGGAAGATCATGTCAGCGTGTCGGTGGTGAACCCATTCGCGGGCGATGAAGGATGGTCCTTTGAAAAAGACCAGAACGGCGCCACCGGCGATCACCTTTATGGTCTGAAATTCGTGTACGAAATCTACCAAATATCCGGTCCCAATGTGTCTAGCCGGGTTTCAGTGCCGGTCCTTTGGGACAAGCAGCGCAACACCATCGTCTCCAACGAAAGCAGTGAGATCATTCGCATGTTCAACTCGGCGTTTGACGGCATCACCGGAAATTCCAGTGATTACTGGCCACAAGACATGCGCGACGGCATCGAGGCGATCAACGCGCCGATCTATTCCAACCTGAACAACGGCGTCTACAAGTCAGGCTTTGCCAGAACTCAATCTGCCTACGACGAAGCGGTTCGCGCTCTGTTTGACTTGCTGGATGGGCTGGAGCATCGCCTGGGCCAGAACCGCTACCTGATGGGTGACCGCGTGACCGAGGCCGACTGGCGGCTGTTCACCACGCTTGTGCGCTTCGATCTGGTCTATCACTTTCATTTCAAATGCAACCGGCGCCGCATTGTCGACTATCCCAACCTCTGGGGCTTCGCCCGCGAGCTTTACCAGTGGCCCGGGGTTGCCGAAACGGTGAACTTTAACCACATCGTCAGCCATTACTACCGGAGCCACGAAAGCATCAATCCGCACCGGATCGTGCCGATCAACCCGATCATTGACTGGGACGCGCCGCACGCACGAGGCTGAAACTGACGATTCCTCTTTGGTCAAATATCCCTGTCTGTAGGAAATGTGCGCTAAGTCACTGTGGACGACATCCCGCCCTAATGCGTCCCGTAATGCTCGACCAGCGCGCCCAGATCTTCCGCCGGCATTTCCGAGGTCATCATCGCACAGGCGTTCGGGATGTGCTGAAAGATCGAGCCATCCGAGAAAAAACTGGTATTGGTGACAAAGATCACCTTGGCGAACGGCCGTCTGTAGGCGGCAAAATCGGCGATCGCAAAGGCGCTGCCGTCTTTGAGGATTAGATCCAGAACGATGATATCCACTTCCTGGTTCCGCAAGGCTTCAATCGCATCGGTCTGACCGATGGCCATCGCCACGCAACAGCCCCGCCGCTCCAGATGGCTGCGCCAGATTCGCCCGAGGTGCGGACTTTCTTCGACAATCAAGACTCTCATTTTCCTCTGCGCCCCCAGAGCTAGCTGTGAGTTCTCACAAGGTTGTTCATTCGATCCAGACCTGAGAAGCTGAAGTTTGCAAAAACAGAAGCTCTTGAGGGAGAACCGAATGAACAGCCATAAGAATGCCCGTCTTGCGCCAAAAGGTCGAGAGATTTTGGTTCGCCGCCTTGAACGAGGCGAACGCCCTGCCGATGTTGCCTGCGCGATGGGGATCAGCCTTCGCACCGTTTACAAATGGCGCGGAAGATATCGCGATTATGGGTCGGAAGGGTTGCAAGACAGGTCATCCCGCCCGTCACAGACCCCGGGCCGGACACCCGCAAGCGTTGAGGCACGGGTTGTTCAATTGCGCAGGGAACGGCGCATTATGGAGCGAATCGCAGAGGAAACCGGCGTGTCGCGCGCCACGGTTGGGCGTATTCTGGCCCGCCACGGCCTGAACCGCTGGCGCGATCTGGAACCCTCCGAGCCGGTCGTAAGATACGAACGCGACCGCCCCGGCGACCTAATCCACATCGACATCAAGAAGCTGGGCAAGTTCACCCGCACGGGTCATCGCATCACCGGCGACCGCACCGGTCAGAGCAACACCCGCGGCATCGGCTGGGAGTTCGTGCACGTCTGTATAGACGATCATTCGCGGCTCGGGTTCAGCCAGGTGCTGGCCTCGGAACGCAAGGAAGACGCGGTGGCCTTCCTGAACGAGGCTGTTGCCTGGTATCGCAAGCTGGAGATCGGGATCGAAAGGGTGATGACAGACAATGGCAGTTGCTATAAATCCCACGCATTCAGAGCCGCCTGTAAAGCGCTTGGTCTGCGCCATATCCGCACCAGACCTTACACACCCAAAACAAACGGCAAAGCGGAACGATTCATTCAGTCTTCCCTGCGTGAATGGGCCTACGCCCGCGCCTATCAGACATCAGAGCAAAGAAAAGCCGAGCTGCCGTACTGGCTGCATCATTACAATTGGCACCGGCCTCATGCCGGCATAAAAAGGAAAACACCAATCAGCCGATCAGGCTTCGACGTGAACAACCTCATGAGACTCCACAGCTAGCCGTATCGCCTGTCCCCAAATTGAATTTCCTACCAATTATACCAACGGCCTAGTCGTTGACCGTTTTGGCCCATTGTCTGGTAGTGATTGACGTGATTGCGGTTTTGTCGTTTGCAAAGAAGTTCCATGCTTCGCAACACCTGTCGACGATCTGCTCATAATTGTCGAAGACGGATATGGCGAGCTTGTTGGCACGCAGATAAGCCCACACATTTTCCATCGGGTTGAGTTCAGGGGAATAGGGCGGGAGTTTGAGCAGGGTGATGTTGTCGGGTACCTCCAGCTCTGCCGAACCGTGCCAGCCAGCGCCATCCAGAATGAGAAGGGCATGTGCGCCCGATGCGACGGTTTTAGCGATCTCGGCGAGATGCGCGCTCATGGCCTGTGTGTCGGCATGTGGCATGATCAGAGCGGCCGCTTCAGCCCGTTCCGGGCAGACGGCGCAGAAAATGTAGCTCCAGATATAGCGGGTGTCGCGCGGGGCACGGGGGCGTGTTCCACGCTCGGCCCAGATACGGGTGAGCGTGCCCTGCTGGCCAACCCGCGCTTCATCCTGAAACCATATCTCCAGGGGCTTGCTGCGGGCTGTTTCCGGCAAGGCTGCTTCTACCTCTGCGGCGAAGTTTTTTTAAAAGCCTCCTGTGCATCCGGGTCGGATTTCGGATGCTGCGGGCGCACCGACAGACGCCGAAAGCCCAGGCTTGCCAATTGTTTGCCACCAGTTCGCTCATGCATGGTGACGCCGAAGCGCTCTTCGATCTTGCGTTTCAGATCAATGCGCCGCCAGCGCACAACCCCATCGGTTTCGGGGTCGGGACCCGCCCGAACCATTTCCGCCAACTCCTCCTTCTGTGCCGCGCTCAGCAGACAGGGTGGATCCGGCGGGCGACGGTTGAACAGGCCCGACACGCCCTCCGCATTGTAACGGTGGGCCCAATCCCGCAACGTCTGCCGATCCATGCCGCAGTTTTCTGCCGCCGTCTTGCGGTCAACCCCATCCAGAACCAGGGCAATCGCCAACATCCGTCGCGCCGCTTTCCCATCCCGGCACCGCGCCGCTTCCTGGCGAAGCTCGCCTGCGGACTTGTCTTTTCGCGTAATCTTTACTGCCATCAAAGCCTCCCTTGCCTTGATGCCACTGAATCAGATCACGCCGCTCGTGGGAATCCCCTTGAGTCAAATCTGGGGGCCGTTGGTATTAGTTAACAGCCAGTTAACCTGGATCGAATTAGGTTAAAGTCCGGATGGCATTGCAGCGCCTGAAAAAATCCGTTCAAAGCAGCGTCGGCACCGGATATGAGGCAGCCATGACAACCTGGATAACGATCTGCGACACCTGCAAGCGCGACGGCTGGGAGCAGGGCGATATGGCCCTGAGCGACGGCGAACGGCTCGCCGCGCTGGTCGAACAGCAGGCGGACGGCACATGTGTCAAGACCCGCCGGGTGTCCTGCCTGATGGGCTGCACCCACGGCTGCAACGTGGCGATTCAGGCTCCCGGCAAACTCGCCTATACTCTGGGTCATTTCCGCCCCGATGCCAAAGCCGCCCAGGCCATCGTTTCGTATGCCGAGCGTCACGCCGAAAGCGCCACCGGCCAGGTGCCCTATCGCCAGTGGCCGCAAGCCATCAAGGGGCACTTCGTGACGCGCCATCAACCCTTGCCGGAAGATCAGTGAACGCCAGTAAAACCAGGGATCATGGCGGTGGTCTGGATGCCGCCGTGGCCCGGTTTGGTGGCCCGCGCGCGGCCTGGATTGACCTGTCGACCGGCATCAATCCGGTGCCGTATCCGTTACCCGATCTTCCGCCCGCCACCTGGACCGCACTGCCCGATACATTGGCCACGAATGCGCTTGAGAAAGCCGCACGCGCGTTCTGGCAAATACCGGACGGCGCGGCGGTTCTGGCAGCGCCCGGCGCGTCGGCCCTTATTGCTCGCATACCCGCGCTGATGCCCGCCGCAACGGTGGCGATCCCCGGCCCGACCTACAACGAACACGCAGCGGCGTTTGCCGCGCATGGCTGGCACATCACCGAGCAAAGCCGCGAGGCTATCGTGGTTGTCCATCCCAACAACCCGAATGGCCGGCTTTGGTCTGCCGCCGAGCTTTCAGCACGGTTAACAGTCATCGACGAAAGTTTTGCTGACGTGGCGTCAAGTGGCTCGCACATTAACCTTTCAGCCCGACCCGGCACCCTGATCCTGAAAAGTTTCGGCAAGTTCTGGGGCCTCGCCGGCGTGCGGCTTGGCTTTGCGATCGGCGATCCTGCCCTGATCGCCAGTTTGGCCGACTCGCTCGGCCCTTGGCCAGTTTCCGGGCCCGCTCTGGCCCTGGGAACGGCCGCGCTTCAAGACACAAAATGGGCCGACGCTGCGCGCGCGCGCCTGAATACCGATGCCAACCGCATGGACGCGCTGATGATCCGAAACGGCGCGCGCGTGGTCGGCGGAACCACGCTCTTTCGCCTGTACACTGTTGACAGCGCCAGCACTTGGCAGAACAGTCTGGCCCGCGCCCGCATCTGGAGCCGCATTTTTCCCTATTCCAGCCACTGGCTGCGCCTCGGCCTGCCCGCACCCGATCAATGGGACCGTCTGGAAGCCGCGCTATGACCAACGCCGTTGTGCTTGCCATCGCACTGGCTCTGGACGCGGTGCTTGGCGAGCCGAAATGGCTGTGGTCGCGCGTCCCGCACCCGACCGTTGTCATGGGCCGCACCGTGGACTGGCTAGACCGACAGCTCAACAGCGGCAATCACCGCCGCCTCAAGGGCATGTTCGCTGTCTTGCTCCTTGCCGTCTCCGGGTGGTTTGCCGGGCGAATAATTTCCGCCCTCCCCGGTGCCGCGGTCGTTGAAATTCTGCTCGCCGCCGCCGTTCTGTCGCACCGCAGCCTGGTCGATCACGTGCGCGATGTAGCCTCGGCCCTGCGCGCCTCACTGGCACAGGGGCGCAGCGCCGTCGCCCGTATTGTGGGGCGCGACACGGCTGATCTGGACCGGCCCGCCATCGTGCGCGCCGCCATCGAAAGCGCTGCTGAAAACCTGTCAGACGGGGTCATCGCACCGGCCTTCTGGTTCCTGTTGCTCGGTCTGCCGGGGCTGCTGGTGTATAAAGTCGTCAACACCGCCGACAGCATGATCGGCTACAAAACCAACCGCCACGCCGACTTTGGCCTTGCCACCGCGCGCCTTGACGATCTGCTGAACCTGATCCCGGCCCGCCTCACCGCCTTTCTGATCGCTGCCGCCCATCTGCGCCCCGACGCCTGGCAAATTATCCGCCGCGACGCGCCGCTGCACCGCTCACCAAACGCCGGCTGGCCAGAGGCCGCAATTGCGGTCTGCCTGAGCGTCTCGCTTGCCGGACCGCGCGCCTACGCAGGCCAGCTTCAGGACTTCCCGCAGGTCCACCCCGAAGGCCGCCAGGACCTCGGTCCAGCAGACATCGACGCCGCCGCATCGGCGCTTTGGCGCACCTGGGCGCTGGCGCTCGCCATCGTGATCCTGCTGGCGCTTGTCTAAGTGTCTGATCCAAAACTAATTGAGTGATTTCAGCGAGTTGTGATTCAATCGGATTGATAAGATTCGAGGGAGATCACAATGGCCTGGACGGAAACCACTCGCGCCCGATATGAACGGCATTCGGGACGCTATGCAAGCGATTTAACTGATCAGGAATGGGGTTTGATCGCGCCATTCCTGCCGCCGCCTAAAACAACTGGTCGTCCGCGCAGCACGGCGATGCGCGATGTTCTGGATGCCATTTTGTACATCGCCAGCGCCGGGTGTGCGTGGCGTATGCTGCCCAATGATTTCCCGCCAGTGTCCACCGTGCGCTACTATTTCTATGGCTGGCGCAACGATGGCATCTTTGAAGTGATCAGCCATTTTCTGGTGGCGACGGCGCGCGAGTTTCATGGCAAGAAGCCCGGCCCCACCGCTGGTGTGATTGATAGCCAGACCATAAAAACAACGGAAAGCGGTGGCATTTCGGGCTATGACGCGGGCAAGAAAACCAAGGGCCGCAAGCGCCACATTGTCACCGACACGCTCGGGTTTATGGTTGGGTTGGTCGTGCATAACGCCGGTATTCAAGACCGTGATGGCGCACCGGAAGTGTTGAAATCCATCCGGTATTCCCATCCAAACTTGCGCCATATCTTTGCGGATGGCGGTTATGCCGGACCAAAGCTGCGCGACGCTCTTGAAGGCATCGGTGACTGGACAATCCAGATCGTCAAGCGCTTCGACACTGCGGAAGGCTTCGAAGTCATTCCCAGAAGATGGGTCGTCGAGCGCACCTTTGCATGGCTCAACCGCTGCCGGCGATTGGCCAAAGATTGGGAAAAATCCATCGCAAGTTCACAGGCATGGATACTCGTTGCACATATCAAAACCCTCACGCGTAAAATTGCAAGGCATTGTAATCATGCGTAGAGTTTTGAATCAGACACTAAGGTGCAATCCCTGCTACCTTGCCCGCCATAATCAGCGAGGTTCCATGCGTTTCGCACTTACCATTGCCGCCGCCGCGCTGGCGGCAACACCAGCCCTGTCAAACGTGCCCTGCGGCGGATCATTTGCCACATTCGTTGCCAAAATGAAAACCGAAGCGATTGAACGCGGCCACGAAAAATCCACCGTCAACCGCTTTTTCGCCAGCGCCCAGCATGATCCGCGAACCATCAGGGCCGACCGCGCGCAGGGCATTTTCCGGATGGATTTTCAGGAATTTTCCGGCCGGGTGATCAGCCAGTACCGCATGGACTATGGCCGCCAGTATTCCCGCGAACTCGACAGCGTATTTGACCGCATAGAACGCGAATACGGCGTCTCGCGCGGCGTGCTTTTGGCGTTCTGGGCGCTGGAAACCGATTTTGGCCAGGTGCAGGGCGATTTCAACACGCTGAACTCGCTGCTCACCCTGTCCCACGACTGCCGCCGGCCCGAGCTCTTCGCGCCGCAGGTCTTTGCCGCGCTGGAACTGTTTGAACGGGGCGATTTCGATCCGGCCAACACCGAAGGCGCCTGGGCAGGAGAAATCGGCATGGTCCAGATGCTGCCCCAGGACATTCTGACCAATGGCGTCGATGGCGACGGCGACGGCCGCGTCA
Organism: Paracoccaceae bacterium; assembly: GCA_965237505.1. Classification (GTDB taxonomy): domain Bacteria; phylum Pseudomonadota; class Alphaproteobacteria; order Rhodobacterales; family Rhodobacteraceae; genus NVTR01. The sequence goes on along the minus strand of CBDEFR010000009.1, from coordinate 844,578 downwards.
GCCTGAAAACCTCGCGCGCCGACGCGCTATTCACCGGCGCCAAAATGCTGCGGGCCCTCGGCTGGCGGCCCAACGACCCCTGGTTGCAAGAGGTCACCGTGCCGCCCGGTCTGGACTGGGCTAAAACCGGCCTGACCACCACCAAGACCGTCAGCCAGTGGGTGCGCCTTGGCGTCAAGCCCCGCGCGGGTTCGCTTGGTCCGCCCAACATGCAGGCGTCGATCCTGCTGCCGATGGGGCGCCAGGGGCCGGCATTTCTCGCATATCCGAATTTCTCGACCTATTTTGAATGGAACAAAAGCTTCGTTTACGTGACCTCGGCGGCCTATTTCGCAACCCGGCTCGAGGGTGCGCAAACCTTTGACGCAGGCACCCCCGACCCGGCGCTGACAGATGCTCAGATGAAAGACTTGCAGACCAGGCTGCAAAGTCGTGGCCATGACGTGGGCAAGATCGACGGCATTCTCGGTGCCAAGACCCGTGCCGCCGTGCAACAAGAACAAATCCGCCTCGGCCTGCCCGCCGACGCCTGGCCGACGCTGGCGTTGCTAGGCAAGCTCTAACGATTAACCATGAATCGCCATCGGCCTGTCGAGAACATTCTGAGTTGACCGCTTCTGTTGCGGTTTCTGGCCCTGTGGGGAAGTGGTCGGTCGCGGAGCGGCTGTCCACTTGTCCACAGGGCGCCGGTCGGTCGCGTCGAAGCGGGTCACGCGGCCTCGCGGGTTTGGCTGTCGATCGGTTGGCCATCGGCGTGGTATCGCGCCAGACATCGCGGTCCATGGAAGACGGCCATTGTGCCGTCGGGGTATTCGTGGACGCGGACCCTGGCCTTGACGTAATGGCGGCGGTGGCGGCCGGCGGGGATCTGAAGTGCCAGGCGCTTGTAGCGCACCGTGTTGTCGTTTGAGACGGTGCGTTCCTCGTGGATGCACAGGATGTCGTCGAGCGCGCCGGTGAAGGGGACGAAGGCGGTGCCCCGGTCCTCGGCCGGGGTCGCGAAGCGGGCGTTGTGTTGTGGCAGGAAGACCTCCTTGAGGAAGCGGTTGGCCTCGACCATGTCGGTGATGCCGGCGAGCCTGAGTTCCTGGGGCAGGCGCTTCTGCAAGGTGCCGAACATGCGCTCCGAGCGCCCCCTTGCCTCGGGCGAGTAGGCCGGGATCAGCTCGATGCCGAGCTGCGCCAGGGCGCGGCCGACCTGGGTCGGGGTGTCCTTGTCCACCTTGCCGCCGGCCTCGGGCGTGTTCCAGTAGTGGCTGGCGCGGTCGGCGTAGAGCGAGCAGAACAGGCCCTTGGTCCGGATCGCCTCGGACACCCCCTGGAAGCTCGACATGGTGCCCTCTTCGGCGACGAAGAAGGCCGAGTAGATATCGCTGGTCGCATCGTCCATGGTGACGATCAGGTCCCACCATCGACCGGGACCCACTCGTGGCTCGAGCCGTCCTGGTGCAACATCATGCCGGGCAGGGCACGGCGCGGCCGCTTGCGCCGGTGCGCCCCACGCCTGGGCGCCGCGCGCCTGCGCCCATGGGCTTGCAAGCTCAGCCGCAGCCAGTTGTAGCTGCGCTTGAAGCCGTGATCGGCCACCAGCTTCTCGTGGAAGTGCTTGGCCGTGAAGTCCCAGTAGCGGGTGTCGAACAACTCCAGCACCCGCGCCACCTCGTCCACCGGCGCGCGCCGCGCCGAGAGGCGGCCCAGGCGGCGGTCGTAGAGACCGTCGGCTCCCTCCGCCTCGTAGCGGTCGCGCCAGCGCCGGAAGGTGCGCTCCGAGACACCCAGAACCTCCGCCGCCTCCGCCTGGCTCAAGCCACCCCGATGGATGCACCCGTAAACCTCCTCGAACTTCATCAATCTCAGTCCCTGTACCTGCTCCGTCCGACGCATCGCCTCCCTCCATGGCTTGGAGGCGTTCTAAAACCGGACAGATCATACCAGCGGCATTTAACATTGACCGATATGGGCCCATTTTCGCATTCCGATTGATGTGATGGTTTCGGGCTGTGCGATGAGCTTGTTCCAAGCTTCGCATCCAGCATCGACGATGGCATTGTAGTCTTCGAACACGCGGTTGGAGAGCCAATTGGCGCGCAAGTACTGCCAGATATTTTCCACCGGGTTCAGTTCCGGAGCGCGCGATGGCAGCAGGATGATGGTGAGGTTCTTCGGGACTTTGAGTTTGCCGGTGGTGTGCCATCCGGCCCGATCCATCAGCACAACCGCATGGGCCTTTCGGGCGACGTGGCGGCTGATCTCGTCGAGATGCATCTGCATGGCTTGCGCGTCCGCCCAAGGCAGCATGAGCGCCGCCCCCTTGCCGTGAGCCGGACAGATGGCGCCGAACAGATAGGCGTTGCGATAGCGCTGATCGGCCGGCTGGCGGGGGCGCGTGCCCTTTCTCGCCCACAGGCGCGTCAGGCCATTCTTCTGGCCAAGGCGTGCTTCGTCCTGGAACCAGATCTCCACCGGCGTTCCCGCTGGCAGGTCAGCTATATGCACCTGGAGCGTGTCGGTGAAGTTTTTTTAAACGCCTCGATGATCCGCTTATCCTGCCTGGGATGCTGCGGGCGGGCGCTGATATGGGCAAAGCCCAGTTCGCCAAGCAGTCTGGATATCCCGCGCTCGGAATAGATGACGCCAAAGCGCGCCTCGATCACCCGCTTCAGGTCGATCCGCCGCCAGCGGACAACCCCGTCCACCGCCGGATCGGGGCCGGTCTCGACAATCTCGCCAAGTTCTTTCATCTGGACATCGCTCAGGTAGCGCGTCCGGCCCGCGCCCTTGCGGTTGGTGAGGCCATCCGGTCCCTCTTCGTTGAACCGGTGAACCCAGTCCCGCAGGGTTTGGCGATCCATCCCACCGATCCTTGCGGCCTCTCCACGGCTCATGCCATCGTAGACCGCCGCAAGAGACAACAGACGGCGGCTCTGCCGGGCATCCTTGCAACGGCTGGCGAGTTTACGAAGGTGGCGGGCATCAAAGTCGCGACGAAGCGGAACACTGGCTGGCATGGCGATCCTCCTTTGCCAACCTTGAATCAGATCAAAACCGATTTGGGAATCCCCACAGAGTCAGAAATTGATGCCGTTGGTATCATCTGGTACATAAACTGGACATATCGCGTGTTACCGACAATGAATCGCCATCGGCCTTTACAAAATGTTAATCTACACCCACAATGATCGGCGTATCGAAATTTTTTTTTCAGTGTAATCATCTAAACGACCCTGCGAAGCTGCTTCTTCGCAGTGTCTACCTTTTCTCAGGGGATCACCCCCGATCAAAAGCCGGATGATCGCAATCATCAGCGTTGCCGCTGCAATCAAGACCATCCAATTTCGAAATTTTTTGTTATCCAGCGTAATCACGTCCTTTCACTGCGAAGGATCGCAGCAAAAGGACAATACGAATCAAATCATATGAAAATTGTTAATGTTCGGTTCGCAATCCGACCGCACAATTTGCGCTTTTTTAATGGTCGCGGTCCACGTCACCATTTGTTCAGCCGTATTAACGTCCACGCTGACCATCTGGCACGCTTCCTGCGCGCCCAAAGGATTACCAGTCAATAAAGTCCTCAAAGTTTTCCACACTCCGGGTCCAAAGCGAAAACACCGAGTCAAAATCCTCTTCCGTCATCCCGGTACTACCCAGTTGCACATCATACTCGATCCGCGCACTCAGGTTTTCGCTCAAATAGGCGCGCGCGTAGCGCTCGGTGGTATTCCAGGAATTAATCTGTTCCAGCGAAATCCTTCCGTCCGTCCGATAGCCGCTAAAGAACTGAATCGCCCGGCAATTTTCACCACCACTGCAACCATAGTAGTAGATATTGAAATTTGTCCCAAAATATCGCGCATCGATCTTTGGATCGCCATAGTCGTCTATGGTCAGCTTTGCCGGAATTCCCTGATCAAAGAAATACGACAACAGCACCTGTGGATCAGAAGCCACTATATTTTCTGCTGCAACTGCCGAACCGAAAATCGATACAATGGCTACCATCGCCCATGAACTGAATTTATGCACTGTCGTCCCTCCTGTTCCCAACGGTCTTGCCGACGTCGCAAACCATCATCGACAGATATGATCAAAGCAATAATTCGGCCCTCAGGCCACCATCCTTTCGGCACTCTTAAGGTCCACACTCACCAGCTGGCTGACCCCCGGTTCGGCCATCGTCACGCCAAACAGGCGGTCCATCCGCGACATCGTGACGGCGTGATGCGTGATGATCAGAAACCGGGTTTCGGTCTGCCGGGTCATCTCGTCCAAAAGATCACAGAACCGGGCAACGTTGGCGTCATCAAGCGGCGCGTCAACTTCGTCCAGCACACAGATCGGCGCCGGGTTGGCCAGAAACACCGCGAATATCAGCGCCAGCGCGGTCAGCGATTGCTCACCACCAGACAGCAGCGACAACGTCGAGAGCTTCTTGCCCGGCGGCTGGCACATGATCTCAAGCCCAGCTTCCAGCGGATCATCGCTTTCCACCAGCATCAGCCTGGCCTCGCCACCGCCAAACAAATGCTTGAAAAGCATCGAGAAATTGGAATTCACTTGCTCAAACGCGGTCAGCAGCCGCTCGCGCCCTTCCTTGTTCAAACTGGCAATGCCGGCGCGCAGTTTCTTGATCGCCTCGCCAAGATCGGCCAGTTCACCGGCCAGCGTGTCATACTCTTCGCGAACCTCGCGCGCATCTTCCTCAGCGCGCAGATTTACCGCTCCCAGGGCGTCGCGCTGACGTTTCAGCCGGTTCACATCCGCTTCTATCACATGTGCTGCGGGCATCTTGTCAGGATCAGCTTTCAGCGCTTCCAACAGCCTGTCAGGGGTTGTGCCTTGCTCTTCAGAAATCCGTTCCGATGCGTATGTCACGGTTTCTTGCGCCGCATCGGCGCGGGCTTCAGCGCGGGCGCGCGCCTCACGCGCCTCGGAAGCCTGACGCTCCGCGTCGCGTTCGCCCGTCACCGCCACCCGTTGCGCCGTTTCAGCTTCGGCGAGCACATCGCCAGCCTTGCGCCGCCGTGTCTCGGCCGCCTCAATCGTCTCGGCAAGTTCGCCGCGTTTCGCGGCAATATCCGTTGGCGCCGACGATGCTGTTTTCAGTTCGCCTTCGCTGATTTCCTTGCGCTGAACGAGCTCCTCGATCCGCTTGCCTGCCGTCTCCAGCCGATAGCGCCAGCCGCTGATTTCCTTGGTCACTTCCTGGCTACGCCGCACCCGCGCCGCACCTTCGCGGCGTTGCTCGTCATGGTCCGACCGCATCGCCATCATGTCTGTCCGCGCAACCTCGACGGTCTGTTTGATGTCCTCAGCCTCACTGCGCGCCGCACCCAGATCGCCAAGCGCCGCAACCCCGATCGTCGCCTCTTGCAACCGCTCGCGTGCCGCCGCCGTCTCTTCCTGGTGACGCGCCACAGCCATGCACAGACTTTCCAGTTTTCCTGCGGCGATATTCTGGTCCGCCTCGGCGCGTGACAAGCTGCGGCTGGCCTCGGTCATCGCCCGGTCCGCCATCCGTTGGCCATCGCGCGCGGCGCGGTCCGCCTCGGTCAGCTCCACAAGGTTAGCGCGCAGCAACTCGTGGGCCTGCACCGCGCCCTGCGTGCGTGCCGTGGCCTCCTCCAAATCCTGCTTTAACTCCTGCAGCCGGTTAAACTGTTGCAGGCGCAGCGCGGCGGCACTTGGCGCATCTTCCGAGCCCGCCTTGAAACCGTCCCAACGCCACAGGTCGCCCTCGATGCTGACCAGCCTTTGGCCCGGCAACAATACCGCCTGCAGGTGCGCGCCAATGCTTGCGTCCACCAACCCGACCTGGGCCATGCGGCGCGCCAGAACATCAGGCACCGACACGTGGTTCGTCAGGCCTTTCACGCCGTCAGGCAGGGATTGCGGCGCAACATATCCCGGCAAAGTCGCCCATCCGGACGCCGCCGACCCATCCACCGCCGGGGCCCGCAAATCGTCGGCCAGCGCCGCCCCCAGCGCCTTTTCATACCCGGCATCGACGCGCAGCAGATCGAGCACCTGGCCACTTTCAACCGTGTCGTGCTCGACCAGTTTGGCAAGAGCCGCAAACTCGGCGCGCAGGGCATTCACTTCGCCCTCGGTTTCGGATCGCTCGGCCCGCGCGCTTGCCTCTTTCGCCTGCGCATCAGCGCGCGCATCGTCCGCTTTAACCAGGTTTGCCTCGGCCTCTTCCGCACCCGTGGTCGCCGTCACTTGTGCCGCCTCGGCCTGCTCAAACGCCCGCCCCGCCAGTGCCAATACCGCTTCGGCCCCGGCCACTGCGTCACCGGCGCGCACCGCTTCGGCCTCGCTGTTGTCAAGCGTCACTTTGCAATCATCCAGCAACCGGTGCGCCGACTGGTGCCGGGCCGCCAGCCTCGCCACGTCCTCGGTTAACTCTGCCAGTGCCGCTTCACGCTCTTGCAACACCTGCGCCGCGTCGCGCGCGTCCGCTGCTGCCGCTTCCAGCTTTTCCGCCTGCCCCTGCGAGGCCTTCGCCAATTCGCGCGCCTCCCAGTCCAGCCGCTTTATGGTCTCGCCCGCGTCGCTGCTCAGCGCCTGCTCGCGCTCCAAATCATGGGCCAGCTGGCCGATCCTTGCGCGCAACGTATCAATGGTCTGCAACGCGCGGGCTTCCTGATCCGCCAGCGAGTCGCGTTGAACCTGCAGCCGCTGCAAACCTGCCGCAGCGACCGCCTCATCCTGGCGCAGCGGCGGCAGCGCCGCGTCGCGTTGCTCGCGAACTCTGGCAGCCTGCAGCGCCGAACTTTCCGCCGATGCGGCGGCTTTCAGGCGTGCGGACAGTTCAGCCGTGGTCGAAAGGCGTGCCTCATCAGCCTCTTGCCAGCGCCGGTAAAGCAACAACCCTTCAGAGCGCCGCAACTGATCGCCAATCGCACGGTATCGCGCCGCCTGCCGGGCCTGGCGTGCCAGTTGCGCCAACTGGATGGCCAGCTGTTCAACCACATCTTCGATGCGCGCAATGTTGATTTCGGCTGCGTTCAGTTTCAGCTCTGCCTCGTGACGGCGCGCATACAGGCCCGAAATCCCCGCCGCCTCTTCCAATATTCGCCGCCGCGCTTTCGGCTGCGCATCGATCATCTCGCTGATCTGCCCTTGCCGCACCAGCGCTGGCGAATGTGCGCCGGTCGAGGCATCGGCAAACAGCATCTGCACATCGCGGGCCCGGACATCCTTGGTGTTGACCTTGAACGCGCTGCCGGCATCGCGGGTGATCCGCCGGTTGATCTCCAGCAGATCAGCAGAGTTGAATCTGCCAGGCGCACGCCGTTCGGTATTATCGATGTGCAATGACACCTCGGCAAAATTCCGCGCCGGTCGGCTCGCCGCGCCCGCAAAAATCACGTCATCCATGCCGTCGCCACGCATCGCCGACGGCCGGTTCTCGCCCATCACCCAGCGCAGCGCCTCCAGAATGTTCGACTTGCCACAGCCATTCGGCCCCACCACGCCGGTCAGACCATCGGCGATGATCAGCTCGGTCGGATCGACAAAGCTCTTAAAACCGTTCAGCCGAAGTTTGGTTAGACGCACTGCTGCGATGCCTTTGGCCTGATTCCTGTTGCGTGCGATTGTTCGGTGCTTGCCCGCGCAAGTCAACGAAGAACCGCAGGATATGGAACCATCGGCGGAGTTTTCCACAAGATATGGCGGATATCAGTTGTGGCTTACAGGCTGGCGTCAAATTCAGCCCGTTTGGGTTTCGCTAGAAAATGCCGTTGACTCATGCTCAAGCGGAATATTCTAAATCAGACACTAGCCTTGGAAATCCTCACCCGCCACTTTGATACTTCGCCCGCAGCCCGGCCACATAATTCACGACCAGTGAAGTCGTGATCTCATCGACCGGGTCGAATTCGGGTAATTTTTTCGCCGTGTCCAGGGACACTATGCCGTAAAAGCTTGCCCACAGCACGCGCGCCTCGTGAAAGGCCTTCGCCTCGGCGTCCTCGACCCCGTCAAAAATCGGACCAAGCGCGCGCGCACACAGACCGATCAGCTTTGCGACCGTCTGAGTATATCGCTCCGGAAGATCTTTTTCGTCCGGCAGAGAATGACTGAACAGTGCATTCCAGCGGTTATTGTTTGCTGTGGCGTTGTTTGCATAACCCTCCGCCAGGGCGAACAGCGACGCTTCAGGCCCATCTCCAAACTCAACCGTTTCCACCGCAGAAAACATGTCCTCCAGCGTCGCAATGTGAACTTCCACAATCAACTCATCGAGGTTTTCAAACAGTTGATACAGAGTTCCGGAAGTATAACCGATGGCCTTTGCAATCCGCCGAATTGACAGTTCGCGCAAACCATCACGCGCGATGATCTGTCCGGCTGATTCTATCGCCATCGCACGAAGCTGTGGCCTAGTATGATCCGATCGGCGTGCCATTCAACCCATTGTCTCTATGTGAGCAAAAATTTTCTGAACTTTATATTGACCGCCGATTAATTTCAAGATAGATTAATTAATAGGTGATTAATAAAATTGTTGCGTGCGATTGCTCCGGCACCAATTGGTGTCATAGCCCATTTGAAGGACCTTTGTCATGATGAAAATTTCAGCCCTTTTACTCAGCACCACACTGATTGTCGCATGCGAACCGTTGCCGTATGCCGAGCAACATGAAATCGTGGACGATCTCGGTCTCGCCATAAGTTTCGTCGCCGTATCGGCGGCGGCGATGTCAACCGGCATGTTGGCAGGCATTGCGTTCCTGCCCTATCTTATCGCCGCCGACATTCACCACACCAACCGCACGATGGAGGCCGCACACAGCAATGTGACGTTGGATCAGACCTATCGCTATGCCTATGACCGCCCGCTCGATACGGTTCCGGCCAGTGGCAATACCGGTGTCATTTTTCGCGACATGAAAGGCGCCACACAGCATTTTCGGACTGTTCTGCGCGGCCACGGCGTCGCCAGTCCTGAAAATTTCGTCCTGACGGCCATTCGAACCGCTGATCGCGAAGGGTTCACATTATACGCCCTGATCCATCGCCCGGCGCAAAGCATACGCATCAGAGACCGCAGCGGACGCCGCAGGACGCTGACCCCCCGCGATGATGATTTCTACATCCCCTATCGCCAGGATGCGAGCGGCCGCGCGCTTGACCTGGTGATCGACTGGGCAGGCGTGCCCCGCACCTCCATCAGTACCCAGAAAGGTCAGGCAATCCTGCTGACGCTGGCCGCAAATTCAGTTCTGATCAATCGTCGCAGCGACGATTACTGGGCAGTCGAACGACGCTGGGTAGCAGGCGGCTACCGAGGTGTTGTGGCCGAAAGAAAGCAGGTCATTGACCGACGGCTGGGGTGAACGACGGCCCGCCCGCATGTCCGCCGGCGGGCGATTGTCGACGATAAATTGAGGCGGTATCTGCAATATATTGGGCAGATTTTTTTGGAAAGGAAAAAGTTATGAAATGTCGGTAACACGCGATATGTCCGGTTTATGTACCAGATGATCTGTCCGGTTTTAGAACGCCTCCAAGCCATGGAGGGAGGCGATGCGTCGGACGGAGCAGGTACAGGGACTGAGATTGATGAAGTTCGAGGAGGTTTACGGGGTGCATCCATCGGGGCGGCTTGAGCCAGGCGGAGGCGGCGGAGGTTCTGGGTGTCTCGGAGCGCACCTTCCGGCGCTGGCGCGACCGCTACGAGGCGGAGGGAGCCGACGGTCTCTACGACCGCCGCCTGGGCCGCCTCTCGGCGCGGCGCGCGCCGGTGGACGAGGTGGCGCGGGTGCTGGAGTTGTTCGACACCCGCTACTGGGACTTCACGGCCAAGCACTTCCACGAGAAGCTGGTGGCCGATCACGGCTTCAAGCGCAGCTACAACTGGCTGCGGCTGAGCTTGCAAGCCCATGGGCGCAGGCGCGCGGCGCCCAGGCGTGGGGCGCACCGGCGCAAGCGGCCGCGCCGTGCCCTGCCCGGCATGATGTTGCACCAGGACGGCTCGAGCCACGAGTGGGTCCCCGGTCGATGGTGGGACCTGATCGTCACCATGGACGATGCGACCAGCGATATCTACTCGGCCTTCTTCGTCGCCGAAGAGGGCACCATGTCGAGCTTCCAGGGGGTGTCCGAGGCGATCCGGACCAAGGGCCTGTTCTGCTCGCTCTACGCCGACCGCGCCAGCCACTACTGGAACACGCCCGAGGCCGGCGGCAAGGTGGACAAGGACACCCCGACCCAGGTCGGCCGCGCCCTGGCGCAGCTCGGCATCGAGCTGATCCCGGCCTACTCGCCCGAGGCAAGGGGGCGCTCGGAGCGCATGTTCGGCACCTTGCAGAAGCGCCTGCCCCAGGAACTCAGGCTCGCCGGCATCACCGACATGGTCGAGGCCAACCGCTTCCTCAAGGAGGTCTTCCTGCCACAACACAACGCCCGCTTCGCGACCCCGGCCGAGGACCGGGGCACCGCCTTCGTCCCCTTCACCGGCGCGCTCGACGACATCCTGTGCATCCACGAGGAACGCACCGTCTCAAACGACAACACGGTGCGCTACAAGCGCCTGGCACTTCAGATCCCCGCCGGCCGCCACCGCCGCCATTACGTCAAGGCCAGGGTCCGCGTCCACGAATACCCCGACGGCACAATGGCCGTCTTCCATGGACCGCGATGTCTGGCGCGATACCACGCCGATGGCCAACCGATCGACAGCCAAACCCGCGAGGCCGCGTGACCCGCTTCGACGCGACCGACCGGCGCCCTGTGGACAAGTGGACAGCCGCTCCGCGACCGACCACTTCCCCACAGGGCCAGAAACCGCAACAGAAGCGGTCAACTCATATGGTACATAAACCGGTCAACTCAGAATGTTCTCGACAGGAAAAAGTTATGAAAACGACTAAAGAAACATTTTCGTTAACGGTGACCGCAAACCTGCTGAAAGTTCTTAACCAAGGTTCTGGATTAACATTCACCGAAATACAACTCAAAGAAATTGCCGTAGGTGACTCAACGACAACTTCCAGATTCGTGGTCGGAGGCTGCATTGATTCATTAACTTACTCAAACAACGGCCAGAATCTTAGCGAGGTCTGCATATTGCGTCCGCGGCCTGCGATAGGTACACCCATTCATCCGGTCTTATGCTTGCGTGAGGGCAATCCGGCTTCTGACTCGTTTAGAGTAGTGAACCTTAACGATTTTCGAGATGAATTTCAGCAGGCCGCGAATTTTGGTCATGGTGTCCGGGTCTTCGGTGATGGCAATGGTAAGATGACGGAACTGACGCTCCGGCCATGCGCCTGCCCGTGCCCTGGCACAAAGGCACCTCCGCCTCCTGCGTCCATGGACCCGCTTCCGGGTGGAACTCAGAGCAATTAGCGTTTCGCCTGCGAGTGGCAGATTTGCCGTGGTTGACTTGATAGTTTCGGGTGTGGTCAATCCGGCCACGATTGACCACCGTTATGCGGAAAGTTGCAATTACTCGCGTTAATTTTACGCGGCTGCAGCTTACGCATGACGAAAGTGAATTCAACTCTGATGGCGGAGATAGTTGCCAGCACCGGCGTAACGATACATAGCCGGTGCGGGCAAACCCCTCGCATTTGACAAACTGCTGGTCTTGCGGAAACCCGTGCCCGGCGCAATTATCCGTACTTCCAGCAGCGACAGCCTTGACGAATGCCGATGTATCCGGGAACAATCCAGTTGTCGCCGGAATGTTCAGATCCATTGCCATACATTGGACGAAAAACCTCTGACGGCCGAGGCAGGACGATTATCCAAGGTCGCATCTCGGGCACCCAGCACCGCGGCTCGCCAAGCGAGCTGCAGAATGTATTTGGCATGCGGACAGCCGCGGGAGGAACTGACCATGAGAGTATTTACGGTGATCGGAGCGTCACACTCTGGAAAGACGACGCTGACAGAGGCTCTTGCCGGTCTTGAGGATACGCCAAGCGAATCGCTCGAGGTTGCGGGCGTGGCAACTGTCCGAACCTTCCGTTTCATGGGCGATGACTGGGCTGCGATCGACATTGCCGGCGGCCCCGAAAATCTGTCCCATGCCGGGCCCGCGCTTGCCGCCAGCGACGCCGTTGTTCTTTGCGTCGCGGCCGAAGCCGAGGCGGCTGTTCTCAGCGCGCCATACCTGCGACTGATAGAAGAAGCTGGAATTCCGTGTCTGCTGTTTATCAACCGCATCGACGTTGCCACTGATCGGGTAAGCGAGATTGTGGCGGCTCTGCAAATCTACAGTGGCCACAACATCGTCCTGCGCCAGGTGCCGCTTCGCTCGGGCACCGAAATTGTCGGCGCGGTTGATCTGATCAGCGAGCGCGCATGGCAGTATCGCGAGGGTCAGCCCTCGTCATTGATCGAGATACCGCAAGATATATTGTCACGCGAACAGGAAGCCAGGACCGCGCTCCTGGAGTCGCTCGCGGACTTTGACGACACGCTGCTGGAGCAACTGATCGAAGACAAGAGCCCGATGACGGCAGATGTGTATGAGATTGCCACACGTGTCCTGCAACAAAACGAATTGGTTCCCGCACTGCTCGGGTCTGCCCTGCACAGAAACGGTATCATGCGGCTGATGAAATCGCTCCGCCACGAGGCTCCGGGTTTCGAGGCGGCGGGCAAGAGGCTAAGCGAAACCGATGACGTGCTGGCGGCAGGATTTCTCGCGGATTTTGTCAAGCACTTGGGTAAGGCAATTGTGATCAGAGCTTTCGGCACTGGTACTGGCAATGGCGAACCACTTGCCGGCTCCACCGTCGGAAACATCACCAAGCTCGACACGAAATCCACGCAAACCGCGTTTGCACCGGGGAAAATTGGCGTGGCCGTGAAGGCGGACCACCTGAACATTAGGTCATATTATACGCGACAAGGCAGCGTTGACCTGCCCGATTGGGCGCAATCACGCCCGGGTTCTTATCGCCGCATTCTGACACCTCTGCAGGACCGTGACGAAACCAGACTTTCCAATGCGCTGGCACGCTTTCGCGAGATCGATCCCGGTCTGAGTGTGGAACACGACGAACAAACCGGCCAAACCATCCTGAACGTTCAGGGACCTCTGCATCTGCGCCGGTTGATTGCTGAGCTTGCGGACGGATTTGGCGTCCAGGTCGAGCAGTCGACCGTCCCGCCATCGCTTCGCGAGACAATTGCAAACAAGACCGAGTTGCGGCACAGACACCGCAAACAATCCGGCGGGGCCGGCCAGTTTGCCGATGTGGTCATCGACTTCCGACCCGAACCACGCGGGACCGGCTTTCGGTTCGAACAGCAGATCAAGGGTGGCGCGGTGCCGCGAAACTACATCCCTTCGGTCGAGGCGGGGGTGTGTGATGCGTTAAGCAAGGGTCCGCACGGATTTCCGGTGGTCGACATCAGCGTCGTGCTGAAAGACGGCAAACATCACGCCGTCGACAGTTCGGATTACGCCTTCAAAACGGCCGGAAAGAACGCCACAAGGGAAGCGCTGGCCTCGGTCGGAACGCTGGTGCTTCAGCCCATTATTCGGGCACAGATTCAGGTGCCCTCGATCTTCGCAGGCGGCCTAATCCCGATCATCAGCGGGATGAAAGGCCAGGTCCTGGGTTTCGAAAGTCACCCGCAGGCTGCCGGCTGGGACGTCTTCAACGCTCTGGTTCCGATGGTGGCGTATGACGAGCTGTTCAACGCGCTGGCAAGCGCCACCCGAGGGACCGCCTGGTTCACATCCGAATTTGATCACTACCAAGAGTTGCGCGGCGCAGATCATTCGATACTTGAGGCCGCGCAACCGGTCAAAGTCTAGCAAATCAGCCGTCGGCGCACGCTGTGCCAGTACGGCGTTGAGAGATGCCAGGCGTTCACCCAGCGCGTGAAATCCGCTCAGCCTGGTCATTCATGCAATCGAGTCTGGATGTCGCTCCTTGGCCGAATTCAGCCGGTTAATCAGTGCTCAAAAGTGTCCGAGATCAGCGGCAATCCGGACGATGTCCGGTCAAGAGGACGTGTCGCAGTTGTGGACTAAGCTGCCGTTGAACATCTCCACTGCGGTGCGCGATATCGTCCCCGAAACGCGTTCAGGCGCTTGGTGCCATTTTAACGATGTGGTTTGTCAGCCAGTCGCCAAATGCGGATAGTCGCGCGTCTCTGAACGGCCCTAGTGGTTCGGCTAGGTGAATGCCGCGTTCGAGTGTGGTCTCGGTCTCTGACAAGCAAACAAGCGAGCCGTTTTCAAGTTCGCGGCGGATAAGTGGAATATCCGCGAGAGCCACCGCATTTCCAGCCAGCGCAAAGTCCAAAGCCAGGCCTCTGTGCTGATGTGTCGACCATTTGACGTTTCGTTGGTCTATTTTGCCAGCCGCATCGAACCACTGGCTCCAGTATCTTTCCTGCCCTTCGACCGCTGCCAAAAGTAATTTCGCGATTTGCCGAGACGTCATCGGCAAATCGATGCCTCGAACCAACGAAGGTGACGTAACAGGTGCGACGCGGTCGCGATGAATTAGCCGCATATGAGCGCCCGGCATGTCGCTCAGGCCATATCGCAGCGCACCCTCGATTTTGGCTGTTGAAAAGTCAGCAATTTGATAGCTGTAGTCGAATTCCACCTGCAGTCCCGGGTGCTCCTTCAGAAAATCGTCCAGGTAGGGAAGGATCATTCGGTTGGCGTTTTACCACCCTTCAAAAAATCCAAACTTGCCATAATTTAGGGATTTTCTCATATCCTATGAAGCATCTGCGCAGGAACCGCAGGCCCTGTTTGAAGAGGGAGCAGAGTGATCTTCGGGTTTTGCGAATCCCCTTTTTTCGCCGCTTTCGGCGACTATTTGTTCATCTGCTGCGCCCGTTGAAACCGCCCAGTACATGGCTATTGCCATGACAAGGATAAGCCTTTCCAGTCGGTCTGGCTTTTTGATTTGGCTTTGCGCGATGCCAAATCCACGGGTCTTGAAGTCCGAGAACATAGCTTCAATACCCCATCGCATTCCATAATCGAGAACCGTGTATTGTGAAGGCTTTGCATTCATAGCGATGATCCAGGGCTCAGGGTGACCATCGTCGTGCAATACTCCGATATTCGTAAACACACCTGATCCATAAAGTTCCGCGTTTATAAGCCCTTGCGGCATCAGCTCCCTGATTTCAATGCAAGACAGCTCGCCACCTTGGTGCTGCAAAGTCAGGTTGCCCTTCAGGCGAATACGATATCCCCAACCAGAGTCCTGACACCAATGGATTAACCTTTCTGTGCCATAAAATCGATCACCCGTTAACATGACATCAGCCCCTTCAGGCATCCAATCCTGAATGCTGTCCAGTAACTCTTTTTGGAGAGAAAACCCAATATTGCCTTTTGTCTTGCGCACGCGCCAAGCCACAGGCAAGGCGCGATCACGCATGCGCACTGACAGCATCAAGACTTCATGTCCGTCATTGATATGGCTTTGATCCATCAGCAAAACGATGGTCTCTCCGTTGGAGGCCAAACGGGTGAATACATCTCCAGCATAGGCCTGCATGATTTCCGCGCAATCAATGTGGGAATTGCTCAAAACACGGGAAACATACTGGTACCGATGATCTTTTGTGCCAATGTGACGCGGTAAAGCCGCCGATAATTCCATCAAATTCGCACTTCGCACATCAAGAACGATGCTCGAAAGCAGTGTAAGGCCTTCGCAGCGGGATTTATGAAACTTTGGAAGCCGCTCTATAAAATCAGCCTTGATAGCTTCGTTTACCCCAGAAAAACCCAATGAAACAACCGTGCCTATCCGGTTGTCACCCACACTCACTATATGTATGGCGTGGCGTCGCGTGGCCCGGGAGGGGGACAAAGCGGGGATGTATGTCTCGCAGCGTGAAGACCTTTCGTTTCCGCGGTCGCTTCCTGAGTTCCAGCGACTTTTCCCGGATGGCACGGCCTGTGCCGCCTAAATTGCTGGCGATGTCACCGCTCCCACTTACGCCCAGCTTTACTTGGGCGATTGGGAGCACCCTAGATGTAGTGGGTGTGGGTGACAACCGGATAGGCACGGAAACAACCATACAACATCTCCAATTCTATAACAGGAGACTCCTTGAATCACAGCATGTGGACAGATGGCAAGCTTAATTCGCTAAATTGAAGGGTGGTAAGGGTTGGCGTAGAATGGCGTGACAGAAAGTCGGATCTTCCCGCGCATCTCATGTGATTGGAATTTGCTCGAGGCCTCAGCGATCCGATCGAAAGATTCCGTAAGTTTCCCGGCCAATGTTCCGGCGGTACCGGTCAAAGTCACTGTGCGGTTGAGACGAAAGAACAGACGGCAGCCGTAATATTCTTCAAGTGCTTTGATCTGATGACTGATGGCGGCTGGCGATACTGAAAGTTCGTCGGCAGCCTTTTTGAAGCTTTAATGGCGAGCAGCAGCCTCGAATGCACGAAGCCGTTTCAGGTTTGGCAGTCGTCTTGTCATGCTATTTCGCTTTAGAAAACTAATCGTTAGTATGAATTCTTATCGTTTGTCGTCAACGGAAAGTTCGGTCAAGTCTCGGGAAGTATCCTCAAGCCTCAGAAATCAACGAAGGAGCCTGTCATGGACAAGAACAAAGCACTGCAGCTAATGCGGAAGCAATGGACCGATGCGGATAGTATCGGCCTGCCGGCAATGCGCGCACTGAAAGCGAATGTCTGTGCCTATGACTTCGTAGTCGGCGCGGACAACTGGTTTCACAAGACCAATATCGGGCAAGGCGACAACTGGAGCATGGGCCTTGGCCGATGCCCCGGAGCCCCGGACATCATTGTGCATTTCGATGACGGCTTTGGTTTTCCCGACTGTTTTGCGGCGTATGACAATCTTGAGGACTTGATCGGCGCCTTCCGGGCGGCGGCGCAAAAGGGCCTGATTACCTATACGCCGCAGCGGGACATGAGCATTCTCGTGGACAAAGGCTACGACAAGATGGCGGAAGCACTCGCCCTGCAAGTGCGCGAGGAAGTCGCGCCCGCCGGCTGAGCCGCAGATCAAGGCGGACTTTCATGGTTTTGGACGCCAACCCAATGCTGTCAAACCGGGTAAAGGGCCCGGCGGGGACCCACCTTGCAGCCTGCTGGCGTTGTCATCAATCGCCGCGCGCTACAATCGGCGCCAGCCAGCGGGTGTCATTTGGACAGTCCTAGTTGAGATTCCGCATCGCGACCGGTCGGCGATGCAGTCGGTTCGTTCGGCAGTGGCTCGGTATCACAAGGACGATACGCTTGAGTTGCCTGCTTCTGCCTGGATTGTCAGTGCGCGCCGTCCGTAGATTTGAAGTTGGAGCGAGGTATATCTGACAGTCGAATAAAGCGATTGGAATGCCTCATGTGGGCGCATCGCGTCCGCTAAGACCGGTTGCATCAAAGGGCAAGTTTGGGCTCTTTTCAGTCGTTCGTTAGTCGTTTCCAAAGGTTCGTCCTGGGCCGTTTTCAGCCTTGCAATCCCCGCATTTCATCCCATGAAAAACCATGCGATTTTTTCACTCAGTCAGGAGCAAAGAATCGTACCTGCCGATGCCGCCCGCCGTGAATATCGCGTTACCGGTCCGATCGCTGCAACTTGCCCAAAAAACAGGCAGAACAAACCGCGAATAAGTCTTTAAAGACTTTAAAGAATCCCGCCGGAATCCGCCCTTTGCGTGTCGCAATCGCCCTTGACCCGAGCCGGCAATCCGCGCCAAATACCGGCGCATGGTTTCCCCATTCAACATGCCAAGCATGGGGGGAGCATATGGGAATGTGGTGCGGGTGACCCAAGCCGGGGCCTAAATCCACAGCCGCCCCCGCGACTGTAAGCGGTGAGCGTTTCGTCAATGGCCACTGGGTAAAACCGGGAAGGCGACGAAGTGCTTTGACCCGCAAGCCAGGAGACCAGCCATGCGCGAAACCTTAACCCTCCCGTCGGGTGTGACGGGAAAAGGAGAATAAAATGAATGTGTTAGCCCAGACCGAGGTGCAATCCACCGGCTTGCTGCAGATTGCATCTGCCATCGCCGCCGGAATATTTCTGCTGTTTTTCGCCGGGTTTGCCGAGGCCACGGTGTTCCACGATTCAGCCCATGACACCCGTCATGCGCTGGCGTTTCCCTGCCACTGAGCGATGACCGCAAAATTGTTTACCAGCGCGTTGTTCGCTGGTCTGGTGGCCGGGCTGATTGCCGTCCTGCTCCAGTTCACGCTCATCGAACCCCTAATTCTTGAAGGCGAGGAATACGAATCCGGCACCAAGACTCATTTCAACGCAGCACACCTCCACGACGACCTCGTGACCCCCACACCCGATTCCGAAGCAGTGGCACAACCCGTTGAAAATAAACATGAAAATCTCGCCAAACGCTATTCGCTGGCGTTTTTTGCCGACTTCATCGTGTTCGGTGGCTGGGGCCTGATCCTGGTGGCTGGCTTCGCGCTGGCCGAGCGGTTCGGCCACAAGGTGACGCTAAAAAACGGCCTGCTCTGGGGTGGCGCGGGCTTTGTGGCAGTGCATCTGGCACCGGGCATCGGTCTGGCCCCGGAGCTGCCGGGGATTCCGGCGGCTGATCTGACCCTGCGCCAAGTCTGGTGGAGCCTGACGGTCGTGTCCACTGCGCTGGCGTTGGCCTGTTTCGCCTTTGGCCGCAATCTGGCGGTTCTGGCGACTGGGCTGGCGCTGCTGATTGTCCCGCATGTCATTGGCGCCCCGCAACTTGACAGCTTTACCGGTCTGGCGCCGCCCGAACTGGTCGGCGAGTATGTTGCCCGCTCGATGGCGGTCAGCATGACCACTTGGGTTATTCTGGGCCTTGCTGCCGGATATTTCTGGAACCGTCAACCAAACGTCCAAACCGCGTGATTGCCGGTGGCGGGGTGAATTCCCCGCCACTTGGCCCAAGATAACGCACCTTGATTTCAGGAGACCCCAATGGCCGGCAAAATTTCCGCTACCATCATCACCGGCTTTCTGGGCAGTGGTAAAACCACGCTGATCCGCCACATGCTGACCCATGCAAGAGGGCGAAAAATCGCCCTGATCATCAACGAATTCGGTGACTTGGGCATCGACGGCGAGATCCTGAAAGGCTGCGGTGACGCGGCCTGCACCGCCGACGATATCATTGAACTGTCCAACGGCTGCATCTGCTGCACGGTCGCCGAAGACTTCGTGCCCACCCTGCAAAAACTGCTCGCCCGCGACCCAAAGCCCGACCACATCGTGATCGAAACATCCGGCCTCGCGCTGCCGCAACCGCTGGTCCGCGCCTTCAACTGGCCGCAGATTTCCACCCAGGTCACCGTCGATGGCGTCGTCACCGTCCTGGACGGCAAGGCCGTGGTCGATGGCCAGTTCGCCCATGACGTCGATGCCGTGGATGCGCAGCGCGAACACGACGACAGTCTGGATCACGAGACACCTTTGTCTGAGCTTTTCAAGGATCAAATCGCCTGCGCCGACATGATCGTGGTCAACAAGATCGACCTGCTGGACAAAACAGAGTCCAACAGTCTTGCCAGCTCATTACATCGCGACAGCCGCGACGGGGTGCAGCTGGTGCAGACGACAATGGGCGCGATTCCGGTTGATGTTCTTTTGGGCCAGCGCGCTGGTGCCGAGTCCGATCTTGCTGCCCGTCACGAACGCCACCACCATCATGATGACAAAGATGACCGCACTGATCACCACGACCACGATGCGTTTGAAAGTTTCGTCGTCACGCGCCCTGAAATCACCGACCCTGTGGCCTATTCCGCTCGGCTGACCAAGGTCGTCACCGCCTATAATATCCTGCGCCTCAAAGGTTTCGCCGCGGTCACTGGCAAGCCCATGCGGCTCGCATTGCAAGCCGTCGGCCCGCGCGTCGAGACTTACTTTGACCGCCCGTTAACCCCTGACGAACCGCGCGAAACGCGCCTCGTCGTCATCGGTCATTCCGGTCTTGATCGGGCTGCGATCAGCGCCGCACTTACTGCATGACGGTCGGTGTTGAACCCGGAGACCCCCGCGATGCGCAAACCACGGCGCTTCTGCAGTCCAGCCACGCGCTGATGCAATCCTTGTACCCGGTGGATGACAACCACTTCCTGTCGATCGATGCACTCTGCAGCCCCGAAATTCATTTTTTCGTCGCCCGCGAAGGGCGGGATATTCTCGGCACCGGTGCGCTTGCAGATCAAAAGCAATACGGCGAAATCAAATCCATGTTTGTCGAACCCATTGCGCGCGGGCGCGGTGTCGGCGACGCAATATTGCGAAAGCTGGAAGATTACGCCCGGCTATTGGGCTTGCCTGGTTTGCGGCTGGAAACCGGCGCTGGCCTGGATGCGGCGCACCGGCTTTATCAGCGTCACGGCTTTCAAATCCGTGGCCCGTTTGGCGAATATCAAGCCGATACCACCAGCCTTTTCATGGAAAAAACTCTCTGATCAAAGGCAACATTCCTTGCTTCTTTGCAGTTCAAATATCCGCGCCGCAGGCTCCCAGCCCAGCCACAGGCACACCCGTTAATGCATCTGCTCGCCGCCATCCCCGGTGCCATCGACGACGGCACTGACGCCGTCGACCTGGGCCAGACCCCGGCTGATGTGATCTTTATGTCCGCCGCTGACACCGAGCTCGCCGCGCTGTCCGAAGCCCGAGCCGAAATGTCCGCCCCGCCAAGCCTGCGACTGGCCAACCTCGGCCACCTCAACCATCCGATGTCGGTGGACCTGCACATCCAAAACTGCGCCACCAAATCGCGGCTGGTCGTCGCCCGAATCTTAGGCGGCGCCGGTTATTGGAAATACGGGCTGGAGCAATACGCCGCCCACCTTCACGACGCCGACGTGCCATTCGCCGCACTTCCAGGTGACGACAAGCCCGACCCGGAACTGCACGACCTGTCCACCATATCCGAGCAAGATTACCAATCGCTTTGGGCCTACATGGTCGAAGGCGGCCCCGAAAACGCCGCGAATTTTCTCGCCCATGCCAAGGCAATGCTGGATGGCAGCCAAAAACCCGCCGCCGCCAAACCGCTGCTGCGCGCCGGCCCCTACTGGCCCGGAGCGGGTGTCACGGATCTGGGCACGATCCGCCAGAATTGGGCCCCAGATCGGCCAGTCGTGCCGATCATCTTTTACCGCGCGCTGCTGCAAGGCGCCGGACTCAACCCGATCAACCGGCTGACCCGCGCGTTGCTGCGCCAAGGCCTAAACCCGCTGCCAATATTTGTCGCCTCGCTCAAAGACCCGATCTCGGTCGCCACGTTTTTGAACCTCTGCCATCAAGTGCCACCCGATGTGATCCTGAACTGCACAAGCTTCGCCGTCGGCTCACCCGATCAGGGCGCGCACGCCACCAATCCAGCCAACCCATTGACCGCGGCCGCCGCCAACAGCGCTCCACTATTCCAGGTTGTCCTGTCCTCCACATCCGAAGACGCCTGGGACCAAGGGTTTGTCGGCCTGTCTGCCCGCGACATCGCGATGAATGTCGCCCTGCCAGAGGTCGACGGCCGGATCCTGTCGCGTGCCATATCGTTCAAGGGCGAGGCCTATTTTGACGACGCCACACAGTGCCCGATCGCCGCCTATCGTGCCCGCGGCGACCGGGTGGATTTTGTCGCCAGACTGGCCGCCAACTGGACCCGCCTGCGCGGCACCCCGGCAAAAGATCGCAAAGTCGCTCTGATCCTCGCCAACTACCCCAACAAAGACGGCCGCCTGGCCAATGGCGTCGGTCTGGACACCCCGGCCGCCACCCTTCACTGCCTGAACTTATTGAAATCCTGTGGCTACGGCGTTGAAAGTTCGCCGGCAGACAGCACCAACTTGATGCAACAAATCCTCGCAGGTCCCACCAATTGGCTCACCGACCGGGTCGCACGAAAAGGCGGCGTCACCCTCGACTTGGAAACATATTTGACTCATTATTCCACCCTGCCCTGGGAGGTTAAAAATCTAATCGAAAACCGTTGGGGAAAACCCCAACACGACCCTTTCTTCTGTTCAGATATTCTCGCGCCGCAGGCAGCCGCCAAAGGCGGCTTCAAACTCTCCATCTTAACCTACGGCAATATCGTCGTCGGCCTGCAACCGGCGCGCGGCTACAACATCGACCCCACCGAATCCTACCACTCGCCCGACCTCGTGCCCCCCCACCACTACCTCGCCTTCTACTTCTGGCTGCGCCACGTCCAGCGCGCCCACGCCATCGTCCACCTGGGCAAACACGGCAATCTGGAATGGCTGCCGGGCAAGGCGCTGGCGCTATCCGAAACCTGCGTGCCAGAGGCGGTGCTCGGACCGATGCCGCACATCTACCCGTTCATCGTCAACGACCCCGGTGAAGGCACCCAGGCCAAACGCCGCGCCCAGGCCGTAATTATCGACCACCTGACCCCGCCGCTCACCCGCGCCGAAACCTATGGCCCGCTGCGCGACCTGGAAGGTCTGGTGGACGAATATTACGAGGCCGCCGGCGTCGATCCCCGCCGCATCGCGCATCTACGCCGCGAGATCCTGACGCTCACGTCCACCACCGGGTTGGATCACGACGTCGGCATGACCGGCACCGATGAAGAAACCGATCTGGCGAAACTTGACGCTTACCTGTGCGAGCTGAAAGAGGCGCAGATACGCGACGGTCTGCACATCTTTGGACAGTCTCCGATAGGCGATCTTGAACGCGATCTGGCAATCGCGCTGCTGCGCGTCCCCCGTGGTGACGGCAAAGGCGGCAACGCCTCGCTGATCCGCACATTGGCGCTGGACTGCGGCATAACGCCCGAAATGATGGACCCGCTCGATTGCGACATGGCGCAACCTTACGCCGGCCCACGGCACAAGTTCCTGCTCGCCACAAGCACCGATCCCTGGCGCAGCAACGGCGACACCGTCGAACGGCTGGAACAACTGGCCATCCTTGCAACTGGATGGAACAAAACGCCCAAACATTTCACGCACACCGCCCCGGTATTGGAAGCACTTCACGGCCAGGTCTTGCCCGCCATCCGCGCCTGCGGACCAGCCGAGGGCACGGGCCTTCTCACCGCACTCAAGGGGCAATTCGTCGCCCCGGCGCCATCCGGCGCACCAACGCGAGGGCGTCTGGATGTCTTGCCCACGGGTCGCAATTTCTTTTCAGTCGACAGCCGCGCCGTGCCCACCCCAACTGCCTGGGCGCTGGGCTGGAAATCCGCCAACCTGTTAATCGAAAAATACCTTCAGACACACGGCGACTGGCCCCGCACCATGCTGCTGACGGCCTGGGGCACCGCCAACATGCGCACCGGCGGTGATGACATCGCGCAATGTCTGGCACTGATGGGTGTCAAACCAAAATGGGACGCCGCCAACCGGCGCGTCACCGGTTTTGAGATCATCCCGCACACCGCCCTAAGCCGCCCCCGCGTCGACGTCACTCTGCGCGTCTCCGGGTTTTTCCGCGACGCCTTCCCACAACTTATTTCACTGGTCGATTCAGCCGCCCGTGCCGTCATGGCGCTGGACGAGGCTGACCACATCAACCCCGCAGCTGCGCGCGCGCGCAGCGAAGGCGACGGCGCGCAATACCGCGTTTTCGGCTCCAAGCCCGGCGCTTACGGCGCCGGTCTTCAGGCAATGATCGACGAACGTCTGTGGGCCGACAAGGCCGACCTGGCAGAGGCTTATCTGGAGTGGGGCAGCTATGCCTACGGCAAGGACGCGAGCGGCACCCGCGCACGAGCAGCGTTCGAAACGCGCCTGAGTCAGACCGAAGCGATCGTGCAAAATCAGGACAACCGCGAACACGACCTGCTGGACAGTGACGATTATTACCAGTTCGAAGGCGGCGCGGCGGCGGCGGTGTCCACCCTGCAAGGCACGGACCGCCCGATCTACCACAACGACCATTCCCGCCCGGAACGCCCGGTGATCCGCACCCTGGACGATGAAATCGGGCGCGTTGTGCGCTCGCGCGTGGTGAACCCGAAATGGATCGACGGCGTCAAACGCCACGGCTACAAGGGCGCCGCCGAGATCGCCGCAACGGTGGACTACATGTTCGCCTTCGCCGCCACCACCGGCGCCGTCAAGGGCCACCATTTCGACCTGGTGCACGCGGCGTTTCTGGAGGATGAAGCTACGCGGGAGTTCATCGAAACGCACAACGCCCCCGCCCTGCGCGAAATTGCCGGGCGTCTGGCTGAGGCCATAGAGCGCGGCCTCTGGACGCCGCGTTCGAACTCGGCCCGCGCCCTGATCGACAGCCTGAGTGTCTGATTCAAAACTCTACGCATGATTACAATGCCTTGCAATTTTACGCGTGAGGGTTCTGATATGTGCAACGAGTATCCATGCCTGTGAACTTGCGATGGATTTTTCCCAATCTTTGGCCAATCGCCGGCAGCGGTTGAGCCATGCGAAGGTGCGCTCGACGACCCATCTTCTGGGAATGACTTCGAAGCCTTCCGCAGTGTCGAAGCGCTTGACGATCTGGATTGTCCAGTCACCGATGCCTTCAAGAGCGTCGCGCAGCTTTGGTCCGGCATAACCGCCATCCGCAAAGATATGGCGCAAGTTTGGATGGGAATACCGGATGGATTTCAACACTTCCGGTGCGCCATCACGGTCTTGAATACCGGCGCTATGCACGACCAACCCAACCATAAACCCGAGCGTGTCGGTGACAATGTGGCGCTTGCGGCCCTTGGTTTTCTTGCCCGCGTCATAGCCCGAAATGCCACCGCTTTCCGTTGTTTTTATGGTCTGGCTATCAATCACACCAGCGGTGGGGCCGGGCTTCTTGCCATGAAACTCGCGCGCCGTCGCCACCAGAAAATGGCTGATCACTTCAAAGATGCCATCGTTGCGCCAGCCATAGAAATAGTAGGGGATTATATAAGAAAGTGCCGAAAGGGGGTTGACGCGACCGGCACTCTCATGTAATTTTCGGGCATATCAGGGAGGCAAGACGTGGCACACAAAGCACCTGGCAAGTCCGACCGCAAGGGCATCTCGCTGATCGAGATCATGCGGAAGTTCCCCGACGATGCGACCGCCGAGGCATGGTTCATTGCTCGCCGCTGGCCGCATGGCATCGCCTGCCCGCACTGCGGTTCGGTGAACGTGCAGACCGGCGCGAGGCACAAGACCATGCCCTTCCGGTGCCGGAGAAGGAATGCGCCAAGCGGTTCAGCGCGAAGACCGGCACGGTCATGAAAGGCTCTAAGCTCGGCTTCCAGGTCTGGATGGTCGCCACCTTCCTGCTGTCCATCAACCTCAAGTCGGTGTCCAGCATGAAGCTGCACCGCGACCTGAGCATCAACCAGCGCAGCGCGTGGTTCCTTGCGCACCGGCTGCGGATTGCGCTGGCCGAGAAGGGCGGCGTGTTCGCGGGGCCGGTCGAAGTGGACGAGACCTATTTCGATGGTCGCCGGAAGAACATGTCGAACGCGAGGCGGAAGGAACTGGCCGGAACCGGACGCGGGGCCGTCGGCAAGATGGCAGTCATCGGGGCGAAGGACCGCGAGACCAACCAAGTCGCCGCGAAGGTGATCGAGCGCACCGACGCGCGGACGCTGCAGGGCTTCGTCCGCGCCCATGCCGCCCCAGGGGCCACGGTCTACAGCGACGACGCCAGCGCCTATGAGAGCCTGCCCTTCGATCATGAGACGGTCACGCACTCGCTCTCCGAGTATGTCGGGGCGATGTCCACACCAACGGCATCGAGTCCCTGTGGTCGATGATGAAGCGCGCCCACAAGGGCACCTTCCACAGCTCTCTCCGAAGCATCTTGACCGCTATGTGCAAGAGTTCGGGGCCCGTCACAATCTCCGCGACGAAGACACCATCGACATCATGGCCGCTGTCGCTTCCGGCATGGACGGGAAGCGCCTCCGCTACCGGGATTTGATCGCCGATAACGGGCTGGCGAGCGGGGCGCGGTCGTGAGTGAGCCGTTGAAAATCATCGCTGGCGCGTCGGACAAGACGCGCCAGATTGGGAAGGTTTTTTCACCCAGAGACGACGAATGAGCGTCGCAGAAATCATCGCTCAGGTTAAACCGCTGGCGGCTGAATACTACCGACTAACGGGAAAACCTCTCGGTGCTACTGGGGAGATCGGCGAGTGCGAAGTTGCGCGTCTGCTTGATCTAACACTCGTCGATGCGAGAACACCTGGATATGATGCGACTGATCGTTCAGGCGAACGGCGTTATCAGATCAAGACTCGTTCATTGGGTACAGCGGCGCGTAAAAAAACACAAAGCACCGGCAAAATGGACATAGACAAAGATTGGGATGCAGTGCTTTTGGCCCTTATGAACGAAAGCTTTGAGATGCAGGAAATATGGGAGGCAGACCGAGCCGATGTAGAACGCGAGCTGAAACGACCGGGCAGCAAGGGGCGGAACGAACGATACCAACTGTCCTTATCGAAGTTCCAGGAAATCGGGTGCCTGCGCTACCCCACGAGGTGAACGATTGGGGGAGTCACCGCATTAGAATAAAGCCTGCACCGAACCCCAGCGAGGTCGAAATCGTGCACCCGTCCCATCAGCCGAGCAAGGCTGAGTTGGAGGAAGACATGCGTGTTAGCGCCACGTTCGAGAAGGCGGTTGACGCGCTCACACGGCCTGTCCGCATCCGCTACATCGATAGTCCGAAGCCTGCCTGATGGATGGGTTTCGGCACTTTCCTACATAATCCCCAAATAGTAGCGCACGGTGGACACTGGCGGGAAATCATTGGGCAGCATACGCCACGCACACCCGGCGCTGGCGATGTACAAAATGGCATCCAGAACATCGCGCATCGCCGTGCTGCGCGGACGACCAGTTGTTTTAGGCGGCGGCAGGAATGGCGCGATCAAACCCCATTCCTGATCAGTTAAATCGCTTGCATAGCGTCCCGAATGCCGTTCATATCGGGCGCGAGTGGTTTCCGTCCAGGCCATTGTGATCTCCCTCGAATCTTATCAATCCAATTGAATCACAACTCGCTGAAATCACTCAATTAGTTTTGGATCAGACACTGAGATGATCCACCCGCACCATTCCGATTTTCCTGCTTATGTTGCTTTCCAATTTACAAGAAACAGAGGGTAGCATCCGAACCGAGGAGTGGGCGAGAAACGCCTGACCGTTGGGTCGGTTCGGTCTAAAATATCGAATTATTTTACCCGCGCCGGGCAAAAGTGGCCAAGATAACAAATCCGGGCTACAACCGCCCTTCATCATACACCCCAAATACGGACATCCCATGACCCGAACCGGCCACTGCCTCTGCGGCGCTGCCACCTACATGATCCAAGGCGCCGAATCCTGGGCCTGCCATTGCACTGCGCCGATTGCCGACGCCAGACCGCCTCGCCAGTCACCACATTCTTTGGCCTACCGCTGGACCACTTTGAATGGACCGGATCGCGGCCAAAAACCTACGCCTCGTCCGCCGGTGTCACCCGCAGCTTTTGCGGCACCTGCGGCACGCCAATGGCGTTTCAAGCCGATCGCTACGCCAATGAAATCCACCTTTACGCAGCCACCCTGAGCAACCCCGAAATATTCGTTCCAAAATTTCACGTCCATTACGACGAACACCTGCCTTGGCTAAAACTAGGCGACAACCTGCCGCGCTACGCCAAGTTCGCGACCTAAGTGTCTGATCCAAAACTAATTGAGTGATTTCAGCGAGTTGTGATTCAATCGGATTGATAAGATTCGAGGGAGATCACAATGGCCTGGACGGAAACCACTCGCGCCCGATATGAACGGCATTCGGGACGCTATGCAAGCGATTTAACTGATCAGGAATGGGGTTTGATCGCGCCATTCCTGCCGCCGCCTAAAACAACTGGTCGTCCGCGCAGCACGGCGATGCGCGATGTTCTGGATGCCATTTTGTACATCGCCAGCGCCGGGTGTGCGTGGCGTATGCTGCCCAATGATTTCCCGCCAGTGTCCACCGTGCGCTACTATTTCTATGGCTGGCGCAACGATGGCATCTTTGAAGTGATCAGCCATTTTCTGGTGGCGACGGCGCGCGAGTTTCATGGCAAGAAGCCCGGCCCCACCGCTGGTGTCATTGATAGCCAGACCATAAAAACAACGGAAAGCGGTGGCATTTCGGGCTATGACGCGGGCAAGAAAACCAAGGGCCGCAAGCGCCACATTGTCACCGACACGCTCGGGTTTATGGTTGGGTTGGTCGTGCATAGCGCCGGTATTCAAGACCGTGATGGCGCACCGGAAGTGTTGAAATCCATCCGGTATTCCCACCCAAACTTGCGCCATATCTTTGCGGATGGCGGTTATGCCGGACCAAAGCTGCGCGACGCTCTTGAAGGCATCGGTGACTGGACAATCCAGATCGTCAAGCGCTTCGACACTGCGGAAGGCTTCGAAGTCATTCCCAGAAGATGGGTCGTCGAGCGCACCTTCGCATGGCTCAACCGCTGCCGGCGATTGGCCAAAGATTGCGAAAAATCCATCGCAAGTTCACAGGCATGGATACTCGTTGCACATATCAGAACCCTCACGCGTAAAATTGCAAGGCATTGTAATCATCCGTAGAGTTTTGGATCAGTAGAGTTTTGAGCGGATCAGACACTAAGTGTCTGATCCAAACTAATTGAGTGATTTCCGCGAGTTGTGATTCAATCGGATTGATAAGATTCGAGGGAGATCACAATGGCCTGGACGGAAACCACTCGCGCCCGATATGAACGGCATTCGGGACGCTATGCAAGCGATTTAACTGATCAGGAATGGGGTTTGATCGCGCCATTCCTGCCGCCGCCTAAAACAACTGTTCGTCCGCGCAGCACGGCGATGCGCGATGTTCTGGATGCCATTTTGTACATCGCCAGCGCCGGGTGTGCGTGGCGTATGCTGCCCAATGATTTCCCGCCAGTGTCCACCGTGCGCTACTATTTCTATGGCTGGCGCAACGATGGCATCTTTGAAGTGATCAGCCATTTTCTGGTGGCGACGGCGCGCGAGTTTCATGGCAAGAAGCCCGGCCCCACCGCTGGTGTCATTGATAGCCAGACCATAAAAACAACGGAAAGCGGTGGCATTTCGGGCTATGACGCGGGCAAGAAAACCAAGGGCCGCAAGCGCCACATTGTCACCGACACGCTCGGGTTTATGGTTGGGTTGGTCGTGCATAGCGCCGGTATTCAAGACCGTGATGGCGCACCGGAAGTGTTGCAATCCATCCGGTATTCCCATCCAAACTTGCGCCATATCTTTGCGGATGGCGGTTATGCCGGACCAAAGCTGCGCGACGCTCTTGAAGGCATCGGTGACTGGACAATCCAGATCGTCAAGCGCTTCGACACTGCGGAAGGCTTCGAAGTCATTCCCAGAAGATGGGTCGTCGAGCGCACCTTCGCATGGCTCAACCGCTGCCGGCGATTGGCCAAAGATTGGGAAAAATCCATCGCAAGTTCACAGGCATGGATACTCGTTGCACATATCAGAACCCTCACGCGTAAAATTGCAAGGCATTGTAATCATCCGTAGAGTTTTGGATCAGACACTAAGTGTCTGATCCAAAACTAATTGAGTGATTTCCGCGAGTTGTGATTCAATCGGATTGATAAGATTCGAGGGAGATCACAATGGCCTGGACGGAAACCACTCGCGCCCGATATGAACGGCATTCGGGACGCTATGCAAGCGATTTAACTGATCAGGAATGGGGTTTGATCGCGCCATTCCTGCCGCCGCCTAAAACAACTGGTCGTCCGCGCAGCACGGCGATGCGCGATGTTCTGGATGCCATTTTGTACATCGCCAGCGCCGGGTGTGCGTGGCGTATGCTGCCCAATGATTTCCCGCCAGTGTCCACCGTGCGCTACTATTTCTATGGCTGGCGCAACGATGGCATCTTTGAAGTGATCAGCCATTTTCTGGTGGCGACGGCGCGCGAGTTTCATGGCAAGAAGCCCGGCCCCACCGCTGGTGTCATTGATAGCCAGACCATAAAAACAACGGAAAGCGGTGGCATTT
Organism: Paracoccaceae bacterium; assembly: GCA_965237505.1. Taxonomy (GTDB): domain Bacteria; phylum Pseudomonadota; class Alphaproteobacteria; order Rhodobacterales; family Rhodobacteraceae; genus NVTR01. Next base: position 814,618 of record CBDEFR010000009.1, on the reverse strand, counting down.
CGGGCTATGACGCGGGCAAGAAAACCAAGGGCCGCAAGCGCCACATTGTCACCGACACGCTCGGGTTTATGGTTGGGTTGGTCGTGCATAGCGCCGGTATTCAAGACCGTGATGGCGCACCGGAAGTGTTGAAATCCATCCGGTATTCCCATCCAAACTTGCGCCATATCTTTGCGGATGGCGGTTATGCCGGACCAAAGCTGCGCGACGCTCTTGAAGGCATCGGTGACTGGACAATCCAGATCGTCAAGCGCTTCGACACTGCGGAAGGCTTCGAAGTCATTCCCAGAAGATGGGTCGTCGAGCGCACCTTCGCATGGCTCAACCGCTGCCGGCGATTGGCCAAAGATTGGGAAAAATCCATCGCAAGTTCACAGGCATGGATACTCGTTGCACATATCAGAACCCTCACGCGTAAAATTGCAAGGCATTGTAATCATCCGTAGAGTTTTGAATCAGACACTTAGGCGTGGTGTTTGCATTCGGACTTTTCACGGGCGCGAAGCGGACCTCCCTTTTTGATTTTATTGAAACGGTCCGGGACCAGCCCCAGCTGATACGGCGTGAGCGGTCTAACTTAATCGGTTCGAGACCGACATACTGGACCGAGCCGCGGCGCTTCCTTGGCGACGGCGTCGTCGTGAACCGGCTGGCAGACCCGGACCGGGATCTCATCTTGCTGCAGGGCTTCTTCGACGGGGGCCTTGAGATTCGGTTGATCAGGCGCAACGGGGAGCCCGTGCGGCGCTGGCCCCTCAGCGGCAGCGAACTGATGCAAGGCATCTCCCATGTCCGCAATGTCCCAAGCACAGATTGGAACTTCGATACGCATGGCGCGGTCGCGCTGCCTGACGGCTCGATCGTATTTAATCTCGACCATGTCGGGCTGTTTAAACTCGACAAATGCGCCCGGATGTCGTGGCGTATCGAAAGACCGACGCATCACTCCGTGGAAGTCAATCCAGACGGGACCTTTTGGGTTTCCGCCTCGCGCAAGCACTACGAGGACGATCCGTCGCCCCATCCCTTGTTCAAGCCGCCGTTCGCCGAAGATGTCCTTCTGAAGGTGTCCGCAGACGGTGAAATCCTGGTGGAAATCTCCCTGATCGACACGTTCTTGGCTAGCGATGAGGTCGGTCTCCTGACGCTGACTGGCGGCATCGCGCCATCCACAGTGCCCGGTTCGCGCTACGATTTTAGTCGCGAGGTCTTTCACCTCAACGATGTTGAAGAATTGCCGGCAGATCTTGACGAAGATTTCCCGTCCTTCAAGGCTGGAGACTTGCTGGTCTCGTTGCGGAATCGCAATCTTCTTATCGTGCTGGATGGCGAGACGAGCCTCATCAAATGGTGGCATATCGGTGGCTGGGTACGCCAGCACGATCCCGACTGGAGCGCCGGCGGCGTTATCAGCGTGTTCGATAACAACCGCGACGGTACACGGACCGGGGAGATTTTCGGCAGCTCGAGGATCGTCGAAATCGCGCCCGACTCACGCGAATTGCGCGTAGTATACGGCCTTGGCGACGACGAGTTTTTTCATTCAACGCGTCGGGGTAAGCACCAGATTCTCAGCGATGGCCGACTGCTCATCACCGACACGGAGGCCGGCAGGGTGATGGAAGTCGACGAGAACAACGAGATCACCTGGGAATACGTAAACGGATTCGACGACACTTACACGGCACGAATTTCCGAGGGAAGAGCATATGACTCGAGTTATTTCTCGGTGCAGGACTGGAGTTGCGCCGACGAATAGGGCTTCGAACGCGGCCGCACAACTAGTGCGAACATTGATGAATACGCTTTCGGCTCGATCGCCTCTCGGTCACAACTAACATCGACCCGGATTGATTCTAAACATAAATATTCAGGGCAACATGAGGCGAGACTGCTGAATGTCGGCTCTGGCACATTTTGGACGTCATTAAGACTTTCCTGATTTGTCCGCTTCGGGCCGGATAGCGGACATTCGCTGCCCTATGCGCACAGGTCTGCTATGCTTCCCATCATGGCGTTCTTCCAGAAGGTAATTCTTGCGCACATTTCCCCCATTTCCTCATTACAGCGGCGAAACGCTTCAGATTGGGATCATCAAGCCTTTTTCTTTTGACTCGACTCGCCAGTATGATTAATCGTCGTCGCATTCTAAATACTTTGTGTGGCGATTGTATCTTCTCAGAATTTGGCACAAGTGCAGTCAGCACGCGGAAAAAAATTCGGAACGCTGATTCCGGATGGGGAGGAAACTGAAAATGCATAATATAAAATCCGTGTTTTTAATGTCCGCAATTGTACTTGGTACCCACAGTTCGTTTGCCTGGGCGCAAGACAGCGTCATCGACAATATCACGCCAGTCACGGACGCAATGCTGCTTAATCCGTCTGACGGCGACTGGTTGATGTGGCGGCGCACCTATAACGGCTGGGGCTACAGCCCGCTCGACCAAATCAACCAGGACAACGTCGGCGATCTGCGCCTCGCGTGGGCCTGGGGCATGACGCCGGGGGGACGGACACAGGAAACTCCGGTGGTCCATGACGGGATTATTTTCATCCAGAACTCCACCCACTTGATCCAGGCGCTCGACGCGGCCACCGGCGACCTGATCTGGGAGTATCAATATGATCTGCCGGATGACGCGCGTGTCAGTGGGGTGCGCAACAAGGCGATCTACGGTGACACCGTGATCATCGCGACCCGCGACGCCCATCTGCTCGCGCTCGACACCAAGACCGGCCAATTGGTGTGGGACAAGCAGGTCGCCAACTACAAGCATGGCTTCGGCTTTTCCAGCGGACCGATCGTGGCCAACGGCGTCATTGTCCAGGGCGCGACCGGGTGCAGCAGGGCCCAGCCGGGTGGCTGCTTCTTCACCGGGCACGACCCGAATACCGGAGCGGAATTGTGGCGTGTTCACACCATCGCCCGTGGCGATACGCCTGAGGGCAACAGCTGGAACGGCGTTCCGCTGGAGAGCCGCCATGGCGCATCAGCCTGGATCGCAGGGTCTTACGACCCCGAGCAGAACCTGATTTTCGCCGGCGTCGGTCAGCCCTATCCGTGGAACATGGAGATAGCCGGGCTAACCCCCAAGATCTCGGACCCCAACGTCACCAACGACGCGCTGTACACCAACTCCACCCTCGCCATAAACGCGACCACTGGCGAGCTCGAGTGGTACTGGCAGTACCTCCCGACCGACGGCCTCGACCTCGACTACGCCTATGAGCGCTTGCTCATCGACTTGCCGTTCAATGGCGAAATGCGGCAACAGGTGGTGACGACCGGCAAGATCGGCATCGTCGAGTCGCTCGACCGGACCACTGGCGAATGGCTGTGGGCTGTCGAGACCGCGCCGCAGAATATAGTGCTTTCGTGGGATTCAAATACCGGTATAAAGGAAATCAACCCGGATACGATTCCGATAATCGGCGAGACCACGTTCAACTGCCCGGCCGACCCGGGCGCGAAGGCCTGGCAGGCCACGGCCTACAGCCCGCGGACCGAGGCACTCTATCTGCCGACGGTGGAGTTCTGCTCTAACACCACGGTGAACCCGCTCGACCCGGGCGAGATTTACACCGGTGGCGGCCGGCAGACCTACTCTCGCGTGCCGACGCCCGACAGCGACGGCAATATCGGCCAAGTCCGTGCCATCAACCTGACTGACCAGTCGGAGATGTGGCAGTACCGGCAACATGCGCCGGTCACCAGCTCGACCTTGCCGACCGGTGGCGGCCTGGTGTTCGTTGGTACTCTCGACCGCAGGTTCTTGGCCTTCGACGACGAGACCGGCGAAATTCTGTGGAGCAGCGGCAAGCTGAGCAATTCGCTGGAATCCTTCCCGATCACCTACGAGGCTGGCGGCAAGCAGTACGTTGCGATAATGGCGAATTGGGCCTCCGGCCTGGGCCGGCTGGCATCGCTGACCCCGGAAGTGAAGCTTCCGCCGGACAACCCGGCGACTCTGTACGTCTTCGCGCTTCCCGACTAATCTGCTGAGCGCATCCTAAAACCCGGCCCGGGCGGACTTGGAGGCTTCCAGTCCGCCCGGTACCTTTGTGAGGTCTTATCTTGCCCATTGCTTTCGCGTTTCCACGTCTGGCTGGTCCGCTTCTGGCGTTGGCGCTGGCAGTTTTGGTGGCCGCGCTGTCGCCGGGGCCAGTTTCGGCTCAGGAGCCGGAATTCTACGATGTGCCCTACGCCTATGGCCAGTGGAACTTCGGCCGACGGCTGGATGAGGCGCAGCTTCGCTACTGCGTGGATCAGCGCGACCCCGCCTGGGAAGTGGCCGACGCCATCGCCGACGCCGTCGCCCTGGCCCTGTTGCTCGAGCCGCAGCGATACGTGGTCGAAAGCAAGATCGTCATGGAGGACATCACAATAGTCTATGCGATCATGCTGGAGCACTGTGACATTCACATGGGCTTCAAGCTGATCCCCGGGGGTTATTCCAACTGGGCCACTCTGACGCGAGCGTACTACGAGGCCCAATACGTCTTCGTCACCGCCGACCCCGACATCCAAGCGCTCGCCCAACTTGCACCCGGGCGTCTGATCGGCGCGACGATGGGAACTTCGGCGCACCTCCGTCTGGTCTCTTACCTCACGGCGTTGCCCGCGAAAGACCGCTGGCCGACGTATCCGATGGGCACCAACGACCTCGCCCTGGAGTCGCTTCTCAACGGCACGGTCGACGTCGCCCTCGTCTGGGCCCCGAAACTGTGGGCCAAGCAGCGCGAGGAGCCCGCCTACGCCGACCTTCACGAGATCGACCCGAGCCCCCTGCCGCCGACCACCCTGGGTGTGGGCGCGCTGTTGCTCGCCAACGAGACCTTCTTGCGCACGGCCGTCGACCAGGCGATCGCCGCGCTGAGCGAAGACGGGACGATCGCCGGCATCCTCGAGAAGTCCGGGTTCCCGGCGACGGCCAAGCCTTGATGCCAAGCGCGCCGAATTCCGGGCTGGCCATCCGCGTCGACGCCGTATCCAAGCGCTACGGGCGCACGCTGGCGCTGGACGGGGTCAGCTTCGAAGTCCGCGACAAGGAGTTGTTCGCGCTGCTGGGGCCCAACGGCGCCGGCAAGACAACGCTGCTGGACATCCTGTGCACGATCCTGCGACCCGACAGCGGCGTGGCGCAAATCGGCGGCTTCGACGTGGTCAAGCAGGCGCTTGCCGCCCGCAGCCGTCTCGGCATCGTCTTCCAGGAGCCGAGCCTCGACGACCGGCTGACGGTTCGCGAGAATCTCGAACTGCACGGGCTGGTGTTCGGGGTGCCGAGAAAGCTGCGGCGGCAACGCATCGAGGAAATGCTGACGCTGGTGGAACTGACCGAATGGGCCGACAAGCCGGTGCGGACGCTTTCCTCCGGCATGAAACGTCGGCTGGAAATCGCCCGCGCCCTGGTCCATGATTCCGAGATCATGCTGCTCGACGAACCCACGGTCGGGCTCGACGCCCAGACCCGCGACCGCATCTGGTCCTATATCCGCCGCCTGCAGGCCGAGCGCGACATCACGGTCCTGATCTCGACGCATTACATCGAGGAAGTCGAGGCCTGTGACCAGGTCTGTGTGATCGACCATGGCAAAGTGCTGGCCGACGGCAGCCCTGCGGAACTGAAACAACAATACGGTCAACAACTTCTGCGCATCGTGCCCAAAACCGAAACTGACCATGCCGAGATCGCTGCGCAGTATGCCCAGCGCCTCAGCAAGGCCAGCGCAACCGAGATCGTGCTGACCTCGGACGACGCCTTTTCCGAGGATTTTCTGGCCGAGAACAGCGCGCGCATCCGGGCGCTGTCGATCGAAGTGCCAAGCCTTGAATCGGTATTTCTAACGCTGACGGGCCGCGAGATACGCGACAAGGCGGCGGGCGGGCGCGAGCAGACCTTGGCTTTCGGCAAGATTGGCGGGGAACATACGCGATGACGGGCCGATCGGTATTGATGCTGCAGCTGGGCGGGCTTTACGGTCTCTGGCTGCGCGAAGTGAAACGTTCACTGCGCGACCGGGGCCAGCTGATCGGCGGGATCAGCCGTCCGATCCTTTGGTTGCTGATCCTAGGGATCGGACTGAACCCCTATTTCCGCGGCGAAGTCTATGGCGAGGTCACCTTTGTCGTTCCCTTCACATATCTGCAGTTCATCTTTCCCGCCGTCATCGCGCTGAACATTCTTTTCACTTCGGTGCAATCGGCGGTCTCGTTGATCTGGGACCGCGAGTTCGGCTTTCTGCGCGAGGTTCTGGTCTCGCCGCTGTGGCGCAGCACGAGCCTGCTGGGCAAGGTGTTGGGCGGCGCCACGGTGGCCGTGTTGCACGGCTGCCTTGTCCTGTTGCTGGCCAAGTTCGCCGATGTCAGCCTTACCGTGCCCAAAGTTCTGGAGACGTTGGGGCTGATGGCGTTACTCGCCTTCGCGCTGACTTCGCTAGGCGTGGTTATCGCCAATCACATCCGCAGCTTTCAGGGTTTCGGCATCTTCTCGAACGCCGTTATCCTGCCACTCTATTTCACTTCCAGCTCGATCTTTCCGCTGGACCCGGCACTGAGCCGGGCGCAGACCCGCGTGGTCTATCCCGAGTGGCTGGTGAACCTGGTCGAATGGAACCCGCTTACCTATGCCGTTGATGCCCTGCGCGGCGCGCTGATCGGTTACAACCAGTTCAGCCCCGGCCTTGGGGTTCTGGTCATGGGAATCGCCTGCGTGGTCCTGTTCGCCATCGCGCTTTACGAATTCCGCCGGATCTGAGCGCTGTGGAACGCTTGCGCAAATGGGCGGGCAATCTGAGCGGGCCGGTGCTGGCGGTGATGCTGATCTTGCTGGTCACCTTACTGCCGCCCGATACCTCGCTCAGCGAGGTCGAGGCGAACCATGCCATCCGCGCCTGCGTTCCGACGACCTACCCGCCGCTGGTCACCGGCGATCCTGACCGGCCGGGGATCGACGTCGAGATTCTCCGTGCCGTTGCCGACTACATCGGCGTCGAGTTGCTGCTCAGCCCCAACGATGCCATTGGCCGCGACTTCAATCCGCGCCATTGGGCCATCAACCGCGGCAAGTGCCAGGTGCTCGCCGGGGGCGTCGTCGATTCGACGCTCACCCGGTCGTTCATGGATACCGGTCCGCCCTACGCCGAGACCGGCTGGGCGATCGTGGCGCCGGCGCCGCTGGAAGATATCGACGATCTCACCATCGGGGTACTGACCCTCATCTCCGGTCTCGACCGCATCGGCCTCGCCAGCTACCTGCGCCGCCAGGGCGTCACCGTCCGCGTCGTGCGCAACGGCCAGGAGCTCGTCGATGGCATCGCCGGCGGTGAGCTCGACGGCGGAGTCACCGAAGCGCTGCTGGCCGGCGGGCTGGCGGCGGACAACGACTGGTGGGTCGCCTCCCTGCCCGATGAGCTCGCCCGCTACAATCTGGTCTTCGGCCTTTGGAAGGGCGACCTCACGCTAAAGCGCAAGATCGTCCAGGCCTTCCGCCAGCTTGATTCGGACGGCACCCTGGCGGCCATCCTCGAGCAATATGGGGCGGTGCCGATGGGTCAGGGCGGCTCCGTCCCCGCCCTGTGATTCCTTTTCACTCGCCGAGGATGACCGACGCCAGCACGGCGTGGGCCGGGCCGAGAAGCTGGCGGACCATGCCCGTCGCCACCGCCACGAGCAGCACGGCGGCAAGGATCGACTGTGTCTGCCGTGAGACGCGGATGCCGAACGCGTTGAGGAGCAGCCCGCCGGTGAGCGGCGGGATGGGGATGAGGCCAAGCAGCGCGAACCAGATCGACAGGCTGCTAGCGGCCCGGAGGAACGCCGCCGTCGTCAGCGCGGCTGTGTGCGGCAACGTCGTCAGTGCCGGCAGGATCAGGGCGTCGAGAAGCGCGGCCGTGACAAGCAGGCCGACGAAGCCGGCCAGGATGACGACGACAATGCCGATTCGACCGATGCGGAACTGTCGTGCGTCGATAGCCATCGGCTTCGCCCAGCCCAGTCCGAAGATGATCAGGCTGATTGCGCCGACAAGATCGATATGGCTGGCCGGCACGATGGTCAGGCGGCCGTCGTATTTCGGTCCCTTGTCGCCCAAGAAGACCGCCGCCCCCGCAACGATGCCACCATGAACTCCAGCAATGATCAGAAGCGCCAGGACACGGAAGGCGATCGACTGGAGGGTGAGCTCTGACAGCCCCATAGTCAGGGTCCGGCCAAACGCATGCCGCCGTCCCCGCGCCGGCCCCCGATCACTTCTCCATGATCAAGTAGTCGAGCGCATCGACGTCTGAGGGCAGTGGCGCGCCGGCCCTGAAGCCGTTCCGCTTGAGGACGTAGGCCATCAGGTCGGCGTAGGTATTCGGAGAATAACGCCCTGGCGAATTAGGCGGCATCAAGGTGCTCATGAACTCATACATCCACGAGGCTGGCGCTCCGTCAAAGTACTTCTGCTCGAAACTCATGCCGCGCAATGGCCTCCCACCGTTTATCCCGCCCTTTAGATTTTCTCCGTGGCACCCCTCACACGCTCTTAAGTATTTTTTCTCTCCACGACTGGCCTGGGCAGATGAGTAGGAGACCGGACTTTCGACCGGAACCGCGTCGGCCTGGGCGAGATAGATACGGTCCGGCTCGGCCGCCGCAGCGGCGGCGCCGGCCGGCAAAAACGTTTCAACGCCGGACGTCGACGCCGACAGGATCAGCCAGGCGCCGACGACAAGTCCCAAGGCCAGCGCGCGGCGCGCTGCGGGGCCGTGAATGGTGGGGTTCATCGGTTTCCTCCCGTTACTGGCTAGTCGCCACCGAGGCCAAGCGGGATGGCGTCTGCGGCTGAAGCGAAAAGGCGTATGAGCTTACAGCGAAGCCGACGCAGAAGTCGATTGCAAGAACTATTACCATCGTTCCTCCCGTTACTGCAGCAGATTTCGCCCAATGATGACAATTTGATCGGGTTGGGCACCGGCGATGAGATGGGCTAGCACAGCCGCTTTATCTTGCAATAGGGATTACGCCAACACCAATACCTGAGCATTATGTTGGCCAATAAGGTCAAGTAACCGGTCGATCCACATCACGACCGAAAAACTCGGACGATGGATCAGAAAAAACAAGCTCGCGCATACGATCGGAAAGATACGCACGCAATTCGATGTAGCGACTTTCGGTGCGCACGTCATAGGTCCACCGGGGGCGATCCAGACCAACATCGATAACTTCCATGACTTGCCCGGGATGGGGCCCAATAAGCACGATCTCATCCGCCAGTACGATTGCCTCGTCGACGCTGTGGGTAACAAACATCACGGTCGAACAGCGCGCGGTCCAGATCTTCATCAATTCCATCTGCATTAGTTCCCGCGTTTGCGCATCAATGCTGGCGAACGGTTCGTCCATCAACAGAACCCGCGGTTCAGGTGCCAGCGCGCGGGCCAGGGCCACACGCTGTTTCATGCCGCCTGATAAAGTGCCGGGATAGGCGTCAGCAAAACGTGAGAGGCCGACCAATTCGATGTTGTGCGCCACGCGGGTCAGCTTTTCAGCCTTGCTTAGCCCCATTTCGGCCAATGAAAATGCAACATTTTGCGCGACAGTGGCCCACGGAATTAGCCGGAACGACTGGAAAACAAATCCGATATCAGGACCGGGCAAAGGTGCGGCGCCGTGCACCTGTACTTCCCCGGCACCGGGTTGGATCAATCCGTCGGCAAGACGCAAGATCGTGGTCTTGCCACAACCCGATGGGCCCAGCAGGGCTACGAAACGCGTCGGTGCAATTGTCAGCGAAATATTCTGCACGGCCAGCACACTATTTCGTCCGTCCGCGGTCTGGAATGACTTGGAGACCCGGTCAAGAACAATGCCAGCAACTTTGACACCGTCGGGACCGTTGGTAGCGCCAGTGCGGCCCATTTCAGATTTCATCGTAACGGCAAATCCGACCCGGCCTGCGTTCCAATCGCTGTCAGCACTTCGTCAGCGATCGAAAAATCAACCCACTCACCAAGTTCCGGCGCTGTGGCACTCTTAAAATCCTCGGTCCCAAATATCCAGTCTTGCGTAAATTGCAATTCCGGGCGGCTTAATCCGGCATTGACGCTCCAGCTACCGGCAAAACTCAGGGCCAATTCTCGCAGCGTTTCTTCCGTCATCTGCGTGGCATAGGGTACCATTGCAGCGGCCCAGGCATCGGGATTGTCAGCAAAATCCCTGGAAATCAGGGTGAGTGCGCGGACAACGGCCACGACATCGGCCCGTCTGTTTTCCAGTACATCGCTGGTAACTACGTTGACTTTGTTCACAACGGGAGCGGCGGAATAGTAAGCCTCTGGCGTTACGACGACGGCGAGCCCGGTTTTGTCAGGCAAGGACATCCAGGTTCCAATTGACATAGTTGTTGCATCCACTTGCCCGGCGGCGAGTGCCAGTGCGCGAACACTCGGCTGGCCTAATGTCACCACATCAAGCGATTCCATTGGAACACCTTCAGCGGCCAGGACCCGTGTGCTGAGCGAGTGGTCGAGACTGCCGATCCGACCAACTCCAAAGGCGCGCCCCGCCAGGCCAGATGGCGATGTGATCTCATCTTTTGCCGCGATCAAAAAGGGTAACGACTTGTTCGGAGACGCCACCGCCCTGAGCACCTTGTTTTCTTGGGCGTGAAGCTGCAGAACCGCTTGGACACCGACATTTGCCATGTCACCTTCGCCTGCAAGGATCGCAGCCAGAGCCGATGGCGTTTGTTGCACGCGAATAAGTTCGACATCTACGCCTTCACGTTCGAAATAGCCAAGCTCTACAGCCAAATCCATTACAGAATTAGGAACCAGTGGCGGTTCGAGATGTGTAACGATGAGCCGAAACGTATCGGCTTGCGTCAGTTGTGGAAATCCAATTCCGGCCAAAATGCCTGTGACAACGGCCAATAAAAGTCTACTTCCCATTTTTTTTCCTCCCTTTGGTCGCTTTAACAAATATTTGCTACAGCGATTTTGTCAGTTTACTCAATGTGCTGGACGCCATCTTGAAAATCGTACCTCCGAGTACCGAAGCCCCTCTGTGACGACCACACCTACAACCGCCAGTGTCAAAACCACCACGAAGTATTCAGCCATGCGAAACGAGTTTCCGTAGATCGCAAGTAATCCGCCCAGCCCTTTCACTGCGGTGTAAAGTTCGGCCACCACCGTATTGATTAACCCGATCGTGGCCCCCAGGCGCATGCCAACAATGATAAATGGAATCGATCCGGGTAGCACAACTCGAAGAAAAATTCGCTGGCGGCTGGCACCTACAGAATGTGCCATTTCAACAAGCTCCTCATCGACGGCCAACACCCCAGCATACGTGTTGATCAGTATTGGCATCAATGCTCCCAGAAAAACGATGAACATTTTCGCCTCAATCCCAAGACCCAACAGAACGATTATCAGTGGGATGAATGCAACCCGAGGTGTCGCTGCCAGTGCAAAAACAAAGATCTCGACTGTCTTTCCAAACACACGAAACCCTCCCATTGCCAATCCAAGAGGTATCGCAGCAGCGACCGCGGCGGCATAACCAGCAAGATAGACGGTCAAGCTGTCAGCAAGTGCGGCGGCCAGCTGCCCTTCTGCGATCAGCCTGCGGGCCGCAAGCAAAGTTTCGTTGGGGCTCGGTACGGTATTGTTCCCCATTTGCTGGGCCGCCAGCGTCCAAAGCCCAAAAAGCAATCCCAGAAACCCAAAGCGATACAACATGATCATCGGACAAACCTTTTTTTACTGCCCCGGTGCTACGATTGCGGGCCAACACCAAAGGCAGTTTGCGCACCATGATATTTTCTTGCTCATTGCAAAAAATATCGCACGAACAACATTACTCCAATTTCAAAAAATCACCCTATGAAAAATTATCGTCGCAGATCGTCCGTGTGGGAGTTGTCAGGTGATTGCGAACCACTCATCCTAAGGCAATACCATCTTCCCCCACCCCACCCTCATCCAGTGCCCTCAACGCATCTTCGAGTTTTTTTTGGCGATGATTCAGATCGATCAGACCAGAAATGATGAGACTGATTCCATTTGGATGGGAAAGTCTTCGTTGAGCAATGGTCCGTATTTTCCGCACAGCTGACATGCAATGCTTAGGATTTCTACGCAGTTCACGAATGACCGCTATGACGGGCCGCAGCGCAGCATGGCAGATTGGGATTGAATGTCAGGTTAGGGTCGTGAGTACCACTTGGCATCAGAAAATCGAACGGCAGATTTGTCCCGCTCAGCAGTCATTAGCATGCCCGATCTCAAAATTGAGGGGTGAACGTCCGCTTTCCGGAATTGGCACGTGCTACTTCGCACTCGCAGCGAAAGTCTGGATTCCCCCCCGGTCGTTACAATTTGCTGCGACGGTAGCCTTGGTCACTATGGGCTCACAGCCGACATTGCCACTTGCCGGACAGTATACAACGAGCATTGAGGCCCCGGACGACGGCTCTGAGCCTATTCTGTTGAAAAACTCCGAAAATCAGACAAAGAAATATTCCGGTTAAAACACGTCATATGAGAAAGTCGGATAGGGTTGTTCATGAGACGCTGAGCGCTTGCTCAAGAGCGACTGAGAACGCCGGAGCAATAATCCCTCACTGAAGCGGCCGGAGAGTCTGGTTGCGCCGGAGCAAAATTCCGTCAGCGATAGCCCTTTGCATTTTGGAGCGAAGGGTGGGGGATGAAGCGAGTGGAACTGTATGGGCGGGTTCGCCACGCGGTAATGATTGAGGGTCTGAGCCAACGCGAAGCGGCTCGTTGTTTTGGGATCGACCCGCGCACGGTCAGGAAGATGTTGAGCTATTCGGTGCCACCGGGTTATGTCCGGACGCGGCCTCCGGTCCGCCCGAAGCTCGATCCGTTCATCGGTATTATCGACCGTATTCTGGAAGAGGATAAGGATCGTCCGAAGACGCACCGTCACACATCGAAGCGGATATTCGAGCGGCGGCGTGATGAGTACGGCTTTACGGGCAAGATCACCATTGTGAAGGACTACATCTGCGGTGTCCGACAGCGCCGGCGGGAGATGTTTGTTCCGCTGACGCATTCTCCCGGCCACGCCCAGGTTGATTTTGGCGAGGCCCTGGCCGTCATCGGCGGCGTGGAACGCAAGATCCACTTCCTGGCGATGAGCCTACCCCACTCGGACGCCTGCTTTGTGAAGGCCTATCCGGGGGAGACCACGGAGGCCTTCTGTGACGGCCATGTCTCGGGGTTCTCCTTCTTCGGCGGTGTGCCGCGCTCGATCCTTTATGACAACACCAGGATTGCGGTGGCCCGCATCCTCGGTGACGGCAAGCGTCAGCGGACACGTGTGTTCAGCGAGTTACGATCCCATTACCTGTTCGCGGACCGCTTTGGCCGCCCCGGCAAGGGGAACGACAAGGGCAAGGTCGAGGGGATCGTCGGCTATTGCCGCCGGAACTTCCTGGTGCCGATGCCAAGGTTCCGGAACTTCGATGATCTCAACACGCATCTTGAAGCCTGCTGCGCCAAGCGATGGGCGGAACAACTGCGTGGCCACGACCAGACGGTCGGCGAACGCCTGGAACGGGATCGTGCGGTTCTTCAGCGCCTTCCCGCAATCGCCTACGACGCCTGCGACAAGCGCCCGGGGCGGGTCAGTTCGCTGTCGCTGGTGCGCTATCGCGGCACCGATTACTCCGTCCCCACACGGTTCGGCCATTGCGAGGTGCTGGTCCGCGGCTATGTCCACGAGGTGGTCATCAGTTGCGCCGCAGAGGTGATTGCCAGGCACCCGCGTTCATACGAGCAAGAGGACTTCGTCTTCGATCCGCTGCACTATCTGTCCTTGCTGGAGTAAAAGACCAACGCGCTGGATCAGGCGGCTCCCTTGGCCGGCTGGCTGTTGCCGCCGGTGTTCGGCGATCTCCGCCGCCTACTTGAAGCGCGGATGGGCAAAGCCGGGAAGCGCGAATACGTCCAGGTGCTGCGGCTAATCGAGAGCTTCTCCCTCGACGATGTTCGAGCCGCCATATCGGAGGCGCTGGAGCGCGGCGTGATCGGCTTCGATGCGGTCAAGCACCTGGTGCTGTGCCGGATCGAGAAGCGGCCGCCACGCTTGAACCTGCTGGCCCATCCCTATCTGCCGCGCGCCGAGGTGGCAACAACCTCGGCGCGCTCGTACATGGGGCTCCTGAAGGGGGCAGCGCCATGAGCGATACGCCACAGCTCTTGCTGGCCTATCATCTGAAGGCCCTCAAGCTGCCGACCTTCCTGCGGGAATACGACAGGCAGGCCCGCCAATGCGCTGCCGGGGGCGTCGATCATGTGCGTTACCTTGTTCGCCTGACCGAACTGGAGTTGATTGATCGGGAACGCCGCATGGTCGAGCGGCGGATCAGGATGGCCAGGTTCCCCGCCGTCAAAAGCCTGGACAGCTTCGACTTCAAAGCCATGCCATCGCTCAACAAGATGATGGTTCTGGAACTGGCGCGTTGTGAATACATCGAGCGTCGTGAAAACGTCATCGCACTTGGCAATAGCGGCACCGGCAAAACCCATATCGCCCTCGGCCTCGGTCTGGCGGCTTGTCAGAAAGGCCTCACCGTCGGCTTTATCACGGCGGCGGCTTTGGTCCACGAGCTCATCGAGGCCAGGGACGAGAAGCGCCTGTTGCGGTTCCAGAAGCAGTTAGCAAAATACAAGCTGCTGATCATCGATGAGCTCGGCTTCGTGCCGCTTGGCAAAACCGGGGCCGAGTTGTTGTTCGAGGTGTTCAGCCAACGTTACGAAGGCGGCTCCACCCTGGTGACCTCCAATCTACCGTTCGATGAGTGGACCGAGGTGTTCGGTTCCGAGCGCCTGACTGGGGCGTTGCTGGACCGGCTCACACACCACGTTCATATCCTGGAGATGAACGGCGACAGCTACCGTCTCAACCAGAGCCAAAAACGGGCGGAAACCCCCAAAAACCTGACAACCCAGCCCATGGTTGACCCGGTGGGCCCACAGGCACCTCCCACGCTGCTTCGCTTCGCGTAACGCAAGCGCTACACGAAGCAGCGCGGGTCCCTCCTATGGACTACCGGGACAACCGCCAACGCTGGGCTGAATCGCATCAAGTGGTGCATTTTTAGGGGATTATGTAAGAAAGTGCCGAAAGGGGGTTGACGCGACCGGCACTCTCATGTAATTTTCGGGCATATCAGGGAGGCAAGACGTGGCACACAAAGCACCTGGCAAGTCCGACCGCAAGGGCATCTCGCTGATCGAGATCATGCGGAAGTTCCCCGACGATGCGACCGCCGAGGCATGGTTCATTGCGTGCCTATCCGGTTGTCACCCACACCCACTACATCTAGGGTGCTCCCAATCGCCCGAGTAAAGCTGGGCGTAAGTGGGAGCGGTGACATCGCCAGCAAGTTAGGCGGCACAGGCCGTGCCATCCGGGAAAAGTCGCTGGAACTCAGGAAGCGACCGCGGAAACGAAAGGTCTTCACGCTGCGAGACATCCATCCCCGCTTTGTCCCCCTCCCGGGCCACTCGACGCCACGCCATACATATAGTGGGTGTGGGTGACAACCGGATAGGCACGGTTCATTGCTCGCCGCTGGCCGCATGGCATCGCCTGCCCGCACTGCGGTTCGGTGAACGTGCAGACCGGCGCGAGGCACAAGACCATGCCCTTCCGGTGCCGGGAGAAGGAATGCGCCAAGCGGTTCAGCGCGAAGACCGGCACGGTCATGAAAGGCTCGAAGCTCGGCTTCCAGGTCTGGATGGTCGCCACCTTCCTGCTGTCCATCAACCTCAAGTCGGTGTCCAGCATGAAGCTGCACCGCGACCTGAGCATCAACCAGCGCAGCGCGTGGTTCCTTGCGCACCGGCTGCGGATTGCGCTGGCCGAGAAGGGCGGCGTGTTCGCGGGGCCGGTCGAAGTGGACGACCTATTTCGATGGTCGCCGGAAGAACATGTCGAACGCGAGGCGGAAGGAACTGGCCGGAACCGGACGCGGGGCCGTCGGCAAGATGGCAGTCATCGGGGCGAAGGACCGCGAGACCAACCAAGTCGCCGCGAAGGTGATCGAGCGCACCGACGCGCGGACGCTGCAGGGCTTCGTCCGCGCCCATGCCGCCCCCAGGGGCCACGGTCTACAGCGACGACGCCAGCGCCTATGAGAGCCTGCCCTTCGATCATGAGACGGTCACGCACTCGCTCTCCGAGTATGTCCGGGGCGATGTCCACACCAACGGCATCGAGTCCCTGTGGTCGATGATGAAGCGCGCCCACAAGGGCACCTTCCACAAGCTCTCTCCGAAGCATCTTGACCGCTATGTGCAAGAGTTCGGGGCCCGTCACAATCTCCGCGACGAAGACACCATCGACATCATGGCCGCTGTCGCTTCCGGCATGGACGGGAAGCGCCTCCGCTACCGGGATTTGATCGCCGATAACGGGCTGGCGAGCGGGGCGCGGTCGTGAGTGAGCCGTTGAAAATCATCGCTGGCGCGTCGGACAAGACGCGCCAGATTGGGAAGGTTTTTTCACCCAGAGACGACGAATGAGCGTCGCAGAAATCATCGCTCAGGTTAAGCCGCTGGCGGCTGAATACTACCGACTAACGGGAAAACCTCTCGGTGCTACTGGGGAGATCGGCGAGTGCGAAGTTGCGCGTCTGCTTGATCTAACACTCGTCGATGCGAGAACACCTGGATATGATGCGACTGATCGTTCAGGCGAACGGCGTTATCAGATCAAGACTCGTTCATTGGGTACAGCGGCGCGTAAAAAAACACAAAGCACCGGCAAAATGGACATAGACAAAGATTGGGATGCAGTGCTTTTGGCCCTTATGAACGAAAGCTTTGAGATGCAGGAAATATGGGAGGCAGACCGAGCCGATGTAGAACGCGAGCTGAAACGACCGGGCAGCAAGGGGCGGAACGAACGATACCAACTGTCCTTATCGAAGTTCCAGGAAATCGGGTGCCTGCGCTACCCCACGAGGTGAACGATTGGGGGAGTCACCGCAATAGAATAAAGCCTGCACCGAACCCCAGCGAGGTCGAAATCGTGCACCCGTCCCATCAGCCGAGCAAGGCTGAGTTGGAGGAAGACATGCGTGTTAGCGCCACGTTCGAGAAGGCGGTTGACGCGCTCACACGGCCTGTCCGCATCCGCTACATCGATAGTCCGAAGCCTGCCTGATGGGTGGGTTTCGGCACCTTCCTACATAATCCCCCATTTTTACGCCGGCCAGTGGTGTACTTTTACTCCGGCGTTGACAGCGACGGAGGGCGAGTTAGGCCGACCCCCTCGCCAAAAGTAACTGATCAGGCTGGATGGCAAAAAAGTCCATCGATCAGGCCCGATATTGGAGTTTTTCAACAGAATAAGGCCATAGTGACCAAGGCTACCGTCGCAGCATTTTTCACGTATCGGCGGAGACTGCCGTTCTAAAGGCTCCCGTTCAGTTTCTCCAAACCGGACATTCGGGGGAAAAGTCCCGAAATTAATTAGTCAACGACCTTACCACCCTTCAATTTAGCGAATTAAGCTTGCCATCTGTCCACATGCTGTGATTCAAGGAGTCTCCTGTTATAGAATTGGAGATGTTGTATGGTTGTTTCATTGGGTTTTTCTGGGGTAAACGAAGCTATCGAGGCTGATTTTATAGAGCGGCTTCCAAAGTTTCATAAATCCCGCTGCGAAGGCCTTACACTGCTTTCGGGCATCGTTCTTGATGTGCGAAGTGCGAATTTGATGGAATTATCGGCGGCTTTACCGCGTCACATCGGCACAAAAGATCATCGGTACCAGTATGGTTCCCGTGTTTTGAGCAATTCCCACATTGATTGCGCGGAAATCATGCAGGCCTATGCTGGAGATGTATTCACCCGTTTGGCCTCCAACGGAGAGACCATCGTTTTGATGATGGATCAAAGCCATATCAATGACGGACATGAAGTCTTGATGCTGTCAGTGCGCATGCGTGATCGCGCCTTGCCTGTGGCTTGGCGCGTGCGCAAGACAAAAGGCAATATTGGGTTTTCTCTCCAAAAAGAGTTACTGGACAGCATTCAGGATTGGATGCCTGAAGGGGCTGATGTCATGTTAACGGGTGATCGATTTTATGGCACAGAAAGGTTAATCCATTGGTGTCAGGACGCTGGTTGGGGATATCGTATTCGCCTGAAGGGCAACCTGACTTTGCAGCACCAAGGTGGCGAGCTGTCTTGCATTGAAATCCGGGAGCTGATGCCGCAAGGGCTTATAAACGCGGAACTTTATGGATCAGGTGTGTTTACGAATATCGGAGTATTGCACGACGATGGTCACCCTGAGCCCTGGATCATCGCTATGAATGCAAAGCCTTCACAATACACGGTTCTCGATTATGGAATGCGATGGGGTATTGAAGCTATGTTCTCGGACTTCAAGACCCGTGGATTTGGCATCGCGCAAAGCCAAATCAAAAAGCCAGACCGACTGGAAAGGCTTATCCTTGTCATGGCAATAGCCATGTACTGGGCGGTTTCAACGGGCGCAGCAGATGAACAAATAGTCGCCGAAAGCGGCGAAAAAAGGGGATTCGCAAAACCCGAAGATCACCCTGACTGAATTCGACGCGTGGTTCGTGTCGGAGACTGAGGCTGCTCCCTCTTCAAACAGGGCCTGCGGTTCCTGCGCAGATGCTTCATAGGATATGAGAAAATCCTAAATTATGGCAAGTTTGGATTTTTTGAAGGGTGGTAGGCATTTGGTCAAATTAGTGCTTTGACACCGTGGTCTGAGCTGCCGGGCGTGGATGCCGGGGCTGTTTTTCCACGTTGCAGAGCCGGAACCGCGGCGGCTGTGAGCAGGATCATGTAAAGCAGAAACGACATCAATTGATCGACGAAACTGGTCGAAAACGTAACCGCCAGCAGCAATGAAATGCCGAACCCGTTGGCCAGAGCGCGCGCATACCGGTCTGCCTGCGTTGCCTTGGGCAACCGCCGGTGCATCCGGACCAGCCCGGCAGCGTCAATAGCAATGCCGCAAGCCCGAAGATGCCGCCCTCAAACAGCATCTCAAGAAAAATATTGTGCATCTCAAGGCTAAAATGGCTCGACGTGGCAGATTGCCCGGGGCCAAAGCCAAGCAGCGGTTGCTCCATTGCCTGCTGGAAGCCATAGCTCTAGTTCACGATGCGCCAGGACACCGAGTTATCGATATAACGCCAGTCAAAAACCACGTCATGAACCGAAAAATTCGCCAAAAAAGCGGCAGGCTGCCGAGATCGGCGAACCGGTCAGATTGGGACAATAGCGCCATGCCGAGGGTGCCGAGGAGTGCAAAGGCGATTATGCGGCGCGCCACGCTGCCGCGCATGATCAGAACGTATCCGACCGTTAGGATCGCCATGACCCAGGCCGTGCGCGCGTAGGTCAAATAGAGCGCAACGGCGCCGATCGCCAGCAGCGCAACGTGCGCCATGCGGAATTTCGCCGCCCGTTTGGCGCGAACAATCTCGAGCGCGACCAGAGCCGCGACCATTTGAATGGCGAAAGACACCGGGTGCACGTCGCTGCCAAAGGCGCGCTGGATATGGTCTTTGCCGGCATCGACAAAGCCAGAACCGGATCCGACCTGGGCCAGTGCCAAGGCCGCCCCCAGAGCTATGAAGGCGCGCAGAAATCGATTTATGCCGGCAAAGGATGAGTGGGTCTGTAAATGGGTCGTGACGGCATTTGCAAACAGGCCGTAAAGCAGCAGAAGTGTAATACCAACGGCCCCCAGATTTGACACAAGGGGATTCCCACGAGCGGCGTGATCTGATTCAGTGGCATCAAGGCAAGGGAGGCTTTGATGGCAGTAAGGATTACGCGAAAAGACAAGTCCGCAGGCGAGCTTCGCCAGGAAGCGGCGCGGTGCCGGGATGGGAAAGCGGCGCGACGGATGTTGGCGATTGCCCTGGTTCTGGATGGGGTTGACCGCAAGACGGCGGCAGAAAACTGCGGCATGGATCGGCAGACGTTGCGGGATTGGGCCCACCGTTACAATGCGGAGGGCGTGTCGGGCCTGTTCAACCGTCGCCCGCCGGATCCACCCTGTCTGCTGAGCGCGGCACAGAAGGAGGAGTTGGCGGAAATGGTTCGGGCGGGTCCCGACCCCGAAACCGATGGGGTTGTGCGCTGGCGGCGCATTGATCTGAAACGCAAGATCGAAGAGCGCTTCGGCGTCACCATGCATGAGCGAACTGTTGGCAAACAATTGGCAAGCCTGGGCTTTCGGCGTCTGTCGGTGCGCCCGCAGCATCCGAAATCCGACCCGGATGCACAGGAGGCTTTTAAAAAAACTTCGCCGCAGAGGTAGAAGCAGCCTTGCCGGAAACAGCCCGCAGCAAGCCCCTGGAGATATGGTTTCAGGATGAAGCGCGGGTTGGCCAGCAGGGCACGCTCACCCGTATCTGGGCCGAGCGTGGAACACGCCCCCGTGCCCCGCGCGACACCCGCTATATCTGGAGCTACATTTTCGGCGCCGTCTGCCCGGAACGGGCTGAAGCGGCCGCTCTGATCATGCCACATGCCGACACACAGGCCATGAGCGCGCATCTCGCCGAGATCGCTAAAACCGTCGCATCGGGCGCACATGCCCTTCTCATTCTGGATGGCGCTGGCTGGCACGGTTCGGCAGAGCTGGAGGTACCCGACAACATCACCCTGCTCAAACTCCCGCCCTATTCCCCTGAACTCAACCCGATGGAAAATGTGTGGGCTTATCTGCGTGCCAACAAGCTCGCCATATCCGTCTTCGACAATTATGAGCAGATCGTTGACAGGTGTTGCGAAGCATGGAACTTCTTTGCAAACGACAAAACCGCAATCACGTCAATCACTACCAGACAATGGGCCAAAACGGTCAACGACTAGGGCCGTTGGTATAAGGAGCGCCACGGCTTCGGTGCGGTCAGATAATGGGTTGGCCGCGACCGACAGCGCCCCGGTGAAGATCCAGGCAAGCACGCCTGCGACAAACAGGATGCTGGCCGTGGCAAGCCGCATCCGGAGCAACATCAAAACACCAAGCCCCGCCAGCATCAGAATTGCGGCAGCTTCGGATATTGCAGGGAAGCCGAAGTTTTCAATTATCCCGGCCAGCCAGCGCAGCGTCAGCAAACCAAGGATGATTTTAGGTGCCGCATTTGGGTTGAGAGAGACGAGCTGTTGCCGACCTAGCAAATAGGGAAGCGGAGCCGCGCGTGCGCTCATGGACCAGGTGCCTCGACACGAGCAGACCACAAACCGCACACCGCAAACACATCGGTCCTGATCGCCATGTGAAGCAGCGCCAGCCACCAGAACATCGTTTTGCGCACCGCAGTTCCCAAAAGCACCGCAAATGCGACGCCGGTAATGCCGCCATACCAGACACCGGCCAGCAACAGTGCAGCGCTTACGATAAGCGACACAGCACTTGCCCGCATCGCCGGGCGATCATGGCCGCACATGTTCAAGGCGATGTCAGCCGGGCCGGTGAAGGCGTTCAACACTCCTGCAAGAACAAGGATGCGCAGTGGCGTCGCGGCTTGGGCGAAATCCGGCCCGAAGACGAGCAGGATCTGCGGGGAAAACGCCACGAGGATCAGGCCAAACAGCGTTGTCGGCAGGGCAGTGCGGAGGGTGGCGCTGTGGATTATGGTTTGCGCCTCGGTCTGCCGCCCGGCGTGCCAGGCTTCGGACAGCATCGGGCCCAATACGATATTGTAGCTGGTCATGAAAAAGGCCAGCAACATGGCAAGACGATTGGCGGCAAAGTAGAACCCGGCGGCTTTGGCGCCGACGAAAATGCCAACCAGCATTACGTCAACATTGGCCAGGAATACATTGGACACCGAGGTGATCCAAAACGATCCGGTCGCGCGCCGCCAGTCGGTCATGGTCCGGGCGGGCAGGTGGCGACCATTGTTGCGCAGTGCGGTTGTTCGGCGCAGCAGAATAAATTGGGCCAGCGTCAGGGATACCAGTGTGCCGATCAGAACGACAAGGACGGCCCTGGCGCTGACAGGAGTTTGATCGCGGACAAAAAAGAGCGCCAGCACCGCCAGTCCGGCGACCGCGCGCCAGATGATGTCTTTGGGGAACAGGGAAAGCTGGATCAAATGAAAGCCGCGGGCCAGATGCGACTGAAGGTCGATCCATCCGATCAGCGGGATCAGGGCGAATCCCAAAAGCAGAACGCCAGCGGAATAATCGGGTAAGCCGCCAAACCTTTGCGCAAGAAACGCCAAGCCAACCGTTGCAAAAAAAACTGCCAGCGTTCCCACTCCGGCAATGCGAAAGGCGCGGGTCGCGAAGGCAGAGACGTTGCCGGGGGCGTCGCGAAGCACCAGCGGCGGCACGAACCGCAGCACAGCCATCTGCTGCCCGCAAGCCCCGACAACCGAGAGGAACAGCGCACTGTTGAGGAAAAACGCTATCTTTCCAAAGCCGTCGGGCGACATTACCCGGGCCAGCAAGATCGTGAACGCATAGGTGGTTGCGGCTGCGATCAGCTTGGTCACAAGCGCTTTGTTGGCGCGCGCTGCCAGCATCATAGCTGCCCGTGCCTAAAGAAAATCCTGCCCATCAAACCCCCGTTCGCGCTGTTTGCCTCTTTGGTAAACACAAACTTAATTCGCCCGGATTATACCAGCGGCATTTAACATTGACCGATATGGGCCCATTTTCGCATTCCGATTGATGTGATGGTTTCGGGCTGTGCGATGAGCTTGTTCCAAGCTTCGCATCCAGCATCGACGATGGCATTGTAGTCTTCGAACACGCGGTTGGAGAGCCAATTGGCGCGCAAGTACTGCCAGATATTTTCCACCGGGTTCAGTTCCGGAGCGCGCGATGGCAGCAGGATGATGGTGAGGTTCTTCGGGACTTTGAGTTTGCCGGTGGTGTGCCATCCGGCCCGATCCATCAGCACAACCGCATGGGCCTTTCGGGCGACGTGGCGGCTGATCTCGTCGAGATGCATCTGCATGGCTTGCGCGTCCGCCCAAGGCAGCATGAGCGCCGCCCCCTTGCCGTGAGCCGGACAGATGGCGCCGAACAGATAGGCGTTGCGATAGCGCTGATCGGCCGGCTGGCGGGGGCGCGTGCCCTTTCTCGCCCACAGGCGCGTCAGGCCATTCTTCTGGCCAAGGCGTGCTTCGTCCTGGAACCAGATCTCCACCGGCGTTCCCGCTGGCAGGTCAGCTATATGCACCTGGAGCGTGTCGGTGAAGTTTTTTTAAACGCCTCGATGATCCGCTTATCCTGCCTGGGATGCTGCGGGCGGGCGCTGATATGGGCAAAGCCCAGTTCGCCAAGCAGTCTGGATATCCCGCGCTCGGAATAGATGACGCCAAAGCGCGCCTCGATCACCCGCTTCAGGTCGATCCGCCGCCAGCGGACAACCCCGTCCACCGCCGGATCGGGGCCGGTCTCGACAATCTCGCCAAGTTCTTTCCGTGCCTATCCGGTTGTCACCCACACCCACTACATCTAGGGTGCTCCCAATCGCCCGAGTAAAGCTGGGCGTAAGTGGGAGCGGTGACATCGCCTGCAATTTAGGCGGCACAGGCCGTGCCATCCGGGAAAAGTCGCTGGAACTCAGGAAGCGACCGCGGAAACGAAAGGTCTTCACGCTGCGAGACATCCATCCCCGCTTTGTCCCCCTCCCGGGCCACTCGACGCCACGCCATACATATAGTGGGTGTGGGTGACAACCGGATAAGCACGGTTCTTTCATCTGGACATCGCTCAGGTAGCGCGTCCGGCCCGCGCCCTTGCGGTTGGTGAGGCCATCCGGTCCCTCTTCGTTGAACCGGTGAACCCAGTCCCGCAGGGTTTGGCGATCCATCCCACCGATCCTTGCGGCCTCTCCACGGCTCATGCCATCGTAGACCGCCGCAAGAGACAACAGACGGCGGCTCTGCCGGGCATCCTTGCAACGGCTGGCGAGTTTACGAAGGTGGCGGGCATCAAAGTCGCGACGAAGCGGAACACTGGCTGGCATGGCGATCCTCCTTTGCCAACCTTGAATCAGATCAAAACCGATTTGGGAATCCCCACAGAGTCAGAAATTGATGCCGTTGGTATTAACGCGCTGTTAATAGGAAAAATTTTACAAAAGTTTATGCCATCGCGGCGCGCCGGATGAGGGGCGGCATCACGATATGCAACCTGAAGGGCAATTGGGATATGGGCACTTACGGGCACTCTCATCTGAACATACTTGGAACCGCGGCGTGCCGGCGGCGCACGGCGGGTTTGAACCGTTCGCCGAACGGCTGGCGCTTTATCTGGTCGGCCAAGACGTCTCGGTCACGGTTTATTGCCAGACCGACGGCCCGGCCGATCTGAAGGCTCGGGAAGACCATTGGAACGGCATTCACCGGGTCCATATCGGCACCCGCCGGTCGGGCACTGTCGGCACGATGGAATTTGACCTGGCCTGCGTGCGCGATGTTCTTGGGCGCCCAGGCGTCGATCTGGTTCTGGGCTACAACACCGCGATTTTCAACGTGTTGCAAAAGCTGAAACGCCGCCGTGTGTTCGTGAATATGGACGGGATCGAGTGGCAACGCGCGAAATGGTCGGTTCCCGCCAGGATCTGGCTGTTTTGCAACGAGATTATCGGCGCCAATCTGGCCACCCGCGCGATCGCCGATCACCCGGAAATTGGCCGCCACGTTGGCCGCCGATCGTTGCGCAAACTGGTTGTCATCCCGTATGGCGGCGATGTCGTTGCGGACGCCGATGCGGGGCCGGTTTTGCAACTGGGGTTGCGCCTGGATAAATATTTCATCTCGGTGGCGCGGATTGAACCCGAGAACTCGATTCTCGAAATCATCGATGCCTTTCAGGGTGCCGACACCGACATGGATCTTGTGGTGCTTGGCCCGCTGGACCCGGACAATGCCTATCACCGCAATGTGCGAAAAGCCGGCGGCGGACGCACGCGGTTTCCCGGTGGTATTTACGACGATCACCGGCTCAAGGCGTTGCGGTTTCATGCGCGGGCATATTTTCATGGTCATCAGGTGGGCGGAACCAATCCGTCGCTAGTCGAAGCGCTGGGCGCGGGCAACGCAGTGAGCGCCCATGACAACCGGTTCAACCGATGGACGGCAGGCGAGGGACAGCGGTTCTTTGATACGGTCGAAAGCTGTTCTGCGCATGTTCGCAGATTGGCGCGCGATGATATTGCGCTTCATGCTGCCAGAAGTGCCGCCCGCGCCCGCCACGCCAAGGATTTTCAGTGGCACGATGTTCTGGCGCGCTATCAGAGGTTGCTGTTGGGCGAAAAGTCTGCGCTTAAGATCGCTGCCGAATAGCTGTCATAATAGTAATTGTAGCCGGACGAACCGGTGTTGCCCTTGAACTGACATAAAACCGGCAGGACCACGGCCTGTGGTTGCATCGCGCTGCGCAGCGGCACCAGGGCCGAACGCAGGTCGCTTTGGCCAGTTGCGGCCCATTTGACCACCATCACCACAGCGTCGGCATAATGGGCGATATAGCGGGCATCGACCACCGGCAACAGCGGCGGGCTGTCGATGATGACAATCTCATAGACATCTCTGCCCTGCTCCAAAAGCGTAAGCGTCTGGTCTGGCTGCCCTGCCTGAGGCCGCAGATGTCAGATAGTGTCCATGATCGTTAATGGACATTATCGAGGTCAGATGTGGGCAGGAAGAAGCGCCGGAACTGGAGCAATAACGAGAAGCGGATGATCTGTGCGCAAACGCGGGTTCCGGGGATTTCGGTTAGTCAGGTTGCGCGGCGGTATGATGTGAATGCCAATCTCGTGTTTACGTGGCTGAGGGATGGGCGGTTTTCGCCTGATGGCGATACACAGAAGCAGGCTTGCTTTCTGCCGGTCGAGATAATTGCGGATGTGCGGCATGAAGACGCGCCGCCGGTTGTGGCAGGCGGCAGGATTGAGTTTGATCTTGCTGGCGGGCACCGGCTTTGTGTCAGCGGGACTTACGATCCCGATGCCCTTGCCCGCCTGATCCGTGGCTAGTCCGGATGATCCCGGTACCGTCGAACACGAAGGTGTGGCTGGCTGCCGGGGTAACGGATATGCGCCGGGGGTTTGCGACGCTGGCGGCTCAGGCGGAACAGACGCTGAAGCAGAACCCTTATTGCGGCCACATGTTCGTTTTCCGTGGACGGCGTGGCGATCTGATCAAGATCATTTGGTGGGACGGTCAGGGGGCCTGTCTGTTCTCCAAGCGATTGGAGAAGGGCCGGTTTGTCTGGCCTTCTGCAAAAGACGGCAAAGTCGCATTGACACCGGCCCAGTTGGCGATGCTTCTGGAGGGCATTGACTGGCGTATTCCGCAGCGCACATGGCGGCCATTGAAGGCGGGATAATCTGGCCGGATCAGTGATTTGGGGATTCCCTAAAGCCCGTTAATTTGCTAGGTTTTGGCCATGATCGATGTGGCCCGAGCCTTACCGGAAGACCCCGATGAGTTGCGTGCTTTCACGCAGCTTCTGCTGGCCGAGGTGAAGTCTCAGGCGATGTTGATCGAGAAGCTCAGGCACCAGTTATCCGGGCATCGCACACATAGGTTTGGCAGCAAATCCTAGAGCATCGAGCAGCTGCAACTGCCCTGGAGAGCAGTGAGATTGCAACGGCAGCGATGACAGCCAGGTTACGCCTGCCTGAAGAGGAGCCGCCCAAAGACAAACCCAAGCGCCGCCCGATCCCGGATCATATACCGCGCCAGCACATCGAACTGACCACCGGAGATGATGCCTGTGCGGATTGTGGTGGCAAGCTGCGCCGCCTGGGCGAGGATGTGACCGAGGAACTGGAATATGTTCCGGGGCGCTTCATCGTGAATCGGATCACCCGGCCCCGTTTTGCCTGTTCTTGCTGTGATCACTTCACCCAGGCGCAATTGCCCTCGCGCCCGATTGAGCGCGGGCGTCCTGGACCAGGACTGTTGGCCCATGTGCTGGTCAGCAAATACGCCGATCATCTGCCGCTCTACCGGCAAAGCCAGATCTATGAGCGCAACGGGCTTGAGCTAGATCGCTCTACTCTGGCGGATTGGGTGGGTAAATCCACCGCTCTTTTGGAACCGCTGGCAAACGCCATCGGGCGACACGTGCAAGCAGGCCAGGCATTGTTTGCCGATGATACGCCGGTGAAGATGTTAACCCCCGGGGCAGGCAAAACCCAGACCGCCCGTTTGTGGACTTACGTACGCGATGAACGCCCCTGGGACAGCGAGGCGCCGCCTGTTGCCTGGTATCAGTTCTCGCCGGACCGCAGGGGTCAACATCCCAAGGATCACTTGAAGAGATACCAGGGCTGGATGCATGCGGACGGCTATTCCGGATTCAACGACCTCTACCGTTCTGGCGACATCCGCGAGGTCGCCTGCATGGCCGACATCCGGCGCAAGTTCGTCGATGTGCATAAAGCCCAGGGCTCGGCCATCGCCGAAGAGGCGATCAAGCGGATAGCAGGGCTCTACGCTATCGAGAAAGAGGCCCGTGGATCGCCGCCGGATCAGCGTACCGCCATACGGCAGGCCGAGGCCAGACCCGTCTTCGATGACCTGGGCAATTGGCTGGGTGCCCAACTGCCCGCTATCTCTGGCAAATCGCCACTTGCAGGGGCCATCCGTTATGCGCTGACCCGGTTGCCACGGCTCCGGCCATACCTTGAACATGGCCATCTCGAGATCGACACGGATGTTGTTGAACAGCCCCTTTCTCAGATTTTT
Source organism: Paracoccaceae bacterium (assembly GCA_965237505.1). GTDB lineage: Bacteria > Pseudomonadota > Alphaproteobacteria > Rhodobacterales > Rhodobacteraceae > NVTR01. Next base: position 786,872 of record CBDEFR010000009.1, on the reverse strand, counting down.
TGGGTCTTTGGTGGCTTTTCTCGCCACGCCTCGACCATCTTTGCATAGGAAGCCTCGGCATTGGCAACCAGTTCCATTTCTCGATGTCGAAGTTCCTTGATCCAGTAATCACGCCCAGGACCGGCTTTCCCGTAGGCTTTAGGGGCTCCGGCGCGTAATTCTAATTTGCGCATCTTCATTGCGACAAATGCCGGACGTGCCCACTGGTAAGGGGCGTCCTTGGTGAGGAGATGCCAGATCAGGGTTGCAATTTTGCGCGCAGTGGCAACCGCCGCAACATTGGCGCCCTTTCGATCTTTGATACGCAAAAAGAACGCACGCAAAGGACCGGGGACTGAAGCGGCACCCCATGCGGCCTCAACCAGCATCGTTCGAGCGGTTGCATTTCCCTGTTTGGTGATCCTACCGTGGATGGCCTCGCGGGCGCCGGATTGGCGTACCCTCGGCGTTAAACCAAAGTAACTGGCAAGCTTCCCAGGGGTGGCGAACCGGCTGATATCTCCGATCGATGCTATCACGGCGGTAGCAATTACGGAGCTAATGCCAGCCACGGCCATCAGTTTACGCATCTGCGGATCGTCAAGAGAGATGTGGATCAGATCGCGCTCAAGCGTCTCCAACCGCCCAGCCAACCAATCCAACTCATCGAGATGCCGCTCAAGAAGATCGCGTTCGGTTTTTGGCAGAGGGGCCTTGGCCAACCAACGTCGCCCACCTTTCCCGAACAGATGGCCTGCGTATTTTGGGATTAGGTTGGCGTGCAGGACTGCCTGAACGCGACTTTTGGATCGTCGGATAGAGCGCACCACCGCTGCGCGCTCTGAAACAAGTCGCCTTAGTGCAAGCGTCTCGTCATCCGCCGCCCACACCTCAGGCAGGAACCCTGCTGCGTGAAGTTGGGCTAGGATTTTTGCGTCTACCTTGTCGGTCTTCGCCCGGGCATGAGCGATTGCCTTCACCTGTAGTGGATTGGCGATCACCACCCGCGCCACGAACGGCGTCAGAAGCCGGACGATCGTTGCGGTGTTTCCCGTGGCCTCCAGAACCACCTCGTCATCTGCTCGCAGACTGCGCCCGAATTCCACGACCGCATCATGCTCCATATCGACCTTGAAACTGTCTGTTATTTGGCCATCATCACAGATCGCGACTTGCGCGAAACTTCGATGGACGTCCATTCCTATTGATCTCATCATATGTACTCCTTCTCGTTGTTAAAGGAGTGCACGGGCTCGTAAGACAATTACGGATACGCGCTCGCGGCGCACACGGGCTGGTCGTAGGGGCGGCCAGATAACAACACGAGCTCGCAGCTCATTGTCTAGTCGGCCTGCCCGCTTCTTCGCACTCCGACGCCCCGATCCCGCGAAACCTGTCTAACATGACATTTGAAAAACAGGGGCGGAAATCGAAGCGCCGAAGTCAGCATGCCCGATAATAATGCGGCCGAGCGGGCCCTCAGAGGTATTGCTTTGGGGCGCAAGAACTACCTCTTCGTTGGATCACCGGCAGGCGGCAAAGCCGCAGCCATCGCCTATACGCTGATTGAAACCGCCAAACTGAACGACGTTGATCCGCAGGGCTGGCTGGCCGACACTCTGGCCCGCATCCCGGATTGCAAGATCACCAAGGTCGACGACCTGCTGCCATGGAACATGGGCAGCCACCATCACATGAAAGACGCTGCATGAGCATCATCGAGATCAAAGTCACCCTGCAAGACATCGAGCCCGCTGTCACCCGCACCCTGCAGGTGCCTGCCGATATCCGGCTGGACCGGCTGCACCTGACACTGCAGGTGGCCATGGGCTGGATCAACTCGCATCTCTACATGTTCGAAGCAGCCCGCGCCACATGGGGTATCGCGGACCCCGATTTTGGCGGCGAGGACCTGCCCGCCAACAAAACCACTCTGGGCCAAGTCATCGAGGACACCGGCAAAAAGACGATCAACTACATCTACGATTTTGGCGACAACTGGGAACACAGGATCAAGATCGGCAGGATCACCGATCCCGTCCCTGGCGAACTCTATCCCAGACTAATCGAGGTCACCGGTAAATGCCCGCCCGAAGACGTCGGGGGCTTCCCTGGCTACTACGGGTTCCTCGATGCCATGGCCGATCCAAAGCATCCAGAGCACGATCATCTCAAAGACTGGTATGGCGGCACCTTCGATCCCAATCAGCCCGAAACCGACAAACTCAAACTCGAAGTCCTCAGTCTCGCAAAACGCTGGAAGCCCGGAAAACCAAGGAAATAAGGCTGTCAGACCGGACGCTTACCCAAAAGCGCCTGAAAAGTTGCGGTGTTCAGCAATTGGTCTGTTGGCACCTCGCTGCGTCCGGCCCCCATGATCAGGGCCAGAGGGCTGGCCGGATCGCGGGCATAAAACGCATTGGACAGGTCAGCCTCGGCCGGATTGCGCAGATAATCCAAAAACCCGACGTCCGGCTCGAACCCAAGCTGGCGGTGCAGCGACGGTTTTCGCAGGTCTGCGTCGATCAAAAGGGTTTTTTTGTCGGCCTGAGCGTAGGTGCGGGCCAGCGCCAGGGCGGTAGTGGTTTTGCCTTCGGCTGACAGGGCTGAAGTCACCAGAACGATCTTGCCCGCGGCAGGGGCTGCATTATTGGTTGGATTTGCGGTGCGAAATGTCTGGTCAATCGCTGCGCGAAGTTTGCGTACCGATTCCGAATACGCTGACAGCGGTGCGTCGATGATCTTTTCGGCGACACTCAGGCGTCCTGAATTCTGCTCGATGCTCATCGGAATTGTGGCGGCGGTTGGTGATTGTAAAAGCTCACTCAATTGCGTCGCCGAGGTAATGCCGCCGATGTAATATTCGTTCAGAACGCCAGACTGGCGCCGATGCCGACCGAGGCGGCAAGCGCTGCCAGAAGCACCAGGTTTCGATTTGGAAATGTCGGCACAAAAGGTTCCAGCGCGGGCGAAATGATCCGGCTGTCGGCGATCTGGATGCGGGCCTGTATTTCGAGACCCCGCATCCGCGAAAGCAGGTTCTGATACTGCGAACGCGCGATGCTTGATTCCTGTTGTGCCGCATAGATTTCGGTCAGCATTTCAGCAGACAGATCGGTGGACAGGACCGCCTGGCGCATCTGTCCGCGCAGCCCGGTGGTGTTTTGATCCAGCACGCGGACCTCGGCGCCAAGCGCCTGCAGCCTGGAAGACGAACGCAGGTCCAGCTTGGCCTCCAACAGGGTCAGCTCCTGGCGGATACCGGCGGTGGATTGGTCAGAATTTGTGCCGGAAATCCGGATTAGAAGCGCCTGACGATCGGATTCCAGCTTTTGGATAATCTGGTCGCCCAGTGCCGAACTGAGCGCCGCCCAGTCTTGCCGCTGCAAGGCATTTGCGGCGCTTTCGCGGGCAAATTCCTTGCCGCTCAGCAAAAGTTCGGCCCGTTCCAATTGGGTGTGCAACCCGGCAACCGCGCCACCGCTCTCTTCGGTTTCGATCCGCGACAGATTGACCTCGATGAAAGTGTCAAAGGCTTTTTCATACCCCGAAAGGATTTGGCGCGCGACTTCGATCTGACCCTGAAGCACGTCGCGCGCGGCCAGCGAGGACGCGATCTTGGCTTGAACCTGCTGCGCGATGTAGGTTTGGGCCGTCGCGTTGGCCAGAGTTGCCGCTTTGGCTGGCGATTGTGACGTGGCCGAGACCGAAATCAGATATGTCAGGCCGCGGCGGCGCACGGCGGTGGACGCCTTTAGGCGCGCCAGTGTTCTGGTCTGCACTTGTTCGCGGGAATTTGACGAGGCATGGGCAATTCCCACAGCGCGGGCAAGTTTTTCAAATAGCGGCGTTTGGGGTCCAAATTCCGGGTCAGCAATCAGCCCTTGGTTTGCGATCACCGCCAGCGCCACCGCATCGGACTTGAGTATTTCAACTTCACTATCGACACGCGCATTCGCCAGCCCCGACGTGGTTGAAAATGACGGGTTAGACTCAAGGATGTTTTTTTGCTCGGGATCGACAAGGATCAGCGCAGTTGCGGTGAATTTTGGGGTGACCGAGATCAGGAAAATGCCCGCCAGCCCGAATAGCGCGACAAAGGTGTAAAGTATGACCCGCGTCTGGCGGCGAAGCAGGGCGGCAACACCGCGAAGTTCCAGCTCTTTTTCCAGCAGAGGTGCCCGGAAGTCCACTAGCCGGCTCCTTTCTTAGTTTGAATTGGCCCTAGGCCAAGCGCAACCAGCGCGAGCAACAGGAAAGTGTTGGCCTGAATTTCAAGGCTGAAATCAAAAAGCGCGTGCAGCCCACAGAGCAGGAGCGCGGCAAACCCGGCCGTCGCCATAGACCCGCCGGGGCAGGGTTCTTTGGCAATGCGCCAAAGCCTGCGGGCGGCCACCAATCCGGCCAGCGGCGGGGCCGATCCGGCAATTATTCCGGCTTCGGCCCAAAGCGTCAGATAGGTGGAATGGGCCCGGTCCCACACGAACCCCGCCGCCACGGGCAGTGCATGAAACATCTCGTATGCCAATGGAAAACTGTCCAGCCCGAAACCGAAAAGCGGGCGCATTCGGATCATTTCGAGCACGTGCGCGTATAGCTCGATGCGCGTTGAGCTGGACTGGGCAAGGTGTGTTACCCGTTCTGACAGACCCTCGCCGTAGTAGGCGAGGACCACGATGAATATGCCTGCGGACCAGACCGAAATGCGGCGCCTTGATCTTGCCCACGGCAAAATACTTGCAAAAACCGCCATCAGACTGGACGCGATTCCCATGCGGGATTGGGTGCTGATTAGGGCGATAAGAATGATCATCAAACAGATGCATTTAATGGCCCGCTGCAGCCGCTCATCTGTGGTCTTTTTCCGGCGCGCATGGCTGGGTTCGATGAGCAAAAGCGCCAGACCAAGCACCAGCCCCATGCCCAGAAATGTCGCAAAAGCGCTGCGCCCGATGAAGGTTCCGGTCGCGTCGCCCAGGTAGGCGGTCTTTGCGCCCAACAACTGTATGTCGCCCAACAGGTTCAACGATATCATTGCCCAACAGGTTCAACGATATCATTGCCCAAAGAGCATGTGCAGAAATACCGTAGAACAGAACTAGGCCGATACGTTTGGATCTGCGCGCGTCGCGCGAAATCCACAGCATCAGGACAAAAAATATCAGAGAGCTGGCAATTCGCAGCGCGGCGATGAATGTTGCCGATGGCGCGATCGAAAGGCTTCGCAAGCTCACCTCGTTTAACCGAGGAGAAAGCAGAAGTCCATTTTGTAAACTGCGCATCGGAACGACCTGCCAGACGGCGATGCCAAGCAGCACAAACCCGAGTGCAAGCATGATCCGCACTGGGCGCGTCTGTATTGCCTTGGCGCGCACGGCCGTGGCCATGACCAACGCGCCGGTCAGTCCGATCAGCATTGCCCACAGCATCCACGCCAATGGGTGGTTGCTGGCTGCGGGAATCGGCGCCAGCAGGACGACAGCAACCAGAACCGTCGCGGCCAGTCGCGCGGGCCATTTTCGAGACACCGGGCGGATCAGCTGAAATCCAAACCGGCGGACCGGCAGCGACATCGCGTCGACTGGACCAAAATCCCAAAATTGCGCTGGTGGTTTCATTCCATGCCTTGTAATTTTCGAAGAATGTTCACAAGACGGGTCTGATCGTTGGTGTCGGCGGTTGCGGCGACGTTTGAGATTAATGTTCTGGTTGCGGGCCTGCGGATGAAATAGCTGGCCAAAAGTTCGGCACCTGATTGGGTAGTCAGCAGCGTGGCGACATCGCTTTTGATGGTTGTACTGGCTGGCAGTGCATCGCCGGGCGTTTGGTGCACGACAAGGGCCAGGCGCCGCTCGGCGAGCCATCCTTCGAACCGCGCGAATTCAGCTGACTTTTCCAGATGTGATTGGGCCGCGAGTTGGTCGTCGCGATGAAACGCCGCCTGGGCTGCGACGAAATGGGCGAAACCATGCGTTGGCATCAGAGCGATCGCACGGCGTGATAGCCCGGAGCAATTATTTGCGGTTTTTGCCAGCGCAGTTTTCGGTTGCAGCGCAGCAACCGGAGTGGACATCGCACGATCACACCGCATCAATGCGTCATGAAATGCCTGCAATGACATTGGCCGAATTTGAATACCGTTGGCAGCCATGCCCGGTGTTTCAAATGAAGAAAGATGGGTTCGATCAAAGGATTTGAATTCCACCGCGAACACAAAAAGTGCCAGGCCCGAGAAGGCGATCATCGACATTGAGGAAAGCGGAATTCGCGGTGACATCCAATATCCGTCCGATCAAACGCGACTGTGGCTCAGGATCGACATTCCCCGCGATCCCAAGCTGCAAACCGCTCTGCCTGCATGATCGATAAAATGCGAAAGAACATTAAGAAAACATTAATCATTATCAGGAGAAATAGCCTGAGCGCGCAGGCAGGGCACAAAGACCAAGCATTATCCATGATCAGAGCGAATTTGAAAATTCTTACGGTGGTGTTCGGGGTATTGGGCACGCAGGTCGCAATGGCCCAAGTCGCCTTGTTTGACGCGCCGCTTGTGCTGTCCAAATGCGGTCGCGGCGAATGCCAGAATGCAATCATTTCGGCCGTCAACGAAATCCAGCGCCAAAATTTGCCTGAGGCCGAGTTTAATTCGCAACTGGGCATTCTGGCCGCCGTGCTTTTTGAGGCCGCCAGAGGGGCAGACGACGAAACCGCGCGGCGGATTTCTTTGGCGATTACGATTTTGGCTGAATATTCAACGGACCAGGCGCAACGGAGGCCGTTTTTGTGGGTTGCTGACATGATCGTCAACGGCGACAACGAACTGTTTGATCTGGATGATCCGTTTGCGGTCAGCCCGTCTTAGCTGCCTGGTCGGGCGAACAGGGCTTGATACCCATGCCAATAAGCTGGCTGCCATTGTAGATGTGAAACCCGACCGTACGGTGGCGCCCGGTTTGCAGGAACCACGATTTCAGCGGCTCGGGGTAATGGTCAGCCATGATGCGGGACCAGTGTTCAAAGACGTCCGGACGCAGACCGATGCCGTAAATGCGGGAGCTGGGGCCATGAAAGCCAAAAACCGTTGTCGCTGCGACACAGGTGTTGCCCAGGCCTAGATACATGGTGCAGGCGGACAGGCAATATCTGCCCTGGATCTCAAGGCGCGTGCCCGCGGTTTTGTATTGCTGAATGAGGCGGGCACGTTCGATCACGTTGCCGTCCCGGTCGTTCAGCACGACGACAATGCGCGCTGTGGCGGCTTGCGCTGGTGTGTTGCCGGGCACCGACAGAACCAGGCACAGCACCATCAAAAGCAAACATCGTGGCAAGGCACAACGGCCAGACACCGGCGAATCGGCACCTGCCGAGTTCACAGAAAACATGATCACCACCCCATTTTCCCCAACCCGGTTTTACGGGTATTTCCTAAAGCCCCCCACGAGCCATCGTCCTTGCATATCGCAATATTCGTGACAATTCCCTTATCGCAACTGATCAATTTCTAATGGCAGCATAGCTGACCGGGAAAATTTATTCGAATTTTTTAACAGTTTTTTAAGAATAATTTAACCAATCAAATCACCATTTAAAGCTCATTAAATATGGCTAGGTAAAGTTGATGGCGGTCGATTGGATGTTAACGGAAGCACAGGCAAATGAGTTACACTTTCATCGACGCGATCCCGGACGCCGGACGTCCGAATACCGCCGGATTCGCCACTATCAGCAGTGGGGAAAACGGGTTTTTGACATCGTGTTGGTTGTGCTGATCATGCCGATCGCACTGCCGGTTCTTTTGATGGCCTGGGCAGTCACGGTAATGGGCGGTGGCAATGGGTTGTACGGCCAACAGCGGGTTGGCCAGGGCGGGCGGGTTTTTCAGTGTTGGAAGCTCCGCACGATGCGACCCGATGCGGACCATGCCTTGGCCCAGATGATGGTGGATTGCCCCGATATCGCCCGCGAATGGCAGGCCAATCAGAAGCTGCACTATGATCCGCGCATAACGCCCGTGGGCCGATTTCTGCGCCGTTCCAGCATCGACGAGTTGCCGCAGCTTTGGAATGTGCTGACCGGTGAGATGAGCCTGATCGGACCCCGGCCATTCACACTCGACCAGAAGCCGCTTTATGACGCGAGCCAGCCAAATTGCGCCTATTACCGGCTTCGTCCAGGTGTCTCTGGGCTGTGGCAGGTTCAGTCACGCAACGACGGCGTGTTTCAGGATCGGGTGTCCTATGATGAAATCTATGCAAGAAATCTGTCACTTTGGTTTGATCTGAAGATCGCACTCAAAACCATTGCTGTTGTCTTGCGAGCGACGGGAAAATAGCCCCTGATCTGCTGTGACTTAGCGTTGCAGGTCCATTTTTGGCAGAAATTTTCCCATCTTATCAGAGATCGTATCTTCGATGCGGACCGCACTGGGCTACAGCGCCGGAAATGGATGCAAAGTCCTCGACGGCCAGTATCGCGCGTAACTGTTTGAAAGTAATGGCATTAATTCTTGGCATCTAATTTTCCTTAATTGTAGTTAATCTCTTTTAAATTCCTTAAACATTCAGGCAATGCAATATCATTCTCAAACTGTGATACCTTTGAGCTGGGAGCGCAGATGTTAAGGCGACAAGGATTATCGACCCGCTTGATCACATACCGACCGACCTGATCGCTATTATGCAAAGTTTGGTGACGGTTGGTGCGGACCTGAGCCGGACCATTGCCCGCGGCCCGCTGGCCAGCGCGTTGGGTGCTGAAGTTGGCGAGAATGCCGACGGCGACCAACAAAAAGCGCTCGACATCATGGCGGATGTCGCATTCGTCAACGCACTTCGCGAACATTCGGTCCGCCATTATGCGTCTGAAGAGCGCAAAGATGTTGTCGAGTTAAACGCGCTGGGTCGATATGCGCTGGCAATTGATCCGCTGGATGGGTCTTCGAACATTGATGTCAACATATCCATCGGCACAATATTTTCTATCTACGAGGCGGCAGACGAGGCCGACGCCAGTTTCTTGCGGCACGCCGACCAGCAGATTGCCGGCGGCTATATCATTTACGGACCGCAAACCAATATGGTTGTGACCTTCGGCAATGGCACCCAAAGCTATGTTCTGGATCGTGACGCGGATGTTTTTCAGTTGGTGGACGCGGCTGTTACGGTGCCCGACGTGTCCAGCGAATTCGCCATAAATGCTTCGAATTACCGCCACTGGTCGCGGCCGATCCGTGCCTATATCGATGACTGCATTGCAGGTGATCAGGGGCCTCGCGAGCGCAACTATAATATGAGATGAGTCGCATCACTGGTGGCCGAAACACACCGCATCCTGACCCGGGGCGGCATATTCCTTTATCCCGCCGACGAACGCCCCGGCTATGAAAATGGCCGCCTGCAGATGGTCTATGAATGCGCGCCGATCGCGTTTGTTCTGGAACAGGCAGGCGCCAAGGCGACCGATGGTCACGACCGAATTCTGGGGCAGGCGGCGACCGGTTTGCACCAGCGGATTCCATTTGTATTTGGCACCGCTGCCAAAGTTGACCGCGTTGCTGCCTATTTGGACCTGCCGGAACAGGAAGTATCGGCCTGGTTTGGCAACCGTGGCCTATTTCGAGCCTGAGGAAATATTAATGAGCAAAATACACCCAATCATCGCAGTCACAGGGTCGTCCGGTGCAGGTACGACCACGGTCAAGCACACGTTGACCAGATATTCCGCCGCGAAGGCTATGCGCCGGTGTCGATCGAGGGCGATGCATTTCACCGCTACAATCGCGCCGACATGAAGGCCGAGTTGGAAAAGCGATATGCTGAGGGGGATCGCACGTTTTCGCATTTTTCCTACGAAGCCAATGTGTTGGGGGAACTTGAGCGTGTATTCCGAGAGTATGGTGAATCCGGCAAGGGCAAGACCCGGCACTATGTCCACAATGACGAAGAAGCCAAAAAATACCGTGCAGTGCCGGGAAAATTCACCGATTGGGCGGATTTTGAGGACGGGTCTGATACCAACGGCCCTAGTCATTGACCGTTTTGGCCCATTGTCTGGTAGTGATTGACGTGATTGCGGTTTTGTCGTTTGCAAAGAAGTTCCATGCTTCGCAACACCTGTCGACGATCTGCTCATAATTGTCGAAGTCGGATATGGCGAGCTTGTTGGCACGCAGATAAGCCCACACATTTTCCATCGGGTTGAGTTCAGGGGAATAGGGCGGGAGTTTGAGCAGGGTGATGTTGTCGGGTACCTCCAGCTCTGCCGAACCGTGCCAGCCAGCGCCATCCAGAATGAGAAGGGCATGTGCGCCCGATGCGACGGTTTTAGCGATCTCGGCGAGATGCGCGCTCATGGCCTGTGTGTCGGCATGTGGCATGATCAGAGCGGCCGCTTCAGCCCGTTCCGGGCAGACGGCGCCGAAAATGTAGCTCCAGATATAGCGGGTGTCGCGCGGGGCACGGGGGCGTGTTCCACGCTCGGCCCAGATACGGGTGAGCGTGCCCTGCTGGCCAACCCGCGCTTCATCCTGAAACCATATCTCCAGGGGCTTGCTGCGGGCTGTTTCCGGCAAGGCTGCTTCTACCTCTGCGGCGAAGTTTTTTAAAAGCCTCCTGTGCATCCGGGTCGGATTTCGGATGCTGCGGGCGCACCGACAGACGCCGAAAGCCCAGGCTTGCCAATTGTTTGCCAACAGTTCGCTCATGCATGGTGACGCCGAAGCGCTCTTCGATCTTGCGTTTCAGATCAATGCGCCGCCAGCGCACAACCCCATCGGTTTCGGGGTCGGGACCCGCCCGAACCATTTCCGCCAACTCCTCCTTCTGTGCCGCGCTCAGCAGACAGGGTGGATCCGGCGGGCGACGGTTGAACAGGCCCGACACGCCCTCCGCATTGTAACGGTGGGCCCAATCCCGCAACGTCTGCCGATCCATGCCGCAGTTTTCTGCCGCCGTCTTGCGGTCAACCCCATCCAGAACCAGGGCAATCGCCAACATCCGTCGCGCCGCTTTCCCATCCCGGCACCGCGCCGCTTCCTGGCGAAGCTCGCCTGCGGACTTGTCTTTTCGCGTAATCCTTACTGCCATCAAAGCCTCCCTTGCCTTGATGCCACTGAATCAGATCACGCCGCTCGTGGGAATCCCCTTGAGTCAAATCTGGGGGCCGTTGGTATGACCTGTTGTTTTACGAGGGCTTGCACGGTTCAGTGGTGAACCACGAGGTCAATCTGGCCAAGCTGGCCGACTTGAAAATTGGCGTAATGCCTGTGGTCAATCTGGAATGGATCCAGAAAATCCACCGCGACAAGGACCGCCGGGGCTACACAACCGAGGCGGTCACCGACGTGATTCTGCGCCGGATGCACGCCTATATTCACGGCGTCTGTCCGCAGTTCACCGAAACCGACATCAACTTTCAGCGGGTGCCGGTTGTGGATACCTCGAACCCGATGATCGCACGCTGGATACCAACGCCGGATGAAAGCCTTGTTGTGATCCGGTTCAGGAACCCGCCGGCATTGATTTTCCCTATCTGATATCGATGATCGACGGCAGCTGGATGTCGCGCGCCAATTCCATTGTGATCCCCGGCGGCAAGCTGGATATCGCGATGCAGTTGATTTTCACGCCGTTGATCGAGCGCCTGATGCGTGAAAGCAAGCGTGCCCAGGGAGGACTGCGATGAACCAGATTTGGGTGGTGTTCAAACAGGGGTGGGATGCGATGCCGGGCGATGGTAGTGGCGTTGCGGGCATATCGGGTTCTGGCGCTTCTGAGCCGGCCGATACGCTTGATCAGCACGTCGGTATCACCGCCAAAGCCGGGGCGGATGCCGCCCAGAAACATTTGTGATCGGCGAAGGAAAAAACATGACTGTCAAGGTTGCTATCAACGGATTTGGGCGCATCGGGCGCAATATACTACGCGCGATTATCGAGTCCGGACGAAACGATATTTCGGTCATTGCGATCAACGATCTGGGGCCGGTCGAAACCAACGCGCATTTGTTGCGCTTTGACTCGGTTCACGGACGGTTTCCGGGCACCGTCACGGTGGATGGCGACAGCATTGATGTCGGCCGTGGTCCGATCCAGGTCACGGCGATCCATGACCCCAAGGGTCTGCCCTGGGGCGATGTTGACATCGCGCTTGAATGTACCGGGCGATTCACAGCAAGAGACAAAGCGGCATTGCTGCTGGACAGTGGAGCGAAACGGGTGCTGATTTCGGCACCGGGCGCAAACGCTGATAAAACAATCGTTTACGGAGTTAACCATGACGTGCTGACGGTTGCGGACACGATTGTGTCCAACGCCTCCTGCACCACCAATTGCCTCGGCACGGTGGCCTTTGTCCTGAACAACATTGTCGGCATCACCCGTGGCTTCATGACAACCATCCACAGCTACACCGGCGATCAGCCGACGCTGGACGTAATGCGCGGCGACCTTTATCGGGCCCGCGCCGCTGGCCTGTCGATGATCCCCACCTCGACCGGCGCCGCCAAGGCCGTGGGTCTGGTGCTGCCGGAGCTTAACGGCAAGCTTGACGGTGTCGCGATCCGGGTGCCGACGCCGAATGTGTCGGTGGTGGATCTGGTATTTGAAGCCAGCCGCGACACATCCGTTGACGAAATCAACAACGCGATCCGCACCGCCGCCGACGGCAACCTGACCGGTATTCTGGGCTACACCGACGTGGCCAATGTCTCGTCCGACTTCAACCACGACCCGCATTCTTCGATTTTCCACATGGACCAGACCAAAGTCATGGACGGGCGCCTGTGCCGGATCCTGAGTTGGTACGACAACGAATGGGGATTTTCCAACAGAATGGCCGACACCGCCGTGGCAATGGGCAAGCTGATCTGATGGCCATCACGCCGATCACTGAACTGGATGTGAAGGGCAAGCGCCTATTGGTGCGTGCTGACCTGAACGTGCCTATTTCTGAGGGTAAGGTGGCCGACGCCACCCGCATTGAACGGTTTGCCGCCGGAATGCGGCCACTGTTGGCGAGCGGGGCGCGTCTGGTCATACTTACCCATTTGGGGCGACCCAAGGGTGAGACGAACCCGGAGTTTTCAGTCGAAATATTGTGCCCGGCGCTGTCCAAAGCCCTTGGCGTGGCGGTGCGGTTTTCGCACGCCAGCACCGGGCCATCGGTTGCGGACCAATCCAACGCGCTGCAAGACGGTGAAGTACTTTTGTGCGAGAACGTTCGCTTTGATAAAGGCGAGGATGTCAACGATCCCAAGCTGGCGGCTGCTTATGCCCGACTTGGCGATATTTTCGTAAATGACGCGTTTTCGTGCGCGCACCGTGCGCATGCCTCAACCGAGGCGGTCGCGCACTTGATGCCATCTTACGGTGGGCCGTTATTGCTGGACGAAATCAATGCGCTGGCAGCTGCGCTTAAGACCCCAAAACGCCCCTCGGTCGCGATTGTGGGGGGCGCCAAAGTGTCAAGTAAAATCGCGGTTCTCAAGCATCTGGCGACACAGTTGGACGCCATTATCATCGGCGGCGGAATGGCCAACACATTTTTGTTGGCCGACGGCGCGCCGGTGGGAAAATCGTTGTGTGAAGCCGATCAGGTTGACACCGTGGCCGAAATTCAGCGGCTGGCCGGGGCGTCTGGTTGCAGGCTGTTGCTGCCAAGCGATGTTGTTTGTTCGGTGGCTTTCAAAGAGAATGCGGCCAACCATGTGGTTGACGCAGACAAATGCCCGGATAACGAAATGATATTGGATGCAGGGCCGGCATCGCTGGCCAGATTTCAGCAAGAGCTTGCAACAGCGCGGACGATTCTTTGGAACGGCCCACTGGGCGCGTTTGAAATGAAACCTTTTGATCATGCGACACTGGCGCTGGCGCGGACTGCGGCTGATCTGACCAAGAGCGGTTCCGCAGTAACAGTTGCGGGCGGCGGCGACACGGTGGCGGCATTGAACGCAGCCGGTGTTTCGCAAGATTTTACCTATGTCTCCACAGCCGGTGGTGCATTTCTGGAATGGCTGGAGGGCAAGACGCTCCCCGGAATTGCAGCGTTGGAAAACGCCAGAAAAGCAGCCTGAGGAGGACATCATGGCGATGACCGGGCAATTCAGAAAAGTGGCGCAGGACAGGCGCGCCGAGTTTGATCCGCGCAAGTTCCTGGTGCCCGCAATGAAGGTGATGGAAGACCTGTGCCGGGACCGGTTTGAGCGGTTCGGCACAGCCGGCAATGCCGCCAAGATCGAGGTCATTCCGATAGATGAAATGGTGGCGCGCTATGCAAGCGGCGCGCTCGACCCGCAAATCGCGCCCGCCCGGGCCGCTGAATAATCACCGAATTCAAGAAGACCTAAAAATGGACCAGTCATACCAACGGCCCCCAGATTTGACTCAAGGGGATTCCCACGAGCGGCGTGATCTGATTCAGTGGCATCAAGGCAAGGGAGGCTTTGATGGCAGTAAGGATTACGCGCAAAGACAAGTCCGCAGGCGAGCTTCGCCAGGAAGCGGCGCGGTGCCGGGATGGGAAAGCGGCGCGACGGATGTTGGCGATTGCCCTGGTTCTGGATGGGGTTGACCGCAAGACGGCGGCAGAAAACTGCGGCATGGATCGGCAGACGCTGCGGGATTGGGCCCACCGTTACAATGCGGAGGGCGTGTCGGGCCTGTTCAACCGTCGCCCGCCGGATCCACCCTGTCTGCTGAGCGCGGCACAGAAGGAGGAGTTGGCGGAAATGGTTCGGGCGGGTCCCGACCCCGAAACCGATGGGGTTGTGCGCTGGCGGCGCATTGATCTGAAACGCAAGATCGAAGAGCGCTTCGGCGTCACCATGCATGAGCGAACTGTTGGCAAACAATTGGCAAGCCTGGGCTTTCGGCGTCTGTCGGTGCGCCCGCAGCATCCGAAATCCGACCCGGATGCACAGGAGGCTTTTAAAAAAACTTCGCCGCAGAGGTAGAAGCAGCCTTGCCGGAAACAGCCCGCAGCAAGCCCCTGGAGATATGGTTTCAGGATGAAGCGCGGGTTGGCCAGCAGGGTACGCTCACCCGTATCTGGGCCGAGCGTGGAACACGCCCCCGTGCCCCGCGCGACACCCGCTATATCTGGAGCTACATTTTCGGCGCCGTCTGCCCGGAACGTGCTGAAGCGGCCGCTCTGATCATGCCACATGCCGACACACAGGCCATGAGCGCGCATCTCGCCGAGATCGCTAAAACCGTCGCATCGGGCGCACATGCCCTTCTCATTCTGGATGGCGCTGGCTGGCACGGTTCGGCAGAGCTGGAGGTACCCGACAACATCACCCTGCTCAAACTCCCGCCCTATTCCCCTGAACTCAACCCGATGGAAAATGTGTGGGCTTGTCTGCGTGCCAACACGCTCGCCATATCCGTCTTCGACAATTATGAGCAGATCGTCGACAGGTGTTGCGAAGCATGGAACTTCTTTGCAAACGACAAAACCGCAATCACGTCAATCACTACCAGACAATGGGCCAAAACGGTCAACGACTAGGGCCGTTGGTATCAGATCGCTACGCAGACCTTTCGCTGACCGAGGAAAAACTCATGGCCGACGAAGGCCACATGCTTGTCGCCTATATCATGAAGCCGAAAGCAGGCTTTGGCGGTTACTTGGAGACGGCCGCGCACTTTGCCGCCGAAAGCTCGACCGGCACCAATGTAACCGTGTCCACGACGGATGATTTCACCCGCAGCGTCGACGCGATGGTTTACGAGATCGACGAAGAAAAGAACCTGATGAAAATCGCCTATCCGGTGGAATTGTTCGATCGCAATATCATCGACGGTCGCGACATGCTGTGTTCATTCCTGACGCTCGCGATCGGCAACAATCAGGGCATGGGCGATGTCGAACACGCCAAAATCCACGATTTCTGGGTACCCTCGCCGTTCCTGCGGCTGTTTGACGGGCCAAGCACCACAATTAAAGACCTGTGGCGGGTGCTGCGCCGCCCGAGCAACGATGGCGGTTTCATCGTCGGCACGATCATCAAGCCCAAGCTTGGCCTGCGCCCGCGTCCGTTTGCCGATGCCTGCTATGATTTCTGGCTGGGCGGCGATTTCATCAAGAACGACGAACCCCAGGGCAACCAGTTGTTTGCACCGCTGAAGGAGACCATCCCGCTGGTCGCCGACGCGATGAAGCGCGCCCAGGATGATACTGGCGAGGCGAAACTGTTCTCGGCCAATATCACCGCTGACGATCATTATGAAATACTGGCACGTGGGGAGTTCATTCTGGAAACATTCGGCGAAAACGCCGATCACGTGGCGTTTCTGGTGGATGGATATGTCACCGGGCCAGCCGCGATCACCACCGCGCGGCGCTGCTTTCCCAAACAATACCTGCACTATCACCGTGCCGGCCACGGGGCGGTGACCAGCCCAAATTCGATGCGCGGTTACACCGCATTCGTTCTGGCCAAAATGGCCCGGATGCAGGGTGCCAGCGGCATCCACGTCGGCACCATGAGTTACGGTAAAATGGAAGGCGAGGCGGACGATAAGCTGACGGCCTATATGATCATGGATGACAGCGCCGAGGGGCCTTATTTCCATCAGGAATGGGAGGGCATGGGCTGCACCACGCCGATCATATCGGGGGGCATGAATGCGGTGCGGATGCCTGGGTTCTTTGAAAACATCGGCAACTCCAACTTGATCCTGACCGCCGGCGGCGGCGCCTTTGGCCATATCGACGGCACACCTGCGGGCGCGCGTTCATTGCGCCAAGCCGAACAGTGCTGGAAAGCGGGCGCTGACCCGATTGAGTTTGCCAAAGAGCACCACGAATTCGCCCGGGCATTTGAAAGCTTCCCCGGCGACGCCGACGAGATTTACCCGGGCTGGCGCGAGGCATTGCGGATCAATTCTGCCGCTTGAGCCATCCCGTAAGGTGGGCAATATTGCCCACCCTACCCGGTTGCAACCGAATCGAGGCGGGGTTAACCCCGCCCTACCAGAATAACGCAAGGTGCCCTATGTTCGACCGTTCCATCAAAATCGCCCCGTCGATCCTGTCGGCCGATTTCGCCAATCTGGGTGCCGAAATACGCGCCGTCGAAGATCAGGGCTGCGACTGGATCCATGTCGACCCGATGGACGGCCATTTCGTGCCCAACCTGACCATTGGTCCAAACGCCGTGGCGGCGATCCGCCCGCACGTGAAAACCTTCATGGACGTGCATCTGATGATCGCCCCTGTCGACCCGTATATCGAGGCGTTTGCCAAGGCGGGTTCCGACATGATCACCGTGCACGCCGAGGCCGGACCGCATCTGCAGCGCAGCTTGCAAAGCATTCGTGATCTGGGGGCCAAGGCCGGTGTGGCGCTGAACATGACGACGCCAGTCGCAACCATCGAACATATCCTGGACAACATCGACATGGTGCTGGTTATGACCATCAACCCGGGCTTTGGCGGCCAAAGCTTCACCCATTCGATGGCGGAAAAGGTCCGCCAGACGCGCGCTATGATCGGCGATCGCCCGATCCACATACAGGTCGATGGCGGCATTGATCCGAACACCGCACCGTTAGTTGCCAAGGCCGGTGCTGACGTGCTGGTCGCCGGGTCAGCAGTGTTTCGTGGCGGGTCTGCGGACAATCCGCAGGCCTATGGCGACAATATCGCGGCCATTCGCAAGGCCGCTGAGGGCGCGCTGGCAAAAGTCGCGTGACAGCGGGCAAAATCAATATTTGGCCCACGGCCGCGTTTGCGGTCGGCAACAGGTGGAATTCGGCGTGAACGCGGTGGTATTTGATCTTGACGGCACGCTGATTGACACCGCGCCTGACATCGTGGCGGCTGCGAACCGGATGTTGCGCGGCATCGGCTTGTCCGACCTGCCATATGAAACCGTAATATCGTTTATCGGAAACGGGGTTCCGCGGCTTGTCGAACGTGTCATGACAGCCTGCGGGTTTGACGGGCCGGAACGACATGGCGATCTGGTTCAGATTTTTCTTGATCACTACAATGCGGCGCTCGCACAGGACAGCAAGCCATATCCAAACCTTGTGCCAATGCTTGATACGCTGAAGGGCGACGGATGCGTTCTTGGCGTGTGCAGCAACAAACCCGAGGCTCCGAGCCGCGAAATTCTGGCGGCTTTTGGGCTGGACAGTTATTTTGATGTTATCGTGGGTGGCGACAGTCTGCCTGTCAAAAAACCTGATCCGGCGCCGTTGTTGCACGCCTTTGATGCGGTTTCGGGTGGTCGGCGGCTGTTTGTCGGGGACAGCGAGGTGGATGGCGAGACCGCGGTGCGGGCGGGCGTTCCATTTGCATTGTTCACCGAAGGCTATCGCAAGGTGGAGATTGGCGATGTGCCGCACAACTTTGCGTTCAGCGATTTCGCCGATTTGCCGGATTTCGTGCGCCGTGCCTTTCGGGCCGAGCAATAGCGGCGATTTACGCCGCCATCCGCTTCCAATTGGCACCCCTGGACACCAGCGAATGCACCAGAGCGACCGCACCTGGTGCGTCGGCGCCGTAACCATCGGCACCGATGATATCGGCAAAGCTCTGGGTGACCGGGGCACCGCCGACGATGATCGGATACGGCTCATCCGCTTCCTTGAACGCTCTGATAACTTTGGCCATATTGGGCATCGTCGTGGTCAGCAGGGCCGAGAGACCGATGACATCTGGCCTTAGTTCAATCGCCTTTTCCAGAATAGCGTCGGCGCTGTTGTTCACCCCCAGATCGACCACTTTGTAGCCCGCCCCTTCGAGCATCATACCGACCAGATTTTTGCCGATGTCGTGCACGTCGCCCTGCACGGTGGCGAGCATCACCAGACCCTTGGGCTTGGCGCTGGTCTCGGTCAGCAGCGGGCGCAGAATCTCCAGGCCGGCCTTCATTGCCCGCGCCGAGAGCAGCATTTCGGGGACGAAAATCGTGCCGTCGGAAAACATGCCGCCGACCTCTTCCATCGCCGCAATCAGCGCGTCATCCAGGATTGTAGCGAGCGGGATATTGTCGGCGAGGGCCTGGTTCACGGACGCAGTCGCGGCCTCGTCATCGCCATCGATCACCTGATCAAACAGGTCGTCGAGCAGGGTGTCCTGAGCCTCGGTCAATTTGCTGATCTTTACCGGCTCGGCGGCTTTTAACTTCGCGATTTCCTGCTTCTGCGCGGCGGTTTTTTTGCCGAATTTCTCATAATCTGCGGCCTCGGGTGAGCCCGACGTGTGCTGGCCCAGCCACGGGCGATTGCCGTTCCGGAAGCTCTGGATTGCGGCCACCGAAGCGCGCACGAATTTGGGCGGGGTTTCAGAGCTGAAATTGCACAGGTACAATAGGTTCTTGCCGCCGGGTTCCATGATTTCCAGGTATTCGTGGATGCGCTTTTCGATCTCAACCGCCGGGCCCTGCATCAGCAGGTTGTTGGACACGCCGAGCATCACCGGCAGGTTGCGGGCCACGGCGTAGTCTTTGGCGTTTTGCGCGCCGACCCGGTAAAGATCCGGGTCCTGAACTTTCAGATACAGCGGGTTGGCGCGGAGTTTGAATTGCCAGAACTTGTCCTGATCCTCGACGAACGAGTCGCCCCACCAGTTGTCGACAATCGCTTTGTTGTCGGTCAGGGAGCGCAGGCGCTCGATGTAGTGCAGCGCGAAATCTTCCATCATTTGCAATGAGATGAATGGCAGCGACGCAACCGCATCGCTGCCCGGAACCACTTGCACCCCGGGAAAACGGCGGCAGAATTCGTTGATATAGGGGGCCAGCACTTCGTCAGTGAGGTAGGTCATGACCTTGTGGACGTAGGCCGGGTTGTCCTGCATATCGAGGACCAGTTTTTCGAACGTCATGACATGGCTGGCGAGCGTGAACGGCGCGCAGTAGACGAGGTATGGTTCTTCGCCGGTGACTTCGCGGAACAGCGTTGACACGTCCATTGCAAACGGGATGCGGCCGGCGGTCAAGTCGAGCGGTTTGAGACGGGCAAGGTCTTTCTCGCAGGTGATCAGCGGGTTGGTGTTGTCGATCGCAGGCGTCAGGTCATCGAATTTGGCGATGTCGCAGCCGATTGCCTCGGCCTCGACATTGTAGGCGTCCCAGCACAGGTCGGGGGTGTCAAAGTTAAAGTCTTTCGCGGTTTTCAGGGCACCATAAAGAAAGCTTTCGGGGTCCGAGTAAAACCTCCAGGCGTTGCTGCCCATGTGTCTCATGCTGAATTCATGGCATTGCTGAATAAACGGGATTTGTTGGGTTTTGTTGTCCAGAAATCCGTCGTCCAGCATTTTGTAGCCGGCGGAGAAGTCAAACTCGGAAAAGTCATATTTTGTCATGGCGGTATATCCCAAAGACGTTATGCCCACCGATCGTTTGAACTCTATTTTTACTGTATTTACCTGCTATATTTTGTTATGGTGACATACATCATACGTATGTCGCTAGGAGGCGAAATTGAACCTGAACTGGCGTATTGCCAAAGCATTAAACCATATTGCGGTATTTGAGTTGGCCGTCGATCAGGGCAGTTTCACCAAAGCTGCTCAAAAATTGAGCACCACCCAACCCTCGGTCAGCCGCCATATTGCAGCGCTGGAAGACCTGCTGGAAGTGCAACTGTTCACCCGGTTGCATCACCGGGTTGAGCTGACGCCGGGTGGGGCTGAGCTCTATGATGCGGTCAAGCTGGGGCTTGACCACATTCGCCAGGCGGTGAACCGGATCGCGGCACCGCAAGCGCCTGACACGCTGTCGGTCGGGTGCACCTATGGTTTTGCGCATCTGTGGCTGATGCCGCGATTTTCAGCCCTGCAAAAACTGATCCCCAAGCAGGAATTGCGGATGGTCACGGCAGACACAAGGACCATGTTTGATCTGGCCGAGGTGGATTTTGCGCTGCGGTTCGGGCGCGGCGACTGGCCGGACGGCGAATCTCGAAAATTATGTGGCGAACAGCTTTTTCCAGTCTGTTCGCCACAGTTTGCAATCGAGCATTTCGGCGGCTGTCAGGGCGTCGATCCTGCGTCCCTGGCCGCCGCACCGCTAATCCATGAACGCGAAGAAAAATATAGCTGGCTGTCATGGCAAAAATGGCTAGCGCGCCATGACGTGGAATACCAACCCGCTGAAAACACGTACTATTTTGACAACTACGCCTTGACGTTGCAGGCAGCAACCGAGGGTCAGGGTATCGCTCTGGCATGGATGCACCTGGCAGAACCGCCGCTCAAATCCGGTCAATTGGTCGAATTGGAAGGGTTGAGAGTCAAGACAGATTGCGGATACTATCTGGCGTTTCGGCCGCGGCACCCGTTGGCAGACGTCATCGTGAACTGGTTCAAAGAAATGGCAAGAGCACAGGAAGCGGTCGATCTTCTCTAAGTTTTTTCGGTGGAATTCCGCATATACATCGGCCCGCCGCGCCAGCGTGAAAGCCATAGCCATTGATCATAACCACGTCGATGGCTTGTTCGCCGTCGGCAATTCCCTCATCCAAAATGTGTTGCCCTTCCAGCTGCATGATGGACAGAATTCGTGCGATGATCTGTTCTTGGGTGAAGGTCTGTTGGACAATCCCCTTGCGTTCCGCTTCGCTTAGGACGAGTTGATCTACAATCGGGTCAGGGCGGCCTTTGGGCTCATCTGAAGGGGAATTTTGCAGGTCCGCTCCGGGCTCGATGCCGTCGTTCGACGCCGGATGATCCAGAGGCCGCTTCTAAAAGTCGAACGTCCGAGTTTTGCCCTAACCATCTGCTTCTAGGGAAACGCTGTTAGCCACTATGTATCTCGACCAGATCGCTTGACGTCCTCGGCCGGATCGCCGATCACAAGATCACGCGCTTGGATGAACTGATGCCTTGGTGCTACGCTGCAGAAGCAGCGGGACCACCGATCCATCGCCAGAGCGCCTTCACCAGGCGGCAGCGCGGCATCGACGGCGCTTTCCAAATACCCAGTTTCAATCCAGTTAGGCCTAGTCGGCAGCGAAGCAGTAGAAACGGCCGGCGCCGCCGGTCCGCACTAGTCCTTCGACATTGCAGCCGCCGCGGGTCGAATGCACCGAATTCCATGAGGTGTTGCCGCCGCCAGTGCGGTCGTGATGGCCGACCCAGCCACGGGCATCCTCGGAATCGCTGGTCCAGTTCTGGCAGCTACGGTCCTCGCCGGCCGGCCAAGCCCTGCCGAAACTGTCCGATCCGGTCAGGATGTCATGCTGGTTGCGGGTACCTTCCGGGCGCAGCCTGGCGTCGCGCCCAATTACGGGCTCACCGGTCTCGGTCAGCGCGCTGAGGTAAGTCACGTTGTTGCGGTCGCGCTCGAAATCGCCGTGCAGATCGTAGACGCTTTTGGCGATCAGCTCGCCCTTGAAATTGTGCCAGGGACCGCTGCCGATGCGGTCACGCGCACTGATCGCCGGCGCGTCCTCGGTGGCCTGGGTGCTCAGATAGGCACGCCAGACCCGGTCGCCAGCACCGGCAGCCGCCGCCAGATTCTGGCAGATCGCGTCGGCTCCTTCCAGCCCGCCGAGGTTGCCGCTGCCGGGCACCGTGCCAGTGATGAAGAAAGTCATCGGCTCCGGCGGGGTGGTGTTGTCAGCAGCTTGCTGCGCTGAAGCCGGCAGTCCGGCAAGGCAACTGAGGGCTAGCAGTGAAACAAGACATCTTCTCAACATCGTTTTAGTCTCCCTGGTGAGTGGTGGGATCGTATCGACTGGATGAACCGATACGCCACAAGTGGAGTGATGGTCGCGGCAGACTGAGCGAAGTCTGGGTTCGGATCAAGCCTCCCGTGCAAGGTGAGCCGCGATTTAAAGGTTTAGATGGGGTTGCCGGACGCACACCTCTTAGCTGATATTCCCCAAGTAGCTTGGGCTTTGAGGTAATTTAGCCGCGTTTGGCTGTTTTCGCAAGGTTGTCGCTGGTTGCCTTCAGGGGAATCGCATGAAGGTTATGTCCGGAGAATTTGCAGTAAGAACCGATTGTTCCATCCGGCCTTTTTGCGCATGACCCTGAGCGATTTTTTATCTTTTGCCTTGTTGAGCAGATTCATTGCCATGTGTTTGATGACGGCAAAATTCTTGGGGCCGTGATCCTTACGAACACGGCTGTCATCATCGCGGAATGTGACGTCGAGCACCCAGTGGAGGCGGTTTTCAATCCCCCAATGGGAGCGTACCGCATGGGCAAAGCGCGGCGCATCTTTCGGTAGAGACGAGATGAAGTATCGGGTTTGTTGTGTTGTTTTCCCGTTGCTTTCACGGATCGAGACAACGCGACCAATACTGGTCAGGCCCGCCCAACCCGGATGGCGCTCTTGCAGCCATTCTATGGTGTCACTCTGGGTGTAGGTCCGGGTCTCAATCCGACCTTTATCGCCATCAACAGTCTGTAACGACGCAGTATTTTCATGCTCCCTCTCTTCAAACCACAGTTTCACATCCTCAAAAAGGCTGCTCTGATTTCCCTTGAGCGCCAGCACGTAGTCGGCCCCCTTGTCGCGGATTTTGCAGGCAATCTGGCGTTGGCACCCCATCGCGTCCAGCGTCACGATCGCGCCCTCAACGTGGAGCAAATCCAAGAGCAATGGAATGTCCTTGATCTCGTTCTTTTTGTGCGCACTTGCCCGCTGACCCAGTACCAGACGCAGATCATCACAGTAGGCCGAGATCAAATGCAGAGGTGTTTCACCACCGGCCTTTGACCCGCGCATCGTCTTGCCATCGACGGCCACAATCGAGCCTTCAACGCGTCCCGCCAGGCCAGCAGCCCATTGCGCAAAGGCTGTACTGAACTTCTCCGGATCAAGCAGCCGAAACACCGTTGAAAGCGTGTCATGCGAGGGAATGCCGTGCTCAAAAGGGGCCAATTTGCGCAGAAACTTCAGCTTTTCTTCACCATATTCGACAATATCAACGACACTCTCGCCGCCCGAGACCACCGCACACAGGCTTAAAAGCAGGATCTCATCAAGCGGGTAAAGCACCTTCGCCTGCTGGCGAGGGTCAGGGATGGCCGAAATAACAGATTGAAATGATGTAGTCTTTTCCAAAGCAAGTCCTCCAGATGCGTGTTCTGGTGACATTGAATCAGACGTTGATGCACGTAGCAAACACGGGCCAGCTATTCATGCGATACCCCTGTGGTTGCCTTGGTCAGTCGAGCGTGACTTTGATGTTTTGGTCTGTGTTCTGGGCCTCTGTACCTGTTTTTTGCCCCTGTCGCGCCGTATCGTCGATTTCTGGACACATCTACTTTGCCGCTTTTGTTGAGGTATTGCGGCGATGGCGCTCATGCGGGACATGGAGGTGCGCGTAGGCGCTGAATGGCTTTGAGGATGCCCTGGAAAAGGGAGCCACTGATAGCAACCTCAGCCAGTTGGAAGGTGATGGCACGGGCGTGTCGAACAACTCTTGCGCCGGTTTTGATAAGCCGGGTCTGCAAACTGGTGAGTGACCAGTCGGCCACCTCCTCGGGCAGTTCTACGCCCTGCAAGAAGATGCCAAGGTTATAGGCCAGTGCGTGAAGCTGAAGCCGCACCTCGTTGTTGGCAAAGCGTTTGCAGGACAGTCGCGTCCAGGTGATGGCCTGCTTGCCCTCCTTGATGTGTTGCTCTGCCGTGCCCCGCTGGTTGTAGAAGCGGACAACCTCCTCTGGCTCCATCGGCAGGTTGGTCACGATGAAACCCAAACGGGGAAACAACTCGTCCGGATGCCACTCGATTTTGGCGACCACCCGGCGCGGCTTATCCCAGCTTTGGGCCTGATACTCGAACTCTTCATAGAAGCGTTTGACCTTGGTCTTTGACGGTCGCCCCACTGGGCGGGTGAGACGATGCGCGATGCGACTTTCCAACACAGCGTTCTTCTTCAGGCGGACAGCATAATAATATTCCGCCGCTTCAAGGTCTTTGTACAGCTCCGGGATGGCAAAGGCGGCATCCGCCCTAAAGAACCGCATCAGGTCTCGCTTTGCATAGCGGGCGATGACGGGAGCCAGAAGCGCTTTCCATCCATCGGCACTATGGACGTTGCCATGGCGCAGGACGCTGCGCTCCAGATGACCAAACTGGTTGAAGATGAAGAGCGGATGATAACACATGCAGCCGAAGTGCCCGTTCCATGCGGTTCCTTCCTGTGCCCCGTGGGTCGGGCTGACAGAACTGTCCATGTCCAGTGTGATGTACTTCAGCCCTTTGCGGTCATGCACCGCGTCAATCCACTGTCCCGACAGATCAGAAAGTGCCGCGCGATTATCATTCACTGCCAGAACCTCAGTCTCAAACCGCCCCATCTGGCTCGCGGATGCTGCCTGTTCATCAACAGCCCGTCCGCCCACAATCTGGCGCATCACCGGATCGAGCGCTAAACGCTCCGCGTCATTGACGTCCTCGTAGCCAGCAAGGCGACCAAAGACAGACTGACGCAAAAGCCCGACAAGGGTGTGAACGCAATTGCGGCCCTTGCGCACGTCCTTGAGAAGACCGCCAGCCATATCGTGCAGGCTGAGCACTTCATCCAATTCCCGATACAGCAGCAACCCGCCGTCAGAACTGATCTTGGAACCGTGGAACTCAAGCCGTACCCGACGGTCAAAACCCAGTCTGACACCACCTGATTTGCCCGCACCCTCTGGGTGATCCATGATCTACAACCTTCCGCCACATTAACCTGCTGTAATATAACACAAATACGGGCTTGAATGAAAACAAATCCGTCAGCTACTTGGGGAATGCGGGCTGAATAGTCATACCAGCCACTGCCAGTCTTGCGCCCCAGCCGCCCCATCTTGCACAGACGGTCGGCGATATCGACGTATCGGGTGTCGGCGGAACGGTGCAAGGATTGCCGTTTGCGCGTCGCCCAGGCAATGTCGAGACCAGCCAGATCCTGCATCGCAAAGACACCCATAGGGAAGCCGAATTTCACCATAGCTGCGTCTATCTGCTGCGGCAGGGCGCCGTCTTCCAGCATGTATTCACATTCCCGCCGGTAAGCAGACATCATCCGGTTTGCGATGAACCCGTCACAGACGCCCGCAGGCACGGCGATCTTGCCCAGCCGTTTCGCCAGCGCGAAGCCCGTTGCCAGAACATCGTCGGACACTTTGGGCGGGTGGATTATTTCGAGAAGCTTCATGATGTAGGCCGGCGAAAAGAAATGCAGGCCGAGCACGCGTGACGGATCTGAGACGGCTTCAGCGATCTCGCCGACATCCAGGTAGGACGTGTTCGTCGCCAATACGGTATCAGGGCGTGTGGCCGCATCCAGCTGGCCAAAAACGTCTTTTTTGGCGTCGATATCCTCGAACACCGCTTCGATCACCAAATCCACGCCGGACATGGAGGAGTAGTCCAGAGCACCGGCGAATTCTGCCTGCATCCTTGCAAGTTGGACCGTGTCGATCAGGTTGCGCGAATGGCTTTGTTTTAGTGTCGTGCGAACCCGCGCGATGCCAGCGCCGAGGCTCTTTTCGTCGCGTTCAAGCATCGTTACCCGCAGGCCCGCGAGCAGACAGGCCGCAGCAATGCCAGCGCCCATTGTGCCGCCGCCGATAACTCCAATATCGGTGGATTCGCGCGCGGCCACGCTCTGCAGCCGCTCGATCTTTGCCACAGCGCGTTCGGCGAAGAAAATATGGCGCAGAGCGTTGGATTGCGGGCCGTTTTTCAGTTTTACGAAAAGCGCGCGCTCTTTTGTCAGCGCTTGCTCGCTCGACAATGTAAGAGCGTTTTCAACGGCTTGTAGCGCCGCAAGTGGCGCGTTCTGGCCGCGCGCTTTGTTTTGGATTGCGGATTTCCTGGCGCTCCATTCGGCGGAGTCTTTTGGTGGTTGAACCGCTACTCCGATAAGAGGCGCGCGATTGGAACCGGTGCTGATTTCTTTAGCGAACACCATCGCAGCCTGTGTCAAATCACCGTCGGCAATGCGATGAACCAGCCCCAGCGACAGAGCCGTTTTGGCCGAAACCGGTTTCCCACTTGCGATCATGTTCAGTGCGGCCTCGACGCCGATCAAGCGCGGCAGGCGCACTGTGCCGCCGGCGCCGGGGATAAGACCGAGGTTGACCTCGGGCAGACCTAGTTTCGCATCAGGCGTGGCGATGCGGTACCGGCAGCCAAGGGCGACCTCAAGCCCGCCGCCGAGCGCTGTGCCGTGGATTGCAGCCACCCAGGGTTTCGCCGATTTGTCCAACATTGCAACGACATCCGGCAGATGCGGCGGTTGCGGCGACTTGGCGAACTCGCGCACATCCGCTCCTGCGATAAAGGTGCGTCCGACACACAACAAGACGACCGCACGAATATTTTCGTCGGCATCAATACAATCGATAGCGTCCGACAATCCCTGCCGCACGGCCCGTAACAATGCGTTGACCGGTGGGTTATCAATGCTCACGATGGCCAATTTGCTCTCGCGTTTGATCAGGACCACAGCCATTATTGCAATGCCCGCAGGCTGGGTCGCTGCGGATTCGCCAATCGACAGCCACGGTCCGACTGCTCGTTTTCAGTCGGCATCGGTTCCCCAATACATGGGTATTTCCAAACCAACGGGATTGCCTTGGTGCGGGTCAGTTCGGGTTTGAAAAAAAAGGTCATCGCACCATACTTTCAGACGCCGCCATTTGCGGTCAAGATCATTCGACGGTAATTTTAAGCACAAATATTTTATGCATGAAATAAAATTCAACTCGCTCTAGCGTTCGACAATATGGTGCGCCAACGTGGCTGGCCAACAAGATCAATCGGGGGGAGTTCATGCGTGTTGTATGTCTCGGCGGCAGGCCTGCCGGTCTCTACCTCGCAATCTCGATGAAGTTGCGCGATCCTGGTCACAAGATCACGGTCATCGAGCAGAACCGCGCCAACGACACCTTTGGCTGGGGCGTGGTGTTGTCAGATGATGCATTGGGCAAGATGCAGGACAACGACCCAAAAAGCACCGATGCGATCCGGAATCAATTTATTTACTGGGACGATATCGCGGTTGTTCACGACGGTGTGCGCACCGTTTCCGGGGTGCATGGGTTTGCCGGGATTGGCCGCAAGCAGATGCTTGTCATATTGCAGGCGCGGGCCCGGAACCTGGGTGTCGATCTGCAGTTTCAGAGCAAATTCGCGTCGGCGGAAGACTATCGGGAAAACTATGATCTAGTGGTCGCGACCGACGGAATTAATTCCTTGGTGCGGCGCGAATATGCACGTGACTTCAAGCCCGATATCGACATGCGTCTTTGCAAGTTCATCTGGCTCGGCACCCATCAGAAATTCAACGACGCGTTCACTTTGGGGATTATATACGAAAATCCCAATCCTTCACTTCTCGTCCTCGCCAATGTGCTTGATGTTCACGGGCCTCATGACGGCACGGATTAAGTCTTCCGGTGAGGCATCGACGGACATATCCTCTTCCTTCTCCGCCTTCTTGGGCTGGTAGGTCATGGGCTGCACCCAAAGGTCAGGCCTGGATTTATCTGTCATGGTAAGACTCCTATCAAGACGAGCGGCACGGCAGGGACACCACGTCCCTGCCTCAAGACGTTGAGCAAGTCCCGCTCGTAATACGGGACTCCGCTCGACATATCCTTTTCGAGTTGTTTCATCGGCAGCACTTCGATTCCTACGTCTATGATGTCGGAGACGTAGAAACTCAGGTGCTTCACAAAGAGGTCGTGAGCGACGAAGGCGTACTTGCCGAATTGGACCTCCACGGCAACGCGATCCTTCAGAAAGTCGGTTTGGTTATAGGACATGATCGGCTCATGTCCCGCCTCTTGGATCGCGGCCTTTTGCTCGTCCGCCGGACGCCCGTAGATACCGCGCAAAAGTCGCTCGTCGTCTGTCACCCAGAAAGTGTTTCGCCGCTCTTTCCAGCCAAGCGCTTCCAGTCCGGTCTTGAACGCGGCGTTCATGTCCAGCGGGAATAGAGCATCCGCCCGACCATCCTCTTTTCTTTAGAAACCTTGGTTTTGCAGGCTATGGCGTCCACCCCGGCAACCACACGCTGAACCTCCAGCCATAACGCGGGCTTGTGGACGATCAGGTATTCCTCGCCGTTCAAATGCGAGTATTTGGCGTCGATCCGCATCAATGGCCGCCATTAGGAAGGGCTGGATCGTAGATCGGTTTACCCATGGGGCGGGTCCGCAACTCGCCTGATTCGAGTGCCTGCACGCGGCTCTCCGCTATCTCGACATATTGCTCGACAATATCGCAGCCGTAGCCATGCCTGCCGTGCTTGAGGGCCGCGATGATGGCAGATCCGACGCCCATGTAGGGGTCCAAAACGGAGTCGCCCTCATCGGTTAGCGAAAGAACGAGGCGCTCAACCAATTCGACGGGAAACTGGCAGGGATGGATCGTCTTCTCCGGGTGATTGTTCTTGACGTTCGGAAAGTCCCACACGTCGGTCGGGTTCTTTCCATTGGGATTCCCCGACAACTTGCCTGCGTTCGGACCCTTGAAGTGCTTCTTGCCCGGGTACTTTGCCGGCACTCGTATCGGGTCCAGGTTCCAAGTGTAATCGTCACCCTTCGTCCACCAATTGATCGTCTCGTACCGCCCGGACAGCCGCTTCGTACAGTGCAGGCCATGGCCGAATTGCCAGATGATCCGGTTGCGCAGCTTAAGCCCTTGCGCCCGGAACAATGGATAAATCAGGGTGTCGAGAGGTACGATATCGCCATTCTCGACATAGTTTCCGACCTGCCAGCAGATTGATCCCCGATCGTCCAGGAGACGGACGCATTCGCCAATCACGCGCTCTTGCATGGCGAGATAGACGTCAAGACCGGATTTGTTCTCGTAGGATTTGCCGAGGTTATAGGGCGGCGACGTGACAATCAGCTTGAATGTAGCGTCATCGAAATCTGTCATGAACGCGATGTTGTCTTCGCAAGAGAGGACGGCCCTCCTCATGGCCTAACTCTGCGCTCCGGACTCTAATCCGTTGTCCGCAATCAGGTCTCCGTAGCGCAACCGCTTGCCGGACAGGCCCGCCGCGATCCGCGCCATGATTGCCAGCGTATCGTAATCACGGTCGTTGTGATGGCCCGTGAACTCAGTCACATAGCGATCAAGATGCTTAGCCGAGATTTTGTGGAAGGTTCCCTTGTGCGCCCGCTTGAGCATCGACCAGAACGATTCGATCCCGTTGGTATGCGCCATGCCGCGCACGTATTCACCAACGCTGTGATTTACGGCTTCATGATTGAAACCATTGAGATTTTTATAGCCACCATGTTCATCCGTGTACACCTCAGCTCCCTTCCTGACATGTTCCCGGATAAATGATTGCAGAGTCGCGGCGTCCGTGGAAGCGGTGACTTGAGCGTGGACCCGGTTTGTGATCCGATCCTTAACGCCAACAGCCGCCAATTTCCCGGCTGGGCCACGGCCCTTTAGCTGTTTCCGCTTCGCCCTTGGCATATTGGCGCGCCGCCCACCGAAATATGTTTCATCGGCCTCTGCAGGGCCGGAGAATACCGCACTCTCGCGGATCCACGATTCGCGAATGCGATGGGCCAGATGCCATGCGCTCTTCTGCGTGATATCTAGATCACGGTGAAGCTTCATGCTTGAGACACCCTTCAGGTTCGTTGACAGCAGATAGATGGCGATGGCCCAAATGCGATAACCCATCTTCGTCCCCTTCATGGCCGTTCCGGTCTTGAGCGAGAACTGATAGCGATTTGGACAGTCGCGGCAACGGTGCGTCATCGTGCGATGCTTGATCGGCGTCTGAATGTTTAACGATCCGCACTTCGGGCAGTACGGGCCACCGGGCCAAATCTCTGACTCGATCCATTTCTGCGCGGCGGCGTCATCGGGAAACAGGTCCATGACCTGAACGAAACTCAGTCCTTTGCGCTTATGCTTGCCAGGTGCGTTGCGTGCCATGAGAAAACCCTCCGTTGGGATTCTTATATAATATTGGGATTCTCATGTCAATGGGATTTTCGTATATAATCTCCTTCACTTTCATATTCGAAAAGACCGAGCATGGCTGGCTCTGGGCACACATCTATCAGTTTGATTCCGATACCGCGACGCTGATCGTGGAATGCCGCCAGGCGACCTGGGATGCCTGGGGATTTGAGGCGATGTCAATAGAGGAAACCGTTGCCACGTGCGAGCGGATCTTTGCGGCCTACCTGGGTGGGCACGCACTGATGTCAAATGCAGCGCATCTGCGCGGCTCGGCGGTGTGGATGAATTTTCCGCGGGTGATCTGCGAAAAATGGTATCACAAGAACGTCGTGCTTATGGGGGATGCGGCGGCAACCGGGCATTTTTCAATCGGTTCCGGGACCCGGCTGGCAATTGACAGCGCCATCGCGCTGGCTGATTTTCTGCATTCAGAGCCGACGTTGGAAGCCGCATTTGAGCGCTATCAGGAAGAACGGCGTCTGGAAGTTCTGCGGTTGCAATCGGCCGCGCGTAACAGTCTTGAATGGTTCGAGGATGTCGAGCGTTACCTTGAGTTTGATCCGGTACAGTTCAACTATTCGCTGCTGACCCGAAGCCAGCGCATCAGCCATGAAAACCTGCGCCTTCGCGATCCCGACTGGCTGCGGTCGGCCGAGAAGTGGTTTCAGACGCAAGCCGGTGTGCCCGATGAGGCCCCGGTCAGGGCGCCGATGTTAGCGCCGTTCACTTTGCGAGAAATGACGCTTAAAAACCGCGTCGTTGTTTCGCCGATGGCGCAGTATAAAGCCGTAGATGGCTGCCCTACCGACTGGCATCTGATCCACCTTGGCGAACGCGCCAAGGGCGGTGCCGGGCTGGTCTACACGGAAATGACCTGTATTTCCCCGGAGGGGCGGATTACGCCGGGGTGTACTGGGCTTTATGCACCCGATCATGAGGCGGCATGGCGTCGGATAACCGATTTTGTTCACGCCGAGACGCAAGCCAAGATCTGCTGCCAGATCGGGCACTCGGGGCGCAAGGGTTCGACGCAGTTGGGATGGGAGGACATGGATGCGCCGCTGAAATCGGGCAATTGGGACGTGGTCTCGGCTTCGGCCATCCCGTGGACAGCGAACAACGCCACGCCGCGCGAATTAGACCGGGCAGAGATGAACGAGCTGTGCGACCAGTTTGTCTCTGCCACGCAAATGGCGGATCGTGCCGACTTTGACATGATCGAGCTGCACGCCGCGCATGGTTACCTGATCTCGTCATTTATTTCGCCGCTGTCGAATGTGCGCAACGATGCCTACGGCGGTGCGCTGGAAAACCGGATGCGGTTTCCGCTCGAAGTGTTCGGCGCTATGCGTGCCACCTGGCCGGCACGCAAGCCAATGTCGGTGCGTATATCTGCCAACGACTGGGTCGGTGAGCAAGGTGTGACGCCTGAAGAGGCAGTCCAGATTGCCCGAATGTTTGAGGATGCAGGTGCGGATATCATCGACGTTTCCGCCGGACAGACCTCGACTGATGCGAAACCGGTGTATGGCCGGATGTTCCAAACCCCGTTTTCTGACCGGATCCGCAACGAAGCGGGCATCGCCACAATGGCGGTGGGCAACATTTATGAGCCCGATCACGTCAATTCGATCCTGATGGCCGGTCGCGCCGATCTGGTTTGTCTTGCGCGCGCCCATCTGTCCGACCCGTACTGGACGCTGCACGCAGCGACCACAATCGGTGACCGGCAAGAGAATTGGCCGTTGCCTTATCTGAACGGGCGCGATCAGGCTTGGCGTCTGGCCGACCGCGGGGACGAGATGACGGGAAAAGTGTAGTGGGATTTGGGTTTAATCATATCATGGCCGATGGCGGAATAGCGACAGAGCCAGTCTCTGCGCTGCCGGTTTTTGGACACCAGGCATGACCGAGGTTGCGCAAAGTCTCGGGCATGGGCCGCAAACCAAGATGCGCCTGCGGCTGTGGCTGCGGCTTTTGAAAGTGTCGCGCCGCATCGAGGCTGAGTTGCGTGAGAACCTGCGATCTGAATTCGCCTCGACCTTGCCGCGCTTTGACGTGATGGCGGCGTTGAGCCGCTATGACGGCGGTTTGAAAATGAGCGAGCTTTCGGGTGTACTGCGAGTGTCCAATGGTAATGTTACGGGGATCGTTGATCGTCTGGTGGCAGATCGAATTGTCGTTCGGGTGTCGGTTCCCGGTGACCGGCGTGCCTCGGTCGTGCGCCTGACGCAGAAAGGACGCGACGAATTCTCGCGTAAGGCGGACGCGCATGAGGGCTGGATCGACCAACTTTTGCGCGGGTTTTCCGGTGGCGAAGCGGAAGATGTCAGCAATCGCCTGGAAGGCGTCATTCAGGTAATCGTTGAGGAAGAGGGCAACACATGAGACGGGCACATACCGATACGAGCCATTTTCTTTGCCGGGTGAAGGACGGGGTTGCAACCGTGGCATTGAACCGGCCCGACCGGAAGAACCCGCTGACATTCGAATGCTACGCCGAGCTGCGGGATTGGTTTCGCGATCTTCCTTATTGCGATGACGTCAACGCGGTGGTTTTTACCTCAAACGGGGGCAATTTCTCGTCCGGCGGCGACGTGCATGACATTATCGGGCCGTTGACAAAAATGACCATGAAAGAGCTGCTGGCGTTCACCCGGATGACCGGTGATCTGGTCAAGGCGATGATCAGTTGCACCAAACCGGTGATTGCGGCGGTGGACGGGGTTTGTGTGGGCGCTGGTGCGATTATCGCGATGGCTTCGGACCTGCGGATTGCCACGCCTGAAGCCAAGACCGCGTTTTTGTTCACCCGCGTTGGGCTGGCTGGCTGCGACATGGGGGCTTGTGCAATTCTGCCGCGGATCATTGGGCAGGGACGCGCGGCCGAGTTGTTATACACGGGTCGATCCATGAGCGCGGAGGAAGGCGAACGCTGGGGTTTTTTCAACCGGGTGGTCGCGGCAGATGATCTGGAAGCCGAGGCCCAGGTGTCAATCCCGGCGTAAAAAGGGGCCATTCGCCGGAGTAAAAGTGGGCCAGTTGAGGTGCCGCGCCTTGTTGGGTGTGCTCCCCATAAAGCTAACGCGTGACAAGGCGCATGTTGGCCAAAGGCCAACATCCATCAAGTTCAGACCGGGTTCAGGCTCTGGCGTTTCGGCTCTGTTTTAGCCGAAAGCTGTCGCCGTTCATCTCCAGGATATGGACGTGGTGGGTGAGGCGATCCAGGAGCGCACCGGTGAGGCGCTCGGATCCGAATATTTCGGTCCATTCGTCGAACGGCAGATTTGAGGTGATTATTATGGAGCCGCGTTCATAGCATTGGGAGATGACTTCGAAGAGCAGCTCAGCGCCGGTTTTGCTCAAGGGGACAAAGCCCAGCTCGTCAATGATCAGAAGGTTCTGGCTGGTGAGTTGTTTTTGGAACCTCTGCAGGCGGCGTTCATCGACAGCTTCGATCAATTCGTGAACCAGTGATGCGGCGGTTATGAAGCGGACCTTGAGGCCTTTCTGGCAGGCGGCCAATCCCAGCCTCAGTGCGACATGGGTTTTACCGGTGCCACTTGGCCCCAGGGCAATGATGTTCTGGTATTTGTCGATGTATTCACAGCGCGCCAGCTCCAGCACGAACGGCTTGTTGAGTGACGGGATCGCCTTGAAATCGAAGCTGTCCAGGCTCTTGGTGGCTGGAAACTTCGCGGCCTTGATGCGCCGCTCGATCATCCGGCGTTCCCGCTCTATCAGTTCAAGTTCGCAGAGCCGCAGTAAATACTGGACGTGATCCTTCTTCTCAGCAGCGCATTGTTGCGCAAGTTTGGAATATTCGCCCAGGAATGTCGGCAAGCGCAGTTTTTTTAGGTGATGCTGCAGCAGAACCTGCGGTGTATCGGTCATGCCGGCACCTGCGTCATCAGGCTCATATAGCTCGCGGGCTTGGTGGTCTCGACCAGTGCTTTGGGCAGGTAGGGGTAGATATCGAGATCGAGCCGTGGCGGGCGCCTCTCGATCCGGCAAAGCACCAGATGCTTGACCGCATCGTAGCCGATCGCGCCCAGTTCCAGCGACTGTTTGATAGCCCCGTGGACGTGCGCCATCTCGAAGCTCTCAAGCAGCCGCAGAACCTGGACGTATTCGCGCTTGCCCTTCTTGCCCATGCGCGCTTCCAGCAGCCGGTGCAGGGTGGCAAACTCCCCTGGCAGGTCCCAGCCCTGCAGCGGTGCCGCCTGGTCCAGCGCGCCAACCTTCTGTTCCAGCAGCGGCAGGAAGTGCATCGGATCGAAGACCATATCAGCCTTCTCATAGGACCGTTGGTGGCAGGCGATCACCTCGGCGCTGCAGCCGATGACGACCTCGTGGACATAGCCGCGGACCTGAACCTCGTGATGAGCGCAGGCGACCGGCACCGAGTAATCGTTGTTGCGATAGCGGACCATCGAGATCGACGTCGCCCGCGTGCTGACTTTCTCGCAGGCATCGTAGGGTACAGGCGGCAGCGCCATCAGGGCGTCGAGGTCGCGCATCAGCCGCTCGCCGATAGTCTCGGAATGACCCCGCAGAACCTCATCCTGACGTTTGAGGCATTGCTCCTCCAGCCGGACGTTCAGGTCATCGAAACTGTCGAAGCGCGGCACGGCACCAGGAAGTTCCGCCGGCCATAACCGATTGTGCCTTCGACATTACCCTTGTCGTTGCCCTTGCCAGGACGGCCGAACCTGTCTTCGAACAGGTAATGCGATTGCAACTCAGCAAAGGTTCTGGTTCGTTGCCGTTTTCCGTCCCCGAGGATCCGCGCCACCGCGATCGTGGTGTTGTCGTAGAGCCCTGACAGCGGCACGCCTCCGAAGAACGCAAAGGCGGAGACATGGCCATCACAAAAGGCCTCGGTTATCTCCGCCGGATAGGCCTTGATGAAGAACGCGTCCGAGTGCGGCAGAGACATTGCAAAGTAGTGCAGCTTGCGCACGACCCCGCCAATCTCGCCAAGCGCCTCACCAAAATCAACCTGGGCGTGGCCTGGCGCGTGCGACAGCGGCACGAACACTTCCCGAGTCCGGCGCTTCTTCTCGCGAACATAGTCGGTCACAATCGTGATCCCGCCGGTGAAGCCATGTTCATCACGCAGACGCTCATATATCCGCTTCGACGTATGCCGCTGCTTCTTGAGCCGCGACTTATCCTCTTCCAATATCTGGTTGATGAGCGGAATGAACGGGTCAAGCTTTGGACGGGCTGGTGGCCCATTCCTGCGATACCCCGGTGGCACCGCATGCTTCAGAATTTTTGACACAGTCTTGCGGTCTATCCCGAAATGACCGGCCGCCGCCCGCTCACTCATCCCACCGACATGACACGCACGCCGAACCCGGCTGTACAATTCCACAGAATACATCTCCCCGCCCTCAGCTCGTTTGCCTCAGGCGTCAGAATGGCGGAGTTTTACTCCGCGACAGTCAGATTATTCGACCGTTTCTGTGATCCAGTATTGCTCCGGGATTCACACCCAGGCGCTTGCGGCGCGCATTGCAGACGGTCCGAATTTGGCCACATGATGACCAAGACCATGTTGGCGCAGGAATGGTCGATGTCGATCGATCAGGCGATCGAGGCGGAAGCTCAGGCGCAGGCGATCTGCATGAAAACGGCTGACTTTGAGCGCGCGTACCGGGCTTTTGTGGCCAAGGAAAAACCCAAGTTCGAGGGCAACTGATGGCCGATAAGAGCTTTCTCGACTGGCCTTTCTTTGAGCCCCGGCACAAGGAACTGGCCGCAGCGCTTGATGATTGGGCGGGCAAGACTTTAGGCCGGATCGACCACTCCGACACCGATGCCGCCTGTCGCGCGCTTGTGTCGGCCTTGGGTGATGGTGGCTGGTTGAACTATGCTGCGATTGATCCGGAAAAAGACACCGCCTTGGATGTTCGCGCCCTCTGCCTGATCCGCGAAACACTGGCGCGCCACGACGGGCTGGCCGATTTCGCCTTTGGTATGCAGGGGCTTGGGACCGGCGCGATTTCGCTTTTCGGCACGCCAGAGCAAAAGTCCGAATGGCTGCCGCCGGTGCGCGCTGGCAAGGCGATCTCTGCCTTTGCGCTGACCGAGCCGCAGTCAGGGTCTGACGTTGCCAATTCCACCATGACGGCGGCGAAGGACGGAAATCACTTCGTCCTGAACGGCGAAAAGACCTGGGTTTCAAACGGCGGTATCGCCGACATGTATACGCTTTTTGCCCGCACTGGCGAAGCGCCGGGGGCCCGCGGATTGTCTGCCTTCGTTCTTGCCGCTGATCTGGCGGGAATTGAGATAGTGGAGCGGCTTGACACGATTGCCCCGCACCCGCTGGCCACATTGCGTTTCACAGATTGCCGAATACCGGCGTCAGCGCTGATCGGGGCGGCGGGTTCGGGGTTCAAAATCGCTATGTCAGTGCTTGACGTTTTCCGTTCAACCGTTGCTGCGGCAGCGCTTGGCTTTGCGCGCCGCGCGTTGGACGAGGCGTTGGCGCGGGTGGCAACCCGGCATGTTCACGGTGCTGCGCTTTTTGATTTGCAGATGGTGCAGGGTCATATCGCGACATGGCGCTTGACGTGGATGCCAGCGCCTTGCTTGTCTACCGCGCGGCTTGGGCCAAGGATGCAGGCGCTGCGCGGATTTCGCGAGAGGCGGCCATGGCTAAACTTTTCTCGACCGAGCAGGCGCAGATAGTCATTGACCGCGCCGTGCAGCTGCATGGCGGTGATGGGGTGAAATCGGGCCAAATCGTGGAAAGGCTTTATCGCGAGATCCGGGCATTGCGGATCTATGAGGGTGCGTCCGATGTGCAGCGAGTCATTATCGCGCGGCAAGCGATGGCTGCGCATCAAGGGGGTTAGACATGCTTGGTCGATCGGCTCATACAGACACGTTTGCGCGCGATAATCTGCCGCCGCCCGACCAGTGGCCGGAATTTTTGCTGGACGGTTTCGACTATCCCGCGCAGCTGAACGTCGC
Organism: Paracoccaceae bacterium; assembly: GCA_965237505.1. GTDB lineage: Bacteria > Pseudomonadota > Alphaproteobacteria > Rhodobacterales > Rhodobacteraceae > NVTR01. The sequence continues at coordinate 748,994 of CBDEFR010000009.1, read as the reverse complement.
AGTGGAGCTGACCGACGAAATGGTGGCCAAGGGTTTTGGCGATCACACCGCGTTGATCGGTAATGGCCGGCGGCACACCTACAAGGAGCTGTCCGACTGGTCCAACCGGCTGGCCCACGTGCTGGTAGAGGATCTGGGCATCAAGCCCGGCAACCGGGTGCTGATCCGTTCGGCCAACAACCCGGCGATGGTCGCCTGCTGGCTGGCTGCGACCAAGGCGGGTGCGGTTGTGGTGAATACCATGCCGATGCTGCGGGCGGGCGAATTGGCGGCCGTTGTTGACAAGGCAGAGATCAGGCCACGCGCTTTGCGACACCCGCCTGATGGACGAGATGACCGCTTGTGCCAAGGCAAGTGCCTGGCTGAAAAGCGTCGTGGGGTTTGACGGCACCTCGAACCATGATGCCGAGCTGGACCGGCTGGCGCTGGAAAAACCGGTGCTGTTTGACGCGGTCAAGACCAGTCGCGACGATGTGGCGCTGTTGGGCTTCACCTCGGGCACGACCGGGAAACCCAAAGCAACAATGCATTTCCACCGCGATCTGCTGATCATTGCCGACGGTTATGCGCGCGAGGTTCTGGGTGTGACGCCGGATGATGTGTTTGTGGGCTCGCCGCCGCTTGCCTTTACATTCGGGCTTGGCGGGCTGGCGATCTTTCCGCTGCGGTTTGGGGCTGCGGCGACGTTGCTGGAAAATGCATCGCCGCCCAACCTGATCGAGATCATCCAGAAATACCGCGCGACGGTGTGTTTTACCGCGCCAACGGCCTACCGTTTCATGCTGGCAGCAATGGACAAAGGTGCTGATCTGACCAGCTTGCGGGCAGCGGTATCGGCGGGCGAAACCCTTCCGGCGCCGGTTTATGAGGACTGGATCGCCAAGACCGGCAAGCCGATGCTTGACGGGATTGGGGCAACCGAACTGCTGCATATCTTCATCTCGAACCGTTTTGACGATCATCGCCCGACCTGCACCGGGCGGCCGGTGACTGGCTATCAGGTCAAGGGCTTCGGCGAGGACGGCGCCGAACTGCCGCCTGGAACCGTTGGCCGCCTTGCCGTGCGCGGCCCGACCGGATGCCGGTATCTGGCCGATCACCGGCAGGCGAATTATGTTCTGGACGGCTGGAACATCACCGGCGACAGTTTTTCGATGGACGCCGACGGTTATCTGCATTTCGCCGCCCGCAACGACGACATGATTATTTCGTCAGGCTACAACATTGCCGGGCCGGAAGTTGAGGCTGCCCTGCTGGCGCATCCGCAGGTGTATGAATGCGCAGTGATTGGCGTGCCCGACGCTGAACGCGGCTATATCGTGCAGGCGCATGTTGTGTTGGTTGACGGGGTTTCGGCATCAGACAGCATTGCCAAGTCCTTGCAGGATCATGTGAAGGCGTCGATTGCGCCTTACAAATATCCACGCTCTGTGGTGTTCTGTGCGGCCCTGCCCAAGACGCAAACCGGAAAGATTCAGCGGTTTCTGCTTAAGGAAATGGCTGGCGAATGAAATGATTATCTGCTCGACATCAAAGGGATCGAGCGGACATTTGCGACACTGACTTTCAAAACCTTCTAGACCGGCGATCAACGCCATTAATGCGAACAGGGAGAAAAAAATGAAAATCGGAATAACCCAGGCCAGTGAAGGGCTCGATGGCCTGTCCTGGAATGTCGTCGGGCATACTTACACCCCGAAATTACTTAGCGACAATGCGTTCATCTGGCATGCCGTCATCCCGGATGAAACTTTCGTGCCGCCGCATGTTCACCCGACACAGGACGAGTGGATAACCATGCTGACCGGCAATCTGGAGGTCGAATTCGGGCCAGACGTCCACAAGGCCGGTCCCGGCGACACAATACGGATGCCGATGGGAATGGCGCACGGGATTTTCAATCGCTCGGGCGCCGAGGCAACTTGTGTTTTTGGCGTCGCACCGTCGCGCAAGATTTTTGAACTTTTCGGCAAATTGGACGGCGTTACCGACCCGGCCGAGCTAGTTCGGATATCGGCGCAGCACGAGGTTGATTTTCTGCCACCACCGGACGCTGAATAGGGGATCTGACATGATTAGCAAAAAGAAAGTAGCCGTAATTGGCGGCGGCGTCAGCGGGTTGGCGGCGGCCAAGGCATTTGACGAAAAGGGCCACCGGGTGCTGGGCTTTGAACGCAGCCATGATTTTGGCGGTGTCTGGGAGCTGTCGCGCTCTTACCCCGGTATTCAAACCCAATCGCCAAAGGATTTGTACTGCTACACCGACCATCCGATGCCCGACGACTATCCAGAATGGCCCGAAGGTCCGCAGGTGCACGCATATCTGCAATCCTATGCCGACAAACATCGCCTTGGACGGCTGTTTCGGCTGAACACCAACATCGACAAGATGGAGCGACGTGAAGATGGCCAGCCGGGCTGGACCCTGACGATCAATGCGGCCGGAAAGGTCCGTCAGGAAGACTTTGATTTCGTTGCAATCTGCACCGGCCAGTTTTCTGACAAGAATATCATCACCCATCCCGGCCAAAAAGCATTTGTCAAACAGGGCGGCCAGGTGATGCATTCCTCGGAATACACCGATCCCGCTATTATGAAAGGCAAACGGGTCGTCGTGTTGGGCGGTTCCAAGTCGGCCACCGATGTCGCGGTCAGTGCAGCCAATAACGGCGCCAGTCACGTCACCATGGTGTATCGGAAAAACATCTGGCGGATTCCTTATTTTGTTGGCGGGATCAACTTTAAGCGGCTGCTTTACATGCGCGCGCAGGAGCAGCAGTTCAACATGTGGGGGGAAAATGGCTTGCAGCGGGTGATCGCGGCGATTTTCAAACCTTTAGTATGGATGAATTTCCGCGAGCTAGAGACGATGCTTAAGCTGCAACTGAGTATGAAAAAGTGGGATATGGTGCCTGATGTGCCGATTGAAAAGGCTGTGTCATGTTCACTTCCGATTGTCACTCCGGGCCTGTTTGAGGCGTTCAAATCGGGGGCGATCAAACCGATCCGCGCCAGTTTTGAAAAATACGCCGGTGATGCGATCGTTTTGACCAATGGTGAACGGGTCGGCTGCGATGTGTCGGTGCTGGCGGTCGGCTGGAATCTTGGTATTCCGTTTCTGGCGCAGGAATATCAGGACAAACTGATCGAAGCCGACGGCCAGTACCGGGTCTATCGTCTGTCAGTGAACCCGGACCTGCCGGACATGGGGTTTGTCGGGTTTAATTCCAGTTTTGCAACGGTTCTTGCAGCGGAATTGATCGCCAACTGGCTGGTGCGCTTTGCCGACGGACAACTGAAGAGACAGCCAAGTGACACTGAAATGCTCGACAATATCGAGATGATGCTGGACTGGAAACGCAATGAACGCCCGGCGGCGCAAGTGTACGGCGGGCTGTGTTCAGCACCGTTTCATTTCAAGCATTTCGATGAGTTGTTGGCGGATATTGGTGCACGTAAGAAAAAACGCGCCAACCCATTGGCCGAACAGTTTTCCTATCCAAACGCCGCAGCCTATGGACATATCTGGCATCGGCCCCAACGTATGACCTGCAATAAATGGTGCACACGTAACACTGTATTCGGGCTGACGAGCGAGACCTGAAACGACAACAAATCCAAAGGAGGATACCAATGAATTTTAAATCAATACTGTTGGCCAGCCTACGGCGGCGAAGATGAGCTTTCGATTTGGGTGCGTAACGGCTTTCCGGGGTTAAATACGCTTGATCCGATCTCATTCTTCGCAGTCTGCTATGGCGTGCTTTGCATCGATTTGTTTTTCAGCGCCCGTCTGGCGCGCGTGCCTTTTGGGCTGGCAGATTCGAAGAAATGAGCCCTGATGTCACCAACCGTCGTCTGGGGGTCTGAGTGTCTGATCCAAAACTAATTGAGTGATTTCAGCGAGTTGTGATTCAATCGGATTGATAAGATTCGAGGGAGATCACAATGGCCTGGACGGAAACCACTCGCGCCCGATATGAACGGCATTCGGGACGCTATGCAAGCGATTTAACTGATCAGGAATGGGGTTTGATCGCGCCATTCCTGCCGCCGCCTAAAACAACTGGTCGTCCGCGCAGCACGGCGATGCGCGATGTTCTGGATGCCATTTTGTTGTCAATCCCGGCGTAAAAAGGGGCCATTCGCCGGAGTAAAAGTGGGCCAGTTGAGGTGCCGCGCCTTGTTGGGTGTGCTCCCCATAAAGCTAACGCGTGACAAGGCGCATGTTGGCCAAAGGCCAACATCCATCAAGTTCAGACCGGGTTCAGGCTCTGGCGTTTCGGCTCTGTTTTAGCCGAAAGCTGTCGCCGTTCATCTCCAGTATATGGACGTGGTGGGTGAGGCGATCCAGGAGCGCACCGGTGAGGCGCTCGGATCCGAATATTTCGGTCCATTCGTCGAACGGCAGATTTGAGGTGATGATTATGGAGCCGCGTTCATAGCATTGGGAGATGACTTCGAAGAGCAGCTCAGCGCCGGTTTTGCTCAAGGGGACAAAGCCCAGCTCGTCAATGATCAGAAGGTTCTGGCTGGTGAGTTGTTTTTGGAACCTCTGCAGGCGGCGTTCATCGACAGCTTCGATCAATTCGTGAACCAGTGATGCGGCGGTTATGAAGCGGACCTTGAGGCCCTTCTGGCAGGCGGCCAATCCCAGCCCCAGTGCGACATGGGTTTTACCGGTGCCACTTGGCCCCAGGGCAATGATGTTCTGGTATTTGTCGATGTATTCACAGCGCGCCAGCTCCAGCACGAGCGGCTTGTTGAGTGACGGGATCGCCTTGAAATCGAAGCTGTCCAGGCTCTTGGTGCCTGGAAACTTCGCGGCCTTGATGCGCCGCTCGATCATCCGGCGTTCCCGCTCTATCAGTTCAAGTTCGCAGAGCCGCAGAACCTGGACGTATTCGCGCTTGCCCTTCTTGCCCATGCGCGCTTCCAGCAGCCGGTGCAGGGTGGCAAACTCCCCTGGCAGGTCCCAGCCCTGCAGCGGTGCCGCCTGGTCCAGCGCGCCAACCTTCTGTTCCAGCAGCGGCAGGAAGTGCATCGGATCGAAGACCATATCAGCCTTCTCATAGGACCGTTGGTGGCAGGCGATCACCTCGGCGCCGCAGCCGATGACGACCTCGTGGACATAGCCGCGGACCTGAACCTCGTGATGAGCGCAGGCGACCGGCACCGAGTAATCGTTGTTGCGATAGCGGACCATCGAGATCGACGTCGCCCGGGTGCTGACCTTCTCGCAGGCGTCATAGGGCGTCAGGGGTAGTGTCATCAGCGCATCAAGATCACGCATCAGCCGCTCGCCGATAGTCTCGGAATGACCCCGCAGAACCTCATCCTGACGTTTGAGGCATTGCTCCTCCAGCCGGACGTTCAGGTCATCGAAACTGTCGAAGCGCGGCATCGGCACCAGGAAGTCCCGTCGGCCATAACCGATTGTGCCTTCGACATTACCCTTGTCGTTGCCCTTGCCAGGACGGCCGAACCTGTCTTCGAACAGATAATGCGACTGCAACTCAGCAAAGGTTCTGGTTCGTTGCCGTTTTCCGTCCCCGAGGATCCGTGCCACCGCGATCGTGGTGTTGTCGTAGAGCCCTGACAGCGGCACGCCTCCGAAGAACGCAAAGGCGGAGACATGGCCATCGCAAAAGGCCTCGGTTGTCTCCGCCGGATAGGCCTTGATGAAGAACGCGTCCGAGTGCGGCAGAGACATTGCAAAGTAGTGCAGCTTGCGCACGACCCCGCCAATCTCGCCAAGCGCCTCACCAAAATCAACCTGGGCGTGGCCTGGCGCGTGCGACAGCGGCACGAACACTTCCCGAGTCCGGCGCTTCTTCTCGCGAACATAGTCGGTCACAATCGTGATCCCGCCGGTGAAGCCATGTTCATCACGCAGACGCTCATATATCCGCTTCGACGTATGCCGCTGCTTCTTGAGCCGCGACTTATCCTCTTCCAATATCTGGTTGATGAGCGGAATGAACTGGTCAAGCTTTGGACGGGCTGGTGGCCCATTCCTGCGATACCCCGGTGGCACCGCATGCTTCAGAATTTTTGACACAGTCTTGCGGTCTATCCCGAAATGACCGGCCGCCGCTCGCTCACTCATCCCACCGACATGACACGCACGCCGAACCCGGCTGTACAATTCCACAGAATACATCTCCCCGCCCTCAGCTCGTTTGCCGCAGGCGTCAGAATGGCGGAGTTTTACTCCGCGACAGTCAGATTATTCGACCGTTTCTATGGTCCAGTATTGCTCCGGGATTCACAGTCCACATGCTGTGATTCAAGGAGTCTCCTGTTATAGAATTGGAGATGTTGTATGGTTGTTTCATTGGGTTTTTCTGGGGTAAACGAAGCTATCAAGGCTGATTTTATAGAGCGGCTTCCAAAGTTTCATAAATCCCGCTGCGAAGGCCTTACACTGCTTTCGAGCATCGTTCTTGATGTGCGAAGTGCGAATTTGATGGAATTATCGGCGGCTTTACCGCGTCACATCAGCACAAAAGATCATCGGTACCAGTATGGTTCCCGTGTTTTGAGCAATTCCCACATTGATTGCGCGGAAATCATGCAGGCCTATGCTGGGGATGTATTCACCCGTTTGGCCTCCAACGGAGAGACCATCGTTTTGATGATGGATCAAAGCCATATCAATGACGGACATGAAGTCTTGATGCTGTCAGTGCGCATGCGTGATCGCGCCTTGCCTGTGGCTTGGCGCGTGCGCAAGACAAAAGGCAATATTGGGTTTTCTCTCCAAAAAGAGTTACTGGACAGCATTCAGGATTGGATGCCTGAAGGGGCTGATGTCATGTTAACGGGTGATCGATTTTATGGCACAGAAAGGTTAATCCATTGGTGTCAGGACGCTGGTTGGGGATATCGTATTCGCCTGAAGGGCAACCTGACTTTGCAGCACCAAGGTGGCGAGCTGTCTTGCATTGAAATCAGGGAGCTGATGCCGCAAGGGTCAACGCCGGAGTAAAAGTACACCACTGGCCGGCGTAAAAATGCACCACTTGATGCGATTCAGCCCAGCGTTGGCGGTGCCTGTGGGCCCACCGGGTCAACCATGGGCTGGGTTGTCAGGTTTTTGGGGGTTTCCGCCGTTTTTGGCTCTGGTTGAGACGGTAGCTGTCGCCGTTCATCTCCAGGATATGAACGTGGTGTGTGAGCCGGTCCAGCAACGCCCCAGTCAGGCGCTCGGAACCGAACACCTCGGTTCACTCATCGAACGGTAGATTGGAGGTCACCAGGGTGGAGCCGCCTTCGTAACGTTGGCTGAACACCTCGAACAACAACTCGGGCCCGGTTTTGCCAAGCGGCACGAAGCCGAGCTCATCGATGATCAGCAGCTTGTATTTTGCTAACTGCTTCTGGAACCGCAACAGGCGCTTCTCGTCCCTGGCCTCGATGAGCTCGTGGACCAAAGCCGCCGCCGTGATAAAGCCGACGGTGAGGCCTTTCTGACAAGCCGCCAGACCGAGGCCGAGGGCGATATGGGTTTTGCCGGTGCCGCTATTGCCAAGTGCGATGACGTTTTCACGACGCTCGATGTATTCACAACGCGCCAGTTCCAGAACCATCATCTTGTTGAGCGATGGCATGGCTTTGAAGTCGAAGCTGTCCAGGCTTTTGACGGCGGGGAACCTGGCCATCCTGATCCGCCGCTCGACCATGCGGCGTTCCCGATCAATCAACTCCAGTTCGGTCAGGCGAACAAGGTAACGCACATGATCGACGCCCTCGGCAGCGCATTGGCGGGCCTGCTTGTCGTATTCCCGTAGGAAGGTCGGCAGCTTGAGGGCCTTCAGATGATGGGCCAGCAAGAGCTGTGGCGTATCGCTCATGGCGCTGCCCCCTTCAGGAGCCCCATGTACGAGCGCGCCGAGGTTGTTGCCACCTCGGCGCGCGGCAGATAGGGATGGGCCAGCAGGTTCAAGCGTGGCGGCCGCTTCTCGATCCGGCACAGCACCAGGTGCTTGACCGCATCGAAGCCGATCACGCCGCGCTCCAGCGCCTCCGATATGGCGGCTCGAACATCGTCGAGGGAGAAGCTCTCGATTAGCCGCAGCACCTGGACGTATTCGCGCTTCCCGGCTTTGCCCATCCGCGCTTCAAGTAGGCGGCGGAGATCGCCGAACACCGGCGGCAACAGCCAGCCGGCCAAGGGAGCCGCCTGATCCAGCGCGTTGGTCTTTTGCTCCAGCAAGGACAGATAGTGCAGCGGATCGAAGACGAAGTCCTCTTGCTCGTATGAACGCGGGTGCCTGGCAATCACCTCTGCGGCGCAACTGATGACCACCTCGTGGACATAGCCGCGGACCAGCACCTCGCAATGGCCGAACCGTGTGGGGACGGAGTAATCGGTGCCGCGATAGCGCACCAGCGACAGCGAACTGACCCGCCCCGGGCGCTTGTCGCAGGCGTCGTAGGCGATTGCGGGAAGGCGCTGAAGAACCGCACGATCCCGTTCCAGGCGTTCGCCGACCGTCTGGTCGTGGCCACGCAGTTGTTCCGCCCATCGCTTGGCGCAGCAGGCTTCAAGATGCGTGTTGAGATCATCGAAGTTCCGGAACCTTGGCATCGGCACCAGGAAGTTCCGGCGGCAATAGCCGACGATCCCCTCGACCTTGCCCTTGTCGTTCCCCTTGCCGGGGCGGCCAAAGCGGTCCTCGAACAGGTAATGGGATCGTAACTCGCTGAACACACGTGTCCGCTGACGCTTGCCGTCACCGAGGATGCGGGCCACCGCAATCCTGGTGTTGTCATAAAGGATCGAGCGCGGCACACCGCCGAAGAAGGAGAACCCCGAGACATGGCCGTCACAGAAGGCCTCCGTGGCCTCCCCCGGATAGGCCTTCACAAAGCAGGCGTCCGAGTGGGGTAGGCTCATCGCCAGGAAGTGGATCTTGCGTTCCACGCCGCCGATGACGGCCAGGGCCTCGCCAAAATCAACCTGGGCGTGGCCGGGAGAATGCGTCAGCGGAACAAACATCTCCCGCCGGCGCTGTCGGACACCGCAGATGTAGTCCTTAACAATGGTGATCTTGCCCGTAAAGCCGTACTCATCACGCCGCCGCTCGAATATCCGCTTCGATGTGTGACGGTGCGTCTTCGGACGATCCTTATCCTCTTCCAGAATACGGTCGATAATACCGATGAACGGATCGAGCTTCGGGCGGACCGGAGGCCGCGTCCGGACATAACCCGGTGGCACCGAATAGCTCAACATCTTCCTGACCGTGCGCGGGTCGATCCCAAAACAACGAGCCGCTTCGCGTTGGCTCAGACCCTCAATCATTACCGCGTGGCGAACCCGCCCATACAGTTCCACTCGCTTCATCCCCCACCCTTCGCTCCAAAATGCAAAGGGCTATCGCTGACGGAATTTTGCTCCGGCGCAACCAGACTCTCCGGCCGCTTCAGTGAGGGATTATTGCTCCGGCGTTCTCAGCAAGGGCTTATAAACGCGGAACTTTATGGATCAGGTGTGTTTACGAATATCGGAGTATTGCACGACGATGGTCACCCTGAGCCCTGGATCATCGCTATGAATGCAAAGCCTTCACAATACACGGTTCTCGATTATGGAATGCGATGGGGTATTGAAGCTATGTTCTCGGACTTCAAGACCCGTGGATTTGGCATCGCGCAAAGCCAAATCAAAAAGCCAGACCGACTGGAAAGGCTTATCCTTGTCATGGCAATAGCCATGTACTGGGCGGTTTCAACGGGCGCAGCAGATGAACAAATAGTCGCCGAAAGCGGCGAAAAAAGGCGATTCGCAAAACCCGAAGATCACTCTGCTCCCTCTTCAAACAGGGCCTGCGGTTCCTGCGCAGATGCTTCATAGGATATGAGAAAATCCCTAAATTATGGCAAGTTTGGATTTTTTGAAGGGTGGTAAGCAATATCTCCGAATAATTTTCCATACCGCGCTCAAGCTGACATTGTATCAGGGCTGCGGCGCGCTGCTGAAGATATTCAAGGGCCGTTGAAAACAGACCATTGATCGAAGGGTATATTGACTCGTTGGCCTCGCTGATACGGCTAAAATTATTGCTGACCGAAGCAAAATCAGACATTTTGTTTGGCACCGGCCGAATTACCGCAGAAGAAATTGCGCCGTTGCGGTTCAGGAACTGCAAGACGCTGTCGGTATCTGCCTAGCGCCCCAGTTCGACTTGCCGCAGAATGGCAGCGATCAGCGCCGCGCCCCCGCTGGCGTTCTGCGCGGACGTGTCAACAGCACCAACCTGCTGTGATGAGCCACTCCCCAATCATTGGACAGGGTTCGGCGTAAAATAAGCTACTTTTTGCATCTGCTGATCTGGATTGTTTGTTTCATTTGTTTGCCAATAGACCACGGCTGGCGGCTTGCCGCCAAGAGCCGAATGCGGGCGTTTGTGATTGTAAAATTCCATCCATTTCTTGATCCCTGCCTTTGCTTCTGAACCACTTTGCCATGCATACAAGTAAACGCACTCGTATTTCATCGATCGCCAGAGCCGTTCTATGAAGATGTTGTCGAGGAACCGACCCTTGCCATCCATCGATATTCTGGCCCCAGCCCGTTTCGCACAATCGGTCCAGGCAAAGGATGTGAACTGGCTGCCTTGATCGGTGTTCACGATCCCGGGCGGGCCGAAGCGGTGGATTGCCTCAGTCAATGCCTCGACGCAGAAGTGGCCTCCAGTGTGTTCGAGATACGCCAGGCCAGTACCTTACGGGTGTGCCAGTCCATGATGGCTACCAGATAGAGAAACCCACACCGCATCGGCAGGTATGTGATGTCTGCGCACCAGACCTGATTTGGACGATCCACCCGCAGCCCCCGCAGCAGGTAGGGGTAAATCTTGTGCCCCTTTGTCATCTTGCTGGTGTTAGGCTTCTGGTAGATCGGCATCAGGCCCATGAGCCGCATCAGACGACGGATACGTTTCTCGTTCACCAGATGGCCCTCGTTCCTCAGATGCCAGGTCATCTGGCGGACACCGTAGAAAGGCGTTTCAAGAAATTGTTCGTCGATCTGCCGCATCAGCCCGAGGTTCAGCGCTGTCTCGCCCTTCGGCGTGTAGTAGAACGACGATCGCGAGATCGACAGCAGTTGGCATTGTTTACCGACAGACAGACCAGGATGGCCGGGTTCAATCATCCTGCGCCTCACTTTCCGGTCCACGGCTTGAGCTTTCGTTCCAAAAAATCGTTGGCGACGGCCAGCTCCCCGATCTTGGCATGCAGTTCTTTGATCCGCTCTTCGTCGATCTCACGGATCCTCTTGGCACTGCATTCAAACACACCCGATGCGCCTTCAAGCAAGGCCCGTTTCCATTGATGGATCATTGTCGGGTGAACGCCAAAGCGGCTCGCCAATTCCGATACCGTTTCCTCGCCCTTCAAGGCTTCCAGTGCGACCTTGGCCTGAAATTCTGGATGATGTTGCTTTCGTTTCGACATTTCTGATCTCCTTCGTGTTGAAGATCAGCAAACAACAAATCGTAGCTTACGTCAGTGTCCGAATTTCGGGGGGTAGCTCAGCTCCCTTGGTCGGCTGGCTGTTGCCGCCGGTGTTCGGCGATCTCCGCCGCCTACTTGAAGCGCGGATGGGCAAAGCCGGGAAGCGCGAATACGTCCAGGTGCTGCGGCTAATCGAGAGCTTCTCCCTCGACGATGTTCGAGCCGCCATATCGGAGGCGCTGGAGCGCGGCGTGATCGGCTTCGATGCGGTCAAGCACCTGGTGCTGTGCCGGATCGAGAAGCGGCCGCCACGCTTGAACCTGCTGGCCCATCCCTATCTGCCGCGCGCCGAGGTGGCAACACCCTCGGCGCGCTCGTACATGGGGCTCCTGAAGGGGGCAGCGCCATGAGCGATACGCCACAGCTCTTGCTGGCAATTTTCCCGAAACAAGCGACGTCTCTAATTGTTTCAACACAACCGTTGCCGACGATGCGTGGTTCATGATGTGCCATCATGCGATTCAGACGCTCGGCGCATTAGATTGAGTCGTCTAAATACAGAGTGACGCGCGGCCGGTGCCATTCCGCCGTCTGACCTGCAAGAGTTGAATGGCAAATTATTGCCTGTTTCTGACGCAGCTTGCAAATCGTGACTGGCTTTGGACCGGTTTGCACTGCGTATCTTGATGACACAAAAGGAAATATTGTCCTGTTCAGGATGGCCCAGCTCTTCCAGACCGGCGAGCAGAATCTCAGCAATATCAAAACTGTTTTTAGTGCTGCTTCTGTCGAGTACATCCTCGATTTGCTTGTTGCTCAGGAACTGCAAGCCATCGCTGGCAACAATCAGGATGTCGCCGTCGCACATGTCGACCGGATCCTTTGGGCAGTCAATGCGTGCAATCGCGTCTCCGATCAGCACCGACGTCAGGCAATTTCGGTCAGGATGATTTTTTCCGGATGCTTCCGGAATAAGTCCGGATTCAACCATGTAGTCGATCTGCGGCGCCATTGAGTGGTCTTCGTTGAGTTGTTTCAATACCCCGTCGCGATAGAGAAACAAGGGCGAATCTCCAATCGAAATCCAGTACAATCGATCGCCGATAAACACCGGGGCAACCAGGGTGGTCCCCATGCCGCTGGTTTCGGGGTTGGTCATCGCGTGACCGTGGACACATTCATTGGCGGCCCGGGCAGCATCAAGAAGAATGTCTGTTACATTATCCTCAAACGCCTGTTTGTTGCCGCTTTGTAGTTTCAACTCGCTAAAGACTTCGGTCACGACGATCTTGCTGGCAACATCACCGGACGAATGGCCGCCATACCGTCTGCAAGAACTGCGAACCCCAGATCAGCACCGAGCGGGAAGTCGATGATGATCGCGTCTTCCTGATACTCGCGCCGCCCCAAGTTGATCGCGGACGCAACATCATATTTGACGTCAGGCGATCGCCGCATCGTCGAACTCTTCCTGGTCATCGCTACCCCAATCAAAATCGGCGCCACACAGCTCGATGAAACGAAGCGTTGTGACGCCAATTCGGATCAAATCACTGGATGAAATTTCTTCAGTGCTGAGAACCGGTTTTTCATTCAGGCGCACCAGATTGGCCTTGCCGCCGTGCCCAAGATAGAAAGTGCGCTGTTCGTTGTCATAGGCAATCGCGGCGTGATTGCTGCGAGAGATGCTGGTATCGCCAAAATCAAGTTTGATCGCCTGATCTTCTCCGCGGCCAATCTGCGACACACCGTTGAACAGCGCAAATGAATTTCCTCTTCCAGGTCCGTCAACAACAACAATCCAGCCCACCGGAAATGTGACCTGCGCGCCGCTAGCGATTTCTTTGCTTTCGTCAAATGGGTCGGCATTTGTGCCGTGCGCATGTTCAAACCCCAACAGGCGCGTTTTCACGCGTCCTGCGCGGCGACCGGATCGGCCCGCGGCAGGAGCCGGCACTTGCACAATTCTGTGCCCGGCCGCTGGTTTCGTCGCGTCTGTTGCGGTATCGGATTGTGTTTCAGGGTCCGGCGCGGGCTGAATGCCCTGGATATTGCTCGCTGGCACCTGCTCTGCAGTGGATTTTGCAAATGGATTCTTCTGTATGAAAGAGGCCTCGGTTTTTCCTTTTCCAGTATGCAGGCGTCACAGGGTCCACTCTCGGGCCGGGATCACGCGAGCGCGGAGTAGCTAGATGAAACAAATACCCTTTTCCAAGATATCTGTCGTCGGAAACGAAAGGCGTTACACCGAAGAAGCCATCGAAGGTGGCCATCTCTCGGGCGATGGCGCGTTCTGCAGGAAGTGCGAGAGCATTCTGAGCGAACGGCTTGGCGGCGCAATAGTGCTGATGACGAACTCCGGCACTTCCGCACTTGACCTGGGAGCTTCGATCCTCGGCCTCTCCGAAGGTGATGAGGTCATTATGCTCTCTTTCACTTTCGTTTCCACGGCCAATGCAGTGTGCCGGTTGGGCGCGGTTCCGAAATTTGTCGATGTATCTCCTGACACGATGAACATCGATATCGAAAAAGTCGCTGAGGCGATAACGCCCGGAACAAAGGCAATATTTCCGGTGCACTATGCCGGTGTCGGGGCGGAGCCTTCCGGCATTGAACAGCTTGCCGGAGCGCAGATCTGGTTGTCAATCGGCATTGAATGTTGACCCCCTATCGGCGCCCAAAAATGACCCCCCTTTTGTGCTGAGCTGGCCCGCCGCTGCGTAATCTCCATATAACGCAGCGGCGGCGGGCCAGCGTGGTTTCGGTTAAGGATCAGGCTCGGTTTTTGAAACGCCAGCTTTCGTTTCCAGTTTCGACGATGTCACAGTGATGCGTGAGGCGGTCGAGCAGTGCGGTGGTCATTTTCGCATCACCGAAGACGCTCGGCCATTCGCCAAAGGCGAGGTTGGTTGTGACGATGATTGAGGTGCGCTCGTAGAGTTTGCTGATCAGATGGAACAGAAGCTGTCCACCGGTCTGGGCGAAGGGCAGATAGCCCAACTCGTCCAGGATCAGGAAGTCGAGGCGAGAGATCAGATCTGCCGTTCGTCCCTGCCGTTCTGCACGGGCTTCGGTATCCAGTTTGTTCACCAGATCGACGCCATTGAAGAACCGCCCGCGACGGCCACTGCGGATGCAGGCGCGGGCAATACTGACGGCGAGGTGGGTTTTGCCGGTTCCGGTTCCGCCGATCAGCACGAGGTTGCGCTGGTGATCCAGGAAGTCTCCCGCAGCCAGATCACGGATCAGAGTCTCGTTGATCTCGGTCGCCTCGAAGTCGAACTCTTCCAGTTCCTTGGCCAGCGGCAGTTTGGCAATTGTCATCTGATATTTGATGGAGCGCGCCTGCTTCTCGCTGATCTCGGCATTCAGCAGATCCCCAATGATCTGTTGCGGTTCATGCCGGCGCTTGACGGCTGTCGTTATGATCTCATCGTAGGAGGCCTTCATTCCGTAGAGCTTCAGCTTTCCCATCGCGTCGAGCAGGTCTGAGCGTTCCATCTGTTTTTCTCCTCAAGCTGTCATATCGGTCGCAATCGGCGGCAGGCTCGCAGTTCAGCCGCAGCGCATCCGGGGTTGTGATTGTCAGGGGCGGCGGCGGTTCCCGGTGCCGAGCCAG
Organism: Paracoccaceae bacterium; assembly: GCA_965237505.1. Lineage (GTDB taxonomy): Bacteria > Pseudomonadota > Alphaproteobacteria > Rhodobacterales > Rhodobacteraceae > NVTR01. The sequence continues at coordinate 733,909 of CBDEFR010000009.1, read as the reverse complement.
AATGTTCAGGACAACTCCTGCGGAATGAACATTGTGCGACAGTGCCTCAGAACAGGAGGCTTCGACGGCCTCCAGACCATCGGTCAGGATGGCACCTAAGTGTCTGATCCAAAACTCTACGCATGATTACAATGCCTTGCAATTTTACGCGTGAGGGTTCTGATATGTGCAACGAGTATCCATGCCTGTGAACTTGCGATGGATTTTTCCCAATCTTTGGCCAATCGCCGGTAGCGGTTGAGCCATGCGAAGGTGCGCTCGACGACCCATCTTCTGGGAATGACTTCGAAGCCTTCCGCAGTGTCGAAGCGCTTGACGATCTGGATTGTCCAGTCACCGATGCCTTCAAGAGCGTCGCGCAGCTTTGGTCCGGCATAACCGCCATCCGCAAAGATATGGCGCAAGTTTGGATGGGAATACCGGATGGATTTCAACACTTCCGGTGCGCCATCACGGTCTTGAATACCGGCGCTATGCACGACCAACCCAACCATAAACCCGAGCGTGTCGGTGACAATGTGGCGCTTGCGGCCCTTGGTTTTCTTGCCCGCGTCATAGCCCGAAATGCCACCGCTTTCCGTTGTTTTTATGGTCTGGCTATCAATGACACCAGCGGTGGGGCCGGGCTTCTTGCCATGAAACTCGCGCGCCGTCGCCACCAGAAAATGGCTGATCACTTCAAAGATGCCATCGTTGCGCCAGCCATAGAAATAGTAGCGCACGGTGGACACTGGCGGGAAATCATTGGGCAGCATACGCCACGCACACCCGGCGCTGGCGATGTACAAAATGGCATCCAGAACATCGCGCATCGCCGTGCTGCGCGGACGACCAGTTGTTTTAGGCGGCGGCAGGAATGGCGCGATCAAACCCCATTCCTGATCAGTTAAATCGCTTGCATAGCGTCCCGAATGCCGTTCATATCGGGCGCGAGTGGTTTCCGTCCAGGCCATTGTGATCTCCCTCGAATCTTATCAATCCGATTGAATCACAACTCGCTGAAATCACTCAATTAGTTTTGGATCAGACACTAAGATATCCACCATCTGGCGATCGCCTCCGGGTTGGCGTTCCAGCTTGCGCTGGACCCGTCGGATTGCCGCAGGCAAATCCCATTCCCTGAACGGCGCGCCATTGCGCAAAGCGCCCGGCTTGCGCGCAAGAACGGGTAAATAATGCAGGGGATCATAGATGGTTTTGCCGCGTCCGAAGGCGCGCGTATGGCTGCCAACAATGCGGCCCTCCTGCCAGCATTCCAGCCGGTCAGCGTAGGCCCGAATATCCATCGGTCGGCCAACCGCGCGGGCATCGACCGGGTAGCGGTTGTTGTCGAAGCGGATCAGGCAGGTTTTGGAGACAGCGGCCGGAACAGCATGGAACCCATCAAACGGGCCAACATAGGGCACAAGGCTCGCGCGCTCTTTTTCGAACACTTCCCAGATTGTTTTGTCGCGCATGTCCGGATGCGTGTTGGCCCGGCTATATGCCAGGCAACGATCCTCCAGCCAGGCGTTCAGCTCAGCGTAGGATTTAAACTTTGGTCGCGGCACTTACCACCCTTCAAAAAATCCAAACTTGCCATAATTTAGGGATTTTCTCATATCCTATGAAGCATCTGCGCAGGAAACGCAGGCCCTGTTTGAAGAGGGAGCAGAGTGATCTTCGGGTTTTGCGAATCCCCTTTTTTCGCCGCTTTCGGCGACTATTTGTTCATCTGCTGCGCCCGTTGAAACCGCCCAGTACATGGCTATTGCCATGACAAGGATAAGCCTTTCCAGTCGGTCTGGCTTTTTGATTTGGCTTTGCGCGATGCCAAATCCACGGGTCTTGAAGCCGAGAACATAGCTTCAACCGACATTGCCCAGATGACCTCCAGGTTTGCAGAGATCATACCCCCGTACCACCGTCGAGGGAACCGTATCCCCTTTGCAGCCATCCGATGGCCTGATTTTGGAGATCAGCCCTCGGTTGGAAGCTCATTTGCCCAGTTTTTCCGCCATCCAGACACACTCCTCCTGTCGTTTTCACCTCGCCGTCGATGTCCCCGGCCTACGCCGGAGCGGGTCTTGGTCGCAGATCATCGATCAGGCTCAGGATTTTCCGGAACAGTTCCCTCTGCACCGCCACCTCGGCCAATTGGAACGTGACGTAGCGGCCATGGCTGACCACCTTGGCACCGATCTTCACCAACTTCTCCCGCAGCGTGGTCAGCGACCAGTGCTGGACCTCCTTTGGCAAAGCCAGCGTCCGCATGAAGTTGGCGAGATTGTAGGCCAGGGCGTGAAGCTGCAGCCGGACGGCGTTGTCGCGGAACTTGCGACACGACAGCCGCGTCCATTTGATCGCGTTCTTGCCTTCCTTGATGTATTGCTCCGCTTTGCCCCGCTGATTGTAAAACAATGTCACCTGCTCGGCGGATCGCGACAGGTTGGTGACGATGAACCCGACACGGGGAAACAGCTCGCTGGGGTGCCACTCCACCTTGGCGACGACGCGGCGGGCCTTGTCCCAGCTTTTGGCCCGATAGCTGAAGCTGGCGTAATAGCGCCGCACATGGTTCGGCGGGCGGCCAACGGGTCGCGTGAGCAGATGGCAGATGCTTTCCAGAAGAACTTGGTTCTTCGGCAAACGGATCGCGTACAGGAAACCCTCGTCTTCCAGAAACTTATAGATGTCCGGTGAGGCGAAAGCCGCATCGCCCCGGAAATACCGACGCAAATCCCTTTCCTTGTAGCGTGCCACTACCGGCTCCAGCACCTTGCGCCAGCCATCGGCGCTGTGAACGTTGCCGGGACGCAGGGCGCACCGTTCCAAATCGCCGAACTGGTTGAACAGGAACAGGGGATGATAGCAAGTGCAACCGAAGTGCCCGTTGTAGGTCGAGCCTTCCTGAGCACCGTGGGTTGGGCTGACGCTGCTGTCCATGTCGAGAATGATCTTCTTCGGCGGGCAACGGTCATGAACGCGGTCGATCCATCGGCCGGAAAGATCACCAAGCGCGGCGAGGTTTTCCTCGGTGGCCAGAACCTACGTCTCGAAGCGCCCCATCTGACTGCTCGAGGCCGCCTGTTTGGTGACGGCATGGCCCCCGACGATCCACCGCATGACCGGGTCGAGGCTGAGCCGGTCGGCGTCGTTCACGTCGTCGTAGCCGCCAAGGCGTCCGAAAACGGACTGGCGGAACTGCCCGACCATGCCATGCCGCCCGTTCTTGCCGGTACGACTGTCGGCAAGAACATCGCCAGCCATCGCAGTAAGTTCAACGGAGGCATCAAGCTCTCGATAGGCGAGCAAACCGGCGTCAGTAGTGACCTTGGACCCGTGGAACTCCAGCTTCAGACGGCGGTCAAAATCGACCCGAAGGCACCCCTGTTTCGATTCACCCGTCTGGTGTGCCATATCCGCTGATCCATATCTGCTCCAACCGCATGATGCTTATAGCAGAATCCGGGTGTGGTGTCGTCAAATTACATGATCATCTGGGTAATGCGGGTCTGCATCACTCGCGACGACCGTCACTGATGCCCCAGCTTCAACCGAGGGTTTTGCGGCTACGACCGCGTGTTCGGTTGCCGTACTGTCAGCGGCTTGCGAAATCGAAGGAGCTTTGGCCTTTGTGTTGCCACGAATGCCTGCGTCGGATTCGCTCGGCTTTGGCTCATCGCTGGCCGGCCTGGTCGGATCATCTCGCTGTTGTGACACATCTTTTTCCGACTCCGCACTTTTGGCCTCAGGAACTAAATCCGGTTTTTCAGGCACAGTGTCTAATATATCTGCTACCACGTCCGCAAAATCCTCCACCTGGCCGGTGACATCTTCTTTTCGCCCGGTTTCTCCAGAATCGGGTGTGGCCCCATTCAGTGCGCCCTGGATCTTGGATTGAATGGAGGCCAGGTTCGAAAACAGTTCCTCGTCGGACATTTCATCATTGTCGAGTTCCTCAGCATCTTCCGCTGCATCGGAGATTGCTCTTGGATTCACGGATCGGTGCTTTTTCGCCATCATTTCTCTGAGTGTCTGATCCAAAACTAATTGAGTGATTTCAGCGAGTTGTGATTCAATCGGATTGATAAGATTCGAGGGAGATCACAATGGCCTGGACGGAAACCACTCGCGCCCGATATGAACGGCATTCGGGACGCTATGCAAGCGATTTAACTGATCAGGAATGGGGTTTGATCGCGCCATTCCTGCCGCCGCCTAAAACAACTGGTCGTCCGCGCAGCACGGCGATGCGCGATGTTCTGGATGCCATTTTGTACATCGCCAGCGCCGGGTGTGCGTGGCGTATGCTGCCCAATGATTTCCCGCCAGTGTCCACCGTGCGCTACTATTTCTATGGCTGGCGCAACGATGGCATCTTTGAAGTGATCAGCCATTTTCTGGTGGCGACGGCGCGCGAGTTTCATGGCAAGAAGCCCGGCCCCACCGCTGGTGTCATTGATAGCCAGACCATAAAAACAACGGAAAGCGGTGGCATTTCGGGCTATGACGCGGGCAAGAAAACCAAGGGCCGCAAGCGCCACATTGTCACCGACACGCTCGGGTTTATGGTTGGGTTGGTCGTGCATAGCGCCGGTATTCAAGACCGTGATGGCGCACCGGAAGTGTTGAAATCCATCCGGTATTCCCATCCAAACTTGCGCCATATCTTTGCGGATGGCGGTTATGCCGGACCAAAGCTGCGCGACGCTCTTGAAGGCATCGGTGACTGGACAATCCAGATCGTCAAGCGCTTCGACACTGCGGAAGGCTTCGAAGTCATTCCCAGAAGATGGGTCGTCGAGCGCACCTTCGCATGGCTCAACCGCTGCCGGCGATTGGCCAAAGATTGGGAAAAATCCATCGCAAGTTCACAGGCATGGATACTCGTTGCACATATCAGAACCCTCACGCGTAAAATTGCAAGGCATTGTAATCATGCGTAGAGTTTTGAATCAGACACTGAGGAATTTCATAGGCCTGCCTTTCCAAGATGTTCCGTTCGTGATTTTCCAAAGATCCAGAAGCGCCGCGCCGACCGCCGGACGACGGAGCGATTGAACAACTGCCCCTTCGGCGTTCTCGCCTCATCGATCATTTCCAGATCGGGTTGCTGACAAAGATCGTCGGTCGGTTCGTCGGCAAGAATATCTGCATCATCGTCCGGCAATATCAACGATTGGTGGTCATCGATCTCTTCCACAGTGCTGACGGTGCTGGAAAATTTTTCAGCGACCAGTTGCGCTTGCTCTGCGGTCGCCTGGTCGCGGTCGTGCTGTTGCTGATCTTCAAGCACCGCCAGATTGGTCTCAGTCACAAGTTTGGAAATCGACTGTTCAATGTTTTTGTCACGCCGCGCGGTGGCAAGAGCGTGTGCTCTGCGTTTGTCCAGATCAATTTCAATCGCCCATTCCTCGGCAGATTGAACACGATCTTTGGGAAAAATATTCAGGGCTTTGTCAATGACCGCAAGAAAATCGTGATCAAAACCGGCGGCCTGGGTGACGATGGATTGGTAAGGATCTGCCTCTTTGGCGGCGATCGCAGCAAGGCGAGTTTGGCTGTTTGGCGGCGCTTTGCCGATCACCAGGTGATAGAATGTAGCGGCGAGCGCATAAAGATCACTGGATGGGCCCTGCTCACTTCCGGCGATGTAAAATTCCTGCGGGGAATAGCCGTCTTTTACAACCAGCAAGGCCGATAGGGCACGGCTGGCCTGCGTTGCCTTTTCGCGAGCGGCACCAAAATCAATCAGGACAGGATCGCCCGACCTGTCCAACAGTATGTTGTCCGGCGAGATATCCCGGTGCAGGATATTCTGGTCATGAATAAAGGCTATCGCATCCAGGATTTTCAGTAGGATATACCGGAGTTCACTCTGGCCCAGATTTCTTTTGCCGTCTTCAAGTATGTCGAGCAGGTCTTGGCCATCGACATAATCGAGCGTCATATAGGCCGTTTCATTATCTTCGAACACCTGATGAACGCCAACGATATTCGGGTGGCTCAACTTCGACAACCGCCGCGCTTCCTGCACGAAAAGCCGCACAATTGACTTGAATTCCTTCTGATGCTCGCGCGATCGCGCACGAACAACGTTGTTGTTCCGACGGCAGAACGAGGCTGGAAAACATTCTTTGATGACGACTATTCGATCCAGGCTGTCTTTGGCCAAGTAAGTCATTCCAAAGCCGCCGCTATTGAGAAAGCCCTCAATAACGAACTGGCCCTGCAGCAAGGTCGCGCCCGGTTTCAGTTCGTCGGTGAATTCACCGCCCGTAATTTCATCTCTCGTGTCTGTCGAGTTCATATAACGCCCACCCGAGTGGTGGCCCAATGTCCGATGCCAAATAGAATGGCGCCACGCCCACTTGTGAAGGTCGCTCAGAAATTTGTCCAAATCATGTTCGTGGTGGGATTTGAAAGGTCAAGATTGTGGCGAGATCAAGAGAAAGTCCCGGCTAGAGAGCGCCGTGAAATCATCATGGCGAGCGTGATGCGGATTTCGTGGACCTATTTGCTGGCCGGGTTTATGAAGAAGAGCCAAGCGGAGGCTGGACCGCGATCAACAAGATCAATTAGGCGTACCGCATGAATAATGCTGCACGGATCACGGAATACAGCGCTCTGCGCGCCTTAGGGCAGCCTATTTCGGTGCCGGTGCGCCGCCCTCGAACCTGTTTTCATTGACATAATCGCAGGGCTCTTGCTGCATTTCCAGATGCAACTTGTCGCCGGCGTATGGATGCGCGCGGGCCAGCTCTTCGTCAAACTCGATGCCCAGACCCGGAGCGGTCGGAGCGCGGATGTATCCGTCTTCCCAGGTGATCGAGTTTTTGATCAGGGCCAGGTGAAATTCGCCGCCGGTCAGGATGGTCTCGGCGATCAGCAGGTTCGGGATCGACACGGCGAAATGGATGTTGGCGGCCCATTCGACCGGACCTGCATACAGGTGCGGTGACATTTCGGCGTTGAAAACTTCGGCGATGGCGGCGATCTTGCGGGCTTCCAGAATGCCGCCCACGCGCCCCAGTGCCGGCTGCAGGATTTTCGCGCCTCCGGTGCGCAGCAAAGTGGCGAACTCGGCCTTGGTGGTCAGGCGTTCACCGGTGGCAATCGGGATGCGGACGGCGCGCGCGACCTCGGCGAATTCCAGCGGGTTGTCGGGTGGCACCGGTTCCTCGAACCAAAGCGGCGCATAAGGCTCAAGTGCCTGACCCAGGCGGATCGCGCCTGCGGTGGTGAACTGGCCGTGGGTTCCAAACAGCAGATCGCACCGGTCGCCAACCGCTTGTCGGATGGCTTTGGAAAAGCCGACAGAGCGGGTGATGTCGGACATCGACGGTTGGTGGCCGCCGTGCACGGTATAGGGACCGGCGGGGTCGAATTTCACCGCCGTGAACTCCAAATCAACCATCGCTGCGGCGCTTTCGGCGGCCAGATCGGGCGAGGTCCAAAAGGCAGAAGCATCGTGTGCGGGCAGCGGATAAAGGTAAGTGTAGGAACGCACCCGTTCGTTCATCATGCCGCCCAAGAGCGCCCAGACCGGGCGACCGCGGTCTTTGCCCAGAATGTCCCAGCAGGCAATTTCCAGCCCCGAAAATGCGCCCATCACCGTCAGATCCGGGCGCTGCGTGAAGCCCGCGGAATAGGCGCGGCGGAACATCAGTTCGATGTTTTCGGGGTTCTCGCCGTCCATGTGGCGGGCAAAAACATCCTCGATCACCGCTGTCATCGCGTCGGGGCCGACGGATGAGGCGTAACATTCGCCGTAGCCCGCGACGCCGGTGTCGGTGGTGAGTTTGACGATGATCCAATAGCGCCCGCCATATCCGGGCGGCGGCGGCGCGACGATGAAAATTTCGAGATTCTGCAGCTTCATCGGTCGCCCCTCTGATCAGTCAAACACGATCACGTTGCGCCCGGCAGCACCAGAGCGGGTGTCGGCGATAGCCTCGTTGATCTGGTCCAGGCGCCAGCGGCCGGACACCAATTCATAAATTTTCAGGCGGCCCTGCCGGTAAAGATCAAGCATCCAGGGAATGTCACGGGCCAGCACCACGTCGCCCATTTTGGTGCCGACCAGCGCCTGGCCACGGAAAGCCACACTTTCTGGTTCATAGCTGGACATCTGCCCGGAATGGGGCATCCCAACCATCACCACCCTGCCGCCCGGCGCCAGGTAACGCAGAGCGGTGTCATAGGCGGTGATCGCGCCAACCGTGACAATAACCGCGTCCGCCGCGCGCCCGGTGGTTTTGCGCACCGCGCGCCAGGGCTTGGGATTAGTGGCAAGCACACCTTCGGTGGCCCCGAATTCTCGTGCAATAGTCAGCTTTTCAGCCGTCACGTCGACGGCGATTATGCGCGACGCTCCGGCGATCCGGGCGCCTTGGATCGCATTCAGCCCGACCCCGCCGGCGCCGATCACGACGACAACCTGACCGGGCCGCACTTTGGCCGTGTTGATCGCCGAGCCGACACCGGTAATGACCCCGCAGGACAACAGACAGGCCGCGTCCATCGGCATGTCGTCCGGAATAGGCGCGATCTGCGACTGGTCAACGACGATCTTCTCGGCGAAGGCACCGATCGACAGGCCGTGTTCAAGGGTGCCGCCATCGGCGGTGGCCAGCGGGCCATTGTTGCGATCATAAGGTGCGGTGCAGTAATTCGGTGCGCCAGTGGCACAATATTCGCAGGTTCCGCAGGCGCGGATCAGCGTGGCGATAACTGCGTCGCCCGGTTGGTATTCTGTAACACCTGCGCCAACAGCTGTGACGTGCCCGGCGGCCTCATGGCCGTAAACCGCGGGCAGCGAACCGTTCCAGCCACCGTCGGCCAATGTAATGTCGGAATGGCAGATCGCGCAGGCCTGCAAGGTGACCTGAACTTCGCCGCGGCCCGGATCATTCAGCATGACTTTTTCCACCACCAGCGGTTTGCCGAAATCATGGCAGACGGCGGCTTTGATCAGCGGCATTCGGCGTGTCCCATTTTTTGCTGGCCAGATTGGCAGTTTGGTGGCTGGATTCAAGTGGAAATTCGATCAAATTTAACGGTTTCATGCTGCCGCACGCACCGGGCGCATCGACAGCACAATGGATATGCAAATCAGCGTCAGCAGGCGGGACAGCAGAAACCGTGCGCCGGGCAGGAAAACCAGAGCTCTCGCGCTGGTGAAATACCAGAATGTCTGGGTCATCAGCAGCGGCGCGAAAATCCACGCCGCATGGCAAATTTAGCCGGACGCAAAAACAGTTGCCTCCGGCGGGGATATTTTTCAAAGAAGAAATTTGGGTCCAGAACTGTTCAGAGAGCAGCAGTTGTCTTGGCAAATTGCCTTGCCTGCGCCGGGGCGGTGCCGAATTGCTCGGACGGCGTGCAGATTTGTGCGAGGTTTGCGCCGGGCCATTTGGTCACGGCGAGGGTCACCAACGAGGATTTCTTTGCAATGGCCTGCTGGCACAGCGATTTGACGGCGGCTTGTGCGTCCGGGCGCGGCATTTGGCGCGCAAGCGCGAAGGTCAGCGCTTCGGCGTAGATCAGGCCGCGCCCGTCGTCGATATTGGCGGCCATCTTGTCAAGGTTTGGGGTGATTTCGGTGGCCAGAGAGTTGGCGGCGGCAAGAGCGCGGCCAGTTGCGATGCAGACCTGTGGCAGGCTGAGCCATTCGGTGAGCCATGCCGCGCCGTCGCGCTGTTGGCGGTGGATCATCGCGCCTTGCATGGCGGCGTTGAGCGCCGAGGTCTGGCGCGCAAGTGCGACCATTAAAGAGGCCAGCACCGGGTTGGATTTCTGCGGCATCGTCGAGGATCCGCCGCTGGTGGTGAAAGAGATTTCTTCGATCCCGGATTGAGCGAGCAAGATCATGTCTTCTGCCATTTTGCCCAGGCTGCCGGTGAGGAGTGTCATCCAACCCGCCAGTTCTGCGATACTGTCGCGCGTTGAATGCCAGCTTGCCGGGGCGTCATTCAGGTTCAGCGCTTTGGCGAGGTCTGCACGCACCTGCGGGCCGACATCGCCCATCACTGAAAGGGTTCCGGCAGCGCCTGCAAGCGAGACTTGCAGCAGGCGGGGTCTGAGCTCGTCCGACCGGTCCAGATGGCGGATTAGCGGCGCGCCCCAGCTGGCGAGCACGGCACCGAAACTGGTGATTGTGGCGTTCTGACCCCAGGTGCGGGCGGCCATCGGCAGATCGGCGTGGTTGTTTGCCAATTGCCCGAGCGCCTTGGCCAGCGTTTTCAGCCGGGCCTGATAGATTGTCAGAGCTTTCTGCAGACGCAGGATCAGCCCGGTGTCGATGATGTCTTGCGAAGTCGCGCCCCAGTGCACGTATTGTGCGTGTTCGGGGGCCTGTATTGCGGTGCGGAAGGCTTTGATCAGTGCCGGAACAACCACTGCGTTCCGCCCGGTATCATGCGCCAGCCCGGCCGGGTCGATCTGCACTTTCAGCGATGCGCGGTGGATAACTGCGGCGCTGTCGCGCGGGATCAGGCCGAGGCCGCCCTGCGCTTTGGCCAGCGCGCCCTCGACCAACAACATGGCGCGGATTTCGGCTTTGTCGCTGAACAGATCGGCGATCTCTGCGTCGTTGAACAGTTCGCGGTAGATCGTGCTGTCAAGGGGTGAGGCAGGCATCAGGCACCCGCCGCTCTGAGGCCGAGAATGTCGCGGGCCTGCTGCCAGGTGGCGACCGGCCGGCGATATTTTTCGCACAGTGCAGCGGCACGCTTGACCAGCGCCGCGTTGGACGGGGCCAGCGTTGCACGATCAAGCCGCACGTTGTCCTCCAGCCCGGTGCGGGTGTGGCCGCCTGCGGCAATTGACCATTCGTTGACTTTGAATTGATTGGGGCCGACACCAGCGCCACACCAGTGCGCATCAGGGGCGATGCGTTGAACGGTTTTGATATAGAAATCGAAAACATCCCTGTCTGCAGGCATGGCGTTTTTCACGCCCATGACGAATTGAATGTAAAGTGGGGCTTTCAGGCGTCCGTCACTCTGCATATTTACGGCTTGAAAAATGTGACTGAGATCAAAGGCTTCGATCTCTGGTTTCACGCCATAGGTCTGCATTTCGCCCGCCAGCCAATCGACCAGATCGGGCGGATTTTCGTAGACCCGGGTGGGAAAATTGTTGGACCCCACGGTCAGCGATGCCATGTCGGGGCGCAGCGGCAGCATACCGCCGCGCTCGGTGCCCGCGCCAGAACGTCCGCCGGTGGAAAATTGCACGATCATGCCGGGGCAGTGTTTTCGGATGCCCGCCATGAGTTCGGCGAACCTGTCTGGGCTGGAGGTTGGTGTCTGATCATCGGCACGCACATGGCAATGGGCGATTGCCGCACCGGCCTCGAACGCGGCCTGGGTGCTTTCGATCTGTTCGGAAATGCTGATCGGCACCGCCGGGTTGTCCTGTTTGCGCGGCAGCGAGCCGGTGATCGCCACGCAGATGATGCAGGGGTTGGTCATGGTCTTGGTGGTTTCGCTCAAATATCCAGAAATACGGTTTCGGCGCCGCCCTGAAGGCGGATGTCAAAGCGATATTCGCCTTGGCCGGTCTGTTTGGCAATCAGAGTTTCAATCCGAGCCTGCGGGTGGACACGCGCCAGCACCGGGTCGGCGCTGTTGTCTTCATTCTCAAAATAGATGCGGGTCTGCAGCCCGGTGTTGATGCCGCGCGCGACGATCCAAAGCGCAATGTGCGGGGCCTGATAGCCGGCCTTGTGCCGGACCGGGCCGGGCTTTACGGTTTTCAGGGTGAATTCACCGGATTCGCCGTCCGCGGCAAACCGGCAGAAGCCGTTGACCTTGGGATCAGCACCCGGCTGACCGGCGAACAGGCCCGCAGCGTCGGCCTGCCAGCTTTCCAGCATCGCGTCGCGCAGGCGCGCGCCGGTGCCGTCAAAAACCGACCCGCGAATAGTGATATGCGCGCCCTCAGCACCGTTTTCGATGGCCCGCAGACCAAGGTCTTCGGGATAGACCTCGCTGATGCCGGCAAAGCTGGCGATGCAGCCGATGTGCACGTAGGGTCCGGCGGTTTGCGACGGGATCTCGCTGAGTGGGTGGGGTTTCTGGTTCACCCTACATCCCTTCGGGCTTGTTTTCGAACCTGGTCTGGCGGTGACCGCGCAAAACGATGTCAAACCTGTAGGCCAAGTGGTCGAGCGGGCGGGCGCGGGCCAGATCGAGCGGCGCGACCAGCCGGTCCAACTGGCTGCGGTGCTTGATGGTGGCTGCGATCGGGCACAGGTCGATCAACGGGTCACCCTGGAAATACATCTGGCTGATCAGGCGCTGGCCAAAGCCGGTTCCGAAGATCGAAAAATGAATATGCATCGGCCGCCAGTCGTTGCCGCGGTTCGGCCAGGGGTAAGCACCGGGGCGGATGGTCAGGAATTCGTAAGCGCCGTCCTCGTCGGTGATGGTGCGCCCGCAGCCGCCGAAATTTGGGTCAAGCGGCGCGAAATACGTGTCTTTGACGTGGCGGTATCGGCCACCCGCGTTGGCCTGCCAAATCTCGATCAGGGTGCCCGCGACAGGCCGGGTGTTTTCGTCGAGCACCCGGCCATGCACCAGAATTCGCTCGCCGATCGCCGGCGCTTTACCGTGCGAAAAATTCAGGATCAAGTTGTTGTCCAGCGCCCCGAGCAGGTCATGGCCAAACACCGGGCCGCATTCCTCGGTCAAGGTACTGTTCATCGACAACAGCGGCAGGCTTGGCGCGCGCGCAACGCTGCTTTTGTAATCTGGTGCGTAAGCGACCGGGTGGATTGCACGGTCGCGCGGGTTCAAGTGGCCATTTTCAGTCACGTTCGGCCTCCATTTCAGCGTAGACCTCCTTGGCGATCTTGATCGCGTTGTTGGCGCGCGGCACCCCGGCGTAGATCGCAACATGCTGGAATGCCTCCATAATGTCGGTTGTGCTGGCACCGGTATTTGTGGTCGCCCGGATGTGCATGGGGATTTCCTCGAAATTACCGCAGGCCGCAAGCAGCGCCAGTGTCAGCATCGAACGTTCGCGCAGGCTGATCGCGTCAGAGGCCCAGACAGTGCCCCATGCGGCCTCGGTGATCAGTGTCTGGAACGGTTCATCAAGGGGTGTTTTGGCAGCCTGAGTGCGGTCCACATGAGCGTCGCCAAGCACCCTGCGGCGGATCTTCATACCTTTGTCATAGCGGTCAGACATGGCCGGTCTCCTTTAGAAATTCAGTCAGAACTTCAGCGTATTCGCCGGGTTTTTCGACACACGGCAGGTGGCCGGCACCGCGGATCAAATGAAAGCGCGAGCCGTTCACCAACGCCACGGTTTCGCGCACCAGATCGGGCGGCGTGGCGCCATCTTCGCTGCCTGCGATGCCAAGCGTGGGCAGGGTCAGATCAGCGGTGGTGTTGTAAAAATCGGCACCCAATATTGCTGCGCAACATCCGACATAGCCCTCATCCGGTTGCCGGACCAGCATGTTTCGCCAGGCTATCAACTCATCCGTCTGACGAAAGTCCCGCGAAAACCAGCGCTCCATCACGCCATCGGCCAGCGCCTCGATCCCGCTCTTGCGCACATCTTCGATCCGGTCGGCCCAAATCTTGGCAGTGCCGATCCTGGCGCCAGTGTTTGACAACACCAAGGCCCGCACCTGGTCGGGCCGTTTCCCCGCAAACCCCTGCGCGATCATTCCGCCGACCGAAAGCCCGACAAAAACGCAGTCACGCACTTGAAGGTGATCCAGCAAGCGTTCTGCGTCACTGACAAGCGCATCCATTGTATACGGTGCAGGCGGGCAGGACGACAGGCCGTGGCCGCGCTTGTCATAACGGATAATCCGCAGACCTGCAGGCAGAAGCGGCAGCACCTTGTCCCAGAGTCTCAAATCGGTGCCAAGTGAGTTCGCAAATACCACCGGTGGGCCATTTGGGCCGCCTTCATCAACGTAGTGCAGTTGCACCTCATTCAGGTCGAGTATCTGCATCATATCCTCGTCAATATGGCAGGCCGACGTAGTTTTCGGCCAAGGCGGTCTGAGCAGCGGTAGAGTGCTCAAGATAGGCCAATTCGCTTTTCTGTATACGCAAATCAAATTCGCCCTGTTCGGGAAACCGATGCAGCAATCTGGTCATCCACCAGGAAAACCGCACTGCCTTCCAAACCCGCGTCAATGCGCTCGCAGAATACGTTTCAATACCCTGATCATCGCCGCCATGATGCTGCACCAGCCCATGATGCAGATAATGCACGTCGCTGAATGCCAGATTCAGCCCCTTGGCGCCTGTCGGTGGCACGATGTGGGCCGCGTCACCGACCAAAAACAGGCGGCCCCATTGCATCGGTTCGGCGACATATGAGCGCAGCGGCGCAATCGATTTCTCAACCGACGCACCAGTGATGATGCTGCTAGCGGCAGCTTCGGGGATGCGGCGCTTCAGTTCGTCCCAAAATGCCCGATCTGGCCACTTGTCAATCCGGTCATCCAGCGGAACCTGGATGTAATAGCGCGAAAGAGCGGTATTTCGCATCGAGCACAGCGCAAATCCTCGCTCATCGCCGGCATAGATTAGCTCGTGGCTGACGGGCGGAGTTTCGGACAATACGCCGAGCCACCCAAACGGGTAAACGCGCGAAAATTCATTCAGAATGGATGCCGGGATCGATTTTCGGCTGACACCGTGAAACCCGTCGCAGCCGGCAACGAAATCACACTCAATCCGGTGTTCTGAGCCGTCTTTTGAAAAGGTGACATGGGGCGTTTCGGTGTCCAGATCATGCGGCGTGACGCCTTGTGCTTCATCAATGATGATGCCATGCGTGGCGTCCCGCGCACTGTAAAGATCGGCCGTCAACTCGGTCTGCCCATAGACCATGACCTGTTTGCCGGTCAGGGCGCGAAAATCAATGCGAAACCCCTTGTTTTGCGAGCTCAGAAATATGCCTTCGTGGACAAGGCCCTCGGCGTCCATTCGCGACCCGGCACCAGCCGCACGCAACATCTCGACACTGCCCCATTCAAGCACGCCCGCACGGATCCGGGACATCACATATGCGCGGCTCTTGCGTTCAAGTACGACTGTGTCAATTCCCGCCATGTGCAATCGCTGCGACAGCAACAGCCCGGACGGACCCGCGCCAATAATGCAAACCTGGGTCCGCATGAATTTCTCCCGTAAAGTATTCTTCGCTAAAGTGATTTGCGATGTCAATTAATATTGCCGGGCGGCTGGTTGGTTGAGGACTGCCGATACCAACAGCTGCTTTGTGTCATTCAGGTGGATTGCGCCGCGCTTCGCGCGTCGCGATGCCTCCGGCGGGGATATTTTGGCTGCAAAGAATTCAGGATTGCGTTCATCCAGCCGTTCAGGCCGATTTGCCGTGGTGTTGCAGGGCGCTTTCAAAATCGCCCGCATCGACATTGCCGCCCGACACCACCGCAATAACCGTGTCACCCTTGATCTGTTCGCCATGATACAGCGCCGCGGCAAGCGCAATGGCGCCGCCCGGTTCCGCGACAATCTTGAGCCGCGAAAACGCCGCCGCCACGGCGCGCAGGCAATCGTCTTCGGGAACCACGATTCCGCAGCCACAATGTTCTTGCATGATCGGGAAGGTCAGCACACCCGGTGACGGCGTGGTGATGGCATCGCAGAGCGAACCTGTCCGGCGTTCATTTCTTTCAATCTGCCCAGACGCGAGTGACCGCGCCACATCGTCAAAGTCCGTCGGCTCGACAGTGCGCGGGCGCAGCACGGGTGCTTTGGCCGCCAAAGCAAGCGCGATGCCCGATGTCAGGCCACCGCCGCCACAAGGGATAAGCACATCGGCGACCGTGACACGCAGACTTGCGGCCTGAGCGGCAATTTCCAGCCCGCACGTGCCTTGGCCCGCGATGACCAGCGGTTCATCAAACGGTTTGATCAATGTGAGACCACGCTCGGTCAAAACGCGCTGCGCGATTGCGTCGCGATCTTCGCCTTCACGGTCCAGATCGTGTGAAAATTCTGGGTGGCGGGGATGGAGGTTTGTGTCACCATGATTTGCCGCGATCCCACGTAGTCCGGCGGTTTGGCGCCGGTAGCCCCGCGGAAGAGGCTCCGGGCCTCCGTGGATCGATGTGGGGCGCTTGATTTGGGCCAGACTCCCGTCTCACGCCCTCGCGGCGGCGATCAAGGCGGGAACACCTACCAGAGAGATCGCGCGGCGGATGTTGTAAGCCAGCGCCGTGATGCTGAACTCGCCGCGCACGTTCTCCAGCCGCCGGGTCAGGAAGGCACCCTGGCCCATCCATTGTTTGATTGAGCCGAAGGGATGCTCGACGCTTTCACGGCGCGCATCGAGCAGCTCCGGGCGGGCCGCCAATCGTTCTGCCATGCGCTCCAGGATCGCTTCGTCGACATAGCGCAGGACCCGACGGAAGGCGCTTTTCGTACACTTCGACTTGAGTTGGCACTCCTTGCACGCGGCGCGATTGGCGTAACTGGCGAAGATGAGATCGCGGCGCTTGCGCTTGCTGTGTAGCGCCAGGCGTTGGCCGTCGGGGCAGATGTAAATGTCCTCGCCGCCGTCATAGCGGAAGCGTTCCTTGGGAAAGAGCCCCTGGCTCACCGTTGATCCGCGCTGGGGCTTGGGCACATGCGGCATGACGCCGGCATTCTCGCAGGCCTCGATATCCTCGATCTTGAAGTAGCCCGCGTCGGCGACCGCGTCGATCCGATCGACGGCCAGGTTCCGACGGGCCGCCACCGCCGTCTCGGCCAACAGACTGAGATCGCTGACCTTGCTATGGACCTGCTGCTCGGCGATCAGTTTGTGCTTGGCGTCCACCGCGATCTGGATGTTGTAGCCGACACCGACCCGGGTCGCGGCGTGCATCGCCCGGCTGTCCGGATCCGTCAAAGAGAGCTGGTCCTCGCCACTCGCAGCCAGCGCGTCGCGATGTTCCTCAAACCGCTCACGCCGCCCTTGGATCGCAGCGATCTTTTCCCGGATGTTCTCCACTTCGCCGCCGCCGGTGCCGCTCTCGTCTTGCCCGTCGGCCTCGTCGAGCCGGTCGAGATAACGCGACAACCTCTCGTCGCTCTCGGCCAACGCCTTCTCCAGCTTCGCTTTGGTAAAGTTCCGCTCCCGGCTGTTCACTGCCTTGATCCGAGTACCGTCGACTGCCACCAGCTCGCGCCCGAACAGCTCCAGTTCGCGGCATAGCCTCACGAACTCCCGAAACACCTGGCGGAACGCCGCCCGATTGATCCGCCGGAAATCGGCGATCGTTTTGAAGTCCGGCGACAAACGCCGCAACAGCCAGATCACTTCGAGATTACGCTTGCTCTCGGCCTCCAGTCGGCGGCTCGAACGTACCCGATTGAGATAACCGTATATGTAGAGCTTCAGCAGGTCCGCCGGATCGTAGCCGGGACGACCCGTCGCCTTCGGCGTGGCGCGCTCGAAACCAGCGACCGCCAGGTCCAAACCATCCACGAAAGCGTCGATGAAACGGACCGGGTTATCCCGGCCCACGTAATCGTCCACTGCTTCCGGCAGAAGCAGAACCTGAGAGCGGTCAATGCCAGGAATGTGTCTCATGGCGGACTCTAACATCGCCATGAGCCGGACGGAATCCCCCGCCACCCAGAGTTTTCACACGGTCTGGGTCATAAAGGATCACTTCGGCGCCAAGATACCTGGTATTTTTAATTTTTGACGACGGTGCATCAGAGGGCATGATTATCACCGCTGAAATACCATGTTCACGCGCTGCGCAAGCCACGCCTTGCGCATGATTGCCGCTGGAATAGGCAATGACACCCTTGGCGCGGACTTTTGTCGGCAGCGCAGATATCGCCGACCACGCGCCGCGAAATTTGAACGATCCGGTATGCTGCAGGCACTCGGGCTTTACCAAAACCCGGCGCCCGGCAATTTCATCCAGAAATGGCGACGCGAGCAGCGGCGTGCGCCGCACCCGGCCCTCAAGCCGCGCGTCTGCCGCCTTGATCATGTCGATATTCATTGGCAGGCCATTATCCAGGCGCGGATGGCGTGGACCGCCTGCGCTTCGTCAAGAAATGGAATGTGGCCGCGGCCCGGCACCTCGGCAAAGATCATGTCTGGCCGCCGCCTGCGCATTTCGGCTGCGGTATGCGCGGTTAGCAGATCCGAGTTTGCGCCGCGAATTAATGCCAGCGGCAGCCCGGCCATCGCATCAAAAAGTGGCCAAGGATCAGGGGTTTTTTGAATGCCTGCCGCCTTGACCGCGGCCCGCAGGCGTGGATCGTAATTGATCTTCAATCCATCGTGCGTTTCGATTGTGTGTTTCACAACTTCCTGGTTCCAACGCTCTTTGGATACACCGGCAAACCCGGCCATTGCGCCTGGCATCGCCGCAACCATGTCCTGGCGATTCGCAAATGTTGGGTTTAGACCAACAAATCCCATGATCCTGTCCAGACCGGCCTGAGACAATTCCGGTCCGACGTCGTTAAGGCAAACGCAGATCAGGCGATCCTTTGCCATCGTGGCCAGTCCCATTGCGATAAGCCCGCCGCGCGAGGTGCCCAGAATGGCCGATTTCTGCAGGCCCAGATGATCAAGCAGTCCAAGCGCGTCCTGGGCTTCGACCGGGATTGCGTAAGTGAGATGATCATCAGCCCATTGCGATGACCCACGCCCGCGATAGTCCAGCCGGATCAGGCGCACGTCTTGCAAATGTGGGGCGATATAGTCGAAATCGGTTGAGTTGCGGGTCAGGCCGGACAGGCACAACACCGGCAGGCCCTGGCCGACGTCCCGATAGGCCAGCCTGAGGCCGTCAAACGTCGTGAAATATTCCATCAAAGCTGTGCGGCCAGATCGGGAATTGTCACGAGGTCTGGTATTTCGTGTTGCGGCTTCCAGGGCAGGCGATCCATCGGTTCACCTGCCCGGTTCGCCCAGACACTCTGAAATCCAAACCCAGCCGCCGCCGCCGCGTCCCAGCCATTGGACGAGAC
Organism: Paracoccaceae bacterium; assembly: GCA_965237505.1. GTDB lineage: Bacteria > Pseudomonadota > Alphaproteobacteria > Rhodobacterales > Rhodobacteraceae > NVTR01. Next base: position 714,944 of record CBDEFR010000009.1, on the reverse strand, counting down.
AAACAACACCTGAGCGCTGGTGCAGTCAAAGCGGTCCAATACCATCTGATAGACTGACTTGTGTGGCTTGAAGATGCCGACACGCTGAACCGAGAGCACATCGTCCAGAACGTCGGCCACGCCTGCAGATGCGACCGCGCCCTGCAACATCTCAGGTGTGCCGTTTGACAAAATCGCGGTGTTCAGCCCTGCCGCCTTCAGCGCCGCCAACATGCGCGGCACCTCTGGATAGGCGGTCAGTTCCCAATACAGCGCCAAAAGCCGCGCCCGCAACTCCGCGTCATCCAGGCCCGATGCTTCCAGCGCCCAGTCCAGCCCATTCTGCGTCACTTCCCAGAAATCTGTATGGGCATCGGCCACCGCGCGCAGCCAGGTGTATTGCAACTGCTTCAGGCGCCAATCGTTTGCAACCTTCGGCCAGACCCGCGCAAACGCTTCCCGGCCTGGTTCTGCCGAGGCCTCGCGCGCGGCATCGGCGACATCAAACAAGGTGCCGTAGGCGTCAAATATGCAGGTGGTGATGGCCATGTCGCGCGCTCCGTTTCATGCGAACAGTGGCATGGTGCGCGCAGCGAGTGAAGGGGGTCAGAAGAACGTGTGCAACAATGACCAGCCACCCAGGAAATGCGCAGCCAGCGTAAATGTGTAGGCCGCCAGTGCGATCAGTCCCGCGTCAGGGCCCAGAGGTTTGCTCAGGTTTTTGCTTTTGCGCAACAGGCTGTGGGCGCCGACGCCGGCAACAACCAAAAGCGCCAATGATCCGGTTCGCAACGAGGCTGAGGCAAGGGCAGCACCCATGAACACCGTCATCGCCGGTGCCAGCGTCGGCCAGAAATTGCCCGCCGCGATGCGTGCGCATCTGCCGCCGTCCAGGGGCCAGAACGGCAGCAAATTTATGAAATTCAACGTTCCACAGGCGATTGCGAAAATTCGCAGGACATTCGATGTCTCAGTGTCTGATCCAAAACTAATTGAGTGATTTCAGCGAGTTGTGATTCAATTGGATTGATAAGATTCGAGGGAGATCACAATGGCCTGGACGGAAACCACTCGCGCCCGATATGAACGGCATTCGGGACGCTATGCAAGCGATTTAACTGATCAGGAATGGGGTTTGATCGCGCCATTCCTGCCGCCGCCTAAAACAACTGGTCGTCCGCGCAGCACGGCGATGCGCGATGTTCTGGATGCCATTTTGTACATCGCCAACGCCGGGTGTGCGTGGCGTATGCTGCCCAATGATTTCCCGCCAGTGTCCACCGTGCGCTACTATTTCTATGGCTGGCGCAACGATGGCATCTTTGAAGTGATCAGCCATTTTCTGGTGGCGACGGCGCGCGAGTTTCATGGCAAGAAGCCCGGCCCCACCGCTGGTGTCATTGATAGCCAGACCATAAAAACAACGGAAAGCGGTGGCATTTCGGGCTATGACGCGGGCAAGAAAACCAAGGGCCGCAAGCGCCACATTGTCACCGACACGCTCGGGTTTATGGTTGGGTTGGTCGTGCATAGCGCCGGTATTCAAGACCGTGATGGCGCACCGGAAGTGTTGAAATCCATCCGGTATTCCCATCCAAACTTGCGCCATATCTTTGCGGATGGCGGTTATGCCGGACCAAAGCTGCGCGACGCTCTTGAAGGCATCGGTGACTGGACAATCCAGATCGTCAAGCGCTTCGACACTGCGGAAGGCTTCGAAGTCATTCCCAGAAGATGGGTCGTCGAGCGCACCTTCGCATGGCTCAACCGCTGCCGACGATTGGCCAAAGATTGGGAAAAATCCATCGCAAGTTCACAGGCATGGATACTCGTTGCACATATCAGAACCCTCACGCGTAAAATTGCAAGGCATTGTAATCATGCGTAGAGTTTTGAATCAGACACTCAGGCATCGAGCTGGCCAATGTGACTGAAAGAGCCGCCGCCAATGTCATCGGCGCCAGACTGAAGGCGGGGCCCATGAGCGCCACAAAGAACGCTTCGCTCTCGGTTTTCAATGGCTGGTCGGATATCAGTAATTTGGTGAGCAAAGGCACCAGCCGAAACCGCGTTTCGCTGTGTCCGAGCATCCGGTAGGCCAGCACATGCCCCAGTTCGTGCAACATGAGCGATGCCAAAATGTCAAATCCGAACGCGGTTCCAAGCGGTGCCGCGGCCAGTGTGAATGTCACAAAGCCAAACAGGACGCTTACGCCGTCAAATCCGCAGTAAGTGATGGGGGCGCCGATTGGCGCGGTGCTGCGCAGACTAAAATATGTCGCGACACAAATTAACGCCGCCAAAAACAACAAAAACACTGACATCATTTCGCCACTTTTTAACACCAATAAATACTCATCTGAACAATGGCACAGCCACAGTTTAGCCGCAATTTGGCCTTGAAGATTAACAGTATCCGTGAACAGTTTGCCGCAGCGCCGCTGACTGTTTCCGGTTTACAGATTCTCGGGTGTTGGCATGCCCATGATATGATAGCCGCCGTCCACATGCACGATTTCGCCAGTGGTGCTGGCGCCATAGTCTGATGCCAGATAAGCCGCCGTTCCGCCAATAGAATCAAGCGTTGCATTGGCGCGCATCGGGGCATTGGCTTCGGCATGACGGAATGTCTTGCGCGCGCTGCCAATGGCCGCACCTGCCAATGTTTTCATCGGTCCCGGAGCGATGGCATTGACCCGAATACCGTCCGGGCCAAGATCATTGGCCAGATACCGCACGGCTGATTCCAACGCCGCTTTGGCGACCCCCATGACGTTGTAATTGGGCATGACGGCGCGCGATCCGTCGAATGTCAGGGTCAGGATCGCGCCGCCCCGGGTCATCATCGGTGCGGCGCGACGGGCCAGATCGATCAGCGAATAACAGGAAATATCCAGCGAATTGAGGAAATTTTCGCGCGAGGTGTTGATGAACCGGCCGGTCAGCTCGTCCTTGTCGGTAAACGCGATGGCATGGACGACAAAATCCAGCCGGTCCCATCTATCGCGCAAGGCGGCGAATGCCTGATCAAGCGAGGCCTCGTTGGTTACGTCCACGTCCAGCAATATGTCTGAACCAACGCTTTCCGCCAGCGGCCCAACGCGCCTGCCAAAGGCCTCGCCCTGATGAGTGAACGCCAGTTCGGCGCCCTCATTGGCCATGACTTTGGCAATGCCCCAGGCAATCGAGCGCTCGTTTGCCATCCCCATGACCAGGCCGCGTTTGCCGTGCATCAGATCCGCCATAACGCCTTACCCGTGGTATTTGCTCAGCGCCAATGTGGCGTTGGTTCCACCAAACCCAAAGCTGTTGGACAGCACTGTGTCCAGCCCGGCATTTTCGCGCAACTCTGTCACGATCTCGCCAGCGCGGATCGCCGGGTCAAGCTCGGTGACATTGATCGACGGAGCAATGAAATCGCCCTGCATCATCAGCAGCGAATAAATCGTTTCGTGCACGCCGGTGGCGCCCAGGCTGTGCCCAGTCATCGACTTGGTCGAGCCGATAGGCGCGTGATCATCGCCAAATACCCGGCGCACGGCTTCCACCTCGATGACATCGCCAGCCGGGGTCGAGGTTCCGTGGGCGTTGATGTAGTCCACGGTGCGGTCGCCAAGCGTGGCGGCGGCCAATCTCATCGACCGTTCGCCGCCTTCGCCGGACGGAGCGACCATGTCATGGCCGTCTGACGTGGCACCGTAGCCGGTGACCTCGGCGTATATCTTGGCGCCACGCGCCTTGGCGTGGTCAAGGTCTTCAAGCACCACCATGCCGCCACCACCGCCGATAACAAACCCATCGCGGGTTGCGTCGAACGGGCGCGACGCGGTTTCGGGTGCGTCGTTGTATTTGCTGCTCATCGCGCCCATGGCGTCAAACAGGCAACTGAGCGTCCAATCCACTTCTTCGCCGCCACCGGCAAAGACGATGTCCTGTTTGCCGATCTGAATTTGCTCGACGCCGTTGCCAATACAATGGGCGCTGGTCGAGCAGGCCGAGGTGATCGAATAATTGATGCCCTTGATCTTGAATGGAGTCGCCAGACAGGCCGACACGGTCGAGCTCATACCGCGGGTCACCATAAACGGCCCCATCCGTTTGGGCGCGCCTTTTTCGATGACGATATTGTGGGCGTTGAACAGGTTCGAAGTTGACGGTCCGCCGGACCCGGCAATCAGGCCAGTGCGCTCGTTGGACACTTCGGCCTCGGTCAGCCCGCTGTCGGCAATCGCTTGCTGCATCGCCAAATATGCATAGGCCGACGTTGGCCCCATGAAGCGAAGCTGCCGCTTGTCGATGTTTTCCGCCAGATCAATCTGCGGAACACCGGCGACCTGGCTGCGAAACCCGTGTTCGGTGTATTGCGGCTCGGCGCGGATACCGGAGCGGCCCATTCGCAGGCTGTCGGCAACATCCTTTGCGCTGTTACCGATCGGCGAAATGATACCCATTCCGGTGATCACGACGCGACGCATTGGCAAACTCCCTATTTTTTGGCGAACAAGTCTTAATCAGAGACCAGTGCGACCCTCATGTCAGTGACGTCATAAACCATATCGCCGTCAGCAAAAACCTTGCCGTTGGCCACGCCGATCTTGAGGCGGCGATCGATAACTCTTGTAAAATCAACATGATACGTAATCAGATTTATTTTCGGCGTCACCATGCCGGTCAATTTGACCTCGCCAACGCCCAAAGCACGCCCGCGCCCCAGCATGCCGCGCCAACCCAGATTAAACCCGGTCAATTGCCACAGAGCATCCAGGCCCAGACAGCCTGGAAGTACCGGATCGTTGGGAAAATGGCATTTGAAAAACCAAAGATCGGGGTGAATATCGAATTCTGCAACCACATGGCCCTTGCTGGCAGAACCACCGTCAGAACTGATTTCGGTGACCCGGTCCATCATCAGCATTGGTGGTTCGGGAAGTTGCGGATTTCCGGGGCCGAAAAGCTCTCCACGGGCGCATTGCAGCAGCCCTTCTTTGTCAAAACTGCTCGGAAAATCGGACATTTGACGAGACCCCAGTATTTCAGTCTTTTTGCTCTGAACCCCTCTATAACCCGTCTCTTGGCGCTGGCAATAGCGTCAGATCGCCACTCAATCGTTGATTTCTAATTGAATCGCACGGGTAGTGCGCCTTATATTGGAAACGAACCGGGATAATTGCGATGCAGATCACTGAAGCGGAAATCAGACGTGGCACAAGCTGGCTGACAAAGGGCGGTTTGCGGCCGACGCGACAGCGGGTGGCGTTGGCAGCACTTTTGGTCGGCGATGGCAAGAACCGGCATGTGACCGCAGAAAGCCTTTACGAGGCATCACGCGACTCTTTTGGCTCTGTATCACTGGCCACGATTTACAACACGCTTCGGGCCTTTTGCGAAGCGGGACTTATGCGCGAAGTGATCGTGGACGGCTCAAAGAGCCATTTTGACACCCGCACCGACGATCATCCGCATTTCTACTGGGAAGACAGTGCGCGCCTTACCGATGCACCGGCAGACCAGATGGTAATTGCCCGCCTGCCGGAAACGCCTGCCGGGACCAAAGTGACACAAGTCGATGTGGTGATCCGGTTGCGGCGAGCCTGAATTCATGATGCGGCCCTGCGCGCCCATGTTATTGCTTTTTGGAAAGCGTCGCAGTTTGCCGCCCCGTCAAAACCACTGACCGGGTTCCATCAGACCCAAATCCAGTAGTTGTTGCGAATTCCACTGAAACTCTGTCGAGTTGTGCCACTTGAACGTCGAAATATCGAACGTCGAACCGGCATTTGTTTTCAAGGCTTTGACGGTGCGAAACGAAACAGTTGCGACGGTGATATTGTGGTGCCAGGGGCAGGAATAAGTGTTGTATTCCTCGTCATTGAACGTGTGATCTGCGCGCAGCTTCAGCCCCGGCTTGGCTTTGAACAGCGAAATCCGGTCAATCCGGCGCCGTGCTTCTGGAATGTGCTCTTCGTAGCGCCAGCGCAAACCCCCGAAAAAGTTGAGTTGCCGCTCTTTTGGATGGTCATTTTGTTCCGGGTCCGCGCGGGCGAGCGCATAATAGCCGGACTTGTCCAGATACGCGCTTTCCAGCGAAACGGCTAGCGGGTTGTCGCCCAGATCGGCCGCATAAAGGTCGATGACATAGCTAATACCAACGGCCTTATAGAATGACGCTTTTTGCGTATTCGCGTGAGGTTATGTTTTGAACGGTCTCTTTGTCTTCGGCGAAGAAGTTCCACGCGTCGCAGCACTTCTCGACGATGTGGTCGTAACTGTCGAAGATGGAGATGGCGAGTTTGTTGGCGCGCAGGTAGGCCCAGACGTTTTCGATCGGGTTGAGTTCCGGCGCGTATGGCGGCAGGGGGAGAAGTGTGATGTTGTCGGGGGTGCATAGTGCCTTTGAACCGTGCCAGCCTGCGCCATCAAGCACGATTACGGCATGTGCCCCTGGAACGACGGGTTTGGCGATTTCGGCGAGGTGTTCATTCATCGCCTGCGTATCGGCAAAGGGCATGACGAGGGCGGCGGCAGCGGCGCGTTCCGGACAGACGGCTCCAAATATGTAAGCCCATTTGTAGCGAGTATCACGTGGCGCGCGCGGGCGGGTTCCGCGCCTGGCCCAAACACGGGTGAGCGTTCCCTGCTGTCCGATCCTCGCTTCATCTTGGAACCAGATTTCCAGTGGTTTGCCGCGGGCTTCAGGCGGCAGTGCCGCCGCTACCAGCTGCGCGAAGTTTTTTTTTGAACGCCGCCTGTGCGGCCGGATCCGATTGAGGATGTGCGGGGCGCACCGAAAGCCGCCTGAACCCAAGTTCGGCAAGCTGTTTGCCTACCGTGCGCTCATGCATGACAACACCGAAGCGCTCTTTGATCAGGTGTTTCAGGTCGATACGCCGCCAACGCACCACGCGGTCCATCTCAGGGTCAGGACCCGCGCGAACGATCTCGGAAAGTTCCGCCTTCTGCGCGGCGCTCAGGTAAGGCGTGCGCCCTGGTGCCGTGCGGTTCGACAGGCCCGCAAGCCCCCCGGCATTGTAACGATACACCCAGTCGCGCAAGGTTTGCCGGTCCATCCCGCAGCTCCGCGCCGCCGACGCGCGGTCCGACCCTTCCATAACCAACGCAATCGCCAACATCCTCCGCACTGCCTTCGCATCCGTTGACCTCGCCGCCGACGCGCGAAGGTCCCTCGCCGATAAATCCAACCGTGTAACCGCAACTGTCATGGGTCTCTCCTGCTTGTAGCAGAAGCGAATCACAACCGAGACGAAAAGGGAATCCCAAAAGAGTCACGCATAATGGCCCTTGGTATAATGCCAACGGCCCTAGTCGTTGACCGTTTTGGCCCATTGTCTGGTAGTGATTGACGTGATTGCGGTTTTGTCGTTTGCAAAGAAGTTCCATGCTTCGCAACACCTGTCGACGATCTGCTCATAATTGTCGAAGACGGATATGGCGAGCTTGTTGGCACGCAGATAAGCCCACACATTTTCCATCGGGTTGAGTTCAGGGGAATAGGGCGGGAGTTTGAGCAGGGTGATGTTGTCGGGTACCTCCAGCTCTGCCGAACCGTGCCAGCCAGCGCCATCCAGAATGAGAAGGGCATGTGCGCCCGATGCGACGGTTTTAGCGATCTCGGCGAGATGCGCGCTCATGGCCTGTGTGTCGGCATGTGGCATGATCAGAGCGGCCGCTTCAGCCCGTTCCGGGCAGACGGCGCCGAAAATGTAGCTCCAGATATAGCGGGTGTCGCGCGGGGCACGGGGGCGTGTTCCACGCTCGGCCCAGATACGGGTGAGCGTGCCCTGCTGGCCAACCCGCGCTTCATCCTGAAACCATATCTCCAGGGGCTTGCTGCGGGCTGTTTCCGGCAAGGCTGCTTCTACCTCTGCGGCGAAGTTTTTTTAAAAGCCTCCTGTGCATCCGGGTCGGATTTCGGATGCTGCGGGCGCACCGACAGACGCCGAAAGCCCAGGCTTGCCAATTGTTTGCCAACAGTTCGCTCATGCATGGTGACGCCGAAGCGCTCTTCGATCTTGCGTTTCAGATCAATGCGCCGCCAGCGCACAACCCCATCGGTTTCGGGGTCGGGACCCGCCCGAACCATTTCCGCCAACTCCTCCTTCTGTGCCGCGCTCAGCAGACAGGGTGGATCCGGCGGGCGACGGTTGAACAGGCCCGACACGCCCTCCGCATTGTAACGGTGGGCCCAATCCCGCAACGTCTGCCGATCCATGCCGCAGTTTTCTGCCGCCGTCTTGCGGTCAACCCCATCCAGAACCAGGGCAATCGCCAACACCGTCGCGCCGCTTTCCCATCCCGGCACCGCGCCGCTTCCTGGCGAAGCTCGCCTGCGGACTTGTCTTTGCGCGTAATCCTTACTGCCATCAAAGCCTCCCTTGCCTTGATGCCACTGAATCAGATCACGCCGCTCGTGGGAATCCCCTTGAGTCAAATCTGGGGCCGTTGGTATAAGCACCGCATCGCGCCGCTCTTCGGTATGAAAGGTCAGCATTTCGGAAATGCTGCGCGTTTCACAAAAGGGCACCTCTATAAATTGCATCTGGCGTGAACGCGCTGTAGATTTGCAGGATGATGCGGCGGAGGGATGGCAGTCATGGCACAGATGGGCTTTTTTGATCTTTCAGATCGTTACGAGAGCCTGGATGCGAAGAAGGACCCGCTGGTCGAGATCAATGCAGTTGTACCGTGGGAAGAGTTACGCCCGCTTCTGGAGCAGGTCTGGCGCAAGCCTGAAAGTGAGCGGAAATCACGCGCGGGGCGCAAGCCGATGGACGCGGTACTGATGTTCAAAACCCTGGTTCTGAGCGCGCTTTACAACCTTTCGGACGATCAGGTCGAATACCAGATCCGGGACCGGCTTTCGTTTATGCGTTTTCTGGGTCTTGGTCTTGGTGACCGGGTGCCGGACGCAAAGACCGTGTGGCTGTATCGCGAGGCGCTGGCGCAGGCGGGCAAGGTGGATGATTTGTTCAAACTCTTTGACGGACATCTGGCGCGGCAGGGCTACATTGCACGGGGCGGCCAGATACTGGACGCGGCCATCGTGCCGGTGCCGCGCAACCACAACACGCGCGCGGAAAACGCGGCGATCAAGGGTGGCGAGGTGCCGGAAGACTGGGAAAACAAGCCTGCCAAGCGATCACAGAAGGACGTTGATGCACGCTGGACCAAAAAGCACGGCAAAAGCCACTATGGCTACAAGAACCATGTGAATGTCGATCGTAAGCACAAACTGATCCGGCGCTATCACGTCACGGGCGCTGCCGTTCACGACAGCCAGGTGGTGGATGAGTTGCTGATGCGCGGCAACACCGCCTCCAGGGTCTGGGCAGATGCGGCCTACCGGTCGGAAGAAATCGAGGCGAAGCTCAGGGCAAGAGGACTGACAAGCCGCATCCACCACAAGGGCAAACGGGGCAGGCCTCTGACCGAACAGGCAATGAAAAGCAACAGGACGAAATCCTCGGTTCGTGTCCGTGTCGAGCATGTGTTCGGCGCGCAGGCGAACGACATGGGTGGCACGCTGGTGCGAACCATCGGTCTGGCGCGGGCCAGGGCCAGGATCGGGATGAAGAACCTTGCCTACAACATCCGGCGGCTTGGCCAGTTGCACCGCCTAAACCCATTCCCGGTATGAAAACACGAGGATGCTGTGGCGATCTGCGCCACCAATGCCCGGCGCGGATTAAGGATCGAGACTGACCACCTAAAACCCAGCGTGCCGATGGCCGATAGAACCGAAATCAGGCATAATATGCCCTCAGAAGGTCAATAAATCGAGGTGCCCAAAAGGGATGGAACAGATATTCAGCGTTGTAGCAATAATAAAACCAGACCCCGGGCGCTGCATCGATGACCGCATTTATCACGCGCTCGGTCGCGTTGTCGGCGGTCATGTCATGGCGGACAATGTAGCTGGTCTCTAACAAGTCTTCGGGCGGCTGCCACTCAACAGGTGCGAAAACCACAACGGACTGAAAGCCAGACATCTGATGGTGGCGGATCGTGGTGTCGACCTCAATCAGATCTTCTGCCAGGATCAACGCAACCGGGCCGGCCGACAGTGCGACCTGCCCGGTTGCCAAGAAATCCTTTAGGCTGTCGTATTGCATCCGCTCGGTCATGGCCCTCTGTCGCCAGTTATGGTGAAAATCCCATGAAACTCAGAAAATGCAAGCGTTGCAGATCGCGCCGTTCCCTAGTAGGAACGCGAACCTGATACCGCGCCAGGACTTAGGCATATGCCGGACACTAAGAAACTGTTCATCAAAACCTACGGCTGTCAGATGAATATCTATGACAGCGAGCGGATGGCCGAGGCGCTGGCGACGTCGGGATATGTCGCGACAGAAGTCCCGGATGACGCCGACATGATCCTGCTCAACACCTGCCACATCCGTGAAAAAGCCGCCGAAAAGGTCTATTCCGAACTTGGCCGGTTCAAAAAACTGAAAGCGGCCAAGCCTGAATTGAAAATCGCCGTGGCTGGGTGCGTGGCGCAGGCCGAAGGCCAAGAGATTATCCGCCGCCAGCCGATGGTTGACCTGGTTGTCGGGCCGCAAAGCTACCATCGATTGGGCGCGATGGCGGCGCAGATACGCTCCGGGGCCAAAGTGGTGGACACTGATTTCCCGCCGGAAGACAAGTTTGATCATCTGCCAAGCCGCCCCAAGGCCGCGTGCGGGCCGACGGCGTTCTTGACGATGCAGGAAGGCTGCGACAAGTTTTGTGCGTTTTGCGTGGTGCCCTATACCCGCGGCGTCGAGGTTTCCCGGCCCGTGGTGCGCATTATCAGCGAAGCGCGCGATCTGGTCGAACGCGGCGTGTGCGAAATTACCCTGCTGGGGCAGAACGTGAATGCTTATCATGGGGTGGCTGAGGATGGCGAGTGGTCGCTGGCGCAGCTGATCCGGGAGCTGGCAAAAGTTGACGGGCTTGAGCGCATTCGCTTCACCACCAGTCATCCCAGAGACATGAGCGACGATCTGATCGCCGCGCACGGTGAGTGTGAGAAACTGATGCCGTATCTGCATCTTCCGGTGCAGTCTGGCAGCGACAAGGTTCTGAAAGCGATGAACCGTGGGCATACGGCCACACATTATCTGCGGCTGATCGAGCGGATCCGTGCATCGCGGCCTGACATTCTGATGTCGGGCGATTTCATCGTTGGCTTTCCCGGCGAAACTGAAAGCGATTTTGCCGACACAATGGCGCTGGTTGGGGCGGTGAACTACGGACAGGCGTTCTCGTTCAAATATTCGCCGCGGCCCGGGACGCCTGCGGCTGAAAAGGCGCAAGTTGATGACGCCGAGAAATCAGATCGCCTGGACCGGTTGCAGGCCTTACTGAACAGTCAACAACGGGCGGCGCAAAACAACATGGTCGGGCGCGACGTCTCGGTTCTTTTTGAGAGGCAGGGGCGGCTGGCGGGCCAACTTGTCGGGAAGTCCGAACATTTGCACGCGGTGCATGTCACTGATGAGCGCGCCCTGATCGGGCACATTCAAAGAGTTCAGATCACCCGAAGCGAGGCAAATTCGCTGGCCGGTAGCCTAGCGCATTGATATGGGGTGTTTTTCCTTGATGTTTGGACGATTCCAAAGAACAGACTGAGATTTTCACCACATTTAGTGATTGGGCTTTTGCATTTCCACGAAATTTGCTAACACGCGCCACATAGTGTGTGTGGTTCTTGCCTGCACAGCAAAACTTTGACGACGGAAGTGTCATAGGAGTTGGTATGAAACTGGTGATTGTGAATGCGCGAGCGGCGGCGCGTGTATTTTTGTCAATATTTCTGACGGTAGTCATGACGACAGGCGTAACCGTGGCAGCGGGAACTGCCGACACTGGCAGTGGCGGGCGAGTGGTCAAAGGCGAAAAATATGTTCCGGCGATCTGGGTTGATCCGGATGGCTGCGAACATTGGGTCATGGATGACGGCTGGGAGGGCTATATGACGCCTCATGTGACCCGCGATGGACGCCCGGTCTGCCGCACCGGAAATACCTGCGCAGTGCTGGGTTCGGACCAGCTGTTTGCAACGGATCGATTTAAAATCAATGCCGCGAACCGCGCCCGGCTGGAAAACTTCTTTCGCTAGGTCGATGCCAAATCCTTTATCATTGCGGGCCATACCGACAGCCACGCCAGCGATGCCTATAATATGCGCCTGTCCCGGCGCCGCGCATCTGCGGTGGCGAGCGTCGCAAAGGCCGCAGGCGCCGATGTCATTGATGTGCGCGGTTATGGCGAGCGCCTGCCCAAGGCATCAAACCAAACTGCAGCCGGGCGGGCCATGAACCGCCGCGTCGAAGTTATTTGCATGCATTAGGGGTGAGCATGAGAGTTCGCATTTTTTTGACGGTTATTCCGGCGGCATTGCTGGTTTCGGGCTGCGAACTTTTATTTGTCGACAAGGTCGACAAAACCGTTGACAGGTATATCGATTCCAAGCATCTGAGCGAATTGAAAGCCGGGGTATGGATTGATCCAAACGGCTGCGATCATTGGATCATTGACGACGGAATTGAGGGCTACCTGTCGCAACGCCTCGACCGCGAAGGCAAGCCGGTGTGTTCCGGCCCGGCACTGGCCAATACCGCCATCGGCGGCTTCAAAAGCGGCTCGCCGATTAGCGACCCAATTTGATATTTGTGTGAATTTTCGTGAAAACGGCTGCAATTTTTCGATTCCACGCTGATATTGTGCCAATATCGTGACAATTGCCGCTTGTGGCTTGCCCCGCCGCGTCCTAATTGGCACCATTGATCCAAGGGCATCAGAAACGGAGATATTATTGGGAATCAGTGCAGTTACACCGCCACAATCACCAGACGATGTTCACGAAACACTTCTGGAATTTCCCGACAACCGCCTTTTGATTGACCTTTGCGGCGAGTTTGATCGAAATCTTGCCCAGATTGAGCATGCCCTTGATGTTCAGATCGTTCGGCGCGGAAACCAGCTTGCGGTTGTTGGCGGCGGCGGCGTGCGTGGACAGGCTGCAGCAGTGCTGCAAACGCTTTACGCCAAACTGGAAGCGGGCCGGTCCATCGATCCGGGCGCGATTGACGGCGAGATAAGGATGGGAACCGCCGAAAACGGTGCGCCAGCGGGCAGCGCAGCCAATCTGGAAATGTTCAATGGCGGGCGGATAGAGATCAAGACCCGGAAAATGACCGTCGAGCCGCGCAGCGAGGCGCAGCATACATACGTTCAGGCACTGTTTGAAAACAAGCTGGCATTTGGCATCGGTCCGGCGGGAACCGGCAAGACATACCTGGCCGTGGCAGTTGGCGTGAACCTGTTCATCGGCGGCGATGTTGACCGGATCATCCTGTCGCGGCCGGCGATAGAGGCGGGCGAACGCTTGGGCTTTCTACCCGGAGATATGCGCGACAAGGTCGACCCCTACATGCAGCCGCTTTATGACGCGTTGCACGATTTTCTGCCCGGCAAGCAAATGGCCAAACTGATCGATGAAAAACGCATAGAGATTGCGCCGCTGGCTTTCATGCGCGGGCGCACGTTGTCAAATGCTTTTGTGGTACTGGATGAAGCGCAAAACGCGACGACGATGCAGATGAAAATGTTTCTTACCCGGTTGGGCCAGGGCAGTCGCATGGTCGTCACTGGCGACCCCAGCCAGGTGGACCTGCCGCGCGGGGCGACCAGCGGACTGATGGACGCAGAACGTCTGTTGAAATCCATCGACAAGATCAGTTTCAATTATCTGACCTCTAAGGATGTGGTTCGTCACCCGCTGGTGGCCCGAATAATCGAGGCATACGACGCCGACGAAAATGGCTGAAATTGTCGAATTGATTATCGCGGATGACAGATGGGCGGAAGTCGGGCTTGGTGCCTTGGCCAATAGGGCCTGCATGGCGACGCTTGCGCATCTTGGGCTTGCGCCTGCGAATTTTGCGATCAGCCTTCTGGGTTGCGATGATGCGCGGATCGCGACTTTGAACGCCGAGTTTCGGGAAAATCCGGTTTCTACTAATATTTTGTCATGGCCCACAGAAATTCGAACGCCTGCGGACACCAGCGGATTTGCCATCAAGGCGGGCCACGGGGGCAGCGGTTTGCCCCAAGAACTGGGCGACATCGCGATAGCGTTTGAAACCTGTCATGGCGAAGCGCAAGCGGCTGGCAAAACGCTGCCCCACCACGTCACCCACCTGCTTGTTCATGTAACCTTGCATTTGTTGGGGTATGACCACATTGACGACAAAGATGCGACTATGATGGAGAGTCTGGAGGCAGAGGTACTTGCCACATTGGGGATCGAAGACCCATATAGAGGTAACTAGGGCGTCTTTGCCCGAACATTGGAAAGGAAAAATGGGCGACACGGACGACGGATCTTCTGACGCAGCGCAAAGCGCGCGCGATCCAGACAACAAACGGCAACGCGGCTTTTTTGGCCGGATAATCGGTGCCCTTAGCCCCTCGGACGACGACGAGGTTCAAGAAAACAAGCCCGAGCGAACCGGTAATGGTGCTGACGCAGCGCCGTTCCTGCCTGGCATGGTCAACTTGCGGCGCATGCGTCTGGAAGACGTGGCAGTGCCCAAGGCCGACATAATCTCGGTGCCGACGAATATCAAAAAGGATAATCTGGTCAAAGTTTTCCGCGACAGCGGACTGACGCGCCTGCCGGTTTACACCGGGACGCTCGACACACCGATCGGGATGATCCACCTGAAAGACTTGGCACTGAAACATGGGTTCAACGGCAAAGGCCCACGGTTCAACTTGCGCAAAATGGTGCGTCCGTTGTTGTTTGCGCCGCCTTCTATGCCCATTGGGGTGCTGTTGCAGAAGATGCAGGGCGAGCGGATTCATATGGCTTTGGTCATTGATGAATATGGTGGTGTTGATGGGTTGGTGACCATCGAAGACCTGATCGAACAGGTCATCGGCGAGATTGAGGATGAACACGACATAATCGAGGGGCAATCCTGGATCCAGGAAAAGCCCGGCTGCTATCTGGCACAGGCCAAAACCCCGCTGGACGAATTTGAAGCCGAGATCGGGGTGCGGTTGGTCGGCCCCGACAGTGACGAAGAAATCGACACGCTAGGTGGCTTGGTCGTCGTCTTGACCGGGCGGGTTCCTGCAAGGGGCGAAATCGTTCTGCACCCAAAGGGCCTGGAATTTGAAGTGGTCGATGCCGATCCGAGGCGGATCATGCGCCTGCGGGTCCGGGTGCCGAATTCACCAAAGGATGGCTGACAGCAGCCCCTCATGGGTTGATCGTTTGGCCGGGACGTCTGGTGCGCGCGCGCATGCAGTGGCATTGGCAGCCGGCGCCGGGTTCGGCTTGGGACAGGCGCCGTTTTCGATCATTTGGTTGGCCTTGCCTTCGCTTTGCCTGGCAATGTTTTGGGGAGTGGTAGCGGGCGACCCGCGTCAGGCCGCCTGGCGGGGCTGGCTGGTTGGGTCTGCTTTTGCCACAGTTGCGATTTTCTGGATTGTCGAGCCGTTTCTGGTTGATGTCGCCGCGCATGGCTGGATGGCGCCATTTGCATTGTTTTTTATGGCCGCCGCATTCGGCGGTGTCTGGGCGGCAAGTTTTTGGCTCGCCAAAAAGCTGGCGGCAGGCAGAGATATTGCCGCCGCCCTGGCATTCCCGGTCTGCCTGACGATAGCCGAGCTGCTGCGTGCCTATCTGTTTACCGGATTTCCCTGGGCGCTCAGCTCATACATTTGGATCG
This sequence comes from Paracoccaceae bacterium, assembly GCA_965237505.1. Taxonomy (GTDB): domain Bacteria; phylum Pseudomonadota; class Alphaproteobacteria; order Rhodobacterales; family Rhodobacteraceae; genus NVTR01. The sequence goes on along the minus strand of CBDEFR010000009.1, from coordinate 699,222 downwards.
ACACGCCGGTCTACCAAATGGCTGCATATATTGGGCCGCATGGGCTGACATTTGCCACGTTGTTGTTGTGTTCCACGTTCGGCATCAGCCTTGCCAGGCGTCGCATTGCCGGATTGCTGGCCTGCACCATTGGTTTCGTTGTCGCCGTCGGCCTAGGGGCGATGATACAATCGTCACTGCCCGCCGTTGACGGGCATACGTCACCTGTCGTGCGCCTGATCCAACCGAACGCCGACCAGCGCCAAAAGTGGGATCCTGAAATGATCCCGGTTTTTTATGAGCGCCAGCTCGAGCTGACCCGCCAATCCGCTACATCGGCCCCAGATCTGGTTATCTGGCCCGAGGTGGCGGTGCCGTTTCTTCTAAACGATCCGGAAGCTCCGTTTTGGGAAATCACCAGCGCGGCCGGTGAGGTTCCGGTGATCGTCGGCGCGCAGCGGTTTGACGGCGAACAGGCGTTCAACAGTCTTGCGGTGCTTGGGCGCGACGGCACAATCGCAGATGTCTATGACAAGCAGCATTTGGTGGCATTTGGCGAATACCTGCCTGGTGCCGGGTTGCTGAACCGGCTGGGCCTGAAAACCTTGGCGGGCCAGTTTGGCCGCGGCTACAGTGTCGGCAATGGGCCGCGAAGGCTGGACCTGGGCGATCTGGGCGTGGCGCTGCCGCTGATCTGCTACGAGGCGATTTTCCCCCATGAGCTTCGGCGCACGAGCGCGCGTCCTGATTGGCTATTGCTGATTACCAACGACGCCTGGTTTGGCGCCTTTTCAGGCCCGCAACAGCATTTCGCGCAAGCCCGGGCCCGCACGATCGAGTTCGGCCTGCCAATGGTCAGGGTCGCCAACACCGGAATTTCGGCTGTCATAGACGGGCGCGGGCGGGTTGTGGATATGATGCCGCTTGGCGTGGCCGGTCGCATCGACGTGAGACTTCCAAGCGCGCTGCCAGCCACGATCTACTGGAAAACCGGCGACATACCGACCGTGTTGCTGCTATTGTTCGTGGTTTTTTCGGTGCTGCGTCTCAGACGTAACAATACCGATTGACCAGCGCCCAATGCGCGGTTACCCCGGCTGAATGCAATCGTCACAACGGCTTCCTGACGTGGCGAGGAAATTGTAGTGGAGCAAATTCAATGTCACGCCAGAACTATATTTTCACTTCGGAATCGGTTTCCGAGGGGCACCCCGATAAGCTTTGCGATCGAATTTCAGATGCCGTGCTGGATGCGTTTCTGGCCGAAGAGCCCGAAGCCCGCGTCGCCTGCGAAACATTTGCAACCACCAACCGGATAATGATCGGCGGCGAGGTCGGCCTGTCCGACAAGGACAAGCTGGCTGACCATATGGAGCGGATCGATGCCATCGCGCGCGCCTGTGTGCGCGACATCGGCTATGAACAGGACAAGTTTCATTGGAACACTTTGAAAGTGTCGAACTACCTGCACGGACAGTCTGCGCATATTGCCCAGGGCGTGGATGCGTCTGCAAGCAAGGACGAGGGCGCCGGCGATCAGGGCATCATGTTTGGCTACGCCACGACCGAAACACCCGAGCTGATGCCTGCACCGATCCTGTATGCGCACGCGATTCTGCGCCGCCTTGCGGACGCGCGAAAAAGTGGCCAGGAACCGAGCCTCAGGCCGGACGCGAAATCACAGCTTTCGCTGCGCTATGAGGATGGAAAGCCGGTTGAAGTCACGTCGATCGTGCTGTCGACGCAGCACGCCAGCGAAGACCAGACATCCGATGATATTCGCGCCATTGTAGAGCCTTACATTCGCGAAGTATTGCCCAAGGACTGGATCACCGAAAAGACCGAGTGGTGGGTGAACCCGACCGGAACCTTTGTCATTGGCGGGCCGGACGGTGACGCCGGGCTGACCGGGCGCAAGATCATCGTGGACACCTATGGCGGCGCAGCCCCGCATGGCGGTGGGGCGTTTTCGGGCAAGGATCCGACCAAGGTCGACCGGTCTGCGGCTTACGCTGCGCGCTATCTGGCGAAAAACATCGTCTCGGCTGGCATGGCGGACCGCTGCCTGATCCAGCTGTCCTATGCCATCGGTGTGGCCAGGCCGTTGTCGATCTACGTGGATACTTTTGGCTCGGGCGAGGTGGCTCCGGCCTCAATTGAACAGGCAATTGGTCGGGTCATGGACCTGACGCCGCGCGGCATTCGTGCGCATCTGAATTTGAACAGGCCGATCTACCAGCGCACCGCCGCTTACGGTCATTTTGGCCGGCCACCGCAGGCTGACGGCGGGTTCAGCTGGGAAAAAACTGATCTGGCTGAAGCAATTAAATCTGCGATCTGATCCGGCAGCGTCCCGGACTTGACCCAGAACCTCTGTCGTCCGAGAAGGTCCATCATGTTCTGGGCGCAGCAATCATGACCCACGGGGTTCTGCCGTCAGATGCGCGCTGGCGCAATTATTATGGCCGCCGGCATGGCAAGACTTTGCGCAAAAGCCAGCGCGAAAGTCTCAGCAGCGATCTTGCGGCGTTGTCACCAGGGCCGGTTGACCGGGATCTGAACCCGGGCCGGGTGCCCTTGGATATGGCCAGGCGGTTTCATGGCAGGCCAGTCTGGCTGGACATCGGATTTGGCGGCGGCGAACATATGGTGCATCAGGCGGCGGCGAATCCGGACACGGAAATCATCGGGTGCGAGCCTTTCATCAATGGCGTGGCGATGCTGCTGATCAAAGTCCGGCAGGCGCGTTTGCACAATATCACGGTGTATCCGGGCGATGTGCGCGACCTGTTTGACGTGCTGCCAAAGGCCTCGGTCGACCGGGCATTTTTGCTTTACCCCGAACCCTGGCCAAAACTGCGGCATCATCGCCGCAGGTTCGTAACGCCGGAATATCTGCAGCCGCTGGCACGGGTCTTGCGACCAGGCGCACTGTTCAGGGTGGCCACCGACATTCCGGATTTCGTGCGCCAAACGCTGGAGCAGGTGCCCGGCCACGGGTTTGCGTGGTTGACTGAGTGTGCCGCGGATTGGCGCAAACCCTGGGACGGCTGGCTGGCTACACGTTGGGAAAAAAAAGCGCTGCGCGCGGGCCGGGTGCCGTATTATTTGACCTTTGCACGGCGTTAGGGTCTGAGCCTCCGGCGGGGGGTTTGGACCGTCTCGGAAACGATCCGGGGGATCGTTTCAGGTTCAAACGGGCGGAGCCCTCAGCGAACGAACGGGCGGAGCCCCGGCCAAAAAGGAAGCGAGCATGTGGACCTTTGCGTTGGGCTTGGGTTATCACCGCGCTTGCAATGTTATGAAGGAATTTCCATGTCTGCGCAGGCGAACCCGATCCCGATGACATCGCGCCGATGCGGCCCTTTGCGGGGCGTGGTGGAGGTTCCGGGTGACAAGTCGATTTCGCATCGCGCGTTGATCCTGGGGGCGCTGGCGGTTGGTGAAACCCATATAACCGGCTTGCTTGAGGGTCAGGATGCTCTGGATACGGCAGCGGCGATGCGGGCCTTTGGGGCTGAGGTTCGCCAGCTTGGTCCCGGCGAATGGGCCGTGCATGGCGTTGGTGTTGGCGGCTTTGGCGAGCCTGCGGATGTGATTGATTGCGGCAATTCCGGCACCGGGGTTCGGCTGATCATGGGGGCAATGGCGACAACCGGAATATCGGCGACTTTTACCGGGGATGCGTCGCTCAGGGCGCGCCCGATGGCGCGGATAATCGATCCGATTGCGCTGTTTGGCGCTTGTTTTCATGGCCGCGAGGGCGGGCGGTTGCCGATCACCATTGTCGGAACGGACGAACCGGTGCCGGTGCGCTATGAGGTTCCGGTGCCCTCGGCGCAGGTGAAATCTGCGGTGCTTCTGGCCGGGCTGAATGCGCCGGGGCAGACGGTGGTGACTGAGAAGATCGCGACGCGCGATCATACCGAACGGATGCTGGCCGGGTTTGGAGCGGAGGTTTCTATTGAAGACAGCGCAGAGGCGCGCATCATTACCCTGACCGGGCAGCCGGAGCTGGTGCCGCAAAGCATTGCGGTGCCGCGCGATCCGTCTTCGGCGGCGTTTCCGGTTTGTGCGGCGTTGATTGTCGAGGGGTCCGACGTCCTGGTGCCCGGGGTCAGCCAGAACCCGACGCGCCGCGGATTGCATGCGACGCTTGTCGAGATGGGTGCCGATATTTCCTTTGAAAATCAACGCAACGAAGGTGGCGAGCCGGTGGCGGATTTGCGGGTGCGTGCGTCACACATGACTGGCGTCGTGGTGTCGGCCCACCGCGCCGCCAGCATGATTGACGAATATCCGATCCTGGCGGTGGTGGCGGCGAATGCATCGGGCACGACGGTGATGCGCGGTGTCAAGGAGCTGCGCATCAAGGAAAGCGACCGGATCGACGCGATGGCGCGCGGGCTGGAGGCGTGTGGGGTGGCTGTTGAGGAAGACGAAGATACGCTGACGGTTCACGGGCTGGGGCCGACCGGCGTGCCCGGTGGTGGCACCTGCGCGACCGATCTGGACCATCGGATTGCGATGGCGTTCATGTGCCTTGGAATGGCTGCGAAAAAGCCGGTCAGCATCGATGATGGCGGGCCGATCGTGACGTCGTTTCCGACCTTTGAAGCATTGATGACCGATCTTGGCGCGCAGATTGTGCGCAAAAACCAATGACCGGCCGCAGGCTTGCATATGGGCTGCTTTTTGCAGCAACGACAATGGTTTACCTGTTTATGGCGCTTTGGACATTGCCCGAAATCGCCGCCTCGGCAGGCGGATTGCAGGCATTTGATCTGCGTCCTGCGGGCTATTCCGAGGCGCAGGCGCGCGCGTTCCTTGCGGCGTTGAATGACGATGGCCGGGCGCTTTACGTCGGGCTTCCGCACCGGCTGGACACGGCCTATCCGGCGCTGCTGGCGCTGAACTTGGTGTTCGCATTGTTTTGGGCGTTTCCCAGGGCGGGCAACGCGGCGCGTGTGGTGTTTTCGGCAATTCCGAGCGGGACTGCGATCTTTGATTATCTGGAAAACTTGCGTGTCGGGGCGATGCTGGCAATGCCGCCCGAAAGCGTGACGGCTGACATCATCGCGGCGGCCAGCAGCGCGACTGTTATGAAGTCGATTCTGGCCACGGTGGCGTTTGTTTTGCTTCTGCTGGGCTTGGCTAAATGGTTGTTTGTTATGTGGAAACGCCGAAATGGCTGAACCGCGAGTTGCCAGATTTACGGTGGCCATAGACGGCCCGGCGGCGGCCGGCAAAGGCACCATTGCCAAGGCTGTGGCGGCGCATTTCGGGTTTGCGCATCTGGATACCGGGCTGCTGTACCGGGCAGTGGCGCGCAAGTCGCTGGACGGGATCGACCCGGTGGCGGCGGCAAGATCACTGTCACCGGACGATCTGGAGCGCGATGATTTGCGCGCGCCCGAGGTTGCGCAGGCCGCATCAGGCGTTGCGGCGAACGCGATGGTGCGTGAATTGCTGGTGGAATTTCAAAGGGATATCGCCCACCAATCTGGAGGCGCGGTGCTGGATGGGCGCGATATTGGCACGGTGATTTGCCCGGACGCCGAGGTGAAACTGTTCGTTACGGCGGCGGACGGGGTTCGGGCGCGGCGGCGGTTTGAAGAGCTGACGGCCAAGGGAACTGAGATCAGTCTGGAGCAAGTTCAGAACGATTTGAAGGTGCGCGATGCGCGCGACAGCGGGCGCGCGGCGGCGCCTATGATGAGGCAGGCGGTCGATGCGGTGATTTTGGATACGTCAGAGATGACAATCGAAGACGCGGTGCGGGCGGCGGTTGAAGTGGTTGCGGCGAAGTTCGGGGCAAATTGACCCCAGGTGAGCGGTGGCGATTCGGTGCTCCGGAATCGCGGCGATTTTCGCCAAAAACAGTGGAGTCATGGCTAACGCGGTGAATCATAATGATACTACCAGTATGGCTCGCGTATGGCTCGCTTGGCGGTTTTGGGGCTTAACAGGGCGTGCAGTGAAAACCAGTCAGGAATTTGGACGCAATCGACCGCCGGGCGCTAAATATCTGTGGCGCCGTCGTGCAGAAAAGCGCCCCGCCACTGCCGCTTCCCACTAGGGGAGGGCGAAGCACGAGTTGAATTCCGGAGAAATTTACCGAGCGGGGCTGCTGGCGCGTTGGTCAGTTCTTCGCCCTTGCCACACGCCGCCAAACCACCTATACGCGCGCCAGTCAAAAGGGTCGTCAGAATCCAAGCGAGCAGGGTCGGGAAATCTCCGGCCTTTTCACATCAAGAAAAATCGTCTGCCGGGCCTTGTAGTTCCGCCATTCTAGCTGGGATCGTTTTAGCAGAATGCTTGACAAACTTGCGCACCTCGGGCCTGCGGTAGGCACCCGGCGCGATAACGATCCAGAACGGATCGGACATTTCCGGCGGTGGAGGCATGCAGCGGACCAATTGCGGATCGAATTGCGCCAACGCGCATGCCAACACGCCAACGCCAATGCCGTTGCTGATCGCTGCCCGCATGTTGGTCAAACTGTTGCACCGGGCGACAATCTTCACCGGGTCTATCTGCTGAGCGAACCATGTCTGCGGGATGATGTTCTCCAACTCCCCGCCAAAGACGATCGCCTTGTGGTTTCTTAAGTCCGCAGCGCTTGCGGGCACGCCGTGGTTGTCCGCATAATCACGGTTGCAATAGACCGACCATTTGAAGTCAGGTAACCGGCGCACGATCAGCCGGTCGCCGTCGATGCGGGATGTCGCGCGAAAAGCGATGTCGGCCTCGCCTGCTCCGAGGTCGAGGAAGCAATCGCTGGAAACGTAATCAATTTGGATATGCGGGTCGCGCGCAAGGTGGGCGTTTATGAAAGGCGCGATAAAAACGTCAAAAGTCGCCGACGCTGCGGTGACGCGGATAACACCGGTCGTGGACCGGCTGATTGTCTTGGCATGTTTGGCGAACGACGACACCGCTTGCTCGACCGCTTCGGATTTATCCAAAAGCGCCTTGCCTTCGGCAGTTGGATGAAATCCGCGCGTGTCGCGGTCGAAAAGCGCCATCCCAAGTTTTTGCTCCAGCGCGTCGATGCGGCGGCTGACGGTTGTCTGGTTCACTCCAAGCGCCTTTGACGCCGCAAGGGTTGAGCCGCCGCGCACCACGGCCAAAAATATCCTCAGATCGCCCCAGTCGCTGATATCCATGCTCTGCATTATTGCAGAGCGGTGCGCGAATTGAAAGGCTAGGCAGGCTGTAACGCCGTGCCTAGCGTCGGGCCATGGATCACTCATAGGAGGCCAAGATGTTCAGACTATATGTGCGACACGATGTCGAAGACTTTGATCACTGGTTTAGCGGCTACTCGGAAAACGCTGACATAATTAAGGAACTCGGCGTGGTCGGCGAAGGCGTTCACACTGGCGTAGGCAACAGCCAGGACGTGACAGTCTGGCACGACTTTGAAACCCGCGAGGCGGCAGAAGCATTCAAATCGCATCCCAAATTGGCCGAAGCGTTCAAGGCTCTCAGCGTAACGGGTACATCGCAGTTGTGGGTGACCGAAGCGGTCAGTTAGGCTGCGGATCTTCGCGAATGCCTATTGCCAGGCACACGCAAACCCCCTATAGAGCGCTTCGTCAAAAGGCCGTCAGAGCCAATGCGAGCAGGGCTGGAAAATTCCGGCCCTTCTTGTTGGTAATCTGGCCCTTGCGACCAACTGAAACCCCAAAGACCTGCGGAGCCAACCGCATGGTCCGAAAAAACGCTAAAAAGGACACGAACCGCATATGAGCGCTAACGCAACGATGGAGGGGTTCGAAGCCCTCCTGAACGAAAGCTTCGAAATTGACACGCCCACCGAGGGGACTGTCGTCAAAGGCACAGTCATCGCAATCGAAGCCGGGCAAGCCATCGTCGATGTCGGCTACAAGATGGAGGGCCGTGTCGACCTGAAAGAATTCGCAAATCCGGGGGAAGACGCTGAAGTCGCCGTTGGCGATGTGGTCGAGGTGTTTTTGGACCGGGTGGAAAACGCCCGCGGCGAGGCCAGCATCAGCCGCGACAAGGCGCGCCGGGAAGAAGCCTGGGACCGTCTGGAAAAGGCCGCCGAGAGCGAAGAACGCGTTGAGGGCGCGATATTCGGCCGGGTCAAGGGTGGCTTTACCGTCGATCTGGGTGGCGCGGTTGCGTTCCTGCCGGGCAGCCAGGTTGACGTGCGCCCGGTGCGCGACGCCGGCCCGTTAATGGGCTTGAAGCAACCGTTCCAGATTTTGAAAATGGACCGCCGCCGTGGCAATATCGTGGTGTCGCGCCGCGCCATTCTGGAAGAGAGCCGGGCCGAGCAACGCGCTGAAGTCATCGCCAATCTGACCGAGGGTCAGGCGGTTGACGGTGTGGTCAAGAACATCACCGAATACGGCGCGTTCGTGGATCTTGGCGGGGTTGACGGATTGCTCCACGTGACTGACATGGCCTGGCGCCGGGTCAACCACCCGTCCGAGATTTTGGCGATCGGTGAAACCATCAAAGTGCAGGTCATCAAGATCAACAAGGAAACCCATCGCATCAGCCTTGGTATGAAGCAGTTGCTGGACGATCCGTGGGATGCGGTTGTCGACAAGTATCCGCTGAAAAGCACCCACACTGGCCGGGTCACCAACATCACCGATTACGGGGCGTTTGTTGAGCTGGAAGCAGGTGTCGAGGGTCTGGTGCACGTCAGCGAAATGTCCTGGACCAAGAAAAACGTGCATCCCGGCAAGATCGTTTCCACCAGCCAAGAAGTCGAGATCATGGTTCTTGAGATTGACACCGCCAAGCGCCGGGTGTCGCTGGGCCTGAAACAGACGATGCGCAATCCGTGGGAGGTTTTCGCAGAAACCCACCCTGCCGGCACCCAGGTCGAAGGCGAGGTCAGGAACATCACCGAATTTGGACTGTTCATTGGCCTGGACAACGATATCGACGGCATGGTTCATCTGTCCGATCTGAGCTGGGACCAGCGCGGCGAAGAGGCGTTCCAGACCTATCGCAAGGGCGACCTGGTCAAGGCCGCCGTGACCGAAGTGGACACCGACAAAGAGCGCATTTCGCTAAGCATCAAGGCGCTCGGCAGCGACGCGTTTGCCGAGGCCGTTCACGGTGTCAAGCGCGGCTCAGTCATCACCGTTTCGGTCACCTCGATCGAAGACGGCGGCATCGAGGTGGAATATGAGGGCACCAAGTCGTTTATCCGCCGCTCTGACCTGAGCCGTGATCGCGCCGAGCAACGCCCGGACCGGTTTGGCGTGGGCGACAAGGTTGACGTGCGGGTCACTAACGTGGACGCCAAATCGCGGCGGCTGGGCCTGTCGATCAAGGCCCGTGAGATTGCCGAGGAAAAGGAAGCCGTTGCGCAGTATGGGTCGTCGGATTCCGGTGCCTCGCTGGGCGATATTCTGGGTGCGGCGCTGAAGGGCGACGAGTAACTTTCGCGCCATTTTCAAGGGTAACCCCGTTGCCAATCCGCGCGGTGGCGCTGTATCGTAGTGGTATTCTGGTTAAAATCCCAACCCCTGAGCGCTATGCGATACATAAGCTGATCGTAGCAGACCGGCGGCGCTCAGGCACCGAAGGCTTGAAAGCGATCAAAGACCGGGCGCAGGCGGAATTTCTGATCGAAGTTCTGAATGAGCAGCGCCCCGGCGAGTTGGCCGAGGCCTATGAGGAGGCACGAAATAACGGGCCGAAATGGCGCGCCAGACTGGATGCGACTTTGGACCGTCTGCCGGAAAGCCGGAAATTTCTGGATGGCCTGATCGCGTCTATTTCTTGAATTCGCCGGATTCCGCCTTTGGAAAGGCGCCGCGAATCAATAGCTTCGCTGCACCTGCAAAGAGAGGTGCAAGTGGCCCAAATGCCGACCGATTTTGGACCGGGCGTAGCAAATTTTCAATAAATCAGCATATTGGCGCGGTTTTTTGGCCCCCCGCACGTGGGTTATTATTTGTGCGCGGGGCAAATCGCCTTATAGTCGCCAAGCGTTGGTTGCTGCAAAATGACGCTGACAAAAAACAAACGGGGGGATGGGACGGATGATCCGGTCTGAATTGATCCAGAAAATCGCGGACGAAAACCCTCATCTCTATCAACGCGACGTCGAACGCATCGTAAACACCATATTTGAAGAAATAATCGAGGCTATGGCGCGTGGCGACCGGGTAGAGCTTCGCGGATTCGGCGCGTTCTCGGTCAAGAACCGCGATGCGCGCACCGGGCGCAACCCGCGCACCGGTGCCAGTGTCCAGGTCGACCAAAAGCATGTTCCGTTTTTCAAGACCGGCAAATTGCTTCGGGATCGCTTAAACGGCAAGTAGGCCCGGCGATGATGCGCTATTTACGCTACGCTTTTCTGACGGCTCTGGCGGTCGTTCTGGTCACCATTGCGATGGCAAACCGGGCGCCGGTGACGCTGCGTTTGATGACCGATGAAATTGCAGGGCTGACAGGATTGCAAAACGCCGTCACGCTGCCGCTTTTTTTGGTGATCTTCGGCGGCATCGTGGCCGGCATTCTGATCGGATTTTTCTGGGAGTGGTTGCGCGAGCACAAACACCGCGCCGAGGCCGCCAGCCAGCGCCGCGAACGCGAGCGGCTGCAGCGCGAAGTCGACCGCCTGCAGCAAAAAAGCGGCGAACCCAAGGACGACGTGCTGGCTTTGCTTGAGGACCAGGCCACAACACGCTAAGCCGCGCACCATGAGCATCGCGGTTCGGGTAAAAATCTGCGGGCTGACAGAAGCACGCCATGTGGCCGCCGCGGTGTCCGCGGGTGCCGGCTATGTCGGGTTTGTTTTCTTTGCCAGATCCCCACGCAACCTGGCGCTAGAACATGCAGCGCGGCTTGCGGCGGAAGTGCCAGATGGCGTGACCAAAGTGGCGCTGACGGTAGACGCCGATGACGCGACGTTGGAACGCATTATTGAAGCGGTGCCGCTGGACATGCTTCAGCTGCACGGCACCGAAAGCCCGGACCGGGTGGCGGAATTGCGCGCCCGTTTCGGTCTGCCGGTGATGAAGGTCGTCGGGGTCGCCGACGAAGGTGACCTGCCGACATTGCAGGACTACGTGCGCGTCGCCGACCTGTTGCTGGTCGATACCAAGCCGCCGCAAGCAGCGCCTTTGCCGGGCGGCAATGCGCTGAGCTTTGACTGGCGGCTGATCGCCGGACGGCGCTGGAGAGTGCCGTGGATGCTGGCCGGTGGTCTGACCGCGGCCAACGTCGCCGAAGCGGTGCGGCTGACCGGGGCCCGGCGGGTGGACGTGTCCTCGGGCGTGGAACGCGCGCCGGGGGTGAAGGAGGCACAACTGATCAAGCGGTTTGTGCATGCAGCTCAGTCCTGACCGCCCGTCGCAGTTGGACTCTGGCTGGTCCGGAAACGCTCCCAAGAGACTGTTGCTCTTGGGTCACTCAGCACAAATCTGAACTTCGATATACCGGGGAAACCACTTTAAAAAGCAAGCGAAATGAATACCTTGCCGGCTAACCTGGCCCACAACTCCCATAACAGAGCAAAAATCAAAAATATAAAATCCTCGGAGCGTCCACGCGCGTCCGCCAACCCTGCCAGGCGCGGATAGAAATGTTACAACGGCTCGCCAAAACGTTTTACCGGCGTGATTTGAAATAGTGCTAAGGGGCTTCCGATAGCGAGTCGCCGCATGGTGCGGAGGCAAGACAATCGGAGAACTAGATGAGAAATTTCTACCAAGTAATCGCGGCTGCAGGCCTGGTCGCGGCGTTTGCCCTGCCGGCCAATTCGGCGAGCCATGACGTGGACTTGACCAAGCTGACCTGCGCCGAATTCACCGCGATGGATGCAGACGGTCAAATGACAGCCATGGACGCTATGGACGAAATGTCCGACGAGATGGCATCGGATGAGATGGCGTCAGAAGAAGTGACGTCCGAGGACGCTTCGTCGGATGCAATGGCGTCAGATGATGCGATGGCGGCGGACCAGATGACGGCCATGAAAACGGCTTGCGAAGGCAGTCCGGACATGATGGCGATGGACGCGATGATGGAAATGGATGCAATGACGTCCAACTAAGACTAAGCTTCGGTGGCACGGGTGGTAATCACTGCCCGTGACACCGAACAAATATTGTCGGAGAACAATAAAAGCAGCCAAATTATCAGCCCGGGGGAAAATCATGCCAAATGATCAGACATTGGACGATTCGGCGCCAAAGAGCGGCGACCTGGTGCGGCGCCACAGACTATCGACGCGGATTTGGCACTGGGTCAATGCAGTGACTCTGCTGATCCTGCTGATGAGCGGATTGATGATCTTCAATGCCCACCCCCGGCTTTACTGGGGCCAGCATGGCGCCAACATGGATCCGGCCTGGTTGCAAATCGGTGCACAGGACGACCAGGGATATTTGCGCGTCGGTCAGGTAACCGTAACGACAACCGGATTTCTGGGGCGTTGGAAAGACGCGACCGGGCGCATCCGCAACCGCGCCTTTCCAAGCTGGGCGACGATTCCGTCCGGCTATAACCTGGCGCTGGCGCGGCGCTGGCACCTGACATTCGCCTGGCTCTTTGCAATCGGCATCGTGGTTTTCGGCGTATGGAGCCTGATCAACGGGCATTTCTGGCGCGATATCCGGCCCAAACTCGGCGAACTGAGCCCGCGGCATATCTGGCAGGAGATCAAGCATCACGCGACGCTGAGATTTCCCAAAGGGGCCGCGGCCTTGAATTACAATGTCATGCAAAAAGCCAGTTATGTCGTGGTGATATTCGTGCTGATCCCGGTGATGATCCTGACCGGTCTAACCATGTCGCCGTCGATGGATGCGACCTGGCCGTGGTTGCTGGATGTCTTCGGCGGGCGGCAATCTGCGCGCTCGATCCATTTCATCGTGGCCGCATTGCTGGTGGTGTTTTTCATCGTGCATATTGTGATGGTGATACTGACCGGGCCGTTCAATCAGTTGCGCGCGATGATCACTGGCACCTTTCGTCTGCCAAAGGAGAAACGCTGATGTCCCACCTTATCACCCGCCGCAAGATGCTGACCGGGCTAAGCCTGGCGGCGCCTTCGGTTTTGATAGGCTGCGACCGGCTCGGGGCCAGCCCCAGCTTTCGCAATATCGTCCTGTCCTCTGGTGAATGGCTGTCTTACCGGGTGCATCGTCTGATCGGGTCCAATGCGCTGGCAAGAGAATTCGACGAGTCCGAAATGTCGCCGATCTTTCGCACCAACGGCAACACCCAGCCAGCCTCGCCTGTGTATCGCCGCCACCAGGGCGAAGGTTTCGCCAACTGGCAACTGACGGTCAGCGGCCTGGTCGCGGCACCGCGCAGCTATTCTCTGGACGATCTCAAATCAAAGACTTCGCGCACCCAGATTACGCGGCACGATTGCGTCGAAGGCTGGAGCGCGATCGGCAAATGGACCGGTGTGCCACTGGGAACATTGCTTGACGAAGTGCAATTGCAGCCCGATGCGCGCTTTATCGTGCTGCGCTGCGCCGACGATTTCAGGGGCCGTGCCTATTACGAAAGCATTGACCTGATCGATGCGTTCCATCCGCAGACCATCCTTGCCTATGGCATGAACGACGGCGAGTTGTCGGTCGGGCATGGTGCCCCGATCCGGCTGCGCGTGGAACGCCAGCTTGGCTATAAACACGCCAAATACATCATGGGCGTAGAGGCCGTGGCGTCGCTGGCGCAGATCGGCGGCGGCCGCGGCGGATATTGGGAAGATGTTGGATTTTACGATTGGTATGCCGGCATCTGAGCTTGGTTGCGGGACCGGCAGGACCGTTCACTGCGTGGCTGTTTTTCCCGAACCGCTGTCTTTACGGCGCATTGCCAAGGCGGCCGGGCTGGCCGGGACTCGGTAATACCACCGAGCGGAATGCCTGACTCACGTTGGGGATTCCCAAGCGGTCCGATCTCTGACTCAATGTGGTGAACCAATGAGGTTCGCCATGGCAGCGCCTATCGACTTACGGAACGATTTTGACAGCGTCTCACTGCGGCGCCTCGCGAAGAGGACCAGGGACGCGACCCAGAGCCGTCGTCTGCTGGCGTTGGCCGAGGTCTACGATGGTGGCAGCAGGACGGATGCGTCGCGGATCGGCGGCGTCGGTCTGCAGATCATTCGCGACTGGGTGCTGCGCTTCAACGCCCGCGGACCGGACGGGCTGGTCGATGGGAAGTCACCGGGCGCACCCTCGAAGCTCAACGCCGATCACCGCCGCGCACTGGCGGAGGTTGTTGAGGCCGGCCCGGTCCCGGCGGTCGACGGCGTCGTGCGCTGGCGGCGCAAGGACCTGGCGCGGTGGCTCTTGGAGACGTTCGCCATCTCGCTCGACGAGACCACGGTCGGGCGCGAGTTGAAGGCGCTCGGCTTCGCCAAGATCTCGGCGCGGCCGCGCCACTACGCGCAAAACGAGCTGGCCGTCGAGGCTTTTAAAAAAAACTTCCCCGCCGAACTAGCGAAGATCCGGGCGAGGCTCCCGAAAGGCGTCGAGATAGAGCTGTGGTGGCAAGATGAAGCCCGCATCGGCCAGAAGAATAAGCTCACACGCCGATGGGCCAGACGTGGCACGCGCCCGCGGGCGCCCCGCGACCAGCGCACCGAATGGGCCTATATCTTCGGCGCGATCTGTCCCGCGAAGGGGAAGGGCGCCGGGCTGGTCATGCCCTGGTGCGACACCGACGCCATGGCGGCGCACCTCATCGAGATCAGTGCCGCCGTCGATCCCGGCGCCCATGCGGTGCTGATCGTCGATCAGGCCGGTTGGCACTTGACGCCCAAGCTGGCGATCCCCGACAACATCACCGTCCTGGCGCTGCCGCCACGATCGCCCGAGTTGAACCCGGTGGAGAATGTCTGGCAATTCATGCGCGACAACTGGTTGTCGAACCGGATCTTCAAATCCTACGAAGACATCGTCGCGCTGTGCTGCCAAGCCTGGAACAACCTCATCGACCAACCATGGAAGATCATGTCCCTCGGCATGCGCAAATGGGCGCATGGGTTCTGATCAATGACCGTTGGTATAAGTCGAAAGTGCGCAGGGGGTGAACGATGCGGTGATGAACTGCGACTTGGATAAGGCGGCCGGGGCTTAACCCGCCATTAACCATGTCGGGGCACAGAGGACGCATGGCCGAATTGCCGAAATACCTCACACCCGATCTTTGGCTTAAACAGCTATTCAACTCTGGTGTGGCCCGTCGCGGCGGGATCGTCAAACGTCAAATCCGAGATGTGGAGCGGCTCGTCGGGCGTGCGGCCTTCGTCAGAGAAGTAGAAAGGCGGGGCTTTCAGGTCTTGGAGAACGGCTGCCATTTCGTGGTATTCTGTAATCAACTGCCGATCCGTCCGGTCGGCTGGGAAGGGCTTTCGAAAGCCCTTCCGAAAGCCGCTTTGAAGCGGCTTGTGCGCGCGGTTTGGAAACCGCGCGTCAAAGGCGTTTGCAAACGCCTTTAGCTTGTCTCCTTGCGCAGTGCGGTTTAGTCAAGAGGGGCACCCCGCAGGACGGAACAGCATGGCGGACGATCTATTCAACTCATTCATGAACGGCCCCGACGAACGCGGCCGGTTCGGCGAATTTGGTGGACGCTTTGTCAGCGAAACGCTGATGCCGCTGATCCTGGATCTGGAGGCCGAATACGAGCGCGCCATGACCGATGACAGTTTCTGGGCGCAGATGGATGATCTGTGGAAGCATTATGTGGGGCGGCCCAGCCCGCTCTATTTCGCCGAACGTCTGACCGAACACCTGGGCGGGGCGAAGATTTATCTGAAGCGCGATGAGCTGAACCACACCGGCGCGCACAAGATAAACAACGTTCTGGGGCAGATCCTGCTGGCGCGGCGCATGGGCAAGACCCGGATCATCGCCGAAACCGGGGCCGGGCAGCACGGCGTTGCAACGGCCACGGTTTGCGCGCGGTTCGGCCTGAAGTGTATCGTTTACATGGGCACCCACGATGTCGAGCGCCAGTCGCCGAACGTGTTCCGTATGCGCCTGTTAGGGGCCGAAGTGGTGCCGGTGACCAGCGGCCGCGGCACGCTGAAGGACGCGATGAACGACGCGCTGCGCGACTGGGTGACCAATGTGCGCGATACGTTTTACTGTATCGGCACGGTGGCCGGGCCGCACCCTTACCCGGCGATGGTGCGCGATTTTCAGGCCATTATCGGGCGTGAAGTGCGCTGGCAGATGGCCGAGCACGAAGGTGAAGGGCGGCTGCCCGACACGCTGATTGCCTGTATTGGCGGTGGCTCGAACGCGATGGGGCTGTTCTTTCCGTTTCTGGACGATGAGAGTGTTCGCATCATCGGGGTCGAGGCTGGCGGCAAAGGGGTGAACGACCGCTTTGAGCATTGCGCCAGCCTGACCGGCGGGCGGCCCGGCGTGCTGCACGGCAACCGGACCTATCTGTTGCAGGATGATGACGGCCAGATTCTGGAAGGGTTTTCGATCTCGGCGGGGCTGGATTATCCGGGCATCGGGCCAGAACACTCCTGGCTGCACGAGACCGGGCGCGCCGAATATGTGGCGATCACCGACACCGAAACGCTGCAAGCGTTTCAACTGTGCTGTGAGCTTGAGGGGATTATCCCGGCGCTGGAACCTGCCCACGCGCTGGCGCATGTGATGAAAATCGCGCCCGATTTGCCCGCCGATCACATCATCTGCATGAATATGTGCGGACGTGGCGACAAGGATATTTTCACGGTCGCCAAGCATCTGGGGGTTGAGATTGATACCGGCGGCTGAGTGCCAGCGGTTCAGCGTTGGCGCGGCGCTTCTTGCGGTGCCGCGTGCGCCTCCAGCGCTTGCAATGGCACAATATCCAACGCCCTGATATGGGTGGCATCCAGGTTCACCAGTGGCGCGCAACCTTCGTCGTAGGCCTGCATGAAGCGGCTGGCGCACAGGCACCAGTTGTCGCCCGGTTTCAGGCCGCCAAAGCCGAATTCCGGGCGCGGCGTAGTCAAGTCATTGCCGAAGTATTTCGAATACGCCAGGAATTCCGCGGTCATGATGACGCAGACGGTATGACTGCCAGCGTCGGACTCGCCCGTGTCACAGGCACCATTACGGAAGAACCCGGTCAGCGGGTCGGTCGAGCACGGCGCCAGCGCCCGTCCGTGAACATTAACCGAGGTGACTTTTTGAAGTTCCACAGGTCCTGGCCTTTCTTCAATTACCGAAACCACTGGAGGAGTTTTTGCAATGGGCCACGGTGATCTTCTGGTTCTACGTATGGTTCGGGTGGCTTTACGGTTGGCGTCTTCTGCTTGGGCTTTTTGGCAGGCCGCGCCGGTGTCACGCGCAAAGCGACCGCATTCATGAAGCGCGCAGAATCCCCTTCCGCCAATGATACCGCGCCGTCGCTGATGCCGCCAATCACATTATCCAGCCAGTCCTGATCCGCCTTGGCGAAATCGTGCAGGACATAAGACGCAACCTTGTCTTTATGCCCCGGATGGCCGACCCCGATGCGAACCCGGCTGTAGTGCGGCCCGATATGCTGATGCAGCGAGCGCAGCCCGTTGTGGCCTACGTGACCACCGCCGTCTTTGGTGCGGCACTTGCCCGGGGCCAGGTCAATCTCGTCATGAAACACAACTGCGTCGAACGCGGCCAGTTTGAAAAACCGCAACGCCTTGCCGACCGACTGGCCGGAGTTGTTCATGAAGGTTTCGGGTTTTAACAGCACGACCTTTGCGCCGCCCAGCCTGCCTTCGGCGATCTGGCCGTCAAATTTTGCGCGCCAAGCGGCGAACCCGTGCTCCGCAGCAATCGCGTCCACCGCCAGAAAGCCGACATTGTGCCGGTTGCGGGCGTATTTTGCGCCAGGATTTCCGAGACCGACAAACAAACGCATGGGGCCCTCAAACTACTTTCGCTTGAGCCTACGTGGCCTTTGACTGCTTCGCAAACAAAACACTGGCGGGCCAAGGAGCTCGAGGGTCGATTGCGTAGAAATCAGTGTGCTATCATCCCCGTGCAAACGGGGATCTCCGCGCACATGTCGCGCGATATGGCCGGAGTTTCCCGCTTTCGCGGGAATGACTGGAGAGTGCGCGGCCGCCACCCTTGGCGGGTTGGCAGGGGCCATGTCCGTGCAACGAGGGGATAGACGGAAAGCCTATTCTTCCGCGGCCTCTTCTGCTTCTTCGCCTTCTTCGCCTTCGACTGCTTCTGCCTCTGCGGCTTCGGCTTCGGCTGCGGCTTCTTCCTCGTCCGGCGAACGCAATGACGACGGTGCCGAGATATTGGCGATCACGAAGTCCCGGTCGATCGTCGGCTTGGCACCGGACGGCAATTCGACGCCAGAAATCGTGGCGGTGTCACCGATGTCCATGCCGGTCAGATCGACAACGATCTTTTCCGGGATGTCCCCGGCGGTCACCACCAGCTCGACCTCGGCCCGCACCACCGTCAGAACCCCGCCGCGCTTGATGCCGGGGGCGTCTTCTTCGTTGATGAACTCGACCGGTATAAACAGCGCGATCTTGGTGGTCCGGTGCAGGCGCATCAGGTCAAGATGGATTGGCAGGTCGCGCACCACATCGCGCTGAACGTCGCGGCATATAACCCGCACATCATCGTGGCCCTCGACCTTGAGATTGAACAGCGTTGACAAAAAACGGCCTGCTTTCAGGCGCTTGAGCAGCGCGTTAAAAGGGATTTTGATCGGCAGCGAGTCAATGCCGCCGCCATAAACGATGCCTGGTACGTCGCCGTTACGGCGCGCTTGACGGGCGGCCCCCTTGCCTGTCCCGGTGCGTGCCAGGGCGGTAATATCTGGGATCGCTCCAGCCACGGTGTTCTCCTGGGTTTTTTGGGGCATCCTCCAAGGGTGTATGCCCGCGTGAAGAGGCGCGTATAGGGGGTTCGCGCAGATTTGGAAAGGGGCATTGATGGGCAATCAAGGCGATTTGCCGGTGATCTGAAACACTATGCGCTCAAGATTGGGCGTGCCACCGCCCGGGTGGGCGGAGAATTCGCCAAACCGCAGCAAGATAAACGCAAAACGCTATCTGCGGGGCGGTATTCTGGTTGAAATCACCCCGTTAAGATGGCACGCCTAGGCGGGATAATTTTCAAAGCCCTGTGGCAACAGCAAAATGTCTCGGTTGACAGTTTTTATGTCGCGGTGGCCGCAGAACGCCATTGTCAGGTCAAGTTCATTGCGGATTATTTCAAGCGTTTTGGTCACGCCCACTTCGCCCATCGCCCCCAGGCCATAAAGGTATGCGCGCCCGATATAGGTGCCGGTGGCGCCAAGCGCGAGCGCTTTGAGCACATCCTGACCCGAGCGAATACCGCTGTCCAGATGCAGCTCTATCTGGTCGCCGACTGCATCGACGATCGCGGGCAGCGCGCGGATCGACGAAAGCGCGCCATCAAGCTGGCGGCCGCCGTGGTTGGACACGATGATCGCGTCAGCCCCGATACTGACCGCGATTTTGGCGTCTTCAGCATCATTGATGCCTTTCAGGATCAGCGGCCCGCGCCACATTTCCTTGATTTTCGCGACTTTTTTCCAGTCCAGTTCTAAATCAAACTGTTCGGCCGTCCATTCCATCAGTGAACCGGTGCTGGTGACGCCCTTGGCATGGCCGATGATATTGCCAAATCCTCTGCGTTTGGTGGCCAGCATTTGCAAGCCCCAACGCCATTTGGTTGCGAGGTCAAGCATCGTTGGAATCGTGAGCTTGGGCGGCGCCGACAGGCCGTTCTTGAGGTCTTTGTGGCGTTGCCCCAAAACCTGCAAATCCAGTGTGAGGACAAGGGCGGAACAGCCGACATCGCGGGCGCGCCGGATCAGGTCGCGCACAAAATCCTGGTCGCGCATGACGTAGAGTTGGAACCAGAACGGCTTGGTGGTGTGTTCGGCCACGTCTTCCAGCGAGCAGATCGACATGGTGGACAGTGTTGACGGCACGCAGAATTTTTCTGCCGCTTGGGCGGCCTTAATTTCACCATCAGCGCATTGCATGCCGGCCATCCCGACCGGGGCCAGCGCCACCGGCATGGCCACCTCTTGGCCGATCATTTTTGACGCGGTTGTGCGTTCGCTGAGATCGACTGCGACCCGCTGGCGCAGGTGGATGTCGGCAAAATCGGATGTGTTTTCGCGGAATGTCTGTTCGTTCCAACTGCCGGACTCACAGTAGTCGTAGAACATTTTCGGAACCCGACGTTTGTAGATCCGCCTGAGGTCGTCAATGTTGGTGATGACGGGCATCGCTGAAGTCCCCGAATAATTGCAAGAAAATATACTCATTGGACCGCGGCGTGCAATCCTGATGTCTGAATGACGCGCCCTGCGGCGCGACAGCTTTTGCATGGTGTTCTGCGAACCCGCTTGCCGCCGGCGGGAGTATTTTTGAACAGAAGAAGGCAGCAGTATCTTTGGTCAGGCGCGGTGTGCGCCCTGGGCCAGCCCGCGGACGAATTTTAGAATCTGGGCCGGGGATTTGCCGTCGCCGATCAGGCTGACAATCGCCGAACCGACGACGCAGCCATCGGCAATGGCCGCAATGGCCTGGGCTGCGTCCGGGGTTCTGATGCCAAAACCCACCACCACCGGCAGGTCGGTGCGCGCCTTGATCCGCGCCACTTCCGGCCCGACGTCGCCCGCCTGCGCGGCCGCCGCGCCAGTGATGCCGGTGATCGAGACGTAATAGACGAAGCCCGAGGTGTTTTGCAGCACTTTGGGCAGGCGTTTGTCATCGGTGGTAGGGGTCGCCAGGCGGATAAAGTTGAGCCCGGCACTTTGCGCCGGGATGCACAGTTCGGCATCTTCTTCGGGGGGCAGGTCGACGATGATCAACCCGTCGATGCCGGCACCGCGCGCGGCGGTCAGGAACGCATCGACACCGCGGGCGTGGATCGGGTTGTAATAGCCCATCAGCACGATCGGCGTGCGGTCGTCGTGGGCGCGAAAATCGCGCGCCATTTGCAGGGTCTTTTCAAGGGTTTGTCCGCCCGCCAGCGCGCGTTGCCCGGCCAGCTGGATGGTCGCCCCGTCGGCCATCGGGTCAGTAAACGGCACCCCAAGCTCGATGATGTCAACACCGGCTTCGGGCAGGCCCTTCACGATTGCAAGCGAGGTCGCATAGTCCGGATCACCGGCCATGATGTAGCCCACAAACGCCTTGCGGCGTGCAGCTTTGAGCCGCGCGAATGTCTGCTCGATCCGGGTCATGGGCGTCCTTTCCTGGGCACCCATCGGTGTCGCGCGAAATCGGCGCAATGGCAATGCCTGCCTTGACCTTTCAGGCGCCGCCGCCCTACATGCGCCGAGAAATTTTCAAGGTGCCGTCATGGGCTTCAGGACCGGGATTGTGGGCTTGCCGAATGTCGGCAAATCGACGCTGTTCAATGCGCTGACCCGGACCGCGGCGGCGCAGGCGGCGAATTTTCCGTTCTGCACGATTCTGCCGAATATCGGCGAGGTCGGCGTGGCGGATGGGCGGGTAGCCAAGCTGGCGGCGATTGCCGGGTCCCAAAAGGCGGTTTCGACGCGCATGACATTCGTCGATATTGCCGGACTGGTGAAAGGCGCCTCCAGGGGCGAAGGGCTGGGCAACCAGTTTCTGGCCAATATCCGCGAATGCGACGCAATCGCCCATGTGCTGCGCTGCTTTGAGGGCGGCGATGTCACCCATGTGACGGCGCAGATCGATCCGGTGGCCGATGCCCAGGTGGTCGAGACCGAGCTGATGCTGGCCGACCTGGCCTCGGTCGAAAAACGGCTGCTGGGACTGTCGCGCAAGATGCGTGGTGGCGACAAAGAGGCGGTGCAGCAGGAGCGATTGCTAAGGTCGGCGATGGCGGTGCTGGACGGCGGGCGGCCAGCGCGCGCAGTTGCGGTTAAGGCCGAGGACGCCAAGGCCTGGGCGATGTTGCAACTGCTGACAGCCAAGGCGATTCTTTATGTGTGCAATGTCGATGAGGCCGATGCTGCCAGCGGCAATGTGCATTCGCGCGCGGTGGCGGACATGGCGGCCGGGCAGGGCGCGGCGTCGGTGGTGATCTCGGCCAAGATCGAGGAGGAGATCAGTCAGTTGGACGCAGGCGAGGCGCTGGTGTTTCTGAGCGATCTGGGACTGCACGAGGCCGGGCTCGACCGGTTGATCCGGGCCGGCTATGAGCTGTTGCATTTACAGACATTTTTCACCATTGGGCCCAAGGAAGCGCGGGCCTGGACAATCCGCGCCGGCACGCGGGCGGCGGCGGCGGCGGGGGTCATTCACGGCGATTTTGAACGCGGGTTCATCCGGGCGGAAACCATAGCGTACGAGGATTTCGTGCGACTCGGTGGCGAGGGGCCGTCAAAAGAGGCCGGCAAGATGCGCGTTGAAGGCAAAAGCTACGTGGTGCAGGACGGCGATGTGATGCACTTTTTACACAGCGGTTAGGGGCTGCGCGATCGGTCAACGTGACAAGCGTCGTGAACCGCTCTAGGTGTGGAGCTCATGAGGTTGTTCACGTCCAAGCCTGATCGGCTGATTGGTGTTTTCCTTTTTATGTCGGCATGAGGCCGGTGCCAATTGTAATGATGCAGCCAGTACGGCAGCTCGGCTTTTCTTTGCTCTGATGTCTGATAGGCGCGGGCGTAGGCCCATTCACGCAGGGAAGACTGAATGAATCGTTCCGCTTTGCCGTTTGTTTTGGGTGTGTAAGGTCTGGTGCGGATATGGCGCAGACCAAGCGCTTTACAGGCGGCTCTGAATGCGTGGGATTTATAGCAACTGCCGTTGTCTGTCATCACCCTTTCGATCCCGATCTCCAGCTTGCGATACCAGGCAACAGCCTCGTTCAGGAAGGCCACCGCGTCTTCCTTGCGTTCCGAGGCCAGCACCTGGCTGAACCCGAGCCGCGAATAATCGTCTATACAGACGTGCACGAACTCCCAGCCGATGCCGCGGGTGTTGCTCTGGCCGGTGCGGTCGCCGGTGATGCGATGACCCGTGCGGGTGAACTTGCCCAGCTTCTTGATGTCGATGTGGATTAGATCGCCGGGGCGGTCGCGTTCGTATCTTACGACCGGCTCGGAGGGTTCCAGATCGCGCCAGCGGTTCAGGCCGTGGCGGGCCAGAATACGCCCAACCGTGGCGCGCGACACGCCGGTTTCCTCTGCGATTCGCTCCATAATGCGCCGTTCCCTGCGCAATTGAACAACCCGTGCCTCAACGCTTGCGGGTGTGTGGATAGGCATGCAAAGTTGACCCCATTATTGGGGTAATCGGCGTCCAAAAGTGACCCCCCTGATAGTTCTGTACAGATGCACCCTCAAAGATTTGAGGGAGCGAGTTGGGGATGTTGGTTGTGGAGACGATTGCAAAGATCAGGCGCGCGCATTTCATTCAGGGGAAGTCGATCAAGCAAATATGCCGGGAGCTTCGGGTTTCACGGAACACAGTGCGCAAGGTGATACGTTCTGGTGCGACGGAGTTCAGCTATGACCGTTCCACCCAGCCGCGTCCGAAGATCGATCCCTGGCGTTCTCAATTGGATGATATGCTGGCCGACAATACTCGGCATCCTAGGCGCGAACGCCTGACGCTTGTCCGGGTATATGAAGAACTGCGCAACCAAGGATACGACGGCAGCTATGATGCGGTACGGCGCTATGCGGCCAGTTGGTCGAAGGCGACGCGGGCCGCATCCGCTGATGCTTATGTTCCGCTGAGCTTTGATCCCGGTGAGGCGTATCAGTTCGACTGGAGCCAGGAAGTTGTCCTGATTGATGGCGCGACCACGACCGTCAAGGTGGCGCATGTTCGCCTCTGCCACAGCCGGATGCCGTTTGTTCGGGCCTATCCGCGCGAGACGCAGGAGATGGTGTTTGACGCACATGATAAAGCGTTCGCCTTTTTCGGCGGGGCCTGTGCGCGGGGTATCTATGACAATATGAAGACGGCGGTGGACGCGATTCTTGTTGGCAAGGAGCGGCCTACAATCGCCGGTTCCAACAGATGTGCGGGCATTATCTGGTTGATCCTGTTGCCTGCACGCCTGCTTCAGGTTGGGAGAAGGGTCAGGTTGAGAACTAGGTCGGCGTGCTCCGGCGAAGGTTCTTTGTGCCGCGACCAAAGTTTAAATCCTACGCTGAGCTGAACGCCTGGCTGGAGGATCGTTGCCTGGCATATGGCCGGGCCAACACGCATCCGGACATGCGCGACAGAACGATCTGGGAAGTGTTCGAAAAAGAGCGCGCGAGCCTTGTGCCCTATGTTGGCCCGTTTGATGGGTTCCATGCTGTTCCGGCCGTTGTCTCCAAAACCTGCCTGATCCGCTTCGACAACAACCGCTACCCGGTCGATGCCCGCGCAGTTGGCCGACCGGTGGATATTCGGGCCTACGCTGACCGGCTGGAATGCTGGCAGGAGGGCCGCATTGTTGGCAGCCATACGCGCGCCTTCGGACGCGGCAAAACCATCTATGATCCCCTGCATTATTTACCCGTTCTTGCGCGCAAGCCGGGCGCTTTGCGCAATGGCGCGCCGTTCAGGGAATGGGATTTGCCTGCGGCAATCCGACGGGTCCAGCGCAAGCTGGAACGCCAACCCGGCGGTGATCGCCAGATGGTGGATATCTTAGGTGCCATCCTGACCGATGGTCTGGAGGCCGTCGAAGCCGCCTGTTCTGAGGCACTGTCGCACAATGTTCATTCCGCAGGAGTTGTCCTGAACATTCTGGCTCGGCACCGGGAACCGCCGCCGCCCCTGACAATCACAACCCCGGATGCGCTGCGGCTGAACTGCGAGCCTGCCGCCGATTGCGACCGATATGACAGCTTGAGAAGAAAAACAGATGGAACGCTCAGACCTGCTCGACGCGATGGGAAAGCTGAAGCTCTACGGAATGAAGGCCTCCTACGATGAGATTATTACCACCGCAGTCAAGCGCCGGCATGAACCGCAACAGATCATTGGGGATCTGCTGAATGCCGAGATCAGCGAGAAGCAGGCGCGCTCCATCAAATATCAGATGACAATTGCCAAACTGCCGCTGGCCAAGGAACTGGAAGAGTTCGACTTCGAGGCGACCGAGATCAACGAGACTCTGATCCGTGATCTGGCTGCGGGAGACTTCCTGGATCACCAGCGCAACCTCGTGCTGATCGGCGGAACCGGAACCGGCAAAACCCACCTCGCCGTCAGTATTGCCCGGGCCTGCATCCGAAACGGCCGTCGCGGGCGGTTCTTCAATGGCGTCGATCTGGTGAACAAGCTCGACGCCGAAGCCCGTGCAGATCGGCAGGGACGAACGGCAGATCTGATCTCTCGCCTCGATTTCCTGATCCTGAACGAGTTGGGCTATCTGCCCTTCGCCCAGACCGGTGGACAGCTTCTGTTCCATCTGATCAGCAAACTCTATGAGCGCACCTCAATCATCGTCACAACCAACCTCGCCTTTGGCGAATGGCCGAGTGTCTTCGGTGATGCGAAAATGACCACCGCACTGCTCGACCGCCTCACGCATCACTGTGACATCGTCGAAACTGGAAACGAAAGCTGGCGTTTCAAAAACCGAGCCTGATCCTTAACCGAAACCACGCTGGCCCGCCGCCGCTGCGTTATATGGAGACTACGCAGCAACGGGCCAGCTCAGCACAAAAGGGGGGTCATTTTTGGGCGCCGATAGGGGGTCAACATTCAATGCCGATTGACACCGGAAACGCCAGAGCGACGCAGACAAGCACTGTCTTATTCAACCATCCAGCCATGCTTTTAACACCTTCCAGTGGGGGATCGGGATCGGGAAACCGACAGCAATCAGATCTTCGCGTTTGAACAGGCCAACTGTGGCGTACCGGCTGTCCAGACTGTCAGGTGCGGATGCGAACGCCGCCATCTGGCCCGCGCCAATGCGTCCGGTCGCCGTTGCCGACGCAAACGGGCGGCCATTTTTCATCGCCAGCTTGAAACACGCGCCGTTTACACAGACCGCATTGTTTGCGTGGGTGATCGTGTCGCCCGCAAGTCCACGGATTTGTTTGATGAACACCAGTCCTTCAAACTGGTCGCGATAGGCGCGGGGCACTTCAAAAGCAGCGTAGGCGCCATTCCAGGGGACCTTTGGCCAGACCGCCATCAGATACCCAGTGTGCGGAAGAGACTGCGATCCGTTCATCGCGACCCGCAAGCAGGTCGCGCCGTAGAGCAAGGCCAGGCCAAGCGCCAGGGTAACTGCGGCAAATTTCCTGTTGCCGATGATCATTGGGAGGCTGCCAATTGAACAACCAGTTTTGAGATATCTTCAACACCGCTGACAGCGCTATTTTTATCCAGAACATAAAGCCCTTCGCTTGCCGCCAGATAGGTCAGCAGGCTTGGTATCGCGCGCTCAAAACCGGCAATTTTCGCCTGAAACTCTGCATCTGACAACGCGCTGTCCGTCTGGGTTATGAATTGCAGAATTGCCGCCGTTGCATCAAACACCACGACCCTTTTGGGCCGGGAACCATTGTCCAGATAAAAGGTCACCGCCAGGCTGATCACAACTGCAATAACAATCGACAAAAGGTGAGCCATTATCTGGCTGGTGAGTCGCATCACTCGGCTTCCTTTCGGTCCACCACCAACCGCAGCGCCTGGGCCATGGTGAGACCCTGATTGCGGTAGTGTCGAATGCGGCTGACGGTGGAGCCTTTTGAGGAAAACACTGCCAGTGAAAATGCATCCAGCAACAGGCGACCAAATGCCCAGCCTCCGGGACCCTTGATGGCCAGCTCGGAAAATTGTCCCGGGATACTGCGCAAGGACTTGAGCTGTTCGGCAATATAGGGCGACACGCCAAGGCGCCTGTCCTGCACCAGACCATCAATGGTTTCGGGTTTTTGCGCCAAAAATACTGTCCAGTCAGAGTTTTCAAAACAAACTTTGGCGGCGTCATTGGCATGATAGTCGTTCACCGACTGGGTGCCGGTGATCAGGGCGCCAGTGTATTTACGCACCCGCCGCACCACACTTTCGATGAACTTCGAGGTGCCCGGTGCGGTCAGCAGATCCCAGGCCTCATCGATCAGAATGACAACCTTTTCATCGCGCGCCGTTTTATACATCAGCTCGGTGGCCAGAAACATGATCAGTTGCAAAACAACAGCTTCAAAGCCCTTTTGCCCCTTGATGTCAGAGAGCTCAAACACCGTGAAACTGGCGTTCAGTGCAAGGTTGGAGAGTCCGGTAAAATACGAGCCATACATGCCACCGGGACAAAACCGATCCAGCTTCAGGACCACGTATTTAAGTTTGTCCTCGCTCTTGGCGCGCACCTTCAGCCGATCGCGTACGTCACTTATTTCGGCCTCCACACCGCGCTCAGCCCAGGCCTCGGCCACGGCCTGGTAAATCATGTCTTCTTCAATTTCTTCCACCCGGCTGCCGTGCTCAGAACCCAAAGACGCCATGGTTGCAATCACGCGAGTGACGAGATGGATCGCATCGTGACAATATTCTTCCTGTTTCATGTTTTCCACATCGAGCATGGAAAACGGGTTAAGTTTTATCTCCCGCGAGCCATCAAAACCCACCCAGTCGCCTTCAAGAATTTCACACGTGTTCTGAAACGAATACCCATCATCAATAACCACAACCTTGCCGCCGGCGGCGTATATCGAGCAGACCATTTCCTGCATCCGAACCGATTTTCCGGCACCGGATTTGCCCACAACCGCAACGTTATAATTGCCTTCGGACAGGAAATTGTCCCACATGAAGATCTGACCCTGGCGACCCACCAGCAACATGGCATCAGGTTGGTCGGATCCGGAAAATTCACCGTGCACATTCAATAGTGCGCCGACCGCTGCACCCTTCAGAAGCTTCATTCTTTGTAGCTTCACAAGATCCGACATGCGTTTTTTGGTCACCCCGAATGGCAAAGCAGAAAGAAACAGCGGCAGCTGAATAAAGGTATCGTTTTCAAGCTGAAAGTTTGCATATCGATAGATTTTGGCGACTTCGGTGAGCGCCAGGCGGGAATTATCCGGTGTGCCCTTTGAATAAGCCCCGACCACTATAATTGTCTCAAATAATTTTTCTTCCGCCTCCAGCTCACCCTGCAGGCCTTCCACCTCCTGTTTTTTACCCGCGAGATCGATAGCGAATTTGGCGAATTGCGTGGTTTCGGTATGGCTGATCGCCGCGCGTTTTTTAACCATCATACTGGTGGCAACCTGAGCCGACAGGGCGCGCGCCGTGAAACTTGTGAGCAGTGGACCTGTTGCACGATCCGACACCCGTTCCGGTGCGCCGTTCAATAAATGCCCCAGCGCAAACCGGAACTCTTTTGGGATTTTGCGCAAAGATGCCAGTGTTACCGACAATTGTGGCTCACCGGGAAAGGCCAGCCCCTTGCGGGTGCTTTTCAACCCGCTGCCCGGCAGCTGATAATTTAACGCCAGCTCCGGTACATACTCGATACCAGTATCTTCATCTGAGAGCTGACAATGCAAAAGCTCGGCCAGGAAATTGATGAAAATCCCGGCGTCAACCGCTTGAATTTGATCCGCGCCGCCAAAGGCCGACATCAGCGCGCGGCGGTACTCCCCCAATTCGTTTTCCTGGGAAAGCCCGGCTTGCCCGTCGATCCAGCCAAGCACAAATATTCTGCGAGAATGCGGAATACATTTCACAAGCGTCTCAGAACCATATCTTAGTGTCTGATTCAAAACTCTACGATGATTACAATGCCTTGCAATTTTACGCGTGAGGGTTCTGATATGTGCAACGAGTATCCATGCCTGTGAACTTGCGATGGATTTTTCCCAATCTTTGGCCAATCGTCGGCAGCGGTTGAGCCATGCGAAGGTGCGCTCGACGACCCATCTTCTGGGAGTGACTTCGAAGCCTTCCGCAGTGTCGAAGCGCTTGACGATCTGGATTGTCCAGTCACCGATGCCTTCAAGAGCGTCGCGCAGCTTTGGTCCGGCATAACCGCCATCCGCAAAGATATGGCGCAAGTTTGGATGGGAATACCGGATGGATTTCAACACTTCCGGTGCGCAATCACGGTCTTGAATACCGGCGCTATGCACGACCAACCCAACCATAAACCCGAGCGTGTCGGTGACAATGTGGCGCTTGCGGCCCTTGGTTTTCTTGCCCGCGTCATAGCCCGAAATGCCACCGCTTTCCGTTGTTTTTATGGTCTGGCTATCAATGACACCAGCGGTGGGGCCGGGCTTCTTGCCATGAAACTCGCGCGCCGTCGCCACCAGAAAATGGCTGATCACTTCAAAGATGCCATCGTTGCGCCAGCCATAGAAATAGTAGCGCACGGTGGACACTGGCGGGAAATCATTGGGCAGCATACGCCACGCACACCCGGCGCTGGCGATGTACAAAATGGCATCCAGAACATCGCGCATCGCCGTGCTGCGCGGACGACCAGTTGTTTTAGGCGGCGGCAGGAATGGCGCGATCAAACCCCATTCCTGATCAGTTAAATCGCTTGCATAGCGTCCCGAATGCCGTTCATATCGGGCGCGAGTGGTTTCCGTCCAGACCATTGTGATCTCCCTCGAATCTTATCAATCCGATTGAATCACAACTCGCTGAAATCACTCAATTAGTTTTGGATCAGACACTTAGCCCCAATAAATGATCGCGCCGATTATTGGCAAGTTCTGCAATCAGATTGCCGCGGCATTTGCGCGCGCCAACCCAGGCATTCAGAGGCCTGACAATCTCCGGCGAACACCAGTTTATCACCTGAAAAGTTCCGTTCATCGGGCAATTCGCTGCCAGGGCCGCCTGAACCGCCCCCGGGATATCGCCACCCCCGACCACCGGCTGAACCTCAAAGATAAAGCCGGTCGAAGCCTCATTGTAAAAATAGCCGGTTTTGGGGTCATATACCCGGTAAGGAAACAGATCCGACAAAACCGTGTCCGAGAAATCTTCCTCTTCGGTATCCGTCCAGGCCGCATCGCCAAACAGCTTATTCATTGCCCCGTGAAGCATGACCTATCCCGCACCCCCCCATGCCGCTTGGCTAATCACGAAATGCACGAATGTTGCCTCATGCAGTAGCCCGGCATCGTCCATGTGCGGTGCAATCCAGATGGCGCCAAGCCTTTCCGGAATTCTGTATCGTGAGGTTTGATAGGGCCGACCGCCTGACGGCATGCCGGCTGGCACACCACTCTGAGCGCCCGGTTTTCCGGCGGCAAGTGGCGCCTGGGACAAGGTTGCCGCCAGTGTGTCGTTGGGATTTTCGGCAATTGAGCGCATGGTGAGGGCCCCGCCCCCATCAGCCTCGGCCATGGTGGTGCAGGGGGTGCCCACCTGGGCTTCGCACAGGAAATTTCGCTCTGTGTTCTGGCCCGCCTCGCAGGCGATCAGGATCACCAGGGAAAGGCATGCGATAAATGATTTTTTCACAAATATTGCTTTCATCAAATTCATCGGGAGCCCGAAAGGTCCACGTCTTCCAGAAATACAATCTCGACCTTTGAGCCACCGTAAAGCGAGATCACTGGTTGGTATTGCTCAGCGCGCTGAATGTAATAATCCGCCAGGGTACTGGCCGCGTTGGCCGTACCGCCGGCAATTGACGCCATTCCAGCTGAGCGAAATAGATCCGATACTTCGGCCCCGTCCAGTTCTGCGCCTTGTGCTCCGGCACCCTCAAACGCACCAGCCAAGCCCTGTAATACCAACGGCCCCCAGATTTGACTCAAGGGGATTCCCACGAGCGGCGTGATCTGATTCAGTGGCATCAAGGCAAGGGAGGCTTTGATAGCAGTAAGGATTACGCGAAAAGACAAGTCCGCAGGCGAGCTTCGCCAGGAAGCGGCGCGGTGCCGGGATGGGAAAGCGGCGCGACGGATGTTGGCGATTGCCCTGGTTCTGGATGGGGTTGACCGCAAGACGGCGGCAGAAAACTGCGGCATGGATCGGCAGACGTTGCGGGATTGGGCCCACCGTTACAATGCGGAGGGCGTGTCGGGCCTGTTCAACCGTCGCCCGCCGGATCCACCCTGTCTGCTGAGCGCGGCACAGAAGGAGGAGTTGGCGGAAATGGTTCGGGCGGGTCCCGACCCCGAAACCGATGGGGTTGTGCGCTGGCGGCGCATTGATCTGAAACGCAAGATCGAAGAGCGCTTCGGCGTCACCATGCATGAGCGAACTGTTGGCAAACAATTGGCAAGCCTGGGCTTTCGGCGTCTGTCGGTGCGCCCGCAGCATCCGAAATCCGACCCGGATGCACAGGAGGCTTTTAAAAAAACTTCGCCGCAGAGGTAGAAGCAGCCTTGCCGGAAACAGCCCGCAGCAAGCCCCTGGAGATATGGTTTCAGGATGAAGCGCGGGTTGGCCAGCAGGGCACGCTCACCCGTATCTGGGCCGAGCGTGGAACACGCCCCCGTGCCCCGCGCGACACCCGCTATATCTGGAGCTACATTTTCGGCGCCGTCTGCCCGGAACGGGCTGAAGCGGCCGCTCTGATCATGCCACATGCCGACACACAGGCCATGAGCGCGCATCTCGCCGAGATCGCTAAAACTGTCGCATCGGGCGCACATGCCCTTCTCATTCTGGATGGCGCTGGCTGGCACGGTTCGGCAGAGCTGGAGGTACCCGACAACATCACCCTGCTCAAACTCCCGCCCTATTCCCCTGAACTCAACCCGATGGAAAATGTGTGGGCTTATCTGCGTGCCAACAAGCTCGCCATATCCGTCTTCGACAATTATGAGCAGATCGTCGACAGGTGTTGCGAAGCATGGAACTTCTTTGCAAACGACAAAACCGCAATCACGTCAATCACTACCAGACAATGGGCCAAAACGGTCAACGACTAGGGCCGTTGGTATAACGCACCGGCAATCGCCGCCTTGCGCACCAGATTTCCTTCGCGGCTCACCACACGGCCCCTGGCCCCGGCCTTGCCCGAACCAGACATGTAGCCCGCAACGTCCGCTTCAAATACCGCATTGCCCCGAATACAGGTCATTTTATCCAGCCGGACATAGACCCGCTCCGAGCTCAGGTCACCGCGGGCCGAACCGATGATCATGCAGCCTTTGATGTTGACCTTCGCGCCGCGCGTGGTGCCGTGGCCTGCTGTGGTTGCAGGCCCGGTAATGCGCAAGGTGACCGGCACCGGATTGTCTTGCGACACAACGCCGGTTGAGGCGTCGACGCCGGAAATAACCACGGCCGGCGCATACGACCCGGCGGGAAGATAGGAGCCGAGAACCTTGCGCCGCGCCGTCTCCCCATCACGAGCGCGCTCACTGAGCGTAAATTCGACGCCAAATGAGGGTGCTTGCGCGCCCGTTTGGGCTTGCGCAGACTCGCCGCGAGCACGGTCGGGAGAGATAACCGGCTTCGTGAACGCGGAGTTGCGGCGCGCCTGGGGGCTTCTCTGTGAGATGAAATCTGTGCCGGATAACCGGTTTGGCCCACCTGGTGTCGCAGCGGCCAATGAAATTTCGCCCATGCTTCCGCCCGTAGGCGCTTGCAGAGCCGAGCTTGCAGTCGGGGCAGATTTGAGCTCGTTAATCTGCCCCTGCATTGCCACCAGTGTGAATCCCGGAGCAATACTGGACCACAGAAACGGTCGAATAATCTGACTGTCGCGGAGTAAAACTCCGCCATTCTGACGCCTGAGGCAAACGAGCTGAGGGCGGGGAGATGTATTCTGTGGAATTGTACAGCCGGGTTCGGCGTGCGTGTCATGTCGGTGGGATGAGTGAGCGGGCGGCGGCCGGTCATTTCGGGATAGACCGCAAGACTGTGTCAAAAATTCTGAAGCATGCGGTGCCGCCGGGGTATCGCAGGAATGGGCCACCAGCCCGTCCAAAGCTTGACCCGTTCATTCCGCTCATCAACCAGATATTGGAAGAGGATAAGTCGCGGCTCAAGAAGCAGCGCATACGTCGAAGCGGATATATGAGCGTCTGCGTGATGAACATGGCTTCATCGGCGGGATCACGATTGTGACCGACTATGTGCGCGAGAAGAAGCGCGGACTCGGGAAGTGTTCGTGCCGCTGTCGCACGCGCCAGGCCACGCCCAGGTTGATTTTGGTGAGGCGCTTGGCGAGATTGGCGGGGTCGTGCGCAAGCTGCACTACTTTGCAATGTCTCTGCCGCACTCGGACGCGTTCTTCATCAAGGCCTATCCGGCGGAGACAACCGAGGCCTTTTGCGATGGCCATGTCTCCGCCTTTGCGTTCTTCGGCGGCGTGCCGCTGTCAGGGCTCTACGACAACACCACGATCGCGGTGGCACGGATCCTCGGGGACGGAAAACGGCAACGCACCAGAACCTTTGCTGAGTTGCAGTCGCATTACCTGTTCGAAGACAGGTTCGGCCGTCCTGGCAAGGGCAACGACAAGGGTAATGTCGAAGGCACAATCGGTTATGGCCGGCGGAACTTCCTGGTGCCGATGCCGCGCTTCGACAGTTTCGATGACCTGAACGTCCGGCTGGAGGAGCAATGCTTCAAACGTCAGGATGAGGTTCTGCGGGGTCATTCCGAGACTATCGGCGAGCGGCTGATGCGCGACCTCGACGCCCTGATGGCGCTGCCGCCTGTACCCTACGATGCCTGCGAGAAAGTCAGCACGCGGGCGACGTCGATCTCGATGGTCCGCTATCGCAACAACGATTACTCGGTGCCGGTCGCCTGCGCTCATCACGAGGTTCAGGTCCGCGGCTATGTCCACGAAGTCGTCATCGGCTGCGGCGCCGAGGTGATCGCCCGCCACCAACGGTCCTATGATACCAACAGCCCCCAGATTTGACTCAAGGGGATTCCCACGAGCGGCGTGATCTGATTCAGTGGCATCAAGGCTAGGGAGGCTTTGATGGCAGTAAGGATTACGCGCAAAGACAAGTCTGCAGGCGAGCTTCGCCAGGAAGCGGCGCGGTGCCGGGATGGGAAAGCGGCGCGACGGATGTTGGCGATTGCCCTGGTTCTGGATGGGGTTGACCGCAAGACGGCGGCAGAAAACTGCGGCATGGATCGGCAGACGTTGCGGGATTGGGCCCACCGTTACAATGCGGAGGGCGTGTCGGGCCTGTTCAACCGTCGCCCGCCGGATCCACCCTGTCTGCTGAGCGCGGCACAGAAGGAGGAGTTGGCGGAAATGGTTCGGGCGGGTCCCGACCCCGAAACCGATGGGGTTGTGCGCTGGCGGCGCATTGATCTGAAACGCAAGATCGAAGAGCGCTTCGGCGTCACCATGCATGAGCGAACTGTTGGCAAACAATTGGCAAGCCTGGGCTTTCGGCGTCTGTCGGTGCGCCCGCAGCATCCGAAATCCGACCCGGATGCACAGGAGGCTTTTAAAAAAACTTCGCCGCAGAGGTAGAAGCAGCCTTGCCGGAAACAGCCCGCAGCAAGCCCCTGGAGATATGGTTTCAGGATGAAGCGCGGGTTGGCCAGCAGGGCACGCTCACCCGTATCTGGGCCGAGCGTGGAACACGCCCCCGTGCCCCGCGCGACACCCGCTATATCTGGAGCTACATTTTCGGCGCCGTCTGCCCGGAACGGGCTGAAGCGGCCGCTCTGATCATGCCACATGCCGACACACAGGCCATGAGCGCGCATCTCGCCGAGATCGCTAAAACCGTCGCATCGGGCGCACATGCCCTTCTCATTCTGGATGGCGCTGGCTGGCACGGTTCGGCAGAGCTGGAGGTACCCGACAACATCACCCTGCTCAAACTCCCGCCCTATTCCCCTGAACTCAACCCGATGGAAAATGTGTGGGCTTATCTGCGTGCCAACAAGCTCGCCATATCCGTCTTCGACAATTATGAGCAGATCGTCGACAGGTGTTGCGAAGCATGGAACTTCTTTGCAAACGACAAAACCGCAATCACGTCAATCACTACCAGACAATGGGCCAAAACGGTCAACGACTAGGGCCGTTGGTATTACATGGCACGGGCTAACTCGTCGAGTTCAATATTCGGCAATTCAATGAGTCAAGTCCATTGCCGCCAGATATTTTGTCAGTGTCACGAAAAATCAAACGAAGTGTGCGAAATTGGACTGATGCCAGTGCGGCGTGGCGAGGTTCAGCAAAGCCTAGGCAGAGGCAGGATTCCTGGGCTCAGGGCTTTCTTGCCAATCGGCATCAGATGCGTCCGCATCGCGATGAAATACACCGCGGCGATCATCGCCATCGTGGCCATCGTTCCCACAGCGCTATACGACGCAAGTGCGAGTAGAATTGACCCGCTGGAAATGAAAGTGAAGATCGCGGCCGCGGCGCCAAAGAAAATTCCGAATGCGATAAACACGAATGCCATGCCTAACCTCTTTTCCTACCCTCATCCGACCAGTGAATTGTGGCCGGATTGGGGCAATATGGCGGTGTCAAATAGGTAAACACGCCAATTTTTGTCATTATTTGATGATCGTTGCATTAATGAGTTTATGAAAAGTAAATTCCGCCAAATGCTCAAACTGGGCGGAAAATCGCAGGCCCTGCCTTTGGGTCACGACCCTGGGTGATCTGCTTAACCGGCCCACTCCCAGGGACGAGTGAACTCTCCCAGAACCACGCCAAGCGCCTTTTCATCGACCTCGCCGGTCTTTGATATCCGCGCGACAAGGCCGCGCTTTTTGTCCTCGACCACGTCGACCACTTCGGCGCTGAGTTTGGCCTTTTGCAAGGCCGCGTTATAAACCCGGGCAATCGCCCGCTTGCGCAGATCTGGCTTGAAAACCTTGCCCACGGCGGTCTTGGGTAGCTCAGCCAATATCTCGACATGTTTTGGCTGCGCGGCGCGTTCGTGCATGTGTTCATTGGCGTATGATTGCAACTCTTCATCCGTCACGTTCGCACCCTCGACGAGTTCCACGTAGGCGCACGGAAGCTCGCCGGAATGGCTGTCCGGCTGGCCAATGGCACCAACAAATGCCACCGCTTGGTGTCCGGCCAGCGCTTCTTCAATCACGGCCGGATCAATGTTGTGCCCGCCGCGAATGATCAGGTCTTTTGCCCGCCCGGTGATCCACAGGAACCCGTCTTCATCTACGCGCCCCAGATCACCGGTGCGCAGATAATCCGTGTCCGCGAACAGGCCGACGTTTTTTGCGTCCTCTGTGTAGGTGTGGCCAGACAGGACGCCGGGGTTTGAAATGCATATTTCACCTACTTCATCGACGCCGAGCTCGTGGTTGATCGTTCCATCAGTCGCGCAGTCCAGAATGCGCACCTTGCAATAGGGCAACGGGTACCCAACCGAGCCAACTTTTTGCGGGCCATCGGTCGGGTTGCAGGACACCAGGCAGGTGGCCTCGGTCAGCCCATAGCCTTCGACAATGGTCACGCCGGATACTTCTTCGAACCGTTTGAACAGTTCCAGCGGCAATGGTGCCGAGCCTGAAAACGCGGTCTTGACCGATGAAATGTCTGCATCAACCGGGCGCTGCATAAGCGCCGAGATTGCCGTGGGAACGATGATAATGAAAGTGATTTTCCAGCGTTCGATCAGTTTCCAGAAATTGTCAAATACACCGTCGCCGCGATACCCGGCAGGGGTTGGAAACACCACATGCGCACCTGACGCAATCATCGCCATAAAGAT
Organism: Paracoccaceae bacterium; assembly: GCA_965237505.1. Taxonomy (GTDB): domain Bacteria; phylum Pseudomonadota; class Alphaproteobacteria; order Rhodobacterales; family Rhodobacteraceae; genus NVTR01. The sequence continues at coordinate 662,676 of CBDEFR010000009.1, read as the reverse complement.
CACGTGACAGGCAAACACATGAAACAGCGGCAGCGGGCAGATGATATTGTCGGTTTCCGAAAACAAGAGCTTGTGGCCGATCCAGCCGTTGTAGATCATCCCGGAATGTGTGTGCTGGGCAACCTTGGGCATGCCGGTGGTGCCACCTGTGTGAAAATACGCGCCAGTGCGGTCAGTCTCGCTGTCAGCAAAATCGAGGGTCTTTGACTGGCGCGCAAGCTCGATGTTGAAGTTCAATATATCCGCATGATGAGTGACCGGGTTCTTGGGGCGAACCAGCGGGACAATCCAGGATTTTGGCGGCGTCAGATAGCGCACCAGATCAATTTCAAGCACGGTTTCGACGTTCGGGGCCAATGCGACCGCAGCCGCCACATTTTGCGCCACTTCGGTCTTGGGAAACGACTTTAGCGTCACCACGACCTTGGCACCGGTTTCACGCAGGATCGCACCTATTTGTTCGGGCTCGAGCAGCGGATTGATCGGGTTGGCGATCCCTGCTACCGCGCCGCCGATCAGCGTGACAGCCGTTTCGGTGCAATTTGGCAGCACATAGGCCACCACGTCGGCCTCGCCAATGCCCAGGTCGCGGAACAGGTTGGCGGCTTGGGTTACCTGTTCATGAACCCCGCGCCAGGTGAGCGTTTCGGCCTTGTCGGCCGGGCCGGACAAAAGCTGGAACGAAATCGCATTTCTGTCGCCATGTCTTTCGGCCGTATCCGACAAAAGCTGATAAAGCGTCTTGGCGGGCTGGCGATCGGCCCACGACATTTCGTTTTCAATTGATACCAGGTCTGCTGCGGTTGCAAATCCCATGAATAATCCTTCCCAAGGCCCGTTAAATGTGGGCATCGCAATTTTTCTATGTGCGAGGATGGAAAATTATTACGGCCACCGCAAGTATTGGGTGCGGTTGCCCAAAATGAGTAAGGCCAATCGCGACGTTTTCAGGCGGCATCGCTTCCGGCGGTGAATTGCAACCTGGCAAGGCGCGAATAAAGCCCATCCTGCGCCACCAGTGCTGCATGAGAACCCTCGGCGACAATGCGCCCCTGATCAAATACCAGGATCCGGTCTGCCTTTTTCACCGTGGCCAGACGGTGCGCAACGATCAATGTGGTCCGATCAGCCGACAATTCCTCGACCGCGTTCTGAACCGCGCGCTCGCTTTCAGCGTCCAGTGCCGATGTGGCTTCGTCCAGCAGCAGGATCGGTGCGTTGCGAAGGATTGCGCGGGCGATGGCGATGCGTTGTTTTTGCCCGCCCGACAGCATGACCCCACGTTCACCGACATAGGTGTCATACCCTTGCGGCAACGCCGCCAGAAACTCGTGCGCCGCTGCGGCGCGCGCGGCTTGTTCGATCTCTGTGTCCGACGCCTCGAGCCGCCCAAATCGAATGTTGTCACGAGCTGAGGCGGCAAAGATCACCGGATCCTGCGGCACCAGCGCCAGCTCGCGGCGAAAATCAGCGCGCGCCATGTCTGTCAATGCCACGCCATCAATTGTGATGTGCCCGGACAAGGGATCGTAAAACCGCAAGAGCAGTTGAATAATCGTAGTTTTTCCGGCCCCCGATGGCCCGACCAAAGCCACCGTCTCGCCGGGTTGAACCGAAAAACTGACGCCTTGAAGTGCGGCCTGATTTGGCCGCGCCGGATAGTGAAAACTGACATCCTCAAAAGCGATTGCGCCAGTCGGCGGGCGGGCCACCGGAATGCGGACCATAGGGTCAGAAACCGTATCCTCGGCATTCAAGAGCTCGACCAAACGCTCGGTCGCACCGGCAGCGCGTTGCAGTTCGCCCCAAATCTCGGACAGTGCCGCCACCGATCCGGCCACCATGATAGCGTAGATCAGGAACTGTACCAGTTCTCCGGGGCTCATGACATCAGCGCGGACATCGCGCGCACCGATCCACAAGACCCCGACGACACCGGAAAATATCAGCGCAATCACGATCACCGTCATGACGGCACGCGTCGTGATCCGTTTTCGCGCCGACTCAAAGCTGCGTTCGGTCACCTCAGCAAACTCTTGTCCGGTGGCGATCTCGTGGGAAAACGCCTGCACGGTCTGCACCGATAGCAGCGCTTCGGACGCAGAGCCGCTGGAGGCAGCGATCCAGTCCTGATTTGCGCGGCTAAGGGTGCGCAACCGGCGCCCCAGAACGATGATCGGGACAATTACCGCTGGCACGATCAGCAGCACCAGCATGCTGAGCTTGGCCGAGGTGAACAGCATCAGAACCAGACCGCCCGCAAAAACCAGCACATTGCGCAATGCAATCGACACCGATGATCCGATCACCGAGAGGATCAGGGTGGTGTCGGTGGTGATGCGGCTCAGCACCTCGCCGGTCATGATCTTTTCGTAAAACGCCGGACTCATGCCGATCATCCGCTCAAACACGGCCTTTCGGATGTCTGCCACAACGCGCTCACCAAGCCTGGTCACTAGGTAATAGCGCATCCCGATGCCAAGCGCCAAAAGCCCGGCAATACCCAATGCCGCCAAAAAGTAACTGTCCAATATGTCGCCCGCTGAGGCGTTGAACCCATCCACCACCCGACGCACCGCGATCGGCAACACTAACGAGATTGCCGCTGTCAGGACCAGTGCCGCCATCGCCAGTGCCATGATGCCTTTATAGGGCCGCACAAACGGCCTCAGACCGGCAATGGCACCGACCTGTCTGGATTTCTCGCGATCTTCCTGGCGATGGAAATCTGTTGACGCCATTTACCGCCCCCTTGCCTGGCCTTCACATAGCTTTGCCGGGCGTGCGCTTCAAGCGAACAGGCTGACGTGCACCAGAGAGGGCGTAAATAATCGCGCCAATTTGACGACGCAACTGCACTAATATTCACCCAATCCTGGCCCGGAAGTCACAAAAGCAAACCGAGTCCTGGGTCTTCGACCAAGGCCTTGTATTTGGTTTTTCGTGCGGCTGAGCGGGCAGCGGGCATCGAACCCGCATCATCAGCTTGGAAGACTTGAATGCACATCCTAATTAAGTAAAAATTTTCAAAGGCTTGTCAAATAACTAGACGACGTTTTGTCGGCAAACTGTCGGAAAGGATTTCTGGAGCGGGCGGCGGGAATCGAACCCGCGTCATCAGCTTGGAAGACTTGAATGCATATTCTAATTAAGTAAAAATTTTCAAAAGCTTATCGAATAACTAGACGATGTTTTGTCGGTCAACTGTCGGAAATGATTTCTGGAGCGGGCGGCGGGAATCGAACCCGCGTCATCAGCTTGGAAGGCTGAGGTCTTACCACTACACAACGCCCGCTCAGCCGTTTGGTGCTTATTTCATGGGTGTTCCGGGGTCAAGCGTGATGTCCGCTAGCTATAAGATTTGCGCTCACGTCGATGGCACAATTGGCGGCGCGCGGGCTCTCGCAGCTGGATCAGGAGTTGGCCGCACACCGGCCCAAAGCTGACGTCCGTCTAGGTTGCGGCGAAAGTCTGCTTTCCGCCGATTCTGTTGAAAAACAACGTGTTGCAGTTGCAGAAAGTGGCGACTGAATGAGAGCCGGAACGCCTTTCTGGTCAGGCTGTTCGCGGTTTCTGCGGTGCAGGAAAGATCTTGGCTAGCTTGCGGAGGTTTTGGGCGGTTGCGGCGAGGAGGAATTCGTCGTTTGCGCCACATGGGCCGCGTAATGGCAAGCCGCCCGAGGCCAAGTATGCGTTTGAGGTGCGCAAAGAGCATCTCAACTTTCTTCCGTAACTTCATCGCGATTTCATATTGGCGGGTCTTGGCGATGTCGCGGGCGATTTGTCTGGCGTCTTCGTGTTCTTCGCGGGTGATGGAGCGTGCATCCATGTTGGGACAGCACTGTGCCTTTGATGGGCAGGCCTGACAGGTCAGTTTCAGCGCGCGATATTTGGCGACACCCTTGCCGGTCGGTCCTCGGCTTGGATCTGAATAGTTGCGCCGGAACTGCTTTAACGCCTGTCCTTCGGAGCAGATGTACTGGTCGTTCGTTGCATCCCATTCAAAGTCGGCCCGCCTCCAGGTCCCGTCTGTTCGGCCTGCTTTATCGATGACGGGAATATGCGGGGCGATGCCGCGATCAACAAGCCACCCGAGCATCGGCCCTGATCCATACGCCGTATCAGCAATGATGCGTTCAGGATCGAGACCAAATCCCTCTTTGACCCGATCCAGCATGGTGCGAACGGACCTAACCTCGGCTTGCCGGATTGATCGCGTTGCTTCGACATCGACGATGACAGCGTGATCTGTGTCGATCAGATAATTGGTCGAATAGGCAAAGAATGCGGGGCCTTTACGGGCGTTCGTCGGGCAAATGATTCACTTGAGAACGCCGGAGCAATAATCCCTCACTGAAGCGGCCGGAGAGTCTGGTTGCGCCGGAGCAAAATTCCGTCAGCGATAGCCCTTTGCATTTTGGAGCGAAGGGTGGGGGATGAAGCGAGTGGAACTGTATGGGCGGCCTCGCCACGCGGTAATGATTGAGGGTCTGAGCCAACGCGAAGCGGCTCGTTGTTTTGGGATCGACCCGCGCACGGTCAGGAAGATGTTGAGCTATTCGGTGCCACCGGGTTATGTCCGGACGCGGCCTCCGGTCCGCCCGAAGCTCGATCCGTTCATCGGTATTATCGACCGTATCCTGGAAGAGGATAAGGATCGTCCGAAGAAGCACCGTCACACATCGAAGCGGATATACGAGCGGCTGCGTGATGAGTACGGCTTTACGGGCAAGATCACCATTGTGAAGGACTACATCTGCGGTGTCCGACAGCGCCGGCGGGAGATGTTTGTTCCGTGCCTATCCGGTTGTCACCCACACCCACTATATGTATGGCGTGGCGTCGAGTGGCCCGGGAGGGGGACAAAGCGGGGATGGATGTCTCGCAGCGTGAAGACCTTTCGTTTCCGCGGTCGCTTCCTGAGTTCCAGCGACTTTTCCCGGATGGCACGGCCTGTGCCGCCTAAATTGCAGGCGATGTCACCGCTCCCACTTACGCCCAGCTTTACTCGGGCGATTGGGAGCACCCTAGATGTAGTGGGTGTGGGTGACAACCGGATAGGCACGGTTTGTTCCGCTGACGCATCCTCCCGGCCACGCCCAGGTTGATTTTGGCGAGGCCCTGGCCGTCATCGGTGGCGTGGAACGCAAGATCCACTTCCTGGCGATGAGCCTACCCCACTCGGACGCCTGCTTTGTGAAGGCCTATCCGGGGGAGACCACGGAGGCCTTCTGTGACGGCCATGTCTCGGGGTTCTCCTTCTTCGGCGATGTGCCGCGCTCGATCCTTTATGACAACACCAGGATTGCGGTGGCCCGCATCCTCGGTGACGGCAAGCGTCAGCGGACACGTGTGTTCAGCGAGTTACGATCCCATTATACCAACGGCATCAATTTCTGACTCTGTGGGGATTCCCAAATCGGTTTTGATCTGATTCAAGGTTGGCAAAGGAGGATCGCCATGCCAGCCAGTGTTCCGCTTCGTCGCGACTTTGATGCCCGCCACCTTCGTAAACTCGCCAGCCGTTGCAAGGATGCCCGGCAGAGCCGCCGTCTGTTGTCTCTTGCGGCGGTCTACGATGGCATGAGCCGTGGAGAGGCCGCAAGGATCGGTGGGATGGATCGCCAAACCCTGCGGGACTGGGTTCACCGGTTCAACGAAGAGGGACCGGATGGCCTCACCAACCGCAAGGGCGCGGGCCGGACGCGCTACCTGAGCGATGTCCAGATGAAAGAACTTGGCGAGATTGTCGAGACCGGCCCCGATCCGGCGGTGGACGGGGTTGTCCGCTGGCGGCGGATCGACCTGAAGCGGGTGATCGAGGCGCGCTTTGGCGTCATCTATTCCGAGCGCGGGATATCCAGACTGCTTGGCGAACTGGGCTTTGCCCATATCAGCGCCCGCCCGCAGCATCCCAGGCAGGATAAGCGGATCATCGAGGCGTTTAAAAAAACTTCACCGACACGCTCCAGGTGCATATAGCTGACCTGCCAGCGGGAACGCCGGTGGAGATCTGGTTCCAGGACGAAGCACGCCTTGGCCAGAAGAATGGCCTGACGCGCCTGTGGGCGAGAAAGGGCACGCGCCCCCGCCAGCCGGCCGATCAGCGCTATCGCAACGCCTATCTGTTCGGCGCCATCTGTCCGGCTCACGGCAAGGGGGCGGCGCTCATGCTGCCTTGGGCGGACGCGCAAGCCATGCAGATGCATCTCGACGAGATCAGCCGCCACGTCGCCCGAAAGGCCCATGCGGTTGTGCTGATGGATCGGGCCGGATGGCACACCACCGGCAAACTCAAAGTCCCGAAGAACCTCACCATCATCCTGCTGCCATCGCGCGCTCCGGAACTGAACCCGGTGGAAAATATCTGGCAGTACTTGCGCGCCAATTGGCTCTCCAACCGCGTGTTCGAAGACTACAATGCCATCGTCGATGCTGGATGCGAAGCTTGGAACAAGCTCATCGCACAGCCCGAAACCATCACATCAATCGGAATGCGAAAATGGGCCCATATCGGTCAATGTTAAATGCCGCTGGTATTACCTGTTCGAGGACCGCTTTGGCCGCCCCGGCAAGCGGAACGACAAGGGCAAGGTCGAGGGGATCGTCGGCTATTGCCGCCGGAACTTCCTGGTGCCGATGCCAAGGTTCCGGAACTTCGATGCGTGCCTATCCGGTTGTCACCCACACCCACTACATCTAGGGTGCTCCCAATCGCCCGAGTAAAGCTGGGCGTAAGTGGGAGCGGTGACATCGCCAGCAATTTAGGCGGCACAGGCCGTGCCATCCGGGAAAAGTCGCTGGAACTCAGGAAGCGACCGCGGAAACGAAAGGTCTTCACGCTGCGAGACATCCATCCCCGCTTTGTCCCCCTCCCGGGCCACTCGACGCCACGCCATACATATAGTGGGTGTGGGTGACAACCGGATAGGCACGCTTCGATGATCTCAACACGCATCTTGAAGCCTGCTGCGCCAAGCGATGGGCGGAACAACTGCGTGGCCACGACCAGACGGTCGGCGAACGCCTGGAACGGGATCGTGCGGTTCTTCAGCGCCTTCCCGCAATCGCCTACGACGCCTGCGACAAGCGCCCGGGGCGGGTCAGTTCGCTGTCGCTGGTGCGCTATCGCGGCACCGATTACTCCGTCCCCACACGGTTCGGCCATTGCGAGGTGCTGGTCCGCGGCTATGTCCACGAGGTGGTCATCAGTTGCGCCGCAGAGGTGATTGCCAGGCACCCGCGTTCATACGAGCAAGAGGACTTCGTCTTCGATCCGCTGCACTATCTGTCCTTGCTGGAGCAAAAGACCAACGCGCTGGATCAGGCGGCTCCCTTGGCCGGCTGGCTGTTGCCGCCGGTGTTCGGCGATCTCCGCCGCCTACTTGAAGCGCGGATGGGCAAAGCCGGGAAGCGCGAATACGTCCAGGTGCTGCGGCTAATCGAGAGCTTCTCCCTCGACGATGTTCGAGCCGCCATATCGGAGGCGCTGGAGCGCGGCGTGATCGGCTTCGATGCGGTCAAGCACCTGGTGCTGTGCCGGATCGAGAAGCGGCCGCCACGCTTGAACCTGCTGGCCCATCCCTATCTGCCGCGCGCCGAGGTGGCAACAACCTCGGCGCGCTCGTACATGGGGCTCCTGAAGGGGGCAGCGCCATGAGCGATACGCCACAGCTCTTGCTGGCCCATCATCTGAAGGCCCTCAAGCTGCCGACCTTCCTACGGGAATACGACAAGCAGGCCCGCCAATGCGCTGCCGAGGGCGTCGATCATGTGCGTTACCTTGTTCGCCTGACCGAACTGGAGTTGATTGATCGGGAACGCCGCATGGTCGAGCGGCGGATCAGGATGGCCAGGTTCCCCGCCGTCAAAAGCCTGGACAGCTTCGACTTCAAAGCCATGCCATCGCTCAACAGGATGATGGTTCTGGAACTGGCGCGTTGTGAATACATCGAGCGTCGTGAAAACGTCATCGCACTTGGCAATAGCGGCACCGGCAAAACCCATATCGCCCTCGGCCTCGGTCTGGCGGCTTGTCAGAAAGGCCTCACCGTCGGCTTTATCACGGCGGCGGCTTTGGTCCACGAGCTCATCGAGGCCAGGGACGAGAAGCGCCTGTTGCGGTTCCAGAAGCAGTTAGCAAAATACAAGCTGCTGATCATCGATGAGCTCGGCTTCGTGCCGCTTGGCAAAACCGGGCCCGAGTTGTTGTTCGAGGTGTTCAGCCAACGTTACGAAGGCGGCTCCACCCTGGTGACCTCCAATCTACCGTTCGATGAGTGGACCGAGGTGTTCGGTTCCGAGCGCCTGACTGGGGCGTTGCTGGACCGGCTCACACACCACGTTCATATCCTGGAGATGAACGGCGACAGCTACCGTCTCAACCAGAGCCAAAAACGGCGGAAACCCCAAAAACCTGACAACCCAGCTCATGGTTGACCCGGTGGGCCCACAGGCACCTCCCACGCTGCTTCGCTTCGCGTAACGCAAGCGCTACACGAAGCAGCGCGGGTCCCTCCTATGGACTACCGGGACAACCGCCAACGCTGGGCTGAATCGCATCAAGTGGTGCATTTTTACGCCGGCAAGTCGTGTACTTTTACTCCGGCGTGTCGAGAACATTCTGAGTTGACCGGTTTATGTACCATATGAGTTGACCGCTTCTGTTGCGGTTTCTGGCCCTGTGGGGAAGTGGTCGGTCGCGGAGCGGCTGTCCACTTGTCCACAGGGCGCCGGTCGGTCGCGTCGAAGCGGGTCACGCGGCCTCGCGGGTTTGGCAGTCGATCGGTTGGCCATCGGCGTGGTATCGCGCCAGACATCGCGGTCCATGGAAGACGGCCATTGTGCCGTCGGGATATTCGTGGACGCGGACCCTGGCCTTGACGTAATGGCGGCGGTGGCGGCCAGCGGGGATCTGAAGTGCCAGGCGCTTGTAGCGCACCGTGTTGTCGTTTGAGACGGTGCGTTCCTCGTGGATGCACAGGATGTCGTCGAGCGCGCCGGTGAAGGGGACGAAGGCGGTGCCCCGGTCCTCGGCCGGGGTCGCGAAGCGGGCGTTGTGTTGTGGCAGGAAGACCTCCTTGAGGAAGCGGTTGGCCTCGACCATGTCGGTGATACCGGCGAGCCTGAGTTCCTGGGGCAGGCGCTTCTGCAAGGTGCCGAACATGCGCTCCGAGCGCCCCCTTGCCTCGGGCGAGTAGGCCGGGATCAGCTCGATGCCGAGCTGCGCCAGGGCGCGGCCGACCTGGGTCGGGGTGTCCTTGTCCACCTTGCCGCCGGCCTCGGGCGTGTTCCAGTAGTGGCTGGCGCGGTCGGCGTAGAGCGAGCAGAACAGGCCCTTGGCCCGGATCGCCTCGGACACCCCCTGGAAGCTCGACATGGTGCCCTCTTCGGCGACGAAGAAGGCCGAGTAGATATCGCTGGTCGCATCGTCCATGGTGACGATCAGGTCCCACCATCGACCGGGGACCCACTCGTGGCTCGAGCCGTCCTGGTGCAACATCATGCCGGGCAAGGCACGGCGCGGCCGCTTGCGCCGGTGCGCCCCACGCCTGGGCGCCGCGCGCCTGCGCCCATGGGCTTGCAAGCTCAGCCGCAGCCAGTTGTAGCTGCGCTTGAAGCCGTGATCGGCCACCAGCTTCTCGTGGAAGTGCTTGGCCGTGAAGTCCCAGTAGCGGGTGTCGAACAACTCCAGCACCCGCGCCACCTCGTCCACCGGCGCGCGCCGCGCCGAGAGGCGGCCCAGGCGGCGGTCGTAGAGACCGTCGGCTCCCTCCGCCTCGTAGCGGTCGCGCCAGCGCCGGAAGGTGCGCTCCGAGACACCCAGAACCTCCGCCGCCTCCGCCTGGCTCAAGCCACCCCGATGGGTGCACCCGTAAACCTCCTCGAACTTCATCAATCTCAGTCCCTGTACCTGCTCCGTCCGACGCATCGCCTCCCTCCATGGCTTGGAGGCGTTCTAAAACCGGACAGATCATCTGGTACATAAACCGGACATATCGCGTGTTACCGACAGTACTTTTACTCCGGCGTTGACATTCACTGGATCATTTGCTGATCCTCCTCACTCCACTGGCTGGACGGGTCGGAATGGGAGGTGAACTTCGGTTCAACTTTGCTCGCAGCGCCGAATGCCGCATTCGACGAGAAAACGATTCACTGGATCGTTTTCTGATCCGTCTCATTCCAGCACATCGAGATATTCCCGCACAGCACGGGGGGGCGTCGTCAGGCTTTATGGTGCTGCTGTCCCAGTCTGCCTGGGGTGTGGAGTTCTGCTTATTGGCGTCCGCCTCGATCAAGCTGGCATCCGCCGCAAGGCGTTGGCCGCTGACCAACCTCTCCGCGATGCAGCGCGCCACCACCGTTTCAAAGAGATGGCGCAGCAAATTACTGTCGCGGAAACGACCGTGGCGGTTTTTGGAAAAGGTGGAATGATCAGGCACGCGGTCTGTCAGATCGAGACGGCAAAACCATCGATATGCAAGATTGAGATGCACCTCCTCGCACAACCTGCGCTCAGATCGGATGCCCAGACAGTACCCAACCAACAACATCCGGATCAGCAGTTCAGGGTCAATCGAAGGACGGCCCGTATTGCTGTAAAATGGTGCAAGGTGCTGACGGATACCCGACAAATCCACAAACCGGTCAATTGAACGCAGCAGGTGATCCTGCGGGACGTGAACTTCTATCGAAAACTCATAAAACAGTGCGCCTTGCGCCTCTTGCTTCGGTCCCAGCATCGTCATCAATCCCCGGTATCAATAAGGAAATTGAATCAGTGATCAGCCCTCAAAACAAGCAGAGTTTTCAACAGAATAAGCCCATACTACCAATTGCTGCAATGCAATAATTCTGCACGGAGGGCGGAAAACGGAAACTCGCTGCACCTCCGATCAACGTCTGCTTTCCGAAATAATGGGACTCCGTAGGAAGCTCGGATAAGCCGCGAAAACCTTAGTAAAATAGGGGCAAGGGTGTACCATGACTGGTCGGATGCGGCTCAATGCTCTCAATGGGTTAGCAGATCGGTGTACCACCCTTAGACTGCTCCGACGTTAGAAGGATTGTGCGAAGAAATGGGGTAGCTGAACCGGTCGCGAACGTTACTTTTTGGAAGAAGAGATCAAGCTCGGTCGGGGTTGCCGCCGTCGTCACCCGAATTCAATTATCGGCACCGATCGCGATCTGCAAACCGTAACCTAGCCCAATAGCTGGTTGTGACAGATCAAAAAGTCAGCGATCCGGTAGACCCGCCGATCCAAGGGCTGACATGAACCGCTCCTCTTGGTCTTCATCAACAAAGTGGATCGCGCGCATAGTAGCGGCGTTAAGTTCCGGACATTGCGTCAGCAGGCCTGCTGCGGTCGGTCCCTTGAACAGAATTCTGCGCAGCTACTTTAGGAACTGGAGTTGGTCCTTTTTACGATATAAGGTTACCGCCAACGTAACTTAAAAAAAACCAACGCCAATCTCTGGGGGAGATCATGCAGATTGCAGTGGGCCATTATCTCCTCTTTTAGTTTCAGAAAATGCACAGGAGATAATAATGATACCAGGTTCATTTGAATATCATCGCCCGGCTTCGCTAAGTGACGCAGTCGGACTGTTGTCGTCACTTGGCGATGACGCATTGCTGGTGGCGGGCGGTCACAGCCTTATACCCATGATGAAACTAAGAATGGCGCTTCCCGAACATCTGGTGGATTTACAGGATCTTCAGGCGCTGAAATTCATCAGCGTAAGTAATCGCCAAATATCGCTTGGCGCGATGGTCACTCAGTCAGAGCTCATCTCCAGTGAGGAATTGCACGCGGCCTGCCCGATCATTCGCGAGGCGGCGCTGCAAATTGCTGACCCTCAAGTACGGAATTTGGGAACCATTGGCGGTAACGTCGCAAATGGTGATCCGGGCAACGACATGCCCGCTATTATGCAGGCGCTTGGCGCATCTTATGTTCTTGTTGGCCCTGATGGCGAACGCCGGGTTGCAGCACGCGACTTTTATGAAGCCGCTTACTTCACTACGCGCACCGATGGCGAAATTCTTACCGCCATTAACTTTGATGCGCCGGGCATAGGGCACGGCAGCGCCTACTTAAAGCAAAAGCGCAAGATCGGTGATTATGCGACTGCAGCCGCCGCAGTAATTCTGGAAATGTCCGGGGGCAAATGCGCATCTGCGTCCATTGGCTTGACAAATGTTGGAGACACGCCGCTCTGGGCAGAAGAAGCCAGTTCGATCCTTGTGGGTTCAACTCTGGATGAAGGAACGATCCAGCAGGCCGTGGCTGCTGCGAAGGCGATAACTGATCCTGCCTCGGATGGTCGCGGCCCCAAAGATTATCGCACGCACATTGCTGGTATCATGGTGCAGCGGGCGATCGCGTCCGCGCGCAGCCGGGCTAAATAACGCAATCGCCAATATTGGAGAGAGATAGATGTCACAAATCAATATCAGCATGACGATCAACGGCAAAAAGGTCGAGACAGCCGCTGATCCGCGCACATTGCTAATCCATTTTCTGCGGGAAGATCAGAAACTGACCGGACCACACATCGGTTGTGACACGTCCCATTGCGGCGCCTGTACGGTGGATATGGATGGCCAGTCAGTTAAGGCCTGCACGGTTCTTGTTGGTCAGGCCAACGGCAAGGAAATTGTTACAATCGAAGGTATCGCCCAGGCCGATGGAACCCTGCATGCGTTGCAGACGGCTTTTGCCCAACATCACGGGCTGCAATGCGGATTTTGCACACCGGGCATGATTACCCGCGCCTATCGGCTTTTGCAGGATAATCCCAACCCAAGCGAAGAAGAAATTCGCTTTGGCATTTCGGGGAACCTGTGCCGCTGCACCGGATATCAGAATATCGTCAAGGCCATTCAGGTGGCTGCCCAGGAACTGTCAGTGAAGGAGGCAGCAGAATAACATGACCGATCAAACCCCAATCACGCGCGAACAGCGTGTTGAAAATCTTCAGGGCAAAGGCTGCAGCCGCAAACGGATGGAAGACGCCCGCTTCACGCAGGGCCAGGGCAACTATATTGACGACATAAAACTTCCGGGGATGCTGTATGGCGATTTTGTGCGCAGCCCCTACGGCCACGCCAAAGTGATCTCGATCAATGCCGAAGCTGCATTGAAAGTGCCCGGCGTTCTTGCGGTCATTACGGCGGCCGACCTCAAGCCTCTAAATCTCCATTACATGCCGACCCTTGCCGGCGATGTGCAGGCGGTGCTGGCTGATGAGAAAGTTCTGTTTCAGGGTCAGGAAGTGGCGTTTGTCGTCGCCGAAGATCGCTATGCAGCGGCCGACGGTGTTGAATTGGTCGAAGTTGATTACGAAGAACTGCCGGTGATCAATGATCCGCTCAGATCGATGGATGCTGATGCACCGATCTTGCGCGACGACATCAAGGACAAAATGGAAGGTGCCCACGGAACCCGAAAACACAACAACCACATCTTTTTGTGGGAAGTGGGCGAGAAGGAAGAAACTGAACAGGCACAGGCGGACGCTGATGTTGTTGCTGAAGAAAAAATCACCTATCAGCGCGTCCACCCATGCCCGCTGGAAACATGCGGCTGTGTGGCATCGATGGACAAGATCAACGGCAAGCTGACGGTTTGGGGAACCTTTCAGGCGCCGCACGCCGTGCGTACCGTTGCTTCGATGATCACTAACATTGCCGAACACAATATACGGATTATATCGCCGGATATCGGCGGTGGTTTCGGCACCAAGGTGGGTGTTTATCCCGGGTATATCTGTTCAATTGTTGCATCCATCGTCACCGGGGCTCCGGTCAAATGGGTGGAAGACCGAATTGAGAACCTCACCGCAACGGCGTTTGCCCGCGACTATCACATGACCGGCAAAATATCGGCAACCAGGGACGGCAAGATCACCGGCCTTTGGGCGCATGTGCTGGCGGATCACGGCGCATTCGATGCCTGCGCCGATCCGACGAAATTTCCGGCAGGTTTTTTCAGCATCGTAACCGGGGCCTATGACATCCCGGTTGCCTATGTGGGCGTTGACGGTGTTTACACCAACAAAGCGCCCGGCGGGGTTGCCTACCGCTGTTCATTCCGGGTCACAGAAGCGGCCTACCTGATCGAGCGGATGATGGATATTCTGGCCCACAAGCTCGGCATGGATCCGGCTGAATTGCGGGCCAGGAACTTCATTAAAAAAGAACAGTTCCCGTACGATTCTGCATTGGGCTGGCAATACGATTCAGGCGACTACCACACCGCGCTGGACAAGGCGCTGGAGGCTGTGGACTACAAGGCCTTGCGGGCTGAACAGGCAGAAAACCGGGCGGCGTTTGACCGTGGTGAAACGCGCTCGCTCATGGGTATCGGCGTTGCTTTCTTCACCGAAATTGTTGGCGCGGGGCCGGTGAAGAACTGCGATATTCTGGGCCTCGGCATGTTTGATTCCTGCGAAATCAGGATACACCCAACCGGTTCTGCTACGGCCCGTGTTGGTACCATAAGCCAAGGTCAGGGACATGCCACGACATTTCCCCAGATCATTGCATCCGAGATTGGCATTCCGGCGGCAGATATCACCCTGGAAGAAGGCGACACCGATACTGCGCCCTACGGGCTGGGGACCTATGGCTCGCGTTCAACGCCGGTCGCTGGCGCGGCCACGGCGATGGCCGCCCGCAAGATCAGGGCAAAAGCCCAGATGATCGCGGCCTACCTGCTGGAAGTGCATGACGGCGATCTGGAATGGGATGTCGACCGCTTTCAGGTCAAGGGAAATCCCGAGTTGCACAAAACCATGAAGGAGATCGCCTTTGCCGCATACAATCAGGCTATTCCTGGTATTGAACCGGGGCTTGAGGCGGTGTCATACTACGATCCGCCGAACATGACTTATCCTTTTGGGGCCTATATCGGCGTTGTCGATGTGGATGTGGATACCGGTGTTGTGGATATCCGCAGGTTCTATGCGCTTGATGATTGCGGCACCCGGATCAACCCGATGATCATTGAAGGGCAAGTGCATGGCGGATTGACCGAAGCATTGGCAATCGCCCTGGGACAGATAATCTCTTACGATGATATCGGTAATATATCCGGTGGCTCATTGCTGGATTACTTTTTGCCGACCGCCGTGGAAACCCCGAATTGGGAGACCGGTTTTACCGAAACCCCAAGCCCGCATCATCCGATCGGTGCCAAAGGAGTGGGTGAAAGCCCGAATGTCGGCGGTGTCCCGGCCATTTCCAATGCGGTCAATGACGCATTTGCCCATAAGGGCCTGACCCACACGCAAATGCCGCATGACCATTGGCGGGTCTGGCAAACGGCCCAAAAACTGGGCTTGACCGGCTGATGTTGCGTTCATGAAAACAGATTTACCCGGCATCAGATCCAGCCTTGAAAATGTCGGGTATTTCGCTGATGAAAACCTTGCCATCGCGTTGCAGCTTGCCATTGATCTTGGTCGCCCGTTGTTGCTCGAAGGCGAGGCCGGGGTGGGCAAGACCGCGGTCGCCGCGGCTCTGGCCGAAATTCTTGCTACCAGCCTCATACGTTTGCAATGTTACGAAGGGCTTGATGCGTCTTCAGCAATCTACGAGTGGAACTATCAGCTCCAATTGCTGTCGATAAAGGCGTCAGAGTTTTCCGACCGCAGTCCCGAGGAGCTGGAGGATCATATTTTTTCCGAAAGTTTTCTTCTGGAGCGGCCGTTGCTCCAGGCCATCAGACAGGATACATCGCCGGTTCTGCTGATCGATGAGATTGATCGCGCCGATATGGAATTCGAGGCTTATCTTCTTGAAATCTTGTCGGAATTCCAGATAACGGTGCCAGAACTTGGCACCATTCAGGCATCAAGTATCCCGCAAGTGATCCTGACGTCAAACGGCACGCGTGAATTGTCGGATGCGTTGCGGCGGCGGTGTTTGTACTCGTATATCGAATTTCCAGATATCGAACGTGAGCTGAAAATCATCCACGCTAGATTGCCCGAAATCGAGCAGATCCTTGCCCGGCAGATTGCCCGCTTTGTGCAGGAGTTGCGAAAAGAGGATTTGGAAAAGGTTCCCGGCATCGCTGAAACCCTGGATTGGGCCGCAGCTCTATGCGGATTGCGAATTGAAAATCTGGTCGATGATCCTGCGAAAATTCAATCCACCCTGATCTGCCTGCTCAAGACCGAGACTGATCTCAAGGCCGTGGTTCCCCAAGTCACCAGCCGACTGGCTGGCAAGGCGGCCTGACCAATGGGCGTTGCATTCCCCAATACACATCTTCAAAAGCGTCCCGCGCTGATTGCTCGCGTTGCCGGGTTCGTCGAGCATCTGCGGCTAAATGGCTTTAAACTCGGCCCCGGCGAAACCCAGGCGGCATTGACGGCGGTATTCGCGAAATCGACCGGCGAACGAGATGTCGATCGTGACAAAATGAAAGCCCTGCTCGCCGGATGCAAACAGGAATGGGACTCTTTTGACGAATTATTCGCTAGCTACTGGTTCCGCAAAGGCAGAACCCGCGCCCAACTGCGGAAATCCAGCGCCTCGACCCGAACCTCCAAAAACCTGCCGCGCGCCTGGCGCGAACATTTTGGTGTGCAAGACGGCGATGGCAATTTACCCAAAATTGAAAGCAACGAAACCAACCAGCCCGGGCAACAGTCATCCGGGCGTCTGGTGGCGGTCGATCAGACATCACGAGAGAAAATTGACCTGCGACAGTTTGTTGATCCCACCGAGATTGCCCAGGCAGAGAACCTTGCGCTGAGATTGGCCAGCGCCATTCGCTATCGTCTGTCGCGCCGTTACCATAATTCCAGAAAAACCTCGCGTCTTGATTTGCGGCGCATTATTCGCGCCAATTTGAAACATGGCGGAACCCCTATTGATCTGCGTTACAAATCCAAACCGCCGCAACCTGTTCGAATTATTGTTTTCCTCGATGTTTCCGGCTCGATGCAACATTACAGCCGGTTTTTTCTGCAGTTCGTCAAAGGGCTGGTGTGCCAGTGGGCGCAGACAGATGCCTATGTTTTCCACACCAAACTTGTCCGTATAACAGATGTGCTGCGCGATACAAATTCCCTGGGTGCCATGACACGGCTTTCATTGATGGCCGACGGTTTTGGTGGTGGCACCAGGATTGGCGCCTGTCTTGATGTGTTCAACCGGCAATACGCCAAAAAAACCCTGAACAGTCGCTCTGTCGTGATAATTTTTAGCGACGGGTACGAAGTTGGCACACCGGAAAATCTGTGTGTGCAGCTCAAGAAACTAAAGAAAAGAGCAAAAAGGCTTATCTGGCTTAACCCGCTGATTGGCTGGCAAAATTATGAACCGGTCACCGCAGCGATGCAGGCGGCGTTACCGCTTATTGACCATTTTGCAACCGCAAATACACTTGAGTCCCTGGCCGCGATCGAAGCCGATCTGGGCCGACTGTGAGAGGGGAAAATGACTGCATCAGACAATGTATTTAACCTCATCGAACGGTTTCGGACAGAAGGCAAAGTATTCTGCATTGCCACTATTTTGCGCACCGCTGAATCAACATCGGCCAGACCCGGCGCCAAAGCGGTGATTACAGCAGATGGCGATCTGCACGGGTTTGTTGGCGGCGGCTGCGTAACCGGCGCCGTGCGCCGTGGCGCTCTGGACTGCCTGAAAAATAACGAACCAAGAATGATCCGCATCAAACCTCACGACAGTGTTGAATCCTCGGTCGATTCCGACGGCGTGCAACTGCACAAATCGAGTTGCCCCAGCGGCGGCACCGTCGAAGTGTTTCTGGAACCGATGCAGTTGCCACGTATATTGTTGATTTGCGGCGCGTCGCCCATCGCCCAAGCGATACTGCCTTTGGCAAAAGGATTGGGTTACCGGGTCGTTGTTGCCGCTCTTCCGGAAGATCATGAAAAAGTTCCCGGCGCTGCAATGTACCTTGACGGTTTCCAAATTGATGAGCTGAAGCTTTCATCAAACGATGCAGCAATCGTCACCACCCAAGGCAAGCGGGATCGCGAAGCCCTGCGCGCCGTCATCAATTCGCAATCAGGCTACATCGGCATGGTTTGCAGCCGTAAAAAGTTAAAATCATTAAAGGATGCCTTGGTCGGAGAGGCGCCAGCGATGACGCACGGGTTTGCAAGATTGCATGCCCCCGCCGGTCTTCATATTGGCGCAGTAGGACCCGAGGAACTTGCAATGGCAGTGGTATGCGAAATCATCGCCCACCATCGTCAATACGTCCTGCAAGGCGCAAAGATCTACGCCTAAACAGACGAAATTCTCACAAATACGGAGTTACCGGATGATTTTGGTCGGCGAACAAAAGATTGATGCGACGCGTGAAGTGGTTTTCGCAGCACTGAATGACACGGAGGTATTGAAACGAGCCATCCCGGGATGCGAAGAAATCATCAAGATTTCTGACACTGAAATGAAGGCCATCGTTGCATTGAAAGTTGGCCCGGTCAAAGCCAGGTTCAAAGGAGCGGTTCAACTCTCAAACCTCAATCCACCCGAAAGCTATACGATTTCAGGCGAAGGAAAAGCTGGACCGGCCGGCAGTGCCAAGGGTGGCGCGGACGTTGTGCTGGTCGAAGACGGTGCAAATACCATTCTGAAATATGACGTATCTGCGAAAGTCGTGGGGAAATTCGCGCAGCTCGGAAATCGGTTGATTGATTCCGCCGCAAAAAAGCTTGCCGCGCAATTCTTCGCGGAATTCGCGGCAATTGTGGCACCGCAAACGGATGCTGCGGTGGAAGCAACAGATGCAGAGCTTGCAGATGCTGTTTCACCAGACAGCATTATTGCCAGACCGATTATTTGGATAGTTGTGGCGGTGGCAGCCGCCGTGATCATTGCCAATCAGATTTATTGAAAATTGGTTTGTGGATAAAAGCAGTTTATTCGGGATCCCAAATTTTCCTTTAGGTGGCAAAGCAACGTAAGCGTCCGGTGGTTACACTTCCGGGCTGTAATTCCACGGCATCAGCTCGTCTAGCCTGTTAATTTTATGGTCGGCGACCCGCTCCGGAACCCAAGTGAGCCATGCCTGTGGATCAACGCCGTTGAGTTTGGCGGTTTCGATCAGAGTGAAGGCGATGGCCATGGAGTTTCCACCACGTTGTGATCCGGCAAACATCCAGTTCTTGCGGCCTGTGGCGACGGGCTTCATGGCGCGTTCGGCGGTGTTGCTATCGGGCATGCTGACTTCGGCGCTTCGATTTCCGCCCCTGTTTTTCAAATGTCATGTTAGACAGGTTTCGCGGGATCGGGGCGTCGGAGTGCGAAGAAGCGGGCAGGCCGACTAGACAATGAGCTGCGAGCTCGTGTTGTTATCTGGCCGCCCCTACGACCAGCCCGTGTGCGCCGCGAGCGCGTATCCGTAATTGTCTTACGAGCCCGTGCACTCCTTTAACAACGAGAAGGAGTACATATGATGAGATCAATAGGAATGGACGTCCATCGAAGTTTCGCGCAAGTCGCGATCTGTGATGATGGCCAAATAACAGACAGTTTCAAGGTCGATATGGAGCATGATGCGGTCGTGGAATTCGGGCGCAGTCTGCGAGCAGATGACGAGGTGGTTCTGGAGGCCACGGGAAACACCGCAACGATCGTCCGGCTTCTGACGCCGTTCGTGGCGCGGGTGGTGATCGCCAATCCACTACAGGTGAAGGCAATCGCCCATGCCCGGGTGAAGACCGACAAGGTAGACGCAAAAATCCTAGCCCAACTTCACGCAGCAGGGTTCCTGCCTGAGGTGTGGGCGGCGGATGACGAGACGCTTGCACTAAGGCGACTTGTTTCAGAGCGCGCAGCGGTGGTGCGCTCTATCCGACGATCCAAAAGTCGCGTTCAGGCAGTCCTGCACGCCAACCTAATCCCAAAATACGCAGGCCATCTGTTCGGGAAAGGTGGGCGACGTTGGTTGGCCAAGGCCGCTCTGCCAAAAACCGAACGCGATCTTCTTGAGCGGCATCTCGATGAGTTGGATTGGTTGGCTGGGCGGTTGGAGACGCTTGAGCGCGATCTGATCCACATCTCTCTTGACGATCCGCAGATGCGTAAACTGATGGCCGTGGCTGGCATTAGCTCCGTAATTGCTGCCGCCGTGATAGCATCGATCGGAGATATCAGCCGGTTCGCCACCCCTGGGAAGCTTGCCAGTTACTTTGGTTTAACGCCGAGGGTACGCCAATCCGGCGCCCGCGAGGCCATCCACGGTAGGATCACCAAACAGGGAAATGCAACCGCTCGAACGATGCTGGTTGAGGCCGCATGGGGTGCCGCTTCAGTCCCCGGTCCTTTGCGTGCGTTCTTTTTGCGTATCAAAGATCGAAAGGGCGCCAATGTTGCGGCGGTTGCCACTGCGCGCAAAATTGCAACCCTGATCTGGCATCTCCTCACCAAGGACGCCCCTTACCAGTGGGCACGTCCGGCATTTGTCGCAATGAAGATGCGCAAATTAGAATTACGCGCCGGAGCCCCTAAAGCCTACGGGAAAGCCGGTCCTGGGCGTGATTACTGGATCAAGGAACTTCGACATCGAGAAATGGAACTGGTTGCCAATGCCGAGGCTTCCTATGCAAAGATGGTCGAGGCGTGGCGAGAAAAGCCACCAAAGACCCAAAAAATCTGAGAAAGGGGCTGTTCAACAACATCCGTGTCCAGCTCCAGAAAGCCGTTGTCGAGGTAGGGCCGTGTTTTGGGCATACGGCCCAAGGCATATCGAATGGCCTTTGCCAAAGGTGATTTGCCCGATATTTTGGGCAATTGGTCGCGCAACCATTCTTCCAGATCATCGAAGATGGGCTTTGCATTTTCTTGACGCAGAGCAGCACGGGCCTCGGGAGATTGGCCCCTTGCCTGTTTTTCCACACCATACAATTGCGCAATCCGCTTGATGGCCGCCTCGGCAATGGCGGAACCTTGTGCGGCAAACACATCGACAAACTTGCGTCGGATGTGGGCCATGCAGGCCACTTCCGTGGCTTTACCTTCACCGAACACGCCGTTGAAACCGGCATAGCCATCCGCATGCACCCAGCCTTGATAACCAGACAGGTGCTTGACCGGGTGCTCACCCTTTCGATCGTAAGCGTCCGGTGTGCCCCGCCTGACGGCGCAGATTTTGATGGGTTAGTGTCCACCATTGATAGTGGACACTTAGGGGCACTCTATGGCTGTGAAGCGGAAGAGGCGGCGTTGGCCGGATGATGAGAAGCGTTCAATCTGTTTTCAGACGACGGCGGCTGGTGTTTCGATTGCGCAGGTTGCACGTCGGTATGCGATGAATGCCAATCTGATATTCAAATGGCTGAAGGATGATCGGTATGCTCCCGCCGTGGATGTTGTGCCGGAAGCTGACGGCCCTGTATTTTTGCCAGTCGAGATTGAAGCGTCAGCCAGCGTTGATCTAGCCGTGACCAGCACTCTGTCAGGCCGAATTGAGATCGAGCTATCCAACGGTCACCGGATTATAGCCGAGGGCGGTTTTGATGCGGATATGTTGGCACGTTTGTTGAAAGGGCTTTCTTCGTGATCCCCGTGCCAAGCAACACACGGGTCTGGCTGGCGGCGGGCGTGACAGACATGCGGCGGGGTTTCAATACTCTGGCGGCACAGGCCGAGCAGGTTTTGGCAGAGGATCCGTTTTCCGGCCATCTATTTGTGTTTCGGGGGCGGCGTGGTGATTTGCTCAAAATTATCTGGTGGGACAGCCAAGGAGCCTGCCTGTTTTCCAAGCGTCTTGAACGGGGCCGGTTTGTTTGGCCTGCCGCTAAAGACGGCAAGGTCTGCCTGACGTCGGCGCAACTGGCGATGCTGCTGGAGGGCATTGACTGGCACATTCCACAGCGGACATGGCGGCCTTTGAAAGCAGGGTAATCAGGCGTAAATATCAAGTAGTATAGGCGTTTATGGATTCACATTCAGGGCGCAATTCTGTATAGAATAGCCATGTTGAACGCCCTTGATAACCTGCCAGAAAACCCCGTTGAACTACGGCGTGTCACCGAGCTTTTAGCGTCAGAGGTGAAGGCACAGGCGCTGATGATCGAGAAGCTTCAGCATCAGCTACACGGGGCAAACCGGCACCGTTTCGGATCCAAATCCGAGGGCATGGATCAACTGCAATTGTTTGCCGAGAATGAAGAGATTGCAGAGGCGGCGGTAAAGGCCGCAGAAACCGCGCCTGCTGAACCGATAGAGCTGAAGGAAAAGCCAAGGCGCAAACCGCTGCCCGATCATCTGGAACGTATCGAGCAGGTTTTGTCTGTTGGCGAGGATTGCCCTGAGTGCGGTGGCGATCTCTCAAAGCTGGGCGAAGATATTACCGAAGAGCTGGAATACATCCCGGGCCGCTTTGTGGTGAACAAAATCACCCGACCGCGTATGGCCTGCCGTCGCTGTGAGGCGATATCGCAAGCCCCGATGCCCTCGCGCCCGATTGAACGGGGCCGACCTGGTCCCGGCCTGCTGGCGCATGTTCTGGTGAGCAAGTTTGCAGATCATCTGCCGCTTTACCGCCAGTCGCAAATTTATGCCCGTGAGGGTGTCGATCTGGATCGCTCGACTATGGCAGATTGGGTGGGCAAATCTACCGGGCTTCTGGAACCATTGGCCGAGGCCATTGCAAAACGGGCCAAAGGTGGCACATCCCTGTTTGCAGATGATACCCCACTGAAGATGTTGGCCCCAGGAAACAAAAAGACCAAGACAGCCCGCATCTGGGCCTATGTCAGAGACGAACGACCATGGTCCGGCCCGTGCGCCACAGGCGCACAAACAGACAATCTGTCCAGCTGTGCTGGACGGGCACCGCTCTGCGTTTGGTATCAGTTCACAGTGGATCGAAAGGGTGAGCACCCGGTCAAGCACCTGTCTGGTTATCAAGGCTGGGTGCATGCGGATGGCTATGCCGGTTTCAACGGCGTGTTCGGTGAAGGTAAAGGCACGGAAGTGGCCTGCATGGCCCACATCCGACGCAAGTTTGTCGATGTGTTTGCCGCACAAGGTTCCGCCATTGCCGAGGAGGCCATCAAGCGGATTGCGCAATTGTATGGTGTGGAAAAACAGGCAAGGGGCCAATCTCCCGAGGCCCGTGCTGCTCTGCGTCAAGAAAATGCAAAGCCCATCTTCGATGATCTGGAAGAATGGTTGCGCGACCAATTGCCCAAAATATCGGGCAAATCACCTTTGGCAAAGGCCATTCGATATGCCTTGGGCCGTATGCCCAAAACACGGCCCTACCTCGACAACGGCTTTCTGGAGCTGGACACGGATGTTGTTGAACAGCCCCTTTCTCAGATTTTTTGGGTCTTTGGTGGCTTTTCTCGCCACGCCTCGACCATCTTTGCATAGGAAGCCTCGGCATTGGCAACCAGTTCCATTTCTCGATGTCGAAGTTCCTTGATCCAGTAATCACGCCCAGGACCGGCTTTCCCGTAGGCTTTAGGGGCTCCGGCGCGTAATTCTAATTTGCGCATCTTCATTGCGGCAAATGCCGGACGTGCCCACTGGTAAGGGGCGTCCTTGGTGAGGAGATGCCAGATCAGGGTTGCAATTTTGCGCGCAGTGGCAACCGCCGCAACATTGGCGCCCTTTCGATCTTTGATACGCAAAAAGAACGCACGCAAAGGACCGGGGACTGAAGCGGCACCCCATGCGGCCTCAACCAGCATCGTTCGAGCGGCTGCATTTCCCTGTTTGGTGATCCTACCGTGGATGGCCTCGCGGGCGCCGGATTGGCGTACCCTCGGCGTTAAACCAAAGTAACTGGCAAGCTTCCCAGGGGTGGCGAACCGGCTGATATCTCCGATCGATGCTATCACGGCGGTAGCAATTACGGAGCTAATGCCAGCCACGGCCATCAGTTTACGCATCTGCGGATCGTCAAGAGAGATGTGGATCAGATCGCGCTCAAGCGTCTCCAACCGCCCAGCCAACCAATCCAACTCATCGAGATGCCGCTCAAGAAGATCGCGTTCGGTTTTTGGCAGAGGGGCCTTGGCCAACCAACGTCGCCCACCTTTCCCGAACAGATGGCCTGCGTATTTTGGGATTAGGTTGGCGTGCAGGACTGCCTGAACGCGACTTTTGGATCGTCGGATAGAGCGCACCACCGCTGCGCGCTCTGAAACAAGTCGCCTTAGTGCAAGCGTCTCGTCATCCGCCGCCCACACCTCAGGCAGGAACCCTGCTGCGTGAAGTTGGGCTAGGATTTTTTGCGTCTACCTTGTCGGTCTTCACCCGGGCATGGGCGATTGCCTTCACCTGTAGTGGATTGGCGATCACCACCCGCGCCACGAACGGCGTCAGAAGCCGGACGATCGTTGCGGTGTTTCCCGTGGCCTCCAGAACCACCTCGTCATCTGCTCGCAGACTGCGCCCGAATTCCACGACCGCATCATGCTCCATATCGACCTTGAAACTGTCTGTTATTTGGCCATCATCACAGATCGCGACTTGCGCGAAACTTCGATGGACGTCCATTCCTATTGATCTCATCATATGTACTCCTTCTCGTTGTTAAAGGAGTGCACGGGCTCGTAAGACAATTACGGATACGCGCTCGCGGCGCACACGGGCTGGTCGTAGGGGCGGCCAGATAACAACACGAGCTCGCAGCTCATTGTCTAGTCGGCCTGCCCGCTTCTTCGCACTCCGACGCCCCGATCCCGCGAAACCTGTCTAACATGACATTTGAAAAACAGGGGCGGAAATCGAAGCGCCGAAGTCAGCATGCCCGATAACAACACCGCCGAACGCGCCATGAAGCCCGTCGCCATAGGCCGCAAGAACTGGATGTTTGCCGGATCACAACGTGGTGGAAACTCCATGGCCATCGCCTTCACTCTGATCGAAACCGCCAAACTCAACGGCGTTGATCCACAGGCATGGCTCACTTGGGTTCTGGAGCGTGTCGCCGACCATAAAATTAACAGGCTAGACGAGTTGATGCCGTGGAATTACAGCCCGGAAGTGTAACCACCGGACGCTTACTTTCGATCCACTGTGAACTGATACCAAACGCAGGGCGGTGCCCGTCCAGCACAGCTGGACAGATTTGTCTGTTTGTGCGCCTGTGGCGCACGGACCGGACCATGGTCGTTCGTCTCTGACATAGGCCCAGATGCGGGCTGTCTTGGTCTTTTTGTTTCCTGGGGCTAACATCTTCAGTGGCGTATCATCTGCAAACAGGGATGTGCCACCTTTGGCCCGTTTTGCAATGGCCTCGGCCAATGGTTCCAGAAGCCCGGTAGATTTGCCCACCCAATCTGCCATAGTCGAGCGATCCAGATCGACACCCTCACGGGCATAAATTTGCGACTGGCGGTAAAGCGGCAGATGATCTGCAAACTTGCTCACTAGAACATGCGCCAGCAGGCCGGGACCAGGTCGGCCCCGTTCAATCGGGCGCGAGGGCATCGGGGCTTGCGATATCGCCTCACAGCGACGGCAGGCCATACGCGGTCGGGTGATTTTGTTCACCACAAAGCGGCCCGGGATGTATTCCAGCTCTTCGGTAATATCTTCGCCCAGCTTTGAGAGATCGCCACCGCACTCAGGGCAATCCTCGCCAACAGACAAAACCTGCTTGATACGTTCCAGATGATCGGGCAGCGGTTTGCGCCCTGGCTTTTCCTTCAGCTCTATCGGTTCAGCAGGCGCGGTTTCTGCGGCCTTTACCGCCGCCTCTGCAATCTCTTCATTCTCGGCAAACAATTGCAGTTGATCCATGCCCTCGGATTTGGATCCGAAACGGTGCCGGTTTGCCCCGTATAGCTGATGCTGAAGCTTCTCGATCATCAGCGCCTGTGCCTTCACCTCTGACGCTAAAAGCTCGGTGACACGCCGTAGTTCAACGGGGTCTTCTGGCAGGTTATCAAGGGCGTTCAACATGGCTATTCTATACAGAATTGCGCCCTGAATGTGAATCCATAAACGCCTATACTACTTGATATTTACGCCTGATTACCCTGCTTTCAAAGGCCGCCATGTCCGCTGTGGAATGCGCCAGTCAATGCCCTCCAGCAGCATCGCCAGTTGCGCCGACGTCAGGCAGACCTTGCCGTCTTTAGCGGCAGGCCAAACAAACCGGCCCCGTTCAAGACGCTTGGAAAACAGGCAGGCTCCTTGGCTGTCCCACCAGATAATTTTGAGCAAATCACCACGCCGCCCCCGAAACACAAATAGATGGCCGGAAAACGGATCCTCTGCCAAAACCTGCTCGGCCTGTGCCGCCAGAGTATTGAAACCCCGCCGCATGTCTGTCACGCCCGCCGCCAGCCAGACCCGTGTGTTGCTTGGCACGGGGATCACGAAGAAAGCCCTTTCAACAAACGTGCCGACATATCCGCATCAAAACCGCCCTCGGCTATAATCCGGTGACCGTTGGACAGCTCGATCTCAATTCGGCCTGACGGAGTGCTGGTCACGGCTAGATCAACGCTGGCTGACGCTTCAATCTCGACTGGCAAAAATACAGGGCCGTCAGCTTCCGGCACAACATCCACGGCGGGAGCATACCGATCATCCTTCAGCCATTTGAATATCAGATTGGCATTCATCGCATACCGACGTGCAACCTGCGCAACCGAAACACCAGCCGCCGTCGTCTGAAAACAGATTGAACGCTTCTCATCATCCGGCCAACGCCGCTTCTTCTGCTTCACAGCCATAGAGTGCCCCTAAGTGTCCACTATCAATGGTGGACACTAACCCATCAAAATCTGCGCCGTTAGGCGGGGCACACCGGACGCTTACAAAGCAACGGCAGTCATTGATTGTATTTATATTCGAAAAGGGGTATGTTGGACGATAACAAAGTTGTTTGTGTTGTTGACGCAGATATTGACTATGCAACTGAGGCGATTTTGAAAAATAAGCATCTGAGATACACCGATTTCTCATCTCTTGAAATGTACGCGTTTGATGAATGATGAAGATTATTTTTGGTTTCACGACTTGGATGGAGATACATTCGACCTCCGATTCAAAGTTCCGCTTTGTCCGCGTTGCCGACCTTAGTGCACCGAGCAGCGAGGGTCTCAAATGAGCCCAAACCTACTGCGTTTGAGGTAGCGGTATTTCGCGTCCGCAACGTAAAACCGAAATCAAGAACGGCCCTCTGCTACCGTTTAGCTTGGTGTCTCATGTTGCAATGAGGCGATCGGATAGCGGTCATTGGTTCATAGCGCAGCATTTTTCCGGCGAGAACGGCAGCAAAGCGGAGAGGCTGTATGGAAACGCGCTGAGCAACCGGTAATTTGGCAGCTCTGAACCCTTTGTTGTGATCGGGCAGACAACGGGCGTTTCCGGCGTCTCAATCGGTTTCCGGCCCTTATGGCCGCTATCAGACCCATCTTGGCAATTCAGGGTTCAGTTTCGGAGCGGATAGCGCGCTTTATGCCCTCATGGCCGCGATTATTTCCGGAATGCCGACGAGTTTCATCACGCGGGTCATATTGTAGGCGAGCACATGCAGCGCCATCTCGGTTGCCACGTTTTTCAGTGTCCTCATGTGAATCCCGGAGACAAAATACCCACGGAGCCGGTCGGATGATCTGACTGTCGCGGAGCAAAATTCCGCACCTTGAAGCCTGAAGCAAACGAGCTGAGGGCGGGGCGATGTATTCTGTGGAACTGTATAGTCGGGTACGCCGTGCGTGCCATGTGGATGGGATGAGCAAGAGTGCGGCGGCCCGACATTTTGGGATTGATCGCAAGACTGTGTCAAAAATTCTGAAGCATGCGGTGCCACCGGGGTATCGCAGGAATGGGCCACCAGCCCGTCCAAAGCTTGACCCGTTCATTCCGCTCATCAACCAGATATTGGAAGAGGATAAGTCGCGGCTCAAGAAGCAGCGGCATACGTCGAAGCGGATATATGAGCGTCTGCGTGATGAACATGGCTTCGTCGGCGGCATCACCATCGTCACGGACTATGTGCGTGAGCGGAAGCGGCGGACGCGGGAGGTGTTCGTGCCGCTGAGCCACGCGCCGGGCCACGCCCAGGTTGATTTTGGTGAGGCGCTTGGCGAGATTGGCGGGGTCGTGCGCAAGCTGCACTACTTTGCAATGTCTCTGCCGCACTCGGACGCGTTCTTCATCAAGGCCTATCCGGCCGAGACAACCGAGGCCTTTTGTGATGGCCATGTCTCCGCCTTTGCCTTCTTCGGAGGCGCGCCGCTGTCAGGGCTCTACGACAACACCACGATCGCGGTGGCGCGGATCCTCGGGGACGGAACCCGGCAACGCACCAGAACTTTCTCGGAGTTGCAGTCGCACTATCTCTTTGAGGACCGGTTCGGCCGTCCTGGCAAGGGCAATGACAAGGGTAGTGTCGAAGGCACAATCGGTTATGGCCGGCGGAACTTCCTGGTGCCGATGCCGCGCTTCGACAGTTTCGATGATCTGAACGCCCGGCTGGAGGAGCAATGCCTCAAACGGCAGGACGAAGTATTGCGAGGTCATTCCGAGACTATCGGCGAGCGGCTGATGCGTGATCTTGATGCGCTGATGACACTACCCTTGACGCCCTATGACGCCTGCGAGAAGGTCAGCACCCGGGCGACGTCGATCTCGATGGTCCGCTATCGCAACAACGACTATTCCGTGCCGGTCGCATACGCCCATCACGAGGTCCAGGTTCGCGGCTATGTCCACGAGGTCATCATCGGCTGCGGCACGGAAATCATCGCCTGCCACAAGCGGTCCTACGAAAAAGCGGACATGGTCTTCGATCCGATGCACTTCCTGCCTCTGCTGGAACAGAAGGTCGGCGCGCTTGATCAGGCGGCTCCGTTGCAGGGCTGGGACCTGCCCGGGGAGTTCGCCACCCTGCACCGGCTGCTGGAAGCGCGCATGGGAAAGAAGGGCAAGCGCGAATACGTCCAGGTTCTGCGGCTGCTGGAGACTTTCGAGATGGGCCATGTTCACGGCGCCATCAGGCAGTCACTGGAACTCGGGGCCATCGGCTACGATGCAGTGAAGCATCTCGTCCTCTGCCGGATCGAGAAACGCCCACCCCGGCTCGATCTGGAGATTTACCCGTACCTTCCAAGGGCGCAGGTCGAGACCACAGATCCTGCCAGTTACATGAGCCTGATGGCGCAGGCGCCGGCATGACCGACACCCCGCAGGTTCTGCTGCAGCACCACCTCAAGAAGCTCCGGCTGCCGACCTTCCACAGCGAATATGCCAAACAGGCCCGGCAATGCGCAGTGGAGAACAAGGATCACATCAACTACCTGCTGCGGCTTTGCGAGTTGGAACTGATCGAGCGCGAACGCCGGATGATCGAGCGCAGGATCAAGGCCGCAAAGTTCCCGGCGACCAAAAGCCTGGACAGCTTCAACTTCAAGGTCATCCCGTCGCTGAACAAGGTCCTGACCATGCAACTGGCCCGCGGTGAGTTCATAGACCGGCGCGCCAATATCATCGCATTGGGGCCAAGCGGCACAGGTAAAACCCATATCGCCCTGGGATTGGGTCTGGCGGCCTGCCAGAAGGGCAGGAAAGTACGCTTCACCACTGCCGCTGCTCTCGTCCATGAACTCATCGAGGCCGTCGACGAACGCCGCCTGCAGCGCTTGCAGAAACAACTGGTCAGCCAGGACCTGCTGATCATTGATGAGCTGGGTTTTGTGCCACTGAGCAAGACCGGGGCCGAGCTTCTCTTCGAGATCATCTCGCAGCGCTACGAACGTGGCTCCATCATCATCACATCCAACCTGCCGTTCGATGAATGGACCGAGGTCTTCGGCGCAGAACGCCTCACAGGCGCCATTCTCGATCGCCTGACCCACCACGTCCATATCCTCGAGATGAACGGCGAAAGCTACCGGTTGCGCCAGAGCAAAATCGCCAAACCGTAATCCTGAAAATACCAAAACTGCGAAAAGGTTGGCCTGCGGCCAACGCACCCTGGCACGCATCAGCTATTTGGAAAGCACACGCACCAGGGTGCGCACCTAAATCAAACCAGGTGTCCAGTTTTGCACCGGGACATTGACCCTTTTTACTCCGGGATTGACACTTAAATGGGTTGATTGGTTCAACAATGAACGCTTGCTCGAACCCATCGGATACATCACACCACCCGAAGCGGAGGAAGCCTACTATGCAAACTTCTTACCACCCTTCAATAAATCCAAACTTGCCATAATTTAGGGATTTTCTCATATCCTATGAAGCATCTGCGCAGGAACCGCAGGCCCTGTTTGAAGAGGGAGCAGAGTGATCTTCGGGTTTTGCGAATCCCCTTTTTTCGCCGCTTTCGGCGACTATTTGTTCATCTGCTGCGCTCGTTGAAACCGCCCAGTACATGGCTATTGCCATGACAAGGATAAGCCTTTCCAGTCGGTCTGGCTTTTTGATTTGGCTTTGCGCGATGCTAAATCCACGGGTCTTGAAGTCCGAGAACATAGCTTCAATACCCCATCGCATTCCATAATCGAGAACCGTGTATTGTGAAGGCTTTGCATTCATAGCGATGATCCAGGGCTCAGGGTGACCATCGTCGTGCAATACTCCGATATTCGTAAACACACCTGATCCATAAAGTTCCGCGTTTATAAGCCCTTGCGGCATCAGCTCCCTGATTTCAATGCAAGACAGCTCGCCACCTTGGTGCTGCAAAGTCAGGTTGCCCTTCAGGCGAATACGATATCCCCAACCAGCGTCCTGACACCAATGGATTAACCTTTCTGTGCCATAAAATCGATCACCCGTTAACATGACATCAGCCCCTTCAGGCATCCAATCCTGAATGCTGTCCAGTAACTCTTTTTGGAGAGAAAACCCAATATTGCCTTTGTCTTGCGCACGCGCCAAGCCACAGGCAAGGCGCGATCACGCATGCGCACTGACAGCATCAAGACTTCATGTCCGTCATTGATAGGGCTTTGATCCATCATCAAAACGATGGTCTCTCCGTTGGAGGCCAAACGGGTGAATACATCTCCAGCATAGGCCTGCATGATTTCCGCGCAATCAATGTGGGAATTGCTCAAAACACGGGAACCATACTGGTACCGATGATCTTTTGTGCCGATGTGACGCGGTAAAGCCGCCGATAATTCCATCAAATTCGCACTTCGCACATCAAGAACGATGCTCGAAAGCAGTGTAAGGCCTTCGCAGCGGGATTTATGAAACTTTGGAAGCCGCTCTATAAAATCAGCCTTGATAGCTTCGTTTACCCCAGAAAAACCCAATGAAACAACCATACAACATCTCCAATTCTATAACAGGAGACTCCTTGAATCACAGCATGTGGACAGATGGCAAGGTTAATTCGCTAAATTGAAGGGTGGTAAGTGCAAACTTAAAAATGCTTGATAAAGTCGCTTAACATTTGAACAAAACGCCCTCCAGTAAACTAGGGGCGGTTCAGCTTGACCGCATCGAAGCCGATCACGCCGCGCTCCAGCGCCTCCGATATGGCGGCTCGAACATCGTCGAGGGAGAAGCTCTCGATTAGCCGCAGCACCTGGACGTATTCGCGCTTCCCGGCTTTGCCCATCCGCGCTTCAAGTAGGCGGCGGAGATCGCCGAACACCGGCGGCAACAGCCAGCCGGCCAAGGGAGCCGCCTGATCCAGCGCGTTGGTCTTTTGCTCCAGCAAGGACAGATAGTGCAGCGGATCGAAGACGAAGTCCTCTTGCTCGTATGAACGCGGGTGCCTGGCAATCACCTCTGCGGCGCAACTGATGACCACCTCGTGGACATAGCCGCGGACCAGCACCTCGCAATGGCCGAACCGTGTGGGGACGGAGTAATCGGTGCCGCGATAGCGCACCAGCGACAGCGAACTGACCCGCCCCGGGCGCTTGTCGCAGGCGTCGTAGGCGATTGCGGGAAGGCGCTGAAGAACCGCACGATCCCGTTCCAGGCGTTCGCCGACCGTCTGGTCGTGGCCACGCAGTTGTTCCGCCCATCGCTTGGCGCAGCAGGCTTCAAGATGCGTGTTGAGATCATCGAAGTTCCGGAACCTTGGCATCGGCACCAGGAAGTTCCGGCGGCAATAGCCGACGATCCCCTCGACCTTGCCCTTGTCGTTCCCCTTGCCGGGGCGGCCAAAGCGGTCCTCGAACAGGTAATGGGATCGTAACTCGCTGAACACACGTGTCCGCTGACGCTTGCCGTCACCGAGGATGCGGGCCACCGCAATCCTGGTGTTGTCATAAAGGATCGAGCGCGGCACACCGCCGAAGAAGGAGAACCCCGAGACATGGCCGTCACAGAAGGCCTCCGTGGTCTCCCCCGGATAGGCCTTCACAAAGCAGGCGTCCGAGTGGGGCAGGCCCGTCGCCAGGAAGTGGATCTTGCGTTCCACGCCGCCGATGACGGCCAGGGCCTCGCCAAAATCAACCTGGGCGTGGCCGGGAGAATGCGTCAGCGGAACAAACATCTCCCGCCGGCGCTGTCGGACATCGCAGATGTAGTCCTTCACAATGGTGATCTTGCCCGTAAAGCCGTACTCATCACGCCGCCGCTCGAATATCCGCTTCGATGTGTGACGTTGCGTCTTCGGACGATCCTTATCCTCTTCCAGGATACGGTCGATAATACCGATGAACGGATCGAGCTTCGGACGATCCTTATCCTCTTCCAGGATACGGTCGATAATACCGATGAACGGATCGAGCTTCGGGCGGACCGGAGGCCGCGTCCGGACATAACCCGGTGGCACCGAATAGCTCAACATCTTCCTGACCGTGCGCGGGTCGATCCCAAAACAACGAGCCGCTTCGCGTTGGCTCAGATCCTCAATCATTACCGCGTGGCGAACCCGCCCATACAGTTCCACTCGCTTCATCCCCCACCCTTCGCTCCAAAATGCAAAGGGCTATCGCTGACGGAATTTTGCTCCGGCGCAACCAGACTCTCCGGCCGCTTCAGTGAGGGATTATTGCTCCGGCGTTCTCATCTTGACCAGATCATCCACTGATCGCGTTGAGACGCCCTGAATGTAGGCTTCCTGGATCACCGCGGTCATTGCTTTCTCCGAGGCCGGCGTGGTTCCGGAAACTCCGGGAAATACGTCCCCTTGCGCAGTTTCGGGATCTGAACATCAACGGTCCCGGCGCGGGTTTCCCATCGGCGCGGGCGATATCCGTTCCGGTGGTTCACCCGCCCGGCCGAGCGTTCATGCACCCCGGCACCGCACAGCTGATCCACATCCAGTGCCATCAACCGGTCGGCAACAAAACCCAGCATCTCGGCCAAAATCTGATGATCGGCGGTTTCGGAAAGAAGCGCCTTCAGCGCGGCGGTTTCTGATATCGTCTCCTTGGTCATGGGTGATCTCCTCGATCGGTAGGTCAGGTTGCAACCCAAACCCTACCGGAGAACGTCCATGGCCACCCAGCAACCCGCGCGGACTTCGCCTGAGCTACGCGCGAGGCTCCACTCAGCCCGCGCTAACGTCGGAATTACACCACGTCCGGGGGCACTACCGTTCCAGACCGTGTGAAAACTCTGGGTGGCGGGGGATTCCGTCCGGCTCATGGCGATGTTAGAGTCCGCCATGAGACACATTCTTGGCATTGACCGCTCTCAGGTTCTGCTTCTGCCGGAAGCAGTGGACGATTACGTGGGCCGGGATAACCCGGTCCGTTTCATCGACGCTTTCGTGGATGGTTTGGACCTGGCGGTCGCTGGTTTCGAGCGCGCCACGCCGAAGGCGACGGGTCGTCCCGGCTACGATCCGGCGACCTGCTGAAGCTCTACATATACGGTTATCTCAATCGGGTACGTTCGAGCCGTCGGCTGGAGGCCGAGAGCAAGCGTAATCTCGAAGTGATCTGGCTGTTGCGGCGTTTGTCGCCGGACTTCAAGACGATCGCCGATTTCCGGCGGATCAATCGGGCGGCGTTCCGCCAGGTGTTTCGGGAGTTCGTGAGGCTATGCCGCGAACTGGAGCTGTTCGGGCGCGAGCTGGTGGCAGTCGACGGTACTCGGATCAAGGCAGTGAACAGCCGGGAGCGGAACTTTACCAAAGCGTAGCTGGAGAAGGCGTTGGCCGAGAGCGACGAGAGGTTGTCGCGTTATCTCGACCGGCTCGACGAGGCCGACGGGCAAGACGAGAGCGGCACCGGCGGCGGCGAAGTGGAGAACATCCGGGAAAAGATCGCTGCGATCCAAGGGCGGCGTGAGCGGTTTGAGGAACATCGCGACGCGCTGGCTGCGAGTGGCGAGGACCAGCTCTCTTTGACGGATCCGGACAGCCGGGCGATGCACGCCGCGACCCGGGTCGGTGTCGGCTACAACATCCAGATCGCGGTGGACGCCAAGCACAAACTGATCGCCGAGCAGCAGGTCCATAGCAAGGTCAGCGATCTCGGTCTGTTGGCCGAGACGGCGGTGGCGGCCCGTCGGAACCTGGCCGTCGATCGGATCGACGCGGTCGCCGACGCGGGCTACTTCAAGATCGAGGATATCGAGGCCTGCGAGAATGCCGGCGTCATGCCGCATGTGCCCAAGCCCCAGCGCGGATCAACGGTGAGCCAGGGGCTCTTTCCCAAGGAACGCTTCCGCTATGACGGCGGCGAGGACATCCAAACCTCCATCCCCGCCACCCAGAGTTTTCACACGGTCTGGTTGTAAATTCTTTAGGTCACATACCCATAAAGGGAATTCCCAAACTGGTTGTGTTGTGATTCAGTTCTCCAAAACAATGGAGGCAGGCATGGCGCGGTTCGATTTGACGGATTTTGAGTGGTCGATTATCCAGCCGCTACTGCCGCAAAAGTCACGCGGCGTTAAGCGCGTGGACGACAAGAGAGTGCTGAACGGTATTTTCTGGCGGCTTCGAACCGGCGCGCCGTGGGCGGATATTCCGGCGCGATATGGCCCGCACACGACTTGCGTAAACCGTTTCAACCGCTGGCGCAAGGCGGGCATTTGGGCGATGCTTTTGCGAGAGGTATCAAAGGCTTACGACGGTGACATCCAGATGATCGACAGCTCATCGATCCGGGTGCATCAACACGCCGCCAATGGCAAAAAAAGCGCAGCGATCCCGTAGCATGGGCCGTTCGCGCGGCGGGCTGACGACGAAAATTCATGCGCTGGTGGATGCCGTGGGCCGACCCATCCGGTTGAAACTGACCGAAGGCCAGGCGCATGACGGGCGTTCGGCGGCGGATATGTTTGCAACGCTCGGGCCGGGGTCTGTCCTGCTGGCCGACCGGGCCTATGACAGCGACGCCTTGCGGGCGCGTCTCGCCAAACAGGGCGCGTGGGGCAATATCCGGCAGGGGTATCGCATGAATAGCTGGCCCGTGTTTGCTACGTGCATCAACGTCTGATTCAATGTCACCAGAACACGCATCTGGAGGACTTGCTTTGGAAAAGACTACATCATTTCAATCTGTTATTTCGGCCATCCCTGACCCTCGCCAGCAGGCGAAGGTGCTTTACCCGCTTGATGAGATCCTGCTTTTAAGCCTGTGTGCGGTGGTCTCGGGCGGCGAGAGTGTCGTTGATATTGTCGAATATGGTGAAGAAAAGCTGAAGTTTCTGCGCAAATTGGCCCCTTTTGAGCACGGCATTCCCTCGCATGACACGCTTTCAACGGTGTTTCGGCTGCTTGATCCGGAGAAGTTCAGTACAGCCTTTGCGCAATGGGCTGCTGGCCTGGCGGGACGCGTTGAAGGCTCGATTGTGGCCGTCGATGGCAAGACGATGCGCGGGTCAAAGGCCGGTGGTGAAACACCTCTGCATTTGATCTCGGCCTACTGTGATGATCTGCGTCTGGTACTGGGTCAGCGGGCAAGTGCGCACAAAAAGAACGAGATCAAGGACATTCCATTGCTCTTGGATTTGCTCCACGTTGAGGGCGCGATCGTGACGCTGGACGCGATGGGGTGCCAACGCCAGATTGCCTGCAAAATCCGCGACAAGGGGGCCGACTACGTGCTGGCGCTCAAGGGAAATCAGAGCAGCCTTTTTGAGGATGTGAAACTGTGGTTTGAAGAGAGGGAGCATGAAAATACTGCGTCGTTACAGACTGTTGATGGCGATAAAGGTCGGATTGAGACCCGGACCTACACCCAGAGTGACACCATAGAATGGCTGCAAGAGCGCCATCCGGGTTGGGCGGGCCTGACCAGTATTGGTCGCGTTGTCTCGATCCGTGAAAGCAACGGGAAAACAACACAACAAACCCGATACTTCATCTCGTCTCTACCGAAAGATGCGCCGCGCTTTGCCCATGCGGTACGCTCCCATTGGGGGATTGAAAACCGCCTCCACTGGGTGCTCGACGTCACATTCCGCGATGATGACAGCCGTGTTCGTAAGGATCACGGCCCCAAGAATTTTGCCGTCATCAAACACATGGCAATGAATCTGCTCAACAAGGCAAAAGATAAAAAATCGCTCAGGGTCATGCGCAAAAAGGCCGGATGGAACAATCGGTTCTTACTGCAAATTCTCCGGACATAACCTTCATGCGATTCCCCTGCAATATCCGGTTGATGCCGAACCGGATCCGTTTGCCGGAGTTCTGTCCGGAGCTTTACAAAGACAGGAACTTTGTCGAACGGTTCTTCAACAAACTCAACACTTCCGGGCAATCGCAACCCGATACGACAAGCGTGACGACAACTTCCTCGCCTCCGTGCAATTGGCTTTACTGCGGATTTGGTTGCGATCTTATGAGTCGGTGACCTAGTGTCGGCGGAACTGCGAACTCAGCGCACAGAACTGGGCGATGTTCTTTGTGATTTACACAATGCTAGAGCGTAAGCGTCCGGCCTGGCCGCTCTGCCGCGCATAGAGAGAGTGCGATAGTGTCCGCTAATGATAGTGGACACTACGGGTTTTTAGATGGCGCGTCGTACAAAGCGGCTTTGGACAGACGACGAGAAGCGGTTGATCTGTTTTCAGACGACGGCATCGGACATATCGGTTGCCCAGGTGGCGCGTCGATATGCGATGAATGCGAACCTGATTTTCAAATGGGGGATTATGTAAGAAAGTGCCGAAAGGGGGTTGACGCGACCGGCACTCTCATGTAATTTGCGGGCATATCAGGGAGGCAAGACGTGGCACACAAAGCACCTGGCAAGTCCGACCGCAAGGGCATCTCGCTGATCGAGATCATGCGGAAGTTCCCCGACGATGCGACCGCCGAGGCATGGTTCATTGCTCGCCGCTGGCCGCATGGCATCGCCTGCCCGCACTGCGGTTCGGTGAACGTGCAGACCGGCGCGAGGCACAAGACCATGCCCTTCCGGTGCCGGGAGAAGGAATGCGCCAAGCGGTTCAGCGCGAAGACCGGCACGGTCATGAAAGGCTCGAAGCTCGGCTTCCAGGTCTGGATGGTCGCCACCTTCCTGCTGTCCATCAACCTCAAGTCGGTGTCCAGCATGAAGCTGCACCGCGACCTGAGCATCAACCAGCGCAGCGCGTGGTTCCTTGCGCACCGGCTGCGGATTGCGCTGGCCGAGAAGGGCGGCGTGTTCGCGGGGCCGGTCGAAGTGGACGAGACCTATTTCGATGGTCGCCGGAAGAACATGTCGAACGCGAGGCGGAAGGAACTGGCCGGAACCGGACGCGGGGCCGTCGGCAAGATGGCAGTCATCGGGGCGAAGGACCGCGAGACCAACCAAGTCGCCGCGAAGGTGATCGAGCGCACCGACGCGCGGACGCTGCAGGGCTTCGTCCGCGCCCATGCCGCCCCCAGGGGCCACGGTCTACAGCGACGACGCCAGCGCCTATGAGAGCCTGCCCTTCGATCATGAGACGGTCACGCACTCGCTCTCCGAGTATGTCCGGGGCGATGTCCACACCAACGGCATCGAGTCCCTGTGGTCGATGATGAAGCGCGCCCACAAGGGCACCTTCCACAAGCTCTCTCCGAAGCATCTTGACCGCTATGTGCAAGAGTTCGGGGCCCGTCACAATCTCCGCGACGAAGACACCATCGACATCATGGCCGCTGTCGCTTCCGGCATGGACGGGAAGCGCCTCCGCTACCGGGATTTGATCGCCGATAACGGGCTGGCGAGCGGGGCGCGGTCGTGAGTGAGCCGTTGAAAATCATCGCTGGCGCGTCGGACAAGACGCGCCAGATTGGGAAGGTTTTTTCACCCAGAGACGACGAATGAGCGTCGCAGAAATCATCGCTCAGGTTAAGCCGCTGGCGGCTGAATACTACCGACTAACGGGAAAACCTCTCGGTGCTACTGGGGAGATCGGCGAGTGCGAAGTTGCGCGTCTGCTTGATCTAACACTCGTCGATGCGAGAACACCTGGATATGATGCGACTGATCGTTCAGGCGAACGGCGTTATCAGATCAAGACTCGTTCATTGGGTACAGCGGCGCGTAAAAAAACACAAAGCACCGGCAAAATGGACATAGACAAAGATTGGGATGCAGTGCTTTTGGCCCTTATGAACGAAAGCTTTGAGATGCAGGAAATATGGGAGGCAGACCGAGCCGATGTAGAACGCGAGCTGAAACGACCGGGCAGCAAGGGGCGGAACGAACGATACCAACTGTCCTTATCGAAGTTCCAGGAAATCGGGTGCCTGCGCTACCCCACGAGGTGAACGATTGGGGGAGTCACCGCATTAGAATAAAGCCTGCACCGAACCCCAGCGAGGTCGAAATCGTGCACCCGTCCCATCAGCCGAGCAAGGCTGAGTTGGAGGAAGACATGCGTGTTAGCGCCACGTTCGAGAAGGCGGTTGACGCGCTCACACGGCCTGTCCGCATCCGCTACATCGATAGTCCGAAGCCTGCCTGATGGGTGGGTTTCGGCACTTTCCTACATAATCCCCTTCTGTTTTTGCAAACTTCAGCTTCTCAGGTCTGGATCGAATGAACAACCTTGTGAGAACTCATACCAACGGCCCCCAGATTTGACTCAAGGGGATTCCCACGAGCGGCGTGATCTGATTCAGTGGCATCAAGGCAAGGGAGGCTTTGATGGCAGTAAGGATTACGCGAAAAGACAAGTCCGCAGGCGAGCTTCGCCAGGAAGCGGCGCGGTGCCGGGATGGGAAAGCGGCGCGACGGATGTTGGCGATTGCCCTGGTTCTGGATGGGGTTGACCGCAAGACGGCGGCAGAAAACTGCGGCATGGATCGGCAGACGTTGCGGGATTGGGCCCACCGTTACAATGCGGAGGGCGTGTCGGGCCTGTTCAACCGTCGCCCGCCGGATCCACCCTGTCTGCTGAGCGCGGCACAGAAGGAGGAGTTGGCGGAAATGGTTCGGGCGGGTCCCGACCCCGAAACCGATGGGGTTGTGCGCTGGCGGCGCATTGATCTGAAACGCAAGATCGAAGAGCGCTTCGGCGTCACCATGCATGAGCGAACTGTTGGCAAACAATTGGCAAGCCTGGGCTTTCGGCGTCTGTCGGTGCGCCCGCAGCATCCGAAATCCGACCCGGATGCACAGGAGGCTTTTAAAAAAACTTCGCCGCAGAGGTAGAAGCAGCCTTGCCGGAAACAGCCCGCAGCAAGCCCCTGGAGATATGGTTTCAGGATGAAGCGCGGGTTGGCCAGCAGGGCACGCTCACCCGTATCTGGGCCGAGCGTGGAACACGCCCCCGTGCCCCGCGCGACACCCGCTATATCTGGAGCTACATTTTCGGCGCCGTCTGCCCGGAACGGGCTGAAGCGGCCGCTCTGATCATGCCACATGCCGACACACAGGCCATGAGCGCGCATCTCGCCGAGATCGCTAAAACCGTCGCATCGGGCGCACATGCCCTTCTCATTCTGGATGGCGCTGGCTGGCACGGTTCGGCAGAGCTGGAGGTACCCGACAACATCACCCTGCTCAAACTCCCGCCCTATTCCCCTGAACTCAACCCGATGGAAAATGTGTGGGCTTATCTGCGTGCCAACAAGCTCGCCATATCCGTCTTCGACAATTATGAGCAGATCGTGACAGGTGTTGCGAAGCATGGAACTTCTTTGCAAACGACAAAACCGCAATCACGTCAATCACTACCAGACAATGGGCCAAAACGGTCAACGACTAGGGCCGTTGGTATCACATCTAGTTAAGTCGTGAAGACCTGTTCGAAGGCGGTTGCTGTTGTGTGGCTTTCAATTGGTCGGGCTTGAACTTTCAAACAGCCAACATTTTCCGGTGACACTTCCCTCACATAACGAAAAGTGTTAGTTAGCGCACGTGATGTCGGAAATGAAACATACCAGAGCCAAAGATTACATCGACTCGCTCGCTTCGCGCGGTCGGTATAGTTTTGATGCGGACGAGATTGTCGACGCCCTTAGTGCATCGAAACCCGCAACGCACAATGCACTTTCGCGCCTAGCCAAGCAGGGCCTGCTCGCTTCACCCGCAAAGGGTTTCTATGTGATCGTGCCACCCGAGTACAGATCCCTGGGGTGCCTTCCGGCAGCGCAATTCATCCCAGCACTTTTTGATCGCAAGGGTAACGTCTACTATGCAGGCCTCCTGACAGCAGCACAATATTACGGCGCCGCGCACCAGCAACCCCAGACCTTTCAAGTTTTTGTCCCGCATTCGCGCAAGGATATTCAATGCGGAAGCGTCAAAGTCTCCTTCATCGCGAACAAGCGCATCGCTTCCGTACCGGTGCGCCAGTTCAACACACCACGGGGCACGCTGATGGTCTCAACGCCAGAAGCAACCGCTATTGATCTTATTGGATATACCGATAGGGCAGGAGGTCTGGACATGGTTGCCACGGTCCTTGCAGATCTTGCTGAAGATATCGACCGAGACCAGCTGGCGGGCTTGGCAATAGATGCGCCTACTGTCTGGATTCAACGACTCGGCTATCTGCTCGATCATGTGGATCAACACCAAGTCTCTCAGACGCTGCTTCCACTCGTGGCGGAAAAAGCGCGCGACTACGCACCGCTTGCGCCGGATCGGTCACATGACAGCGTCTCGAAAGACGAACGCTGGAAAATCTATATCAATGCACCGGTGGAGATTGATCTATGATTCCACGTGACTTCATCACCGAGTGGCGATCCGAAGCCCCCTGGATTGACGATCGCCAAGTAGAGCAGGACCTAGTCATCAGCCGCGCCCTCATCGACATCTTTTCGGATGACCAGCTCAAGGCGCAACTTGCCTTTCGTGGCGGCACAGCACTCTACAAACTCTTCCTGAAGCCCCCAGCCCGGTATTCAGAAGATATTGATCTCGTCCAAATTGAAGCCGGGGCCGCTGGCGACTTGATGGACCGGCTTCACTCAGTGCTAGATCCTTGGCTGGGCAAACCGCGCTATAAGCAGACCGAGGGTCGTGTGACTTTTGCCTATCGGTTTGCCTCCGAAGAGACACCACCCATTCCACTCAAACTGAAGGTCGAAATCAATACTCGGGAACATTTCTCAGTTTACGGAACAGAATTGATCCCATTTGAAGTCCGATCACGTTGGTTCGAAGGCAGCTGCGCCATCGCCAGTTACGGATTGAACGAGCTGCTTGGGACGAAGTTGCGCGCATTGTATCAACGTAAGAAGGGCCGTGATTTGTTCGACTTGGATGTTGCGCTTCAACATCCGGATGCAAACCCTCAAGAAATACTCAAGGCTTTCAACGCCTATATGGACCATGCCGGGCACAGCGTTACGCGAACACAGCTGGAAGAAAACATAACCGCCAAGCTGGCCGACTCATCTTTTACCGCCGATATCTCACCGCTTCTACGCAGCGATTTCGAATGGGATATGCAAGGAATGGCGGAGCGGGTCTCTGCACAATTGTTAGCTCAAATGAATTAATTGTTATGACACCCAGAAATGCTGATGATCTTCGAGAGCTGAATGTTTGCCGCGACTGTATCGGCGAATCTTATCTATCCAATTTGATAGAGTCAGAATGTCAACGCCGGAGTAAAAGTACTGTCGCTAACAAGGCATATGTCCGGTTTATGTACCATGCGATCTGTCCGGTTTTAGGGTGCTCCGAAAGGGAGCGCTTTATGACTAGGACAGGCATTTTACAGGACCTACGACGAATGAAGTTTTCAGATTATTATGAGCGAACGAAATCGCGGCAGCTGACACAGGCTGACGCGGCGGGTCTTCTTGGCATGTCGGAGCGCAGCTTTCGACGCTACAGTACGCGTTATGAAGCTGATGGGGCGGACGGGCTCTTTGATCGCCGCCTTTCCAAAGCGGCGCATAACCGTGTGCCAGTGGACACGATAAAAGATGTTCTGAGTCTTTTTGACACCCGATACTGGGATTTCACGCCCAGGCATTTCCACGAGAAGCTGGTTGAGGCCCATGATTTCAAACACAGCTATAACTGGGT
The DNA here is from genome assembly GCA_965237505.1 of Paracoccaceae bacterium. Lineage (GTDB taxonomy): Bacteria > Pseudomonadota > Alphaproteobacteria > Rhodobacterales > Rhodobacteraceae > NVTR01. Next base: position 620,370 of record CBDEFR010000009.1, on the reverse strand, counting down.
CCGCCTGACACTCCAGGCGCGGGGACGAATAACCAAAGCTGCAAACCGGGGCAAACACCGCCGCAAGCGTGAGCGTCGCGCTCTTCCCGGGATGATGTTGCATCAGGATGGGTCAAGCCACGACTGGGTTGCGGGCCGGTGGTGGGACCTGATCGTGACCATGGATGATGCGAGCAGTGAGGTCTACTCCGCGTTCTTCGTGGATGAGGAAGGGACAATGAGCAGCTTCACCGGCATAGGGGACGTGATTGGATCCAAAGGGCTTTTCTGCTCGCTTTATGCCGACAGGGGTAGTCACTACTGGCATACGCCCGAGGCTGGCGGCAAGGTCGACAAGTCAAACCCGACCCAGGTGGGCCGCGCATTGGCCCACCTGGGCATAGAGTTGATCCCAGCCTATTCCCCCGAAGCGCGCGGACGGTCTGAACGCATGTTCGGAACACTGCAGAACCGGTTGCCGCAGGAACTGAGATTGAACGGGATCACAACGATGCAGGAAGCCAATCGCTTCCTGCGGGATGTCTTCTTGCCCGCCCACAACAGGCGCTTTGCAGTGACCCCCTCTGCACACGGGGAAGCCTTTGTTCCATTCGCAGGGGAACTGCACGACATTTTGTGTGTGCATGAAGAGCGTGTCGTGGGCAGGGATAATACGGTTCGTTATAAAAACCGTTGCCTGCAAATCCCCGATGACAGGCATCGCCATCACTACGTCAAGTCGCGCGTATGGGTGCATGAATATCCAGACGGCCGGATTGCCCTGTTTCACGGCCCCCGCAAACTGGCGCTCTACGACGGCGAAGGCCGAGAAATCAGTTCAGAAGAAAAACAGGCTGCGTGAACCGCTTTGACCAGCCTAACCTTACTCTGTGGCAGCGCTCGCCTTCGGCTCGCACAGCCACAGAGTAAGGAAGACAGAAGCGGACAATTGCCATGGTACATAAACCGGACAAATCGAAATGTTCTCGACACGCCGGAGTAAAAGTACACCACTGGCCGACGTAAAAATGCACCACTTGATGCGATTCAGCCCAGCGTTGGCGGTTGTCCCGGTAGTCCATAGGAGGGACCCGCGCTGCTTCGTGTAGCGCTTGCGTTACGCGAAGCGAAGCAGCGTGGGAGGTGCCTGTGGCCCACCGGGTCAACCATGGGCTGGGTTGTCAGGTTTTTGGGGGTTTCCGCCCGTTTTTGGCTCTGGTTGAGACGGTAGCTGTCGCCGTTCATCTCCAGGATATGAACGTGGTGTGTGAGCCGGTCCAGCAACGCCCCAGTCAGGCGCTCGGAACCGAACACCTCGGTCCACTCATCGAACGGTAGATTGGAGGTCACCAGGGTGGAGCCGCCTTCGTAACGTTGGCTGAACACCTCGAACAACAACTCGGCCCCGGTTTTGCCAAGCGGCACGAAGCCGAGCTCATCGATGATCAGCAGCTTGTATTTTGCTAACTGCTTCTGGAACCGCAACAGGCGCTTCTCGTCCCTGGCCTCGATGAGCTCGTGGACCAAAGCCGCCGCCGTGATAAAGCCGACGGTGAGGCCTTTCTGACAAGCCGCCAGACCGAGGCCGAGGGCGATATGGGTTTTGCCGGTGCCGCTATTGCCAAGTGCGATGACGTTTTCACGACGCTCGATGTATTCACAACGCGCCAGTTCCAGAACCATCATCTTGTTGAGCGATGGCATGGCTTTGAAGTCGAAGCTGTCCAGGCTTTTGACGGCGGGGAACCTGGCCATCCTGATCCGCCGCTCGACCATGCGGCGTTCCCGATCAATCAACTCCAGTTCGGTCAGGCGAACAAGGTAACGCACATGATCGACGCCCTCGGCAGCGCATTGGCGGGCCTGCTTGTCGTATTCCCGTAGGAAGGTCGGCAGCTTGAGGGCCTTCAGATGATGGGCCAGCAAGAGCTGTGGCGTATCGCTCATGGCGCTGCCCCCTTCAGGAGCCCCATGTACGAGCGCGCCGAGGTTGTTGCCACCTCGGCGCGCGGCAGATAGGGATGGGCCAGCAGGTTCAAGCGTGGCGGCCGCTTCTCGATCCGGCACAGCACCAGGTGCTTGACCGCATCGAAGCCGATCACGCCGCGCTCCAGCGCCTCCGATATGGCGGCTCGAACATCGTCGAGGGAGAAGCTCTCGATTAGCCGCAGCACCTGGACGTATTCGCGCTTCCCGGCTTTGCCCATCCGCGCTTCAAGTAGGCGGCGGAGATCGCCGAACACCGGCGGCAACAGCCAGCCGGCCAAGGGAGCCGCCTGATCCAGCGCGTTGGTCTTTTGCTCCAGCAAGGACAGATAGTGCAGCGGATCGAAGACGAAGTCCTCTTGCTCGTATGAACGCGGGTGCCTGGCAATCACCTCTGCGGCGCAACTGATGACCACCTCGTGGACATAGCCGCGGACCAGCACCTCGCAATGGCCGAACCGTGTGGGGACGGAGTAATCGGTGCCGCGATAGCGCACCAGCGACAGCGAACTGACCCGCCCCGGGCGCTTGTCGCAGGCGTCGTAGGCGATTGCGGGAAGGCGCTGAAGAACCGCACGATCCCGTTCCAGGCGTTCGCCGACCGTCTGGTCGTGGCCACGCAGTTGTTCCGCCCATCGCTTGGCGCAGCAGGCTTCAAGATGCGTGTTGAGATCATCGAAGTTCCGGAACCTTGGCATCGGCACCAGGAAGTTCCGGCGGCAATAGCCGACGATCCCCTCGACCTTGCTCTTGTCGTTCCCCTTGCCGGGGCGGCCAAAGCGGTCCTCGAACAGGTAATGGGATCGTAACTCGCTGAACACACGTGTCCGCTGACGCTTGCCGTCACCGAGGATGCGGGCCACCGCAATCCTGGTGTTGTCATAAAGGATCGAGCGCGGCACACCGCCGAAGAAGGAGAACCCCGAGACATGGCCGTCACAGAAGGCCTCCGTGGTCTCCCCCGGATAGGCCTTCACAAAGCAGGCGTCCGAGTGGGGTAGGCTCATCGCCAGGAAGTGGATCTTGCGTTCCACGCCGCCGATGACGGCCAGGGCCTCGCCAAAATCAACCTGGGCGTGGCCGGGAGAATGCGTCAGCGGAACAAACATCTCCCGCCGGCGCTGTCGGACACCGCAGATCTAGTCCTTCACAATGGTGATCTTGCCCGTAAAGCCGTACTCATCACGCCGCCGCTCGAATATCCGCTTCGATGTGTGACGGTGCGTCTTCGGACGATCCTTATCCTCTTCCAGAATACGGTCGATAATACCGATGAACGGATCGAGCTTCGGGCGGACCGGAGGCCGCGTCCGGACATAACCCGGTGGCACCGAATAGCTCAACATCTTCCTGACCGTGCGCGGGTCGATCCCAAAACAACGAGCCGCTTCGCGTTGGCTCAGACCCTCAATCATTACCGCGTGGCGAACCCGCCCATACAGTTCCACTCGCTTCATCCCCCACCCTTCGCTCCAAAATGCAAAGGGCTATCGCTGACGGAATTTTGCTCCGGCGCAACCAGACTCTCCGGCCGCTTCAGTGAGGGATTATTGCTCCGGCGTTCTCACACGGCTGGTGAAAAAGCTGAAGCCACCGGAAACCAGAATGCATAATGCCCCGTGATGCCGCATTGTCTGCACTAGCGTTCGCGCTCCCGGTTTGACCGTGATGCGCTCTGCCTAAACGCGCCCCAGCAAACTGATTTCCATTCCTTTCATCAGGGCCATTCGCTGGCGCAGAGCGTCGGAAAACCCGATATTTCCGTTAACGACATCCAGAGTTATTTTTCTGATCAGCTGGCCCACGCCAACGGCATCTCCCAGCTCATCAATGCATTCCTGATCGATGATTGTTGAATCCATATCTGAGATGAGGATCTTTTTTCGACGCCCCGCAATGGGCGTGCATACAGAATCAATTGCGGTATCGCTCAAAACGTCTTTCACCAGGGCACTGATTTCTCGAGCGCTCAGAAGTGAGTCAAAGGATATGTCGCAAGCCTCGTCTTCCGCCAGCCAGTCGTTGCTATACGTCAGACGCAGGCGCTTACACACATGTTCAATGTGGGCTGTTGTCAGTGGCTCCGGCTTGGTGTTTCCAATCAGGGTAAGCACGTATGAAGTCATTTATGTAAGCCGTAATCGTTCACTGAATGGCATGTCTCTAGCCGCGCGGCCCGAATTGACATGCAAGGGTGCAAAACATAATGTCACCCTATGGATGAAGCTTGGACTATACCAGAAAAAAGAATTTGGTCTATATCGGATGATGTTCGGAGCTCGTGGGACCGCAAGGTTCCTTACTACATGCGGATCAGAGATCATTTCGTGAAAATAATAGAGAACGGTGCGCTCAACACGGACGGCAAACTCCCGCCTGAGCGGGTTCTGGCCGAAGAATTTTCGATTACCAGAGTAACGGCGCGACAGGCATTGATGCGGCTCGAAGCCGAAGGCCTGATCTTTCGCGAGGAGCGGCGCGGATGGTTCGTTTCCCCTCCGCGCGTACGCTACGATCCGACAGCAAACACTAGCTTCACCGAAAGCATGACCGAGCAGGGCCGGGCTTCCGAAACGACCGTTTTGGCCCAACAAAAAGTCGGGGCTTCGTCCTGGCAAAGTATTCATCTTGGCAGCGCGGTCGGGGATCCGATATTCGTAATCAACCGATCGCGGTCGGTAGACCGGCGGTTGGTATTAGTGGAAATAATCCATATCCGGGCAGAACGTTGCCCCGACCTTTTGAACTTTCCTCTTGATCAGTCAATGACTGAACTTATGGCACGCGAATTTGACATCATAGAGCACCGGGCGCAGATCGATATGCGTCCAACGGCCCTGTCTGAAGGTCCGGCAAAAGCCCTCGGGGTCTCAGTGGGTACACCCGGATTATATCTGTCGCGGACCATTCGGGATCAGTTTGACAACGTCGTGGAATTGGACGAGGAATTCTGGCGCCACGACGCAATCACAATCAGCATTTCCGCCGCCGGGCGGAACAAGGAATAGTATAATATATAGATATAACAACGGGGTAGAGCATTGCGGTTCCCGAGACCTATTATCGAGGTCAGTGACATCAACATGACGTTTCATGTAAAGGGCCGACCACCGGTCAAGGCCCTGCGACATGTTACCAATCATGTAGACAAGGGTGAGGTTCTGGTTTTGATCGGACCCAGTGGTTCGGGCAAGAGCACCTTCCTGCGCGCGCTAAACGGGCTACAGCCAATCGATAGCGGCTCAATCGTAATCGACGGCGTCGAGCTGACCAAATCAAAAACCGATTTGAACAAATTGCGACAGGGAGTCGGGATGGTGTTTCAGCATTTCAACCTGTTCGAGCACAAGACCGCCCTCGAAAATATCACCATGCCGCAAATTGTGGTGCTGAAGCGACCCAAGGCAGAGGCCGAGGAAATTGGCAACAAATTGCTGACCCGCGTCGGTATCGGCGAAAAGGGAGACAGTTACCCCAGCGAGCTGTCCGGTGGGCAGCAGCAGCGGGTGGCGATCGCGCGATCATTAGCGATGACCCCGATGGTCATGTTGTTTGACGAGGCGACATCAGCTCTTGATCCGGAAACGGTTGGCGGGGTTCTGGATTTGATGAAGGAACTGGCGGCGGACGGAACCACCATGGTGGTCGTGACGCATGAAATGGGATTTGCGCGCGAAGCCGGGGACCGGGTTATTTTCATGGATGAAGGCGAAATTATCGAAGAAGGAACTCCCGAAGAGGTTTTTGACAATCCGCAGCATGACCGGACCAAGCTGTTTCTAAGCCAGATTATCTGACGTACCCGGCTAATGTATAGACCAGATATGAAATTTGGTATACACCAAGAAAACAGGACAAAATTATGCATCGAAATGATGTATTGAAAGTCACGCTTGTTGTTTGAATAAATCACCAAAGGGAGATCGAAAATGAAGAGAATCACCAAAATTGCAGCCACCGGGTTACTGGCCCTTGGATTGGGGGCGATGGTTCAGACCGCGTCGGCGGATGTCGTGCAGGACATCGTCAAGCGCGGTGAACTGTGGGTTGCGGTGCAAACCCAGGGTCCGCCGGTGAGCTTTGTCGACAAAAATGGCGAACGGACCGGCTTTGCGATCGAAGTCGTCAAGATGATGGCCGAAGACATGGGTGTCGAACTGAAACTGCTGGATTTTGACTGGAAAGGTCTAATCCCCGCGGTGAATTCCGGCAAGGCCGACTTTTTGGCCGCCGACATGACGCCGAACGCCAAGCGCACACTGGTTCTCAGCTTTACCGAACCTTATCTTTACAGTGACGTGGTGCTGTATTCTAAATCGAGCCAGTCTTTCGTCAAATGGCAGGATGCCTGTGTCGCCGGAACATCCATCGGCGCCGTCCAGGGCAGCAGCAACGTCGGCCTGCTGAAAAACCTGTGCCCGGATACTGAGATCAAGGAATACGCCGGCGGTGGTGCCGCTGTCGCACAGGCAGTTTCTGCCGACCGGGTCGATGCCGGGATCAACGATATAGCCTCGGCTGCCGGTTACATGATCGAATACGCTGACTTCAAAATTCTTGAAGGGGCACCAAAACGCTGGCCGCTAAGCTTTGCCACCCGCCCGGAAGAAACGCATCTGCTGCGTTGGATGGACAATTACTTCATGTTGATCCGCAATGATGGCCGACTTGACGAGTTGGCGGATTACTGGATGCGTGGCCCGGTCTGGAAAGCCGATCACTGATCCGCTTTCTGATTGAACATTTTTTGGGGGCCCGGCCAGAAATCTGACGGGCCCCCAATAATTTTCCGGCGTAGAACCAAAGGCCGAAAGCCAATGGATTTTATTCTCGATTTCTACAACTACCGGGTGGTCGCCCAGTACCTGCCAGAATTTGGCCGCGGCATCGGCAGGACTGTGTGGATTTCCATCATCGCTCTGTTCATCGCGCTAAGCATCGGCACCATTGTGGCGCTGATGCGCATGTCATCCAACCCGCTGGTGTGGCGCCCGGCTGCCGGATATGTCCAAGCGATCCGCTCGACCCCGCTGTTGATCCAAATCTACCTGATCTATTTTACCCTGCCGGCGCTGCCGATACTCGACCGTCGCCTGGACGAGCTTGAGGGCGGCATCATCGCGCTCGGCCTGAACGCCGGGGCCTACATGAGCGAGATCATCCGCGCCGGGATCGAAAGCATTTCCAAAAGTCAGGTCGAAGGCGCACAGTCGGTTGGCATGACCTATCTGCAACGGATGCGCTATGTGGTGCTGCCCCAGGCATTCGCCCGGGTGGCGCCGCCGCTGGTCGGCCAGACCGCGGTAATGATCAAGGACAGCTCGCTGGTCAGCTTTATCGGGGTTTTCGAGCTGTTCAGCGCCGGTCTTGTCATCCTGAACGAGCGCTTAATGCCCAACGAGGCATTTCTGACGGTCGCGGCCTGTTATCTGGTGATTTACAGCTTCATGCTGTGGCTGGCAGGTCGTCTTCAACGCCGTCTCGGCGGCACGGCAACTTAGAGGGAGAAAGGCCATGTATGATGTTATGATATCCACCATGCCTTTTCTTCTGGCAGGTCTGTGGATGACCTTCAAAATTTCGCTGATCACAATATTTCTTGGCAGCATCCTCGGGATTCTGGTTGGCATGTTGCGCACCCTGAACATGTGGATGATCAACATTCCGCTAGGGGCATTTATTCACTCCATTCGCGGCACCCCGTTTCTGATCCACCTTTACGTGATCTTTTTCATGCTGCCCGCAACCGGCATTTCATGGCTGCAACTGGATGCCTTTCCAGCCGCCGTCATCGCCCTCAGCTTATATACATCAACCTATGTGGCCGAAATCGTACGCAGCGCTATTCAGGCTGTGCCCCGCGGACAAAGCGAGGCCGCGCGTTCAACTGGCATGAATGCGCTTCAGGCCATGTGGTACGTGATCCTGCCCCAGGCGATCAAACTGATGATCCCGCCGATGGGCGGAGTTTATGTGATTATTATCAAAGGCACATCTATCGTGTCGGTTATTGGTATCGCCGAACTTGTGCGCGCCGGCGAACACGCCACCCAGCGCCACCCAAAAGAGCTGATGGTGATCTACGGAATGACGGCGCTGCTGTATTTTGCCTATTGCTACCCGGTGTTGCGGTTCGCCAAATGGGCCGAGAACAGATTCGGCAGCGTGCGTATGCCGTCTTAGGACCTGTCGGCAACTGTGCTATGTGGGTGCTGCAGATGAAAATTGTCACTTACAATATCCAGTTTGGACTGGGCAAAAATGGCCACAATGATCTGGCGCTGATCGCCAGCGAAATCGCTGGTGCCGATATTATTGCCCTGCAAGAGGTCGAGCGGAACTGGCAGCACAGCGGCTGTGTCGATCAACCAAGGACGTTGGCTGGCTTGCTTGATCAATACTATTGGGTTTACGGCCCCTATTTTGATGTGGATGCCAGCAAGAAGACCTCCGACGGGACGATCACGAATGTCCGCAGGCAATTTGGCAATATGATCCTGTCCAGAACGCCGATCCTGTCCACCCGGTTGTTTCCTCTGCCCAAATCCATCATCACGGACCAACGCAATATGGTCATGGGGATGCTTGAAGGCGTGGTTGATCTGGGCGGTGGCGTGGCGATGCGAGTCTATAACACCCACTTGTCGGCAAAATCTGCCGCTGACCGGATCGCACAAATTCACACAATTCGGGAAATCATAAAGCGAGCGCCATGCGAAGGCGGCACCTGGACCGGCTCCAGCACGGATCCTCTGTGGCTTGAAGACAAAGTCGCCCCGCCGATGCCGGATGAATTCATGCTGCTGATGACTTTAACCACGCGGCAACGGACCCCGAATATGCGGATCTGGTGCGCCGCGATGAAAACGAATGCGACTTGACCGATTGCTGGACCCTGACCGGACACATGGTGGAGGACGGCATTACCTTTCCGACCTTGGAAACAAGTGGCTGCAAGCGCATTGATTTTGCATTTGTCGATCAGACAATGAGCAAGAAAATCAAGGCCGCATGGATAGATACGGACGCGCAGGGATCAGATCATCAGCCGCTCTTGATTGAGACGGATTTCAGTTAACCTCCTCGTCCGGGTATTTCGGAAAGATACGCCCCAGCCAGAGCCAGCTTTTCGAACCGGACACATTTGCCCGGGTTCGGGATATCCATTTTGCTTTACTGTCCAAACTGGCAATGCTGGATTTCAACCCAATTGTTGAACCCCTGCGCTTTGCAAACCCACAAAAGCGCTGGTACTGTCAGCATCATTTATTCCGGGAGCGAAATCCGATATTTGCGCAGACATAATTTCAAGCATTGTTGATATAGCTCCGCGTGAGAATCCTGGCACCACTCAATGAACGGCCAGCGTCCGCTTACGGGAACTAATTCAGCCTATTTCCGAATTGTGCGAACGTCTGCTCAGGGCCGGGTTTTCAATATTGAGATGCTCGGAAATGTCAGCTTTCTGCATACGAGACCGGACGTTCGGCCATTTCAATCGAACGGCAAGTTTGTCCGCTCAGCAGTCATTTGCATGCCCGATTTCAAAATTGAGGGGTGAACGTCCGTTTTCCGGAATTGGCTCGTCCTACTTCGCACTCGCAGCGAAAGTCTGAATTCCCCCCGGTCGTTACAAATTACTTCGACGGTAGCCTTGGTCACTATGGGCTCGAAGCATGCGTAATTGGGCTACCTCTGTTCTGAGGTCGAGCTCCCGATAGGATCACAGGATAGCTGTGAAAAAGGGAGAAGATGATGGAATATTTTGTCGGTTTGGACGTATCGCTGCGGTCGTGCGCGCTGTGTATTGTCGATAACAGGGGAAAGGTGCTTCTTGAGCGCGAGTTGCCTTGTGAAGTCGTTGATATCGCTGAGTGTTTGCGTGCTTTCTCACGCCCGATTGAACGGGTTGGCTTTGAGGCCGGAACAATGAGCCAGCACCTGTTTTTTGGCCTGACCAGTGAAGGCTTTGACGTCGTGTGTATGGAAGCACGTCAGGTGAACGCGGCGCTTTCCGCCATGCGTAACAAAACGGACAAGAACGACGCATATGGGATTGCCCAGGTTTTGCGCACCGGCTGGTTCAGCGCGGTCCACATGAAGAGCCGGGAGGCCCATGGTCAACGCGCGCTGTTAAGCACCCGCAAAGCACTGCTGAACAAGACGATTGATCTGGCCAATGAGGTGCGCGGACTGCTGAAGATCTTTGGTATCCGCCTGCCTAAATGCGTGAAGCATGGCAGCTTTGATGGCGTTGTCCGGCCAATGATCGAAATCGATAATGTCCTTGCTCACGCGATGCTCCCACTGCTGGATGCACGTCTCGCCCTGTATCAGCACTTTCTGGAACTGGATCGACGGGTCAAGCGCGCGGCGAGCCACGATGAGGTCTGCATGCGGATGATGACCGTCCCGGGGGTAGGACCGATTGCAGCGCTGACCTTCAAGGCTGCCGTCGATGACCCCTCTCGCTGACTTTCTGGAACTGGATCGACGGGTCAAGCGCGCGGCGAGCCACGATGAGGTCTGCATGCGGATGATGACCGTCCCGGGGGTAGGACCGATTGCAGCGCTGACCTTCAAGGCTGCCGTCGATGACCCCTCTCGCTTCAAACGCTCTCGCACAGTTGCCGCACACTTTGGACTGACGCCCCGACGATACCAGTCAGGCGAGACAGACAACCCTGGCCGAATATCAAAAGCCGGTGACCGAGATGTTCGCGCGACGCTCTATGCCGCCGCTAACGCACTCCTTATACGAACAATGGCAGGCTCACAGATAAAATCTTGGGGCATGCGGCTGATGCGCACCAAGGGCCGACGGCGCGCGGTCGTTGCAGTCGCGCGCAAACTGGCCGTGCTGCTGCACCGCATGTGGATCGATGGTACAGAGTTCCGTCAGGAAAAGGTGGGAGGCGTAGCATGATCAAATAACCAACCCACCTAACCTTGACGGGGTCGTCCTCACCGGACGAGGTTTGTGGATGAAGCCGAAAATGGCTGCTGCGCCACTTGAAGCGCGTCTCAAAGCAAGGCTCTCCACGGCCAATCCGACACATGCATGCAGCGGTGCCATCACGGCATCAACCAGACTGCGAAGAGAAGCGTGACCCGGATGAGCGGCAAGACCCCAAGACAAAGAAGGAAAATGAGCTTGACCTAAACACCCAATTAGAGAAGCGGCCCTATGCACCCGTCCACAGTGAACCGTTCTGCCAATTGACGCCAGATGTCAGCTCAGAGCCTATTCTGTTGAAAAACTCCAATATCGGGCCTGATCGATGGACTTTTTTGCCATCCAGCCTGATCAGTTACTTTTGGCGAGGGGGTCGGTGTCAATCCCGGCGTAAAAAGGGGCCATTCGCCGGAGTAAAAGTGGGCCAGTTGAGGTGCCGCGCCTTGTTGGGTGTGCTCCCCATAAAGCTAACGCGTGACAAGGCGCATGTTGGCCAAAGGCCAACATCCATCAAGTTCAGACCGGGTTCAGGCTCTGGCGTTTCGGCTCTGTTTTAGCCGAAAGCTGTCGCCGTTCATCTCCAGTATATGGACGTGGTGGGTGAGGCGATCCAGGAGCGCACCGGTGAGGCGCTCGGATCCGAATATTTCGGTCCATTCGTCGAACGGCAGATTTGAGGTGATGATTATGGAGCCGCGTTCATAGCATTGGGAGATGACTTCGAAGAGCAGCTCAGCGCCGGTTTTGCTCAAGGGGACAAAGCCCAGCTCGTCAATGATCAGAAGGTTCTGGCTGGTGAGTTGTTTTTGGAACCTCTGCAGGCGGCGTTCATCGACAGCTTCGATCAATTCGTGAACCAGTGATGCGGCGGTTATGAAGCGGACCTTGAGGCCCTTCTGGCAGGCGGCCAATCCCAGCCTCAGTGCGACATGGGTTTTACCGGTGCCACTTGGCCCCAGGGCAATGATGTTCTGGTATTTGTCGATGTATTCACAGCGCGCCAGCTCCAGCACGAGCGGCTTGTTGAGTGACGCGATCGCCTTGAAATCGAAGCTGTCCAGGCTCTTGGTGGCTGGAAACTTCGCGGCCTTGATGCGCCGCTCGATCATCCGGCGTTCCCGCTCTATCAGTTCAAGTTCGCAGAGCCGCAGTAAATACTGGACGTGATCCTTCTTCTCAGCAGCGCATTGTTGCGCAAGTTTGGAATATTCGCCCAGGAATGTCGGCAAGCGCAGTTTTTTTAGGTGATGCTGCAGCAGAACCTGCGGTGTATCGGTCATGCCGGCACCTGCGTCATCAGGCTCATATAGCTCGCGGGCTTGGTGGTCTCGACCAGTGCTTTGGGCAGGTAGGGGTAGATATCGAGATCGAGCCGTGGCGGGCGCCTCTCGATCCGGCAAAGCACCAGATGCTTGACCGCATCGTAGCCGATCGCGCCCAGTTCCAGCGACTGTTTGATAGCCCCGTGGACGTGCGCCATCTCGAAGCTCTCAAGCAGCCGCAAAACCTGGACGTATTCGCGCTTGCCCTTCTTGCCCATGCGCGCTTCCAGCAGCCGGTGCAGGGTGGCAAACTCCCCTGGCAGGTCCCAGCCCTGCAGCGGTGCCGCCTGGTCCAGCGCGCCAACCTTCTGTTCCAGCAGCGGCAGGAAGTGCATCGGATCGAAGACCATATCAGCCTTCTCATAGGACCGTTGGTGGCGGGCGATCACCTCGGCGCCGCAGCCGATGACGACCTCGTGGACATAGCCGCGGACCTGAACCTCGTGATGAGCGCAGGCGACCGGCACCGAGTAATCGTTGTTGCGATAGCGGACCATCGAGATCGACGTCGCCCGCGTGCTGACTTTCTCGCAGGCATCGTAGGGTACAGGCGGCAGCGCCATCACGCCGTCGAGGTCGCGCATCAGCCGCTCGCCGATAGTCTCGGAATGACCCCGCAGAACCTCATCCTGACGTTTGAGGCATTGCTCCTCCAGCCGGACGTTCAGGTCATCGAAACTGTCGAAGCGCGGCATCGGCACCAGGAAGTCCCGTCGGCCATAACCGATTGTGCCTTCGACATTACCCTTGTCGTTGCCCTTGCCAGGACGGCCGAACCTGTCTTCGAACAGGTAATGCGACTGCAACTCAGCAAAGGTTCTGGTGCGTTGCCGTTTTCCGTTCCCGAGGATCCGTGCCACCGCGATCGTGGTGTTGTCGTAGAGCCCTGACAGCGGCACGCCGCCGAAGAACGCAAAGGCGGAGACATGGCCATCGCAAAAGGCCTCGGTTGTCTCCGCCGGATAGGCCTTGATGAAGAACGCGTCCGAGTGCGGCAGAGACATTGCAAAGTAGTGCAGCTTGCGCACGACCCCGCCAATCTCGCCAAGCGCCTCACCAAAATCAACCTGGGCGTGGCCTGGCGCGTGCGACAGCGGCACGAACACTTCCCGAGTCCGGCGCTTCTTCTCGCGAACATAGTCGGTCACAATCGTGATCCCGCCGATGAAGCCATGTTCATCACGCAGACGCTCATATATCCGCTTCGACGTATGCCGCTGCTTCTTGAGCCGCGACTTATCCTCTTCCAATATCTGGTTGATGAGCGGAATGAACGGGTCAAGCTTTGGACGGGCTGGTGGCCCATTCCTGCGATACCCCGGTGGCACCGCATGCTTCAGAATTTTTGACACAGTCTTGCGGTCTATCCCGAAATGACCGGCCGCCGCCCGCTCACTCATCCCACCGACATGACACGCACGCCGAACCCGGCTGTACAATTCCACAGAATACATCTCCCCGCCCTCAGCTCGTTTGCCTCAGGCGTCAGAATGGCGGAGTTTTACTCCGCGACAGTCAGATTATTCGACCGTTTCTGTGGTCCAGTATTGCTCCGGGATTCACAGGTCGGCCTAACTCGCCCTCCGTCGCTCTTGAGCAAGCGCTCAGCGTCTCATGAACAACCCTATCCGACTTTCTCATATGACGTGTTTTAACCGGAATATTTCTTTGTCTGATTTTCGGAGTTTTTCAACAGAATAAGCCCATCGGGACGCTCGCTGCAACGTTTCCAGCGTCCTGTTACAGCCCAACTACAGTCATACCGTAGGTATGTTTCTTTGATCGATCGGTATGATCCAGGGTAGTGCCCTCGGACGTGGTGTAATTCCGACGTTAGCGCGGGCTGCGTGGAGCCTCGCGCGTAGCTCAGGCGAAGTCCGCGCGGGTTGCTGGGCGGCCATGGACGTTCTCCGGTAGGGTTTGGGTTGCAACCTGACCTACCGATCGAGGAGATCACCCATGACCAAGGAGACGATATCAGAAACCGCCGCGCTGAAGGCGCTTCTTTCCGAGACCGCCGATCATCAGATTTTGGCCGAGATGCTGGGTTTTGTTGCCGACCGGTTGATGGCACTGGATGTGGATCAGCTGTGCGGTGCCGGGGTGCATGAACGCTCGGCCGGGCGGGTGAACCACCGGAACGGATATCGCCCGCGCCGATGGGAAACCCGCGCCGGGACCGTTGATGTTCAGATCCCGAAACTGCGCAAGGGGACGTATTTCCCGGAGTTTCTGGAACCACGCCGGGCCTCGGAGAAAGCAATGACCGCGGTGATCCAGGAAGCCTACATTCAGGGCGTCTCAACGCGATCAGTGGATGATCTGGTCAAGACCATGTGCATGACGGGCGTCTCCAAGAGCCAGGTATCCCGCCTGTGCGTGGAGATCGACGAACGCGTTGACGCCTTCCTTGACCGGCCACTGGAGGGCGAATGGCCCTATCTCTGGCTGGACGCCACCTACATCAAGGTGCGGCGTTCGGGACGGATCGTCAGCGTGGCAGCCATAGTGGCGGTTGCGGTCAACACCGACGGGCGGCGCGAGGTTCTGGGCATCGCCATCCAACCCAGCGAAGCCGAGGTGTTCTGGGACGAATTCCTGCGCGCTCTGGCCGATCGCGGCCTGCGCGGGGTAAAGCTGATCATCGCTGACGAACATAAAGCCCTGAAGGGGGCCGCCGCCAAAGTGCTGGGTGCTACGATCCAGCGCTGTCGCGTGCACTTCATGCGCAATGCCCTGGCCTGCGTCGGCAAGAAGGACCGTCCCATCGTCACGGCCGCGCTCAGAACAGCCTTCGATCAGGACACGCTGGCAGACTCGAAGGAACACTGGACCAAGCTGATCGAGGCTTTCCAGCCGCGTCATCCCAAGCTCGCCGAGCTGATGCTGCGCGCCGAGGAAGACGTGCTGGCCTACAAGACGTTCCCGCAAGCTCACTGGCGGCAAATACACTCCACCAATCCGCTTGAACGCCTCAACAAAGAGATCAAGCGCCGAACAAATGTCGTCGGTATTTTCCCTAACGAGGCCGCGATCAGACGCCTCGTCGGCGCACTTATGCTGGAGCAGAACGACGAATGGGCAGTCACACGTCGTTACATGACGCTGGAAACCGTCGCCGCCATCTGCGAGGATACCACCATCGACCCGGCGAAAATCGCCGCCCTGTAAACCGGCTCAACACCCAGCCAGAGAACAATTTACACCACGCCCTGGGGCACTACCGGGCCTAATAGGCAAAGCGCTCAAACACATTTATTTTTGCCTCCCTGCTTGCGGAACTTCGGCATACGTGCATCGGGTGTTTCAACTTTGTCAAACCGTCAGCAGACCACAAATCGCAGAAAGTTTTTTGTAGCTAGAAGGTCGTTGCGCCGGCCCCAAGCAATCAATGATATACCCTCTTCTATCACCTGTCCGTTGTCTGGGCATTGGCCTTAGAGTGGCCTGATCTAAGTGTCTGATTCAAAACTCTACGCATGATTACAATGCCTTGCAATTTTACGCGTGAGGGTTCTGATATGTGCAACGAGTATCCATGCCTGTGAACTTGCGAGGGATTTTTCCCAATCTTTGGCCAATCGCCGGCAGCGGTTGAGCCATGCGAAGGTGCGCTCGACGACCCATCTTCTGGGAATGACTTCGAAGCCTTCCGCAGTGTCGAAGCGCTTGACGATCTGGATTGTCCAGTCACCGATGCCTTCAAGAGCGTCGCGCAGCTTTGGTCCGGCATAACCGCCATCCGCAAAGATATGGCGCAAGTTTGGATGGGAATACCGGATGGATTTCAACACTTCCGGTGCGCCATCACGGTCTTGAATACCGGCGCTATGCACGACCAACCCAACCATAAACCCGAGCGTGTCGGTGACAATGTGGCGCTTGCGGCCCTTGGTTTTCTTGCCCGCGTCATAGCCCGAAATGCCACCGCTTTCCGTGTTTTTATGGTCTGGCTATCAATGACACCAGCGGTGGGGCCGGGCTTCTTGCCATGAAACTCGCGCGCCGTCGCCACCAGAAAATGGCTGATCACTTCAAAGATGCCATCGTTGCGCCAGCCATAGAAATAGTAGCGCACGGTGGACACTGGCGGGAAATCATTGGGCAGCATACGCCACGCACACCCGGCGCTGGCGATGTACAAAATGGCATCCAGAACATCGCGCATCGCCGTGCTGCGCGGACGACCAGTTGTTTTAGGCGGCGGCAGGAATGGCGCGATCAAACCCCATTCCTGATCAGTTAAATCGCTTGCATAGAGTCCCGAATGCCGTTCATATCGGGCGCGAGTGGTTTCCGTCCAGGCCATTGTGATCTCCCTCGAATCTTATCAATCCGATTGAATCACAACTCGCTGAAATCACTCAATTAGTTTTGGATCAGACACTAAGAGAGTACCTGGCTCATCTGGTTGATTTCATAATTGTCGCACATAGCTTTGGCAAGGCGCGTGGGCTCGTTGCCTTGGAGACAAACGGTGATCACCTGCAAAACCCCGATACCAACAACAAGCGCCATTTGTTGTCGTTTCTGAGCGGCAACTTTGATTGGGATAACGCGGTGACCGCTGGCCAACTAAAACTCGAAAATTCTGGCGAGACGGTCGAGTGCGCATTGATATTGATGGTAGACATCACGACCGGACGGCCGATTATTTGAAGACGCGGAGAGACAAGTAACAGTATTTTCATTCGGGCAAATAATCTATCGCTCGATTTTTACTAACTTCCAATTCGTCCTTGGGGATTTCTCGTGACAATTCGACACACCAAGCAAAGCTAATTGGCTACACGCTGGCTACAACTGAAGGGTCAAGCCGCCGATTACCTTGACTTTATTCAATTAAAGTATTGATATAATTAAAATAAATTGGCGCGCTGGGGAGGATTCGAACCCCCGACCCCTTGATTCGTAGTCAAGTACTCTATCCAGCTGAGCTACCAGCGCGCAGACAGCCGGGATTTAGCGATACTCACAATGCAATGCAAGGTCGGACTTATTCTGCTGCTTCATCCAGCACAGCGATCGATTTGGGCAGACGAATTGCAAAGCTGGTGCCCTGTGCGTCGGTATTCAAAAGCTTCAGGTGCCCGCCGTGGCCGCGAACCAGTTCCGCCGCAATTGCCAAGCCCAGGCCAATACCGCCCTTCCGCGCCCCACCTTGAAAAGGCTTGAACAAATGATCCAGGGCTTTTGCCGGCAGACCGGGCCCGGAATCTTTGACTATGATCGACCAATTCGCTTCATCTTCACTTGCGCTGATCAGGATCTCACCTTTTGCACCAGTGCCCACAATGGCTTGCCTTGCATTGCGGATCAGGTTCGATAGCACCCGAAAAAGCTGTTCGGAATCCGCCCGAACAACCATGCCTGCAGCCACATCTACGCCATACGTGATGTCATAATCTCCGGTGGCCAGCCGCTCGCTCTCTACAACGTCGTCAACGACGTCTGCCAGCCTGATGCGGTCCAACGCCGGCGGTGGTTCTTCGGCCTTTCCGAAGGCCAGCGTAGATTCACACAAGTTCACCGCGCGCGACATTGAACTCAAAAGTTTCGGCACTGCCCGCCTTACGCCCGGCTCGTCGCTGTTTTCCATTCCGTCAGCAAATAGCTGCGCGGTGGTCAGGATATTGCGCAGGTCGTGGCTGATCTTGGCCACCGCAGCGCCAAGCTGTGCCAGCCGATCTTTTTGTTTCAGCGCACCGGTCAGTTGCGTTTGCATGGATTGCAACGCGGTTTCGGCGGCGCGAAGTTCGGTCAAACCTGCCTTTGGCTCAATTATTCTGCGCGCATCCTCGGGTGCTTCGGCATAAGAAATCATGGCTTTCACCACACCTTCGATCGGTTTGACCAGAAATTCCCGGACCGCGAAGAACAAAAGGAACGCAGTCAGAACCGAGATCACCGCAGACAAGGCCAGAATGCGCAGTCCATAGTCAATCATCGCGGCGCGCAGTGGCTTCGTGTCCATTGTGATCTCGATCAGCAGCCCGGCCTCCTGAACCGGAGTCCCAATGACCCGGATCATCCGGGTTCCCGGCTGAATCAGACACTGCAATGCGTCTTTGATCAGTTCCCAAGCACCTGGATCGCGCAGATCATAGGTTGCTGATATCGCGCCCGGCATGGGCGAAGACAAAACCAGCTGACGAACCTGATCGCGCAGCAATACAACGTTAAAGACACCGGCGTGCTTCAATAATTCAGCTTCCAGATCGGGATCGATCATATCGTCGGCCAACAATACCAACGAAGCGATCTGTGCCCGCTCGAGGTGCAACAGCAAGTAATCCTCGCGAAACCGTGCAACTGACGGCACGAAAATCAACACTTCCGCCAGCATCACAAAGACGATCGTCAAGATCAAAAACCGGCCTGAAAGAGTGTTCAGAAACATCGCCTTCCCGTCATTTTGGGGCTAGGGAATAACTTTTTGCACGAACCCCACAACCCGTTTGACCATAGAACTATCAAATAGCCGCGGCGAGAAATAGGCCCCGACAATGCGCTTGTTGATTTCGCCAAGCGTCGGATACGGTGCAATCATCGCCGCCACGGCCGACATTTTTAGCTTATTGGCAATGACCATTGACCAAATGCCGATCAGCTCGCCTGCCGCTTCGCCTGCAATACTTGCGCCAACGGGGCGCCCTTTGACCACCATCACTTTGATCAAACCAGTGGTTTTGCCGGTTGCGATCGCACGGTCGTTTTCAGCATATTCAAATCGAACCGTTTCCACTTTGTCACCGTGTGCTTCAAGCGCCTGCGCTTCGGTCAGGCCGACTTGGGCCAGCTCCGGGTCAGTGTAAGTCGCCCACGGGATGTGATCAGAGCGGACCTTGGCAGGCAGTCCAAAAAGCAAAGAGCGGATAATCACCCAGGCGTGGTAACCGGCCACATGAGTGAACTGAAGGCTCCCGGCAACATCTCCGATAGCATAAACTTTTCGATTGGTTGTACGAAGTCCCGCGTCCACAGAAATGTAACGGTCATATTTGATACCCGCTGCTTCGAGCCCAAGACCGGTGATGTTGGACTTGCGACCGACCGCGATCAGAATGTGGCTGCCCTTGAACACGCGGCCATCGTTGACCTCAATTTCGATGGCACCGGGTGCGCCCCGAACTTCGGTGGCCATGGCATCCTCTGCAATCTCAATACCCTCACCCCGCATCCGATCCAATATGATTGCTGCGAGTTCGGGGTCATCGCTGCCTAGCGCTCTCAATCCCTCGATAACCGTGACTTTGGAGCCAAGACGGGCGTGGGCTTGAGCAAGTTCCATGCCGATCGGACCACCACCAATGACAAGCAAATGATCAGGCTGCTCGCGCAGATCAAAAATCGTTTCGTTGGTTTCGTAAGGCACGTTGTCAAGACCGGGGATCGGCGGAACCAGCGGTGACGAACCTGTGGCGATCACAAATCGCCGGGCGCTGATCACGGTGTCGCCCGCCTGAACCTCAGTGGGCGAGACAAACCGTCCAAACTCGCGGATCACTTGGACCCCAAGACCCTCGAAGCGTTCCTGACTGTCTACCGGCGCGATGGTCTCTATCACGCGGCGGACATGGTCTTTGGAACCCGCGTAGCTGATCTTGGGTTTGACCGGCGTCACACCAAAGTTGCCGCCGTTTTTCATGGTGTAGGCCTGCTTGGCCGCCGCGATCAATGCCTTGGACGGAACGCAGCCATAATTCAGGCAGTCGCCGCCCATTTTGTGACCTTCAAGCAAAACAACTTTTGCCCCAAGTTGCACCGCCCCCGCCGCCACAGAAAGGCCACCTGAACCGGCGCCGATCACGCAGATATCGGTATTGATCCGGTTCATATTTCAGACGCCTATTTTGCCGAATACTTTGATCAGGATTGGCAATGCCGCAAGCGCGCTCAGGCCAAGAAGTGGCAACAGGATGTGAGGCTCAAAAATAATTCCGAGGTTTGGCGCTGTGCCTTGTTCGAACACTTCCGCCAGCCCGGACCCAACCGAAGTATACACAATGGCGCCGGGAATGATGCCGAGAAATGTTGTGATGACATATCGCGACAGCGGCACACCGACCATCGCAGGAACCAGATTGGCCACGAAAAATGGCACCGCCGGCACCAAACGTATCAGAAAAAGCACCGACCACTGGTTTTCGTCGATACCGTCTTTCATCCGTTTCACCGCACCTTCAGACGCTTCCATTCTGGCGGCAAGTCGCTCGCCTAACCCCCATTTGGCGGCAAGAAAAATTAACGTGGCACCGGTTGTGGCGGCCACCACGTTGAATAGTGCGCCCGGAAAAGTAGCGAACAGAAATCCGCCGGTAAGGGTGGCAATCGTCGCCCCTGGAAGCGAAAACGCAACGATCGTGACATAAATCGAAATAAAGACCAGCACCGTGCCAACATAGTTGGCATCACGAAATGCAATCAGCGCTTCGCGATTTTCGCGCAGTGTTTCAAACGAAAAATAGTCGCGCAGAGTGAACGCACCGATCGTTGCCACCACAACAACTGCGATTAAGGGTAACCTGCGCCCAAAGCCGGTTTTCCGTGTCGAGCTCGTAACATCGGTCAATTTATTGTCCTGCATTTGGCCCCCGTTTGTTTAGCTAACATGCGCCTGCACCGGCTGGACAAACAGCCCTATCACGTGCGGTTGATAGTTGGTGAGCACATGTTCCAGTAATTGTGCGCCATCGCGCTCAATTGAAACATCCAGACACGCAAAATGCCCCGCAATTGTTGCAGAACTCACCATTTTTGCGAATTGACATCAACCTGGCGACCGCCTAAATGACAGGCTTCGAATATGAATGGCCTTCGAATCCTGCGCCGGATTTGGGCGGCGGACGACGGGAACCTCACGATGAAGCGCACATTTCAACCGTCGAACCTGGTCCGCAAACGGCGCCACGGCTTTCGTGCGCGCATGGCAACAAAAGCTGGCCGTAAAATTCTGAACGCTCGTCGCGCAAAGGGCCGTAAATTGCTGAGTGCTTGAGCGCCGCCGAAAGGCAAAATGCATGGCACCGCCGCTGACACGTTTAGCAGGCGAAAATACTGGGGGGGATGCCGTCTGTCTGACGGTGATGCGCCACCGTGCCGATTTCCTGAAAGCCGCCAAGGCGAAGCGTCAAGCGACCACCGGCTTTATATTGCAGGCCCGCGAGCGTGAAGTAGAAGAACCGAGTGACGGTATCCGCGTCGGCTACACCTGTTCAAAAAAGGTTGGCAATGCAGTGGCGCGAAACCGCGCCAAGCGGCGCCTGCGAGAAATTGCCAGACTGATTTTGCCGCTAAATGGCAGCGCGGGGTGGGACTATGTTCTAATCGGTCGCGCGACTGAAACGGCCCAGCGCCCGTTCACGCAACTCTGCATGGACTTGCAAAAGGCGCTGGCCACGATACATCGAGATAAGTCATGACCCCCTTTGCCCATATCATTGCGCTTCCGGTGCGGGCTTACCGGCTGGCATTTTCCCCTTGGATCGGGAACAGTTGCCGGTATCAACCCACCTGTTCGGCATACGCATTGGAAGCTTTGGAAATGCATGGTGCCATCCGCGGTGGCTGGCTGGCTGCCCGGCGCATTGGCCGTTGCCATCCAATGGGCGGCGACGGCTACGATCCGGTGCCCAAGGCCAAAAGCCGCACCGACGCTTGACGCGAAGATAGACATTCCCCCGCTTTTTCTCGGCGCGCGCCCAACGACTGTCTTTGAATAGCTGCTAACGCGCAGTGCTCACATCTGCTAACGCGCAGTGCTCACATCTGCTTGAACCGAAGTTCTTTGACTTTGCAGGGCTTGCCCGTCGAGCAAGTGCATTTGATGAAAATGCGTGGCAACTTCCCACACTCCGTTAACCCCGGCCACAATACGACTGCGTTACCTTTGCAGTCATTCGGCGGCAAAACCGCAGACGATCTCAAAGGCACAGCGCATGTCATTCGAATTTGGTAAAAAGACCCGTAACTTTCGCCAATCTTTGGGCCACGCCTTAATGGGTCCGCAATCGCTGGCATTTCTCCCAGCCGTAACTTTGGGCGGTTACTGGATTGGCGGCGAAGGTTTCCTGATATTCCTGGCCCTCGTCGTGCCAGCATTTTTTGCGGTTGCCGGCATGTTTTCGGGCACCGGGCCGGCATGGGCTGACGCCAGAGACGGCGAAACCGAACTTCGACTGCGCGGCAGCGCTGAACGGGCTCTCAGCCAGACACTTGCATCCGAGAATGAAACCGGCAAAACGACGGCGGCAATTGCCATTTCGATTGACGATTTCGCGTCGGTTGAACGTCAGTTTGGAACAAAAGCCGCAGCGAAAATCCTGAAACAAGTAAGCGAACGACTGACCTATGCGTTGCGAGAATCGGACAGCATCGTCAGGTTGCGCGGTCCGCGTTTCGCGGTTGTCCTTGGCCCTGTACGCCGCGCCGATCTGGAAACTCTGATCCAATTGTCGGCCCGCCTGCAGTCGACAATCGCCGAACCGTTTTCGGTTGATGCAACGCGCGTTTACATCACCGTATCGGTTGGCTTTTGTCTGCCGGGGCGGGCTCCGTCGCGAACTGGTGCATCATTGCTTGAATGCGCCGAAGCGGCGCTTGAAACAGCCATTGCGAACGGTGTTGATTCGATCAGGGCGTTTTCCCCGGCGACCAAGCGCCGTGCTGCAGACCGACTCCTCCTCCAAGGCGAAGTCGCTCAAGCACTTGAATCCGGTCAGATTTGCTCATGGTTTCAACCGCAAGTCTCGACCCACACGGGTGAGATTACCGGTTTCGAGGCTTTGGCAAGGTGGGAACACGCGGATCGTGGTACGATTCTACCAAGTGATTTTGTGCCTGCGCTTGCCGATTTGGGTCTGCAGGAAAGGCTGTTCGAAATCGTTCTTGGGCAGGCATTGACCGCGTTACGCGATTGGGACAATGCGGGCTGCAAAGTGCCAATCATATCTGTCAATTTTTCCGGCGAAGTGCTGTCTAACCCTAAGCTTTGTGACAAAGTGAGGTGGGAGCTTGACCGCTTCGAACTTTCAGCCGACAGATTGTGCGTTGAGATCCTGGAAGACGTTATTGCAGCATCAGCAGATGACGTAATCGTGCGCAACATACTGGCTCTTTCTGAATTGGGCTGTTGTATAGACCTTGATGACTTTGGCACCGGGCACGCCTCGATCGCCAACATCCGCCGCTTTGCGGTGAGCCGCATCAAGATCGACCGGTCGTTCATTACCCGTGTTGATCGCGACCGCGATCAGCAAAACATGGTCGCTGCAATTCTCACAATGGCCGAGCGGTTGGAGATTGACACGCTGGCCGAGGGCGTCGAAACGATTGGCGAACACGCGATACTGGCACAGCTTGGATGCGGCCATGTGCAAGGTTTTAGCGTCGCCCGACCAATGCCAATTGACGCAACACAAACGTGGATCGCCCAGCACCAGAAAAAACTATCCAGACAGCCGATACTTGGTAAAAAGGCCAGCTAACATCATCGTGTACAGCCACCGCACAGCCTAAAACCGCTTGACCTTTCGGCCCTTGCCCTGTTGAACCACCGTGACCCGAACTGGACATGTGGTGAGCGGCAAATGGACGACCAGAACAGGAATCTCATTCTTGCCACGGCACTGAGTTTCTTGGTCATTTTGGTGTGGTTTGTGGCCGGGCCGATTCTGTTTCCCGATGCCTTTCCGACCGATCAGCCAGTCGCTGACCTGAATGCGCCGACGCAAACCGCTGACACCACCCTTTCAACCGACCAGCCATTGGCTACAGCACCCGCCCAGGCCCCAGCCACGACTGACACGGCTGAAACCGCACTTGCCAATTCTCCTCGTATTCCAATCGACACACCGCGACTTTCAGGCAGCATTTCACTCATTGGTGGCCGCATCGATGACCTGTCGTTGAAAAATTACCGGGAAACGCTTGATCCCGACAGCGCCACTGTAAAGTTGCTCAAGCCAGTTGGCGAGCCTGAGGCGTATTATGCCCTGTTTGGCTGGGCTCCGGGCGGCGATTTGAAACTCTCGGATGTTCCCGGTGCCAACACGGCCTGGCGTCATGTAAGCGGTGACACGCTTACGGCGTCCTCACCGCTGAAACTGAAATGGGACAACGGCAAGGGCCTTGTGTTTTGGCGCACTATCGAAATCGATGCAAACTACCTTTTCACCGTCACTCAGGAAGTCAGAAATTCAACAACAGCCGCGGTGCGCCTGGCACCCTACGGTGAACTGATCAGAAAGGGTGAACCGACCAACCTAAAGAATTTTACGTTCATACTACATGAGGGCGCGATCCGGCAGACCGGCGAAAATTACGGGGAGTTTCGCTACAAAAAATTTAGAAACAGTTTCGAAACTGACCCAATATGGGGCGCAAATGCCGAGGTTGCAGAAGTGACAGATAACGGCTGGATCGGTTTCACCGACCACTACTGGATGACGACGCTCATTCCGGCCGCCAGTCAGCCGTTCACATCAGTCCTGCAGTATGGCGTGGGCAATGACGTCTACAGGGCAATCGCCAGACTAAAAACCCAAAGCGTTCAGCCGGGGCAGACAACGGTGGTATCCACCCAGTTGTTTGCCGGCGCAAAAGAATGGGAAACGTTGCGGAACTATGAAAACCGGAACGGAATCTACAAGTTTCTTGATTCGATCGACTGGGGCGAATGGCTTTATCTCATCACCAAGCCGATGTTTGCCGTTCTGCACTGGCTGAACGGAATTATCGGCAACACGGGCTGGTCGATCATCGCCCTGACCCTGGTCATCAAGGCGATCCTGTTCCCGCTAGCTTACAAATCCTACGTTTCGATGGCGCGGATGAAAGAGTTGCAGCCGGATATGGAAAAGCTCAAGGAAAATGCCGGTGACGACAAACAGAAACTGCAAAAGGACATAATGGCGCTTTACAAAACCAATAAGGTTAATCCGGCCTCTGGGTGCCTGCCGATCCTGTTGCAGATCCCAATCTTTTTCTCACTTTACAAAGTGATCTTTGTGACCATCGAACTGCGCCAGGCCGCTTGGGTCGGCTGGATCAGGGACCTTTCCGCACCTGATCCTTCGTCGATCCTCAACCTTTTTGGTCTGCTGCCGTATTCTACGCCCGATTCAAGCTCTTTCCTGTTTATCCTCTCGCTCGGAGTGTTGCCGATATTGTTGGGAATTTCGATGTGGCTGCAGCAAAAGCTGAACCCGACGCCGACCGATCCGACCCAGAAAATGATATTCGCCTGGATGCCCTGGGTGTTCATGTTCATGCTGGGCAGGTTCGCCAGCGGTCTGGTGCTCTACTGGATCGCCAACAACACTATCACGTTCATCCAGCAATATATCATCATGCGCAGCCACGGCCACAAACCGGATGTATTCGGTAATATCCGGGCCGGTTTCAACCCCAAGAAAAAAGACCCGGAATGACCGGCCATGTCGCCCATATCTGGCGGCACCCGATCAAGTCACATGGCCGCGAGGCGCTGGACCGTGTCGCCCTGACCCAAGGCCGCACGATGCCCTGGGACAGGACCTGGGCAGTCGCTCACAGCCGGTCAAAGACCGACGGATCCAACTGGGCACCCTGCGCAAACTTCTCCCGCGGCTCGCAAGCTCCGGCACTGCAGGCGATCAATGCCTGCCTTGATGAGGCAGAACGGCAAATCACCCTTTCGCACCCGGATCGGCCATCAATAACGTTCCGCCCCGATGATAATTCTGCGGAATTTCTGGACTGGGTGCGTCCATTGATGCCAATTGACCGTGCGGCTTCGGCGAGGATCGTATCGGTGCCAAATCGCGGCATGACAGACACCGATTACCCGTCGATCAGCCTGTTGAATACAGCGTCCAATCGCGCCGTGGCGCAGCATTTGCGGCAAGACCTGTCAATTCGGCGCTGGCGCGGGAATTTTTGCCTTGATGGACTTGAACCTTGGGAAGAATTTGAATGGATCGGCCAACGAATGCGGATTGGATCAGCGATCCTAATGGTCCGCGAGAGGATCGGCCGCTGCAT
This sequence comes from Paracoccaceae bacterium, assembly GCA_965237505.1. Taxonomy (GTDB): domain Bacteria; phylum Pseudomonadota; class Alphaproteobacteria; order Rhodobacterales; family Rhodobacteraceae; genus NVTR01. The sequence continues at coordinate 594,105 of CBDEFR010000009.1, read as the reverse complement.
GGCCACAGCCGCAAATCCTGATACCGGTTATCGCGACGCTGACACTCTTGGCGCACTCAAAGCTGGCTGGGGGCACACGGAATTTGGCGTTTACGCCGAAGTATTATCGCCGGGCGATATTGCACTCGGGAACAAAATCGAAGTGATCTTGTGACTCTCGCATTTCCAATCGCTGAGCAGACACGCGAGGCGCTTGAAAAAGGCCGCCTGTTGTTTGCCCGACCAACCGATTTCCTGAAGGGCGTCGTCGCAATTGACGGTCTGCCCGGCGCGGACCGGATGGAAGTTTGTTTTGCCGGGCGCTCCAATGTCGGTAAATCGAGCCTGATCAACGCGCTTACCGGTCGAAACGCCCTGGCACGTGCATCAAACACACCGGGTCGCACCCAAGAGATCAATTATTTCACCTGCCACGACAGCCACTATCTTGTTGACCTGCCGGGTTACGGATTTGCCAATGCGCCGCTCGAGGTCGTGGGGAAATGGCAAAGGCTGCTAAAAGACTATCTCGCGGGTCGCCCGACCCTTCGCCGGGTGTTTGTCTTGATTGATGCCCGCCACGGGATCAAGAACGTCGACGAAGAAATTCTGGCGCTGCTGGACAATGCCGCGGTGACATTTCAAGTGGTCCTGACCAAAATCGATAAAGTAAAGTCGGACGACCAAATAGCAATCCTGGCCCTGGTCCGATCCGCCCTGTCAAAACACCCGGCCGCATTTCCTGAGCTGGTTATGACCTCGTCCGCCAAGGGTGACGGCATCGACATTTTGCGCGCCATCATCGCCACCCTGCAATAACGGCATCGCTTGCCACACCTGCTGCGCGGGGATGGTTCGCAAAAACCTTGCACGCCCGGCGCGCAATCGACTAACAGGGCGTGACGCAAAGGACCGCAGGATGAAAAAGCAGACCGCCATAAACCGCGACTGGATCGCGACAGCGCGAACGCTGTCACAGGCGCTGCCGTATTTGCAGCGCTATGACGGGGCGACAGTGGTCATCAAGCTTGGTGGACATGCCATGAGCAGCGACGCGGCAATGGAAAGCTTCGCGCGCGACATCGTCCTGATGCAACAGGTCGGCGTGAACCCGGTTATCATCCACGGTGGCGGGCCGATGATCAATGCCATGCTCGACAAGCTGCACATCGAATCGGAGTTCGTGAACGGCAAACGCGTCACCGATGCGGCCACAATGGAAGTTGTGGAAATGGTGCTTTCGGGACGCATTAACAAGCGGATCGTCCAGGCCATCAATGCCCAGGGCGGAAAAGCCATCGGGTTGTCCGGCAAGGACGCCAACCTGATGATCTGCGATTATGCGGAGCCGGCACTTGGTTTCGTCGGGCAGCCAAAAGAGGTGAACCCAGAGTTTCTGCGCGAACTTGCCGCCGCCGGGATCATCCCGGTCATTGCGCCAATCGGCGCCGGCAAGAACGGCGAAAGTTTCAACGTAAACGGCGATACAGCCGCTGGTGCTATCGCTGCAGCCCTCAAGGCTGACCGGCTGCTGTTGCTAACTGATGTTGCCGGCGTCAAGGGCGCGGATGATGAGGTTCTTACGGCGCTTGGCGCTGACCAAGTCCGCCAGATGATTCAGGATGGCACGATCGCCGGCGGCATGATCCCAAAGACAGAAACCGCGCTCGCAGCACTTGAAGGCGGGGTTCGCGCAGTTGTCATTATCGACGGCCGTGCGCCACACGCTTGCCTGTTGGAGTTGTTTACCGAACACGGCGCGGGTTCGCTCATTCGCGCCTGACTTGTTGCGACGGGCATTCGGTAATACATGTTGCCAATGGAAAATGAAGTCATCGTTAGGTTTGGGTTTTTCATTGGGCTATTCTTGCTATTCGCTGGCCTGGAGACCATTTTCCCCAGACGCAAACGCGTGCAAAAACGCATCCGCCGATGGATTTCCAACTGGTCTCTGACCGTCATCAATTCAGTGGCTCTGCGCCTTGTCGCATTCGCAATTCCGCTGCTCGCTGTCGGGGCGGCGATTGACGCCGCTGCGCAGGGGATTGGTCTGTTCAACTGGCTTGGCTGGAATGTCTGGATTGAAAGCATTTTGGTGATCCTGATGCTGGATTTGGCGATCTGGTTGCAGCACCTGATCACCCATAAAATCCCTATCCTGTGGCGATTGCACCGCGTCCACCACGCCGACCGCGACATGGATGTGACGACCGCTATCCGGTTTCATCCAGTTGAAATCGCACTGTCGATGTTGCTGAAAATCGGGCTGGTATATGCTTTGGGCCCTGCTGCATGGGCGGTGATCGTATTTGAGGTGATCCTGAACGGAACTGCTCTTTTCAACCACGCCAATATCAACCTGACACCAGGGCTGGACGCGGTGGTGCGGGCGGTGCTGGTCACGCCCGACATGCACCGAATTCACCACTCGACCAAACGCTATGAGCACGACAGCAACTACGGATTTTCGATCAGTTTGTGGGACCGGCTGTTCCGAACCTATATTGGCGAGCCTGAAGACGGTCAGACAGATATGAGAGTCGGGTTACAGTGGCAAGATGACAAGCCTGCCCGACTTGATTGGATCCTGTTACTGCCGTTTCGCAAGATATAGGCAATTTACTTTTCAGCCCATCCGAAAGCAGTCATGTTTGCTGCGATGAAAGATATTCGGCCAAATCTAGGCGCCATAACGCGCGAAGCAGAACGGCGCCATTTGAACGTGTTCGGGCTGACCATTCCGGCGGCCGAAGATCCGGTTCCTGAAGGCACGCAATCCATTATCCTGTTGGGACCACACGAGCCGGGCTTTTGGCTGCACGTCAGCAACGAACCAGAGTTTCGTGATGGGCGCCCTGACCCGATGGATCGTTGGTCAATGCGGATCATCACCGCCCTGGCATCCAACCTTGGCGGAACTGCAATTTTTCCGTTCGGCGGCCTGCCATATGCGCCATTCATAGCCTGGGCATTACGATCCGGGCGCGCCTGGTCCTCGCCCGTCACGCTGCTGGTTCACGATACTGCCGGGTTGCAAGTGTCATATCGCGGCGCAGTTGCACTGCCATTCGCAATCGAGGCCGAAATACCAAACCCACGACCCTGCGATACATGTGCCGGGCAGCCCTGCCTGACCGCCTGTCCGGTCAGCGCGTTGACACTGTCGGGTTATGACCTGAAAGCCTGTCATGGGTTTCTGGACACTCCAGCTGGGCAGGATTGCATGCAGCATGGTTGCGCCGTGCGCCGTTCCTGTCCGATTTCGCAGACTTATGGCAGATTGTCCGAGCAGTCCGCCCATCACATGAAAGCCTTTCACCAATGACCCTGCACCTGATCCTGATGCGCCACGCGAAATCAAATTGGGACCATCACGGCGGCGATCACTCTCGTCCGTTGAATGATCGCGGACGGAACGCGGCGACGGTCATCGGACAATGGCTTGCGGCAAAGGGATATGTGCCGGATCTCGTGCTGTGCTCCAATGCCGAACGCACGGCGCAAACATGGGCGAACATTTCGGTAAAGCTGGGCGCCTCACCGAGTGTCCAATTTCAACAGGCGCTTTACCAGGCAGCGCCCGAAAAGTTGTTTCAGCTACTACGACGGGTGCGGGACGCCAAATGCGTTCTTATCCTGGCCCACAATCCGGGCATCGCTGTTTTGGCTTCGGCGCTGGCTGACCGTGCGCCGGCGCACCGGCGCTTTGACGACTACCCGACAACGGCTACCACGGTGCTGGATTTCGAGCCGGACAGTTGGGCCACAGTACTGCCGGGCACCGGCCAGGTTTTGGATTTTGTGGTTCCACGGGACTTGGGCAAAATTTCCGAAACCCAAACTGAAAGCTGATGTTCAATCCACCTGGCGTCGGATGGCTGTGGCACGCACAAAACCGACCGCACCTTCATCGCTGTTTCGGACTCCGGTTTTCGTCGACCGCGCGCAAGCGAGCGCCGGGCAGTTACATCAGTGGCCGAGGATCTGGCTCAGGAATAGCTTCGTGCGGTCCGACTGCGGATTGTTGAAGAATTCGTCAGGTTCGTTCTGTTCAACGATCTGACCCTCGTCCATGAAGATCACCCGGTTCGCCACTTTGCGGGCAAAGCCCATTTCGTGAGTCACGACCAGCATGGTCATGCCCTCTTCGGCCAGTTCGATCATGATGTCGAGCACTTCCTTGATCATCTCCGGGTCAAGCGCCGAGGTCGGTTCATCGAACAGAATGACCCTTGGCTTCATGCACAAGCTGCGGGCAATCGCCACCCGCTGCTGCTGGCCACCCGACAATTGACCGGGGTACTTTAAGGCCTGCTCGGGGATTTTCACCTTTGTCAGAAATTGCATCCCAATTTCCTCGGCCTCTTTCTTGGGGGTCTTGCGCACCCAGATCGGCGCCAGCGTGCAGTTTTCCAGAACTGTCAGATGCGGAAACAGGTTGAAGTGCTGGAACAGCATCCCTACCTCGGAGCGGATCTTGTCGATGTTCTTCAGATCCGACGACAGCTCGGTCCCGTCGACGATGATCGACCCCTGCTGGTGTTCCTCCAGCCGGTTAATACAGCGGATCAGGGTTGATTTGCCGGACCCCGAAGGCCCGCAAACCACGATCCGCTCGCCCCGGTTGACCGTCAGGTTGATGTCTTTCAGCACGTGGAAGGCGCCGTACCATTTGTTCATGTCGGTGATCTGAATGGCGACTTCATCCAAGACCTGCATTTTCGAGCGGTCTGGGATATGATCGTCGGGCATGTGGTCGTCATATTTGGCAAAATCAGGCATTATTTTTGCTCCCAGGATTAGTGTTCGGTCCGAAGCTTGCGCTCAAGATGCATGGAATAACGTGACATCGAGAAACAGACGATGAAGAACATCAGCGCGACAAACGCATAGAGTTCCCAGACTATGCCGTTCCATTCCTGATTGGCGCGAATCGCACCCGACAGACCGATCGGGTCCAGCAAACCAATGATCGACACCAACGTTGTGTCTTTGAACAGACCGATAAAAGTGCTGACAATGTTTGGGATCGAGATTTTCAGGGCTTGCGGCATGACGATCAGCCGGGTTGACTGCCAATAATCCATTCCCAAAGCATCTGCCGCTTCATACTGGCCTTTTGGAATCGCAGCCAGACCGCCGCGGATCACCTCGGCCATATAGGCAGAAGCAAACAGCGTCACCATGATCATTACCCGCAAAACGAGATCAAAACTGGTGCCCGGCGGCATAAAGTAATTCAGCAGCGTGGACGCCACAAACAACAGCGTGATCAGCGGCACGCCCCGAATGAACTCGATAAAGCCGACACAGAGAGTTTTCACCACGAACAGATTTGACTGTCGCCCAAGCGCCAGAAAAATCCCGATCGGCAGCGAAAGCGCGATACCGGTGATCCCGATCAGAACCGAAAGAGTAAACCCGCCGAGTTGATCGCTGTCTATGGCTTGCAGTCCGATTGGAATGATACCGTTTATCATGCTGGCGAAAGGCCCGGCCGCAAACAACCACCAGAGAACCGGCAGGATCATCGCCGCAATCGTGGACCCCAGTGAGCCGATAACTGCAGGCAAATGCACGGATGCATAGTAGGCGATGACAAATCCGAGCATGACGCTGATTGGCAGCCAGATTGAACCACCCCAAACCAGTAGGAAGGCAAGGAACGGGTAGATCGCCGAAAAGATCAGCATCTTGCGCGGCAGCTTGTCAAACAACACCGGCGCAATTGCCGCCCCCAAAAGGATAAAGGCGAGGATCGGGCGCCAGTAAAGTTCACGCGGATAGAACCCAAACAACAACTGCCTATAGCGCTCGGTGATCACCGACCAGCATGCTCCATCCGTGCCCTCGCCGTATTTCAGGGCAATTGCTTCGCGGCATCCATTCAGGGAACTCGCGGTCCAGCTCGATTTGAATATCCATGGAAATACGCCGCTCAGAACCAAGTAGATTGCGGTGATGGTGAGGATCGTCAGGGCACCGCTCACATAGCTTGAGAACAGGTTTTCGCGCGCCCATTTGATGACCCCGGATTCGCCAAGCGGCGGCGGTTGCTCGCCCAGCATTTCGGCGCGGACATAAGAAAGATCGCTCATCTCACCGCTCCCTCATCTTGATCGATTCATTGTACCAGTTCATGAATAACGACACGGTGATCGAAATCGACAGATAGCAGGCCATCAGGATCATCAGGCTTTCCATCTCGCGCCCGGTCTGGTTCAGCGTAATGCCGCCAAGGGTGCCGGTGATGTCCATATACCCCACGGCAATCGCCAAGGACGAGTTCTTGGTCAGGTTCAGATACTGCGAGATCAACGGCGGGATGATCACCCGCAGCGCTTGCGGCAATATGATCAGCGACATTGTGCGCCGCGGTCGCAGGCCCAAGGCGAACGCCGCCTCGGTTTGCCCGTACGACACCGCCTGAATACCGGCGCGCACAGTTTCTGCAATGAACGCACCGGTATACAACGAAAGCGCCAGCCAAAGCGCGATCAGAGAATTCCGCATATGAAAGCCGCCAGCAAAGTTAAAGCCTTTGAGCGCGGGGTATTCCAGCGCAATGGGCTGGCCCAGAACGTAGAACGCCGCAATCGCCGGGAAAATGAAGATTGCCAGTTTGATCCAGAACGTCGGCAGGACTTCACCGGTGTTTTCCTGACGTGCCTTGGCCCAGCGACCAAACAGGAAAATCCCGACGATGGACAACAAGAACACGATAATCACCGGCATCGAGCCGTCCAGAAACAACGGTTTCGGGATATAGATGCCTCGGTTTGTGACCGCAACGGAATCGCTCAAAAACATCGAGGCCGTGGCGTTGTCGCCCCTGAATGCCCTTGGCGCCGGCAGGCTCTCGATCAGAATGGCCATGGACAATATGATCCAAAGCAGGACCGGAATGTTCCGGAAACCTTCGATGTAAATTGCCATCAGGCGCGCCACGATCCAGTTGTTGGACAGACGCAAAACACCGACGCTAATACCGATGGCGGTGGCCAAGGTACAGCCAAGCACAGCGACGAGTAGTGTATTCAGAATACCGACCAATGCCGCGCGTCCGTGGCTGCTCTGGCTGTCATATTCCACCAAGGTCTGGTTAATGTCATACCCGGCGGGCTGCGACAGAAACCCGAAACTCAGTGGCTTGCCCAGTGCAGCCAAATTGCTGGCGGCGTTGCTTAGCAGCCAGGCAATTGCAAGCATGAACAGTAGCAGCGCCACGGTTTGAATTGTCGCCGACCGATAGCGTGAATCGTAGATCAGCATCCCCAGCCGGAACGACTTTTGCGATGCTACCTGGTCAGCCATTGCCATGGCGTGCCCCCTTTTGACGGTCGATTCTGCATAGCGTGGTCAAACCGCATGGCCGGCCCGAACTCCGCTAACAGTCATCATCAACCAAAGATGTGTCGTGCAATATTATCGGGGCGCACCAATTGGCGCGCCCCAAAATTTTATCAGATCAACGGAACGGGGGTGAGTAGATCAAACCACCGCTTTTCCACTGTGCGTTCAACCCACGAGCAAGGCCAATCGCTGTGTTTTCACCAATGTGAGTTTCAAAAATCTCACCGTAGTTGCCGCTCACTGCGATGACGTTTTTCGCCCAGTCGCTGCTCAGTCCGAGCATCGCGCCCAGATCACCCTCGGTGCCCAGCAGACGGTTGATTTCTGGGTTATTGGTGCCATTGGCCATTTCAGCCAGATTGGCCGAAGTGACGCCCAGTTCTTCCGCCGAGATCAGCGCGTTCAAAGTCCAGCGGACGATATCGCCCCACTGGTTGTCGCCGTGACGCACAAGCGGGCCCAGAGGCTCTTTTGAAATAATGTCTGGCAGAAGGACATGATCGTCCGGATTTTGGAAAGTCGCACGTGTGGCCGCAAGGCCTGATGCGTCAGTCGTGTACACGTCACAGGCACCGGCCAGGTATTGTTGCTGCGCCTCAGCGTTGGTGTCAATCGGCACCGGCTCATAGTCGATGTTGTTGGCGCGGAAGAAGTCCGCCAGGTTCAGCTCGGTCGTTGTGCCGGTCTGAATACAAATAGTTGCACCGTCCAGTTCCTTGCCAGAAGAAACACCTAGTTCTGTCGGAACCATAAAGCCCTGACCGTCGTAATAGTTAACCCCAACAAATGTGAATTTCAGGTCCACATCGCGCGAGAATGTCCACGTGGTGTTCCGAGACAGCATGTCAACTTCACCTGAAGCCAGGGCAGTAAAGCGTGTTTTGGTGGCAAGTGGAACAAATTTGACGGCGTCTGAATCTCCCAGAACAGCCGCCGCAACAGCGCGGCAGATGGCCACGTCAAAACCGGCCCATACGCCGTTAGCGTCCGGCGCGGCAAATCCGACCAGTCCTGTGGACACACCACAAGCCAGTTCACCTTTTGCCTTCACGTCGTCAAGTGTGGCAGCAGACGCTAGACCGGCAGCCATTCCGGCAACCGTCAGCGCGCCAAAAAATATTGTTTTTTTCATGTTTACCTCTTCCTGATTTTCCACCCATTGCAGGCAGTTTTTCCGGCCATTTTGGGCCGGGGGCGATCGTTCAAAGGGGTTGGGCCCCCCCCAACAGGACCGAGTGTGGTCGGAATCATCATCGATCGTCAAGTGTTTGATCAGCGAATCTACTGCATTACCCCACGAAAATCTCCAAACAGAGACCTGGTTGCGTATTCCGGGGCGATCCGGCCAGTGATTCCGATAACATCCGGCCACCCATACCGATTTGATCCGGCCGGGGATTCCGGGGCATCCGGCCACCCTGTTTTCACCTGAGATATTGCTGCCACGAGGCGATCCTTAACGCGGTTATCCTGCCGTTCTTTTTGAACGAGAGGGAGCCGAATGAAGAGATTGCCAATGCGGAAGATACGAGAAACCCTGCGACTTCGGGCGGATGGATTATCAGGTCGTCAGATGGCGCTGAGCCTGTCTTTGGGGCGGGCGACAGTATCGGATTATTTGCACCGCGCCGATGTGGCTGGCCTGTCGTGGCCTTTGCCAGCAGATCTGAGCGATGGAGATATTGAAGGCCTGCTGTTTCCCCGCACGGCTGGCGATGTATGCGGGTCTTATCCGCAACCAGACTGGGCCTTTATGCATGGCGAGTTGCGCCGGAAGGGCGTGACACTTTCGCTGCTCTGGGAAGAGTACCGGGCCGTCCATCCCAACGGTTATGGCTATAGCCGGTTTTGTGAACTTTATACACGGTGGGAGGGCAAGCTGTCGCCGGTGATGCGCCAAAGGCATCCTGCCGGTGAGCGTCTGTTTGTGGATTATGCCGGGGCGACCATGGATGTGGTCTGCCCTCAGACAGGCGAGGTGAGGACGGCGCAGCTATTTGTCGCCACGCTGGGGGCGTCCAGTTACACCTATGTGGAAGCCAGCTGGACGCAATCATTGCCCGACTGGATATCCAGCCATGTCCGGGCTTTTGGGTTCTTCGGCGGGGTGCCCGCGCAAGTGGTATCGGACAATCTCAAGGCCGGTGTGACCAAGGCCTGTTTCTATGAACCATCCGTGCCTATCCGGTTGTCACCCACACCCACTACATCTAGGGTGCTCCCAATCGCCCAAGTAAAGCTGGGCGTAAGTGGGAGCGGTGACATCGCCAGCAATTTAGGCGGCACAGGCCGTGCCATCCGGGAAAAGTCGCTGGAACTCAGGAAGCGACCGCGGAAACGAAAGGTCTTCACGCTGCGAGACATCCATCCCCGCTTTGTCCCCCTCCCGGGCCACGCGACGCCACGCCATACATATAGTGAGTGTCGGTGACAACCGGATAGGCACGGAACCATCCATCAACCGCACCTATGCGGATATGGCGGTCCATTACGATACAGCCATTGTTCCGGCCCGGCCAAGAAAGCCCAAAGACAAGGCAAAGGTCGAAGGGGCTGTGCTCTTGGTCGAACGCTGGATTCTGGCACGTCTGCGCAATCAGCGCTTCTTCAGTCTCGATGAGTTGAACGCTGAGATCCGACCCTTAATGGACCAGTTGAATGGGAAAGTGACCCGGCATCTGGGGGCCAGCCGCCGGGATTTGTTTAAGACGCTGGACAGGCCTGCTCTGAAGCCCGTGCCGGTCGAGCCCTATGTTTACGCTGAATGGAAAGAATGCCGGGTTGGCCTTGATTACCACATAGATGTGGGACGGCATTATTACTCTGTTCCGCATCAGCTGTTGAAGCAAAAGCTGTGGGCCAGGATCACCGCGCGAACAATTGAGGTATATTTTAAAGGGCAACGCGTGGCGGCGCATCAGCGCACATCCGGCAATCGCCAGCATTCCACCCATCGTGATCACATGCCAGCAAACCACCGGTTCCGGACAGATTGGACGCCCGAAAGAATACGCCGACAGGCCGCCAGGATCGGCCCAAACACCGAAGCCTATGTCGAGGTTATCATGCGTGAGCGCCGTCATCCGGAACCGGGCTACCGGTCCTGCATGGGTATTTTGCGGCTGGCCAAGACCTTTGGCCGGGATCGCCTGGAAACCGCCTGCACACGGGCAATCGACATCAACGCCCGTTCCTACTCATCTCTGCATTCCATTCTCAAGAATGGTCTGGATCGCCAACCTCGAACCCGCGCCCCGGACGAGCCTGCGATCACCCATCCCAACATCCGTGGCGCTGAGTACTTCCATTGAAGAGGACAAACATATGCTCAATCACCCAACCCTGGATCAGCTGAAAACGCTAAAACTTGACGGAATGGCGGAAGCCTTCAGCGAACTGGAAACACAGGACGGAACGGTCAGCCTCAGTCACGCTGAATGGCTGGGCCTGCTGGTCGACCGCGAGTCATCCAGCCGTGACACCAAGCGCTTTGAGAGCCGCATGCGCACCGCCAAATTGCGCCATGTGGGAGCAGCTCCGGAAGATGTGGATTACAGGGCGCGCCGAGGATTGGACAAAGCCCTTTTCCAGCAACTGCTGACCGGCAAATGGATACGCGACAAACGTAACCTGATGATCACCGGCCCTTGCGGCATCGGCAAAACCTGGCTGGCATGCGCCCTGGACAAGCCGCCTGCCGGGACGGCGTTACGGTTCTATACAGACGCCTGCCCAGATTGTTCGATGAGTTGGAACTGGCCCACGGCGATGGCCGCTTCCCGCGCGTCTTCAAAAGCCTCATAAAAACAGGGCTGCTCATCCTCGATGACTGGGGTCCAGATCGCCTGAACGCCACCCAACGCCGCGATCTCATGGAGATCGTCGAAGACCGGTATGAGGCCGGATCAATCCTGATCACAAGCCAGCTGCCTGTCGACACGTGGCACGATGTGATCGGCGAACCGACCTTCGCAGATGCCATCCTGGACCGGATTGTTCACAACGCCTATCGCCTCAATCTCGACGGTCACTCCATGCGAAAGACCAGAATCAAGACCGTTGACGAAACGCCCGTCAACTGACACTGAAAACATGCGCCTCAAAGCAGCGTGTCAAAGGTGGCCGGATCCCCCGGTATGGGTGGCCGGATGTCGCTGGAATAAGTGGCCGAATGTTCCGGAATGCGCACCTGGGGATAAGCCATTATTATGTCAGCGCTATTGGTTACAGGCACGCAGAAAATCCGCTGCGTCCACAAAGGCCTGACGTTTGCGCCGGTCTCGCTCGATTGTTTCTGCGTCCTCGCCCCATTGCTCTTGCTGCCAGATCTCATCGATTCTTGACGCGGTCCACAGCTCGGCATCCGACTTGGCATGTTGGGCCACTGCAAACCCTATGATCAATGACCCCGACAGGCTCACCAGATCAAGAAAGGCGGCAAGTTCGAAATTAGATAATGCGCGAACCATTTGCGACAGCAGCGCGAGTTCGCTGGTGCCCTGTGCCCTATGAACGACACCAGACCTCAGTGCCAGACGGACCTGCAGGTTTTCTGCGGCCCAGTCCAACAACGGGTCCCATGCCGCCGCCTGCCGCGCCACAAGACCAGCGGGCGCTTCGGCGCGGTAGCACAAAAGGTCCGAGTCTCCATAGGCGGTCAAATTATCTGCCACTTCAATCCTTTGCGGTGCAATCTTGTCGATTGCGGCGTTTGCCGAGCGGGTGAAGGGCATCGACGACGGATCGATCATTTCGCCCTGCGCATCCCATTCGGCGGCGACGTATTCGGCCAGCTTCGATGTCGGGACGATCATGGGCGCTTTGCCGGGTGTGAGCGCAGAACGTCCATCAAGACTGATGGCAAAACCGCCCGCCCTCGGCTCTAGCGTAACTTCGGTCCAAAAACGCTTCGCTTTCCAGTCGCTCAAGTCTCCGGCTCCCCAAGTCTGAAAGTCCTGTCTACTGCAAATCGTCGAACGGGTCGGCAGGCACATCGTCTGCATTCCAGTCAACTGTCGCCCAGGTATTTGCCATGTGGGGCGGCAACGGTGCCGTGAACGTCACTTGTCCGCCGGTTACCGGATGGGTGATCTGCAACGACCGTGCGTGCAGATGCAATTTGCGGCTTATGTCCCCGCCTAACTGTGCGCCCCACCCATCACCCAAGTTTTCCTGCGCCGAGCCGCCGTATTTGCCATCACCAACGATCGGATGCCCGATCTCGGCCAAATGGGCGCGTAATTGGTGGGTTCGTCCGGTGATTGGCACCAGCGCGACCCAGGCCGCGCGCCGCCCAAGCGACGACAATACCATATAATCAGTTGTGGCGCGTTTGGCATCTGGCGTCTGTTTGACCATTTCGGGATGGACGCAACGCATCTTTTCAGCCTCACCGCGCGTGCCATGACCCGAAATTTTCACAAGTCCAAACCGGATGGTCCCGATTGCGGGCTGAGGAACACCAGCGATCGCAGCCCAATAAATCTTGCGGGTCTCGCGCTTGCGAAACGCCGCCGTCAGGGCGGTGGCCATCCGTTGCGTTCGCGCCAGCAACAAGATACCCGAAGTATCCTTGTCCAGCCGATGAACCAGGCGCGGCTTTTCATCAAACCCAAATCTCAAAACCTCCGCCAGCCCATCCACATGCCGGGTCTGCCTGCTGCCGCCCTGGCTTGGCAGTCCGGCGGGTTTGTTCAGGACGATCAGATGGGTATCCCGAAACAGCACCGCAGCGCGGATCATGTCCGCATCTGCGTCTGAAATACCGGTTCGTGCATGTGGTGCCGGCGCAGGCGTATCGGGCAATGGCGGTATACGGATTACTTGTCCGGGTTCTATCCGCGTCGAAGCCTTGGCACGAGCACCATCCACCCGAATTTCACCTTTGCGGCACATCTTCTCGATGCGCCCCTGGCCGACCTGCGGAAAATGACGGCGAAACCACCGATCCAGGCGCTGGTCGGCTTCGTCCGCGCCGACGTGCAGGGTTTGCACGCGCGTCACAGGATGTTCCACGCAACCACAAGCCCGGCGAAAATCGCGCCGAGGAACAGCATAACGCTTGCCGTGACATAGGCAGCGGCAATTCCGGTCTGGCCGCGCTCGTAAATTACCAGCGCATCCAGAGAAAACGATGAAAAAGTCGTGTAACTGCCGAGGATGCCGGTCACCAGAAAAGGCGCAAACCGGTGCCCGCTGCGCTCTGCCATGTAGACGATGACGACGCTCATCAGGAACGAGCCGACGATATTCACCGTCATTGTGCCCCAAGGAAACCCATGCCCCATCACCCGCACGGCAACGACACCAGTCAGATACCGGGCCGTAGCGCCGATCGCACCGCCAATCGCCACCGGAAGAACCGTCGTAATCATGGGCTTTCTTTTTCGTGACCGCGCCCGCTTGTCAACCGTCCGACCGCTTGGCGCGCAATTTGACGAAGAAATCCAATCGCTTCTTCAGCTCGCGCTCGAAGCCGCGTTCCAATGGGTGATAATAGGCCCCACGCTTCATATTCTCCGGGAAATAATTCTGCCTGAGAACGCCGGAGCAATAATCCCTCACTGAAGCGGCCGGAGAGTCTGGTTGCGCCGGAGCAAAATTCCGTCAGCGATAGCCCTTTGCATTTTGGAGCGAAGGGTGGGGGATGAAGCGAGTGGAACTGTATGGGCGGGTTCGCCACGCGGTAATGATTGAGGGTCTGAGCCAACGCGAAGCGGCTCGTTGTTTTGGGATCGACCCGCGCACGGTCAGGAAGATGTTGAGCTATTCGGTGCCACCGGGTTATGTCCGGACGCGGCCTCCGGTCCGCCCGAAGCCCGATCCGTTCATCGGTATTATCGACCGTATCCTGGAAGAGGATAAGGATCGTCCGAAGAAGCAACGTCACACATCGAAGCGGATATTCGAGCGGCTGCGTGATGAGTACGGCTTTACGGGCAAGATCACCATTCAGACCGTGTGAAAACTCTGGGTGGCGGGGATGGAGGTTTGTGTCACCATGATTTGCCGCGATCCCACGTAGTGGGGCGCTTGATTTGGGCCAGACTCCCGTCTCACGCCCTCGCGGCGGCGATCAAGGCGGGAACACCTACCAGAGAGATCGCGCGGCGGATGTTGTAAGCCAGCGCCGTGATGCTGAACTCGCCGCGCACGTTCTCCAGCCGCCGGGTCAGGAAGGCACCCTGGCCCATCCATTGTTTGATTGAGCCGAAGGGATGCTCGACGCTTTCACGGCGCGCATCGAGCAGCTCCGGGCGGGCCGCCAATCGTTCTGCCATGCGCTCCAGGATCGCTTCGTCGACATAGCGCAGGACCCGACGGAAGGCGCTTTTCGTACACTTCGACTTGAGTTGGCACTCCTTGCACGCGGCGCGATTGGCGTAACTGGCGAAGATGAGATCGCGGCGCTTGCGCTTGCTGTGTAGCGCCAGGCGTTGGCCGTCGGGGCAGATGTAAATGTCCTCGCCGCCGTCATAGCGGAAGCGTTCCTTGGGAAAGAGCCCCTGGCTCACCGTTGATCCGCGCTGGGGCTTGGGCACATGCGGCATGACGCCGGCATTCTCGCAGGCCTCGATATCCTCGATCTTGAAGTAGCCCGCGTCGGCGACCGCGTCGATCCGATCGACGGCCAGGTTCCGACGGGCCGCCACCGCCGTCTCGGCCAACAGACTGAGATCGCTGACCTTGCTATGGACCTGCTGCTCGGCGATCAGTTTGTGCTTGGCGTCCACCGCGATCTGGATGTTGTAGCCGACACCGACCCGGGTCGCGGCGTGCATCGCCCGGCTGTCCGGATCCGTCAAAGAGAGCTGGTCCTCGCCACTCGCAGCCAGCGCGTCGCGATGTTCCTCAAACCGCTCACGCCGCCCTTGGATCGCGCGATCTTTTCCCGGATGTTCTCCACTTCGCCGCCGCCGGTGCCGCTCTCGTCTTGCCCGTCGGCCTCGTCGAGCCGGTCGAGATAACGCGACAACCTCTCGTCGCTCTCGGCCAACGCCTTCTCCAGCTTCGCTTTGGTAAAGTTCCGCTCCCGGCTGTTCACTGCCTTGATCCGAGTACCGTCGACTGCCACCAGCTCGCGCCCGAACAGCTCCAGTTCGCGGCATAGCCTCACGAACTCCCGAAACACCTGGCGGAACGCCGCCCGATTGATCCGCCGGAAATCGGCGATCGTCTTGAAGTCCGGCGACAAACGCCGCAACAGCCAGATCACTTCGAGATTACGCTTGCTCTCGGCCTCCAGCCGGCGGCTCGAACGTACCCGATTGAGATAACCGTATATGTAGAGCTTCAGCAGGTCCGCCGGATCGTAGCCGGGACGACCCGTCGCCTTCGGCGTGGCGCGCTCGAAACCAGCGACCGCCAGGTCCAAACCATCCACGAAAGCGTCGATGAAACGGACCGGGTTATCCCGGCCCACGTAATCGTCCACTGCTTCCGGCAGAAGCAGAACCTGAGAGCGGTCAATGCCAGGAATGTGTCTCATGGCGGACTCTAACATCGCCATGAGCCGGACGGAATCCCCCGCCACCCAGAGTTTTCACACGGTCTGCATTGTGAAGGACTACATCTGCGGTGTCCGACAGCGTCGGCGGGAGATGTTTGTTCCGCTGACGCATCCTCCCGGCCACGCCCAGGTTGATTTTGGCGAGGCCCTGGCCGTCATCGGCGGCGTGGAACGCAAGATCCACTTCCTGGCGATGAGCCTACCCCACTCGGACGCCTGCTTTGTGAAGGCCTATCCGGGGGAGACCACGGAGGCCTTCTGTGACGGCCATGTCTCGGGGTTCTCCTTCTTCGGCGGTGTGCCGCGCTCGATCCTTTATGACAACACCAGGATTGCGGTGGCCCGCATCCTCGGTGACGGCAAGCGTCAGCGGACACGTGTGTTCAGCGAGTTACGATCCCATTACCTGTTCGAGGACCGCTTTGGCCGCCCCGGCAAGGGGAACGACAAGGGCAAGGTCGAGGGGATCGTCGGCTATTGCCGCCGGAACTTCCTGGTGCCGATGCCAAGGTTCCGGAACTTCGATGATCTCAACACGCATCTTGAAGCCTGCTGCGCCAAGCGATGGGCGGAACAACTGCGTGGCCACGACCAGACGGTCGGCGAACGCCTGGAACGGGATCGTGCGGTTCTTCAGCGCCTTCCCGCAATCGCCTACGACGCCTGCGACAAGCGCCCGGGGCGGGTCAGTTCGCTGTCGCTGGTGCGCTATCGCGGCACCGATTACTCCGTCCCCACACGGTTCGGCCATTGCGAGGTGCTGGTCCGCGGCTATGTCCACGAGGTGGTCATCAGTTGCGCCGCAGAGGTGATTGCCAGGCACCCGCGTTCATACGAGCAAGAGGACTTCGTCTTCGATCCGCTGCACTGTCTGTCCTTGCTGGAGCAAAAGACCAACGCGCTGGATCAGGCGGCTCCCTTGGCCGGCTGGCTGTTGCCGCCGGTGTTCGGCGATCTCCGCCGCCTACTTGAAGCGCGGATGGGCAAAGCCGGGAAGCGCGAATACGTCCAGGTGCTGCGGCTAATCGAGAGCTTCTCCCTCGACGATGTTCGAGCCGCCATATCGGAGGCGCTGGAGCGCGGCGTGATCGGCTTCGATGCGGTCAAGCACCTGGTGCTGTGCCGGATCGAGAAGCGGCCGCCACGCTTGAACCTGCTGGCCCATCCCTATCTGCCGCGCGCCGAGGTGGCAACAACCTCGGCGCGCTCGTACATGGGGCTCCTGAAGGGGGCAGCGCCATGAGCGATACGCCACAGCTCTTGCTGGCCCATCATCTGAAGGCCCTCAAGCTGCCCACCTTCCTACGGGAATACGACAAGCAGGCCCGCCAATGCACTGCCGAGGGCGTCGATCATGTGCGTTATACCAACGGCATCAATTTCTGACTCTGTGGGGATTCCCAAATCGGTTTTGATCTGATTCAAGGTTGGCAAAGGAGTATCGCCATGCCAGCCAGTGTTCCGCTTCGTCGCGACTTTGATGCCCGCCACCTTCGTAAACTCGCCAGCCGTTGCAAGGATGCCCGGCAGAGCCGCCGTCTGTTGTCTCTTGCGGCGGTCTACGATGGCATGAGCCGTGGAGAGGCCGCAAGGATCGGTGGGATGGATCGCCAACCCTGCGGGACTGGGTTCACCGGTTCAACGAAGAGGGACCGGATGGCCTCACCAACCGCAAGGGCGCGGGCCGGACGCGCTACCTGAGCGATGTCCAGATGAAAGAACTTGGCGAGATTGTCGAGACCGGCCCCGATCCGGCGGTGGACGGGGTTGTCCGCTGGCGGCGGATCGACCTGAAGCGGGTGATCGAGGCGCGCTTTGGCGTCATCTATTCCGAGCGCGGGATATCCAGACTGCTTGGCGAACTGGGCTTTGCCCATATCAGCGCCCGCCCGCAGCATCCCAGGCAGGATAAGCGGATCATCGAGGCGTTTAAAAAAACTTCACCGACACGCTCCAGGTGCATATAGCTGACCTGCCAGCGGGAACGCCGGTGGAGATCTGGTTCCAGGACGAAGCACGCCTTGGCCAGAAGAATGGCCTGACGCGCCTGTGGGCGAGAAAGGGCACGCGCCCCCGCCAGCCGGCCGATCAGCGCTATCGCAACGCCTATCTGTTCGGCGCCATCTGTCCGGCTCACGGCAAGGGGGCGGCGCTCATGCTGCCTTGGGCGGACGCGCAAGCCATGCAGATGCATCTCGACGAGATCAGCCGCCACGTCGCCCGAAAGGCCCATGCGGTTGTGCTGATGGATCGGGCCGGATGGCACACCACCGGCAAACTCAAAGTCCCGAAGAACCTCACCATCATCCTGCTGCCATCGCGCGCTCCGGAACTGAACCCGGTGGAAAATATCTGGCAGTACTTGCGCGCCAATTGGCTCTCCAACCGCGTGTTCGAAGACTACAATGCCATCGTCGATGCTGGATGCGAAGCTTGGAACAAGCTCATCGCACAGCCCGAAACCATCACATCAATCGGAATGCGAAAATGGGCCCATATCGGTCAATGTTAAATGCCGCTGGTATTACCTTGTTCGCCTGACCGAACTGGAGTTGATTGATCGGGACCGCCGGATGGTCGAGCGGCGGATCAGGATGGCCAGGTTCCCCGCCGTCAAAAGCCTGGACAGCTTCGACTTCAAGCCATGCCATCGCTCAACAAGATGATGGTTCTGGAACTGGCGCGTTGTGAATACATCGAGCGTCGTGAAAACGTCATCGCACTTGGCAATAGCGGCACCGGCAAAACCCATATCGCCCTCGGCCTCGGTCTGGCGGCTTGTCAGAAAGGCCTCACCGTCGGCTTTATCACGGCGGCGGCTTTGGTCCACGAGCTCATCGAGGCCAGGGACGAGAAGCGCCTGTTGCGGTTCCAGAAGCAGTTAGCAAAATACAAGCTGCTGATCATCGATGAGCTCGGCTTCGTGCCGCTTGGCAAAACCGGGGCCGAGTTGTTGTTCGAGGTGTTCAGCCAACGTTACGAAGGCGGCTCCACCCTGGTGACCTCCAATCTACCGTTCGATGAGTGGACCGAGGTGTTCGGTTCCGAGCGCCTGACTGGGGCGTTGCTGGACCGGCTCACACACCACGTTCATATCCTGGAGATGAACGGCGACAGCTACCGTCTCAACCAGAGCCAAAAACGGCGGAAACCCCCAAAAACCTGACAACCCAGCCCATGGTTGACCCGGTGGGCCCACAGGCACCGCCAACGCTGGGCTGAATCGCATCAAGTGGTGCATTTTTACGCCGGCCAGTGGTGTACTTTTACTTCGGCGTGTCGAGAACATTCTGAGTTGACCGCTTCTGTTGCGGTTTCTGGCCCTGTGGGGAAGTGGTCGGTCGCGGAGCGGCTGTCCACTTGTCCACAGGGCGCCGGTCGGTCGCGTCGAAGCGGGTCACGCGGCCTCGCGGGTTTGGCTGTCGATCGGTTGGCCATCGGCGTGGTATCGCGCCAGACATCGCGGTCCATGGAAGACGGCCATTGTGCCGTCGGGGTATTCGTGGACGCGGACCCTGGCCTTGACGTAATGGCGGCGGTGGCGGCCGGCGGGGATCTGAAGTGCCAGGCGCTTGTAGCGCACCGTGTTGTCGTTTGAGACGGTGCGTTCCTCGTGGATGCACAGGATGTCGTCGAGCGCGCCGGTGAAGGGGACGAAGGCGGTGCCCCGGTCCTCGGCCGGGGTCGCGAAGCGGGCGTTGTGTTGTGGCAGGAAGACCTCCTTGAGGAAGCGGTTGGCCTCGACCATGTCGGTGATGCCGGCGAGCCTGAGTTCCTGGGGCAGGCGCTTCTGCAAGGTGCCGAACATGCGCTCCGAGCGCCCCCTTGCCTCGGGCGAGTAGGCCGGGATCAGCTCGATGCCGAGCTGCGCCAGGGCGCGGCCGACCTGGGTCGGGGTGTCCTTGTCCACCTTGCCGCCGGCCTCGGGCGTGTTCCAGTAGTGGCTGGCGCGGTCGGCGTAGAGCGAGCAGAACAGGCCCTTGGCCCGGATCGCCTCGGACACCCCCTGGAAGCTCGACATGGTGCCCTCTTCGGCGACGAAGAAGGCCGAGTAGATATCGCTGGTCGCATCGTCCATGGTGACGATCAGGTCCCACCATCGACCGGGGACCCACTCGTGGCTCGAGCCGTCCTGGTGCAACATCATGCCGGGCAAGGCACGGCGCGGCCGCTTGCGCCGGTGCGCCCCACGCCTGGGCGCCGCGCGCCTGCGCCCATGGGCTTGCAAGCTCAGCCGCAGCCAGTTGTAGCTGCGCTTGAAGCCGTGATCGGCCACCAGCTTCTCGTGGAAGTGCTTGGCCGTGAAGTCCCAGTAGCGGGTGTCGAACAACTCCAGCACCCGCGCCACCTCGTCCACCGGCGCGCGCCGCGCCGAGAGGCGGCCCAGGCGGCGGTCGTAGAGACCGTCGGCTCCCACCGCCTCGTAGCGGTCGCGCCAGCGCCGGAAGGTGCGCTCCGAGACACCCAGAACCTCCGCCGCCTCCGCCTGGCTCAAGCCACCCCGATGGGTGCACCCGTAAACCTCCTCGAACTTCATCAATCTCAGTCCCTGTACCTGCTCCGTCCGACGCATCGCCTCCCTCCATGGCTTGGAGGCGTTCTAAAACCGGACAGATCATCTGGTACATAAACCGGACATATCGCGTGTTACCGACAGTACTTTTACTCCGGCGTTGACAGGTTATTAATGAAAGACTGCGTCGCTTGGCTGGATCACTTCTTAAGATGCAGCTCTCACCTGAAACATTGCCAACGTGGGTTTCAGACAGAGGATTCATCCTCGATCCAATCCATCAGATGCCGGGACTGAACACCTAAAGCGGTTTGTGTTTGATGTGAATCGAAAGGGGATTCCCAAAGTTTTGTTTGTCTGATTCATTTCCCGTGAGGAGGTGGAGCATGGGCAAACCGTATTCTTTGGATCTTCGGCAGCGGATTTGCGTGTATGTTCGGCCGGAAACTCTTGTCGCGCTGCGGGGCGGGTTTATGGCGTCAGTGCAGCGACGGCGGTGCGTTATGCGGCGGATCAACGTGAGCGGGGCGAGGTCACACCCAAGCCACAGGGCAGGCCAGCGGGCCGGTTTGGCAAGCTGGCACCGCATGCGGGTTTCCTGATCGAGATTGTCCGGGCTGAACCGGACATAACATTGCAGGAACTTGCGGGTGCGCTTGCGGAGACGCACGGCGTGAGCGTTCAGCTCTCCTCAATCCACCGGGCTCTGGAACGCGCAGGGTTTTCATATAAAAAAAGGACTTGTCGCGCAGGAACGTGACCGGCCCGCCCTGCATAAGGCGCGAAGGGAATGGATCAGCCGCCGCCAGCCGCGCATGCGCGCCGAACCGCACAGGCTGGTATTCATCGATGAAACCGCCGTCAAAACCAACCTCACCCGGTTGCGCGGGCGCAGCTTCAGGGGTGAGCGGCTTTATGGCACCGCACCCTTTGGAAAATGGGGCACGCAGACCTTCATCGCCGGGCTGACCCATAACGCGCTGATTGCACCCTGGGTGATCAGCGGCGCAATGGATGGATCGGCGTTCGAGACTTATATCGAGACCCAGCTTGCGCCTGCGCTGGACCCTGGAACTGTGGTCATTCTCGACAATCTTTCCACCCACAAAAGCCACCGCGCGGCACAGGCGTTGAGGGCGCGCGGATGCTGGTTCTTGTTCCTGCCACCCTACTCCCCGGATCTTAACCCGATCGAAATGGCGTTCTCAAAGTTGAAAGCTCACCTGCGAAGGGTTGGAGCAAGAACCTTCGATGCCCTCTTTGACGCCCTGAGCGACATTTGTGATCTCTTCGACCCAGACCAATGCTGGAACTTCCTCAAGGCCGCGGGATATGCCTCAGATTAAATGCAATATGCTTTAGTGACTGCGGTCAGCGCTTTCTACGACGACGGCATATAGCATATGAGTAAAGATATCCAATCCCTGCGTGCCTCCTGTTCCTGCTGCATTGGCGGTAACGGGTTTTAGGGCAGCGAAACAGAAATTGGAAAAATGTCCAGAACCAAAAAAGCAGAGAACAATAAATACGACAGGGATTTTGCCCCTATCGACGACACTCCTGAGAATATTGCGAGAGCCATCATGCAGGGGCCGCCCAAGGCTGAATGGGACTTCGAAAAACAGGCTCAATTGAAACCTTCCCAACCTGTTGATTCATAAAAGGTTGGGTAATCTGGTATATAATTCCCTAATTTTTCGCTAAAAAGTTACAAAAATAAGGGCGTTTTTTCAATTTTCTCGATAATTTTCAGCGGCTTGCACGCCGTGCGCACACTCCGGAAATTATTGCGAAGTGTAAACTGCGCTTGCATGAAACATTCCGGCGCAAAACAAAATTCTCCGCTGGCCGACAGGCGGGGATCAATATCATGATCGCCCAAAAAGCCTTAGTTTTCAGCGGCTTCTTCGGCGGCGACGCGGGCCTTGTCGGCCGCACCTTTTGCATCAACGTCGCGGTCGACAAATTCGATGATCGCCATCGGCGCCATGTCACCATAGCGAAACCCGGCTCTCAAGACCCTGACATACCCGCCTTGGCGGTCTTTGTAACGCGGACCCAGAACATCAAACAGCTTGACCACATAGGCGTCTTGTTTGAGTTGGCTCGCAGCCTGGCGGCGGGCGTGTAAATCGCCGCGTTTTCCGAGGGTTATGAGCTTGTCAACGATCCGGAGAAGCTCTTTTGCCTTGGGCAGGGTCGTCTTGATCTGTTCATGTTCGATGAGCGATCCGGCCATGTTTGAAAACAGGGCTTTGCGGTGTTCGTGGGTTCGGTTCAGGCGGCGGTATCCGCGGGCGTGACGCATATTTCAGTCCTTCTTCATTTTGCTTTGTCCGGCGGTCTGATGCGCGTCAGCCGCTCTCCTTGGGGCGGGGTTGCCCGGCAGTTTTTAAAGAGTTTAAAGAGATTTCACCCCTTAGTTTAAACTCTTTAAACACCAGTCACGCCAAATATTCGCGTCGGCGTGACCGTTTTTTTTTAGAACTGATCCTCGAATTTCTTGGCCAGGTCTTCGATGTTTTCTGGTGGCCATTCTTCGACATCCATACCAAGATGCAGGCTCATGCCGGAAAGAACCTCTTTGATCTCGTTGAGCGACTTGCGGCCAAAGTTCGGGGTGCGCAGCATTTCGGCTTCGGTCTTTTGGATCAGATCGCCGATGTAGACGATATTGTCGTTCTTCAGACAGTTTGCCGAGCGCACCGACAGTTCCAGTTCATCCACCTTCTTGAGCAGCAGCGGGTTGAATTCCAGCCCGTCGTCTTCTTCCTGACGGCCCGCACTTTCGGGTTCGTCAAAGTTCACGAAGATCGACAGCTGATCCTGCAGGATGCGCGCCGCGAATGCCACCGCATCCTCGGGCGTGATAGAGCCGTCGGTTTCCAGCTTTAACGTCAGCTTGTCATAGTCCAGCACCTGCCCCTCGCGGGTCGGCTGAACATCGTAAGAAACTTTCCTGACCGGCGAATAGATCGCATCAACCGGGATCAGGCCGATCGGCGCATCCTCGGGGCGGTTCTTTTCGGCGGCGACATAGCCCTTGCCGGTGTCGACCATCAGCTCGATGTAAAGGTCGGCGCCCTCATCCAGATGGCAGATCACGTGATCCCTATTCAGAATCTCGATGCCCGCGCTCTCGGAAATGTCGCCGGCGGTCACCACCGACGGACCCTTGGCAGCAATTGACAGCCGCTTGGGCCCATCAACTTCTTTGCGGATTGCCACGCCCTTGAGGTTCAAAACGATGTCGGTGACATCTTCACGCACGCCGGCAATTGACGAAAACTCATGCAGAACATTGTCGATCTGCACGCTGGTGATTGCGGCACCTTGCAGCGAGCTCATCAAAACCCGGCGCAGTGCGTTGCCCATAGTCAGGCCAAAGCCGCGTTCCAGCGGCTCGGCAATGACGGTGGCCTGCCGCGATGGCTGGTTGCCGGGCTTTACGTCCAGTTGCATCGGTTTAATAAGTTCTGCCCAGTTTTTGTGGATCATGCTTGTCTCCTCAATTCCAGTTCCCTGCCCCATGTCCAAAGTGCGGGGAACACCCGAGGTTTAAAATGACGAAACTGGGACCGCGCAAATCAGCGGACCCAGCCAAAATAATCGTTAGACGCGGCGGCGCTTTGGCGGGCGGCATCCGTTGTGGGCCATCGGTGTTACATCACGGATCGAAGTGATGTTCAGGCCGACAGCTGCCAGTGCGCGCAGTGCGCTTTCGCGTCCGCCACCGGGGCCTTGAACCTCGACTTCCAGCGTCTTCACACCGTGCTCCTGGGCCTTCTTGCCGGCGTCCTCAGCGGCCATCTGGGCGGCATAAGGCGTTGACTTGCGCGAGCCTTTGAAGCCCATAGTGCCAGCCGACGACCAGGCAATGGCATTGCCCTGAATGTCAGAGATCAGGATCTTGGTGTTGTTGAATGAGCTGCTGACATGCGCCACGCCGGCAGCGATGTTCTTGCGCTCTTTGCGCCTGGTGCGGGTCTTGTCACGTGCCATCGATCAGCCCCCTTATTTTTTCTTGCCGGCAATGGCCCGTGCCGGGCCTTTGCGCGTGCGGGCATTGGTGTGGGTGCGTTGCCCGCGAACCGGCAGGTTGCGCCGATGCCGAATGCCGCGATAACAGCCAAGGTCCATCAGACGCTTGATATTCATCTGGGTTTCACGGCGCAGATCGCCTTCGACCATCAGATTTGCATCGATGTGCTCGCGGATCGACAGAACTTCGCCGTCGCTAAGCTCGTTGACCCGGCGGCTGGCATCGATGCCGACCGCTTCGCAAATGCGTCTGGCTGACGGATGGCCAATTCCGGTGATGTAGGTTAGGGCGATTGGGACCCGCTTTGCAGTCGGGATGTTTACGCCGGCGATACGAGCCACGTGTGTCTTCCTTTTCGTTGCGGTTCCGTAGTTCCAGAACCTTTTTTCACAACACAAAACCCGCGGGCCGTAATCGCCGACGGGCTGCGCTGAATTTTCATTGACACAATTGGGGTGCGACCCCTGTATTTCATGTTTATTCCCTTGTGGGATGCGGTGCTTTACGGGGTATTGGCTGGAGCGTCAAGAGCGTGGCGCGCTATTAAATTGCGGCGCTTGCGCGCCATTACATTTATTGCGACCTGGCGGGCTTGGTCTGCCTTCGGCGAGAGTATTTTTGCCAAAAAAGAAAGCGATGACAGTGGTCAACCAAGTGCTGCGGCTATGGCGGCAGCTACGTCGTCAATACTACCCAGGCCATCCACCGGTTTAATTTTGCCCTTGGCATAGTAATACCCGATCAGCGGCGAGGTCTTTTTGTAATATTCCATCAGCCGCTGTTTGAGGCTTTCCTCGTTGTCGTCAGCCCGGCGCTGGAAATCGCTGGCGCCGCAAATTGTGCATTTGCCATCTGCAGGGATTGGCTTGGCCAGATCGTTGTAACCCTCGCCGCAATTGCCGCAGGTGGAGCGGGCGGTAATACGGGCCACAAGGGCGTCGTCATCGACCTGCATTTCAACCACCCGGTCGAGCGATTGCCCGACCTTTTGGAGCAATTCGCCCAGCGCGTCGGCTTGCGCCAATGTCCGAGGAAAGCCGTCAAAAATAAAGCCGCCACCGTTGGCGCCGGTCAGTTTTTCCTCGATCAGGCCGATGACGATCTCGTCGGTCACAAGATCACCACGGTCCATCACTTCGGCGACGATCTTACCCATCTTGGTGCCCGAAGCGCGCGCCTCGCGCAGCATGTCGCCGGTGGAAAGCTGGATCATGTCGCGCTCATCCACCAGACGCTTGGCCTGGGTGCCTTTGCCGGCTCCGGGCGGGCCCAGAAGGATGATATTCATCGGGTCGCAGGGCCTTTCCTGCCGCGGCGTTTGCCGCGCAGCTGCGATTTTTCGATCAGCCCTTCATACTGATGGGCCAGCAGGTGCGACTGGACCTGATTGATCGTGTCCATCGTCACCGACACCACGATCAGCACCGAAGTGCCGCCGAAATAGAACGGGATCGCCAGTTGGGTGCGCAGAATCTCCGGCAGCAGCACCACCGCGGCCAGATAGCCCGAGCCGAGCACCAGAATGCGGGTCACCACGTAATCAAGATATTCCTCGGTCTTTTTGCCGGGACGGATGCCGGGCACGAAACCGTTCTGGTTTTTCAGGTTCTCGGCAACATCCTCGGTTTTGAAGGACACGTTGAAGGTGTAGAAAAACGTGAAAAATATCACCATGCCGGCAAAGAATGCCAGATAGAGCGGCTGGCCGGGGCCGAAATAGGCCAGGATGGTGGCCATGATCGGGCCGGTCTGGCTGCCCGAGAACGTGGCCAGCGTGGTGGGCAGCAGCAGCAGCGACGAGGCAAAGATTGCCGGGATCACGCCAGCCGGGTTGACCTTGACCGGCAGGTGCGAGGAGCCGGCGTCGTAGACTTTCATGCCAACCTGGCGGCGCGGGTACTGGATGTGGATCTTGCGCAGGGCGCGCTCCATGAACACGATAAAGCCGATCACCACGACCACCATCACCATGACCCCGACGATCACCACCGGGCTGAGCGCGCCGGAGCGGCCGGAGGCGAAGAACTGCGCCAGGGCTGCGGGAAGTTCGGCAATGATGCCGACGAAGATGATCAGCGAGATGCCGTTGCCGATGCCGCGGGCGGTGATCTGTTCGCCGAGCCACATCAAGAACATCGTGCCGCCGACCAGCGTGATGATGCAGGAGGCGCGGAAAAACAGGCCCGGATCGCTTGCCAGCCCGCCGACTTCCAGGCTGGCGGCCAGTGCATAGGCCTGGAATGTGGCCAAAAATACCGTGCCGTAGCGGGTGTATTGGTTGAGCTTCTTGCGGCCCAGTTCGCCTTCTTTCTTGAGCTGCTTCAGCGGCTCCCACATCGAGCCGAGCAGCTGCAGGATGATCGAGGCCGAGATGTAGGGCATGATGCCGAGCGCGAAGATGCCCATCCGGCTGATCGCGCCGCCGGTGAACATGTTCAAAATACCGCCGATGCCGGTGGCCGCCTGTTCCATGAAGCTCCTCAGCGCCGAACTGTCGATGCCGGGCACCGGGATGTAGGTGCCAAGCCGGTAGACGATCAACAGACCGAGTGCGAAGACGATGCGCTGGCGCAGCTCCTTGGCTTTGGCAAAGGTGCCCCAGCTCATGTTGGCGGCCATTTGTTCTGCGGCTGATGCCATTGTGCTGGTCTTTCTTTCAGAACGTTCGCCGCCGAGCGGTTTTTCGGATCAGCGGCGTTTGGAAAACTCTACTGGATGTAAGCAGGCAGGGGCCGCATCGCAACCTTTTAATCGCTTGCTGGCGCAGACGTGAGCGCCAGCGATCCGCCGGCTTTTTCAACCGCTTGGACGGCCGATCTGGAGGCGCCGGTGACGGTGATCTGAATTTTCGCCGAAAATTCGCCTTTGGCCAACACCCGCACGCCGTCCAGTTTGCGCCGGATAATGCCAGTTGCCAGCAGCACGTCTTCGGTGATGGCTTGCTTGGCGTCGAGTTTTTTGGCGTCGATGAATTTTTGCAGCAGCCCCAGGTTCACCACCGCGAACTTCTTGCGCCTACGCATGTTAAAACCGCGTTTGGGCAGGCGCTGGTAGAGCGGCATCTGGCCGCCCTCGAAGCCCTTGATCGCCACGCCGGAGCGGGATTTCTGGCCCTTCATGCCACGCCCTGCGGTCGAGCCTTTGCCGGAGCCAGCACCGCGGCCAACGCGCGTGCGGGGTTTGGTGGCGCCGGGATTGTCGTGGAGTTCGTGTAGTTTCATGTCGCTGCTCCTTTGCCGGATATGACCCCCAGCGACGGGAGCGGCAACCACGGCGTCTGTTGATTGATTCTGTGGTACCTGTGGGGCCACCGGGGGCGTATATGCGAAGGTTGGAGGCTGTTCAAGCCTTGGCTTAGGCATTCACGCTGCCAAAGGGCCGCGCCTGACCTAAGGGGTGGGCGCGAACGCGCCTGCGTCACGCGGAAAGCGTGCCTCCGGCACGACGGGGGCAGGTCAGGCGCGGCCCGGCAAGGCCGGGCGGGGGTTGCAGTGAATACCGTAGGGCGGGATTTATCCCGCCGAGGCGCGAGTGACTACCGGAGCGGCGGGGTGAAACGCCGCCCTACGCTTGCTGGCACCCGCCCTAAGCTGGCCGCGATCGTTTGGGACTGCATATTCTCCGGGCCGTTGACATAAATATGCATGCCATTCAAAATGAATAAGAGACCAATCGAGGAATCCGCTGCATGCAACAAACAAACTCATCCGCGAACCTGCCAATCGATACAAGAATCAAAATTGCCGGACTTTGGACGGCAATGCTTTTCGTATTTGCCTATGTCGATATATTTGCTTTTTTCAGGGCGGATTTCGTCAAGGAAATTGCGGCGGGAACTGTTGCCGGATTCACCATTAACCAGAATTTCTTGCTTTTGACGACGCTCTACATCGTGGTGCCAAGTCTGATGGTATATTTGTCGCTGACACTACCCCCGAAAATCAATCGCTGGAGCAATATCATATTGCCGATATTATACGCCGCTTCGATTGTGGCGGGCGTTTTTGGAGAGACCTGGCATTACTATCTATTCGGAAGTCTGGTCGAGGTCATCTTGCTGTTAATGATCATACGGCATGCCTGGAAATGGCAATAGAAAACCTGGTGTCGGCAGGCGAGTAACGCCCACCCTTCAGGAGCGGTTCGGGCGTGGCCCGCAGGCGGGTGTCGGCGCGGCCCGTGATGGGCAGGGGCCAGAAGGAAGGGGAGTGGAACGTTTTTGTTTGTCATCCCCGTGGAAACGGGGATCTTTTTCAGTCAGGTCGCGACGGTTGTGGGAGGTCCCCGCTTTCGCGGGGATGACAGAAGTGGCGCGGGGATGACAGGGGTTTACTCGCGCGCGGCCATTGCCGCCAGCGTGTCCTTTTCCCGCTCCACCGCTGCCAGCACGATGCGGGTGGTTTCTGGGGGCAGGTCCAGCGCCAATGCCGCGGCGTGGCCGTGGCTGGACATTTTGCGTAGGGTCTTGCCGACGATGTCGATCAGTTTTTCGTCGCTGGAATCGGCAAGTTTGGCGACGAAATCATCCCAATAGTAGGCCAGAAAAATCACGTCGACGACGTTTTCTAGCGCCTGGCTGTCGGCGTTCCTTTTGAGCTGTTCCTTGCGCAGGAACATGCCGACCAGCGCAATATCATCCGCTGAATAGTCGTTTTTGTCCATGATGCCGCCGACCAGCTCGGCGTGCAGATTGCGCAAGCCGCGGCGCCACTTTTCATAGCCCTGTCGGTTCATCGGGAAGGTGTCGCGCGGGACTTGCCAGCGCCGGATATGCTGGGCGCGCGCCGCGATTCGCAAGAGCTCGGATGCGTCCGGGTACATCCGGCCCAGCGTTTCGGTCATCCGGTCGGCATAGACAATCTCGAACGGTAGGGGTGTGCCATCGACCACGGTGGTTCTCGGGTCTTCGGCGTTGACAGCGTCGATTGCGGCGATCACGGCGGTGAACTGTTGGGAGGGGGTGAATGTCATTTAAGTGTCTGATCCAAAACTATTGAGTGATTTCAGCGAGTTGTGATTCAATCGGATTGATAAGATTCGAGGGAGATCACAATGGCCTGGACGGAAACCACTCGCGCCCGATATGAACGGCATTCGGGACGCTATGCAAGCGATTTAACTGATCAGGAATGGGGTTTGATCGCGCCATTCCTGCCGCCGCCTAAAACAACTGGTCGTCCGCGCAGCACGGCGATGCGCGATGTTCTGGATGCCATTTTGTACATCGCCAGCGCCGGGTGTGCGTGGCGTATGCTGCCCAATGATTTCCCGCCAGTGTCCACCGTGCGCTACTATTTCTATGGCTGGCGCAACGATGGCATCTTTGAAGTGATCGTAAGCGTCTGGTCTGGCTGCCCTGCCTGAGGCCGCAGATGTCAGATAGTGTCCATGATCGTTAATGGACATTATCGAGGTCAGATGTGGGTAGGAAGAAGCGCCGGAACTGGAGCAATAACGAGAAGCGGATGATCTGTGCGCAAACGCGGGTTCCGGGGATTTCGGTTAGTCAGGTTGCGCGGCGGTATGATGTGAATGCCAATCTCGTGTTTACGTGGCTGAGGGATGGGCGGTTTTCGCCTGATGGCGATACACAGAAGCAGGCTTGCTTTCTGCCGGTCGAGATAATTGCGGATGTGCGGCATGAAGACGCGCCGCCGGTTGTGGCAGGCGGCAGGATTGAGTTTGATCTTGCTGGCGAGCACCGGCTTTGTGTCAGCGGGACTTACGATCCCGATGCCCTTGCCCGCCTGATCCGTGGCTTGTCCGGATGATCCCGGTACCGTCGAACACGAAGGTGTGGCTGGCTGCCGGGGTAACGGATATGCGCCGGGGGTTTGCGACGCTGGCGGCTCAGGCGGAACAGACGCTGAAGCAGAACTCTTATTGCGGCCACATGTTCGTTTTCCGTGGACGGCGTGGCGATCTGATCAAGATCATTTGGTGGGACGGTCAGGGGGCCTGTCTGTTCTCCAAGCGATTGGAGAAGGGCCGGTTTGTCTGGCCTTCTGCAAAAGACGGCAAAGTCGCATTGACACCGGCCCAGTTGGCGATGCTTCTGGAGGGCATTGACTGGCGTATTCCGCAGCGCACATGGCGACCATTGAAGGCGGGATAATCTGGCCGGATCAATGATTTGGGGATTCCCTAAAGCCCGTTAATTTGCTAGGTTTTGGCCATGATCGATGTGGCCCGAGCCTTACCGGAAGACCCCGATGAGTTGCGTGCTTTCACGCAGCTTCTGCTGGCCGAGGTGAAGTCTCAGGCGATGTTGATCGAGAAGCTCAGGCACCAGTTATCCGGGCATCGCACACATAGGTTTGGCAGCAAATCCGAGAGCATCGAGCAGCTGCAACTGGCCCTGGAGAGCAGTGAGATTGCAACGGCAGCGATGACAGCCAGGTTACGCCTGCCTGAAGAGGAGCCGCCCAAAGACAAACCCAAGCGCCGCCCGATCCCGGATCATATACCGCGCCAGCACATCGAACTGACCACCGGAGATGATGCCTGTGCGGATTGTGGTGGCAAGCTGCGCCGCCTGGGCGAGGATGTGACCGAGGAACTGGAATATGTTCCGGGGCGCTTCATCGTGAATCGGATCACCCGGCCCCGTTTTGCCTGTTCTTGCTGTGATCACTTCACCCAGGCGCAATTGCCCTCGCGCCCGATTGAGCGCGGGCGTCCTGGACCAGGACTGTTGGCCCATGTGCTGGTCAGCAAATACGCCGACCATCTGCCGCTCTATCGGCAAAGCCAGATCTATGAGCGCAACGGGCTTGAGCTAGATCGCTCTACTCTGGCGGATTGGGTGGGTAAATCCACCGCTCTTTTGGAACCGCTGGCAAACGCCATCGGACGACATGTGCAAGCAGGCCAGGCATTGTTTGCCGATGATACGCCGGTGAAGATGTTAACCCCCGGGGCAGGCAAAACCCAGACCGCCCGTTTGTGGACTTACGTACGCGATGAACGCCCCTGGGACAGCGAGGCGCCGCCTGCTGCCTGGTATCAGTTCTCGCCGGACCGCAGGGGTCAACATCCCAAGGATCACTTGAAGAGATACCAGGGCTGGATGCATGCGGACGGCTATTCCGGATTCAACGACCTCTACCGTTCTGGCGACATCCGCGAGGTCGCCTGCATGGCCGACATCCGGCGCAAGTTCGTCGATGTGCATAAAGCCCAGGGCTCGGCCATCGCCGAAGAGGCGATCAAGCGGATAGCAGGGCTCTACGCTATCGAGAAAGAGGCCCGTGGATCGCCGCCGGATCAGCGTACCGCCATACGGCAGGCCGAGGCCAGACCCGTCTTCGATGACCTGGGCAATTGGCTGGGTGCTCAACTGCCCGCTATCTCTGGCAAATCGCCACTTGCAGGGGCCATCCGTTATGCGCTGACCCGGTTGCCACGGCTCCGGCCATACCTTGAACATGGCCATCTCGAGATCGACACGGATGTTGTTGAACAGCCCCTTTCTCAGATTTTTTGGGTCTTTGGTGGCTTTTCTCGCCACGCCTCGACCATCTTTGCATAGGAAGCCTCGGCATTGGCAACCAGTTCCATTTCTCGATGTCGAAGTTCCTTGATCCAGTAATCACGCCCAGGACCGGCTTTCCCGTAGGCTTTAGGGGCTCCGGCGCGTAATTCTAATTTGCGCATCTTCATTGCGACAAATGCCGGACGTGCCCACTGGTAAGGGGCGTCCTTGGTGAGGAGATGCCAGATCAGGGTTGCAATTTTGCGCGCAGTGGCAACCGCCGCAACATTGGCGCCCTTTCGATCTTTGATACGCAAAAAGAACGCACGCAAAGGACCGGGGACTGAAGCGGCACCCCATGCGGCCTCAACCAGCATCGTTCGAGCGGTTGCATTTCCCTGTTTGGTGATCCTACCGTGGATGGCCTCGCGGGCGCCGGATTGGCGTACCCTCGGCGTTAAACCAAAGTAACTGGCAAGCTTCCCAGGGGTGGCGAACCGGCTGATATCTCCGATCGATGCTATCACGGCGGCAGCAATTACGGAGCTAATGCCAGCCACGGCCATCAGTTTACGCATCTGCGGATCGTCAAGAGAGATGTGGATCAGATCGCGCTCAAGCGTCTCCAACCGCCCAGCCAACCAATCCAACTCATCGAGATGCCGCTCAAGAAGATCGCGTTCGGTTTTTGGCAGAGGGGCCTTGGCCAACCAACGTCGCCCACCTATCCCGAACAGATGGCCTGCGTATTTTGGGATTAGGTTGGCGTGCAGGACTGCCTGAACGCGACTTTTGGATCGTCGGATAGAGCGCACCACCGCTGCGCGCTCTGAAACAAGTCGCCTTAGTGCAAGCGTCTCGTCATCCGCCGCCCACACCTCAGGCAGGAACCCTGCTGCGTGAAGTTGGGCTAGGATTTTTGCGTCTACCTTGTCGGTCTTCACCCGGGCATGGGCGATTGCCTTCACCTGTAGTGGATTGGCGATCACCACCCGCGCCACGAACGGCGTCAGAAGCCGGATGATCGTTGCGGTGTTTCCCGTGGCCTCCAGAACCACCTCGTCATCTGCTCGCAGACTGCGCCCGAATTCCACGACCGCATCATGCTCCATATCGACCTTGAAACTGTCTGTTATTTGGCCATCATCACAGATCGCGACTTGCGCGAAACTTCGATGGACGTCCATTCCTATTGATCTCATCATATGTACTCCTTCTCGTTGTTAAAGGAGTGCACGGGCTCGTAAGACAATTACGGATACGCGCTCGCGGCGCACACGGGCTGGTCGTAGGGGCGGCCAGATAACAACACGAGCTCGCAGCTCATTGTCTAGTCGGCCTGCCCGCTTCTTCGCACTCCGACGCCCCGATCCCGCGAAACCTGTCTAACATGACATTTGAAAAACAGGGGCGGAAATCGAAGCGCCGAAGTCAGCATGCCCGATAATAATGCGGCCGAGCGGGCCATCAGAGGTATTGCTTTGGGGCGCAAGAACTACCTCTTCGTTGGATCACCGGCAGGCGGCAAAGCCGCAGCCATCGCCTATACGCTGATTGAAACCGCCAAACTGAACGACGTTGATCCGCAGGGCTGGCTGGCCGACACTCTGGCCCGCATCCCGGATTGCAAGATCACCAAGGTCGACGACCTGCTGCCATGGAACATGGGCAGCCACCATCACATGAAAGACGCTGCATGAGCATCATCGAGATCAAAGTCACCCTGCAAGACATCGAGCCCGCTGTCACCCGCACCCTGCAGGTGCCTGCCGATATCCGGCTGGACCGGCTGCACCTGACACTGCAGGTGGCCATGGGCTGGACCAACTCGCATCTCTACATGTTCGAAGCAGCCCGCGCCACATGGGGTATCGCGGACCCCGATTTTGGCGGCGAGGACCTGCCCGCCAACAAAACCACTCTGGGCCAAGTCATCGAGGACACCGGCAAAAAGACGATCAACTACATCTACGATTTTGGCGACAACTGGGAACACAGGATCAAGATCGGCAGGATCACCGATCCCGTCCCTGGCGAACTCTATCCCAGACTAATCGAGGTCACCGGTAAATGCCCGCCCGAAGACGTCGGGGGCTTCCCTGGCTACTACGGGTTCCTCGATGCCATGGCCGATCCAAAGCATCCAGAGCACGATCATCTCAAAGACTGGTATGGCGGCACCTTCGATCCCAATCAGCCCGAAACCGACAAACTCAAACTCGAAGTCCTCAGTCTCGCAAAACGCTGGAAGCCCGGAAAACCAAGGAAATAAGGCCGTCAGACCGGACGCTTACAAGTGATCAGCCATTTTCTGGTGGCGACGGCGCGCGAGTTTCATGGCAAGAAGCCCGGCCCCACCGCTGGTGTCATTGATAGCCAGACCATAAAAACAACGGAAAGCGGTGGCATTTCGGGCTATGACGCGGGCAAGAAAACCAAGGGCCGCAAGCGCCACATTGTCACCGACACGCTCGGGTTTATGGTTGGGTTGGTCGTGCATAGCGCCGGTATTCAAGACCGTGATGGCGCACCGGAAGTGTTGAAATCCATCCGGTATTCCCATCCAAACTTGCGCCATATCTTTGCGGATGGCGGTTATGCCGGACCAAAGCTGCGCGACGCTCTTGAAGGCATCGGTGACTGGACAATCCAGATCGTCAAGCGCTTCGACACTGCGGAAGGCTTCGAAGTCATTCCCAGAAGATGGGTCGTCGAGCGCACCTTCGCATGGCTCAACCGCTGCCGGCGATTGGCCAAAGATTGGGAAAAATCCCTCGCAAGTTCACAGGCATGGATACTCGTTGCACATATCAGAACCCTCACGCGTAAAATTGCAAGGCATTGTAATCATGCGTAGAGTTTTGAATCAGACACTAAGAGTCTCGCGGTTATTGTGGCACTGCGTTCATAGCAAAAATCGCCCCGGAAACCCGCGGCGTTTCTTGTCATCCCCGCACAAGCGGGGATCGTTTGCCAGATGGCCCGCCCTGCGGCATGAGGTCCCCGCTTGCGCGGGGATGACAGGCGCTTGGGCCTAGCCACGCTCCTCCACAATCTCCACCAGATGCGGGATCTTGTTGACCATGCCGCGTACGGCGGGCGTGTCTTCCAGCTCGCGGGTGCGGTGCATCTTGTTCAGGCCCAGCCCAACCAGCGTCGCGCGCTGATTTTTGGGTCGGCGGATCGGCGAGCCGATCTGTTTGACGACGATTGTCTTGGCCATGTGCCTGTTCCCTTACGCTTCTGCAGCTTCTGCAGCTTCTGCGGATTCGGCGGCTTCGGCGGCAGGCGCTGCCTCGGCATCCGGTCGGCGCAGAATGTCTGACACTTTCTTGCCGCGGCGCTGGGCCACCGACCGTGGGCTGCTTTCCTTCAGCAACCCGTCTATGGTGGCGCGGATCATGTTGTAGGGGTTGGATGAGCCCATCGACTTGGCCACCACGTCTTGCACGCCGAGCATCTCGAACACCGCCCGCATCGGACCACCGGCGATGATCCCGGTGCCTTGCGCGGCGGTGCGCATCACCACTTTGCCGGCGCCGTGACGGCCCTCGATGTCGTGGTGCAGGGTGCGGCCTTCGCGCAGTTGCACGCGGATCATGTTGCGCTTGGCGGCTTCACCGGCCTTGCGGATCGCCTCGGGCACTTCTTTGGCTTTGCCCTTGCCGAAACCGACCCGGCCCTTCTGGTCACCGACGACCACAAGGGCAGCAAAGCCGAAGCGCTTGCCGCCCTTGACGGTTTTGGAGACCCGGTTGATCGCCACCAGACGATCGGCGAATTCCGGCGTTTCGTCGCGGTCGCGGCGGCCCCGGCCTCTTGGTTCTCTTGCCATGTCTCGTCCCCTTAAAACTTCAACCCGCCGGCGCGCGCTGCGTCGGCCAGCGCCTTGACGCGGCCGTGAAACAGGAAGCCACCGCGATTAAAATAACACGTCGTCACTTTGGCCTTCGTGGCGCGTTCGGCGATCGCCGCACCAACTTTGGCGGCGGCTTGAACATTGTTCTTGCCCACAACGCCCAGGTCCTTTTCCATCGACGAGGCTGCGGCGAGTGTTACGCCGTTTACATCGTCGATC
Source organism: Paracoccaceae bacterium (assembly GCA_965237505.1). Taxonomy (GTDB): domain Bacteria; phylum Pseudomonadota; class Alphaproteobacteria; order Rhodobacterales; family Rhodobacteraceae; genus NVTR01. The sequence continues at coordinate 558,157 of CBDEFR010000009.1, read as the reverse complement.
AGCTGAACATGGATATTTTTGTTGCTGCGATGCACGCTGAGGCGCGGACGCCCGGCGGCAGTCTTGCGCAATTTATTTCGAACCCGCAGGCGGCGTTTTACGAACAGGTCCCGTTTGCTGTTGGCCATATCTCGCGTCCTTATTTCTTCTTGCCTTCCTTGCGGAAGACAAATTCACCTTTGTATTTGATGCCCTTGCCCCGGTAGGGCTCTGGTTTGCGCCATTCGCGGATGTCCGCGGCGATCTGGCCGACAAGCTGGCGGTCAATGCCTTCGATGATCACCTGGGTCTGCTTTGGGGCGGTCACAATAACCCCATCTGGCACCTCATAATTCACATCGTGGCTGTAGCCGAGCTGCAGTTTCAGGGTGTTGCCCTGCATCTGCGCACGGTAGCCAACGCCGCTGATCTCAAGCTCTTTGCGGAAACCATCGGTGACGCCGGTCACCAGATTCTGAACCTGGGTGCGGCTCATGCCCCATTGCTGGCGCGACCGTTTGGAAGTGCCGCGCGGGCTTATGTTGACGACATTATCCTCGATCTTGATGGTCACATCGTCGGTCGCGGTAAATGCCAGGGTGCCCTTGGGGCCCGTTACTTGCACGGTCTGGCCAGAGACGGTGGCGCTGACGCCTGCCGGAAGGGCGACCGGTTTATTGCCAATTCGAGACATCGCCCTGCTCCCCTAAAAGACCGTGCACAGCACTTCGCCACCAACATTGTTGGTGCGTGCGCTTGCGTCTGACATGACACCTTGCGGTGTCGAGACGATCGACACGCCCAGGCCTTGGCGGACCACAGGAATGTCTTTGACACCCATGAAAACCCGGCGGCCGGGCTTGGAGACCCGTTTCAGCTCGCGGATAACCGGGGTGCCGTCGAAGTATTTCAGACTGATCTCGATCGCCAGGTGGCCGTCGGCGCTAGTGGTATATTCATAGCCACGGATGTAGCCTTCGTCGGCCAGCACATCCAGAACCCAGGCCCGAAGCTTGGAGCCAGGTGTCACAACCGTGGACTTGCCACGCAATTGGGCATTGCGGATTCGGGTCAGCATATCACCGAGAGGATCGTTCATGCGATTACTCTCCTTACCAGCTGGATTTCACAAGACCGGGGATCTGGCCCAAAGCGCCAAGTTCCCTGAGCGCAATACGGCTGACCTTGAGCTTGCGATAATACCCGTGCGGTCGGCCGGTTAGCTGGCAGCGGTTGTGCAGCCGGGTGGCCGAGCTGTTGCGCGGCAGTTTGGCCAGCTTCAGACGCGCTTTGAATCGCTCTTCCATCGGCAGGTCCCGGTTGCTTGCGATCTCCTTCAGCGCCGCTCGTTTGGCGGCATATTTCGCCACCAGCCTTTGGCGGCGCAGCTCGCGTTCGATCATTGATTTCTTTGCCATATCTAACGTTCTCCTGCGATCAATTGCTGAAGGGCATGTTGAAATGCTTCAACAGCGCCTTGCCTTCCGCGTCGGTGTTCGCGGTGGTGCAGATGACAATGTCCATTCCCCAGATCTCATCGACCTTGTCGAAATTTATCTCGGGGAACACGATGTGCTCTTTCAGGCCCAGAGAGTAGTTGCCACGGCCGTCAAATGACTTGCCCGCCACGCCGCGAAAATCGCGCACCCGCGGCATTGCGACGGTGATCAGACGATCAAGAAATTCGTACATCCGGTCGCCGCGCAGCGTGACCTTGGTGCCAATCGGCATGTCTTCACGCAGCCGAAAATTGGCGATAGAGGCTTTCGCGCGGGTGATCATTGCCTGCTGGCCGGCGATAGCGGTCAGATCAGCCTGCGCCGATTTTGCTTTTTTGCTATCGCGCACCGCCGCGGTCCCACAGCCGATGTTCAGGACAATCTTGTCCAGGCGCGGGATCTGCATGTCGTTCTTGTAGGAAAATTCTTCCTTCAGCGCAGCCCGGGCAACGTCCTTGTAAAGTGCCCTCAAGCGCGGGATGTAAGGTGCAGCGTCAAGCATCAGATCACGTCTCCTGTCGTCTTGGCAAATCGGACTTTCTTGTCACCTTCCATACGGAAACCAACGCGCGTCGCTTTGCCCTTGCCATCAAGCAGCGCCAGGTTCGACAACTGGATCGGCATCGCTTGCGGAACCCGCCCACCTTGCGCGGCCTGGCTTTGTTTTACATGACGGATAGCGATGTTGATGCCGTCGACAATGGCCTTGCCGGATTTCGGCATGACGCGGGAAATTTCACCGTGTTTGCCGATATCTTTGCCGGCCAGCACCACGACCTTGTCACCTTTGCGGAGTTTGGCAGCCATCACAGCACCTCCGGCGCAAGCGAGATGATTTTCATGAAGTTCTTGGCCCGCAGCTCGCGCACCACCGGGCCGAAGATACGGGTGCCGAGCGGTTCGTTGGTTTGGGTCAGGATCACCGCCGCGTTGCGGTCAAAGCGGATCGCGGTGCCGTCGTCGCGGCGGACTTCCTTGCGGGTGCGCACGACTACGGCCTTGCGCACGTCGCCTTTTTTCACCTTACCGCGCGGGATCGCTTCTTTGACCGACACGATGATGATGTCGCCAACGGATGCGTATCTGCGCTTGGAGCCACCCAGAACCTTGATGCACTGAATCCGGCGCGCGCCAGAGTTGTCAGCAACATCCAGATTGGTCTGCATCTGGATCATGTGGTTTCTCCCGACCTTTGGGGGCTTGGTTTGCCGTTTCCCCAGGGTTTCGATCAAGCCGGGCCGTTATCGCCTAGCTGGCAATAACCTCCCAGCGCTTGGTTTTCGATTTCGGCGCGCATTCCTGAATGCGGACCTGGTCACCAGTCTTGAACGTGTTCTGCGCATCGTGGGCGCGGTATTTCTTGGACTTACGAATGGTTTTCTTCAGAACCGGGTGGGTGAAGCGGCGTTCGACCGAGACTGTCACGGTTTGTTCGTTGGCGTCGCTGGTCACGGTGCCTGTCAGGATGCGTTTTGGCATCTTGCGCGCCCCTTATTCCGAGGTGGCCGCTGCAGCGGCCTTTTCGTTCAGCACCGTTTTCACACGCGCGGCGTCACGACGCACGAGGCGCATGCGGGCGGTGTTTTCCAATTGCCCGGTGGCCTGCTGAAAGCGCAGGTTGAAGGCCTCTTTTTTCAGGTTTGCCAGCTCGTCACGCAGCTGATCGGGTGTCTTGTCACGCAGTTCCTGAGCGTTCATGGCTCGTATCCTTTTCAACATCACCGGAGGGCCCATTGGGTCACCCTGATGTCCGGTGGAATTCTTGTCAGAAGGTGGCCGTATAGGGGGGATTGGAGGGGCTGGCAACAGATAATTTGCCAATTCCACCGGTTGTAAAATGGAAGTGTGTCCAAAATCGTAAAGGGAAACTTCGCGCAGGTTAGCAACGCGGGTTTTTTGTCGCGTGATTGTGCATTTCATTTCAACTCCCCGACCAAAGGGACGTGACTGACCAGGGGCCGGAGGCCGTCTTGCAAACGCTCCGGTGGAGCGTTTGAGGCCGGAGGGGGCGGCAGCCCCGGGTGCGATGATATTCGCGCCCGCCCTCCGGGCTGGTCGGGCGCGGCCCGGACGCGGGGCGTCCGGGCGGGTCATCGCGATGGTGGCTCTACAAAATGAAAAGGAGTGGTAAACCCCGCCCTACCGTTCGCTTCTGCCTTAGGGCGGGGTTCACCCCGCAATCCCTTACCAGTCTTCCCGAACCACCGTCCGGGTCTTCACCGACAATTTCATCGCCGCCAGCCTCAACGCCTCGCGCGCCACAGTCTCGCTCACCCCGTCAATCTCAAACATGATCCGCCCCGGTTTCACCTTGGCGGCCCAAAATTCGACCGAGCCTTTGCCTTTGCCCATCCGAACCTCGGTCGGCTTGCTGGTTATCGGGGTGTCCGGATAAATCCGGATCCAGACCCGGCCCTGGCGTTTCATATGACGGGTCATGGCGCGGCGCGCCGCTTCGATCTGGCGCGCCGAAATCCGTTCCGGCTGAATCGCCTTGAGACCGAAGGTTCCAAAATTCAGAACATTGCCGCCCTTGGCCTGGCCGTGGATGCGGCCCTTGTGCATCTTGCGGTATTTTGGGCGCTTTGGCTGAAGCATTTCTTAAGTCCCTTCTAGCGGCGGCCGCCGACACCACGGGGTGCCGGGCCGTCCTGAAGCTCTTGCTGGCGGCGGTCGCGGGCTTGCGGGTCGTGCTCCATGATCTCACCTTTGAAGATCCAGACCTTGATGCCGATGATGCCATACGGCGTCTGGGCTTCGGCGGTGGCGTAATCGATGTCGGCGCGCAGCGTGTGCAGCGGCACCCGGCCCTCGCGATACCATTCGGTGCGCGCAATCTCAGCGCCCCCCAAACGGCCAGCGACGTTCACCCGAATGCCCAGCGCTCCCATGCGCATGGTATTCTGAACCGAGCGTTTCATGGCGCGGCGGAACGAGATTCGGCGTTCAAGCTGCTGGCCGATGCTTTCGGCAACCAATTGCGCGTCAAGTTCGGGTTTGCGAACTTCGACGATGTTCAGATGCAGTTCGCTGTCGGTCATGGCGGCCAGATTCTTGCGCAAGGTTTCGATGTCGGCGCCTTTCTTGCCGATGATCACGCCCGGACGCGCAGTGTGAACCGTGACCCGGCATTTGCGGTGCGGACGTTCGATGATCACCCGGCTGACACCGGCCTGTTTGCACTCGCTCTTGATGAACGCGCGCATCTTGATGTCTTCAAGCAGAAGATTGCCGAAATCCTTGCTTTCGGCATACCAGCGGCTGTCCCAGGTGCGGTTGATCTGCAGGCGCATGCCGATTGGATTGGATTTCTGGCCCATTAGGCTTGTTCCTCGACTTGACGCACCAGGATCGTAAGTTCCGCAAACGGTTTCATGATCTTGCCAAACCGGCCACGGGCGCGCGGACGGCCGCGTTTCAGGGTCAGGTTCTTGCCGACATAGGCTTCGGCCACCACCAGCTCATCGACATCCAGACTGTGGTTATTTTCGGCATTCGCAATCGCCGACTGCAGGCATTTTTTCACATCCGCCGCAATGCGTTTCTTGGAAAACGTCAGGTCGTTCAGGGCCTTTTCCACCTTTTTGCCACGGATTAGCGCGGCCACCAGGTTCAGTTTCTGCGGGCTGGTGCGAAGCATCTTGGTCTTTGCCATAGTTTCATTGTCGGCCACTCGGCGATCATTTTTATCTTTACTCATGGCCTAATTCCGTCTCGCTTTTTTGTCGCCGGCATGGCCATGGTAAGTCCGAGTCGGTGCGTATTCACCGAATTTCTGACCAATCATGTCTTCCGTGACGTTGACAGGGATGTGCTTGCGGCCATTGTAAACACCAAACGTCAGGCCCACAAACTGCGGCAGGATGGTCGAGCGGCGCGACCAGATCTTGATAACTTCGTTGCGGCCGGATTCCTTGGACTTCTCGGCTTTCTTGAGCACGTAGGAATCTACAAACGGGCCTTTCCATACAGAACGCGACATGATCATCGGCCCTTTCTTTTGGCGTGGCGCGAGCGGATGATGAGCTTGCCGGACGCCTTTTTCTTGTTGCGGGTCTTGGCACCCTTGGTCGGCTTGCCCCACGGCGTCACCGGATGACGACCGCCAGAGGTGCGCCCCTCGCCACCACCATGCGGGTGATCGACCGGGTTCATCACCACACCGCGCACGCTGGGGCGGATGCCCCGGTGACGGCTGCGGCCGGCCTTGCCGAAGTTCTGGTTAGAATTGTCGGGGTTGGAAACGGCGCCAACGGTGGCCATGCATTCCTGCCGCACCATGCGCAGTTCGCCCGAGCTGAGACGGATCTGCGCATAACCACCGTCGCGGCCAACAAACTGACCGTAAGTGCCGGCAGCGCGCGCGATCTGGCCGCCCTTGCCCTGTTTCATTTCGATGTTGTGGATGATGGTGCCGATCGGCATGCCCGAAAACGGCATCGCATTGCCGGGCTTCACGTCAACCTTGGCACCTGCAATTATCTTGTCGCCGATCGCCAGACGCTGTGGCGCCAGAATATAGGCCTGCTCGCCATCATCGTACTTGACCAGCGCGATGAATGCGGTTCGGTTCGGGTCAAATTCGATCCGTTCCACGGTTGCCGCCACATCAAACTTGTTTCGTTTGAAGTCAACGATGCGATAAAGACGCTTTGCGCCACCGCCACGGCGGCGCATGGTGATCCGTCCGGTATTGTTCCGGCCCGCCTTTTTGGTCAACCCTTCGGTAAGGGATTTGACCGGGCGGCCTTTCCACAGCTCCGAACGGTCGATCAGAACCAGCCCACGCTGGCCCGGCGTCGTCGGTTTATACGACTTTAATGACATGCTTTCTGTCTTCCGTTTGGTTTGGGGCCCAAGGCGCCCGTTTCGGTTGCGGCGTGACGGGGTGAACCCCGCCCTACCAGTTACTTTTTCACGCCACGCAGGGCGGGTTTCAGCACGCCACTCAGAGGCCTGTTGATACGTCGATCGTGTTGCCCTCTTGCAGCGTCACGTAGGCTTTCTTGACGTCGCGGCGACGCCCCGGCCGACCACGAAATTTCTTGACCTTGCCCTTGGTAATCGACGTGTTCACCGCTTTGACTTTGACGCCAAAGAGGTTTTCGATCGCCGCTTTGATCTGCGGTTTGTTGGCGCTCATCGCCACTTCAAAGACCACCGCATCGGAGTCCGATGCCATCGTGGCCTTTTCAGTGATGATCGGCTTGCGAATCACATCGTAATGTTCAACTTTCGCGCTCATTTCAGTCGAGCCTCCAGTGCTTGGACACCGGCTTTGGTGATAACCAAGGTGTCACGCCTCAGGATGTCGTAGACATTCGCGCCCATGCTCGGGAGCACATCGAAGTCAGTGATGTTGCTGGCCGCGCGGGCGAAATTTTCGTTAACCTGCGCGCCGTCAATGATCAGAACACGCTTCCAGCCGTGCTGTTTTACCGCCTTGGCCAGAACGCTGGTTTTGGCGTCCTTCAGTTCGGCGCTGTCCAAGATCACCAGGTTACCGGTGGCCGCCTTGGACGACAGCGCGTGGCGCAGACCCAGCGCACGAAACTTCTTGGTCAGATCGTGGCCGTGGCTGCGCGGGGTCGGACCCTTGTAGACACCGCCACCGCGAAAGATCGGAGCACTTCGTGCGCCGTGGCGGGCGCCGCCGGTGCCTTTCTGGCGATAGATCTTCCTTTTGGAATAATTGGCTTCCGAGCGGGTCTTCACCTTGTGAGTTCCAGCTTGTGCCTTGTTGCGCTGCCAGCGCACCACCCGGTGCAGAATGTCGGCGCGCGGCTCAAGCCCGAAAATCTCGTCAGCCAGATCGATGGTGCCGACCTTTTTGGCGTCGAGCTTGATCACATCAGCTTTCATTATCGTCGCCTCCTTTGGGCGCAGCGTCATCTGCTTCGGCGGCCTTTTCGGCTGCGGCTGCGGCTTCCGATGCTTCCATCGCGGCCTTTTGCGCGGCCTCGGCGGCCTCGGCTGCGGCGGCTTCTGCGGCGGCGGCCTCGGCGGCGGCGACGTCGGCTGCGGCTTGCGCGGCTTTCTCGGCTTCTGCGGCGGCGGATTTCAGCGCTGCCGGGTAAATCACGTTTTCGGGCACAGCCTTTTTGACCGCGTCTTTGATGGTAACCCAGCCACCTTTTGAGCCCGGAACCGCGCCCTTGACCATGATCAGGCCACGGGTTGCGTCAGTGCGAATCACTTGCAGGTTCTGGGTGGTCACCCGCGCAGCCCCCATGTGACCGGCCATCTTTTTGCCCTTGAACACTTTGCCAGGATCCTGACACTGGCCGGTGGAACCGAGGCTGCGGTGGCTGATCGATACTCCGTGGCTGGCACGCAACCCCTTGAAATTCCAGCGTTTCATTGCACCGGCGAACCCTTTACCGATTGAAGTGCCGGACACGTCAACGTATTGGCCTTCAAAATAGTGGTTGGCGGTGATTTCCTCGCCCACGTCGATCAGGTTTTCCGGGTGAACCCGAAATTCCGCGATTCTGCGCTTGGGCGCAACTTTGGCGGCCGCATAATGGCCGCGCATCGCTTTGCTGGTGCGCTTGGCTTTGGCGGTGCCGGCGCCAAGCTGAACGGCCGAGTAGCCGTCTTTTTCAGCCGTGCGTTGCGCCACAACCTGTAATTCGTCAAGTTGCAACACCGTTACCGGGATCTGCTTGCCGTCGTCCATGAACAGGCGGGTCATCCCAAGCTTTTTTGCAATTACACCAGAGCGCAACATCTCGCCCGCCCTCCTTAAACTTTGATCTCGACATCCACACCGGCGGCCAGGTCGAGCTTCATCAGCGCGTCCACGGTTTGCGGTGTGGGGTCGACGATATCCAAAAGCCGCTTGTGAGTGCGGATCTCGAATTGCTCGCGCGATTTCTTGTCGACATGCGGGCCGCGAAGAATCGTGAACTTCTCGATCTTGTTGGGCAACGGAATCGGCCCGCGCACCGAGGCGCCGGTGCGTTTGGCGGTGGAGACGATTTCAGCGGTGCTGGCGTCCAGTATCCGGTAATCGAACGCCTTCAGGCGGATGCGGATGGTTTGGCTTTTGATGGCCATATTGTGAGACCTTTCAGGAGTTGAGAAGTAAGGTGGGCAATATTGCCCACCCTACGTCGAACCAGGTTTTCTTTACTCAATAATCTTGGAGACCACGCCGGAGCCGACGGTGCGGCCGCCTTCGCGGATCGCGAAGCGCAGCTTTTCCTCCATCGCGATCGGCGCGATCAGTTCGACCTCGAACTTCAGGTTGTCCCCTGGCATCACCATCTCGGTGCCGTCCGGCAGCTCGACAGTGCCGGTGACATCGGTGGTGCGGAAATAAAACTGCGGCCGGTAGTTCTTGAAGAACGGCGTGTGGCGGCCGCCCTCTTCCTTGGTCAGGATATAGACCTCGGCCTCGAACTTGGTGTGCGGTTTCACGCTGCCCGGCTTGCACAGCACCTGGCCGCGCTCGACCCCGTCGCGGTCGATGCCGCGCAAGAGCACCCCGACATTGTCACCGGCTTCGCCGCGGTCCAGCAGCTTGCGGAACATCTCGACCCCGGTGCAGGTGGTTTTCTTGGTGTCGCGGATGCCTACGATCTCGATCTCGTCACCGATGTTCACCACCCCGCGCTCGACCCGGCCGGTCACAACGGTGCCGCGGCCCGAGATCGAGAACACATCCTCGATCGGCAAAAGAAACGGCTGGTCGATCGGGCGCGCCGGGGTCGGGATGGCGGTGTCAACCGCGTCCATCAGTTTGCGGATGCTGGCTTCGCCGATCTCGGGGCTGGTGCCGTCCAGTGCCGCCAGCGCCGAGCCCATCACGATCGGAATGTCGTCGCCCGGATAATCGTAAGAGCTCAGCAGCTCGCGGATCTCCAGTTCCACCAGCTCCAGCAGCTCATCATCGTCGACCTGGTCGACCTTGTTCATGTAGACCACCATGTGCGGAATCCCGACCTGGCGGCCGAGCAGGATATGCTCGCGAGTCTGCGGCATCGGACCATCGGCCGCTGACACAACCAGGATCGCGCCGTCCATCTGGGCCGCCCCGGTGATCATGTTCTTCACATAATCGGCGTGCCCCGGACAGTCGACATGGGCGTAATGGCGGGCCTCGGTCTCGTATTCCACATGCGCGGTCGAAATGGTGATGCCGCGGGCCTTTTCCTCGGGCGCCGCATCGATTGAGTCATAAGACTGGAAATCACTCGAAAAATACTTGGTGATCGCCGCCGTCAGCGTCGTCTTGCCATGATCAACATGCCCGATCGTGCCCACGTTCACATGCGGTTTGGTCCGTTCAAACTTTGCCTTCGCCATGATAGTCTCCTTTTTATCTCTGTCTGGGCGCGCGAACTCACGCGTATTTCGCCTGTATTTCTTCACTGATGTTGCTGGGCACCGGCTGGTAATGGTCAAACTGCATCGTGAATGTCGCCCGGCCCGACGACATGGAGCGCAGGTTGTTGATATAGCCGAACATATTGGCCAGCGGCACAAACGCGTTGATGACGATCGCGTTGCCGCGGGTCGCTTGCCCCTGAACCTGACCGCGACGGGCTGTCAGATCGCCGATAATGCCGCCGGTATAGTTGTCCGGCGTGACAACCTCGACCTTCATGATCGGCTCCAACAGCTTCGCCCCGGCGCGCCGCATACCTTCGCGCATACACATGCGCCCGGCAATCTCAAACGCCAGGACCGACGAGTCCACATCGTGGTTTTTGCCGTCCAGCAGCGAGACCTTGAAGTCGATCACCGGGAACCCGGCAAGCGGGCCAGAATCCATCACCGATCGAATGCCTTTTTCAACGCCCGGAATATATTCCTTGGGCACCGAGCCGCCAACGACGCGGCTTTCAAAGGAATAGCCCTCGCCCGGCCCGGTCGGGGCAATGAGCATTTTCACTTCGGCAAACTGACCCGAGCCACCGGACTGTTTCTTGTGGGTGTAGGTGTGTTCGACCTCGTGGCCGATGGTTTCGCGATACGCCACCTGCGGCGCGCCGATGTTGGCCTCGACCTTGAATTCGCGCTTCAGTCGATCCACCAGAATGTCCAGGTGCAATTCGCCCATGCCTTTCATGATGGTTTGTCCGCTTTCAAAATCGGTTTCCACCCGGAACGACGGGTCTTCAGCGGCCAGACGAGCCAACCCTGCCGACATCTTTTCCTGATCGACCTTGGTTTTCGGTTCCACCGCGATCTCGATCACCGGATCCGGGAAGGTCATGGTTTCCAGAACGACCGGGTCATGGACTGCGCACAAGGTGTCGCCGGTGGTAGTATCCTTCAGTCCGGCCAGCGCGATGATGTCACCGGCAAAGGCTTCGGTGATGTCTTCGCGGTTGTTGGAGTGCATCATCATCATCCGGCCAACCCGTTCTTTCTTGGATTTGGTCGAGTTCATCATGGTGTCGCCCTTGGAGAGCTTGCCGGAATAGATGCGGGTAAATGTCAGCGTGCCGACAAATGGATCGTTCATGATTTTGAATGCGAGGCCGGAAAACGCCATTGCGTCTTCGGCGCGGCGCGCGATGTTGCGGGTTTCGGTTTCGTCGCCCGGCTTGAAGCCTATGTAATCGACCACATCCAGAGGGCTGGGCAGGTAATCGATCACCGCATTGAGCAGCGGCTGAACGCCTTTGTTCTTGAATGCCGAGCCGGACAGAATCGGCACGAAGGTCATTGACAATGTGCCGGCGCGGATCAGCGCGCGCAGGGTGGCCACGTCGGGCTCGGTGCCGTCCAGATAGGCCTCCATCGCGTCGTCGTCCATTTCGACGGCCAGTTCGATCATTTCGTTGCGCATTTTAGCGGCCTGGTCGGCCAGATCGGCGCGGATCGGGCGCAGTTCCCAAGTTGCGCCCAGGTCGTCACCGGCCCAGACCCATTCTTGCATGGTCACCAGATCGATGATGCCTTCAAATTCGTTTTCAAAGCCGATCGGCATCTGCACCGGGCACGGACGCGCGCCGACGCGGTCTTTGATCATGTGAACGCAGTTGAAAAAGTCAGCCCCGATCTTGTCCATCTTGTTGACGAACACGATGCGCGGAACCTTGTAACGGTCGGCCTGACGCCAGACGGTTTCGGTCTGCGGCTCGACCCCGGCGTTGGCGTCAAGCAGCGCCACTGCGCCGTCAAGCACCGCCAGCGAGCGTTCGACTTCGATGGTGAAATCCACGTGGCCGGGGGTGTCGATGATATTCATCCGGACTTTTTTGGATTTACCTGACTCGTCGGGCTGGCCGGTCTCGGTGCGTTCCCAAAATGTCGTTGTCGCCGCCGAGGTGATGGTGATGCCGCGTTCCTGTTCCTGCTCCATCCAGTCCATCGTCGCCGCGCCATCGTGAACTTCGCCGATGTTGTGGGATTTACCTGTGTAATACAGGATGCGCTCGGTGGCAGTGGTCTTGCCGGCATCGATATGCGCCATGATGCCGAAGTTTCGGTAGCGCTCGAGTGGATATTCACGTGGCATTGCCCGGGCCTCTGAATCTTATTACCAGCGGTAATGGCTGAACGCTTTGTTCGCTTCGGCCATCTTGTGGGTGTCTTCGCGCCTTTTCACCGCCGTGCCGCGCCCGTTCACAGCGTCGACCAACTCTCCGGCCAGTCGCTCTTCCATGGTGTTTTCATTACGCGAACGGCTGGCCTTGATCAGCCAGCGGATCGCCAGCGCTTCGCGCCGCTCTGGGCGCACTTCGACAGGCACTTGATAGGTGGCGCCACCGACCCGGCGAGAGCGCACCTCGACCGACGGCTTGATATTTTCGATCGCCTCGTGAAAGACCTCGACCGGCGCCCGCTTGAGCTTGTCCTCAACCCGGTCAAAGGCGTTGTAAACGATGCTTTCGGCGATCGATTTCTTGCCGTCGATCATCAGGTTGTTCATGAATTTCGTCAGAATCCGATCACCGTATTTGGCATCGGGCAGAACTTCGCGCTTTTCGGCGGCGTGGCGGCGGGACATTTTTCGTTACCCTTTGTTTCTTTTCTTCGCATTCCCGAGACTGATCAGGGATCTCATCGATTCAATTTGTGACCACGAGGTCCCGGATCAAGTCCGGGACGGGCTCGCGTCACTTCGGACGCTTGGCCCCGTATTTCGAACGGCGCTGCTTGCGGTCTTTGACGCCCTGCGTGTCCAGCACGCCGCGCAAAATGTGGTAACGCACGCCGGGAAGGTCTTTGACACGGCCACCACGGATCAGGACCACCGAGTGCTCCTGAAGGTTGTGGCTTTCGCCGGGGATGTAGCTGATCACTTCAAAACCATTGGTCAGGCGCACTTTGGCAACCTTGCGCATCGCCGAGTTCGGCTTTTTCGGCGTGGTTGTATAGACGCGCGTGCAGACGCCACGCTTTTGCGGGCACGACTCAAGGTGTAGTGACTTTGAGCGCTTGATTTTTGGCCGCCGCGGTTTGCGGATCAGCTGTTGGATCGTTGGCATTCCGGTTCTTTCCCCGTATTGCACCATATTTTTAGTCTCAGCGTGACTTGCGGTTTCGCAAAACACGAAAACCGCATGTCCCCAATTCCGGCGGGAACGACGCGGTGGAGCTTCAGAGGATCAAGGCCGACACGGCCTGGATCATGACCACTTCAATTCTGCAATCGGGCCACCAGGTCACCCTCGCACGCCCAAGTGCGCGCGGTATATGAAGAGTCGCAACCCATGTCAACAGGCCCGGACATGGCATTGTCGGTAACACGCGATATGTCCGGTTTATGTACCAGATGATCTGTCCGGTTTTAGAACGCCTCCAAGCCATGGAGGGAGGCGATGCGTCGGACGGAGCAGGTACAGGGACTGAGATTGATGAAGTTCGAGGAGGTTTACGGGTGCACCCATCGGGGTGGCTTGAGCCAGGCGGAGGCGGCGGAGGTTCTGGGTGTCTCGGAGCGCACCTTCCGGCGCTGGCGCGACCGCTACGAGGCGGAGGGAGCCGACGGTCTCTACGACCGCCGCCTGGGCCGCCTCTCGGCGCGGCGCGCGCCGGTGGACGAGGTGGCGCGGGTGCTGGAGTTGTTCGACACCCGCTACTGGGACTTCACGGCCAAGCACTTCCACGAGAAGCTGGTGGCCGATCACGGCTTCAAGCGCAGCTACAACTGGCTGCGGCTGAGCTTGCAAGCCCATGGGCGCAGGCGCGCGGCGCCCAGGCGTGGGGCGCACCGGCGCAAGCGGCCGCGCCGTGCCCTGCCCGGCATGATGTTGCACCAGGACGGCTCGAGCCACGAGTGGGTCCCCGGTCGATGGTGGGACCTGATCGTCACCATGGACGATGCGACCAGCGATATCTACTCGGCCTTCTTCGTCGCCGAAGAGGGCACCATGTCGAGCTTCCAGGGGGTGTCCGAGGCGATCCGGACCAAGGGCCTGTTCTGCTCGCTCTACGCCGACCGCGCCAGCCACTACTGGAACACGCCCGAGGCCGGCGGCAAGGTGGACAAGGACACCCCGACCCAGGTCGGCCGCGCCCTGGCGCAGCTCGGCATCGAGCTGATCCCGGCCTACTCGCCCGAGGCAAGGGGGCGCTCGGAGCGCATGTTCGGCACCTTGCAGAAGCGCCTGCCCCAGGAACTCAGGCTCGCCGGCATCACCGACATGGTCGAGGCCAACCGCTTCCTCAAGGAGGTCTTCCTGCCACAACACAACGCCCGCTTCGCGACCCCGGCCGAGGACCGGGGCACCGCCTTCGTCCCCTTCACCGGCGCGCTCGACGACATCCTGTGCATCCACGAGGAACGCACCGTCTCAAACGACAACACGGTGCGCTACAAGCGCCTGGCACTTCAGATCCCCGCCGGCCGCCACCGCCGCCATTACGTCAAGGCCAGGGTCCGCGTCCACGAATACCCCGACGGCACAATGGCCGTCTTCCATGGACCGCGATGTCTGGCGCGATACCACGCCGATGGCCAACCGATCGACTGCCAAACCCGCGAGGCCGCGTGACCCGCTTCGACGCGACCGACCGGCGCCCTGTGGACAAGTGGACAGCCGCTCCGCGACCGACCACTTCCCCACAGGGCCAGAAACCGCAACAGAAGCGGTCAACTCATATGGTACATAAACCGGTCAACTCAGAATGTTCTCGACAGTCTGGACAAAATTCCTCTTTGACCTGATCCAACAAGGCTCGGGTGAGTTTTGATTGCAGCAGTTCGGACGGAGCACTGACGCCTTTGTCGTTCAGTCCGAACGCGACATTGTCACCAATACGAACCAATACATCACCGATCGGGTGGTCGCCCGAAATGACTTCATGAAGGCTTATTTGCGGCCGGAAGCCAAGAATATTGTGAAGTGACGGGCGATGCAGGTCGAAATCCAGCACGATTATCCGAAGATCAGACTGCCGCGCCAGACTTAGCGCAAGATTGGCGCAAATGGTGGTCTTGCCGCAGGTCTTGTTAGGCGATGTAATTGCAACCGTTGACCAGCCATTATCGAGCATCAACCGCAGAGTGCGTGAGCGTAGTAAATCGTAGGATCCTGAGTTGGTGCTTTTGGTCAGAGTGGAGATCCGGTTTTTGCGCGCGGTGTGCAGCGACAGCTTGATCTCTTTCAGATTGGCCCATTTATCCGCGAGCACGGCATCGGTGGCTTTTCTGCCGCTAGCAATTTGCACGGCTGGACGAACCGCATCGCGGTTTTTTCTGGCTTTTTCTAATGCGGCTTCAAGTCGTTCCATGCGGATTACATTTTATACAGACACCAGGTCATGCAATTTTTAGGGCTCAAAGTATTTCGCCAATTGTTCCGGCGATCCGCTCGTAGATGAGATCCAGTGGCAGATAGTAAGTGTGAACCGCAAATATCAATGCTGGCAGACCGATCACCATTACGAAAAATACCAGAACAAATATCGCCCGCCGCAAAACCAATTCCATCGGAGTTCGAATCTTGCCTATCCGGTTTACACCCACACCCACTAGAGCTAGAATGGGCGCAAACCGGATATAGGGGAGCGCGCCATGGATGTTCTCGACCGCGCCGAGCTCCCATTCCCGCATTCGCTACCCGAGTTCCAGCGACTTTTCCCCGATGATGCGGCCTGCGCCGCCTACCTGGAGAAAGCCCGCTGGGGAGACGGCTTTGCCTGCCCGCACTGCGGCACGGCGGGAGAGCCGTTCCACTTTGAAAACCGCCCTGGCGTCCTGCGCTGCCGCAAGTGCCGCCAGAACACCGGGCTGACGGTGGGAACAGTGATGGAGCGTAGCCACACTCCGCTGAACGTCTGGTTCTGGGCCGCTTATCTGGTCGCCAGTCAGACGCCCGGCATGTCCGCCGTGCAGTTTCAGCGGCAACTTGGTCTTTCGCGCTACGAGACGGCCTTTCAAATTCTCCACAAGCTCCGCTCGGGCATGGTGCGGCCCAACCAAGACAGGATCGGTGGACAGCCCAAGAACCATGTTGAGGTGGACGAAACCTGGGTTGGCGGGCGAACAACGCGTGGGGAAGGCCGTGGTGTTCACCACAAGGTTCCCGTCTCCTGTGCCATCGAGGTGCGTCATCGAAAGCCGGGCACCAAGCTCGACAACCGGAAAGACGGACGCTATGCCGGACGCGTTCGGCTCGCCGTCGTGCTCGACCGTAGCGCCGAGTCGCTCTGTGGGTTCGTCGAGAGCACCGTCGCGCCGGGATCGCTGATCGTTACTGACGATTGGAGCGGCTATGCTGGCCTCGGTAAGCGCGGCTATGAGCACTTCGCTGTTGCCAAGTGTGGTGATCCAGAGGTTGCCGAGCAATACCTGCCGATCATCCATCTGGTTTTCGCCAACCTGAAGACGTGGCTGATCGGTATCCACCACGGCGTTAGCCACCAGCACCTACAAGCCTACCTCAACGAGTTCACCTTCCGCTTCAACAGGCGGTTCTACCCGTTCAACGCCTTCCGCTCATTGCTCGGCATCGCGGGCGACACCTCTGCTCCAACCTATGCCGAGCTTTACTCGGGAGAGTGGCGGCACCCTACATGTAGCGGTCATGGGCGTTAACCGGATAGGCAAGGTTCGAATATAGGGCACGGTGGCAATTGGGGTGATGCCAAGCAGACGGACAATGTCGGCCGGACGTCGGATCGAGCTGTCAATCCCGGCGTAAAAAGGGGCCATTCGCCGGAGTAAAAGTGGGCCAGTTGAGGTGCCGCGCCTTGTTGGGTGTGCTCCCCATAAAGCTAACGCGTGACAAGGCGCATGTTGGCCAAAGGCCAACATCCATCAAGTTCAGACCGGGTTCAGGCTCTGGCGTTTCGGCTCTGTTTTAGCCGAAAGCTGTCGCCGTTCATCTCCAGTATATGGACGTGGTGGGTGAGGCGATCCAGGAGCGCACCGGTGAGGCGCTCGGATCCGAATATTTCGGTCCATTCGTCGAACGGCAGATTTGAGGTGATTATTATGGAGCCGCGTTCATAGCATTGGGAGATGACTTCGAAGAGCAGCTCAGCGCCGGTTTTGCTCAAGGGGACAAAGCCCAGCTCGTCAATGATCAGAAGGTTCTGGCTGGTGAGTTGTTTTTGGAACCTCTGCAGGCGGCGTTCATCGACAGCTTCGATCAATTCGTGAACCAGTGATGCGGCGGTTATGAAGCGGACCTTGAGGCCCTTCTGGCAGGCGGCCAATCCCAGCCTCAGTGCGACATGGGTTTTACCGGTGCCACTTGGCCCCAGGGCAATGATGTTCTGGTATTTGTCGATGTATTCACAGCGCGCCAGCTCCAGCACGAGCGGCTTGTTGAGTGACGCGATCGCCTTGAAATCGAAGCTGTCCAGGCTCTTGGTGGCTGGAAACTTCGCGGCCTTGATGCGCCGCTCGATCATCCGGCGTTCCCGCTCTATCAGTTCAAGTTCGCAGAGCCGCAGTAAATACTGGACGTGATCCTTCTTCTCAGCAGCGCATTGTTGCGCAAGTTTGGAATATTCGCCCAGGAATGTCGGCAAGCGCAGTTTTTTAGGTGATGCTGCAGCAGAACCTGCGGTGTATCGGTCATGCCGGCACCTGCGTCATCAGGCTCATATAGCTCGCGGGCTTGGTGGTCTCGACCAGTGCTTTGGGCAGGTATGGGTAGATATCGAGATCGAGCCGTGGCGGGCGCCTCTCGATCCGGCAAAGCACCAGATGCTTGACCGCATCGTAGCCGATCGCGCCCAGTTCCAGCGACTGTTTGATAGCCCCGTGGACGTGCGCCATCTCGAAGCTCTCAAGCAGCCGCAGAACCTGGACGTATTCGCGCTTGCCCTTCTTGCCCATGCGCGCTTCCAGCAGCCGGTGCAGGGTGGCAAACTCCCCTGGCAGGTCCCAGCCCTGCAGCGGTGCCGCCTGGTCCAGCGCGCCAACCTTCTGTTCCAGCAGCGGCAGGAAGTGCATCGGATCGAAGACCATATCAGCCTTCTCATAGGACCGTTGGTGGCGGGCGATCACCTCGGCGCCGCAGCCGATGACGACCTCGTGGACATAGCCGCGGACCTGAACCTCGTGATGAGCGCAGGCGACCGGCACCGAGTAATCGTTGTTGCGATAGCGGACCATCGAGATCGACGTCGCCCGCGTGCTGACTTTCTCGCAGGCATCGTAGGGTACAGGCGGCAGCGCCATCAGGCCGTCGAGGTCGCGCATCGGCCGCTCGCCGATAGTCTCGGAATGACCCCGCAGAACCTCATCCTGACGTTTGAGGCATTGCTCCTCCAGCCGGACGTTCAGGTCATCGAAACTGTCGAAGCGCGGCATCGGCACCAGGAAGTTCCGCCGGCCATAACCGATTGTGCCTTCGACATTACCCTTGTCGTTGCCCTTGCCAGGACGGCCGAACCTGTCTTCGAACAGGTAATGCGACTGCAACTCAGCAAAGGTTCTGGTGCGTTGCCGTTTTCCGTCCCCGAGAATCCGTGCCACCGCGATCGTGGTGTTGTCGTAGAGCCCTGACAGCGGCACGCCGCCGAAGAACGCAAAGGCTGAGACATGGCCATCGCAAAAGGCCTCGGTTGTCTCCGCCGGATAGGCCTTGATGAAGAACGCGTCCGAGTGCGGCAGAGACATTGCAAAGTAGTGCAGCTTGCGCACGACCCCGCCAATCTCGCCAAGCGCCTCACCAAAATCAACCTGGGCGTGGCCTGGCGCGTGCGACAGCGGCACGAACACTTCCCGAGTCCGGCGCTTCTTCTCGCGAACATAGTCGGTCACAATCGTGATCCCGCCGGTGAAGCCATGTTCATCACGCAGACGCTCATATATCCGCTTCGACGTATGCCGCTGCTTCTTGAGCCGCGACTTATCCTCTTCCAATATCTGGTTGATGAGCGGAATGAACGGGTCAAGCTTTGGACGGGCTGGTGGCCCATTCCTGCGATACCCCGGTGGCACCGCATGCTTCAGAATTTTTGACACAGTCTTGCGGTCTATCCCGAAATGACCGGCCGCCGCCCGCTCACTCATCCCACCGACATGACACGCACGCCGAACCCGGCTGTACAATTCCACAGAATACATCTCCCCGCCCTCAGCTCGTTTGCCTCAGGCGTTAGAATGGCGGAGTTTTACTCCGCGACAGTCAGATTATTCGACCGTTTCTGTGGTCCAGTATTGCTCCGGGATTCACAGTGTGCCGGTGTTTCTGGAAGGCAATATCATTGACCTGGGCGTCTATAAGCTCCAGGTCGCCGAGGCCTGTTCGGGTCTGCGTTATTTGTTCCCGATCCTGTCGTTTTCCTATCTGTTTGCAATTCTTTACCGGGGTCCGGTTTGGCACAAGGCGGTTCTGTTGCTTTCAGCGGCACCCCTGACGGTCTTCATGAATTCGTTTCGAATTGGCGTGATTGGCGTTCTGGTGAACCAGTATGGCATCGAACAGGCGGAAGGGTTTTTGCACTTTTTCGAGGGCTGGGTGATATTCATAGCCTGCATTTCGGTTCTGTTTCTGATGGCCATTGTGCCTTACCACCCTTCAAAAAATCCAAACTTGCCATAATTTAGGGATTTTCTCATATCCTATGAAGCATCTGCGCAGGAACCGCAGGCCCTGTTTGAAGAGGGAGCAGAGTGATCTTCGGGTTTTGCGAATCCCCTTTTTTCGCCGCTTTCGGCGACTATTTGTTCATCTGCTGCGCCCGTTGAAACCGCCCAGTACATGGCTATTGCCATGACAAGGATAAGCCTTTCCAGTCGGTCTGGCTTTTTGATTTGGCTTTGCGCGATGCCAAATCCACGGGTCTTGAAGTCCGAGAACATAGCTTCAATACCCCATCGCATTCCATAATCGAGAACCGTGTATTGTGAAGGCTTTGCATTCATAGCGATGATCCAGGGCTCAGGGTGACCATCGTCGTGCAATACTCCGATATTCGTAAACACACCTGATCCATAAAGTTCCGCGTTTATAAGCCCTTGCGGCATCAGCTCCCGGATTTCAATGCAAGACAGCTCGCCACCTTGGTGCAGGGGTATCGCATGAATAGCTGGCCCGTGTTTGCTACGTGCATCAACGTCTGATTCAATGTCACCAGAACACGCATCTGGAGGACTTGCTTTGGAAAAGACTACATCATTTCAATCTGTTATTTCGGCCATCCCTGACCCTCGCCAGCAGGCGAAGGTGCTTTACCCGCTTGATGAGATCCTGCTTTTAAGCCTGTGTGCGGTGGTCTCGGGCGGCGAGAGTGTCGTTGATATTGTCGAATATGGTGAAGAAAAGCTGAAGTTTCTGCGCAAATTGGCCCCTTTTGAGCACGGCATTCCCTCGCATGACACGCTTTCAACGGTGTTTCGGCTGCTTGATCCGGAGAAGTTCAGTACAGCCTTTGCGCAATGGGCTGCTGGCCTGGCGGGACGCGTTGAAGGCTCGATTGTGGCCGTCGATGGCAAGACGATGCGCGGGTCAAAGGCCGGTGGTGAAACACCTCTGCATTTGATCTCGGCCTACTGTGATGATCTGCGTCTGGTACTGGGTCAGCGGGCAAGTGCGCACAAAAAGAACGAGATCAAGGACATTCCATTGCTCTTGGATTTGCTCCACGTTGAGGGCGCGATCGTGACGCTGGACGCGATGGGGTGCCAACGCCAGATTGCCTGCAAAATCCGCGACAAGGGGGCCGACTACGTGCTGGCGCTCAAGGGAAATCAGAGCAGCCTTTTTGAGGATGTGAAACTGTGGTTTGAAGAGAGGGAGCATGAAAATACTGCGTCGTTACAGACTGTTGATGGCGATAAAGGTCGGATTGAGACCCGGACCTACACCCAGAGTGACACCATAGAATGGCTGCAAGAGCGCCATCCGGGTTGGGCGGGCCTGACCAGTATTGGTCGCGTTGTCTCGATCCGTGAAAGCAACGGGAAAACAACACAACAAACCCGATACTTCATCTCGTCTCTACCGAAAGATGCGCCGCGCTTTGCCCATGCGGTACGCTCCCATTGGGGGATTGAAAACCGCCTCCACTGGGTGCTCGACGTCACATTCCGCGATGATGACAGCCGTGTTCGTAAGGATCACGGCCCCAAGAATTTTGCCGTCATCAAACACATGGCAATGAATCTGCTCAACAAGGCAAAAGATAAAAAATCGCTCAGGGTCATGCGCAAAAAGGCCGGATGGAACAATCGGTTCTTACTGCAAATTCTCCGGACATAACCTTCATGCGATTCCCCTGCACCTTGGTGCTGCAAAGTCAGGTTGCCCTTCAGGCGAATACGATATCCCCAACCAGCGTCCTGACACCAATGGATTAACCTTTCTGTGCCATAAAATCGATCACCCGTTAACATGACATCAGCCCCTTCAGGCATCCAATCCTGAATGCTGTCCAGTAACTCTTTTTGGAGAGAAAACCCAATATTGCCTTTTGTCTTGCGCACGCGCCAAGCCACAGGCAAGGCGCGATCACGCATGCGCACTGACAGCATCAAGACTTCATGTCCGTCATTGATATGGCTTTGATCCATCATCAAAACGATGGTCTCTCCGTTGGAGGCCAAACGGGTGAATACATCTCCAGCATAGGCCTGCATGATTTCCGCGCAATCAATGTGGGAATTGCTCAAAACACGGGAACCATACTGGTACCGATGATCTTTTGTGCCGATGTGACGCGGTAAAGCCGCCGATAATTCCATCAAATTCGCACTTCGCACATCAAGAACGATGCTCGAAAGCAGTGTAAGGCCTTCGCAGCGGGATTTATGAAACTTTGGAAGCCGCTCTATAAAATCAGCCTTGATAGCTTCGTTTACCCCAGAAAAACCCAATGAAACAACCATACAACATCTCCAATTCTATAACAGGAGACTCCTTGAATCACAGCATGTGGACAGATGGCAAGCTTAATTCGCTAAATTGAAGGGTGATAAGCCATTGTGCTGCAGAAATTGACACCTGATCCCAAGCCGCTGGCCGATACGATTGACCTTGATTTCACGAATTTCGGGCAAATCCTGAACCGTGTTTTCCAAATCAGACTTTCCGCCGGCCTTGTCACCGCTGCGCTGTTGACCGGCGCGGTATCGGGAGCCTGGGTCTACGCACCTGCGGCAGAACGCCTGGAGGTTGACCAGAGCCCGTTTGTTCTGTTTCCGCGCAATTTTGACGGCTGGAATGGCTTTCCCGCGCGCCTTGATGAAGGCGTGGAAGCGGTTTTGGCGGCCGACGATTATGTGAATTCCACATATACAAAGACCGCCGAGGCGGCCCATGTGAATTTTTTCATCGCCTTCTATGAAGATCAAACATCTGGGTCGGGTATCCATTACCCCGAGATATGCCTGCCGGTTGGCGGCTGGGAAATTTTTAGCTTGGACCCCTATGAAGTCGATATGTCGGACACAGCATATGGCGTATTCGAGGTGAATCGCGCCGTCATCCAAAAGGGCACGACAAAGCAGCTGGTTTATTATTGGTTCGAGCAGCACGGAAGCCGCGTGACAAACGACGTGACCGCCAAGATCAGGGTGCTTGTCAGCAGCCTGACCACTGGCCGGACCGATGGGGCGCTGATCCGGTTTGTAACTCCGGTCATCGAAACAGAAACGATGGCTGACGCGGATGCGCGTCTGCAGCGCTTCATGAATGCCAGCCTTCGCCGCGTTCCCGGTTTTGTGCCTCTCTGAGCCATTGCAAAGGCGTTGGGACTGAGTGACTTGCAAGAGTGCCGGACATTGGCGATTTTGGTGCAATGACTGAACACATGCGTATTCGCCTGAAGATCCAACGCTCCTACATTCTGTGGGCCCTGTTTCTGATATGCCTGGCGGTGGAAATTGTATTGACCGTGGCAGACTATGGCATCTGGGGGATACAGCGCTGGCGCAGTCTGGCCTATCAAAATGGCGGGTTCTGGATCGGGTTGTTGACGGGCTGGCGGCCGAATTTCACCACCCAACCTTATCTAATGTTCGTAACTTACGCTTTCTTACATGCGGGAATCATTCACTTGCTGGTCAACATGTTCACCCTATTCAGTCTGGGTATGCTGGTTATCCCGAGGATCGGTCAGCTGCGCTTTCTGGTGCTTTACACGTCTTCTGTATTGGGCGGTGCTGCCGGGTTTGCGCTGCTGTCAGACAGCATCCAGCCAATGGTGGGCGCGTCTGGGGCACTGTTTGGGCTGGCCGGGGCAATATTAGCCTGGGACTATGTTGACCGCTTTACCGCGCGAGTGCGGCTGTGGCCGGTGCTGCGGGTGGTTTTGTTTCTGATTGTGTGGATAGGCATGCAAAGTTGACCCCATTATTGGGGTAATCGGCGTCCAAAAGTGACCCCCCTGATAGTTCTGTACAGATGCTCCTTCAAAGATTTGAGGGAGCGAGTTGGGGATGTTGGTTGTGGGACGATTGCAAAGATCAGGCGCGCGCATTTCATTCAGGGGAAGTCGATCAAGCAAATATGCCGGGAGCTTCGGGTTTCCCGGAACACAGTGCGCAAGGTGATACGTTCTGGTGCGACGGAGTTCAGCTATGACCGTTCCACCCAACCGCGTCCGAAGATCGATCCCTGGCGTTCTCAATTGGATGATATGCTGGCCGACAATACTCGGCATTCTAGGCGCGAACGCCTGACGCTTGTCCGGGTATATGAAGAACTGCGCAACCAAGGATACGACGGCAGCTATGATGCGGTACGGCGCTATGCAGCCAGTTGGCCGAAGGCGACGCGGGCCGCATCCGCTGATGCTTATGTTCCGCTGAGCTTTGATCCCGGTGAGGCGTATCAGTTCGACTGGAGCCAGGAAGTTGTCCTGATTGATGGCGCGACCACGACCGTCAAGGTGGCGCATGTTCGCCTCTGCCACAGCCGGATGCCGTTTGTTCGGGCCTATCCGCGCGAGACGCAGGAGATGGTGTTTGACGCCCATATAAAGCGTTCGCCTTTTTCGGCGGGGCCTGTGCGCGGGGTATCTATGACAATATGAAGACGGCGGTGGACGCGATTCTTGTTGGCAAGGAGCGGACCTACAATCGCCGGTTCCAACAGATGTGCGGGCATTATCTGATTGATCCTGTTGCCTGCACGCCTGCTTCAGGTTGGGAGAAGGGTCAGGTCGAGAACCAGGTCGGCGTACTCCGGCGAAGGTTCTTTGTGCCGCGACCAAAGTTTAAATCCTACGCTGAGCTGAACGCCTGGCTGGAGGATCGTTGCCTGGCATATGGCCGGGCCAACACGCATCCGGACATGCGCGACAAAACAATCTGGGAAGTGTTCGAAAAAGAGCGCGCGAGCCTTGTGCCCTATGTTGGCCCGTTTGATGGGTTCCATGCTGTTCCGGCCGCTGTCTCCAAAACCTGCCTGATCCGCTTCGACAACAACCGCTACCCGGTCGATGCCCGCGCGGTTGGCCGACCGGTGGATATTCGGGCCTACGCTGACCGGCTGGAATGCTGGCAGGAGGGCCGCATTGTTGGCAGCCATACGCGCGCCTTCGGACGCGGCAAAACCATCTATGATCCCCTGCATTATTTACCCGTTCTTGCGCGCAAGCCGGGCGCTTTGCGCAATGGCGCGCCGTTCAGGGAATGGGATTTGCCTGCGGCAATCTGACGGGTCCAGCGCAAGCTGGAACGCCAACCCGGCGGTGATCGCCAGATGATGGATATCTTAGGTGCCATCCTGACCGATGGTCTGGAGGCCGTCGAAGCCGCCTGTTCTGAGCCACTGTCGCACAATGTTCATTCCGCAGGAGTTGTCCTGAACATTCTGGCTCGGCACCGGGAACCGCCGCCGCCCCTGACAATCACAACCCCGGATGCGCTGCGGCTGAACTGCGAGCCTGCCGCCGATTGCGACCGATATGACAGCTTGAGGAGAAAAACAGATGGAACGCTCAGACCTGCTCGACGCGATGGGAAAGCTGAAGCTCTACGGAATGAAGGCCTCCTACGATGAGATTATTACCACCGCAGTCAAGCGCCAGCATGAACCGCAACAGATCATTGGGGATCTGCTGAATGCCGAGATCAGCGAGAAGCAGGCGCGCTCCATCAAATATCAGATGACAATTGCCAAACTGCCGCTGGTCAAGGAACTGGAAGAGTTCGACTTCGAGGCGACCGAGATCAACGAGACTCTGATCCGTGATCTGGCTGCGGGAGACTTCCTGGATCACCAGCGCAACCTCGTGCTGATCGGCGGAACCGGAACCGGCAAAACCCACCTCGCCGTCAGTATTGCCCGCGCCTGCATCCGAAACGGCCGTCGCGGGCGGTTCTTCAATGGCGTCGATCTGGTGAACAAACTGGATACCGAAGCCCGTGCAGAACGGCAGGGACGAACGGCAGATCTGATCTCTCGCCTCGACTTCCTGATCCTGGACGAGTTGGGCTATCTGCCCTTCGCCCAGACCGGTGGACAGCTTCTGTTCCATCTGATCAGCAAACTCTATGAGCGCACCTCAATCATCGTCACAACCAACCTCGACTTTGGCGAATGGCCGAGCGTCTTCGGTGATGCGAAAATGACCACCGCACTGCTCGACCGCCTCACGCATCACTGCGAGATCGTCGAAACTGGAAACGAAAGCTGGCGTTTCAAAAACCGAGCCTGATCCTTAACCGAAACCACGCTGGCCCGCCGCCGCTGCGTTATATGGAGACTACGCAGCAACGGGCCAGCTCAGCACAAAAGGAGGGTAATTTTTGGGCGCCGATAGGGGGTCAACATTCAATGCCGATTGACAATCTGGTATTCAATACCGGTGTTAATGCACCTGTGGGATTTTCGCTCACGGCGTCCTACACAGACAACGATTTCGCCGGTACGACCAACCCGGCGCTGTTTGACTCGACAACCACACGGGTTGGTGTGAGTGCGAATTTGCGCCTGTCACCATCTACTCAAGGAACGCTGTCAGCCTCTTATACCGACTATGTTTCAGGCGCCACGCCGCCCATAACGACCGAGTCACAGACAACGGCCTACAATGTTGCTGTTAGCCATGATCTGGCGAGTTCGCTGACGCTAAATGGCAACATCGGGTATCGGGAAAAAGATTCCGTTGCCGGTGGCCCTGTGACAGAGAGCGGATTTTTCGGCGGTGTCGATCTTGTGCGGGACTTGCCCGACGGAACCATATTCGGGGGTGTCAACGTCGATGATTCAGGTTCGACCACCTCGACGGCGCTGACATTTGGCCGGACGCTGGATTTACCCGATGGATCGTTGACAGCAAGCCTTGAAGTCAACAATACAACCGGTAGCGGTGTACAGTTACTTGGCAAGGCTGCCTATCAGCAAAACCTTCCAACCGGGTCGCTGTCAGTTGATTTGAACCAGTCACTGACCACCAATACGCTTGATCAGGATGTCAAGGTTTCGAGCTTGGGTATCTTACCACCCTTCAAAAAATCAAAACTTGCCATAATTTAGGGATTTTCTCATATCCTATGAAGCATCTGCGCAGGAACCGCAGGCCCTGTTTGAAGAGGGAGCAGAGTGATCTTCGGGTTTTGCGAATCCCCTTTTTTCGCCGCTTTCGGCGACTATTTGTTCATCTGCTGCGCCCGTTGAAACCGCCCAGTACATGGCTATTGCCATGACAAGGATAAGCCTTTCCAGTCGGTCTGGCTTTTTGATTTGGCTTTGCGCGATGCCAAATCCACGGGTCTTGAAGTCCGAGAACATAGCTTCAATACCCCATCGCATTCCATAATCGAGAACCGTGTATTGTGAAGGCTTTGCATTCATAGCGATGATCCAGGGCTCAGGGTGACCATCGTCGTGCAATACTCCGATATTCGTAAACACACCTGATCCATAAAGTTCCGCGTTTATAAGCCCTTGCGGCATCAGCTCCCGGATTTCAATGCAAGACAGCTCGCCACCTTGGTGCTGCAAAGTCAGGTTGCCCTTCAGGCGAATACGATATCCCCAACCAGCGTCCTGACACCAATGGATTAACCTTTCTGTGCCATAAAATCGATCACCCGTTAACATGACATCAGCCCCTTCAGGCATCCAATCCTGAATGCTGTCCAGTAACTCTTTTTGGAGAGAAAACCCAATATTGCCTTTTGTCTTGCGCACGCGCCAAGCCACAGGCAAGGCGCTATCACGCATGCGCACTGACAGCATCAAGACTTCATGTCCGTCATTGATATGGCTTTGATCCATCATCAAAACGATGGTCTCTCCGTTGGAGGCCAAACGGGTGAATACATCTCCAGCATAGGACTGCATGATTTCCGCGCAATCAATGTGGGAATTGCTCAAAACACGGGAAACATACTGGTACCGATGATCTTTTGTGCCGATGTGACGCGGTAAAGCCGCCGATAATTCCATCAAATTCGCACTTCGCACATCAAGAACGATGCTCGAAAGCAGTGTAAGGCCTTCGCAGCGGGATTTATGAAACTTTGGAAGCCGCTCTATAAAATCAGCCTTGATAGCTTCGTTTACCCCAGAAAAACCCAATGAAACAACCATACAACATCTCCAATTCTATAACAGGAGACTCCTTGAATCACAGCATGTGGACAGATGGCAAGCTTAATTCGCTAAATTGAAGGGTGGTAAGCTTGGGTATCAACTATGGTCGAACGCTGAGCGCATCAGCAGGCTTGAATTTGGCGTTGAATGTTAGCCGCTCGGAAGATGCTGGTGCCGGGGCGGCGGCAACTTTGAATCGGGCGACAGTGTCAGCGACTTATTCGCGAGAGCTGACAGCGGATTGGGATATGCTGCTTGGCTACAGCCACCGTGCGTCTTCGGGGTCGGCCGTGGCCACCGCGAACGCCGACTCAGTTTTCCTGACTTTGACGCGCAATATCCAGTTCAGATTTTAAGGCGCCCATCACAATTTCTGCGCTACCAACCGGCCGTCGATGGTATCGGTGATTTTCGCCGCCAAGATGGTCCCGACCGGCTGATCCACGTCCAGCGTGACCTCGGCAAACTGCTCGGTGCGTCCCAGGTTTGGGCTTTCCATCAATACTTTGTGCACCCGTCCAATCTGCTGGTTCAAATGAAAGCTGAGCCGGCCCCGCCCGGCAGACCTGAGCCGCGACGCGCGCTGTTTGATGGTGTTGCGGTGAACTTGCGGCATCCTTGCCGCCGGCGTTCCGGGCCTTGGCGAATACGGAAAAACATGAAGCCAGGTCAGCCCGCAGTCTTGCACCAGCTTTAGCGAATTTTCAAACATCGCCTCGGTTTCGGTCGGAAAGCCAGCGATAAGGTCGGCACCAAAGGTGATCCCGGGGCGGTGCCGACACGCGTCCTCGCAGAACCGGATGGCGTCATCACGACTATGGCGTCGCTTCATGCGCTTCAGGATCAGGTTGTCGCCAGACTGCAGCGAAAGGTGCAGATGCGGCATCAGGCGCGGCTCTGTGGCGATGGCAACCATCAGCATTTCGTCAACTTCGATCGAGTCGATCGATGATATTCTAAGCCGCGGCAGATCGGGCACCAAACGAAGAATTCGCATGATCAGATCGCCCAATCTGGGCTGCGCGGGAAGATCAGCGCCCCAGCTGGTAAGGTCAACGCCGGTCAGGACAACCTCGTTAAAGCCACGGTCCACCAAACGCATGATCTGCTCGACCACGACGCCTGCTGGCACCGATCGCGAGTTGCCGCGGCCATACGGGATGATGCAAAACGTGCAGCGGTGATCGCAGCCGTTCTGGATCTGCACGTAAGCGCGTGACCGGGTGCCAAAGCCGTCGATCAGGTGGCTTGCGGTTTCGGTGACCGACATGATGTCGTTGACCTGAACAGGTTCGGTTTCGCCGCCGAAATCGCGGGCCATGCTGGCCCAGGTGCGGGGCCGCATCTTTTCGACATTTCCAATGACCATGTCGACTTCGGGCATCGCCGAAAATGTGCCCGGTTCGATCTGCGCCGCGCATCCCGTGACCACTAGCCGCGCGCCCGGGTGGGCCTTGCGCAGCCTGCGAATTTCCTGGCGGGCCTTTCGGACCGCTTCGGATGTGACAGCGCAGCTGTTGACCACGACGGTGTTGGTGATACCGGCAGTTGCCGACAGCTTTTTCATCGCCTCGGTTTCATAGGCATTCAGCCGGCATCCGTGGGTGGCGAAGATCGGCGAAATCCCGGCCATCACAAGTGCTCCAGAAACGCCGGTTCCAGCGTTGCGGTGAAGACATGCGCACTGGGGCCGGTCATCCAAACCCCGTCGGCTCGCCAATCCAGCGTCAGCCAGCCGCCATCGACCTGCATATTCACGCGCTTGCCGGTCAGGCCTCGGAGGTTTGCGGCCACCGCCGTTGCACAGGCGCCGGAACCACAGGCCAGGGTTATGCCGGTGCCGCGTTCCCAAACCCGCATGCGGATATCGTCGCGCGTGCGCACTTGCGCGAATTCGACATTCGTGGCTTCAGGAAAAAGCGGGTCGTGCTCGACCACGGCACCACGGCCTGCAATGTCTATGGTGTCGGCGTCGTCAACGAAAAATACACAATGCGGGTTGCCCATGCCAACCGCCATCGGATCACCGTTGATCGGCAGGTGCTGCGGGTCGATGTCGCTGGCCAATGGAATATTTTTCCAGTCCAGTTGCGGCACCCCCATATTCACACTGACCAGACCGTCGCCTTGCGAGCAGGCGTCAAGAATGCCGCGCAAAGTGCGAATGGTGATCGCCGCAGCCCCGGTTTCGGCCATGACATGTTGGGCGACGCAACGCGTGGCATTGCCGCAGGCCTGGGCCACCGATCCATCGGCATTCCAGAAATCCAGTTCAATATCGGCGTCATGCGCGGTGCGGATCTCGGCCAGCTGATCAAAGCCGACGCCACGGTGCCGGTCGCCCAGGGCGCGGGCCAGTTGCGGCGTAACCACAGCCGATTGCCGCCGTGAATCGATGACTACAAAGTCATTGCCAAGACCATGCATTTTCATGAATTCAAGGCCGCCGGATAATCTGGTATTTTTCATCAGGCGCGCTATAGCGCGCGCGGCATTGATTGGAAAGCCGCGGCGAGGAATTTGCTTGACCCTTTTTAGGGCCAAGGTTAGGCAGACGCTTCGAGTGGGCCGTTAGCTCAGTTGGTAGAGCAACTGACTTTTAATCAGTGGGTCGCAGGTTCGAATCCTGCACGGCTCACCACTTGCATCGAGGCAAAATGACTTTAATGGCCGGCTATCGCGAGGTCACGCAGCACGCTGGCCTCCAGCGACATTTCTTCGAGCCTATTCTTAACCACGTCCCCAACGCTGACCACGCCGACCAGTTTGGCCCCATCCACGACCGGTAAATGGCGGACACGGTTCTCGGTCATCTGTTTCGCGATGCGGGCAACGTTGTCCTGCGGCGTGCAGGTGACAACCCGCTTGGTCATCAAGTCCGCCACGGTCAGCTGCAGGCAGTCGGCGCCATGCTTGGCGATGCCGTGAACCACGTCACGTTCCGAAACGATGCCGATCAGTTCATCGTTCTTTCCCAACACGACCATGGCACCGATCCGCGCTAGCCGCAGCCGATGCGATAGCGTCTCTATCTTTTCGGTTGGCCGAACGCTGATCACATCCTGACCTTTCTGATTCAGAATTGTGGCAACTTTCATAGCAATTCTCCCCAAGACCCGGAGCCGCCAATCATTTAAACGAATTTCTTGCTGAACGGAAGCTCTCGAAGACATCGGACAACTGGCTGCCGAATAGCTTAGCCTTTGTGGCAAAAATTTGCCAGAGCGCCGAATTGAACCGCAGGCAAAAGTTATGAAGGCAGAATTGTTCGAGTTATTTCGGCGGCCGATATCAGCCGCGACAAAAAAATTCACCAGGCTCGATCTAGTCGGTTTCGTCGGGGAAATTGATGCGTTGCACAGCGTGGGGCGTGTCAACATAAACCAATGATTTACATGTGTTTTTGTCGAACGGGCGTCATCTGGCGTTTTCTAGCGAAACGGTTCTTACATTTCTCTTGATCAGTGGGTCGCAGGTTCGAATCCTGCACGGCTCACCACTGTTTTCAATGACTTAGGTGAGTATTCGGCAACTCCCCCGATATCCGTGTCACCATTATGTCCCAAACAACCAGAAGTAGCGGTTGAAAAATACACATCGCACCGTGAAGATATCTGCACAGCGCTTGCCCTGAATTGCCTTAACTGTGCATTATTGTTGCCCAGCCAGTCCTGGGGATATGTTTGTTCCCCTGAAGAGTAGGGGCTTAAGTGGCAATCAGTTTGCCACGGCCACTCCGATTACAAAGAGAACGGCGTAATCTTTCTTGTTGCAACCCTCAACTGGCGGCATTGAAGCCCCTGGAGAAACCGGAAAAGCTGCCTTTTGGGTTTTCGTCGGAGAACACGTACCGTCGGCCGCCGCCGGAGTGTAACGCGCAGAGCGGCACGCCAGGTGGGTCACATCAATGAGCTTTGCGTTGTCGGCAAGCTCCCAGCGCTGTGCGCCGACGTCATCGGCTGGATGTACAGTTAGCACGGTCGTTACCGCACGGCCACCTGTCACCATGTATTTGCCAGGGGCGACCGGGAATTCCGGCTGCTCCATTATCAGGCCATGTTCCTCAAGCCACCAATCAGAACTGTCGAATTTCCAACCTGCAGAGGCGTATCCACCCGCAACCTTGATAACGGGATAGAGGCTCAGCCACACCCCCCGAGGGCCCGGGTCCTTGGTCCACAGACCCCAAGATTGGGCATTGCTCCCAGAGGTCGCGTTGGGATCAGCTAAGGCTGCGATGAACTGCGTGGGGATTCGCTTGAATTTGGTCTCAGATTCGGCCCGCGCAAACGCAGGTTGCAAGAGCAATCCCACAATCAGGAGCGCGCAATTCATCACTCGCGGCAATCTGTGCCAAGGCGCTATCATCGTACTCTTCCTACCTGCGGACTGCGTTCTGAGATCATGTCACTGTAAAAATCATCCTCATCATTTCGTTTGCTGCTGTCAACGGACAGGTTCGCGAGATTGACAGTTTGATACCTGCTACATCTGCCACACGGGCACCCGACACCCCGACAAAAGGGGACAAAAGGCCGGATTGCTAAACCCATTAGCGACTTTGGAAGCTATTGGCGATATCACCCCCGTCCGATACACGGGCTCGCACCCGGCTTCGAGGTTAGGTGGACGAAAGTCTCGAACGGGAAGCTGGATTTCTACCGCGCACTGATTTTGCTGATTCTAGAATACCCGAAGCTTCGTTTCCGAGGAGTATTGATCCCTGACAAGAGCATGCTTGATCACGAACGTTTTGATCAGGACCATGACGACTGGTACTACAAAATGTATTATACAATGCTGTGCTGCATTTTCACAGCGCCGCATCGGTATCAGGTCTATCTCGACATAAAGGACACGCGCGGCGGGCACAAAACGCGGCATTTGCACGAGGTCTTGTGCAACAGCCTCTATGACTTCGATCACGAGACCGCAGTGCGCGTTCAGCAGGTGCGTTCTTTCGAAAGCGCAATCCTACAACTCACGGACCTCGGAAATAACGAATACTGCATTCACTTTCGCGTTATCCTTCGTGTTGCCCATCCGCGGCGGACCCTCTGATTGTCTTGCGAAAAAACTGCCCATGGGTCGACTGTGGCCTAAAACCGACAAACGTGCTTGGACGATTTTTGGGATGTTTTGTCGCCGCAATCTGGCCTCAGTCGACGCGAAATATCATCTTTGTATGTGGCTACAATTTACTGCGTGACCTGGCTGTAACGAGTTGGAGTATTAAAGATGAATTTGCCGGAAGCCCCGGTCATTGGTCTGCCCAAGCGACCTGGCAATTGCCGACGTAGTTGCGAGTAGGAAGGTAAGAGTGCTTCAGAAATTAGCACAATTTAGGCGAACCGAAGCGGGAAGTGTAACGACTGACTGGGTCGTGCTCGCGGCAGCCGTGCTGTTTTTAGGTGTTGTCGTCGCCAGTTCCGTTATTGGCGGAGCATTGACGTTGACTTACAGCACCAATGAAAATCTTGTTGGCGTAGAGCCAGAACACTTCGATCAGCGTAGTCAGTATAACAATGCTTCGGGACAATCCACCGGAGGCGGCCAATAGGGCGGCACCAAGCGCTGACAATACGAGCAGCCGCTGGCCTTGGCATTTTTTGGCGTGAATTGGGCGATTGGAACTTGGACCAGCCAACGCGGAATACCTCACGTTCCTATTCGGCGAGATAGAGAAATGCCGGTTGTGGATAGGATGCAAAGTTGACCCCATTATTGGGGTAATCGGCGTCCAAAAGTGACCCCCCTGATAGTTCTGTACAGATGCTCCTTCAAAGATTTGAGGGAGCGAGTTGGGGATGTTGGTTGTGGAGACGTTGCAAAGATCAGGCGCGCGCATTTCATTCAGGGGAAGTCGATCAAGCAAATATGCCGGGAGCTTCGGGTTTCACGGAACACAGTGCGCAAGGTGATACGTTCTGGTGCGACGGAGTTCAGCTATGACCGTTCCACCCAACCGCGTCCGAAGATCGATCCCTGGCGTTCTCAATTGGATGATATGCTGGCCGACAATACTCGGCATTCTAGGCGCGAACGCCTGACGCTTGTCCGGGTATATGAAGAACTGCGCAACCAAGGATACGACGGCAGCTATGATGCGGTACGGCGCTATGCGGCCAGTTGGTCGAAGGCGACGCGGGCCGCATCCGCTGATGCTTATGTTCCGCTGAGCTTTGATCCCGGTGAGGCGTATCAGTTCGACTGGAGCCAGGAAGTTGTCCTGATTGATGGCGCGACCACGACCGTCAAGGTGGCGCATGTTCGCCTCTGCCACAGCCGGATGCCGTTTGTTCGCGCTTATCCCCGCGAGACGCAAGAGATGGTGTTTGACGCACATGATAAAGCGTTCGCCTTCTTCGGCGGGGCCTGTGTGCGCGGGATTTACGATAACATGAAGACGGCGGTGGACGCGATTCTTGTTGGCAAGGAGCGGGCCTACAATCGCCGGTTCCAACAGATGTGCGGACACTATCTGGTCGATCCTGTCGCTTGTACGCCTGCTTCGGGTTGGGAGAAGGGTCAGGTTGAGAACCAGGTCGGCGTGCTCCGGCGAAGGTTCTTTGTGCCGCGACCAAAGTTTAAATCCTACGCTGAGTTGAACGCCTGGCTGGAGGATCGTTGCCTGGCATATGGCCGGGCCAACACGCATCCGGACATGCGCGACAAAACAATCTGGGAAGTGTTCGAAAAAGAGCGCGCGAGCCTTGTGCCCTATGTTGGCCCGTTTGATGGGTTCCATGCTGTTCCGGCCGCTGTCTCCAAAACCTGCCTGATCCGCTTCGACAACAACCGCTACCCGGTCGATGCCCGCGCGGTTGGCCGACCGATGGATATTCGGGCCTACGCTGACCGGCTGGAATGCTGGCAGGAGGGCCGCATTGTTGGCAGCCATACGCGCGCCTTCGGACGCGGCAAAACCATCTATGATCCCCTGCATTATTTACCCGTTCTTGCGCGCAAGCCGGGCGCTTTGCGCAATGGCGCGCCGTTCAGGGAATGGGATTTGCCTGCGGCAATCCGACGGGTCCAGCGCAAGCTGGAACGCCAACCCGGCGGTGATCGCCAGATGGTGGATATCTTAGTGTCTGATCCAAAACTAATTGAGTGATTTCAGCGAGTTGTGATTCAATCGGATTGATAAGATTCGAGGGAGATCACAATGGCCTGGACGGAAACCACTCGCGCCCGATATGAACGGCATTCGGGACGCTATGCAAGCGATTTAACTGATCAGGAATGGGGTTTGATCGCGCCATTCCTGCCGCCGCCTAAAACAACTGGTCGTCCGCGCAGCACGGCGATGCGCGATGTTCTGGATGCCATTTTGTACATCGCCAGCGCCGGGTGTGCGTGGCGTATGCTGCCCAATGATTTCCCGCCAGTGTCCACCGTGCGCTACTATTTCTATGGCTGGCGCAACGATGGCATCTTTGAAGTGATACCAACGGCCCTAGTCGTTGACCGTTTTGGCCCATTGTCTGGTAGTGATTGACGTGATTGCGGTTTTGTCGTTTGCAAAGAAGTTCCATGCTTCGCAACACCTGTCGACGATCTGCTCATAATTGTCGAAGACGGATATGGCGAGCTTGTTGGCACGCAGATAAGCCCACACATTTTCCATCGGGTTGAGTTCAGGGGAATAGGGCGGGAGTTTGAGCAGGGTGATGTTGTCGGGTACCTCCAGCTCTGCCGAACCGTGCCAGCCAGCGCCATCCAGAATGAGAAGGGCATGTGCGCCCGATGCGACGGTTTTAGCGATCTCGGCGAGATGCGCGCTCATGGCCTGTGTGTCGGCATGTGGCATGATCAGAGCGGCCGCTTCAGCCCGTTCCGGGCAGACGGCGCCGAAAATGTAGCTCCAGATATAGCGGGTGTCGCGCGGGGCACGGGGGCGTGTTCCACGCTCGGCCCAGATACGGGTGAGCGTGCCCTGCTGGCCAACCCGCGCTTCATCCTGAAACCATATCTCCAGGGGCTTGCTGCGGGCTGTTTCCGGCAAGGCTGCTTCTACCTCTGCGGCGAAGTTTTTTTAAAAGCCTCCTGTGCATCCGGGTCGGATTTCGGATGCTGCGGGCGCACCGACAGACGCCGAAAGCCCAGGCTTGCCAATTGTTTGCCAACAGTTCGCTCATGCATGGTGACGCCGAAGCGCTCTTCGATCTTGCGTTTCAGATCAATGCGCCGCCAGCGCACAACCCCATCGGTTTCGGGGTCGGGACCCGCCCGAACCATTTCCGCCAACTCCTCCTTCTGTGCCGCGCTCAGCAGACAGGGTGGATCCGGCGGGCGACGGTTGAACAGGCCCGACACGCCCTCCGCATTGTAACGGTGGGCCCAATCCCGCAACGTCTGCCGATCCATGCCGCAGTTTTCTGCCGCCGTCTTGCGGTCAACCCCATCCAGAACCAGGGCAATCGCCAACATCCGTCGCGCCGCTTTCCCATCCCGGCACCGCGCCGCTTCCTGGCGAAGCTCGCCTGCGGACTTGTCTTTTCGCGTAATCCTTACTGCCATCAAAGCCTCCCTTGCCTTGATGCCACTGAATCAGATCCGCCGCTCGTGGGAATCCCCTTGAGTCAAATCTGGGGGCCGTTGGTATGATCAGCCATTTTCTGGTGGCGACGGCGCGCGAGTTTCATGGCAAGAAGCCCGGCCCCACCGCTGGTGTCATTGATAGCCAGACCATAAAAACAACGGAAAGCGGTGGCATTTCGGGCTATGACGCGGGCAAGAAAACCAAGGGCCGCAAGCGCCACATTGTCACCGACACGCTCGGGTTTATGGTTGGGTTGGTCGTGCATAGCGCCGGTATTCAAGACCGTGATGGCGCACCGGAAGTGTTGAAATCCATCCGGTATTCCCATCCAAACTTGCGCCATATCTTTGCGGATGGCGGTTATGCCGGACCAAAGCTGCGCGACGCTCTTGAAGGCATCGGTGACTGGACAATCCAGATCGTCAAGCGCTTCGACACTGCGGAAGGCTTCGAAGTCATTCCCAGAAGATGGGTCGTCGAGCGCACCTTCGCATGGCTCACCCGCTGCCGGCGATTGGCCAAAGATTGGGAAAAATCCATCGCAAGTTCACAGGCATGGATACTCGTTGCACATATCAGAACCCTCACGCGTAAAATTGCAAGGCATTGTAATCATCCGTAGAGTTTTGAATCAGACACTAAGATGCCGACATGGGCGCCGAGGCTGAAGCAATCGATATCTCCGCTGCTGCACCGGTGGCATGAAAATAAACGCCCAAATCTCAGCTACTCGAACGCGAACAGACG
Organism: Paracoccaceae bacterium; assembly: GCA_965237505.1. Lineage (GTDB taxonomy): Bacteria > Pseudomonadota > Alphaproteobacteria > Rhodobacterales > Rhodobacteraceae > NVTR01. The sequence continues at coordinate 521,477 of CBDEFR010000009.1, read as the reverse complement.
CGTTGACACACGCCAGAGTTGATTGTGGCATAATGGCCGATACCTGACGGCTTCCACAGTAGCCCACATTATTGCCATTATTGTTTTGGTAACTTTTGCTGTTGAATTCAGTGAATTTGATAAAGTCTTAACGAGTGAGGAATTTAACGATGCTTGCAGCGATCAAGAAAATAAGGGGCACAGACGCAGGCAGCATCACCACTGATTGGGTCGTCCTGGCGGCCTCGGTCTTACTGCTGACCATTACCGTCACCACCACCGCATCCCTCGGCAGCCTGTTTGCCGCAGCCGATATTCAATCCGCCGCCAGCGCAACGGCACACATATCCGCACCGTACTAGATCGCTGTCGCTAATCCCCGACGATCACCCGCAACCGCAACTCCCGCAGCGCTTCGCTCAATGGCACGCTCGGCGCCCCCATCATCAGGTCTTCGGCGCGCTGGTTCATCGGGAACATGATCACTTCGCGGATGTTGGCCTCATCCGCCAGCAGCATTACCATCCGGTCGATCCCGGCTGCGCAGCCACCATGCGGCGGGGCGCCATATTTGAACGCATTGACCATGCCGCCAAAGCGCGTCTCGACCTCAGCCCGCCCATAGCCGGCAATCTCGAACGCTTTGAACATGATCTCGGGTCGGTGGTTGCGGATCGCGCCGGACAGGATTTCGTAGCCATTGCACGACAGGTCGTACTGATAACCCAGCACCGCCAGCGGATCACCGTCAAGTGCCGCCATGCCGCCCTGGAGCATCGAAAACGGGTTGTGCTCAAAGTCGATCCTGCCGGTTTCCGCATCGCGCTCGTAGATCGGGAAATCGACGATCCAGGCGAAGGCAAACCGGTCGGTTTCGGTCAATCCCAGCTCGTTGCCAATCGCAACCCGGGCCCGCCCGGCCACCGCCTCAAATGTTTTCGGCATGCCGCCGAGGAAAAACGCCGCGTCGTCGACGCCGAGGTTTAGCTGCGCCCTTATCGCTTCCGTGCGTTCGTGACCGATGTTTTTCGCCAGCGGACCGGCGGCTTCCAGGCCCTCACCCTGATCCCGCCAAAAAATATACCCCATCCCCGGCAGCCCCTCTTTTTGGGCAAACGCATTCATCCGGTCGCAAAACTTGCGGCTCCCCCCACCGGGCGCCGGAATCGCCCGCACTTCGGTGCCCTCCTGCTCCAGCAGCGACGCGAAAATCTTGAACCCCGAGCCCGCGAAATGTTCGCTCACCATCTGCATCCTGATCGGGTTGCGCAGGTCCGGCTTATCGGTGCCATACCAAAGGGCGGCATCGCGAAACGAGATTTGCGGCCAGTCGCTATCCACCTTGCGCCCGCCGCCAAACGCCTCAAAACAGCCCTGCATCACCGGCTCGATGGTATCGAATATGTCCTGCTGCTCGACAAACGACATTTCCATATCCAACTGGTAAAAATCCGTCGGCGAGCGGTCGGCGCGCGGGTCTTCGTCGCGAAAACACGGCGCGATCTGGAAATACTTGTCAAAGCCGCTCACCATGATCAGCTGCTTGAACTGCTGTGGCGCCTGCGGCAGCGCATAAAACCGGCCCGGATGCAGGCGGCTCGGCACCAGAAAATCGCGCGCGCCCTCGGGGCTGGACGCGGTGATAACCGGGGTCTGAAACTCGCGAAACCCGATGTTCCACATCGCCCGGCGCAACCACGCCACAACGTCGCTGCGCAGCTTCATGTTGGTCTGCAATTTCTCGCGCCTGAGATCCAGATAGCGGTATTTCAGCCGGGTTTCCTCGGGATATTCAGACTCGCCAAACACCTGCAACGGCAGCTCTTCAGCCGCCCCCAGCACCTCGATCTCACGGATAAATACCTCGATCTCGCCGGTCGGGATTTTTGCGTTCACCAGGCCCTCGCCGCGCGCCTTCACCTCGCCATCAATGCGGATGCACCACTCAGAGCGCGCCGCCTCGACCGCACCAAACGCCTCGCTGTCAGGGTCGCACAGAACCTGAGTGATGCCGTAATGGTCGCGCAGGTCGATGAACAGGATGCCGCCATGATCGCGAACCCGGTGAACCCAGCCCGACAGGCGAACCGTTTCACCAACATTTGCGCGGCTTAATTCGGCGCAGGTATGGCTGCGATAGGCGTGCATCACGGTCCCTCTGGGTGCCAATAAAACTTCGGGCCGATACAGCGTGTGCGGACCCGGAAGTCAAGCGTCACGGGCAGGCCGCTGGCCCGGCAAAACCACAGCGCATGACCTGCTCCCCGAAAACTGGTCCATTTGAAAGGAGGATCTGTTCGCTTAATGTTCACGAGAACGAGGAGAACAGAGAATGCGCAAGTCACGGTTTAGCGAAGAGCAGATTGTTCGGATCATTCAGGAGTATGCGGCGGGTGCGAAAGTGTCCGAGTTGTGCCGTAAGCACGGTATGTCGGATGCCACCTTTTACAAATGGAAAGCCAGGTATGGCGGCCTTCAGATTTCCGATGTCAGGCGGCTGAAAGACCTGGAATCGGAGAACGGCAAGCTGAAGAAGCTGCTGGCCGAAACCATGCTTGATAATGCTGGCCTGAAAGGGCTTCTGGCAAAAAACTTCTGAAGCCTGCAAGCCGCCGGGAAGCAGTCATGGTTCTTTGCCGTGACTATCAGTTTTCAACTCGGCGGGCCTGTGGGCTGATTGGGTTTTCCAGATCGAGTAATGAATACAGAGGAAGGCCGGATCGCCATGCGAGGATACGGGAACGGCTGGTCACGCTTTCCGGCAAACACCGACGCTATGGCTATCGCATGTTGCATGCCAAGCTTGGCCAGGAGGGTTTCAAGGTGAACGTGAAAGTGGTGGAGCGACTTTACCGAGAGGAGCGCCTGACCCTGCGCCGCCGCAATCGCAAGAAAATCCCCAAGGGCGTGCGCGAAGGCGCCTGGTGCCCGATCGCCGCCAACCAGCGGTGGAGCCTGGACTTCACCATGGATGCGCTCGCCAACGGCAGGAAGTTCCGCACCGTCAATCTGAAAGACGACTGCACACGGGAATGTCCGGCGATTGATGTGGCCCTGTCGATCCCCGGCTCCCGCGTGGTGGAAATGCTGGAACGGGTGGCTCGTGAGCGGGGGTACCCGGATGTTCTGACCGTTGACAATGGGCCTGAACTACGAGGCCGCGCGCTTGATGGCTGGGTAGATGATCACGGCGTGCAGCTCTACTTCATCGACCCGGGCAAGCCGACCCAGAACGCCTACATCGAAAGTTTCAACGGCCGGTTTCGCGAAGAATGCCTGAACTTGAACTGGTTCACCTCGCTGGCCGAGGCAGAAAGGATCATCGAGGACTGGCGGATCGATTACAATCAAAACCGGCCCCACTCTTCGCTGAACTATCAAACCCCGGAAGAATTTGCCGCAAACAGGCCTTTCCATAAACCGCAATGGGCAGCGACGCTTGAGCTATCTGAAGGCTCCGCGCCACCGCCCATTGCTCACGCCGCCGAATAATGGCAAACAAAAGAGGAACAGAGTCTACCTAAAAGTGGCCCTCAAATTGGGGGCAGGTCACGCACACTCGCAAAACTTTACAGAACGGGCGAAATTGGCCAGAATGGCTCTGTTTTACCGACAAATCCGGGCAATCCGGGCTGTTCAAGGGACAATTTCTGTTGCTGGCGCGGGGTGGCGCCAATGGGGGGTGAAACATGTGGAATTCGCTTGTCCGGCGTATGCTGCGGCATCTGATCAGAACCGGGGATTTGCGCCTGATCATGCCCGATGGCAGCGCGCATCGCTTTGGTGACGGTCAGGGCAAAACCGTCACCGTGCATCTGAAATCGCCCGATCTTCCAAAACGGATCGCGCTGAACCCCGAACTTGCGGTGGGCGAGGGCTATATGAACGGCGATCTGGTGATCGATGACGATGATCTGACCGGGTTTCTTACGCTCCTCATGCAGAATTACACGCGGCAAAAGCATGCCATTTGGTGGCAGCGACCGCTAATTCGGCTGGGCAGTGCCATTCGGCGCTTTGATCAATTCAATCCGGTCGGCAGGGCGCAATCCAACGTTGCGCATCATTATGACCTGTCCGGAGCGCTCTATGAGTTGTTTCTTGATGAAGACATGCAGTATTCCTGCGGCTATTTCCGCTCGCCCACGGATACGCTGGAACAGGCCCAGATCAACAAAAAGGCCCATATTGCCCAGAAATTGCTGATCGAACCCGGCATGAGCGTTCTGGACATTGGCTGCGGCTGGGGCGGTATGGCACTGACGCTGGCACGTGATTATGGCGCCAGGGTGGTGGGCGTGACCCTGTCCAAAGAGCAACACACCGCGGCCACCGAACGCGCGCGCGCTGCCGGCCTGCTTGGCCAGGTGGAATTCCGGCTGACCGATTACCGCCAGGTGAGCGAGAGCTATGACCGGATCGTGTCGGTCGGCATGTTTGAACATGTTGGCGCACCGCATTTCCGCGAATATTTCGGCCATGTGCACCGGATGCTTCATCCCGACGGCGTGGCGCTGATACACACCATTGGCCGCTCGGCCCCGCCGGGCTATACAAGCGCGTTCACCGCAAAATATATTTTCCCCGGCGGCTATATACCGTCCATGTCCGAAACCATCGCCGCAGTCGAGTATGAGGCACTTTGCGTCACCGACGTCGAGGTCTGGCGACTTCACTACGCGCAAACCCTTAGCAGCTGGCACTCGCGTTTCATGGCAAATATCGATCAGGTGCGCGAAATATTCGATGAGAGGTTCAGCAGGATGTGGCGCTATTACTTGGTCCTGGCGGAACTGGCGTTTCGCTACAACCATCAGGTGGTGTTCCAGTATCAGTTAAGCCACAAACAAGACGCGGTGCCGCTGACGCGCGATTATCTATACCGGCGCCAAGACGGCGCGCATATGCACCGGGCTGCAGAATAGCCGCCCAGGCGGCAGGAATCTCGCACCCGCGCACTGAAAACATTGCAAGAGCTTCTCAATCCATGCGATCGCGGGCATGATTGCAGCACATTGACAGTATCGGACAGCGGCTGCCCAAAGGAATTGTTTTGATGAAAACCGGCAGTCGCGACCTGGCGCTGACATTTGCGATACTTGCGGCATTTGCCTACCTGGCCCGCACCTTGTTCTTTGGTGGCAGCTCTGCCGATCTGCTGGCGGTCTGGCTGTCTGGGGTTGAGTTTTCGCAGGGCCATTTCGACCAGATTTACCCGCAAGTCAGCGGCCTGTTCTCCATGCAGCCGCCGGAAAACTGGCTGGCTCTGGCCCGGTCCATCGGCCATCAGGGCCCGATATTTCCTTATATCTATCCACCGCTTTGGGCGGCACTCATGTCACCCCTGACCGCGGCCACGGATTTTGAAACTTTCAGTTCCGTCGCGCGAAACGTAAATCTGGCATTTATCGCCGCAACGGTTCTGGCAGCCTTCAGGGCCGCGGGTTTTTCGGGCCCCATGTGATCCTATTTCGCCATTTCCCTGCCGGCCCTGTCGCTGACCACGCCGGGCCTTTTGGCCCTGCATGAAAACCAACCCCAGATACTGGTCAGCTTTCTGCTGGTTCTGACGATCGAGCGGATGCACCACAAATCGTACCGGCTCGCGGGCGCCGCGCTGGCGCTGGCGGCCGCGCTCAAGGTGTTTCCGGCGCTTTTCGTGATCATCTGGATCATCAACCGGCAATGGCGCGCGCTCACGTCATTTGCGATTGTCGGCGGCGCGCTTGCGCGGCGTCCATTGTTATCGCAGGCTGGCCGCTGCATGTGCTCTTCATCCAGCAGCTGGTGGACATTTCCAACACCGTGCTGAACACCGGCTACAGCTACAACCTGAACGCTGTCATCGCGCATTTGTTTTATGATGCAGAGCTGCTTTACGTGGATGCGGTCGGCCATCCGTTGGCCAGCGAACGAGTCGCTGTCGGGTGGGATTACCTGCCAAAAGGCCTGCTGTGGCGGGCGCTCAGCACCGGCGCGTTGCTTGTTGCACACATCTGGGCCGGGTTTGCGATTCTGCGCGACCGCGCCGCCCAAAGCACCATCTGGATTTTTGCGATCGGCGCGATGGCATTGCTCGGCCCGATCAGCTGGCCCTATTATTACATCCCGCTGATCGTCTTTTTTGCCAGTGATCGTTGACCGGTTTGGGCGCGCTAAAGGCCTGATTATCATGCTGATCGCGCTGCTGCCCTCGACCCTGACGGTTCCCAGACTTGTTTTCTTGTATGTCAACGATAACCTGTCACCGATCATTCTCAGCACCGCTGGCTTTGCCATTCTGAGCGTCGTCAATCTGCTGCTTCCGGCCCGATCTGACCACAATCCCTAGGCCATGCGCCGGTATCAGGGCTTGCGCCCGACCGCCCGCACACTATAACCCACGACAATTTGGGCGCGGCGCGCGTGCGTCACGCAGGCGCTGCCAATCCGGGGATGTCATGCCGAAAAGAACCAACATCAAGTCGATCATGATCATCGGTGCGGGCCCGATCATCATCGGCCAGGCCTGCGAATTCGACTATTCCGGGGCGCAAGCCTGCAAGGCGCTGCGCGAAGAGGGCTATCGGGTCATTCTGGTGAACTCGAACCCGGCCACGATCATGACCGATCCCAACATGGCGGATGCCACTTATATCGAGCCGATCACCCCGGAATTTGTTGCCAAGATCATTGAAAAAGAACGCCCCGACGCACTGCTGCCGACGATGGGCGGACAGACTGGTTTGAACACATCGCTGGCGCTCGCCGACATGGGGATCTTGGACAAGTTTAACGTTGAACTAATTGGCGCGAGCCGCCAAGCCATTGAAATGGCTGAAGATCGTAAACTGTTTCGCGAAGCGATGCAGCGAATCGGCCTGGAAAATCCCCGCGCCACCATCGCCAATTCAATGGACGAGTGCTGGGCCGCGATCGAGGATATCGGCCTGCCTGCGATCATCCGCCCGGCCTTCACGCTTGGCGGAACCGGCGGCGGGGTCGCCTATAACCGCGACGATTTTGAACATTCCTGCCGCACCGGGCTGAACGCCAGCCCGGTCAACCAGATCCTGATCGACGAAAGCCTGCTGGGCTGGAAAGAATTCGAGATGGAGGTGGTGCGCGACACGAACGACAACGCCATCATCGTCTGCACCATCGAAAACATCGACCCGATGGGCGTGCACACCGGGGATTCCATCACCGTGGCCCCGGCGCTGACGCTAACGGATAAGGAATACCAGATCATGCGCAACGGTTCGATCGCGGTCTTGCGCGCGATCGGAGTTGCGACCGGCGGCAGCAACGTGCAATGGGCGGTGAACCCGGAAAACGGCCGCATGGTGGTGATCGAAATGAACCCGCGGGTGTCGCGCAGCTCGGCGCTGGCCTCCAAGGCCACCGGCTTTCCGATCGCCAAGGTGGCGGCGAAACTGGCTGTCGGATACACGCTCGATGAACTGGACAACGACATCACCCGGGTGACGCCGGCCTCATTCGAGCCCACCATCGACTATGTGGTCACCAAAATCCCGCGCTTCGCGTTCGAAAAATTCCCCGGCGCGAAGGCGGTGCTGTCAACGGCGATGAAATCTGTCGGCGAGGTCATGGCGATCGGCCGCACCATCCACGAGTCCTTGCAAAAAGCGCTGGCGAGCATGGAAACCGGCCTGACCGGGTTTGACGAGATTGAGATTGCGGGCGCTGGCTCGCCCCGATCCCCGCTCCCACCGGAGCGGGGTGCACTTCCCCCTGAAACTTCGGAGGGCGGCCAGCGGGGAGCCGCCGCCCCCGACCAAACCGCGATCATCAAAGCCCTGTCGGTGGCAACGCCAGACCGCCTGCGCACGATTGCGCAAGCGATGCGGCAGGGGCTTTCGATTGACGACATCCACGCCGCCACGATGTTCGATCCGTGGTTCCTCGCGCGGATCAAAGAGCTCGTCGAGGCCGAGGAAATGTTGAAAAATGATGGTTTGCCGGACAGCGAGCCTGCCATGCGCGCGGCCAAAATGCTCGGTTTCACCGACGCCCGACTAGCCAAGCTCACCGGGCTGATCGAGGCGAAGGTCCGCAAGGCCCGCCTGACACTCGGTGTTGTCGCCGTGTTCAAACGCATCGACACCTGCGCCGCCGAATTCGAGGCGCAAACCCCCTACATGTACTCCACCTACGAATCCCCGGTGATGGGCGAGGTTGAATGCGAGGCCCGGCCGACGAGCCGCAAAAAGGTCGTCATCCTCGGCGGCGGCCCGAACCGCATCGGCCAAGGCATCGAGTTTGACTATTGCTGCTGTCACGCCTGCTATGCGCTCACCGACGCGGGCTATGAAACCATCATGATCAACTGCAACCCGGAAACTGTCAGCACCGATTATGACACTTCGGACCGGCTGTATTTTGAACCGCTTACGTTCGAACACGTCATGGAGGTTCTGCGCGTCGAGCAGGAAAACGGCACCCTGCACGGGATCATCGTGCAATTCGGTGGCCAGACGCCGCTGAAGCTTGCCAACGCCCTGCAAGATGCCGGCATCCCGATCCTCGGCACCACCCCGGATGCCATTGATCTGGCCGAAGACCGCGAACGGTTTGCCAATCTGGTGACCAGACTCGGCCTGAAACAGCCGCGCAACGGCATCTCCAGCACCGATGCTCAAGCCATGAAAATCGCCACTGAAATCGGCTTTCCGCTGGTCATCCGGCCGTCCTATGTGCTGGGGGGCCGGGCGATGGAAATCGTCCGCGACGCGGCCCAGCTTGAAAGCTACATCGCCGAGGCGGTCACCGTCTCCGGCGACAGCCCGGTGCTGCTCGACAGTTACCTCAGCGGCGCCATTGAGTGCGATGTTGATGCGATTTGTGACGGGCGTGACGTCCATGTCGCCGGCATCATGCAGCATATCGAGGAGGCCGGGGTGCATTCCGGCGACAGCGCCTGCTCACTGCCGCCTTACTCCCTGCCCAAAGACATCATCGCCGAACTGCACCGCCAGACCGAGGCCCTTGCCCTGGCGCTCGGCGTCGTCGGCCTGATGAACGTGCAATTCGCCGTGAAAGACGGCGAGATCTACCTGATCGAGGTCAACCCGCGCGCCAGCCGCACCGTCCCGTTCGTCGCCAAGGCCACAGATTCAGCCATCGCCGCCATCGCCGCCCGGGTCATGGCCGGCGAGCCGCTCAGCAACTTCCCCAAACGCCCGCCGTACCCGCCGGACGCCGCCAAAGGCCCGCCGGAACCGATCGGCGACCCGATGCGCCTGGCCGATCCCAACATGCCGTGGTTTTCGGTGAAAGAGGCGGTGCTGCCGTTTGCCCGCTTCCCTGGGGTTGACACCATCCTGGGCCCGGAAATGCGCTCGACCGGCGAGGTCATGGGCTGGGACCGCACTTTCCACCGGGCGTTCCTCAAGGCGCAACTGGGCGCCGGGGTCGAGCTGCCGACCAAGGGCCGCGCCTTTCTGTCGATCAAGGAGGCCGACAAAACCGACGACCTGACCGAGACCGCGCAGACCCTTGTCGACCTCGGCCTGACCCTGATCGCCACCAGCGGCACCGCGGCGTTTCTGGCCGAACACGGCATCGCCGCCGAGGTGGTCAAGAAACGCTACGAAGGCCGCCCCAATATTATCGACGCGATGAAAGACGGCCGCATCGCGCTGGTGATGAACACCACCGAAGGCGCGCAGGCGGTCGAAGACAGCCGCCCGATGCGCAACATCGCCCTGGTGGACCGGATCCCGTATTTCACCACGCTGGCGGGCAGCCACGCGGCGGCCTTCGCGATGAAGATGGGGCGGGAGGGGGAGCTGGGGGTGCGGGCGTTGCAGGGTTAACGGCGTCCCGGAAACGATCCGGGGGATCGTTTCAGCCGTTAACGCGCGGAGCGCAATGAGCGCCCGGAAAACGGTCCAGTGGACGGTGCTCAGCGACGAACGGCCTGAGCAATGCGAAGGCCGGGCGCTAATGGAACCTGGAATTCTGAAATGACTGGGCCTCTCAACGCGCCATCCAGGGCACGCGCCATGGTTGGACTTCTGTCCTTCGATCCCGTTCGCTGAATCTCGGACTGTACCGGAAGTCGTCTGGCCGTTCATTTATGACTTCCCACACGAAATCGGCAACCTCCATTGGAACAGAGTGGCGCCTAGCCATTTGACCGCCGCGTGCCGCGATAATTCTGATGAAACCTTTTGCTAAGAGTGTTGCGGCGTGGCCGGCGTCCTGGTCGGCCTCAAATCGCTTTATCTGCTTTTTACGGAAATATCCGAGAATCTGGCGTTCGTGATCGGTAAGAAAGGCAATCTCGGTAGCGAATTCCCGCTTCTTTTTTCGCCTAGTGTCTGATTCAAAACTCTACGCATGATTACAATGCCTTGCAATTTTACGCGTGAGGGTTCTGATATGTGCAACGAGTATCCATGCCTGTGAACTTGCGATGGATTTTTCCCAATCTTTGGCCAATCGCCGGCAGCGGTTGAGCCATGCGAAGGTGCGCTCGACGACCCATCTTCTGGGAATGACTTCGAAGCCTTCCGCAGTGTCGAAGCGCTTGACGATCTGGATTGTCCAGTCACCGATGCCTTCAAGAGCGTCGCGCAGCTTTGGTCCGGCATAACCGCCATCCGCAAAGATATGGCGCAAGTTTGGATGGGAATACCGGATGGATTTCAACACTTCCGGTGCGCCATCACGGTCTTGAATACCGGCGCTATGCACGACCAACCCAACCATAAACCCGAGCGTGTCGGTGACAATGTGGCGCTTGCGGCCCTTGGTTTTCTTGCCCACGTCATAGCCCGAAATGCCACCGCTTTCCGTTGTTTTTATGGTCTGGCTATCAATGACACCAGCGGTGGGGCCGGGCTTCTTGCCATGAAACTCGCGCGCCGTCGCCACCAGAAAATGGCTGATCACTTCAAAGATGCCATCGTTGCGCCAGCCATAGAAATAGTAGCGCACGGTGGACACTGGCGGGAAATCATTGGGCAGCATACGCCACGCACACCCGGCGCTGGCGATGTACAAAATGGCATCCAGAACATCGCGCATCGCCGTGCTGCGCGGACGACCAGTTGTTTTAGGCGGCGGCAGGAATGGCGCGATCAAACCCCATTCCTGATCAGTTAAATCGCTTGCATAGCGTCCCGAATGCCGTTCATATCGGGCGCGAGTGGTTTCCGTCCAGGCCATTGTGATCTCCCTCGAATCTTATCAATCCGATTGAATCACAACTCGCTGAAATCACTCAATTAGTTTTGGATCAGACACTAAGAGTACACGTGGCAGCCTCGGTCTCTGGCTTTCTTCCGATTTAGTTTTCTTTTCTCGCATTGTCGTCGAGCCTAGGATTGAAACAAATACCGTAACATGAACCTTTTTTAGTAAAAAGAGTGACAGCCCGCTCGGGACGATTCCAGATTACCCAATGGCTGTCCAAATCTTGTGGTCACCGCCGCCGGATATTCCGCCACCAGTTGTAGCCTTCCGCCTCGCGCGCCTCGACCTGCACTCCGGCTTCGGTGTTCAGCCGCGCCGCAACCACGCTGCCTCCCACTTCCGATTTCCCGGGCATCTCCAGCAGCGCGTCGCGGCCGACCACCAGTTCTTCCGAGGTGAAGGTCGAAAGCTCGTACATTTGCCCGAGCGCGATGGCGTCCGCCGGGCAGGCGTCTTCGCACAGCCCGCAGAACAGACAGCGCGCCATGTCGATGTCGAATATCTCCGGCCGCCGCTCGCCCTTTTCGTCCTCATACGGGACCACAATGATGCAGTCACACGGACAGATCTTGGCGCACAGCTCGCAGGCCACGCATTTGATCTCGCCCTCGTCATCGCGTTTCAGGAAATGCTGGCCGCGATAGCGCGAATAGGGCTGCCATTTCTCCTTGTCCGGATACTGCTCGGTCACGGTGCGCGAAAACATGTAGCTGAGCGTCAGCCACAAAGCGTCGCCCAGATCGGCGAAGAACGCCCATCCGATCCAGCCTTGTTTGTCGTCCGACACTTGCGTCATATGCGCCTCACGCGGGTCACCGGCGCCCGCTTCACAGGAAAATCACGCCGGATATCAGTATGTTCGCCAACGACAGCGGAAGCAAGACTTTCCAGCCGATTGTCATTAACTGGTCGTAACGGTAGCGCGGGAATGTGAACCGGAACCACATGAAAACATAGATGAAAAACGCCACCTTGATGATAAACCAGAGGATCGGCGGCAGCGGCACCAATACCCCGTTCCAGCCGCCGAAGAACAGGATCACCGTCAGCACCGACACCAGCACCATGATCAGGTACTCGCTGACCATGAAGAAGATAAACCTTGTGCCGCTGTATTCGGTGTGGAACCCGGCACCCAGATCGCCCTCGGCCTCGGACAGATCAAACGGAATGCGCTGCGCTTCGGCGAGACCAGCGACAAAGAACACGAAGAACCCGATCGGCTGGTAGACCACGTTCCAGACCTCCGCCTGGCCCCGGACGATCTCCAGCAAGCTCATCGATTGGGTCAGCATCACCACGCCGATCACCGAAAACCCCATCGGAATCTCATAGCTGATCATCTGCGCGCAGGTCCGCAGGCTGCCCAGCACCGCGTATTTGCTGTTCGCCGCCCAACCGCCGAAAATCACCCCATAAACTTCGAGCCCGATCACCGCCAGGATGAACAGGATCGCGACATTCATGTCGGACAGATACAGCGTGATCTCGGCGCCCAGCACCGAGATGCTTTCACCGAATGGAATTGCGACGAACACCACGAAGGTCGGGACCATCGCCAATATCGGCGCCAGTTTGAACAGGAAACGGTCGGCCTCGGCCGGGATATGATCCTCTTTGGTGATCAGTTTGATGCCGTCCGCCACCGGCTGCAGCAGCCCGTGCCAGCCAACCCGCATCGGACCCAGCCTTTGCTGGATATGACCGGCGATCTTGCGCTCCAGCCAGACCAGCGGCAACGGCAGCAGCAAAAGGATCACGATCAAGATCGCGACCTTCACCGCAATCAGACCAAGGGCGATGAAGAGTTCCATAGTCAGTAGCCAATTATCGCAGCTCTTGCGACCTCCCCAACGATTTCGGTTCTTGGGTCTTTCAAACCGGTGCGCACCGTCAAGTCGTCAACATTGCATGCACCCGGTCAGGCAAATCAGTGCCCGGTGATCATATCGGTCAGCGCCGTGTTTTCCCATTCCACCTCGGATATCCGCGCCTTCACAACGTCCCCGATCGTGATCACCCCGACCATCTTGCCGCCGTCGATGACCGGCATATGCCGGAACCGGCCGTGGGTCATCTGCTCAAGGATCTCGTTTGCGGTATCACCCATATGACACCCGGTCACCGAGCTGGTCATGATCTTGCTAACCGCTTCGCTCAGGCACCCGGCTCCGTGCAAGCCGATCTCGTGCACAATATCGCGCTCCGAGAGAATTCCGTCAACCATGCTGCCATCATCGCTGACGATCACGGCACCGATCCGTTTCGCCGCCAGTATTGCCGCAGCCTCGCTGACGGTATTGCTGGATTTGATCGAAATGATGCCACCTATAGGCTTGCCGGCCAGTATCTGTTTCACAAGCATAGCCCACCTCCTCTCTGCCGGTAAACCGTGCGCCAAGGTCCGGCATTCTGTCAAGTTTTACTCAGTTGCGGTCTGACCCAACTAAGGATGGAAACATTAAAGTCATTACCGGGTCGGACCGCCGGATATTAATGCCTTACCAGATGTGTTCTGCTTTTGTCCGGCGGCGTTTCGGTGCATGTTTCGATGTTGCGCCAAGTGCGCCGGTCGCATAAGGGCAAGGCAATGACTGACAGAATTGTAATTCTCGGGGTATTTGTGGCCGACACCGCCTATCGCGCTGATCGGGCGCCGCGTATCGGTGAAACGATCCTTGGCAACAGTTTCGCGCTTGGCCCCGGTGGCAAAGGCTCTAATCAGGCCGTTGCCGCCGCAATGGCTGGCGGTGATGTGCATTTTCTGTCCAAACTGGGCCGTGATCCGTTTGCCGATATGGCGCTGGAAACATGGGCCAAGGCGGGTGTGAAACCAGAGGTCAGCCAGCATGACGACAACTATACCGGTGCTGCCTATATCTTTGTCGAAGAAGCCACTGGCAATAACGCGATCATTATTTGCCCCGGTGTCGCAGGAACAATATCACCTGGCGATGTTGATGCCTGCGCCGATCTGATCAGTAATGCTGCGGTTTTTTTGACCCAGCTTGAACAACCCATGGACGCCGCCTTGCGGGCTTTGCAAATCGCCCGGGCGGGTGGCGTGAAAACCATCCTGAACCCGGCGCCTGCCGCCAAGTTGCCGGATGGCATGCTGGGCCTGTGCGACTATGTGACGCCGAATGAGACCGAGGCCGAAGCCCTTACCGGGGTGTCTGTCGCCTCAATCGACGACGCTACACAGGCGGGCCGGGTGCTGCTTGAGCGCGGCGCCGGCGCCGCCCTGATCACGCTTGGCGAAAACGGCGTGCTGTATCATGATCGTGCGAAAACCGTGCATGTTCCGGCGATAAATGCCGGCCCGGTAGTGGAAACCACCGGTGCCGGGGACGCGTTCAACGGCGGCTTTGCATGCGCACTGGCGCGCGGCCTGAACCCGGTGGATGCGGCCAGATTTGGCTGCGCCACCGCCGCTATTTCAGTGACCCGGCCCGGCACCGCAGCCTCGATGCCCAGCATGGCGGAAATTGCGGCGCTGCTGGACTCGCAGGCATAGCCGCCAAAGTTTGCGCCCAAGGCGCTCCAACATCTGAATACACTGTGCAAGCTGCTCTGTTTCAAGTTGTTCGTCCGGTTTGTGCGCCTGCTCAATCGATCCGGGGCCACACACGGTCCAGACCGTGTGAAATCTCTGGGTGGCGGGGGATTCCGTCCGGCTCATGGCGATGTTAGAGTCCGCCATGAGACACATTCCTGGCATTGACCGCTCTCAGGTTCTGCTTCTGCCGGAAGCAGTGGACGATTACGTGGGCCGGGATAACCCGGTCCGTTTCATCGACGCTTTCGTGGATGGTTTGGACCTGGCGGTCGCTGGTTTCGAGCGCGCCACGCCGAAGGCGACGGGTCGTCCCGGCTACGATCCGGCGGACCTGCTGAAGCTCTACATATACGGTTATCTCAATCGGGTACGTTCGAGCCGTCGGCTGGAGGCCGAGAGCAAGCGTAATCTCGAAGTGATCTGGCTGTTGCGGCGTTTGTCGCCGGACTTCAAGACGATCGCCGATTTCCGGCGGATCAATCGGGCGGCGTTCCGCCAGGTGTTTCGGGAGTTCGTGAGGCTATGCCGCGAACTGGAGCTGTTCGGGCGCGAGCTGGTGGCAGTCGACGGTACTCGGATCAAGGCAGTGAACAGCCGGGAGCGGAACTTTACCAAAGCGAAGCTGGAGAAGGCGTTGGCCGAGAGCGACGAGAGGTTGTCGCGTTATCTCGACCGGCTCGACGAGGCCGACGGGCAAGACGAGAGCGGCACCGGCGGCGGCGAAGTGGAGAACATCCGGGAAAAGATCGTTGCGATCCAAGGGCGGCGTGAGCGGTTTGAGGAACATCGCGACGCGCTGGCTGCGAGTGGCGAGGACCAACTCTCTTTGACGGATCCGGACAGCCGGGCGATGCACGCCGCGACCCGGGTCGGTGTCGGCTACAACATCCAGATCGCGGTGGACGCCAAGCACAAACTGATCGCCGAGCAGCAGGTCCATAGCAAGGTCAGCGATCTCGGTCTGTTGGCCGAGACGGCGGTGGCGGCCCGTCGGAACCTGGCCGTCGATCGGATCGACGCGGTCGCCGACGCGGGCTACTTCAAGATCGAGGATATCGAGGCCTGCGAGAATGCCGGCGTCATGCCGTATGTGCCCAAGCCCCAGCGCGGATCAACGGTGAACCAGGGGCTCTTTCCCAAGGAACGCTTCCGCTATGACGGCGGCGAGGACATTTACATCTGCCCCGACGGCCAACGCCTGGCGCTACACAGCAAGCGCAAGCGCCGCGATCTCATCTTCGCCAGTTACGCCAATCGCGCCGCGTGCAAGGAGTGCCAACTCAAATCGAAGTGTACGAAAAGCGCCTTCCGTCGGGTCCTGCGCTATGTCGACGAAGCGATCCTGGAGCGCATGGCAGAACGATTGGCGGCCCGCCCGGAGCTGCTCGATGCGCGCCGTGAAAGCGTCGAGCATCCCTTCGGCTCAATCAAACAATGGATGGGCCAGGGTGCCTTCCTGACCCGGCGGCTGGAGAACGTGCGCGGCGAGTTCAGCATCACGGCGCTGGCTTACAACATCCGCCGCGCGATCTCTCTGGTAGGTGTTCCCGCCTTGATCGCCGCCGCGAGGGCGTGAGACGGGAGTCTGGCCCAAATCAAGCGCCCCACATCGATCCACGGAGGCCCGGAGCCTCTTCTGCGGGGCTACCGGCGCCAAACCGCCGGACTACGTGGGATCGCGGCAAATCATGGTGACCCAAACCTCCATCCCCGCCACCCAGAGTTTTCACACGGTCTGAATCGCCGCCACGCCGTGCGATTGAAACAGCCCGGCCTCGGTTCCAAACGACACCAGATCGGTTCCAATTGCGCCGGTCAGTTCGGCCACCAGATCGCGGGCGGCGTTGTCCTCCATCGGTTCCAGACCTTCCAGCATGGCCGCCTCGGCGGTTTTGAAACGGTCGGGCAGGGGCCCCAGGAACACTGTTCGGCAAAGCGGTGTGTGATACCGGCGGCAGCACCCCGACCGTTCAAAAATGGCGACCTCGCCGGTCCCCATGACATCGCCATGCCACGTCAGATGCGACGCCGCCGCATCTGAACCATTGGGCATCAGCGGCACAATCGCCGGGTAATCGCCGCAATCTTCGCCAACGCCCATCAGCGCGGCTGCGGTGATCTAGGCCGCCAGCTGGTTCTTGCGCTCCCCGGGGCTGCCCAGCCTCGGCCATTGCCGCGCGGGTGAACGACGGGCGGCATTGATATTCCGTCGCGCTGAACCGGGCCGGGCTGGTGCTGGTCAACTGGGCCGGTCCGGTCTGATTATCTGTTTTGGCCAGGTTCTTGCCCAATCCAGGCCAAGCAATAGCCAAACGTGAACTGATATCAAGTGGCACCGGCGTCTCAATCAGCACCTGAACCCGCGGTTATGACACCGGCATCTTGCATCTGTTCGCGGCTTGGAAACCAGATGTTTTCCGGTGGCTCCAGATAGGCGCGATCCAGAAACCATTCCGCCACGCCCGCTGCTTCAAACAATGCCCGGTCACGGGCTTCTTCCGCGCGCGGATCGACGATAGTGACGCTATAGCCTGCATCAACGCGGTATTGGTGAAACCCAAGCCGCGCGCCGACCTCGATTTGCCGCGACAGACCGCCAATGAAGACGACAGTACAGGCCGAGCTGCAAGTGCCCGACACCCGCGTGTCCAATCTGGCGTCACGCACCAGTTTTACCAGGCCGCGGGCTTCAAAAATATTGCCGCCATCGCTGGTCAGCACCACGGTCTGAACGAGCGGGTTCTCCGCAATCAGCGCCGTGACTGCCTTGGTCACGCCCAACTCAATATCACCGCTAAAAATCAACGATGTGCCGTCGTCTGACAGGATCAACTCATACCGGCTGGCATGTTCACGATCCATGCGGTCGGTGAACAGCTCTTCTTCAACAACCGGCAGCGTCAGGATCCACACCCCCCACATGTCCGACAGCGCCACCCAAAACGCCACCAGAATGCCAAGCTGCGCCCCCCAGGTGTTGGTGACCGAGCCCAGCCCGCGAATATGCTGCTCCGCGGCCCGCAGCACGCCCACAACCTGCCAGACCAGAACCAGGACGTGAACAAAAACCCCAAGCGCCAACAGCTGCGCTTTGTAAGCCGTGAGGTCGGTTGGCTCGGACGGCGACAGAATTTCGTGGCCAAAAGATATCGCCGCCCGGAGCGCCACAAGATTAACCCAGAACGACCAGCCCAGCCCCTGTTGGCCCGCCCAGTGGGTGCGCAGATATGCAATCGGCGATTTGAACGTCATTGCCATCACCTACGCGCTGGCAGGATCTTCGACAACATCCATGCTGGCAATACTGGAATGGCCAATGAAGTTGTGGCCGGATTTGGCCGTCTGAGCAGCGTGTTTGGTCGTGAACTATTCGCGGCGAAGGCATGGTATGGATAGTGGAATTTGTAAAAGACGGGACAGTCGACAAATCGTTAACCCAAACCAGAAAATCGGGCCGCATATCGCGGCAGCTCTACTGGGCGAAGGCGTCATTGGGCGGGCCATGCCGCAAAGTGATTTCCTGGGCTTTGCGCCGCCTTATTGCCTGACTCGGGACGATGCAGATGAAATCGTCGGCAAGACCAGGAACGCAATTGAATTTGTGCTGAGCTAAAACGGTTTGTCGCAAAATTCAGATAAACCGTCGCAGTCGTATTGCGGTTTGTGAGCGTCGATTATTGGCGGCAGATGTGATTGCATAATGGGAATTGGCGAGAGGCCAAACGGGGATACTGGGAGGATGCCTTGACCGGGACAACAAAGGACGACGGTTTCGTCGTCTTTGATCGTGTGCAATAAAGTTACGACGGCGAAACGCTGGTTGTAAAAGACCTGAATCTGTCGATTGGCAAAGGCGAATTTCTGACCATGCTCGGGCCGTCCGGGTCTGGCAAGACCACGTGTCTGATGATGCTGGCCGGATTTGAACCCGCCACTCATGGCGAAATCCTGTTGGGCGGGGTCTCGATCAACAACATTTCTCCGCACAAACGCGGCATCGGCATGGTGTTTCAGAACTACGCCCTGTTTCCGCACATGACGGTCGCCGAAAACCTGTCGTTTCCGCTGGAAGTGCGCAAGATCGGCAAAGATGAGCGCAAAAAGAAAGTCCAGCGTGCGTTGGACATGGTTCAGATGGGATCGTTCGGCGGACGGCGTCCGGCGCAACTCTCCGGCGGGCAGCAGCAACGCATTGCTCTGGCCCGCGCACTGGTGTTCGAGGCCGACCTGGTGCTGATGGACGAGCCGCTCGGGGCGCTCGACAAGCAGCTTCGCGAGCACATGCAGTTCGAGATCAAGGCGATTGCCGACAATCTGGGTATCACCGTGGGCTATGTGACCCACGATCAAACCGAAGCTCTGACAATGTCAGACCGGGTGGCGGTGTTTGAAGACGGGCGCATCCAGCAACTTGACCCGCCAGACATCCTCTACGAGGAACCAAGAAACAGTTTCGTGGCCCAATTTATTGGCGAGAACAACACCTTTGACGGTGTTGTGAAGGAAATCAAAAACGGTGTGGCCCTGGTTAAGCTCGACGGTGGCGGGCTGATTGATGCCAAACCGGTGAATGTCAGCAAGGCCGGTGAACGCACCTTGGTTTCAATTCGCCCCGAGCGGGTTGAATTCAACAAAGCCCGCCTGCAAGTGGATGCTCACACCTTACAGGCTGAAGTTCTTGAATTCATCTATATGGGCGACATTTTCCGCACCCGGCTAAAAGTTGCCGGAAATGACGACTTTATCGTCAAGACCCGAAACGCACCCGACCAGGTGCGACTAAACCCAGGCGAAATCATCGAAATCGGATGGTTGGCCGCAGATTACCGCGCGCTGGACGCTTAGGCGCGCTGCTGCCGTCTTCAACGACGGCACAAACATGGTGTTGTTTCATGCCCACTGGCATCACCAGACAAAACTAAACCGGGCCCAACATGGAGAAAACAATGAAACTGATGAAACCAATTCTTGGCGCGACGGCACTTAGCCTGGCCGCCGGAATGTCATTCGCAGCCGCCCACATGGCTGACGAGCTGACGATCATATCCTGGGGCGGCGCCTATTCAAAGTCGCAGCTTTTAGCGTATCACGAACCGTATACAGCTATGACTGGCGTCACAATCATCAACGATGAAAGCTCTAACGAAGCCGTAGCCAAACTGCGGGCGATGAACGAAGCCGGCAACGTGACATGGGATGTTGTTGACGTGGTTGCATCTGACGCGATCCGCCTGTGCGACGAAGGTCTGGCCCTGGTCATCGACCCGGATACACAACTTGCCGATGCCCCGGACGGCACCAAGGCGTCTGTAGTTTTCGGCGATCTGATCGTGTCGGAATGCTTTATTCCGAATATCGTGTATTCGACAACGTTTGGCTATCGCACCGATCTGGTTGGTGACACGCCGCCAACCAATATATGTGCAATCTTTGATCTGGAAGCCTATCCAGGCAAGCGCTCGCTTGAAAAGCGCCCGATCAACAATATGGAATGGGCATTGCTTTATGATGGCGTCGCCAAGGATGATATATATGACGTGCTGGATACCGACGCAGGTCAGGAACAGGCATTGGCCAAACTTAACACCATCAAGGACAGTGTCATCTGGTGGTCGGCCGGAGCAGATACACCGCAGCTGCTGGCCGATGGCGAAGTCGTCATGGGGTCCACCTATAACGGCCGTTTGTTCAGTGTGATCGAAGAGCAGGGTCAGCCCGTTGCAATGCTTTGGGACGCCCAGGTGTTCGACCTTGACGGCTGGATCATTCCCACAGGTCTAAGTGTCTGATTCAAAACTCTACGCATGATTACAATGCCTTGCAATTTTACGCGTGAGGGTTCTGATATGTGCAACGAGTATCCATGCCTGTGAACTTGCGATGGATTTTTCCCAATCTTTGGCCAATCGCCGGCAGCGGTTGAGCCATGCGAAGGTGCGCTCGACGACCCATCTTCTGGGAATGACTTCGAAGCCTTCCGCAGTGTCGAAGCGCTTGACGATCTGGATTGTCCAGTCACCGATGCCTTCAAGAGCGTCGCGCAGCTTTGGTCCGGCATAACCGCCATCCGCAAAGATATGGCGCAAGTTTGGATGGGAATACCGGATGGATTTCAACACTTCCGGTGCGCCATCACGGTCTTGAATACCGGCGCTATGCACGACCAACCCAACCATAAACCCGAGCGTGTCGGTGACAATGTGGCGCTTGCGGCCCTTGGTTTTCTTGCCCGCGTCATAGCTCGAAATGCCACCGCTTTCCGTTGTTTTTATGGTCTGGCTATCAATGACACCAGCGGTGGGGCCGGGCTTCTTGCCATGAAACTCGCGCGCCGTCGCCACCAGAAAATGGCTGATCACTTCAAAGATGCCATCGTTGCGCCAGCCATAGAAATAGTAGCGCACGGTGGACACTGGCGGGAAATCATTGGGCAGCATACGCCACGCACACCCGTCGCTGGCGATGTACAAAATGGCATCCAGAACATCGCGCATCGCCGTGCTGCGCGGACGACCTGTTGTTTTAGACGGCGGCAGGAATGGCGCGATCAAACCCCATTCCTGATCAGTTAAATCGCTTGCATAGCGTCCCGAATGCCGTTCATATCGGGCGCGAGTGGTTTCCGTCCAGGCCATTGTGATCTCCCTCGAATCTTATCAATCCGATTGAATCACAACTCGCTGAAATCACTCAATTAGTTTTGGATCAGACACTAAGCCCGGAACGCGAAGCGCGTGCGCTGGACTACATCATGTTCGCCACAGACACCCAGCGTCTGGCAGATCAGGCCAAGTACATTTCCTATGGGCCTGCACGCCTGTCGTCCGCACCGTTGGTTGGCAAACACGCAGAACTGGGTATCGACATGAATCCGCATATGCCGACAGCCCCGGCCAACGCCAAGAACACGTTCCTTTATAACTACGAGTTTTGGGCCGACTTCCGCGACGACATCGACGCAAAATTCCAGGCGTGGCTGGCACAATAATCGCAATTTACAAAATACCGAGACGGGCCGGTTCGGCCCTTCTCACCCATCAGGCTGATGACCTGAATATCGTATTCTAACGGGGGCAACATGAGCGACGCGACGGAAACGGGCCCGGTACTGGCCGCCGACGGCACGCCGTTAAAGCGCAGCCTTGCCCGCGCGCTGCGTCGGCAGAAAACCCGCGCGCTTCTTCTAGTTGCTCCACTTCTTTTGTTCGTGCTGCTTACATTTGTAGTGCCGATTGGGGATATGTTGTTACGATCGGTTAGAAACCAGATTGTATCGGACACGATCCCCCTGACGGTCATGGCGTTGGCAAGCTGGGATGCGACCAGCGGCGAGCTTCCTGAGGAAGCGGTTTTTGATGCGCTCGCGCATGACTTGCAAATCGCGATTGAAGCTAAGCGACATACACGGCTTGGCTCGCGCCTGAACTACGAAAAAACCGGAATGTCATCGCTGTTGCGGCGCAGCGGTCGACAGATAATAAAATGGGATCTTGAAGATGGCCTGCCGTTCAAGGAGCGTTTCATCGATGTCCACGACGGCTGGGGCGATGTTGAGATTTGGAAAGTCATCCAGACATTTTCGCCGCCCTACACTACCGGATATTTCCTGAACGCCGTAGACCGCCGGATAAGCGACGATGGCACCGAGGCCCGGCCGGAAAATCAGCGGCTTTACATCAAGCTGTTCAAACGCACGCTGTTCATGTCGCTGGTGATCACTTTCAGCTGCATCTTTCTGGGTTACCCAATTGCATTTTTGCTGGCGACATTGCCGATGCGCACCTCCAACCTGCTGATGATCCTGGTGCTGCTGCCGTTTTGGACATCGCTTTTGGTGCGCACCTCGGCCTGGAAGGTGATGCTGCAACAGCAAGGCGTGATCAACGACACGCTGGTCTGGCTCGGGCTGGTGGCAGATGACTCCCGATTGGCGATGATCAACAACCAGTTTGGCACCATTGTTGCCATGACCCATATCCTGCTGCCGTTCATGATTTTGCCGATGTATTCGGTGATGCAGACTATTCCGGTGACGTATGTGCGGGCGGCGAAGTCGCTGGGGGCGACCGACTGGACGGCGTTCTGGCGGGTGTATTTTCCGCAATCTGTGCCGGGGATCGGGGCGGGGTCGATCCTGGTGTTCAGTCTGTCGATTGGCTATTACATCACTCCGGAAATCGTCGGCGGCAACACCGGCACATTCATTTCCAACCGGATTGCGTTCCACATTTCCAGTTCGCTGAACTGGGGGTTGGCGGCAGCGCTTGGGGCGATTCTATTGGCGGTGGTGATGATCCTTTACTACGCCTACGACCGCATCGTCGGCATCGACAACGTCAAGCTGGGATAACAGGTCATGGCGATTACCCCGATATCCAGAAAGCCGATGTCCTTCGTTCTGCCCATCGTGGCATTGGCTGGCGCCTTTGGGGGCCAGCTGGTCGGCACGACGCAGGCAACACGTTGATCGGGATTGTGGTTGGCGCCGCACTGTTGGTCGGGCTGGCCTATGCGTTCATGAATTTTGAAATTCCCGAGCGGCTGGCGCGCTGGGGGACCAGCGTTGGGCTGGTGGTGATCGGCGGGCTGTTTGCGGGCCTGCCCGGGTTGGTGGTTGGCGCGATATTTGGCTATCTTTTTGGCTGGTTCATCTACTGGATCGGTGAAGGGCGCTACCGCCAGCACGTGCCGCCCTATGCCACCGCCGGACAGGTGTTCTGGCACCACGGGTTTCGGATTATCTGCGGGCTGGTGTTTTTCTTTTTGATCGCACCAATCGTGGTGGTGATGCCGCTGAGCTTCAATGCCCAGGACTTCTTTACCTTCACGCCGGAAATGCTGCAATTCAAGGCCGAGGGCTATTCGCTCAAACATTATCAGGACTTCTTCTCAAACGAGAGCTGGCAGCGGTCGCTGAAGAATTCGATCATTATCGCCCCGCTCGCCACGATCATTTCGGTCAGCCTCGGAACGCTTGCAGCCGTTGGCCTCAGCCAGTCCCATGTGCCGTTCAAACGGGCGATCATGGCGATCCTGATCTCGCCGATGATCGTGCCCCTGATAATCTCGGCCACCGGCATGTTTTTCTTTTATTCAACCCTTGGCAACTGGATGGAAGGCACCCTTGGTCTGAGCAAAGGCTTTGTCGGTTACGTCAAAGTGGTTCTGGCCCATGCAGTCCTGGGCATCCCGTTCGTCATCATCACGGTGACGGCGACGCTTGTAGGCTTTGATAATTCCCTGACCTGTGCCTCGGCCAACATGGGCGCCGGCCCGCTCAGGACGTTTTTCAAGGTCCAGATGCCGCTGATCCTGCCGGGGGTGATTTCAGGGGCGCTGTTCGCCTTCATCACCTCGTTTGACGAGGTGGTTGTGGTCCTGTTTGTCGGATCAGCCGCGCAGAAAACCCTGCCCTGGCAAATGTTCATCGGGCTGCGCGAGCAGATCAGCCCGACGATACTGGCGGTGGCCACGATCCTGGTGGCGCTGTCGATCATGTTGCTGGCGTCGCTCGAGATGTTGCGGCGCAGATCAGAGCGCCTGCGAGGCATGTTGCCGGGCTGATATTCTGCCGGGTATTGCGGTTATCGTGTCTGAAGCCAGCGCCTGTCGGTCAAATCGCAATGATCTTGTGTCAAAACGTCCGCTGGTGCTTACTTTTTGGGGATAATTTAGGAAAGTGCCGAAACCCATCCATCAGGCAGGCTTCGGACTATCGATGTAGCGGATGCGGACAGGCCGTGTGAGCGCGTCAACCGCCTTCTCGAACGTGGCGCTAACACGCATGTCTTCCTCCAACTCAGCCTTGCTCGGCTGATGGGACGGGTGCACGATTTCGACCTCGCTGGGGTTCGGTGCAGGCTTTATTCTAATGCGGTGACTCCCCCAATCGTTCACCTCGTGGGGTAGCGCAGGCACCCGATTTCCTGGAACTTCGATAAGGACAGTTGGTATCGTTCGTTCATGAAACGCCCCTTGCTGCCCGGTCGTTTCAGCTCGCGTTCTACATCGGCTCGGTCTGCCTCCCATATTTCCTGCATCTCAAAGCTTTCGTTCATAAGGGCCAAAAGCACTGCATCCCAATCTTTGTCTATGTCCATTTTGCCGGTGCTTTGTGTTTTTTTACGCGCCGCTGTACCCAATGAACGAGTCTTGATCTGATAACGCCGTTCGCCTGAACGATCAGTCGCATCATATCCAGGTGTTCTCGCATCGACGAGTGTTAGATCAAGCAGACGCGCAACTTCGCACTCGCCGATCTCCCCAGTAGCACCGAGAGGTTTTCCCGTTAGTCGGTAGTATTCAGCCGCCAGCGGCTTAACCTGAGCGATGATTTCTGCGACGCTCATTCGTCGTCTCTGGGTGAAAAAACCTTCCCAATCTGGCGCGTCTTGTCCGACGCGCCAGCGATGATTTTCAACGGCTCACTCACGACCGCGCCCCGCTCGCCAGCCCGTTATCGGCGATCAAATCCCGGTAGCGGAGGCGCTTCCCGTCCATGCCGGAAGCGACAGCGGCCATGATGTCGATGGTGTCTTCGTCGCGGAGATTGTGACGGCCCCCGAACTCTTGCACATAGCGGTCAAGATGCTTCGGAGAGAGCTTGTGGAAGGTGCTCTTGTGGGCGCGCTTCATCATCGACCACAGGGACTCGATGCCGTTGGTGTGGACATCGCCCCGGACATACTCGGAGAGCGAGTGCGTGACCGTCTCATGATCGAAGGGCAGGCTCTCATAGGCGCTGGCGTCGTCGCTGTAGACCGTGGCCCCTGGGGGGCGGCATGGGCGCGGACGAAGCCCTGCAGCGTCCGCGCGTCGGTGCGCTCGATCACCTTCGCGGCGACTTGGTTGGTCTCGCGGTCCTTCGCCCCGATGACTGCCGTCTTGCCGACGGCCCCGCGTCCGGTTCCGGCCAGTTCCTTCCGCCTCGCGTTCGACATGTTCTTCCGGCGACCACCGAAATAGGTCTCGTCCACTTCGACCGGCCCCGCGAACACGCCGCCCTTCTCGGCCAGCGCAATCCGCAGCCGGTGCGCAAGGAACCACGCGCTGCGCTGGTTGATGCTCAGGTCGCGGTGCAGCTTCATGCTGGACACCGACTTGAGGTTGGTGGACAGCAGGAAGGTGGCGACCATCCAGACCTGGAAGCCGAGCTTCGAGCCTTTCATGACCGTGCCGGTCTTCGCGCTGAACCGCTTGGCGCATTCCTTCTCCCGGCACCGGAAGGGCATGGTCTTGTGTCTCGCGCCGGTCTGCACGTTCACCGAACCGCAGTGCGGGCAGGCGATGCCATGCGGCCAGCAATGAACCATGCCTCGGCGGTCGCATCGTCGGGGAACTTCCGCATGATCTCGATCAGCGAGATGCCCTTGCGGTCGGACTTGCCAGGTGCTTTGTGTGCCACGTCTTGCCTCCCTGATATGCCCGAAAATTACATGAGAGTGCCGGTCGCGTCAACCCCCTTTCGGCACTTTCTTACATAATCCCCTACTTTTTTATGTAAATCTTGATAAAATAACAATAAAACCCGGTTGAGGCAGACATGCACAAAGAATCCAGATTTTACATGCAAGACGCGTTTTCGCGTCACGCAGCCGATCATCCGCCCGGTCGCGTTCTCGATGTCGGCTCGACCGGCAGGCGGCCCTGGTATCGCGAAGTTTGGGAAAACGGCGGTTGGAGCTATGACGGTCTGGACATGTCCGAGGGCCTGAATGTCGACATTGTGCTCAAGGATCCGTGGAAGTTCGACATCGAAAACGACAGTTACGACGCGATCATTAGCGGTCAAATGCTTGAACATAATGAGTTTTTCTGGCTGACCTTTCTGGAAATGTCGCGGGTCCTTAAAATCGGCGGGCTGATGATCCATATCGCGCCGTCACGCTGACCGGAACACCGCGACCTGCAGGACTGCTGGCGGTTTTACCGCGACGGCATGTTTGCAATGGCAAAATGGGCCGGGCTGGACTGTATCGAAACAACCACCGACTGGGCGCCTGAGCATTTCGAATACTACCGGCAGGGCAACAAAGGCCGCCTGCCTGGCTGCGCAAAACCATTCGCACGCGCAACACAACCTGGGGCGATACAGTCGGTATATTTCGCAAAACCACCGAGACCGCCAAGTCTGTCGGCATGGATTACATCCGGCATTTCAACGCGGTGAATGCGGTGAGTGACCGGGGGCAGAAAATTGCGGCAGCGCGATGAATGGCCGCTGGTCAATGCCACCGCTGCGCGGCTCTGCCGCGCAAGACGTTAGGAACACCTGTGCCGCTCATGCCGTTGTCATTCCCGCGCAAGCGGGAACCTCGTGCCGCAGGGCGCAAAATATGACCGGAGATCCGCGCATTCGCGAGGATGAAAACCGTCAGCGCTTCAAAGACGCATCTACCCGCCGAGAAACAAGCGCCCGACATCAGGGTTCGCCAGCAAGACGTCACCATCGCCGGCCAAGGCAACTTCTCCGGCGACAAGAACGTAGCCAAGATCGGCGATCTCCAGCCCTTTACGGGCATTTTGCTCGACCATGATAATGGTCTTGCCGTCCTTTTTCTGCAGGTCGTCCAGGATACCGAACACCATGTCGATGAACCGCGGCTCTAACCCGATCGAAGGTTCGTCCACCAACAGAACCTCGGGGTCCATCACCAGAGCGCGGGAGATTTCAAGCAGCCGACGTTCGCCCCCCGAAAGGATGCGCGCCGGCTGGTTGGCGCGCGCCGCGAGGCGTTCATACTTGTCAAACAGCTCGTCAGCCTTGGCCGCCGCCGCTTTGGTGGTGGCCATCAAATAGCCACCCATCAACAGGTTTTCGCGCACCGTCATGTCGGGGAAAACTGAATTGTCCTGCAGAATATAGGCGATCCCGGCCTCGGACAGTTTCTGATTGGATTTTTGGCGCGTGACTTCGGCGCCCTGACTGGTAATTTTGCCTGATTTAATATCCGTGAACCCGTAGATCGAATGCAAAATCGTCGATTTTCCGGCCCCGTTCGGCCCGATCAGGCACAGCGACTGGCCCTTGCCGACCGCCAGATCCAGATTGTGCAGAATTTCCATCGCCCCATAGCCAGCCACCAGGTTTTCGATGGCCAGCAGCGGATCATCGCCTGCCAGCTTCCACAACGCATCGCGGGTCGGGCGCGCGTTTGCCATTTCGGCGGCCTGCTTGGCGACATCATCAACCGACAAAACCGTATCCACCGAGCCGTGATCATAACCGGCGGATTTCTTGTTCTCAGCCATGATCAATGCCCCCCCAGATAGGCTTCGATGACCTTCGGGCTGTTCTGGATTTCCGCTGGCGGGCCGCTGGCAATCAGTTTCCCGGCCGCCAGAACGTGGATTTCTGTGGCCAGATTCATCATCACCCGCATGTTGTGCTCGATCACAAACAGCGTCACCCCAAAGCGCTCGTTGGCCTGTTTCAAACGATCGATCAGACCGTTGATCAAGGTCGGATTGATGCCCGCTGTGGGCTCGTCCAGCAACAGAACCTCAGGCTCGTTCATCAGCGCCATCGCGAATTCCAGCAGCTTTTGCTGGCCAAACGACAGTGATCCGGCTAGCAAGTGGCGTTTGGCGGCAAGCCCGACAAACTCCAACAGCTCTTCGGCGCGGCTCAAATCGTCCGGGTTGGGCCGGTGCAACAGCGAGCGCACCCCGCCGCTGCGAACGGGCCGCGAAATCAGCATGTTTCGCACACCGTCCATTTCGCCGTAAACATGGGTCTGCTGAAAGGTCCGCACCACGCCAAGCCGGGCAATCTCGGCGGTGCGCATCTTTTTGGTCTCGGTGCCGCGATATTTGATCGAGCCCTTGTCGATCGGGTGATAACCGCAGATCGAGCCGAATAGCGTCGATTTGCCAGAGCCGTTCGGGCCGATCAGACCGATAATCTCACCCTTGCGCACGGTCAGCGAAATATCCTCATTGGCGATCACGCCGCCGAAATGTTTGGTGACGCCCGATACTTCCAGCATGACTTCAGCGTTCATGCTTCGGCCTCCGGGCCAGATCTGCCAAACCCCGGTACCCTTGTGAGCCGGTCAAGCCCGGCCATCACGCCACCGGGGAAAAACACCACAATAATCACGATCAACAGGCCAAGAGCAACCCGCTGCCAGCCAAACAGGAAGGTCCAGAAGAATTCTTTGAAGAGCTGAAAATTCACCGCCCCGACGATCGGCCCCCAGATCGTTCCTTTGCCGCCGATCAGGGTCATCAGCAGCATCCAGACGCCGATCGTCGGCAGCGAAAAGGCAATTTCGGTCGGGTCGATAAAGTTTTTGGCCGACCCGTATAGGCCCCCCGCAATCGCCGCAAAAAACGCCGCAATGGCCCAGGAAAACGCTTTGACGCTGCCAGTGGGCAGTCCCATGGCTTCGGCCTTGTCTTCGTGATCGCGAATGGCGTTCATCACGAACCCAAAGCGCGTCGAATACAGCCATTTCAGCAACACGAAGAACACCGCCACCACAAACAGGCCAATGAAATACAGGAACGGCATCAGCGTTACGCCATCCGGCGGCTGCACAAATGTCATGCCGGACCCGGCGCCCAGAACATCCATCGTGCTGGCGAACTCGCCCGCCGCCACGCCGAGGCCCAGGGTGCCGATGGCAAAGTAATGGCCGCGCATCCGCAACAGTTGCGAACCCACAATCAGGCCGAGAACAAAATTCAGCACCGCAACCACAACCAGCCCGATCAGCAGCGACGTGACAAACGTAGGTGCTGAAACGGTAAACGATTCAAGATTGCCGCCCATCGCCGAGTTGTACTCCGTCAGAGAAAACCCACCCGACCAGACCTGAATCGAGGCAACCAGATACATACCAACGCCGAAGAACAGGATGTTGCCGAACGAATTATAGCCCATCTGCCCGCCCAGCATGTCCCACGAGAGCGCGATCAGTATGAACACCATCACGTCCACAAGCTGGGTCATGTTGTTGGGCAGCACCCAGGGTGCGGCGACGAAAATACTCAAGCCGATCAGCGCGACTAGCCATTGCATCGGGGACGTTCTAACCATGATAAGTCTCCGCTACTTCAGATACAGCCGCTTGCGGCGCATGATGGCGGCGCGCACCAGCAATGCGATCGGAACGATGATAAAGACCATGCCGTTCTGAAACTCCGGCCCCAGAATGAACCCGGCGTAGTTTTCGTAAACGCCAAGGCCAAGGGCGGCGAAAATCACCCCGGCAATATTGCCGACCCCGGCCAGAATGACGATCACAAAGCTGCGCAGCGTATAGATCAGCCCCTGGAACGGATGAATGATGTAAACGAACGCCACGATCGATCCGGCAACACCGCAGATCGCGCCATTGAGCGCGAAAGTCATCTCGTAAACCTTGCGGGTATCAATGCCCATGATCCGCGCAGCGCGGGCATTTTGCGCGGTCGCGCGCATGGCCCGGCCAAAACGCGAATAACGCACCAGAAAGACAATCAGAACCGCCGCCGAAACGCCAAGTAACGCCCCAAGCGCGCGCGAACCGGGGATATTCACCATGTAATTGAAAAAGGAAAATGTTTGCAGTTGCGCGTCCAGTATCCGCTCTTCAGCGGTGAAAACCTGGTTCATGCCTTGCTGCATCACCAGCTCAACTCCAAAGGTGGCCAGCAGCGAAACAAACAGGTCCCGGTCGAGCACCCTCTGAATGATCAGTCGAAAAACGATCAGTGCGAACAAAGCGACCACGGCCGCGGCCAGGGCCATTGACATAATTATCCAAATTATCCGCGGCACACCGGGCATCAGATCAAACATCGCCTCGGTAAAGTAAAACGCCACATAGCCGCCCAGAATGACAAAAGCACCTTGCGCGACGTTGATGATATTCATCACCCCCCAGACCATCGCCAATCCGTAGGCGATCAAACCAAAAATCGCCCCGACCAGCAGGCCGTTGGCAATAAGTTCCAGGTTAATGATTGGGGCCAGGTCCGTAAGCAGGCTCAGGTTACTGAGGATTTTGTCCATGACGGGTTGGGCCTTTTATCGGTGCGCTTTTTATTTGCGCGTTCACGAATACGGGGGGCGCATCTGAACGCCCCCCGCAAAATCAGCCGGTCGTCAGCTTAGTTTATCGGACGCGGATGAATGATCGCGGCTTCGGCCCATGCAGTCGGAGCAACAACTCTCAGAACACCATCTTGGACCTGTCTGAGGACCATCGGCTTGGCAATGTTTTTGCCGGCGACATCGAACAGGATATTGCCATAGAAGGTCTGCATATCGGTTGTCGACAGAGCGTCACGCACAGCGTCCTGATCAATGGATCCGGCGCGGGCGAATGCATTTGCAAACACCAGAACGGCGGCGGCAGATTCAGCGGCCTGGTAAGGCGGATGATAACCAAAGAGCGCTTCGAAGTTCGTCGCGAACTCAGCTGCAGTCCCCATCAGGTCATCCGCATACGTCAGGGTTGAAGCCCATTGCGCCGCGCACAAAGTGTTTTCGGCGCCAGCGCCGAAATTCTCGATGATCTTGCCGGATTCACAATGTGTTATCGCCAGCATCGGCACATAAATGTTCTGCTCGTTGATCTGACGGATCGCGGTTATGGCACCTTTGGAGTGCCCCGAAACCACCAGCAGGTCAGGCTTCAACACCCGCACCTTGGTCAGCGTCGGGGTCATATCGCTCAGGTCTTTCGGTAGCTTGTCATCAATGATGATTTCCATTCCGTACCTGGCGGCATCGTCAATGATACCGGCGCGGGTGTCCTGGCTGAACGGATCGTTCTCAAACGCCATGGCGATGGTCACAGACGAGGCCTCGCGACCTTCCGAAATGGCCTGCTCGGCGGCAAGAGCAACAGCCGAGGCCAGATACTGCTCGGACGTGGACAGCACCGCAAACAGGTACTGATAGCCGTTGGTAAACAACGAACGCGACGCACCGTTGGCTTCAACCATCGGCACGCCGTGCTTTTCTGTCACCGGCGCAATCGCTTTTGTCAGACCCGACGAATATGGCCCAAGCAGAAATTTGACGCCGTCCTGAGCGATCAGACGCTCGGCCAGCTCGGCCCCACGCGCAGGCGTGGACTCGTCGTCGTAGTATTTAATCTCGAGCATATACATTGTGCCGCCCACGTCGATCCCGCCCGCGGCGTTGATCGCATCAACGGCCATATTATAGCCGTTCATTGTGTGCAGGCCATTTGCCGAGTATTTACCCGACTGCGAAACAGCCGCCCCCAGCACGATCGTTTCCGCCGATGCGCTCAGAGCAAATGCTGTCATGGCGAGGGCGGCAACGCCCCCAGTGATAATGTGTTTCATATTTCCTCCCAGGTGGTGTGTTATTGCGCCTGAGTTTGCGCAATTCACGTAGCCCAAGAGCTTACAGCCCGCATTCCCCAAGTAGCTGACGGATTTGTTTTCATTCAAGCCCGTATTTGTGTTATATTACAGCAGGTTAATGTGGCGGAAGGTTGTAGATCATGGATCACCCAGAGGGTGCGGGCAAATCAGGTGGTGTCAGACTGGGTTTTGACCGTCGGGTACGGCTTGAGTTCCACGGTTCCAAGATCAGTTCTGACGGCGGGTTGCTGCTGTATCGGGAATTGGATGAAGTGCTCAGCCTGCACGATATGGCTGGCGGTCTTCTCAAGGACGTGCGCAAGGGCCGCAATTGCGTTCACACCCTTGTCGGGCTTTTGCGTCAGTCTGTCTTTGGTCGCCTTGCTGGCTACGAGGACGTCAATGACGCGGAGCGTTTAGCGCTCGATCCGGTGATGCGCCAGATTGTGGGCGGACGGGCTGTTGATGAACAGGCAGCATCCGCGAG
Source organism: Paracoccaceae bacterium (assembly GCA_965237505.1). Taxonomy (GTDB): domain Bacteria; phylum Pseudomonadota; class Alphaproteobacteria; order Rhodobacterales; family Rhodobacteraceae; genus NVTR01. Next base: position 488,922 of record CBDEFR010000009.1, on the reverse strand, counting down.
CCAGATGGGGCGGTTTGAGACTGAGGTTCTGGCAGTGAATGATAATCGCGCGGCACTTTCTGATCTGTCGGGACAGTGGATTGACGCGGTGCATGACCGCAAAGGGCTGAAGTACATCACACTGGACATGGACAGTTCTGTCAGCCCGACCCACGGGGCACAGGAAGGAACCGCATGGAACGGGCACTTCGGCTGCATGTGTTATCATCCGCTCTTCATCTTCAACCAGTTTGGTCATCTGGAGCGCAGCGTCCTGCGCCATGGCAACGTCCATAGTGCCGATGGATGGAAAGCGCTTCTGGCTCCCGTCATCGCCCGCTATGCAAAGCGAGACCTGATGCGGTTCTTTAGGGCGGATGCCGCCTTTGCCATCCCGGAGCTGTACAAAGACCTTGAAGCGGCGGAATATTATTATGCTGTCCGCCTGAAGAAGAACGCTGTGTTGGAAAGTCGCATCGCGCATCGTCTCACCCGCCCAGTGGGGCGACCGTCAAAGACCAAGGTCAAACGCTTCTATGAAGAGTTCGAGTATCAGGCCCAAAGCTGGGATAAGCCGCGCCGGGTGGTCGCCAAAATCGAGTGGCATCCGGACGAGTTGTTTCCCCGTTTGGGTTTCATCGTGACCAACCTGCCGATGGAGCCAGAGGAGGTTGTCCGCTTCTACAACCAGCGGGGCACGGCAGAGCAACACATCAAGGAGGGCAAGCAGGCCATCACCTGGACGCGACTGTCCTGCAAACGCTTTGCCAACAACGAGGTGCGGCTTCAGCTTCACGCACTGGCCTATAACCTTGGCATCTTCTTGCAGGGCGTAGAACTGCCCGAGGAGGTGGCCGACTGGTCACTCACCAGTTTGCAGACCCGGCTTATCAAAACCGGCGCAAGAGTTGTTCGACACGCCCGTGCCATCACCTTCCAACTGGCTGAGGTTGCTATCAGTGGCTCCCTTTTCCAGGGCATCCTCAAAGCCATTCAGCGCCTACGCGCACCTCCATGTCCCGCATGAGCGCCATCGCCGCAATACCTCAACAAAAGCGGCAAAGTAGATGTGTCCAGAAATCGACGATACGGCGCGACAGGGGCAAAAAACAGGTACAGAGGCCCAGAACACAGACCAAAACATCAAAGTCACGCTCACGCGTATCGACTGACCAAGGCAACCAGCGACAACCTTGCGAAAACAGCCAAACGCGGCTAAATTACCTCAAAGCCCAGCGCTACTTGGGGAATATCAGTTTATGAGCGCAGATCGGCCGATTTCTGCGCGTATGCCTTACAGCGGGCAAGTGCGCACAAAAAGAACGAGATCAAGGACATTCCATTGCTCCGACGCGAAAAACATCTGGCGTCGAAGAATAGGTACGGCATCCACAAGGCATTCGATGAATTGACCTACACCCAGATGTCAAAGCCATGAATGGCTGCAAGAGCGCCATCCGACGGGCCTGACCAGGGTCGCGTTGTCTCGATCAAAGCAACGGGCAACACAACAAACCCGATACTTCATCTCGTCTCTACAAAGATGGCCGTCATTAGACGCTCCCATTGGGGGATTGAAAACCGCCTCCAGTGCTCAGACCAAAACATCAAAGTCACGCTCGACTGCTCACCGCAAGGCAACCAGCGACATTTACCTTGCGAAAACCAGCCAAACGCGGCTAAATTACCTCAAAGCCCAAGCTACTTGGGGAATATCAGTTTATTCAGATGGCCGATTTCTGCGCGTATGCCTTACTCCGACGCGAAAAACATCTGGCGTCGAAGAATAGGTACGGCATCCACAAGGCATTCGATGAATTGACCGACGTGGTCGTCAAAGCCGCGCACCCAGACGATCCAATGGGAGTCATTAGATAGCGAGGGGCCAGCTTGCGCTGGCCCCTAAGCAGAATTTACTATCGCCACTACAGACGGGCTCAATCCTGCTGCTCAAAAGTGGACTCTCTATTCGCAATTTAGTCAACTCATATTTTTGCCTGATGTCGCTAACAAGGCATATGTCCGGTTTATGTACCATGCGATCTGTCCGGTTTTAGGGTGCTCCGAAAGGGAGCGCTTTATGACTAGGACAGGCATTTTACAGGACCTACGACGAATGAAGTTTTCAGATTATTATGAGCGAACGAAATCGCGGCAGCTGACACAGGCTGACGCGGCGGGTCTTCTTGGCATGTCGGAGCGCAGCTTTCGACGCTACAGTACGCGTTATGAAGCTGATGGGGCGGACGGGCTCTTTGATCGCCGCCTTTCCAAAGCGGCGCATAACCGTGTGCCAGTGGACACGATAAAAGATGTTCTGAGTCTTTTTGACACCCGATACTGGGATTTCACGCCCAGGCATTTCCACGAGAAGCTGGTTGAGGCCCATGATTTCAAACACAGCTATAACTGGGTCCGCCTGACACTCCAGGCGCGGGGACGAATAACCAAAGCTGCAAACCGGGGCAAACACCGCCGCAAGCGTGAGCGTCGCGCTCTTCCCGGGATGATGTTGCATCAGGATGGGTCAAGCCACGACTGGGTTGCGGGCCGGTGGTGGGACCTGATCGTGACCATGGATGATGCGAGCAGTGAGGTCTACTCCGCGTTCTTCGTGGATGAGGAAGGGACAATGAGCAGCTTCACCGGCATAGGGGACGTGATTGGATCCAAAGGGCTTTTCTGCTCGCTTTATGCCGACAGGGGTAGTCACTACTGGCATACGCCCGAGGCTGGCGGCAAGGTCGACAAGTCAAACCCGACCCAGGTGGGCCGCGCATTGGCCCACCTGGGCATAGAGTTGATCCCAGCCTATTCCCCCGAAGCGCGCGGACGGTCTGAACGCATGTTCGGAACACTGCAGAACCGGTTGCCGCAGGAACTGAGATTGAACGGGATCACAACGATGCAGGAAGCCAATCGCTTCCTGCGGGATGTCTTCTTGCCCGCCCACAACAGGCGCTTTGCAGTGACCCCCTCTGCACACGGGGAAGCCTTTGTTCCATTCGCAGGGGAACTGCACGACATTTTGTGTGTGCATGAAGAGCGTGTCGTGGGCAGGGATAATACGGTTCGTTATAAAAACCGTTGCCTGCAAATCCCCGATGACAGGCATCGCCATCACTACGTCAAGTCGCGCGTATGGGTGCATGAATATCCAGACGGCCGGATTGCCCTGTTTCACGGCCCCCGCAAACTGGCGCTCTACGACGGCGAAGGCCGAGAAATCAGTTCAGAAGAAAAACAGGCTGCGTGAACCGCTTTGACCAGCCTAACCTTACTCTGTGGCAGCGCTCGCCTTCGGCTCGCACAGCCACAGAGTAAGGAAGACAGAAGCGGACAATTGCCATGGTACATAAACCGGACAAATCGAAATGTTCTCGACACTCATATTTTTGCCTGAATTCCGATATGCAGTCTTAGGCGATCAAATCCCTGTAGATCAACCGCTTCCCTACCATCCCGGCAACAACCGTTTGCATCTGGTCCAGCGTGTCGCGCTCACGGATGCCATGGCGACCGGCAAATTCGTTCACATACCGCTGCAAATGCTTGGCACTCATCTTGTGGTAGACGCCTTTGTGGGCGCGTTTCAGCATCGCCCAAAAGCTCTCAATCCCGTTGGTGTGGGCCATCCCGTCAACGTACTCGCCAACGCTATGACGCACGCTCTTGTGCTCGAAGGTCATGCCCTTGTAGGCCGCCGCATCGTCAGTGTAGACGGTCGCGCCAGCGAGCGCGGTGGCGACAACAAAGCCCTGTAGTGTCTTGGCGTCGGTATTCTTGACCACCTTGGCCTTGACCTTGTTGGTCACCCGATCCTTCGCGCCCACGACAGCGGCTTTGCCGATTCCGCCCCTGCCAGCCCGGAGTTTCTTCTTGGAGTGCTTGTTGCGCTCTCTGCCGCCCATATAGGTTTCGTCAATCTCGACAGGACCAGCAAACGGCGAATCATCGCTTTCCCACGCCTTACGTATGCGCTGGAGCATGAACCATGCGGTTTTCTGCGGGACGCCTATGTCGCGGTGCAACTTCATGCTCGATACGCCCTTGAGGCTTGTCAGGTGCAGGTAGATCGCGAATACCCACTTGCGCAGGGGGAGATGCGAACCGCCCATGACAGTTCCGGTCTTGACCGAGAAGTAGGCGCGGCAATCGGAGCAGCGATAAGGCATGTCGTTATGGCCTGCATCGTGAGTGCGGACGCTCCCGCACTTAGGGCAATAGCGACCATCGGGCCAAACGCGCGCCTCGAACCATTCCCGTGCGCTTTCCTCGGTCGGGAACATGTCGGCAAGGGCCATGAGGCTAATGCCTTCGCGGTCTGATTTTCCGGGTGATTTGTGTGCCATAAGCTATCTCCTTGCTACCCCGCTAATATAGGGGTTCACTGCCAGATTGTCAAGAGATAGTTATAAGCCCATAAATAAGGTCCCGCATGGGCACATATTTGACAGATTCTCCGATTAATCGCCCAACTCTGGACGTATTCTTTAAATTTTTCGGGGGTTTGCGATTATCTTTCGAAAGAAGATCTGAAGTCCACAAAGCGCTACACCTACTGGGGCGTTGAACGACCACAAACCGCAGCTTGTTTTGACGAGCACAAATTGGAGATGAGACCACGCGTATTTTACGAAACTGTCACTCGGGATTGTAGCTGCAATTTTGGCGCCGACGGCGTTGGTTCAGCCGGTTCTGGCGCATGATCTTGATCTGGTCGTTCAGGCACCAAGCGGGGTTCCGGGCAAACCCGGCGGTGGCGGCGGCGGCGGATCGGCTAGAACCCCGATCTATTACAATTGGATGCATGCCGAGGTGGTTGACGATTTCAACAGCCGTTACGGTTACTGGGGCAACTTGGAAAATAGTCAAGAACTTCTTCGTCACGGTGTCGCTAACAAGGCATATGTCCGGTTTATGTACCATGCGATCTGTCCGGTTTTAGGGTGCTCCGAAAGGGAGCGCTTTATGACTAGGACAGGCATTTTACAGGACCTACGACGAATGAAGTTTTCAGATTTTTATGAGCGAACGAAATCGCGGCAGCTGACACAGGCTGACGCGGCGGGTCTTCTTGGCATGTCGGAGCGCAGCTTTCGACGCTACAGTACGCGTTATGAAGCTGATGGGGCGGACGGGCTCTTTGATCGCCGCCTTTCCAAAGCGGCGCATAACCGTGTGCCAGTGGACACGATAAAAGATGTTCTGAGTCTTTTTGACACCCGATACTGGGATTTCACGCCCAGGCATTTCCACGAGAAGCTGGTTGAGGCCCATGATTTCAAACACAGCTATAACTGGGTCCGCCTGACACTCCAGGCGCGGGGACGAATAACCAAAGCTGCAAACCGGGGCAAACACCGCCGCAAGCGTGAGCGTCGCGCTCTTCCCGGGATGATGTTGCATCAGGATGGGTCAAGCCACGACTGGGTTGCGGGCCGGTGGTGGGACCTGATCGTGACCATGGATGATGCGAGCAGTGAGGTCTACTCCGCGTTCTTCGTGGATGAGGAAGGGACAATGAGCAGCTTCACCGGCATAGGGGACGTGATTGGATCCAAAGGGCTTTTCTGCTCGCTTTATGCCGACAGGGGTAGTCACTACTGGCATACGCCCGAGGCTGGCGGCAAGGTCGACAAGTCAAACCCGACCCAGGTGGGCCGCGCATTGGCCCACCTGGGCATAGAGTTGATCCCAGCCTATTCCCCCGAAGCGCGCGGACGGTCTGAACGCATGTTCGGAACACTGCAGAACCGGTTGCCGCAGGAACTGAGATTGAACGGGATCACAACGATGCAGGAAGCCAATCGCTTCCTGCGGGATGTCTTCTTGCCCGCCCACAACAGGCGCTTTGCAGTGACCCCCTCTGCACACGGGGAAGCCTTTGTTCCATTCGCAGGGGAACTGCACGACATTTTGTGTGTGCATGAAGAGCGTGTCGTGGGCAGGGATAATACGGTTCGTTATAAAAACCGTTGCCTGCAAATCCCCGATGACAGGCATCGCCATCACTACGTCAAGTCGCGCGTATGGGTGCATGAATATCCAGACGGCCGGATTGCCCTGTTTCACGGCCCCCGCAAACTGGCGCTCTACGACGGCGAAGGCCGAGAAATCAGTTCAGAAGAAAAACAGGCTGCGTGAACCGCTTTGACCAGCCTAACCTTACTCTGTGGCAGCGCTCGCCTTCGGCTCGCACAGCCACAGAGTAAGGAAGACAGAAGCGGACAATTGCCATGGTACATAAACCGGACAAATCGAAATGTTCTCGACAGAACTTCTTCGTCACGGTGAATGGACGCTATTGCAAGCGAGCCTGATCGCGCCTTCAGCGACGATGGTCGAGGATGATTTTTCGAGAGGTGGAAAAGTCAAACTTGCGAATGGCTTCAACGTGCTGAACCTGAGCTACGGCATGTATGCCACAACGGGTTACAACGTCGACCAGCTTCTCTGGGGCCAGCAAGAGGCGTCAATTATCTCATACGCCGAGAATGGTCAGGCGGTTTTTTCGAAGGCCGCGGGCAACGATGCCGTCGCAATTGGCACCGGGAATTCTGATGGGTTGGAGGATTATTTGGCCACCGCACTGATCGGCGCACAATCGGCAATATTTGTTGACGCCTTGGATGGCAATGGCGGATCACTTGCCTGGTATTCAAACTATGCCGGCTCAGATACGACAGTTCAGAGCCAGTTTCTGGTAGTCGGCGTCGACGGGGATTTAACCGGACTGTACGGCACGTCTTTCGCCGCGCCGATCATCAGTGGCTACGCCGCCGTGCTGTCGAGCAAATATCCGAATGCCACGCCAACGCAGGTTGCCAGTCAATTGCTTTTGACCGCTCACATGGACAATCTCTGTCAATCGGCATTGAATGTTGACCCCCTATCGGCGCCCAAAAATGACCCCCCTTTTGTGCTGAGCTGGCCCGCCGCTGCGTAGTCTCCATATAACGCAGCGGCGGCGGGCCAGCGTGGTTTCGGTTAAGGATCAGGCTCGGTTTTTGAAACGCCAGCTTTCGTTTCCAGTTTCAACGATGTCACAGTGATGCGTGAGCCGGTCGAGCAGTGCGGTGGTCATTTTCGCATCGCCGAAGACGCTCGGCCACTCACCAAAGGCGAGGTTGGTTGTGACGATGATTGAGGTGCGCTCATAGAGTTTGCTGATCAGATGGAATAGGAGCTGGCCGCCGGTCTGGGCGAAGGGCAGATAGCCCAACTCGTCCAGGATCAGGAAGTCGAGGCGAGAGATCAGATCTGCCGTTCGTCCCTGCCGTTCTGCACGGGCTTCGGTATCCAGTTTGTTCACCAGATCGACGCCATTGAAGAACCGCCCGCGACGGCCGTTTCGGATGCAGGCGCGGGCAATACTGACGGCGAGGTGGGTTTTGCCGGTTCCGGTTCCGCCGATCAGCACGAGGTTGCGCTGGTGATCCAGGAAGTCTCCCGCAGCCAGATCACGGATCAGAGTCTCGTTGATCTCGGTCGCCTCGAAGTCGAACTCTTCCAGTTCCTTGGCCAGCGGCAGTTTGGCAATTGTCATCTGATATTTGATGGAGCGCGCCTGCTTCTCGCTGATCTCGGCATTCAGCAGATCCCCAATGATCTGTTGCGGGTCATGCCGGCGCTTGACGGCTGTCGTTATGATCTCATCGTAGGAAGCCTTCATTCCGTAGAGCTTCAGCTTTCCCATCGCGTCGAGCAGGTCTGAGCGTTCCATCTGTTTTTCTCCTCAAGCTGTCATATCGGTCGCAATCGGCGCCAGGCTCGCAGTTCAGCCGCAGCGCATCCGGGGTTGTGATTGTCAGGGGCGGCGGCGGTTCCCGGTGCCGAGCCAGAATGTTCAGGACAACTCCTGCGGAATGAACATTGTGCGACAGTACCTCAGAACAGGCGGCTTCGACGGCCTCCAGACCATCGGTCAGGATGGCACCTAAGATATCCACCATCTGGCGATCACCGCCGGGTTGGCGTTCCAGCTTGCGCTGGACCCGTCGGATTGCCGCAGGCAAATCCCATTCCCTGAACGGCGCGCCATTGCGCAAAGCGCCCGGCTTGCGCGCAAGAACGGGTAAATAATGCAGGGGATCATAGATGGTTTTGCCGCGTCCGAAGGCGCGCGTATGGCTGCCAACAATGCGGCCCTCCTGCCAGCATTCCAGCCGGTCAGCGTAGGCCCGAATATCCATCGGTCGGCCAACCGCGCGGGCATCGACCGGGTAGCGGTTGTTGTCGAAGCGGATCAGGCAGGTTTTGGAGACAGCGGCCGGAACAGCATGGAACCCATCAAACGGGCCAACATAGGGCACAAGGCTCGCGCGCTCTTTTTCGAACACTTCCCAGATTGTTTTGTCGCGCATGTCCGGATGCGTGTTGGCCCGGCCATATGCCAGGCAACGATCCTCCAGCCAGGCGTTCAACTCAGCGTAGGATTTAAACTTTGGTCGCGGCACAAAGAACCTTCGCCGGAGCACGCCGACCTGGTTCTCAACCTGACCCTTCTCCCAACCCGAAGCAGGCGTACAAGCGACAGGATCGACCAGATAGTGTCCGCACATCTGTTGGAACCGGCGATTGTAGGCCCGCTCCTTGCCAACAAGAATCGCGTCCACCGCCGTCTTCATGTTATCGTAAATCCCGCGCACAGGCCCCGCCGAAAAAGGCGAACGCTTTATCATGTGCGTCAAACACCATCTCTTGCGTCTCGCGGGGATAAGCGCGAACAAACGGCATCCGGCTGTGGCAGAGGCGAACATGCGCCACCTTGACGGTCGTGGTCGCGCCATCAATCAGGACAACTTCCTGGCTCCAGTCGAACTGATACGCCTCACCGGGATCAAAGCTCAGCGGAACATAAGCATCAGCGGATGCGGCCCGCGTCGCCTTCGACCAACTGGCCGCATAGCGCCGTACCGCATCATAGCTGCCGTCGTATCCTTGGTTGCGCAGTTCTTCATATACCCGGACAAGCGTCAGGCGTTCGCGCCTAGGATGCCGAGTATTGTCGGCCAGCATATCATCCAATTGAGAACGCCAGGGATCGATCTTCGGACGCGGCTGGGTGGAACGGTCATAGCTGAACTCCGTCGCACCAGAACGTATCACCTTGCGCACTGTGTTCCGTGAAACCCGAAGCTCCCGGCATATTTGCTTGATCGACTTCCCCTGAATGAAATGCGCGCGCCTGATCTTTGCAATCGTCTCCACAACCAACATCCCCAACTCGCTCCCTCAAATCTTTGAAGGAGCATCTGTACAGAACTATCAGGGGGGTCACTTTTGGACGCCGATTACCCCAATAATGGTGTCAACTTTGCATGCCTATCCACACAATCTCTTCGATCTTGGAGAGAATAATTCATTTTACTACGGTCAGGGCGAAGCAAGTATATCCCGCGCCCTTGCGCCGATCTTAATCAACTGAGGTCAGAATCCGGCAACCGACCGGGAAAATTGCATACATCAAGCGGGTTCGGCTGATGATGGAAATGCGGAGCCAGAAATAAACAATTTGTCTGCCGCAATCTGGCTTCAGAGAGCCGCTGAAATCTCGGCATTCTTGCAGGCAGTTGATTTCAGATGATCCGTGGGCGGCTCTATCGCCAGTTGCCACGTTAAATCAATCCCACGAGTCGTATTGCAATTTCCTGACACCCAATTGTTGCTCACAATCGGCATCCAGCGACATGCATTTCGCTTGCAGCCGATTAACAATCCGCGCGCACTGTCAATCCGCCCAAACCATACAAATCAGCCATACCCGAGCCATACGCCAGCCATACACTTGCCTTATACCAACGGCCCTAGTCGTTGACCGTTTTGGCCCATTGTCTGGTAGTGATTGACGTGATTGCGGTTTTGTCGTTTGCAAAGAAGTTCCATGCTTCGCAACACCTGTCGACGATCTGCTCATAATTGTCGAAGACGGATATGGCGAGCTTGTTGGCACGCAGATAAGCCACACATTTTCCATCGGGTTGAGTTCAGGGGAATAGGGCGGGAGTTTGAGCAGGGTGATGTTGTCGGGTACCTCCAGCTCTGCCGAACCGTGCCAGCCAGCGCCATCCAGAATGAGAAGGGCATGTGCGCCCGATGCGACGGTTTTAGCGATCTCGGCGAGATGCGCGCTCATGGCCTGTGTGTCGGCATGTGGCATGATCAGAGCGGCCGCTTCAGCCCGTTCCGGGCAGACGGCGCAGAAAATGTAGCTCCAGATATAGCGGGTGTCGCGCGGGGCACGGGGGCGTGTTCCACGCTCGGCCCAGATACGGGTGAGCGTGCCCTGCTGGCCAACCCGCGCTTCATCCTGAAACCATATCTCCAGGGGCTTGCTGCGGGCTGTTTCCGGCAAGGCTGCTTCTACCTCTGCGGCGAAGTTTTTTTAAAAGCCTCCTGTGCATCCGGGTCGGATTTCGGATGCTGCGGGCGCACCGACAGACGCCGAAAGCCCAGGCTTGCCAATTGTTTGCCAACAGTTCGCTCATGCATGGTGACGCCGAAGCGCTCTTCGATCTTGCGTTTCAGATCAATGCGCCGCCAGCGCACAACCCCATCGGTTTCGGGGTCGGGACCCGCCCGAACCATTTCCGCCAACTCCTCCTTCTGTGCCGCGCTCAGCAGACAGGGTGGATCCGGCGGGCGACGGTTGAACAGGCCCGACACGCCCTCCGCATTGTAACGGTGGGCCCAATCCCGCAACGTCTGCCGATCCATGCCGCAGTTTTCTGCCGCCGTCTTGCGGTCAACCCCATCCAGAACCAGGGCAATCGCCAACATCCGTCGCGCCGCTTCCTGGCGAAGCTCGCCTGCGGACTTGTCTTTTCGCGTAATCCTTACTGCCATCAAAGCCTCCCTTGCCTTGATGCCACTGAATCAGATCACGCCGCTCGTGGGAATCCCCTTGAGTCAAATCTGGGGGCCGTTGGTATTACCGGGCTTTTCTCGGGAAATTAGCGCCTTAACCGTGATTCGGCCCACAATCAGTCTTTCAGCGGCCTTTTCCCCAGATGTTTGCGCAGCCGCGACGGAATTGATTTCTTGCGTCCCTTGAACGGATTCTTGTCCGACCGGCTGCGAAACGTCAGCCGGATCGGCGTTCCGGGCATCTCAAAATCGGCTCGCAACCCATTGACAAGATAGCGCGAATAACTAGCAGGAATTTTATCCGGGAACGACGTCATCACCACAAATGCCGGGGGCCGGGTTTTCACTTGGGTCATGTAACGCAGCTTGATCCGCTTGCCGCCCGGTGCCGGTGGCGGATGCGCCGCCAGCATACCGGTCAGCCATTGGTTGAGCCGAGCCGTCGGCGCCCGCCGGTTCCAGACCGCGTGCGCCTGCATCACCGCGCGTTGCAGCCGATCCAGCCCCTTGCCGGTCAGCGCCGACACGGGCACTAGGGGTGCACCGCGAAGTTGCGGCAGCAATTTTTCAAATTCCGCCCGCAACGCTTTGATCTTCCTGCTTTTATCGCTCTCAAGATCCCACTTGTTCACGGCAATGACAACCGCGCGCCCTTCGCGTTCGGCCAGATCGGCGATGCGAAGATCCTGCTGTTCGAAAGGAAAATCCACGTCCAGCAGAACCATCACGACCTCGGCAAATCTGACCGCTCTCAGACCATCGGACACCGAAAGCTTTTCCAGCTTGTCCTGCACTTTGGCGCGTTTGCGCATGCCCGCCGTATCAAAAATCCGAACCGGCACACCGTCCCAATCGACAGACACCGAAATCGCGTCCCTGGTGATCCCGGCTTCGGGGCCGGTCAGCAGACGCTCTTCGCCCAGTATCTGATTGATTAGGGTGGATTTTCCAGAATTTGGCCGCCCCACAACCGCGACTTGCAAAGGCTTGGCAGTGCTCGGAATTCTGGGCCCATCCCCAACATCAACATCCACATTCACATCCGGAGCGTCATGCATGGCGCGCGCTGCCAACCGGTCGGCGATCGGCACAAGTGCGGCATATAGCTCGTTCATACCAAGCCCGTGTTCGGCCGACATGCGGATCGGCTCACCCAAACCAAGTGAATATGCCTCGATCACACCACCGTCTGCCGCCGACCCTTCGGCTTTGTTCGCGGCCAGGAAAACATGCGCGTTTTTCTTGCGCAAAATGACTGCAAACACTTGATCCACCGGGGTAATTCCAACCCGCGCGTCGATCATAAACAGGCAGGCATCCGCCATTTCCACCGCCCGTTCGGTCAGCCGCCGCATGCGCCCCTGCAAGGATTGATCGCTCACTTCCTCCAACCCTGCCGAGTCGATCACCGTGAATCGCAGATCACCAAGCCGCGCTTCGCCCTCGCGCAGGTCCCGCGTGACCCCGGGCTGGTCATCGACCAGGGCCAGCCGCTTGCCAACCAAACGGTTGAAAAGCGTCGATTTTCCCACATTGGGTCGTCCGACAATGGCAAGTGTAAAGGTCATAGCGGCGTTCCGGCGGCGTCAGAAGCCGCCCGCATACACTACGTTTGCGTTAGTGAAAAGCCAGAAGCTGCCCATCTGCATTGACCACATACATCACGCCGTCCACAACAATCGGTCGCGTCGCGGCTCCGCCCACAAGATCAGTTTCAAACGCCACAGATCCATCCACCGGATCAAAGCCGCGCAACATGCCGTCGCCCGAGGCGACCCACAGCCGGCCACCCGCAAGCACCGGGCCGAAATGCGCATAGACGTCACGTTCACGTCTTTGCCGGCGTTGTGGAACAATGTCAGGCAGTTGCGTACCCCAGATCCGTGCGCCGGTGCGCGCGTTCAGCCGGACCAACTCGGCCTGATCTGACACCAGAAAAACCGACCCGCCGTCAACCCAAACCGGCCCCAAAGCGCCTTCCTGAGCGGTCCATAACCGTTCACCATCGTTGCTGTCCACGGCCACCGTGCGCCCGGACGGATTGCCGGCATAAATGACGCCGCCCCGCAAAACCGGATCGCCGGTGACATCGGTGATCTGCGCATACGCCTGGCCAAGGCGTGCGCCCGAAACCGAACTACGCCAAACCTGGAAGCCACCTTTTGGAAACGCCGCAACCAACTGCGCAGTGCTGTAAGGAAATATTACCAGTTTGTCGTTAACAGCAGGTCCGGCGCCGCCAACAATGCCGGTCACCGAAGGTGTTCCGTCCAGTTGCCAGCGCCCGCGCCCGCTGGCGGCGTCGATGGCCCAGCCCCGGCTGTCACGTGTGACCACAAAGACCGTGCCGCCGCGCACGCTCGGCGCGCCCGTGGCCGCGGCCTCAAGCCGTTGCCGCCAGATCACCGCGCCGTTGGCCGGATCAAGTGCGACCAGTTCGCCAAATCCGGTGGTCACAAACAGTCGGTCGCCCGCCAACGCCAGACCGCCGCCTGATGTGTCGTCGCTGTCATCGTTTGGCGGCGTCAGATCGCGCACCCACAGAAGCGTGCCCGTTATCGACGTCGCAGCAACGGTGGAGCGGCTGTCAATCGTGAACACCCGCCCTGAGGCCGCCACCGGCTCGGCCGTGATCCGATGCTGCCGGTCATTGCCCTGACCAATGCTCGCGGACCAGATCTGGACCGGAGCGTTGGAAAATGCCGGATGCTGGATGCTGTGGCTGGCGCTACCGGCGCGATGCGTCCAACTTAAGTGATTGATTTGTTTTGCTAATCTTATCGGGGCGGATCGGTCAACTTGCACATTCGTGGTCCCATCAATCGACCCACGGATATTCTGGCGTTCACCCGGCAAGCGCAGATCTTCCTGCCCGCAGGTCACCAGAAATACAAAGGCGGCAATCAGTACCCGTTTGCTCTGGTTCAACGTCACGCCGATGCCCCCATTTATTCCCGCCTCGATAGTCTTGCCACTGCCGCCCGGGTTCACGCCGGTGCAAGTTCGCCACCCAATGCCACAATCAACTGTGACACGCGGCGACGCAAGCCTGCTGTCACCTCTCCGTCTGCAAGAATCGTTTGCAGCCGAAACAGCGCAGCATCTGTGTCGCCAGCCTCAATCTGGGCAATCGCCATTTGTTCTTCGGCCAGCAACCGAAACGGCGCCCCGGCGATCGCCAGTGGTTCCAGCCTGGCCAGCCGCCGACTCGGCGGCAGTGTGTCGGTCTGCAGCAGGATCAGCTTTAGTTCAGCCAAATGCCGGTACGTCGTTGTCAAGGTCGGGTCCCTGGCGATCGCCCGTAAACTGCCCAGCGCTGCCTCCCGGTCGGCGCCACTTATGGCCTCGCCCGACGCTAGCAGTGCTGCAAGCGCACCTCGGTCGCCATCACCAGCGATCGCGTGCAGCGTAGCACTACGGTCGGTGGGATCACTCTGCTGAAGTGCTGCAAGAATCTGGTCGCCCAAGGCCTGCGCGGCACGTTGTGCACTGGATTTTCGCCATTCGTTGTAGGCCGCACCACCGACCAGCAAGATTACCAAAAGCACCGCAATCCAGCCATATTTCTTCATCAGCCTGAACTGCTTGTCGCGCCGGACCGCTTCGCTGACTTCGTCGATGAAACTGTCGCTATCGCTCACCTGTTTTCTCCCGCTCGGAATTGCCTCTCATTACCCAAACTGTTCTCGGATGCCAAGTGACGCTGCGTTGCGTCATCGCCGCAATACTCAAAGTGCGCTGTCGAGAACATTTCGATTTGTCCGGTTTATGTACCATGGCAATTGTCCGCTTCTGTCTTCCTTACTCTGTGGCTGTGCGAGCCGAAGGCGAGCGCTGCCACAGAGTAAGGTTAGGCTGGTCAAAGCGGTTCACGCAGCCTGTTTTTCTTCTGAACTGATTTCTCGGCCTTCGCCGTCGTAGAGCGCCAGTTTGCGGGGGCCGTGAAACAGGGCAATCCGGCCGTCTGGATATTCATGCACCCATACGCGCGACTTGACGTAGTGATGGCGATGCCTGTCATCGGGGATTTGCAGGCAACGGTTTTTATAACGAACCGTATTATCCCTGCCCACGACACGCTCTTCATGCACACACAAAATGTCGTGCAGTTCCCCTGCGAATGGAACAAAGGCTTCCCCGTGTGCAGAGGGGGTCACTGCAAAGCGCCTGTTGTGGGCGGGCAAGAAGACATCCCGCAGGAAGCGATTGGCTTCCTGCATCGTTGTGATCCCGTTCAATCTCAGTTCCTGCGGCAACCGGTTCTGCAGTGTTCCGAACATGCGTTCAGACCGTCCGCGCGCTTCGGGGGAATAGGCTGGGATCAACTCTATGCCCAGGTGGGCCAATGCGCGGCCCACCTGGGTCGGGTTTGACTTGTCGACCTTGCCGCCAGCCTCGGGCGTATGCCAGTAGTGACTACCCCTGTCGGCATAAAGCGAGCAGAAAAGCCCTTTGGATCCAATCACGTCCCCTATGCCGGTGAAGCTGCTCATTGTCCCTTCCTCATCCACGAAGAACGCGGAGTAGACCTCACTGCTCGCATCATCCATGGTCACGATCAGGTCCCACCACCGGCCCGCAACCCAGTCGTGGCTTGACCCATCCTGATGCAACATCATCCCGGGAAGAGCGCGACGCTCACGCTTGCGGCGGTGTTTGCCCCGGTTTGCAGCTTTGGTTATTCGTCCCCGCGCCTGGAGTGTCAGGCGGACCCAGTTATAGCTGTGTTTGAAATCATGGGCCTCAACCAGCTTCTCGTGGAAATGCCTGGGCGTGAAATCCCAGTATCGGGTGTCAAAAATACTCAGAACATCTTTTATCGTGTCCACTGGCACACGGTTATGCGCCGCTTTGGAAAGGCGGCGATCAAAGAGCCCGTCCGCCCCATCAGCTTCATAACGCGTACTGTAGCGTCGAAAGCTGCGCTCCGACATGCCAAGAAGACCCGCCGCGTCAGCCTGTGTCAGCTGCCGCGATTTCGTTCGCTCATAATAATCTGAAAACTTCATTCGTCGTAGGTCCTGTAAAATGCCTGTCCTAGTCATAAAGCGCTCCCTTTCGGAGCACCCTAAAACCGGACAGATCGCATGGTACATAAACCGGACATATGCCTTGTTAGCGACACAATACTCAAAGTGCGCTTGCCCTGCAAAGTGGATGTGGCTAAACTGAACCGAACGGTTTAGAAAAGTTATCAATCCCAAAATGGTTGAGAATATGCTGCAGAGATCATATGTGAGCCCGATCAGGATCGACAAAAGCGCGGTTTGCGGCAGGGGGTCATAGTGCGGGTATTTCCGATCATCACAGCGGCGCTGGTGATTGCATTCTTGTACCTTCTGGTATTTGAACGCGACCGGATTCTGGATTTCGCCGCCGGTGACAATGGCGCGCGGTTGGACGCCCAGATTGCTGAAACCGGCGACCAGAGCGCTCCTGAAACTGCCGTTTACGGTGATGGCGCGCGTATTGTGTCAGTTGTTGCGATGAAGTCTCAGGTCCGAGACATCGCCAGTGCGGTTCTGGTGCGGGGGCGGACCGAAGCCGCCCGCCAGGTCGAAGTTCGCGCCGAAACCAGCGGCTATGTCATATCAGAGCCACTGCGCAAAGGCAGCCATGTCGAAACCGGCCAAACCCTTTGTCAGCTTGATCCGGGCACCCGGCAGATTTCGCTGGCGTCGGCCCGGGCCGCTCTCGCCGATGCCCAGGCGCGGGTGCCCGAGGCCGAAGCCCGTCTTCCAGAAGCTTTGGCGCGTCTGGCCGAGGCCGAATCGCGGCTGGTTGAGGCCGCGATAAATCTTCGTGCGGCAAAGCGCCTGTCCGAAGGTGGATTTGCCTCTGAAACCCGGGTGGCGTCGGCCGAGGCCAGCCATGAAAGCGCAATGGCTGCAGTTCAGGCCGCCAAATCCGGCGTCGCCGGTTCAAATTCGGGCGTGCAGGCGGCCAATGCCGGCATCCAGTCAGCGCAGGCCGGCATTGCCGCCGCCGGGCTTGAAATTGACCGGCTGACAATCACCGCGCCTTTTGGCGGGCTGTTGGAGTCCGACACGGCCGAGACCGGATCGCTTTTGCAACCCGGCGCACTTTGCGCCACCGTCATTCAGCTTGATCCGATAAAACTGGTCGGCTTCATTCCAGAAACCGATGTGGCGCGCGTCAAAGTTGGGGTCGTTGCAGGCGCGCGCCTTGCGACAGGCCACCAGGTCGCCGGAACGGTAACGTTCCTGTCGCGTTCGGCTGACAGCAATACCCGCACGTTTCGGGTGGAAATTCAGGTGCCGAATACCGATCTGGCGATCCGGGACGGGCAAACTGCGGAAATTGTGATATCATCGGATGGCGAGGCGGCGCATGTGCTGCCGTCTTCGGCATTGACGCTTAACGATCAGGGGGATCTGGGGATCAGGGCGGTGGATGCGACAAATCATGTGGAATTTTTCGGCGTCAGCGTGCTGCGCGACACCGTGGACGGGATCTGGGTAGCGGGTTTGCCGGAACAGGTGGATGTGATCGTGGTCGGGCAGGAATTTGTTATTCAGGGCGTTGCGGTTGACGTGGCGTACCGGGAAGTCGGCCAATGACCGGCATTGTCGAATGGGCTGGCGCGCGCGCCCGCATGGTGCTGGCGTTTATTTTCATGACAGTTCTGGCGGGCGGTTTTGCCTATGCGACGCTGCCCAAAGAGGGCGAGCCAGATATTGAAATCCCGCGGATGGTGGTCTCGGTCCCGTTCCCCGGCATTTCGGCCGAGGATTCGGAAAAGCTGCTGGTCAAGCCGATGGAGACCGAGCTTGGCGATCTGGATGGCTTGAAAAAAATGGGGATTATGTAGGAAAGTGCCGAAACCCACCCATCAGGCAGGCTTCGGACTATCGATGTAGCGGATGCGGACAGGCCGTGTGAGCGCGTCAACCGCCTTCTCGAACGTGGCGCTAACACGCATGTCTTCCTCCAACTCAGCCTTGCTCGGCTGATGGGACGGGTGCACGATTTCGACCTCGCTGGGGTTCGGTGCAGGCTTTATTCTAATGCGGTGACTCCCCCAATCGTTCACCTCGTGGGGTAGCGCAGGCACCCGATTTCCTGGAACTTCGATAAGGACAGTTGGTATCGTTCGTTCCGCCCCTTGCTGCCCGGTCGTTTCAGCTCGCGTTCTACATCGGCTCGGTCTGCCTCCCATATTTCCTGCATCTCAAAGCTTTCGTTCATAAGGGCCAAAAGCACTGCATCCCAATCTTTGTCTATGTCCATTTTGCCGGTGCTTTGTGTTTTTTTACGCGCCGCTGTACCCAATGAACGAGTCTTGATCTGATAACGCCGTTCGCCTGAACGATCAGTCGCATCATATCCAGGTGTTCTCGCATCGACGAGTGTTAGATCAAGCAGACGCGCAACTTCGCACTCGCCGATCTCCCCAGTAGCACCGAGAGGTTTTCCCGTTAGTCGGTAGTATTCAGCCGCCAGCGGCTTAACCTGAGCGATGATTTCTGCGACGCTCATTCGTCGTCTCTGGGTGAAAAAACCTTCCCAATCTGGCGCGTCTTGTCCGACGCGCCAGCGATGATTTTCAACGGCTCACTCACGACCGCGCCCCGCTCGCCAGCCCGTTATCGGCGATCAAATCCCGGTAGCGGAGGCGCTTCCCGTCCATGCCGGAAGCGACAGCGGCCATGATGTCGATGGTGTCTTCGTCGCGGAGATTGTGACGGGCCCCGAACTCTTGCACATAGCGGTCAAGATGCTTCGGAGAGAGCTTGTGGAAGGTGCCCTTGTGGGCGCGCTTCATCATCGACCACAGGGACTCGATGCCGTTGGTGTGGACATCGCCCCGGACATACTCGGAGAGCGAGTGCGTGACCGTCTCATGATCGAAGGGCAGGCTCTCATAGGCGCTGGCGTCGTCGCTGTAGACCGTGGCCCCTGGGGGCGGCATGGGCGCGGACGAAGCCCTGCAGCGTCCGCGCGTCGGTGCGCTCGATCACCTTCGCGGCGACTTGGTTGGTCTCGCGGTCCTTCGCCCCGATGACTGCCATCTTGCCGACGGCCCCGCGTCCGGTTCCGGCCAGTTCCTTCCGCCTCGCGTTCGACATGTTCTTCCGGCGACCATCGAAATAGGTCTCGTCCACTTCGACCGGCCCCGCGAACACGCCGCCCTTCTCGGCCAGCGCAATCCGCAGCCGGTGCGCAAGGAACCACGCGCTGCGCTGGTTGATGCTCAGGTCGCGGTGCAGCTTCATGCTGGACACCGACTTGAGGTTGATGGACAGCAGGAAGGTGGCGACCATCCAGACCTGGAAGCCGAGCTTCGAGCCTTTCATGACCGTGCCGGTCTTCGCGCTGAACCGCTTGGCGCATTCCTTCTCCCGGCACCGGAAGGGCATGGTCTTGTGCCTCGCGCCGGTCTGCACGTTCACCGAACCGCAGTGCGGGCAGGCGATGCCATGCGGCCAGCGGCGAGCAATGAACCATGCCTCGGCGGTCGCATCGTCGGGGAACTTCCGCATGATCTCGATCAGCGAGATGCCCTTGCGGTCGGACTTGCCAGGTGCTTTGTGTGCCACGTCTTGCCTCCCTGATATGCCCGCAAATTACATGAGAGTGCCGGTCGCGTCAACCCCCTTTCGGCACTTTCTTACATAATCCCCTAAAAAATGACCGCGACTGCGGCGGAAAATTATGCCGTGGTGGTGCTGGAATTTGAATTCGGCTGGGACAAATCCGCGATAACCGCTGATCTGCGCGACCGGATGAACACGGTCGAGGCACAGTTTCCGGCCGGTGCGGACAAATATACGATCAGCGAAATCAACTTTTCCGAGTTTCCGATCATCATTGTCAACCTGACCGGCGATGTGCCGGAAAGAACGCTGTTGCGGGTGGCCAAGGACTTGCAGGACCGGCTGGAAAGCCTGGAGCCGGTGCTGGAGGCGGCACTAACCGGGCATCGCGACGAAATGCTCGAGGTGATCATCGACCCGCTGCGGCTGGAGGCCTATAACGTCACCGTAGCCGAGTTGATCGCCGTGGTGCGCAACAACAACCAGTTGATTGCCGCAGGTGAAATTGAGACCGCGTCAGGGGCGTTTGCGGTGAAAATCCCGGCCGCGTTCGATGATCAGCGCGATGTGTACGATCTGCCGATCAAGGTGAATGGTGACAGCGTGGTGACGCTGGGCGATCTGGCTGACATAAGGCTGACCTTTGAGGACCGCACCGGGGTGGCGCGCTACAACGGCGTCAATACGGTGGCTTTGCAAGTGGTGAAACGCAAAGGCTTTAATCTGATCGATACCTCGGCGCTGGTGCGCGACGAGGTCGCCGCCGCCCGTGCTGAATGGCCTTTGGATTTGCAGCAATCGGTGGATGTTGGGCTGTCCAACGACCAGTCCATTGTGGTGAATTCGATGGTGCGGCAGCTTGAAGGGTCGGTCATGACCGCGATTGCGCTGGTGATGATCGTGGTTCTGGCCTCGCTCGGCACCCGCGCCGCTCTGTTGGTAGGCTTTGCCATCCCAACCTCGTTCCTGCTGTGCTTTGCCATGCTCGCGGTGATGGGCATTTCGATCTCCAACATCGTGATGTTCGGGCTGATCCTGGCGGTCGGCATGCTGGTTGACGGCGCCATTGTCGTGGTCGAATACGCGGACCGACGAATAAGCGAAGGCACCGGTCCGATGCACGCCTATGTCGAGGCCGCAAAACGGATGTTATGGCCGATTGTAAGCTCTACCGCCACCACGCTTTGTGCGTTTCTGCCGATGCTGTTCTGGCCCGGAATTCCTGGCGAATTCATGGGCATGTTGCCGGTCACGCTGATCTTCGTGCTGTCAGCGTCACTTTTGGTGGCGTTGATCTACCTGCCGGTTATCGGCGGTGTTGCCGGCCGGATGTCGCGGATGTTTGAGCGCGGATCAGCCGTGCTGCGCCCCCTGCCCTGGTCGGTGCGCGCAGCATTGGTGCCGCCGTCGCTCTATTTGTTGTTCATCGCCGCAATGCAGTCGCTAAACCCGGGCTATCTGTTTGGCGGTGAATCGCCACTCAGCGGCTTTGCTGCCATTCTTCCGGGTGCTGTATTGTTCCTGATTGGCGCGATATTGTCGTCAATCACGCTTGGGGCGGCAAAAATCAAACGTGCGCCAAAACAAATCCGATCCGGCCACCGGCGGACGCCGTTTGGCTTGTTCACAATGTTTATCGTCGGCAACCCGGTCATGCCGATCGTGTCAATCGTTGCCATCGGGTATTTCGTCGTCACGGTCTTTACTTACTTCGCTGAAAACAACCACGGGGTGGAGTTTTTTGTTGAAAGCGAGACCGAGCAGGCGATCGTTTATGTGCGGGCGCGGGGCAACTTGTCGGTGGCGGAGAAAGACATTCTGGTGGGTCAGGTCGAAGCGGTTATTCTGGACACCGAAGGCATTGAAAGTGCTTTTGCCTTCGCCGGGGCTGGCGGGTTGAACCAGAACACCGGCGGAGCGTCGGGACCGCGGGATTCCATTGGCCAGATCCAGATTGAACTGACGCCGTGGGAGCAGCGCAAGGACGATCCCGATCTGGACGGCGATGTGGTGCTGGCCGGGCTGAATGCGCGCCTGGCGCTGATACCGGGCATCCGCACTGAAAGCTTGAGCCTGTCGCGCGGTCCGGCCTCGGGCAAGCCGGTGCAGTTGCGGCTGAAGGGCGAGAACTGGGAGACTTTGAAAGAAGCCGTGGTGATCGCGCGGGCGAAGTTTGAGAATTCGGTCGGGCTGGTAGATATTGAGGACACCCTGCCCCTGCCCGGTATCGACTGGCAGATCAATGTGGATGTGGAAAAGGCGGGCCGGTTTGGCGCCGATGTGGCCACCGTGGGCGGCATGGTGCAGCTGGTGACGCGCGGTATTCTGTTGGACACGATGCGGGTGGACAGTTCGGACGAGGAAATTGAAATCCGGGTGCGGCTGCCGGAAAAGGACCGGGTTCTATCGACGCTGGACACGTTGAAGGTGCGCACGCGGGATGGGTTGGTGCCGCTAAGCAATTTTATTAGCCGCGAGCCGGTGAAAAAGCTGGGGCAGATCGACCGGATCGGGCAGAAACGGTATTTTGACGTGCGCGCGGCGATCACCCCGGACATGACCCGGCCTTAGCTGGACGAAAACGGCTTGGCCGTGGTTGGCGATGATGGCTTGGAAAAAACTGTTGCGATTACGGCTAGTGAGCGGCTTGAATTTTTGACCGACTGGCTGGAAAACGAAGATCCGCTGCCGCCGGGGTGACGTTCGAATGGGGCGGCGACGAAGTGGACCAGAGCGAAAGCCAGGAGTTTCTGCAAAAGGCGTTTCTGGCCGCACTGGGGCTGATGTTCGTGATCCTGCTGGCGCAGTTCAACAGCTTTTACAACGCCGCATTGGTGCTGATGGCGGTGGTTCTGTCCACCACAGGCGTGCTGATCGGCATGCTGGTGATGGCGCAGCCGTTCTCAATCATCATGACTGGCACCGGCATTGTGGCGCTGGCCGGGATCGTGGTGAATAACAACATTATTCTGATCGATACCTATCAGGAATACGCCAAATATATGCCGAAAATCGAGGCGATTGTGCGGACCGTCGAGGTGCGTATCCGGCCGGTCTTGTTGACCACAATAACCACGATGGCGGGCCTGTCGCCAATGATGTTTGGGCTGTCGCTGGATTTCATCGGCGGCGGGTTTTCCATCGACAGCCCGATAGCACTTTGGTGGAAGCAATTGGCCACCGCCGTGGTGTTCGGGCTCGGCATCGCCACCGTGCTGACGCTGATCTTTACTCCATCCATGCTGGCCTTGCGGGTCTGGCTTGGCACCGGGGCCTACCGGTCGGTAACCCGCCTGAGAGCCCTGTCGCTTGGAAGCGGCAGCGCCATCGCGCGCGATCTGGCGCTGCAGGGCGCGGCAAACACCGTCATTTCACCAGAGATTATCTGGGACGTAGAACCCGTGGCAGCGCCCATAGCGGTTTCTGTTGCTGACGCGGCCGAATTCGTTGAAACCGGCGCAGAAGCGCTGGACCAGCCAGCTGAACAGGTCGATCTGCCCGATATGGGCGGCCCCAGCATTGCGCTGGTCGAACGAGCCATGTCGGCCAAACCGAACCCATCCACCAAGACTGCCAAGTCAAAACGAAAACCACGCTCCGCCAAAAAGCCCCCGCTGCGAGCAGCTGAGTGAACCGGGCTTAATGGCCGGGGCGAACACCGTGAATATGAGTCGGGCAAAGCCCGCCTGACCGAACCGCTTCTGCTAAAGCGCGGCGCACGTTCAACCAGTTTTCATAGGTTTCCAGATCGGATACCGCGATGATGTCGGCGCGTAAAGGCCCGGAAATTGCCTCGACTTCCCGGGCGCAGATACCGGCGTACCAGGTGTGCCGATCCTCAGATCTGATTTCGGAAAATCCAACGTCGCGCAGGGCATCCTCGGTCTGCCGTGTCGTCGCCATCGAAAACTTCAAATGGCCATCTGCCACGTATTGTCGAAAGGCCGGGTCGTTGTCAGCATTTTCACCGGCCAGCCAATCGCTTGCGGCAAGAACACCACCCGCTCCAAGTACCCGGAATATTTCGGCAAACAGCGCGCGTTTGTCAGGAATATGGAGCATCGAGTCTTTGCTGAATACCATCTCAAAGGCACCGTCGTCAAACGCCAGAGGCCCAGGCGAAACCAATTGAAATTCGATGCGCTCTGACACGCCGGCCTCGGCGGCATTGCGCCGGGCGCGCGCCAACAATTGCTCTTCAACATCCACGCAGAGCATGTCGGCACCAAAATCGCGCGCCAGAACGATCCCGGGCCGCCAGTGCCGCAGCCAATGTCCAGCACTCGCTTGCCCGCCAGATCGAGGCCCGCGACAATTCGTGCCACTTCTTCGGGCCCGCCCGGCGACAAAAACCCCGGTCCCCAGACAAGGTGAAGCCTGTCGATAAATTCATCTGGATATTGCGCCATTGCCGGATCCTTTGGGGTGCGGGTCGCAACAGCCCCTGGTTCGCAAGGGCAAATGCGACAATTCAGTTCCCGGCCTCAGTCACTTTCGCCCGGCAACCAGCGCCATTTGCCGTCGACCGGTAAATTGCCCATATCTTCTTGGCGTTCCGCACCACCTGCAACCAGTCGAAACGACTTAGCCTGGATTTCCGGTGCTTCCGCTTCGTCCCTTTGCTGACGATGCCACATTGCGGCATAGCGCCCGTCAAGTTCGAGCAATGAGTCATGCGTGCCCTGTTCTGCGATCTGCCCTTCCTCCAGCACAAGTATCTGATCGGCGTTCACGACGGTGGACAGGCGGTGCGCGATGGTGATCACTGTGCGCCCCTGTCCCATCTCGTGCAGACTGTCCTGAATCTCGCCTTCAGTTTCGCTGTCAAGCGCCGAGGTGGCCTCGTCCAACAGCAAGATCCGGGGGTTTTTCAACAACGTCCGGGCGATGCCAACGCGCTGCTTTTCGCCGCCGGAAAGTTTCAGGCCGCGCTCACCGACTGTAGTCTCATAGCCATCCGGCAAGCTCGATATGAAATCGTGAATTTTTGCCGCCTGCGCCGCTACTTCGACATCTGAGCGTGTCGCGTCCGGGCTACCATAAGCGATGTTGTAATAAATCGTGTCGTTAAATAGCACGGTGTCTTGCGGCACCACGCCAATGGCATCGTGCAGGCTGACTTGGGTAACTTCGCGCACATCCTGCCCGTCTATCGTGAGCGCGCCATCATTCACGTCGTAAAACCGGAACAAAAGCCGCCCGATGGTGGATTTACCGGAACCGGAGGGGCCGACGATTGCAACGGTTTGCCCCGGCTCGGCGCGCAAACTAACACCTTTGAGGATCGGGCGAGCGGCCTCATAGCCAAAGAACACGTTGTCCAGAACAACATCGCCACCTGACACCACAATATCCCCAGCACCCGGCTTGTCTGAAACCTCGGCAGGCTGTTCCAGCAAACCGAACATCTCGCCCATATCCACCAGCGACTGGCGGATTTCCCGATAAACCGTGCCCAGAAAATTCAGCGGCATGGTAATCTGGATCATGTAGGCGTTGACCATCACGAAATCACCAACCGTCAGGTCGCCGCGTTCAACACCAAATGCGGCCAGAATCATCACAATAACCAGCCCGGCGGTAATTAATACCGATTGCCCGAAATTCAGGAAGGCCAGCGAATAACTGGTCTTGAGCGCCGCAGCCACGTAACGCTTCATGGCGCCGTCATAGCGGCTGGTTTCACGCTCCTCGGCGCTAAAATACTTGACCGTTTCATAATTCAGCAGGCTATCGATGGCCTTTTGATTGGCGTCGGTATCCTGATCGTTCATTTCCTTGCGGATTTTCACCCGCCACTCGGTGACGGTAAATGTGAACCAGACGTAGATTGCGATCGTCACCACCACGACCGCCAGATACCAGACGTCAAAAAGCACGAACAGGACGATCGAGATCATCGAAAGTTCCAGTATCAGCGGCCCGATACTGAACAGCATAAAGCGCAGCAGAAACTCGACACCCTTCACACCACGTTCGATTATCCGCGACAGGCCGCCGGTCTTGCGGGCAATGTGATAGCGCAACGACAGGCGGTGGATATGGCGGAACGTTTCAAGCGCCAACTGCCGCAATGCGCGCTGGCCAACACGCGCAAATATCACGTCGCGCAATTGCTGAAAGCCCACGTTTATCAGGCGCGCCATGCCATAGGCGATTGTTAATCCGACCGCGCCAAATGCCAGCATTGCAGCACCCGAGGCAGCGTCGCCCGACAACGCGTCAACCGCAGCTTTGTAAAAAAACGGCGTGCCTACTGATACCAATTTGGCCACAAAAAGCACCGCAAGCGCCAACACAACCCGGCGTTTGACCCAAGGGTAATCCTTTGGCCAAAGATATGGCCCGACCTTGCGGATCGTGCGCCAGCCGCTGGCACTTGTTTCGCTTGAAACTCTGGCGTCACTGACCGTCGTTCTTGCCACACGTCTCTCCTTGTGGGTGAACGCAATACCAATGGTCGGATTTCTGTGGAACCGTGAATACTTGTCCGGGATAAATCAGGTCCGGGTCACGGATCCGGTCCCGGTTCGCCTGGAACACCCGAACATAGAGGATGCCTTCGCCATAAGTTTTGCTTGCGATACCCCACAAGGTGTTGCCCTTCTGAACGGTCACCAACGACAATCTGATGCCTTCTTCCGGGGCCTCGCCGATCGCAAGCGCCGCCAGAACGCTGGGCTCCTCACGCTTGAATGGCGTTTCAACCCGCGACAGCACGGTTCCGGTCGCATCAACTTCGTCGATCCGCAGCGTATAGACGCCGGTGTCCACATGCGGCAGCGAGGCCCGCCAGCGCCCGTCTTCTTCGATTTTCAGAGTCTTGATCGGAGCGTTGTTAAGATAGACCTGGACAAATCCCTCGCCGGTTCCGCGACCAGCAAGAATAACATCACCCGCCGGATTATAGCTGATCGAGTCAAGCGCTATGGACTGCAGCACTTCGGGGGCCGCGCTGCCGGGTTGCAAGACGCTTATCCCTGCATCTGTTGCCAAAAGAACGGCCGGGGCCGCCGGCTCTACGTCCACCGTTACTTCGTCGGTTTGCCCAGCATCGATCAGCGTCATCTCGGGTTGTGCAGCCTTTGCGATTGAAGAGTCACTTTGTTTTGGCGCCTCTGCTGCGGCCTGGGCCACAGTGCTATCCGCGTTGCCGGTCGTTGGCGCAGATGGTGCATCCTGAGACTGGATGACGCCAGCAAATTGCGCCGGGTTTTCACCCTGCTGATCAGTGGGAGCTTGAACTGGTGCTTCTGCTTGAACCACCGCAACCGCTTCTTCGGTGGACACGGCTGGCATTTCGCTGATCTTCGCTGTCGTCACCTGCGGTTCAACTGCTTGTGCCACCGGCTCTGCGCTTTCGTCTTGCGGATCCGCCGGAACTTGAACTGGTGCTTCTGCTTGAACCACCGCAACCGCTTCTTCGGTGGACACGGCTGGCATTTCGCTGATCTTCGCTGTCGTCACCTGCGGTTCAACTGCTTGTGCCACCGGCTCTGCGCTTTCGTCTTGCGGATCCGCCGGAACTTGAACTGGTGCTTCTGCTTGAACCACCGCAACCGCTTCTTCGGTGGACACGGCTGGCATTTCGCTGATCTTCGCTGTCGTCACCTGCGGTTCAACTGCTTGTGCCACCGGCTCTGCGCTTTCGTCTTGCGGATCCGCCGGAACTTGAACTGGTGCTTCTGCTTGAACCACCGCAACCGCTTCTTCGGTGGACACGGCTGGCATTTCGCTGATCTTCGCTGTCGTCACCTGCGGTTCAACTGCTTGTGCCACCGGCTCTGCGCTTTCGTCTTGCGGATCCGCCGGAACTTGAACTGGTGCTTCTGCTTGAACCACCGCAACCGCTTCTTCGGTGGACACGGCTGGCATTTCGCTGATCTTCGCTGTCGTCACCTGCGGTTCAACTGCTTGTGCCACCGGCTCTGCGCTTTCGTCTTGCGGATCCGCCGGAACTTGAACTGGTGCTTCTGCTTGAACCACCGCAACCGCTTCTTCGGTGGACACGGCTGGCATTTCGCTGATCTTCGCTGTCGTCACCTGCGGTTCAACTGCTTGTGCCACCGGCTCTGCGCTTTCGTCTTGCGGATCCGCCGGAACTTGAACTGGTGCTTCTGCTTGAACCACCGCAACCGCTTCTTCGGTGGACACGGCTGGCATTTCGCTGATCTTCGCTGTCGTCACCTGCGGTTCAACTGCTTGTGCCACCGGCTCTGCGCTTTCGTCTTGCGGATCCGCCGGAACTTGAACTGATGGCGCGGCCTGGCCCACCACAACCGGTTCTTCGCCAGAGGCGGCCGTCGCGTCGCTGTCCGGCACCTCAACCTCTGCGACAACTACGGGCGGAACGACCGCGGCAATGATCACCGTTTCGGCTGAGCGGACCGCTTCACCACTTTCGGTTTGCATTTCAAGGCTAAGGATGCGCGGTGTGCTCGAAGGCTCAACGATCAACAACGACACAAAGTTGCCCGCACTATCGACCCAAGTTTCGTCAATCGCGATTTCGTCCAGGAATATGGTCACTTGCGAAAAAGGCTCGGCGCGCCCGGCGATCACCGTGTTGCCTTCGCCGTCAATCCGAACAATATCAAATTGCGGCTGCTGCACGACATGCGGCTCAACCGTGGCCTGACCCTGATCGGGCTCAGAAACCGCGCTCGCATTTTCTTCCGGCGCAACTGTAGTCAAGGGTTCAACAGCCACTAGGTCGGTCGGCAACACGGCGGGATTCTCGGGTCCGTAAATCTGAAATGCGCCGTATATGGCTACCGCCAGGGCGATGGCCACAACGCCTCCGGCAACAGATTTGCCGCGTGTATCCAGTGATGACCAGCCTGACATCCAGGTATCCCCGTTGCGCCCCACACTGCCGGGCGCTTGAGCGACCATATCAATCCCGCTATCAGGGGTCAAAACAGATCGTGAAAGGCGCCACAATGGGTCCAGCGAATTATTCGGTATGCGTCTTTTGCGGGTCGCGCAAAGGTGCAAATGCCGCATATGTCGTTGAGGCAGAGGCACTTGGACGGGCTATTGCTGCGCAAGGCTGGCGGCTGGTTTACGGTGCCGGCGATGTTGGGTTGATGGGTGTGGTTGCGCGAACCGCACAAAGCGCCGGCGCTGATACCTTTGGCGTTATCCCGGTGCACCTGTTGCAGCGAGAAGTCAGAAAACGGGATCTGAGCCGACTCATAGTCACCGAAAATATGCACGAGCGCAAAAAGGTGATGTTCATGAATTCTGATGCCATCATTGTGCTGCCCGGCGGCGCGGGATCGCTGGATGAGTTCTTTGAAGTGCTGACTTGGCGCCAGCTTGGCCTGCACAAAAAACCGATCTTGCTGCTCAACACCAACGAGTATTGGGACAAATTGGTGGAATTGTTGGATTTCATCATCGCCGAGGGTTTCGCCGACGCGGATCTGAAAGATTATTTCATGTTGGTGGCTGACGTCGAAAACCTTGTTTTGGCTTTATGCGCGAAAGGTTCCTGAGCGCAACATTGCGCATAGAACAGTCCTGGTCTGCGAATGGAAATGGCCGCCTGAAAGGGCGGCCATACATTTGAGCGGATTAGGTTTACGGCAGCCGCGACGCCACGTTTTCCCAGTTCACCAGATTGTCGAGGAAGTTGGACAGGTAGACCGGGCGCTTGTTGCGAAAATCGATGTAGTAGGAATGCTCCCACACGTCACAGCCCAAAAGTGCGGTTTGACCAAAGCACAACGGATTGACCCCATTCTCGGTCTTGGTGATTTGCAGCGTGCCATCGCCTTCCACCACAAGCCAGCACCAGCCGGACCCGAACTGACCGACGCCGGCGGCGGAAAATTGCCTTTTCATATCGTCAACTGAGCCAAAAGCGTCAACGACGCGCGCTTCAAGTTCGGATGGCATGGCGCCGCTGCCTGGCCCCATCATTGCCCAGAACTGGGCATGGTTCCAATGCTGCGACGCATTGTTGAATATCCCGTTCTGCGCCACTGCCCCGGCCTGATAGGTGCCGGTGACAATCTCTTCGAGCGACTTGTCCGCCCATTCAGTGCCGTCGATCAGCTTGTTGCCATTCGTCACGTAGGCGTTGTGATGCAAGTCGTGGTGAAATTCGAGCGTCTCTTTGGACATGCCGACACTTGCCAGTGCGTCATGAGCGTATGGAAGATCAGGCAGTGAAAATGCCATTTCGTAAGCCCCCGGTGTTGGCGTTAAAATTCTGCCACATACCTGTGCCGACGCAGGCGTGTCGTCAAGGCAGAAAGCAACAATCTGTCTGACGGCCCAACCGGGAATCGGTTATCCGGCGGCGGCGAATGCCGCGCCATTTATTGGCGCTTTGTGCGATTTGCTTCCGGCGGACAGATTATTGAACCGGAGGTATCAGGTATATCCGACTTGTGACGTTGGATGTGCCGCTTGCTTCAAAAGCCCAAACACATAGTCCGCTACCGAGCGAAAACAGACAACGTCGATCTGCGATTCGCCACTGACCCAGAACGCCGCCGCCACTTGCGCCAGCCTGGTGCGCCGAAATTGCCCATTGGTAAATCCGCTTGGCGACAGAGCGGCGGGGGCCAGTTTTGCAAGCACCTCGCGCGCTCCCGTCCCGGTTATCGTGAAGACCGCTCGTGCGTCGGAAACATTGACCGCCAGATGGTGGGTTCCCTTGAGCGCACCAGATAGTGCGACGGTATGTACTTGTGCTGATTCATAGGGCGTCAACATCAAGAGTTCATCGGGTGACATCCATGCGACACCGTATCGGTCGTTCAGGACAATTTCCCCGATTGAAGGCACTTCAATCCCGATAATATCCTCGACCGCCCGTTTTAGCCGCTCGGCACCAAGATCGCCGCGCAATGCAATCATGCCGCGCAGTCCGGCCTCTTCAATGTTGACGTATCCTGCGAATGACGCGCCGGGAACAGCGCTGATTGCCTCAGGCATTCTGTTTCTCCCCAGCTTTGTCATAGAATACCGGATCGACGATTTTGGCCCTGATCAGGGCACCATCGAGCCTTGGGATGTCGATAACCTCACCCATCCGCTCGGGCCCGTGGGTCACCAGACCCATGGCGATGCCGCGCTTTAGGGTTGCCGAATAGTAGGTCGATGTCACCCGTCCGATTACGATTTTTTGCCCGTTCGCGTTATTGCCCTCGCCAACCGCATAGGCACCATCCGGGATCACCGAACCATCGAGCGTTTCCAGACCAACCAGCTTCCATCTGTCTGGATTCGTCATGTGGGCGCGTTGTTGGGCGCGTTTGCCCATATAATCGGTTTTTTTCTTCGATATTGCCCAGTCAAGCCCCAGATCTTGCGGAATGACCGTGCCGTCGGTTTCATCACCGATCATGACAAAGCCCTTTTCGGCGCGCAAAACGTGCAAGGCTTCTGTGCCATACGGCATCGCGCCAAATTCCTCGCCTGCTTTGGTCAGCACGTCCCAAATTGCCCGACCCTGGCCAGCTGAAACAGCGATTTCATAGGACAGTTCGCCGGAAAACGAGATCCGGAACACCCGCGCGTCAAAATCGCCGATACTGCCGTCAGCCCAGCCCATGAACGGCAAGACATCCGCGCTCAGGTCCATTCCGCCCAGCTTTTCCAACAGCTTACGGGCATTCGGCCCGACCACGCCGATTTGGGCGAATTGCTCGGTGACATTGGCGGTGTAAACCTGCCAGTTCCACCATTCGCATTGCAGCCACTCTTCCATATGGCCGTGGATGCGATCGGCGCCGCCGGTTGTGGTGTGACAAAGCCAGGTAAATTCGTCCAGCCGCGCGACCACACCGTCATCGATCAGAAATCCATTTTCGCTACACATCAGGCCGTAGCGGCATTTTCCGATGGCCAAAGTGCTCATCATGTTGGTGTAGACCATGTCAAGGAACCTGCCCGCGTCGGGGCCGCTGACGATGATCTTGCCAAGCGTCGAGGCATCCAGCAGCCCAAGGGTTTGGCGGGTGTTCAGGACTTCTCGGTTCACTGCCTCGGCGACGCTTTCACCGGATCGCTGAAAACAATACGGCCGCCGCCAGTGACCCACGGGTTCCCAATGCGCGCCGTTGTCATTTGCCCAGTCATGGATCGGAGTTTTACGGATCGGCTGAAACAATTCAGCGCGCGCCTCGCCTGCAACAGAGCCCATTGAAATGGGCGTATAGGGCGGGCGAAACGTGGTTGTGCCGACTTTGGGAATATCGCTGTTGAGCGAACGAGATAGCACTGCCAGGCCGTTGATATTACTCAGTTTACCCTGATCAGTTGCCATGCCGATTGTGGTGTAGCGTTTGGCGTGTTCGACACTTTCATAACCTTCGCGGGCGGCCAGTTGCACGTCTGGCACTTTCACGTCGTTCTGAAAATCCAGCCACATTTTCATGCGCGTTTTTATGCCCGCGCCGTGCGGCATCTGCCAGACCGGCGACGAAGGTTGCGCGGGCTCGGCCGGCGATTTCGGCACGGCAATGCGTTTGGGCGTATACCCGGCAGCTTTGGCCGCCGACCTACCGGCGGTGTCGGCATCTCTCAGCACTTCAGCGCTGGACATCGCGCCACTGGCGGCCCCGGCGGTTATCACGAAAGCTATGCCGTCATGACTTTTTGGGGCACCGTCCGGGTCAGGGCGAAAATGCACGTTGGTCTTGTCCCAGATCAGCTTGCCACCGCAGTGCGACCATAGGTGCACCACCGGCGAAAAGCCGCCGGACATGGCTATGACGTCGCAGGAAATCTCTTCCAGAACAGCGCCTTCGCCTGCCTGTGCGCAGATGGCTACGCCGGTGACGCGCTTTCGGCCCATGACGCGGGCTATGGCTTTGGCAGGCTCGACATGAATGCCAAGTGCGCGTGCCTGATCGGCCAGCGCGCCGACCGCATGTGCGCGTGCATCAACAATGACCGGGACATCGAGTCCGGCGTTTTTCAAAGCAATTGCAGTAAGATAGGCATCATCGTTGTTGGTCACCACCACGGTGCGATCACCTGCCGAAACGCCGAAATTCACCACGTAGTCGCGCACCGCCGAGGCCAGCATGACGCCGGGAATGTCGTTGCCGGCGAAACTGAGCGGCCGCTCGATGGCGCCGGTGGCGGTGATGATCTGACGCGCACGGATGCGCCACAGGCGGTGGCGCGGGCGGTCGTCACCAGGGGCATGATCAGCGATCCGTTCGTAGGCGAGCGCATATCCGTGGTCGTAAACGCCGGCCCCCATGCAACGCGAACGCGTTGACACATTCGACATATTATCAAGAACTTGTCTGGTATCCCTCACCCACTCCTCTGCAGGTTTTCCGTCAATTTCAACGCGATCCACCGGGGCGCGGCCGCCCCAGTGGGCGGTTTGCTCGATCAGCAGCACCCTGGCCCCGGAAGCGCCGGCCGTGCGGGCCGCCTGCAAGCCGACGATGCCGCCGCCGATGATCAGAATATCAACGTGGGCGTAGAAATGTTCGTAGCGGTCCAAGTCTTTGTCTTTGGGCGCTTTTCCCAGACCTGCAGACATCCGTATGATCGGTTCAAACAGGTGTTTCCAGGCGGCGCGGGGGGCCATGAAGGTTTTGTAGTAGAACCCGGCCGGCAGGAACCGGGCGGCAGCGTTGTTAATGGTGCCAATGTCGAAATTCAGGCTCGGCCAGTGGTTCTGCGATACGGCTGTAAGGCCCTGAAATAACTCAGTTGTTGTGGCGCGCTGGTTGGGTTCGAACCGGCCATTTACACCGACACCCATCAGCGCGTTCGGCTCTTCGACACCGCTGGCGATGACGCCGCGCGGGCGGTGATATTTGAACGAGCGGCCCATCAACATCTGGTCGTTGGCCAGCAACGCCGAGGCGAGTGTGTCACCTGCAAAGCCCTGCAACCGTTTGCCATTAAAGGTAAATCCTATGGCTTGGCTGCGATCGAGCAGCCGACCGCCGGTGGCCAGACGGGTGCTCATTTGCGCGCCTCCCCCTTGGTGCCCATCCCAAGGGAAGGAGAAAGCGCCGTAGTCGGTCGATGGCGCTTCACCGCTCCGGCACTGAGATGGGTTAGGGGCGAGGCATTCTTCATGACCAACCTTTCCAATCCGGACGTCGTTTTTTGATAGCGTTTTCAATGGTTTTTTGGGGTTTCTTCGTTTGCGCAATATAGGTTCCGAACACTTCCAGCGTGACGGTGTCGCGGGCGGCGTGGAACCATTTGCCGCAGCCGTAGGCATGGCGCCAGCGCTCGAAATGCACACCCATTGGGTTGCTTCGATGGAACAAATATGATTCAAAATCAGCATCTTGCGAGCCGACTGTGGCACGGACCAGATGGGCTTGACCACCGGGTTCAAGCTCGGTTTCATCGGCGTCGATGCCGCAATAGGGGCAGTGCAGGATCAGCATGGCTGATTCCGGGCAAAAATGGGCGGATTCTTTAAAGTCTTTAAAGGTCTGAGAGGGCGGACTTTAAAGTTCGCTTGGCAGCGCTTTCTGGGCCAAAATCGATGTTGCGCGAACGTCATCGTTGGAGAGGGGCCGCCCCGTCCTTCGGGCTTGCGCCGCGCCATTGGCGCGACGGTCCCATTGGACCCCGCCACGGGGGGCGGCCCCGCGCGGCTGCGCCGTGCATTGGTCCACACCAATATATTTTTCAATGCGCCACCCCCGCCGCCACGCTTTCGTCGATAAACCGGCCCTCGCGGAACCGCTCCAGCCCGAACGCCGCCGCCAATGGCCCCGGCTCGCCACGTGCCACCAGCTCTGCCATCGCCCAGCCTGATCCGGGGATAGACTTGAAGCCGCCGGTGCCCCAGCCGCAGTTGAAATAACACCCCCCAAGCGGGGTGCGTGACAGGATCGGCGAGCGGTCGCCGGTCATGTCGACGATGCCGCCCCATTGGCGGAGCATTTTCAGGCGGCTGATCATCGGGAAGGTTTCGATCAGGGCGCGCACGGTTTCCTCGATGTGGTGGAAGCTGCCGCGCTGCGTGTAGTTGTTGTAGCCGTCGGCACCGCCGCCGATGACCATTTCGCCCTTGTCAGACTGGCTCATGTAGCCGTGCACGGTGTTGGCCATCACTACCACGTCCATACAGGGTTTGATCGGCTCGCTGACCAGCGCCTGCAGTGCGACAGATTCAATCGGCAGTCGGAACCCGGCCATTTCGGCCAGATGGCCGGAGTGACCGGCGACCACGACCACCAGCTTGTTGCAGGCGATCGCGCCTTTGCTGGTTTCAACTCCGGTGACCCGGCCGCCCTTTTGGCTGATCCCGGTCACGGCGCATTTTTGCAGAATGTCCATACCCATGTCAGAACAGCTGCGCGCATAACCCCAGGCCACCGCATCATGGCGCGCGGTGCCGCCGCGGGCCTGCCAGAGCGCGCCCAGAATTGGGTAGCGCGGGCCATTGATCTCGATGATCGGGCAGAGTTTCTTGACCCGCTCTGGGCCGATGAATTCGGTTTTCACCCCTTGCAGGGCGTTGGCGTAGGTGGTGCGCCGATAGCCGCGCACCTCGTGATGGGTCTGGGCCAGCATCAGTACGCCGCGGGGGCTGAACATGATGTTGTAGTTCAGCTCCTGGCTGAGGGTTTCATAAAGCGAGCGGGCCTTTTCGTAGATTGCGGCGGACGGATCCTGCAGGTAGTTTGAGCGGATGATCGTGGTATTGCGCCCGGTGTTGCCGCCACCGAGCCAGCCCTTTTCGAGGATTGCGACGTTTTTGACGCCGTGGTTCTTGCCCAGATAATACGCTGTGGCGAGGCCGTGCCCGCCGGCCCCGACGATCACAACATCGTATTTCTTTTTGGCCTCGGGCGCGCGCCAGGCCCGCTCCCAGCCCTGATGATAACGAAACGCTTCGAGCGCGATGGCAAATGCTGAGTAGCGTCTCATCTGTTTCGAATCCTTGGATCAGGCGGATGGCGTTCGCGCATGATACATGGAACGGGCGCGTACCCAAGCCAACCCAGTGAACGGCACTTGGCTGAAAATTCGCGACATCAAGCCTGCGCGAGAATGCAGCGATGCGGCGTTCTGGGGGTTTTGCCCGGCGGCGGCAACGGATAAATGAACTGCAGAGGGAATGCAGATGGTGTTTTGGATCCTGGCAAGCGTGATCGGTGGTCTGGTGGCGGCGCTGTTGGCGCTGGCGGCACTGCGGGCGCGTGCGCAGAGCAGCGAGGATGGCAATGATCTGCAAATCTACCGCGATCAGCTTGACGAGGTGAGCCGCGATCTGGCGCGCCGGGTGATCAGCGAGGTCGAGGCCGAGAGGTTGCGCGTTGAGGTGTCGCGCCGTTTGCTGGACGCCGACAAGCAGGCGCAAAGCGCGCGCGCCCTGGCCAGTGCGGGTGCCAACCCGGTGCTGGCCGGTCTGGTGGCGCTGGCCATTTTTGGCGGGGCGTTCTGGCTGTATGCAGAGCTGGGGGCGCGGAATTACCGCGATCTTCCGCTGGCGGGGCGCATTGCGGCCGCCGACGCGGCGCGCGCCGAGCGGCCCGCGCAGGCCGAGGTCGAGGCCCGGTTCAGTGTGCTGGCGATAGATCCGAACGTGGATGTGCGCCATCTGGAGTTGATGGAAAAGCTGCGCCAGGCGCTGGTGCAGCGCCCGGACGATTTGCGGGGCCACATGCTGCTGGCCACCAACGAAGCCGAGCTTGGCGATTACGTGGCCGCCCACAAAGCCTTGCAAAGGGTGATCGAGATCAAGGGTGCCGCGGCAGACGCCAGCGATTATGTAACTTACGCGGATATGCTGATTCTGGCGGCGGGCGGGTATGTCTCGCCGATCGCCGAAGCGGCGTTGCGCGAGGCCCTGCAGCGCGCGCCCGAAAATGGCACCGCGCGCTATTATGTCGGTCTGATGTATGCCCAGACCGGGCGGCCCGATCTGGCGTTTAAAATGTGGCGCAGATTGCTGGAGGACAGCAGTCCAACGGCACCCTGGGTCGCGCCGATCCGTGATCAGATCGAATTTACCGCGGTGAATGCCGGGGTTCGGTATGAGCTTCCGGCGCCAACGCGGGGGCCGTCGGCGGCGGATATTGCGGCGGCTGAAGGCATGAGCGAGGAAGAGCAAAGCGCGATGATCGGAGCGATGGTGGAGCGCCTGTCAGAACGGCTGGCCGCGGACGGCGGGCCGCCGCAGGACTGGGCGCAGCTTATTGGCGCGCTTGCGGTGTTGGGCGATCAGGCGCGGGCGGCGGCGATCTGGGCCGAGGCGCAGGCGGTCTTTGCCGCCTCGCCTGAAGCGATTGCGGTGATCCGCAGTGCCGCTGAGCGCGCCGGAGTGGCGAAGTGATTTTTGAGGACATTGCCGAGTTCGCCGCCGCCCTGCCCAAGATGCGGGCGCTGGCCGGGCTTGATCTGGGCGACAAGACCATTGGTGTTGCGGTGTCGGACACTTACCGGTCGGTGGCATCGCCGCTGATGACCATTGCGCGCGGGAAGTTCGCCGACGATGCTGGGCAGTTGTTAGAGATTGTCAGCGAACGCCAGATCGGCGGGCTGATTCTTGGACTGCCGCGCAATATGGACGGCAGCGAGGGGCGGCGCTGCCAGTCGACGCGGGCGTTTGCGCGCAATCTGGCGCGGCTGAGCGATCTGGCGATCGGCTATTGGGACGAACGGTTGTCCAGCGTGGCGGCGGAGCGGGCGTTGCTGGAGGCGGATACGTCAAGAAAACGTCGCAGCCAGGTCATTGATCATGTCGCCGCCGGGTATATCCTGCAAGGCGTGCTGGACAGGCTGAAACATATTGAGGGTCAGGCGTGAACGACGAGATTTGGAAGCGAGACGAGATCGACAGCCCGTGTGTCAGCGTGTGCGTGGTGCATCCTGATGCCGGTATTTGCGTCGGCTGCCACCGCAGGCCTGCCGAGATCGCCCGCTGGTCGGTGATGTCGCCCGACGAGCGCCGCCGGATTCTGGACGAGCTGCCGGGCCGCGCGCCTTTGCTGCGCAATCGCAGGCGCGGACGCGCGGACAGGGTTGGCCGGCGAGGTTGATCGGGGCGAGCGAGATTGATCCTGGGCCTGGCCGGATCAAAAACCCACGTCTTTGTTATTGCTGATATTGTTCCTTTTCCTCGGCTCGATCCGGGCAGGGGCAACACACTGTGCCATCGAGTCTTAGATCCCATTTGATGTCGTTTTCACGGCACAGATCGAGATCATCGAGACTTTGGAAACTGCCGTCGTAGGTCACACAGATTTCGCAGTCTTCCATGCCGCCGACGCCACGGCCAATTATCATGCCGCGCACCCAGCTTTCGAAACAGCATCGCGGATGATCGGCGCCGGTCGGATCAAACCCGACGGTCCCAAACAGTGACCCCATAAAGACCGCTACGAATCCCTGCGAAGTATCGGCGGGGTCAATCGGGCGATACATAATGAAATCGCCGGTCTGGCAACCCATAAACAAGTCCAGATCTTGATGAGGGTCGCCGCCTGCATGAGTATGTGGCGGACATTTAGAGTCACGCAGTTTCAGTTCGCCCTTGATCGACATGTAGCAACCGTCGAGCATTTGCGCCTCTTTGACCTTGTCGCAACGCTCGTCGCCTGGTGAGAATTTCAGCTCGGTCTCATATCGCAGCGTGTAGGTGTTGATTGTTTCACCAAGTGCCGGGTGTTCGCATTTGCACGGACAATCCTGGCCGCGAATTGGTTCAATATGGATCGGGCCTGTTATGTTCTTGGACATCGGCACAAGCACCGGGCAGCGATTGTCGATCTTGATTGGCTCGCCGCCGTTAAAAAGTACCGCGCCGGGTGTTGATGGATGAAATGTGGGCATGATGTCCTCCTGAAAAAATGAATGAGGACAGTTTATCATAATTTACGCGCAATGTACTTGCGCGACGCTTCGGGATAATTTGGCGCCCTAGCTGGCGACCAGTTCGCCCGCCTCGTTGATGGCGCCGAGCGCGTCGGTCAGGACCTGCAGTCCGGCACCCTTGGGGCGCGATTGCTCTGACAGGATGCGCCGCCAGGTGCGCGCGCCAGTACGCCCGTTGAACATGCCGAGCATATGCCGGGTGATGTTGTGCAGGCGTCCCCCGCTGGCCAGATGCGCCTCGATATAGGGGAACATCCGGGCGACGATATCCTCGGCGCTGTGGCGGTGCAGGTGGCCGAAAATCGCTGCGTCGGCCTGCAAAAGCACCTCACATGGTGAATGATAGGCGGCGCGGCCGATCATCACGCCGTCGATTCCGGCAGCCAGGTGGTTTTGCGCCTCTTGCAACGACGCAACACCGCCGTTGATTGACAGATGCAGCTGTGGAAATTGGGCTTTCATCGCATGGACCAGCGCATAATCCAGCGGCGGGACATCGCGGTTTTTCTTCGGGCTGAGCCCGTGCAGCCAGGCCTTGCGGGCGTGGACGGCAAAGCGCGCGACCCCGGCGGCGGACAGTTTGCGCAGAAAGTCCGGCAAGACCGCATCAGGATCCTGATCATCAACACCGATGCGGCATTTCACCGTCACCTCGACCGGGCATGCCGCGATCATTGCGGCGGCACATTCGGCGACCAGATCAGGCTGCGTCATCAGCACCGCACCGAAACAACCCGACTGCACCCGGTCGGACGGGCAGCCGATGTTGAGGTTCACTTCGTCAAACCCTGCGTCCGCACATATTCTGGCGGCCGCAGCCAACTCGCGCGGCGCTGAGCCGCCCAGCTGCACGGCTATCGGGTGTTCTGCCGCATCAAAGGCCAGCAGATGACGCGCGCCACCGCGCACCAATGCAGGGGCGGCGATCATTTCGGTGTACAGCAACGCGTGCCGGGTCATCTGCCGGTGCAGATAGCGGCAGTGCCGGTCGGTCCAGTCCATCATCGGGGCGACCGAAAATTTGGCGGCGTTTCGTAAAGTCATCATCCCGCTCGGCGATCAAGCGCGATTTATAACAGTGCAGTTGCCAGGAACAAGGGCGCCGCACTTGCGCGAATCGCCCGAAGTTGTGCCGGTTGGCGCGATTTACCCTCGGATGTCAGCGATCCGGCGGCATTAGAATATTGAGCGCCGCAAGCGGCGCATTATTTTTGCGCACTTCGTGCGGTTCCGCTCTGCTCGGGGGATATTTTTGACAATTGGAATAGCATTACGGCTTGTTCTCGTTCTAAATACTCCCGCCGGGGGCGTCCGGGTTTTCCAATCAAACGAGACTGCGCTATGAAATATACTTTTCCACCTGCGCCGCAGCCATCGGTCGCAATTGCCGGGTCGCAAGAACGATTCCCGGTGCGGAGAATTTTCTGCGTTGCCCAGAACTACGCCGCCCACGTCCACGAGATCGGTGGTGATCTGGGCGCGCCGCCGTTCTTTTTCTCAAAACCTGCGGATGCGGTGGTCGATAGTGGCGCTCGCATCGCTTATGCCCCGGCCACCAAGAACCTGCATCACGAGGCCGAGCTGGTGGTGGCGATCGGCAAGGCTGGGGCTGAAATTTCTGCGAGCGATGCGCTGTCGCATGTCTGGGGCTATGGGGTTGGCATTGATCTGACCCGGCGCGATCTGCAGGCGGCGGCAAAGGCGGCTGCGCAGCCCTGGGATATGGCCAAGGGGTTTGACCGGTCGGCCCCGTGCGCGGCACTGCACCGGGTGAGCGAGGTTGGTCATCTGAGCGCAGGGCCCATTCGATTGACTTTGAACGGTGATATGCGTCAGGCATCCGATCTGTCTGACATGATCTGGGCGGTGCCGGATATTATCGCATTTCTGTCGCGGCTCCAACGTCTTCAGCCGGGTGATCTGATCTATACCGGGACACCGTCAGGTGTCGGGCCGGTGGTGGCGGGGGACAGGATCGAAGTTGAGATCGGCGATTTGACGCCGCTGAGCGTTACAATCGAGTAAACCTAAATTGCCCGGTCAAGCCGGTTTTCATTGACGCGCGCGCCGGTATTTGAAACGGTTTTGAAATCGATAAAATGCACCGCGAAGCAAGCTAACGCAAAAGGGAGAAAATCATGAAACGTCGTAATGTGGTAAACCTGATGGCCGCGGGCGCACTGGCCGTCGGGCTGTTGGGGATGTTTGCAGTGAGCGCCGCGGCGCAAGAGGTCACGCTGCGCCTGCACCAGTTCCTGCCGCCACCGGCAAACATTCCGAAAAACATTCTGCAGCCCTGGTCGCAGCAAGTGGCCGAGGCGTCCGGTGGCCGGCTGGTGATTGAGCACTTTGACGCGATGTCGCTTGGCGGGCGGCCGCCGGAACTGATGGATCAGGCCACGGACGGGGTGGTCGACATTGTCATGACGCTTGGCGGCTACACGCCGGGGCGTTTTCCGCGTTCGGAAGTGTTCGAACTGCCGTTCATGATGACCGATCCGGTGGCCACCGCGTTGGCCTATCAGCAAATGGTCGAGGAAGAATTCCAGCAGAACGAATTTTCGGATGTGAAAATTCTGGCCGCCTGGGTGCATGGCCCTGGCGTCATTCACACCCAAGGTGGGGTTTACAAGCTGGAAGACATGGCCGGCCAAAAAGTGCGCGGACCGACCCGGGTGATCAACGATCTGCTGAAGGAACTTGGCGCCACCCCGGTCGGCATGCCGGTGCCTGCGGTGCCCGAGGCGCTGTCAAAAGGGGTGATCGACGGCACTGTCATACCCTGGGAAGTGACGCCGGCGCTGAAATTGTCCGAGCTGGTGAGCAAGCATACTGAATTTGGCGGCGATACTGCGCTTTACACGGCAACGTTTGTGCTGGCGATGAACAAGGCCAGATACGAGGCTTTGCCGGATGACCTGCGGGCAGCGCTGGATTCGGTGTCGGGTGCGCATCTGTCGGAATTCGCGGCATCCGTCATGCTGAAATTTGACAAGCCGGGGCGCGATATTGCGGTGGCTGCGGGCAACGAGATCACTACGCTGGATGAGGCCGAGATTGCGCGCTGGAAAACCGCCGCAGCGCCGGTTGTGACCCGCTGGATTGCTGATATGGCCGACAGAGGCATCGACGGGCAAGCGCTGATCGACCGGGCCCGTGCGCTGATTGTCGAAAAGTCGATGAACTGATTGAGATTGCCCGGTGGCGCGTGAAACCGGGCCGCTTTAGGATACCCAGGCCGGGCCGTGAGCAGTGCTTGCGGCCCGGTTAGGATTAGCGGGCGGTGATTGGGAAAAAATGTACCGGGTATTGGGCAAATCTGTCGAAATACTGGCACGATTCACGGCGCTGGCCGGTGGCGCGGTGCTGTTGGGGCTGATCGCCATGACGGTTGCGTCGATTATCGGGCGGGCGCTGATCGGGATCGGTCTGGGGCCGATTCCGGGTGATTTTGAGATGGTCGAGATCGGCGTCGGATTTGCGATCTTCGCGTTCCTGCCGTGGTGTCAGCTGAACAAGGGCCACGCGCGGGTGGATTTGTTTAAGGCGGCGATGAGCCCGCGGATCAACCGGTTGATTGATTTTCTGTCGGATCTGCTGATGGCGCTGGCAGCCGTGCTGATCACCTGGCGGCTGTGGCTGGGTCTGCTGGACAAAAAGGGCTATTCGGAAACCACATTCATCCTGCAGTTCCCAATCTGGCGGGCCTACGCGGTCAGCGTCGCCGGGGCGCTGGTTTTTGTGATTGTGGCCGGTTTTTGCGCCTGGCGTTCGGGCCGGGTTCTGATCGGCTGGGATGATGAGTAATTTCGAGATCGGCATCTGGTCGTTCCCGGTGTTGTTGGTGCTGATATTCATGCGGGTGCCGATCGCGCTGGCGATGCTGGCGGTTGGGTTTCTGGGCAATTACCTGGTCAACGGCACCACCGCGATGATGCTGAGCCAGATGAAGCATCTGGTTTTCGGCACGTTTTCCAGCTACACCCTGTCGATCATCCCGCTGTTTCTGCTGATGGGCCAGTTTGCCACAATCGGCGGCATGTCGAGCGCCCTTTTCAAGGCGGCGGAAAACTGGCTGGGCCATAAAAAGGGCGGCGTGGCGATGGCCGCGATCGGTGCCTGCGCCGGGTTTGGCGCGATCTGCGGATCGTCGCTGGCCACCGCTGCCACGATGGGCCAGGTGGCGCTGCCAGAGCTGCGCCGCTACGGCTATTCCGGCCCGCTGGCCACCGGCACGCTGGCGGCCGGCGGCACGCTCGGCATCCTGATCCCGCCGTCGGTCATTCTGGTGATCTACGCGATCCTGACCGAACAAAACATCGCCAAGCTGTTCGCTGCGGCGTTCATCCCGGGGATCCTCGCGGCCATCGGCTACATGATCTGCATCGCCATCTACGTGCGGCTGGTGCCCAATTCCGGCGGCGTGCGCGAACGCCTGCCGTATGCGGCGCGATTCCGGGCGCTGGTCGACGTTTGGCCGGTTCTGGTGATCTTCATCGCGGTGGTTGGCGGCATCTATGGCGGCATTTTCACCCCGACCGAGGCGGCGGCGGTGGGCGCCGTCAGCACCGGCCTGATCGCGGTATTTTCAGGCAGCCTGAATTGGAGCAAGACCGCCGAAGCATTCCTGGCGACCGCCAATTCGACGGCGATGATATTTCTGATCATTCTGGGGGCCGGGTTCTTCAACAATTTCCTGGCGCTGACCCAATTGCCGCAAGATATGGCCGAATGGATCGGCGCGATCGGTCTGTCGCCGTGGCTGATCCTGAGCGTCGTTTTGCTGATTTACCTGGTCTTTGGCTGCGTGATGGACAGCCTCAGCATGATCCTGCTGACGGTGCCGATTTTCTTTCCGATCATGAGCGAGCTGGATTTTGGCATGTCGGTGGAGGAATTCGGCCTGTGGTTCGGCATACTGGTGCTGATCGTGGTCGAAGTCGGGCTGATCACGCCGCCGGTGGGGATGAACCTGTTCGTCATTAACAAAATGGCCCGCGACATCCCGATCGCCGAAACCTTCCGGGGCACGTTTCCTTTTGTGCTGACGGATATTATCCGGGTTGGCATCCTGACCATGTTTCCGGGGATCACACTGGCGTTGGTCTGGCTGATTTACTGATAATGACTCTTTCTTGTGAAATATCTCCGCCGGAGGCTAAATACCCTTGCCCGACGCAAGGTCTGACAAGATCGGGCAATCCGGGCGGTTGTCGCCGGCGCAGCACTCCACCAAATGCGCCAGGGTCGCGCGCATCGCGCCCAGTTCCGCCAATTTCGCCTCGATCCGTTGCAGATGCTCGGTTGCGACCTTTTTCACGTCGGCGCTGGCCCGGTCCTGATCCTCATAAAGCGCCAGCAATGTCCGGCAATCCTGAATGCTGAAGCCAAGCAAGCGGGCGCGGCCAAGGAACGCGAGTTTGTGCACGTCCTGATCGGCGAAGGCCCGGTAGCCGTTGGCGTCACGCGGGGGCCGCACCAGGCCGATGTCTTCATAGTAGCGGATGGTTTTGGCGGGGATGCCCGCCTGTTCGGCGACTTGACCGATGTTCATGATGTTGCCTCGATCGCCGGTTTTACAAAGCGCAGGCGCAGCGCGTTGGTGACCACAAAGACCGACGAGAGCGCCATCGCGCCGGCCGCCAAGGCTGGCGACAGCAGCGTGCCGAACAGTGGATACAGCGCGCCTGCCGCCACCGGGATCAGCACCACGTTGTAGCCGAACGCCCAGAACAGGTTCTGGCGGATGTTGGTCAGGGTGCGGCGGCTGATCTCAAACGCATTCACCACGCCGCGCAGATCGCCCGACATCAGCACCACGTCTGCCGCCTCGATCGCGATATCGGTGCCGGTGCCGACGGCCAGGCCGACGTCGGCCTCGGCCAGTGCCAGGGCGTCGTTGATGCCGTCACCGACAAACGCGACCCGCTGGCCACCCGCGCGCAGGGCCTGAATGGCTTCGGCCTTGCCCTTTGGCAGCACTTCGGCGCGGA
The DNA here is from genome assembly GCA_965237505.1 of Paracoccaceae bacterium. Lineage (GTDB taxonomy): Bacteria > Pseudomonadota > Alphaproteobacteria > Rhodobacterales > Rhodobacteraceae > NVTR01. Next base: position 444,692 of record CBDEFR010000009.1, on the reverse strand, counting down.
CGTGATCGATGCCTAGTCGGTCGGCGACTGCCTGCGCCGTGGCGGCGTTGTCGCCGGTTAGCATGGCAACTTTCAGGCCTTGGGCGTGCAGGGCGTCGATGGCCGCTTTGGTGGTCGGTTTGATCGGGTCCGAGACCGCAATGGCGGCAACGGCTTGGCCGTCGATGGCGGCGTAGAGCGGAGTTTTGCCGTTTTTCGCAAGGGCGGTCCCGGCGCGCATGAGATCGCCGAGCTCGATGTTTTCAGCGGCCATCAAGGGGTCGGCGCCGATCAGGACCGCTTTGCCGTTGACCTCGGCCCGCACACCGTTGCCAGTGAGCGATTTGAAACCGTCAACTTTTGGCAGTGTCATGGATCTGTCGGTGGCGGCCCTGGTGATGGCGCGCGCAATCGGGTGTTCCGACTGCGCCTCGACCGCGGCGAGGATCGGCAGGATTTTGGCCTTATCATGGCCTTTGGCGAGGATCAGGTCGGTGAGTTCCGGGCGGCCTTGGGTCAGGGTGCCGGTCTTGTCCAGCGCCACAACCGCAACGTCCTGCAAGCTCTGCAGCGCATCGCCGCGCCGGAACAGCACGCCCAGCTCGGCAGCCCGCCCGATGCCGACCATGATTGAGGTCGGCGTGGCCAACCCCATCGCGCAGGGGCAGGCGATGATCAGCACCGCGACGCCGGCAACCAGCGCGTAAGTGAGGGCCGGTTCCGGGCCGAAGATCAGCCAGCCGACGACCGTGAGGGTGGCGAACGCCATGACGGCGGGCACAAACCAGGCGGTGATCTTGTCGACCAGTCCCTGGATCGGCAGTTTGGCGCCCTGGGCGTCCTCGACCATCGCCACGATGCGCGCCAGCATGGTGTCGCGCCCCACGGCGGTGGCGGTGTAGGTCAGCGCCCCGGTGCCGTTGATGGTGCCACCAACGACCGCATCACCTGCGGTCTTTTCGCCCGGCACCGGCTCACCGGTGATCATGCTTTCATCGACGTAGGACTGACCGGTGAGAACTGTGCCATCGACGGCAAGACGTTCGCCGGGTCTGAGGTGCAGGGTGTCGCCGGTGCGGACCTGTTCGAGCGGAAGTTCGATCACGCGTTCGTCACGCTCGACCCGCGCCACGTCTGGCGCCAACGCCAGCAGGCCCTTGATGGCGTCGCCGGTGCGGCCTTTGGCGCGCGCCTCAAGGTAACGGCCAAGCAGAATAAGGGTGACGATGACGGCGGCGCTTTCGAAATAGATGTTGCGGGTGCCTTCGGGCAGCAGGGTCGGGGCGAAAGTGGCGACAGTGGAATAGGCCCAGGCAGCGGAGGCGCCAAGCGCGACCAGCGAATTCATGTCAGGGGCGCGGCGCATCAGCGCTGGAATGCCTTTGGTGAAGAACGTGCGTGCGGGGCCGGCAAGGATGATGGTGGTCAGGATGAATTGCAGCACGTGGCTGGTTTGCAGGCCGATCGTTTGGGCCACGTATTGGTGGATCGCCGGAAACAGGTGGCCGCCCATTTCAACGGTAACGACCGGCACCGACAGGATCGCCGCGATGATCAGCGACAGGCGCAGTTTGGCGGCGTCTTTGGCGTGGCGGTCCTGTGGGGTTGGCGCATCGCCATCAGCGTCGGCCTCGACCGTGTAGCCGATACCCTGAACCGCGCGCACCAGATCGGCGCGCGTGGTGGCGCCAGTAAATACCGTGGCGTAAGCACGGCCATTGGCAAGGTTCATGGTGCTGGCAGCCACGCCGGGCACCTGGCTAAGCGCGGTTTCGATGCGCAACACGCAAGACGCGCAGGTCGCCCCGGCGACATCCAGCGTGATGTCGGTGGTTTGGGCCGGATAGCCGGCATTGGCCGTCGCCTGCCGAATGACTTGCGGTGTGGCGGGGTCGAAGAAGCTTACCGTTGCCTGTCCGGTGGCGAGGTTCACCGAGGCGGTTTTCACGCCCTTCACCGCCGTCATCGCCTTTTCAGAGCGTCCCACGCAGCTGGCACAGCTTAGCCCTCCGACCTGAAATTTAAGTGTATTTTGCCCGTCCGGGGCAGAATCGCGTGGCATGGAATGGCCTTTCCTGAGTATGTTCAGGGGTTATATAGACCTTCCAGTGACTGGAAGGTCAAGGGGGTTGACCACACAAAATTCTTGCATCTTGATTAGAGACGACAAAACAGCAAAAAAATTCGCTCTGCAGATCAAACCGGACCTGCACTCTGTAAATCACGCAGCAGGTCCATCCCGCTCGGTCAGCGCTTGCATCGCATCAAACTGCGACAGAAAACCCGGCCCGTCAGGGTAGTCAGAAAATCGGTGCGCCCGGACCAAACGGCCAGGGCGCGCGAGGTGCCAAAGAGTGCGTAGGCCAGCAAGGGCAGGATCGAGGCATAAAGCCCCATTTGTGCGGGCAGGCGCGCCAGCAGCGCGTAGGCGAGTGACTGCGGGATCAGCATGATCGTCACGATCATCGCCGCCACCAGGTCGCTGGTCAGAGTGGCGCCGGTGTAGCTTTTGCCCCACTCCAGCACCGGCAAGTAGTGCGCGAGGCCGCGGACCCGGTCAATTGTTACCGAACTGTTCATGAATCGTCGTCTGACATGATTGCTAGCTTTCCGGCGAAGTGGGCGGGTTGCCTTGGTTCAGTTCAGGTCGTTTTGCTGGATGTATTCAATGATTTCGCCAGCGATTTCGCAGGCCATGCGTCCCGCGGCATCGTCGATGGGGTTCCATGATCGAGTCGATAATCGAGCAGAACTTGGAGGCCGGAGTGTTCGACCCGCTGCTTAATGCGCCGGCGTCAGAATCAAAAAACGACTTTATCTCTGCTTTCTCATTCATATCAATTGGATAACTTCCTATCCTCATGTTGCTTTTTTGCCGATCAGTTGGTTGTGCCGGACAGGGTTCCGTCAGTCGGCCCGGCCATGCGTTTGGCGGCGCGCAAGCCCAGCATGCCAAACACCAGGGCGCCGACGAATATCAGAACCTGGGGATTGCCGGACCCGATTGAGGGCACTGCGCCGCCCGGGCAAATGCCGCAAATGCCCCAGCTGACACCGAAGATGACGGACCCCAGGACTAGGCGCCTGTCGATCGGTGCGGGCTTGGGCACGTAAAACTGCGGCGCAGCTATCGGGGTTTCGCGGCGAAATACGAAGCGGTAGCCGAATACGGTGACGCCAAGAGCGGCAGCCATGACCAGCCCCAGGCTGGCAGCCCAACTGCCGGCGACGTCGAAGAAATTGAGAACTTTTGCAGGGCTGGCCATGCCAGAGATCACGATGCCCAGCCCGAAAATCAGCCCGGTTGCGTAGGTGATGATAATCTTCATGGCTCAGCCCCCGATCACATGGCGAATGCCAAAAACGGTGATCCCAGTGGCAATCATGAAAATCATCGTGGCGGCAATCGAGCGCTTTGAGAACCGCGCCATGCCGCAGACCCCGTGGCCCGACGTCCAGCCAGAGCCGAGCGTCGCGCCGATACCGACCAGAACGCGCCGCCAACCAGCATTGCCGTTGACACCGGCACCTCAACGGTTGGCCAGTCGCCGGTCATGGTCAAATACAGCGCGGGCGCCGCCGCCATGCCCGACAATAGCAATGCCCGCCAGAGCCAGTCTGACGGGCTGGCAGGTTTGATAAATCCGGCCAGAATGCCCGTAACTCCGAAGATGCGGCCCCTGAAACCCATCAAGATTACCGCCGCCAGTCCGATCAGCAGGCCTCCGAAAAGCGAGGCCCAGGGTGTTAATTCAGTTGCCATAGCGCTGAGTCCAGTTAGGCATCGCTACTGCTCGGCGGCAGCACGGACAATGTCGTCCAGCAGTTGCTGAATTGCCTGCATCTCGCCGTCTGGAAAATTACGAAACCGATTCTGACGACGCCTTGCCGGTCGGTCACGAAAATCGCGTAAGGGCAGTAGGCGATATCGTCCGGGTCGATTTCCATCACTTTGCGCGACAACACTGCCGAGCAGAAAACGAAAATGTCGGCCGCCTCGAACAGCGTGACATCGCTGGCCACATCGGCGGCGGTGCGCGCCAGCATCTCGCCTGAATGGGCGACATAATCAATGGTCAGGCCTTTACCGATGATCTCATTTTCCACCGCGAAAGTGGCGTCATCAAAGCTGCCGTCAAATTCATAAGTGGTGGCGTCGGCTGCGATGGCCGGGCTGACGAGGAGCAGGGCGGCGCAGGCAATAATGAGTGACTTCATTGGCTTATGTTCCTTTCTGAACCGATTTCCCCTTTAATTTTACGTGTCGCTTGCAAGTTCAGTGTCAATTCAAGTCGGGCGCCAGGAATAATCGCCCCGCCATTTGGCGGAGCGATCCAGGTCTTGGTGCAGTCATCGGCCAAAAATGTCTGCCGAAATGCCTGCATACCAGCCGACGCTTTCCTGGTAGGTGGCTTTGCGAGTGGCGGCGTCTTCGCCGGTTTGGGAGATGAAGCCGTCGGTCTTGGCGATCTTTTCGTCCGTCGCCTCGTAAGATGCCCCAACCTTGAGTCCGTCGTTGGTGTCGATCAGCGACCAGCAGATGTTGGAAAACTTGGCCGGGAACACCGGTGACCCAATTAACGCGCCGCGAACCGCCGAGGCGCAAACTTTGGCCTGGCTGTTGGCCGAAAAGCCCGATTTAGGCATGTCGCCCTGGGCCGAGCTGTCACCCAGCACGTGGATATTTTCGTCGGCCCTGGTCTGCATGGTGTGGGCGATGACCGGGGCCTGTTGCCGTCGGTCACACCGGCGATTTCGCAGATCCGGCCGGCCTTCATGGCCGGGAACACGTTGCAGACGTCAACTTTGTTGACCTCGCCGTCAATGACCAGTTCCATCGCGTCGGGGCGCACTTCAACCTTGTCGCCGCCGAAATCCGGACCCAGGCGTTCGATCATGCCACTGTAGTAGTGGTTGGCCCAGCCTTCCTCGAACAGCCGCTGTTTGGAGAATTTTGGCTTGGGGTCGGCGATCAGGATTTTGGCGGTCGCGTTGATTTCGCTCAGCAAGTGCGCGACCATCGAAATCCGTTCATACGGACCCGGAGGACAGCGGAACGGGTTCGGTGGTGCAACCATTGAATAGACACCGCCCTGCGGCATCGCCATGATCTGCGCTTTCAAGAGTTCGGTTTGCGAGCCGGCCTTGTAGGCGTGCGGCATCCTGTTCTGGCTGCTGACATCCCAGCCCGGAACCGCGCCGTCGATAATGTCGATCCCTGGTGAGAACACCAGACGATCATGGGGCAGTGTAGAACCACCCGCCAGCGACACGGTTTTGGAGGCGCGGTCAACACCCACGGCCCAGTCATGAAACACGTTGATCCCGTAGGCAGCGGCCAGGGTTCCGTAGGAATGGCCGATCGAGGCCAGATCACGGAAGCCGCCCAGATAGATGTTTGAGAAAAAGCAGGTGTAGTAGAGCCGCGTTGGTTCGATCAGGGTCACGTCAATCTCGCCGTTGCTGTCATTGGCGATATAGCGCGCGGTGGTGGCACCGCCGGCACCGCCGCCAAGCTCGACCATCCAGGTCTGAAGTTCGGTGATGGCCGGATCACCCTGCGCCCTGGCACCACTTGCAGCGATTGCCGCGCCGGTACGGCAGTGACTCTGTCTTGCCGATTACTTCGGACATTTCTTCCAGGAACAGTGCGCGGCCCGTGGTGACCAGTGCGGCCATTTCGGGATCCGGCGTGATCACGTCATTGAACAACGGTATCAGCTTGTGGCGGATGCCTTTCATCTCGCCGTCGCGGATGTCCAGATCAATTCGGCTGATAAATTTTCCGTGGCTGCCCGAGGCGATCAGGAAGGTCTTGTTGACGTGCACCGGTTCGGGCAGCGCGTCGTGGGTGTGGCCGGTCAAGATGACGTCGATGCCATCGATGTCGCCGGCGAGTTTGCGGTCTACGTCAAAGCCATTGTGCGACAGCAGCAGCACGCATTCAGCGCCTGCTTCGCGCACCTCTGCCACGACCTGCGCCATGCGTTCTTGCCGCACGCCAAACGACAGATCGGGGAACATCCAGCCGGGATTGGCGATCGGCATATATGGGAAGGCCTGGCCGATCACTGCAACGAGCACGCCGCCGCGCTCAAACATCCTGTAGGGCTCATAAGCCGGTTCATCCCATTCGACGTCAAAGATATTGGCGCCGAGGAACGGGAAATTCAGCTCATTGTCGACAATCTCGGTGACCCGGTCGATGCCGAGGGTGAAATCCCAGCGGCTGGTCATCGCTTCGACCCCGATGGCGTTCATGATGTTCACCATGTCCTGGCCGTCGGTTTTCAGCGCGGTAAAGCTGCCCTGCCAGGTATCGCCGCCATCAAGGATGATCGCATCTGGCCGGTCGGCGCGGATTGCCTTGACCACGGTTGCGGCGCGGTCTACGCCGCCGATTTTGCCATATTCGCTGGCCAACGCTGCAAAATCGCCCTGGCTCAGCGCGTAATGCGCCGGGGATCCGTCGGTGATGCCATAAAGGCGGCGAAAATCGGCACCGGTCACTTGTGGCACAAGACCTTTTTGCGCGCCGACGCCGATGTTGATTTCCGGCTCGCGGAAATACAGCGGTTGGGTTTGGGCGTGCATGTCGGTGATGTGGATCAGCGACAGGTTTCCGAAGGTGTCAAATTCCAAAAGCTGGTCTTGGGTAAATGCTTGCTGGGCAGCGAGGCGCGCCCAGTTGCCGAACCCGCATGCCCCAATAATCGCCGACGCCGCCATCGAGACCGGAAGGAAATCACGACGTGAGATCATTTTTGCGCCCCCTGAGACTGAAAAAATTGCGCCTCCCCCGGATCAGAGGGCGGCGGCGATGTTTATCGGTTCGGCGTGTTGTCTAGTTGCGGACGGACGGTGACTCGATCAACAGGCCAATGCCGCGCGACGTAAGGTAAAGCTCAAGCGCTTTGAATTCGTCCGAGCCTTCTTTGTACGGTGTCGCGCGAATGTTTTTCATGCAGCCTTTGAAGCGCCCGTGAGTCGAATTGAGCTTGGCGTTCTTGAGGCGATAAACCGGGAAACCGTTGATCTTACCCTGACTCAGGTAGTCGGCGCGGATCATGTTGCCATAGTTGCCTTCGTCGCAATTTGAGCAAGACATACCGAGCTGGCCAACCTGGGTGTAGTACAGTTCCTTGCCACGCTCCCAGAATGATGCCGCGTCACCGTCGATTGCCACATCAACAGTCATGTCGCGTGACTGCAGGCTGATCAGCGCCGTCATCGAAACCATTTTGGATTCGGACCATTTCCACGGCTCGGCACCCATTTTGTTGACCCGCATGTCGTTGATTATTTCTTCCATCGCCACCAATTAGCCGTCTATAACTTTGGGCATCTGGGCACGAAGACCAGCAAATTCCGCGACATCCTCGTGACAGGAGAAACATGACTTGCCCTCAGTACCATCGACCTTGGCAAAAATGTCAATCGCCTGATCCACGAAAACGAACCCTGGATTGTCAAAGTCATCCAACTGAACAAACCGAGTTTCTACGGTGCGGTAAACCCGCTCCGAAAAAATCTCGTCCATGTTTTCCATATGCGCGGGTGCTTCGGTGTGCGTGACGAATGTCTGACCATCGACAACGAGGCTTGCGTTGAACTCATGAGCCGCCAGTCCGGTCGCCGAGATCGCCAATGCCGAAGCCGCTGCGAGCAGTGATTTAGTTTTCATTCGGCCTTCCTCCCTGTTCTTTTTGTGCTTAGCCGATTGCGATTTTCTTGGCGGTCTCGTAGACCTCGCCGTCGTCATCATACCAAGTGAATGTGAATTTTCCGGCTGCCGGCACGGTGGCCTGAAACTGGAAGTACGGGTTTGTCGAAATCGCCGGTTCCATTTTCACGTCAACGACATTTTCGCCGTTAAAGTCACAGGCAAAGCGATTGATGATCGAGCGCGGAATTTTGTTGCCGTCGCTGTCTTTGCGCTGACCGCTCTCCATTTTGTGGCTGATCAGAGTTTTGATCGTGATAACTTCCCCGACTGCTGCCGTTTTCGGGACTTTCACGCGTGGTTTGACACCAGATGCCATGAGTTCGTTCTCCTTTGATCAGCCGCCGCAGCCGCCGATGGTAACTTTTACGGTTTGCGATGCCTGAACGAAACTGCCATCGCTCAACTGAGCAAGGGCAAGCACGTCCTGGGTGCCGGCAAGTCTAATGCGCGTCGATGCGGCCTGGCTTCCGGCCAGCGCGCCGAAACTAAATCGCGCTACATCGGGGAGCGGGTTTCCAGTGGCGATCACCAGAATGGCGCTCGCGCCCGGCGCATCAACCGAGATCGGAACCGTGTTGCCGTTTTCGGCAATTTCCGGCGCAACCAGTGTCACGCCGCCGGAACCCACCGCGGCACCGCCGGTGAACATTGCAATTGCATCTTCGACTGCCGCCGCGGCCCGAAACGGCAGGAATGACGCCGCCGTCGCGCCGAGGCCAAGAGCCAGAGCATCGCGTCGTGTTAGCTTCATCCTATTCTCCCGATCCTGTCAAAGCGCTGTCATTCTGTCAGCGTCAGCAAGTTGGCAAGAATATCTTCGACCTTTTGTGCCGAAAGAATGGTCTTGCCGTCAAACTTTTCCAGATTGCGGAAATATCTGTCGGCCCGATAGAAGGCCGACATGATCGTGTCCTCGAAGGTGTTCTTCGAGTTCGACAGAAGTCCGCGCAATTCAGCCTCGGTCCTTGGGTCGCCAGCGCCGCGATCGGCAAAACGTACGGCATCAGGAACGACAACAGACTGGCAATCAGCGCGCCGGCAGCAGAAACGTCGAACATCAGCGGCCATCCTTGATCAATTCACATATTCATTTTATGTTGAGTATTGTGCAACCGTCAATCGTGTGACCAATGATTAGATTATTTATGACCTTCGTTGCGGCAACGATGTTGGCCTTGTCGGCGCTGTCCGCGGAGCTGGTGATGGTCGAGCAAGACCGTTGTTATTATTGCGAATTGTGGGATGTATGTGACGTTTCAGGTTCTCAAGCCTGAGCTGGCTGCGCATGGCCCGGGGCGCCATGGAGGCCTGTCGGGATGCCGGGTTTCAGATTGGCGTGACCGTGGTCGACCGGTTTGGCAACCCACAAGTGTTTTTGCGTGATCGTTTTGCCGGGGTGCATGTGTTCGAAACCTCGCGCCGCAAGGCCTGGACGGCTGTGAGCTTTCGCACCAACACTTCGGAGCTCGCGGGATTTACTGCATTTGACCAGCCCGCATCGGCGATCCGCAATTTGACGAATGCGCTGCCGCTTGGCGGTGGCTTGTTGGTCGAAAATGGTGACGGTGCATTGGTGGCTGGCATTGGTGTGTCCGGCGCTCCCGGGGGCACGCATGACGACGATTGCGCGCGGGCGGGAATTGCGGCTATTGAAGATGAAATTGCCTTTTGAATTGGCAGGACATAAGGACGTGAATATGGGACTTCCGATACTTACCGCCGACATATCGGACGAGGATATGGACAAAATGATGGCCAACGCCGCGGCTGCGGCCAACATGCTCAAGGCGCTCAGCCACGAAGGCCGCCTGATGATCCTGTGCAATCTGGTGTCCGGCGAAAAGACTGTGACCGAACTGGAAGAACTGTTGTCGGCCCGCCAAGCGGCGGTATCGCAGCAATTGGCGCGGCTGCGCCTGGAGGGGCTGGTTACACCGCGACGTGATGGCAAAACCATCTACTATTCCTTGACCGATGACCGCCTCAAGCAAATACTTGAAGTGATTTACGACCTGTTTTGCACCGTCGACAGTCCGGGCACCTGACAAGCCCTTGTCACTGCCGATGTGTATGAGAAGAAGTTTCGATGTTTGACGGCATCGCGGACACGACGATTGTGGCATTGATCGGTCTGCTGGGCGGGTTTCTGCTTGGGCTTGCGGCGCGCATGGGCCGGTTTTGCACATTGGGTGCGATCGAGGACTTGCTCTACCTGCACAGCGCGGTCCGGATGCGGATGTGGCTGATTGTCAACTGCACCGCGATGGTTGGCAGTTTCAGCTTGATCGGTCTTGGCGGCCTGCATGGGGGTGGGCGCGGTTGTTGCTTTTGGCTGCACCATCGGTCAGGGCATATCGGCGTTCTCGGTGTTGTCATACGGAGCGCCGTTGACGTTTCTGTCGATCATCGCCGGGGCGGCGTTTGGGCTGCGGCAGTTGATTTCGGGGTTTGCGTTTGTGGATTAGGGGGTCTGCCTCCGGCGGGAATATTTCTGAACAGAAGAATGTCTTACGCGCGGCGCTTGCAATGACGGTCAATTGGTCTGAACCGCTCTAGCCGCGCATTCTGGACGCGTCCGGGTCAAACAGCGCGGTTGTGCGGACCACGGCGGGCCGTCTTTGCCCTAAGATCTCGATCTCAAATGCCGCACCATCATTCAGGCGTTCCATCGGCAGAAATCCGAGCGCCACTGACTTTTCTGCGTAATGCGCATAGCCGCCGGATGTGCAAAATCCGACCACCGCATCACCGTCAAAAATCGGTTCATCGGCGACCACATCGGCGTCGGTTGCATCGACAATGAAGGTTGTCAGGCGGCGGGCGGGCGCCATCTCGCGTTCGCGCATGGCGGCGTCACGGCCGATAAAGTCGTTCTTTTTCCATGAGATAAAGCGATCCAGGCCGGTCTCGGCACAGCTGTAATCGGGCCGGTATTCGCGCATCCAGGCGCCAAACGGTTTTTCCAGGCGCAGGCTCATCATGGCGCGCATGCCAAACGGGCGCAGGGCGTGGTCTTCACCCGCTGCGGCCAGCGCCTGATAGAGCGCGACCTGGTGGTCGCGGTCGCAGTAGATCTCGTAACCCAGATCGCCGGTGAAGCTGAGGCGGGCGACAGTGACCGGGATGTGGCCGACGGCAAATGCGCGCACCGAAAGGAACGGCAGCGCATCGTTTGACACATCAGCGCCGGTGGCGGCGGCGAGGGTTGTACGGGCGTTTGGCCCGGCGATCTGGAAACCGAGCCGTTCGGTCGAGACATTGCGGACCGTGACGCCGTCGGTGAGATGCGCGAGGAACCAGCGCATGTGGAACGCTTGCGCGGCAAAGCTGGCGGTCAGCTGCACCCGGGTCTCGGCCAGCCGCATCATGGTAAAATCGCCGATGATCTTGCCGCGCGGGCTGAGCATCGGGGTCAGCGCGATGCGCCCCACGGCGGGCATCCGGCCGGCCATGATGTGGCTCAGCCAGGTCACCGCTTCTGGCCCCTCGACCAGATACTTGCCGAAATTATGGATTTCGTTGATGCCGACGGCAGTGCGGACCGCCCGGCATTCGTCCCCCACAGTGTCATGGGCGTTAGAGCGGCGGAACGAGGGGGTTTCGTAGCGTGAATCACCCTGGTCGGCGAAGTAGTTCACCTGTTCCATGCCATAGGCCTGCCCGAACACCGCATATTGGGCGTCCCAAAGCCCGTATGCGGGGGTGGTTTCAAGCGGGCGGCCGACGGGTAGTTCTTCGTTCGGGTAGCTGATGGAAAACCGGCGCTGGTAGTTTTCTGTAACCTTGAGGCGCGTCCAGTTGGGACCGGTCCAGTCGCCGAAACGCGCCACATCCATCGCGAAGATGTCGTTTTCAGGCTCGCCCTCGACCATCCATTCGGCCAGCGCCTTGCCGACGCCGCCGCCCTGGGAAAACCCGGCCATGACCGCGCAGGCGGCCCAAAACCCTGGTTTGCCGGGGATCGGGCCGACCAGCGGGTTGCCGTCGGGGGCGAAGGTGAACGGGCCGTTGATGGTGGATTTGATCGCGGCGCGGCCCAGACAGGGGTAGCGCTTGAACGCGGCCTCGAGCGGTTCGGCGACACGGTCCAAATCATCGTTCAAAAGTTCGTGGCCAAAGTCCCATCTGGTGCCTTCGACCGCCCAGGGCACCGCGTTTTGTTCATAAATGCCAATGACAAGGCCTTGGCCCTCCTGGCGCAGATAGGTCTCGCCACCGGGGTCCATGACGTGCGGTAGCTCGGTGGGGTGATTCACAACCTCCGGGATATCGTCGGTGATGAAATACTGATGCTCCATCGGGTGCAGCGGCAAATAAACGCCGGCCATCGCCCCGACTTCGCGCGCCCAGAGGCCGGCGGCGTTGATCACATGTTCTGTGTGAACGGTTCCCGCTTCGGTCACCACATCCCAACCGTCTTTTGTCGGATCGAGTTCCAGTACCCGGTTTCTAAGCACGATCTCTGCCCCGCCCATGCGCGCGGCTTTTGCGTAGGCCTGGGTGGTGCCCGAGGGGTCAAGGTGGCCGTCCAGCGGATCGTACAGCCCGCCGACGACGCCGTCGATATTGGTTATTGGTGAAATTTTCCGAATTTCCTCTGGGCCGACAATATCTGTATCCAGCCCCATATACCGGTGCTTGGCACGTTCCGCGGTCAGGTAATCCAGCCGGTCCTGATCGGTGGCGATGGTGAGGCCGCCGACATGGTGAAGCCCGCAGGAAAGCCCGGTGATGTCCTCAAGCTCTTGGTAAAGCCGGATCGTATAGCCCTGAAGCGCGGCGATGTTGGTGTCTGAATTCAACGTGTGAAATCCGCCAGCGGCGTGCCATGTGGAGCCTGATGTGAGCTCGGACCGCTCGATCAGCAGGACATCCGACCAGCCCAGTTTGGTCAAGTGATACAGCACCGAACAGCCGACAACGCCACCGCCAATGACAACCGCTTTTGCATGCGTTTTCACGTTGCATCCTCTGAGTTGCGGGGTGCGGGCGCGCCTCTCGCTCCTGCCCTCTCAGTGCCAGCGAGGGATGGCACCCGGTGCGCTGGTTCCGCCGCCGGATCAAACCAGCGCTTCCCCTCTCCGACACAGAGAGCGGAGAGCGGAGAGCCCACGCGGTTCAAATCACCTCTCCCGTCCATGAACTTTCAGCCGGGCGTGTACCGTACGTGCTGCAGGTGCGCCGGTATCCAGGGCAAAAACATAGGCCTGAGCCAGATAAAAACACGCGGCGTCAATGTCGCCCCGGGCCTCGCTCATGTTCGCGGCCAGCGTGTACAGGCCAATGAGGCTGACCAGATCATTATCTCCGTGGGCTGCGAGCATCCGGGCGTCGAGGTTTTCAAGCTTATCATTGTTACTCGGCGGCAACGGGCTGGTCCGTCAGTTGCGACGCGACCCACTGGTGAAAACAATGGGTCGGGCTGTCCATGACCGGGCTGAATTTGCCGCCGTCAAACCGTATGCCGTGGCGGCCCTTTTGCATGCCTTCCACGACAAACAGGTCCTCTTTCAGCACCGAGTGCCACAACTCGGCGTTGGTCTTGCGCAACGCCACCCAATCCGGGCCAGTCGCGTCCTGGCTGGCATAGTAAAGCTCAATATGCTCAATCGTCCGGTCCTTGGCTGTAGGTTCCAGGATCAGCGCGTAAGCGTGGTCGCGGTGCACCGCCAGCAGAACATTGGGATAAAGCGCAATGTATTCGGCGCCGGTGTCCCATTTGTCGCTGAGATCGGCAAAATCGGGGAAGCTGCGGCCGTCTCCGGTTGTCGGCGGGCGATATACGACGGTGCCCTGTCCAGAATATTTTCCAGGTTTTTCAATATGATAGTGATCTTCCAGCTTGGAATAACTGTTCAGCCCCGGGTGGATCCACGGCAAATGATAGCTTTCGCAGTAATTCTCGACCGCCAGCTTCCAGTTGCAGCCGACATCGAATTTGAACGAGCTTTCGGGACCGCCGTGGTACAGAGTCTGGCCTTCAAAATCGCGCCAGCGGTCGATAAGGTCGGCGGCGTAATCGGTGAATTTGGGCGCTGCGCCGCTGACGTTCACAAAGATAATGTCGCGCCAGACATGGCTGCGAATTTCAAACAACCCCAGTTCGTCGCGTCTGATCGCGTCGTGGGTGTTATGGCCGGGGCCGCCGACGTGCGGCGTTGTCACCAGCTCGCCGCTCAGCTTGTAGCACCAGGAATGATAGGGACAGCGGATCACGCCGCCGATGTTTTTCCTTTCGCTGACCAGGATCATGCCGCGGTGCCGGCAGGTGTTCTGAAACACCCGGACCTGATCATCCTTGCCACGCACCACCAACAGCGGCATGCCCAGAAAGTCGATTGGCATGGCGTCGCCCGGCGCGCCCACATCCTTGGCAAAACCGAGGCCCGACCAGTTGTCAAACAGGACTTTCTGCCGTTCGAGATCGAACATTTCGTCCGAGACATAATGGGCGTTTGGCAGGCCGCCTGCTGTTTCGATCGGATTGAGGACTTTGGCGAGGGCGTCTTGGGACATGGATGATTCTCCTGCCACGGTCGCGGGCATTTGCAGACTGCTTCGCTTATCGAATTCCTGCAAGCTTCGCGCGCGACCCTGACTTGCCTATCGGCGACATTGATCAGTAGCGGATCAACACTTGCAGGTCGGCCACATTGGTGCCGGTGGCGCCGGTCAACAGCAAATCGCCGGCGGCTTTCAGGGCGTGGTAACTGTCGTTATTTGCCAGCGCTTTATGCGGGTCCAGGCCAGCCGCCCGGATGCGTGCAAGTGTGCCGCCGTCAACCAGCCCGCCTGCGGCATCGGTCGGACCATCGCGCCCGTCGGTACCGCCGGACAGGAACACCCAGTTGGCGTTCCAACCTTGCGCCTGCGCCGCACATGCGACGCGCAGGGTCAGTTCCTGGTTGCGCCCGCCCAGTCCGTCGCCCTGCAAGTGAACGGTGGTCTCGCCGCCAAAAAGCCAAATGCCGGGTTTCTTGCAGCGTGCAATAAGCTGCGCTGCGTCATGAACATCGCCTTGCAGCGCATGCGGGTAAACCTGCGCCTCTGGAGCCGCCAGAGCCATTGCCACGACGCTCTGGGCATTGCCGCCGACCAGGCGGTTATCGACCAGATCCATATCGATGCGCTTGTTTGGCGCCGCTGCCAGCGCCCGGCGCACCGCAATCGGCAACTGATCCCAGAGACTGGCCGATTTCAGCGCTGAGCAGGCTGCGTCTTTGCTGCCGATCGGGGCGAGCGTTGGCCCGCTGGCCACCACGCGCAGATCATCACCGACCACATCCGAAAGGATCAGCGCGGTGACACGCGCCGGGCGGGCTGCGCTCAGAAAACCGCCGCCTTTCAGGCGCGATAGATGCTGACGCACTAGGTTCATCTTGGTAATATCAAGCCCGGCGCCCAGCAAAAGGCGGTTGACGGCGGCCTTGTCTGCCAGTGTCAGACCAGCCGCCGGTGCCGGCAGCAAGGCCGAGCCGCCGCCGCTGATCAGCGCCAGAACATGGTCGTTTTGCGCGGCGGATTTAAGCAGTTCCTCGACCGCGCGCGCCGCTTTCAGTCCGTGCGCGTCCGGCACCGGGTGGCCCGCAGCAAAAACCCTGGCCCCGGCGATTTGCGCGGCATTTTCATAATTGGTGACAATGATCGTTGCGGCCGAGCTGACGCGATCACTTGCAGCGTTGGCCATGCGGACGGCTGCCTTGCCTATGGCCACCACAAAGATCCGGCCCTGGGTCGCGGGCAATGGTGTTTCGTCAAGCGATCTGGCCACGGCCAGGTCGGGGTCCGCCGCGGCGACGCCCGCGTCAAAAATGGACCGTACTTTTTGTCGTGCAGATGTGATCATTGGGCGGGTGTTAAGGCGCGAGTCTTGCGGCGTCCAGTTGCGATGAGGCTTGAATGTGGCAGTGCGGGGTGTATTTGGGCGATCGGTTCTGAACATGACCGACACGCTGTGACATCGCGTGGCTTACTTTTCCGCTTGCAGATACTTATGGGTGGTGTCGAACAATAACGGTCTGCCAATGCGTAATGCGCTGCCTATCACTCGAGAACTGCTGTTGATCGGCGGCGGCCACACCCATGCGCTGGTGTTGCGGATGTGGGGCATGAATCCGCTGCCCGGGGTGCGTGTTACGGTGATCAATCCTGCGCCCACGGCGGCCTATTCGGGTATGTTGCCGGGCTTCGTTGCCGGGCATTACCGGCGCGAGGAACTGGACATTGATCTGGTGCGGCTGGTGCGGTTTGCCGGCGCGCGATTGATTTTTGGACGCGCCACCGGGATCGACACCGCAATTCGGGTTGTGACGCTGGATAATGGGCGGCAGCTGCATTACCACATCGCGGCGCTGGACATCGGGGTCACGTCGGACTTGCCGGAGCTGCCGGGGTTCGCGCTGCATGGCATTCCTGCAAAACCCCTGGACGGACTGGCGCATAGGTGGGCGGATTTTCGCAAGGCGGTTGCGGCGGGTTCGGCGCGGCCGAAAGCTGCGGTGATCGGTGGCGGCGTGGCCGGCGTAGAGCTGGCGCTGGCGATCGCGCATGGGTTGCGCTCTGCCGCGAACGGCGGCGTTGAAGTTAGTTTAATTGAACGCCACAATATACTGAATACACTATCAAAAATGTCACGCAACGTCCTTCTGAGGAAACTTGGCGAAAGTGGTATATCACTTCTGGAAAACACCGATGTCACGGCCTTGCAACATGGCCGGGTGATTTTGCACGACGAACGGGTCGTCGCGGCGGAATTTATTGTCGGGGCGGCGGGCGCGCAACCGCAGGACTGGCTGCGCGAAACCGGACTGGATTTGACCGAGGGCTCTATCAGCGTCGATGACACGCTGAGATCCACCAACGTGCCGGAGGTTTTTGCGGTCGGCGATTGTGCCCGCATGGGCGATGCCCCGCGCCCCAAGGCCGGGGTGTTCGCGGTGCGACAGGCACCGGTGCTGTTTGGCAACCTGCGAGCCGCACTTTCAGGTGGGAAAATGCAACAATTCCGCCCGCAAAAGCAATACCTTAAGTTGATTTCGCTTGGTGAAAAGTCGGCCCTTGCCGACAAGTGGGGCATGCGCATGAGCGGCGCCGCAGTGTGGCGGCTGAAGGACCGGATTGACCGCAAATTCATGGCTCAGTTTCATGACCTCAGGCCAATGGCCGCCCCGGCGCTGCCCAAGCTGCGTGCGCAAAGGATTGATCAGGCACCGGAACCGCTGTGCGGCGGCTGCGGGGCCAAAATAGGCGGCGTCGCGCTTGCCCATGCGGTGAGCGGTTTGCAAGGCGCTGAGCGAAGCGATGTATTGTCAGCCATTGGTGATGACGCAGCGACGCTGAGCGGTCCTGCCGGTCAGAACCAGCTGATCTCCACCGACCATCTGCGCGAGTTTTGGGACGATCCGGGGCTGATGGCCCGGATTGCGGCGATTCACGCGCTTGGTGACATCTGGGCCATGGGAGCGAAGCCACAGGCGGCACTGGCGACGATTATCCTGCCGCGCATAGCGCCGGACTTGCAGCATATATGGTTGGGCGAGATCATGGCGATCGCGCGCGAGGTTTTTACCGCCGAAGGGGCCACGATCGTGGGCGGCCACAGCTCGCTGGGCGCGGAACTGACCATCGGGTTCACCGTGACCGGGCTGCGTGACGGCGCGCCGGTTGGACTGAGCGGCGCGCGCGCCGGTGATAAGCTGATCCTGACCAAGCCGATTGGCACCGGAACGATCATGGCGGGCGAGATGGCGATGCGCGCCCACGGGCAGTGGGTTACCGGGGCGCTGGACAGTATGGCGCGCGGACAGGGCGATGTGGCCGATGTTTTGCGCGGGGCGAACGCGATGACCGATGTGACCGGATTTGGACTGGCCGGGCATCTGGCCGGATTCGCCAAAGCCTCGGGCGTCGGCATTGAGCTGAACCTGGCCGATATTCCAGTGCTTGACGGAGCGGTCGAGCTTGCTGGGCAAGGGGTTCGTTCGTCGATCTATGCGGACAATCGGGCGTTGTTGCCGGACCTGGTATTGCCCGATGATCCAAAAGCGGCACTGCTGTTTGATCCGCAAACTGCAGGCGGGCTGGTGGCCGTAGTTTCGGGAAAATCTGTACGAAGAATATTGCGCCAATTGAATGACTTGGGCTGCAAGGCTCATGTCATCGGCCAATGCGTCGCTCAGCCGACAGGGTTACAGATAACCTAAGCCCGGCTGTAAATCGGCGATCAAAGAGATCAGCCGGTCAACGGTGGCCTCCAAGCCACTTTGGGTCAGTTCACCAGTCATGACTTCACCAATCTGGCGGTCCGATCTGAGCGCGCGCGCCTTGGCATAGCGCGGATCATAATGGTCGCGCATCAATTCGGTCGCCAAAATCTGATATTGGCCGCCCTGAACCAGACCCTGCCAATGCTCCACGCGCTCTTTGCCCTGATGCGGGATCAGCGCGGCCAGGGTTTCAGTCAGGCTCGCATGGTCGTGCGCGATGTCGCCGTATGCACGGATCAAATAGGCCGCACGCGCCGCGATCGGCGCGGCCACACGAAGGCGCGGCGCGGATTTCATCGCCTTCCACAGCGCAGGCGGGATCAGCAGCCCGCCGATTTTGCTGGATTCCGCCTCCACCAGCACCGCCCGCGCCGGATCACAGCGCTCGAACGCCCAGGCAAGGGCGCCCTCAAAAGCCTTCTGGCTGGGCTGCGGGCGCGCCACCGCGCCAAAGACCGAACCGCGATGCGCCGCCAGACCTTCGAGATCGACCACTTGCTGGCCGCGCCTGGCCAACAGGTGCAAAAGCTCGGTCTTGGCGGTGCCGGTATTGCCGTCCAGCACGATCAGGCGATGCGGCAACGGCTCGTCATACATGGCCCGCGCGATCAGCCTGCGATAGGTCTGATAGCCGCCCGCCACCACCTGCGTTCGCCAACCAACCTGCGCAAGGATCGTCGCGAATGAGCCTGACCGCTGGCCACCGCGCCAGCAGTAGATCAGCGGCCGCCAGGCGCCGTCCTTGTCCGCAAGTGGGCCATCCAGGTGCATCGCGGCATTGCGCGCCACCATCGCAGCGCCAATTATCTTGGCGCTGAAGGCATTGTCCTGGGTGTAGATGGTTCCGACGCGGGTGCGTTCTTCGTCGCTCAGAACCGGCAGGTTTATCGCCGCAGGAATGTGGTCAATGGCAAACTCGGCCGGTGTGCGAACGTCAATTACCGCGTCATAACCGTGGTTTTCAAAATCTGCCAGAGTGCTGAAATGAAGCGCCATGATGTCTGACTACGTGGTGGCGATCCAAAGGTCCATCAGCCGCGGTTGGGTGTGACTTCATAGCCCGCCGCTTGCGCTTCATCATCCACAATCTCCGGCGGAAACCCCGGCGCGCGGATGGTGATCCCGCTGGTTTCTTCCAGCCGTCTGATGATGTTGGGCGACAGTTCGCGGGGGCCGAACCGGTCAATTCCGTCTTTGAATATCTCCACCAGTTTGGGAGAGATTTCCAAATCCACGCCGGCACCTTCGGCAATCTTCTGAAACAGCGAAATATCCTTGAGCACCAGGTCCATCGTGAAACTGATGTCGCGCGATCCGTTCAGAATCACCTGGCTTTCGGTCTCATGAACAAACGAGTTGCCGGACGAGATTCTGATCGCCTCATACGTCGTGTTAAGGTCCAGCCCGGCGGCCTTGCAAGTCACCAGAGCCTCGCACAGGGTCACCAGATTGGCGGTGGCCAGATAGTTGGTCGTGACTTTCAAGATCGAGGCAGTGCCGACATCGCCGGTATGCAACACTCGCCTGCCCAGCACCGTAAGGATTGGGAGAACCCGTTCAAAAGTCTCACGACTGCAGCCGGCAAAGATCGAGATATTGCCGGTCGCGGCGCGGTGGCAGCCACTTGAGGCCGGGCATTCGATCGGTTCCGCACCCTTGGCACGCACCAGATCAGCCAGACGAATGACTTCGGCGGCATCGGTGGTGGACATTTCGGCCCATATCTTGCCCGCCGACAGGCCCGCCAGGATACCGTCGTTGGCCTCCAAAACGCGCGAACAGGCGGCTGGATTGGGCAGGCAGGTGATGATCATGTGGCAGTTTTCAGTCAATTCGCGCGGGCTGTCGGCCCAGTGGGCACCGTTGCTCAGAATCGGCGCTGCGCGGCCGCGATCCAGGTCGCGCACCCACAGTTCGTGGCCGTGGCGCTGAATACTGCCCGCAAGTTTGGCGCCGACGTTGCCAAGTCCGATAAAGCCGATCTTCATATGCTGGTCCTCCCGAGCCAATATGAGCGGCAGGATCGCCGACCTGACTCTCTCGATTGCGACATTGACCGAAGTTATTTCAAGTCCTGCCGACTGCACGAAGCTGTGTATCTTCTGTTCAAAAGGGCTTCGCCCGTTCTCGGCTGAAGCCGTCCACCGGACGGCTTCTCTTTCGCCTAACTCCGCCAAAGGTAAAATATTACGATTTTTCGCTGAAAAATCGCGCTTCCGGCGGGGATAGTCGAGTAAGAAAGAAGGATTAGGCCGCTTTTCCGGCCAGCAGGTCCTCGATCGGGTCATGTTCGGCGACAAAGTGATCCGGCGCGACTTCGTTAAGGCGCGGAACATAGTTGCGCTGGCCCACGGCCAGGCGCGAGGGTAAGAATCGCAGCGCCGCACCGGGGTCAAGCGGCGAAGGCAGCTCGCCGGGCAGTTTGATCCGGGTTCGCGTGCGCTCGATCAACGGATCCGGGATCGGCACCGCCGAAATCAGCGATTGGGTATAGGGATGGCGCGGGTCACCATAGATCGTGTCGCGGTCAGCAAGCTCGACCGTACGTCCCAGATAAAGCACCAGAATGCGGTGCGAAATTTCGCGCACCACCGCCAGATCGTGGCTGATGAAAATCATCGACAGGCCAAATTCGGCCTGCAGGTCCTTTAGCAGATCCACCACCTGGGCCTGGATTGAAACATCAAGGGCTGACACCGCTTCGTCGCAAATAATCAGCCGCGGGCGGTTGATCATCGCGCGCGCAATGCCGACGCGCTGGTTTTGACCACCGGAAAGTTCGTGCGGGTAGCGGTTGATTAGGATTTGGTCGAGATCGACCTTTTCCATCATCTCGGCCACCGCCAGTTTACGCTGCCGGCTGGTGAGACCCGGCTGAAAGGTTCTCAGCGGTTCTGCGATTGAAGTGGCGATGGTCATGCGTGGATCGAGGCTGGCCAGTGGGTCCTGAAAGACAATCTGCAGGTCTTTGCGATAGGGGATCATTTCGCTGCGGCGCAGGTTGATAATCGGTTTGCCCAGCCAGGCGACGGCGCCAAAGGTCGGCGGGATCAGCTGCAGCACTGCGCGCGCCAGAGTGGATTTGCCACAGCCGCTTTCGCCAACTATGCCAAGGGTTTCGCCCGAGCGCAGATCAAAGCTGACGCCGTCTACGGCCTTGAGCGGGACCTTTCTGCCAAACAAGCCTTCATCAATTCGGATCGGGAAATGGACTTTGACATCATCCACTGTCAGCACGGTTTCACTGTCTTTGGACAATGGGCTCAGCGGCTTGGACTTGTTGGGCTGATCAATGCGTGGCATCGCGGCCAGCAGCATCCGGGTGTAGTCTTGCTGTGGGGCGTGAAAAATTCCCTGAGCGGTGCCATTTTCGACGAATTTTCCGAGCCGCATCACTTCGATCCGGTCGCACATCCGCGCGACTACGCCCATGTCATGAGTGATCAGCGCAATCGCGGTGCCTTCTTGTTTTTGCAAGCCCACCATCAGGTCGAGAATCTCGGCCTGGACCGTGACGTCGAGCGCGGTTGTCGGCTCATCGGCGATCAGCAGGCGCGGGTTGCACAGCATCGCCATTGCGATCATCACCCGTTGGCGCATGCCACCCGAAAGCTCATGCGGGAACTGCCGCAGGCGGCGTTTGGCTTCGGGTATCTGCACCCGCGAAAGGCAGTGCTGGCACTGCTCCATCGCGCTTGCTCCGGTCAAGCCTTTGTGCAGGCGCAGCACCTCTTGCATTTGGTCGCCAATACGCATGTGCGGGGTCAGCGCCGTCAGCGGGTCCTGAAAGATCATCGAAACCTGCGCACCGCGGATCGCATTTTGCTTTTTGGTTGTCAGATTGAGCAAGTCGTGGCCATCAAAATCCACCACGCCCGCGGTGCGCCCATTGTCCGCCAACAGGCCCATGATCGCCATGAACGTCTGGCTTTTGCCGGATCCGCTTTCGCCGACGATGCCCAGGCATTCGCCCGGCTCGATGTGAAAGCTCACGCCTTTGACCGCTTCGATCAGACCATCGGGTGTCCGGAAGGAAACTGACAGGTTTTCAACGTTCAACAGGCCCATGTCACTGGTCCTTCGGGTCAAGCGCGTCGCGCAGACCGTCACCGATGAAGAAAAAGCTGATGACTGTGATCAGGAAGAAAAACAGCGGCACCACCAGTTGCCAAATCGTGCCGTACAGGATTTGGCTTGCGCCTTCCGATATTAGCGCGCCGAGAGAGGTGTTGGGTTCCTGCACACCAAGCCCCAGGAAGGAAATAAAGCTTTCGACCATGATCATCGCCGGCACCAGCAGTGTCGCGTAGACCACCACAACGCCCAGCAGGTTGGGCAGGATGTGGCGCAGCACGATGGCGAACCAGCCGACACCTGCGGCCTGTGCGGCCTCAATGAACTCGCGGTGTTTCAGGGCCAGGGTCTGGCCGCGCACAATCCGGCTCATGTCCAGCCAACTGACCACACCGATGCCGACAAACAGCATGAGCAGCGAGCGCTCGAACATCACCATCAGCAGGATGATGATGAACATATACGGTATGGCGATCAGGATATCGACGGTGCGCATCATCACATTGTCGACCCAGCCGCCGACGAAGCCTGAAACCGCGCCGTAAAGCGTGCCGATGACGACTGCCACTAGCGCGCCGATGACGCCAACCATAAGCGAGGTTTGGGTGGCCTGAATCGAGCGAGAGAATAAGTCACGACCCAAAGGATCGAGACCGAAGAAATGGCCGTTATCGATGGACGGCTTGCCCTCTGTGGCCACGTCGCCCATGCGCGCCCAGTCGATCTCTTCGTTCGACCAGACTGCAAAAGATGGCCCGATCAGCGTGAATAGTAGCACCAGCAGCAGGATCGTCAGTGAGCCGACAGCCGCCTTGTTGCGAATGAAGCGCGCGAACGCATCCTGCCAGAGCGAGCGGCCTTTGATCTGTTCAGCCTCGACCAGTTTTTCGGCGATGCGTTCGATCTGTTCGTTGTTGGAGACAATACTCATCGCGCTAATACCTGATTTTCGGATCGAGCCAGGCGTACAGAACGTCGATGATCAGGTTGAAGGTGATGGTCAGACCGCCATACAGGATGGTCAGCCCCAGCATCACTGAATAGTCGCGGTTGAGTGCCGAGTTCACGTAAAACCGCCCGATGCCGCCGGTGGAAAAGAACATGTCGATGACCACCGAACCGGTGATCATGCCGACGAATGCCGGACCCAGATACGACACCACCGGCATCATTGTGGGTTTCATCGCGTGACGCCAGATGATCGCGCTGGTGGGCAGGCCTTTGGCCTTGGCGGTGCGGATGAAATTGGAATTCAGCACCTCCAGCATCGAGGAACGGGTGATACGGGCAATCGAGGCCATGAACGATGTCGACAGCGCGATCACCGGCATGATCAGGAACTGCCATTGGCCGCCGTTCCAGCCGCCGCCGGGCAGCCATTCCAGCCGGAACGTAAAGACGTAGATCAAGATCGGGGCCATGACGAAATTCGGCAGGGCTTGGGCCGAAAATGTCGCGCCGACCGCAATATAATCCAGCAACGAGTTATGCCGGATGGCGGCAACCACGCCCAGGCTGACGCCAACAAGCGTCGCCACCACGAAAGATATGAAACCGTACGTCAGAGTGACCGGAAAACCCTGCGCGATAATGTCATTAACGCTGCGGTCTTTGTATTGGTAGGAGGGGCCGAAATCGAGCTCGGTGACGATGCCAACGACATAGATCCACATCTGTTTGATCAGTGGCTGGTCGAGGCCGTATTTGGCTTCGATATTGGCCAGAACCTGGGCCGGCAATGGGCGTTCAGAGGTAAAAGGGCCGCCGGGCGCGGTCTGCATCAGATAAAAACATATGACCACCAGGATCAGCAGCGTCGGTATCGCAACCAGAAGCCTGCGGATGATGTAGCGTATCATGGTCCGAGCATCCCAATGACGACGCCCCGGCCCCCATTATCAGGGGACCGGAACACCGAAGCTTAGAATCGCGTTATTCGGCGATCTTGTAGAGGTCTTTCGAGTACCAGTTCTGCTCGACGTTCTGGATCGGCCAGCCGCCCAGATCGCTGTCAAGCATCAGCACACCGGCGTAGTGGTAAACCGGAATGATCGGCACTTCGGCGGCGATGATTTGTTCGATCTCGGTATAGAGCGGCTGTGGATCAGCGGCGGTTTTCGCCATCGCCAGCAGCTCGTCAACCCGGGCGTTGGCAAATTTGCCGTCGTTATAGCCGGAAGCAGACGCCACCAGATCAAGGAAGGTCGAGGCTTCGTTGTAGTCACCACACCAGGCACCACGGGCCAGCTGGAAGTTCTGCTCGCCGCGGGTGTTCAGGAAGGTCTTCCATTCCTGGTTGGCAAGCGTCACTTCGGCACCCAGCTTTTGCTTCCACATCTGGCTCATCGCCACGGCGATCTTCTTGTGGCCTTCGGAGGTGTTATAGATCATTTCGAACGCCAGCGGATTGGACGCGTTGTAGCCAGCGTCTGCCAGCAGTGCCACGGCCCGGTCGTCACGTTCGGCCTGGGTCAAACCGGCAATGTCAACGTCAGGCACGGTAAATTTCGCCGTCGCAGCCGGGGTGAACGTGTAGGCATCCACCTGTCCGCCCTGCAGTACTTTTTCAGTGATGATCGAACGATCCAGCGCCAGGCTCAGCGCTTGACGAACGCGCACGTCCTGGAACGCCTCGGGGCCGCTGTCTGACAGATTGAACGTGTAGTAATAGTTACACAGACGCGGGAAGCTGTTGGCTTCGTTCGGATATTCAGCCTTCAATTTCGGATACTGGCCGGACGGCACTTCGGTGCGGTCAAACTCGCCTGCGAAATACCGGGTCAGGGCAACGTTTTCGTCATTGACGATCAGTGCCACAGTTTTTTCGATAATGGTGTTGGCGTTGTCCCAATACATCGGGTTGCGTTCACGCACCGAACGCTCATTTGGTACGTGCTCCGTCAGTACATAAGCACCGTTTGACACGATATTGCCCGGCTCGGTCCAGTCGTTGCCGAATTCGTCCAACGTTGCTTTATGCACGGGAAAGGTCGAAGCATGTACGGTCATCAACGGAAAATACGAAAGCGACGCCGATAGTTTGACCTCAAGTGTATTATCGTCAATGGCCTTGATGCCGAGAGCCGTAATCGGTTTTTCGCCAGCCAAAATCGCCCCAGCATTTTCTACAGACATCAACTCACCATACCAAGAATAGGGCGAGCCGAGTTCCGGATCGACAAGACGCTGCCATGCATAGACGAAATCACCTGCCACCACCGGATCGCCGTTCGACCACTTGGCCTCGGGGCGCAGCGTGAAGGTGTAGACGTCCTTGACGTCGTTGGTGGTGAATTCGAGCGCTACCCCAGGCACCAAGTTACCGTCGGCGTCCTGATTGAACAGACCTTCGAACAGGTCGCGGATAATGTCGGAACCGGACACGTCTTCGACGACCTGCGGATCCAGCGACGTGAATTCGTCAAGCTGGCGGTAAGTAAAAGTCTGGTCATCGGCGAGCGGCTCGCCGGTTACCGGGTGAGTGCCCGCCGCAAGCAGCGGACTTACGATCATGGTGCTGGCCATCAGGCCCGCGAAGAGTATTCGTGGCATCTTTGTCATGGGAATCCCCCCTATGTTGTTGTTGGTTTTCGGATCATGTTTCGAACGGTGTTCGCTTTCTCCGGGTCGGTTGTTTGCAACCAGAATGGAACGCAGTTTGTCAGCCCTTGCCGAGGGTGCGCAAGCCTTTCTTAGCGTCATCATTTCAATTATCGCAGGTACTCCACGCAAATTGTTGATTTTACGTGGTTTTATCAATACCTGGAATGGGCACGATGGCAGCGCCATTTGGCGATTTTAGCCGCGTGCGGGCAAATGTTGCCAGAATACCGCTGCTGGTGATTCCGTCATGCTGGGTGTGGGCCTAATTGATCCGCACGGCGGCGCGATCATAACTGGCGCTGTCGGTGGAGCCTTCGTCGTAAGTGGTCATCACTTCAATCGTGTCCACCGAGTCGGCCGGGAACGTGATGTAGGGCAGAATATCCAGCACCTTCAGGGCATTCGGCGCGGCTTCCTGATCATAACACGGCTCGCCTTGGTAAACCTTGATCGCACCGCCGTTCACCGAAAATCTGATCTCGCTCAGCCCACAACGCCAAGACAGAAGATTGGTGAAATAAAGCAAATCCTGCCCCTGCCACGGCCGCAGCGCGATCCATTGCGCTTTGATCGCGCCGACGATCGGTTTGACTTCGGCAGCGGTGGTGAAGTTTTGCGCAGTTGCTGGGGCGGCGGCGAGCAGGGCGGCGATTATCAACGCGCGTTTCATGATTTTCCTCGTTATTGTTGCAACACGTGCTTTTGGGCCAGCGCCTGCTCGCCTATAGTCGCCCAAACAATGGGCTCTGAGCAGGGCTTGCATGGCAAGTAAAAAGAAAAAACCACAGACCTTCAATATTCTCATCGTCGCCCAGCACGGCCGCCTGATGTATGAAGCTTTGCTGTTTGCAGCGTCGTTGCGATATTCTGATCCGGGGTTTTCCGGCCGGCTGATTGTGGCCTAGCCGCAGCCGGGGCCAATGTGGCGAAGCGACCCGAGAATGCGCAACGACGCGGTGCGCGACCTGCTGTGTGGTGAATACGGTGCCGAAATCGTGCCGTTTGAATCGCGGCATTTTGGCCAGGACTACGCTTACGGCAACAAGATCGAAGCACTTTTGGCGCTGCCTAAGGGCGCGCCATTCATATTCTTTGACACCGACACGCTGGTGACCGGGGCGCTGTCGCGCGTGCCGTTTGACTTTGACCGGCCGTCGGCGTCGCAGCGCGTGGAAGGCACCTGGCCGCAACCTGAACTTTATGGTCCCGGCTACGGCGCCATCTGGAAGTCGCTGTACGCACGTTTCGGGCTGGATTTTGCAAGCTCGCTGGATCGCACGCAGCCGGAAGAGTACTGGCGCCGATACCTGTATTTCAACGCCGGTTGGTTTTACCATTGTTGCGGCCACGAATTTGGCCAGCGCTTCCTTGAGTATGCTTTGGAAATTCGATCTGCCCCTGGCGAGACCCTGGCGGCGCAGTCGCTGGATCCCTGGCTTGATCAAGTGGCGCTGCCGCTGGTGATCCATTCGTTCGGAGGCGGGCGTGCATTACTGCCGGCAGGCTTGCTGGACGGCGACATCACCTGCCATTACCGGGCATTTCCGCTGCTTTATGCGCGCGAGAGTGCAAGAACGGTAGACGTTCTGGAAGCGGTTGCTGCGCCAAACAAGCTCAAGAAAGTTCTGAAGGAGCATGAACCGATTAAGCGCATGGTCTGTCAGGGCCGCGGCGAAAAGGTGCGCGCGTTGTTTGACCAGAACGCCCTGCCCCGGCGCGAGCAGACGATCCGCAATCAGATCAAGAAAGCCGGGCTGTGGATGCGGTGAATGTCCAGTTGCGTGGCGCGGTGCCCGGTCATACAGATTAGTCCAACCAAAATTTGGAGATAATTCATGTCCGACAATGGCCTGTCCTATGGCTTTGACACGCTGCAAATTCATGCCGGCGCACGGCCCGATCCGGCGACAGGTGCGCGCCAGACGCCGATATATCAGACCACAGCTTACGTGTTTCGCGATGCCGAACACGCGGCAGCGTTGTTCAATTTGCAGGAAGTCGGGTTTATCTATTCGCGCCTGACCAACCCGACGGTGGCGGTGCTGCAGGAACGCATCGCCACGCTTGAGGGCGGGGTGGGGGCGGTGTGTTGTTCAAGCGGGCACGCAGCGCAGATCATCGCGCTGTTTCCGCTGATGGCACCGGGGCGCAACGTGGTGGTATCGACCCGTCTTTACGGCGGGTCGGTCACCCAGTTCACCCACACCATCAGGCGCTTTGGCTGGAGCGCGCGCTTTGTCGACACCGACGATCTTGACGCGGTCAGGGGCGCGATTGACGATGACACGCGGGCGATTTTTTGCGAATCGATTGCAAATCCGGGCGGCTATATTACCGATCTGGACGCAATCGCCGCTATCGCTGACGGTGCCGGATTGCCGCTGATTGTCGATAACACCTCGGCAACACCCTATCTGTGCCGCCCGATCGAGCATGGCGCGACTCTGGTGGTGCACTCGACCACCAAATATCTGACCGGCAACGGTACTGTCACCGGCGGCGCGGTGGTGGATTCGGGTCATTTTGACTGGTCGGCGAGCGATATGTTCCCGTCACTTTCAGAACCGGAGCCCGCCTATCATGGGCTGAAGTTTCACGAAACATTCGGACCGCTGGCCTATACGTTCAACAGCATCACCATCGCGCTGCGCGACCTGGGGATGACCATGAACCCGCAGGGCGCGCATTACACGCTGATGGGGATCGAGACCCTGAGCTTGCGGATGGCGCAGCACGTATCCAACGCGGTGAAGATCGCAAACTGGCTGGAAAACGACCCGCGGGTAGATTTCGTGACTTACGCCGGGTTGCCATCGTCACCCTATTTTGAGCGGGTGGAAAAGATCTGCCCGCGCGGCGCCGGGGCGCTTTTCACATTCGCGGTAAAGGGCGGCTATGAAGCCTGCATCAAGCTGGTTGATGGGTTGGAGATATTCAGCCATGTGGCCAATCTGGGCGATACTCGGTCTTTGGTCATTCACTCAGCCTCGACCACGCACCGCCAGCTGACGGCTGAACAGCAAGAGGCAGCCGGGGCGGCGCCCAATGTGGTGCGGCTGTCGATCGGGATCGAGGACGCGGATGATCTGATTGCCGATCTTGATCAGGCATTGGCCAAGGCGACGGCTTGAAATTCACGTCGGGTTTGAAAACTGCCGGTTTTTCAAGGCGTCGGATTTTCGCCCGAACAGGCTTTTTCTTTGCCTCGGCGAAAACCTGCTATAGTAATGTCGCGCAGCCAGGGGAGGCCTGCGATATAGAGCTCATGTGTTAGACCTGACCGATGAAGCCCAGTTTCGCCCTGAATCTCAATCTTGACGGCGTATGTCTATTGCACCGCGCCAAGGGCGGCTGGCGGATCATCGGCGATGTGGCGCTGGATGATCCGGAGCTTGTGCAAAACCTGTCTTATCTGCGACGGACTGCGACCGACCTGTCTGGCGGTCAGTTTGCCTGCAAGCTGGTGTTACCAAACGCACAGATTCTTTACCGCAAGTTTGATGCTTTGGGTGCCACGGATGAGCGACGCGAATTGGCGATACGCGGCGCATTGCAGGGCGCGACGCCGTACGCCGTTGATGATCTAGTGTTTGACTGGTGCGATGCGGGATCCGGTTGGGCCCACGTGGCAGCCGTTGCCCGCGAGACCCTGGAGGAGGCAGAGGCCTTTGCCACCGAGCATCGGTTCAACCCGGTCTCGTTTGTGGCCCTGCCCGACGCTGGCCTGTTTGACGGGGAACCATATTTCGGCCAGTCCGGGCTGTCTGAGACGCTTTTGCCCGAGGGCGCCAGTGTTGAGAGAGATTCCGAACCATTGGTGGTTCTGGGCCATGTTGAAGCGCCGCAGGAGGCGGCTGTGGACGGGGATGATTTACCGCCCGCTAGCGCGGATGATGCGTTGCGGCGCGTTTCGCCAGCAGAAGGCGTAGAGACCGAGGCCAGCGCTGACGCGCCAGCTGCCACGGGTACGCCACCAACAAACAGCGAAGCGGACGATTCCGAAGCAGCGATGCCGTTTTCCACGCAGCGATCAGGTACAGTGCCGAATGATCCGGGCCATGCCACTCGGCTGGACGGGTTGGAGGCGCGGTTTGGGCTGAAAGCAGATGAAAAGCCTGCCGCAGATGGTCAACCACCAAAGCCAGTTAGCGCGCGGCGAATAGTCGAAGTTTCACCGATGCCGGTGACCGATCCGACGATTGCAGGCGACGTTCTGCCAAAGCCACGCAAAAAAGCTGTGACCAATGCGGTGGACAGTGCTGCGGACCAGCGACCGCTGGTCGCCGACAGAACGCCGGATAGTGCGCCTGCCGCAACGGTCACAGGCCGGCGCAGGTGGGCAAAATCAACCTCGCCTCGCCAACATGCCCAGGCTGAGGCGCAGGCGCTGACAGTGTTTGGTGCGCGCCGCAAAGACGCCGATGGCGGCAAGCGAAAGTATTTGGGGCTTGGGCTGACATTGGGCATTGTGACGGCGTTGCTGCTGGCCGCGTTATTTTCGGGGTATTTGGTTGGCGAGCCGATCACCACGTCCAGATTCTGGCGCGCATTAACTGCATCGTCCGAATTTAGCGGCGCCAGTCCGGGAACCGTCACTTCGATAGCTGCTTCGGAGGCAATAACAACTGAGGTTGTTCCGTCTGAAGCGTTGCAACCCGCGCCAGCGATCGACAGCAATATCGCGTCGCTGGCAGCGCCGGAAATTCAAGCGACCGATCCGAGATTTTTGACACCTGAGGAGGCCGCCGAGGCCGGGCCTGATATTGGTGGCTTAGAGCCGCTGACACTGGAACAGGCCACCAAAGTTTATGCGGCATCGGGGATCTGGCCTTATGCACCGGTGCCGCCGGTCGATCTTGACAGTGACCGGATCGACAATCTTTACATCGCGTCAATCGATCGGCGAGTGATAGTCGTTGACGCGGTTGCGCTGCCCGCTGCAGGCGCGGCGATTTCTGATCACCCGTTGGCCAAGGTTTTGTCACCGCCACCGGCAGGGACCAGGTTCGATCTGGATGCGCGCGGATTTGTGCGGGCGCGCGCCGATGGTGCGCTTACGTCAGACGGGATTCTGGTTTTTTCGGGCAGTCCGGCGGTGATCCCGATCTTGCGGCCTGGCACGGTAGAAATTGCCGCCACCGAAGAAAGTGTGCCGGACCGGCTGGCAGCCGTTCGCCCGGTCGCGCGCCCGGAAAATTTGATCGAACAGGACGAGCGGGCGCGGTTTGGCGGTCTGTCACGGGTTGAATTGGCGGCTGTGCGGCCCTTAGCGCGCGCCGCTACGCCACAAGACACCGATACCGGGGTTGATACGACGCCCACTGCAAGTGCCGGGTCCGACGGCGTTGCGGTCGCGTCCGCCGCAGCGGCGCCGCGCAACGTGGTCATTCCGACCAGCGCTTCGGTCGCCCAGGCAGCCACCGTGGTGAATGCAATCAGCCTGTCCGCGATCAACCTGATCGGGGTTTATGGATCGCAATCAAATCGCCGCGCCCTGGTGCGCCTGAAAAGCGGTCGCTACGTGAAGGTCGAGGTCGGCGACCGGCTGGACGGCGGTCTGGTCGCCGCCATCGGGCCGGATGCACTGCAATATATCAAGAGCGGCCGCACGTTCACGCTTGAACTGCCCAAAGGCTGAGCGGTAGAGCGGTTCGCCCCAGATCAGGCCCGTTTTATCCGGCCTTGAGAACGCCGCGGTCGATCTGGTCCTGCTCGATCGATTCAAACAGCGCGCGAAAGTTACCCTCGCCAAATCCGTCATCGCCTTTGCGCTGAATAAACTCAAAGAAGATCGGGCCGACCAGGGCTCTGGAGAATATCTGCAACAGTATCCGGGTTTCACCGCCGTCCAGAACGCCCTCGCCGTCAATCAGAATGCCGTGTCTCATCATCTCTTCCAGCGGCTCTGTGTGATCCACCACGCGGGCTTTGGAGAGGTCATAGTATGTCCTCGGCGGGGCCGGCATGAATTTCAGCCCGCGCTCCGCAATCGCATCGGTGGCGGCGTAAATATCGCCAGTGCCGACGGCGATATGCTGGATACCCTCGCCCTTGTAGCGCTTCAGGTATTCCACGATTTGCCCCTTGTCGCCGCGGTCTTCGTTGACCGGAATGCGGATGCGGCCGCAGGGCGAGGTCAGGGCGCGGCTGAACAGACCGGTGAATTTGCCTTCGATGTCAAAAAACCGGATTTCCTTGAAGTTGAAG
This sequence comes from Paracoccaceae bacterium, assembly GCA_965237505.1. Classification (GTDB taxonomy): domain Bacteria; phylum Pseudomonadota; class Alphaproteobacteria; order Rhodobacterales; family Rhodobacteraceae; genus NVTR01. The sequence goes on along the minus strand of CBDEFR010000009.1, from coordinate 412,838 downwards.
ATTTCACTGTAAAATTTGAACCAGACGTCCATGTTGCCCTTGTGGACATTGTGGGTCAGGTGATCGAGATAGAAAAATCCGACGCCTTTCGGGTGGGCGTTGCCGATCCAGTCAAATTCGTCGTTGTAGGGGCTGGTTTCGTAATACGTGTCAATGAAGTAAATCAGTGAGCCGCCGATCCCGACGATCGCTGGGACATTCATGGTCTTGCCGTCGCCGTCATATGGCGTGGCCCCTTTGGATACCGCATGAGCAAAGGCATGGCTGGCGTCAACTACGCGCCAGGCCATCGAGGCCGCACATGGGCCGTGTTGGTCAGCAAAACGCTGCGCGAACGATCCCGGTTCCGCGTTCAGGACATAAGTGATGTCGCCCTGCTGCCAAAGTTCGATCGCTTTGGCCTTGTGATTGGCGGTATGGACATAGCCCATCTTGGTGAACAGGTCGCGCAGCGCCTGCGAATCAGGATGGGCAAATTCGACGAATTCAAAGCCGTCGGTGCCGGCCGGGTTTTGCGGGGTTATTTTGGCTTTTGGGGCATCATGCGGGAACGGTCCCATACGAGATTCTCCTGTTTTCACGCGGTATTGTTATCCTAGCGCATACCCGGCGGGTTTTATGCGCATAATGCATCGGCTTTTCACATTGATCTGCGGTTCTTTTGCAGTTATTTGTCGATTACCGTAAAAAGGCCGCATCAACATGCTGGATCAAACCGATTGCCGATTGCTGAATGCACTGCAAAAAAACGCCCACCTCACCAGTCAGGAATTGGGGAATAGTCTGAACCTGTCATCCAGCCAGGCCGGGCGCAGGCGTCAGCGGCTGGAGGCCGACGGTTACATTGAAGGCTACGCGGCGCGGCTGTGTCCGCGCCATCTGGGCCTGAATGTTCAGGCCTTCGTGCAGGTGCAGATGGCCACGCACAAGCCAGATCAGGTTGCGGTATTTGCGCGAAAGGTGGAAACTCTGCCCGAAGTTACCAGCGCCTGGACACTGACAGGCGACAGCGATTATTTGCTGAGGGTCTACTGTGAAAACCTGACCGGGCTGAACCGGCTGATCCATGAAGTGTTGCTGCCGATGCCGGCCGTGGCCCGCGTGCAAAGCCAGATTGTCATGGACCAGCTCAAGGCCGACGCGCCGTTGCCGACATAAAGGAAGAGTGATGGAAAATTTTCTGCTGCAAGCTGCGATCTATCTGGGCGCCGCTGTTGTTGCGGTGCCGGTTGCCAAGCGTTTGGGCCTTGGGTCGGTTCTGGGCTATCTGATTGCCGGCATCATCATCGGCCCTGCCACCGGGCTGGTGGGGTCGGAAACCCAGGATTTGCAGCATTTCGCGGAATTCGGCGTGGTGATGATGCTGTTTCTGGTGGGGCTGGAACTGGAGCCGCGCGCCCTGTGGGACATGCGCCATCGGCTGATTGGCATGGGTGGCTTGCAGATCAGCCTGACGACTGCGGCGATCATGTGGGGTGGCATGCTGCTGGGCCTGCAACTGAGCGTGGCGCTGGCGGTTGGCCTGACATTCTCCTTAAGTTCAACAGCTATCGTATTGCAGACACTGAATGAAAAGGGATTGATGCAGACAAGTGGCGGGCGCTCGGCGTTTTCGGTTTTGCTGACCCAGGACATCGCCGTGATCCCGATGCTGGCGCTGGTGCCGCTGTTGGCCATACCGGGGTTGAACCGGCGCGCCCTGCGGATTGTCGAGCAAACCGACGCCGAAACCACGGAAAACGCGGCCGAGGTTGCACGGTCGCTGGTGGAATCGCTGCCGGGTTGGGGGGTTACACTGGTCACGATCGCAGCCGTCGCTGCGGTTGTTCTGGGCGGCACCTATTTGACTCGGCCGTTGTTCAAATTCATCCATTCGGCGCATTTGCGGGAACTTTACACTGTAGTCGCGCTGCTGATTGTGGTCGGCATCGCCAGTCTGATGATCATGGTCGGCCTCAGCCCGGCGCTTGGCACATTTCTGGCCGGCGTTGTGCTTGCCAACTCGGAATTTCGCCACGAACTGGAAAGCAGCATCGAACCTTTCAAGGGGCTGTTGCTGGGGCTGTTTTTCATCACCGTCGGCGCGAGCATGAATTTCGCGCTGTTGTTGGGTGATTTTACCAATATTCTCGCAATAACGCTGGCGGTCATGGCGATCAAAGCTGCAATCCTGCTGGTGCTTGCGCAGTTCTTTCAGTTGCGCGGGCGCGATCGTTGGCTGTTCACGCTCGGGCTGGCGCAGGCCGGGGAATTCGGCTTTGTCATGCTGTCGCTGACCGTGCAGCAAAATGTCATTCCGCGCGCGCTTTCTGAAACCCTGCTGCTGGTCATCGCCATGTCGATGCTGCTGACGCCGTTGCTGTTCATCCTGTACGACCAGCTTTCCAAACGGTTCAGCGAGGATGGCGAAGGCCTGGAAGCGGACGAGATCGAGGCCGAGGGTAAAACGATTATTGTCGGCATCGGCCGGTTCGGGCAGATCATCAACCGGCTGCTGATCAACAGCGGCTTTCAAACCACGGTGCTGGATCATAATCTGGACACCATCAACCTGATGCGCGCTTTTGGAACCAAGGGTTTTTTTGGTGATCCGACCCGGCATGATCTGTTGCACGCCGCCGGGCTGAACGACGCCCAGGTTCTGGTGGTAGCAGTTGATGACCCCAAGGCGGCGGTCAAAATTGTGGAATATGCCCGGCGGGTGCGCCCGGAGTTGCGGATTGTGGCGCGGGCCCGCGACCGCAACGAGGTTTACCGGCTGTTCCGCGCCGGGGCGGACGACATTGTGCGGGAAATGTTTGACTCATCACTGCGGGCGGCGCGCTATACGCTGGAGGCGCTGGGTCTGACCGATTATGAGGCGGCGCAGCAGGAAGAGATGTTTTTCAAATATGACCGGTCCAGTATTCGCGACCTGGCCGAGCTTTGGGACCCCGATGTTCCGGCCGGAAAGAATACTGCGTATATTGAACGTGCCAAGGAACTGAACGCCGAATTCGAGCTGGAACTGACCGCGATGTTCGCCAAACGGGCCGAGGACCGCGGTTCCTCAAGCACAATTGATGAGCAGCCGGAAAGTGCATAAAGAAGTTTGTCCGCAATTCAGTCGCGATCTGTTTCTTCCGAAACCGACGGGCCGATCTGCGCCGATCTCGGTGCCCCCGTTCTTGCAGGAAACCGGTTACCGGTTGCGATCGACGGCTTGACAAATCAGATAGCCTACCCCTCGGCCACCCCGGCCTCGGCAAATGTTGCCATGCCCGAATGGCAGGCAATGGCGCCCTTGAGGATGCCGATGGCAAGCGTTGCGCCAGAACCCTCGCCAAGGCGCATGCCAAGCGACAAAAGCGGCTGTTTGCCAATCCGGCGCAACAGCTCGGCGTGCGCGGCTTCGCCGGACAGGTGTCCGGCAACCGTGTGATCCAGTGCACCGGGCTGCGCCTCAGCCAGCGTTGCGGCGGCGGCGGTGCAGATGAAACCATCCAGAATGACCGGAATGCCCAGGTCGCGGGCGCGTGCAATTGCGCCGGCCATTGCCGCCAGTTCGCGCCCGCCCAGACAGCGCAGAACCTGCAGCGGATCACGGTCCGGGTTGGCCGCAAGCCCGGCTTTCACGATGCGGGCTTTCAGCGCCAGACCGGCGTCATTCACACCAGTGCCGCGACCCGTCCAATTTATCGCTTCGCCGCCGAACAGTGCCGCACAGATCGCCGCCGCTGCGGTAGTGTTACCAATCCCCATTTCGCCGGTGACCAGCAGATCAGCGTCTGGATCAACGGAACGCCAGCCAGTGTTGAGGGCTGCGACGACTTCGGCCTCGGTCATCGCTGCACCTTGGGTGAAGTCCGCGGTCGGGCGATCCAGATCCAGGGCGTGAACGTCTAGTTTCGCCCGAAAGCCCGGGCCAGTTGGTTGATCGCAGCGCCGCCATGTTCAAAATTTGCCACCATCTGCATGGTAACCTCGGCCGGAAACGCCGACACGCCGCGTGCGCTCACGCCGTGATTTCCGGCAAACACGATGACCTGTGGGTGCTCCAGACGCGGCCGGGCATCGCCACGCCAGCCCGCGTACCAGATCGCCAGTTCCTCAAGACGGCCAAGCGCTGCGGGCGGCTTGGTCAGTTGCCGGTTGCGCGCGCTAGCCGTATTGATCGTGTCGGCATTCGGGCCCGAAAAGTCGGCGAGCCGGGCGCGGAAATCGGCAAGGCTGTAGATCGATGTCATGGGCTCAGCTTTTTTTTGCGAGTGGTCGCGCATCTGTGGATCGGTTAGAAGCGACCGGCAAGCACGAAAGAACCCTGATAATGGCAAAAAACGGCGGCGCGCGCATTCAGCCTGGTGATTTGGCACAGGCCATCGGACTTTTGACCCGCCTGCCGGTGCAAAGCGGTGCCGATCGGGGCGCGCGGGCGGCCTGGGGCTGGCCGCTGGCCGGGGCGCTGGTTGGGCTGTTGGCAGCGCTTGCCGGATCGATCGCATTGATGCTGGGAGTGCCGGTGGAACTGGCCGCCGGGCTGGCGATCACCATTCAAGTTATCGCGACCGGCGCGATGCACGAGGATGGTCTGGCCGATTGCGCCGACGGGTTCTGGGGTGGTCACGACACTGAGCGCCGGCTGGAGATCATGCGCGACAGCCGGATCGGTACATTTGGTGTTATCGCCATCTGTCTTTCGGTATTGCTGCGCTGGAGCTTGCTGGCGACGCTGTTTTCAACCGGGGCAGTATTTGGCCCGATTGTGGCTGCGGCGGCGCTGTCGCGGGTGCCGATGGTGGCGCTGATGTGCTGGCTTGACCCGGCGCGGCCGGGCGGACTGGCAGCCAGCGTCGGGCGGCCTGATCCTGAAACCCTGGTGCTGGCTGCGGCTGCGGGACTGCTTTTGGCGCTGCTGTTCACTGGCTTTGCCGCGCTGCCCGCTGCCGCCATTGCGGTATTAATCGGCTGGGGCGTGGCGCGGATCGCGATGGCCAAAATTAAAGGTCAGACCGGCGATGTTCTGGGCGCCAGCCAGCAATTGGCCGAGCTTGGCATCCTCGCCGTCCTGGCCACCTTGATTGCCTGAGAAAAAATCGTGAGCGCCGCCGGCGCCCGCAATTGGACAGCACCGCGATGAAAAAGCCGCCATCCCGTCGAACAGCGCCAAATCCCAAATTCAGTCCGATCAGGCGGCGCGCGACAGCAGCACTTCGTCGACCTGTCTCTGCGCATCGATCTCGTCTGAACCTCTGACCGCGGCCACTTCACGGGTCAGACGCTCTAGTGCGGCCTCATAAAGCTGACGTTCTGAATAGCTCTGCTCGCGCTGCTCGTCGGTGCGGTGCAGATCACGCACCACCTCGGCAATCGAGATCAGGTCGCCGGAGTTGATCTTTTGCTCATATTCCTGGGCCCGGCGCGACCACATGGCGCGCTTGACCTTAGCCTTGCCGCGCAGCGTGAACATGGCCCGCGATACAATATCCGGAGAGCTAAGCGAGCGCATCCCCACTGCGGTCGCCTTGTGGGTCGGAACCCGCAGCGTCATCTTGTCTTTTTCAAAGGAAATCACGAACAGTTCCAGCTGGATACCGGCAACTTCCTGTTCCTCGATCGAAACCACCTTGCCCACGCCATGAGCCGGATAGACCACAAAGTCATTTGGGCGAAAGTCATACTTTTTCGATTTGCTCATTTAGGCGTGTTCCTTGTTGTGTAAGTGGTGTTTTGCGCGCCAAACTCATCGCAGGGATAAGTCCTTACCCCCGGCGCTGGTGCTTCATTTTGGTGCAAGTCCCCTGTTTTGCCCGATTTTTCGCGCGCTCAGGGCGAAGATCTCCAATGTTTCCGTTGCCTCAACATAACAAAAAATCGGGCAAAAATAAAGTGCCGCACTGCAGAAACCGTAATAATCGGGTAAGCTGTGTGCGTTTAGCCGCCCTCGCCGGGGTTTTCGGAGAAATATTTCTCCAGCTTACCGGTTTCGCCGTCCCGTTCATCGGCCTCGGGCAGTTGATCTTTCTTGGTGATGATCACCGGCCACATTTCGGAATATTTCCGGTTGAACTCGACCCATTTTTCGGTGTCCGGTTCGGTGTCGGGGCGGATCGCGTCGACCGGGCATTCGGGCTCGCAGACGCCGCAGTCGATGCATTCGTCCGGGTGGATCACCAGCATGTTCTCGCCTTCGTAAAAACAGTCCACCGGGCAGACCTCGACACAGTCGGTGTATTTGCAGGCGATGCAGGCCTCATTCACGATATAGGTCATGCGGGTGTCCGGGCGATTGTGCTTTGGGTCATGAGTCCATGACCTAGTGTTTAGCTAGTCCAGAGCTGGCGATCATTCAAGCATATCGCGGCGCATTCGCAAATGATCGCGGCGCTGTTTTTTGGTGGGTCGTCCGCGTCTTTCGGATTGCGGCATTGGGCCGGGCGAGTCTTCGGCAGGCGTCAGATCCTGATAAAGCGCCTGTGCCTCAGGCGCGGGCCCGCGCCTGGTGCCGGTGGCAGTGATCCGAACCACGACGATACGCTGAGCTTTGGCGAAAGTAAGTGTGTCGCCGGGCCCAACCATATGCGCGGGTTTTGATATTCTGGCTGAGTTCACCCGAACACGGCCGCCGGATACATGTTTCGTGGCCAGTGCGCGGGATTTGAAAAACCGCGCGAACCAAAGCCAGCGGTCAATTCGGATCAAAGGGCGCGGGTCAGACAATCAGATCTTGTCCTTCAGGCCCATCAGCGCGACCGCGAACGGGTTATCGGGGTCAATCCGGTCTTTCTTGGGAGATTGGGTCGCGCTGATAGTGGACTTTTGTCAGCACCAGGCGGGTGTTTTCCCTTTGATCTTGCGCGCTTGTTCTGCGGGCGCGGCCTGGCGGTTGCGACCTTGCGCTCGGCGCGAATGCCGCCCCATTTGAATATGTAAAAGACTTCCACAACTGGCCCTTCGTCAATGGTGTCAGCCGCAGCGGAGTCGGGCGCGGCGTCGATCGGATCAGACGGTTTTTTCGCCGCCGGTTCCACCGCTTTGGCAGCGGTTTCAACGGGTTCGGCGGCACTCGCTGACGGTTCAGCGGCGCTCGCGTCACTTACCGGCACCTCTGCCGGCGCGGCTTTGACCTTTTCGCGTTCGCCTTTTTCGGCCCGGTAGCCAAGCCCCCGCATCAGCCCGGCGAATTGTTCCAGCGTGGCGCCGGTGATCGACAGCATGTCCGGGTTCGCCTCGAAACCGCGGCGACTGTCCTGGGTGCGCAGAAGATCGGCCAGACGCTCCAACATGTCGATCCGGATGGCGCGCTCACCGGCTTGCCGATAACCTGACATCGCGTGATAGCCGGCTGGCTCGCCTTTGGCACAAGCGATTGTGACCAGGCCCGGCGGCGGGCTTTCGGGAAATTCCGGGTGCCGGTTTGCCAGCGACCACAAAACCAGCCGCAGCCGTGTCGGGGCCGGTTTCAACAGCGCCGGCATGAAAATTGTGAATTGGCCGAAGCGGATGCCGTGTTTTCGCAATGTGGCGCGCGCGTCTTGGTCAAGCTCCTTGACCTCATTGGCCACAGTGTCGCGCGGCATGACCCCAAGCGCCTCGATCATGCGGAACGAAAGGCCGCGCGCCAGACCGGTCAGCGTTTCGTCCCGACTCATGGCCAGCAGTGGCTCATAAAGCGTGGCAATTTTTCGGTCGATGAAATGCTGCAGGCGGCGTTGAACTTTCTCGGCCACATCTGCGCCGGCTTCTTCGTCAACGAAGGCCTCGACTTGCGGCTTCAGCGCTTCCGCGCCAGCCACCAGCTTGCCAACCGCGTGCTCGCCCCACATCAGGCCACCTTGTTCGGTAAAGTCAATCTCGGGGTCCGGTGCGTTGTAAAAGCGATCCGCACGCAGGTGAAATTCAGGTTTCAGAGCAGCCAGGCTGGCGGCGCGCAGGGTCTTGGCCTGATCCGGCGTTGCGCTGGCGTCCTGGCAGAACCAAAAGGCTTCCAGCCGGCCGACGAATTGTTTTTCGATGGTCACGTCACCAATGTCGTCGACCTTGGCCACAAGGCTCTCCTTCTGTTTCAACCGGCGAAGCAATACGCTGGTCCGCCGGTCGACGAATCTTAGCGTCAGGCGCTCGTGCAGCGCATCTGACAGGCGGTCTTCTACTGCGCGCGTCGCCTCGCGCCAATGGGAAACGTCGTCTACCCATGCCTGGCGTTGCGCAACATAGGTCCAGGTGCGGATATGGGCCAGACGTGTCGAAAGTGTGTCGATGTCGCCGTCGGTGCGGTCAATGCGGCTGATTTGCTGGGCCAGCCAATCATCGGGCATTTGCTGAAATTCTTGCAGAAAGCCGAATATCTGTGCCAGAAGCGCGGCATGTTCGGCCGCGGAAATGTCGCGAAAATCCGGAATCCGGCAAACGTCCCACAATAGTTTCACGTCCGCAGCAGACCCGCATCTGCCGCGAATGCCGACGTCCGCCGACAGGGTCTTGAGCGCACTCAGGTCGTTTGCTTCACGGGTCCGCGTCAGCCATTCGTCGTCAGTGCCAGTCTCAAGCGAGGCGATCAAATGCTCGGGACTTGCGAAATTGAGAACCGTGTTGCGCCACTGCAAGCGGCGAACCGGTGCAAATCGGTGCGACATGATTGCTTCGGCCACCTCGTCGGGCAGCTTTCCAGCCTCGCCGGTGGTGCCAAAAGTGCCGCTGTTCATGTAGCGCCCGGCGCGCCCTGCAATCTGCGCCAGCTCGTTGGGCAAAAGGGCGCGCATCCGGCGGCCGTCAAACTTGGCAAGCGAGAAAAACGCCACATGGTCGATGTCCAGGTTCAGCCCCATTCCGATCGCATCGGTGGCCACCAGATAGTCCACATCGCCGTTTTGATAGAGCGCGACCTGGGCGTTGCGGGTGCGTGGCGACAGGGCCCCCATGACCACCGCCGCACCGCCTTTTTGGCGCCGCAAGAGCTCTGCAATCGCATAGACATTCTCAACGGAAAATCCGACAATCGCCGAGCGCGGCGCCATTCTGCTGATTTTCCTTTCGCCGGTGAAAGTGAGTTCTGACAGCCGTTCACGATAACGAAACCGCGCATCCGAAACCAAAGCGGATATTGCGCCTTTCATGGTGTCCGAGCCCAGAAACAGCGTTTCATGCAAGCCGCGCGCACTCAGCAGACGCTCGGTAAACACATGGCCGCGCGCCGGGTCGGCGCAGAGCTGAATCTCGTCCACCGCCAGGAAATCGGCACCGTTGTCCTGCGGCATCGCCTCAACGGTGCAAACCCAATACTGGGTGCGTTTGGGCACGATGCGTTCTTCGCCGGTGACCAGCGCCACCATCGAAGGGCCGCGCAAGGCGACGATCTTGTCGTAGACTTCGCGGGCAAGCAGACGCAGCGGCAGGCCGATCACGCCGGTGCGGTAGGCCAGCATCCGTTCGATGGCATAGTGGGTCTTGCCGGTATTGGTCGGGCCAAGAACTGCCGTGATCGCACGCGTTTCGGCCATCATTCATCCCCAAAAGGCGAACACAATAACTGTTGGCGCCAAACCGATTCTTGCAACATGGTTGGCCACCGTTCAAGCGCAAATTTCTTTGCGCGGACGATTTTTCTGCGAAGAACCGAGACCGTATCGGCGATTGGACTGGGCGCTAAAGGTCGGTGCCGCTAACCAGTTTTTCCAGCCGTTCAATGGTGACCTGGATGCTGGTTTTGTGTGGATGTATGATCAGCGCCGCCCGATATGCGTCAAGCGCTTCTTCGGTCATGTCCAGCTGAACCAAGATCATCCCCAACCCCGACAACGCGCCGAAATGGCGCGGATTAAGCGCCAGCGTGCGCTGAATATCCTGGATCGAGGGTCCGAACATTCCGGCGTGAAAATACGCCGTGGCGCGCGCGTTCCAGCCTTCGGCAAAATCCGGCGCATGGTCGGTCAGGGCGGTAAAGTGTTCGATGGCGACATTCATGTTGCCGCTGTTCATCGCCTCGCGTCCGCGCGCCAGCAGCAGGTCCATTGCGGCTGAGCCTGAAAGCGACCAGAGCGTCCATATCTGGTTTTCCACCCGCTGCCAATCCTGGGTTTGCGGGTTGGCAAGCTGCTCAAACAACTGGTCGAGCTCAGTCGACTGCGCAGCTCCCGGCGACGGGGTGAAGCCCAGCACCAGTAGCAGCGCAATTGCCTTGAGCGTTCCACTGACCATGAGCCTGCCTTGCTTTTTTTCACTTTGGTCTTGCCACAGCATAGCCGCACGCCACTGAAAGTCTCATCAATTTTCCGAAATCAAGACCGGCTGTGGCAACAATGCCGTTTTTGAAAGATCGGCAAGCAAATGTGCTCGGCCAATTTACGATGGCCACGCCCTGATAGCGGAAGCGCGTGGCAATTCCAGATACAGCGCGTCACATCGCGATGCCGACCGGCCGTTTACGTTCGGGAATGTGCCGAATCGGTTTCGGCGCTGCGGCGGCTGCGTTAGTCTTAACCTTATGACTGGCCGCGGCCCCTGCGGGCCGCCTGTAACGGAGGACAACCCGTGAGTGCGGTAATCGATAGCGCGGTGGCAGCGCTGAATGCCAAGCTGGATGGTGGATTTGACGGTTCGGCGAAATTTGAGATCGAAGGCGAAGGCGCGATCATTATTGACGGCGAAGGTGCGCGGGCCGGTGACGATGAGACGGATGTGACGCTGACTGCCGACGCCGAGACTTTAAAGTCCATCCTTTCAGGCGATCTTAACGCCACGGCGGCATTCATGTCTGGCAAACTGAGCGTCGATGGCGACATGGGAACGGCAATGAAACTGGGCGCGGTTCTGACCTGATTGATGAAGCTGGCACCGCTGTATAACGATCTTGCCGAAGGGCCGGAGGGTGGCGCGGCCTATTGGCTGATGGCACCCGACGGCGTGCGGCTGCGGGCCGCCTATTGGCCCGGCGGCGACAAGGGAAGCGTATTTCTTTTCCCCGGGCGCACTGAATATATCGAAAAATATGGCCTTGCGGCGGGCGAATTGAAGGCCCGCGGCTATGGGACACTGACCATCGACTGGCGCGGTCAGGGGCTGGCCGACCGGTTTGATAGCGATACCAACCTGGGCGATGTGGGCCGGTTCGCCGACTACCAGTTGGACGTGGCAGAGCTGACCAACATGGCTCATACCCTTGAGTGCCCGCGCCCGTGGTATCTGATCGCGCACAGCATGGGTGGCTGTCTTGGACTGCGGGCCATGCACCAAGGTCTGCCGGTCAATGCCGTGGCGTTCAGCGGCCCGATGTGGGGAATTTCACTGTCTCCAACCATGCGCCCGGCAGCATGGGCGCTGTCCTGGGCGACGCACAGATTGCCGTGGGGCAAATCATACGCACCGGGAGCGATCAGGGAAACCTATGTTCTGGATGCGCCCTACCAGGACAACATGCTGACGACCGACAGCGAAATGTTTGCCTATATGAAGCGCCATGCCGACGCGCATCCAGAGCTGATGCTTGGCGGTCCCAGCCTGCGCTGGCTTTATGAGGCGCTAAGAGAAACCCGCGCTCTGCGCTCTATGGCACCGCCCGACTGCGCCGCAATAACCCATTTGGGTGGCAACGATCGGGTCGTTGATGTGGGCCCGATTCACAGCGTAATGGCGCGATGGCCGCGCGGCAAATTTGAGGTCGTGAATGGCGCCGAGCATGAAATTATCATGGAATTACCGGCGATCCGAAATGCGTTCTTTGATCAGGCTGCTGAACTATACGCGGCGCATCTGGATTAGGTTACAGAGCCAATTGCTGCACGCGGTATTTGCGCCAGCCGTACGATCTTCGACTTGAATCCAACTGTTACAAACGTCACTGTCCAGACCAGTCAGAAATATGAGGTTATTGATGGTTTCCACGCAGCCGAAGCGAGTATTTGAGGCCAAACAAGCCGCCTCCAAGGCGCTTGGCAATCTGCCTGACTGGGACCTCAGCGATCTTTATTCAGGCGTCGATGCGCCGGAGTTGGCCGCCGACATGGCGTGGCTTGATAAAGCCTGCGCCGAATTTGCGGCAGATTACGAAGGAAATCTGGCCAGCCTTGACGCCGCCGGCATGTTGGAGTGCGTTTTGCGCAATGAGAGAATTTCAACTATTGTCGGTCGGATTATGTCATTCGCGGGCCTGCGCTATCACCAAAATACCACCGACGCGACGCGTGCCAAATTCATGTCCGACTGTCAGGACAAGATCACCCAGTTCACCACTCCATTGGTGTTTTTCACGCTAGAGATCAACCGAATCGAGAATGGCCAGCTCGACGAGTTGTTCGAAGTCAACGCCGGCCTTGCACGCTACAAACCGGTGTTTGACAAGATGCGCGCGATGCGGCCCTATCAGCTTTCGGACGAATTGGAAAAATTTCTTCATGATCAATCGGTTGTGGGCGCTAGTGCATGGAACAAACTGTTTGATGAAACGATCGCTGGTCTGACATTTGAAATCGACGACGAGACGCTGAGCCTTGAGGCGACGCTGAACTTTCTGACCGAGCAGGACCGCGCCAAACGAGAGGCCGCATCGCACGAACTGGCGCGGGTGTTTGGTGAGAACGTCAAGCTGTTTGCACGCGTGCATAATACGCTGGCCAAGGAAAAAGAGGTCGAGGATCGCTGGCGCAAACTGCCGACACCGCAAACCGGGCGGCATTTGTCAAACCAGGTTGAACCGGAGGTGGTGGAGGCGTTGCGCAACGCCGTTGTGGCCGCCTACCCCAAGCTGAGCCACCGCTATTACGAGTTGAAACGCAAATGGCTGGGTCTGGAGGTGCTTGAGGTCTGGGACCGCAACGCGCCGCTGCCGATGGAGGACAGCACGACCGTAAGCTGGGATACGGCGCGCGCCACGGTGCTGGATGCATATGCCGATTTCTCGCCCAAGATGGCCGAAATTGCTGCGCCGTTCTTTGAGCGAGGCTGGATTGATGCGGGCGTGAAGCCCGGCAAGGCACCGGGCGCGTTTGCGCATCCGACGGTGGTGGACGTGCACCCATATGTGATGCTGAATTACCTCGGAAAACCCCGCGATGTCATGACGTTAGCGCATGAGCTTGGGCACGGTGTGCATCAGGTTATGGCCGCCGGCCAGGGCGAACTTTTGGCCTCGACCCCGCTGACGCTGGCCGAAACCGCAAGTGTGTTTGGCGAGATGCTGACCTTTCGCAAGCTGCTGTCGGGCGCCAAGACGCAAGGCGAGCGAAAGATCCTGCTGGCCGGCAAGGTCGAGGACATGATCAACACCGTAGTGCGCCAGATCGCGTTTTATGATTTTGAGTGCAAGCTGCACGCCGCCCGCGCCGCCGGCGAGCTGACGCCGGACGACATCAACGCGCTTTGGATGTCAATTCAGAGCGAAAGCCTGGGACCGGCGTTCACCTTCATGGACGGGTACGAGACGTTTTGGGCTTACATCCCGCATTTCGTGCATTCGCCGTTTTATGTCTATGCCTATGCGTTCGGCGACGGTCTGGTGAACGCGCTTTACGCGGTTTACGAAGAGGGAGACGCGGGGTTTCAGGACAAGTATTTCGATATGCTGCGCGCGGGTGGGTCCAAACGCCACAAAGAGCTGCTGGCGCCATTTGGGCTGGACGCCAGCGATCCGACATTTTGGGATAAGGGGCTGAGCATGATATCCGGCATGATTGATGAATTGGAAGCGATCGAGGGGTAACACGTTGGGATTTGCCGCCAGTTTAGCCGGTGTGCTAGCGTAGAGTTTAATTAATCATTGATTTTTTGCGTCCGGGTCATTAATCATTGATTAATGAAACAGGGAGAACCGTTATGAAACTCTGGCTGACGCGCATTGCCGCAACATTATTGGGACTGGTTGCCATTGGCATTGCCGGATTTCTGATTTTCGCACCCGCGATCGTCGAAAGGCAGCGCAATCCGGTCGTTGCGCATGATCCGTACCCGGTTTCGGACCGCGCCAGCGCGCTGCACGCGGCGATGTTTATCGGCGACTGGCATGCCGACACGATGCTGTGGAACCGCGACCTGCTGGCGCGCGGCAATCGCGGCCATGTGGACCTGCCGCGACTAATCGAGGGCAACGTCGCCTTGCAGGGCTTTGCTGTGGCGACCAAAAGCCCGGCCGGGCCGGACCAGGGGCGCAGCCCGGACGGGTTCGACCGCATCAGGGCTCTTGCTATCGGTCAGCTCTGGCCGGTGCGCACCTGGTTCAACCTGACCGAACGCGCGCTTTACATGGCCGGGCGGGTCAACACGGCCGCCGAGCGTTCTGACGGCCAGCTTCAGGTGATCCGCACCCGCGCCGATCTTGAGGCTCTGCTGGCGGCACGCGCAAATGGCGCCAAGACCGTCGGAGCGCTTTTGGCCATCGAAGGCATGCACGCGCTGGAGGGCAATTTGGACAATTTCGACCGGCTGGAGGCCGCTGGTTTCCGCGTCATCGGACTGCACCATTTCTTCGACAACCGGCTCGGCGGCTCGCTGCACGGCGAAAGCCTGGGTGGTTTGACCGATTTTGGCCGCCAGGTGGTCGCGCAGGCCGTCAAACGCGGCATGGTGCTGGACATCGCCCATTCCAGCCCCGCCGTGGTGCGCGATGTGCTTGAAATGACCGACATGCCGCTGCTGGTCAGCCACACCGGGCTGCATTCCCATTGTCAGAATCACCGCAATATTGCCGACGAGCTCACGCTGCAAGTCGCGGCGTCTGGCGGCGTTGTCGGCATGGGATTCTGGGCCAAAGTCACTTGCGACGACAGCCCTACGGGGTGGCCCATTCAATCGCCGCAGCGGTCAAGGCGCTGGGCGAAGATCACGTCTCGATCGGGTCGGATTTTGACGGCAGCGTAAAGACCAGCTTTGATGCCTCAGAGCTTGCCGGTCTGACCGAAGCGCTGCTGCTCGCCGGGCTGAGCGAGGCGCAGATTGAAAAAGTCATGGGTCAGAACATGTTGCGGATTCTGCGCGCAAGATTGCCTGACTAGCTAGCACTGCGGGCAGCGGCCCGGCGGCGGGCCGTTTTTAACCCCACTTGGCCCACGGAAACGGCTTGTCCTCGGTAGCGCCAGACTGAAAGCGAGCCGTCGCTTCCAGCCATTTGCCCAGGTCCTTGCCAAATTCCATCAACAACGCGTTCTTTTCCTTGGCAAAAAGCATCCACAGGAATTGCACCACCGCCACGACCACAAGCACGGTTTCGGCCAGCCCGAACATCAGCGCCAGGATCAGCATCAACAGGCCGCGCATCCAGATGCCCTTGGGCGGATCAAACTTTGTCGGCCCGTCTTCGGCTTCATCCGGGTCAACCGGGTCGATCATCTCGTCGAATTCTTTGTTGGGTGTCACCATGTCACTGTCCTTTCCTTTGGTGCTAAATAGGCACAAATCGAATGAACTAAAACAAGATTCAGAGCCTGAATATCAATTTCACACTTGTTTCCAGATCGTTTCCGCCATCCGGCGGAAACCAGAAGTCCATCAACTCGTCAAAGTCCGCCATTGCACCCTGCCCCCGATTGCCTGGCTACCCAATTCTACCGAAAATATCGCGAGACCAGAAGCCTGCCGGTTTATGCAGGTTCCAAAATTCCCTTTTTCGCCGCCAGTTCCTGCATGCGTTTTTGCAGCTTTTCAAAGGCGCGGACTTCGATCTGGCGGATACGCTCGCGGCTGACGCCGTATTGGCCCGACAGCCCTTCCAGTGTTACCGGCTGTTCTTTCAGGCGGCGCTGCATCAGGATGTCCTTTTCACGATCGTTCAGCACTTCCATCGCCTCGACCAGCATTTCGCGCCGTGTTTCAAGCTCATCCTTGGCTTCGTAGTCGCCGGCCTGATCGGCACTTTCGTCTTCCAGCCAATCCTGCCATTGGGTTGAACTTTCACCGTCCGAGCCGACCATCACGTTAAGCGAGGCGTCACCACCGGACAGCCGGCGGTTCATCGAAATCACTTCGGTTTCGGTCACCCCCAGATCGGTGGCGATCCGTTTGACGTTTTCGGGCCGCATATCGCCGTCTTCCAGCGCGCCGATCCGGGCCTTGGCCTTGCGCAGGTTGAAAAACAGTTTTTTCTGGGCGCTGGTGGTGCCCAGTTTCACAAGGCTCCACGAGCGCAGGATATATTCCTGGATCGAAGCACGGATCCACCACATGGCATAGGTCGCCAGCCGAAAGCCCTTTTCCGGGTCGAACCGTTTGACCGCCTGCATCAGGCCCACGTTGGCCTCGGAAATCACCTCGGCCTGGGGCAGCCCGTAGCCGCGATAGCCCATGGCGATCTTGGCGGCCAGCCGCAGATGCGAAGTGACCATCTGGTGCGCCGCGCCGCTGTCTTCGTGGTCGACCCATCTTTTGGCCAGCATGTATTCTTGTTCCGGCTCCAGCATCGGAAACTTGCGGATATCCTGCAAATACCGGTTCAAGCCCTGCTCGGGGGATGGTGCCGGAAGATTTTTGTAATTGTTCATTTTATGTGCCCCGTTCCGCCTCAATGTTTCGAGGCTTAACATTAGATAGGGCTGCCTGTCACCCCGTTCAAGATGTGCCGCTAACGGCAAACCATTAACGATATATGAAGATATATCCGTCGCATCGCCAGCAATGTTACAATATCTCACGCAGAGGTGCAGAATGTGACCGACATCGACCCGTGCCGGGCCGGGTCGGGGTCAGGTCAGGAAAAAACAACCACCACGAAAAACCCAAATCCCAGAACCAAACATAGCGGCGAATAATAGCGCCGGTTCAGAGTGGCGAACGGCTTGGCCATGGCCGCGGCCTGCGCGCGCAAAACATAGGTCACAGCACCGCGCCCCAGAAACACCGGCACCAACACCCACAACCCGACCCGTGTCAGCCAGCCCGGCAGGCCAAAATGCAGCCCGGTCAGGTGCAGCACCGGCAGGGCACCGGCTGCGAATATCAGGGCTGCCCCCAGCAGCGTCAGCGCTGTCGGCGGCATCCCGCGGTGATTGCGGTCACCGATGACGGTATCAGCCAGTTGCCGCGAATCATTACCCGGCCACAGGCCACCCAGCGCCCAGTAGGCGTGCAGAGCCGCCACCATGGACAGCACCGAAAACAGAACCAGAGCCAGCGGCATCACCGGCCCGGGTAGTGCCCCCGGACGTGGTGTAATTCCGACGTTAGCGCGGGCTGAGTGGAGCCTCGCGCGTAGCTCAGGCGAAGTCCGCGCGGGTTGCTGGGCGGCCATGGACGTTCTCCGGTAGGGTTTGGGTTGCAACCTGACCTACCGATCGAGGAGATCACCCATGACCAAGGAGACGATATCAGAAACCGCCGCGCTGAAGGCGCTTCTTTCCGAGACCGCCGATCATCAGATTTTGGCCGAGATGCTGGGTTTTGTTGCCGACCGGTTGATGGCACTGGATGTGGATCAGCTGTGCGGTGCCGGGGCGCATGAACGCTCGGCCGGGCGGGTGAACCACCGGAACGGATATCGCCCGCGCCGATGGGAAACCCGCGCCGGGACCGTTGATGTTCAGATCCCGAAACTGCGCAAGGGGACGTATTTCCCGGAGTTTCCGGAACCACGCCGGGCCTCGGAGAAAGCAATGACCGCGGTGATCCAGGAAGCCTACATTCAGGGCGTCTCAACGCGATCAGTGGATGATCTGGTCAAGACCATGGGCATGACGGGCGTCTCCAAGAGCCAGGTATCCCGCCTGTGCGTGGAGATCGACGAACGCGTTAACGCCTTCCTTGACCGGCCACTGGAGGGCGAATGGCCCTATCTCTGGCTGGACGCCACCTACAGCAAGGTGCGGCGTTCGGGACGGATCGTCAGCGTGGCAGCCATAGTGGCGGTTGCGGTCAACACCGACGGGCGGCGCGAGGTTCTGGGCATCGCCATCCAACCCAGCGAAGCCGAGGTGTTCTGGGACGAATTCCTGCGTGCTCTGGCCGATCGCGGCCTGCGCGGGGTAAAGCTGATCATCGCTGACGAACATAAAGGCCTGAAGGGGGCCGCCGCCAAAGTGCTGGGTGCTACGATCCAGCGCTGTCGCGTGCACTTCATGCGCAATGCCCTGGCCTGCGTCGGCAAGAAGGACCGTCCCATCGTCACGGCCGCGCTCAGAACAGCCTTCGATCAGGACACGCTGGCAGACTCGAAGGAACACTGGACCAAGCTGATCGAGGCTTTCCAGCCGCGTCATCCCAAGCTCGCCGAGCTGATGCTGCGCGCCGAGGAAGACGTGCTGGCCTACAAGACGTTCCCGCAAGCTCACTGGCGGCAAATACACTCCACCAATCCGCTTGAACGCCTCAACAAAGAGATCAAGCGCCGAACAAATGTCGTCGTATTTTCCCTAACGAGGCCGCGATCAGACGCCTCGTCGGCGCACTTATGCTGGAGCAGAACGACGAATGGGCAGTCACACGTCGTTACATGACGCTGGAAACCGTCGCCGCCATCTGCGAGGATACCACCATCGACCCGGCGAAAATCGCCGCCCTGTAAACCGGCTCAACACCCAGCCGGAGAACAATTTACACCACGCCCTGGGGCACTACCCCGGCCCGCGCGCCCGGCGCGCATCCCCAGCCAGATCATCACAGAAATCGCCAGGAACACGGTCCATTGCGGCAGTTCGGTGATATTGCCGAGAAAGCTGATGCCGTAATACCAACGGCCCCCAGATTTGACTCAAGGGGATTCCCACGAGCGGCGTGATCTGATTCAGTGGCATCAAGGCAAGGGAGGCTTTGATGGCAGTAAGGATTACGCGAAAAGACAAGTCCGCAGGCGAGCTTCGCCAGGAAGCGGCGCGGTGCCGGGATGGGAAAGCGGCGCGACGGATGTTGGCGATTGCCCTGGTTCTGGATGGGGTTGACCGCAAGACGGCGGCAGAAAACTGCGGCATGGATCGGCAGACGTTGCGGGATTGGGCCCACCGTTACAATGCGGAGGGCGTGTCGGGCCTGTTCAACCGTCGCCCGCCGGATCCACCCTGTCTGCTGAGCGCGGCACAGAAGGAGGAGTTGGCGGAAATGGTTCGGGCGGGTCCCGACCCCGAAACCGATGGGGTTGTGCGCTGGCGGCGCATTGATCTGAAACGCAAGATCGAAGAGCGCTTCGGCGTCACCATGCATGAGCGAACTGTTGGCAAACAATTGGCAAGCCTGGGCTTTCGGCGTCTGTCGGTGCGCCCGCAGCATCCGAAATCCGACCCGGATGCACAGGAGGCTTTTAAAAAAACTTCGCCGCAGAGGTAGAAGCAGCCTTGCCGGAAACAGCCCGCAGCAAGCCCCTGGAGATATGGTTTCAGGATGAAGCGCGGGTTGGCCAGCAGGGCACGCTCACCCGTATCTGGGCCGAGCGTGGAACACGCCCCCGTGCCCCGCGCGACACCCGCTATATCTGGAGCTACATTTTCGGCGCCGTCTGCCCGGAACGGGCTGAAGCGGCCGCTCTGATCATGCCACATGCCGACACACAGGTCATGAGCGCGCATCTCGCCGAGATCGCTAAAACCGTCGCATCGGGCGCACATGCCCTTCTCATTCTGGATGGCGCTGGCTGGCACGGTTCGGCAGAGCTGGAGGTACCCGACAACATCACCCTGCTCAAACTCCCGCCCTATTCCCCTGAACTCAACCCGATGGAAAATGTGTGGGCTTATCTGCGTGCCAACAAGCTCGCCATATCCGTCTTCGACAATTATGAGCAGATCGTCGACAGGTGTTGCGAAGCATGGAACTTCTTTGCAAACGACAAAACCGCAATCACGTCAATCACTACCAGACAATGGGCCAAAACGGTCAACGACTAGGGCCGTTGGTATAATACAGGAACAACCCGGCGAAACCCAGATATTGCGCCACGCCAGCCAAACGGCTGGTATCCATTGCCGCCTGAATGTTGTGCCGATCAGCACCGCGCCGTTCAGCACCAGCAGGATACTGGTGGCGTGCCAGACAATCGCTGCCACGGCGCGGATGCCGGCGGACAGATCGCTGGTGACAATCGGCGTCAGAAACTCTGGCGTGCCGCCAATGACATGCGCCGCCGCCAGCAACGCTGACAGCGCCGCCGCCGCACCAAACCAGATGTTCATGTCAGGCTCCGATTCTTCCAGACGCTGGCGTATGTAGACCATCCGCTTGCCCCTGTCCATACGGTTGCGTATGGTTGTATCGTGAAGACTCGACCCCTGAGCCAAACCGACTGGATACGCGCCGGATTTCGCGCTTTGACCGCCGGTGGCCCGCAGGCGATCCGGGCCGAGGCGCTGGCGCGTGCGCTGTCGGTCAGCAAGGGCTCGTTTTACTGGCATTTCAAGCACATCGCGGCGCTGAAATCAGCGATGATCGAGCATTGGCAGCAGGCCGCGACCCATGCGGTGATCGCAGCGCTGGATAGTGCCGAGACCCCAGCGCGCACGCGGCTCGAGCAACTGATAAGCATTGTCGCCGATGATCGCAAGGCGGCTTATGGCGGGGCGCTGGCCGAGGCGGCGATCCGCGACTGGGGGCGCTATGATACATCCGTGCAGCGGGCCGTGCACAACATCGACCGCGCCCGGCTGGACTATGTGGCGTCGCTTTTTGCCGATCACGGGTCTCGTGCGGATGTCGCCCGCGCCAAGGCTAAAACGCTGTATGCCGCCCTGATCGGGCTGGAACAATTGTCCACGCTGCCAGATGTATCGGTCGGTACAGACCTTGGCCTGGTACTGGATATGCTGCTGCTCAGCCCGCCAGCGCGCTGATCAGGGCGGCCATGTCGCGCGGCAGCGGTGCTTCAAAACGTATCTTTTCGCCGCTGACCGGGTGCTCGAACCCCAGCACTGCCGCGTGCAGCGCCTGACGCGGGAACCCAGCAACGGCGTCGCTCGCCGTCTGCCCAAGCGCCCTGGTATTTATTTTGCGCCGCCCGCCATAGGTCGCATCGCCCAACAATCCGTGCCCGACATGGGCCATATGCACCCTGATCTGGTGGGTGCGCCCGGTTTCCAGCCAGCAGTCCACCAATGCCGCCACCGCAGGGGAACCGAACCGTTTCACAACCCGAACCCGGGTCACCGCGTGCCGTCCGCCCTGAAACAGCACCGCCTGGCGTTGCCGGTCGATTTTGTGACGCGCCAGGCGGGTGGTGATCCTCATCACGGTGCCGGAGTCAAAATTCACGCCTTTGATGCCAAGCAAACGCGCGTCCCCGGCGTCGGGTACGCCATAGACGACGGCCAAATACTTGCGCTCGACCAGATGATTTTCAAACTGCGCCGCCAGGGCGTGATGGGCCCAGTCAGACTTGGCCACGACCAGCAGACCGCTGGTGTCCTTGTCGATCCGGTGCACGATGCCGGGGCGCATTTGCCCGCCAACATCGGACAGGCTGCCACCAAAATGATGCAGCAGCGCATTGACCAGGGTTCCGTGCGGCGTGCCCGGCGCCGGGTGCACGACCATGCCTGCAGGCTTGTTGACCACCACAAGATCGGCGTCTTCCCAGATCACATCCAGTGCAATATTTTCGGGTTCCATGTGGCTTACGGCGGGGGCTGCAAGCGTGATGACGTAAAGTTCGCCCTCACTCACTTTGGCCTTTTGATCGGTCACTCGCGCACCGGCCTGTGTCACCGCCCCGTCGCCGATGAGCCGGACAATACGTGTGCGTGACAGCGCTGCCGCCTCTGGCACGTCGCGCGCCAGTGCCTTATCAAGGCGGTCAGGCGGGTTTGGCCCGATGGTCACCCGCAGCTTTGAGGCCGACATGGACGAGGCTCCACTTTCCCAGACCGAGGCCAAGCACCTGCGGTTCTTGCGCATTCTAGTCACGGTTCTGACCGCAACAATGATCTTGGGCTTTGTAACCATCGTGGTGCTTTTTGTCATCCGGCTCGCGCCTGCACCGGGTGCGCTGGCTTTGCCTGATGAAATCACCCTGCCCGACGGCGGGCGCGTCATTGCATTTACCCAGGGCGGTGACTGGTATGCCGTGGTCACGGATGACGACGAAATTCTGATCTTTGACAGGTCCGACCACGCTTTGCGCCAGCGGATCAAGGTGAACAGCCCATAAGGCCGGGGAATTATGTGGCTTGTTTAAAATTCATGTCCTCGGCTAAGGTCCGGGCAATCAAACAGCCGTGCGAACACGGCGCAGGCAGAGCAGAATATCATGTCGGACAGCAACCGGGTCAGTCTTCCCAGAAAAATTTTGTTTGCATTATTGCTGGTGCTGGGCGGGGTGGTTTACGGGTTCTTTGCCACAGTAAACCAATGGTTTGTTGCCGATCAGATAATCCGTATCAAACTGGCCTTCGAACAGATTTACCGAGAATTTCAGCGCCCCTGGTACATATCGATACCGGCGGACGAGATTCAGTTACAGAACCTTGAACCTGCGGCACTGGCACCCGGTCTGGTCCTGATCGCCGGGGTCGGCAAGGATGACATGAACTTCATCCGGGTTATCGACCGGGATGGCGAGATTGTGCATGAATGGCAACCCGACTGGTTCCAAATCTGGCCAGATGACGACGCCGACATTCCTGCCGATCGGAAACCAAAAAATCAACCCGGTGCGACCCTGCACGGCGTTCAGGTGCTGCCGGATGGCGATGTCCTGCTGAATTTTGAACTGCTGGCGACGGTTCGTCTTTCGGCTTGCGGCGAGGTTCGCTGGAAGCTCGATAATCTGGCGCATCACGCGATCAATCTGTCCGAAGACGGCACCATCTGGGTGCCCGCCGAGCGCTATGTGCTGACTGGTAACACTGGTTATGGCAACCACATTGCACCGCTGAATTCCTGGGCCATCCAGAATATCTCGATGGATGGAGAAATACTGCAGACGGTCGAGGTGCTCGATATTCTTTCGCAGAACGACTTGCTTGGCCTGATGCACCTGTCAACATTGGACAACGCCGGCACGCTGGTGGGCGGCGACACGTTGCATCTGAATGATGTCGAGGTTTTCCCGTCCGGCATCGCGTCAGAGATATTTGAGCCCGGTGATCTGCTGCTGTCACTGCGCAACATCAACACAATTCTGGTAGTTGATCCCTTGCCTATCCGGTTAACGCCCATGACCGCTACATGTAGGGTGCCGCCACTCTCCCGAGTAAAGCTCGGCATAGGTTGGAGCAGAGGTGTCGCCCGCGATGCCGAGCAATGAGCGGAAGGCGTTGAACGGGTAGAACCGCCTGTTGAAGCGGAAGGTGAACTCGTTGAGGTAGGCTTGTAGGTGCTGGTGGCTAACGCCGTGGTGGATACCGATCAGCCACGTCTTCAGGTTGGCGAAAACCAGATGGATGATCGGCAGGTATTGCTCGGCAACCTCTGGATCACCACACTCGGCAACAGCGAAGTGCTCATAGCCGCGCTTACCGAGGCCAGCATAGCCGCTCCAATCGTCAGTAACGATCAGCGATCCCGGCGCGACGGTGCTCTCGACGAACCCACAGAGCGACGGCGCTACGGTCGAGCACGACGGCGAGCCGAACGCGTCCGGCATAGCGTCCGTCTTTCCGGTTGTCGAGCTTGGTGCCCGGCTTTCGATGACGCACCTCGATGGCACAGGAGACGGGAACCTTGTGGTGAACACCACGGCCTTCCCCACGCGTTGTTCGCCCGCCAACCCAGGTTTCGTCCACCTCAACATGGTTCTTGGGCTGTCCACCGATCCTGTCTTGGTTGGGCCGCACCATGCCCGAGCGGAGCTTGTGGAGAATTTGAAAGGCCGTCTCGTAGCGCGAAATACCAAGTTGCCGCTGAAACTGCACGGCGGACATGCCGGGCGTCTGACTGGCGACCAGATAAGCGGCCCAGAACCAGACGTTCAGCGGAGTGTGGCTACGCTCCATCACTGTTCCCACCGTCAGCCCGGTGTTCTGGCGGCACTTGCGGCAGCGCAGGACGCCAGGGCGGTTTTCAAAGTGGAACGGCTCTCCCGCCGTGCCGCAGTGCGGGCAGGCAAAGCCGTCTCCCCAGCGGGCTTTCTCCAGGTAGGCGGCGCAGGCCGCATCATCGGGGAAAAGTCGCTGGAACTCGGGTAGCGAATGCGGGAATGGGAGATCGGCGCGGTCGAGAACATCCATGGCGCGCTCCCCTATATCCGGTTTGCGCCCATTCTAGCCCTAGTGGGTGTGGGTGTAAACCGGATAGGCAAGGTTGATCCGGTGGAGTTTCAGGTGAAGTTTCAATCTACCGGACAGGTGTTGCGTCAGCATGATCCGGATTTCGCGCCAGACGACAAAATACTGGTTTTTGACAACCGCAATTTGGACCCGTTTGTCGAGGCCGACGAACTGCACTCGCGCATTGTCGAACTGGACGCGCGAACCGGGCAGGCGCGGGTTGTGATTAGCGGACTGGGCGAGGCACGGTTTTATTCGCCAACTATGGGACGGCTGCAAAAGCTGGCCAATGGCAACTTAATGATCGCCTCGACGCGGGAAGGCCGCGCGCTTGAGTTTGCCCGGACGGCCTCCTGCTGTGGCAATATTTCAACCTGTTGGGCGACGGCTTTGCCGGAATTCTGCCAGAGGCCCATGTTTTGCCGCAATATATGAATAGTGGTTTTTTTGAGCGGCAGCGTGCAAACTGTGCGAACTGACGCCGTGAGGACACGAGCAATAAAGGGTACAAAGATGAAAACGAAATTATTCCTGGGTTCGGTGATCGCAATTTGCGCTGCATCCCCGGCCCTGGCCTATATCGGACCCGGTGCGGGGATCGGCGCAATTGGAACCGTGGTTGCCGTTATCGGGGCCATTCTGTTGATGATCGTTGGCTTCGTCTGGTATCCGGTCAAGCGCCTGATGAAGCGCTTCAAACAACCTGTCGAGGCGAACGACAAACAAGAATGACGATTTTCGCGACGGCGCTGGCGATCGCGGCGTTTCTGGCCGCGTTTCGTGGATTTGCAATTATCGCGGCTGCCCGTCGGGCACTGTCGCTGGCAGGCGGCGCCACCGGCGTCATGCGTGACAACACACTGAGTGATGACGAAAAAGAGGCCGCAGTGCAGCGCGACGCCCTTTCCATGCTGCGCGCCTCGGGCTCTATTTTCTGGCGCGTTGCGGCGACGCTGATCTGCGCGATCGCGCCGATCTATGTGCTGGACCTGATCGGGTTTGTTGACGCGGGGCAGGTTTTTGCCTTTCTGGCGCGCCCGGATGTGATCATCGGGGCCAGCGTTCTTGTTGGGGTGGGCTTTGGTGGCTGTCGCGACGACCAAAACGCGGCCGCGCCTATTCCGCACTGGACCGCACCCTGCATCAGATCGCGTTTGCCGCGCCGTTGGTGCAGATGACGGCGGCTGATGTCGAAAACAGCATATTCGCCCGCCAGATTGCCGAGATCGAGGACAGGCCGCCGATCTTCATCACCTCGCTGCCGCGCGCCGGGACCACGGTTGTGCTGAACGCGCTGCATGACGTGCCAGGTGTCGCCACCCATCTTTACCGCGATATGCCTTTTGTGATGGCGCCGATGCTCTGGTCAAAAGTCAGCGGCGGATTTGCGCGGACGGCAACTTTGGCCGAGCGTGCGCATGGCGACGGCATCATGGTTGGCTATGACAGCCCGGAGGCGTTTGAAGAGGTGCTTTGGCGTCAATTCTGGCCCAAGCGCTTTGAGCAGGATCAGATCCCGCTGTGGTCAAAATCCGACACGAACCCTGAAGCTGTGGATTTTTTCCGCGCCCATTTTCGCAAGATCATCGCGCTGCGCACCGGGCCAGGTGGGCGTTATGTGTCCAAGAATAATGGCAATATTGCACGATTGGATGTGCTTGGAACAATGTTTCCTGGTGCCGGTATTGTCGTGCCACTGCGCCACCCGGCAGAACACGCGGCCTCGCTTTTGCGCCAGCACCGCAACTTTGTTGAACTGCACGCGGGCGATCCGTTTGTGAAACGATATATGCGTGACATCGGGCATCTGGAATTTGGAGCGCTGCACCGACCGGTGGCGTTTGCTGGCATGGCCGAACGCGCCTCAGGCCTTGGCGCCGAAGATCCCGACTATTGGCTGGCCTATTGGATCAGTGCCTACAATTGCGTCGCCGAACATGCTGACGACCTTATCATCGTTCCAGAAACCGCGCTTCAGACTCACAGCCAAGACACCATGCGGGCGATCTGCGCAGCATTTGGTCTCGAATTTGGTGAGACGGACTTTTCCCGCCACTTCAGGGTCATTGCACCACGCGCCGACATGTCGGTGTTCGATGCGGCCATGCTGGACGAGGCAGTGGAGATTTACAGCCGTCTGGGCGCTGCTGGGCGTTTGCCAAATCTGACCTGATTTGCTTTCAGAGTGGTACCGCCTCCCCGGTTCGAACGGGGGACCTCTGGATCCACATTCCAGCGCTCTAACCAACTGAGCTAAGGCGGCACATGCGACGCGCGATGCTGGTTCGATTAGAATTATCCGCCGCAGCGGTCAACCTGAAAGTCCGACTGCAATATAGCTCAGGACCGTTTTCGGACCAGGTAAAGCAGGGCCGCCGCAATCGCAATTCCAACCAGCGCCTCGGGCGTGATCGCCCCGACCAGCAGAATAATATTCGCGATCACCGAGATCACGTAGGGGCCTGAATCCTCTCCCAGCAACAAATACACCAGCACGATAAATGCGACGAGGGCAAAGCCTGCTTCTGTCACTTGATAAAACAGGCTTTTTATGGTGCCCAGCATGCGCGCGAACGTATTCATAGGCGGTGCCAATTGCTGCCGGAAAAGGAGAGTTCTTGTTTAACGGTTCTGAAACAACCAGATCACAACGCCAAGCGCGATCAACCCTGCCAGACCGGCGTTCCCCAGTTGATTGACAAGTGCGGTGATGTTACCGACAACATCGCCGAGAAACGCCATATTGGAAGGGCCAACAAGCAGTGACGCGACGATGGCAAGCGCCAAGAGCGCCACGCCAATTTCGGTGATACTGCTGATTACCTTTTTTGCATTTTCGAACATTTTTTAACTCCTGTCCCTTTTGCATCGTTTGGTCGCACCCAAAAGGCGCGTCCGGGCAGATTGTCCTTGGCGCGATTCAGCAGGGTCAACATTTTTTTGTATATTGGGCCAAATACCGGCGAATTAGACCAAAAATGATTCAATGTAGTGTAATTAAGATACATTATTTCCCGACATTTGCCGAATTCCGATCCGTCGACGACGATGAGACTGCGCCATTTTCGGTCAACGAAATTGCGTTTTAGCCATTCAAATCCACCCAATGGCCTTGCCAAGACCCGTCTTGCGATGTAGCGGAGCTCACTTGCGACGGAGTCAATCATGGGCATTGATAAGCAAAGCGAAATTGCGGCCAATCTTCAGATCGGGCCAACCACACTTGGTATGGTCCGTATCTATATTGAGGCCGATGGCGTCGAGCTTCCGCTGGATTTTGAGCCTGAAGAGGCGCGCGAGATTGCCGAGGAATTGACCGCCGCCGCCAAGCTGGCGGAAGCAACCGGCAAATAGTTGGCCGGTTTTCAGGACCTTGGGTGTCCATCAACGCCGGCCAGCCCTGCCACGCCCGGATCACGAAACCCATGCAGGCGGCGCGCGCAATGGCGCGCAATCCTGAGTGTCAGCTTCTTTCTTCGCGCCGGTGCCAGTTTGTTTTCCGGGCCCATGCGCACAATCTCGGCACCGTAACTGTCGGCCACGATCAAGCCGGTTTCAGGCGGCAAAAGCTCGCTTGGAAACGCCTCGTCCACGGCCCAGAAATAGCGGTCGCACCAGTCCAGATAGCCTTGCCACTTGTGATCGGTTTGAAAATCAGCGCGGCCGGATTTGCATTCAACCACCCAGATCTCGCCTTTGGGCCCAAGTGCTACAACATCGACGCGCAAACCGCGTTCGGGCACGAATTCTTCCACCGCCACAAAATCATGGCTAAGAAGGTGGCGGCAAACACCACGGGCCAAAAGCTGGCCGGGTTGCAGATCGTCGGGCACGGCGCAAGTGTGA
The DNA here is from genome assembly GCA_965237505.1 of Paracoccaceae bacterium. Classification (GTDB taxonomy): domain Bacteria; phylum Pseudomonadota; class Alphaproteobacteria; order Rhodobacterales; family Rhodobacteraceae; genus NVTR01. Next base: position 384,915 of record CBDEFR010000009.1, on the reverse strand, counting down.
ACAATTCATGAACAAAACGCAAGCGCGTGCCCGGTTGACATGAAACCATTTGGTGTCATATACAGAAACGACACCAAATGGTTGTATCTTGCCTATCCGGTTTACACCCACACCCACTAGGGCTAGAATGGGCGCAAACCGGATATAGGGGAGCGCGCCATGGATGTTCTCGACCGCGCCGAGCTCCCATTCCCGCATTCGCTACCCGAGTTCCAGCGACTTTTCCCCGATGATGCGGCCTGCGCCGCCTACCTGGAGAAAGCCCGCTGGGGAGACGGCTTTGCCTGCCCGCACTGCGGCACGGCGGGAGAGCCGTTCCACTTTGAAAACCGCCCTGGCGTCCTGCGCTGCCGCAAGTGCCGCCAGAACACCGGGCTGACGGTGGGAACAGTGATGGAGCGTAGCCACACTCCGCTGAACGTCTGGTTCTGGGCCGCTTATCTGGTCGCCAGTCAGACGCCCGGCATGTCCGCCGTGCAGTTTCAGCGGCAACTTGGTCTTTCGCGCTACGAGACGGCCTTTCAAATTCTCCACAAGCTCCGCTCGGGCATGGTGCGGCCCAACCAAGACAGGATCGGTGGACAGCCCAAGAACCATGTTGAGGTGGACGAAACCTGGGTTGGCGGGCGAACAACGCGTGGGGAAGGCCGTGGTGTTCACCACAAGGTTCCCGTCTCCTGTGCCATCGAGGTGCGTCATCGAAAGCCGGGCACCAAGCTCGACAACCGGAAAGACGGACGCTATGCCGGACGCGTTCGGCTCGCCGTCGTGCTCGACCGTAGCGCCGAGTCGCTCTGTGGGTTCGTCGAGAGCACCGTCGCGCCGGGATCGCTGATCGTTACTGACGATTGGAGCGGCTATGCTGGCCTCGGTAAGCGCGGCTATGAGCACTTCGCTGTTGCCGAGTGTGGTGATCCAGAGGTTGCCGAGCAATACCTGCCGATCATCCATCTGGTTTTCGCCAACCTGAAGACGTGGCTGATCGGTATCCACCACGGCGTTAGCCACCAGCACCTACAAGCCTACCTCAACGAGTTCACCTTCCGCTTCAACAGGCGGTTCTACCCGTTCAACGCCTTCCGCTCATTGCTCGGCATCGCGGGCGACACCTCTGCTCCAACCTATGCCGAGCTTTACTCGGGACAGTGGCGGCACCCTACATGTAGCGGTCATGGGCGTTAACCGGATAGGCAAGGGTTGTATTTCGAAAGACCCGTAGATGCCGCCCGATCCGCAAGCCACATTTCGCGCCCTGTCTGACCCAACCCGACGCGATATTCTGTGCATTCTAACCGATGGCGATCGCACAATCGGCCAAATTGCCGACCGGTTTAACTTTAGTCGCACCGCGATCAAAAAACACCTGACCATTCTGGAGCGGGGCGATCTGATCGAGGTCACGACCCAGGGCCGAGAGCGTGTCAACAGTTTGAAATCAGACGGTTTTCGCCCGGCGATTGATTGGCTGTCAGTGTTTGACAGTTTCTGGGACGACCGCCTTGCAACATTGAAATCTGCAATCGAGAAGGACTTGAATTGATGGACAACGGCACAATCGAAAAAACCATCCACATCGCCGCCCCACGCGAAATGGTCTGGGATTATCTGACCAAATCCGAGCATCTGGCCACCTGGTTTCACCGGCCCGAAGCGGATTTTTCGGATGGTCAAGCGTTTGACATGATTGGCAAAGACGGCAACTCACTGTGTAGCGGCTCGATTGACGAAATGACGCCGGTGGAACGGCTGAGTTACAGCTTCACTGCCGGGCCGATGAACGGGCTGATGACCAAAGTGGCCTGGACGCTCACGGCTGTCCCGGGCGGTACCAGGCTGGGCCTGGTCCACAGTGGGTTTGGCGCCGACGCGGATGGTTTCGGCCTGCTGGCGGCATTTGACAAAGGCTGGGACGGCCATCTGATCCGCCTTCGCGAGATGTAAGAAGCACTTGCTTGCGCCGCGCCGACTGCCTATGTCAGAGGGCGGCGGGCACTGCCCTTCTCGTGACGAGGTCCAATTCCAGTGGCCTTAATCAATTCTGAGGGAGCTGGCTCTGTTTGGATCCTGGTCCAATTACCCGGTGCCCACCTGTTCAATCAGGTCCTCGGGAATATACGCACCTCTACGGTCGCACTTCGGTGGTCCCGCCACACCGCTTTCTCGTCAGAACCTTGAAATCTTGATTTTGCAGCAGATGCGGCCGTGCGCAAAATGCGCACCCTCCGGGGTTGCAATCGTGATGGTGATCGGATCAGGTTTCAGGGATGACCGCCCAGAACAGGAATATTTTAGTATGCTGCAAAAAATCGCGGTTCCGATTGCTGACATCCAGGTGCCGGTGAAGCGCGCGAAAACTCTTGATGCGGCGAAAGTCAACGAGATTGCCGAGAGCATTCTGGAAGAGGGCCAAAGAACGCCAATCCAACTGCGCGTGGCTGGCGAGAAATATGTGCTAGTCGAGGGGCTGCACCGGCTGGAGGCGCTCAAGGCGCTCGGTGAGGAAACGGTGGAGGGCTATCTGGTACAAGTGCGGCGGCATTGAGTTCTGCGCCAGGATGGTGGGCAGATTGCCCACCACTGGATTTTCAAAAGACAAAATCATAGGGAGAAATATGATGAGCATCGGCGTGTTTTCTGTGAGCCTGACGGTCAGGGACCTGGCCGCATCGAAAGCGTTTTACGAAACACTTGGTTTCAGCGCGGTTGGCGGCGATGAAAGCCAGAACTGGCTGATTCTGACCGATGGGGCCTGCACGATCGGGCTGTTTCACGGCATGTTTGAAAAGAACAGCCTGACGTTTAATCCCGGCTGGGGCCCCGGTGCTGCGCCGCTGGATGATTTTGAGGATGTGCGCGACATCCAGAAACGGCTGAAAGCGGCGGGGCTGGAATTTGTGAGCGAGGCGGATGAGGGTGGCAGCGGGCCTGCGAGCTTTGTGGTGGTGGACCCGGACGGCAACCCGGTGCTGGTGGATCAGCATGTGTGAGCGCGTGCGGCGGGGTGAACCCGCCCTGCGGGTAGCTCACAGTAATATGGAACTGTTACTCAAATTGATTTTTGGGCTTGACCTAGAGGTTTTTCACTGAGCAGCGCCCAAACATCTTCATCCATTTCCGAACCACGCGCACCAAGTTCGATCAAAAGGCGCGTGGTCGTTTCATAGTCAGCACCCTTACCACCCTTCAATTTAGCGAATTAAGCTTGCCATCTGTCCACATGCTGTGATTCAAGGAGTCTCCTGTTATAGAATTGGAGATGTTGTATGGTTGTTTCATTGGGTTTTTCTGGGGTAAACGAAGCTATCAAGGCTGATTTTATAGAGCGGCTTCCAAAGTTTCATAAATCCCGCTGCGAAGGCCTTACACTGCTTTCGAGCATCGTTCTTGATGTGCGAAGTGCGAATTTGATGGAATTATCGGCGGCTTTACCGCGTCACATCGGCACAAAAGATCATCGGTACCAGTATGGTTCCCGTGTTTTGAGCAATTCCCACATTGATTGCGCGGAAATCATGCAGGCCTATGCTGGAGATGTATTCACCCGTTTGGCCTCCAACGGAGAGACCATCGTTTTGATGATGGATCAAAGCCCTATCAATGACGGACATGAAGTCTTGATGCTGTCAGTGCGCATGCGTGATCGCGCCTTGCCTGTGGCTTGGCGCGTGCGCAAGACAAAAGGCAATATTGGGTTTTCTCTCCAAAAAGAGTTACTGGACAGCATTCAGGATTGGATGCCTGAAGGGGCTGATGTCATGTTAACGGGTGATCGATTTTATGGCACAGAAAGGTTAATCCATTGGTGTCAGGACGCTGGTTGGGGATATCGTATTCGCCTGAAGGGCAACCTGACTTTGCAGCACCAAGGTGGCGAGCTGTCTTGCATTGAAATCAGGGAGCTGATGCCGCAAGGGCTTATAAACGCGGAACTTTATGGATCAGGTGTGTTTACGAATATCGGAGTATTGCACGACGATGGTCACCCTGAGCCCTGGATCATCGCTATGAATGCAAAGCCTTCACAATACACGGTTCTCGATTATGGAATGCGATGGGGTATTGAAGCTATGTTCTCGGACTTCAAGACCCGTGGATTTGGCATCGCGCAAAGCCAAATCAAAAAGCCAGACCGACTGGAAAGGCTTATCCTTGTCATGGCAATAGCCATGTACTGGGCGGTTTCAACGGGCGCAGCAGATGAACAAATAGTCGCCGAAAGCGGCGAAAAAAGGGGATTCGCAAAACCCGAAGATCACTCTGCTCCCTCTTCAAACAGGGCCTGCGGTTCCTGCGCAGATGCTTCATAGGATATGAGAAAATCCCTAAATTATGGCAAGTTTGGATTTTTTGAAGGGTGGTAAGGGTGCGCTGGGAATATCGCCAAATATGGTTTGCATGTTCAACAGATTTTGACAAAAAATCCCATACCGGCCGCGCGGGTTTTTGGGCCGCTGGCTGCACAATATGTTCGGAGATATGCCATGAACGCCCGGTTTGAAGCGTCAGTTACCACCACTGACCCGTTGATAGCAGAGGCCCTGAGAGGCGAAAAACAACGCCAACAGAACCAAATCGAACTGATCGCCTCTGAAAACATCGTCAGCCGCGCGGTTCTGGACGCGCTGGGGCACGAGATGACTAACAAAACCCTGGAGGGCTATCCCGGCAACCGATTTCACGGTGGCGGCCAGTTTGTCGACGTGGTGGAACAGGCGGCGATTGATCGCGCCAAACAATTGTTTGGTTGCGAATACGCCAATGTGCAGCCCCATTCTGGCAGTCAGGCCAATCTGGCGGTGTTCTTTTTGCTGCTGTCGCCCGGTGACAAAACATTGGCGCTGGATCTGGCTGCTGGCGGTCATCTGTCCCACGGGCTGAACGCCAACCTGTCGGGCCGTTGGTTTGAAGCGCACCACTACGGCGTCAGCGCAAATACCGAGGTCATCGACTATGATGCGCTGCAGCGGTTGGCCGAAGACATAAAACCCAAACTTCTGATCGCCGGGGGGTCTGCCTATCCGCGCGAGATTGATTTTGAGCGTATGGGCGCGATCGCTAAAAAGGTCGGCGCCTGGCTGCATGTGGATATGGCCCATATTGCCGGGCTGGTCGCGGCGGGGGTGCATACCTCGCCCTTTCCCCATGCTGATATTGTCACCTGCACCACCACCAAAACCCTGCGCGGTCCGCGCGGCGGTCTGATCCTGACCAACAACCCAGATTGGTTTAGACGCTTGCAATCGGCGGTGTTTCCGGGGGTTCAGGGCTCGATCCACACCCAAGTGATTGCCGCCAAGGCGGTATGTCTGGGCGAGGCGTTGAGCGATGATTTCAAGGTCTACGGGGCACAGGTCAAGGCTAACGCATCCACATTAGCGGATACGTTGCAGACCCGAGGGATACGTCTGGTGTCGGGCGGCACCGATACCCATTTGGTGCTTCTGGACCTGTCTTCCTATCGGCTGACCGGCCAACAGGGCGAGGCGGTGTTAGAGGCGGCAAATATCACATCCAACAAAAACGCGATTCCCAATGACAGCCCGCGCCCACCGGAATGGGTTGGTCTTCGACTGGGTGTTGGTGCGGCAACCACGCGCGGTATGGGCGGGAGCGAATTTGAAACCCTTGGCAATGTGATTGCTGATTTGATCGAGGCCGCGGTTCAGGGCGACTCTGGCGATACCGTTGCCGACTGTAAAACCAAAGTTGCGGAACTGTGTGCAGGTTTTCCGATCTACAGGACATAATATGCGCGGACGGCCTGTAAGCCGGATTCTGTCCGGGTCGCACCGTAATGCGGCCCTGGATGACCATTCATCTACGTGCGCCGTCACCGGCGCGCTTTAGCTGCCAACCCGGGCCTTGATGGGCTGAAACGACCCTGCGGGCGGTATCCCCGCTTGCGCGGGGACCAGCCCCGCGGTAAGGCCCCTATTTGGCATTGCTCCTGGCGGGGCTTGCCATGCCAGCTCTGTTGCCAGAGCCGCGGTGCGCTCTTACCGCACCTTTTCACCGTTACCGCCTAATGACGGCAGTCTGTTCTCTGTGGCGCTTTCCCTCGGGTTGCCCCGGCCGGGTGTTACCCGGCACCATTGTTTCATGGAGTCCGGACTTTCCTCGTTGCGAACCCGGTCCGCGACGCGATCATCCAGCCATCCGCGCGAGATGTGACTTAGGTGTTCACGGCGGTCTGGTCAACGGGGAAGCGATTCGCAAGGTCACGGATCAGCGCAATGTCTATTGGCTCTAAAGTGCCATTGGCCCACGGTCGAAAGCGTCGGCGAAACGCAGATAAAAGGGCATCGGGGGCGGCGCTCGGTGAGTAGCCAAATGCCGACGCAAAGCGCAGAAAATCGTCTGTTCGCCCGTCAGCAAGGGGCACTCGTTTCTTGTCGTGTGGCCACACCGACAGGCCACCAAGCGCCAGTCTTTGCCAATCAAATCGCTGGCCGGGATCACTTTTGCGGCCCGGCGCCATGTCCGAGTGACCGATTACGCGCTCGGGCGGGATCTTCCATCGTTCCATCACTGTGCCGAGCAAAGATTCCAATATGTTCACCTGAGCGGCGGGAAAAGGCGAAAATCCATCGTTGGCCAATTCAATGCCAATCGAGCGCGAATTCACGTCGCTGCAGCCACACCATGACCCGTCACCTGCGTGCCAGGCACGCTGGGCCTCATCGACCAACTGGATGACATTGCCGGTGGCCGAGACCAGATAATGCGCCGACACCTCACAATCAGGATTGCAAAGCCGGACAATCGCTGCCTCTGCGCTGGGCATAGCCGTGTAATGCAGGACAATCAGGTCAGGGTTCGCGCCAAGACGCCGCTCGCCAAAATTAGGCGAGGGATGCGAAACGATTTTCACCTAGTTTCGGACCGCCTGCCGGAACGGAGCAGGATCCCAATAACAGGCAAATCCGTCGCCGTCCGGGTCCAGCCCCTTGCGGTCTCGTTTCGGACCACCGAGTTTCAGAAAGTCAGCCTGCGCCATGTCAGAAGACAGATATTTGGCGCAGTTTCGGTTGAAACGACTCTGGGCGCCGATGATCGAACGGCGGTAGATGCCCTGACCGACAAGGTTCGTCGTCGCAAGGGCAAATTCGACAATCGATGGCTCGGACCCGCCACGCCGTGTCGGAAGCGCGGTTGGTTGGATTACTTGATAGGCTTGGGCTTGCGCTGCCAGGCGTTCGGCATCACTTTCAATCGTCTCTCGTGCTGAAACCGCATCAAAATTCTGTTCATCCGAAATGGTTGGGTTATCGACCATGACTTGTGTGGTCGGGTTATCGACACTTGCTTGTGGGGTCGGGTCATCGACACTTATTTGGCTTGAGGCTGTGCTGCTGGTCGTGGGCACGGGAATACCGGTTTCGATGATTTCGTCGGATATTTCGTCGCTTGCGACAATTGGATATGTGCCTGCAAGCGCACTCTCGCGCGCCGCGCGCTCAAGTTCATAGTCGGAATAGTTTTCAAACCCAACACCGGCGACCGAATCCGGCACTGTCGGCGCGCAGGCAACCAAAACAACCGCCATGATAGCTGGACTCAAATACCGCATCGACAGAACCCTCAACTGTTTCATTTTGGCAATTTTTACCACCATTTTCCGGGTTTGGAAACAAATGCGGCGGCGCGTTCAAGGGCATAGGCGACGCTCAGCAAATCGCCCTCTTCCCAAGGTCGCCCGATGATTTGCAGTCCAAGCGGCAAGCCCTGCTTGTCCAGGCCCGCTGGCACCGAAATGCCCGGCAAGCCGGCCAGGTTTACGGTGACAGTAAAAACATCATTCAGATACATCTGCACCGGATCGGCGTCTGCCATTTCTCCTAACTTAAATGCCGCCGACGGAGTCGCCGGCGTCAGGATCGCGTCTATGCCGTGCGCAAACACATCGTCAAAGTCTTTCTTTATCAGCGCGCGCACCCGGCGGGCGCGGTTGTAATAGGCGTCATAAAACCCCGCTGACAACACGTAGGTGCCGATCATCACGCGGCGCTGGACCTCGTGCCCAAAGCCTTCGGCGCGGGTTTTTTCGTACATCTCGGTGATGCCGTCACCCTGGCCCAGCTTGGCCCGGTGGCCATAGCGAACGCCGTCATAGCGCGCCAAGTTGCTGGAGGCCTCAGCCGGTGCAATCACATAATATGCGGGCAGCGCGTATTTCGTGTGCGGCAGGGATATGTCGATGATTTCAGCGCCTGCGTCGCGCAACATGGCGATGCCACCGGCCCAAAGTTGTTCGATCTCTACGGGCAATCCCTCGATCCGGTATTCCTTTGGAATGCCTATCTTTTTGCCCTTGATGTCGCCATTTAATGCGGCTTCAAATTTCGGAACCGGAATGTCGGCAGAGGTTGAATCCTTGGCGTCGTGTCCGCTCATGGTTTCAAGCATGATCGCGGCGTCACGCACCGATTTGGTCAATGGCCCGGCCTGATCCAGCGAAGATGCAAACGCCACGATGCCCCATCTTGAACAGCGCCCGTAGGTGGGCTTGATCCCGACAATGCCGGTGAACGCTGCGGGTTGGCGGATCGAGCCGCCGGTGTCGGTGCCGGTGGCCGCAAGACAAAGGTCTGCCGCGACCGCACACGCCGAGCCGCCAGAAGAGCCGCCCGGTGTCAGCGGGCTATCGTCGTGACCGCGCCGCCAAGGGTTGACAACATCGCCATAGGTCGAGGTTTCGTTCGAGCTGCCCATGGCAAACTCGTCCATGTTCAGCTTGCCCAGCATCACCGCGCCGGCGTCGAACAGGTTTTGCGTGACGGTGGATTCATATTCCGGTTTGAATCCATTCAGAATGCCGGACGCGGCCTGACTGGGCACACCTTTGGTGCAGAAAAGGTCTTTTATGCCCAGCGGGATACCGCACATTGACGGGGTATCGTCAGCGCTTTGCAGACGCTCGTCGGCAGCCTTCGCCTGGGTCAGCGCAATCTCGGGCGTGTGGTGCACGAAGGCGTTCAGTGCGCTTGATCCATCAACCGCCGCCAGGCAAGCATAGGTCAACTCGGTCGATGTAATGTCGCCCGCGCGCAGCATGTCGCGCGCCTGCGCGATGGTCAGAGAATTCAGGTCGGCCATTATTCGACGACCTTGGGAACGGCGAAAAACCCCTCGCGCGCATCTGGGGCGTTGGACAGCACTTTTCCCTGCATGGCTCCGTCCGTCACCTGGTCCTTGCGGCGTTTCAGGCGCATCGGCGTGACCGACACCATCGGCTCTACCCCGTCTACATTCACCTCGTTAAGCTGCTCGATGAAACCGAGGATGATATTGAATTCATTAGCCAATTCTGGAAGATCTTTTTCCTCAACCTTAATCCGGGCCAGTTTGGCAACGTGGGCGGCGGTTTTGGTATCTATCGACATGGGAATTCTCTAAACATTTATCAGGCTGTCGTTTAGCGCTCTGGTGGCTGGCACGCAAGCGTGTGATGTAATCAAGATGGTGGGGCAGACAGCGCAACGAATTAGGGGATAAAATCATGAAAATCACCTGGCTTGGGCATTCCGGATTTCGCATTGAAATTGGCGATCAGGTGTTGCTGGTCGATCCCTGGCTGAGCGGTAATCCGATGTTTCCAGAGGAACGGCGGGATGAGGCGATCGCCGGGGCAAGCCACATTCTGATCAGCCACGGGCACGGCGATCATTCCGGCGATGCCCTTGATTTAACGATGGAATTAGATGTTCCATTGGTCGGCATTTATGACCTGATGAGCTGGTGGGAGGCCACTCTGGACGTTCGTGCAATTGGGTTCAACAAGGGCGGCACAGTAGCCTTGGGCGATGTGCGTGTGACATTGGTGAATGCCGTGCATTCGTCGTCAATCTCGCTTGACCAAGGACCGCTTTACACCGGGTCGGAAGCCGGGTTCATGATCGCAGGTGAGGGACACACGATCTATTTTTCCGGCGACACTGACGTGATGGCAGACATGAAGGTTTTCGATGACTTACACGGTCCTGACATTGGCATCCTGTGCACCGGAGGGCATTTCACCATGGACATGGCGCGGGCCGGGTATGCAGCGAAAACATTCTTTGATTTCAAGACAGTAATACCTTGTCATTATCGCACGTTTCCGTTGCTGGAGCAAAATGCCGACGCCCTGAAGGCGGCGCTGCCAGGGGTGGATGTGATCGAGCCGGAGGTGCTGAAAGCGATTGTTATCTGAGTCCGAGGGCGCAAAACATGATCAAAGGTGTCACCAAACCGAAAAAAGCAACTGGCACCGGCTACCCAATCACTTGCAATTGGTTTGATTGTCGTCGGTGCCGCGACATTTTTATCTGAGAATTGCAAGCAGAACGCTTCGATTGTATGTAATCAACTGGCAAATCTGTTAGTATTGGACGGCGAGCCAGAGTTTTGCAGCGCGAAATTTGGGGGCAAACGCGGTTATTTCATGAAGGTTTACCTTGCAGATCTCGGCCATAATCTAGTTACCGAAACGTCGGATACTTATCCTTTGGGCATAGGCAATCTGGCCACATACGGTGCTGAATATGCCCAGGCGAAGGAACCAGTGGTGTTCGAAATATTTCGAGACCCGCTGGAACTAGTGGCAGCGCTGGGCAAGGAGTTGCCGGCGGCGATAGGGTTTTCCAGCTACTCTTGGAACCACCACCTGGCTGTCTCATTCGCAAAATATGTAAAATCCAGAAACCGTGCTGTCCTAACTATGATGGGCGGGCCAAATTTCCCGCTGACTGACGCCAAACAGGACGACTGGATTCGCAACATGCCGCAGATCGACATCCATGTCCGTGGGCCAACCTACGAGGGCGAGCGGGCGTTTTTGAACACCATTCAGCGATATTTAGATGTTGGGACCCGGCGCGAAGGAATGTTTGAACAGGCAATTGACGGCACAATTTGGGCAGATCCAAAGACGGGCGATGTGGTCCGTGGCGCGGACGTTCCTCGCATGCGGGATCTGGACGAGATACCTTCGCCATATTTAGCCGGATACATGGACAAATTTTTTCATACCGGCCTGTTCGCTCTAATGCAGCTTGCGCGGGGCTGCCCATTCACCTGCACCTTCTGCAATTCGGCTGTAAAATCGAATTCCAAGGTGTTTCGGCACTCATTTGAACGTGTCAAGGCGGACTTGGACTACATTGTCGCGCGTATCGCTCCCTCTAGTCCATTGTGTTTCGCCGACGACAATTTTGGCATGTACCTGCAGGACGAGGAGGTCGCTGATTACCTTGGGCAACTCATGGAGCGCTATGATTGGCCAAAATACATACGCACCACCACCGGTAAAAACAAAGGTGATCGAATTATCAAAGTTATGCGCAAAGCCAAGGGCCGCTTGCCGATGACGTCATCCGTCCAATCCTTGAATCCGGTGGTTCTCAAAAACATTAAGCGCCAAAATATTAGCCTGGAAACCTATACTAAAGTCCAAGCGGAGCTGCATTCCCAAGGAATGCAGTCATATGGCGAGTTGATCCTGTGTATGCCCGGAGAAACAAAAGAATCATTCTTATACCAACGGCCCTAGTCATTGACCGTTTTGGCCCATTGTCTGGTAGTGATTGACGTGATTGCGGTTTTGTCGTTTGCAAAGAAGTTCCATGCTTCGCAACACCTGTCGACGATCTGCTCATAATTGTCGAAGACGGATATGGCGAGCTTGTTGGCACGCAGATAAGCCCACACATTTTCCATCGGGTTGAGTTCAGGGGAATAGGGCGGGAGTTTGAGCAGGGTGATGTTGTCGGGTACCTCCAGCTCTGCCGAACCGTGCCAGCCAGCGCCATCCAGAATGAGAAGGGCATGTGCGCCCGATGCGACGGTTTTAGCGATCTCGGCGAGATGCGCGCTCATGGCCTGTGTGTCGGCATGTGGCATGATCAGAGCGGCCGCTTCAGCCCGTTCCGGGCAGACGGCGCCGAAAATGTAGCTCCAGATATAGCGGGTGTCGCGCGGGGCACGGGGGCGTGTTCCACGCTCGGCCCAGATACGGGTGAGCGTGCCCTGCTGGCCAACCCGCGCTTCATCCTGAAATCATATCTCCAGGGGCTTGCTGCGGGCTGTTTCCGGCAAGGCTGCTTCTACCTCTGCGGCGAAGTTTTTTTAAAAGCCTCCTGTGCATCCGGGTCGGATTTCGGATGCTGCGGGCGCACCGACAGACGCCGAAAGCCCAGGCTTGCCAATTGTTTGCCAACAGTTCGCTCATGCATGGTGACGCCGAAGCGCTCTTCGATCTTGCGTTTCAGATCAATGCGCCGCCAGCGCACAACCCCATCGGTTTCGGGGTCGGGACCCGCCCGAACCATTTCCGCCAACTCCTCCTTCTGTGCCGCGCTCAGCAGACAGGGTGGATCCGGCGGGCGACGGTTGAACAGGCCCGACACGCCCTCCGCATTGTAACGGTGGGCCCAATCCCGCAGCGTCTGCCGATCCATGCCGCAGTTTTCTGCCGCCGTCTTGCGGTCAACCCCATCCAGAACCAGGGCAATCGCCAACATCCGTCGCGCTGCTTTCCCATCCCGGCACCGCGCCGCTTCCTGGCGAAGCTCGCCTGCGGACTTGTCTTTTCGCGTAATCCTTACTGCCATCAAAGCCTCCCTTGCCTTGATGCCACTGAATCAGATCACGCCGCTCGTGGGAATCCCCTTGAGTCAAATCTGGGGGCCGTTGGTATAAAACTCATATCGCCCTGGGATTGGGTCTGGCGGCCTGCCAGAAGGGCAGGAAAGTACGCTTCACCACTGCCGCTGCTCTCGTCCATGAACTCATCGAGGCCGTCGACGAACGCCGCCTGCAGCGCTTGCAGAAACAACTGGTCAGCCAGGATCTGCTGATCATTGATGAACTGGGTTTTGTGCCACTGAGCAAGACCGGGGCCGAGCTTCTCTTCGAGATCATCTCGCAGCGCTACGAACGTGGCTCCATCATCATCACATCCAACCTGCCGTTCGATGAATGGACCGAGGTCTTCGGCGCAGAACGCCTCACAGGCGCCATTCTCGATCGCCTAACCCACCACGTCCATATCCTCGAGATGAACGGCGAAAGCTACCGGTTGCGCCAGAGCAAAATCGCCAAACCGTAATCCTGAAAATACCAAAACTGCGAAAAGGTTGGCCTGCGGCCAACGCACCCTGGCACGCATCAGCTATTTGGAAAGCACACGCACCAGGGTGCGCACCTAAATCAAACCAGGTGTCCAGTTTTGCACCGGGACATTGACCCTTTTTACTCCGGAATTGACAGAACGTGCCGCGGACGGCCCTGCGATCATTCACAACAACATCCGTGGCGCGGGATACTTCCATTGAAGAGGAAACAGGAATGTTGACACACCGTAAGCGTCCGGCCTGATCGCTCTGCCGCGCATAGAGAGAGTGCGATAGTGTCCGCTAATGATAGTGTGCGACCGCAATGGCGTGACGCCGCTCCAACATGCCAGGGCGCTTGGTTATGAGGAAATTTTTGCGGTGCTTGCGGCCGCCGCCAAATGATCCTCAGCGCAGGCCTTCATAAGAAAATCCCCCGCCGGTGAGGACGGGAGTTTTCGTTTTCATAGGCTGACAACCTAATCGGCTGCCACGGCCTCGTCTTCCTCGGGGATGATGAGGTTCAACACAATCGCCAGGATCGCGGCCGGCAGAAGGCCCGATGTCAGCAGGATCTGAAGTGTGCCGCCGACAAACTGGAGTGCGTCGGGCACTTGCTGAAGCCCAAGACCGACGCTGAGCGAAGTGGCGAAGATCACCATGTTACGCCGGTTCCAGTTGACGTCCGAAAGCATATTGATGCCCGCCGACGCGACCATGCCGAACATGATGATAACACCGCCGCCCAGAACCTGAATTGGGATGGTGCTCACCAGGGCGCCGATCTTCGGGATCAGCCCGCCGATGACAAGTAAAATCGCGCCGTAGGTGACGACGTGACGGCTCATTACCCCTGTCATCGCCACAAGCCCGACGTTCTGGCTGAACGAGGTGTTGGGCAGGCCGCCGAAAACCCCGGCAACTGCTGTGCCAAGCCCGTCGGCGAATGTCGCGCCCTGGATTTCTTCCTCAGTGGCCTCGCGCCCGGCACCACCCTTAGTGATCCCGCTGGTGTCGCCGACCGTCTCGACGGCCGAAACAAAGGCCATCAGGCATATGCCGATGACAATCGCCCAGTTGATCTCGAAACCAAAGGCGAATGGCCTTGGAAGCGCAAACCATCCAGCATTGCCCATGCCGCCGAAACTCACGTCGCCCATAACCAACGCCACGAGGTAGCCAGCGATCAGGCCAATAAGAACGGCTGCGACCGACATGAAACCTTTCACGTAGAATTTGATGCCAAGAGTCACGGCGATCACAACCAGCGCCTGAAACCAATTGCCGATGCCGCCCCAGGTTGGTTTGGATCGGTTGAAGTCTCCGGCACCGCCCGCGGCGTATTCAATGCCGACCTTGATCAGCGCCAGCCCGATCATCAGAACGATCAGACCGGTCACCAGGGGCGGCAGGGCAAACCGGATGCGGCCAATGAAGAAGCCGATGCAGAAGTGAAAGATGCCGCCGATCATTACGCCGCCCATCAGGCCTGCCAGACCAGCGGTTCCTGCGCCCACCATCGCTGGGATCATCACCGGCAGAAAAGCGAACGAGGTTCCCTGCACGATCGGCAGTCTTGCGCCAATCGGGCCGATCCCGATGGTCTGGATCAGCGTCGCGATCCCGGCAAACAGCATCGAGATCTGGATCATATAGACCAGCGTGCCCACATCGGGTGAGCCAAAACCAAACCCGGCGACGCTTGCGATGATGATCGCGGGCGTGACGTTTGAGATAAACATTGCCAGGACGTGCTGGATGCCGAGCGGCACAGCCTGCCCCAGCGGCGGAGTATAGTTGGGGTCGCGGAGCTGTTCCGGTGTCCCTATGGATGCATCGGCCATTATCTGTCCCTCCTGATAACGATGCCTGTGCCAGCCCTTTGCTGGCGGTTCTTTGCGCGTGAGTTGGTTTCGTCAGGGGCGTACGCGGTTGAATTGCCGCAGAAATACGTGCCGGCCACAATTGTTGCCGGAACTGCCGGACCGATGCGGTTAGTTCGCTTAAGTCACGAAACACCCGTGCCCCTCCTTGCTGGTTCCCTTGTAATATTAAAAATCATCTTGTTTTTCAATATTTTATTGAAGGCGGGCACCTCTATAAATTGCATCTGGCGTGAACGCGCTGTAGATTTGCAGGATGATGCGGCGGAGGGATGGCAGTCATGGCACAGATGGGCTTTTTTGATCTTTCAGATCGTTACGAGAGCCTGGATGCGAAGAAGGACCCGCTGGTCGAGATCAATGCAGTTGTACCGTGGGGAGAGTTCCGCCCGCTTCTGGAGCAGGTCTGGCGCAAGCCTGAAAGTGAGCGGAAATCACGCGCGGGGCGCAAGCCGATGGACGCGGTACTGATGTTCAAAACCCTGGTTCTGAGCGCGCTTTACAACCTTTCGGACGATCAGGTCGAATACCAGATCCGGGACCGGCTTTCGTTTATGCGTTTTCTGGGTCTTGGTCTTGGTGACCGGGTGCCGGACGCAAAGACCGTGTGGCTGTATCGCGAGGCGCTGGCGCAGGCGGGCAAGGTGGATGATTTGTTCAAACTCTTTGACGGACATCTGGCGCGGCAGGGCTACATTGCACGGGGCGGCCAGATACTGGACGCGGCCATCGTGCCGGGTGCCGCGCAACCACAACACGCGCGCGGAAAACGCGGCGATCAAGGGTGGCGAGGTGCCGGAAGACTGGGAAAACAAGCCTGCCAAGCGATCACAGAAGGACGTTGATGCACGCTGGACCAAAAAGCACGGCAAAAGCCACTATGGCTACAAGAACCATGTGAATGTTGATCGTAAGCACAAACTGATCCGGCGCTATCACGTCACGGGCGCTGCCGTTCACGACAGCCAGGTGGTGGACGAGTTGCTGATGCGCGGCAACACCGCCTCCAGGGTCTGGGCAGATGCGGCCTACCGGTCGGAAGAAATCGAGGCGAAGCTCAGGGCAAGAGGACTGACAAGCCGCATCCACCGCAAGGGCAAACGGGGCAGGCCTCTGACCGAACAGGCAATGAAAAGCAACAGGACGAAATCCTCGGTTCGTGTCCGTGTCGAGCATGTGTTCGGCGCGCAGGCGAACGACATGGGTGGCACGCTGGTGCGAACCATCGGTCTGGCGCGGGCCAGAGCCAGGATCGGGATGAAGAACCTTGCCTACAACATCCGGCGGCTTGGCCAGTTGCACCGCCTAAACCCATTCCCGGTATGAAAACACGAGGATGCTGTGGCGATCTGCGCCACCAATGCCCGGCGCGGATTAAGGATCGAGACTGACCACCTAAAACCCAGCGTGCCGATGGCCGATAGAACCGAAATCAGGCATAATATGCCCTCAGAAGGTCAATAAATCGAGGTGCCCAGGAGTCTTTCGGGTGCGTCGGTCTGTTCTTTGGTAAGCGTCCGGTGGTTACACTTCCGGGCTGTAATTCCACGGCATCAGCTCGTCTAGCCTGTTAATTTTATGGTCGGCGACACGCTCCAGAACCCAAGTGAGCCATGCCTGTGGATCAACGCCGTTGAGTTTGGCGGTTTCGATCAGAGTGATGGCGATGGCCATGGAGTTTCCACCACGTTGTGATCCGGCAAACATCCAGTTCTTGCGGCCTATGGCGACGGGCTTCATGGCGCGTTCGGCGGTGTTGTTATCGGGCATGCTGACTTCGGCGCTTCGATTTCCGCCCCTGTTTTTCAAATGTCATGTTAGACAGGTTTCGCGGGATCGGGGCGTCGGAGTGCGAAGAAGCGGGCAGGCCGACTAGACAATGAGCTGCGAGCTCGTGTTGTTATCTGGCCGCCCCTACGACCAGCCCGTGTGCGCCGCGAGCGCGTATCCGTAATTGTCTTACGAGCCCGTGCACTCCTTTAACAACGAGAAGGAGTACATATGATCTGATATTCCCCAAGTAGCTTGGGCTTTGAGGTAATTTAGCCGCGTTTGGCTGTTTTCGCAAGGTTGTCGCTGGTTGCCCAGGGGTATCGCATGAATAGCTGGCCCGTGTTTGCTACGTGCATCAACGTCTGATTCAATGTCACCAGAACACGCATCTGGAGGACTTGCTTTGGAAAAGACTACATCATTTCAATCTGTTATTTCGGCCATCCCTGACCCTCGCCAGCAGGCGAAGGTGCTTTACCCGCTTGGTGAGATCCTGCTTTTAAGCCTGTGTGCGGTGGTCTCGGGCGGCGAGAGTGTCGTTGATATTGTCGAATATGGTGAAGAAAAGCTGAAGTTTCTGCGCAAATTGGCCCCTTTTGAGCACGGCATTCCCTCGCATGACACGCTTTCAACGGTGTTTCGGCTGCTTGATCCGGAGAAGTTCAGTACAGCCTTTGCGCAATGGGCTGCTGGCCTGGCGGGACGCGTTGAAGGCTCGATTGTGGCCGTCGATGGCAAGACGATGCGCGGGTCAAAGGCCGGTGGTGAAACACCTCTGCATTTGATCTCGGCCTACTGTGATGATCTGCGTCTGGTACTGGGTCAGCGGGCAAGTGCGCACAAAAAGAACGAGATCAAGGACATTCCATTGCTCTTGGATTTGCTCCACGTTGAGGGCGCGATCGTGACGCTGGACGCGATGGGGTGCCAACGCCAGATTGCCTGCAAAATCCGCGACAAGGGGGCCGACTACGTGCTGGCGCTCAAGGGAAATCAGAGCAGCCTTTTTGAGGATGTGAAACTGTGGTTTGAAGAGAGGGAGCATGAAAATACTGCGTCGTTACAGACTGTTGATGGCGATAAAGGTCGGATTGAGACCCGGACCTACACCCAGAGTGACACCATAGAATGGCTGCAAGAGCGCCATCCGGGTTGGGCGGGCCTGACCAGTATTGGTCGCGTTGTCTCGATCCGTGAAAGCAACGGGAAAACAACACAACAAACCCGATACTTCATCTCGTCTCTACCGAAAGATGCGCCGCGCTTTGCCCATGCGGTACGCTCCCATTGGGGGATTGAAAACCGCCTCCACTGGGTGCTCGACGTCACATTCCGCGATGATGACAGCCGTGTTCGTAAGGATCACGGCCCCAAGAATTTTGCCGTCATCAAACACATGGCAATGAATCTGCTCAACAAGGCAAAAGATAAAAAATCGCTCAGGGTCATGCGCAAAAAGGCCGGATGGAACAATCGGTTCTTACTGCAAATTCTCCGGACATAACCTTCATGCGATTCCCCTGGCTGGTTGCCTTGGTCAGTCGAGCGTGACTTTGATGTTTTGGTCTGTGTTCTGGGCCTCTGTACCTGTTTTTTGCCCCTGTCGCGCCGTATCGTCGATTTCTGGACACATCTACTTTGCCGCTTTTGTTGAGGTATTGCGGCGATGGCGCTCATGCGGGACATGGAGGTGCGCGTAGGCGCTGAATGGCTTTGAGGATGCCCTGGAAAAGGGAGCCACTGATAGCAACCTCAGCCAGTTGGAAGGTGATGGCACGGGCGTGTCGAACAACTCTTGCGCCGGTTTTGATAAGCCGGGTCTGCAAACTGGTGAGTGACCAGTCGGCCACCTCCTCGGGCAGTTCTACGCCCTGCAAGAAGATGCCAAGGTTATAGGCCAGTGCGTGAAGCTGAAGCCGCACCTCGTTGTTGGCAAAGCGTTTGCAGGACAGTCGCGTCCAGGTGATGGCCTGCTTGCCCTCCTTGATGTGTTGCTCTGCCGTGCCCCGCTGGTTGTAGAAGCGGACAACCTCCTCTGGCTCCATCGGCAGGTTGGTCACGATGAAACCCAAACGGGGAAACAACTCGTCCGGATGCCACTCGATTTTGGCGACCACCCGGCGCGGCTTATCCCAGCTTTGGGCCTGATACTCGAACTCTTCATAGAAGCGTTTGACCTTGGTCTTTGACGGTCGCCCCACTGGGCGGGTGAGACGATGCGCGATGCGACTTTCCAACACAGCGTTCTTCTTCAGGCGGACAGCATAATAATATTCCGCCGCTTCAAGGTCTTTGTACAGCTCCGGGATGGCAAAGGCGGCATCCGCCCTAAAGAACCGCATCAGGTCTCGCTTTGCATAGCGGGCGATGACGGGAGCCAGAAGCGCTTTCCATCCATCGGCACTATGGACGTTGCCATGGCGCAGGACGCTGCGCTCCAGATGACCAAACTGGTTGAAGATGAAGAGCGGATGATAACACATGCAGCCGAAGTGCCCGTTCCATGCGGTTCCTTCCTGTGCCCCGTGGGTCGGGCTGACAGAACTGTCCATGTCCAGTGTGATGTACTTCAGCCCTTTGCGGTCATGCACCGCGTCAATCCACTGTCCCGACAGATCAGAAAGTGCCGCGCGATTATCATTCACTGCCAGAACCTCAGTCTCAAACCGCCCCATCTGGCTCGCGGATGCTGCCTGTTCATCAACAGCCCGTCCGCCCACAATCTGGCGCATCACCGGATCGAGCGCTAAACGCTCCGCGTCATTGACGTCCTCGTAGCCAGCAAGGCGACCAAAGACAGACTGACGCAAAAGCCCGACAAGGGTGTGAACGCAATTGCGGCCCTTGCGCACGTCCTTGAGAAGACCGCCAGCCATATCGTGCAGGCTGAGCACTTCATCCAATTCCCAATACAGCAGCAACCCGCCGTCAGAACTGATCTTGGAACCGTGGAACTCAAGCCGTACCCGACGGTCAAAACCCAGTCTGACACCACCTGATTTGCCCGCACCCTCTGGGTGATCCATGATCTACAACCTTCCGCCACATTAACCTGCTGTAATATAACACAAATACGGGCTTGAATGAAAACAAATCCGTCAGCTACTTGGGGAATGCGGGATGATGAGATCAATAGGAATGGACGTCCATCGAAGTTTCGCGCAAGTCGCGATCTGTGATGATGGCCAAATAACAGACAGTTTCAAGGTCGATATGGAGCATGATGCGGTCGTGGAATTCGGGCGCAGTCTGCGAGCAGATGACGAGGTGGTTCTGGAGGCCACGGGAAACACCGCAACGATCGTCCGGCTTCTGACGCCGTTCGTGGCGCGGGTGGTGATCGCCAATCCACTACAGGTGAAGGCAATCGCCCATGCCCGGGTGAAGACCGACAAGGTAGACGCAAAAATCCTAGCCCAACTTCACGCAGCAGGGTTCCTGCCTGAGGTGTGGGCGGCGGATGACGAGACGCTTGCACTAAGGCGACTTGTTTCAGAGCGCGCAGCGGTGGTGCGCTCTATCCGACGATCCAAAAGTCGCGTTCAGGCAGTCCTGCACGCCAACCTAATCCCAAAATACGCAGGCCATCTGTTCGGGAAAGGTGGGCGACGTTGGTTGGCCAAGGCCGCTCTGCCAAAAACCGAACGCGATCTTCTTGAGCGGCATCTCGATGAGTTGGATTGGTTGGCTGGGCGGTTGGAGACGCTTGAGCGCGATCTGATCCACATCTCTCTTGACGATCCGCAGATGCGTAAACTGATGGCCGTGGCTGGCATTAGCTCCGTAATTGCTGCCGCCGTGATAGCATCGATCGGAGATATCAGCCGGTTCGCCACCCCTGGGAAGCTTGCCAGTTACTTTGGTTTAACGCCGAGGGTACGCCAATCCGGCGCCCGCGAGGCCATCCACGGTAGGATCACCAAACAGGGAAATGCAACCGCTCGAACGATGCTGGTTGAGGCCGCATGGGGTGCCGCTTCAGTCCCCGGTCCTTTGCGTGCGTTCTTTTTGCGTATCAAAGATCGAAAGGGCGCCAATGTTGCGGCGGTTGCCACTGCGCGCAAAATTGCAACCCTGATCTGGCATCTCCTCACCAAGGACGCCCCTTACCAGTGGGCACGTCCGGCATTTGTCGCAATGAAGATGCGCAAATTAGAATTACGCGCCGGAGCCCCTAAAGCCTACGGGAAAGCCGGTCCTGGGCGTGATTACTGGATCAAGGAACTTCGACATCGAGAAATGGAACTGGTTGCCAATGCCGAGGCTTCCTATGCAAAGATGGTCGAGGCGTGGCGAGAAAAGCCACCAAAGACCCAAAAAATCTGAGAAAGGGGCTGTTCAACAACATCCGTGTCCAGCTCCAGAAAGCCGTTGTCGAGGTAGGGCCGTGTTTTGGGCATACGGCCCAAGGCATATCGAATGGCCTTTGCCAAAGGTGATTTGCCCGATATTTTGGGCAATTGGTCGCGCAACCATTCTTCCAGATCATCGAAGATGGGCTTTGCATTTTCTTGACGCAGAGCAGCACGGGCCTCGGGAGATTGGCCCCTTGCCTGTTTTTCCACACCATACAATTGCGCAATCCGCTTGATGGCCGCCTCGGCAATGGCGGAACCTTGTGCGGCAAACACATCGACAAACTTGCGTCGGATGTGGGCCATGCAGGCCACTTCCGTGGCTTTACCTTCACCGAACACGCCGTTGAAACCGGCATAGCCATCCGCATGCACCCAGCCTTGATAACCAGACAGGTGCTTGACCGGGTGCTCACCCTTTCGATCCACTGTGAACTGATACCAAACGCAGGGCGGTGCCCGTCCAGCACAGCTGGACAGATTGTCTGTTTGTGCGCCTGTGGCGCACGGGCCGGACCATGGTCGTTCGTCTCTGACATAGGCCCAGATGCGGGCTGTCTTGGTCTTTTTGTTTCCTGGGGCTAACATCTTCAGTGGGGTATCATCTGCAAACAGGGATGTGCCACCTTTGGCCCGTTTTGCAATGGCCTCGGCCAATGGTTCCAGAAGCCCGGTAGATTTGCCCACCCAATCTGCCATAGTCGAGCGATCCAGATCGACACCCTCACGGGCATAAATTTGGGGGCTTATAAGCTTGTATTGACATTGGGCCCATGAACGCCTATATTCATAGTATAGGGAGACGAGATCAATGGCCCATAAATCCCCAGGAAAATCAGACCGCGAAGGCATCACCTTGGTGCAGCTTTGCGACATGTTCCCGACCGAGGAAAGGGCGAGGGAATGGTTTGAATCTCGCATATGGCCTGACGGGCGGTATTGCCCGCATTGTGGAGGCATGCGCACCCACGAGGCCAGCCACAACAACATGCCCTACCGGTGCTCGGATTGCCGGGGCTACTTCTCGGTTAAGACGGGCACCGCGATGCACAAGTCGCACATCCCGTTGCGTAAGTGGGTGTTCGCAATTTACCTGCACTTGACCAGCCTCAAGGGCGTGTCCAGCATGAAGTTGCACCGGGATATCGGGGTTTCCCAACCCGCAGCGTGGTTCATGCTCCAGCGCATCCGCAAGGCGTGGGAAGGCGACGACAAGCTGTTCGCCGGACCCGTTGAGATCGACGAAACCTATTTCGGCGGCAAGGAAAGCAACAAGCACGCTCATAAGAAGCAGCGCTTAGGCCGCGGCGGCGTCGGCAAAGCCGCCGTCGTGGGCGCGAAGGATCGCAAGACCAATAAGGTCAAGGCTGCTGTCGTGAAGGCAACCGACGCAAAGACACTACAGGGCTTTGTTGTCGCTACCGCTCTCGCTGGCGCTATGGTCTATACCGACGACGCAGCGGCCTATAAAGGCATGCCCTTTGAGCACGCGACCGTCCGCCACAGTGTCGGCGAATACGTTGACGGGATGGCCCATACCAACGGCATCGAGTCCTTCTGGAGTATGCTGAAACGGGCTCACAAGGGCGTCTACCACAAGATCAGCGCCAAGCACTTACAGCGCTATGTGGACGAGTTTGCCGGACGGCACGGCGTTCGCGAGCGCAACACTCTGGACCAGATGCAATCCGTTGTTGCCGGGATGGTCGGGAAGCGGTTAAACTACAAGGAACTGGTGGCCTAATCGGCCACCCATCGTCCCGCTCGTAGCTTCTAGGCAGCGCGGGACGGACAATCAGAAGGTGTTGCCTCTCGGCTTTGTCATAATAGCCGAGAGGGCTTCGCCATGTCCACATCTTATCTCATGAGCGAATACAAGATGGCATCAGGCGTGAGCGGTCCACATAGCGACCCTCATGCCGCCGTCTCCGCTTTCGCTGAGGTTGCAAACATCATCGACCAAGCCAAACGCCTTAGCCTTTTCTGGGGACAGAACGGCGGGGGGGGATCTCCCATCCAAAGCTTGGAGAATCTCGGCGGGGACCTGTGTGCGAGTCTTGATAATCTCTCGACTCAACTCAATATCGCTTCGCAGTTGCTTAACCGCTTCATCGATTCTGTTGAGTGTGTGCCTCTGGGTGAAAGTCCAGTCGTACTCATGAAAAAAGAATCGGGCAAGAGGAGAGCTGGTTCTAGCGCTTCCAGCAAGGAAGACCGGAATTGCGGTGCTCCCGACATGCCCGACAGCATGCATCCGCACGGGCACGGGAAGCTGACTAAGAAAGTTGAAGAGGGCTAACGACTGATCAGTGCTGCCCCCGCCACTTGAAAACATAATCACAAGCGACCCGAAATCTGGCCTCTCTAGAATGCTACAGATTCTGGCGCGCAGGGCATTTGCCTCAGGGATATATATATCGGCTCCGAATCCAAGGCGGTATTCGACCTTGTCAGTCATCTCTTACTGGCCTCCTTACGCCCGTCATTTATGGAGAGTTGGTGGCCTAAGAACCATCGATTTTTTATCGCTTCTAACCGCTTGCTAAACTTGATAAGTGGGGCGAAAATCGGTACCGCTAGGTGTAGAATGACTGGGCTGTATTGTCAATACAAACTTATAAGCCCCTCAGGGGAATCGCATGAAGGTTATGTCCGGAGAATTTGCAGTAAGAACCGATTGTTCCATCCGGCCTTTTTGCGCATGACCCTGAGCGATTTTTTATCTTTTGCCTTGTTGAGCAGATTCATTGCCATGTGTTTGATGACGGCAAAATTCTTGGGGCCGTGATCCTTACGAACACGGCTGTCATCATCGCGGAATGTGACGTCGAGCACCCAGTGGAGGCGGTTTTCAATCCCCCAATGGGAGCGTACCGCATGGGCAAAGCGCGGCGCATCTTTCGGTAGAGACGAGATGAAGTATCGGGTTTGTTGTGTTGTTTTCCCGTTGCTTTCACGGATCGAGACAACGCGACCAATACTGGTCAGGCCCGCCCAACCCGGATGGCGCTCTTGCAGCCATTCTATGGTGTCACTCTGGGTGTAGGTCCGGGTCTCAATCCGACCTTTATCGCCATCAACAGTCTGTAACGACGCAGTATTTTCATGCTCCCTCTCTTCAAACCACAGTTTCACATCCTCAAAAAGGCTGCTCTGATTTCCCTTGAGCGCCAGCACGTAGTCGGCCCCCTTGTCGCGGATTTTGCAGGCAATCTGGCGTTGGCACCCCATCGCGTCCAGCGTCACGATCGCGCCCTCAACGTGGAGCAAATCCAAGAGCAATGGAATGTCCTTGATCTCGTTCTTTTTGTGCGCACTTGCCCGCTGACCCAGTACCAGACGCAGATCATCACAGTAGGCCGAGATCAAATGCAGAGGTGTTTCACCACCGGCCTTTGACCCGCGCATCGTCTTGCCATCGACGGCCACAATCGAGCCTTCAACGCGTCCCGCCAGGCCAGCAGCCCATTGCGCAAAGGCTGTACTGAACTTCTCCGGATCAAGCAGCCGAAACACCGTTGAAAGCGTGTCATGCGAGGGAATGCCGTGCTCAAAAGGGGCCAATTTGCGCAGAAACTTCAGCTTTTCTTCACCATATTCGACAATATCAACGACACTCTCGCCGCCCGAGACCACCGCACACAGGCTTAAAAGCAGGATCTCATCAAGCGGGTAAAGCACCTTCGCCTGCTGGCGAGGGTCAGGGATGGCCGAAATAACAGATTGAAATGATGTAGTCTTTTCCAAAGCAAGTCCTCCAGATGCGTGTTCTGGTGACATTGAATCAGACGTTGATGCACGTAGCAAACACGGGCCAGCTATTCATGCGATACCCCTGATAAGCCCCTAAATTTGCGACTGGCGGTAAAGCGGCAGATGATCTGCAAACTTGCTCACCAGAACATGCGCCAGCAGGCCGGGACCAGGTCGGCCCCGTTCAATCGGGCGCGAGGGCATCGGGGCTTGCGATATCGCCTCACAGCGACGGCAGGCCATACGCGGTCGGGTGATTTTGTTCACCACAAAGCGGCCCGGGATGTATTCCAGCTCTTCGGTAATATCTTCGCCCAGCTTTGAGAGATCGCCACCGCACTCAGGGCAATCCTCGCCAACAGACAAAACCTGCTCGATACGTTCCAGATGATCGGGCAGCGGTTTGCGCCTTGGCTTTTCCTTCAGCTCTATCGGTTCAGCAGGCGCGGTTTCTGCGGCCTTTACCGCCGCCTCTGCAATCTCTTCATTCTCGGCAAACAATTGCAGTTGATCCATGCCCTCGGATTTGGATCCGAAACGGTGCCGGTTTGCCCCGTGTAGCTGATGCTGAAGCTTCTCGATCATCAGCGCCTGTGCCTTCACCTCTGACGCTAAAAGCTCGGTGACACGCCGTAGTTCAACGGGGTTTTCTGGCAGGTTATCAAGGGCGTTCAACATGGCTATTCTATACAGAATTGCGCCCTGAATGTGAATCCATAAACGCCTATACTACTTGATATTTACGCCTGATTACCCTGCTTTCAAAGGCCGCCATGGCCGCTGTGGAATGCGCCAGTCAATGCCCTCCAGCAGCATCGCCAGTTGCGCCGACGTCAGGCAGACCTTGCCGTCTTTAGCGGCAGGCCAAACAAACCGGCCCCGTTCAAGACGCTTGGAAAACAGGCAGGCTCCTTGGCTGTCCCACCAGATAATTTTGAGCAAATCACCACGCCGCCCCCGAAACACAAATAGATGGCCGGAAAACGGATCCTCTGCCAAAACCTGCTCGGCCTGTGCCGCCAGAGTATTGAAACCCCGCCGCATGTCTGTCACGCCCGCCGCCAGCCAGACCCGTGTGTTGCTTGGCACGGGGATCACGAAGAAAGCCCTTTCAACAAACGTGCCAACATATCCGCATCAAAACCGCCCTCGGCTATAATCCGGTGACCGTTGGATAGCTCGATCTCAATTCGGCCTGACAGAGTGCTGGTCACGGCTAGATCAACGCTGGCTGACGCTTCAATCTCGACTGGCAAAAATACAGGGCCGTCAGCTTCCGGCACAACATCCACGGCGGGAGCATACCGATCATCCTTCAGCCATTTGAATATCAGATTGGCATTCATCGCATACCGACGTGCAACCTGCGCAACCGAAACACCAGCCGCCGTCGTCTGAAAACAGATTGAACGCTTCTCATCATCCGGCCAACGCCGCTTCTTCTGCTTCACAGCCATAGAGTGCCCCTAAGTGTCCACTATCAATGGTGGACACTAACCCATCAAAATCTGCGCCGTTAGGCGGGGCACACCGGACGCTTACGACACACCCCACCTTTGACCAGCTTAAAGATTTGAAGCTGGATGGCATGGCCGAAGCCTTAAGAGAATTGGAAACGCAAGACGGCACCGCCGCTCTGAGCCACCCCGAATGGCTGGCTCTCTTGATTGACAGAGAAGCCTCAAGCCGTGCCACAAAGCGCTTTCAGACCCGCATGCGCAATGCCAGACTGCGCCATATCGGTGCTATCTGTGCGTCGGCAGAGGTTTTGGGTCCAAAGGCAGCCTGAACTAAGCGAGTATCTGGCTCATCTGGTTGAATGTATTATGCGGCGAGTTTGCGGTGTTGCAAGCGCCGGTTTTCGAGTGTTTTGCGTTTGATCCTTTCTCGTTTGTTTAGAATGGTTTGTGCCCGTCCGAAGTAGACGTCGATGGCGTGACGTTGTTCAGGCTCTCATGTGTCAACGCCGAAGTAATACCAACGGCCCCCAGATTTGACTCAAGGGGATTCCCACGAGCGGCGTGATCTGATTCAGTGGCATCAAGGCAAGGGAGGCTTTGATGGCAGTAAGGATTACGCGCAAAGACAAGTCCGCAGGCGAGCTTCGCCAGGAAGCGGCGCGGTGCCGGGATGGGAAAGCGGCGCGACGGATGTTGGCGATTGCCCTGGTTCTGGATGGGGTTGACCGCAAGACGGCGGCAGAAAACTGCGGCATGGATCGGCAGACGTTGCGGGATTGGGCCCACCGTTACAATGCGGAGGGCGTGTCGGCCTGTTCAACCGTCGCCCGCCGGATCCACCCTGTCTGCTGAGCGCGGCACAGAAGGAGGAGTTGGCGGAAATGGTTCGGGCGGGTCCCGACCCCGAAACCGATGGGGTTGTGCGCTGGCGGCGCATTGATCTGAAACGCAAGATCGAAGAGCGCTTCGGCGTCACCATGCATGAGCGAACTGTTGGCAAACAATTGGCAAGCCTGGGCTTTCGGCGTCTGTCGGTGCGCCCGCAGCATCCGAAATCCGACCCGGATGCACAGGAGGCTTTTAAAAAAACTTCGCCGCAGAGGTAGAAGCAGCCTTGCCGGAAACAGCCCGCAGCAAGCCCCTGGAGATATGGTTTCAGGATGAAGCGCGGGTTGGCCAGCAGGGCACGCTCACCCGTATCTGGGCCGAGCGTGGAACACGCCCCCGTGCCCCGCGCGACACCCGCTATATCTGGAGCTACATTTTCGGCGCCGTCTGCCCGGAACGGGCTGAAGCGGCCGCTCTGATCATGCCACATGCCGACACACAGGCCATGAGCGCGCATCTCGCCGAGATCGCTAAAACCGTCGCATCGGGCGCACATGCCCTTCTCATTCTGGATGGCGCTGGCTGGCACGGTTCGGCAGAGCTGGAGGTACCCGACAACATCACCCTGCTCAAACTCCCGCCCTATTCCCCTGAACTCAACCCGATGGAAAATGTGTGGGCTTATCTGCGTGCCAACAAGCTCGCCATATCCGTCTTCGACAATTATGAGCAGATCGTTGACAGGTGTTGCGAAGCATGGAACTTCTTTGCAAACGACAAAACCGCAATCACGTCAATCACTACCAGACAATGGGCCAAAACGGTCAACGACTAGGGCCGTGGTATAAAAGTACACCACTGGTCGGCGTAAAAATGCACCACTTGATGCGATTCAGCCCAGCGTTGGCGGTTGTCCCGGTAGTCCATAGGAGGGACCCGCGCTGCTTCGTGTAGCGCTTGCGTTACGCGAAGCGAAGCAGCGTGGGAGGTGCCTGTGGGCCCACCGGGTCAACCATGGGCTGGGTTGTCAGGTTTTTGGGGTGTGAATCCCGGAGCAATACTGGACCACAGAAACGGTCGAATAATCTGACTGTCGCGGAGTAAAACTCCGCCATTCTGACGCCTGAGGCAAACGAGCTGAGGGCGGGGAGATGTATTCTGTGGAATTGTACAGCCGGGTTCGGCGTGCGTGTCATGTCGGTGGGATGAGTGAGCGGGCGGCGGCCGGTCATTTCGGGATAGACCGCAAGACTGTGTCGAAGATCCTGAAGCATGCGGTGCCACCGGGGTATCGCAGGAATGGGCCACCAGCCCGTCCAAAGCTTGACCCGTTCATTCCGCTCATCAACCAGATATTGGAAGAGGATAAGTCGCGGCTCAAGAAGCAGCGGCATACGTCGAAGCGGATATATGAGCGTCTGCGTGATGAACATGGCTTCACCGGCGGGATCACGATTGTGACCGACTATGTTCGCGAGAAGAAGCGCCGGACTCGGGAAGTGTTCGTGCCGCTGTCGCACGCGCCAGGCCACGCCCAGGTTGATTTTGGTGAGGCGCTTGGCGAGATTGGCGGGGTCGTGCGCAAGCTGCACTACTTTGCAATGTCTCTGCCGCACTCGGACGCGTTCTTCATCAAGGCCTATCCGGCGGAGACAACCGAGGCCTTTTGCGATGGCCATGTCTCCGCCTTTGCGTTCTTCGGCGGCGTGCCGCTGTCAGGGCTCTACGACAACACCACGATCGCGGTGGCACGGATCCTCGGGGACGGAAAACGGCAACGAACCAGAACCTTTGCTGAGTTGCAGTCGCATTACCTGTTCGAAGACAGGTTCGGCCGTCCTGGCAAGGGCAACGACAAGGGTAATGTCGAAGGCACAATCGGTTATGGCCGGCGGAACTTCCTGGTGCCGATGCCGCGCTTCGACAGTTTCGATGACCTGAACGTCCGGCTGGAGGAGCAATGCCTCAAACGTCAGGATGAGGTTCTGCGGGGTCATTCCGAGACTATCGGCGAGCGGCTGATGCGCGACCTCGACGCCCTGATGGCGCTGCCGCCTGTACCCTACGATGCCTGCGAGAAAGTCAGCACGCGGGCGACGTCGATCTCGATGGTCCGCTATCGCAACAACGATTACTCGGTGCCGGTCGCCTGCGCTCATCACGAGGTTCAGGTCCGCGGCTATGTCCACGAGGTCGCCATCGGCTGCGGCGCCGAGGTGATCGCCTGCCACCAACGGTCCTATGAGAAGGCTGATATGGTCTTCGATCCGATGCACTTCCTGCCGCTGCTGGAACAGAAGGTTGGCGCGCTGGACCAGGCGGCGCCGCTGCAGGGCTGGGACCTGCCAGGGGAGTTTGCCACCCTGCACCGGCTGCTGGAAGCGCGCATGGGCAAGAAGGGCAAGCGCGAATACGTCCAGGTTCTGCGGCTGCTTGAGAGCTTCGAGATGGCGCACGTCCACTGGGCTATCAAACAGTCGCTGGAACTGGGCGCGATCGGCTACGATGCGGTCAAGCATCTGGTGCTTTGCCGGATCGAGAGGCGCCCGCCACGGCTCGATCTCGATATCTACCCCTACCTGCCCAAAGCACTGGTCGAGACCACCAAGCCCGCGAGCTATATGAGCCTGATGACGCAGGTGCCGGCATGACCGATACACCGCAGGTTCTGCTGCAGCATCACCTAAAAAAACTGCGCTTGCCGACATTCCTGGGCGAATATTCCAAACTTGCGCAACAATGCGCTGCTGAGAAGAAGGATCACGTCCAGTATTTACTGCGGCTCTGCGAACTTGAACTGATAGAGCGGGAACGCCGGATGATCGAGCGGCGCATCAAGGCCGCGAAGTTTCCAGCCACCAAGAGCCTGGACAGCTTCGATTTCAAGGCGATCCCGTCACTCAACAAGCCGCTCGTGCTGGAGCTGGCGCGCTGTGAATACATCGACAAATACCAGAACATCATTGCCCTGGGGCCAAGTGGCACCGGTAAAACCCATGTCGCACTGAGGCTGGGATTGGCCGCCTGCCAGAAAGGCCTCAAGGTCCGCTTCATAACCGCCGCATCACTGGTTCACGAATTGATCGAAGCTGTCGATGAACGCCGCCTGCAGAGGTTCCAAAAACAACTCACCAGCCAGAACCTTCTGATCATTGACGAGCTGGGCTTTGTCCCCTTGAGCAAAACCGGCGCTGAGCTGCTCTTCGAAGTCATCTCCCAATGCTATGAACGCGGCTCCATAATAATCACCTCAAATCTGCCGTTCGACGAATGGACCGAAATATTCGGATCCGAGCGCCTCACCGGTGCGCTCCTGGATCGCCTCACCCACCACGTCCATATACTGGAGATGAACGGCGACAGCTTTCGGCTAAAACAGAGCCGAAACGCCAGAGCCTGAACCCGGTCTGAACTTGATGGATGTTGGCCTTTGGCCAACATCCGCCTTGTCACGCGTTAGCTTTATGGGGAGCACACCCAACAAGGCGCGGCACCTCAACTGGCCCACTTTTACTCCGGCGAATGGCCCCTTTTTACGCCGGGATTGACATCGAACGGCATTCCTTGATATCCACCGTGATCGTCCGTGTAAACGGTCGCGCCCTTGGCGGCGCGCTCGCCAACGAAGCCTTGTAGCGTCTTGGCGTCCGTATTGCCCACCACAGTGGCGCTCACACGGTTGGTATCGCGGTCCTTAGCGCCAACAACGACTGCCTTCCCAACGGTGCCGCGACCCGCCTTGAGCTTCTTGTGAGCGTGCTTATTCTTCTCCTTGCCGCCGATGTAGGTCTCGTCTACCTCTACGGGACCGGCAAAAGGCGCGGTGCCTTTGCTCCACGTCTTGCGAATGCGGTGCGCCAAGTGCCACGCCGTCTTTTGCGTGATATCAAGGTCTCGGTGGAGTTTCATACTCGAAATGCCCTTGAGATTTGTCGTTACCAAGTACAGGGCGATAGCCCACACACGAAGCCCTAGCTTCGATCCCTGCATGGCCGTGCCGGTTTTCAGCGAGAAAAACGGCTTCTTCGGGCAATCCCGGCAACGATGTGACATCTGCGGGTGCCGTACATTGCTCTGCACGTTGAAGGAGCCGCAGTGAGGGCAGTATGGGCCAGTCGGCCAATAAACAGCCTCAAACCACTCCCGAGCCGCGTCTTCATCGCGGAACTTATCGAAAATTTCGACGAGGGAGATTCCCTTCCGAAAATGCTTGCCAGGCGCATTGTGGGCCATAACCAATCCCCTTCAACAAATGTTAGCCTACTGTAATGGCCCGGCCCTAACCGGTCAAGTGGAAATGTTAGTTTCGTATATAATCCCCATCACAA
Organism: Paracoccaceae bacterium; assembly: GCA_965237505.1. Taxonomy (GTDB): domain Bacteria; phylum Pseudomonadota; class Alphaproteobacteria; order Rhodobacterales; family Rhodobacteraceae; genus NVTR01. The sequence goes on along the minus strand of CBDEFR010000009.1, from coordinate 353,444 downwards.
AAGGCCTCGGTTGTCTCCGCCGGATAGGCCTTGATGAAGAACGCGTCCGAGTGCGGCAGACATTGCAAAGTAGTGCAGCTTGCGCACGACCCCGCCAATCTCGCCAAGCGCCTCACCAAAATCAACCTGGGCGTGGCCCGGCGCGTGGCTCAGCGGCACGAACACCTCCCGCGTCCGCCGCTTCCGCTCACGCACATAGTCCGTGACGATGGTGATGCCGCCGACGAAGCCATGTTCATCACGCAGACGCTCATATATCCGCTTCGACGTATGCCGCTGCTTCTTGAGCCGCGACTTATCCTCTTCCAATATCTGGTTGATGAGCGGAATGAACGGGTCAAGCTTTGGACGGGCTGGTGGCCCATTCCTGCGATACCCCGGTTGCACCGCATGCTTCAGAATTTTTGACACAGTCTTGCGATCAATCCCAAAATGTCGGGCCGCCGCACTCTTGCTCATCCCATCCACATGGCACGCACGGCGTACCCGACTATACAGTTCCACAGAATACATCTCCCCGCCCTCAGCTCGTTTGCTTCAGGCTTCAAGGTGCGGAATTTTGCTCCGCGACGGTCAGATCATCCGACCGATTCCGTGGGTATTTTGTCTCCGGGATTCACACACCATCGACCCGGCGAAAATCGCCGCCTGTAAACCGGCTCAACACCCAGCCGGAGAACAATTTACACCACGCCCTGGGGCACTACCGAGGTGTGGCGCGCTGCCAAATCGATTAGCCCTTACCTTATCGACATGCCGAGCATCATAGTTCGAAAATCGTCAAAACCCCCGAATGGCCTGTCTGTAATGCAATTCGGAAATATGGCTTATTATGAAGGGAATTTGATTTTATCGTCGAACGAAAAAGTGAAACTGATAGAGAAACACCCTGAAGCAGAGCGATTGGTAAGGCGTCTATATGGCTCGCAAGAAGTGGTGAAAGGTTATGTGCGTTGGTGCTTATGGATACTTGAATGCGACTTGTCGTTAGCGCGGTCAATTCCAGAAATATCAGATAGGATTGATAAAGTCCGTGAATTCCGACTTAAAAGTACAGATAGTGGAGGTGTTAAACTTGCCGAATTTCCGCATAGATTTAGAGAGATGCATACTCCGCGTGAACACTCGATAATTGTTCCGTCCGTAACGTCGGATGCACGCCCATATGCACAAGTTTCGGTTGTCGATGCTCGCGCGGTTGTTTCAAATCTTGCGTTCGCGATTCATGACGCCCCAATGTTTGTTTTTGGACTGATCAGCAGTTCTATGCACATCGTTTGGATCAAAGCCGTGTGCGGTCAACTTGAAACTCGAATTAGATATTCAAGCACCCTCGGCTACAACACGTTCCCGATTCCAAAACTATCTGAAGATCACAAATCACAGCTTGAAACCCATGCGTGGGACATCATCGCTGCCCGTGAAGCTCATCCTGGCAAAACAATAGCCCAGCTCTATGACCCTGAAAAAATGCCGAACGATTTGCGCGCTGCACACCAAGCACTCGATGACACCCTCGAAAAAATCTACATTGGTCGTCTGTTCAAGAATGACGCTGAGCGGCTGGAGCATTTGTTCAAGCTTTACGCGCAGATGACCGCCAAGAAGAAGAGGGTGGCAAAATCGTGATCGCATTCTTTATTGATTTTTTACGAACATCTTCGTATGTATGGGTTTCACATGGGATTTAACGAGGTTAGGCGTCGGCTGATAGGAGCTTTGCAGAACGGAACATTCCAGCACGAAGCGCGCGCCGCGATCAATACAAAGAACCTGCTTCAGACGGGTCAGGTTGCGGTGACGGATATTTGCGAATTGGTCAAACGGTGCAATGGGACGCATCACACACATTCGCCGCACCACTCCGCCAAGGAGATAACGGTGCATGTCCTGCGACGCGATGGTTGGTATATCAAGTTCTACTTCGTTGATCCCGATACGATTTTTATCAGCGTTCACCAATGAGGTTTGCAATGAAACTTTATCAGGCTGGCGATAAATCCCGCGCGATTTGCGAGGCCTGCAAGGGCTTGGTGCAGACGACATTCGTCTATCGCGATGTGCCATTCGATGATGGCGCAGGGGATGTCAAAGATATCCTCGTCGGGGTCTGTGACGGCTGCGGCGCGGTGTTGACCATTCCCGCTCAATCCACCCCCGCCATTCGTCGCGCGCGCGATGTGGCGGCGATTCCGCTTGAAGTTTCCCTGCCTGCGCCCGCGATCGACGTGCTGGATGCGGCGGCGTTTCGGATTGACCCCACGGCCACCGGGCGGTTTCGCAAGTCCTTGCTGGCTTATTACATCCACAAAATGGCCGGCAATGACGGGGCAGGGGAGACGCTTCGCCAGCTGAGCGAGGGGGTAAAGGCCCGACCCAAGGCTAAGGTGCCACGCAGGCGCTTGTCCTGCAAGTTTGCGCATCGCACCAATTCGGATTTTGAGGTGCTCATGCAAAGCTCTGGCCTGGCGAAAACCAAAGTTATTCTTGCGGTCGTGCGGCAGATTGAAAAAGATATCGTGCGGCCAGCAAAGCCAAAGAATCTGAAAACACTCCAGGATATAGCGGCGGTGGTGAATGCCTGATTTTGTAAGTGTCTGATTCAAAACTCTACGGATGATTACAATGCCTTGCAATTTTACGCGTGAGGGTTCTGATATGTGCAACGAGTATCCATGCCTGTGAACTTGCGATGGATTTTTCGCAATCTTTGGCCAATCGCCGGCAGCGGTTGAGCCATGCGAAGGTGCGCTCGACGACCCATCTTCTGGGAATGACTTCGAAGCCTTCCGCAGTGTCGAAGCGCTTGACGATCTGGATTGTCCAGTCACCGATGCCTTCAAGAGCGTCGCGCAGCTTTGGTCCGGCATAACCGCCATCCGCAAAGATATGGCGCAAGTTTGGGTGGGAATACCGGATGGATTTCAACACTTCCGGTGCGCCATCACGGTCTTGAATACCGGCGCTATGCACGACCAACCCAACCATAAACCCGAGCGTGTCGGTGACAATGTGGCGCTTGCGGCCCTTGGTTTTCTTGCCCGCGTCATAGCCCGAAATGCCACCGCTTTCCGTTGTTTTTATGGTCTGGCTATCAATGACACCAGCGGTGGGGCCGGGCTTCTTGCCATGAAACTCGCGCGCCGTCGCCACCAGAAAATGGCTGATCACTTCAAAGATGCCATCGTTGCGCCAGCCATAGAAATAGTAGCGCACGGTGGACACTGGCGGGAAATCATTGGGCAGCATACGCCACGCACACCCGGCGCTGGCGATGTACAAAATGGCATCCAGAACATCGCGCATCGCCGTGCTGCGCGGACGACCAGTTGTTTTAGGCGGCGGCAGGAATGGCGCGATCAAACCCCATTCCTGATCAGTTAAATCGCTTGCATAGCGTCCCGAGTGCCGTTCATATCGGGCGCGAGTGGTTTCCGTCCAGGCCATTGTGATCTCCCTCGAATCTTATCAATCCGATTGAATCACAACTCGCTGAAATCACTCAATTAGTTTTGGATCAGACACTAAAAATAACCTACGGAAAAACCGGGGCCAGCCAAAGCGCGAATCCGATGGGTATGCGCGCCATGCAGGAACGGGTCTATCAGGATCGCGGTGCGCAGTACTTGTTAGTTAAGGCTCCGCCCGCCTCGGGCAAATCCCGTGCTTTGATGTTTGTCGGGCCGGACAAGCTGGAAAATCAAGGCGTGAAAAAGGTGATCGTGGCGGTGCCGGAACGCTCCATCGGGCCATCGTTCAAAACAACGGCTCTAACGGATCACGGATTTTACCGCGATTGGCAGGTTGAGGATCGGTGGAACCTCTGCACGCCGGGCAGTGATGTATCGGCCAGCAAAGCTAAGGCGTTCGCTGACTTTATGGCGAGCAGTTCCGAGGTTCTGGTCTGCCCCCATGCAACGCTGCGTAATGCGTTTTCTCAGATTGGTGTCGCAGCGTTTGCAGATTGCCTTGTCGCTATCGACGAATTCCACCACGCTTCCGCAGATGCGGATAACAAGCTGGGCGAGGTGGTTCGCGCGCTAATGAACGATGGCCGCGCACATATCGTGGCCATGACCGGATCGTATTTTCGCGGCGACCGCACGCCGGTTCTGCGCCCAGAGGACGAAGAGAAGTTCACCCGCGTCAGCTATACATATTATGAACAGCTCAACGGCTATTCGTATCTCCGCACGCTTGGCATTGGCTATCATTTCTACCGTGGCCGGTATTTGGACGCGATTGGCGAGGTGCTGGATCCAACGAAAAAGACCATTATTCACATTCCAAACGTCAATGTCGGTGAATCCACCAAGGAAAAATACGATGAGGTGGACCGGATCATCGACATTCTGGGTGAGGTCGTGAAGACCGACCCAAAAACCGGCTTTCATCATGTGCCCCGCCCCGATGGGACAATTCTGAAAGTGGCCGATCTGGTCGAAGACGAGTTGAAGAGGCGCGACGTAGTGATGGGCGCACTGCGCAATATCGAAAAGCCGGAGGATGTCGATATTATCATCGCCCTTGGCATGGCCAAGGAAGGTTTCGATTGGGTCTATTGCGAACATGCCCTGACAGTCGGCTATCGCGGATCGCTGACCGAGATCATCCAGATCATCGGGCGAGCCACCCGTGACGCGCCCGGTAAGCCCCATGCGCAATTCACCAACCTGATAGCGGAGCCTGACACGAGCGCAGATGTCGTGTTGGATGCGTTGAACAACATGCTGAAGGCAATTGCCTGTTCTCTGCTGATGGAGCAGGTGCTTGCGCCCAATTTCAAGTTCAAGACGCGGCCTTCCGACGATAATGTGGATGGCGGCGCGAAAGTGGTTGATATCCAGTATGACCAGGGCGAGAGCGTCATCTCGATCAAAGGCTTCGCCGAGCCAAGCACGCCCCGTACCAAGCAAATTCTGCAAAGCGATCTGGCCGATCTGACTGCCGCCGTTTTCCAGGACGAGCGTGTTTTGCGGGCGGCGATGAACCCCGAAGAGATACCGCCTGAGGTCGTGAACCAGGTCTATATACCGAAGGTGATCGAGACCAAATATCCTAATCTGAGCGAGGAAGAGGTCGAAGAAGTTCGCCAGCACGTTGTCGCAAACAGTGTTCTGAAAACGTCTAACCCTGTGGGTATCCCGGAAGCGCATTCACGCTTCATCAAAATGGCCGAGAAGTTTGTGAAGATCGAAGATCTGGACATTGATCTGATTGACAGCATCAACCCCTTCCAGATGGCCTATGAGATCATGTCGAAATCGGTCACCTCAGGCGTTCTGAAGCGCATCCATGAGACAATCACAGCCAGGAAAAACCCGATGACTGTCAATCCCGGAGTAAAAAGGGTCAATGTCCCGGTGCAAAACTGGACACCTGGTTTGATTTAGGTGCGCACCCTGGTGCGTGTGCTTTCCAAATAGCTGATGCGTGCCAGGGTGCGTTGGCCGCAGGCCAACCTTTTCGCAGTTTTGGTATTTTCAGGATTACGGTTTGGCGATTTTGCTCTGGCGCAACCGGTAGCTTTCGCCGTTCATCTCGAGGATATGGACGTGGTGGGTTAGGCGATCGAGAATGGCGCCTGTGAGGCGTTCTGCGCCGAAGACCTCGGTCCATTCATCGAACGGCAGGTTGGATGTGATGATGATGGAGCCACGTTCGTAGCGCTGCGAGATGATCTCGAAGAGAAGCTCGGCCCCGGTCTTGCTCAGTGGCACAAAACCCAGTTCATCAATGATCAGCAGGTCCTGGCTGACCAGTTGTTTCTGCAAGCGCTGCAGGCGGCGTTCGTCGACGGCCTCGATGAGTTCATGGACGAGAGCAGCGGCAGTGGTGAAGCGTACTTTCCTGCCCTTCTGGCAGGCCGCCAGACCCAATCCCAGGGCGATATGGGTTTTACCTGTGCCGCTTGGCCCCAATGCGATGATATTGGCGCGCCGGTCTATGAACTCACCGCGGGCCAGTTGCATGGTCAGGACCTTGTTCAGCGACGGGATGACTTTGAAGTTGAAGCTGTCCAGGCTTTTGGTCGCCGGGAACTTTGCGGCCTTGATCCTGCGCTCGATCATCCGGCGTTCACGCTCGATCAGTTCCAACTCGCAAAGCCGCAGCAGGTAGTTGATGTGATCCTTGTTCTCCACTGCGCATTGCCGGGCCTGTTTGGCATATTCGCTGTGGAAGGTCGGCAGCCGGAGCTTCTTGAGGTGGTGCTGCAGCAGAACCTGCGGGGTGTCGGTCATGCCGGCGCCTGCGCCATCAGGCTCATGTAACTGGCAGGATCTGTGGTCTCGACCTGCGCCCTTGGAAGGTACGGGTAAATCTCCAGATCGAGCCGTGGCGGGCGTTTCTCGATCCGGCAGAGGACGAGATGCTTCACCGCATCGTAGCCGATGGCCCCAAGTTCCAGCGACTGCCTGATGGCGCCGTGAACATGGCCCATCTCGAAAGTCTCCAGCAGCCGCAGAACCTGGACGTATTCGCGCTTGCCCTTCTTTCCCATCCGCGCTTCCAGCAGCCGGTGCAGGGTGGCGAACTTCCCGGGCAGGTCCCAGCCCTGCAACGGAGCCGCCTGGTCCAGCGCGCCGACCTTCTGTTCCAGCAGCGGCAGGAAGTGCATCGGATCGAAGACCATGTCCGCTTTTTCGTAGGACCGCTTGTGGCAGGCGATGATTTCCGTGCCGCAGCCGATGATGACCTCGTGGACATAGCCGCGAACCTGGACCTCGTGATGGGCGTATGCGACCGGCACGGAATAGTCGTTGTTGCGATAGCGGACCATCGAGATCGACGTCGCCCGGGTGCTGACCTTCTCGCAGGCGTCATAGGGCGTCAGGGGTAGTGTCATCAGCGCATCAAGATCACGCATCAGCCGCTCGCCGATAGTCTCGGAATGACCTCGCAATACTTCGTCCTGCCGTTTGAGGCATTGCTCCTCCAGCCGGGCGTTCAGATCATCGAAACTGTCGAAGCGCGGCATCGGCACCAGGAAGTTCCGCCGACCATAACCGATTGTGCCTTCGACACTACCCTTGTCATTGCCCTTGCCAGGACGGCCGAACCGGTCCTCAAAGAGATAGTGCGACTGCAACTCCGAGAAAGTTCTGGTGCGTTGCCGGGTTCCGTCCCCGAGGATCCGCGCCACCGCGATCGTGGTGTTGTCGTAGAGCCCTGACAGCGGCACGCCTCCGAAGAAGGCAAAGGCGGAGACATGGCCATCACAAAAGGCCTCGGTTGTCTCGGCCGGATAGGCCTTGATGAAGAACGCGTCCGAGTGCGGCAGAGACATTGCAAAGTAGTGCAGCTTGCGCACGACCCCGCCAATCTCGCCAAGCGCCTCACCAAAATCAACCTGGGCGTGGCCCGGCGCGTGGCTCAGCGGCACGAACACCTCCCGCGTCCGCCGCTTTCGCTCACGCACATAGTCCGTGACGATGGTGATGCCGCCGACGAAGCCATGTTCATCACGCAGACGCTCATATATCCGCTTCGACGTATGCCGCTGCTTCTTGAGCCGCGACTTATCCTCTTCCAATATCTGGTTGATGAGCGGAATGAACGGGTCAAGCTTTGGACGGGCTGGTGGCCCATTCCTGCGATACCCCGGTGGCACCGCATGCTTCAGAATTTTTGACACAGTCTTGCGATCAATCCCAAAATGTCGGGCCGCCGCACTCTTGCTCATCCCATCCACATGGCACGCACGGCGTACCCGACTATACAGTTCCACAGAATACATCTCCCCGCCCTCAGCTCGTTTGCTTCAGGCTTCAAGGTGCGGAATTTTGCTCCGCGACGGTCAGATCATCCGACCGATTCCGTGGGTATTTTGTCTCCGGGATTCACAATGAGAAGGGCATGTGCGCCCGATGCGACGGTTTTAGCGATCTCGGCGAGATGCGCGCTCATGGCCTGTGTGTCGGCATGTGGCATGATCAGAGCGGCCGCTTCAGCCCGTTCCGGGCAGACGGCGCCGAAAATGTAGCTCCAGATATAGCGGGTGTCGTGCGGGGCACGGGGGCGTGTTCCACGCTCGGCCCAGATACGGGTGAGCGTGCCCTGCTGGCCAACCCGCGCTTCATCCTGAAACCATATCTCCAGGGGCTTGCTGCGGGCTGTTTCCGGCAAGGCTGCTTCTACCTCTGCGGCGAAGTTTTTTTAAAAGCCTCCTGTGCATCCGGGTCGGATTTCGGATGCTGCGGGCGCACCGACAGACGCCGAAAGCCCAGGCTTGCCAATTGTTTGCCAACAGTTCGCTCATGCATGGTGACGCCGAAGCGCTCTTCGATCTTGCGTTTCAGATCAATGCGCCGCCAGCGCACAACACCATCGGTTTCGGGGTCGGGACCCGCCCGAACCATTTCCGCCAACTCTCCTTCTGTGCCGCGCTCAGCAGACAGGGTGGATCCGGCGGGCGACGGTTGAACAGGCCCGACACGCCCTCCGCATTGTAACGGTGGGCCCAATCCCGCAACGTCTGCCGATCCATGCCGCAGTTTTCTGCCGCCGTCTTGCGGTCAACCCCATCCAGAACCAGGGCAATCGCCAACATCCGTCGCGCCGCTTTCCCATCCCGGCACCGCGCCGCTTCCTGGCGAAGCTCGCCTGCGGACTTGTCTTTTCGCGTAATCCTTACTGCCATCAAAGCCTCCCTTGCCTTGATACCACTGAATCAGATCACGCCGCTCGTGGGAATCCCCTTGAGTCAAATCTGGGGGCCGTTGGTATTACACTGTCGCGCCAGATACTGGATGTGATCCTTGTTCTCGGCAGCACAGAGCTGCGCCTGTTTGGCGTACTCGCCTTGGAACGTTGGCAACCGCAACTGCTTGAGGTGGTGTTTCAATAGGATTTGTGGGGCTTCGGTCATGCAGCAGTCCCTCCGACCAGGCTCATGTAGCTGGACGGGCGCGTTGTTCCAACATTTGCCTTTGGTAGATAAGGGTGGAAGTCCAAATCCAGCCGTGGCGGTCGCTTCTCTACCCGACACAGCACAAGATGTTTTACAGCGTCATAGCCAATCGCACCCAGATCAATGGCATGGCCGATTGCGCCCTGCACGACGTCGATCTCGAAGGTTTCCAGCAGGCGCAGAACCTGCACGTATTCCCGCTTGCCCGGTTTGCCCATTCGGGCTTCGAGCAGTCGGTGCAGGGTGGCGAAGACATCCGGCAAATCCCAGCCCTGCAACGGGGCAGCCTGGTCCAGGGCACCAACCTTTTGTTCGATCAAGGGCAAGAAGTGGATCGGATCGAAGATCATGTCCGCTGATGCGTATGAACGTTTGTGACGGGCAATCACCTCATTGCCACAACCGATAATACCCTCATGCACAAAACCTCGTATGTGAATCCCGGAGACAAAATACCCACGGAATCGGTCGGATGATCTGACCGTCGCGGAGCAAAATTCCGCACCTTGAAGCCTGAAGCAAACGAGCTGAGGGCGGGGAGATGTATTCTGTGGAACTGTATAGTCGGGTTCGGCGTGCGTGCCATGTGGATGGGATGAGCAAGAGTGCGGCGGCCCGACATTTTGGGATTGATCGCAAGACTGTGTCAAAAATTCTGAAGCATGCGGTGCCACCGGGGTATCGCAGGAATGGGCCACCAGCCCGTCCAAAGCTTGACCCGTTCATTCCGCTCATCAACCAGATATTGGAAGAGGATAAGTCGCGGCTCAAGAAGCAGCGGCATACGTCGAAGCGGATATATGAGCGTCTGCGTGATGAACATGGCTTCACCGGCGGGATCACGATTGTGACCGACTATGTGCGTGAGCGGAAGCGGCGGACGCGGGAGGTGTTCGTGCCGCTGAGCCACGCGCCGGGCCACGCCCAGGTTGATTTTGGTGAGGCGCTTGGCGAGATTGGCGGGGTCGTGCGCAAGCTGCACTGAGACTGTCCGATCTTCTGTGTATGAGTAATTTGGTCCATGCTTCACCAATGAAGGAGCATGATGACAATGACGATTTCCAAGGAACTACTGGACGAGTTGCTTAACGGCGTTGAACGGCCCGAAGATTTGCTGGGCGACAAAGGCCTGATGAAGGAGCTGAAAGTCCGGCTGATGGAGCGGATGCTGGGCGCCGAGTTGACTGAGCACCTGGGCTATGAGCCGCACGGGGAGCCTGCCAGCCAGCAATCCAACCGCCGGAACGGGGCCACTCGCAAGGTGCTGAAGGGCAATGACGGGGCGGTGCCGATTGACATCCCGCGCGACCGAGCTGGTAGTTTTGAGCCGGAACTGATCCAGAAAGGCCAGACCCGGATCGACGGGATGGACGACAAGATCATCGGGCTTTATGCCGCCGGTCTGTCGACCCGTGATATCCGTGCCCACCTTGAAGAGGTCTACGGCCTGCGGATTTCAGCGGACCTTATCAGCCGCGTGACGGACGCAGTTTTGGAGGAGGTTTCAGACTGGCAAAACCGGGCTCTGGAGCCAGTATATCCTCTCGTATTCCTTGATGCCCTTCGGGTCAAAATTCGCGACGCTGAGAGCCGCCAGGTCAAAAACAAGGCCGTTTATGTAGCTCTGGGGGTCACGCCAGAAGGCGAGCGGGAGGTTCTGGGCTTGTGGATTGCCAATAATGAGGGTGCCAAATTCTGGCTTTCAATCATGAATAATCTGAAGAACAGAGGCGTTGAGGATATCCTGATTGCCGTCGTGGACGGTCTCAAGGGGTTCCCTGACGCGATCAACGCGGCCTTCCCTGATACTACCGTGCAAACCTGTATCGTGCATCTCGTGCGCCATTCCCTGAACTTCTGCGGCTGGAAAGATCGCAAAGTCGTGGCCAAAAGCCTGAAGCGGATTTATCAGGCCACAGATGATGCCGAGGCCGCGAAAGCCCTTGATGATTTCGAGACCGAATGGGGCTCAAAATACCCCTCGATCGCCCCAAGCTGGCGGCGGGCCTGGCAGGAGGTCATCCCGTTCTTTGCCTTCCCGCCAGCGGTGCGCAAAATCATCTATACGACGAATGCGATTGAAAGCCTCAACAGAGTGATCCGAAAAACCACCAAAACGCGCGGTAGCTTTCCAACGGATGACGCGGCAACCAAACTGATTTACCTGGCCATCCGCAATTTTGAAAAGTCGGGCCGGTGCGTCAGGGAATGGGTTGCGGCAAGAAACCAGTTCGCTATCCTATACCCCGAGCGGTTCAACAAATGACCCGTTTAAACCGCATGGGCCAAACCCCATACACAGAGTTTCGGATACTCCCGCTGCACTACTTTGCAATGTCTCTGCCGCACTCGGACGCGTTCTTCATCAAGGCCTATCCGGCGGAGACAACCGAGGCCTTTTGTGATGGCCATGTCTCCGCCTTTGCCTTCTTCGGAGGCGTGCCGCTGTCAGGGCTCTACGACAACACCACGATCGCGGTGGCGCGGATCCTCGGGGACGGAACCCGGCAACGCACCAGAACTTTCTCGGAGTTGCAGTCGCACTATCTCTTTGAGGATCGGTTCGGCCGTCCTGGCAAGGGCAATGACAAGGGTAGTGTCGAAGGCACAATCGGTTATGGCCGGCGGAACTTCCTGGTGCCGATGCCGCGCTTCGACAGTTTCGATGATCTGAACGCCCGGCTGGAGGAGCAATGCCTCAAACGGCAGGACGAAGTATTGCGAGGTCATTCCGAGACTATCGGCGAGCGGCTGATGCGTGATCTTGATGCGCTGATGACACTACCCTTGACGCCCTATGACGCCTGCGAGAAGGTCAGCACCCGGGCGACGTCGATCTCGATGGTCCGCTATCGCAACAACGACTATTCCGTGCCGGTCGCATACGCCCATCACGAGGTCCAGGTTCGCGGCTATGTCCACGAGGTCATCATCGGCTGCGGCACGGAAATCATCGCCTGCCACAAGCGGTCCTACGAAAAAGCGGACATGGTCTTCGATCCGATGCACTTCCTGCCGCTGCTGGAACAGAAGGTCGGCGCGCTTGATCAGGCGGCTCCGTTGCAGGGCTGGGACCTGCCCGGGGAGTTCGCCACCCTGCACCGGCTGCTGGAAGCGCGGATGGGAAAGAAGGGCAAGCGCGAATACGTCCAGGTTCTGCGGCTGCTGGAGACTTTCGAGATGGGCCATGTTCACGGCGCCATCAGGCAGTCACTGGAACTTGGGGCCATCGGCTACGATGCAGTGAAGCATCTCGTCCTCTGCCGGATCGAGAAACGCCCACCCCGGCTCGATCTGGAGATTTACCCGTACCTTCCAAGGGCGCAGGTCGAGACCACAGATCCTGCCAGTTACATGAGCCTGATGGCGCAGGCGCCGGCATGACCGACACCCCGCAGGTTCTGCTGCAGCACCACCTCAAGAAGCTCCGGCTGCCGCCTTCCACAGCGAATATGCCAAACAGGCCCGGCAATGCGCAGTGGAGAACAAGGATCACATCAACTACCTGCTGCGGCTTTGCGAGTTGGAACTGATCGAGCGCGAACGCCGGATGATCGAGCGCAGGATCAAGGCCGCAAAGTTCCCGGCGACCAAAAGCCTGGACAGCTTCAACTTCAAGGTCATCCCGTCGCTGAACAAGGTCCTGACCATGCAACTGGCCCGCGGTGAGTTCATAGACCGGCGCGCCAATATCATCGCATTGGGGCCAAGCGGCACAGATAAAACCCATATCGCCCTGGGATTGGGTCTGGCGGCCTGCCAGAAGGGCAGGAAAATACGCTTCACCACTGCCGCTGCTCTCGTCCATGAACTCATCGAGGCCGTCGACGAACGCCGCCTGCAGCGCTTGCAGAAACAACTGGTCAGCCAGGACCTGCTGATCATTGATGAGCTGGGTTTTGTGCCACTGAGCAAGACCGGGGCCGAGCTTCTCTTCGAGATCATCTCGCAGCGCTACGAACGTGGCTCCATCATCATCACATCCAACCTGCCGTTCGATGAATGGACCGAGGTCTTCGGCGCAGAACGCCTCACAGGCGCCATTCTCGATCGCCTGACCCACCACGTCCATATCCTCGAGATGAACGGCGAAAGCTACCGGTTGCGCCAGAGCAAAATCGCCAAACCGTAATCCTGAAAATACCAAAACTGCGAAAAGGTTGGCCTGCGGCCAACGCACCCTGGCACGCATCAGCTATTTGGAAAGCACACGCACCAGGGTGCGCACCTAAATCAAACCAGGTGTCCAGTTTTGCACCGGGACATTGACCCTTTTAACTCCGGGATTGACACCCGACGGCAACCCCCGATCTGCGCTTTAACGCTTTGCAATGTCTCGCCATAACGCGCATAGGGCACACACTCGCCCCAGCCCTGGTGCTCGTCATCATTGATCCGAACCGTCAGAACATGTGCTTCAGTGCGCGACCCGCGCGAGATCTTGAACGCTTCGACCAAACGAAACACATCGTGGCTCACCGTTATTTGCAACCCTGCACCTTCTTTCTTGCAGCAAATATCCGCGCCGCAGGCAGCCGCCAAACGCCGCGCGCGCGGCCAGCCTAAATTGCTTCCAGCGCATCCACCAGACGCCCGGCACCGTGGCGAAACGGATCAACCGTCGGCAGACCCATATTCGCCTCTACCCCGGCCAGATATTTCGTGGCTTCGGCCTCGGCCATGTGCTTTGTGTTCACCGAAATGCCGACCACCCGGCACCCCGAATTGGCGACACGTGCAAGGGTCAACGCGGTATCGCGCAAAGTAACGAGCGACGGTTGCCGGTAATCGGGCAGACCGCGCATATGCGCCCGCGTCGGTTCATGACACAGGATCAGCGCATCTGGCTGACCGCCGTGGATCAGCGCCATTGTGACCCCTGAATACGACACATGAAACAGGCTGCCCTGCCCTTCGATCATATCCCAATGATCGTCGTCATTGTCCGCGGTAATATATTCCACCGCCCCGGCCATGAAATCTGCGATCACCGCGTCCAGCGGCACCCCCGAACCGGTGATCAGAATCCCGGTCTGCCCGGTTGCCCTGAACGTAGATTTCAAACCCTCGCCTGACCATCTCTGTGTCCATTGCCAGTGCCGTGTACATCTTGCCAACCGAACAGTCGGTGCCGACAGTCAGACAGCGCTTTCCCGAACGGTTCTTGCCATTGGCAATCGGATAGGCCGTTGTCGGCACCCGAACGTCGTGCAGCGTTGCGCCACGTGAATGGGCGGCGGCGATCAGCTCTGGCTCGTTGCGCAGCAGGTTGTGCAGCCCGCTGGCAATGTCAAAACCCAGCTCCAGCGCCTGCACCAAAACTTCTTTCCAGGCCGTCGAAATTTCGCCGCCGCGATTGGCAACTCCAATCACCAGCGTTTTGGCACCGGCAGCTTTGGCTTGCTCAAGTGACATGTCAGCTATGCCAAGATCCGCCCCGCACCCCGGCATGCGAAACTGAGCAACCGCATGGTCAGGGCGCCAGTCGCGAATGCCCTGCGCAACCTTGACCGCCAGCTGGTCCGGCGCATCGCCCAAAAACAAAAGATACGGTGTTATTATCATAATCCCATCCCGCCGCAGATTTTGCGCGATAATCTCCGATTCGAATACGAAGTTGCTCGCGTTTTTCCCTCGCCATCCCCAATAATCCTCGATAATTCACCCGAATTATCAGAATTACGTAGGAGATTCTTACGCCAACGCCACTCGCGCGCGCCTTCTAATTTCACATTGCTGGTTTAAACCGACATTGCCCAGATGACCTCCAGGTTTGCAGAGATCATACCCCGTACCACCGTCGAGGGAACCGTATCCCCTTTGCAGCCATCCGATGGCCCTGATTTTGGAGATCAGCCCTCGGTTGGAAGCCCATTTGCCCAGTTTTTTCCGCCATCCATACACACTCCTCCTGTCGTTTTCACCTCGCCGTCGATGTCCCCGGCCTACGCCGGAGCGGGTCTTGGTCGCAGATCATCGATCAGGCTCAGGATTTTCCGGAACAGTTCCCTCTGCACCGCCACCTCAGCCAATTGGAACGTGACGTAGCGGCCATGGCTGACCACCTTGGCACCGATCTTCACCAACTTCTCCCGCAGCGTGGTCAGCGACCAGTGCTCGACCTCCTTTGGCAAAGCCAGCGTCCGCATGAAGTTGGCGAGATTGTAGGCCAGGGCGTGAAGCTGCAGCCGGACGGCGTTGTCGCGGAACTTGCGACACGACAGCCTCGTCCATTTGATCGCGTTCTTGCCTTCCTTGATGCATTGCTCCGCTTTGCCCCGCTGATTGTAGAACAATGTCACCCGCTCGGCCGGTCGCGACAGGTTGGTGACGATGAACCCGACCCGGGGAAACAGCTCGCTGGGGCGCCACTCCACCTTGGCGACGACGCGGCGGGCCTTATCCCAGCTTTTGGCCCGATAGCTGAAGCCGGCGTAATGGCGCCGCACATGGTTCGGCGGACGGCCAACGGGTCGCGTGAGCAGATGGCAGATGCTTTCCAGAAGGAACTTGGTTCTTCGGCAAACGGATCGCGTACAGGAAGCCCTCGTCTTCCAGAAACTTATAGATGTCCGGTGAGGCGAAAGCCGCATCGCCCCGGAAATACCGACGCAAATCCCTTTCCTTGTAGCGTGCCACTACCGGCTCCAGCACCTTGCGCCAGCCATCGGCGCTGTGAACGTTGCCGGGACGCAGGGCGCACCGTTCCAAATCGCCGAACTGGTTGAACAGGAACAGGGGATGATAGCAAGTGCAACCGAAGTGCCCGTTGTAGGTCGAGCCTTCCTGAGCACCGTGGGTTGGGCTGACGCTGCTGTCCATGTCGAGAATGATCTTCTTCGGCGGGCAACGGTCATGAACGCGGTCGATCCATCGGCCGGAAAGATCACCAAGCGCGGCGAGGTTTTCCTCGGTGGCCAGAACCTCCGTCTCGAAGCGCCCCATCTGACTGCTCGAGGCCGCCTGTTTGGTGACGGCATGGCCCCCGACGATCCACCGCATGACCGGGTCGAGGCTGAGCCGGTCGGCGTCGTTCACGTCGTCGTAGCCGCCAAGGCGTCCGAAAACGGACTGGCGGAACTGCCCGACCATGCCATGCCGCCCGTTCTTGCCGGTACGACTGTCGGCAAGAACATCGCCAGCCATCGCAGTAAAGTTCAACGGAGGCATCAAGCTCTCGATAGGCGAGCAAACCGGCGTCAGTAGTGACCTTGGACCCGTGGAACTCCAGCTTCAGACGGCGGTCAAAATCGACCCGAAGGCACCCCTGTTTCGATTCACCCGTCTGGTGTGCCATATCCGCTGATCCATATCTGCTCCAACCGCATGATGCTTATAGCAGAATCCGGGTGTGGTGTCGTCAAATTACATGATCATCTGGGTAATGCGGGCTGATCTATCGCCTGTCGGTCTCGGCGCACCGTGATCGCTTTGTGTTGAAAGGCGGTATGCTGGTCACCCTTTGGACGAAGGACACCGGGCGGTTTACAGCGCGACATCGACTTCTTATCGTTCGGGCCAGAGGATGAGGCGACATTGAAGGAGACGATCGCGGAGATCTTGTCGATCGACGCCGAGGACGGTCTTGTTTTTGATGATACCAGCCTCACGGCCGCGCCCATCCGCGAAGACCAAGTCTATGGAGGCATGCGCCTAAAGACGACTGCCTACCTCGAGAAAACAAGGAGGCCGATCACGATCGATGTCGGGTTCGGGGACGCGCTCGGTGACCCCGATTACACGCTCGATTACGGCTCGCTGCTCGACTTCCCCTCCGCATCAGTCAGAGCCTACTCGCCAGAAACAGTCATCGCAGAAAAATTCCAGGCGATAGTCGCGCTTGGGATCGCGAATGGTCGGATGAAAGACTTCTACGACCTTTGGGCGCTGCCAAGGTCCATGGAATTAAATATCGACAACCTGCGCACCAGCATCGAACTGACCTTTGAACGACGTCAAACAGCTATCCCGAGAGAACGCCCACCGGGTCTTTCGAAGGAATTCGCGACCGATACTACCAAGTCAGCACAATGGCGGGCCTACGCGGAGGCAACCGACATTGAAGATTTGAGCCTTGCGCAGGTGGTCGACGACATCTGGTCCAAGTTGAAACCGATTTGCGTAGGTGCGCCGGGGTGATTATCGGAAATTTTGTCAATCGGCATTGAATGTTGACCCCCTATCGGCGCCCAAAAATGACCCCGTTTGTGCTGAGCTGGCCCGCCGCTGCGTAGTCTCCATATAACGCAGCGGCGGCGGGCCAGCGTGGTTTCGGTTAGGGGTCAGGCTCGGTTTTTGAAACACCGGCTTTCGTTTCCGGTTTCAACGATCTCACAGTGATGCGTGAGGCGGTCGGGCAGTGCGGTGGTCATTGTCGCATCGCCGAAGACGCTCGGCCACTCACCAAAGGCGAGGTTGGTTGTGACGATGATCGAGGTGCGCCCGTAGAGTTTGCTGATCAGATGGAACAGAAGCTGGCCGCCGGTCTGGGCGAAGGGCAGATAACCCAACTCGTCCAGGATCAGGAAGTCGGGGCGGGAGATCAGATCTGCCGTTCGTCCCTGCCGTTCTGCACGGGCTTCGGCGTCGAGCTTGTTCACCAGATCGACGCCATTGAAGAACCGCCCGCGACGGCCGTTTTGGATGCAGGCGCGGGCAATACTGACGGCGAGGTGGGTTTTGCCGGTTCCGGTGCCGCCGATCAGCACGAGGTTGCGCTGGTGATCCAGGAAGTCTCCCGCAGCCAGATCACGGATCAGAGTCTCGTTGATCTCGGTCGCCTCGAAGTCGAATTCTTCCAGTTCCTTGGCCAGCGGCAGTTTGGCAATTGTCATCTGATATTTGATGGAGCGCGCCTGCTTCTCGCTGATCTCGGCATTCAGAAGGTCACCAATGATCTGTTGCGGTTCATGCTGGCGCTTGACTGCGGTGGTAATAATCTCATCGCAGGAGGCCTTCATTCCGTAGAGCTCAGCTTTCCCATCGCGTCGAGCAGGTCTGAGCGTTCCATCTGTTTTTCTCCTCAAGCTGTCATATCGGTCGCAATCGGCGGCAGGCTCGCAGTTCAGCCGCAGCGCATCCGGGGTTGTGATTGTCAGGGGCGGCGGCGGTTCCCGGTGCCGAGCCAGAATGTTCAGGACAACTCCTGCGGAATGAACATTGTGCGACAGTGCCTCAGAACAGGCGGCTTCGACGGCCTCCAGACCATCGGTCAGGATGGCGCCTAAGTGTCTGATCCAAAACTAATTGAGTGATTTCAGCGAGTTGTGATTCAATCGGATTGATAAGATTCGAGGGAGATCACAATGGTCTGGACGGAAACCACTCGCGCCCGATATGAACGGCATTCGGTACGCTATGCAAGCGATTTAACTGATCAGGAATGGGGTTTGATCGCGCCATTCCTGCCGCCGCCTAAAACAACTGGTCGTCCGCGCAGTACGGCGATGCGCGATGTTCTGGATGCCATTTTGTACATCGCCAGCGCCGGGTGTGCGTGGCGTATGCTGCCCAATGATTTGGTAGTGCCCCCGGACGTGGTGTAATTCCGACGTTAGCGCGGGCTGAGTGGAGCCTCGCGCGTAGCTCAGGCGAAGTCCGCGCGGGTTGCTGGGCGGCCATGGACGTTCTCCGGTAGGGTTTGGGTTGCAACCTGACCTACCGATCGAGGAGATCACCCATGACCAAGGAGACGATATCAGAAACCGCCGCGCTGAAGGCGCTTCTTTCCGAGACCGCCGATCATCAGATTTTGGCCGAGATGCTGGGTTTTGTTGCCGACCGGTTGATGGCACTGGATGTGGATCAGCTGTGCGGTGCCGGGGTGCATGAACGCTCGGCCGGGCGGGTGAACCACCGGAACGGATATCGCCCGCGCCGATGGGAAACCCGCGCCGGGACCGTTGATGTTCAGATCCCGAAACTGCGCAAGGGGACGTATTTCCCGGAGTTTCCGGAACCACGCCGGGCCTCGGAGAAAGCAATGACCGCGGTGATCCAGGAAGCCTACATTCAGGGCGTCTCAACGCGATCAGTGGATGCTCTGGTCAAGACCATGGGCATGACGGGCGTCTCCAAGAGCCAGGTATCCCGCCTGTGCGTGGAGATCGACGAACGCGTTGACGCCTTCCTTGACCGGCCACTGGAGGGCGAATGGCCCTATCTCTGGCTGGACGCCACCTACATCAAGGTGCGGCGTTCGGGACGGATCGTCAGCGTGGCAGCCATAGTGGCGGTTGCGGTCAACACCGACGGGCGGCGCGAGGTTCTGGGCATCGCCATCCAACCCAGCGAAGCCGAGGTGTTCTGGGACGAATTCCTGCGCGCTCTGGCCGATCGCGGCCTGCGCGGGGTAAAGCTGATCATCGCTGACGAACATAAAGGCCTGAAGGGGGCCGCCGCCAAAGTGCTGGGTGCTACGATCCAGCGCTGTCGCGTGCACTTCATGCGCAATGCCCTGGCCTGCGTCGGCAAGAAGGACCGTCCCATCGTCACGGCCGCGCTCAGAACAGCCTTCGATCAGGACACGCTGGCAGACTCGAAGGAACACTGGACCAAGCTGATCGAGGCTTTCCAGCCGCGTCATCCCAAGCTCGCCGAGCTGATGCTGCGCGCCGAGGAAGACGTGCTGGCCTACAAGACGTTCCCGCAAGCTCACTGGCGGCAAATACACTCCACCAATCCGCTTGAACGCCTCAACAAAGAGATCAAGCGCCGAACAAATGTCGTCGGTATTTTCCCTAACGAGGCCGCGATCAGACGCCTCGTCGGCGCACTTATGCTGGAGCAGAACGACGAATGGGCAGTCACACGTCGTTACATGACGCTGGAAACCGTCGCCGCCATCTGCGAGGATACCACCATCGACCCGGCGAAAATCGCCGCCCTGTAAACCGGCTCAACACCCAGCCGGAGAACAATTTACACCACGCCCTGGGGCACTACCAATGATTTCCCGCCAGTGTCCACCGTGCGCTACTATTTCTATGGCTGGCGCAACGATGGCATCTTTGAAGTGATCAGCCATTTTCTGGTGGCGACGGCGCGCGAGTTTCATGGCAAGAAGCCCGGCCCCACCGCTGGTGTCATTGATAGCCAGACCATAAAAACAACGGAAAGCGGTGGCATTTCGGGCTATGACGCGGGCAAGAAAACCAAGGGCCGCAAGCGCCACATTGTCACCGACACGCTCGGGTTTATGGTTGGGTTGGTCGTGCATAGCGCCGGTATTCAAGACCGTGATGGCGCACCGGAAGTGTTGAAATCCATCCGGTATTCCCATCCAAACTTGCGCCATATCTTTGCGGATGGCGGTTATGCCGGACCAAAGCTGCGCGACGCTCTTGAAGGCATCGGTGACTGGACAATCCAGATCGTCAAGCGCTTCGACACTGCGGAAGGCTTCGAAGTCATTCCCAGAAGATGGGTCGTCGAGCGCACCTTCGCATGGCTCAACCGCTGCCGGCGATTGCCAAAGATTGCGAAAAATCCATCGCAAGTTCACAGGCATGGATACTCGTTGCACATATCAGAACCCTCACGCGTAAAATTGCAAGGCATTGTAATCATGCGTAGAGTTTTGAATCAGACACTAAGATATCCACCATCTGGCGATCACCGCCGGGTTGGCGTTCCAGCTTGTGCTGGACCCGTCGGATTGCCGCAGGCAAATCCCATTCCCTGAACGGCGCGCCATTGCGCAAAGCGCCCGGCTTGCGCGCAAGAACGGGTAAATAATGCAGGGGATCATAGATGGTTTTGCCGCGTCCGAAGGCGTGCGTATGGCTGCCAACAATGCGGCCCTCCTGCCAGCATTCCAGCCGGTCAGCGTAGGCCCGAATATCCACCGGTCGGCCAACTGCGCGGGCATCGACCGGGTAGCGGTTGTTGTCGAAGCGGATCAGGCAGGTTTTGGAGACAGCGGCCGGAACAGCATGGAACCCATCAAACGGGCCAACATAGGGCACAAGGCTCGCGCGCTCTTTTTCGAACACTTCCCAGATTGTTTTGTCGCGCATGTCCGGATGCGTGTTGGCCCGGCCATATGCCAGGCAACGATCTTCCAGCCAGGCGTTCAACTCAGCGTAGGATTTAAACTTTGGTCGCGGCACAAAGAACCTTCGCCGGAGCACGCCGACCTGGTTCTCAACCTGACCCTTCTCCCAACCTGAAGCAGGCGTGCAGGCAACAGGATCAACCAGATAGTGTCAGCACATCTGTTGGAACCGGCGATTGTAGGCCCGCTCCTTGCCAACAAGAATCGCGTCCACCGCCGTCTTCATGTTATCGTAAATCCCGCGCACACACGCCCCGCCGAAGAAGGCGAACGCTTTATCATGTGCGTCAAACACCATCTCCTGCGTCTCGCGGGGATAAGCGCGAACAAACGGCATCCGGCTGTGGCAGAGGCGAACATGCGCCACCTTGACGGTCGTGGTCGCGCCATCAATCAGGACAACTTCCTGGCTCCAGTCGAACTGATACGCCTCACCGGGATCAAAGCTCAGCGGAACATAAGCATCAGCGGATGCGGCCCGCGTCGCCTTCGACCAACTGGCCGCATAGCGCCGTACCGCATCATAGCTGCCGTCGTATCCTTGGTTGCGCAGTTCTTCATATACCCGGACAAGCGTCAGGCGTTCGCGCCTAGGATGCCGAGTATTGTCGGCCAGCATATCATCCAATTGAGAACGCCAGGGATCGATCTTCGGACGCGGTTGGGTGGAACGGTCATAGCTGAACTCCGTCGCACCAGAACGTATCACCTTGCGCACTGTGTTCCGTGAAACCCGAAGCTCCCGGCATATTTGCTTGATCGACTTCCCCTGAATGAAATGCGCGCGCCTGATCTTTGCAATCGTCTCCACAACCAACATCCCCAACTCGCTCCCTCAAATCTTTGAAGGAGCATCTGTACAGAACTATCAGGGGGGTCACTTTTGGACGCCGATTACCCCAATAATGGGGTCAACTTTGCATGCCTATCCACAGACCAGGGCGCGGGCGATTTCCAGCCGGCGTTTCATGCCGGAGGAAAGCGTCCGCACCGGCTTGTCGGCCCATTCGGTCAGTTCCACCAGCGTCGGCATTTCCTCGATGCGTTGCCGCCGCAGCTTTCTCGGCACCCCGAACACCAGCCCGTGCAGTTCGAGATTCTCGCGAACCGTCAGCCGGTCGTCGAGGCTCGGCTCCTGGAAGACGATGCCGAGACGGTTGCGGGCGGCAAGCGCCTGCTTGACCACGTCGAAGCCGCCGATTTGCGCCACGCCGCTGTCGGGTCGCAGGATCGTGCACAGGATGTCCAGCAGCGTTGTCTTGCCGGCGCCGTTGGGCCCCAGCAGCGCGAACAACTCCTTGTCGCGGACTTCGAAGCTGACCCCGTCCAGCGCCAGCGTGCGCCCGTAGCGCTTGGATACGGCGTCGACGCGGATGGCCAGCCCGGAATTCGGCGCGCTTGGCATCAAGGCTTGGCCGTCGCCGGGAACCCGGACTTCTCGAGGATGCCGGCGATCGTCCCGTCTTCGCTCAGCGCGGCGATCGCCTGGTCGACGGCCGTGCGCAAGAAGGTCTCGTTGGCGAGCAACAGCGCGCCCACACCCAGGGTGGTCGGCGGCAGGGGGCTCGGGTCGATCTCGTGAAGGTCGGCGTAGGCGGGCTCCTCGCGCTGCTTGGCCCACAGTTTCGGGGCCCAGACGAGGGCGACGTCGACCGTGCCGTTGAGAAGCGACTCCAGGGCGAGGTCGTTGGTGCCCATCGGATACGTCGGCCAGCGGTCTTTCGCGGGCAACGCCGTGAGGTAAGAGACCAGACGGAGGTGCGCCGAAGTTCCCATCGTCGCGCCGATCGGACGCCCGGGTGCAAGTTGGGCGAGCGCTTGGATGTCGGGGTCGGCGGTGACGAAGACGTATTGGGCCTCGTAGTACGCTCGCGTCAGAGTGGCCCAGTTGGAATAACCCCCGGGGATCAGCTTGAAGCCCATGTGAATGTCACAGTGCTCCAGCATGATCGCATAGACTATTCAGATCGTGTGAAAACTCTGGGTGGCGGGGATGGAGGTTTGGGTCACCATGATTTGCCGCGATCCCACGTAGTCCGGCGGTTTGGCGCCGGTAGCCCCGCGGAAGAGGCTCCGGGCCTCCGTGGATCGATGTGGGGCGCTTGATTTGGGCCAGACTCCCGTCTCACGCCCTCGCGGCGGCGATCAAGGCGGGAACACCTACCAGAGAGATCGCGCGGCGGATGTTGTAAGCCAGCGCCGTGATGCTGAACTCGCCGCGCACGTTCTCCAGCCGCCGGGTCAGGAAGGCACCCTGGCCCATCCATTGTTTGATTGAGCCGAAGGGATGCTCGACGCTTTCACGGCGCGCATCGAGCAGCTCCGGGCGGGCCGCCAATCGTTCTGCCATGCGCTCCAGGATCGCTTCGTCGACATAGCGCAGGACCCGACGGAAGGCGCTTTTCGTACACTTCGACTTGAGTTGGCACTCCTTGCACGCGGCGCGATTGGCGTAACTGGCGAAGATGAGATCGCGGCGTTTGCGCTTGCTGTGTAGCGCCAGGCGTTGGCCGTCGGGGCAGATGTAAATGTCCTCGCCGCCGTCATAGCGGAAGCGTTCCTTGGGAAAGAGCCCCTGGCTCACCGTTGATCCGCGCTGGGGCTTGGGCACATGCGGCATGACGCCGGCATTCTCGCAGGCCTCGATATCCTCGATCTTGAAGTAGCCCGCGTCGGCGACCGCGTCGATCCGATCGACGGCCAGGTTCCGACGGGCCGCCACCGCCGTCTCGGCCAACAGACCGAGATCGCTGACCTTGCTATGGACCTGCTGCTCGGCGATCAGTTTGTGCTTGGCGTCCACCGCGATCTGGATGTTGTAGCCGACACCGACCCGGGTCGCGGCGTGCATCGCCCGGCTGTCCGGATCCGTCAAAGAGAGCTGGTCCTCGCCACTCGCAGCCAGCGCGTCGCGATGTTCCTCAAACCGCTCACGCCGCCCTTGGATCGCAGCGATCTTTTCCTGGATGTTCTCCACTTCGCCGCCGCCGGTGCCGCTCTCGTCTTGCCCGTCGGCCTCGTCGAGCCGGTCGAGATAACGCGACAACCTCTCGTCGCTCTCGGCCAACGCCTTCTCCAGCTTCGCTTTGGTAAAGTTCCGCTCCCGGCTGTTCACTGCCTTGATCCGAGTACCGTCGACTGCCACCAGCTCGCGCCCGAACAGCTCCAGTTCGCGGCATAGCCTCACGAACTCCCGAAACACCTGGCGGAACGCCGCCCGATTGATCCGCCGGAAATCGGCGATCGTCTTGAAGTCCGGCGACAAACGCCGCAACAGCCAGATCACTTCGAGATTACGCTTGCTCTCGGCCTCCAGCCGGCGGCTCGAACGTACCCGATTGAGATAACCGTATATGTAGAGCTTCAGCAGGTCCGCCGGATCGTAGCCGGGACGACCCGTCGCCTTCGGCGTGGCGCGCTCGAAACCAGCGACCGCCAGGTCCAAACCATCCACGAAAGCGTCGATGAAACGGACCGGGTTATCCCGGCCCACGTAATCGTCCACTGCTTCCGGCAGAAGCAGAACCTGAGAGCGGTCAATGCCAAGAATGTGTCTCATGGCGGACTCTAACATCGCCATGAGCCGGACGGAATCCCCCGCCACCCAGAGTTTTCACACGGTCTGTATTGTGATGTCCTCCATGA
This sequence comes from Paracoccaceae bacterium, assembly GCA_965237505.1. GTDB lineage: Bacteria > Pseudomonadota > Alphaproteobacteria > Rhodobacterales > Rhodobacteraceae > NVTR01. Next base: position 328,833 of record CBDEFR010000009.1, on the reverse strand, counting down.
CGATCTTGCTTTCGACCACGTATCGCTGCGGCTCGAGCAACAGGGCCAGGGCGACGGCGTCGGCGATGGCGTCGGCCACTTCCCAGGCGGGGTCGCGCTGATCCACGCAGTAGCGAAGCTGCGCCTCATCCAGCCGTCGGCCGAAGTTCCACTGGCCATAGGCGTAGGGCACATCGTAGAATTCCGGCTCCTGAGCCGAAACTGGCCCCGGCGACAGCGCGGCCACCAAAACTGCCAGCGCCAACGCCAGAAGCGGACCAGCCAGACGTGGAAACGCGAAAGCAATGGGCAAGATAAGACCTCACAAAGGTACCGGGCGGACTGGAAGCCTCCAAGTCCGCCCGGGCCGGGTTTTAGGATGCGCTCAGCAGATTAGTCGGGAAGCGCGAAGACGTACAGAGTCGCCGGGTTGTCCGGCGGAAGCTTCACTTCCGGGGTCAGCGATGCCAGCCGGCCCAGGCCGGAGGCCCAATTCGCCATTATCGCAACGTACTGCTTGCCGCCAGCCTCGTAGGTGATCGGGAAGGATTCCAGCGAATTGCTCAGCTTGCCGCTGCTCCACAGAATTTCGCCGGTCTCGTCGTCGAAGGCCAAGAACCTGCGGTCGAGAGTACCAACGAACACCAGGCCGCCACCGGTCGGCAAGGTCGAGCTGGTGACCGGCGCATGTTGCCGGTACTGCCACATCTCCGACTGGTCAGTCAGGTTGATGGCACGGACTTGGCCGATATTGCCGTCGCTGTCGGGCGTCGGCACGCGAGAGTAGGTCTGCCGGCCGCCACCGGTGTAAATCTCGCCCGGGTCGAGCGGGTTCACCGTGGTGTTAGAGCAGAACTCCACCGTCGGCAGATAGAGTGCCTCGGTCCGCGGGCTGTAGGCCGTGGCCTGCCAGGCCTTCGCGCCCGGGTCGGCCGGGCAGTTGAACGTGGTCTCGCCGATTATCGGAATCGTATCCGGGTTGATTTCCTTTATACCGGTATTTGAATCCCACGAAAGCACTATATTCTGCGGCGCGGTCTCGACAGCCCACAGCCATTCGCCAGTGGTCCGGTCGAGCGACTCGACGATGCCGATCTTGCCGGTCGTCACCACCTGTTGCCGCATTTCGCCATTGAACGGCAAGTCGATGAGCAAGCGCTCATAGGCGTAGTCGAGGTCGAGGCCGTCGGTCGGGAGGTACTGCCAGTACCACTCGAGCTCGCCAGTGGTCGCGTTTATGGCGAGGGTGGAGTTGGTGTACAGCGCGTCGTTGGTGACGTTGGGGTCCGAGATCTTGGGGGTTAGCCCGGCTATCTCCATGTTCCACGGATAGGGCTGACCGACGCCGGCGAAAATCAGGTTCTGCTCGGGGTCGTAAGACCCTGCGATCCAGGCTGATGCGCCATGGCGGCTCTCCAGCGGAACGCCGTTCCAGCTGTTGCCCTCAGGCGTATCGCCACGGGCGATGGTGTGAACACGCCACAATTCCGCTCCGGTATTCGGGTCGTGCCCGGTGAAGAAGCAGCCACCCGGCTGGGCCCTGCTGCACCCGGTCGCGCCCTGGACAATGACGCCGTTGGCCACGATCGGTCCGCTGGAAAAGCCGAAGCCATGCTTGTAGTTGGCGACCTGCTTGTCCCACACCAATTGGCCGGTCTTGGTGTCGAGCGCGAGCAGATGGGCGTCGCGGGTCGCGATGATCACGGTGTCACCGTAGATCGCCTTGTTGCGCACCCCACTGACACGCGCGTCATCCGGCAGATCATATTGATACTCCCAGATCAGGTCGCCGGTGGCCGCGTCGAGCGCCTGGATCAAGTGGGTGGAGTTCTGGATGAAAATAATCCCGTCATGGACCACCGGAGTTTCCTGTGTCCGTCCCCCCGGCGTCATGCCCCAGGCCCACGCGAGGCGCAGATCGCCGACGTTGTCCTGGTTGATTTGGTCGAGCGGGCTGTAGCCCCAGCCGTTATAGGTGCGCCGCCACATCAACCAGTCGCCGTCAGACGGATTAAGCAGCATTGCGTCCGTGACTGGCGTGATATTGTCGATGACGCTGTCTTGCGCCCAGGCAAACGAACTGTGGGTACCAAGTACAATTGCGGACATTAAAAACACGGATTTTATATTATGCATTTTCAGTTTCCTCCCCATCCGGAATCAGCGTTCCGAATTTTTTTCCGCGTGCTGACTGCACTTGTGCCAAATTCTGAGAAGATACAATCGCCACACAAAGTATTTAGAATGCGACGACGATTAATCATACTGGCGAGTCGAGTCAAAAGAAAAAGGCTTGATGCTTACCACCCTTCAATTTAGCGAATTAACCTTGCCATCTGTCCACATGCTGTGATTCAAGGAGTCTCCTGTTATAGAATTGGAGATGTTGTATGGTTGTTTCATTGGGTTTTTCTGGGGTAAACGAAGCTATCAAGGCTGATTTTATAGAGCGGCTTCCAAAGTTTCATAAATCCCGCTGCGAAGGCCTTACACTGCTTTCGAGCATCGTTCTTGATGTGCGAAGTGCGAATTTGATGGAATTATCGGCGGCTTTACCGCGTCACATCGGCACAAAAGATCATCGGTACCAGTATGGTTCCCGTGTTTTGAGCAATTCCCACATTGATTGCGCGGAAATCATGCAGGCCTATGCTGGAGATGTATTCACCCGTTTGGCCTCCAACGGAGAGACCATCGTTTTGATGATGGATCAAAGCCATATCAATGACGGACATGAAGTCTTGATGCTGTCAGTGCGCATGCGTGATCGCGCCTTGCCTGTGGCTTGGCGCGTGCGCAAGACAAAAGGCAATATTGGGTTTTCTCTCCAAAAAGAGTTACTGGACAGCATTCAGGATTGGATGCCTGAAGGGGCTGATGTCATGTTAACGGGTGATCGATTTTATGGCACAGAAAGGTTAATCCATTGGTGTCAGGACGCTGGTTGGGGATATCGTATTCGCCTGAAGGGCAACCTGACTTTGCAGCACCAAGGTGGCGAGCTGTCTTGCATTGAAATCAGGGAGCTGATGCCGCAAGGGCTTATAAACGCGGAACTTTATGGATCAGGTGTGTTTACGAATATCGGAGTATTGCACGACGATGGTCACCCTGAGCCCTGGATCATCGCTATGAATGCAAAGCCTTCACAATACACGGTTCTCGATTATGGAATGCGATGGGGTATTGAAGCTATGTTCTCGGACTTCAAGACCCGTGGATTTGGCATCGCGCAAAGCCAAATCAAAAAGCCAGACCGACTGGAAAGGCTTATCCTTGTCATGGCAATAGCCATGTACTGGGCGGTTTCAACGGGCGCAGCAGATGAACAAATAGTCGCCGAAAGCGGCGAAAAAAGGCGATTCGCAAAACCCGAAGATCACTCTGCTCCCTCTTCAAACAGGGCCTGCGGTTCCTGCGCAGATGCTTCATAGGATATGAGAAAATCCCTAAATTATACCAACGGCCCCCAGATTTGACTCAAAGGGATTCCCACGAGCGGCGTGATCTGATTCAGTGGCATCAAGGCAAGGGAGGCTTTGATGGCAGTAAGGATTACGCGAAAAGACAAGTCCGCAGGCGAGCTTCGCCAGGAAGCGGCGCGGTGCCGGGATGGGAAAGCGGCGCGACGGATGTTGGCGATTGCCCTGGTTCTGGATGGGGTTGACCGCAAGACGGCGGCAGAAAACTGCGGCATGGATCGGCAGACGTTGCGGGATTGGGCCCACCGTTACAATGCGGAGGGCGTGTCGGGCCTGTTCAACCGTCGCCCGCCGGATCCACCCTGTCTGCTGAGCGCGGCACAGAAGGAGGAGTTGGCGGAAATGGTTCGGGCGGGTCCCGACCCCGAAACCGATGGGGTTGTGCGCTGGCGGCGCATTGATCTGAAACGCAAGATCGAAGAGCGCTTCGGCGTCACCATGCATGAGCGAACTGTTGGCAAACAATTGGCAAGCCTGGGCTTTCGGCGTCTGTCGGTGCGCCCGCAGCATCCGAAATCCGACCCGGATGCACAGGAGGCTTTTAAAAAAACTTCGCCGCAGAGGTAGAAGCAGCCTTGCCGGAAACAGCCCGCAGCAAGCCCCGGAGATATGGTTTCAGGATGAAGCGCGGGTTGGCCAGCAGGGCACGCTCACCCGTATCTGGGCCGAGCGTGGAACACGCCCCCGTGCCCCGCGCGACACCCGCTATATCTGGAGCTACATTTTCGGCGCCGTCTGCCCGGAACGGGCTGAAGCGGCCGCTCTGATCATGCCACATGCCGACACACAGGCCATGAGCGCGCATCTCGCCGAGATCGCTAAAACCGTCGCATCGGGCGCACATGCCCTTCTCATTCTGGATGGCGCTGGCTGGCACGGTTCGGCAGAGCTGGAGGTACCCGACAACATCACCCTGCTCAAACTCCCGCCCTATTCCCCTGAACTCAACCCGATGGAAAATGTGTGGGCTTATCTGCGTGCCAACAAGCTCGCCATATCCGTCTTCGACAATTATGAGCAGATCGTCGACAGGTGTTGCGAAGCATGGAACTTCTTTGCAAACGACAAAACCCCAATCACGTCAATCACTACCAGACAATGGGCCAAAACGGTCAACGACTAGGGCCGTTGGTATTATGGCAAGGTTGGATTTTTTGAAGGTGGTCAGAGCTTGATGATCCCAATCTGAAGCGTTTCGCCGCTGTAATGAGGAAATGGGGGAAATGTGCGCAAGAATTACCTTCTGGAAGAACGCCATGATGGGAAGCATAGCAGACCTGTGCGCATAGGGCAGCGAATGTCCGCTATCCGGCCCGAAGCGGACAAATCAGGAAAGTCTTAATGACGTCCAAAATGTGCCAGAGCCGACATTCAGCAGTCTCGCCTCATGTTGCCCTGAATATTTATGTTTAGAATCAATCCGGGTCGATGTTAGTTGTGACCGAGAGGCGATCGAGCCGAAAGCGTATTCATCAATGTTCGCACTAGTTGTGCGGCCGCGTTCGAAGCCCTATTCGTCGGCGCAACTCCAGTCCTGCACCGAGAAATAACTCGAGTCATATGCTCTTCCCTCGGAAATTCGTGCCGTGTAAGTGTCGTCGAATCCGTTTACGTATTCCCAGGTGATCTCGTTGTTCTCGTCGACTTCCATCACCCTGCCGGCCTCCGTGTCGGTGATGAGCAGTCGGCCATCGCTGAGAATCTGGTGCTTACCCCGACGCGTTGAATGAAAAAACTCGTCGTCGCCAAGGCCGTATACTACGCGCAATTCGCGTGAGTCGGGCGCGATTTCGACGATCCTCGAGCTGCCGAAAATCTCCCCGGTCCGTGTACCGTCGCGGTTGTTATCGAACACGCTGATAACGCCGCCGGCGCTCCAGTCGGGATCGTGCTGGCGTACCCAGCCACCGATATGCCACCATTTGATGAGGCTCGTCTCGCCATCCAGCACGAGAAGAAGATTGCGATTCCGCAACGAGACCAGCAAGTCTCCAGCCTTGAAGGACGGGAAATCTTCGTCAAGATCTGCCGGCAATTCTTCAACATCGTTGAGGTGAAAGACCTCGCGACTAAAATCGTAGCGCGAACCGGGCACTGTGGATGGCGCGATGCCGCCAGTCAGCGTCAGGAGACCGACCTCATCGCTAGCCAAGAACGTGTCGATCAGGGAGATTTCCACCAGGATTTCACCGTCTGCGGACACCTTCAGAAGGACATCTTCGGCGAACGGCGGCTTGAACAAGGGATGGGGCGACGGATCGTCCTCGTAGTGCTTGCGCGAGGCGGAAACCCAAAAGGTCCCGTCTGGATTGACTTCCACGGAGTGATGCGTCGGTCTTTCGATACGCCACGACATCCGGGCGCATTTGTCGAGTTTAAACAGCCCGACATGGTCGAGATTAAATACGATCGAGCCGTCAGGCAGCGCGACCGCGCCATGCGTATCGAAGTTCCAATCTGTGCTTGGGACATTGCGGACATGGGAGATGCCTTGCATCAGTTCGCTGCCGCTGAGGGGCCAGCGCCGCACGGGCTCCCCGTTGCGCCTGATCAACCGAATCTCAAGGCCCCCGTCGAAGAAGCCCTGCAGCAAGATGAGATCCCGGTCCGGGTCTGCCAGCCGGTTCACGACGACGCCGTCGCCAAGGAAGCGCCGCGGCTCGGTCCAGTATGTCGGTCTCGAACCGATTAAGTTAGACCGCTCACGCCGTATCAGCTGGGGCTGGTCCCGGACCGTTTCAATAAAATCAAAAAGGGAGGTCCGCTTCGCGCCCGTGAAAAGTCCGAATGCAAACACCACGCCTAAGTGTCTGATTCAAAACTCTACGGATGATTACAATGCCTTGCAATTTTACGCGTGAGGGTTCTGATATGTGCAACGAGTATCCATGCCTGTGAACTTGCGATGGATTTTTCCCAATCTTTGGCCAATCGCCGGCAGCGGTTGAGCCATGCGAAGGTGCGCTCGACGACCCATCTTCTGGGAATGACTTCGAAGCCTTCCGCAGTGTCGAAGCGCTTGACGATCTGGATTGTCCAGTCACCGATGCCTTCAAGAGCGTCGCGCAGCTTTGGTCCGGCATAACCGCCATCCGCAAAGATATGGCGCAAGTTTGGATGGGAATACCGGATGGATTTCAACACTTCCGGTGCGCCATCACGGTCTTGAATACCGGCGCTATGCACGACCAACCCAACCATAAACCCGAGCGTGTCGGTGACAATGTGGCGCTTGCGGCCCTTGGTTTTCTTGCCCGCGTCATAGCCCGAAATGCCACCGCTTTCCGTTGTTTTTATGGTCTGGCTATCAATGACACCAGCGGTGGGGCCGGGCTTCTTGCCATGAAACTCGCGCGCCGTCGCCACCAGAAAATGGCTGATCACTTCAAAGATGCCATCGTTGCGCCAGCCATAGAAATAGTAGCGCACGGTGGACACTGGCGGGAAATCATTGGGCAGCATACGCCACGCACACCCGGCGCTGGCGATGTACAAAATGGCATCCAGAACATCGCGCATCGCCGTGCTGCGCGGACGAACAGTTGTTTTAGGCGGCGGCAGGAATGGCGCGATCAAACCCCATTCCTGATCAGTTAAATCGCTTGCATAGCGTCCCGAATGCCGTTCATATCGGGCGCGAGTGGTTTCCGTCCAGGCCATTGTGATCTCCCTCGAATCTTATCAATCCGATTGAATCACAACTCGCGGAAATCACTCAATTAGTTTTGGATCAGACACTGAGAGAATAAATCGGTCTACACCTTTTTGGCGACAATGAACCTGCGTAAGGGGGTTTCGGGATACAATCCGGTCTCAATGATCTGGAAATTTTCATTGGTGATGAATTCTTCCAGCTCGCGGATTTTGAAAAATTTGACAAAAGGGGCAATCCGCAGTTTTTCCATGACATACAGGAGAACTCGAAAGATCTTGCTGTGCTCTGCAACACACATCGTTTTTGAAATGAACAGTCCTCCCGGTCTCAATAATTCGTTGATTCTCCGGATCGCCCGCGGCGTATCTTTCAACAAATACAAAAAATTAAACGCCAGGATCACGTCAATCGATCTTTCCTCCAGAGGGTCAAACAGGGTGTCAAGAACATTCTGAGTTGACCGGTTTATGTACCATATGAGTTGACCGCTTCTGTTGCGGTTTCTGGCCCTGTGGGGAAGTGGTCGGTCGCGGAGCGGCTGTCCACTTGTCCACAGGGCGCCGGTCGGTCGCGTCGAAGCGGGTCACGCGGCCTCGCGGGTTTGGCTGTCGATCGGTTGGCCATCGGCGTGGTATCGCGCCAGACATCGCGGTCCATGGAAGACGGCCATTGTGCCGTCGGGGTATTCGTGGACGCGGACCCTGGCCTTGACGTAATGGCGGCGGTGGCGGCCGGCGGGGATCTGAAGTGCCAGGCGCTTGTAGCGCACCGTGTTGTCGTTTGAGACGGTGCGTTCCTCGTGGATGCACAGGATGTCGTCGAGCGCGCCGGTGAAGGGGACGAAGGCGGTGCCCCGGTCCTCGGCCGGGGTCGCGAAGCGGGCGTTGTGTTGTGGCAGGAAGACCTCCTTGAGGAAGCGGTTGGCCTCGACCATGTCGGTGATGCCGGCGAGCCTGAGTTCCTGGGGCAGGCGCTTCTGCAAGGTGCCGAACATGCGCTCCGAGCGCCCCCTTGCCTCGGGCGAGTAGGCCGGGATCAGCTCGATGCCGAGCTGCGCCAGGGCGCGGCCGACCTGGGTCGGGGTGTCCTTGTCCACCTTGCCGCCGGCCTCGGGCGTGTTCCAGTAGTGGCTGGCGCGGTCGGCGTAGAGCGAGCAGAACAGGCCCTTGGCCCGGATCGCCTCGGACACCCCCTGGAAGCTCGACATGGTGCCCTCTTCGGCGACGAAGAAGGCCGAGTAGATATCGCTGGTCGCATCGTCCATGGTGACGATCAGGTCCCACCATCGACCGGGGACCCACTCGTGGCTCGAGCCGTCCTGGTGCAACATCATGCCGGGCAAGGCACGGCGCGGCCGCTTGCGCCGGTGCGCCCCACGCCTGGGCGCCGCGCGCCTGCGCCCATGGGCTTGCAAGCTCAGCCGCAGCCAGTTGTAGCTGCGCTTGAAGCCGTGATCGGCCACCAGCTTCTCGTGGAAGTGCTTGGCCGTGAAGTCCCAGTAGCGGGTGTCGAACAACTCCAGCACCCGCGCCACCTCGTCCACCGGCGCGCGCCGCGCCGAGAGGCGGCCCAGGCGGCGGTCGTAGAGACCGTCGGCTCCCTCCGCCTCGTAGCGGTCGCGCCAGCGCCGGAAGGTGCGCTCCGAGACACCCAGAACCTCCGCCGCCTCCGCCTGGCTCAAGCCACCCCGATGGGTGCACCCGTAAACCTCCTCGAACTTCATCAATCTCAGTCCCTGTACCTGCTCCGTCCGACGCATCGCCTCCCTCCATGGCTTGGAGGCGTTCTAAAACCGGACAGATCATCTGGTACATAAACCGGACATATCGCGTGTTACCGACACAGAGGGTCAAACAGGGTTGACTGGATGAAATTGACATTCTCAACTTGCTGGTCTTTGGCTTTATTTCTGCCAATTTCGATCATGTTGGACGATATATCGGTGGCTGTGATCTGCCGCACACTGGCGGCGAGTAACAATGCGGTTGATCCAGTTCCACATCCGACCTCCAGAACGTTATCACCCTGCGCCAGGTGAACTTTGGTGCGCGCGATGGTCTCGGTGTAGGCTTGCATGTTTTTTACTGGTTTTTTCGCGTATTTTGCTGCGACTTTGTCCCACAATTTATCTGCTCTGGGCATGATTTCTCCTTTCGGGTTTGCATTGATCTGCCACCAAAATCTGTTGTGATGCCTATCTTGAGTTTTCTCACCGAACCCGCCTCGCGAGTGCCGCATCAGCGCTTCGCTTGAACGCTCTCAAACGCATCGCGGCTGGCGCGAGCTTGCCTATCCGGTCGGGCGAGGCATTGGGAATTTCCGTCTTGTCAAGTAATTGCGGGATGCGGAATGGATAGGCCGCTGTCTTCGAATGAACCATTCGGCCACGGCAAGGTTGATGACCCAGCCCGCGCCCATCAGCAACGCCTTGCTGAGCGCGTCCGGCGTGCCCACGATCACGATCCACGGCAGCATAGTGAACGCTTGCGTCCCTGCACCAACAGCAATCGCATAGCCGCGCATCATCCAGGCCTGATGGCGGGCAATGTCGCGCCGCAGGATCGCCGCCAATCCCAGAATTATCGCCAAGATCATGCCAAATCCAAAGACCAGCCGGAAAACATACAGCAGCTCTCCGTCGTGTGCGGGCAACTGATAGAACTGGCTCATCCACAGGCCTGAGGCGGCGCCACCAGGCCCGTCGGGACCAGTATTCGCCCGGCGGTGCGGTGCCACCTGGGGCGGCGTCGCCGCAGGCCCGGATGGAATTGAAACGCTTCCAAAAGGCAGTAGATCGTAACGCTGATAATATGCGTCACCACCGGCACGGGTGACGCAAAGAAGCGCGCATTGTCCGGCGTGATTTCTGCACCTCCGGCGAGATCGGTCAAGCGGACGCCGCCCGCGGCGACCGGGATCAAACTGAGCGCGATTAATCCGGCGGGCACGAGCCACTCGGGTCTTTTTGTCTTTGGCATGGTCAGGCTCCTTTCGCAGCACTGATACATATGCGCCAGACGAATATAAATTGCGAAAATGTGGATTGTTGATATACAAAAATATATGAACTGGCAGGCGATAAACTTCGATTGGAATCAGGTGCGCGCCTTCCTCGCCACCGTCGAGGAGGGCTCGCTATCGGCGGCCGCCCGTGCGCTCGGCCAGACCCAGCCAACCCTCAGCCGGCAGGTTACCGCCCTTGAACAAGCCCTCGGCGTCACCCTTTTCGAACGCGGCCGCCGGTCGATGTTCCTGACCCAACCGGGCATCGAACTGCTTGACCATGTCCGGGCCATGGCCGACGCCGCGAGCCACATTTCGCTCACCGCATCCGGCCAGTCCCAGACCATAAGCGGGCAAGTCAGCATCACTGCGAGCGACGCGATGGCGACATATTTTTTGCCCCCCGTCCTCAAACGGCTGCGCGAGGTGGCGCCAGAGATCGAAGTCGACGTAATCTCCTCGAATTCCGTCAGTGATCTGACCCGGCGCGAGGCTGATATTGCCATCCGGCACGTGCGCCCCGAACAACCCGACCTGATTGCAAGGCTGATGCGCGAATCCACCGCCCACCTCTACGCTTCGCCCGCTTATCTTGACGCCCACGGCCGGCCCCGCTCGGCGCGCGATTTGTCGGACGCGCATTTCATCGGATATGAGAGCGCTGAGCGAATGGTCGCGTTATTGAATTCGCTCGGCCTGTCGCTGACCAAGGCCAACTTCAAGCTGACCTCGACAAGTGGCCTGGTGGTCGGCGAATTGGTCAAGCAAGGCCTTGGCATCACGGTGATGCCAAAGGAGTTCGCGGTCTGGTTCCCTGACGTCGAGTGCGTTTTGCCTGAGCTTGATCCGATCCCGGTCTCGACATGGCTGGTCACCCATCGCGAACTTCATACCAGCCGCCGCATTCGCCTGGTGTTCGATTTGTTGGCTGACGCTCTGTCTGAAACAGGCACGGCATTTGCGAGGGTCCGGCGCTTTGCCGACCCGCGGTGAAGCTAGCGTCAGGATCCATTTCAACACGTTGCGCCCGCCCGGCGCGGTGCCTTGCAGGACTGCGGCCACGCAATTCACCATTCCGCCAGCCGCAAAAACGATCTTGCAATAACGATCAAACTGAACAACTTGGTTGGGAAACGCCAATTCATCGCCGGTGCCGCGGCACAGCAAAGGGGGTCTGCATTTGTCCCAATATCTTGAATTCCCCGCCGGGCTTGATCTGTTGTCGCGCTGGCAATCCGGTGACGCCGACGCAAAGCAGGATGTGCGCGCCCTTTTCGATGCTGCGATTGTCGGCGACTATGACCCGAATTTCACCGTGCCCGCCCCGACGAACGCGGTTCATGTCTCTGCTTCGGTCCATATGATTGCCCTGAGCATCCTGCACGACCTCTACGGCGTCGAGTCCGCCGAATATTACAAAACCGACCCAGAGCGTTATGTGCGCGCCAACCTGATGGTCAGCCGCCTGCTGGGCATCAACAAGCTCTATATGACCTGGGCGCTTTATGCATTTAGTTGCGAGACCTGCGGTCAAGTGATGATGTATCCCGATAAATTCCCGCCGGGCGCGAACCCGGACAAAGTGCTGATCACACATGACACCTGGCCGTCGCTCGCCACCCCGGATTTCAATACCGACGTGCCCAGAATTATCAACGACGTGCTGCGGGTCACCGAGCGGCTGACCGGTATGGAACCGATGCTGCAAATATCGGCCCCCTACAGCCTGGCGGCAGATATTTACGGTCAGGAACCGTTGCTGTCCGACGTTGTTCACGCACCGGACATGGTAAACGATCTGCTGGATCACCTCGCCGATCAGGTCCTCGGCCCGTGGATCGAACACTTCATCGGCGAATTTCCCAACGGCTGGGTCGAGCTGTCAGACGCCTCCGGCTCGCCATTCTTTATCGGGCCGGACAATTGCAAAAACATGGCGATCCGTTCGATCAAACACATGATCGACGGCAAACCCTGGGCTGAGCGGGTGTTTGATGCCAATTACCGCGGCGACTATGTCACCCAGGCGCGCAAGAAGGACCGCGGCGCCCGGCGCCGGGGCGGCGGCGCGGGCCCCAGCGGCAGCATCGACCTGGGCCATCTGACCGACCTGAAACACAGCGTCTGCCGCGATTTCATCATCCGGCTCGAGGCTGACAAGGTGCCGGTTTCATTCTACGAAGAACAGGCAATTGCCCGCGGCGTGCCACTCACCACCGGCATTGGTTCCTCGCAGGTTGACCGCAACAGCATCCCTGATCTGGATATCGCCAAACAGGAGATCCGCGACACCGTCGGCGAATTTGTTGCTGCGATCAAACGGGTTTGTGAGACCATTGACCTGCCCGCGGATAACAACGTCCTGCAACCCTGGCCCAGCCATGTCTATTTTGAAGATATCAGCTCGCAGTCCCAATTTGATCTGATCGAAATCATCATTCAAACGGTGCGGGACAACGGTGCGTTCAAAGTCCGGGTATAGTGGGCCGGTCTTGATCAGACGTTTATGCTGACCGATGGTCAGTGCGGCGGTCGCGGGCAAATGAAATGCAAGAGCTCGCTTCATTCACACATTTCATAGTTCGTTTCCACGCATTTGCGCGCCGTCAACTGAGCTGTGGAAATTTCTGCCGGTGTCATCCGATCTGCGACCCTGTCGCGCCCTGCGGAACCATCTGTGGAGCCGTTGGCAACAGAAATGTAATACCACATATACGCCAGTACGTTGCTTTGCGCGACGCCCAGGCCCACGGCGTAGATGTCACCGAGATATACCTGCGCCGAAGAATGACCCCGTTCGGCGGCCAGGCGATACCAAAGCAAGGCTTCCGAATAATCTTGCGCGACACCCCGACCCTCGTCGTACATCGACCCGAGTGACGCTTGCGCCGCAGCATGACCTTGCAGTGCGGCCAGGCGGTGCCACTTGAAATTCTCAGTGTCCGACTGCGCGACACCCTCGCCCCACTTGTACATCAGCCCAAGATTGTACTGCGCCGAGATATGACCCTGTTCAGCGGCCATTTGGTACCATATTGCGGCCGCGGCGTCGTCCAGTTCGACCCCCCGACCCTCGTCATACATGACCGCAAGATTGAATTGCGCATCGGCGAAGCCTTGTTCCGCAGCGTCGCGGTACAAAGCCGCTGCTTCGATTTCGCTCTGCAAGACACCAAGCCCGAACTCATACAAATACCCAAGCGAAGTCTGCGCCGCAGCATGGCCCTGTTCGGCAAGCGGGCGCCACTCACGCACGGCAGCTGCATAGTCGCCGTATTCAGCGGCGGTCATCCCTCGGTCGAAATTCTGCGCAACGGCGCCAACCCAAGTTACTGAAGTGAATGCGAAAAAGACCGCAGCAAATACGGCGTGTTTCATGGCGCCTCTGAGTATCCATATAAAATGTTTGGCAGAAACTATCACGGTACTTGAATTTTCTAAGAGCATGAATGTGGTTCTTTACGTTCAAAGGTTATCTTTTGGAGTTTTCCCAGCGAAAAACATGTCCAAATTGTCCAAAGCACGAAAACCCATTGCGTCGCGTGTTTGCCGTGTTGCGCTGCCAATATGGGGTAACATGAAGACATTGTCGTACCTGGCAAACGCCGGATTACCGCCTGGATCTTGGACAAAACAGTCCAGACCTGCTGCCGCGACCTTGCCAGAATCAAGTGCAGCCAAAAGAGCGATTTCATCAACCAATGCACCTCTGGCGGTATTTACGAAAACCGCACCGTCCGGCAGCAGGTCGAACCTTGCCCTGTTCATCATGCCCGTTGTTTCAGGTGTCGCTGGACAATGAAGAGAAAGAAAGTCCGCGACGCCCAACAAGCTTTCAATATTCTGGTGATAGATGGCATCTAGTTCCAGTTCTGGGACAAGCCGATTTCGATTGAAATAATGGACCTCCATTTCGAAGCCGCGCGCTCTTTTGGCCATTACCTGGCCAACGCGGCCCATGCCAATGATGCCCAGTCGTTGACCGCTTACCTGTATGCCAACCATGAAAGACGGGCTCCAGAATTTCCAGCCGCCGGAACGCACAATTCTATCACCTTCAACTGCGCGCCGCGCCGCGCCAAGCATCAGCAGCATTGCGATCTCGGCGGTTGCATCCGACAGCACGTCCGGGGTGTTGGTCACGACTATTCCACGCCCCCGCAGGGCGGCAAGATCACAGTGATCCACACCAACCGAGTAGTTGGCGATAATTTTCAGGCGCGAGTCCAGCCGACCTGCGACTTCCGCAGTAAACTTTTCGGAATGACACGGCATGATAGCGTCAACACGGGCGCTCATGGCGATAATGTCTTCGGAAGTATGCAAACTATCGGCGTCATTGACGACAAGATCATAGGACCGCGCAGCCCGATCCATTATCGCCTTTGGTAATTTTCGGGTGATCCAAACGACAGGCCGGACGGTCATTCAGCTACTTCTTTCGCACACACTCATCCCAGTAATCATAAATTGCCATCGCCAATACAAAAATAATTATGACCCAAAACGGCAAGCCTCCCCAAAAACCAGCAAAACCAGTCGAGATACTGTGTGCAAGACCCACGATAAAAATGATCAGCATGATCGTGGCAATGACACCAACAATAATTTTGACAATTCCCGAAATCATGAACTAATCCTCGTTGGCTTAAGTTACACCAGATTGCAGTTCCTTCAACAGCCAACTTGCGGTTCTAAGCAGGCGATCATCTTCCTCGGCTGACCCTATGAGCTGAACCCCCGCCGGAAGATCATTTTCGCCAATTAAGAGCGGCAAGTTGACGGCCGGTAGGCCACAAAGCGTCCAGATCGTGCAAAATACCGGATCTCCGGTGCCTTCTTCAAATAGCGGAGCCTCGCCTGCGGCGCTGGGTGCTATTATCGCGTCGTAATCCTTGAAGAAACCTTCAAAAAATCCAGCGGCGGACGCCATTATTTCGGTCGCTTCGCCATACTGCGCGTCGCTGATTTTGCGGCCGCGTTCGATGGCGGATCGAAGCGTCTCGCTAAGCATGTCCCAATGCGTGGTGAACTCTTTTTCCAGATGTTGCCATAACTCGTATTCCTGGATCACATTTTGTATCTCAACAAGACCGATCATGTTTTCCGAAACCGGGGATCGCTCAACCCTTGCCCCCAAGGCATTCACGACCTCGTCCAAACCTGCCCTGGCATCCTCGGCAAGCCGGTCATTGAACGGCAGATCGAACCAGATCAACTCTGGTTCGACCGGAACCTCGGCCCGGCTGCCATTGAGCATTTTTGGCCGTGGTCTTGGATAACTCAGATTATCTGCGGGGTCATAGCCGCCGATTACATCGGTCAGCAGCGCCACGTCTTCCAGCGTTCGGCCGAAAACCCCGACCTGGTCCAGCGATTTTGAGGTCCGCAATACGCCGCGGCGCGAAATCACCCCGCGCGTTGGCTTGAAACCATAAGTTCCGCAAAATGACGCGGGCCGGATCACCGATCCGTTGGTCTGGGTTCCGATCGCCAGCGGTACCTGAAACGCCGCGACGGCGGCCGCGGATCCACTGGAAGAACCGCCAGGAGAATGGTCCGGATTATGAGGATTTCGGGTTTCAGCGGGATGCATGAAAGCGAATTCGGTGGTGACGGTCTTGCCCAATATCACCGCCCCGGCTTCGCGCAGGCGTTCGACCAGTGCGGCGTCACTAGCAGGCCTGCGGCCAGAGAATATCGGTGTCCCGCGTTCGGTCGGGAAATCTTGCGTGTCTATGATGTCTTTGAGGCCAATCGGCACGCCATGCAGCGTCCCAACAGGGCGACCCGCGCGGCGGATTGTATCCATCTCTTCCGCCTGAGCCAGCGCGTGTTCGCGATCCAGATGCACCCACGCCTTTAGCTGGCCGTCAGTCTCGTCAATTCGGGCAAGACACGCCTTGACCAAATCGACGGACGCAAGCGAGCCTTCCATGATTTTCCGGGCCGCGTCACAGGCCGACAGCGCATTAGGCATGCGATTGTCCGATCTGCAAAGGAATCAAGGTATGTACACGCCGAACAGATAATCCGGCAGCCACAGCGCAATCCCCGGATACTGATACATCAGAAACATACTGAAAATCACGATCCCCAGATACGGCATGATGCCCCTGAAAATATCCATCAATTCGATCCGTTTTTTCAACACGCCCTTCAGATAATAGGCCGACATCGCCATCGGCGGCGTCAGAAACGAGGTCTGCAGGTTCAGCGCCACCAGCATTGCGAAGAAATATGGATTTACGCCGAATGTATCGAGCAGCGGCAGGAAGATCGGCACGAAGATGATCAGGATTTCCGACCATTCCAACGGCCATCCCAGGAAAAATATGATCAACTGCGCAAAGACCAAGAACTGCCAGGCCTGCAAATTCATTCCCAAAACCCAACTCTCGATCACAGTGTGCCCGCCGAGGTAGGAAAAAACCGATGCAAATGTCCAGGAACCGACAAATAGCCAACACACCATCGCGGTGGCCTTGGCCGTCAGAAATACGCTGTCCTTCATTTTTGCCCATGTGAGCGAGCGGTAAACGACAGCCAGCGCCAGCCCACCGAATGCACCCATCGCTGCAGCCTCTGCCGGGGTCGCTAGACCGCCGAGAATTGACCCCAGAACCAGACCGATAAGCACCGTGAGCGGGACGAAGGAAATCAGCAGGTCCATGTAGATTTTGGACGCTGGCGGTATGTCCTCGTGCAAGGGTTTCGGCGCGATCGACGGGTTCAATAATACCCGAATCAGCACATAGACAATGTAGAAACCTGCTAGGATCAGGCCGGGGAACACGGCCGCGGCATACAGCCGCAATGGCGATAGCTCTGCGATCGCGGCATAGACGATCAGCATGATCGACGGCGGTATCAGAATGCCCAATGTTCCGCCGGCGCATATTACCCCGGCAGCAAACTTCTTGTCGTAATTTGCGTTCGCCATCGCCGGATACGCCAGCAGGCCCATCAGCGTGACCACGGCCCCGACGATCCCGGTTGCCGTCGAAAACACGGCACAAGTAATCAGCGCCGCGATCGCCATCGAACCGGGAAGATTATGCGCGGCCATCTGCAGCGAATAAAACAGCCGGTCAACAATGTTGGCGCGCGCCACCACATAGCCCATGAACAGGAATAGCGGTATCGCCACCAATGTATCGTTTTCCATCACGGAATAGGTGTTTTGGTTCAGCAAATAGAATATATTGTTGGTGAACACGTCCCCAATCGTCTCGATGCCGCCCTGGAAATATGCGTAATAGCCAAATCCAATTCCCATCGCCAAAAGCGTAAAGGCAATCGGAAAGCCCAGCATGACCAGCCCGATAAAAAGAAACAGCATCAGAATGGCGACTTGCGGGTCCGTCATGATATTCCCTCTGTCGGAACCTTCGCGGTCCGGTCAGCTCAGGATTCGGTGAATTCGGGCTCATGGCCCAGCATGTCTTCGGTGTCCTTCACGTCTTTGAGACGTTCCATCCAGACGCCAGTCTTCATTGCATGCCAGCAGCGTGCAAGTTCCGCCAGACCCTGCAGCATCAGCAAGCCGCCGGCGATCGGGATCAGCGATTTGAAATAGTAGATCTGGATGCGCGCCGGGCTGTTCCAGCTCACTTCCTTATAACGCCAGCTGTCCGAGGCAATTTCCCAGCCGTACCAGAACAAGGCCAGCATGCCGGGGAAAAAGAACAACAGATAAAGCACGAAATCTACGCGAGCCTGCCAGCGCACCGGGAACAGACGGTAAAGCACATCGCCGCGGACGTGGGTGTCTTGGGCAAGCGCGTACGCACCGGCCATCAGGAACAATGCTCCGTACATCTGGACCATCATGTCAAAGACCCACACGGTCGGGGCGTTCAGGACATAACGGACAAAAACTTCATAGGTGACGGACAACGTCAGAATCATGATACACCAGCCAAAAGCGCGCCCGACCCAGATGCTCAGACCCTCAATCGAGTGAACGAACCTTTCCACGTTTGTCTCCACTTCAAGGTATAATAGCATCCGGGGGCCGGCGAACGGCCCCCGGGATTTGAAACGTGATTTAACCTCGTTCAGCCAAAGTAGTGGTCGTAGGCCAGTTTGTAGTCAGGCGCGTTGAGGTTCAGATAGTTCATCACATCTTTCGCATAGGTCTTTTGAGACTCGACGACCCTGGCAAAGAACGGGTCTTCATTCATAAGCCGGTCGAGCACTATGTCCCAGGCAGTGAGTTGTTCCGCCATAATCGAGTCCGGTGTCCGATAGATATTCACCCCTAGCTTATCGCGAAGCGTCACAAGATCTTCGGCATAGCGCTTGGTGCTGTACCAGTAGAAGTTGGAGTTCTCGGCTTCGGAGGCATATTCCAGGATCGCCTTCAGCTCATCCGGCAGAGCATTGAACTTGTCCTTGTTGAAGGTCACCTCGAAGCATTCCTGGGATTGGTGGTAGCTGGCCAAGTGATAGTGCTTGGACACGTCCTGCATCCCGAAGTCACGGTCGGACGTCGGGTTGTTGAACTCGGCCGCGTCGATCAGGCCGGATTTCATCGCCGGCTGAATTTCGCCTCCAGGAAGCTGAACCACCGACATGCCCATTTCAAGCAGCACGTCGGCCGCCAGACCAACGGTCCGGTACTTGAGGCCCACCATCTGCGAGCTATCCTTGATCTCCTCCTTGAACCACCCCAGTGGCTGAGCAGGCATCGGGCTGTTGAAGAACGAAACCACGTTCAGACCCAGATTTGCCATCAGTTCGTCAAACAGCGCCTTGCCGCCGCCATAGTGTACCCAGCCAAGCATTTCCTGCGCCGACCAGCCAAAGCACGGGCCGGTCCCGAACAGGGACGCCACCGGCGACTTGCCATACCAGTAGGCGGTCACGTAATGAGCCGCGTCCAGAACGCCACGGTGAACTGCGTCCTGCATCTGGCTGGTTTTCACAACGGAACCGACAGGCAAAAGATCGATACGAAGAGCGTTACCTGCCATCGCATTTACCCGATCGACATAGTGTTGGGCGTCTTCAAGGAATATCCCGCCGCCCCAGGCCGCCTGCATTTTCAAAACGATAGGTTCGGCTTGTGCGAGCGCAGGCGTGGCTAAAGTTCCTGCGGTTCCTGCGGCCGCAGCAGCTATCGCGCTTCCCCTGAGAAATATTCTACGGCTCAATTTTCCAGACATTTTTCATCTCCTCTATTGTCCATTTTCAGAAAATTGTGGTTCGTTTTAACAAATGCACAGCAAATTACCTATTTGTTTTTCAAATCCAGTTGAATTCCGGAGGTGGCGCGGGAAAACTGAACCGGTGGCTCGAGCCGACTTCGACAACCAGACGCGCCCACACTCCGCTCTTGGCGGCAAGCCCCCGGCTGTGGTCTTGCGGCAGAGAAATGAAACAACCCAATCCGATCGGGAGATGCAAATAGTAGCTTAAGCCCGCATTCCCCAAGTAGCTGACGGATTTGTTTTCATTCAAGCCCGTATTTGTGTTATATTACAGCAGGTTAATGTGGCGGAAGGTTGTAGATCATGGATCACCCAGAGGGTGCGGGCAAATCAGGTGGTGTCAGACTGGGTTTTGACCGTCGGGTACGGCTTGAGTTCCACGGTTCCAAGATCAGTTCTGACGGCGGGTTGCTGCTGTATCGGGAATTGGATGAAGTGCTCAGCCTGCACGATATGGCTGGCGGTCTTCTCAAGGACGTGCGCAAGGGCCGCAATTGCGTTCACACCCTTGTCGGGCTTTTGCGTCAGTCTGTCTTTGGTCGCCTTGCTGGCTACGAGGACGTCAATGACGCGGAGCGTTTAGCGCTCGATCCGGTGATGCGCCAGATTGTGGGCGGACGGGCTGTTGATGAACAGGCAGCATCCGCGAGCCAGATGGGGCGGTTTGAGACTGAGGTTCTGGCAGTGAATGATAATCGCGCGGCACTTTCTGATCTGTCGGGACAGTGGATTGACGCGGTGCATGACCGCAAAGGGCTGAAGTACATCACACTGGACATGGACAGTTCTGTCAGCCCGACCCACGGGGCACAGGAAGGAACAGCATGGAACGGGCACTTCGGCTGCATGTGTTATCATCCGCTCTTCATCTTCAACCAGTTTGGTCATCTGGAGCGCAGCGTCCTGCGCCATGGCAACGTCCATAGTGCCGATGGATGGAAAGCGCTTCTGGCTCCCGTCATCGCCCGCTATGCAAAGCGAGACCTGATGCGGTTCTTTAGGGCGGATGCCGCCTTTGCCATCCCGGAGCTGTACAAAGACCTTGAAGCGGCGGAATATTATTATGCTGTCCGCCTGAAGAAGAACGCTGTGTTGGAAAGTCGCATCGCGCATCGTCTCACCCGCCCAGTGGGGCGACCGTCAAAGACCAAGGTCAAACGCTTCTATGAAGAGTTCGAGTATCAGGCCCAAAGCTGGGATAAGCCGCGCCGGGTGGTCGCCAAAATCGAGTGGCATCCGGACGAGTTGTTTCCCCGTTTGGGTTTCATCGTGACCAACCTGCCGATGGAGCCGGAGGAGGTTGTCCGCTTCTACAACCAGCGGGGCACGGCAGAGCAACACATCAAGGAGGGCAAGCAGGCCATCACCTGGACGCGACTGTCCTGCAAACGCTTTGCCAACAACGAGGTGCGGCTTCAGCTTCACGCACTGGCCTATAACCTTGGCATCTTCTTGCAGGGCGTAGAACTGCCCGAGGAGGTGGCCGACTGGTCACTCACCAGTTTGCAGACCCGGCTTATCAAAACCGGCGCAAGAGTTGTTCGACACGCCCGTGCCATCACCTTCCAACTGGCTGAGGTTGCTATCAGTGGCTCCCTTTTCCAGGGCATCCTCAAAGCCATTCAGCGCCTACGCGCACCTCCATGTCCCGCATGAGCGCCATCGCCGCAATACCTCAACAAAAGCGGCAAAGTAGATGTGTCCAGAAATCGACGATACGGCGCGACAGGGGCAAAAAACAGGTACAGAGGCCCAGAACACAGACCAAAACATCAAAGTCACGCTCGACTGACCAAGGCAACCAGCGACAACCTTGCGAAAACAGCCAAACGCGGCTAAATTACCTCAAAGCCCAAGCTACTTGGGGAATATCAGCTAAGAGGTGTGCGTCCGGCAACCCCATCTAAACCTTTAAATCGCGGCTCACCTTGCACGGGAGGCTTGATCCGAACCCAGACTTCGCTCAGTCTGCCGCGACCATCACTCCACTTGTGGCGTATCGGTTCATCCAGTCGATACGATCCCACCACTCACCAGGGAGACTAAAACGATGTTGAGAAGATGTCTTGTTTCACTGCTAGCCCTCAGTTGCCTTGCCGGACTGCCGGCTTCAGCGCAGCAAGCTGCTGACAACACCACCCCGCCGGAGCCGATGACTTTCTTCATCACTGGCACGGTGCCCGGCAGCGGCAACCTCGGCGGGCTGGAAGGAGCCGACGCGATCTGCCAGAATCTGGCGGCGGCTGCCGGTGCTGGCGACCGGGTCTGGCGTGCCTATCTGAGCACCCAGGCCACCGAGGACGCGCCGGCGATCAGTGCGCGTGACCGCATCGGCAGCGGTCCCTGGCACAATTTCAAGGGCGAGCTGATCGCCAAAAGCGTCTACGATCTGCACGGCGATTTCGAGCGCGACCGCAACAACGTGACTTACCTCAGCGCGCTGACCGAGACCGGTGAGCCCGTAATTGGGCGCGACGCCAGGCTGCGCCCGGAAGGTACCCGCAACCAGCATGACATCCTGACCGGATCGGACAGTTTCGGCAGGGCTTGGCCGGCCGGCGAGGACCGTAGCTGCCAGAACTGGACCAGCGATTCCGAGGATGCCCGTGGCTGGGTCGGCCATCACGACCGCACTGGCGGCGGCAACACCTCATGGAATTCGGTGCATTCGACCCGCGGCGGCTGCAATGTCGAAGGACTAGTGCGGACCGGCGGCGCCGGCCGTTTCTACTGCTTCGCTGCCGACTAGGCCTAACTGGATTGAAACTGGGTATTTGGAAAGCGCCGTCGATGCCGCGCTGCCGCCTGGTGAAGGCGCTCTGGCGATGGATCGGTGGTCCTTGCTACGCTGCTTCTGCAGCGTAGCACCAAGGCATCAGTTCATCCAAGCGCGTGATCTTGTGATCGGCGATCCGGCCGAGGACGTCAAGCGATCTGGTCGAGATACATAGTGGCTAACAGCGTTTCCCTAGAAGCAGATGGTTAGGGCAAAACTCGGACGTTCGACTTTTAGAAGCGGCCTCTGGATCATCCGGCGTCGAACGACGGCATCGAGCCCGGAGCGGACCTGCAAAATTCCCCTTAAGTCACACCAAAACCTGTCCAATGTTTGAGGAGTGGCTCAGTCGCAAACGACGAACGCCCGCAGCAAAACTACGGGCGGTTCGATAACGCTGGTTGCGGGGGCACGCAACCACCGATATCAGTACGGCCTTTTCCAAGCGTGGGCATAGGGATCGGTGGCGGTCAAACAGCGTCCAGAACCCGCCATATGCTTACGAGGTGGAAAATTTCAGGATCTATGCGATGGTGGCATATCGCCGGACGCCAAGCAGTTATGAAAGCGGCCCGTATTCTTGATCGAGATTATCTTGTTCAGGCCTATCGCGCCCCCTTCCCCGCCTATTTTCGGCCGATGGCCTCCAGGTCGGCCGGCCGTAAACGGTAGCGTATGACATTGCCTTCGTGCAGCCCGCGAAATTCCCGCCCGATGTAATTGACCACCTGCGTGCGATCCTCCTCGGGAATACCGGCCTCGTCGGCCATGGCCGTAATCAGCGCGGGATCGAACGCTTTCCAATCGAGCACGCTGCGTCGCACGGCCTCACGCACAAATTCGCGGTAGACGAGCGCGGCCTTGTCGGGCGTTTCAAGCTCGGCACGCAGGACGCGATAGTTCTCTGCCGAGGCCACATAGGCGTCCATATAGTCGTCGCGCAGCAGGGCAACGTTGTTCAGCTCGTATATCCCGATCAACCCGTCGATGTAATCGCCGTCATCCATGGTCAGAAACGACATCGGGGCAAGATCGGCCTTCAGGAGCGGGATGTTGGAGGCGACCCGCGAGGTTCTCTTGTTGATGTCATCGAAGGCCTGCAAATAAGGGATGTGAACGAGCAAGAAGAAGGACTGCTCGAACGGATCGGTTATGGCGGCCGCTTTTTCGATGAGGATGGTAAATTCTTCCTCGATTTCGAACTGGTCGCCGAGCGGCCTGTAGCTTGAGTGGGTTATGCCGACGGGCATGCGGCGCAGCCGGCCGGCCATGGCGGGGTCGGCAAGAAGGCCGTCCGCAAGCAGAGCATGAATGTTGGTGAGATCGGGTCGGCTGATCGTGATGGCGTCCAGATTGTCCACGACGTACTGGATCGCCTCCTTGTGATTGAGGATCATGACCGCTTCCTTGCGGTCCTTGCCGGAGGCCTCTTCGCCGAACCGGATGAGCCGCTCGGTTTCAAGGATTGAATAGGTGTTGCCTTCCATCCGCGATGACGCCCAGGACAGATCGACGAGAAGCCGTTCGAGGACGCGCTGGGCATACGTGCCCGCCGGCAGGGGCGGCATGTTGGGCGTGTCGGCGTCCCGAAGGCGCTGCTTGTCGGCGGTGCTGAGGTAGAAGCTCCTGCCCGGCACGTAGCGGTCGATGAAGTCCTTGTTGTAGTTCGTCGGCTTGCGTCGGTTATAGGGGTTGGCGAGATGGGCGCGGACCACCGCAGCGCCGGCCAGGCTGTAGCCGGTGGCGCGGCCCTTGCCGGAGACCTCCAGCTTGTTCTCTCCCACCAGCCGCTTGAGGGCACGCCAGACCGTCGGGCTGCTGGCATCCGGGGCGGTATGCCGCCTTATATCTTCCCGCCGCGCGCCGGGATGGGCGGCGATGTAATCGAGAATATCCTGGCCGGACAGTGCCATGAAATGATCTATCCTGAGTGTGAAACGATTATCTTATTATAATATATGGTATTTTCCAAGGTGTCAAGATATCGTTTCATGATATTTGAAACGATCACCGGGTCGGCTTTCGATGTAAAACGAAAGTCCGACACCGTGAAACGGTTAAGATATTGATTTTAAGAAATAAACAGGCCACGCTGCAAAATCATTTCATAGAAAATGAAGCGAGTTCCTGGGAAACGCGGCAGAATGAGCGCGCGGCACCGGCATGACAGGGGTGCGAGTCTCATATGGCAGTGATTAGTTGGGGCTTCGTTCGTTGAGGTCAGGCAGCGATGGCCCAGGCAGCGCTGGGGCTGATGTTGTCGTTGACCGGTGTGGATGCGGCGCTCATCAGTCCTGCCCATACCCGGTCGAAGCGGCCGGATTTGATCATGGCTCGGAAGGTCGGAACAGCCTGTCCGCCGACGATCCGCCATCGCATACCCGAGCGCTTCATGCGCTGCGTCACCAAGGTTTTGTTGGCCGCCTCGACCACGCCCGAGCCGATGGCGAAGCCCTCTTCCTTCAGGGCATTGTAGCGCATGCGATGGCGGTGCTTACGGAAGAAGGCGAGGTCGCGTTCAATCTCGGCCCGGTCCGATTTTGCGGTATCGCGAAGGTGGCACAGCGCCCGGATCACCTTGGCGACGCCACGGGGGTCGTGACGCAGGATCTCGCGGTACTTCTCGAACCAGTGGGCCGTCACCGCATGGTCCGACGCCGTTCGGAGATGTTCGCAGGCATGCCAGAAGTCGACCACCTCGGTTTCGGGCGACAGGCTCGCCAGGAAGGTCCAGTTGTCGGCGGCGGCGTCGGCGATGGCGACGAAGCCGATCTCGGGGCGCACGCGCCTGATATGCGCGACCTCGCTTGCGAGCTGCGCCTTCAGCGTGACCTTGCCGCTTTCGGGCATGCGGCCGAGATAGAGGGTCTTCAGACGCTTGCCTTCGACGTCGCGGAAGGAGACCGTGCCGCAGGCAGCCTCGCGCCAGCATGCCTCGGCACGGCCGTCCTCGCCGGCCCGCAGCGCCACCATGACGCCGTCGAGCGAGACAGATGCGCTGACCGCGTCGTGCGGTATGCCCTCGGCGCCACGGATGCTGTCCAGTGTCTCCGGGCCGAGGCTCTCCCAACGCTCGTGCATGGTCCGGGTCAGGCGCTGCAGGGTGCTCACAGACACCGTCATGCCGCCGATCTTCGCGAAAAACTCCTCCGCTTCCCGCGCCGTGCAGTGGCCCATCATCATCAGCCCGAGTTGAGCCGTCGGCCGCGTCAGGTAGTCGTCGACGAGATCCAGGCCGTCGTCGACCGGCACCAGCGATGTCCTGCTCGCACCGTTGCGGTAGCGCGCACGCCGGTAGGTCACCGGACCGAGCGAGGTCATGATCGTCTTCGGTGTTTCCGCCACCCGGAACCAATTCTGCCCACTCCGCTCGATCCGGGACGCACCGCCGTCCCGGTTCTCGATGGAGGCGCCCAGGACTTCGCAACCGAGGGTGTTCATGGTCTCGCGCACCTGCCGCTCGCCCTCCTCGAAGGCCTCGGGAGATGGCTCCGATCGAAGCTGCTCGCGACAGAAAGCAACCACCTGAGCGACCGCCTCGCCAACCCGGGGAGGCAAGCCGCAAAGATCGATGGACGAGGGCGTCGGGGATCGGGATGCTCGCATGGGGATGCTCCTGATGCTGGGTTTCACACGGCACGGCATCTTACCGCATCTTGCGGTGCGGAGCGTTCCCACCTTCCCCCCCGCCCGAACCTGCCGTCGTGACAGAATCCTGACCTGGAACGGTGGATTGTCACGAAAGCCCGCTTTCGGCCGTCCGTATCGACCGCCAAATCGTGCCAAATCAATGGCTTACGTTTGCCATGCCAGACCCACACCCGACAGGACCGGATATTTCATCGAGCGCTTTTTTAACGATGTCGTCGAAGGCTGCCGGTTCATTGCCAATCGTTTTTTCGTAACCACGCTCGACAAGTTCGGTGCGCGCGTCATCCAGTGACATGCCGAGTTCGATACCCTGTACATCAAGTGACTCTGGATCGGTAGCATGCGCCGTTTGGGTCAGGATAATTCCTGCGGCGACGAATGAGAGAGCAAGCAAGCGCATGGCGATGTTTCCCAAGGTCTGATTCGGGGAGCGATTCGCGGTTTTTGCTCAATGAATGCTGCCGCAATCTCGCCGATCCAATGTAATCCAAGACTATATCAAATAAATATCATAAAAATAACCTGTAACGTTTCTGGACTTACCACCCTTCAAAAAATCCAAACTTGCCATAATTTAGGGATTTTCTCATATCCTATGAAGCATCTGCGCAGGAACCGCAGGCCCTGTTTGAAGAGGGAGCAGAGTGATCTTCGGGTTTTGCGAATCCCCTTTTTCGCCGCTTTCGGCGACTATTTGTTCATCTGCTGCGCCCGTTGAAACCGCCCAGTACATGGCTATTGCCATGACAAGGATAAGCCTTTCCAGTCGGTCTGGCTTTTTTGCGCATTCCGGGGTATTCGGCCACCCATTCCGACAGCATCTGGCCACCTAAACCGGAGTATCCGGCCACCTGTGGCGCGCTGCGTTGAGGCGTGAGTTTTTCGATATCACCTTTGGCAGTTTTCGTCACCGGTTTTGGCCATGGTCTTTCTCAGCGACTGGCCGCTGAGTTCCAGTCGATAGGCGTTGTGCACAATGCGGTCGAGGATGGCGTCGGCGAAGGTGGGTTCGCCGATGACATCGTGCCAGGTTGAGAGCGGCAGCTGGCTGGTGATGAGGGTGGAGCCTGCACCGTACCGGTCCTCGACGATTTCAATCAAATCGCGGCGCTGGCTGGCTGTGAGGCGGTCGGGGCCCCAATCGTCGAGGATCAGCAACTGCGTCTTGGTGAGGCTTCGAAAGAGGCGCGGGAAACGGCCGTCGCCGTGGGCCAATTCCAGTTCATCGAAGAGCCTTGGCAGGCGTCTGTAGAGCACGGTCACGCCTGTTCGGCAGGCAGCCTGCGCGAGCGCGCAGGCCAGCCATGTTTTGCCCACACCGCAGGGTCCGGTGAGGATCAGGTTACGGTTATCGGCAATCCATTTGCCTGTCAGAAGCTCCTGGAACAGCGCCTTGTCGAGGCCGCGCCGGGCGCGGTAGTCGACATCTTCGGGGCTGGCGCCAACATGGCGCAGGCGGGCCGAGCGCATGCGGCTCTCAAACCGTTTGGTCTCGCGGCTGGCGGTCTCCCGATCAATGAGCAGACCCAGCCATTCGGCGTGGCTGAGATCGGCGGTGCCGTCCTGTGTTTCCAATTCAGCGAAAGCCTGGGCCATGCCGTCAAGCTTTAGGGTTTGTAGTTGACCCAGAGTTGGGTGATTGAGCATTGTCTCTCCTTCAGTGGAAGTATTCGGCGCCACGGATGTTGGGGTGGGTGATCGCAGGTTCGTCCGTGGCGCGGGTACGAGGTTTGCGATCCAATCCATTCTTCAGAATGGAATGCAGGGATGAGTAAGATCGGGCGTTGATCTCCAAGGCGCGACCGCAAGCGGCTTCAAGGCGACCCCGGCCAAACGTCTTGGCGAGCCGCAACACGCCCAGACAGGTTCTGTATCCTTGTTCTGGATGTTTGCGTTCGCGCATGACCACCTCGACATAGGCCTCGGCGTTGGAGCCGATTTGGGCGGCCTGGCGGCGGATGCGCTCGGGCGTCCAGTCTGCGCGGAACCGGTGGTTCGGCGGCATATGTTCACGGTGGGTGGAATGCTGGCGGTTGCCGGACGTCCGGGCATGGGAGGCCACACGCTTGCCTTTAAAATATGCCTCTACGGTGCGTGGCGTGATCCGCACCCACAGTTTCTGCTTCAGAAGCTGATACGGCACAGAGTAATAGTGGCGTCCGACATCGATGTGGTAATCGAGCCCGGCCCGGCACTGCTTCCATTCAGCGTAGACGTAGGGTTCCACCGGCAAGGGCTTGAACGCGGGCTTGTCCAGCGTCTCGAACAAATCCCGGCGGCTGGCGCCCAGATGCCGGGTGACCTTGCCATTGAGTTGAGCCAGAAGCGGGCGGATCGCAGCGTTCAGCTCATCGAGCCCGAAGAACCGCCGGTTCCGCAGCCGGGCCACGATCCAGCGCTCCGCCAGCAGCTCGGCCGCCTCGACCTTTGCCTTGTCCCTGGGCTTGCGTGGCCGCGCCGGCACGACGGCGGTATCGTAATGCGCCGCCATGTCGGCATAGGTTCGGTTGATCGCTGGATCGTAGAAGCAGGCCTTGGTGACGCCAGCCTTGAGATTGTCCGAGACCACCTGCGCCGGCACGCCACCGAAGAAGGTGAACGCCCGGGCGTGCGAGGATATCCAGTCGGACAACTTCTGCGACCAGGTCGCCTCGACATAGGTGTAATTGGAGGCGCCAAGCGCCGCGACGAACAACTGGGCGGACCTGACCTCGCCGGTCTCGGGGCAGACGACATCGATCGTCATCCCGGCATAATCCACGAATAGCCGCTCCCCGGCAGGGTGGCGCTGGCGCATGACCGGCGACAGACGGCCCTCCCAACGGGTGTAAAGTTCACAAAACCGACTGTAGCCGTAGCCGTCGGGGTGGACGGCCCGATACTCCTCCCAGAGCAAAGCCAGCGTCACCCCTTTCCGGCGAAGCTCACGGTGGACAAGAGCCCAATCCGGCTGCGGATAACTGCCCTGCACATCTCCGGCCGAGCGTGGAAACAACAGCCGCTCCAGGTCGCCGTCGGAAAGATCGTTGGGTAGCGGCCAGCCAAGACTGACAATCTCAGCACGCCGGAAATAGTCCGATATCGTCGCACGCCCCAGAGACAGGCTCTGCGCCACCTGACGCCCTGAAAATCCATCCGCACGAAGCCGCAGGGCCTCCCGTATCTTCCGCATCGGCAATCTCTTCATCTGGTCTACTCCCGCTCAAAAGAGCAGGAGGATAGACCCGTTTCAGATCGCCTCGCAGCAGCAATCGCTCAGGTGAATTTGGGGTGGCCGGATAGCCCGGAATCCCCGGCCGGATCAAATCGGAATGGGTGGCCGGATGTTATCGGAATCACCGGCCGGATGACCCCGGAATACGCACTTTTTGATTTGGCTTTGCGCGATGCCAAATCCACGGGTCTTGAAGTCCGAGAACATAGCTTCAATACCCCATCGCATTCCATAATCGAGAACCGTGTATTGTGAAGGCTTTGCATTCATAGCGATGATCCAGGGCTCAGGGTGACCATCGTCGTGCAATACTCCGATATTCGTAAACACACCTGATCCATAAAGTTCCGCGTTTATAAGCCCTTGCGGCATCAGCTCCCTGATTTCAATGCAAGACAGCTCGCCACCTTGGTGCTGCAAAGTCAGGTTGCCCTTCAGGCGAATACGATATCCCCAACCAGCGTCCTGACACCAATGGATTAACCTTTCTGTGCCATAAAATCGATCACCCGTTAACATGACATCAGCCCCTTCAGGCATCCAATCCTGAATGCTGTCCAGTAACTCTTTTTGGAGAGAAAACCCAATATTGCCTTTGTCTTGCGCACGCGCCAAGCCACAGGCAAGGCGCGATCACGCATGCGCACTGACAGCATCAAGACTTCATGTCCGTCATTGATATGGCTTTGATCCATCATCAAAACGATGGTCTCTCCGTTGGAGGCCAAACGGGTGAATACATCTCCAGCATAGGCCTGCATGATTTCCGCGCAATCAATGTGGGAATTGCTCAAAACACGGGAACCATACTGGTACCGATGATCTTTTGTGCCGATGTGACGCGGTAAAGCCGCCGATAATTCCATCAAATTCGCACTTCGCACATCAAGAACGATGCTCGAAAGCAGTGTAAGGCCTTCGCAGCGGGATTTATGAAACTTTGGAAGCCGCTCTATAAAATCAGCCTTGATAGCTTCGTTTACCCCAGAAAAACCCAATGAAACAACCATACAACATCTCCAATCCTATAACAGGAGACTCCTTGAATCACAGCATGTGGACAGATGGCAAGCTTAATTCGCTAAATTGAAGGGTGGTAAGGTTTCTGGATAAAGTTTCATCTTGTTGGATCATGCTTCCTGACAATTGATCTCATGGATCATGTTGGAAGTCCAAGTATTGAATAAATTCAGTATTCGTCGCGATCTGGTGTCGATTTTAAGCGGGATCATACCCCTCAACCGACAGCAGTTCCATGACGCCCACCAAACTCCTTTACGGCCAGATCGTTCTTACCTTCGCCATCGTTATCGGCGCGGTGTGGGGCGCGACGCAATGGGCGGCGGGGCAGTTGGGGTATCAGCCGGGTTTTGGACCGGCCTGGATCACATTCGCCGATTATTCGATCTATCCGCCGTGGCGACTGTTTGAATGGTGGTACGCCTATGAGGCCTACGCACCATCAATCTTTTAGGGGTGTATCCCCTTGCAACAAGTAATTCACACTGCGACATGAATAGAATTATCCATGTGAGACCTCAGCATAACTTGAGGATTCCCAAAGGCAAGAATATTTGTTAGTTTCGGTTATGCAAAAACCATTCATCACCCAACCCGAACTTTTCGTTTCCAGCACTGAGCTTGATCATCCCGCCCTTCATGCACTTGACGCCACAGAAGCGGTTCTGGATTGGTCGAAGGTCGAACCAATTTTGTCGTCGATTTATGCCTCAAAAACAGGCCGTCCAAGCTATCCACTTTTGACCTTGTTTCGCGGTTTGCTGTTGGGGGTGTGGTATCGATTATCGGATGTTGAGCTGTCGCAATGCCTTTATCGTGATCTGCTGTTTCGTAAATTTTGCCACCTTGAACTGGGCGGCGATGTCCCGGAGGCGTCAACGCTGGGGCGGTTCCGCAATCAACTGGTTGAACATGATCTGTGGGAGCGTCTCTTGGGGGAGATCAACCGCCAGCTTGAAGCCAAGAACATTATTCTGACGGAAGGGCGTATCAACATCATTGATGCCACCCCCGTTGAGGCTGCACAATCTGGCTCGGGCAAAGGTAAAGATGGTCAGCCAAAGCGCGATAAGGACGCGGGCTGGCATGTCAGGAAAGACAGCCGTGGCAATCTAAAATCCACCTATGGATACTCGGTTCATACGGGTGTGGATGAGGACGGCTTCATTCAACGCCAGACAGTCACTGCGGGTAATGTGCATGACAGCGTCGAACGCGATACGCTTTTATTGGGCGATGAGAGTGCCTTTTACGCGGATGCGGCTTACAGTTCCCGGGAGACGCGTGACAAACTGAAACGTTTTGGCATTGCAGATCAGGTGCAACGCAAAGGTTACCGTAACAAACCTCTGTCGGATGATGACCGTAATCGCAATGATGAGATTGCTGTTATTCGTGCTGGTGGCGAGCGGCCCTTTGCCACTTACAAAAGCCGTTATGGCTTAGCCCGAACACGATTTATGGGGTTGGCCAGGAATATGACTGCCTACGGTATTGCAGCCATCGCTCATAACGTTCGCAAAGGGGCCAAATTCTTGACACTCTACGGATTGCCCGACCAGAGTTGCGCTGGATAAGTGCGGCCAAAACCTGGAAATGGGACATAAAACTACGTCAAATTGACCATATCCAACCCTCAAAGTCGCAAATATCCGATTTTACTGGAAATCCATCCCGAACTCCGTAATATCAAGCTGGAAAAGAGGCCTTATGCTGAGGTCTCCATGTGATATAGCAAATAGTTAAGAATCGCGGGTGCGAGCAGGGACTGCCCGCGATCCTACGGGCTTGCACCGTAGCGCTTTCTGCCGCGCCAGACGTATCGCCACATCGTAAAAAGTCAATTGCACCGCCTGTCCGATGCCCGGTGACTTGTGGTTATCCACTCAGGGGTTTTCCGGGACATTCAAAAGTTTGGTCAATAGTTTTCTCCTTTCGCATTTGACATCAAACATAAAACGTTCCGTCTTTCAATCGGGGTTATTAGATAGACGAGCGCCCCTGTCGAGAACATTTCGATTTGTCCGGTTTATGTACCATGGCAATTGTCCGCTTCTGTCTTCCTTACTCTGTGGCTGTGCGAGCCGAAGGCGAGCGCTGCCACAGAGTAAGGTTAGGCTGGTCAAAGCGGTTCACGCAGCCTGTTTTTCTTCTGAACTGATTTCTCGGCCTTCGCCGTCGTAGAGCGCCAGTTTGCGGGGGCCGTGAAACAGGGCAATCCGGCCGTCTGGATATTCATGCACCCATACGCGCGACTTGACGTAGTGATGGCGATGCCTGTCATCGGGGATTTGCAGGCAACGGTTTTTATAACGAACCGTATTATCCCTGCCCACGACACGCTCTTCATGCACACACAAAATGTCG
Source organism: Paracoccaceae bacterium (assembly GCA_965237505.1). Lineage (GTDB taxonomy): Bacteria > Pseudomonadota > Alphaproteobacteria > Rhodobacterales > Rhodobacteraceae > NVTR01. The sequence continues at coordinate 296,471 of CBDEFR010000009.1, read as the reverse complement.
TGCAGTTCCCCTGCGAATGGAACAAAGGCTTCCCCGTGTGCAGAGGGGGTCACTGCAAAGCGCCTGTTGTGGGCGGGCAAGAAGACATCCCGCAGGAAGCGATTGGCTTCCTGCATCGTTGTGATCCCGTTCAATCTCAGTTCCTGCGGCAACCGGTTCTGCAGTGTTCCGAACATGCGTTCAGACCGTCCGCGCGCTTCGGGGGAATAGGCTGGGATCAACTCTATGCCCAGGTGGGCCAATGCGCGGCCCACCTGGGTCGGGTTTGACTTGTCGACCTTGCCGCCAGCCTCGGGCGTATGCCAGTAGTGACTACCCCTGTCGGCATAAAGCGAGCAGAAAAGCCCTTTGGATCCAATCACGTCCCCTATGCCGGTGAAGCTGCTCATTGTCCCTTCCTCATCCACGAAGAACGCGGAGTAGACCTCACTGCTCGCATCATCCATGGTCACGATCAGGTCCCACCACCGGCCCGCAACCCAGTCGTGGCTTGACCCATCCTGATGCAACATCATCCCGGGAAGAGCGCGACGCTCACGCTTGCGGCGGTGTTTGCCCCGGTTTGCAGCTTTGGTTATTCGTCCCCGCGCCTGGAGTGTCAGGCGGACCCAGTTATAGCTGTGTTTGAAATCATGGGCCTCAACCAGCTTCTCGTGGAAATGCCTGGGCGTGAAATCCCAGTATCGGGTGTCAAAAAGACTCAGAACATCTTTTATCGTGTCCACTGGCACACGGTTATGCGCCGCTTTGGAAAGGCGGCGATCAAAGAGCCCGTCCGCCCCATCAGCTTCATAACGCGTACTGTAGCGTCGAAAGCTGCGCTCCGACATGCCAAGAAGACCCGCCGCGTCAGCCTGTGTCAGCTGCCGCGATTTCGTTCGCTCATAATAATCTGAAAACTTCATTCGTCGTAGGTCCTGTAAAATGCCTGTCCTAGTCATAAAGCGCTCCCTTTCGGAGCACCCTAAAACCGGACAGATCGCATGGTACATAAACCGGACATATGCCTTGTTAGCGACAAGATAGACGAGCGCCCCTTGCCCGCGTGATGTTTGTATGCTAGCGACGCAGACATGAAAGAATATCTTGAACATCAGATTTCTGAACTTGGGCAACGATTGTCGGAATTGGACCGAGAGCGAATTTCGGTTCAATCGGAATTGCGCGCCTATAAAAATACGTTGGAACGCTTTCTTTCCGAGCAGAAAGACGCCCCAGAGCAAAGAAAACCGTTGGCATCTGCCGCCGCCGCCGATTCCCCGGCATCGTCGTCTGCATTCAAAATGAGTTCATCGTGGGTGAACATTTTCCACGCGCTGCATGAGAGCGGAAAATCTTTCAATGCAGCGGATATTATGGCGATGGCAGAGAAAATGGAGTTTGACACGAAAACAAAGAACATTCGGGCGCAGATTTTCGTTTACAAAAAGCGAGGATTTGTCCGAAAGGTTAATCGTGGGCGGTACACAGTCACGGACAAAGGATTTGCTCGGTTTGAAAAAGAGAGGGGCTCAAACGCGCTAACATCTGAGCCCCCTCAAAGAGGTGATGTGGAAGGAAATGGTTCGCAGCCAACTTCCACGTCATACGGGCGAGGCTTGCCACCAATACCGGCGGTCTCGTCCGTTCAACCCACTCTAGGAGAAAGGAGATAAGCATGGTTTGGCAACCCATCCGGACCTTATCCGGATGCCGCTAATTAACGGCCACTCACCTGCCCCTTCCTAAAGGGGTAAGAGCAATGCCGCCATTAGGTGCGAACCTCTGGTGGCATTGTGCTGTCACATATACGCGGTATAGTAAGGAGTCAAGGGATTCTTGCAAGGAATACATCATGTTAAGCCTTAGTGAAGCAAAAAATCAGGGCGATTAGACAAGTTTATCAAGCAACAAGAAGAACTTAAGATTGGCTCCGTTGACGAGGCCAAGTTTGATGAAGTTGCGGCAATTGTGATCAAAACGCCGCCACAATCCGATCAAACATCCCGTTCACCTCGTCGCGGTGGTTCGCGCGAAAAGTGAACTCGTCCAAGTAGCGTTTCATGTGCTTTTGGCTGATCGACGTGTGAGTGCCGCGAACTGAATGTTTGAATTGACGCCAGAAACTTTCCACCGAGTTCGTGTGGTGAAGCTGCTGCGTCCGATAATCAAATACAACCCATTCCTTGCGGCCATGACGCACAGCGACATGGGTGTAGCCATCGCGTTTCAATAAGCCATACGAAAGCAATTCGTCGGTTGATATAACCGACCCACGCTCGACTTGTGCCAGAGTTTCGGCACGAAGGGTTTTCATCTTCACGTCGGGGATAATCTGGGCAACTAGTCTACCGCCACGTTCTTTGAAACCCATGACGATTGTTTTGCCAGCCGCGCCGCGACCGCGTTTACCTGGACGCTTGCCGCCTACATAGGCTCAGGGGTATCGCATGAATAGCTGGCCCGTGTTTGCTACGTGCATCAACGTCTGATTCAATGTCACCAGAACACGCATCTGGAGGACTTGCTTTGGAAAAGACTACATCATTTCAATCTGTTATTTCGGCCATCCCTGACCCTCGCCAGCAGGCGAAGGTGCTTTACCCGCTTGATGAGATCCTGCTTTTAAGCCTGTGTGCGGTGGTCTCGGGCGGCGAGAGTGTCGTTGATATTGTCGAATATGGTGAAGAAAAGCTGAAGTTTCTGCGCAAATTGGCCCCTTTTGAGCACGGCATTCCCTCGCATGACACGCTTTCAACGGTGTTTCGGCTGCTTGATCCGGAGAAGTTCAGTACAGCCTTTGCGCAATGGGCTGCTGGCCTGGCGGGACGCGTTGAAGGCTCGATTGTGGCCGTCGATGGCAAGACGATGCGCGGGTCAAAGGCCGGTGGTGAAACACCTCTGCATTTGATCTCGGCCTACTGTGATGATCTGCGTCTGGTACTGGGTCAGCGGGCAAGTGCGCACAAAAAGAACGAGATCAAGGACATTCCATTGCTCTTGGATTTGCTCCACGTTGAGGGCGCGATCGTGACGCTGGACGCGATGGGGTGCCAACGCCAGATTGCCTGCAAAATCCGCGACAAGGGGGCCGACTACGTGCTGGCGCTCAAGGGAAATCAGAGCAGCCTTTTTGAGGATGTGAAACTGTGGTTTGAAGAGAGGGAGCATGAAAATACTGCGTCGTTACAGACTGTTGATGGCGATAAAGGTCGGATTGAGACCCGGACCTACACCCAGAGTGACACCATAGAATGGCTGCAAGAGCGCCATCCGGGTTGGGCGGGCCTGACCAGTATTGGTCGCGTTGTCTCGATCCGTGAAAGCAACGGGAAAACAACACAACAAACCCGATACTTCATCTCGTCTCTACCGAAAGATGCGCCGCACTTTGCCCATGCGGTACGCTCCCATTGGGGGATTGAAAACCGCCTCCACTGGGTGCTCGACGTCACATTCCGCGATGATGACAGCCGTGTTCGTAAGGATCACGGCCCCAAGAATTTTGCCGTCATCAAACACATGGCAATGAATCTGCTCAACAAGGCAAAAGATAAAAAATCGCTCAGGGTCATGCGCAAAAAGGCCGGATGGAACAATCGGTTCTTACTGCAAATTCTCCGGACATAACCTTCATGCGATTCCCCTGACATAGGCTTCGTCAATCTCGACATGCCCCGTTAGCAATTGCTTGACTTCGCCCTTGTCCATTTGTTCACGGATTTTGTGGCCGATCCGCCATGCTGTTTTGTAAGTTACGCCAAGCTGGCGTTGCAGTTCTTTGCCGCTTACACCGTGGCGCGTGGTGACAAACAGATAGATCGCGTAGAACCAAACTTGGAGCGGCGTCCGGGTGTCCTAAAAGATTGTGCCAGCGGTCGGGTAAAGATGATCGCCACACGCGGCACAAGCCCACGCACGGCGGTTGCTCATGCGGTGAAACGTGCTATCTACGCCGCAAGCTTTACACACGTGACGTTCGCCGAAACGGACGGTATAGATGTGCTCAAGGCAGGCTTCATCATCCGGGAACCGTTTGAAAAAATCGCGAACGCTGAAGTCGGGGGACTTACCACCCTTCAATTTAGCGAATTAAGCTTGCCATCTGTCCACATGCTGTGATTCAAGGAGTCTCCTGTTATAGAATTGGAGATGTTGTATGGTTGTTTCATTGGGTTTTTCTGGGGTAAACGAAGCTATCAAGGCTGATTTTATAGAGCGGCTTCCAAAGTTTCATAAATCCCGCTGCGAAGGCCTTACACTGCTTTCGAGCATCGTTCTTGATGTGCGAAGTGCGAATTTGATGGAATTATCGGCGGCTTTACCGCGTCACATTGGCACAAAAGATCATCGGTACCAGTATGTTTCCCGTGTTTTGAGCAATTCCCACATTGATTGCGCGGAAATCATGCAGGCCTATGCTGGAGATGTATTCACCCGTTTGGCCTCCAACGGAGAGACCATCGTTTTGCTGATGGATCAAAGCCATATCAATGACGGACATGAAGTCTTGATGCTGTCAGTGCGCATGCGTGATCGCGCCTTGCCTGTGGCTTGGCGCGTGCGCAAGACAAAAGGCAATATTGGGTTTTCTCTCCAAAAAGAGTTACTGGACAGCATTCAGGATTGGATGCCTGAAGGGGCTGATGTCATGTTAACGGGTGATCGATTTTATGGCACAGAAAGGTTAATCCATTGGTGTCAGGACTCTGGTTGGGGATATCGTATTCGCCTGAAGGGCAACCTGACTTTGCAGCACCAAGGTGGCGAGCTGTCTTGCATTGAAATCAGGGAGCTGATGCCGCAAGGGCTTATAAACGCGGAACTTTATGGATCAGGTGTGTTTACGAATATCGGAGTATTGCACGACGATGGTCACCCTGAGCCCTGGATCATCGCTATGAATGCAAAGCCTTCACAATACACGGTTCTCGATTATGGAATGCGATGGGGTATTGAAGCTATGTTCTCGGACTTCAAGACCCGTGGATTTGGCATCGCGCAAAGCCAAATCAAAAAGCCAGACCGACTGGAAAGGCTTATCCTTGTCATGGCAATAGCCATGTACTGGGCGGTTTCAACGGGCGCAGCAGATGAACAAATAGTCGCCGAAAGCGGCGAAAAAAGGGGATTCGCAAAACCCGAAGCTCACTCTGCTCCCTCTTCAAACAGGGCCTGCGGTTCCTGCGCAGATGCTTCATAGGATATGAGAAAATCCCTAAATTATGGCAAGTTTGGATTTTTTGAAGGGTGGTAAGGTCGGGGGATGTTGATTTACTCTTTTCCATGACCTTAATATAGGGTCACGGATTACTTGTTTTAAGGGGATACACCCCTTATTTTATGCGCGAAGGCAGTATTGCAGCGTTTCCCGTGCAGCTGCGGATAGCGGTTCTGTTGCTTTTGCTGCTGACCTATTTTGATCGTAAGCGTCCGGTGGTTACACTTCCGGGCTGTAATTCCACGGCATCAGCTCGTCTAGCCTGTTAATTTTATGGTCGGCGACACGCTCCAGAACCCAAGAGAGCCATGCCTGTGGATCAACGCCGTTGAGTTTGGCGGTTTCGATCAGAGTGAAGGCGATGGCCATGGAGTTTCCACCACGTTGTGATCCGGCAAACATCCAGTTCTTGCGGCCTATGGCGACGGGCTTCATGGCGCGTTCGGCGGTGTTGTTATCGGGCATACGGCCCAAGGCATATCGAATGGCCTTTGCCAAAGGTGATTTGCCCGATATTTTGGGCAATTGGTCGCGCAACCATTCTTCCAGATCATCGAAGATGGGCTTTGCATTTTCTTGACGCAGAGCAGCACGGGCCTCGGGAGATTGGCCCCTTGCCTGTTTTTCCACACCATACAATTGCGCAATCCGCTTGATGGCCGCCTCGGCAATGGCGGAACCTTGTGCGGCAAACACATCGACAAACTTGCGTCGGATGTGGGCCATGCAGGCCACTTCCGTGGCTTTACCTTCACCGAACACGCCGTTGAAACCGGCATAGCCATCCGCATGCACCCAGCCTTGATAACCAGACAGGTGCTTGACCGGGTGCTCACCCTTTCGATCCACTGTGAACTGATACCAAACGCAGGGCGGTGCCCGTCCAGCACAGCTGGACAGATTGTCTGTTTGTGCGCCTGTGGCGCACGGGCCGGACCATGGTCGTTCGTCTCTGACATAGGCCCAGATGCGGGCTGTCTTGGTCTTTTTGTTTCCTGGGGCTAACATCTTCAGTGGGGTATCATCTGCAAACAGGGATGTGCCACCTTTGGCCCGTTTTGCAATGGCCTCGGCCAATGGTTCCAGAAGCCCGGTAGATTTGCCCACCCAATCTGCCATAGTCGAGCGATCCGGATCGACACCCTCACGGGCATAAATTTGCGACTGGCGGTAAAGCGGCAGATGATCTGCAAACTTGCTCACCAGAACATGCGCCAGCAGGCCGGGACCAGGTCGGCCCCGTTCAATCGGGCGCGAGGGCATCGGGGCTTGCGATATCGCCTCACAGCGACGGCAGGCCATACGCGGTCGGGTGATTTTGTTCACCACAAAGCGGCCCGGGATGTATTCCAGCTCTTCGGTAATATCTTCGCCCAGCTTTGAGAGATCGCCACCGCACTCAGGGCAATCCTCGCCAACAGACAAAACCTGCTTGATACGTTCCAGATGATCGGGCAGCGGTTTGCGCCTTGGCTTTTCCTTCAGCTCTATCGGTTCAGCAGGCGCGGTTTCTGCGGCCTTTACCGCCGCCTCTGCAATCTCTTCATTCTCGGCAAACAATTGCAGTTGATCCATGCCCTCGGATTTGGATCCGAAACGGTGCCGGTTTGCCCCGTGTAGCTGATGCTGAAGCTTCTCGATCATCAGCGCCTGTGCCTTCACCTCTGACGCTAAAAGCTCGGTGACACGCCGTAGTTCAACGGGGTCTTCTGGCAGGTTATCAAGGGCGTGCAACATGGCTATTCTATACAGAATTGCGCCCTGAATGTGAATCCATAAACGCCTATATTACTTGATATTTACGCCTGATTACCCTGCTTTCAAAGGCCGCCATGGCCGCTGTGGAATGCGCCAGTCAATGCCCTCCAGCAGCATCGCCAGTTGCGCCGACGTCAGGCAGACCTTGCCGTCTTTAGCGGCAGCCAAACAAACCGGCTCCGTTCAAGACGCTTGGAAAACAGGCAGGCTCCTTGGCTGTCCCACCAGATAATTTTGAGCAAATCACCACGCCGCCCCCGAAACACAAATAGATGGCCGGAAAACGGATCCTCTGCCAAAACCTGCTCGGCCTGTGCCGCCATAGTATTGAAACCCCGCCGCATGTCTGTCACGCCCGCCGCCAGCCAGACCCGTGTGTTGCTTGGCACGGGGATCACGAAGAAAGCCCTTTCAACAAACGTGCCAACATATCCGCATCAAAACCGCCCTCGGCTATAATCCGGTGACCGTTGGATAGCTCGATCTCAATTCGGCCTGACGGAGTGCTGGTCACGGCTAGATCAACGCTGGCTGACGCTTCAATCCCGACTGGCAAAAATACAGGGCCGTCAGCTTCCGGCACAACATCCACGGCGGGAGCATACCGATCATCCTTCAGCCATTTGAATATCAGATTGGCATTCATCGCATACCGACGTGCAACCTGCGCAACCGAAACACCAGCCGCCGTCGTCTGAAAACAGATTGAACGCTTCTCATCATCCGGCCAACGCCGCTTCTTCTGCTTCACAGCCATAGAGTGCCCCTAAGTGTCCACTATCAATGGTGGACACTAACCCATCAAAATCTGCGCCGTTAGGCGGGGCACACCGGACGCTTACTTTTGATCCGACGCGGCTGGTGGAGTGGGTGCCGTTGGCCGGGGCCGTGGCGCGGGTTTTGTTCGGCTACTGCATGATGGCGCGGATGATCTCGCTTTTGCCCTGGAACCGGAGCGCGCCGTTCTCTGTGGCGTTGCTTGGCAAGACGTTTTTTTCGGCCCCGACGCGGGGGAATATTCTGCACGGGCAGCCGCCGGTGGCGGAGAAATAACAAGCGTCGCCCGACTTGCGGATCGGAGCAGCGCCTGACGCGGTGCTTGCTGATTTGCCGCTGGCTGCGGGTCGGGCAGCCGGTCTCACTGCGCTATTGTTTTAACGCCAGGTGCGGTGACAACACGTCGATCCCGAGCTCCTTGCCCACTGCGAAATAGGTCAGGTGGCCGGCGTGGACGTTCAGGCCATTCAGCAAATGTTCATCCTCTTCGCAGGCCGCTTTCCAGCCCTTGTCGGCCAGCGCCAGCAGATAGGGCATGGTTGCGTTGCCAAGCGCGATGGTCGAGGTGCGCGCAACCGCGCCCGGCATGTTGGCGACGCAGTAGTGCATGATGCCGTCAACCTCGTAAATCGGGTCGCGGTGGGTGGTGGCGCGGCTGGTTTCAAAGCAGCCGCCCTGGTCGATGGCGACGTCCACCAGCGCCGCACCCGGTTTCATTTCGGACAATTCGCGCGGCTGATGAGTTTCGGGGCGGCGGCGCCGGGGATCAGCACCGCGCCGATCACCATATCAGCCTCGCGCACCAGTTCGATAGTGTGACCGGCCGAGGCATAGCCGTTCTTGAAGGCGCCGCCAAACACGTCATCCAGATAGCGCAGGCGGGCCAGCGAGCGGTCAAGCACCGTGACATCGGCGCCCATGCCCGCGGCAACGCGGGCCGCATGGGTGCCGACAACACCGCCGCCGATCACCACGATGCGGGCCGGGCCGACACCGGACACCCCGCCCATCAGCACGCCGCGGCCGCCATTGGCCTTTTGCAACGTCCAGGCGCCGACCTGCGGGGCGAGCCGCCCGGCAACCTCTGACATCGGCGCCAGCAGCGGCAGGCCGCCATTGCGGTCGGTGACGGTTTCATAGGCGATCGCGGTGCAGCCGCTGGCCAGCAGGTCGTTGATCTGTTCGGGGTCGGGGGCCAGGTGCAGGTAGGTGAACAGCAGCTGGCCCTCGCGCAGCATCTTGCGTTCAACCGGCTGCGGTTCCTTGACCTTGACGATCATGTCGGCCCAGGCAAAGATTTCCTCGGCGGTTGAAGCGATTTTTGCACCCGCCGCGATATAATCGTGATCCGGGAATCCGGCACCGGCACCGCCGCCGGTCTGAACCAGAACGTCATGGTCGTGGGCCACGGCTTCCTGGGCGGCGTTGGGGGTCAGGCCGGTGCGAAATTCCTGCGGTTTGATTTCTTTTGGGCAGCCGATTTTCATGGTGTTTCTCCGTTGATTTGGACAGGGTATGCGCCAGGGCGCGCGCAATTGCTTTGAAAAGAGGGGTAGTTTTTGGCAGATGGTTTCGTCATAAATTGCGCGATACTCGGAAAAATTAGAAGAAAGTCCTGCCATGCAAGAATTGGACAGAATAGATCGCCGGATATTGGAGGTATTGCAGAAGGACGGCCGGGTCACGAACGCCGAGCTTTCTGTGCGCGTAATCCTGTCGCCTTCGGCCTGTCACCGCCGGGTGCAGCAGCTGGAGAAATCCGGCTATATCAAGAGCTACGTGGCGTTGCTGGATTCGCGTCTGCTGGGCCGCCCGACCACGGTATTCGTCGAGATCACCCTGTCGGGCCAGGCCGACGAGGTGCTGGAGGCGTTTGAGCGGGGGGTGGCCAAAATCCCGGACGTTCTGGAATGCCATCTGATGGCGGGAACCGCGGATTATCTGCTGAAAGTGGTGGCCTTTGACACCGAGCATTTCGCGCAGATCCACCGCCGGTTTTTGGCCCGGCTTCCGGGCGTGGCGCAGATGCATTCGAGCTTTGCTTTGCGGACGGTGTTCAAGACGACGGCGCTGCCGGTTTGAGCGAGCGCTGCGTTGCGCGATGAGCAATTCGGCAGGCGTTTCAATTTGACACCGGGGAATCAATTGTCAGCGGATTGTCCCGTGATCGACGAAAATACGCCATATTTCGCGGGCATTGTTTCCAGACATGATCTTACGAGAGCAAGGAGTCGTTATGGAAACGCTTGTCAATTTGATCTCATCCAACAGCATTGCGCTGATCGGCGCGGCTGCGCTGTTGTGCGGTGTCGCATTGTTTTATCTGGTGATGTGGCGGACCATCAAACACCGTGACTCGTCGGCGGGTGCGCAGGACCAGTAGCACAAATTACCAGCCAGCGGCGGCAGTCCCCTAAACCAACAAACCCTCGGGTTTTCACTCGGGGGTTGATCCGTTGGCGGGGTGCCCCGCCCAGTGTAACGGGCTGATTACATCATCCCTTCGCGCTGGGCTTTCTTGCGCGCCAGCTTGCGGGCGCGGCGGATCGCTTCGGCCTTTTGCCGGGCGCGTTTCTCGCTGGGTTTTTCGAAATGCTGCTTGAGCTTCATTTCGCGAAACACCCCTTCACGCTGTAGTTTTTTCTTGAGCGCCCGGAGCGCTTGGTCGACATTGTTGTCGCGAACACTGACCTGCATGTGGTTTTCACCATCTTCCTAAGTTAGAGTTTCGAAAATTCGCAGGAACGGGCCGTATAGCAGGGCGTCTGTGCCTTGTCTACTGCCCGTGAAGCTCAAAGTGCAGGTGCCGATATGACCCGGAATACAAAGGATAAATTGCTCGATGCGGCGCTGACCCATGTGCCGTTTGACGGCTGGAGCGCGGCCACGCTGACTGCAGCCGCGCAAGACATAGCGATCAGCGTTGAGCAAGCGCGCGCGCTATTTCCGCGCGGCGCGGTGGCGATGGCGGCGGCGTATCATGCGCGCGGCGATGACGCGATGGTGGCAAGCCTGCAGGCCGCGGATCGTTCGGCGATGCGCTATAGCGAGAAAGTCGCGGCGCTGGTGCGATTTCGTCTGCAAGCCGTTGAAGACAAAGAACTTGTCCGGCGGGCAATGACGCTGTTTTCGCTGCCCCAGTATGCTGCCGAAGGGACCAGACTGGTTTGGGGCACGGCGGACCGCATCTGGGTCGCGCTTGGCGATACCTCGGACGATATCAACTGGTATTCCAAGCGAGTGATCCTGAGCGGGGTCTATGGCTCTTGCGTGCTGTTCTGGCTGGGCGACACGTCTGAGGGTCACGCTGCGACCTGGACGTTTGTGGACCGGCGTATTGCTGATGTGATGCGGTTTGAAAAGTTCAAATCGCGGGTGCGGGAATCGCCCGGTCTGAGCCCGCTGGTCAGGTTCTTTGACGCAGCTCTGAGTGGAATCAAAGCCCCGTCAGGCACGCCGCGATCTGATCTTCCTGGCTGCTGGCCGATGCCGAGACAGGGGAATTCATGAGCCTTCCCAATACGATGCGGGCCGTTGAGATTTCACGCCCCGGTGGTCCGGAAGTGTTGCAACTGGTTGAGCGCCCGGTGCTTCAGCCCGGCTCCGGGCAGATTCTGATCCGCATAGCATATGCCGGGGTCAACCGTCCGGATGTGTTGCAAAGGGCAGGCGCATATGCACCGCCGCCAACCGCATCTGACCTGCCGGGGCTGGAGGCGTCCGGCACCGTTGCGCAAGTTGGCCCAGAGGTGAGCGAGTGGGCGGTGGGCGATGCGGTGTGCGCGCTGTTGCCCGGCGGTGGCTACGCTGAATACGCGGTGACCCCGGCGGCGCACGCATTGGCGGTGCCGGGCGATATCGATTTAAAAACAGCGGCTTGTCTGCCAGAGACCTATTTCACCGTCTGGTCGAATGTGTTTATGCGGGGCGGGCTGAAAGCCGGCGAACGGTTTTTGGTGCATGGCGGGTCGTCCGGCATCGGCACCACTGCGATTCAGCTGGCGCATGTGTTCGGGGCGCGGGTGTTTGCGACCGCAGGATCGACGGAAAAGTGCGAGACCTGTGAGCGCCTTGGAGCTGAGCGGGCGATCAATTACCGCAATGAAGATTTTGTCGAGGTTCTGCGCGCCGAGGGCGGTGCGGATCTGATATTGGACATGGTTGGCGGTCCGTATTTGCCAAGGAATATCAAGGCGCTGGCCGATGATGGCCGATTGGTTCAGATTGCGTTTCTGCAAGGCGCGAAGGTGGAATTGAACTTTGCCCAGATCATGACCCGGCGGCTGAGCATCACCGGCTCAACCCTGCGCCCGCAATCGGATCTGGCCAAGACACGAATCGCTGAGGAACTGAACGAAAAAGTCTGGCCACTGCTGGCCGCCGGACGGATTGCGCCGGTGCTGGATTCTGAGTTTGATCTGGCCGATGCGGCGCGCGCGCATGAGCGGATGGAAAGCAGCGCCCATATCGGCAAGATCGTGCTGAAGGTCGCCTGAACCGGTGATGCCGATTTGCATAACTGCTGCGCGGCGGCAGGGCTTAAAAATGGTGCAGCAAGCATTAGGTGTCTGAGCAACGAGAAGGAGAAATACCATGTCGTTCCGCCCAGTAAGATCGCAGTCGGTGGCGCAACCGACCGTTGAAGGCGCCGGTGTTCACCTGCACCGGGTGTTCGGATTCGGCGATCCTGCCGAAAGTGATCCGTTCCTGCTGTTGGATGATTTTCGCAATGACCAGCCGCATCTGTATGCCAAAGGTTTCCCCTGGCATCCGCACCGAGGGATCGAGACCATAACTTACGTGTTGGAGGGCCAAGTGGAACACCAGGATTCACTTGGCAACAGCGGCGTTCTGGGCCCCGGATCGGTACAATGGATGACCGCCGGGTCGGGCATCATGCATCAGGAAATGCCCAAGGGAAATGCTGCCGGGCAGATGCACGGGTTTCAGTTGTGGGCCAATCTGCCGTCTGCTGACATACTGTGCGCGCCGCGTTATCAGGACATTCAGGGCAGCGATATTCCGGAAGTAATCGATGATGATGGCACCAAAGTGCGGGTGATCACCGGGGCGTTTTGGGGTCAGGTCGGCCCGGTGGACGGGATTGCGGCAGAACCGATGTATCTGGACGTTTCAATCCCGCCGAATGTGAAAAAAACCTTGCCGGTCGATACCCATTCAAACGCTTTTGCCTATGTTTTCGCGGGCGCGGGGAGATTTCGCGATGCCTCGGCGCCCCAAGGTGTGCGGGTGGAAAAAGAGCTTGCCGGGCAGGAACTGAACATCCGTGACATGACCGGCAACCGGACCCTGGTGCGATTTGATTCAGGCAACGAGATAGCGGTGCGGGCCGGGCCGCACGGCATGCGGTTCCTGCTGGTCGCGGGCCGACCGATCCAGGAACCAGTGGCCTGGCATGGACCGATCGTGATGAACACACGTGAAGAGCTGGCAACGGCGATGAAGGACTTGCAAAACGGGACGTTTATTCGCACCGCTGGATAGGATTGCGGACTCTGGAGCGTCTGCGATGCCTGCGGCGCGGATATTTGTGCAAGAAAGAATGGCATATTGTCAGGAAAATTAATAGATACCAATAGTTATTATTGAAACCTATTCAATTATCACCTATAGTGCGCATCGATCAAAAAGGATGACAAAATGCCTGCTGTTACTGTCACATCGCAAATCCCGCCGGAGCTGGCGGCATTGTTGAGCCGCGTTGCGGATGCCGAGGAGCGGTCAAAAAGCTATTACATCAAGAAGGGCCTTGAGCTGATCCTGCGCCAGCGGCTGGAAGATCTGGAAGATTACGGTGCGGCGATGGCGGCCTATGATGCGCATATCAATGAGGGTGGCAGGACGGTGTCGTTGGATGAGGCGTTCGGCGACGAGTGAGTTGGCGGGTCGAGTTCACCAAGGCCGCCGCCAGGCAACTGCGCGCGCCAGACCCGAAGGTTCGGGCGCGGATCAGGGTGGCGATCGAAGAGAAATTGCTGGTCGATCCGAAGGCGCATCTGCTGCCGCTGGCGGGCGATCGGCGCGGGTTTTTCAAGTTTAGGGTCGGGGCGTATCGGTTGCTGTGCAAGCGCGAGGATGAGGTGTGGCTGGTTCTGGTCGTGAAGGTGGCGCACCGCGGCAGTGTTTATCGGTGAGGAGCGGCATTTGGCGGGTTCATCTTAACGGCGCCAACAGTTCACCTGCGGCGCCAACAATGCGGGCCATCAACACAAGAGCGATGAGGGCACGCATTTGCTCTTTTCCTTGACGGCATTGGGCACTATATCAGGCGCAACTTTCCTGAAAACGTGGACAGGGTCCGGCCGGGCCAGCCGATTTGGCGCGGCGCAGGAGGGAGTTGGTTCAAGGAGACGAGACATGGGCAAACCGATCATGGTCAAAGCCACTGCGGTCTGGCTGGTGGACAATACAACGTTGAGTTTCAAGCAGATAGCGGATTTCTGCGAGTTGCACAAGCTTGAGGTGCAGGGCATTGCCGATGGCGATGTGGCGACCGGGGTGAAAGGCTTTGATCCGATCACCAACAACCAGCTGACGGGTGAAGAGATCGCGGCGGCTGAAAAGGACCCGCTGCACAAGCTGGAACTGAAGTTCAATCCGGCAGCGGTGGGCGAGGAAAAGCGCCGCGGGCCGCGCTACACACCGCTGTCCAAACGTCAGGATCGCCCGGCGTCGATCCTGTGGCTGGTCAAGTTTCACCCTGAGTTGACCGACGGGCAGATCAGCAAACTGGTCGGCACCACGAAACCGACGATCATGTCTTTGCGCGAGCGAACCCATTGGAATATCAATAATATTCAACCCATCGACCCGGTCGCGCTGGGCCTGTGCAAACAGTCCGAACTGGACGCCGCGGTGCAGAAGGCCAACGCCAAGAAGCTGGCGGCGGGCGAGGCGATCAGCGATGATGAGCGGCGCAAGCTGGTCAGCACCGAACAGTCGCTGAGCATGGAGACCGAGCCCAGAATCCCGAGCCTGATAAGCGGGCTGGAGACGTTTACGCTGGGCGGCGATGAAGTGGCCAAGAAAGAAAAGGTCATCGACGCGGACAGCCTGTTCAACCTGCCGGATAAGGCCGAGGATGATGACGAGGGTGAGGACGACGGCGGGTGATTTTGGCCGGATTTGCGGTGCGAAAGCCCCGGCCGGTGTGCCGGGGTTTTTTTGGGCTTGGGGGTGGAGAAGTTAGAGTGTTTTAGGGTCCGGACCCGGGGATTCATTGGGAATATGGCGGGGTGAACCCCGCCCTACATTTTCGGTCATGGCGGTGCTGTTATGGCGGTGCCGTCATGTCGCAGGAAGCTGTCATGCCCGCGAAAGCTGTCATGCCCACGCAAGCTGTCATGCCCGCGAAAGCGGGTATCTGTCGGCGATGTGCGGCGCCGGTGGCGGGAGATCCCCGCTTGCGCGGGAATGACATGGGCGAGGATCAGGCGTTCGAGAAATACTTTCCGGGTTTCGCGAGAGGTCCGGTTCGCGCCCGACCCCGCCCCCGTCATGCTGGAGGCGTGCTTTCAGCACGACGCGGGCGCGAAATGCCTGCCAACGCTTTGCGCGTGCGGGGCTGAAACGGTCCAGCTGGACCGTTTCCGTGACGCCCCTCACCCCTCGGTGCCGGGCGCGAACCTGATGGTGGAGCGGGGTGGATGGGGATTGATGGGCGTGGGCACCCAACCGACACTCGCGATCTTTGACCTGCCCGGATTCAAGGCACGAAGTGCCGCCGGGCAGCGCCCGACCGCCCCGGAGGGTGGGCGCTTTGTTGGCGTCGGTGCGGGGATGGGCCGGGGATGTGGCGGGGCCATAAAGGGCAGACCCCGGACGGTGGAGCGCCCACCCGCGGTCGGGCGCTGCCCTTTTGTTGCGCCGGGGTGCGGTGGGTGGAGTGGATGGTGGGTTGGAAACCACCCCACGCCTACTCAAAAAAGTCGCTCGATATTCCGAGTTTTGAGTAGCGGATGCGACCCTTTGAAGCTTTTTGCTCCTGGCAACAAATATACTCCGGCGCGCAAGATATGGTATTCCGCTACTCTTTCGGCGAGTGTTTGGAATCCATGATTGTCAATCCCGGCGTAAAAAGGGGCCATTCGCCGGAGTAAAAGTGGGCCAGTTGAGGTGCCGCGCCTTGTTGGGTGTGCTCCCCATAAAGCTAACGCGTGACAAGGCGCATGTTGGCCAAAGGCCAACATCCATCAAGTTCAGACCGGGTTCAGGCTCTGGCGTTTCGGCTCTGTTTTAGCCGAAAGCTGTCGCCGTTCATCTCCAGTATATGGACGTGGTGGGTGAGGCGATCCAGGAGCGCACCGGTGAGGCGCTCGGATCCGAATATTTCGGTCCATTCGTCGAACGGCAGATTTGAGGTGATGATTATGGAGCCGCGTTCATAGCATTGGGAGATGATTTCGAAGAGCAGCTCAGCGCCGGTTTTGCTCAAGGGGACAAAGCCCAGCTCGTCAATGATCAGAAGGTTCTGGCTGGTGAGTTGTTTTTGGAACCTCTGCAGGCGGCGTTCATCGACAGCTTCGATCAATTCGTGAACCAGTGATGCGGCGGTTATGAAGCGGACCTTGAGGCCTTTCTGGCAGGCGGCCAATCCCAGCCTCAGTGCGACATGGGTTTTACCGGTGCCACTTGGCCCCAGGGCAATGATGTTCTGGTATTTGTCGATGTATTCACAGCGCGCCAGCTCCAGCACGAGCGGCTTGTTGAGTGACGGGATCGCCTTGAAATCGAAGCTGTCCAGGCTCTTGGTGGCTGGAAACTTCGCGGCCTTGATGCGCCGCTCGATCATCCGGCGTTCCCGCTCTATCAGTTCAAGTTCGCAGAGCCGCAGTAAATACTGGACGTGATCCTTCTTCTCAGCAGCGCATTGTTGCGCAAGTTTGGAATATTCGCCCAGGAATGTCGGCAAGCGCAGTTTTTTTAGGTGATGCTGCAGCAGAACCTGCGGTGTATCGGTCATGCCGGCACCTGCGTCATCAGGCTCATATAGCTCGCGGGCTTGGTGGTCTCGACCAGTGCTTTGGGCAGGTAGGGGTAGATATCGAGATCGAGCCGTGGCGGGCGCCTCTCGATCCGGCAAAGCACCAGATGCTTGACCGCATCGTAGCCGATCGCGCCCAGTTCCAGCGACTGTTTGATAGCCCCGTGGACGTGCGCCATCTCGAAGCTCGCAAGCAGCCGCAGAACCTGGACGTATTCGCGCTTGCCCTTCTTGCCCATGCGCGCTTCCAGCAGCCGGTGCAGGGTGGCAAACTCCCCTGGCAGGTCCCAGCCCTGCAGCGGTGCCGCCTGGTCCAGCGCGCCAACCTTCTGTTCCAGCAGCGGCAGGAAGTGCATCGGATCGAAGACCATATCAGCCTTCTCATAGGACCGTTGGTGGCAG
The DNA here is from genome assembly GCA_965237505.1 of Paracoccaceae bacterium. Taxonomy (GTDB): domain Bacteria; phylum Pseudomonadota; class Alphaproteobacteria; order Rhodobacterales; family Rhodobacteraceae; genus NVTR01. The sequence continues at coordinate 279,330 of CBDEFR010000009.1, read as the reverse complement.
GCGATCACCTCGGCGCCGCAGCCGATGACGACCTCGTGGACATAGCCGCGGACCTGAACCTCGTGATGAGCGCAGGCGACCGGCACCGAGTAATCGTTGTTGCGATAGCGGACCATCGAGATCGACGTCGCCCGCGTGCTGACTTTCTCGCAGGCATCGTAGGGTACAGGCGGCAGCGCCATCAGGCCGTCGAGGTCGCGCATCAGCCGCTCGCCGATAGTCTCGGAATGACCCCGCAGAACCTCATCCTGACGTTTGAGGCATTGCTCCTCCAGCCGGACGTTCAGGTCATCGAAACTGTCGAAGCGCGGCACGGCACCAGGAAGTTCCGCCGGCCATAACCGATTGTGCCTTCGACATTACCCTTGTCGTTGCCCTTGCCAGGACGGCCGAACCTGTCTTCGAACAGGTAATGCGATTGCAACTCAGCAAAGGTTCTGGTTCGTTGCCGTTTTCCGTCCCCGAGGATCCGCGCCACCGCGATCGTGGTGTTGTCGTAGAGCCCTGACAGCGGCACGCCGCCGAAGAACGCAAAGGCGGAGACATGGCCATCGCAAAAGGCCTCGGTTGTCTCCGCCGGATAGGCCTTGATGAAGAACGCGTCCGAGTGCGGCAGAGACATTGCAAAGTAGTGCAGCTTGCGCACGACCCCGCCAATCTCGCCAAGCGCCTCACCAAAATCAACCTGGGCGTGGCCTGGCGCGTGCGACAGCGGCACGAACACTTCCCGAGTCCGGCGCTTCTTCTCGCGAACATAGTCGGTCACAATCGTGATCCCGCCGGTGAAGCCATGTTCATCACGCAGACGCTCATATATCCGCTTCGACGTATGCCGCTGCTTCTTGAGCCGCGACTTATCCTCTTCCAATATCTGGTTGATGAGCGGAATGAACGGGTCAAGCTTTGGACGGGCTGGTGGCCCATTCCTGCGATACCCCGGTGGCACCGCATGCTTCAGAATTTTTGACACAGTCTTGCGGTCTATCCCGAAATGACCGGCCGCCGCCCGCTCACTCATCCCACCGACATGACACGCACGCCGAACCCGGCTGTACAATTCCACAGAATACATCTCCCCGCCCTCAGCTCGTTTGCCTCAGGCGTCAGAATGGCGGAGTTTTACTCCGCGACAGTCAGATTATTCGACCGTTTCTGTGGTCCAGTATTGCTCCGGGATTCACACATCAGCCCCTTCAGGCATCCAATCCTGAATACTGTCCAGTAACTCTTTTTGGAGAGAAAACCCAATATTGCCTTTTGTCTTGCGCACGCGCCAAGCCACAGGCAAGGCGCGATCACGCATGCGCACTGACAGCATCAAGACTTCATGTCCGTCATTGATATGGCTTTGATCCATCATCAAAACGATGGTCTCTCCGTTGGAGGCCAAACGGGTGAATACATCTCCAGCATAGGCCTGCATGATTTCCGCGCAATCAATGTGGGAATTGCTCAAAACACGGGAACCATACTGGTACCGATGATCTTTTGTGCCGATGTGACGCGGTAAAGCCGCCGATAATTCCATCAAATTCGCACTTCGCACATCAAGAACGATGCTCGAAAGCAGTGTAATACCAACGGGTCCCAGATTTGACTCAAGGGGATTCCCACGAGCGGCGTGATCTGATTCAGTGGCATCAAGGCAAGGGAGGCTTTGATGGCAGTAAGGATTACGCGCAAAGACAAGTCCGCAGGCGAGCTTCGCCAGGAAGCGGCGCGGTGCCGGGATGGGAAAGCGGCGCGACGGATGTTGGCGATTGCCCTGGTTCTGGATGGGGTTGACCGCAAGACGGCGGCAGAAAACTGCGGCATGGATCGGCAGACGTTGCGGGATTGGGCCCACCGTTACAATGCGGAGGGCGTGTCGGGCCTGTTCAACCGTCGCCCGCCGGATCCACCCTGTCTGCTGAGCGCGGCACAGAAGGAGGAGTTGGCGGAAATGGTTCGGGCGGGTCCCGACCCCGAAACCGATGGGGTTGTGCGCTGGCGGCGCATTGATCTGAAACGCAAGATCGAAGAGCGCTTCGGCGTCACCATGCATGAGCGAACTGTTGGCAAACAATTGGCAAGCCTGGGCTTTCGGCGTCTGTCGGTGCGCCCGCAGCATCCGAAATCCGACCCGGATGCACAGGAGGCTTTTAAAAACTTCGCCGCAGAGGTAGAAGCAGCCTTGCCGGAAACAGCCCGCAGCAAGCCCCTGGAGATATGGTTTCAGGATGAAGCGCGGGTTGGCCAGCAGGGCACGCTCACCCGTATCTGGGCCGAGCGTGGAACACGCCCCCGTGCCCCGCGCGACACCCGCTATATCTGGAGCTACATTTTCGGCGCCGTCTGCCCGGAACGGGCTGAAGCGGCCGCTCTGATCATGCCACATGCCGACACACAGGCCATGAGCGCGCATCTCGGCGAGATCGCTAAAACCGTCGCATCGGGCGCACATGCCCTTCTCATTCTGGATGGCGCTGGCTGGCACGGTTCGGCAGAGCTGGAGGTACCCGACAACATCACCCTGCTCAAACTCCCGCCCTATTCCCCTGAACTCAACCCGATGGAAAATGTGTGGGCTTATCTGCGTGCCAACAAGCTCGCCATATCCGTCTTCGACAATTATGAGCAGATCGTCGACAGGTGTTGCGAAGCATGGAACTTCTTTGCAAACGACAAAACCGCAATCACGTCAATCACTACCAGACAATGGGCCAAAACGGTCAACGACTAGGGCCGTTGGTATAATTCCATCAAATTCGCACTTCGCACATCAAGAACGATGCTCGAAAGCAGTGTAAGGCCTTCGCAGCGGGATTTATGAAACTTTGGAAGCCGCTCTATAAAATCAGCCTTGATAGCTTCGTTTACCCCAGAAAAACCCAATGAAACAACCATACAACATCTCCAATTCTATAACAGGAGACTCCTTGAATCACAGCATGTGGACAGATGGCAAGCTTAATTCGCTAAATTGAAGGGTGGTAAGACTGCCTGGCGGTGGAATTCCAGAATACCTGCCTGAACTGTAGGATTTCGCACGCGCGAAAGAGCAAGATAGCCGACAATCTTTCCTATATCTAGTGGATCGATAACTTTGTTCTCGATCGTGCGCTGCAACGCGGGCCAGCATTCATTTTCAAAGTCAGTTACGTACTTTTCAAAGCTGGTATCCAGCCCTTCAGGAGAGTCGAATGAATTAAGGTCTTTCTTTTTGAATAAACCTTCAGGCGTTCCATGAAACTGTCTTCCGTCCTTGCCGTAAACCCATACAATTCCGGCGTCGTTGATGAACTGCCGAATGTGCTCTGCTTGAACATAGTGGTGCTTTCTAGGTGGTTTCGCCATTACTCTGACCAGTATACTTAACGCCTCCGCGTCTTTCCCCGATACATCCGTGTCCCAGCCTTCCCCCCTCTACTCCGCCCTGCACCCTTAACCGCCACTTCGCTCGCCGCTTCCACCGCATACTGCCGCGCCATGGGATCATCCGCCACAGCCAGATCAACCGCCTCCAGCCGTTTCACCTCATCCCTTAGCCTTGCCGCTTCCTCGAACTCCAGGTTCTCGGCGGCCTTGCGCATGTCCACCCGCAGCCCATCCAGGTGCGCCGCTAAATTCGCCCCGACCAGCGGCTTTTCGACCTGCGCCGTCACCCGGCCCATGTCAACATCGCCCTTGTACAGACCGCTCAGCGCGTCGCTGACGTTCTTCTTGATCGTCGCCGGGGTGATGCCGTTTGCCTGGTTATAGGCCAGCTGTTTGGCGCGCCGCCGGTCGGTTTCGCGCAACGCGCGCTCCATCGAGCCGGTGATCCGGTCGGCGTACATGATCACCCGGCCCTCGACGTTGCGAGAGGCGCGCCCGATGGTCTGGATCAGCGAAGTTTCGCTGCGCAGGAAGCCTTCCTTGTCGGCGTCCAGGATCGCCACCAGCGCGCATTCGGGGATGTCCAGCCCCTCGCGCAGCAGGTTGATGCCGACCAGCACGTCAAAGGCGCCGAGGCGCAGGTCGCGCAATATCTCGATGCGTTCCAGGGTGTCGATGTCGGAGTGCATGTAGCGCACCCGGATGCCCGGATCATGCATGTATTCGGTCAGGTCCTCGGCCATGCGTTTGGTCAGCGTGGTGACCAGGGTGCGGAAACCGGCCTGCGCCACTTTGCGGACCTCGTCGAGCAGATCGTCGACCTGCATTTGCACGGGGCGGATATCGACCGCGGGGTCGACGAGGCCGGTGGGGCGGATCACTTGTTCGACGAACACGCCGCTGGTCTGTTCCAGTTCCCATTTCTGCGGGGTGGCGGACACAAAGATCGATTGCGGGCGCATGGCGTCCCATTCCTCGAATTTCAGCGGCCGGTTGTCCATGCAGCTGGGCAGGCGGAAGCCGTGTTCGGCGAGGGTGAACTTGCGCCGGTAGTCGCCTTTGTACATGCCGCCGATTTGGGGGATCGAGACGTGGCTTTCGTCGGCAAAAACGATGGCGTTGTCGGGGATGAATTCAAACAGAGTTGGTGGTGGTTCGCCGGGCTGGCGGCCGGTGAGGTAGCGGGAATAGTTTTCGATGCCGTTGCAATAGCCGGCGGCCTCCAGCATTTCGAGGTCGAAATTGGTGCGTTGCTCTAAGCGTTGGGCTTCCAGCAGCTTGCCGTCGTTCACCAGTTGGTCAAGGCGGATGCGCAGTTCCGCTTTGATGCTGACGATGGCCTGTTTCAAAGTCGGTTTCGGGGTGACGTAGTGCGAATTGGCGTAGATGCGGATGCGCTCGAACGTGTCGGTTTTTTCGCCCGTCAGCGGGTCAAATTCGGTCACCGTTTCCAGCGCGTCGCCGAAGAACGACAAGCGCCAGGCGCGGTCTTCCAGATGCGCGGGCCATATTTCCAGCGCATCACCGCGCACCCTGAAGCTGCCGCGCTGAAAGGCGGCGTCGTTGCGGCGGTATTGCTGGGCCACCAGATCGGCCATCACCCGGCGCTGGTCGTAGGTTTTGCCGGCCACCAGATCGATCGTCATCGCGCCGTAGGTTTCGACCGAGCCGATGCCGTAGATGCAGGAAACGGATGCGACGATGATCACGTCATCGCGTTCCAAAAGCGCGCGGGTGGCCGAGTGGCGCATCCGGTCGATCTGTTCGTTGATCTGGCTTTCTTTTTCGATGTAGGTGTCGGAGCGGGGCACGTAGGCCTCGGGCTGGTAATAGTCATAAAACGATACGAAATATTCGACCGCGTTGTCGGGGAAGAAGTCCTTGAATTCGCCGTAGAGCTGGGCGGCAAGGGTCTTGTTGGGGGCCAGAATGATCGCCGGGCGCTGGGTTTCCTCGATCACGCGCGCCATCGTGAAGGTTTTGCCGGTGCCGGTGGCCCCGAGCAGGACCTGATCGCGCTCGCCGTCGTGGATGCCCTGGGTGAGTTCGGCGATCGCCGTCGGCTGGTCGCCCGCCGCCTGAAACTCGGTATGCATCACCAGACGCCTGCCGCCTTCCAGTTTCAGGCGGGTTTTCACATCGGTCGCGGCGGCGTGAAGAACGGGCTGGGGCATCGGCGACTCCGAAAAATGTGCCGTAGATTTGATCACTTTTTGTTCTTTTACAAGGTGGCCCGGAGATTCAAAAGGATTAACAATGTGTTACCGCTTTAAGTAGAAATTTTTGCATTAATACTCAACTTAAGGTGTATTTTTCCTTGTCAGCCGCGCGCATCCTGCATACGGTGGCGCGGCAAGCAGCAGAAATGGCTGTCGACCGGGGTGCTGCACCCACCCCACCCCTCGCTCCCATGCAACCCGGTCGGCAGCCTCGCCATTGCAAGCCCAAATTCGCCAGCGAATGCCGACTTGCCACGGCGGCAAGATTTTCCGATAACGCAGATGGTCAACAAGAAAGGTCAGCCGATGCGCGCGCGCGTTTACCAGCCTGCGAAATCCGCAATGTCGTCCGGCACAGCGATGACGAAAAGCTGGGTTCTGGAATTTGCCGCCGCTTCGGCACGCAAAGTTGATCCATTGATGGGCTGGACCTCGTCGGGCGACATGCAGTCCCAGGTCCGCATGCAGTTTGACAGCAAGGCGGCGGCGCTTGACTATGCCAAAGACCACGGTATCGATGCGGTCGTGTCAGAGCCCCGCTCGCGCAAAGTAAACATACGCCCGGGCGGTTACGGCGACAATTTCGCCACTGAGCGGCGCACCGTCTGGACCCATTGAGGGTATTTCAAAGCCTCATCGGTTCATCGGGAGACGCCGGCCCACCTGAATATGCCCCCCAGACCGACTGATCGAAATTGATCACCGAGCCGGTCATCAGGCCTGACTCATCGGACGCCAGAAACGCCACCATGCGCGCCACTTCCTGTGGCTGAACCAGCCGCCCGAAGGGTTGGTCAAGGCTCGCTCTGGCCAGCCAGTCATCGGGTGCACCGTGAAATTCGCGCTGAATTCGGTCTTCGCCTTCGGACGCCATCCAGCCGATATTTACCTGGTTCACGCGGATGCGGTTGCGCAGCAGCGCAAATGCGGTGTTGCCGGTCAGGGTGGCCAGCGCGCCTTTCGAGACGCAATAGGCCGAAATGAACGGTTGCCCGGCCATTGCCGACATGGAGCCGATATTGACGATTGCGCCTTCGATTGCGTCGCGGATCATCACCTTGGCCGCATCCTGCATCAGAAAGAACGGCGCGCGAAAGTTTACGGCGAAGATATCGTCAAACAGCGCTTCTGACGTATCGAGGATCGTGCCCCGGTCGGTGATCGCCGCGGCGTTCACCAGAACGTCGAGCCTGCCGAATTCAGCGTCACCCGCAGCAATCACTGCCCGGCAATCGTCGAGATCGGCAAGATCGACCTGAATAAAATGGACCGGGCAGCCGCAATCGGCGGTGATCGACCTGGCAACGGCATCGCCTTTTGCCGCGTTTCGACCGCAGGTGATGATCCCGTCGGCCCCGGCGTGCGCAAACTGCCGCGCAATAGCCGCGCCCAGCCCCTGCGTGCCGCCGGTGACCAGTGCGATTTTTCCGTCCAGACTATTCATCTTCAGTCCTCTTTCATTGTTTCAAACGGGTGCAGCGCCAAACGGCAGGCGCACTGGTTGCAAAACTGCCTCCATTGAAGCGCGGTTTTGTGTGCGGATGAAAGCGCAATTGATCGTCTGTGCGGATTGATTTAACCCGTGGCAGGAGGCAGTTGCTTTTGACGATGCTGTTTAGGGGCCGGTTTCGGGCACCCGAAATTAACCATTGAACAGGGTAGTTGCTTGGAAAACGCGGTCCCATAGCTCAACTGGATAGAGCAGCCGACTTCTAATCGGCAGGTTGAGGGTTCGAGTCCTTCTGGGACCGCCAGATCAGTGCTTTGTATTTGAGCTGACCTGCCCTGACGGGTTGCACAACCTAATTCTGACAGCCCATATTGCCAGCAACTGAAAACTCAAAAGTCAAGCCAGCGCGATGATCGCAGAGATTTCGACCTGACCGGAGGCACACATGGCGCAACAGATCGACCATCGGATCGTCGCGGACTTGATTGGCAACCAGATTGATTTTGTCACCTCGGTGCCATGCAAACAGCTTGCCGGTGTGCTCGAGGTTCTTGGTGAGACTGACGAGATCCTGCACGTGCCGTGCAACAAGGAAGACGAAGGCATGGGCCTGTGCGCGGGCGCTTATATGGGCGGGATGCGGCCCTGTATCGTCATGCAGAACACCGCCCTGGGCGGGGTGGTGAACGCGCTGGCGACGCTGATCCAGTTTTATCAGATTCCGCTGCCGATGCTGATCAGCTATCGCGGCGAAGTGGGCGAGCCGGTTGCCTGTCAGGTCGAAATGGCGCTGCACACCAAGGCGATTTTGAGTCAGCTGCTGATTCCCACGTATCATTTTCACTATCCCGATCAGATCAGTGAATTCGCCAGTATCTTGGGCCACGCGCAGATCAGCAGGAAACCCGTCGCGATACTGACCGATGCCAGTTTTTGGAGGGCTGCCAAATGATCCGCCATGATATTCTGAAATCGCTGATCCCGATGATCGCAGACCAACTGGTGATCTGCAATATTGGCGCCCCGAGCCAAGAATTGTTCGCTCTGGATGACCGGCCCAGCAATTTTTACATGCTCGGCACAATGGGGCTTGCGTCTTCCATCGGCCTGGGGCTGGCGTTGGCGCAGGACAAGCCGGTTATTGCAATCGACGGCGACGGATCGGTTCTGACCAACCTGGCCAGCCTGTCCACGATCGCCAACAATGTTCGCAGCAACTTCATTTTGCTGATCATTGACAACGGCAGCTATGGTTCGACTGGCGACCAGCCGACCTATGCAGGGGGCAAAACTTCGCTGAGCGCTGTCGCGCAGGCCTGCGGGTGCGAGCAGGTTGTGACGTGCGATGCCGCCGACACCGCGGAGGCGCTGAGGGCGGCGCTTGCAGCGCATGAAATGACGATCATCGTGGCCAAGTGCGACTCGGGCAATGTCAAGGTTCCGGTCATCGACATGAACCCGGTCATGATCCGCGAGCGGTTCATGGACGAAGTTGCGAGGCCGGAATAACAGTTCAGATAAAAAACGGTAAAACGGGTAGCGGGGCGTTGTCGGAGAGCACAAATCCAATTCAACAGATGACGGAAACAAACAGCCAAAGGAACGCCACATGTATCTAGGTCTGGATCTGGGCACGTCGGGTTTGAAAGGCCTGTTGATCGACGACGCCGGGCAACCTGTTGGCTCCAGCACGGCACCGCTGGAGGTGCTGCGCCCGCATGTTGGGTGGTCCGAGCAAGATCCTGCAGCCTGGATATTGGCGGCAGAGACGGTCGTTGAAAGCCTGATTGAGAAATTTCCCGCCGAGATGAAAGCGCTGCACGGCATCGGCCTGTCAGGTCAGATGCACGGCGCAACAGTGCTGGACAGATCCGGCAATGTTATCCGGCCCTGCATCCTGTGGAACGACACCCGCGCGCACGCCGAAGCGGCAGAACTGGACGCGATGCCGCAATTCCGCGCGCTGACCGGCAATATCGTTTTTGCCGGATTTACCGCGCCCAAACTTGCCTGGATGCAACGCCACGAACCGGGAAAATTCGAAAAAATTCAGCAGGTGTTGCTGCCCAAGGATTTCCTGCGGTTCTGGCTGACCGGCGAGTTTATTTCTGACATGTCGGACAGCTCGGGCACCAGCTGGCTGGATGTCGCGGGTCGCGACTGGTTCGACGACTTGCTGGCGGCCACCGTTATGAGCCGTGACCAAATGTCGGCTTTGATCGAAGGCAACGCTGTTGGCGGTTATCTGCGCGACCGGCTCGCGAAGCGTTGGGGTCTGGCTTTGGGCATCACCGTGGCTGGCGGCGCTGGCGACAACGCGGCATCGGCGATCGGGCTGGGCACTGTTCGCGCCGGTCAGGCTTTTGTCTCGCTTGGAACATCCGGCGTGCTGTTCGCCGCCAACGATGCGTTTACGCCGAATCCTGACAGTGCGGTTCACACGTATTGCCACGCCCTGCCCGCGCGTTGGCACCAGATGGGGGTGATCCTTGCGGCCACGGATGCACTGGAATGGTATGCAAACATTGTGGGCAAGTCTGCCCAGGAGCTGACCGGCGAACTCGGGGCGACCCTGCAAGCGCCCGGCGGCACCCGATTCCTGCCCTATCTTGATGGTGAGCGCACCCCGCATAACGACAGCACTGTCCGCGCGGCGTTTCTGGGCCTGTCGCACAGCGATGATCGCCCCGCTTTGACGCGCGCCGTGCTGGAAAGTGTGGCGTTTGCGTTTCGCGATAATCTGCACGCGCTGCGTCTGACCGGCACCAAAGTGCCGCGGGTGCTGGCGGTTGGCGGTGGCGCACGATCAAAATATTGGCTGCAGGTGATCGCGACCACGCTCGACCTGCCAATCGACATCCCGGAAAATGGCGAATTTGGCGCAGCACTGGGGGCCGCGCGCCTTGGCCTGATGGCCGCGCCCGGCGCCGATCCAGCCGCTGTGTGCAAGCGTCCGGGACTTGTCCGAACGATCGAGCCCGACACGTCGCTGAGCGCCGCATTCAGCGATACCTACCAATCCTACCGGGCCGCCAACCCGGCCCTGAAAGGAGCCTGACATGACAGACTTTTTCGGCGACTTGTCCCGCATTCAGTACGAAGGTGCAGACAGCACCAACGCGCTGGCGTTTCGCCACTACGACGCTGACGAACTTGTCATGGGCAAACGCATGGCGGACCAGTTGCGATTTGCCGTGGCCTATTGGCATTCGTTTGCCTGGCCCGGTGGTGACCCGTTCGGCGGCGCCACATTTCAGCGTCCGTGGTTTGGCGACACGATGGAACTGGCGAGGTTGAAAGCCGACGCCGCGTTTGAAATGTTCGACATCCTGAATGTGCCGTTTTTCTGTTTTCACGATGCTGATGTGCGGCCCGAAGGCGCTGACTTGGCCCAAAGCACGCGAAATTTGGAAGCGATGGTGGATTATTTTGGCGAGAAAATGCAGGCCAGCGGAACCCGGCTGCTCTGGGGCACGGCCAATTTGTTTTCAAACCGCCGGTTCATGGCCGGCGCAGCCACCAACCCCGACCCTGAAGTGTTTGCCTATTCCGCCGCGACGGTGAAAACCTGCATGGACGCCACGCACAAGCTGGGCGGGCAGAATTATGTGCTTTGGGGCGGGCGCGAGGGCTACGAAACCCTGCTCAATACCGATATGGGCCGAGAGCTGGACCACATGGGACGGTTCCTGAATATGGTGGTCGAATACAAACACAAGATCGGCTTTGCAGGCACCATCCTGGTTGAGCCGAAACCGCAGGAACCCACCAAGCATCAATACGATTTTGACGCCGCGACGTGTTATGGGTTTCTTCAAAAATACGGGCTGGAAAACGAAGTAAAGCTGAACCTTGAACAGGGTCACGCGTTTCTCGCCGGTCATTCGTTTGAGCACGAGATTGCGACAGCGATAGCGCTGGGCGTGTTTGGGTCGATCGACATGAACCGCAACGACACGCAATCCGGCTGGGACACCGACCAGTTTCCCAACAATGCAGCCGAGGTCGCGCTGGCGTATTACCACATCCTGAAGGCTGGTGGCTTTTCAACCGGGGGTACGAATTTTGACGCCAAGCTGCGCCGCCAGTCGCTGGATCCGCGCGACCTGATTGCAGCGCATGTGGGTGCGATGGACATCTGCGCGCGCGGCCTGAAAGCCGCCGCTGCCATGCTGCAGGACGGCGCGCTGCAGGACGCATTATCGAAGCGCTATTCAGGCTGGGACACGCCGGAAGCGCAGGCGATGCTGGTTGACGGAACATTTGAAAGTATTGCCAAGCGGGTATTGGCAGACCGGATCAGCCCAGAGCCGCGGTCGGGGCGTCAGGAAGCGTTGGAAAATCTGGTGAACAGATTTGTCTGATGGGCGGGCCAGTTTGTGAATATCCACTGCATCGACAGCGCATTAGCCACCGACTGACACATTAGACATGCCGGTCTTGCAAACCATGCGCAGTCTCGCGCGCGCTACCCGCCAACCATCAACGGCATTAGCACGACCTCGCTGTCCGGCCTGACCGGCATGAACCAGGCCTCGCGATAGATGGTTCCATCGATGGCAAGTGAAACGCCACGGTCGATCTGCGGTTTCAGACCGGGATAATTCGCTTCCAGCTGCCTGATCACGTCTTTAAAATTCGCCGCCTCAACCTCGACCTCGGCCGCGCCATCGGTTGCGGCACGCAGTGAGCCCCAGATGACCACCTTGACCACACGCCTAGCTCTTTATGGTCTTCAATATCCGCGGCGGCGACATCGGCAGTTCAGACATTCTTTTGCCGATGCAACGCGACACCGCATTGGACAGCGCCGCCAGCGGTGGCACGATCGGCGTTTCACCAACACCGCGCACGCCATACGGGTGGCCGGGGTTTGGAATCTCCAGAATCACCGCCTCGATCGGCGGCAGGTCCGAGGCCACCGGAACCCGGTAATCCAGAAAGCCCGGATTTTGCAGCAGCCCGTCTGCGCCGTAGATATATTCCTCGTTCAGCGCCCAGCCGATCCCCTGCACCGCGCCGCCCTGCATCTGGCCTTCAACATAAGACGGATGCACAGCCTTGCCGGCATCCTGAAACACGGTGTAGCGCAGAACCGTGGTAAAGCCGGTTTCGGGATCGACCTCCAGATCAACCAGATGCACACCAAAGCTGACCCCGGCACCATCGACGTTCACCTCATGGTGGCCAGCGATCGGGCCGCCGGTATTGTTGGCAATCGCGGCAATCTCGGCGATCGACATCGGCTCAAAATCGCCGGCATTGGGGCCGGCGGGCTTGGCGTATCCGTCCTCCCAAAACACCGCGTCCGCATCAATGTCCCAAAGCTTGGCCACCCGCGAACACATTTTTTGAATCGCGTCCCGCGCCGCCTGGATGGTCGCCAGACCGACCGCAAATGTTACCCGGCTGCCGTCGGTCACATCGTTGAACCCAAGCGAATTAGTATCCGCAATAACGGTGCGGATTTTGTCGTAAGGAATGCCCAGCTCCTCGGCCGCCATCTGGCTGATCGCCGCCCGCGAGCCGCCGATATCCGGGTTGCCCTCGGTGATGCCCACGGTGCCGTCGGCATTCAGGTTGAGCGAGACACAGGTGTTGCCGCCAAAATTGAACCAGAACCCGCACGACAGGCCGCGCCCCTGATTTGCCCCCAGTGGCGCCGAATAATGCGCATGCGCCTTGGCAGCCTCCAGCGTTGCGACCAGACCAATCTCGTTGAACGTGGGACCATAAGACGACTTCGTGCCCAACCGGGCCGCGTTTTTCAGACGCACGTCAAGCGGGTCAAGGCCAAGCTCCTGACACAGCTCGTCGACAACGCTTTCCACCGCGTAAATCGCCATCGGCGCGCCCGGCGCGCGATACGCGGCTTCGCGGGGCCGGTTGGTCATGACGTTGATGCCTTCGGCTTGCACCGCGTCCAGGTCGTAGGCCGCAAACGCGCTCATCGCGCCAAATTCGATCGTGCCGCAGGGGAAGGCCCCGCCCTGATACCTGAGCAATGCCCGTCCGGCGGTAATGCGGCCGTCGCTGGTCATGCCGATCTTCACGTCGGTCAGCGATGAAACCGTCGGCCCGGTGGCTTTGAAAACCTCGTCGCGATCCATGACGATCTTGACCGGACGCCCTGATTTGCGCGACAGCGCGAGCGCGATCGGCTCGATAAACACAGTGGTCTTGCCGCCGAACCCGCCGCCGATTTCCGAAGCCGTGACCCGCAGTTGGCTGACCTCCATCCCAAGCATGTCGGCACAGAACGCGCGAACACTATACTGCCCCTGGGTGCAGCACCACAGATCAGCCTTGCCGTCAGGCCCCATAGTGGCCAGACAGGCGTGCGGCTCGATATAGCCCTGATGGGTGGCCGCAGTCTTGAAAGTCCGTTCAATGATTTTGTCGGCCCTGGCAAAGCCGGCGTCCAGATCGCCATACCCGAACGACATCGCGTGGGTGACGTTGACAGACGTTCCGGCTGGTGCGTTTTCTGCGCGGCGACCGCTCTGCACGACCGGTGCATCCGCCGCCATCGCGTCGGCGATTTCAGTCACATGCGGCAATATTTCATAATCGACCTTGATCAGTTTCAACGCCTGCCTGGCCACAGAGGCGCTGGTCGCCGCGACAGCCGCAACCCCGTGGCCGTGATACAGCGCCTTGCCGCGCGCCATGCAATTGTCCAGCACGTCCTGGTTGAACGCATTGCTGGGCTTGCTGAAATCGGCACTGGTGATCACCGCTTTGACGCCGCGCAAGCCTTGCGCCGCGGATGTATCGATGGACTTTAGGCGGGCACTCGCATGCGGGCTGCGCAGCACCTGCCCAACCAGCATGCCTGGCGCGCTGATGTCAGCGCCGTAAAGCGCCCGCCCGGTGACCTTGTCGATGCCGTCTGGGCGTTGCGGCCGGGTGCCGACAACTTTGAATTCCCGTTTTACTGTGTCCAGAGCCATACTTACGCCCCCCGCATTTCAGCGGCTGCATCCATCACCGCATTGATGATTTTATCGTACCCTGTGCACCGGCAAAGATTGCCAGCCAGCCAGTACCGCATTTCGCTCTCGCTGGGATCCGGGTTCCTGTCCAGCAGAGATTTGGCCGCCACCAGAATGCCCGGTGTGCAGATGCCGCATTGCAGCGCGGCGTGATCAAGAAATTTTTGTTGCAATGGATGCAGGTTCTCACCATCCGCCATGCCTTCGACGGTTTCGATCGCTCGCCCTTGCGCCTCGGCAGCAAGCACCAGGCAGGAACACACCAGACGCCCGTCAAACGTCACGCTGCAGGCCCCGCAGTCACCACTGCCGCAGCCTTCTTTGGCACCGGTCAGGCCCAGGGTGTCGCGCAGGATATCCAGCAGCGTCTGCCGTGGCTCGCACAGAAACTCAGCGGGATCGCCATTCAGTGTGATGGTCACGTGGATCTTGTTCATGACCAGGCCCGCGCACGATTTTGGGCGATTTTTGCGGCGCGTTTTGCCAGCACCGCCACCACGTCTTTTCTGAACTCAACGGTGCCGCGTTTGTCGGCAATCGGACTGGCGACAGCCGAACTGGCCGCGCTCATTGCGCCAAGCGCTGCATCATCCAGACGGGTGCCCACCAGACACTCAGCCGCCGCTTGCGCATTCAAAATAATCGGGGCCACTGCGCCAAGCGCCACCCGCGCCTCGGTGCACGTGCCCGTTGCATCAAAAACCAGCGAAACCCCGGCGGATACCACCGCAATGTCCATCTCGGTGCGCGGAATAAACCGCAAGTAAGCATCTGAAGCGTGCGCCGGGCGGGCTGGCAAAAATATCGAGGTGATGAACTCGCCTTTGGCAAGCGAGGTGCGCCCCGGTGACAGCGGAATATCTTCCACCGGGCAGTCACGCTCGCCATCGGGGCCGGCAACGCGCGCAATCGCGCGCGCCGCAATCATCGCCGGAACACTGTCAGCCGCAGGGGATGCATTGCAAAGGTTCCCGGCCATCGTGGCACGTCCCTGTATCTGCGCCGAGCCGATAAGCTCAGTCGCCTCGACGACCCCCGGCCACAGCGCCCTGACACCGGCGTGTTCGCCCAGCTTGGCGCCGGAAACCGCTGCGCCAATTCGGTATCCACCATCTTCCGCAGTAATATCATTGATTCCGGCGATCCGCTTGATGTCGACCAGCAAATCCGGCTCCAGAATACCGGCCTTTAGCTGGACAAGAATATCACTGCCGCCGGCAAGAACCCGTGAGATGCCCGGCTCGCCCTGCAGAAGACCGACCGCTTCGGAAGCAATTTCAGGGGCCGCGTATCGCATTTTTTTGACTTCCTTTTGGCGGGCTGTCACCCAGACAGTCCGGCAGGACAACCAACGCTTCACAATAGCCGTTCTGGAAGTGCTGCGTAAGGTGTATTTACTTTTATTGCCTAGCTTACTTTTGCTGGCTTCTTGCCCAGAATAATCATGCCCAGGATTTCATCGTCAGTCACATCGGCAACATTTTCGGTTCCCACCAGCTTGCCGTTTTTCATGACACTTACCCGGTCACATAATTCCATCACATCGTGGATATCGTGGCTGATCAGGAAAATCCCGATCCCATCGGCCTTCAACTGATGGATCAGTTCTGCCACCATTTGCGTTTCCTGCGGGCCAAGTGCTGCCATTGGCTCGTCCATGATCAGAATACGAGCGTTGAAATACACCGCCCGGGTGATCGCCACCGACTGGCGTTGACCACCGGAAAGGGCGCTGACGCGGGATGAATATTTCTCGAAGTTCGGGTTCAGGCGGCCCATGATTTTGCGGGTTTCGGCCTCCATCGCAACATCATCGACCGTCCCCAGCCGGGTCACAAGTTCACGGCCCAGAAACAGATTGGCGGCGGCATCAAGATTGTCCGCAAGCGCCAGTGTCTGGTAGATGATTTCAATATTGTAATTGCGCGCATCACGCGGATTGTTGATGATGGCCCTTTCACCGTTCACGTAAATCTCGCCCGCATCCGCCCGGTAGGCGCCCGAAAGAACCTTGATCAGCGTCGATTTACCGGCACCATTATGGCCCAGCAATCCGACAACTTCGCCGGGAAAAAGATCAACGCTGACGTTATCCACCGCCTTGACGCCGCCAAAGGCCAATTCGATATTCTTCATCTCAACCAGCGGGGTTGGTATGGTCATTGTCCGATCCTCCCCTAAACCTTGGACGCGCGACGGTAGATTGAGTCGACCCAGACCGCTGCCACCAGAACGCCGCCGACAACCATTTGCTGGATGGCCGCGTCAAAGCCGATCAGAACCATACCGGTTTGCAGCGACTGCATGACCAAAGCGCCAAGCACCGCGCCGTA
Source organism: Paracoccaceae bacterium (assembly GCA_965237505.1). GTDB lineage: Bacteria > Pseudomonadota > Alphaproteobacteria > Rhodobacterales > Rhodobacteraceae > NVTR01. The sequence goes on along the minus strand of CBDEFR010000009.1, from coordinate 262,976 downwards.
GATCGTGCCGATACCACCGGCAAATGAGGTGCCGCCGATCACCGCAGCGGCGATCACGTAAAGTTCGTCAAATGTGCCAAGGTTGTTGGTGGCAGAATTCAGTCTCGCGCTTGAAATAATTGCCGACAATCCGCAAAGCGTGCCCATCAGTGCGAATATCTTGACCGTCACCCAACGCGTGTTGATCCCGGCCAGGATGGCCGCCTCTGGATTGCCGCCAATGGCAAAGACATAACGACCGAACCGGGTAAGTGTCGTCAGAAATGTCATCAGTATGCCGACCCCCATAAGGATCAGAACCGGAATCGCAAAGCCGTGGCTGATGAATATCTCTTCGATCGGCGTGGTAATATTATTGGCGGCAACATATTGCCTCACGATGCCCTTGGGCCAGGGATATGAATTCACCAGCACCACAAAACCAATGATGAACCCGCAACCGGCAATCGCCAGCAAGGCTTCCGCCCAGAGCGGACGCAGCGGGAACATGAATTTCTTTCGCTGGCGCCGACCCTGCCACAACAAGGCCAGCACCGCCAGACATGCAATCAGGCCGACCAGCCAACTTGCGGTCGCCCCAACCGCGCCATATGGCCCGCCGCCAAGTCTGGAAAACGTCACGTCCACCGGCGAAATCGTTTCGCTGCGGGCCAGCAAGAACGCAGCGCCGCGCCAGATCAGCAGCCCACCCAACGTCACGATAAAGGCCGGGATGCTAAGATAGGCCACGAGATAACCATGAAATGCACCGATCACACAGCCGATCAGCAGGCCGGAAATTGCCGCTAGCACCCAGATCATCGGATGCCCCAGCCCGATCAATTCAGGCAATATCCACACCTGGATAATCGCCATCGACATCGCGCAAAACCCGAGGATCGAGCCGACAGACAGGTCGATATGACGGGTGACGATAACCAGGACCATGCCCGTGGCCATGACCCCGACCGACGCGGTCTGCACCGAAAGGTTCCAAAGATTGCGCGGCGTCAGAAACGCCCCGAAATTGTTGACTACCTGGCCATAAACATGAAATCCGACCCAGATCACCACCAGGGCGGCAATCATTCCCAGCAGGCGGGCGTCAATTTCGGTGGCCCGAAGAAAACGCGTAAACGCGCCCTCATTCTCGACCTTTGAGGTGCCGGTATCTGCAAAGCTGGTCACATCGCTCTCCAAATATTTCGAATGAGTGAAATGGTTTGTCGTCTTGGTATCAACTATGCCAAGAAATTCGCGCCGGGTCCAACCCGGCGCGAATTATGTCGAGCATTACGCTTTAGCTACAGCCAGCAACCCCCGCCATCGCACCTTCGCAGACTTTGTCCATTGCGATGTGACCGGCGTCGATAACGACGTTGATATTGGACGCGCTAATCGGTGTCGGTGCCAGGAAGATCGCGTCCATTTCAACGCCCATCGCACCACCGGACCATTTCACGGCACCTTCTATGGAGGCCAGCGATGCACCGCCCGCAAGCGCCGAGGCAATGTTACCAGCGGCTTTGCCCAGCTCGCGCGCATCTTTCCAAACGGATGTGTTTTGCGTACCCCGCGCAACACGGTTCAGCGCTGCATGGTCGCCATCCTGCCCGGAGACAGGAATGTTCAGGTCCTGAGCCGCAAGTGCCGCGATGACGCCGCCCGCCATGCCATCATTTTCAGACAGAACCGCGTCGATATTGTTGTTGTTTGCAGTCAGGATCTGCTCCATGTTTTTCTGCGCATTGTCAGGCTTCCAACCATCGGTGAAGGCTGAGCTACTCCCCGAAATTCGGACACTGACGTAAGCTACGATTTGTTGTTTGCTGATCTTCAACACGAAGGAGATCAGAAATGTCGAAACGAAAGCAACATCATCCAGAATTTCAGGCCAAGGTCGCACTGGAAGCCTCGAAGGGCGAGGAAACGGTATCGGAATTGGCGAGCCGTTTTGGCGTTCACCCGACAATGATCCATCAATGGAAACGGGCCTTGCTTGAAGGCGCATCGGGTGTGTTTGAATGCAGTGCCAAGAGGATCCGTGAGATCGACGAAGAGCGGATCAAAGAACTGCATGCCAAGATCGGGGAGCTGGCCGTCGCCAACGATTTTTTGGAACGAAAGCTCAAGCCGTGGACCGGAAAGTGAGGCGCAGGATGATTGAACCCGGCCATCCTGGTCTGTCTGTCGGTAAACAATGCCAACTGCTGTCGATCTCGCGATCGTCGTTCCGTGCCTATCCGGTTGTCACCCACACCCACTATATGTATGGCGTGGCGTCGAGTGGCCCGGGAGGGGGACAAAGCGGGGATGGATGTCTCGCAGCGTGAAGACCTTTCGTTTCCGCGGTCGCTTCCTGAGTTCCAGCGACTTTTCCCGGATGGCACGGCCTGTGCCGCCTAAATTGCTGGCGATGTCACCGCTCCCACTTACGCCCAGCTTTACTCGGGCGATTGGGAGCACCCTAGATGTAGTGGGTGTGGGTGACAACCGGATAGGCACGCGTCGTTCTACTACACGCCGAAGGGCGAGACAGCGCTGAACCTCGGGCTGATGCGGCAGATCGACGAACAATTTCTTGAAACGCCTTTCTACGGTGTCCGCCAGATGACCTGGCATCTGAGGAACGAGGGCCATCTGGTGAACGAGAAACGTATCCGTCGTCTGATGCGGCTCATGGGCCTGATGCCGATCTACCAGAAGCCTAACACCAGCAAGATGGCAAAGGGGCACAAGATTTACCCCTACCTGCTGCGGGGGCTGCGGGTGGATCGTCCAAATCAGGTCTGGTGCGCAGACATCACATACCTGCCGATGCGGTGTGGGTTTCTCTATCTGGTAGCCATCATGGACTGGCACACCCGTAAGGTACTGGCCTGGCGTATCTCGAACACACTGGAGGCCACTTCTGCGTCGAGGCATTGACTGAGGCAATCCACCGCTTCGGCCCGCCCGGGATCGTGAACACCGATCAAGGCAGCCAGTTCACATCCTTTGCCTGGACCGATTGTGCGAAACGGGCTGGGGCCAGAATATCGATGGATGGCAAGGGTCGGTTCCTCGACAACATCTTCATAGAACGGCTCTGGCGATCGATGAAATACGAGTGCGTTTACTTGTATGCATGGCAAAGTGGTTCAGAAGCAAAGGCAGGGATCAAGAAATGGATGGAATTTTACAATCACAAACGCCCGCATTCGGCTCTTGGCGGCAAGCCGCCAGCCGTGGTCTATTGGCAAACAAATGAAACAAACAATCCAGATCAGCAGATGCAAAAAGTAGCTTATTTTACGCCGAACCCTGTCCAATGATTGGGGAGTGGCTCACCTTTTGGATCAGCAATAATACCAACGGCCCCCAGATTTGACTCAAGGGGATTCCCACGAGCGGCGTGATCTGATTCAGTGGCATCAAGGCAAGGGAGGCTTTGATGGCAGTAAGGATTACGCGAAAAGACAAGTCCGCAGGCGAGCTTCGCCAGGAAGCGGCGCGGTGCCGGGATGGGAAAGCGGCGCGACGGGTGTTGGCGATTGCCCTGGTTCTGGATGGGGTTGACCGCAAGACGGCGGCAGAAAACTGCGGCATGGATCGGCAGACGTTGCGGGATTGGGCCCACCGTTACAATGCGGAGGGCGTGTCGGGCCTGTTCAACCGTCGCCCGCCGGATCCACCCTGTCTGCTGAGCGCGGCACAGAAGGAGGAGTTGGCGGAAATGGTTCGGGCGGGTCCCGGCCCCGAAACCGATGGGGTTGTGCGCTGGCGGCGCATTGATCTGAAACGCAAGATCGAAGAGCGCTTCGGCGTCACCATGCATGAGCGAACTGTTGGCAAACAATTGGCAAGCCTGGGCTTTCGGCGTCTGTCGGTGCGCCCGCAGCATCCGAAATCCGACCCGGATGCACAGGAGGCTTTTAAAAAAACTTCGCCGCAGAGGTAGAAGCAGCCTTGCCGGAAACAGCCCGCAGCAAGCCCCTGGAGATATGGTTTCAGGATGAAGCGCGGGTTGGCCAGCAGGGCACGCTCACCCGTATCTGGGCCGAGCGTGGAACACGCCCCCGTGCCCCGCGCGACACCCGCTATATCTGGAGCTACATTTTCGGCGCCGTCTGCCCGGAACGGGCTGAAGCGGCCGCTCTGATCATGCCACATGCCGACACACAGGCCATGAGCGCGCATCTCGCCGAGATCGCTAAAACTGTCGCATCGGGCGCACATGCCCTTCTCATTCTGGATGGCGCTGGCTGGCACGGTTCGGCAGAGCTGGAGGTACCCGACAACATCACCCTGCTCAAACTCCCGCCCTATTCCCCTGAACTCAACCCGATGGAAAATGTGTGGGCTTATCTGCGTGCCAACAAGCTCGCCATATCCGTCTTCGACAATTATGAGCAGATCGTCGACAGGTGTTGCGAAGCATGGAACTTCTTTGCAAACGACAAAACCGCAATCACGTCAATCACTACCAGACAATGGGCCAAAACGGTCAACGACTAGGGCCGTTGGTATAAGACATTGGAGAGTAGGAAAATGAATGTTGAACTGCCGATCATTGATGCGTGCCTATCCGGTTGTCACCCACACCCACTACATCTAGGGTGCTCCCAATCGCCCGAGTAAAGCTGGGCGTAAGTGGGGCGGTGACATCGCAAGCAATTTAGGCGGCACAGGCCGTGCCATCCGGGAAAAGTCGCTGGAACTCAGGAAGCGACCGCGGAAACGAAAGGTCTTCACGCTGCGAGACATCCATCCCCGCTTTGTCCCCCTCCCGGGCCACTCGACGCCACGCCATACATATAGTGGGTGTGGGTGACAACCGTATAGGCACGCATTGATGCCCGCAAAACCGGCACAAGTCTGGTGTTCTCGGCAATCCGTCAAACGTCGCCAGTTCCGCGAATTGATATTGCCAAGGCAACCGGGCTCAGCCCGGCCACCGTCACCAGCGTCACGGCTGACCTGATCGCCAAGGGCCTAATCCAGGAAGTTCGCGCAACCTGCGCATCAGGCACGATGAAACGCGGGCGCCCGCGTGTTAATCTGAAAATCCGCGGCGATGCCCACATGGTCGCCGGTATGCAATTATCTGACAAGTTGAGCACCGTAACGATACTCGATTTTGACGGAAAACATGTTGCCGATTATTCCAACGCTACCACGGTGGCTGTCCGGTCTGCGCGGCAGACCGTGGATTTTTTGGAGCAGAATTTGATCGCTGCTCTGGATAGTGAAGGTCTGGTTCTGTCGGACATTTCCGGCGTTGGCCTAGGCATTGCAGGGTTTATCGATGTTCCCACAGGCCATGTCCATTGGTCGCCAATTCTCGCCGAACGCGATGTGCCTTTGCAACAATTGCTACGCGACAGATTTAAAATTCCAACCTTTCTGGACAATGACGCAAACCTCGTGGCGATCGCTGGGCAGCGTTTCGGACTGGGCAAGAAAGCCCTGAATTTCGTCGTTGTCACTGTCGAACTAGGCGTTGGCATGGGCATTGTCATAGACGGCAATTTATATCGCGGAATGAATGGCCGCGGCGCAGAACTGGGGCACACCAAGGTGCATCTGGATGGCGCGCTTTGCCGATGCGGGCAGCGCGGATGCCTTGAGGCATATGTTGGCGATTATGCGCTGCTGCGCGAGGCCAACACTGCGAGGGAGCTGGTGGCCGGAACCAGCGTTGAGCATCAGATGGAAGTCTTGCTTGAAGCCGCAAAAAGCGGCGACGGCATGGCGGAATCGATAATTCGCCGGGCCGGGCGCATGTTTGCGATGGGATTGGCCAACGTGGTCAATATTTTTGCGCCGGAGTTGATAATTCTGTCCGGCGAGCGGATGCAGTATGACTTTTTGTATGATGACCGAATGATCGAAGACATGCAAAAATCCATTGTTCAGGCTGGCGGAACGCCAACCGAGGTCAAGGTTCACAAATGGGGCGACCAGATGTGGGCCATGGGCGCGGCGGCGTTCGCAATTGATGGCATCGCCGAAATGGTGCTTGCGGACTCCAGATCAAATGCAGCGTAACCTGACGGCCGTGTTGGCGCTGCTCGCCGCCACCGGTGCGACCGCTGAACCTGTGTTCACGAACCGCACAGCCGATTTGCAGCTTAGCCATCAATACACCGGCGGGTGGGAGCATTTCGTCGGCGGCGGAGTTGCGAGTTTTGACTGCGACGGCGACCTAATGGCGGACCTCTATGTTGCAGGCGACGCGTCCACTGCCACACTTTTGCGCAACACCACTTTGATGCGTGGTGCGCAGATTTCGCTGACCGCCGACACCCCTTCGACCTTAGTGTTTGATTCAAAACTCTACGCATGATTACAATGCCTTGCAATTTTACGCGTGAGGGTTTTGATATGTGCAACGAGTATCCATGCCTGTGAACTTGCGATGGATTTTTCCCAATCTTTGGCCAATCGCCGGCAGCGGTTGAGCCATGCGAAGGTGCGCTCGACGACCCATCTTCTGGGAATGACTTCGAAGCCTTCCGCAGTGTCGAAGCGCTTGACGATCTGGATTGTCCAGTCACCGATGCCTTCAAGAGCGTCGCGCAGCTTTGGTCCGGCATAACCGCCATCCGCAAAGATATGGCGCAAGTTTGGATGGGAATACCGGATGGATTTCAACACTTCCGGTGCGCCATCACGGTCTTGAATACCGGCGCTATGCACGACCAACCCAACCATAAACCCGAGCGTGTCGGTGACAATGTGGCGCTTGCGGCTCTTGGTTTTCTTGCCCGCGTCATAGCCCGAAATGCCACCGCTTTCCGTTGTTTTTATGGTCTGGCTATCAATGACACCAGCGGTGGGGCCGGGCTTCTTGCCATGAAACTCGCGCGCCGTCGCCACCAGAAAATGGCTGATCACTTCAAAGATGCCATCGTTGCGCCAGCCATAGAAATAGTAGCGCACGGTGGACACTGGCGGGAAATCATTGGGCAGCATACGCCACGCACACCCGGCGCTGGCGATGTACAAAATGGCATCCAGAACATCGCGCATCGCCGTGCTGCGCGTGACCTGCTCCCCGAAAACTGGTCCATTTGAAAGGAGGATCTGTTCGCTTAATGTTCACGAGAACGAGGAGAACATAGAATGCGCAAGTCACGGTTTAGCGAAGAGCAGATTGTTCGGATCATTCAGGAGTATGCGGCGGGTGCGAAAGTGTCCGAGTTGTGCCGTAAGCACGGTATGTCGGATGCCACCTTTTACAAATGGAAAGCCAGGTATGGCGGCCTTCAGATTTCCGATGTCAGGCGGCTGAAAGACCTGGAATCGGAGAACGGCAAGCTGAAGAAGCTGCTGGCCGAAACCATGCTTGATAATGCTGGCCTGAAAGGGCTTCTGGCAAAAAACTTCTGAAGCCTGCAAGCCGCCGGGAAGCAGTCATGGTTCTTTGCCGTGACTATCAGTTTTCAACTCGGCGGGCCTGTGGGCTGATTGGGTTTTCCAGATCGAGTAATGAATACAGAGGAAGGCCGGATCGCCATGCGAGGATACGGGAACGGCTGGTCACGCTTTCCGGCAAACACCGACGCTATGGCTATCGCATGTTGCATGCCAAGCTTGGCCAGGAGGGTTTCAAGGTGAACGTGAAAGTGGTGGAGCGACTTTACCGAGAGGAGCGCCTGACCCTGCGCCGCCGCAATCGCAAGAAAATCCCCAAGGGCGTGCGCGAAGGCGCCTGGTGCCCGATCGCCGCCAACCAGCGGTGGAGCCTGGACTTCACCATGGATGCGCTCGCCAACGGCAGGAAGTTCCGCACCGTCAATCTGAAAGACGACTGCACACGGGAATGTCCGGCGATTGATGTGGCCCTGTCGATCCCCGGCTCCCGCGTGGTGGAAATGCTGGAACGGGTGGCTCGTGAGCGGGGGTACCCGGATGTTCTGACCGTTGACAATGGGCCTGAACTACGAGGCCGCGCGCTTGATGGCTGGGCAGATGATCACGGCGTGCAGCTCTACTTCATCGACCCGGGCAAGCCGACCCAGAACGCCTACATCGAAAGTTTCAACGGCCGGTTTCGCGAAGAATGCCTGAACTTGAACTGGTTCACCTCGCTGGCCGAGGCAGAAAGGATCATCGAGGACTGGCGGATCGATTACAATCAAAACCGGCCCCACTCTTCGCTGAACTATCAAACCCCGGAAGAATTTGCCGCAAACAGGCCTTTCCATAAACCGCAATGGGCAGCGACGCTTGAGCTATCTGAAGGCTCCGCGCCACCGCCCATTGCTCACGCCGCCGAATAATGGCAAACAAAAGAGGAACAGAGTCTACCTAAAAGTGGCCCTCAAATTGGGGGCAGGTCACGCGGACGACCAGTTGTTTTAGGCGGCGGCAGGAATGGCGCGATCAAACCCCATTCCTGATCAGTTAAATCGCTTGCATAGCGTCCCGAGTGCCGTTCATATCGGGCGCGAGTGGTTTCCGTCCAGGCCATTGTGATCTCCCTCGAATCTTATCAATCCGATTGAATCACAACTCGCTGAAATCACTCAATTAGTTTTGGATCAGACACTTAGCACTTACCGGTGTCACCGGTGCCTATCCGCTGGACATCGACAGCGACGGTTATTTGGACCTGTTCATCATGCGGGTCGGTGAAAACCGCCTGATGAAAGGCGGGCCGGACTGCATATTCAGCGAGTTTGACGACCTGGCTTTTGACGGCGGAAACCACTGGACCACGGCCTTTTCTGCGACTTGGGAGGCGGATAACGTCCTGCCGACGCTGGCGATCGGCAACTATGTCAACCGCGACGACCCGGAAGGCCCGTTTGAAGTGTGCGACGACAATTTCCTGATGCGCCCGGTCAACGGGCGCTATGGCGTGACCCGGCTGGACCCCGGATATTGCCCGCTTTCGATGCTGTTTTCGGACTGGGGCCGAAACGGTCGCCAGGACCTGCGGGTCAGCAACGACCGGTATTATTATGCACGCGGCGGCACCGAGCAATTGTGGGCGATGGAATCGACGCCGCGCCTGTATGGCGCCGCTGACGGCTGGACCGATTTCAGCATTTGGGGCATGGGCATCGCCAGCCGCGATATTTCGGGCGACGGCGCGCCCGAAGTTTTCCTGACCAGTATGGGCGATCAGATATTGCAGCTGCCTGACAGGTCCGTCAGCGGCCCGGCGTTTCTGAATGCCCCTTTCGGGCGCGGCACCACTGCGCATCGCCCTTACATTGGCGACGATACGCGCCCCTCGACCGGATGGCATGTGGAATTTGGCGACGTGGATAATGACGGAATGGACGACGTTTTCATTGCCAAAGGCAACGTTGACCAAATGCCCGAAGGCGCCATGACGGACCCGAATAATCTGCTGATGCAGAGGTCAGACGGCACTTTTGCCGAACACGGCCTGAGCGCCGGAATTTCCAGCATTGAGCGCAGCCGCGGTGCGGCGCTGGTCGACCTGAACCTTGACGGCAGGCTCGATCTGGTCGTCGTCAACCGTAACGCGCCGCTGGAAGTCTATCAGAACGCCACGGCACACAGCGGCAACTGGCTGCTGTTGCAGATCCGCCAATCCGGCACAAATCCGCGGATCGTCGGCGGCTGGGTCGAGATTACTGACGGCAGCAAATCCTGGCACCGCGAGATCACCGTTGGCGTCGGCCACGCCAGCGGCAATGCCGCATTGGCGCATTTTGGACTCGGGAATTCTGACGCCCTTCGGCTGCGCTTGATCGGGCCGGACGGAACGGTATCGCGGTGGTTGGAAATTGAACCAAACCAGATCGTGCGAATTAACCGGAACGGTGCGACGCTGACCGCCAAACCGCTTTGATCCAAGCGTAATCAGCCGGGAAACAGCACAGCCATAAAGTCATCGACCATGACCGAAAGCTGCTTGCGCGAGGCGCCAGCGCGCGCGCGCGTCGCAACGCTGTGGGTGACCGAGCTCACCATGCGCGCGAGCGCCTGCGGCTCATGTTCACCCGGCAATCGCCCATCATCTTTTGCGGCCTCGAAGTAATCAGTGATTGCCCGGTCCGTATCGGCAAACATTGCCGACAGCTTGTCTCTGACCTGGGCGTTCTTTTCAGCTTCGATCGTGGCAACATTTGCGATCAGGCACCCGCGCGGTTTACCCCTTGATGTCGCGCAACGAATTGAGAGTTCAAAAAAATCCGCAACGGCTTGCCTGATGGCAATACCGCTTTTGAGCGCACTAAACGGTACGCAGCCTAACGTCGCAGCGTACCGGTCGATGACCTCCATGAACAACTCATGTTTGCTGCCGAATGTTGCATAGAGGCTTGGCCGGTTGATCCCCATACTGTTGGTCAGATTGTCCAGTGAAGCGCCACTGTAGCCGCGTGCCCAAAATGCGATGACGGCCCGGTCAAGTACATCGTCGCGCACGAACGCCCGCGGACGACCGCGAGTTTTGGGACCATTTATTTCCATACCATCCAGTACAAAATAGTTGACTCCTCCAGTTACATTTGTATTATTGTACCGTTCAGTACGGAATTCAAGTTGTTTCTGCAGGCCGCACGGGACCGGCCTGAAAACATGCACATCGATCCCGAAAGTTCAAAAAGCAGGAGGATAAATTGAAAACGACATTACGCACAACTTACCTGGCCCTATTGGGCAGTTTGGCGGCCCTTGTTCCGGGGCGCTTGCTTATGCGCAAGACAGCGTGGTGCAGGTGGCTGACGGGGTCTATGCCTTTGATCCGCAGGATGGCTACAATTCGATGTTCGTGGTCACCGGCGCCGGCGTGATTGCCATTGAATCGGTGAATTCACAGCATGCAGCAGGAATGCTGGCAGCGATCGCCAGCGTCATCGACCAGCCGGTCAAGTATTTGCTGCACAGCCCTTACCACCCTTCAATTTAGCGAATTAAGCTTGCCATCTGTCCACATGCTGTGATTCAAGGAGTCTCCTGTTATAGAATTGGAGATGTTGTATGGTTGTTTCATTGGGTTTTTCTGAGGTAAACGAAGCTATCAAGGCTGATTTTATAGAGCGGCTTCCAAAGTTTCATAAATCCCGCTGCGAAGGCCTTACACTGCTTTCGAGCATCGTTCTTGATGTGCGAAGTGCGAATTTGATGGAATTATCGGCGGCTTTACCGCGTCACATTGGCACAAAAGATCATCGGTACCAGTATGGTTCCCGTGTTTTGAGCAATTCCCACATTGATTGCGCGGAAATCATGCAGGCCTATGCTGGAGATGTATTCACCCGTTTGGCCTCCAACGGAGAGACCATCGTTTTGATGATGGATCAAAGCCATATCAATGACGGACATGAAGTCTTGATGCTGTCAGTGCGCATGCGTGATCGCGCCTTGCCTGTGGCTTGGCGCGTGCGCAAGACAAAAGGCAATATTGGGTTTTCTCTCCAAAAAGAGTTACTGGACAGCATTCAGGATTGGATGCCTGAAGGGGCTGATGTCATGTTAACGGGTGATCGATTTTATGACACAGAAAGGTTAATCCATTGGTGTCAGGACGCTGGTTGGGGATATCGTATTCGCCTGAAGGGCAACCTGACTTTGCAGCACCAAGGTGGCGAGCTGTCTTGCATTGAAATCCGGGAGCTGATGCCGCAAGGGCTTATAAACGCGGAACTTTATGGATCAGGTGTGTTTACGAATATCGGAGTATTGCACGACGATGGTCACCCTGAGCCCTGGATCATCGCTATGAATGCAAAGCCTTCACAATACACGGTTCTCGATTATGGAATGCGATGGGGTATTGAAGCTATGTTCTCGGACTTCAAGACCCGTGGATTTGGCATCGCGCAAAGCCAAATCAAAAAGCCAGACCGACTGGAAAGGCTTATCCTTGTCATGGCAATAGCCATGTACTGGGCGGTTTCAACGGGCGCAGCAGATGAACAAATAGTCGCCGAAAGCGGCGAAAAAAGGGGATTCGCAAAACCCGAAGATCACTCTGCTCCCTCTTCAAACAGGGCCTGCGGTTCCTGCGCAGATGCTTCATAGGATATGAGAAAATCCCTAAATTATGGCAAGTTTGGATTTTTTGGTAAGGCCCAGTGGTAAGGCCCAGCCACAACCATTGGGATCACGCCAACGGCGGCAACGTGTTTCGCGAAGCCGGTGCAACGATAATTGCCCACGAAGAAGCCTATGTCTGGATGCAGGCCAATCCAGGCCCCGATCTGGTGCTGCCGGACGAATTCTGGAGCGGTGACAAAAGCGAAATCACCCTGGGTGGCACCACCGTTGAACTGAATTATCTGGGCATGAATCACGGCCTTGGTATGACCGTGTTTGTGCTGCCCGAAACAAAGGTCGCCTATGTCGCTGATCTGGTGACGCCAAACCGGGTCATGTTTGCAATCGTCCCCGATTTTAACATCAAAGAGTGGCAGCGCACCTTGGGCGAAGTGGCAGAACTTGACTTTGACAAGGCGGTATTCTCGCATTCTGCAAGTGGCAGTCCGGTTGGCTCCAAGCAAGATGTGGTTCTGGAGGCCAAATTTATCGCTGATATGCAAGGCGCAATTTTTGCCGAATTTCAGAAGGGAACGCCGTTTCCGAACATTGCGACCGCGGTGCAACTGCCACAGTACGAAGACTGGGCCGGGTATTATGACTGGTTGGCGCTGAATGTCTGGCGAGTGATGCTCGACATGTGGATGGGGCCGTTCCCGTGGCGCGCCGATTAAGGTGGCCGGTCTGAATATCAGGTTGAATTAGTCATCCTGCCCCTGCAGTGCACTGGCTCTGCAGGGGCAGGACCGATCCTGAATGGCACCGAAAACAGTGCAGTTTGGAATCGGTTGTCAATGACTCTGCAAGACCGGTTTGGGCGGGTTTTTTTGGTGTGCCTCCATCGTTTTCCAGCGTAGTGTCGCCGTGTAAAAGCGGAGATGCGCGCGTTATGCCGACCGAATTCACTTCAATCGACGACGCCCAGGCCAAACTTTCGCAGCAAAAATATGTGTGCGGCCGCGCCCTGGCCACGGTGGTTTTTCTGGCGCTGAAGCTGGCCAGGCCGCTGTTTCTAGAAGGCGAGGCCGGGGTCGGCAAAACCGAAATTGCCAAGGCGTTGTCGGCAGCCCTCGGGCGCCGCCTGATCCGTCTGCAATGTTACGAAGGGCTGGATGCATCCAGTGCGGTGTATGAATGGAACTTCCCGGCCCAGATGATCGCGATCCGCACCGCCGAGGCCACAGGCGTCAAAGACCGCGATAGTCTGAACCGCGAGTTGTTTAGCGACGATTTTCTCATCCGCCGCCCGCTGCTGGAAGCCATGAGCCCGCAAAAAGACGGCCCGCCAATATTACTGATTGACGAACTCGACAGGGCGGATGAGCCGTTTGAAGCGTTCTTGCTCGAAGCGCTCAGTGATTTTCAGGTTACCATCCCCGAAATTGGAACGATTATCGCCAAAGAGCCGCCGATCGTCATTCTCACCTCGAACCGCACCCGCGAAGTGCACGACGCGCTCAAGCGGCGCTGCCTTTACCACTGGGTCGATTACCCGGATTTTGAACGCGAGCTAGAGATCCTGCGCGCCCGCGTCCCAGAGGCCAGCGAAAACCTCAGCCGTCAGATTACCGCTTTCATCCAAGCCTTACGCGGCGAAGACCTGTTCAAAAAGCCCGGCGTCGCCGAAACCATAGATTGGGCGAAATGCCTGCTGGCTCTGGATGCGGTCGAGATTTCGCCGCAGGTTATCGCCGACACCCTTGGCGCGATCCTGAAATATCAGGACGACATCGCCAAAATCTCAGGCTCCGAGGCGGCGCGTATCCTGAAAGACGCCAAGGCCAGCGCAGAGATCGCGATCTGATGGCCTATGCAAGCGATCTTTCCGTGCCCCGGGACGGCAATTTTGTCGCCAACATCACCCATTTCGCGCGCGCCCTGCGCAAGGCAGGCCTTGCGGTCGGGCCCGGGCGCGTCGCCGACGCCATTCGTGCCGTCGAGGCGGCCGGATTTACCAGCAAGCGCGATTTTTATTGGGCACTGCACGCCTGTTTCGTGTCGCGCCCCGAACATCGGCTGGTGTTTGCGCAGATATTTCGCCTGTATTGGCGTGATCCGCAGTTTCTCGAACATATGATGGCGATTCTGCTGCCCTCGGTGCGCGACGTACAAAAAGACCGCTCCGCCGACGCCGACGCCCGCCGGGCTGCAGAGGCGCTTTTGGATGGCGCTGAAAGCAACCCGTCAGAGCGGCGCGAGCGGGATGGCACCGACGTCGAGATCGACGCCTTGATGACATTTTCGGCGCTAGAAACGCTGAAAAATCTGGATTTTGAGCAGATGACGACGAACGAGATGGCCGCCGCCAAGAGGTTGATCGCCGAGATCAATATTCCGACCCGCCCGCTGGCTTCGCGGCGCACCCGCGCCGCGCGCGCCGGGCGTCTGCCCGACTGGCACAACACCATCCGCCGCGCCATGCGCAACGGCGGCGAAATCCGCGATCTTGCGCTGCGCCAACGCAAAGTTCGCTGGCCCAACCTGGTGGCGCTCTGCGATATTTCGGGCTCGATGTCGACCTATTCGCGCGCCGTTCTGCATTTTCTTCACGCCGCGTCCAACGCCAAGGGCAAAGGCTGGTCAAACGTGCATTCCTTCACCTTCGGCACCCGCCTGACCAACATCACCCGGCATTTGCGCCAGCGCGACGCCGATGCGGCACTTGCGCTGGCCGGGGCCGAGGCGCAGGACTGGCAGGGCGGCACCCGCATCGGTGACTGCCTGCACGTGTTCAACCGCGACTGGTCGCGCCGGGTGCTGGGCCAGGGCGGTGTTGTCTTGCTCATCTCTGACGGGCTGGATCGCGACAGTTCGCACCAGCTGTCGGGCGAAATGGAACGGCTGCACTTGTCGGCCCGCAAGGTGATCTGGCTAAACCCGCTGCTGCGCTGGGACGGTTTTGCCCCCAAGGCGCGCGGCATACGCGAAATGCTGCCGCATGTGGACAGTTTGCGGGCCGGGCACAATATCGCGTCCCTTCAGGAACTTGCGGTGGCGCTGGGCCGGCCAGAGGATGTTGGCGAAAAGGCCCGTCTGATGCAGATGATGAGCGATGGTTGATGGCAGATTTTGACCAGATACCGGAACAGGCGCTGGCCTGGATCCACGACGGCAAGGGCGCGGCGCTTGCCACTGTAGTGCAGACCTGGGGCTCGGCGCCGCGACCTGCGGGCTCGCAATTGGCAATCAGCGATGACGCTCAGATCGCCGGGTCGGTATCGGGCGGCTGCGTCGAAGGGGCGGTTGTCGCAGAAGCGCTTGAAGCGATCGAGGATGGTGAACCGAGGCTGCTGGAATACGGCGTCAGCGACGAGGATGCATTCGCGGTCGGGCTTGCCTGTGGTGGCACAATCCGGGTGCTGGTCGAGCCTATCGGCATTGGTCAGGGGCCTGATGTGTCATTGATCGAGGCCTTGGCAAAGCATCGTGCAAGCCGGAGCGCGGTGGCCTATCTGGTGAACACCGAAACCTGGGAGCACCGGCTGGCGACACCGGATGATGATGCCCTGCACCTGAAGTCACGATTTCTCGCAGAAAAATCGGGCACAGATGGGGCCTGGTTCGCTTGCATCCACAACCCGCCGTTGCGCTTGATCGTGGTCGGCGCGGCACATATCGCGCAGGCCCTGATGCCAATGGCGCGTCTGGCAGGCTATGATGCGGTTCTGGTGGACCCAAGGGATGCATTTGCAACCCGCGCCCGCTTCCCCGACGAGATCATTGTGCGCGACTGGCCGGACGAAGCACTGGCCGCCCAGCGGCTTGACGGGCGCACCGCCGTTGTAACCTTGACCCATGACCCAAAGCTCGATGATCCGGCGATCAGCCAGGCGCTAAGGTCGGTGGTGTTTTATCTCGGCTGTCTGGGGTCTAAAAAGACCCACGCGAAACGGGTGGCACGGCTGTTGGAAAACGGCTTTTCCGACACCGAAATTGCCAGAATTCACGCCCCCATTGGGGCCGACATCGGGGCCAGTTCGCCGGCTGAAATCGCGCTTGCGATCATGGCCGAGATTACCGAGCGGCTGCGCCGCCCCGACACCCGGCGATGAAGTTCGGGCCGCGCCAGGTCAAGGACGCACACGGCGCGATCCTGGCCCATTCGCTGGTCGCCGGAAAGCGCCGTCTGCGAAAGGGCACCGTGCTGGGGGCGGCGGACATTTCAGACCTGCTGGCGGCAGGTATTGAGCAGGCGACGGTTGCGGTGCTGTCGCCCGATGATGTCCATGAAGACCGCGCTGCCGAACAACTGGCAGAATCGCTGGTGCACGCGGATGACAGCACGAAACTGCGGCGCAGTGCGCCGTTTACCGGACGGGTGAATATTTACGCCGAAAGCGATGGCATTGTGCGCATCGACAGCGACGCGGTCCACCGGTTCAACTGCGTCGATCCCTCGATCACCGTGGCAACCCTTCACGACATGGCGCGCGTCAAGACCCGTTCACTGGTTGCGACGGTCAAGATAATTCCCTTCGCGACCTCTTCAGTAAATGTCAAAGCCGCCAGCGCAGCGGCGCAAAGTGCGCTGCGGTTGGCGCCATTTTCGCTGCGCCAGGCGGCGCTTGTCATGACCCGCACGCCTGGAATGAAGGAAAGCCTGCTGACCAAAGGCGCGCACGCGGTCGAGCAGCGGCTCAAAAACCTTGGCTGCACTCTTGCAGAGCCGGTTGTGGTTGCGCACCAAATTGACCGCCTTGCCGAAGCACTTGAGTCTGCTCAAGGCGACATGGTGCTCATTCTGACCGGCTCTGCGACGTCGGATGAAAACGACGTTGGCCCGGCGGCTTTGGTTGCCGCCGGCGGCCGGCTGATCCGGTTTGGAATGCCGGTCGATCCCGGCAATCTGTTGTTTGTCGGCAGGCTTGGCGACAGATGCGTGGTCGGCTTGCCCGGTTGCGCGCGCTCTCCGGCCCTGAACGGGGCCGACTGGGTGCTGGAACGGCTCGCCAGCGGCATCGAGGTCAGTGACAGTGACATTTCCGTGATGGGCGTGGGCGGTCTGCTGAAAGAAATTGCGACCCGACCGCAGCCACGCGGTGGCATCGCAAAAGTGCCGAAGCGCGCCCATGTTGAAGTGGTGCTGCTGGCGGCTGGCGCTTCAAAGCGGATGCGCGGGCGCGACAAATTGCTGGAAGAGGTCGATGGCGAACTGATGTTGCGGCACTGCGCGCGGATCGCCCTGGACGCGCAGGTCGAGCGGGTAAACGTGGTATTGCCGCCCGATCACCAGGCCCGGCTTGCAGCCTTGCGCGGGCTTGGCGTCAACACCGTGGACTGTCAGGATTGGCAGGACGGCATGAGCGCCTCATTGCGCGCCGGTCTGGCCGCTGTGTCACTGGAGTGTGACGCGGTGATCATCGCGCTGGCCGATATGCCGGCGGTCACGGCGGATCATCTGGATCGGCTGGTGGCGGCGTTCGATCCGCAGGAGGGGCGCGAAATTTGCCGCGCTGTCAGCGCCGACGGCACCCCGGGCCATCCGGTTTTGTTCGGTCGGCGGTTCTTTGAATCGCTGGCCGGGCTAAGCGGCGACCGCGGCGCGCGCGATGTTTTGCAAGAAGCATCGGATTTTTTGATCGAGGTGCCGACCAAGGGGCAGGGGGCGTCGATTGATCTGGACACACCGGAAGACTGGGACAACTGGCGGCGGGCATGAAAAATCAAAAAATTATTTCTGCGCCGCTCACTGTTTTGAGTATACTGGTGCTGTTGACCCAAAGTCCCGCCTCGATGACTCAAAACACCGCAAGTTGAAATTGAAAGCGCAGTAGTTCGGCCGTGCATCTAAAAGGTTCAAAGACAATTGCCGCACGGCGCATGACGGTCTGGGCGGCCCTGAATGACCCATTGATCCTGCAGGCTAGTATTCCAGGCTGCACCAGCCTGTCCGGCAATACGCGCGACGGATTTGAAGCCGTCGTCACGCAGAAAATCGGCCCGGTCAAAGCGACATTCAAAGGCGCGGTTGCAATCAGCGATATTGTCGAAGGCCACAGCTATACGATTTCCGGGCAAGGCAAGGCCGGCCCGGCTGGCTATGCCCACGGCAGTGCGCTCGTTACTCTGGAAGATGCCAACAACGGGACCACGCTCGGCTATGAAGTAACGGCAAAGGTGGGCGGCAAGATTGCCAGTCTGGGCGGGCGCCTGATCGACGGGCTTGCCAAGCAGCTCGCCGAACAATTTTTCGAAAAGTTCCAGAACGCCGTTGAAACTGAAGATAAAGCGGATCAGGATGTAATTGAATCTGCAGATACCGGTATCATGAAAAAGATGCTCAACTGGCTGAAACGGCTTTTCGGCTAGATCTGCGGACAATAAGAGCCAAGGGAGGACTTCATGACAGCTGTATCAATGACAGTGAACGGCACGGCCGTTTCGGGCGAGGTTGAGGGGCGCACGCTGCTGTCGCATTTTCTGCGCGAAGACCTGCGCCTGACCGGCACCCATATTGGCTGCGATACCGGCCAGTGCGGCGCCTGCACCGTGCACGTGAACGGCCATGCAGTGAAATCCTGCAATATGTTCGCACTGGAAGCGGAGGGCGCCAGTGTGACTACCATCGAGGGCATGGCCAACGAAGATGGCTCGCTTGGGATCATTCAGGCGGCGTTTCAGGAACATCACGGCCTGCAGTGCGGGTTCTGCACGCCGGGGATGGTGATGGCGGCGGCGGAGCTGCTGGCGAGCAATTCCGACCCGTCTGAAGCCGATATTCGCGGGCATCTGGAGGGCAATATTTGCCGCTGCACCGGATACCATAACATCATCAAATCCATATCAGCCGCCGCCGCCCAGATGGGCTGACGGACAGGACGCCGACGATTGCTGTCGCCGAAAAAATGGATCAACGGGAGAAATTACATGCCTAAAGATTTCGGAATTGGTGCCAGCTCGAAGCGGCGCGAAGACGTGCGGTTTCTGACCGGGCGCTCTCAGTACACCGACGACATCAACCTGCACGGCCAAACCTACGCCTATTTTGTGCGCTCCGATATTGCGCACGGCAAAATCAACTCTATCGACACCTCGGCGGCTGAAAATATGCCCGGCGTGTTGGCAATATTTACTGGCGAGGATTTCACCGAAGTCGGCGGCAACCCGGCAGGCTGGCTGATCCACAATCGCGACGGCACGCCGATGAAAGAACCCAAACGCCCGGTTTTGGCGCACGGCAAGGTGCGCCATGTCGGCGACGCTTATGCAGCCGTGATCGCAGAAACCTACAGCCAGGCCGCCGATGCTGCCGAGGCGATCGAGGCCGACATCGAGGAGCTTGACGCGATCATCGACATGAGCGCCGCACTGGCCAACAGCGGCCACCGGGTGCACGACGAGATTGACGACAACATGTGCTTTGACTGGGGCTGGATCGAAGACAACCGCGAAGCTGTGGACGCGGCGATCAAGGCCGCGCCGCACGTCACCACGCTGGAACTGGTCAACAACCGGCTGATCGCAAATGCGATTGAAGCCCGCGCCTCGATCGGCTGTTTTGAGCCGGGAACCGGCGACTACAAACTTTATACGACGTCGCAAAACCCGCATCTGACCAAACTGCTTATCGCAGTGTTTGTGATGGGGATACCCGAGCACAAACTGACCGTGATCGCACCAGACGTGGGCGGTGGCTTTGGCTCCAAGATCCATCACTACGGCGAAGAGGCGCTGGTGCTGGCGGCGGCCAAAAAACTCGGCCGCCCGGTCAAATGGGCCGCCAACCGGTCCGAGGCGTTTCTGACCGACGTGCATGGCCGCGACCACGAGACCACGATTGAACTGGCCACCGAAATGGACGGCACTTTCATTGCAATACGCACCGACACCAGGGCGAACGTTGGCGCCTATCTGTCGAATTTCTCGACCGTCACGCCGACTTTTCTGCACGGCATCGTCATGGCCGGCAACTACGCGGTTCCAAACGTCTATGTGAACCTAAAAACCGTGTTCACCAACACCACGCCGGTGGATACCTATCGCGGCGCCGGCCGCCCGGAAGCGACATATTCGATCGAGCGGGTGATTGACAAATGTGCGCGTGAACTTGGCATCGATCCGGTCGAAATTCGCCGCACGAATTTCATCAAGCCTGATCAGTTTCCGTACACAACGCCGGTGGCGGTGGTTTACGACACCGGCAATTATGATGCGACCATGGACAAGGTCGTCGAGATCGCCGATGTGGCCGGATTTGCAGCCCGCAAGGCCGAAAGTGCGGCGCGCGGCAAACGCCGGGGGCTGGGCATTTCGCATTACATCGAAGCCTGCGGCATCGCGCCGTCCAATTTGGTCGGACAACTGGGGGCGCGTGTCGGTCTGTACGACGCAGCCACCGTGCGGGTGTCGCCGACCGGCACCATTTCGGTGATGGTCGGGGCCCACAGCCACGGTCAGAGCCACGAGACGACCTTTGCCCAGATCGTCGCCGACATGTTGGGTATCCCCGAAGAAAACATCGATATTGTTCATGGCGACACCTCGAAGATACCGTTCGGGATGGGAACCTATGGCTCGCGCTCTTTGGCGGTGTGCGGCTCAGCCGTGGTCAAGGCGACAGACAAGATCATCGCCAAGGCCAAGAAAATTGCCGCCCACATGCTTGAAGCGGGCGAGGCCGACATCGAGTTTGCTGACGGCACGTTCAGCGTCGCCGGAACCGATAAATCACTAGCCTGGGGCGAGGTCACGCTGAACGCCTATGTGCCGCACAACTACCCCTTGGAAGAGCTTGAGCCGGGCCTGGAAAAGACCGCCTTTTATGATCCTGCCAACTTCACCTACCCGGCGGGCGGCTATGTATGCGAGGTCGAGGTCGACGAGGAAACCGGAAAAGTCGAAATCTGTGCTTTTTCGGCGGCGGATGACTTCGGCAACGTCATCAACCCGATGATCGTTGAAGGTCAGATCCACGGCGGTCTTGCACAGGGTATCGGTCAGGCGCTGCTTGAAGCCTGCGTGTATGACAACAACGGTCAGTTGCTGAGCGGGTCCTACATGGATTACGCAATGCCGCGCGCCGATGATCTGCCTTCCTTCACCGTGGATCATTCCTGCCAGACACCCTGCACGCATAACCCTCTGGGTGCGAAAGGCTGCGGTGAAGCCGGGACCATCGGATCGCCACCAACAGTGGTGAACGCGGTGGTGGACGCCTTGTCCGACTTTGGCATCACCCATATCGACATGCCGCTCAGCCCGTCACGGGTTTGGGCTGCCATTCAAGCCGCGAAGTGAGGAGAACAAGCAATGTATGATTTTGAATTTGAAAAACCCTCCACGGTAGCAGAGGCAGTTGCGGCGCTGGCAAGTGAGGGTGCAATGGCGCTGGGCGGCGGGCAAACATTGATCCCGACCATGAAGCAGCGCCTTGCGAGCCCGTCCAAGCTGGTGTCGCTTGCCGACATTGCCGAAATGCAGGGCATTTCCGTGTCCGGCGGCTCGATCAGTATTGGCGGTGGGTGCAACCACGCGGCGGTCGCTGACGGGGCCGGGGCCTATCCGGCTCTGGCTGCACTGGCGGGCGGAATTGGCGATTCCGCGGTGCGCAACCGGGGCACGATCGGCGGCAGTATAGCCAACAACGATCCATCCTCGGACTACCCCTGCGCAGCGCTCGCATCCGGCGCCACGATCAATACCAACGCCCGTTCATTCTCGGCGGATGATTTTTTCCAGGGCA
Source organism: Paracoccaceae bacterium (assembly GCA_965237505.1). GTDB lineage: Bacteria > Pseudomonadota > Alphaproteobacteria > Rhodobacterales > Rhodobacteraceae > NVTR01. The sequence continues at coordinate 241,309 of CBDEFR010000009.1, read as the reverse complement.
TGTTCGAAACCGCGCTGGACGAGGGCGAGATCATCACCTCGATAGATTTTCCGGTGCCCGAGGCGGCGAATTACCAGAAATTCGAGCAACCGGCATCGCGGTTTGCCCTGGTCGGGGTGATGGTGGCGAAATACTCGGGTGGCGTGCGTGTGGCGGTGACTGGCGCCTCAGAAAGCGGTGTTTTCCGCTGGACTGAGGCCGAGACCGCCTTGTCGGCGAATTTCGATGCCGGGGCAATTGCCGGTCTGTCGTTGGATGCGTCAGGGATGATCGGTGATATCCACGGAAAGCCCGATTACCGGGCGCATCTGGTAACGGTGCTGACAGGGCGCGCGGTCAGCGCATCATAAAGCCTGTCATCCACGTGCAAACGGGGATCTCGTTCCACCCGTCGCGCAATATGGTCGGAGATTCCCGCTTGCGCGGGACAGACAACAGGCTGCGCGGCACAGTTGTATCTCAGCCAGACGCTTCCGGCTCGGCCTTCGAGCCACCAGAAAAAATCGCCGCAATGACCGCGACCAGCAAAATGATGGCGGCGGCAATCAGAAATATCGATGCCCCGAACCGCACGTATGCAACGCCACCGGCGACCAGGCCCAGAATGCTCGCCACCGCGCCCGCACTTGCGGCAAACCCCTGCACGGCACCCTGCAATCGCGTACCCGCCGATTTGGACAGTGCCGACATGAACGTCGGCCACATCAACCCGTTGCCGACCGCGATCAAAGCCGCACCAAGATAAATCAGCGCCGTATCCGCCGAGACCAGCGTCAAAAAACCCAAACACAGCGCCACACTGCCGCCAGCCATCAGCACCCGGTCGGACGCTCGAAGGGACGCCCAAGCCAGCAATGGCCCCTGAACCACGACCATGAACAGGCTGAGAACCGCGAAATATACTCCGATATCGATGACTTTCCAGCCAAGCGCCTGCACCGCATAGACCGGAAACGCCACATAAAAGAAACTGAAGCCCAGCATCACCAGAAAATTGATCAGCAACAATCCCGGCATATTGGGCAGCGCCAACATCGCGCCAAGTCCGTCTGGCTGCTCGCACGCCAACTGGTATCCGCGCTTTTGTTCCTGACCGAAGACGGCACAGGCGTTCGGGTCTTCAAGATTTGCGGAGATCGGCGTCGGCGCAACTTCCTTCAGGCCGAACTGGATCAATGCCAACGCCGCCGCCGAGATCAAGAACGCCGCCATTACCGGAATGACTTCGCCAAGCAGCGTCGCGCCGAGCAGGCCAGCCAGCGCTGGGCCAACAATGAACCCCAGATTGGTCGAGATCGCCATCTGACCGAAATTCTTGCTGCGGTCCTCCTCGCTGGTGATATCGGCCAGATACGCATTGGATACCGACACGTTGCCACCAGTAAGCCCATCCGCGGCGCGGGCCAGGAACAGCACCAAAAGCGGCAAGGTGATTGCAAAATCGCCCAGTAAGCTGTTGCTGACGGTCGCCAGTGTAGCCGTCGGAAGCGCGAATGCCATCAGGAATATAGCCCACGACACCAGCGTGCCAAGCTGGCTGAACAACAGAACTTTGCGCCGCCCGATACGGTCTGACATGCGCCCCAGAATCGGCGCGCCGAAGAGCTGGAAAAACGAATATGTCGCTGCAAGAATACCGTATACCACCGCGTTGCCGCCCCATCTTGTCACCAGGACGACAAGAAACGGCACGACGATGCTGAACCCCAGCGTGCCGACAAAATTGACCGCCAGCAAGGGCGCTAGCGATATTTTGCTGCCTGAATTGGCCATCGGGTTCTCCTTGAATGGCGCAAGGATGTATTAGCACCGGCGATGAATTTGGTGAAGAAAATCCGCAAGACTCTTTGGCTTGGCAATGAAAGCTCTGGCCACCGACACAACCCAAAAATCACATTTGCAACATATGTTCGGCGTTCTCTTGCAATCGCCCGGTTGCGGCACTTTTCTGGCGCAGCGCCAAGACCCGACACTCCGGAGGTTAAATTGAGACTGCGTCAACGCCTGCACCGGATGGTTCGAAGCGGCCCCGCGCACCGATTTTTCGTGTGGTTCAGCTCGTCTTACTTCGGCCTTGTGTTCCGCACCACGCGATGGAGCTCTGTGGGCTTTGAAGACTATGTTCAGTCGCTCAACGACGGCACGCCGTTTATCATCGTGAACTGGCATGGTCGCCTATCGATGGTGCCCTACGCATGGGATTGGAAAACCTGGAACCTGACGATACTTTCGTTTGATCACCCGGCCGCGCGGGTCATGGTCGATTCGGTGCGCAGGCTCGGCATCAACGTGCTGGCGTTGAACCCAAAAGGCTCCAACACCGGCGTTCTGCGCCAGGCGGTCAAGGCATATCGCGCCGGCAACTGTATCGGCATTACCCCGGACGGGCCATGCGGCCCGCGTATGGTGATGAAGCCCGGCGTGGTCGAGCTTGCCGTCATTTGCGGCGCCAAAATCGCGCCCGTCACATTCTTGTCAATCCCGGCGTAAAAAGGGGCCATTCGCCGGAGTAAAAGTGGGCCAGTTGAGGTGCCGCGCCTTGTTGGGTGTGCTCCCCATAAAGCTAACGCGTGACAAGGCGCATGTTGGCCAAAGGCCAACATCCATCAAGTTCAGACCGGGTTCAGGCTCTGGCGTTTCGGCTCTGTTTTAGCCGAAAGCTGTCGCCGTTCATCTCCAGTATATGGACGTGGTGGGTGAGGCGATCCAGGAGCGCACCGGTGAGGCGCTCGGATCCGAATATTTCGGTCCATTCGTCGAACGGCAGATTTGAGGTGATGATTATGGAGCCGCGTTCATAGCATTGGGAGATGACTTCGAAGAGCAGCTCAGCGCCGGTTTTGCTCAAGGGGACAAAGCCCAGCTCGTCAATGATCAGAAGGTTCTGGCTGGTGAGTTGTTTTTGGAACCTCTGCAGGCGGCGTTCATCGACAGCTTCGATCAATTCGTGAACCAGTGATGCGGCGGTTATGAAGCGGACCTTGAGGCCTTTCTGGCAGGCGGCCAATCCCAGCCTCAGTGCGACATGGGTTTTACCGGTGCCACTTGGCCCCAGGGCAATGATGTTCTGGTATTTGTCGATGTATTCACAGCGCGCCAGCTCCAGCACGAGCGGCTTGTTGAGTGACGCGATCGCCTTGAAATCGAAGCTGTCCAGGCTCTTGGTGGCTGGAAACTTCGCGGCCTTGATGCGCCGCTCGATCATCCGGCGTTCCCGCTCTATCAGTTCAAGTTCGCAGAGCCGCAGTAAATACTGGACGTGATCCTTCTTCTCAGCAGCGCATTGTTGCGCAAGTTTGGAATATTCGCCCAGGAATGTCGGCAAGCGCAGTTTTTTAGGTGATGCTGCAGCAGAACCTGCGGTGTATCGGTCATGCCGGCACCTGCGTCATCAGGCTCATATAGCTCGCGGGCTTGGTGGTCTCGACCAGTGCTTTGGGCAGGTAGGGGTAGATATCGAGATCGAGCCGTGGCGGGCGCCTCTCGATCCGGCAAAGCACCAGATGCTTGACCGCATCGTAGCCGATCGCGCCCAGTTCCAGCGACTGTTTGATAGCCCCGTGGACGTGCGCCATCTCGAAGCTCTCAAGCAGCCGCAGAACCTGGACGTATTCGCGCTTGCCCTTCTTGCCCATGCGCGCTTCCAGCAGCCGGTGCAGGGTGGCAAACTCCCCTGGCAGGTCCCAGCCCTGCAGCGGTGCCGCCTGGTCCAGCGCGCCAACCTTCTGTTCCAGCAGCGGCAGGAAGTGCATCGGATCGAAGACCATATCAGCCTTCTCATAGGACCGTTGGTGGCAGGCGATCACCTCGGCGCCGCAGCCGATGACGACCTCGTGGACATAGCCGCGGACCTGAACCTCGTGATGAGCGCAGGCGACCGGCACCGAGTAATCGTTGTTGCGATAGCGGACCATCGAGATCGACGTCGCCCGCGTGCTGACTTTCTCGCAGGCATCGTAGGGTACAGGCGGCAGCGCCATCAGGGCGTCGAGGTCGCGCATCAGCCGCTCGCCGATAGTCTCGGAATGACCCCGCAGAACCTCATCCTGACGTTTGAGGCATTGCTCCTCCAGCCGGACGTTCAGGTCATCGAAACTGTCGAAGCGCGGCATCGGCACCAGGAAGTTCCGCCGGCCATAACCGATTGTGCCTTCGACATTACCCTTGTCGTTGCCCTTGCCAGGACGGCCGAACCTGTCTTCGAACAGGTAATGCGACTGCAACTCAGCAAAGGTTCTGGTTCGTTGCCGTTTTCCGTCCCCGAGAATCCGTGCCACCGCGATCGTGGTGTTGTCGTAGAGCCCTGACAGCGGCACGCCTCCGAAGAACGCAAAGGCGGAGACATGGCCATCGCAAAAGGCCTCGGTTGTCTCCGCCGGATAGGCCTTGATGAAGAACGCGTCCGAGTGCGGCAGAGACATTGCAAAGTAGTGCAGCTTGCGCACGACCCCGCCAATCTCGCCAAGCGCCTCACCAAAATCAACCTGGGCGTGGCCTGGCGCGTGCGACAGCGGCACGAACACTTCCCGAGTCCGGCGCTTCTTCTCGCGAACATAGTCGGTCACAATCGTGATCCCGCCGGTGAAGCCATGTTCATCACGCAGACGCTCATATATCCGCTTCGACGTATGCCGCTGCTTCTTGAGCCGCGACTTATCCTCTTCTAATATCTGGTTGATGAGCGGAATGAACGGGTCAAGCTTTGGACGGGCTGGTGGCCCATTCCTGCGATACCCCGGTGGCACCGCATGCTTCAGAATTTTTGACACAGTCTTGCGGTCTATCCCGAAATGACCGGCCGCCGCCCGCTCACTCATCCCACCGACATGACACGCACGCCGAACCCGGCTGTACAATTCCACAGAATACATCTCCCCGCCCTCAGCTCGTTTGCCTCAGGCGTCAGAATGGCGGAGTTTTACTCCGCGACAGTCAGATTATTCGACCGTTTCTGTGGTCCAGTATTGCTCCGGGATTCACAACGCGCTGGGAAGTTTTCAGGGTCGTTTGACTGTATGAGTTCCAGCGTCACCTGGCACCGCCCCATTTCAGTGAACTGACTTTCGGACGGGCTGCAAATTACGATCGGACGAGCTGTCGGAGCGCTATGGCCTCAGGGCACGGCGATGATCAGACCCCGTGTCCTGGCTCAGGCAAATTTGATCCCCTGCGCGAGCGGAAGGTCGGTCGAGTAATTGATCGTGTTGGTAGTGCGGCGCATGTAGTATTTCCATGCGTCAGAGCCGGTTTCCCTGTCGCCGCCGGTTTCCTTTTCACCCCCAAATGCGCCACCGATCTCGGCACCGCTTGGGCCGATATTCACATTCGCCATGCCGCAATCGGACCCAGCGGTGGAGATGAACCGCTCGACCTCGCGCATGTTGTTTGAAAAGATGCATGACGACAGGCCCTGCGGCACATCGTTGTGAATCTCAATCGCATCATCGATGTCGCCGCCATAGGTCAGGATGTAGAGCACCGGCGCGAAGGTTTCGTCTTTCACAACCTGGGACTGCTCGGGCATGTCGATGACGGCCGGGCTTACGTAATAAGCCTCTAGCGATGTGTCCTCAAACAGACGCGTACCACCGCTCAGCAGCGTGCCGCCGTCTGTCCTGGCCCTGGCAATGGCCGCCTCGAACATGTCATACGCACCCTTGTCGATCAGCGGGCCGACCAGCGTGCCGGTGCTTAGCGGATTGCCGATGGTCAGGCCTGCGTAGGCATTCACCACCTTTTCAAGCAACGCCTCCTTGACGCTTTCGTGCACGATCACCCGCCGCAGCGAGGTGCAGCGTTGCCCGGCGGTGCCGACCGCTCCAAACAGCACCGCCCGCAGCGCCATGTCCAGGTCGGCCGCAGGCGCCACCACCATTGCGTTGTTGCCGCCCAGCTCAAGGATGCGGCGGCCAAACCGGGCTGCGACTTTCGGGCCGACGATGCGCCCCATGCGCGTCGAACCGATCGCCGCAACGATCGGAATGTCTGTGCTTTCAACCAGCGCTTCGGCCTGCGCGAGGCCGCCCAGAACGATCTGCGCAAGCCCGTTTGGTGCCCTGCCAAACCGCGCCATCGCACGCGCCAGAGCGTTAAACATTGCGAGGCTCGACAGCGGCGACTTTTCCGAGGGCTTGAAAATCACCGGATCCCCGCAGATCAGCGCATTGGCCGCGTTCCAGGCAAACACCGCCGAGGGAAAGTTGAACGCAGTAATGATCGCCACCGGCCCCATCGGGTGATACTGTTCCATGATCCGGTGACCGGGGCGTTCGGACACGATTGTCCTGCCGAAAAGCTGGCGCGACTGGCCGACCGCCAGATCGCAAATGTCAATCGCCTCCTGAACCTCGCCCAGGCCTTCCTGAACAATCTTGCCGACCTCGACCGAGATGATGTGGCCGATGTCGGCCTTGGCCGCGCGCAGTTCCTCGCCCCACAGCCGCACCAGCTCGCCGCGCGCCGACGCCGGCACCTCGCGCCACGCCTTGAACGCCGCTTTCGACCTGGAAATGATACCAGGCATGTCAGCCATCGGGGTTTCGTGCAGGCGGGCAATCTCGGCGCCGTCAATCGGTGACGTGACCGCAAGCGTGCCGCCAGAATTTTCGGCCTTGGAAATGCCAGAGCGTTCAAAAACATCCGCTAGATCTGTCATTCGTTGTCTCCGGATACCGGCCCGGCCGCCTGGTTCGCGGCGGGTCAGTTGGCGGTTGCATTTGCGGCAACTGAACTTGGATATGTTGCGCGCGATACGCCATGATTAGACCGGGAAGCCATGCTCAGCAATGCAATCGGCATGAGTATGCAAATTCGCAGCGAAGATACCGTACGCGGAAATTTTGCAACCGAAGATCGACGATACAGGGACTTGTAGGGTGCGCAGCCAGAGCGTATCTCTGAAACCGGTGCAACAGCCAAATACGCAGGAGACCCAAAATGCTCAAAGGCCTTGGCGGGCTTGGCGATATGGCCAAGATGATGCAAGCGGCGCAGGACATGCAGTCCAAAATGGCCGCTCTTCAGGACCAGCTCGCCGATATCACCGTGATCGGCCGAAGCGGTGCCGGTCTGGTCAAAGCGACGGCCAACGCCAAGGGCGAGGTGACAGCGCTGGACATCGATGCGTCGATTTTTAACGCCGACGAAAAAGAAGTTGTCGAAGATCTGATCGTTGCCGCCGTCAAGGATGCGCAATTGAAGGCCAGCGACCGCAGCCAGCAGGAAATGCGCCGTCTGACCGAAGGCATGGGCCTGCCGCCTGGCCTGAAACTGCCGATTTAGAGCCGCCTTGTCGCAAGCCACCAAAGAGATTCAAACGCTCATCGAGATGATGGCAAAGCTGCCCGGCCTTGGTCCGCGTTCGGCCCGGCGCGCGGTGCTGCACTTGATCAAGAAACGCGGCCTGCTGATGGCGCCGCTTGCAGATGCGCTGCACAGTGTTGCGGCCTCGGCGCGCGAATGCCAGAGGTGCGGCAACATCACCACCATCGACATCTGCGACATCTGCACAAGCGCAAAACGCGACAGCGGAACGATTTGCGTGGTGCAGGACGTGGCCGATCTGTGGGCGATCGAACGCGCCGCCGCGTACAAGGGCCGCTACCACGTTCTCGGCGGCACCCTGTCGGCGCTGGATGCGGTTGGTCCGGACGAACTGCGGATCCCCAAACTCATCGACCGGGTGGCGCGCGAAAACATTACCGAGGTGATCCTGGCGCTCAACGCCACCATCGACGGCGCCACTACCGCGCATTACCTGGCCGACCAGCTGGAAGGGCGGGTGACGGTCACGTCTTTGGCGCAAGGTGTTCCGATCGGCGGCGAACTGGATTATCTTGACGAAGGCACGATCACCGCGGCGTTGAAGGCGAGGAAGGTGTTTTGAGCGGTGCACGCCCACGCATCCCAATTCAAAAATTCGGTTCCGAAATCCCCGCCGACCGCGCTCGAAACGCTTCCTGCCGATGGCGGGATAAATCCCGCCCTACGACATCGTGCCCGATTTGCCAATCTTGCAGTTCAATACCTCACTCGCCCATTCCTCATCAATATCCGACAATCGAATATCGCGATGGTTCGAAGAATGCGCCCAACTCACGGTTAATAGGGACTCCCACTCTTGACAAATATAACCAATGATTAATAAATATAACCAATGATTAATAAATATCATGATTGATTTTATTTGAAGCATCACGCGGCCTCGCAAGAGCTCACTTTATGACGCGAAGAAAAGTCTGAATGAAAAAAAATTTGCAAAGGAGATGTAACATGTCTTGGAAACTCAAAGCATTGCCGTTCATTACATTGCTCAATGGACGGTCGACTGACACATGCAGACCAAATTTTCCGTCGCAAGTAATTTCGCAGGCCTCTGATCAAGTGGATTTGCACCGCTGGGATGGTGTCGTGCTTCGGAATGGGGTGAATTTTTTGCGTAGATTTATTGGTGCATTCATTACGATTTCGTTGATTTTCGCAGTGACTTCGGTGGCAAGTGCCCGCGATATCACCCGAACAATCGATGTTGACGGCAACTTTGGCGAGGGCTCTGTAAAATTCACTGACACCGGTGCCGGTATTGAATATCGAATTCAAATCATAGTCGTGGACGACGTGATCGAATTTTGTGGTGCATTTGCGTACCGTGGCAAGCGTTTTTACAGATCCGCGTCAGATCAAGTTTTGCATTTTGCCAAGTTGACAATGAACGGAAAAACGATTCTGCGTGACTTTCGGTTTTTTCGGGCTGGCACGAGGTCAAAACCCTGGGAGGGGCAAAAGGCCGACTGCGTGTCCACGGGCGTCGCTGCCCCTGACAAAGTGTGGATAGGCATGCAAAGTTGACCCCATTATTGGGGTAATCGGCGTCCAAAAGTGACCCCCCTGATAGTTCTGTACAGATGCTCCTTCAAAGATTTGAGGGAGCGAGTTGGGGATGTTGGTTGTGGAGACGATTGCAAAGATCAGGCGCGCGCATTTCATTCAGGGGAAGTCGATCAAGCAAATATGCCGGGAGCTTCGGGTTTCACGGAACACAGTGCGCAAGGTGATACGTTCTGGTGCGACGGAGTTCAGCTATGACCGTTCCACCCAGCCGCGTCCGAAGATCGATCCCTGGCGTTCTCAATTGGATGATATGCTGGCCGACAATACTCGGCATCCTAGACGCGAACGCCTGACGCTTGTCCGGGTATATGAAGAACTGCGCAACCAAGGATACGACGGCAGCTATGATGCGGTACGGCGCTATGCGGCCAGTTGGTCGAAGGCGACGCGGGCCGCATCCGCTGATGCTTATGTTCCGCTGAGCTTTGATCCCGGTGAGGCGTATCAGTTCGACTGGAGCCAGGAAGTTGTCCTGATTGATGGCGCGACCACGACCGTCAAGGTGGCGCATGTTCGCCTCTGCCACAGCCGGATGCCGTTTGTTCGGGCTTATCCCCGCGAGACGCAAGAGATGGTGTTTGACGCCCATGATAAAGCGTTCGCCTTCTTCGGCGGGGCGTGTGTGCGCGGGATTTACGATAACATGAAGACGGCGGTGGACGCGATTCTTGTTGGCAAGGAGCGGGCCTACAATCGCCGGTTCCAACAGATGTGCGGACACTATCTGGTCGATCCTGTCGCTTGCACGCCTGCTTCGGGTTGGGAGAAGGGTCAGGTTGAGAACCAGGTCGGCGTACTCCGGCGAAGGTTCTTTGTGCCGCGACCAAAGTTTAAATCCTACGCTGAGTTGAACGCCTGGCTGGATGATCGTTGCCTGGCATATGGCCGGGCCAACACGCATCCGGACATGCGCGACAAAACAATCTGGGAAGTGTTCGAAAAAGAGCGCGCGAGCCTTGTGCCCTATGTTGGCCCGTTTGATGGGTTCCATGCTGTTCTGGCCGCTGTCTCCAAAACCTGCCTGATCCGCTTCGACAACAACCGCTACTCGGTCGATGCCCGCGCAGTTGGCCGACCGATGGATATTCGGGCCTACGCTGACCGGCTGGAATGCTGGCAGGACGGCCGCATTGTTGGCAGCCATACGCGCGCCTTCGGACGCGGCAAGACGATCTACGGTCCCCTGCATTATACCAACGGCATCAATTACTGACTCTGTGGGGATTCCCAAATCGGTTTTGATCTGATTCAAGGTTGGCAAAGGAGGATCGCCATGCCAGCCAGTGTTCCGCTTCGTCGCGACTTTGATGCCCGCCACCTTCGTAAACTCGCCAGCCGTTGCAAGGATGCCCGGCAGAGCCGCCGTCTGTTGTCTCTTGCGGCGGTCTACGATGGCATGAGCCGTGGAGAGGCCGCAAGGATCGGTGGGATGGATCGCCAAACCCTGCGGGACTGGGTTCACCGGTTCAACGAAGAGGGACCGGATGGCCTCACCAACCGCAAGGGCGCGGGCCGGACGCGCTACCTGAGCGATGTCCAGATGAAAGAACTTGGCGAGATTGTCGAGACCGGCCCCGATCCGGCGGTGGACGGGGTTGTCCGCTGGCGGCGGATCGACCTGAAGCGGGTGATCGAGGCGCGCTTTGGCGTCATCTATTCCGAGCGCGGGATATCCAGACTGCTTGGCGAACTGGGCTTTGCCCATATCAGCGCCCGCCCGCAGCATCCCAGGCAGGATAAGCGGATCATCGAGGCGTTTAAAAAAACTTCACCGACACGCTCCAGGTGCATATAGCTGACCTGCCAGCGGGAACGCCGGTGGAGATCTGGTTCCAGGACGAAGCACGCCTTGGCCAGAAGAATGGCCTGACGCGCCTGTGGGCGAGAAAGGGCACGCGGCCCCGCCAGCCGGCCGATCAGCGCTATCGCAACGCCTATCTGTTCGGCGCCATCTGTCCGGCTCACGGCAAGGGGGCGGCGCTCATGCTGCCTTGGGCGGACGCGCAAGCCATGCAGATGCATCTCGACGAGATCAGCCGCCACGTCGCCCGAAAGGCCCATGCGGTTGTGCTGATGGATCGGGCCGGATGGCACACCACCGGCAAACTCAAAGTCCCGAAGAACCTCACCATCATCCTGCTGCCATCGCGCGCTCCGGAACTGAACCCGGTGGAAAATATCTGGCAGTACTTGCGCGCCAATTGGCTCTCCAACCGCGTGTTCGAAGACTACAATGCCATCGTCGATGCTGGATGCGAAGCTTGGAACAAGCTCATCGCACAGCCCGAAACCATCACATCAATCGGAATGCGAAAATGGGCCCATATCGGTCAATGTTAAATGCCGCTGGTATTATTTACCCGTTCTTGCGCGCAAGCCGGGCGCTTTGCGCAATGGCGCGCCGTTCAGGGAATGGGATTTGCCTGCGGCAATCCGACGGGTCCAGCGCAAGCTGGAACGCCAACCCGGCGGTGATCGCCAGATGGTGGATATCTTAGGTGCCATCCTGACCGATGGTCTGGAGGCCGTCGAAGCCGCCTGTTCTGAGGTACTGTCGCACAATGTTCATTCCGCAGGAGTTGTCCTGAACATTCTGGCTCGGCACCGGGAACCGCCGCCGCCCCTGACAATCACAACCCCGGATGCGCTGCGGCTGAACTGCGAGCCTGCCGCCGATTGCGACCGATATGACAGCTTGAGGAGAAAAACAGATGGAACGCTCAGACCTGCTCGACGCGATGGGAAAGCTGAAGCTCTACGGAATGAAGGCCTCCTACGATGAGATCATAACGACAGCCGTCAAGCGCCGGCATGAACCGCAACAGATCATTGGGGATCTGCTGAATGCCGAGATCAGCGAGAAGCAGGCGCGCTCCATCAAATATCAGATGACAATTGCCAAACTGCCGCTGGCCAAGGAACTGGAAGAGTTCGACTTCGAGGCGACCGAGATCAACGAGACTCTGATCCGTGATCTGGCTGCGGGAGACTTCCTGGATCACCAGCGCAACCTGGTGCTGATCGGCGGAACCGGAACCGGCAAAACCCACCTCGCCGTCAGTATTGCCCGCGCCTGCATCCGAAACGGCCGTCGCGGGCGGTTCTTCAATGGCGTCGATCTGGTGAACAAACTGGATACCGAAGCCCGTGCAGAACGGCAGGGACGAACGGCAGATCTGATCTCTCGCCTCGACTTCCTGATCCTGGACGAGTTGGGCTATCTGCCCTTCGCCCAGACCGGTGGACAGCTTCTGTTCCATCTGATCAGCAAACTCTATGAGCGCACCTCGATCATCGTCACAACCAACCTCGCCTTTGGTGAGTGGCCGAGCGTCTTCGGTGATGCGAAAATGACCACCGCACTGCTCGACCGCCTCACGCATCACTGTGACATCGTCGAAACCGGAAACGAAAGCTGGCGTTTCAAAAACCGAGCCTGACCCCTAACCGAAACCACGCTGGCCCGCCGCCGCTGCGTTATATGGAGACTACGCAGCAACGGGCCAGCTCAGCACAAAAGGGGGGTCATTTTTGGGCGCCGATAGGGGGTCAACATTCAATGCCGATTGACAGACAAAGAACCAGAATTCGACATCAAGCTCCGGAAAGTCAAATATTTTAACCGTGAGTGAGGATGATGGTGACAAAACTGTAATTGACGCAGTTCATGTCGAACAAGTGAATCGTATTATTGTCAATCCCGGCGTAAAAAGGGGCCATTCGCCGGAGTAAAAGTGGGCCAGTTGAGGTGCCGCGCCTTGTTGGGTGTGCTCCCCATAAAGCTAACGCGTGACAAGGCGCATGTTGGCCAAAGGCCAACATCCATCAAGTTCAGACCGGGTTCAGGCTCTGGCGTTTCGGCTCTGTTTTAGCCGAAAGCTGTCGCCGTTCATCTCCAGTATATGGACGTGGTGGGTGAGGCGATCCAGGAGCGCACCGGTGAGGCGCTCGGATCCGAATATTTCGGTCCATTCGTCGAACGGCAGATTTGAGGTGATGATTATGGAGCCGCGTTCATAGCATTGGGAGATGACTTCGAAGAGCAGCTCAGCGCCGGTTTTGCTCAAGGGGACAAAGCCCAGCTCGTCAATGATCAGAAGGTTCTGGCTGGTGAGTTGTTTTTGGAACCTCTGCAGGCGGCGTTCATCGACAGCTTCGATCAATTCGTGAACCAGTGATGCGGCGGTTATGAAGCGGACCTTGAGGCCTTTCTGGCAGGCGGCCAATCCCAGCCTCAGTGCGACATGGGTTTTACCGGTGCCACTTGGCCCCAGGGCAATGATGTTCTGGTATTTGTCGATGTATTCACAGCGCGCCAGCTCCAGCACGAGCGGCTTGTTGAGTGACGGGATCGCCTTGAAATCGAAGCTGTCCAGGCTCTTGGTGGCTGGAAACTTCGCGGCCTTGATGCGCCGCTCGATCATCCGGCGTTCCCGCTCTATCAGTTCAAGTTCGCAGAGCCGCAGTAAATACTGGACGTGATTCTTCTTCTGTGATTCTTCTTCAGCAGCGCATTGTTGCGCAAGTTTGGAATATTCGCCCAGGAATGTCGGCAAGCGCAGTTTTTTTAGGTGATGCTGCAGCAGAACCTGCGGTGTATCGGTCATGCCGGCACCTGCGTCATCAGGCTCATATAGCTCGCGGGCTTGGTGGTCTCGACCAGTGCTTTGGGCAGGTAGGGGTAGATATCGAGATCGAGCCGTGGCGGGCGCCTCTCGATCCGGCAAAGCACCAGATGCTTGACCGCATCGTAGCCGATCGCGCCCAGTTCCAGCGACTGTTTGATAGCCCCGTGGACGTGCGCCATCTCGAAGCTCGCAAGCAGCCGCAGAACCTGGACGTATTCGCGCTTGCCCTTCTTGCCCATGCGCGCTTCCAGCAGCCGGTGCAGGGTGGCAAACTCCCCTGGCAGGTCCCAGCCCTGCAGCGGTGCCGCCTGGTCCAGCGCGCCAACCTTCTGTTCCAGCAGCGGCAGGAAGTGCATCGGATCGAAGACCATATCAGCCTTCTCATAGGACCGTTGGTGGCGGGCGATCACCTCGGCGCCGCAGCCGATGACGACCTCGTGGACATAGCGCGGACCTGAACCTCGTGATGAGCGCAGGCGACCGGCACCGAGTAATCGTTGTTGCGATAGCGGACCATCGAGATCGACGTCGCCCGCGTGCTGACTTTCTCGCAGGCATCGTAGGGTACAGGCGGCAGCGCCATCAGGCCGTCGAGGTCGCGCATCAGCCGCTCGCCGATAGTCTCGGAATGACCCCGCAGAACCTCATCCTGACGTTTGAGGCATTGCTCCTCCAGCCGGACGTTCAGGTCATCGAAACTGTCGAAGCGCGGCATCGGCACCAGGAAGTCCCGTCGGCCATAACCGATTGTGCCTTCGACATTACCCTTGTCGTTGCCCTTGCCAGGACGGCCGAACCTGTCTTCGAACAGGTAATGCGACTGCAACTCAGCAAAGGTTCTGGTGCGTTGCCGTTTTCCGTCCCCGAGAATCCGTGCCACCGCGATCGTGGTGTTGTCGTAGAGCCCTGACAGCGGCACGCCGCCGAAGAACGCAAAGGCGGAGACATGGCCATCGCAAAAGGCCTCGGTTGTCTCCGCCGGATAGGCCTTGATGAAGAACGCGTCCGAGTGCGGCAGAGACATTGCAAAGTAGTGCAGCTTGCGCACGCCCCGCCAATCTCGCCAAGCGCCTCACCAAAATCAACCTGGGCGTGGCCTGGCGCGTGCGACAGCGGCACGAACACTTCCCGAGTCCGGCGCTTCTTCTCGCGAACATAGTCGGTCACAATCGTGATCCCGCCGGTGAAGCCATGTTCATCACGCAGACGCTCATATATCCGCTTCGACGTATGCCGCTGCTTCTTGAGCCGCGACTTATCCTCTTCCAATATCTGGTTGATGAGCGGAATGAACGGGTCAAGCTTTGGACGGGCTGGTGGCCCATTCCTGCGATACCCCGGTGGCACCGCATGCTTCAGGATCTTCGACACAGTCTTGCGGTCTATCCCGAAATGACCGGCCGCCGCCCGCTCACTCATCCCACCGACATGACACGCACGCCGAACCCGGCTGTACAATTCCACAGAATACATCTCCCCGCCCTCAGCTCGTTTGCCTCAGGCGTCAGAATGGCGGAGTTTTACTCCGCGACAGTCAGATTATTCGACCGTTTCTGTGGTCCAGTATTGCTCCGGGATTCACATATTATTGTTGTTGACGAAGCCGGAAATAGGGCGGTGTCAGCAAGCCACACGGCGCACGGCGCGAAAAATTCTTTAAAGATTTCAGAACCGGGCCTCTGAGCCCTTCAAGGACTTTAAAGATCGCCCCCAAAACCTCAGAACTCCACTTCAATCGCCACGCCCTTCGCGACCGCCAGATCCACCACCGCCGAGGCTACCGCAAGGTCCTGCAACCCAACCCCGGTGCCGTCAAACAGCGTGACCTCATCATCGGATGTGCACCCCGGATGATCGCCATTGATCACCGCGCCGATCTCGATAATGTCGGCAACGGCCAATGTGCCGGCCGCCACGGCGTGCTGGCATTCACCGATGCTGACCGCTTGGCTGATCTCGTCGGTAAACACAGTGGCGCGCGCCACCAATGCGGCCTCGACCTCTTGTTTGCCCTTGGTATCTGTCCCCATGCAGGCGATATGGGTTGCGCCGGTCACATGCGCATCCATCAGGATCGGATCAAAGCTCGAGGTGATCGAGATGATCACATCGGCCTCGGCGCCGAGCCGATTCAGCTGAACAGCTTCAAACGGCAGGCCAATCTCGCGCGCAGTTTTGTCCAGTCTTGCAAGCATTTCCGGATGAAAATTCCAGCCGATCACCTGTTCAAAGTCAACCTGCTCGGTCGCCGCGCGCATCTGGAAAGCCGACTGATGCCCGGCACCGATCATGCCCAAAACCGCCGCCGCTTTTGGTGCCAAATACTTGATAGATATGGCCGAAGCAGCCGCAGTTCGAAACGCGGTCAACAGGTTCCCGCCGATCACCGCCTTGGGCTTGCCGGTATCGGCGTCAAACAGAAATACCGTGGATTGGTGGTTGGTCAGGCCCTTGGCGTCGTTGCCTGGCCAGTAACCGCCGGACTTGAGACCAAGTGCTAAGCCCTTGCGATCAAAGCCGGATTTAAACCCGTAGATCGCATCCGCATGGCCAATGGTCTCGCGGATCACCGGAAAATTATAGGCATCCCCGCGCGACATGGCGGCGAATACTTTTTCCACCGCGTCAAAACTTTCGGTCCGGCCCAAGAGCCCTGCGATTTCTTTTTCCGGAACTATGATCATGGCGTATCTCTTTCAATTCGAGGGGAAAATACAGGGTCAGGCATCGCAAACCCGGTCAGATCGGAAGAGCTCTTTAGTAGGCCTTGCCGCGCGCCGATACCGGCCACAGAATCTCGACCTTGCCGCCACGCACGCCGACATACCAGTCGTGAACGTTGCAGGTCGGGTCGCAATGCCCAGGCACCAGTTTGAGTTTTTCGTTCACCTTGAGCGCACCGCTCGGGTCGGAAATCACCCCATGCTCATCCGAGCACTTGATGTACTCGACATCATCGCGGCCAAATATGTAAGGCAAGCCACTGTCCACGGACTGCGCTTTGAGCCCGGCATCGCAGATCGCCTTGTCGTCTTTGACGTGGCTCATCACCGAAGTCAGGATGAACAGCGCGTTGTCAAACTCGGATATCCGGTTGCCGTCCTTGTCGTGGATGGTCTGGTAGTCGGCGTCCATGAAGGCATAGGAGCCGCACTGTAACTCATTGAAAACACCAGAGTTTCCTTCGAAATAGTAAGACCCGGTGCCGCCGCCGCCAACGATGTCACACTCCAGCCCTCCGGCTTTCAGCATGTCGATCGAGCGCGTGACCATGTCGACCGCGATGCCGATTTTTGCCTGGCGTTCCTGATAACTTTGCATGTGCTGCATCGCGCCCTGATAGGCCTGGATGCCGGAAAACGTCAGGTTGTCTGCGGCGTCAATCGCCTTGGCGATGTCCACAACAGGTTGCCCGGCAGCCACACCGCAACGTCCGGCGCCGCAGTCGATCTCAACCAGCACTTCCAGCTGGGTGCCATGTTTTACCGCCGCCGCTGACAGGTCGGCGACGTTGTCGATGTCATCACAGCATACGATAGTGCGTGCGCCCAGTTTCGGCAGACGGGCAAGACGGTCGATCTTGGCCACGTCGCGCACTTGGTTGGACACCAATATATCCCTGATGCCACTGCGGGCGAACACTTCGGCTTCGCTCACTTTCTGACAACACACGCCGCAGCTGTCGCCCAGCTCTTCCTGCAGTTTGGCGATATCAACCGATTTGTGCATTTTACCGTGAATCCGGTGACGCACGCCCATATCGCGCGCAAATTGCCCCATCGTGCGGATGTTCTTTTCCAGCGCGTCCAGATCGACCACCAGACAGGGGGTCTGGATGTCAGCCTCATCCATCCCCGGCAGGGCAGCGACGTCGTAGCCGACCTCAAGATCGTCAAAGTTAACTGATGCATTCATCGCTATACTACCTTTCAGTTCATTTGCCAGGGCAGCTTGCCCAGATCGACGTTGCCGCCGGTGATGATCACGCCGACCCGCTTGCCTGCGAAAAGGTCTTGGTTCTTCAATATTGTGGCCAGCGGCACCGCGCTGCTGGGTTCGATCACGATCTTCATCCGTTTCCAGATCAGTTTCATTGCGTCGACAATTTCCTGTTCGCTTGCGGTCAAGATGTCGGTGACGTGGTTGGATACGAAATGCCAGGTCATTTCCTTGAGCGGCACCTTCAGCCCGTCTGCGACGGTTTCGGGCGCGTCATCGGCAATGATGTGGCCAGCCTTGAAACTGCGCGCAGCGTCGTCGGCCATTTCCGGTTCGGCGGCGTAGATTTTGGTATCCGGCGACAGGTTCGACAGCGTCAGACAAGTCCCGGAGATCATGCCACCGCCACCAATCGGGGCGACCACGGCATCCAGATCGTCCACCTGTTCAATCAGCTCTCGGCTACAGGTGCCCTGCCCAGCTATGACCCGTGGGTCGTTATAGGGATGCACAAATTCCGCGCCGGTTTCTTTGACAACCTCGGCAAATGTCGCTTCTCGGCTGCTGGTCGACGGCTCGCATTCGACGATCCGCCCGCCATAGCCGAGCACTGCGCCCTTTTTGGCTTGCGGGGCGGTGCGCGGCATAACCACCGTACAGGGAATGCCGCGCCGGCCAGCCGCATAGCTGAGGCTAAGCGCGTGATTGCCGGACGAATGGGTGGCGACGCCATGCGCCAGCATATCGTCGGGCAGGCCGAACACCGCATTTGACGCACCGCGCACTTTGAAGGCACCGGCTTTCTGGAAGTTTTCGCATTTGAAGAACAGTTCGGCCCCGGCCAGCTCATTCAGATAGCTTGACGTCAGAACCGGCGTGCGGTGAACATAAGGCTTGATCCGTTCTTGCGCGGCCAGCATGTCGTCAAAGGTGGGGATGTGCATTTCGCCCGTGTCCCAATTCATGCGGCGGCCTTGACCGAAGCGCGATAGTATTCCTGTGCCGCGGCAACGCCGGAGCCCAGTTTAATGTCCAACCCCAGATCGACCATGCACATTTCAACTGTGGCGATGCCCGAAAGCGCCATGACGTCGGGCATACTGCCAAGATGGCCAATGCGAAACACCTTACCCGCGACCTCACCCAATCCAATACCAAAAGCGACGCCGTATTTGTCGGCGGCGTGGGTGACGATGCTGGTGGCGTTAAACCCCTCAGGTGTGCAGACCGCGCTCATCGTGTCCGAATACAGGTCGGGCGTTTGCGCACAAAGTCGAAGACACCAGGCAGCAATCGCCGACCGTATCCCTGCTGCGATCCGGTGATGGCGGGCAAAGACATTTTCGAGCCCCTCGTCCAGCAACATCCGGGTGGACAGTTTCAGACCATTCAGCAGCCCCACGGCGGGCGTATAGGGATATGCATTTGCAGCGTATCCCTTGGCCATATCGCGGACGTCAAAGAAAGTGCGCGGCAGCGTCGCCGTTTCAAGTGCTGCCAGGGCGCGCGGGCTAAACCCGACAATCGCCAACCCCACTGGCAGCATGAATCCCTTTTGTGAGCCGGTGATGGCGATATCAACGCCCCACTCTTCCATGCGAAAATCCATCGACGCGATCGAGCTGACGCCGTCAACATAAAGCATCGCCGGGTGGCTGGCTGCATCAAGTGCATGGCGCACCGCAGCGATGTCCGAGCGCACGCCAGTTGCGGTTTCGTTGTGGGTCGCCAAGACCACCTTGATCTCGTGGCTTTTGTCGGCGGTCAGGATTTCTGCATATCTGTCGGTCGGAATGCCCGCGCCCCACGGCGCCTCGACGATCTCAACGTCCAGTCCGTGGCGCTGGCACATGTCGATCCAGCGCTGGCTGAACATGCCGTTGCGCACCGTCAGAACCTTGTCACTTGGCGACAGCGTGTTGGTCAGTGCTGTTTCCCAACCACCGGTGCCTGTGGACGGGAATATGAATATTTCACCGCTTTCGCATTTCAGAATTTCCTTAACGCCGCGCAGAGCCGGGTGAAGGATATCAGCGAACAACGACGAGCGATGGTCGATCGTCGGCATATAGACGGCCTTGCGAATCTCTTCGGGCATGTTGGTCGGGCCGGGGATGAAAACCGGGTTCTGGAAGCTCACAGGACGACACCTTTTTTGCGGATCGAGACGATGTTATTGCGCACCGGCGTTACGCGCAATTTTTTTGGAAAAGTATTTCACGACGTGAATTCAGTGATTAAACGTAGTAACTTCAACTGGTTATTATTTTTCACTGAGCGAAAAACAATTCTGTTTTATCAACGATCGAGAATCGTCAAACAGGAAAACGGATCATGACAAGCAAAACTCGCCTGCGCGGACGGCCGAAAAGCTTTGATGGAAAAACAGCGGAGAAAAACACCGTCCAGTCGTTGGAAGGCGCAATGGACGTTTTGAACACGCTTTCGGAATCTGATGGCATAACGCTGACAGAATTATCGGTAAAGCTCGCACGCTCTCCGTCTACGATCTACCGGATACTGAACACATTCGCCAAGCGCGCGATTGTGGAAATTGATCCTTCGGTGCAGACTTGGCACATCGGCCCGGCGGCGTTCCGGCTTGGGTCATCGTTTTGGCGACGGAGCAGTATTTTGGAACGCAGCCGTCCGGTTATGCGCAGCCTTATGGAAGAGATCGGCGAAACCGCCAATCTCGGGATCGAAAAATCCAACAGCGTTTTGTTTATCAGTCAGGTCGAATGCCTGGAGACCATTCGCGCATTTTTTCCGCCCGGCACACAATCGCCGATGCATGCGTCAGGCATCGGCAAAGCACTGTTGTCGCTGTTTCTGCAAAGACGTTTAGACAAAATGCTGCGCACGCAACCACTGGAAAAATTCACTGACCGGACGATTACCGACGCAGTTGCGTTGCAGCGGGAGCTGAAAGATATTCGCGAAAAAGGGTTTGCACTCGACAACGAAGAATGCACGGTCGGTATGCGGTGCATTGCCGCCCCGATCACGGATCTGCATGGCGAGGCCGTCGCCGGCATCTCGGTTTCAGGTCCGACGCAACGCATGACAGAAATCAGGTTTGAACAGATTAGTCAGCTTGTGTGCGCAGCGGCGGAAAGTCTTTCGCAAAGCCTTGGCACTGCCCAAAACTCGACGATCAGATGATTTAATTGTCCGGTGCAGAACACCATAGTTGCTGGAACAACTTCCAATCGCTTTGCGACAATTCGTCAGGGTGTTCCGGCGCTTTCTGATTGCCGGATGTCGCCGGCTTCACCGGGAATCGCTAAGCCAATCCTCTTCAAAGATGTGGTCGGATGGCATATCGCGCCCCATGTAGCAGCGAATGCCAAATTCGCCATGCCGCAGATCAAGCCGACATTCCGGCATCTGCCGCCCAAGAAACTGGCATGCAGCCGCAAGGATTTCCAGGATATGGTGTTCGATCTCGGGAACTTGCGATGTGTCGTCAATTCCAATTTTGATCCAGGGCGCGATATTGCAGATCAGCAATTCAGACTTGCCGCGAAGCTCTGCCAGGCGGATGGCCTCGCCAAACTGCCGATATGCAACCTGGGCCTGCTCGCGCCATAGGTTTTGCCCGTCCATTTCGACGGCGCTGTAAGTTATCAAACCTTGCCTATCCGGTTTACACCCACACCCACTAGAGCTAGAATGGGCGCAAACCGGATATAGGGGAGCGCGCCATGGATGTTCTCGACCGCGCCGAGCTCCCATTCCCGCATTCGCTACCCGAGTTCCAGCGACTTTTCCCCGATGATGCGGCCTGCGCCGCCTACCTGGAGAAAGCCCGCTGGGGAGACGGCTTTGCCTGCCCGCACTGCGGCACGGCGGGAGAGCCGTTCCACTTTGAAAACCGCCCTGGCGTCCTGCGCTGCCGCAAGTGCCGCCAGAACACCGGGCTGACGGTGGGAACAGTGATGGAGCGTAGCCACACTCCGCTGAACGTCTGGTTCTGGGCCGCTTATCTGGTCGCCAGTCAGACGCCCGGCATGTCCGCCGTGCAGTTTCAGCGGCAACTTGGTATTTCGCGCTACGAGACGGCCTTTCAAATTCTCCACAAGCTCCGCTCGGGCATGGTGCGGCCCAACCAAGACAGGATCGGTGGACAGCCCAAGAACCATGTTGAGGTGGACGAAACCTGGGTTGGCGGGCGAACAACGCGTGGGGAAGGCCGTGGTGTTCACCACAAGGTTCCCGTCTCCTGTGCCATCGAGGTGCGTCATCGAAAGCCGGGCACCAAGCTCGACAACCGGAAAGACGGACGCTATGCCGGACGCGTTCGGCTCGCCGTCGTGCTCGACCGTAGCGCCGAGTCGCTCTGTGGGTTCGTCGAGAGCACCGTCGCGCCGGGATCGCTGATCGTTACTGACGATTGGAGCGGCTATGCTGGCCTCGGTAAGCGCGGCTATGAGCACTTCGCTGTTGCCGAGTGTGGTGATCCAGAGGTTGCCGAGCAATACCTGCCGATCATCCATCTGGTTTTCGCCAACCTGAAGACGTGGCTGATCGGTATCCACCACGGCGTTAGCCACCAGCACCTACAAGCCTACCTCAACGAGTTCACCTTCCGCTTCAACAGGCGGTTCTACCCGTTCAACGCCTTCCGCTCATTGCTCGGCATCGCGGGCGACACCTCTGCTCCAACCTATGCCGAGCTTTACTCGGGAGAGTGGCGGCACCCTACATGTAGCGGTCATGGGCGTTAACCGGATAGGCAAGCATCAAACATCCGCGGGGCGTCGGGCTCGGATATCGCAACATTTGCCGGAACCTGCCGCGCAGCCAGTGGAGCAGGCATCGGAGCGATCGGCGAAAGGGCCTCGGCATGATACAATGCGATCTCCTTCAAGTGGATCAATTGTATTATTGCAACACTTGTGAAAACAGTGTGGACGCAATGTGTCAAAAATGGAGCTGTGCGCCCGTATTGGTAGATTGATCGCTAAACAACGGTATTTATGGCGAAAATTCGCCGAGTGCCGGGTGGATTGTTAGGCATTTCTTAATATCGCCGACGTGTTTGGCAGCCCGTGTCAGTATTTTTTTGGACATCTTGGCGAAATCATTTTTCGGATACTTTGCCAATACTCGAGCTTGGCAAAGCGTGGACGCGCGGCTTAGCCAAACTTATTGCGGATGACATTTTGCTGAAAGCTGTTCAGAATTGCACCATGCCCGGACGCCTGTTTCTAACCCAGGATACCGCCAGCATTGCTGCACAATTTCAAGTGCCGGTGCCCGATTTTTGCGATCCGCCGCGGCTGAATATCGCACCCGAACAAGATATAATCGTACTGCGCCAAGACCGGCAGCTGAGCCGGATGCGGTGGGGCCTGATCCCAGTGGGCCGGGTGAATGCGCGCGGGCGGCCAGTCATGGAATTGATCATTAATGCGCGTTCGGAATCTGTCTTTGACAAATCTGCATTTCGGGGCGTGCAGCGCTGCATTGTTCCGGCTGAGGGATGGTATGAATGGACCGGCGAGCGGCGCAAAAAAACAGCATGGCGAATATCGCCGCGTGCGGGTGGGCTTTTGGCATTTGCTGCGATTTGCGACACCTGGACCGCGCCAAGTGGCTTGACCGTTCAGCAAGTAGCCACTGTGACTTGCCCGCCATCTGACGATGCCAGAGACGTCCATGACCGAATGGGTGTGGTTATCAAACTGGAAAGCATAGGCATCTGGCTGGATGGTAGCCAAGATGAGGCTACCAAACTGATGGTGCCGTTGGACGCCGGGTCATTAAATGTTGAGCAGGTATCAGAGGTTGACTGGACGCCACAGTAGTCGGAAAATTGCTCGTCGTTGATGCCGGCGATCATGTGAATCTATTTCGCGTGAACGCGGACTTGGATCTGGAAATTATTTTCGCGCGAATCAGAGTCGGCGTCGCGCACTGAAATCAAATATCAGATATAGAGACCTCAGCATAAGGCCTCTTTTCCAGCTTGATATTACGGAGTTCGGGATGGATTTCCAGTAAAATCAGATATTTGCGACTTTGAGGGTTGGATATGGTCAATTTGACGTAGTTTTATGTCCCATTTCCAGGTTTTGGCCGCACTTATCCAGCGCAACTCTGGTCGGGCAATCCGTAGAGTGTCAAGAATTTGGCCCCTTTGCGAACGTTATGAGCGATGGCTGCAATACCGTAGGCAGTCATATTCCTGGCCAACCCCATAAATCGTGTTCGGGCTAAGCCATAACGGCTTTTGTAAGTGGCAAAGGGCCGCTCGCCACCAGCACGAATAACAGCAATCTCATCATTGCGATTACGGTCATCATCCGACAGAGGTTTGTTACGGTAACCTTTGCGTTGCACCTGATCTGCAATGCCAAAACGTTTCAGTTTGTCACGCGTCTCCCGGGAACTGTAAGCCGCATCCGCGTAAAGGGCACTCTCATCGCCCATAAAAGCGTATCGCGTTCGACGCTGTCATGCACATTACCCGCAGTGACTGTCTGGCGTTGAATGAAGCCGTCCTCATCCACACCCGTATGAACCGAGTATCCATAGGTGGATTTTAGATTGCCACGGCTGTCTTTCCTGACATGCCAGCCCGCGTCCTTATCGCGCTTTGGCTGACCATCTTTACCTTTGCCCGAGCCAGATTGTGCAGCCTCAACGGGGGTGGCATCAATGATGTTGATACGCCCTTCCGTCAGAATAATGTTCTTGACCTCAAGCTGGCGGTTGATCTCCCCCAAGAGACGCTCCCACAGATCATGTTCAACCAGTTGATTGCGGAACCGCCCCAGCGTTGACGCCTCCGGGACATCGCCGCCCAGTTCAAGGTGGCAAAATTTACGAAACAGCAGATCACGATAAAGGCATTGCGACAGCTCAACATCCGATAATCGATACCACACCCCCAACAGCAAACCGCGAAACAAGGTCAAAAGTGGATAGCTTGGACGGCCTGTTTTTGAGGCATAAATCGACGACAAAATTGGTTCGACCTTCGACCAATCCAGAACCGCTTCTGTGGCGTCAAGTGCATGAAGGGCGGGATGATCAAGCTCAGTGTGTCAATCCCGGAGTAAAAAGGGTCAATGTCCCGGTGCAAAACTGGACACCTGGTTTGATTTAGGTGCGCACCCTGGTGCGTGTGCTTTCCAAATAGCTGATGCGTGCCAGGGTGCGTTGGCCGCAGGCCAACCTTTTCGCAGTTTTGGTATTTTCAGGATTACGGTTTGGCGATTTTGCTTTGGCGCAACCGGTAGCTTTCGCCGTTCATCTCGAGGATATGGACGTGGTGGGTTAGGCTCGAGAATGGCGCCTGTGAGGCGTTCTGCGCCGAAGACCTCGGTCCATTCATCGAACGGCAGGTTTGATGTGATGATGATGGAGCCACGTTCGTAGCGCTGCGAGATGATCTCGAAGAGAAGCTCGGCCCCGGTCTTGCTCAGTGGCACAAAACCCAGTTCATCAATGATCAGCAGGTCCTGGCTGACCAGTTGTTTCTGCAAGCGCTGCAGGCGGCGTTCGTCGACGGCCTCGATGAGTTCATGGACGAGAGCAGCGGCAGTGGTGAAGCGTACTTTCCTGCCCTTCTGGCAGGCCGCCAGACCCAATCCCAGGGCGATATGGGTTTTACCTGTACCGCTTGGCCCCAATGCGATGATATTGGCGCGCCGGTCTATGAACTCACCGCGGGCCAGTTGCATGGTCAGGATCTTGTTCAGCGACGGGATGACCTTGAAGTTGAAGCTGTCCAGGCTTTTGGTCGCCGGGAACTTTGCGGCCTTGATCCTGCGCTCGATCATCCGGCGTTCGCGCTCGATCAGTTCCAACTCGCAAAGCCGCAGCAGGTAGTTGATGTGATCCTTGTTCTCCACTGCGCATTGCCGGGCCTGTTTGGCATATTCGCTGTGGAAGGTCGGCAGCCGGAGCTTCTTGAGGTGGTGCTGCAGCAGAACCTGCGGGGTGTCGGTCATGCCGGCGCCTGCGCCATCAGGCTCATGTAACTGGCAGGATCTGTTGTCTCGACCTGCGCTCTTGGAAGGTACGGGTAAATCTCCAGATCGAGCCGGGGTGGGCGTTTCTCGATCCGGCAGAGGACGAGATGCTTCACTGCATCGTAGCCGATGGCCCCGAGTTCCAGTGACTACCTGATGGCGCCGTGAACATGGCCCATCTCGAAAGTCTCCAGCAGCCGCAGAACCTGGACGTATTCGCGCTTGCGCTTCTTTCCCATGCGCGCTTCCAGCAGCCGGTGCAGGGTGGCGAACTCCCCGGGCAGGTCCCAGCCCTGCAACGGAGCCGCCTGATCAAGCGCGCCGCCTTCTGTTCCAGCAGAGGCAGGAAGTGCATCGGATCGAAGACCATGTCCGCTTTTTCGTAGGACCGCTTGTGGCAGGCGATGATTTCCGTGCCGCAGCCGATGATGACCTCGTGGACATAGCCGCGAACCTGGACCTCGTGATGGGCGTATGCGACCGGCACGGAATAGTCGTTGTTGCGATAGCGGACCATCGAGATCGACGTCGCCCGGGTCTGACCTTCTCGCAGGCGTCATAGGGCGTCAGGGGTAGTGTCATCAGCGCATCAAGATCACGCATCAGCCGCTCGCCGATAGTCTCGGAATGACCTCGCAATACTTCGTCCTGCCGTTTGAGGCATTGCTCCTCCAGCCGGGCGTTCAGATCATCGAAACTGTCGAAGCGCGGCATCGGCACCAGGAAGTTCCGCCGACCATAACCGATTGTGCCTTCGACACTACCCTTGTCATTGCCCTTGCCAGGACGGCCGAACCGGTCCTCAAAGAGATAGTGCGACTGCAACTCCGAGAAAGTTCTGGTGCGTTGCCGGGTTCCGTCCCCGAGGATCCGCGCCACCGCGATCCAGACCGTGTGAAAACTCTGGGTGGCGGGGGATTCCGTCCGGCTCATGGCGATGTTAGAGTCCGCCATGAGACACATTCCTGGCATTGACCGCTCTCAGGTTCTGCTTCTGCCGGAAGCAGTGGACGATTACGTGGGCCGGGATAACCCGGTCCGTTTCATCGACGCTTTCGTGGATGGTTTGGACCTGGCGGTCGCTGGTTTCGAGCGCGCCACGCCGAAGGCGACGGGTCGTCCCGGCTACGATCCGGCGGGCCTGCTGAAGCTCTACATATACGGTTATCTCAATCGGGTACGTTCGAGCCGCCGGCTGGAGGCCGAGAGCAAGCGTAATCTCGAAGTGATCTGGCTGTTGCGGCGTTTGTCGCCGGACTTCAAGACGATCGCCGATTTCCGGCGGATCAATCGGGCGGCGTTCCGCCAGGTGTTTCGGGAGTTCGTGAGGCTATGCCGCGAACTGGAGCTGTTCGGGCGCGAGCTGGTGGCAGTCGACGGTACTCGGATCAATGCAGTGAACAGCCGGGAGCGGAACTTTACCAAAGCGAAGCTGGAGAAGGCGTTGGCCGAGAGCGACGAGAGGTTGTCGCGTTATCTCGACCGGCTCGACGAGGCCGACGGGCAAGACGAGAGCGGCACCGGCGGCGGCGAAGTGGAGAACATCCGGGAAAAGATCGCTGCGATCCAAGGGCGGCGTGAGCGGTTTGAGGAACATCGCGACGCGCTGGCTGCGAGTGGCGAGGACCAGCTCTCTTTGACGGATCCGGACAGCCGGGCGATGCACGCCGCGACCCGGGTCGGTGTCGGCTACAACATCCAGATCGCGGTGGACGCCAAGCACAAACTGATCGCCGAGCAGCAGGTCCATAGCAAGGTCAGCGATCTCGGTCTGTTGGCCGAGAGGCGGTGGCGGCCCGTCGGAACCTGGCGTCGATCGGATCGACGCGGTCGCCGACGCGGGCTACTTCAAGATCGAGGATATCGAGGCCTGCGAGAATGCCGACGTCATGCCGCATGTGCCCAAGCCCCAGCGCGGATCAACGGTGAGCCAGGGGCTCTTTCCCAAGGAACGCTTCCGCTATGACGGCGGCGAGGACATTTACATCTGCCCGACGGCCAACGCCTGGCGCTACACAGCAAGCGCAAGCGCCGCGATCTCATCTTCGCCAGTTACGCCAATCGCGCCGCGTGCAAGGAGTGCCAACTCAAGTCGAAGTGTACGAAAAGCGCCTTCCGTCGGGTCCTGCGCTATGTCGACGAAGCGATCCTGGAGCGCATGGCAGAACGATTGGCGGCCCGCCCGGAGCTGCTCGATGCGCGCCGTGAAAGCGTCGAGCATCCCTTCGGCTCAATCAAACAATGGATGGGCCAGGGTGCCTTCCTGACCCGGCGGCTGGAGAACGTGCGCGGCGAGTTCAGCATCACGGCGCTGGCTTACAACATCCGCCGCGCGATCTCTCTGGTAGGTGTTCCCGCCTTGATCGCCGCCGCGAGGGCTGAGACGGGAGTCTGGCCCAAATCAAGCGCCCCACATCGATCCACGGAGGCCCGGAGCCTCTTCCGCGGGGCTACCGGCGCCAAACCGCCGGACTACGTGGGATCGCGGCAAATCATGGTGACACAAACCTCCATCCCCGCCACCCAGAGTTTTCACACGATCTGGATCGTGGTGTTGTCGTAGAGCCCTGACAGCGGCACGCCTCCGAAGAAGGCAAAGGCGGAGACATGGCCATCACAAAAGGCCTCGGTTGTCTCCGCCGGATAGGCCTTGATGAAGAGCGCGTCCGAGTGCGGCAGAGACATTGCAAAGTAGTGCAGCTTGCGCACGACCCCGCCAATCTCGCCAAGCGCCTCACCAAAATCAACCTGGGCGTGGCCCGGCGCGTGGCTCAGCGGCACGAACACCTCCCGCGTCCGCCGCTTCCGCTCACGCACATAGTCCGTGACGATAGTGATGCCGCCGACGAAGCCATGTTCATCACGCAGACGCTCATATATCCGCTTCGACGTATGCCGCTGCTTCTTGAGCCGCGACTTATCCTCTTCCAATATCTGGTTGATGAGCGGAATGAACGGGTCAAGCTTTGGACGGGCTGGTGGCCCATTCCTGCGATACCCCGGTGGCACCGCATGCTTCAGAATTTTTGACACAGTCTTGCGATCAATCCCAAAATGTCGGGCCGCCGCACTCTTGCTCATCCCATCCACATGGCACGCACGGCGTACCCGACTATACAGTTCCACAGAATACATCTCCCCGCCCTCAGCTCGTTTGCTTCAGGCTTCAAGGTGCGGAATTTTGCTCCGCGACGGTCAGATCATCCGACCGATTCCGTGGGTATTTTATCTCCGGGATTCACACCGCGCGAAGCGATGGGTGTCGCCGCTGCCATTCTTGTCGCCCACACGCGTAGCGTTCGAAACCGGCCCTGCCATTGGCTTTCGACAGAATAAGTGTATCCAGCATTTCTTGCACCCCCATGGACTCTGCTTCTGTTAAACGGCAGTGTCTTAACGTCTTCGATGAGTATGGCCGCGATGGCTTCGCGTCGGAAACCCCAGATGAAATGGTCAAGAATCTGGTATTCGCTGCTCAGCACGACTTCCGGATGCGCGTCCAACAGCGCTGCTACCAAGCTGTGGCCGCTGCGCTCACAACTAAGAAAACTGCACCAGACACTGAGACCCGAAAGAGTTTCTGATTGTGCCGCCACCAATCTACCCGATCTGGCGGCGTCACCAACCAAACGCTGAGCGATCCGAAATCGTTGCTGGAAGAACTTATGCATCGTTGAAATTTTGATATTGAGCCAAAGGATGCGGCTGAAATTGACTACATGTCGCTTATACACAAGACAGCCGATTAAACTCAACTTCAGCACCGGCCTGAATGCACCCGCAGAGAATCTGAGACAAATTAGCAGATTGCCAAGTTGACGGCGGCGAAGCAGATATGGCGTCAAATTGCGAAATTAGCAAATGAAAAGCAACCTCTCAAATTCGAAGAACTTGAAAAAGCCTCAGGCGTACTGCTTGCCCGTCTCGACGGCAACTTTTTCAACAGAATAAGCCCTAAGCTGCCATTGACGCGGCAAACGCCGACCGGGTCTGCGGTCCGTGGCTTTGCCCGGTTGGTCATCGCTGCAACGCCACTGGGCGAGTGTCTCGGCGTTCCGATACGCAATGTTCTCACCAACGTCGCGGGGAAGATCGGCGATCCACTTCCGTGACCAATAGCCATGCTTGAAAACATAGTACCACTGGTCCGGGGCGTAAGTGTCGGTGCCGATCATGAATCGGTCGGGAAATTCGAGGAACAGCTCGCGCCATTGCGGATCGACATTTCCGTTAGACGCGTGTTCCGATCGGAGCGCGAGGTCGGCCCACAGGTTCTCGTACTTGCGCAGCATCCTTGCCACTTCTTCGGGCGAGTCGAACCCGGAATGGGCCCACAGCACGCGGGCTTCCGGGTTCCGAGCGAATATGCGGTCGACAGCGTCGATGTCCGAATGGGCGTGAAGGAATAGCTTGTATTTCAACGCGAGTTCGACGATCCGCCGGACGACCGGCCGGTTCGCATCCGGGCCGTAGACGTGGAATTCGCTAATGTCGGCATAGTGGTTCTTGGCGAGACGTTCCTCGACCATCCCAACGATGGTTTCGTCGTGGTACCAGGAACTGAATTCGCCGTGTCGGCGGTAGGGCCGCAGCACAGGGACGACCAAGTCTGGAGCTTGCTCATAAAGTATCTGGCTTGCCTATCCGGTTAACGCCCATGACCGCTACATGTAGGGTGCCGCCACTCTCCCGAGTAAAGCTCGGCATAGGTTGGAGCAGAGGTGTCGCCCGCGATGCCGAGCAATGAGCGGAAGGCGTTGAACGGGTAGAACCGCCTGTTGAAGCGGAAGGTGAACTCGTTGAGGTAGGCTTGTAGGTGCTGGTGGCTAACGCCGTGGTGGATACCGATCAGCCACGTCTTCAGGTTGGCGAAAACCAGATGGATGATCGGCGGGTATTGCTCGGCAACCTCTGGATCACCACACTCGGCAACAGCGAAGTGCTCATAGCCGCGCTTACCGAGGCCAGCATAGCCGCTCCAATCGTCAGTAACGATCAGCGATCCCGGCGCGACGGTGCTCTCGACGAACCCACAGAGCGACTCGGCGCTACGGTCGAGCACGACGGCGAGCCGAACGCGTCCGGCATAGCGTCCGTCTTTCCGGTTGTCGAGCTTGGTGCCCGGCTTTCGATGACGCACCTCGATGGCACAGGAGACGGGAACCTTGTGGTGAACACCACGGCCTTCCCCACGCGTTGTTCGCCCGCCAACCCAGGTTTCGTCCACCTCAACATGGTTCTTGGGCTGTCCACCGATCCTGTCTTGGTTGGGCCGCACCATGCCCGAGCGGAGCTTGTGGAGAATTTGAAAGGCCGTCTCGTAGCGCGAAATACCAAGTTGCCGCTGAAACTGCACGGCGGACATGCCGGGCGTCTGACTGGCGACCAGATAAGCGGCCCAGAACCAGACGTTCAGCGGAGTGTGGCTACGCTCCATCACTGTTCCCACCGTCAGCCCGGTGTTCTGGCGGCACTTGCGGCAGCGCAGGACGCCAGGGCGGTTTTCAAAGTGGAACGGCTCTCCCGCCGTGCCGCAGTGCGGGCAGGCAAAGCCGTCTCCCCAGCGGGCTTTCTCCAGGTAGGCGGCGCAGGCCGCATCATCGGGGAAAAGTCGCTGGAACTCGGGTAGCGAATGCCGGAATGGGAGCTCGGCGCGGTCGAGAACATCCATGGCGCGCTCCCCTATATCCGGTTTGCGCCCATTCTAGCCCTAGTGGGTGTGGGTGTAAACCGGATAGGCAAGGTATCTGGGTGCCATCGTCGTTGGAACTCGACACGAATACTATCGTGAGCCCGGCCTTCCTCAGTATTTTTATTGCTTCGGCCGGCGGGAGCATGTCCCAGACGTCATGGCTGTAGTGGATATGGGCGTCAGCGAGCGGGATTTTCGCCTGCGCGCCGGGTGTCGCGAGCGACAGCACCACGATCACGGCCGCCGCTGAAAGGACGGACTTGAATGCATTTCCGCCCATCGTCGAATTTCCTCTCATCAAAGCGCAACCCAACACATGGAAAGCCATTCGTCCGACATTTCCCAGATAGTCCTCAAATTCGTGGAAATCGTACCATCGTTCCACCGCCGAGAGAACGCCATCCCTTTCGCAGCCATCCGATGGCCTGATATTAGACGACCAAGGCGCCAACGAGTCATCGCTTCTGGCACATAGCTGCCGCCTGAATTTGAAACCGAAAGGTCCGCTAAGGCGGTGGATTCAACTGATCGCAGCAACACACTCAGCGAACTTCTCCGCTGGGGTTTGAAATTGCAAGGTCTTGCGTGATCGTTCGTTTAGTTGTCTTGCAATTGCACTGAGTTTCGCTTGGGAATGCACGGACAAATCGGTCCCGCGCGGCCCAAAATGAAGAGCGCTTGTACGCTGAGCTCTTCGTAAGGCGTCTCTCCATTGTGGCAGAATGCGCTCTTAATGGACCGGGCGCAAAAACGTGACAGGTCCAATTCCTAGACTTCGAGCGTGCGTTGCAGGAGCAGTCGCCAGCCTTGCCAGAGATAGATCAGTATCACGATAAACAACCCCGGCAGATAAAACCAATGCTTGCTCATGCGCTCTTGGCTGGCCGTCGCATCCACTACGGTCATGCCGTTTGACAGCCCCGCTTTTGCCCCCGGGCCGGAAAACTGTTTCAGGGTTAGTTGCAAACCTTCGTCATGCATAAGCGACGGAAGCGCACTCACGCCCAAGCTGTTCCAAGAAATGACCGCCCCACCGACATCGCCTCTTTCGATGGTGACAATGCGCTCATCACCGAACGCGGTGATGGTTTTCAACGTAATTTTGTGCTCATCAACCCCGTCAGCAAGCCGTTCAATTGCAAAGGGCTCTCGGACTTCCGGCACCACCTGGTTCAGCACCAGCTCGGGCAGAAACAGGATAACAGCGGCCACGGCCAGCAGCGCATACTCGGCCAAGTTTAGCTTTACCCGCATGTAGCCTTGCGTAAGGGCAGTAAATGCGAGAACTGCGATCAAACTCATCGCAAAAACTAGAACGCCAATAAACAAACTGTTTACACCGATGAGCAGGAGCTCGGCGTTGAAAAGGAATACAAACGGCAAGATAGCAGTGCGCGAAGAATACCAAAATGCCTGAATCCCAGTCTTTATCGGATCGGCCCGGCTGATGCTCGCCGCCGCGTAAGAGGCCAGCCCCACCGGGGGCGTCACATCAGCCATCAACCCAAAATAAAAGCAAAACAAATGGATGCCGACCAGATGAAATTCAAATCCGGCAGCGATCCCCGAATTGGCAACTATGCCAACCATCAGGGTCGATACAATCAGGTAATTAGCGGTTGTCGGCAGACCCATTCCAAGAATGATCGACAGGATTGCCGTGGCAATCAGGATCATGAAGATGTTGTCGCCCGCTATTGCGGTTAGAATTTCCTGCAAAGCGTTGGACAGACCGCTGGCCCCGATGGACCCCATGACCAATCCGGCGGCAGCTACCGCGATGGAAACTGTAATCATGTTTCGCGCGCCAGCCAGCAGCCCCTGCCAGATCATCAAAGCCGTTTGCCAGACGCTCACGCCGATGAAATTACTGGTCGAATTCGCCCGCGCCACCAGAATGCACTCGACCAAAAACACTGCGAGCAGCGTCAGAATGCTATAGAACACGGCTCGGTCCGGCGATTTCAGCAGCACTGTCAGAGCGAAAATCAACACGAAAATCGGGATCAGGTAATGCCAGCCCTGTTTCAGCAGCGCCAAGGCGCTTTTCGCGCGACCTGCGGGCTGCAAGCCCAGCTTAAGTGCTTCCAGATGAACGATGTAAAACAGCGCGATATAGGAAATGATGGCCGGGATAAACGCGTGTTTCACGACGTCAAAATAGGGGATGCCCAAAACCTCGGCCATAACAAATGCCGCCGCGCCCATGATCGGTGGCATGATCTGACCATTGACTGACGAAGCCACCTCGATCGCGCCGGCCTTGACCGCCGGGTAACCGTTTTTCACCATAATCGGGATGGTAAACGTGCCCGTCGTGACGGTATTTGCGATGGATGATCCGGAAATCATTCCGGTCATGCCCGAGGCCAGCACCGCCGACTTGGCTGGGCCGCCGCGCATGTGACCGACGCTGGCGAAAGCAATATCAATGAACCATTTCCCGGCCCCGCCCTTGTCTAGCAGGGCACCAAAAAGGACAAACAGAAAAATGGTTTTCACTGAAACCCCGACAGGAATTCCGAATATGCCTTCCTGCCCGTACCATTGCGTCGTGACATATCGCAAAGGGCTAACTTTGGAGAGGCCAAATGGTTCTGGCAGGGCGTGATTGTACAGTGAATATGCAATGAAGAAGGCGCCAATTATGGCCAGCGGCAGGCCAACCGCGCGACGGGCTGCCTCCAAAATGATCGCGATTGCGACCCAGCCCAGGATGAATTCAAACGGAATTTCGCCAAGACCCGGAATATTCATCGGCCTGGTAGCGCCGGTGGTGCCGATTATTTCGCTGAAAAAAGACGCCTGCCAAATGCACGCCAGAACAATCGTTGCCGCCAGCGCATAGTCATACCAGGGAATATGCCTTGGTCCGTGCCGGGTCTTGCCGCCAGCAAACAACAGAAAACAAAGAGACGCGCCAAAGGCAACGTGCGCCGCGCGCGCATAAATATCGTTGACGATACCAAAGCCGATATTGACCGCAAGAAATGGGCCGATACCGGAGGACAGATAGAGCTGAAATATGGACCACGCCGCAAGGAGCGTTATGGTCAGGTGGTTCGCATAGCCCGAGATCCTGATTTCGCCGCTTTCACGCGCCAGCGCCTGTTCAACGCTGTCGGCAGACTGCGGCTGATCATGTTCAGACATGCGGCTTTCTCCCAACAATCCCAAACAGACATCACCGGAACATTGGCTGTTCCGGTGATGCGTTTAGTCAAGGCTTCGAAGGATACTGGTGTTACATCCAGCCTTGCTCCTT
Source organism: Paracoccaceae bacterium (assembly GCA_965237505.1). Classification (GTDB taxonomy): domain Bacteria; phylum Pseudomonadota; class Alphaproteobacteria; order Rhodobacterales; family Rhodobacteraceae; genus NVTR01. Next base: position 206,911 of record CBDEFR010000009.1, on the reverse strand, counting down.
GTAGTATTTCACTGCGCCGGGGTGGAATGGTGCCGAAATACCCCTGGTCAACATTTCCTCTGGCGTTAGATTTGCAAACGCCGGATGCAGGGATCTGAAAGCATCAAAGTTTTCAAATACCGCCCGAACAACCTGATAAACCATATCCTCGGATACATCAGCAGAGGTTACGAATGTCGCCATCACGCCAAATGTGGTGACATCTTCAGTAATCGTCGAATAGGTACCCTCTGGGATTGTTGCAAAAGCATAGAACGGATTGTCGGCAACAAGCTTTTGCACGGCGTCATTGTCGAGGTTGATGATCGTGGCACCGCAGCCATCAGCCGCCTGAGCAACGCCCGAGTTGGGAATGCCAACAGTATAGCCGTATGCGTCGATATCGCCGTTGCACAGCGCGCTGGATTGTTCGGACGAAGTAAACTCGGTCGCTGCTGAGAAATACCCCGTATCAACACCATTCGCCGCGAGCAAAACTTCAAAGGTACCGCGTTGACCGGAGCCTTCGTTGCCGATGTTGACACGTTTGCCTGCAAGATCGTTCCAACTGGTAATTCCGGAATCCCGGCCTGCCAGAATTTGAAACGGCTCTGGGTGAACAGAGAATACGGCGCGAAGGTTTTCAATCTTGTTGCCTTCGAATTTGGATGTGCCGTTGACGGCGTGGTATTGCCAGTCCGACTGCGCGACTCCGAACTGCAATTCGCCTGCTCCGATATTGGAAATGTTGTACGTCGACCCGGCAGTCGATGGCGCCGAGCAGCGGTACCCGTGTTGGGCGCCACTGGAACGACCTTCCGCGGCTTCTTTGTGGACCATCTGGCAAACAGCGTTTCCGACCTGGAAGTAGACACCCGTCGGCCCCCCCGTTCCAATGGCAAAAAATTCGGCCGACAGGGCCGGTGCGGCACTAAAGGCGAGTCCGGCGCTGACGGCCAGAATTGATAAATTTCTAATCATGTCATTTCTCCCGTTGGTGACCTGTTTTGTCAGTATAGAGGGCAAAATTAGTCCATTCGAAAATAGCTTGTCAATGTGCTCCGGCTCCGCAGTAGGTATGTGGGGACTCCCAGGAGATTCCCGACAACATCCCAGACCTGGGAAGGAGGATGTTTTCATGACGAACGGGCAGATTGTCGGTCGGACCAACTCTTGTACATTTGGGCACCGGGTCGGCAGACCTGTCTCGCCGGAACATGTAACCGCGCCGGTTACGGATCAGGCCCGGATAAGAGACCTGCGTATCGGGTTTGAAAACAGCTTGCCGAACGCCGATGGCGGGCGTTGTTGCATGGATCAGACAATAGTCGCAAGCCGCCCTTACCCGTGATACAGGCTATGAGATTTGTTTGAACACGGGTCGGCCGAGTTCGGTCATTTTGTTGAGAATGGCGACGCCGATTTTAGCCTCCGTTTGCTGATTTTCGAAACAGCGGGCTTTCAGTTTTGGCCCGATAATAGCCTTCCAGCGCCCCATCTGTGTCTCAATTCTACTGCGCTGATTGTAGCCACTGCCAGATTGCCAGGCCATGCGGCCATGAGTTTGAATTTTAACAATATGTCGGTCTCGAAGTGAGGGAAAACACTTGGATTGCGGGCTTGGAATGGCGTTCTTCGGTGGAGGAATAATGATTTCAACCGCCTCGCCAAATCGTGCCTTAAGCAAGTCACTGGTCGGTGCGCCGTCGTAGGCACCGTCCGCTATAAACCGGGAGACCGGAGTGCCAATCTGATTTAATAGATCAGGCAGCACTGTTGGATCGCCAACGTCATCCAGCGTTAAATCCGAACAAACGATATCGCCAGTCACAAGGTTCAGACCAAGGTGAAGTTTACGCCACCGTTTGCGTTTGGCCTTTACATTATACTTGCTTTGCAGCCACTCACCCTCATCGAAAACCTTCAAACCCGTACTGTCGATGGCCAAGTGGACCGGATCTGTTATTTTGATTTTGGGCCTTGCCGGAAGGCTCAGACCACGCCCTCGGCGCGACAGGGTCGAGAAATCAGGAACTGAAATTTCCAGCAGCATCAGCTTTGATATGCTGCGTATCAGCCCTTGGGTCTGGCGCAGCGGCAACCTGTAAACCATGCCCAGCGTCAGGCACATCGTGATCGCCAGATCCGAGTATCGCGGCTGGCCGCCGCGTGACCTGCGCCGTGGTGCTGCCCAGTGCTTTCGCGCATCCCCTGTGATCCAGACCGTCAAATCACCACGATTTCGCAGGCTTTCATTATACCCGCACCAGTTCGTCACCCGATATTTCTTCTTCGCAAACTTGTGCCGGCGGGAGGTGTTGAATTTATGCGGCATTAAGCATATCCGTGGTCGTGGCAAAAGCCTGTGTTAACACTTGACACCCGATCCGTGCAACAACGCCCCGATGGCGCGACTTACGCTGACAATGCTGCATCGGTTGCCACCCTTGTGAAAACTCTTAAGAGGATTGTGGCATGACCCACGTTTTTCCCCGCCATTGTCATGCGGATTTCCCGACAGCGGTCGCGGGCGATGGTTGTTTTCTGATCGACCGCTCCGGCAAGCGCTATTTCGATCTCTCCGGCGGCGCAGCGGTGTCCTGCCTTGGCCACTCTAACCAGCGGGTCATACAGGCGATCAAGGATCAGGTTGAACAGTTGGCCTTTGCCCATACCGGGTTTTTCACCTCACAGCCCGCCGATGAACTGGCCGATTTGCTGATCGCCAATGCACCGGGCGATCTGGACCGGGTATATTTCGTCTCAGGCGGGTCGGAAGCTGTGGAAAGTGCCCTCAAACTGGCGCGGCAGTATTTCACCGAAATAGGCGAGCCACAGCGCCGCCACATCATCGCCCGCCGCCAAAGCTATCACGGCAACACGCTGGGTGCCTTGGCGGCCGGCGGCAATGCCTGGCGGCGGGACCAATTCGCGCCGCTGCTGATCGAAGTCAGCCACATCGCCCCCTGTTACGAATATGCCGAGCGCCGCGAAGATGAGAGCCTGCATGAGTACGGCCGGCGCGCAGCACAGGAGCTGGAGGATGAAATCCTGCGTTTGGGTCCTGACAATGTCATGACCTTTCTGGCCGAACCGGTGGTTGGTGCGACCCTGGGCGCCGTGCCGGCGGTCGATGGCTATTTCAAACGCATCCGCGAGATTTGTGACACATACGGCGTGTTGCTGATCCTTGACGATGTGATGTGCGGCATGGGCCGGACCGGGCATCTTTTTGCCTGCGAGGCCGAAGGGATTACCCCCGATATCCTGTGTATCGCCAAAGGGTTGGGCGCAGGCTATCAGCCGATCGGCGCCATGCTGTGCACGGACAGCATCTATGACACAATTGCGCATGGCACCGGTTTCTTCCAGCACGGCCATACCTATCTGGGTCACCCCGTGGCAACAGCGGCGGGGCTGGCTGTCGTGCAGGAATTGCTGGAATGCGACCTCGTCGCCCAAGTCCGTGCGCGCGGTGTGCACCTGGAAACCCAGCTTCGCGCCCGTTTCTCACAACACCCCCATGTTGGGGACATTCGCGGCCGCGGCCTGTTCTGGGGTCTCGAATTCGTCAGCGACCGTGAGACAAAAACACCCTTCGATCCAGCACTGGGCGTGGCGGGCAAGCTCAAAAAAGCTGCCTTCGATGAGGGCCTGATCTGTTACCCCATGTCCGGCACTCGTGACGGAAAACACGGTGATCACGTGCTGCTGGCCCCGCCCTTCATCGCCAGCGTCGATGAACTCGACCAAGCCGTGGACGCCCTGCAAAGAGCGTTCGACAAGGTCATACTCGGGGTTCGATCCTACACGCAGGTCTCGGGTTAATAGTGAACCGCTCGTTTGACTGATTAGCGGCGAGCTATTGCGCTTTGTCTCGGGCGCAGACTGACAAGCCCATCTTGTGGCCTTCACGATATTCGGTGAAAACCTCTCACATTTGGATTATCGGCTCTCGCTCGCGTACCAAATTCTTTGCGAATACAGATGGATGGCCGAGTTGTGGCGGTCTTTCAATTGAACAGAACCGTGCCATTGTCGGATTTTCTCAAATAAAAGCAGCCGTTCGATCTTCCAGATTGAATGTCCGGAGGGTCCGCTATTCGACCATCTGTGAAGACTAATGCTGCGCCGTGCCTCAACGTCCGGTTTGGGAGCGCCGCGCCGCGCAGCGCCGACAGTTGGCATCAAGGTCCTCTAAGTGTCTGATTCAAAACTCTACGGATGATTACAATGCCTTGCAATTTTACGCGTGAGGGTTCTGATATGTGCAACGAGTATCCATGCCTGTGAACTTGCGATGGATTTTTCCGAATCTTTGGCCAATCGCCGGCAGCGGTTGAGCCATGCGAAGGTGCGCTCGACGACCCATCTTCTGGGAATGACTTCGAAGCCTTCCGCAGTGTCGAAGCGCTTGACGATCTGGATTGTCCAGTCACCGATGCCTTCAAGAGCGTCGCGCAGCTTTGGTCCGGCATAACCGCCATCCGCAAAGATATGGCGCAAGTTTGGATGGGAATACCGGATGGATTTCAACACTTCCGGTGCGCCATCACGGTCTTGAATACCGGCGCTATGCACGACCAACCCAACCATAAACCCGAGCGTGTCGGTGACAATGTGGCGCTTGCGGCCCTTGGTTTTCTTGCCCGCGTCATAGCCCGAAATGCCACCGCTTTCCGTTGTTTTTATGGTCTGGCTATCAATCACACCAGCGGTGGGGCCGGGCTTCTTGCCATGAAACTCGCGCGCCGTCGCCACCAGAAAATGGCTGATCACTTCAAAGATGCCATCGTTGCGCCAGCCATAGAAATAGTAGCGCACGGTGGACACTGGCGGGAAATCATTGGGCAGCATACGCCACGCACACCCGGCGCTGGCGATGTACAAAATGGCATCCAGAACATCGCGCATCGCCGTGCTGCGCGGACGACCAGTTGTTTTAGGCGGCGGCAGGAATGGCGCGATCAAACCCCATTCCTGATCAGTTAAATCGCTTGCATAGCGTCCCGAATGCCGTTCATATCGGGCGCGAGTGGTTTCCGTCCAGGCCATTGTGATCTCCCTCGAATCTTATCAATCCGATTGAATCACAACTCGCTGAAATCACTCAATTAGTTTTGGATCAGACACTAAGGGCTGTTCTTGATGCGTGCAAAAATTGGGCTGCGTCGCGATGGCGGCGAAACCGGCCGTATGAGCGTCGTCGGCGAAGGTCCGGAAGGTCCGCTTCTCGGTCATTCACGGATAGCTTGCTTTTGGCCGCTTTGCGCTCCAAGGCAGACATTTGCCTGCCCGCTGAAGAACGTCGCTCAATGCAATTCACATGCAATCAGCTTGCACGTATCATCCGCCAATGAGGCGCAAAAGGAGGTAGCCGATGACCGACCTTTCATCGGAAACAGACTGGCGTCGAAACGGCGTTCGGATCGTTCATTCAAACGAGCTCGACCTCAACACACCCCAGACTCCAGGAATGACTCGCGCTGCAGCCATCACTTATGCACGGGCAGGAGCCGAAAAACTTTGGGCGGGAGCTGTGAACATCCAGCCGAATGCAAAAACCGGCGCGCACCATCATGGCGCCGTTGAGAGTATCATCTACGTCTTAAAAGGACGTGCACGGATGCGGTGGGGCAACAACCTTGAATATGTCGCTGAAGCCGGTCCCGGCGATTTCATCTACGTTCCGCCTTGGGTGCCGCATCAAGAAATCAATGCCAATCCGAATGAGCCGTTGGAATGTGTGCTTGTTCGCTCAGGCCAAGAGCCGGTTGTGGTAAACCTCGATATTGAATCAGTTGAACCACCGGAAGAGGTCTACTGGACGGATGATATCCACTCACGATAATTGGGGCAAAATTGAACTGTGACAATTTCCAGCTTCAGAGAACTAGCGCGGCTTTCTTCCTGCGCGATATCGCTACGCGCCACCAATACTAGCCTGCGAGTGCGAAATTACCCTGCTGCTTCTGCTACACGGGCACCCGACACCCCGACTGTCTGACGTCAGCGCTTTTGGGACAGATATGAGGGTTTAGCATCAGGAGGATTTCTGGTTCATCGTAACCGTTAAGGAGTGAAGATGAACAAGCAATCCGGAACCAGCAAAGCCTCGGCTGACTTGCTGGAAGGCTTCATTTCGATAAAGCAGCACGTCTATATCCGCTTTGGCAAATGGCACGAGATCATCGATCAGCCACTGCCCGAAATGCCCGATCTGTATTGCGTGACCACGGCCATGATGCACTATGCCAAGGCCGTGGCCTACGCCGCCAGCGGCGACCTTCCCAACGGCGAAAAACAGGTGGTCCTGTTTGACCGGGCATTGGCGAAAGTGCCCGAAAGCCGCTGCCTCTTCAACAATACCTGCCTCGATATTCTGGCGGTGGCGCGAGAGATGATGTTGGGCGAGGTCGCCTATCGCAAACGAGACTACAAGGGCGCATTCGCGCACCTGCGCCGCAGCGTCAAGTTGGATGACGATCTGCCCTTTGACGAACCCTGGGGATAGATGCAGCCAACCCGCCACGCGCTTGGTGCGTTGCTGTTGGAACAGGGCGAAGTGGAAGAAGCTGCCGCCGTGTACCGGGCCGACCTGGGACTGGACCGGACCCTCAGCCGCGCCTGCCAGCATCCGGACAATGTATGGAGCCTTTCGGGCTATCACGAATGCCTCAGGCGCCTTGGGAACAAGGCAGAAGCTGACATCATTCAGCACCGCCTGACGCTCGCCAAGGCGCGCCGACGTGCCGGTGAAATCATCGTGTTTTTGCATGATGGGGAGTGGTTAGCGCAGGTTTCAACGCACTTTGCACATCATCAATTCAACGCGCCGACCGCACAAAATCCCCAAAATATACCTTGCGCTCAAATACCGCTCTGTCGTGGCGCAGTTCCTCCGCGTGCGCCTCTTCGCCCGGAACGCCACCGTGATCGTGATCCATCATTTCCAGAACCTCACCCGACAGTGAATCCTCGGTGAATTCGTGCTGTTCTGCGTCATCATGCAACAATGCAACAATGGCCGACAGTTCGTCACCGGTAATCTGGACGTGCTCGCCAATCGCCTCTTCCTGGGCGGCGATCATATAGGGCGCCATGCGCCACATTCTGGCCGCCAGATCTAAACGGGTTCACGTACGGTTCCATGTCATGGGCGTCCAGCGAGGTCGCGTCTTCGCCGCCGACGCCGTTGACCGAATGGCAGGCCACACAGCCCTTCGAGGCAAACAATTGGCGCCAGAGCAACGGTCAGGCCGGCAATTATCCTGCGATCCGCGCTGATATAGCCACACAACGGTCTTGCTGCGCCGCTCTGGTTCCGGGCCGATGGTCCAACGCGATCGGAACGAGCACATTCTGGTACAAGGCAAACCCTCCATTTTCTTGAATAGTGTGCCTCAATCCGGCCTTTGGCACCTTGATGTGAGTCGAATAGGGTCAAGAAAATTCAACGCTGTTTTCTGACACATGTTCACGACGCCTTTGACCGCGCCCCGACGCGGCTGGCAGCGTGCGAAAAGACCGACATTCGGGGGATCTAAATGAGCCAACATTCATACGACGCAGGCCGCCTGGACCTGCCATTTGTCGGCATCGCAACCTTCGCCAAGCGTGACTACGTCGCCGACTGGGGCGCGATCGACGCCGATGTGGCGGTTCTGGGCGCGCCGTTTGACTTTGGCACTCAGTTTCGCAGTGGTGCGCGCTTTGGCCCGCGCGCCGTGCGCGAAGCCTCGACCCTGTTCAGTTTCGGTCACGCCGGGGCTTACGACCACGAAGACGACACCACGTATTTAGGCGCGGACGTTCGGATCGTGGACATGGGCGACGCCGACATAATCCACACCGACACCGCGAGTTCCCATGCCAATATTGAAACCGGCGTGCGGGCCGCACTGGCGGCAAACGCCCTGCCGGTAGTGATCGGCGGCGATCATTCGGTCAACATCCTCTGCATTCGCGCCTTTGACGACCAACCTGCGATCCATGTGCTGCAAATCGATGCGCATCTGGATTTTGTTGACGAGCGCCACGGCGTGCGCCACGGCCACGGCAACCCGATGCGCCGCGCCGCCGAGCAAGACCATGTCACCGGCCTCACCCAGGTCGGAATCCGCAACGTGTCCTCAAACGCGTGCGAAGGCTACGAAGACGCCCGGCGCATGGGCTCCGACATCCTGTCGGTCCGCCAGGCCCGCGCCCTTGGACCCAAAGCTGTGGCGGGCCGTATTCCTGCCGGCGCGCGAGTCTATGTCACGCTGGATATCGACGCGTTTTGCCCATCAATCGCACCCGGCACCGGCACCCCCAGCCACGGCGGTTTTCTGTATTACGAGGTGTTGGAATTGCTGCAACAGGTCGCCAAATCCCACGACATCGCCGGCATTGATCTGGTCGAAGTCGCGCCGGACTATGACCCGACCGGCAGCACGGCGATACTGGCGGCGCAGATCTTGCTGAACTTTCTGGGGTTTATTTTTGCGGCCCAACAATCTAGGTGATACAGCCTGACGGCTTCAGCCAAAGTCCCCGACCACATCATACAACACCGGCAAAAAGCCTTTGCACAGCTCGTTGATGCGATGGCTACGCTCGATCATTTCATCCGATCGCAACATCGCCTGAAAATCCTCGCGCTGGCGCCATTGCGAATAGTTGGCAACCCGGGTGCGCGCATCGTTCACATGGATCGCCGCACCGACAAAGCCCGGCTGCTTGCTGATGAACACATCAACGGCATCCGTCAGCTCGTCCAGTAGGTTCTGACAGGTTGCAGGCGTCACCTCAAACGTGGTGATTACGGTCTGGTGCGGTGTGCCTTTGGAAATTGTCAGCATGTGCGTCCTCCTGCTGGGCTTACCCTAGCACAGATATTCCTGACCTCAATGAAACAGCTGCATCGTGGCCGTCTGAACAGGCATGGCGACTTGCAGCGCCTGATGTTCCAATCATGGCCCTGTACGCTTAGATTACCGCCATGATCAAAAACCCAATTCGCCCGACAGATGACCAAGCGCGCGCGCTTGCCCGCTCTTTGATGACCGCGGCGCGCTTTGCGGCACTTGCGGTTTTGCACCCTGACACTGGCGCGCCATTTGTGTCGCGCATCGCCTTCGCACTCGGGCTCGATGGTCAGCCGATTTCGCTGGTTTCCACGCTATCCCTCCATACCCGCGCCTTGCAGTCCAACGCGGCCTGTTCGCTGTTGGTCGGCGAGCCGCCCGCCACGGGCGACCCGCTGGCGTTTGCCCGCCTGAGCCTGACAGCCAGCGCCGAATTCATCGCCCAGCAAAGCAAGTGTGATTTCCGCGGTCCCTACCTGAAAACCCATCCAAAAGCGCGGCTTTACGTCGATTTCGCCGATTTCGGCTTTGTCCGTTTTCGCCTGATCAGCGGCGCGCTCAACGGCGGATTTGGCAAAGCATACGCATTGACTGCGACCGACCTCGTATAAAAAAACCGGGGCTGAAAAGCCCCGGTTCCAGTCCCCCAACCCCCCGGGTCACATCAAAACGGGTTGTCCATTCGTGACGTCACGATAACCTTGCCCTTGCAGGCCTCTGACCAGGTCAGTTGGATCAGATTGTTGCTGGCGCCATAATTCACAGTCACATAGGGCTGGGTGAACACGCCGGCGCTGGCAGCATTGGTAATCGCGTCCTCTGTCACTACTGATGTGACGTTGCGCGACCAGCCACCGAACGGCAAATAGCCGCTGCTATCCAGCGTCCAGTTTGCCGCGTCGCTGCTCTGAATGAACTCCAGCGTCACCGGGTTGATCGTCAACTGATCAACGCTGTTGAACGAATTGCCTTCAAACAGCACGTTGCGGCTGCGGCCAAAATCCAGAGCGGCAAACGACGTGTCAACCGTTTCAATGCGGTCGATATTGCCGTTGATCGACTTGAACGTATTGCCGACGACACTGAGGCCCTGAATGAAGTGACCGGTGCCATAGGGCTTGATCACGATCCAGTTGAACCAGCTCGCCACATCGCTGGCAGTGAAAATATTACCGGTGACCGTCAGCCCGCCAAAGGAAAACTCAACCCCGAAATCCGGGTCAGCATCATGTTCGTTGGTCCATTCGATAAAACAGTTGTCGATGTAATTGCCGGTGATCACCGTCTTGATGTTCGGGTAGGTAAAGATCATCCCGCCCAGCCGTGGCGCGTCGATCTGATCGCCACCCTGAAACCAGTGGTTGCCGACAATCAGATGGCCGTTGCCAAACAGCACGCCGGTATGGCCAAACCGCTCGAACCGGTTGTCGCGGATCTTGGCGTCATTGGCATTGACGTTAAACGCAATCGTGGTGCGCGCCGTCGCCGCCACCGATTGTTCGTTTGACACGAAATGACAGCGATCGATTTGCAAGTCCTGGCAGCCGACCCCGATCAAGGTAATGCCACGATCTCTCGGCTTTGTCATGAAACTGTCTTTCAGATGGAAAGTCTGGCCATTTGGCGCCAGCAGAATACCACTTGCATTGCCCGCACACTGAAACTCCACATCCGTGATCGTAAACTTGGAAAACTTGGAATATCCTGAAAAATCAAGGATATACTGAAAGCGTGTAAAGGTATAGGTCTGTGTCCCGGCAGCCCCATACAGCGGCTGGCTCAGCGTGATGGTTCCGGCGCCAACGTTCTTGGCGCTCACATACACCTCGCGCCCGACGCCTGTGCCGGTCAGCAGCGAGCCAACGTCAATATTGGCCACATTCACAACCCCGGTCAGGGTCTTCGAGCTGGCCGTCGAATAGGTCGCCTGCGAGGTAGCAACCACCGGGTCCCAGTTGCTCGAAGTGGTCGCGTTGAACTGACCATTGCGAATCACCCGGTGCACCTCGAACGTGTTGCTGACGCCCTCGGCGGCCTGCATATCAATGGGTGCGTCCACCTCTATCCGGCGTCCGCCCATATCCAGAGATTCATGGTCCGAGAAGTTCAACAATGCCTGATAGGCTTTCTTGAATCCCAGAACTTCGTCGCCGAAGGCATCAATATAGGACGGCAGATCAAAGTTCCCGCGCAGAACCAGCCGCTTGTCGACAGGCATCGTCACCGTGCCTTCAAAACGCACCGGGTTCAGCATTGAAACGTCGTCAGCCAGGTTGTAAATGTCGGCTGGCACCAATACCGAACGCCCCGCCGCCGCCGTGTCCGCGGCCTCGAACGCGACGCTGTCATCAGCGACCCCGTCGCCGATCGCGCCAAAATCCAGCACATCGACCCAGTCCATCATGTTGCGCAGGAAGGCGCTGGTGATGTCCTCGATCACAATGTCATCAATGCGCACCAGCCCGCCGTTGCTGCCGGTCAAATCAAGGCCAAAGTGGCCATAAATCGCGCCGGTCCCCCAAACCAGGTCAACGCCGCCGCGCAAGCCGGTGCCGACAATCGCACTGACCTCCACGACCTCGCCGTATGCGGTCAGCGAGACGCTTGGCCCAACCTCGACCAGCCCGCTTACATGAACATTGCCAGCCCCGCCCGCCCAACCGGCAATGGCGACCGATGGCAGGTTGCCGCTGATTGCCTTGATCCGCGCCGTTATCCGCAAATAACACCCCGGCAATATCGTGGTCTGGCCCATATAGCGCAGCGTTTGCGTGGTGTTGGCCTTCAGCAATTCCAGACAGCCGCCAAAATCCGCATCCGCGGCAATCAAGGCTGCGTTCGGGTCGCCGTCATAAGTCGTAGAACCCGGCGTTCCATCGCCGCTGGACCACACGTCCAACCCGCCAGAAAATGCCGGCGGCATAAACACCAGCCCGTCGGTAATCGCCTTGTTCATCCAAATCCCTTTCAACAATCCGCCTGGTGCAAACGCCACATGCGCGCTGACAGCTTGCGCCGTCACCGATCGCTCAAATGTCCGATCTATCTTGGAAAATCAGGCCTCTGCCCAGATGCGCAAAATGGCTATCACGCCGCCTTTAACGCGTTCTGAACCAACAGTTCGCACCAAACAGCGCTTGACGCCAAAACCTGGCCGCACGCATAGTTGCAATATTCGGGCGACTTGGGCGGCACCAAGTTCGAAACGCTGAAAATACTCCATTTTCTAGGCTTTATTTTGGGCTTTGGCGGCGGCATCGGCAACATGGTATCCGGCATCAAACTGTCAAACCTGCCACCCGACAGCGCGCCTGCCGTCGGCCAGTTTCAATTCACAATGGGGCGAATTTCAACCTTCGGCATCATTCTTCTGTGGCTCACCGGCATCGCAATGGTCGTTTTGTCCTTTGGCTGGTCGGTGTTCTCCAGCCAGCTATTTGTCTATAAATTTTCCGCCGTTGTGCTGATGACAATATTTTCCATCGCCGCCAACGTTACCGTCGAAAAGGCTCGCAAAGCCAAAATGCCGCCCGATGAACGGCGCATGAAAATGCTCGGCATGGGCATCGGGGTCGCTGCCTTCATCGCCCTGACACTCGCGGTGTTTAACTTTTCCTAAGCGCCAACCTCTGCCTGCGGCACAATGCGAACCCCGTTGATCTGCCAGCCATCGGGGCCGGGCTGCATCTGGTATTCCAGCACGTGAAATACACCAGCCTGATCACGGATCATGACGCGCTGAACCATCCGCCCGTCCAACTCCTGCAACTCCAGAAACCGCACTTCAGCAGGCCGCCAGACCATCGGATAGCCCTGCCGGACCATGCTGCCAAAATTATCCGAACTGCCAAATATCCGCCGGATATTGAGGCTGGCAAACGCAAAAGCGGCGGCAAAATCATCCACCTGAAACGCATCGATCTGGCTCTGAATCGTGCCCTCGATCGCCACATTGCGCGCCTCCTGCGCAAAAACCGACAGCGCCCCCGCCACGACCACCAGTGTCACAAGTATCATTCGCCGCATTACAATCGCTCTCAAAACCGTTTGGCTAAGGCTAGTCCATTGCGCGCCCGCGTCAAATATCGCAGATCCCCGAAGCCCGCAAATTGCAGCCATCTCTTGTTCAAAAATACTTCCCGAGCGGAGCGGAAATCGCACGAAGTGCGGCCAAAAAATGCGCCGCACGGCGCTCTATTTCTTCTTTTTCGTTGGCTTCGGCTTCAAGGCCCTTGCATTGGCCACACTCAGCGCAAACACGACCCGCAACGCCGCCAAATCGTCCAGCATCGCCACCGGCACCGGCACATACCCCCGCATCACCGCACCATACTGGATCACATCGCCGGTGCCATGTTCCGCTTCAAACGCCGCCTTGTCCTTCTTACCCAGCCGAATACACATCAGCCCCTCGGCATCGACAAACGAAAACATGTTGCCATTCATCGCCGTATAGGCGGTTTTCTTACCCTTGACCCTCAGGTCGTCATAATCGGCCACCAGTCTTTGATAAATCTCGACAACCCGGTCTCGCATGGTCACTCCCTCAAGCTACCCGACCAGCCTGCCCGCAAGCCCGGCCTCAATCAAGCCAACCGTCTGTTCCACCCCGTAAAGTGCAATAAACCCGCCAAACCGTGGCCCCTGACTGGCCCCAAGAAGAACCTCATAGAGTGCTGTGAACCAATCCCGCAGTGGCTCAAACCCATGCGCCTTGCCCACCGCAAAGACCATCGTCTGCAGCATTTCGGCCTCCGCGTCGCCGTCCCAGCCCCGCAACCGGCCTAGCAAATCCTCCAGCGCCGCGCGCTCGCGCTCATCGGCCAGCCGGAACTTGCGCCCCGGCTTCACAAAATCATTGTAATAGCGCACCGCAAACCCGGCTGCTGCATCCAGATCAGGGTGGGTTGCCGGCGTCGCCGCTGGCGCGTAACGCTGAATGAAGCCCCACATCCGCGCTTTGTCCTCGGCCGCAGATACCGCCGCCAGATTGAGCAGCATCGCAAACGGCACCACCATGTTGGACGCCGGCACATCGCGGCCATGAATATGAAACACCGGGTTGTTCAGCCGCGCCGCCGCATCCTGATCGCGGTAGGCCCGTAACTGCTGGTGATAGTCGTCTACCGCCTTCGGGATCACATCAAAATACATCCGTTTCGCGGTTTTCGGCTTTTGATACATGAAATAGCTCATCGATTCCGGCGCCGCATAGGTCAGCCACTCTTCCATCCACAGACCGTTGCCCTTTGACTTGGATATTTTCTGCCCCACCTCATCCAGGAACAGTTCATAGTTATACAACTCCGGCGCCGGCGCGCCCAAAGCGCGGCAGATCTTCGAACTCAGTTCGGCAGACGGGATCAGATCCTTACCATACATCTCGTAATCCACCCCCAATGCCGCCCAGCGCATGCCCCAGTCGGGCTTCCACTGCAGCTTGACATGGCCGCCGGTCACCGACACCTCGATCGCCTCGCCGTCCGGTTCGCGGTAGACGATCGTGCCTTTGCCGACATTTCGCTCCAGCGTCGCCACCTGCAGCACATGGCCGGTTTTCGGACTGACCGGCAGGAACGGCGAATAGGTTTTCACGCGGTCTGCCTGCACCCCGCCAAGGCTCGGGATCATGATCTCCATGATGCTGTCAAAGCGCTGCAATACACTCAACAATGCCTCGTCAAACCTGCCTTCCGCGTAGTACTGCGTTGACGACGCAAACTCATACTCAAAACCAAACCCATCCAGAAACGCCTGCAGGCGCGCATTGTTATGCGCCCCGAAACTGTCGTGCGTGCCGAACGGGTCGCGCACCCGGGTCAGCGGCAGACCCAGATCCTCGTGCATTTGCGCCTGATTTGGCACATTCGCGGGCACTTTGCGCAATCCGTCCATGTCATCTGAAAAGCACAACAGCTTGGTCGGAATGTCCGAAATGATCTCAAACGCACGGCGCACCATTGTCGTGCGCAGCACTTCGCCAAAGGTCCCGATATGCGGCAATCCAGACGGCCCATAGCCGGTCTCAAACAGCACAGATCCCTTGTCAGATGCAAGCTTTTCACAGCGTTTCAAAACCCGCCGGGCTTCGGCAAAGGGCCAGGCTTTCGAATTCATTGCAGCGTCGCGCAGATCCCACATTTCACATCTTTCGCCGAAATTTTGGCACATAGCGTTCAGATCAAAACCCCTATTGCCGCAGGCGCCGCGCGTCAATAATCTGCACGCCAACACTTCGAGACCAGGAAGTTCCGCCATGACCGATATTGCGCATTCCCTAACCGCCGAAGACTGCCTGATTGCCCTGATGATGGCGGTCTCTGCATCAGACGAAAACATCCGCACCGCAGAGCTGGTGACGATCGAGGCGATCGTGAACCATCTGCCGGTGTTCGCGGACTATGACACTGACCGGATCAAGCCGGTGTCCCAAACCGTCTTTGATCTGTTCGCCGTGGAAGACGGGCTCGACGCGCTGTTCGGCCTGATCCGCGATAACTTACCGGAAAAACTGAACGAGACCGCCTACGCGCTGGCCTGCGATGTGGCGGCGGCGGACGGCAGGTTGATGGAAGCCGAACTGCGGCTTTTGGAAGAGATTCGCTATGAACTCTCAATCGACCGCCTGCACGCCGCCGCCATCGAACGCGGCGCCCGGGCGCGCCATATGACGATTTAAGTTGGCAACCGGAAACCCCAACGCAGAAAGCTCAGAATGTCCATCGATCCTGGAAAACTAAAAGAATTCGCCAGCAACTACGCCAAAACATGGAGCGCCGGCGTGCCCGAAGCCGTTGCTGGCTTTTACGCCGAAGACGGGCAGATCGCCATAAATCGCGGTGACGTGCTCTCGGGCCGCACTGCAATCGCCGAAATGGCCGCCGGTTTTTGCGCCGAATTTCCCGATCTGGTCGTCCAGTGTGACGACGTTCGCGACGCGGACGATCACGCCATTTTCGTCTGGACTCTGGAAGGCCACCACTCTGAAACAAAAAACTTCGTGCGCGTCGGCGGCTGGGAATAATGGGAATTGGACAGCGACCTGAAAATCAAGTCCTCAAAAGGTTGGTTTGACGCCGCCGATTATGACCGTCAGGTCGCAGGCGCATCCTGACCAGCACCCTTTTCAGTTTCTTTTTGGCCAAAATACTCTCGCCGAAGGCCCGGTTTTTCGCAGAAAAATCGCCCACGCATCTACCCAAAAAACTCCACCCACCGGTCAACCAACCCCCATTGCAAGCGGCGCGCCTGATTGCTCCAGCTTCGCGCGCCGCGCGGCCGTTCCCGGTCGGCCTCGGGTATGGCGCGGCGGCGCGGCAGATCAGCGGCAAAAATCGCGAACGCCAAGTCCCGGCCGCCCTCGGGCGCAATGAACCCCGCAAGACCGCTGACAAAATTCAGCGTTCCGGTCTTGGCGCGCATTTCCACCGGCGTGCCCTGGCGCAGATTGCCCTTGCCATCACGCACCGGCACCTGTTTGAGCATCGAGGCAAGCGTGCTGTCCGGGCCCAGCCGAACAAGCGCGGCCACCATGTCGGACGCACTTAGCCTAGTGCCGTCGCCCAAGCCGGAATGGTCAACAAAATGCGGTTTTCGCGCGCGCAAACGATCCCGCATCCAGCGCGCCATTTCCGTTCCCGACTCCGCCAACCCGCTCACCGCCCGGCCGCGTGCCAAGCTTGCGCTCAGCCCGGCAACCTCGGCGGTCAGATTGTTGGAGCTTTTCAACATGCCCTTCAGCAACTTCGCCAGCGTCGGGCTGTGCCGGCTGACCAGAACCTTGCCACGATGTCCGCCAGTGGCCAGTTCCGGCGCCCGCAGCGTGATGCCGTGCGTTTCCGCAAGGATCTGAAAAACCTCGCCCGCATACAGTTCTGGCTGGCGCACCGGCAACCAGCGCGCGCCGCCATTACCCAACGCGCCGCGCGCCACCGTCCAGTTCTCGGTGCCGCCGCCATTTGGAATAGGTGTAAACCGGATACCTGCGATCGGCGATCTGCATCTGCGCCAGCGCCACCTCGGGCCGAAACCGGGCCGAACTCGCGTCCATAGTCACGGTGTAGGCGCCGGCGGCCTTTTTCCATTCGAAATAGATTCGGTTGTAATTCAGGTTCAGCCCGGAAACCGCCGGGTTAAAGCCCAGATAATCCGGCTGGTCGGCATCGATCCGGTCAACATGCGGCAGCTGCCCGCCATGCACCAGAAACCGCCCGGCAACCTGGCGCAAACCAGCCGATTTCAGCGCTGCCGCCATCTCGGCCAGCCCGTTTGTGTTCAGCGTCGGATCACCGCCGCCCAGCAGCACCAGATCACCCTCAAGCCGCCCGTTCAACATCGGCCCGGTGCCGATCAGGCGGGTGGTAAAGACATGCGCCGGGCCCAGGGTTTCCAGCGCATACTGCGCCGTGATCGCCTTGAGCACACTTGCCGGCGGCAAGCCAAGGAGCGGGTTTTTGGCCTCCAGAACCTGCCCGGTGCGCGCGTCGCTCAGCACAAATCCGATCTTGCCGCCCAGGCGCGCGCGCGCGATCAGATCTTCCGCGCCGGCCATCGAAACTGTTTTCAGGGTCTTGGGCCGTGCCAGCGGCACCGGCGAGACCGGCGGCGCCTTGGCCAGCGCCGATCGCCCGATCCCGGCCGCCAGACCAGCGAGCACCGCGCGTCGCGAGAAATTCGATACCGACCTGCGCTTCATCTGGCAGAGTTAACCGGCTTGGCCGCCCGCAGGCAAGCCCGCGCGCGCCACTCGCCGCGCGCCCGGATTTCGGACGACGACAATTCGACCATCGGCAGGTTGATAAAACACCACGCCGGTGGCTCCATCTGCGCCAGCAACGCCGCCTCGCGCCCGCGCAAACGATACCGCGCATAACGGTTCGCGGCAGCCGAGGTCCGCGCCGAAATCCGGCCTGCGGGCCGCGCCAGCACGCCGACCGGAACATTATTCATGATCCAGCGCCAGTTCTGCCAGCGATGCAGTTGCGCCAGATTATCAGCGCCCATCAACCAGACAAACCGCACGCCCGGATTGCGGGCCATCAGCGCCGCCAAGGTTTCGGCGGTGAACCGGGTGCCCGCACGGGCCTCAAAATCGCTGATCCGCACTCGCGGATGATCGATCACTGCGCGTGCCGCCGCCACACGCTCAGCCAACGGCGCCGGCGCCCCTGCCTTCAGCGGATTGCCGGGGCTGACCAGCCACCAAACCTGATCCAGCCGAAACCGCTTCAGCGCCTCGCGGGTGATATGAGCATGCCCGGCGTGCGGCGGGTCGAACGATCCACCCAGCAGGCCGATGCGTTGGTCAGCTCGTGCCACTGGCATTTTCGCGGTCCTTGTCAAAAGTCACCGTTCATTTCTGGGCTGTGCGCAGAGCGATTGTCAAACCGCGCACCTTGCAGAGCAAACTTGACACCAAAAGGTTAAAACCTTCATTTGTCCGCACAAAGGGGATTTCATGGCAACATTTGATTCAGAACAGGCCGCTGAACTCCACCGGCACCTGCACAGCCACTTGCCGTCCGATCCTGCCCTGCGCGTCAAAGCGCTGGAAAGTCTGGCCGTGGAACGCGGCCTTGTGGCGCCGGAAACGCTGGACGCCTGGGTCGAGGCCTACGCCGACCATATCGGCCCAATGCGCGGCGCCCAGGTCATCGCCCGTGCCTGGACAGATCCGGCATTCAAGGCCCGCCTGCTGGACAACGCCAACCAGGCGATCAAAGATTTCGGTTTTCAGGGCAGCGCCACCGGCCACTTGCAGGCTGTCGAAAACACCGCCGACATGCATAATTTGGTGGTCTGCACCTTATGTTCCTGCTACCCGTTCTCGATCCTCGGCATGTCACCGGCATGGTATAAATCCGCCGAATACCGCGCCCGCTCGGTGCGCGAACCACGCGCAGTTCTGGTGGAATTCGGGGTTGAATTGCCCGACGATGTCGGTGTGCGCGTCAGGGACAGCACCGCCGAAGTGCGCTACATCGTGATCCCGCAGCGCCCAGCGGGAACCGATGGCTGGGACGCAGACGCCTTGGCCGCCATCGTCACCCGCAACTCAATGATCGGCACGGATCGCGACCTGAGGTCCCGCGGATAACCAAAACCAACTTTGCTGGCCAATCATTCGGGAATGTTGGCTTAGCGCCATATTCGTTTATTGGCATTGCGTCATACAATTGCATTCGCCATACAATTTGGTTTCTCATTCACTCGGACCATAGCAGCAATCCATGACTGACAAAATCCATCCCGACGTCATTGCTTTTGCAGGCAAGCTCCTGGAACTTGAGCAGCTTCTCGAAGCTCATGGATCGAATTTTTGGGCAGAAAAGATCAAGAAGTCTCGCATTGCGGCCGAAAATTCTGATGGCTGGAGCGTTGATCATGTTCTCGGTCTGTATGGCGGCATTGGTTCTTTGAATGACCTGATTCTGGAAACAACCAAGTTTGAGAACAACAAACTGCAACGGCTTACCAGTGAGGTATGGCATCTGGCGAAACAGCTCAGTATTTGACGGCACGAAATGCTGATGGAGCGCTTGCTTTGGGCCTATTCTGTTGAAAAACTCCGAAAATCAGACAAAGAAATATTCCGGTTAAAACACGTCATATGAGAAAGTCGGATAGGGTTGTTCATGAGACGCTGAGCGCTTGCTCAAGAGCGACGGAGGGCGAGTTAGGTCTACACCCACACCCACTAGGGCTAGAATGGGCGCAAACCGGATATAGGGGAGCGCGCCATGGATGTTCTCGACCGCGCCGATCTCCCATTCCCGCATTCGCTACCCGAGTTCCAGCGACTTTTCCCCGATGATGCGGCCTGCGCCGCCTACCTGGAGAAAGCCCGCTGGGGAGACGGCTTTGCCTGCCCGCACTGCGGCACGGCGGGAGAGCCGTTCCACTTTGAAAACCGCCCTGGCGTCCTGCGCTGCCGCAAGTGCCGCCAGAACACCGGGCTGACGGTGGGAACAGTGATGGAGCGTAGCCACACTCCGCTGAACGTCTGGTTCTGGGCCGCTTATCTGGTCGCCAGTCAGACGCCCGGCATGTCCGCCGTGCAGTTTCAGCGGCAACTTGGTCTTTCGCGCTACGAGACGGCCTTTCAAATTCTCCACAAGCTCCGCTCGGGCATGGTGCGGCCCAACCAAGACAGGATCGGTGGACAGCCCAAGAACCATGTTGAGGTGGACGAAACCTGGGTTGGCGGGCGAACGCGTGGGGAAGGCCGTGGTGTTCACCACAAGGTTCCCGTCTCCTGTGCCATCGAGGTGCGTCATCGAAAGCCGGGCACCAAGCTCGACAACCGGAAAGACGGACGCTATGCCGGACGCGTTCGGCTCGCCGTCGTGCTCGACCGTAGCGCCGAGTCGCTCTGTGGGTTCGTCGAGAGCACCGTCGCGCCGGGATCGCTGATCGTTACTGACGATTGGAGCGGCTATGCTGGCCTCGGTAAGCGCGGCTATGAGCACTTCGCTGTTGCCGAGTGTGGTGATCCAGAGGTTGCCGAGCAATACCTGCCGATCATCCATCTGGTTTTCGCCAACCTGAAGACGTGGCTGATCGGTATCCACCACGGCGTTAGCCACCAGCACCTACAAGCCTACCTCAACGAGTTCACCTTCCGCTTCAACAGGCGGTTCTACCCGTTCAACGCCTTCCGCTCATTGCTCGGCATCGCGGGCGACACCTCTGCTCCAACCTATGCCGAGCTTTACTCGGGAGAGTGGCGGCACCCTACATGTAGCGGTCATGGGCGTTAACCGGATAGGCAACATTGGCACAAAAGATCATCGGTACCAGTATGGTTCCCGTGTTTTGAGCAATTCCCACATTGATTGCGCGGAAATCATGCAGGCCTATGCTGGAGATGTATTCACCCGTTTGGCCTCCAACGGAGAGACCATCGTTTTGATGATGGATCAAAGCCGTATCAATGACGGACATGAAGTCTTGATGCTGTCAGTGCGCATGCGTGATCGCGCCTTGCCTGTGGCTTGGCGCGTGCGCAAGACAAAAGGCAATATTGGGTTTTCTCTCCAAAAAGAGTTACTGGACAGCATTCAGGATTGGATGCCTGAAGGGGCTGATGTCATGTTAACGGGTGATCGATTTTATGGCACAGAAAGGTTAATCCATTGGTGTCAGGACGCTGGTTGGGGATATCGTATTCGCCTGAAGGGCAACCTGACTTTGCAGCACCAAGGTGGCGAGCTGTCTTGCATTGAAATCCGGGAGCTGATGCCGCAAGGGCTTATAAACGCGGAACTTTATGGATCAGGTGTGTTTACGAATATCGGAGTATTGCACGACGATGGTCACCCTGAGCCCTGGATCATCGCTATGAATGCAAAGCCTTCACAATACACGGTTCTCGATTATGGAATGCGATGGGGTATTGAAGCTATGTTCTCGGACTTCAAGACCCGTGGATTTGGCATCGCGCAAAGCCAAATCAAAAAGCCAGACCGACTGGAAAGGCTTATCCTTGTCATGGCAATAGCCATGTACTGGGCGGTTTCAACGGGCGCAGCAGATGAACAAATAGTCGCCGAAAGCGGCGAAAAAAGGCGATTCGCAAAACCCGAAGATCACTCTGCTCCCTCTTCAAACAGGGCCTGCGGTTCCTGCGCAGATGCTTCATAGGAAATGAGAAAATCCCTAAATTATGGCAAGTTTGGATTTTTTGAAGGGTGGTAAGCCGCCAGGGCGGCATTTACATACCACACCCATTCAGCCCAAATACCCGCAGCGCAAAAAGGGGCTTCCTATGGACAGTATGCATGATCTCGGCGGCAAACAGGGCTTTGGCCCGGTGCCGGTGAAATCCGGCGACGCGCCGTTCAGCCATGACTGGGAACGCCGGATGTGGGCGCTGGCCCGCGCCGGTGTCGCCCATGACATCACAATCGATTGGTTCCGCCACGGGCTGGAACGGATGGTTCCGGCCGACTACCTGACATTCCCGTATTTCAAGAAATGGGTCACCAATTACCTGATGCTGATCATCGACAACGGCGCGGTGACGATGGACGAAGCGCTAAAGGGGCATGTCGAGGCCACCAACGACCCCGCGGCTCCACTAACTTTGGCCCAAGTCCTGGACAAAAACCGCAGCGGCGCTGTCAGTTTCGAAATCAAGACCGACGCCGCCCCGGCCTTTTCGGTTGGCGACACGGTCCTGACCAAACGCCTCAGCACCGCCGCCCATTCGCGCCTGCCTGCTTACGCGCGCGGCGCCCGCGGCACGATCATCGCCCATCACGGCGCCCACGCCCTGCCCGACCAGGGCGCGCTCGGCAATCACGTCGGCGAGCACCTCTACACCGTGTCCTTCAGCGCGCCCGAGCTGTGGGGCAATACCGCGAATGCGCGCGACAGCGTGACGCTGGAACTGTGGGAAAGTTACTTTGTTCGGCCCTGACCGCCCGCTCGCCCGCAACGGCCCGGCGTTTGACGAACCCTGGCAGGCCCAGGTGCTGGCGCTCGCGGACACGTTGATCAGGGGCGGCAGTTTTTCCGCGACAAATTGGGCTGAAACCTTGGGCGCGGCGCTCGTAACTGCTGAGGCGTGCGGCGCGCCAGACTCCACCGAAACATACTATCTGTGCGTTCTGGCCGCCCTGGAGACCCTCACCTCGAGCCACACCATAATCACCAAATCCGACCTCGCGCTGCGAAAATCCGCCTGGACCCGTGCCTACCGTGCCACACCGCACGGCCAACCTGTCAAACTGATCAACGCCAAATAAATTCAAACCAACCCTTCTTCTTTTCAGAAATATCCCAGCCGGAGGCATCCGGCCTCTGAATTCGGCCGTCCGTGTCCGCCAAAGCAGCGGCTCTGCCGAACGTGCGGGAAATGGTCCGCAGGATCATTTTTTGACTCGCGCTCATCGCAGCCGTAGGCGCATTTTTTCAAGGGAAAATTCGCGCCCGCAAGTTGTCCACTCGCGGCGGCGATTGCGCAATTGATCCACCTTGGCTAGACCGCACCGGAACTGGTGATTCAAGGGAACCGAAAATGCCAGCCTACCAATACGTCTACCACATGGATGGTGTCTCAAAAACCTACCCAGGCGGCAAAAAACTGTTTGAAAACATCCGTCTGTCGTTTTTGCCGGCGTCAAGATCGGCGTCGTCGGGGTCAACGGTTCGGGCAAATCCACCCTGATGCGGATCATGGCCGGGCTCGACACCGATTTCACCGGCGAGGCTTGGGCGGCGGCGAGTGCCCATGTGGGCTATCTGCCGCAGGAACCACAGCTAAACCCTGACCTCACCGTGCGCGAAAACGTCATGCGCGGCGTGCAGGCCCAAAAGCACATCCTTGATCGCTACAACCAGTTGGCGATGAATTACTCGGACGAAACCGCGGACGAAATGGCGACCCTGCAAGACCAGATCGACGCCGCCAACCTCTGGGACCTCGACGCCCAGATCGATGTCAGTATGGAGGCCCTGCGCTGCCCTCCCGATGACGCCGCCACCGACACGCTTTCAGGCGGCGAGCTGCGTCGTGTCGCGCTCTGCGCACTTCTGCTGCAAGCCCCCGACATGCTGCTGCTGGACGAACCCACAAACCATCTGGACGCCGAAACCATCGCCTGGCTGCAATCCCACCTGATGGCCTACCAAGGCACCATCCTGATCGTCACCCACGACCGCTATTTCCTCGACGACGTCACCGGCTGGATCCTGGAGTTGGACCGCAGCCGCGGCATTCCGTATGAGGGCAACTACTCCGCCTGGCTCGAACAAAAGGCGCGTCGCCTCGCGCAAGAGCTGCGCGAAGACAAATCCAAGCAACGCACGCTGGAGCGCGAACTGGAATGGATGCGCGCCTCGCCAAAGGCCCGCCAGGCCAAGCAAAAGGCCCGGATCAACGCCTACAATGACCTCGCGCAAAAGTCCGAACGCGAAAAACTCGCGCGCGCCCAGATCATCATCCCCAATGGTGCGCGCTTGGGGTCCAAAGTCATCGAGGTCGCGGCCTTAAAAAAAGGGGATTATGTAGGATAGTGCCGAAACCCACCCATCAGGCAGGCTTCGGACTATCGATGTAGCGGATGCGGACAGGCCGTGTGAGCGCGTCAACCGCCTTCTCGAACGTGGCGCTAACACGCATGTCTTCCTCCAACTCAGCCTTGCTCGGCTGATGGGACGGGTGCACGATTTCGACCTCGCTGGGGTTCGGTGCAGGCTTTATTCTAATGCGGTGACTCCCCCAATCGTTCACCTCGTGGGGTAGCGCAGGCACCCGATTTCCTGGAACTTCGATAAGGACAGTTGGTATCGTTCGTTCCGCCCCTTGCTGCCCGGTCGTTTCAGCTCGCGTTCTACATCGGCTCGGTCTGCCTCCCATATTTCCTGCATCTCAAAGCTTTCGTTCATAAGGGCCAAAAGCACTGCATCCCAATCTTTGTCTATGTCCATTTTGCCGGTGCTTTGTGTTTTTTTACGCGCCGCTGTACCCAATGAACGAGTCTTGATCTGATAACGCCGTTCGCCTGAACGATCAGTCGCATCATATCCAGGTGTTCTCGCATCGACGAGTGTTAGATCAAGCAGACGCGCAACTTCGCACTCGCCGATCTCCCCAGTAGCACCGAGAGGTTTTCCCGTTAGTCGGTAGTATTCAGCCGCCAGCGGCTTAACCTGAGCGATGATTTCTGCGACGCTCATTCGTCGTCTCTGGGTGAAAAAACCTTCCCAATCTGGCGCGTCTTGTCCGACGCGCCAGCGATGATTTTCAACGGCTCACTCACGACCGCGCCCCGCTCGCCAGCCCGTTATCGGCGATCAAATCCCGGTAGCGGAGGCGCTTCCCGTCCATGCCGGAAGCGACAGCGGCCATGATGTCGATGGTGTCTTCGTCGCGGAGATTGTGACGGGCCCCGAACTCTTGCACATAGCGGTCAAGATGCTTCGGAGAGAGCTTGTGGAAGGTGCCCTTGTGGGCGCGCTTCATCATCGACCACAGGGACTCGATGCCGTTGGTGTGGACATCGCCCCGGACATACTCGGAGAGCGAGTGCGTGACCGTCTCATGATCGAAGGGCAGGCTCTCATAGGCGCTGGCGTCGTCGCTGTAGACCGTGGCCCCTGGGGCGGCATGGGCGCGGACGAAGCCCTGCAGCGTCCGCGCGTCGGTGCGCTCGATCACCTTCGCGGCGACTTGGTTGGTCTCGCGGTCCTTCGCCCCGATGACTGCCGTCTTGCCGACGGCACCGCGTCCGGTTCCGCCAGTTCCTTCCGCCTCGCGTTCGACATGTTCTTCCGGCGACCACCGAAATAGGTCTCGTCCACTTCGACCGGCCCCGCGAACACGCCGCCCTTCTCGGCCAGCGCAATCCGCAGCCGGTGCGCAAGGAACCACGCGCTGCGCTGGTTGATGCTCAGGTCGCGGTGCAGCTTCATGCTGGACACCGACTTGAGGTTGGTGGACAGCAGGAAGGTGGCGACCATCCAGACCTGGAAGCCGAGCTTCGAGCCTTTCATGACCGTGCCGGTCTTCGCGCTGAACCGCTTGGCGCATTCCTTCTCCCGGCACCGGAAGGGCATGGTCTTGTGCCTCGCGCCGGTCTGCACGTTCACCGAACCGCAGTGCGGGCAGGCGATGCCATGCGGCCAGCGGCGAGCAATGAACCATGCCTCGGCGGTCGCATCGTCGGGGAACTTCCGCATGATCTCGATCAGCGAGATGCCCTTGCGGTCGGACTTGCCAGGTGCTTTGTGTGCCACGTCTTGCCTCCCTGATATGCCCGAAAATTACATGAGAGTGCCGGTCGCGTCAACCCCCTTTCGGCACTTTCTTACATAATCCCCTAAAAAAACACCTCGGCGACAAGGAACTGATCGAGAACCTCTCCTTCAGCTTGCCCCCCGGCGGCATCGTCGGCGTCATCGGCCCCAACGGCGCCGGCAAAACCACCCTGTTCCGCATGCTCACCGGCCAGGAAGCCCCCGACGCCGGCAGTGTCAGCTATGGCGACACCGTGCAGCTCGCCTATGTCGATCAATCCCGCGACGCGCTGGACGCATCCAAAACCGTCTGGGAAGAAATCTCCGGCGGCGCCGAAATCATCGAACTTGGGGATGCACAAATGAACTCCCGCGCCTACGCTTCCGCTTTCAATTTCAAAGGCGGCGACCAGCAAAAAAAGCTCGCGCAACTCTCGGGCGGCGAACGCAACCGCGTCCACATGGCCAAACTGTTGCGCTCCGGCGGCAACGTATTGCTCTTGGACGAACCGACCAACGATCTCGACGTCGAAACCCTCCGCGCCCTCGAAGACGCGCTCGTTGACTTCGCCGGCTGCGCGGTGGTCATCAGCCACGACCGGTTATTTCTGGACCGCATCTGCACGCATATCCTGGCGTTTGAGGGCGAGGCGCATGTGGAATGGTTCGAGGGCAACTTTGAGGATTACGAGGCAGACAAGAAACGGCGGCTGGGGGTGGATGCGGTTGCGCCGAAGCGTGTGAAGTTTAAGAAATTTGAAAGGTAAATTGGTCGAATTCGATGGATGCATTTTCAGAGTACTTACGGAATCTACTCCTGGGTGACATACAAAACTGGGTTGTCTGACGTCAACGCCTGTGGGAAAGATTTTAGGTTTAGCATCAGGAGGATTTCTGGTTCATCGCAACCGTCAAGGAGTGAAGATGAACAAGAAATCCGGAACCAGCAAAGCCTCGGCTGACAGGCTGGCCAAAACCATTCGCCGCAAGACCCGGCAAACCTATTCGGCTGAGGAGAAGATCCGCATTGTTTTAGCGGGTCTTCGCGGCGAGGAAAGCATCTCGGCGTTGTGCCGTCGTGAAGGCATCTCAGAGAGCCTGTATTACAGTTGGTCGAAGGAATTTCTGGAAGCGGGCAAACGCCGCTTGTCTGGCGATACGGCACGTCAGGCGACGTCGCCTGAGGTGAAGGAGTTGCGATCCGAGGCGATGGCTTTGAAAGAATGCGTCGCCGATCTGACCCTGGAAAACCGTCTGCTCAAAAAAAGCATGACCGGGGCTGGGGAGCTCAACGAATGAGGTACCCCGCGTCTGAAAAACTGGAAATCATCCGCACCGTTGAGGGCTCCCATCTGCCCGCGAAGCAGACCCTCGATATGCTGGGCATTCCGCGCACCACATTCTACCGATGGTATGACCGCTACGTCGAAGGTGGCTTTGATGCCCTGGCGGATCGTTCACCTTGCCCAAAGTCTGTCTGGAACCGTATTCCGCAGGCCAGGCGGGATGATCTGATCGAGTTCGCGCTGGAACATGAGGCCCTGACGACACGCGAGCTGGCGGTCAAATATACCGACGAGAAGCGGTATTTTATCTCTGAATCATCGGCTTACCGCTTTCTGAAGGAAGCTGATCTGATCACCGCGCCGGAGTACGTGGTGATCAAGGCTGCCGACGAGTTCACGGACAAAACCACCGCCATCAACCAGATGTGGCAGACCGATTTCACCTACTTCAAGATCATCGGCTGGGGCTGGTATTATCTCAGCACGATCCTGGACGACTACAGCCGCTATATCATCGCCTGGAAACTCTGCACCAACATGCGGGCCGAGGTCGTGACTGCCACGATCGAACTGGCCCTGGCGGCGTCAGGTTGTGATCAGGCGGTTGTGCGGCACAGGCCACGCCTGCTGAGCGACAACGGGTCCTGTTACATCTCCGGTGATTTGGCCGAATGGCTGGAAGATCACAAGATGGACCACGTTCGCGGTGCGCCGTTCCATCCGCAGACCCAGGGCAAGATCGAGCGCTGGCATCAAACCATGAAGAACCGGGTTCTGCTGGAAAACTACTATCTGCCTGGCGATCTCGAACATCAGATCGGGGCCTTCGTCGATTACTACAACAACGAGCGCTACCACGAAAGCCTGAACAACGTCACACCCGCCGACGTCTATTTTGGGCGCGACAAAGCCATCATCAGAGAAAGGGAAAAGATCAAGAAACTGACAATCCAAAACCGCCGCTTGCAACATCAAAAACAGGCGGCATAATCAATCACGCAAACGAACCAGAGCCTCCAATACTCAAACCGCTCTGATGTCCCATTTTATATGACGACGGACATTTGACGGCGGAGAACCTGGCCATCCTGATCCGCCGCTCGACCATGCGGCGTTCCCGATCAATCAACTCCAGTTCGGTCAGGCGAACAAGGTAACGCACATGATCGACGCCCTCGGCAGCGCATTGGCGGGCCTGCTTGTCGTATTCCCGTAGGAAGGTCGGCAGCTTGAGAGCCTTCAGATGATGGGCCAGCAAGAGCTGTGGCGTATCGCTCATGGCGCTGCCCCCTTCAGGAGCCCCATGTACGAGCGCGCCGAGGGTGTTGCCACCTCGGCGCGCGGCAGATAGGGATGGGCCAGCAGGTTCAAGCGTGGCGGCCGCTTCTCGATCCGGCACAGCACCAGGTGCTTGACCGCATCGGAGCCGGTCGCGCCGCGCTCCAGCGCCTCCGATATGGCGGCCCGAACATCGTCGAGGGAGAAGCTCTCGATCAGCCGCAGCACCTGGACGTATTCCCGCTTCCCGGCTTTGCCCATCCGCGCTTCAAGTAGGCGGCGGAGATCGCCGAACACCGGCGGCAACAGCCAGCCGGCCAAGGGAGCCGCCTGATCCAGCGCGTTGGTCTTTTGCTCCAGCAAGGACAGATAGTGCAGCGGATCGAAGACGAAGTCCTCTTGCTCGTATGAACGCGGGGGCCTGGCAATCACCTCTGCGGCGCAACTGATGACCACCTCGTGGACATAGCCGCGGACCAGCACCTCGCAATGGCCGAACCGTGTGGGGACGGAGTAATCGGTGCCGCGATAGCGCACCAGCGACAGCGAACTGACCCGCCCCGGGCGCTTGTCGCAGGCGTCGTAGGCGATTGCGGGAAGGCGCTGAAGAACCGCACGATCCCGTTCCAGGCGTTCGCCGACCGTCTGGTCGTGGCCACGCAGTTGTTCCGCCCATCGCTTGGCGCAGCAGGCTTCAAGATGCGTGTTGAGATCATCGAAGTTCCGGAACCTTGGCATCGGCACCAGGAAGTTCCGGCGGCAATAGCCGACGATCCCCTCGACCTTGCCCTTGTCGTTCCCCTTGCCGGGGCGGCCAAAGCGGTCCTCGAACAGGTACTGGGATCGTAACTCGCTGAACACACGTGTCCGCTGACGCTTGCCGTCACCGAGGATGCGGGCCACCGCAATCCTGGTGTTGTCATAAAGGATCGAGCGCGGCACACCGCCGAAGAAGGAGACCCCCGAGACATGGCCGTCACAGAAGGCCTCCGTGGTCTCCCCCGGATAGGCCTTCACAAAGCAGGCGTCCGAGTGGGGTAGGCTCATCGCCAGGAAGTGGATCTTGCGTTCCACGCCGCCGATGACGGCCAGGGCCTCGCCAAAATCAACCTGGGCGTGGCCGGGAGAATGCGTCAGCGGAACAAACATCTCCCGCCGGCGCTGTCGTACACCGCAGATCTAGTCCTTCACAATGGTGATCTTGCCCGTAAAGCCGTACGCATCACGCCGCCGCTCGAATATCCGCTTCGATGTGTGACGTTGCGTCTTCGGACGATCCTTATCCTCTTCCAGGATACGGTCGATAATACCGATGAACGGATCGAGCTTCGGGCGGACCGGAGGCCGCGTCCGGACATAACCCGGTGGCACCGAATAGCTCAACATCTTCCTGACCGTGCGCGGGTCGATCCCAAAACAACGAGCCGCTTCGCGTTGGCTCAGACCCTCAATCATTACCGCGTGGCGAACCCGCCCATACAGTTCCACTCGCTTCATCCCCCACCCTTCGCTCCAAAATGCAAAGGGCTATCGCTGACGGAATTTTGCTCCGGCGCAACCAGACTCTCCGGCCGCTTCAGTGAGGGATTATTGCTCCGGCGTTCTCAGTGTTTTGAGCAATTCCCACATTGATTGCGCGGAAATCATGCAGGCCTATGCTGGAGATGTATTCACCCGTTTGGCCTCCAACGGAGAGACCATCGTTTTGATGATGGATCAAAGCCATATCAATGACGGACATGAAGTCTTGATGCTGTCAGTGCGCATGCGTGATCGCGCCTTGCCTGTGGCTTGGCGCGTGCGCAAGACAAAAGGCAATATTGGGTTTTCTCTCCAAAAAGAGTTACTGGACAGCATTCAGGATTGGATGCCTGAAGGGGCTGATGTCATGTTAACGGGTGATCGATTTTATGACACAGAAAGGTTAATCCATTGGTGTCAGGACGCTGGTTGGGGATATCGTATTCGCCTGAAGGGCAACCTGACTTTGCAGCACCAAGGTGGCGAGCTGTCTTGCATTGAAATCCGGGAGCTGATGCCGCAAGGGCTTATAAACGCGGAACTTTATGGATCAGGTGTGTTTACGAATATCGGAGTATTGCACGACGATGGTCACCCTGAGCCCTGGATCATCGCTATGAATGCAAAGCCTTCACAATACACGGTTCTCGATTATGGAATGCGATGGGGTATTGAAGCTATGTTCTCGGACTTCAAGACCCGTGGATTTGGCATCGCGCAAAGCCAAATCAAAAAGCCAGACCGACTGGAAAGGCTTATCCTTGTCATGGCAATAGCCATGTACTGGGCGGTTTCAACGGGCGCAGCAGATGAACAAATAGTCGCCGAAAGCGGCGAAAAAAGGCGATTCGCAAAACCCGAAGATCACTCTGCTCCCTCTTCAAACAGGGCCTGCGGTTCCTGCGCAGATGCTTCATAGGATATGAGAAAATCCCTAAATTATGGCAAGTTTGGAAGACTTGTCATGGCAATAGCCATGTACTGGGCGGTTTCAACGGGCGCAGCAGATGAACAAATAGTCGCCGAAAGCGGCGAAAAAAGGCGATTCGCAAAACCCGAAGATCACTCTGCTCCCTCTTCAAACAGGGCCTGGATTTTTTGAAGGGTGGTAAGGTCCGCGATCGACAATGATGAACTGAATGCCGTCGCGGGCCAGCTCCGTGCATGTTAGAAGTTGCAGTCGCCGCGATCTGATTCGAACGCGATCTTGCTGCCCTGTTCACAGCACGATTTCCCGGCTAGCCTGCGTTAATGTTTGCCGATTTCACATTCATCGACTGGCTTGGCGTGCTGGGCTCGGTGATCATCGCCGCAGCCTATCTGGCGGTATCGCGGGCCTGGGTAGACGCAACCCGGCCGGGCTTTAATTTCCTAAATCTTTTCGGGGCGATACTGGTGTTGCTGTCGCTCTTTTATCGCCCCAATGCGGGTGCGATCATAATCGAGGTTCTATGGATATTTATTGCAATTGTTGCGTTGCTCAGATGGGGCATTGGTCGCCGTTCCTAATGGCACTGAGGATTTTCACGAGCTGATAATTTTCCCGATTATCAAAACGCCGCCCCATAACGGCAGCGTACCGCGAACCCTGAAAATGCAATAGCACTCGGCGGTGCTACCCGCCGAGTGCCAAAACTGCACGATCAAAACCTGACCCGAGGGAGCCTGAATCTAAGGAGAATATGGACCGACTTCAGGCGAAAAACTTAATGAATCCAGTGTTGTGCCTGGGCGGGTGCCCGCTTGGAGACAAACGGAATTGCGTCATAGCGATTGCAAGTCCTGAACCGTGCACCTGAGCCGATGGCCGTGGGTTTAGCACCAAGATTTGCCGAAAGACCTGAAAGGGCATTGGTGCGTCCGTCGCGCGCTTTTTCCAAAAGGTTTGTCATCGCTATTTCCTCTTTTGGTACGAGTTTTCTTGTTCTGTACACCGCCACAATCACTACACAATCCGAACATTGTTGCCCGGATGTGTCGAAATAAAGGCGAACTCTGGCCGACAAAGGACCATTTTCCAGACGTTTTTTAGACGTGTCGGAAATGCCGCTATTTTGTAAGCGTCTGGTCTGGCTGCCCTGCCTGAGGCCGCAGATGTCAGATAGTGTCCATGATCGTTAATGGACATTATCGAGGTCAGATGTGGGTAGGAAGAAGCGCCGGAACTGGAGCAATAACGAGAAGCGGATGATCTGTGCGCAAACGCGGGTTCCGGGGATTTCGGTTAGTCAGGTTGCGCGGCGGTATGATGTGAATGCCAATCTCGTGTTTACGTGGCTGAGGGATGGGCGGTTTTCGCCTGATGGCGATACACAGAAGCAGGCTTGCTTTCTGCCGGTCGAGATAATTGCGGATGTGCGGCATGAAGACGCGCCGCCGGTTGTGGCAGGCGGCAGGATTGAGTTTGATCTTGCTGGCGGGCACCGGCTTTGTGTCAGCGGGACTTACGATCCCGATGCCCTTGCCCGCCTGATCCGTGGCTTGTCCGGATGATCCCGGTACCGTCGAACACGAAGGTGTGGCTGGCTGCCGGGGTAACGGATATGCGCCGGGGGTTTGCGACGCTGGCGGCTCAGGCGGAACAGACGCTGAAGCAGAACTCTTATTGCGGCCACATGTTCGTTTTCCGTGGACGGCGTGGCGATCTGATCAAGATCATTTGGTGGGACGGTCAGGGGGCCTGTCTGTTCTCCAAGCGATTGGAGAAGGGCCGGTTTGTCTGGCCTTCTGCAAAAGACGGCAAAGTCGCATTGACACCGGCCCAGTTGGCGATGCTTCTGGAGGGCATTGACTGGCGTATTCCGCAGCGCACATGGCGGCCATTGAAGGCGGGATAATCTGGCCGGATCAGTGATTTGGGGATTCCCTAAAGCCCGTTAATTTGCTAGGTTTTGGCCATGATCGATGTGGCCCGAGCCTTACCGGAAGACCCCGATGAGTTGCGTGCTTTCACGCAGCTTCTGCTGGCCGAGGTGAAGTCTCAGGCGATGTTGATCGAGAAGCTCAGGCACCAGTTATCCGGGCATCGCACACATAGGTTTGGCAGCAAATCCGAGAGCATCGAGCAGCTGCAACTGGCCCTGGAGAGCAGTGAGATTGCAACGGCAGCGATGACAGCCAGGTTACGCCTGCCTGAAGAGGAGCCGCCCAAAGACAAACCCAAGCGCCGCCCGATCCCGGATCATATACCGCGCCAGCACATCGAACTGACCACCGGAGATGATGCCTGTGCGGATTGTGGTGGCAAGCTGCGCCGCCTGGGCGAGGATGTGACCGAGGAACTGGAATATGTTCCGGGGCGCTTCATCGTGAATCGGATCACCCGGCCCCGTTTTGCCTGTTCTTGCTGTGATCACTTCACCCAGGCGCAATTGCCCTCGCACCCGATTGAGCGCGGGCGTCCTGGACCAGGACTGTTGGCCCATGTGCTGGTCAGCAAATACGCCGACCATCTGCCGCTCTACCGGCAAAGCCAGATATTCGAGCGCGACGGGCTTGACCTTGACCGCTCAACGCTGGCCGATTGGGTGGGCAAATCCACGGCCCTACTGGAGCCACTGGGCGTTGCCATCGGACGACATGTGCAAGCAGGCCAGGCATTGTTTGCCGATGATACGCCGGTGAAGATGTTAACCCCCGGGGCAGGCAAAACCCAGACCGCCCGTTTGTGGACTTACGTACGCGATGAACGCCCCTGGGACAGCGAGGCGCCGCCTGCTGCCTGGTATCAGTTCTCGCCGGACCGCAGGGGTCAACATCCCAAGGATCACTTGAAGAGATACCAGGGCTGGATGCATGCGGACGGCTATTCCGGATTCAACGACCTCTACCGTTCTGGCGACATCCGCGAGGTCGCCTGCATGGCCGACATCCGGCGCAAGTTCGTCGATGTGCATAAAGCCCAGGGCTCGGCCATCGCCGAAGAGGCGATCAAGCGGATAGCAGGGCTCTACGCTATCGAGAAAGAGGCCCGTGGATCGCCGCCGGATCAGCGTACCGCCATACGGCAGGCCGAGGCCAGACCCGTCTTCGATGACCTGGGCAATTGGCTGGGTGCCCAACTGCCCGCTATCTCTGGCAAATCGCCACTTGCAGGGGCCATCCGTTATGCGCTGACCCGGTTGCCACGGCTCCGGCCATACCTTGAACATGGCCATCTCGAGATCGACACGGATGTTGTTGAACAGCCCTTTCTCAGATTTTTTGGGTCTTTGGTGGCTTTTCTCGCCACGCCTCGACCATCTTTGCATAGGAAGCCTCGGCATTGGCAACCAGTTCCATTTCTCGATGTCGAAGTTCCTTGATCCAGTAATCACGCCCAGGACCGGCTTTCCCGTAGGCTTTAGGGGCTCCGGCGCGTAATTCTAATTTGCGCATCTTCATTGCGACAAATGCCGGACGTGCCCACTGGTAAGGGGCGTCCTTGGTGAGGAGATGCCAGATCAGGGTTGCAATTTTGCGCGCAGTGGCAACCGCCGCAACATTGGCGCCCTTTCGATCTTTGATACGCAAAAAGAACGCACGCAAAGGACCGGGGACTGAAGCGGCACCCCATGCGGCCTCAACCAGCATCGTTCGAGCGGTTGCATTTCCCTGTTTGGTGATCCTACCGTGGATGGCCTCGCGGGCGCCGGATTGGCGTACCCTCGGCGTTAAACCAAAGTAACTGGCAAGCTTCCCAGGGGTGGCGAACCGGCTGATATCTCCGATCGATGCTATCACGGCGGCAGCAATTACGGAGCTAATGCCAGCCACGGCCATCAGTTTACGCATCTGCGGATCGTCAAGAGAGATGTGGATCAGATCGCGCTCAAGCGTCTCCAACCGCCCAGCCAACCAATCCAACTCATCGAGATGCCGCTCAAGAAGATCGCGTTCGGTTTTTGGCAGAGGGGCCTTGGCCAACCAACGTCGCCCACCTTTCCCGAACAGATGGCCTGCGTATTTTGGGATTAGGTTGGCGTGCAGGACTGCCTGAACGCGACTTTTGGATCGTCGGATAGAGCGCACCACCGCTGCGCGCTCTGAAACAAGTCGCCTTAGTGCAAGCGTCTCGTCATCCGCCGCCCACACCTCAGGCAGGAACCCTGCTGCGTGAAGTTGGGCTAGGATTTTTGCGTCTACCTTGTCGGTCTTCGCCCGGGCATGAGCGATTGCCTTCACCTGTAGTGGATTGGCGATCACCACCCGCGCCACGAACGGCGTCAGAAGCCGGACGATCGTTGCGGTGTTTCCCGTGGCCTCCAGAACCACCTCGTCATCTGCTCGCAGACTGCGCCCGAATTCCACGACCGCATCATGCTCCATATCGACCTTGAAACTGTCTGTTATTTGGCCATCATCACAGATCGCGACTTGCGCGAAACTTCGATGGACGTCCATTCCTATTGATCTCATCATATGTACTCCTTCTCGTTGTTAAAGGAGTGCACGGGCTCGTAAGACAATTACGGATACGCGCTCGCGGCGCACACGGGCTGGTCGTAGGGGCGGCCAGATAACAACACGAGCTCGCAGCTCATTGTCTAGTCGGCCTGCCCGCTTCTTCGCACTCCGACGCCCCGATCCCGCGAAACCTGTCTAACATGACATTTGAAAAACAGGGGCGGAAATCGAAGCGCCGAAGTCAGCATGCCCGATAATAATGCGGCCGAGCGGGCCATCAGAGGTATTGCTTTGGGGCGCAAGAACTACCTCTTCGTTGGATCACCGGCAGGCGGCAAAGCCGCAGCCATCGCCTATACGCTGATTGAAACCGCCAAACTGAACGACGTTGATCCGCAGGGCTGGCTGGCCGACACTCTGGCCCGCATCCCGGATTGCAAGATCACCAAGGTCGACGACCTGCTGCCATGGAACATGGGCAGCCACCATCACATGAAAGACGCTGCATGAGCATCATCGAGATCAAAGTCACCCTGCAAGACATCGAGCCCGCTGTCACCCGCACCCTGCAGGTGCCTGCCGATATCCGGCTGGACCGGCTGCACCTGACACTGCAGGTGGCCATGGGCTGGACCAACTCGCATCTCTACATGTTCGAAGCAGCCCGCGCCACATGGGGTATCGCGGACCCCGATTTTGGCGGCGAGGACCTGCCCGCCAACAAAACCACTCTGGGCCAAGTCATCGAGGACACCGGCAAAAAGACGATCAACTACATCTACGATTTTGGCGACAACTGGGAACACAGGATCAAGATCGGCAGGATCACCGATCCCGTCCCTGGCGAACTCTATCCCAGACTAATCGAGGTCACCGGTAAATGCCCGCCCGAAGACGTCGGGGGCTTCCCTGGCTACTACGGGTTCCTCGATGCCATGGCCGATCCAAAGCATCCAGAGCACGATCATCTCAAAGACTGGTATGGCGGCACCTTCGATCCCAATCAGCCCGAAACCGACAAACTCAAACTCGAAGTCCTCAGCCTCGCAAAACGCTGGAAGCCCGGAAAACCAAGGAAATAAGGCTGTCAGACCGGACGCTTACGATAGACACTGGGGTGCACGCCTTCGATGTCAAATGATGCAAGCCTGTCCCGGTCCAGCAGCCGGTTGGTTACGTGGCCCTGGTGGTTGGCCAAGAACCCACGAACGTCTTCAAACGCCTTGTGCAGCGCCGCATGCGTGTTCTTTGTGGTGTGTGGGCGGGTGCCTTCCGGCCAATCGAGCGGTTCGGACAGTGTTATCCCATTTTCGCTTGCAAGTGATTTATCCCATGTCTGTCCGGCAAACGGGATTTCGATAAGTTCGGGCGCAATCCTTCGGAGCATCTCAAAGTGAAAATCTTCCCGTCCGCGCGCCATCGCACCGCAATTGAACGCAGCCCTCAACAATGTCGCATTGGCAAAAATGTATGGGGCAAAGTATCGGTCATTGTATGCGCGCCAGGTTCTGGACACCCACCGGCCCGAGCGCAGAACGATGCGGTGCAGTGTGGGGATGTCCGAAGGCTGCACAAGCGCCCCAAGCGCGGCATCTACATATTGACGGGTTTCATCGATATTTTTGTCCGCAATACCAGCGCCATATAGGTGGCACTTGCGCTCTTTTTGATTCCACTCGACACTTAGTGATCCTTTTGAAAACGGGCAGAGTGCGAATCATGATTGAGTTGATCAACTCAGATGGTTGTGAAACCATCTCAAGGCCGTCTGAAGAATTGCTGCAAATCTTAAAACGCAAACTGGATTCAACATCCGAACCTCTCGATGTTGCGGAAATCGGCGTTGGGATTGGCGCTACATCTGTTGAGATTGTTCGTACAATGAATGGGTGTGGACGATTGTATCTTTTTGATTTTATTGATAAAGTTAACAATTTAAAAAAAGATTTAGACGGTGTTTCATTTGCAAATGGCCTTAGAATCGAGGCGCACGGTAACTCGCGCCAACGCTATAACAGTTATGCCTGGACTCTGTCTAAACTTCTGCAGTCCGCAGTCGTGTCCGGTGATACACTTGGCTTGTTCGATGTCGTTTTCTTGGACGGGGCGCATACATTCCATCATGATGCTGCTGCCTGTGCTGTACTAAAAGAATTGGTGCGCGAAAACGGCTTCATTGTGTTTGACGACATGTATTGGTCATTTTCCAAAAGCTCGACAATGAACCCAACCAAAAATCCGGCCATCAAAGAAGATTATACTGACGAGCAACTGGTACAACCGCATGTCGAGATTATCGTGGATTGCCTAATGCGCACAGATCCGAGATTCAAACAGATTTTTTTGTCAGATACTAAACTACCTTACCGCCCCATATTCCAAAAAATCTAAGCACTGCGGCAAAGATGTGCAGATTTCGGAGATCGCAAGACAAGCGGCAAGTTGACGCGGTCCCAGTACGCCTGATTCTGGTGCGGTATCAAAAGGTGACACCTCAACTGAAGCTCAAATTTAGGCGTTGGCAACGCAACAAATAATGGAATGATTTTAACACATACCGGCACATTCTAACACAAAAGTTCGATCCGCTTCTTGAACCCACTGACAATGTTTTGCGGCCAGCGTGTTATCTCGTTTAGGCTCAGCGAAGACATGAGCTACCCCCCGAAATTCGGACACTGACGTAAGCTACGATTTGTTGTTTGCTGATCTTCAACACGAAGGAGATCAGAAATGTCGAAACGAAAGCAACATCATCCAGAATTTAAGGCCAAGGTCGCACTGGAAGCCTTGAAGGGCGAGGAAACGGTATCGGAATTGGCGAGCCGCTTTGGCGTTCACCCGACAATGATCCATCAATGGAAACGGGCCTTGCTTGAAGGCGCATCGGGTGTGTTTGAATGCAGTGCCAAGAGGATCCGTGAGATCGACGAAGAGCGGGTCAAAGAACTGTATGCCAAGATCGGGGAGCTGGCCGTCGCCAACGATTTTTTGGAACGAAAGCTCAAGCCGTGGACCGGAAAGTGAGGCGCAGGATGATTGAACCCGGCCATCCTGGTCTGTCTGTCGGTAAACAATGCCAACTGCTGTCGATCTCGCGATCGTCGTTCCGTGCCTATCCGGTTGTCACCCACACCCACTATATGTATGGCGTGGCGTCGAGTGGCCCGGGAGGGGGACAAAGCGGGGATGGATGTCTCGCAGCGTGAAGACCTTTCGTTTCCGCGGTCGCTTCCTGAGTTCCAGCGACTTTTCCCGGATGGCACGGCCTGTGCCGCCTAAATTGCTGGCGATGTCACCGCTCCCACTTACGCCCAGCTTTACTCGGGCGATTGGGAGCACCCTAGATGTAGTGGGTGTGGGTGACAACCGGATAGGCACGCGTCGTTCTACTACACGCCGAAGGGCGAGACAGCGCTGAACCTCGGGCTGATGCGGCAGATCGACGAACAATTTCTTGAAACGCCTTTCTACGGTGTCCGCCAGATGACCTGGCATCTGAGGAACGAGGGCCATCTGGTGAACGAGAAACGTATCCGTCGTCTGATGCGGCTCATGGGCCTGATGCCGATCTACCAGAAGCCTAACACCAGCAAGATGGCAAAGGGGCACAAGATTTACCCCTACCTGCTGCGGGGGCTGCGGGTGGATCGTCCAAATCAGGTCTGGTGCGCAGACATCACATACCTGCCGATGCGGTGTGGGTTTCTCGGGCGGCTATCTGGTAGCCATCATGGACTGGCACACCCGTAAGGTACTGGCCTGGCGTATCTCGAACACACTGGAGGCCACTTCTGCGTCGAGGCATTGACTGAGGCAATCCACCGCTTCGGCCCGCCCGGGATCGTGAACACCGATCAAGGCAGCCAGTTCACATCCTTTGCCTGGACCGATTGTGCGAAACGGGCTGGGGCCAGAATATCGATGGATGGCAAGGGTCGGTTCCTCGACAACATCTTCATAGAACGGCTCTGGCGATCGATGAAATACGAGTGCGTTTACTTGTATGCATGGCAAAGTGGTTCAGAAGCAAAGGCAGGGATCAAGAAATGGATGGAATTTTACAATCACAAACGCCCGCATTCGGCTCTTGGCGGCAAGCCGCCAGCCGTGGTCTATTGGCAAACAAATGAAACAAACAATCCAGATCAGCAGATGCAAAAAGTAGCTTATTTTACGCCGAACCCTGTCCAATGATTGGGGAGTGGCTCAACATTTCCTTTTCGGTACCATCAAGATATTCCCTCGCAAGGTCGTTTTGTTTTTTTTCAATCAAGAATTCCACGATAGATAGTTGCGTTAGGATGCGTGTTTTGTTGTCCTTGGCTCGGGCGGCTGCACGGTTTATCAGTTTGAGCTTTTGCCACAGCGGCAACGTAGTTACTGGGTCAGTCACAATCTGCTTGTCAATCCCGGAGTAAAAAGGGGCCATTCGCCGGAGTAAAAGTGGGCCAGTTGAGGTGCCGCGCCTTGTTGGGTGTGCTCCCCATAAAGCTAACGCGTGACAAGGCGCATGTTGGCCAAAGGCCAACATCCATCAAGTTCAGACCGGGTTCAGGCTCTGGCGTTTCGGCTCTGTTTTAGCCGAAAGCTGTCGCCGTTCATCTCCAGTATATGGACGTGGTGGGTGAGGCGATCCAGGAGCGCACCGGTGAGGCGCTCGGATCCGAATATTTCGGTCCATTCGTCGAACGGCAGATTTGAGGTGATGATTATGGAGCCGCGTTCATAGCATTGGGAGATGACTTCGAAGAGCAGCTCAGCGCCGGTTTTGCTCAAGGGGACAAAGCCCAGCTCGTCAATGATCAGAAGGTTCTGGCTGGTGAGTTGTTTTTGGAACCTCTGCAGGCGGCGTTCATCGACAGCTTCGATCAATTCGTGAACCAGTGATGCGGCGGTTATGAAGCGGACCTTGAGGCCTTTCTGGCAGGCGGCCAATCCCAGCCTCAGTGCGACATGGGTTTTACCGGTGCCACTTGGCCCCAGGGCAATGATATTCTGGTATTTGTCGATGTATTCACAGCGCGCCAGCTCCAGCACGAGCGGCTTGTTGAGTGACGGGATCGCCTTGAAATCGAAGCTGTCCAGGCTCTTGGTGGCTGGAAACTTCGCGGCCTTGATGCGCCGCTCGATCATCCGGCGTTCCCGCTCTATCAGTTCAAGTTCGCAGAGCCGCAGTAAATACTGGACGTGATCCTTCTTCTCAGCAGCGCATTGTTGCGCAAGTTTGGAATATTCGCCCGGGAATGTCGGCAAGCGCAGTTTTTTAGGTGATGCTGCAGCAGAACCTGCGGTGTATCGGTCATGCCGGCACCTGCGTCATCAGGCTCATATAGCTCGCGGGCTTGGTGGTCTCGACCAGTGCTTTGGGCAGGTATGGGTAGATATCGAGATCGAGCCGTGGCGGGCGCCTCTCGATCCGGCAAAGCACCAGATGCTTGACCGCATCGTAGCCGATCGCGCCCAGTTCCAGCGACTGTTTGATAGCCCCGTGGACGTGCGCCATCTCGAAGCTCTCAAGCAGCCGCAGAACCTGGACGTATTCGCGCTTGCCCTTCTTGCCCATGCGCGCTTCCAGCAGCCGGTGCAGGGTGGCAAACTCCCCTGGCAGGTCCCAGCCCTGCAGCGGTGCCGCCTGGTCCAGCGCGCCAACCTTCTGTTCCAGCAGCGGCAGGAAGTGCATCGGATCGAAGACCATATCAGCCTTCTCATAGGACCGTTGGTGGCGGGCGATCACCTCGGCGCCGCAGCCGATGACGACCTCGTGGACATAGCCGCGGACCTGAACCTCGTGATGAGCGCAGGCGACCGGCACCGAGTAATCGTTGTTGCGATAGCGGACCATCGAGATCGACGTCGCCCGCGTGCGACTTTCTCGCAGGCATCGTAGGGTACAGGCGGCAGCGCCATCAGGGCGTCGAGGTCGCGCATCAGCCGCTCGCCGATAGTCTCGGAATGACCCCGCAGAACCTCATCCTGACGTTTGAGGCATTGCTCCTCCAGCCGGACGTTCAGGTCATCGAAACTGTCGAAGCGCGGCATCGGCACCAGGAAGTTCCGCCGGCCATAACCGATTGTGCCTTCGACATTACCCTTGTCGTTGCCCTTGTCGTTGCCCTTGCCAGGACGGCCGAACCTGTCTTCGAACAGGTAATGCGACTGCAACTCAGCAAAGGTTCTGGTGCGTTGCCGTTTTCCGTCCCCGAGAATCCGTGCCACCGCGATCGTGGTGTTGTCGTAGAGCCCTGACAGCGGCACGCCGCCGAAGAACGCAAAGCCAGCTACATGGCCATCGCAAAAGGCCTCGGTTGTCTCCGCCGGATAGGCCTTGATGAAGAACGCGTCCGAGTGCGGCAGAGACATTGCAAAGTAGTGCAGCTTGCGCACGACCCCGCCAATCTCGCCAAGCGCCTCACCAAAATCAACCTGGGCGTGGCCTGGCGCGTGCGACAGCGGCACGAACACTTCCCGAGTCCGGCGCTTCTTCTCGCGCACATAGTCGGTCACAATCGTGATCCCGCCGGTGAAGCCATGTTCATCACGCAGACGCTCATATATCCGCTTCGACGTATGCCGCTGCTTCTTGAGCCGCGACTTATCCTCTTCCAATATCTGGTTGATGAGCGGAATGAACGGGTCAAGCTTTGGACGGGCTGGTGGCCCATTCCTGCGATACCCCGGTGGCACCGCATGCTTCAGAATTTTTGACACAGTCTTGCGGTCTATCCCGAAATGACCGGCCGCCGCCCGCTCACTCATCCCACCGACATGACACGCACGCCGAACCCGGCTGTACAATTCCACAGAATACATCTCCCCGCCCTCAGCTCGTTTGCCTCAGGCGTCAGAATGGCGGAGTTTTACTCCGCGACAGTCAGATTATTCGACCGTTTCTGTGGTCCAGTATTGCTCCGGGATTCACATCTGCTCGTTGGGAATTGCATCGATAAGCCGGAAAACTGCGGTTGACGAAACCTGCCCCAAATACTCAAAGTATTTGAAAAAATATTCCTGTCGAATTTTGTTATACGCGGCGCTTTCGTAGAAATAGTCTTGTTGAAGTACAATTGTTCGACCGGGAATATAACGAGGCGCAAAAGCCTTAAAAATCGCAATGTCGCGTTCGTTTGTTTTCAAACAATCGTAAAATGCAATTTCAATCGGATCTTCTTCCCTTGCTGTCTCCAATATATTTCCAATTTTGAGATTAACTACCGAATCGGAGAACGGCAAGCTTATGTGGTTGAAGTAGTCTCCGTAGGATCGCCTCGAAAGAATCTCCGTTTCTTAAAACTACGCCGCCAAGAGCTTGTTTTACACCGTCAAATTCAAGGTATTTATTCATGCCTTCCACCCAAACTGCTATATCGTAGCTGTGAATAGGCTTCTCGAATGAATGAGACATCGCTGTGTTATCAATTATTCCTGTCGCGAAAGCATTCGTCGAGCCGCCAAGAAATATTCCCACATCGACAATCAAGCCGTCTCCGCAATAATAATTTTTGGCCAGCCAATACAAAAGCTTCTTTTCGCTTTCTGTTGTCATCGATGGATAGTCGATCACCGCCTGCGGGACATGTAATTCAGCCACATTGGGTAATTTCATGCGGCTTGAGCAGCTCCCATCGAGCGGTCCTTTCCGAATGAATGCTTTTGGTGATCGTCGCCCCGGATATATTGGTCCGGCATTCATAGCACGTCTTAAATGTTCTCGAAAACCGCACAGATGTTTCCCGCGCCATCATACTGATCCGAAACTTCAGGATCAAATGCACTTACGGTTCTGATCAGTTTCAGGTTTACGTCCAGCGGATAGCCGACAAGCAGCGCGAAACCATTGTCGTCAACGCGAACTCTGTCGGACAATGTATGCGTCGGGTGACTTTCCCGCCAAAACGCCGAGATCGAGATATGGCCCTTGCCGGTCGCGCGAAAACTTATCATACGTTCCGGTGGATAGGCGCAAAATTTAGAGAGATCGTGCCGCAGCCTGGCCCAGGGCGCGGCTCCGACAGTCAGGCAAAAATCCAGCATCGATATATCTATGCCCGTGCATCGTTCAAGTTTCAAGTGACCCCTGAGACCGGTTCGCACGCCGGATTCACAACCGACGCGCCAACGCTGCGTCGGGTAAGTATTGCACGCGGCTCTGCCCGCCACGGCGCAAGCCGATCGCTGGCGGGATGCTGGCGCGCAGCCATTTCTGGCTGCACCGGATCGGCACGCTGGTG
This sequence comes from Paracoccaceae bacterium, assembly GCA_965237505.1. Lineage (GTDB taxonomy): Bacteria > Pseudomonadota > Alphaproteobacteria > Rhodobacterales > Rhodobacteraceae > NVTR01. The sequence goes on along the minus strand of CBDEFR010000009.1, from coordinate 163,642 downwards.
CTGCTGATCATGCTGAATTTCTTACTGACCGAGAGGATCGGCGAGACATCCGGCATCGCCCCGCTGGCACCGGTCTCCGAACTGGCCATCATCCTGGGCGCCGTTCTGTTCGCCTGGAACATTTACCGGAACGCCCGCTGAGGCGCCGCTCAGACCGTCAGCCGGTCAGGATCACCAGCCAGGCCACGCCAGCTGCAATCGCCGTCATCGCCACCGCGGCGCTGGCGGCGTCCTTGGCCTGTTTTGCCAAAGGATGATCGTCGCGTGAAATATAGTTGATCGCCCGCTCGATCCCGGTGTTCATCAGTTCGGCGGCCAGAATCAGGATGCCAAGCGACAGGATCAGGGCGCGTTCCAGCGGGCTCAGATCCAGCACAAAGGCCAGCGTGGCCGAAGCCACATTGGCCCAGACCCACTGATGCAGGCTCGGCTCGGTGCGCCAGCAGTCCAGCCAGCCATCCCACGACCAGATCACCCGGTTCTTGAAGCGTTGCCATTCGCGCGAAATCATTTCGCCCTCTTAGTGTCTGATTCAAAACTCTACGCATGATTACAATGCCTTGCAATTTTACGCGTGAGGGTTCTGATATGTGCAACGAGTATCCATGCCTGTGAACTTGCGATGGATTTTTCCCAATCTTTGGCCAATCGCCGGCAGCGGGTGAGCCATGCGAAGGTGCGCTCGACGACCCATCTTCTGGGAATGACTTCGAAGCCTTCCGCAGTGTCGAAGCGCTTGACGATCTGGATTGTCCAGTCACCGATGCCTTCAAGAGTGTCGCGCAGCTTTGGTCCGGCATAACCGCCATCCGCAAAGATATGGCGCAAGTTTGGATGGGAATACCGGATGGATTTCAACACTTCCGGTGCGCCATCACGGTCTTGAATACCGGCGCTATGCACGACCAACCCAACCATAAACCCGAGCGTGTCGGTGACAATGTGGCGCTTGCGGCCCTTGGTTTTCTTGCCCGCGTCATAGCCCGAAATGCCACCGCTTTCCGTTGTTTTTATGGTCTGGCTATCAATGACACCAGCGGTGGGGCCGGGCTTCTTGCCATGAAACTCGCGCGCCGACGCCACCAGAAAATGGCTGATCACTTCAAAGATGCCATCGTTGCGCCAGCCATAGAAATAGTAGCGCACGGTGGACACTGGCGGGAAATCATTGGGCAGCATACGCCACGCACACCCGGCGCTGGCGATGTACAAAATGGCATCCAGAACATCGCGCATCGCCGTGCTGCGCGGACGACCAGTTGTTTTAGGCGGCGGCAGGAATGGCGCGATCAAACCCCATTCCTGATCAGTTAAATCGCTTGCATAGCGTCCCGAATGCCGTTCATATCGGGCGCGAGTGGTTTCCGTCCAGGCCATTGTGATCTCCCTCGAATCTTATCAATCCGATTGAATCACAACTCGCTGAAATCACTCAATTAGTTTTGGATCAGACACTTAGGTCATGAACTCATAAGCAGGTTAGACGAAGCGATTGGCGCAAGCCAGCGTTTGCTTAGAGCGGTTCAGCCTAACTCAGCCCGGCGAGGGTTTGACGCACCGCGTCAAGGCGGGCCCGATTGGGCGGATGGGTGCCCAAAAACCGATCGCCGGGGTCAGGAATCCGGTTGAAAAACTCGGCGCCGATCTCCGGGTCGAACCCGGCCCGGTAGGCGATCAGCGTGCCCAGCGCGTCGGCCTCAAGCTCAAAGGTCTTGGAATACCGCCGCGCGCCGACGGTTGCGCCCAGATCCCGGGCGGTGTCCACCGCTGCGGCATTGCCGCCGGCAAGGGCGGCCAGCACGCCACCCAAAACCGCTCCGGCAAAGGCGCTGTCGCGACTTCTTGCAAGGTGACCGGCGATGTGGTGCGCGGCCTCGTGGCCGATGACAAAGGCCAGCTCATCGGGATTTTGGGCCGTGGCAATCATGCTCAGCGTGAATGCAATGGTCGGACGGCCGTGCTCATCAATGGTCTGATAGGCATTGGCGGGCTGGCCGGGGCGGGTATCCACGACAATACGCAGATCACAGTCAAGATCGGGCGCGCGGCTGCGGCAGACCTGCTCGACCATCGGCTCGACCTGCGCAACAACCGCAACAAAACGGCGCGCCGCGGCTTTGGCGTTCACAGGTGCACTGGCTGAACGCGCCACTGGCCCGGCATCAGGGGTCATCGCCACACAAGCGCCAAACCCCAACAGCGTCAGAATACTGAACCATGCACGCATACTCGCCACCTACTGATAGATCGCCAGATTAACGAGCTGGTAACCAGTTTCCAGCCCGATTGCAGCCGAAGTCCGGCCAATTTATGCTTAACGCATGTTTACCATCGAGCACGATTTTGACGCCACCGTCGTGACCCTTGTTGACGAGGGCCAAAGCCACCTGCTGGAAGACGTGACAATCCACGCCTTCGAGGACTGCGTCACGCTGGAGCAATATGACGCCCGCACCGACCGGGTGGACAAGATCACCCTGTCGATCGCCCAGACCCACGACCTGGCCGCAGCCTTGAACCTGCCCGAGGGAGTTTACCGGCTGCGCGGAGGGCAGGAATGAGACGCCTTAGCCCACCCGAAAAACCTTGTCGCGTGAGCTTGCCCCGCGCAGCAGCGTTAGGCGTGACTGGGCGATCCCAAGCGCAGCAGCCAGCAGCTAGGCCACCGTGCGGTTGGCGCGGCCAGCCTCGGGCGCAACAGTGACATAGACGCGCCACAGGCCGCCGTGACCGGCACCGATATTTCGCATCCCGCCGCCATCGACCCGCCCGAGGCCCGCCAATGGCACGTCAACATGGCCTTCCAAATGTCCCAAATATCCCCGCCGGAGGCCAAAAAACAAACTTAGCGCCGCAGGCGCTGCAATTTGACCGCCCACCCTTGAACACATGTCAGCAATGGCCGACATAAACGGTGCAAACCGGAGCGCAGCCATGTCCGCACCTGAACCAGCCGTGATGGCGTTTTTGTTAAGCCGCCGCTCGCGGCCCGCGAAAACCCTGAAGCTGCCGGTGCCAAGCCGCCAGCAGCTGATCCCGATCCTGACCGCCGCGGCGCGGATTCCCGATCACGGCAAACTCGAGCCCTGGCGTTTCATTGTGCTGACCAGCGTGGCGCTGGACCGTCTGGCCGATCTAGCCGCGGAACGGGCGGGTCCGTTGAACATTGCGCCGGAAAAGATTGCCAAGGGGGTGGCGCAGTTTGGCGACGCTGATCTTGCGGTCGCGGTCATTGCCGCTCCCAAACCGTCAGAAAAGATTCCGGCGATCGAGCAGACATATTCTGCCGGGGCCGCCTGTCTGGCTTTGCTCAACGCTGCCCTGGCCTCTGGCTGGGGGGCCAACTGGCTGACCGGCTGGGCTGCTCATGACCGCGAGTTCATGGCCCGCGGCCTGGCACTGGAAGCGGATGAATCGATCGCCGGTTTCATCTTTATCGGCACCCAGTCCAACGCGCCGCCAGAGCGCCCGCGCCCTGATATTGCGGCCATAACCACCTGGGTGATGCAATGATTTTCAGCGATTTCGCCAAAGCCCTCGCCCAGTTGACCGATCCGCGGTTTCGCAAGGTCATGGCTTTGGGCCTCGGCCTGACTTTCGCCTTGCTATTCGGCGTCTATGCCATTGTTTTGTGGGCTGTTTCGCTGTTAACGCCGGACGTCGTGACACTGCCGTTTCTGGGCCAGGTCACCTGGGTTGACAATCTGATCTCGGGCGCATCGATCCTGTTGCTGGTGGTGCTGTCGGTGTTTTTGATGGTGCCTGTGGCGTCGGCCTTTACCTCGATGTTTCTTGACGCGGTGGCCGAAGCGGTCGAGGACCAGCACTATCCGCACCTGCCGCCTGCTCCGCGGGTTTCGTGGCGCGACGGGCTGCGCGATACGCTGATTTTTATGGGGCTACTGGTGGTGGCCAACCTGTTGGCGCTGATCCTTTATCTGTTTTTCATTCCCTTCGCGCCGTTGATTTTTTGGGGGCTGAACGGGTTCTTGCTGGGGCGCGAATATTTTCAGCTTGTGGCGATGCGCCGGCTCGGGCGTGCGCGCGCCAAGGTGATGTTTCGCGACCATTTAGCTCAGATCTGGCTGGCCGGTGCGCTGATGGCGGTGCCGCTGACAGTGCCGATCGTGAACCTGTTCATTCCGATCCTGGGCGCGGCGACGTTCACCCACATTTTCCACCGGCTCAACGCGTCCTAAACCCACCCCAGATCACGGATGCTGATCAGCTCGGAAATGATCACCGCGCAGATGATCGCCCAGATCACCAGCGCAATCGCGGTCACAATCATCATCGTGCGCCGCAGGTTGAAATTCACCGGTGCTCCGGCCTGGGTGCCGGGCACCACCTCGCCGTCGTCGCCCTGGGTGCGGCGGCCAATGGGCAGCACGATGAACATCACAATGAACCAGACCACCGCGAACAGAACGATCGCCGATGTGATCGCCATCAGACCTGCTCCAGTTCGATCAGTGTGCCGTTAAAATCCTTTGGATGCAGAAACAGCACCGGTTTTCCGTGCGCGCCGATCTTGGGCTCGCCTGCGCCCAGCACCCGCGCGCCGCGGCTGCGCAGCCGGTCACGCGCTGCGATAATGTCGCGCACCTCGTAACAAAGGTGATGCATACCACCGGCCGGGTGACGCGCCAGAAACCCGGCAATCGGGCTGTTGTCGCCAAGCGGCTGCAAAAGCTCGATCTTGGTGTTCGGCAGCGCAATGAAAACCACCCGCACACCGTGCTCGGGCTGGTCCTCGGGCGCGCTCACATGCGCGCCGAACGTGCCCCGGTACAGCTCGGCTGCGGCTTGCAGATCGGGCACCGCGATGGCGACATGGTTCAGACGGCCGATCATCAGCGCGCTCCGTTTTCACATGGTCGCCGTTATCGCCCTGCCGACGCGCAGCTGCAAGGGCCGCAAGAACCGTGGCCAACGACTGCCGGATTAACAAACAATTCACGGTCATTGGTTTCTAATCCGACTCGCACTTGTCGGAGATCCGCCATGCCCGAGCATCTGGAACATTTCATGATGAGCCAGACACCAACCGCCGAACGCCCGCTGGCGGGCCTGACGGTGCTGGTGGTGGAAGACAGCCGGTTCGCGTCTGAATCAATGCGCTTGTTGTGCCTGCGCTCTGGCGCCCGGATCCGGCGCGCCGACAGCCTGCGCTCTGCGCGCCGACATCTTGCCGTCTACCGCCCAGGCGTTGTGATCGTCGATCTTGGCCTGCCGACGGATCAGGCACTGAGCTGATCCGCGAACTGGCCCAGGCAACACCGCGCGTCGGCATCATTTTGGGGATCAGCGGTGATGCCAACGGGCGCGCCCTTGCGACCGCCGCCGGCGCCGATGGGTATTTGCACAAGCCGATCGACCGATTGTCGCAGTTTCAACAGGCGGTGCTGTCGCATCTGCCGGCCAGCCAGCACCTGCGCGGACCCAAACTGGTCGAAGACGACGCGATCATCCCCGATCCACTGGCCCTGCGCGATGATCTGGCCCATATCTCGGATGTTCTGACCACGTCGCAAAACGACGACCGCGCGATTGCCTATGTGGCGCAGTTCCTGTCCGGTCTGGCGCGCCTGGCCGATGACAATCCGCTGGCGGCGGCGGCACATGCGCTGGACGATCACCACCGCAACGGCAAGCCAACCGGCATCGATGTGGCGCGGATCGCCGGGATGGTTCAGGACAGATTGCAGAACCGCAAGGTTATTTAGAGCACCTGGAATCAAAGTTCGCGTCATCGTCCTGATCAAAACAGGTAAGTCCGCTTTTGGAATCGTGAGAAGAGGGCCGCGACGCGCCCGCGTCAGCCCCTCAGTTCAGAACCAATTGAACATCCGTGTAAGGAGCTCACCGCCAACAATATGTGCCCTCACCCGCGCCCGCTGATCGCCGGATCGGCGCTGACGCGGACCGGCGCGGTCAAGTCACTCAGACGGGCACGCTGCTCTGCATCGCGGTCGAAATTACCGGCCCCGAGCCAGCGTTCAAAGGCGCGCTCCAGCGCCGGCCATTCGCTGTCGATTACCGCAAACCAGGCGGTATCGCGGTTGCGCCCCTTGACCACCGCCGCCTGACGGAACACGCCTTCGTAACTGAACCCCAGACGCTCGGCGGCGCGGCGCGAGGCCAGATTGGCCGCGTCGCATTTCCACTCATAACGCCGGTAGCCCGCCTCAAACACCCATTTCATCATCAGAAACATCGCCTCGGTCGCGGCCCGCGTCCGTTGCAACGGGGCGGCGAAATTGATGTTGCCGACCTCGATCGAGCCGGCATCCGGCGCAATCCGCAAATAGCTGGCAACCCCGGCCCATCTGTCCCGTTCCTTGTCAAAAATGGCGTAGAACAGCGGGTCGCCAGCGGACTGAACGCTTTGCACCCACGCACCGTAGTCCAGCGCGTCGCTGAACGGGCCGTAGGGCATGAAATCCCAGATCGCATCGTCCTGACGATTGGCGCCATGAATGGCGTTTGCGTGATTGCGCGCGCGCAGCCGTTCCAATGTCACAAAGGTGCCCGCCAGCCGCGCGCCCATTGGGCGCTCAGGCGGCGACCAGCCGTCCAACTTCCGCTTTATATCTCTGTTTTGCATATGTTTATTTTGGCCATTCACGGACTGTCCGAAGTATTTTTCAACCCGAAAATCCACACATTTGCACCCGCAATACCGTATTTGCGCCCGATTTCAACACCAGGATCGGCGCATCAGGGCGTCGCGACCGGCTCTGGCAACAAAAAGTTAACGAAGGACCGATAGAGATTTTATCATGAGGTATTTCTGGAATGACGACTTGGGCAGCACGCTGGTGGACTGGTGCGTTTTTGGCGCCGGTGTCCTGTCGCTCGCCGTAGCGGTGGCGTTCACGCTGGCCTGACTGAATTCCAAACAGCTCGGCGCCCGAATCCGGGCGCCGAGCTGGTGCCCGCCGCTTTGGCGGGTTTTTTGTTGTCCTGGTCATGCTGTTGCTGGCATTTGCCCGTGTCGCTGAAACCACTCGCCAAGTGCGGTGAGCTTGTCGCCGATCACCCGGCACAGGGCACAGCGTATCGTGCGCACGTTGTGCTGGCGGGACCTGGCTCGCGGCAGGCCGTTTGGAAATGGCAATCCGCAGCGCATGATCAGGATTTCATAGTCGCTAAATTCCAAAGCTGCATTCGGTCTCATGGTCTGTTCCAATCTTGGTCAAAGTTTCGTTCGATAGCCGCCTGAAAAGACCCTAAGTGTCTGATCCAAAACTAATTGAGTGATTTCAGCGAGTTGTGATTCAATTGGATTGATAAGATTCGAGGGAGATCACAATGGCCTGGACGGAAACCACTCGCGCCCGATATGAACGGCATTCGGGACGCTATGCAAGCGATTTAACTGATCAGGAATGGGGTTTGATCGCGCCATTCCTGCCGCCGCCTAAAACAACTGGTCGTCCGCGCAGCACGGCGATGCGCGATGTTCTGGATGCCATTTTGTACATCGCCAGCGCCGGGTGTGCGTGGCGTATGCTGCCCAATGATTTCCCGCCAGTGTCCACCGTGCGCTACTATTTCTATGGCTGGCGCAACGATGGCATCTTTGAAGTGATCAGCCATTTTCTGGTGGCGACGGCGCGCGAGTTTCATGGCAAGAAGCCCGGCCCCACCGCTGGTGTGATTGATAGCCAGACCATAAAAACAACGGAAAGCGGTGGCATTTCGGGCTATGACGCGGGCAAGAAAACCAAGGGCCGCAAGCGCCACATTGTCACCGACACGCTCGGGTTTATGGTTGGGTTGGTCGTGCATAGCGCCGGTATTCAAGACCGTGATGGCGCACCGGAAGTGTTGAAATCCATCCGGTATTCCCATCCAAACTTGCGCCATATCTTTGCGGATGGCGATTATGCCGGACCAAAGCTGCGCGACGCTCTTGAAGGCATCGGTGACTGTGACCTGCTCCCCGAAAACTGGTCCATTTGAAAGGAGGATCTGTTCGCTTAATGTTCACGAGAACGAGGAGAACAGAGAATGCGCAAGTCACGGTTTAGCGAAGAGCAGATTGTTCGGATCATTCAGGAGTATGCGGCGGGTGCGAAAGTGTCCGAGTTGTGCCGTAAGCACGGTATGTCGGATGCCACCTTTTACAAATGGAAAGCCAGGTATGGCGGCCTTCAGATTTCCGATGTCAGGCGGCTGAAAGACCTGGAATCGGAGAACGGCAAGCTGAAGAAGCTGCTGGCCGAAACCATGCTTGATAATGCTGGCCTGAAAGGGCTTCTGGCAAAAAACTTCTGAAGCCTGCAAGCCGCCGGGAAGCAGTCATGGTTCTTTGCCGTGACTATCAGTTTTCAACTCGGCGGGCCTGTGGGCTGATTGGGTTTTCCAGATCGAGTAATGAATACAGAGGAAGGCCGGATCGCCATGCGAGGATACGGGAACGGCTGGTCACGCTTTCCGGCAAACACCGACGCTATGGCTATCGCATGTTGCATGCCAAGCTTGGCCAGGAGGGTTTCAAGGTGAACGTGAAAGTGGTGGAGCGACTTTACCGAGAGGAGCGCCTGACCCTGCGCCGCCGCAATCGCAAGAAAATCCCCAAGGGCGTGCGCGAAGGCGCCTGGTGCCCGATCGCCGCCAACCAGCGGTGGAGCCTGGACTTCACCATGGATGCGCTCGCCAACGGCAGGAAGTTCCGCACCGTCAATCTGAAAGACGACTGCACACGGGAATGTCCGGCGATTGATGTGGCCCTGTCGATCCCCGGCTCCCGCGTGGTGGAAATGCTGGAACGGGTGGCTCGTGAGCGGGGGTACCCGGATGTTCTGACCGTTGACAATGGGCCTGAACTACGAGGCCGCGCGCTTGATGGCTGGGCAGATGATCACGGCGTGCAGCTCTACTTCATCGACCCGGGCAAGCCGACCCAGAACGCCTACATCGAAAGTTTCAACGGCCGGTTTCGCGAAGAATGCCTGAACTTGAACTGGTTCACCTCGCTGGCCGAGGCAGAAAGGATCATCGAGGACTGGCGGATCGATTACAATCAAAACCGGCCCCACTCTTCGCTGAACTATCAAACCCCGGAAGAATTTGCCGCAAACAGGCCTTTCCATAAACCGCAATGGGCAGCGACGCTTGAGCTATCTGAAGGCTCCGCGCCACCGCCCATTGCTCACGCCGCCGAATAATGGCAAACAAAAGAGGAACAGAGTCTACCTAAAAGTGGCCCTCAAATTGGGGGCAGGTCACTATCCACTTTTGACCTTGTTTCGCGGTTTGCTGTTGGGGGTGTGGTATCGATTATCGGATGTTGAGCTGTCGCAATGCCTTTATCGTGATCTGCTGTTTCGTAAATTTTGCCACCTTGAACTGGGCGGCGATGTCCCGGAGGCGTCAACGCTGGGGCGGTTCCGCAATCAACTGGTTGAACATGATCTGTGGGAGCGTCTCTTGGGGGGGATCAACCGCCAGCTTGAGGCCAAGAACATTATTCTGACGGAAGGGCGTATCAACATCATTGATGCCACCCCCGTTGAGGCTGCACAATCTGGCTCGGGCAAAGGTAAAGATGGTCAGCCAAAGCGCGATAAGGACGCGGGCTGGCATGTCAGGAAAGACAGCCGTGGCAATATAAAATCCACCTATGGATACTCGGTTCATACGGGTGTGGATGAGGACGGCTTCATTCAACGCCAGACAGTCACTGCGGGTAATGTGCATGACAGCGTCGAACGCGATACGCTTTTATTGGGCGATGAGAGTGCCCTTTACGCGGATGCGGCTTACAGTTCCCGGGAGACGCGTGACAAACTGAAACGTTTTGGCATTGCAGATCAGGTGCAACGCAAAGGTTACCGTAACAAACCTCTGTCGGATGATGACCGTAATCGCAATGATGAGATTGCTGTTATTCGTGCTGGTGGCGAGCGGCCCTTTGCCACTTACAAAAGCCGTTATGGCTTAGCCCGAACACGATTTATGGGGTTGGCCAGGAATATGACTGCCTACGGTATTGCAGCCATCGCTCATAACGTTCGCAAAGGGGCCAAATTCTTGACACTCTACGGATTGCCCGACCAGAGTTGCGCTGGATAAGTGCGGCCAAAACCTGGAAATGGGACATAAAACTACGTCAAATTGACCATATCCAACCCTCAAAGTCGCAAATATCCGATTTTACTGGAAATCCATCCCGAACTCCGTAATATCAAGCTGGAAAAGAGGCCTTATGCTGAGGTCTCTCTTAGTGTCTGATTCAAAACTCTACGGATGATTACAATGCCTTGCAATTTTACGCGTGAGGGTTCTGATATGTGCAACGAGTATCCATGCCTGTGAACTTGCGATGGATTTTTCCCAATCTTTGGCCAATCGTCGGCAGCGGTTGAGCCATGCGAAGGTGCGCTCGACGACCCATCTTCTGGGAATGACTTCGAAGCCTTCCGCAGTGTCGAAGCGCTTGACGATCTGGATTGTCCAGTCACCGATGCCTTCAAGAGCGTCGCGCAGCTTTGGTCCGGCATAACCGCCATCCGCAAAGATATGGCGCAAGTTTGGATGGGAATACCGGATGGATTTCAACACTTCCGGTGCGCCATCACGGTCTTGCATACCGGCGCTATGCACGACCAACCCAACCATAAACCCGAGCGTGTCGGTGACAATGTGGCGCTTGCGGCCCTTGGTTTTCTTGCCCGCGTCATAGCCCGAAATGCCACCGCTTTCCGTTGTTTTTATGGTCTGGCTATCCATGACACCAGCGGTGGGGCCGGGCTTCTTGCCATGAAACTCGCGCGCCGTCGCCACCAGAAAATGGCTGATCATACCAACGGCATCAATTTCTGACTCTGTGGGGATTCCCAAATCGGTCTTGATCTGATTCAAGGTTGGCAAAGGAGGATCGCCATGCCAGCCAGTGTTTCGCTTCGTCGCGACTTTGATGCCCGCCACCTTCGTAAACTCGCCAGCCGTTGCAAGGATGCCCGGCAGAGCCGCCGTCTGTTGTCTCTTGCGGCGGTCTACGATGGCATGAGCCGTGTAGAGGCCGCAAGGATCGGTGGGATGGATCGCCAGACCCTGCGGGACTGGGTTCACCGGTTCACCGAAGAGGGACCGGATGGCCTCACCAACCGCAAGGGCGCGGGCCGGACGTGCTACCTGAGCGATGTCCAGATGAAAGAACTTGGCGAGATTGTCGAGACCGGCCCCGACCCGGCGGTGGATGGGGTTGTCCGCTGGCGGCGGATCGACCTGAAGCGGGTGATCGAGGCGCGCTTTGGCGTCATCTATTCCGAGCGCGGGATATCCAGACTGCCTGGCGAACTGGGCTTTGCCCATATCAGCGCCCGCCCGCAGCATCCCAGGCAGGATAAGCGGATCATCGAGGCGTTTAAAAAAACTTCGCCGACACGCTCCAGGTGCATATAGCTGACCTGCCGGCGGGAACGCCGGTGGAGATCCGGTTCCAGGACGAAGCACGCCTTGGCCAGAAGAATGGCCTGACGCGCCTGTGGGCAAGAAAGGGCACGCGCCCCCGCCAGCCGGCCGATCAGCGCTATCGCAACGCCTATCTGTTCGGCGCCATCTGTCCGGCTCACGGCAAGGGGGCGGCGCTCATGCTGCCTTGGGCGGACGCGCAAGCCATGCAGATGCATCTCGACGAGATCAGCCGCCACGTCGCCCGAAAGGCCCATGCGGTTGTGCTGATGGATCGGGCCGGATGGCACACCACCGGCAAACTCAAAGTCCCGAAGAACCTCACCATCATCCTGCTGCCATCGCGCGCTCCGGAACTGAACCCGGTGGAAAATATCTGGCAGTACTTGCGCGCCAATTGGCTCTCCAACCGCGTGTTCGAAGACTACAATGCCATCGTCGATGCTGGATGCGAAGCTTGGAACAAGCTCATCGCACAGCCCGAAACCATCACATCAATCGGAATGCGAAAATGGGCCCATATCGGTCAATGTTAAATGCCGTTGGTATCACTTCAAAGATGCCATCGTTGCGCCAGCCATAGAAATAGTAGCGCACGGTGGACACTGGCGGGAAATCATTGGGCAGCATACGCCACGCACACCCGGCGCTGGCGATGTACAAAATGGCATCCAGAACATCGCGCATCGCCGTGCTGCGCGGACGACCAGTTGTTTTAGGCGGCGGCAGGAATGGCGCGATCAAACCCCATTCCTGATCAGTTAAATCGCTTGCATAGCGTCCCGAATGCCGTTCATATCGGGCGCGAGTGGTTTCCGTCCAGGCCATTGTGATCTCCCTCGAATCTTATCAATCCGATTGAATCACAACTCGCTGAAATCACTCAATTATACCAACGGCCTTATAGAATGACGCTTTTTGCGTATTCGCGTGAGGTTATGTTTTGAACGGTCTCTTTGTCTTCGGCGAAGAAGTTCCACGCGTCGCAGCACTTCTCGACGATGTGGTCGTAACTGTCGAAGATGGAGATGGCGAGTTTGTTGGCGCGCAGGTAGGCCCAGACGTTTTCGATCGGGTTGAGTTCCGGCGCGTATGGCGGCAGGGGGAGAAGTGTGATGTTGTCGGGGGTGCATAGTGCCTTTGAACCGTGCCAGCCTGCGCCATCAAGCACGATTACGGCATGTGCCCCTGGAACGACGGTTTTGGCGATTTCGGCGAGGTGTTCATTCATCGCCTGCGTATCGGCAAAGGGCATGACGAGGGCGGCGGCAGCGGCGCGTTCCGGACAGACGGCTCCAAATATGTAAGCCCATTTGTAGCGAGTATCACGTGGCGCGCGCGGGCGGGTTCCGCGCCTGGCCCAAACACGGGTGAGCGTTCCCTGCTGTCCGATCCTCGCTTCATCTTGGAACCAGATTTCCAGTGGTTTGCCGCGGGCTTCAGGCGGCAGTGCCGCCGCTACCAGCTGCGCGAAGTTTTTTTTTGAACGCCGCCTGTGCGGCCGGATCCGATTGAGGATGTGCGGGGCGCACCGAAAGCCGCCTGAACCCAAGTTCGGCAAGCTGTTTGCCTACCGTGCGCTCATGCATGACAACACCGAAGCGCTCTTTGATCAGGTGCTTCAGGTCGATACGCCGCCAACGCACCACGCGGTCCATCTCAGGGTCAGGACCCGCGCGAACGATCTCGGAAAGTTCCGCCTTCTGCGCGGCGCTCAGGTAAGGCGTGCGCCCTGGTGCCGTGCGGTTCGACAGGCCCGCAAGCCCCCCGGCATTGTAACGATACACCCAGTCGCGCAAGGTTTGCCGGTCCATCCCGCAGCTCCGCGCCGCCGACGCGCGGTCCGACCCTTCCATAACCAACGCAATCGCCAACATCCTCCGCGCTGCCTTCGCATCCGTTGACCTCGCCGCCGACGCGCGAAGGTCCCTCGCCGATAAATCCAACCGTGTAACCGCAACTGTCATGGGTCTCTCCTGCTTGTAGCAGAAGCGAATCACAACCGAGACGAAAAGGGAATCCCAAAAGAGTCACGCATAATGGCCCTTGGTATTAGTTTTGGATCAGACACTTAGCGATATTTGGCTCAGTTGTTGTTTCAGAACTGGCAAAGGATTTTCTAACTCATCGCCATGATCGAGTGGTCGCAATGGAAAAGAGCTACGATGCCGTCAAAAAATCTGAAGCGACGCTGGTTAATCTCCTCACTCGAACTACTCCGATGTGGACGACTGGTGTTCCATTGACCAACGAGCTAATTCAAGCAATTGCTGATGCCTCAACGGGTGTGTTATTGGCGGTCAGTAGTGTAAATTCGCCAAGCGACCAAATGACCGTTACGTCCACTGAATACCAACGTGCGATCTCGCAATTGCGAATTGCTATTGTGACCTATCAGCACGGCGAACCGACAGTGAGAACATTACAGCTGAGTATTGATCAATTCGATCGCTCACGGGCCTTATTTCATATTGCCACCGAGGATCAGATCGAGAACTACATTCGTTCGCTGTTTGCACAATTCTAAACCCCGCCTCAAACCATCCCCGGCACCACCAGATCCGGAGACGGGTGCCCATCCGCAAACGCCTTGATATTGATAATCATACAGGTGGGTTTCATCCGTCTGAGCCGGGCGTCGAGATCGATGCGGCAAGATCAAATGAATGCAACAGTGCAGTCTTGACCTCATCAGCACAGAATTTTGTGCCGGTTCGGGTCGTATGCCGCGCCATTTGTTGGCAATGCCTGTGACCTCTGGCCAAAGGCTCCCACCTCAAATTCCTGTTGGCCGGCCAGGTCAACCGGGATGTAGCCCAGAACCAGGCTCGCTCCGACCGAATAGCCGAAATTGCCGCTGGTGGTTTGTGCGACTGCGTTGCCGCCTGAAAAAATCGCTTCGCCGCCGAATACCGAGATCGGGTCCGCCAAGGCCAAGCATACAATTTTGCGTTCAACACCTTTTTCTCTGATCCGGGCGAGCGCCCCGGCGCCGATGAAATCACCCTTGTTCCAGTCGATCAGGAACTGCAACCCGGCCTCAAACGGGTTGTGGTCCGGGGTAATGTCTGCGCCCCAGGCCAGGTAAGATTTTTCCAGCCGCAGACTGTCAACGGCGCGGTAGCCGATGTTGGTGATGCCAAACTCCTGACCGGCTGCATGGAGAATATCGTAGGCGTATTGGATGTATTCGCTCGGAATATAGAGCTCCCAGCCCAGCTCGCCGATATAGGTCACCCGAAAGGCCATCGCCGGGGCGTAGCCGATGCGGATGTCGCGCGCCGTCATGAACGCGAAACCGTCGTGGCTGACGTCATCGTCACAGAGCTTTTCCAGCACGTTGCGGGCCAGCGGTCCCGCCAGATTAATCACGCCGATGGCCGAGGTCATGTCAGAGAAGTGCAGATCAGCGCCGCGATGTGTGCTGAACGCCCGCATGTTGCGCTCAATCCAGTGCCTGTCGCGAACCCCAAGACCGGACCCGGTGATCAGCCAGAAGCGATCCTGTGCCCGGCGAATGATGGTGACATCGGCCTCGATTCCGCCACGTTCGTTACAAAGCTGGGTGTAGGCCGCGCCGCCCGGCGCTTTGTCGACATTGGCCACCGCCAGATATTGCAGGAAATTGCAGGCATCGCGGCCGCTGATTTCGAATTTGCTGAAGGATGACATGTCGATCAGCACGACGCCGGTGCGCGCCGCCCGGTGTTCGCGCCCCACCGTGGCGTCATAGCCGCGCCGATCCCAGGAAAAATCGTCGCGCTGCGCGATGCCGCCGTGGGCAAACCAGTTGGCGCGTTCCCAGCCGAATTTTGAGCCAAACACCGCGCCCTGATCTTTAAGCGTTTGATACAGCGTGCTGCGGCGCACGCCGCGGGCGGATTGCAGTTCTTCGCCGGGCCAGTGGATTTCGTAATACCTGGCATAGCTTTCCACTGCCCGGTCGTGCAGGAAATCCGCGCCCGCCTGCAATGCGCCGAAGCGGCGGATGTCAAACGCCCAAAGGTCCAGCCCCGGATCGCCATGCATGATCCAGTTCGCCGCCGCCTTGCCAGCACCGCCCGAGGCAGCGATGCCGGATGTGAAGGCACAAGCGGCAAAGAAATTTTCCAGCCCCGGCACCGGCCCCATGATCGGCTCGCCATCCGGCGAGATTGGGATCGGGCCGTTGATAATGGTGCGGACGCCCAGATCAGACAGGATCGGCAGGCGCTGCATCGCCGGTTCCAGAAACTCCTCGATCCGGTCCATGTCAGCGTCAAACAGATGCCGTTCACGGGACCACGGAAAGCCGTCTTTCGGGTTCACTTTCCGGGTCGATTTTTCCCAGCCGCCAATGGCCAGCGCGCCGGGCTCCGGCTTGGCGTAATAACCGCCGTCGGGGTCACGAAAAGCCGGCAGGTTCACCGGAATATCAGCAGATTTCTCGGTCACCAGATACTGATGTTCGACAATGCCCGCGGGGATTTCCAGCCCGGCCATCCAGCCGACCTGACGCGCCCACAAACCGCCTGCATTCACCACCGTGGCCACGTCGATATTGCCGTGGTCGGTCACCACCCGGGTGATCCGGTGGCCGTCTCGCGGCAGATCTTTCACCATCACGCCTTCAATTATTCGCCCGCCATTTTTGCGGATGCCCTTGGCATAGGCCTGAGTCAGGCTGTTGGGATCGATGTGCCCGTCATCCGGAATGAACGCGGCGCCAATGAGATCATCCACTGCCATGAGCGGGTAAATCTCTTTGGCCTCTGCCGGGGTCATCATGTTGATCTCAAACCCGACCGCCTGCGCCGCCGAGTAGGACCTTAGCAGCTCTTTCCAGCGGTCCGGGCTGCTGGCGATACGCATACTGCCGACCTTGCACCAGCTCGGATCCTGGCCGGTTTCTTCAAGCAGCGTGTCAAACAGTTTCACACTGTCATTCATCAGGCTCATCAGGTTTTGTTGCGAGCGGAACTGCCCGACCAGGCCGGCGGCGTGCCAGGTGGCGCCTTCGGTCAGCTTTGATTTTTCCAGCAAAACCACGTTCTTCGCGCCCGCACGCGTCAGGTGAAAGGCGATGCTTGTGCCGATCACGCCACCACCAATGATGACAATATTCGCGGTTGTCGGAAATGACAGCGACATGGAAATTCGCTACCGGGTCAATGCGCGTGAGGGACTTTTCCGCGGCGGTTCACGCGCCGCGCGCGGGTTGGTGCAATCGGTCCGACATCCAGCCGCTCCCAGCCCTGCTGCGGGTGGCTTTCTCCTGCCACCAGCCCAGCAAATTCGGCCCTGATACGCTCATCGATGGATTTGTCAAAGGCATGTGAATTGGGCGTCGACAGGATTTCAAGCGCCCTGTTCAGGGCGCGCTGTTGGATGGTGGAAGCGCCTTCCAGTTCCCATTTCTCGCGCAGGTTCCGATCCGCCAGTTCCGGCATGAACGTGGCGGTGTGCATACGTTGCAACGTCGCGGGGTTATCGGCGAACATGCCTGCAGCGCCGGTGTCCTTGATTTCCTGCACGCTGGCGTTTTCGCGCGAAAACCCAAAACCGCCGCGCACCCGCTTGATCATCATGGCGATTTCATTGTCGATCATCAGTTGCCCGAAATCAAACGACATCAGCGCGTCCTGAAGCCCGCCCATGACGATAAAATCAACGCCCGACATTGCCCCCATCAACGGTGACATGCCCTTTTCAAACCCGGATTGCGCATCCGCCACTTTGGAATTGGTCAGCCCCAAATAGCCGCCCGCCGGCACATCGTAAAACCGCGCCATCTGACACACCGCAGAATTCATCATGCCGATCTCGATCGCGCCGGGCGCGTAGGCCCCGTCGCGCATGTCCGCGAAAACCGGCAGGAAATTAAAAATCAGCGCGGTGCCTTCGCGCGACATCTGCGCCAGGGTCGCAGCGGCCAGCCATTCAGCGTTCATTATCACCAGCATTCCCGGCAGCGACAGCGGCGTGCTGAGGCCACCCATCGGGGCAATGGTGCCATAGGCGGTGATGCCGTTTTCAGCGAAATACATCATCGTGTCGGTGCTGTCGAAATCCATCGTCAAGGGTGACACGATTGAGCAGTAGCCAAAGTTGATGAACGGGCGTTCCCAAAACGCCTCTTTCGAGCCAGCGATCAATTCGCCTAACTTGATCACCTGCTCGGCCTCGCGGATGTTGTAGACCGAGGTGCGCACTGGCTTGGTGCAGTTTTTCAACGCTGCGTAAAACCGCGTCAGGCTGAACTGATCCTTGGGGGCATCATCGGCCAGTGTCGAGATCGAGAACAGGTCAAAGCCGGGCAGCGAATTTACCAGATGGGCGATGCGGGCAATGTCTTGAGAGGTCGAGCGGCGACAAATCCCGGTTGCCGGATCTACTATATCGGGGGCCGAGCTGGCGGTTGCAACCACTGGCAACTTGCGCGGGAAAGTAATGTCATGGGCCGGATCGCGACCGCGCAGGGTGATGGTTGGCGGCACCAGTTTGCGGTATTTTTCGACCACGTCCGCCGGGATGCGGACCATTTCCGTTGCATGGTCAACGTGCGCGCCATGTTTGGCGAACCTGTTGCGCGCCTTTTCGTTGCGAACCAGCAGGCCGTTTTCAGCCAGAATTTCAAGCGAGCTGTCGTGGACGTACTGAATTTCATCATCTGTCAGAAAAGAAAAAAAGTTCACCAGAGTCCCTCATTTTCAGTCGGCGTCGGAAAATTTTTATGGAGATTTCTGCCTTGTCACAAACAATTATTGATGGCACTTTGCATAAGTAAACCTTATCTAAAGGCCGAAATTGAAACGCCCGAGATTGAATATTTTGCGCACCTTCGAGGTTGCAGCCCGCCGACTCAGCTTTTCACTGGCGGCGGACGAACTGAACATCTCTCAGGCCGCTGTCAGCCAGCAAATCCGCAATCTCGAATCCTATCTGGGCGGTCCGCTGTTCATCCGAAACCACCGCAAACTGTCCCTTAACAGCGCTGGTACGGCCTATTTCGGAGCTGTGCACGAGGCGTTGGATCGTCTGGATTCTGTGACAGATCAGCTGTTTCCAGACCGGCCAAACCAGACCGTTACAATTAGTTGCACATCCAGCATTGCGATGCTCTGGCTGGCGCCACAAATTGGTGCCTTCCAGACTAGTCATCCAGAAATTGACCTGCGTATCCAAACTCTGGAGTCAGAAATGATCGCCGGGCGGGCATCTGGTGCGGATCTCGAGATATTCGTCTCTGGCAGTGACGCTAATGATCCGCACACCCAATTGCTCATGACTGCCACGATTACGCCGGTTGCGTCACCTGGCCTGCTAAGCAAATCCAGGCCGCAACGCCCGATGGATATTCTGTCCTTCGAGCTGGTTCATGTGACCGGCTACGACGAAGATTGGCACAAGTGGTTTCGCACTTATGGGCTGGATACTGTTGCGGTGCCGCGCGGGCTGGTTGTGGACGGGTCGCTGATTGCGCTTGAAACAGCGTTGCACGGCGACGGAATTGTGCTGGGAAGACGCCCGTTTATTGACCAATATCTGCGCTCTGGTCAGTTGGTTGAGGTGTTTGCGGACCGCTATGTTCTCTCAGCGAGATATTACTTGCGACACCCGACGTCCAAGCCGGGGCGGCACTCAATCGATCAGGTGGTTCGGTGGTTGGTGGATTTGGCGGCGACTGGTTAGAGCAATTTGATCTTGTCAAATGCAACCAGCTTGAGACAAGTATTTCGGGCATGTGTTGGATCACCGCGCCAATCTTGCGGGTCGCATTCCAGACGCATCGAAACCGAATCGTCCGGCTGGCAGGGTGAGCGCAGCCCGGCCGTATCCGCCGCCTGCCGATAGCTTGAGAGGGCCCAAATGCCCGAAATCCAAAAAGACCAGACCACCGGTGCCAAAAAACTGCCCTCCCACACGCGCGTCGCGGTGATTGGCGGTGGAGTTGTCGGCTGTTCGATCCTGTTCCATCTGGCGAAATTTGGCTGGAAAGACGTGGTTCTGCTGGAACGCGACGAGCTGACCAGCGGCTCAAGCTGGCACGCGGCCGGTCAGATCCATACGTTGTCGAGCGACCCGAATATCAGCCGCCTGCAAAGCTATACAATTGATTTGTATAAGGAAATCGAGGAAACCAGCGGCCATTCTGTTGGCTTGCACATCACCGGCGGGTTTTATCTGGCCTCGACGCCCGAATGGTACGAATATTTGAAACGTGAACGCTCAAAGGCGCGCTACATGGGGCTGAACCAGGAATTCATCAGCCCGAAAGAGGTCGCCGAGCGACACCCGCTGATCGACCCGAAACACTATGTCGCCGCGCTTTGGGATGATCAGGACGGCGACCTTGACCCCTCGGGCGCAACTTACGCATTCGCAAAATCCGCGCGCGTCCACGGCGCGCAATATTTCACCCATACACCGGTGACCGCCACCACCCAACGAATCGACGGCAGCTGGGATGTGACCACCCCCAAAGGCATGATCAATGCCGAGCATATCGTCAATTGCGCCGGTCTCTGGGCGCGCGAAGTTGGCCATATGCAGGGCATCAACCTGCCGGTGCAGCCGATGGAGCACCATTATCTGATCACCGATGCGATCCCGGAAATTGTCGGGCGCAGCGAGCGCCTGCCCGCCGGGATCGACTATGAGGCCAACATCTATTTCCGGCAGGAACGTCAGGGCATGTTGCTTGGCACCTATGAGCCGAAAGGCACGCCGTGGAAGGTGAACGGCACACCGTGGGATTTTGGCCACGAGCTGCTGCAACCTGATCTGGACCGCATCGCCGACCGTCTGGAAATGTCGTTTGAACGCATTCCGGCGATCGGCGAGGTCGGGATCAAAGATGTCATCAACGGCCCCTTCACCTTTGGCCCCGATGGCAACCCGATGATCGGCCCGGTGCCGGGGATGAAGAATTACTGGGTCGCGGTCGGGGTAATGGCCGGGTTTTGCCAGGGTGGCGGCGTCGGCCTGACGATGGCGGAATGGATGATCGACGGCGAACCATCGATCGACGTCTGGGCGATGGACGTGGCGCGGTTTGGGGATTTTGCAACGCCCGACTGGGGCACGGTGAAATCGTGCGAGAATTACGAACGCCGTTTCGTCATGACCTTCCCCAATGAGACCCTGCCCAAGGGCCGGATGCAAAAAACCACCGCCCTTTACGACCGCCTGGTTGCCAAGGGTGCGCTCATGGGTCAGGCCTTTGGTCTGGAATATGCGCTGTGGTTTGCCGACGGACCGGAAGATGCCCACGAGGACCCCACGTTTGAGCGCAACCGCAGCCACGATTATGTGGCCCGCGAGATCAAAGCGGTGCGCGAAGCGGTCGGCGGCATCGAGATTGCCAATTTCGCCAAACACGAATTCAAAGGCGCCGGTACGCGTGACTATCTGAACCGCACCCTGGCAGGCTTTGTGCCCAAGGCTGGCCGCCTAACCCTGACCCCGATGCTGACGCCAAAGGGCAAGCTTTACGGCGACCTGACGGTGGCCTGTCTCGCGGAAGATCACTTCATGCTGTTTGGCTCTGGCGTCATGCAGGAAGCCCACCGGCGCTGGTTTGAACGCGACCTGCCCGCGGACGTGAGCTACGGCAATGTCTCGGACGACTGGCATGGTATCGCGCTTTCAGGCCCGAAATCGCGCGCGCTGCTGGCCCGGATCACCCGCGATGATGTCAGCGCCCAGGCGTTCAAGTTCCGCGACCTGCGCCGGACATTTGCCGACGGCGTGCCGGTGATCATGAACCGGATCAGTTTCTCGGGCGAACTGGGCTACGAGGTCTATTGCAAGCCGCAATACCTGCTGCGTCTGGCCGAAGCCGTGGAAGCGGCCGGAGCCGACCTCGGCTATCGCTGGTACGGCGCCCGCGCGTTGCTGTCGATGCGCCTTGAAAAAGGCTGGGGCGTCTGGACGCTGGACTTCCGCCCCGACTTTGACGCGGTTGAATCCGGCATGGACGCCTTCATCAACTGGAACAAGGACTTTGTCGGCAAGGCGGCCGCTCACAAGCAGAAAACCGAAGGCCCGAAACGTAAACTGGTGACCATGACAATCGATGTGGACGGTATCGATGTCTCAAACGACGAGGCGATTCTGCGCGACGGCGAAACGGTCGGCTATGTCAGCTCGGGCGGCTATGCGCATCACGTCGGCAAATCGATGGCAATGGGGTACGTGACGGTCGCAAACGCCGCGCCCGGAACCCAGCTGCAGGTCGAGATTCTGGGCAAGTTCTATGGCGCCGAAGTGCTGGGCGCACCGATCTACGACGCCAACGGCGCCAACATGCGGATGTGAACAGACCGACCGACAAAACATGACCAAACCCACGCTGATCTTGCGGCGGTGGTGTGTGGGGGCGGCAAATGTTAGACTGAACGCGCAAATGCATTTCATTGGCTGACAGCGGAGCTCACATCATGGGCCGTTTCCTGAAAATCGCGATTCCAGTTTTCATTCTTGGCTGGGGCTTCGGCATGGCGTTCTGGTACCTCGCCTCGCCGTTGTGGATCGACCGGGTGGTGGATGAGGTGCTGGTGCAGGGCAGCGAGAGCGAAGTGATCGCCAGCGGTGTGCTCAGCGGTGTGGATGCGATGCATAAGGGCTCCGGCGACATCGCGCTGGTGCGCCATGCGGACGGACGCATCGAGCTGCAGTTTTCGAATTTCGAGGTGACCAACGGGCCTGATCTGAAGATCTGGCTGATCAGTCATGCGGACCCGCAAGGGGCGGGCGATGTGAAAGCGAGCGAGCAACTGCGGCTGAGCCCGCTGAAGGGCAACATCGGCGACCAGGCCTATGCGATCCCGGAAGGCACCGATGTGAGTGTGTTCAAGTCGGTGGTGATTTATTGTGAGCAGTTCAGTTTTTTGTTTGCGGTGGCGAAGTTGGGGTGAGAAGCGAAACAGAGAACGTCAGCGGGACCGATTCAGCTGCGGACGGGCGGAGTCTAGGTGGGCGTCGGCGGGTGAAACTGTGCAAGGCGCGGAACCACTTAACAACGCTTGCTGTGAACCTCAATTGACACACGCTCGCAAAAGATGCACGCGGCACATCGGATGTTAACCAGATGGGTTGATTGAAACGGCTAATTCCGATTCAAAGATAGAAAAGGGAAAATTATGCCGAAGCTTTTTACCATTGGTTACGAGGGCGCCCATGTAGGCCAGTTGGTTCAAACGCTAGAGAATGTTGGCATTGAAGTTTTGGCTGATGTGCGGGACCGCCCCCTATCTCGAAAGAAAGGCCTTTCAAAAAATGCCTTGGCCGCGCATTTGAATGGGGCCGGAATTGAATACCGGCATTTCAAACAGTTAGGGGACCCAAAACCCGGACGCGATGCCGCAAAGTCCGGCAATTACGAATTGTTTGAAGCCATTTTCAATGAACATATGCGTAAGTCGAAAACACAATTCGCCCTCAAGGAACTACTTAAGGTTGCATCCAGCAAAGTAACGTGCATGCTTTGCTTTGAGCGCTGTTCTGTTCATTGTCACCGCTCAATTATCGCAGATGACGCAGTGGTTTTTGGTTTTGAGGTTTTTAATCTTGTCCCGGATCGCCCAGAAAAGTATCTAACAAATGATTTCCCAATCCCGCGTCACAGTTCTCGTAAAAGCTTATCCGCAGCCCAGTAAAACGCACAGCGAGACCGTTTGTTGCGCTGGAATTGATAGTCAAGGTGCATGGAGACGGCTTTATCCAATCCGATTTAGGCAACTGGCCGACAATCAAGTTTTTTCGCGTTGGAACATAGTTGAATTTCAGTATTCCGTGCCGAAAATTGATACTCGAAAAGAAAGTTGTCGAGTTCACGAAGAATCTATTCAGGTAGTGGCCAAAGTTGTCGCGGAAACGGAAAGACAAAGCCTCGTTCATTCCGCAGTCGTGGAATCTGAAAAGGCTGCTATCAAACGAGGCGACTCATTGGCTTTGATACGCCCAAGGAATCCACGATTGAAATGGATGAGGCGAGGGCCGAATGAGATCGAAACAGCCAGAGAAGCATTCGAAGCACAGGCGCGACAAGCGTCAATGTTTGACAAAAAACTGGATCTGCTTGAACCGTGCCCGTTTCTTTTCAAACTGTCTTACGAAGATAACGATGGGCCGCATGAAAAGACGTGTGCTGATTGGGAAACATCGGCAGCGTTCTTCAACTTGTCAAAAAAATACGAAGAGAATGAAGTGCTCGAACATCTAAGCTCCACATACACCCAACAATATGTGAAGAAAGGACTTATTCTCGCTCTCGGGAACATGGCCAAACGTCCGCAAACCTGGCAACTACTCGGTATTTTTCCGTCTAGTCCTTCAGTTCAAATGTCATTGGAGCTTTAAGCCCTCCCCCCTCACACCATCCCCGGCACCACCAGATCGGGCGTCGCTGGCCGTCGGCGAAGGTCTTGATGTTGATGATCACCTTCTCGCCTATCTCGCGCCGCGCCTCAACGGATTTATTGCCCAAGGGCGGCATCCAGCCGGGCGACCGGGAAGTGCGGCGCCAGGATGGCGCGAAGCTCGGCGCGGCGGGGCGCATCTGCATCGACAAGCGCGTAGCACAAGTAATCTTCGATCAGCGAGGCCTGCTGCTCATAGCCATATTGCAGGAATGATTTGTCGTGGGCGGGAGCGTAGAAATACGGATCAGTGTTGAAAACGCTTTCCAGCGCTGCGCGAAGTGGGGCGTAGCGGGTGCGGGCCCGGTTCTGCCACTGCCAGACATGGCCGAGCTCATGGGCCAGGATCAGCACTTGTGGCAGCGGTGCTGCTGCGGGCCAGCCGGCGGCCATATCGGCGGCGTAAAAACGGCGGGTGACGTGCACGGTCTGGTAAGTTGCGAATGCCGGGGGCGGGCCGCCTTTGGGGGCTGGCGCGTCGCGATCACAAGCGCCCGGCCGGTGGATGCGCTGGCTCGGTCGTGGCGCTGTCTGGGCGGGCGGGGACGCAAGCCCCAACCCTGCGGCGACGCGAACCTCGCCAAGCTCAAGTCCGGCGCCAAAGAGGTCGTGCGCCAGCGCCGTCTCGCCTTCGGCCAGCGGGCGGCCGCAGGCCGACAGAACCAGTGCTGCCAGCAAGAATACGCAACTTAAGCGGACGGTCGTCACAACATCCCCGGCACCACCAGATCGGGTGGCCGGTGGCCGTCAGCGAAGGTCTTGATGTTGATGATCACCTTCTCGCCCATCTCGATGCGGCCCTCGACCGTCGCGCTGCCCATGTGCGGCAGCAGGACGACGTTCTTCAGCTCGCGCAGTCGCGGGTTGATGTCGGCGCCCTTTTCCAGCACATCCAATCCGGCGCCGGCGATCTGGCCTGCGCGCAGCATCCGGGTCAGGGCATTTTCGTCGATGACGTCGCCGCGCGAGGTGTTGACGATCACCGCATCGGCTTTCATCAGCTTTAAGCGCCGGGCGTTGATCAGGTGGTAGGTCGAGGGCGTGCGCGGGCAGTTGATCGACAATATGTCAACCCGCGCGACCATCTGGTCGAGGCTTTCCCAATAGGTCGCTTCGAGCTCTGTTTCGATCTCGGTGCGCAGGCGGTGGCGGTTGTGGTAGTGCACCTGCATGCCGAACGCGTGGGCCCGCCGGGCCACTGCCTGGCCGATCCGGCCCATGCCCAGGATGCCGAGCCTTCGCCCGGCGAGGCGGCCGCCCAGAAATGCGGTCGGGGCCCAGCCCGCCCAGTCGCCCGACTGCATCACCGCAAGGCCCTCGGGGATGCGCCTGGTGGTGGCCAGGATCAGCGCCATCGCCATGTCGGCAGTGTCTTCGGTGACCACGCCCGGCGTGTTGGATACCAGAATGCCGCGCTGGCGGGCGGTCTGCACATCAACATGGTCGATGCCGGCGCCAAAGCTGGCGATAAGTTTCAGGCGTTCGCTGGCCTGCGCCAGCAGCGACTGATCGATAGTATCGGTCACGGTCGGCACCAGCACGTCGGTGCGTTTCATTGCTTCGGCCAGTTCATCACGGCTGAGCGGCGTGTCTTCGTCGCGCAGCTCGGCATCGAAGAGCTCTTTCATCCGGGTCTCGACAACCTCCGGCAACCGGCGCGTCACGACAACACTCAGGCGTTCTGCAGGCATCTGTGCGCTCTCCATCTTTTCTTTTGCGGCTCTTACTGGCAGAGTGACAAGGAACGGGGCTAGGCACAAGAAGAAGCCGACCCCGGGGCCGCAAATGCGGCGGCTGAGGCGCAGGCAACAATCGGGCGGACAGCAAATGGCGCGCGTGCAAATGGCGGTTATCGGTGTTGCCTTGGGGCTGGCGGCGGCGTGGAGTGCCGCGGCCCAGGAGCGCGGCACGATCACCGGATTGCCATTGCCGCGCTATGTCTCGCTGAAGGCAAGCGAGGGCAACGTGCGGCGCGGGCCGTCGCTCACGCACAAGATCGACTGGGTGCTGACCCGGCGCGGGATGCCGTTGGAAATCACCGCCGAATTTGGCCATTGGCGGCGGGTGCGCGACAAGGACGGCGCCGGCGGTTGGGTGCATTACTCGCTGCTGTCGGGCGTGCGCACGGTGATTGTCGAACGCGACCTGCTGCCGCTCTACATCAAGGCAGACGCGCAAACCCAGGTGCAGGCCTATGTCGAGGCCGGGGTGGTGGCGCGGCTGGGGGAATGCGATGAGCGATGGTGCTGGCTGTCGGCCGGCGGCTACCGTGGCTGGGCAGACAAATCGGCGCTCTGGGGTGTGAACGCGTCTGAAATTCGCGAGTAGCTGGCAGGTGGAGCAGATCAGATCACCGCTGGCGGCGCGACGATTGAAAACCCAGGGCGGAACTGTGGTTTTTCATGCAGATCAAGCCTGGCTAGCGTCGATCCGTAACGGCGAGCACGAATTTTTTCGCAAACTGGTGCCGTTTTTGACCGGTAAAGGGATCTCGACACGGCTGGTGGACGCCAGGGGCGCTGCATCGAAAGTTCTGATCGGGCAGAAAAATATCAACATTATTGTCGCCGGGCCGCCAGGCTATAGGCCAAATCTGCTGCACGCCATGCCCAGCTATGTCTGGGGTTTTTGGTATCTGGACGAGGTCGGGACCTACTGGAATTCCTCGCTCAGGTTTTCGCGGTTTTGCCCGGATCAGATTGACGTTAAAAAGGCCGAGTATTTTTTCAATGGTGTCAGCGGGCACATGCTGCGGGAGAATATTTCAAAAAACCCGCAGGAGGCCCGGTTTTCCAGCCCGATGCGGCCCGCCGCCGCCGTCATCTATTGCCAGGATCAGGAGCACCGCGAAAACCGCAGCCACTTTCTGAGCACCGAAGACATGATCCGCACCGCCGCCGAAACCCGCCGCGACGGGCTGGGCTATGTGAAACTGCACCCGATGCAGTCCAAGCCGATGCGCCGCCACATCATGGCGATGTGCAACGACTATACCAATGTCAAGATCAGCGACGCGAGCGTTCATGATCTGAGCCAGGCGTCGCGGGTTGTTGTCACGCAAAACTCGGCCGCAGGGTTTGAAACGCTGATGCAGAAAAAGCCGGTGATAACCTGCGCGCGCTCGGATTTCTGGCACGCCACGCTGACCGCGCGCTGCACGCACGATTTGCGCGAAGCACTGATGTATGGCCCCGAAGTGATGGCTGGTTTCGCTTATGAGAAATTCTTTTACTGGTTTTTGAGCCTTAATTGCCTGGAGCCACAACAAGACGATTTTGCGCCCCACGCGTGGGCCAGGATACGCGACAAGGCTTATTTGTAAGCCACGGCGCGCGCGTGCGCGATCCAGATCAGAGCATGCGCGGGCTGTCATCGTCGCGCAAGCGGGGATCTTTGTTCACACGTGGCTTCCTATGGCAGGAGGTTCCCGCTTGCGCGGGAATGACAATGGTATGAGCGGCGCGGGTGTTCCTGTGTCACGCGCTGAAAAGCCGCGCACCACTGGTCAGGCGGTAAAGCCTGAATGTGAACAACCGGTTGAGACTCCACAACCGGTTCAGTTAGATGCCACACAGAGCGATGATGAAAAACCACGTTCACCTGAACCTGAGCGCCGGTATCCTGTCGGTTACGGTGGCCATTGTGCTGGTGGTGGCAAAGCTGTGGGCACTGGGCGAAACCGGAGCGCTTTCGGTGGCGGCGTCTTTGACCGACAGCGCACTGGATCTGATGGTGTCGCTCGGCGGATTGATGGCAATCCTGTACGCCGCGCGCCCGGCCGATGATGATCATGCGTTCGGCCATAGCTCGGTTGAGGATTTGGCAGCCCTTGGCCAGGGTCTGTTCATTCTTGTTTTGGCATCTGTGATCGGCTGGACGGCGATCAGCCGCCTGCTGGCTGACGCGCCGCCGGTTCTGATGGCCGAGGGTCGCGGCATGGTGGTGATGGGCCTGTCGATTGTCCTGACTCTGGCGCTGGTGCTGTGGCAGCGAAATGTGGCCGCTCGCACCGGCAGCAAGGTGGTTGCAGCCGACAGCCTGCATTACATGAGCGATCTCTTTCCCAACATCGGCGCCATCCTGTCGCTTTGGGCATCGGCGCGCTTTGGCCTTGTCGCGGTCGATAGCGTCGTTGCCTTGGGGGCCGCTGCCATATTGGGGTTAGCCGCTTTGCGGATCGGCAAACGCGCCTGGGATGCATTGATGGACCGCGGCGCGCCACCGCAGATGATCGAAGCGATCGGTCAGATGGCGGCCAGTTGGCCCGGCGTGCATGGATTTCACGATCTCAAGACCCGCACCGCCGGATCGCAGGTATTCGTCAACCTTCACATCGAGCTGGACGGCAAGCAAAGCCTGAATGCGGCACACGCGATCGGTGCGGCGCTGCGCCGCGCGATCCTGAAAGCCTATCCGCAGGCTGATGTCATCATTCATCAGGACCCGGTCGGCATTGTTCGCCATCCGGATGATCCGACCAAGCAAACTGCTGATGAAACATAGGAATTTCTTGGCCCGCCCGAGCGCGCCGCAGGGCCGCAATTTGACAGCCTATGCGCTTGCCAGTAGGCCGCGCCCTTTTAACAGGGCATCCACACCCGGCATCCGGACCCGAAACGCGGTGTAGAGCACCTCTGGGTCGTCCGATCCGCCAACCGACAGGATGAATTGTTCCAGCCTGCCTGCCACGGTCTTGTCAAAGGCGCCGCCGGCCTCTTCGAACGCCGCAAATGCGTCGGCGTCCATGACCTCGGACCACATGTAACTGTAATAGCCGCTCGAATAGCCGTCACCGGCAAAGACATGGGCAAAATGCGGCGTCTCGTGGCGCATGCGGATGGCATCGGGCATGCCGATGCCGCGCAGGACTTCGGCCTGCTTTGCCAGCGGATCTTGCGGTGCTGCGCCATCATGAAAGGCCAGATCAACCAGCGCCGAGGCGATGTATTCAACGGTGGCAAAGCCAATGTCAAAAGTCCTGGCCTTCAGTAGCCGGTGCATAAGGTCTGCCGGCATCGCCGCGCCGGTGTCCGCGTGGGTGGCAAACTCGGCCAGCACTTCGGGAACTTCCAGCCAATGTTCATAAAGCTGGCTGGGCAGTTCGACAAAATCCCGCGCCACCGCGGTTCCGGAAACTGACGGGTAGGTCACATCGGACAGCATCTGGTGCAGGGCGTGGCCGAATTCGTGGAACAGGGTGCGGGCGTCGTCGAATGACAGCAGTGCCGGTTCTCTTTCGGCGGGGCGCGCGAAGTTGCACACATTGACGACGATCGGGCGGATGTCGCCGGCCAGTTTTTGTTGGCTGCGCATCGCCGAGCACCAGGCGCCGGAGCGTTTTGAGCCGCGGGCAAAGTAATCGCCCACAAATACCGCCAGGTGATGGCCGTCGCGCGTCACCTCCCAAGCGCGGGCGTCGGGGTGGTAGAGGCCAATGTCAAGCGGCGCAAAATCCAGCCCGAAAAGCCGGTTTGCGCAGGCAAATGCCGCCTTTATCATCCGGTCGAGCTGCAGGTATGGCTTGATCTCGGCCTCGTCCAGATCGTGCTCTGATTTGCGGCGAACTCGCGCGTAGTAGCGCCAGTCCCAGGGTTGCAGCGCTTCGTTGATGCCGTCGGCGTGCATCATCTGCGTCAACACCTCGCCATCCGCCTCTGCCGCCTGCCGGGCCGGTGCCCAGACCTGCATCAGCAGATCGCGCGCCGCTTGTGGCGTTTTGGCCATCTCGGTCTCCAGCTTGTAGGCGGCGAAATTGTCATAGCCCAGCAAATGCGCCCGTTCTGCGCGCAAGCCCAGAACCTCGGTCGCGATGGCCCGATTGTCGGTGTCGCCACCGTTTGCGCCGCGCGCGCTCCAGGCTTGATAGGCTTGCTCGCGCAGCTCGCGCCGGGGTGAGAACTGCAGAAACGGCACGATCAGCGAGCGCGACAGTGTGACAATATGGCCTGACAGGCCTTTTTCCTCGCCTGCAGATTTGGCCGCCGCTACGACAAAATCGGGCAACCCCTGCAGATCGTCAGTCGCCAGTTCCATGACCCAGTCACGCTCATCAGCCAGCAGGTTTTGCACGAATTCAGTAGACAGAACCGCCAGCCGCTCCTTGACCTTTTTCAGGCGTTTGCGCGCGCCGGCCCGAAGCTGCGCGCCAGCGCGCACAAATCCGCGCCGGGTGAGCATCAGAACCCGTGACTGCTCGGGTGCCAGACCAAGACTGTCACGGGCGCGCCAAAGTGCCTCAACGCGCTCAAAAAGTGGTTCGTTCATGGTAATCTCGCTTGAATAGGCGGCCAGCTTGGGCGCGAATTCGAGCTGCAAAGCCTCGCGTTTTGGATTGCTGTCGGACCCGGCGAGGTTAAAGAACACGCCCAGCACCCGGTCCAACGCCTGATCCGCGCCCTCAAGTGCGGCGATGGTGTTGTCAAAGCCCGGCGCCTGGGTGTTGTTCACGATCGCCGCGATGCGTTCGCGCGACTGTTCAATTGCTGCGTCAAATGCCGGGGCAAAATCGTCGTCGGTGATCTGCGCGAAGGGTGGCATTTCAAACGGCGTGGTCCAGTCAGCCAAAAGCGGGTTGGTCATGGGCGGGGTCCTTTGCAAGTCAAGGCAAGGCGCAACGGCGATCAGGCGGCATGTTGTTTGCGCAAGCGCCGTTCCAGACGCCGCAGCATCAGCGACAGGCTGACCGTCATGATCAGATAGATCAACGCGACCACGTTGTAGGTTTCAAAATACCGGAAATTCCCGGCCGCCGTGAGCTTGCCCAACTGGGTGATGTCGAGCACCCCAAGCACCGAAACCAGTGATGAGTCCTTGATCAGCGCGATGAAATCGTTACCCAAAGGCGGCATGATGGTACGGATCGCCTGCGGGAACACCACCAGGCGAAACCGCTGCCAGCTGGTGAGGCCGAGCGCCTCTGCGGCTTCGACCTGGCCCTCGTCAACCGATTGAATTCCGGCGCGAAACACCTCGGCGATAAAGGCCGAATAACCGATTGTCAGGGCAATGATCGCCCGCCAGAGGAACGAGAAGTCGCGAATACGGATCGGCTCTGCGCCGAAACTGTCCAGCACCCAGTTCCAGCCCGCCACAATCGCCGGCGCACCGACGAACGCCACATACAGCAGCAAAACGATGATCGGTATGCCGCGCACTATTTCGATGTAAAACCGCGACAGCTGGCGGAAGACCAGAAACCGCGACAGTGACCCGACCGCCAGCAGCAACCCGATAAGCGAGGCCAGCGCGAACGCCACAAGGGTCACGAAAATGGTGATGCCGATGCCCTTGGACAGCGTCGCCAGCACCTGCGCATACAGCGCATCCGACACCACCCGGTACATCAGATATGCGGCGATCCCGGCGGCAATCAGCAGCCACCAGGGGAAATCTTTGTCCTGCGGCGGTGTGGCTATCAAGTGCGCTCCGCAATCCCGGGCCTGACCCGGGACCTAGTTGTCAAATGAACGAGGCCCCGGCGCGAATGCCGGGGCTGCGTGTTGGGTTTAGCCGCCCAGTTTATAGTCAAGAAACCATTTCTTGTTGAGCGCATCGATGGTGCCGTCATCCTGCATCGACTGGATGGCGGCGTTGATCGGCCCGACCAAAGCGGAACCCTTGGGGTAGATGAAGCCGAAATCCTCGGTCCCTAGCGGCTGGCCGATGATCTTGAGCCCGCCGTTGGAGGCTTCGACATAACCGTTGCCGGCGGTGCCGTCGGTCAGCACCAGATCGACATCGTCGGCGCGCAGGGCCTGAACCCCGGCCCCGAAGGTTTCAAACAGCTTGATGCGCGGATTGGATTCGTCGCCGTCCAGCACATCGTAAACACCGACATAGAACGGCGTGGTGCCCGGCTGGGCGGCCATCAGCAGATCGCTGTCGGCGGCAAAACTTGCGGCGTCGGTAAAGCGGGCCTCATCGCCACGCACCAGCATGACCATCTCGGAGCGCATGTAAGCGTCTGAAAAATCGACCTTTTCCGCACGATCTTCGCGGATCGTGATGCCGGTCATCCCGAGGTCAAACTGGCCTTCGCTCACCGCCGGGATCATGGCGTCCCAGCTGATGTTTTGATAGACAATGGTGATGTTGATGCGCGTGGCGATCTCGGCCATCGCGTCATATTCCCAGCCGATGGCGTCACCGCTGGCCGGGTCGACAAATTGCAGCGGCGGATAGGCGTTTTCGGTGACAACGACCACTTCCTGACCACCGAGGTCGGGCAGGTGTGCTGCCGCGCTGGCGGTAAACGTGACGGCGGTGGCAGCGATGGCCGCGAATGCGGTAAGCAGTTTCATATTGGTTCCCCCCTAGGTGTCTGATCCAAAACTAATTGAGTGATTTCAGCGAGTTGTGATTCAATCGGATTGATAAGATTCGAGGGAGATCACAATGGCCTGGACGGAAACCACTCGCGCCCGATATGAACGGCATTCGGGACGCTATGCAAGCGATTTAACTGATCAGGAATGGGGTTTGATCGCGCCATTCCTGCCGCCGCCTAAAACAACTGGTCGTCCGCGCAGCACGGCGATGCGCGATGTTCTGGATGCCATTTTGTACATCGCCAGCGCCGGGTGTGCGTGGCGTATGCTGCCCAATGATTTCCCGCCAGTGTCCACCGTGCGCTACTATTTCTATGGCTGGCGCAACGATGGCATCTTTGAAGTGATCAGCCATTTTCTGGTGGCGACGGCGCGCGAGTTTCATGGCAAGAAGCCCGGCCCCACCGCTGGTGTCATTGATAGCCAGACCATAAAAACAACGGAAAGCGGTGGCATTTCGGGCTATGACGCGGGCAAGAAAACCAAGGGCCGCAAGCGCCACATTGTCACCGACACGCTCGGGTTTATGGTTGGGTTGGTCGTGCATAGCGCCGGTATTCAAGACCGTGATGGCGCACCGGAAGTGTTGAAATCCATCCGGTATTCCCACCCAAACTTGCGCCATATCTTTGCGGATGGCGGTTATGCCGGACCAAAGCTGCGCGACGCTCTTGAAGGCATCGGTGACTGGACAATCCAGATCGTCAAGCGCTTCGACACTGCGGAAGGCTTCGAAGTCATTCCCAGAAGATGGGTCGTCGAGCGCACCTTCGCATGGCTCAACCGCTGCCGGCGATTGGCCAAAGATTGGGAAAAATCCATCGCAAGTTCACAGGCATGGATACTCGTTGCACATATCAGAACCCTCACGCGTAAAATTGCAAGGCATTGTAATCATCCGTAGAGTTTTGAATCAGACACTAAGGACTCTTTTTTGCAATTGGCACAAGATTAGAGCGTTTAGGGGGAACGTGACAAGGGATTGGTTTGGGCTTGCGGACTGTCTGGAAATCTTGGTGTCATGGGCGTGGCGACAGATGAACGGCGTGGGCGGCGGTCAATGAGGGTCTTAATAACTGGCAGTGCGGGCCATTTGGGCGAAGCGCTGATGCGCCATTTGCCCCGGTTGGGGCATGCGCCGGTGGGGCTGGACATCATTGAAACACCTTTCACCGATTTTGTCGGATCGGTTGGTGACCGTGCGCTTGTGCGTCGTGCGATGGCGGGCGTAGACGCGATTCTGCACACCGCGACGCTGCACAAGCCGCATGTGGCGACCCATTCAAAACAGGACTTCGTTGCGACCAATATCACCGGCACGCTGGCGCTGCTGGAGGCGGCCGCCGCCCTGGGCATCACGCGATTTATTTTCACTAACACCACCAGCGCCTTTGGCGCAGCATTGAGCCCGCCAACCGGTGCGCCTGCGGCTTGGATCGATGAAACTGTGGCCTCGGTGCCGAAAAATATTTACGGCGTGACCAAACCCGCCGCCGAAGATCTGTGCGTGCTGTTTGCCCGTGAACAGGGGATGAATTGCACAGTTTTGAGAACTTCGCGGTTTTTCCCGGAACCAGATGACCACAAAGCCACGCGCAGCGCTTTTGCCGATGCGAATGTGAAGGCCAACGAATTTCTGTTCCGTCGGGTTGATTTCGAAGATGTTGTGTTGGCCCATGAATGCGCGATTCGGGTTGCGCCGGCATCGGGGTTCGCCAGATTCATCATCAGCGCGACATCGCCGTTTCGCACGCGCCAACTCAAAGCAATCCGGCAGGATCCGGCAGCGGCCGCCGCTGCTATTTATCCGCGATTTTCCCAGGTGTACGGGGCGGCGAACTATCGGATGTTCGCCGATATCGAACGGGTATATGTGAATGATCGCGCGCGCGCAGAGCTTGGCTGGGCGCCGATTTATGACTTTGGCCGAGTGCTGGAGCAGATTGCCAAGGGCGCGCCGATTGGCAGCGCTCTGACCCGAGCGGTGGGGATCAAGGGGTATCATTCGGTGGTGTATGAGGACGGCGTATATCCTACCGAGTGACGGCGTTTTGGTGGCTTGGGGTGGGCTGCGCGAGATGTGCGAGGCAATGTGTCAGGGACAAGTTGCAAAATAGCCTGCGCAATCGTTTGATGGCGCCAAGAGCGGTTCACCCGAATTCAGACGCGGCCGCACACCTCGCAGCCAACCCGCCGTTGCAATTTTATCACCCGATTTTCACCGTAAAGCGCGTCGTAAATCAGCAATCGCCCAGTCAGACCCTCGCCCGCTTGCGCGATTTCCTTGACCGCCTCGACCGCCATCATCGACCCTAACACCCCCGGCAGCGGGCAAAGAATGCCGGCCTCGGCGCAGGATGGCGCAAGACCGGGCGCCGGGGCTTTTGGAAATACACATTGATAACAAGGGCCAGCCCTGGCCGGATGGTAAGTGCTGATCTGCCCCTCCAGTTGCGAAAGCGCGGCCGCGATCAGCGGTTTGCCGAGCGCCACGCAAGTCCGGTTGACCAGATAGCGGGTTTCAAAATTGTCCGAGCCGTCAAGGATCAGGTCGTAGTCCTCAAAAATGGCGCGCGCGTTCTCCTCGGTCAGGCGGCGGTTGTAGGGGCGCACGGAAACGTGCGGATTTTGCGCTTGCATCGCGGCCTGGGCAGAAAACACCTTGGCCATGCCAATGCGCGCATCGGTATGGATCACCTGCCGCTGCAGGTTGGAATTGTCGACAACATCGTCGTCGACCACCCCGATCGTGCCGACCCCGGCGGCGGCCAGATATTGCAGCGCCGCAGAGCCCAGCCCGCCGGCACCCACCACCAGCACGCGGGCGCGTTTCAGGCGGGCCTGCCCGGCACCGCCGATCTCGTGCAACACGATCTGGCGGGCGTAACGCTCCAGCTCGCCGGGCGCAAACAGGCCGCTGGATTTTTGCGGCGCGCGCCGGCGGGCGCGCGCGCCAAGCGCCGCCAATCCACGCCGGTAGACCAGCACGAGGACCACCGCGCCGCCCAGTATCAGCCACTCGGCCAGGCTGCCGCCCAGGCCAGCGCGCAAGGTGTTTTCGGCTGGCAAAAACAAATATGCCGACAACACCGCCAGATATAGAATGCCGATCATCAGCCAGCGTGCCGACGTTGGTGTTTTCAGGACATGACCAAGCCACCAGAACCCGACCGCAATGGCAACAACCCAGATCATCACCCAAGCCCGGTGGAGCCATAGCCACCGGCACCGCGCGCGGTTGCGGAGATGACTGTGGCGCGCTTGAGGCGCGCCTTAACCACCGGGCTCACGATCATCTGGGCAATGCGGTCGCCGTGGCGAATGACGAACCGGCGCGCTCCGTGGTTGACCAACAGCACGCCGACCGGGCCACGATAGTCACTGTCAATGGTGCCTGGAGCATTCAGCACACTGACGCCATGTTTCAGAGCCAGACCCGAGCGCGGCCTGATCTGAACTTCAAAACCGTGCGGAATTTCGATACGGAACCCGGTCGGCACCAGCACCCGCGCGCCTGACTCCAGAACCAGCCCGTTCTGGCGCAATTCCGGGCCCAGATTGGCGCGAATATCGGCACCCGCCGCGCCCGAGGTTGCATAAGCCGGCAAGTCCAGCGATGTATCGGCCCAGTCCTCCCACAACAGATTCAACTCCGGAACCGGCTCAACCATTTTCTGTGCCTACTCTTTTTCTTTTGTTCCAAGAATACTCCCGCCGGAGGCGCACATGGCAATCCCTTACTGAACAATGGCATCGGCGATCCGTGCCGCCAGCTTGGCCGCCACCTGATCCTTGGACATCCGCGGCCAGGTGTCCTGACCCGCGCTGCTGATCAGCGTCACCGCGTTTTCGCTGCCGCCCATGATGCCGGTTTCGGGTGAGACATCGTTGGCAACGATCCAGTCACAGCGTTTTCGTTTCAGCTTGGTTGCTGCATTTGCCAGCACATCGTGGGTTTCCGCCGCAAAGCCGATCACCAGCTGCGGGCGGCGTTTTTTCATTGCCGATACGGTCGCCAGAATATCCGGGTTTTCGACCAGATCGAGCTTGGGCAATCCACCCTTGCGGTCTTTCTGGATTTTCTGTGGCTCCGGAGCCGCGACGTGCCAATCGCCAACCGCTGCTGCAAAAACCGCAGCGTCGGCTGGCAAAGCCGCTTTGACCGCGGCCAGCATGTCGCGCGCGGTCTGCACCTTGACAACTTTCACGCCCGCTGGCGGCGCCACATCGGCGGGTCCGGTGACAAATGTCACACTTGCCCCCAAGCCCGACAGCGCGCGGGCAAGCGCCGCCCCTTGCGCACCGGATGATTGGTTGGCGATATAGCGCACCGGATCAATCGGCTCGTGCGTCGGGCCGGATGTCACCAGAATATGTCGCTCCTTCAGCGGGCCGTTCTGCAAAGCGTTCTCAACAGCCGCCACAATCTCCAATGGTTCGGCCATCCGGCCGGGGCCAAATTCGCCGCACGCCATGTCACCGTCGTTGGGGCCGACCGACAGAATGCCGTCGTTCCCTAGTGTCGCAATATTGCGCTGATTGGCGGCATGGTTCCACATCCGCACGTTCATCGCCGGTGCGATCAGCACGCGCTTGTCGGTGGCCATCAGAAGGGTTGAAGCAAGGTCGTCGGCATGGCCGCCGGCCATTTTTGCGATCAGATCGGCCGTGGCCGGCGCCACGACGATCAGATCGGCGGCGCGCGACAGCTCGATATGGCCCATCTCGGCCTCGTCGGTCAGATCGAACAGATCGCGATAGACCTTTTCTCCGGCCAGTGCGGACGAGCTCAGCGGAGTGACAAATTCGCTGGCGGCGCCGGTTAGCACGGGCGTCACATGCGCGCCGCGTTCGCGCAAGCGACGGATCAGATCCAGCGACTTGAAAGCGGCAATTCCGCCGCCAATGATCAAAAGTATGCGTTTGCCAGCAAGCATTTGGCCCCTATCGGCGCGTGGTGTTGAAATGTCTAG
Source organism: Paracoccaceae bacterium (assembly GCA_965237505.1). Lineage (GTDB taxonomy): Bacteria > Pseudomonadota > Alphaproteobacteria > Rhodobacterales > Rhodobacteraceae > NVTR01. The sequence goes on along the minus strand of CBDEFR010000009.1, from coordinate 126,517 downwards.
GGGGCAGGGCTGCGAAATTCAACCGTCAGAAAATGCCGGTCACGCCAGAAAGTCTTCCAATTCGCTGCTGCGCGCGGCAAGGGATTTGCGCATTTTGCCGAGCGCTGCGGCTTCCAATTGACGGACCCGTTCCTTGGACAGGCCCAGTTCGTTACCGAGACTTTCCAGGGTGCGGGGCTGCTCACGAATCTTGCGTTCGCGCAGAATGAATTGCTCGCGTTCGTTCAGCTGCGCCATCGCCCCGGCCAGCCAGTCACGCAATACCTGACGATCACAATTGTGCTGAACTATCTCTTGCGCCTGCGCGCCGTCGTCGCGCAGGGTGTCGATCCACTCGCGGCCCTGATCGTCGGCCGATTGAACAGCATTTAGCGAAAAGTCCCCGCCCGACAAGCGCCCTTCCATCATCTCGACATCGTGCAGCGGCACGCCGACCTCAGAGGCTATCATCTGACGCAACTGATGCTGGTCCAGCCGTTCGCCGCTGGCGTTTGCTTTTCGTTCCAGCGTCGCCTGAACCCTGCGCATGTTGAAAAAAAGCGACTTTTGCGACGAGGTCGAGCCGGTGCGCACAATCGACCAGTTGCGCATCACATAGTCCTGGATCGAGGCTTTGATCCACCAGACAGCATAGGTTGAAAACCGCACGCCGCGATCCGGATCAAACTTGTCGGCGGCCTTCATCAAGCCGACGCTGGCCTCTTGAATCAGGTCGTTCATCGGCGCCCCGTAGCGCTTGAACTTGGCCGCCATCGAAATCGCTAGCCGCATGTAGGCGGTGATCAGGCGGTGCAAGGCTGCTTCATCGCGCTGATCGCGCCAGGCATAGGCCAGGCGGCGTTCGGTTTCGGCATCCAGCAGCTCTGCCTGCATCGCGCGCCGCGAAAACGTCTGGTCTGATAATCCGTCGAGCGCCACCCTCTGGCCTCCTTTGGACTGGTTCGATATCAGAAACGGCCTTTTCATTTGCGGGCCGGTGCTGATAGCAAACGCTAGCACATTTAGGCAAAACGAAGCGTCACAATCATGTTCCCGAAAGTTACACTGGTTCTGGGCGGTGCAAGCTCTGGTAAATCCGCATTCGCAGAGCGTTTGGTGCTGAGTGCCGACAAACCGGCGGTTTATCTGGCCACGGCGCAGGCAGATGATGACGAAATGGCCGACCGGATCGCCCGGCATCGCAAGCGGCGCGGCGCCGCATGGCGCACGTTAGAGGTGCCGCTGGAGGTGGCTGCAACACTGCAAGGTTTGGCCGCTGATGAGGTGGTGCTGCTCGATTGCGCGACACTTTGGCTGTCCAACCATTTGCTGAAGGGGCGTGACATTGAGAGCGAGCAGGAAGCGTTGCTCAGCGCCCTGAAATCCTGTGCATGCAGCGTTGTGGTGGTGTCTAACGAGGTCGGCCAGGGTGTGGTGCCCGACAATGCGCTGGCACGCCGATTTTCCGAAGCACAAGGGCGGCTCAATCAGCATATCGCGGCGCACGCCGATCTGGTGGTGTCGGTGATCGCCGGATTGCCGATCGAGCTGAAGCGCGCGCTGCCCGGCAATACGCCGTGACAACCTGGTGGTGGGTTCGCCACGCACCGACGCACGAAAAGTCATTTGTCGGCTGGCGCGATGTGCCGGCTGACCTTTCGGATTCAGAGCGGATCGAACGCCTGAGTGCGTATTTGCCCGGCGATGGCATTTTGGTGTCGTCTGATTTGCAGCGCGCTGTCAGCACTGCAGATGCGATCGAAAAGGGTCGGATGCGGCTGGCGCACGCGGCGCAACTGCGCGAATTCGATTTTGGCGATTGGGACGGATTGGCGGTTGCCCAGGTGGCGGCGCGCGATCCAGAGTTGAGCCGCGCCTATTGGGAGAACCCCGGTGATGTTGCGCCGCCAAATGGTGAAAGCTGGAACGATGTGGCGGCGCGGGTGGCTGCATGTGTCGCCTCGATGAACGCACGATATCCGAACCGTGACATCATTGCGGTTGCCCATATCGGAGTGATCATGACGCAGATACAACTGGCTGGCGGTTTCAGCGCTGCCGAGGCCTTAACCCATGAAATTGACAATCTTTCGGTCACCCGGCTGCAGTGGCAAGGCACTGGCTGGCGCATCGGGGCGATTAATCACATGCCGTGATGGGTCGGCGAAATAACCAGCGTTTTACAACCGGCGGTCACCCACGTAATCAATGCCCATGACCTACGACCTCATCCTTGGCGATCGCACCTATTCAAGCTGGTCGCTGCGCGGCTGGCTGTTGTTCGAACGTTTCGGCATCGCTGCGAATGTGCGTTTCGTGTCGTTCAATGTCGGGGCTGTGGCAGCGCAGATGGCGGACTGCGCCCCGGCCCGCACGGTCCCGACGGTGCGCACGCCGGATGGTGCGGTTGTGTCAGACTCGCTGGCGATTGCCGAGGAGCTGGCGTCGCGCCACCCGGACGCCGGCATTTGGCCGACAGACGCCAAGGCGCGCGCGATTGCGCGCTCACTGGCGGCGGAAATGCACTCGGGCTTTGGTGAGTTGCGCGAAGAGTGCCCGATGAACCTGCGCTGTGCTTACACCGGTTTCGCGCCGTCTGCGGGTGTTGCAAGCGATCTGCGTCGTCTGGAAACGATTTGGGATTATGCGCGGGCAGAGTGTGTTCCGGCGGGTCCGTGGCTGTGCGGCGAATATTCGGCGGTTGACGCGTTCTTTGCCCCGGTCGCGGTCCGGATCGCCGGCTACGGGCTAACGGTCAGCGCCTCGGCACAAGCCTACGCCGACGCACATCTGGCCGATCCGGCGTTTCGCCGCTGGCGCGCTATGGCACTGGTGCAGGGCGATGATCTGGTGCGATACGCGCGTGACTATGATCAGGTCAGCTGGCCCGGCCCGGCACCGCTGGCGGCCAAAGCCGTGACAAATGGACCGTCCGAAAATACCGCCTGCCCGTATTCAGGCATGCCGGTGAGTGATTTTCTGGAACTCGACGGCCGGGTCTTTGGCTTTTGCAACGGCTTTTGCCGGGACAAAACGGTGGCGGATGCGGAGGTTTGGCCGGAGTTTATGGAGATTTACGGTGCTGGGTAGGAACCACACCAACAATAATTACCAAGAATGTTTGTTTTTACGGCGAGACCGAAAACAATTGAGGATTGCCTTTTGCTCAGCGATTGCTCGCGGATAAATCACCCGAGCAGTTAGATTTTTTTGGCCGACCCGCAGTCCTTTAGAATACCCTTGGCAGTGTGCTTGCTTTTCAAGTTACGAGGGACAAGAGTGATCATACCGGATTTTTCATTACGCCATTTTTCGTGAGAACCCTTGCCGCCCTTTTTAATTCTAGTGAAACCGAGCGCCGACAATTCTTTTGTGACGAATTTGTAGAACCCTTCGGCCACAAGAGGCTACGCAGCAGCCATATCAGACGCAGGCCGCTGCCAAAATATTGTCGGAATAAGCTCGAACAAACTTTTCTGAGACAAGTCACGTTTGGACATGTGATTTGCAATGACCAGGTCGCGCGCCTGCTCGTGCATTATTGCTTCGAACTTTTCAATGTCTTCAGCCTCAATATGCAGCCCGATAATATCGCTTTCCGAGTAAAAGACCTGCGCGTCTTCGTCCCAGATTGCATTTACCGTAAATGTCAGTTTATTCACATCTTGATCCCTTGGCGCGTTTAATTGCTGCCCCTCAAACGCCCCCACGTTGAACTGGGATTACGTTTAGAATATGGCTCTTAGCCATACATTTGCAATAGTAATTGTTAACGTTGGTTGAACGATGCACGCGCATGCCGCCCGCGCCGGTTCCCTTGCCAGTTCCAGTAAGTTGGTAACCGACTTTCTGGATATCGACGACCGTATATTCGACTTTTGCAACGGTATTTGCCGGGACAAGACCGTGGCGGATGCGGAAGTCTGGCCGGAGTTCATGGGAATTTACCACTCGTAAACCACTTGTGCCGTAGCCGTTAATCAAGATTTTGGCGGAGGATGGCATGGTTGCGCTGGCCTATACGGTGGCGTTTGAGGGGGTCGAGGCGCGGATTGTCGAGGTTCAGTGCGCGGTGATGCCGGGTCTGCCGTCATTTTCGATCGTCGGCTTGCCCGACAAGGCGGTGTCAGAGGCGCGCGAACGGGTGCGCTCGGCGCTTTCGGCGCTGTCGATTGCGCTGCCGTCCAAACGCATCACCGTGAACCTGTCGCCCGCGGACCTGCCGAAAGAGGGCTCGCATTTTGATCTGCCGATTGCGGTGGCGCTGCTGGCGGCGCTGGAGATTTTGCCGCACGAGGACATCGAGCGCACCGTCGCGCTTGGCGAGCTTTCGCTCGACGGCTCACTGGTGTCGGTGATGGGCGCGCTGCCTGCCGCAATGGCCGCCGCCGAGCAGGACCGCGCCTTGCTGTGCCCAAAGTCTTGTGGTGCCGAGGCCGCCTGGGTCGGGGCAACGCAAGTGCTGGCGGCCGAAACGCTCACTGCCGTGATCCAGCATTTCACCGGCCAGTGCCCGTTGCCGCCTGCTGATCCGGGCGAGGTTCGCCACAAAATCACGACCCGCGACCTGCACGACGTAAAGGGTCAGGAACGGGCCAAACGGGCGCTCGAGATTGCCGCCGCGGGCCGGCACCATTTGCTGATGGTGGGATCGCCGGGCTCTGGCAAGTCGATGCTGGCGGCACGACTGCCGGGCATCCTGCCGCCGCTGTCACCGGCAGAGGCGCTGGAAACCTCGATTATCCATTCGCTGTCGGGGCTGCTGGATGAGGGCGGGATTTCGCGCGAGCGGCCGTTTCGCGAACCGCATCATATCGCCTCGATGGCGGCGATCGTGGGCGGCGGCAAGGGTGCCAAGCCGGGTGAAATATCGCTGGCGCACAATGGTGTTCTGTTCATGGATGAGTTTCCGGAGTTTCCCGGTATTATGGGGCAAACTCACCATAATTGATGATGAAATACATCAAAAAAGATTCGACCACAAGCCAATCGCAGCGTCAAAATGTCCTCACAGCCGCTAGATACATGTTGGCAATGGGTTAGTATTACACCTATATAAATTACGGGGGCGTGAAGACGGGTTCGATGGTTTTGAAAGGCGCGTTTGTACAGGTATGATTATTATCCAACGGGGAAATATTGAAACATGACCTTTCCACAAAGATGTAAGGTTTGTGGAAAACGTGACAAATTCAATTTCACGGTGAACGATGAAATCTGGAACAGCGTTGTGCCAAAACCCTTCCGAAACAACGTTGTTTGTCTAGCGTGTTTCGACGCCTTTGCCAGTCAAAAGGGCATCAAATACGCCCACGCCCTTTTTCCTGACATTTATTTTTCTGGGGACGGTGCGTCAATGTCCTTCAAGATTAAGAACAGAACCGACCCGCCGGGAGCGTATTAATGGGGATTATATATTTTGCAAACCGGAACCGCCTTAGGGTGCTGGGCCATTACCAGCAATTTTCAGACGAAAGTTTGTTCCTGCCTATTTGCAATTTTTATCCCTCACTTTGGCTAAACATTCGTTGCATAATTCACCGGATGTTGGCTTTGTGTCTTGTGATACGAACTTGCTGACAGATGGCCAGTTGCCGCAATTCGTACACTAGTGCCATGTGTCGGAATCTCTTCTTCGCCTGTACACCATAATTCCCTTTCTTTTCACTAAAGTTTATGAAGGGGAACCTAGAAACGACGAATCAGAGAGTCAAGCCTCTACCTTTTGATTGCCATCGAAAAAGCTAATCACGCGATCAAGAGTTACAACCGAACGGAGAAGAAGCATCGGTTAGCGTTTGCTATTTGGATCATTAGAGAAAAGAAGCACTGGCAATGATATATCGTGGCTACGTTTCAAGGCTAAGCGATCTCGCCTCCACGGCTTCCATACACATCAAAAAGAACGCAGTCGTAAAACTGCCCCTGCTTATCTTGTTCGCCAGATTGCGCTCGTTCTCTTTGGCGCCGAGTGGCTTAAGAAGATCGGCAAGCTGCTTGTAGGTTATACCCCGGCGCTTCAGCTCGGCCTTCAATATGTTCTTGGCGCGGTCTTCGTATTCAGACATATCATCGGTTCTCCAATAATAACCTCATATCTGATGATATATACCCTTGAAAGTGTTGTTTCAATCACCCATATCTAATGTATAACAACACCGGATATGATATGTCACAGCATTTCTTACTTTCGCCAGCCGCCAAAACGCTTTCACTCGTGAAGGTCATGCGCATGTCTGACGACGAAGCCAGGACCGCGTTCCGCAATATCCGGTGGTCTGACACAGACGGCCAGCCCTATTGCCCTGAATGCGGTTGTCTGGATGCCTACGACCTCAAGACACGTCAGGTCTACAAGTGCAAGGGCTGCGCCAAACAATACAGCATCACTTCCGGCACCATATTTCACAGCCGCAAGTTGACGATGCGTGACATTCTCGCTGCCATCGCGATATTCATAAACGGTGCCAAGGGCTACAGCGCCCTTCAACTGTCCCGCGACCTCACAATCGATTATAAGACCGCTTTTGTCCTGCTGCACAAAGTCCGCGAGGCCATAGAGACCGCCCGCGACCAAGGCGCTGTCCGGCGATGTTGAAGTCGATGGCGCGTATTTCGGCGGCTACGTGAAGCCTGCGAACGAACGCAAGGACCGCAAGGACAGACGCAAGAAAATCCACCAATCCGGCAAGCGTCAGGTTGTCGTGGCGATGCGCGAACGCAAAGGCCGGACCCTAACTTATGTCGGCCAGAACGAAGCCGAGGGCGTGGCTGTTGTCAAATCCAACGTCGCGCCGGGAACTACCGTTCATGCCGACGAGCATCGCATTGGGACAAGCTGGCGGCAAACTTCCCGATAAAGCGCATCAACCACCAAGAGGCGTATTCGCAGGAGGGTGCCTGCACGAACCAAGCTGAGAGTTTCTTTTCACGCCTGCGCCGGTCGGAAATCGGCATCCACCATCACATCGCAGGCAAATACCTTCACTCTTACGCCGCTGAAATGGCATGGCGCGAAGATATGAACAGGCTGGCGAACGGAAATCAGTTTGCTATGGCGATTGGTGCTGTCGCCGCCGCGCCTCAGTCCCAGCGGTGGTGTGGTTATTGGCAGCGATAACCAGTCCAAAGCCACACCATTTTTTCCCAGAATTTACCCCGTGACCTATTACTGGTGTGGATTTCGACCATTTCTTATTCTTACTGTGCGTAATTTGTTACCCACGCAGCATTTTCATTTTACCCACGCATAATCCTGTCGAGAACATTCTGAGTTGACCGGTTTATGTACCATGGCAATTGTCCGCTTCTGTCTTCCTTACTCTGTGGCTGTGCGAGCCGAAGGCGAGCGCTGCCACAGAGTAAGGTTAGGCTGGTCAAAGCGGTTCACGCAGCCTGTTTTTCTTCTGAACTGATTTCTCGGCCTTCGCCGTCGTAGAGCGCCAGTTTGCGGGGGCCGTGAAACAGGGCAATCCGGCCGTCTGGATATTCATGCACCCATACGCGCGACTTGACGTAGTGATGGCGATGCCTGTCATCGGGGATTTGCAGGCAACGGTTTTTATAACGAACCGTATTATCCCTGCCCACGACACGCTCTTCATGCACACACAAAATGTCGTGCAGTTCCCCTGCGAATGGAACAAAGGCTTCCCCGTGTGCAGAGGGGGTCACTGCAAAGCGCCTGTTGTGGGCGGGCAAGAAGACATCCCGCAGGAAGCGATTGGCTTCCTGCATCGTTGTGATCCCGTTCAATCTCAGTTCCTGCGGCAACCGGTTCTGCAGTGTTCCGAACATGCGTTCAGACCGTCCGCGCGCTTCGGGGGAATAGGCTGGGATCAACTCTATGCCCAGGTGGGCCAATGCGCGGCCCACCTGGGTCGGGTTTGACTTGTCGACCTTGCCGCCAGCCTCGGGCGTATGCCAGTAGTGACTACCCCTGTCGGCATAAAGCGAGCAGAAAAGCCCTTTGGATCCAATCACGTCCCCTATGCCGGTGAAGCTGCTCATTGTCCCTTCCTCATCCACGAAGAACGCGGAGTAGACCTCACTGCTCGCATCATCCATGGTCACGATCAGGTCCCACCACCGGCCCGCAACCCAGTCGTGGCTTGACCCATCCTGATGCAACATCATCCCGGGAAGAGCGCGACGCTCACGCTTGCGGCGGTGTTTGCCCCGGTTTGCAGCTTTGGTTATTCGTCCCCGCGCCTGGAGTGTCAGGCGGACCCAGTTATAGCTGTGTTTGAAATCATGGGCCTCAACCAGCTTCTCGTGGAAATGCCTGGGCGTGAAATCCCAGTATCGGGTGTCAAAAAGACTCAGAACATCTTTTATCGTGTCCACTGGCACACGGTTATGCGCCGCTTTGGAAAGGCGGCGATCAAAGAGCCCGTCCGCCCCATCAGCTTCATAACGCGTACTGTAGCGTCGAAAGCTGCGCTCCGACATGCCAAGAAGACCCGCCGCGTCAGCCTGTGTCAGCTGCCGCGATTTCGTTCGCTCATAATAATCTGAAAACTTCATTCGTCGTAGGTCCTGTAAAATGCCTGTCCTAGTCATAAAGCGCTCCCTTTCGGAGCACCCTAAAACCGGACAGATCGCATGGTACATAAACCGGACATATGCCTTGTTAGCGACATTACCCACGCATAATCCTGTCGAGAACATTTCGATTTGTCCGGTTTATGTACCATGGCAATTGTCCGCTTCTGTCTTCCTTACTCTGTGGCTGTGCGAGCCGAAGGCGAGCGCTGCCACAGAGTAAGGTTAGGCTGGTCAAAGCGGTTCACGCAGCCTGTTTTTCTTCTGAACTGATTTCTCGGCCTTCGCCGTCGTAGAGCGCCAGTTTGCGGGGGCCGTGAAACAGGGCAATCCGGCCGTCTGGATATTCATGCACCCATACGCGCGACTTGACGTAGTGATGGCGATGCCTGTCATCGGGGATTTGCAGGCAACGGTTTTTATAACGAACCGTATTATCCCTGCCCACGACACGCTCTTCATGCACACACAAAATGTCGTGCAGTTCCCCTGCGAATGGAACAAAGGCTTCCCCGTGTGCAGAGGGGGTCACTGCAAAGCGCCTGTTGTGGGCGGGCAAGAAGACATCCCGCAGGAAGCGATTGGCTTCCTGCATCGTTGTGATCCCGTTCAATCTCAGTTCCTGCGGCAACCGGTTCTGCAGTGTTCCGAACATGCGTTCAGACCGTCCGCGCGCTTCGGGGGAATAGGCTGGGATCAACTCTATGCCCAGGTGGGCCAATGCGCGGCCCACCTGGGTCGGGTTTGACTTGTCGACCTTGCCGCCAGCCTCGGGCGTATGCCAGTAGTGACTACCCCTGTCGGCATAAAGCGAGCAGAAAAGCCCTTTGGATCCAATCACGTCCCCTATGCCGGTGAAGCTGCTCATTGTCCCTTCCTCATCCACGAAGAACGCGGAGTAGACCTCACTGCTCGCATCATCCATGGTCACGATCAGGTCCCACCACCGGCCCGCAACCCAGTCGTGGCTTGACCCATCCTGATGCAACATCATCCCGGGAAGAGCGCGACGCTCACGCTTGCGGCGGTGTTTGCCCCGGTTTGCAGCTTTGGTTATTCGTCCCCGCGCCTGGAGTGTCAGGCGGACCCAGTTATAGCTGTGTTTGAAATCATGGGCCTCAACCAGCTTTTCGTGGAAATGCCTGGGCGTGAAATCCCAGTATCGGGTGTCAAAAAGACTCAGAACATCTTTTATCGTGTCCACTGGCACACGGTTATGCGCCGCTTTGGAAAGGCGGCGATCAAAGAGCCCGTCCGCCCCATCAGCTTCATAACGCGTACTGTAGCGTCGAAAGCTGCGCTCCGACATGCCAAGAAGACCCGCCGCGTCAGCCTGTGTCAGCTGCCGCGATTTCGTTCGCTCATAATAATCTGAAAACTTCATTCGTCGTAGGTCCTGTAAAATGCCTGTCCTAGTCATAAAGCGCTCCCTTTCGGAGCACCCTAAAACCGGACAGATCGCATGGTACATAAACCGGACATATGCCTTGTTAGCGACATACCCACGCATAATCCTTGACGAATTATCCAACACATGAAATAGTAAACCCCAGATCGCGCAAACGATCTGGGGTTTGAATTCTATGCTTGCCCCGACAAAGGAACCTATGCGGGCCCCTGAGGGCCGGTCGAAGACGCCATGTTTTTAGACGAAGAACTTGATTTTGTCAAGAGCCAGATAGAGCACCACCAGGGGAATCGCATGAAGGTTATGTCCGGAGAATTTGCAGTAAGAACCGATTGTTCCATCCGGCCTTTTTGCGCATGACCCTGAGCGATTTTTTATCTTTTGCCTTGTTGAGCAGATTCATTGCCATGTGTTTGATGACGGCAAAATTCTTGGGGCCGTGATCCTTACGAACACGGCTGTCATCATCGCGGAATGTGACGTCGAGCACCCAGTGGAGGCGGTTTTCAATCCCCCAATGGGAGCGTACCGCATGGGCAAAGCGCGGCGCATCTTTCGGTAGAGACGAGATGAAGTATCGGGTTTGTTGTGTTGTTTTCCCGTTGCTTTCACGGATCGAGACAACGCGACCAATACTGGTCAGGCCCGCCCAACCCGGATGGCGCTCTTGCAGCCATTCTATGGTGTCACTCTGGGTGTAGGTCCGGGTCTCAATCCGACCTTTATCGCCATCAACAGTCTGTAACGACGCAGTATTTTCATGCTCCCTCTCTTCAAACCACAGTTTCACATCCTCAAAAAGGCTGCTCTGATTTCCCTTGAGCGCCAGCACGTAGTCGGCCCCCTTGTCGCGGATTTTGCAGGCAATCTGGCGTTGGCACCCCATCGCGTCCAGCGTCACGATCGCGCCCTCAACGTGGAGCAAATCCAAGAGCAATGGAATGTCCTTGATCTCGTTCTTTTTGTGCGCACTTGCCCGCTGACCCAGTACCAGACGCAGATCATCACAGTAGGCCGAGATCAAATGCAGAGGTGTTTCACCACCGGCCTTTGACCCGCGCATCGTCTTGCCATCGACGGCCACAATCGAGCCTTCAACGCGTCCCGCCAGGCCAGCAGCCCATTGCGCAAAGGCTGTACTGAACTTCTCCGGATCAAGCAGCCGAAACACCGTTGAAAGCGTGTCATGCGAGGGAATGCCGTGCTCAAAAGGGGCCAATTTGCGCAGAAACTTCAGCTTTTCTTCACCATATTCGACAATATCAACGACACTTTCGCCGCCCGAGACCACCGCACACAGGCTTAAAAGCAGGATCTCATCAAGCGGGTAAAGCACCTTCGCCTGCTGGCGAGGGTCAGGGATGGCCGAAATAACAGATTGAAATGATGTAGTCTTTTCCAAAGCAAGTCCTCCAGATGCGTGTTCTGGTGACATTGAATCAGACGTTGATGCACGTAGCAAACACGGGCCAGCTATTCATGCTATACCCCTGAGAGCACCACAAGCGCAGTGTAGAGTACTTCCGCTCAAAGCGTGACGACCAAAAAATGCGCCGTCACATCGGAATCCTAAGGCGCTTTGAAGACATCCTCCCTAAAATGGAAGCGGCAAACGCCCCTCAAAACACTTCTTTGAATCTCGGAGCTGACAACAGGGTAGGAAGTCGCCTTGGTGACGTGATGGATCTTCCGTCTGATATGCGCGCGCAATTGGTTAGCTTCCAATTTAACGAGGCGGATATGCAGATCGTGAATTTGGTGAATGCCAAATTTGACGGCGTGGCAACCATCGACGAGATTTTTGTCGGCCTCTTTCGAGAGCACGATGTCAAATCTCCACGCGACGCTTTGGCAAACAAAATCTACAGAATGACGAGAAAAGAACTCCTCTTTTCAGTTGCCGGGCGCAAAGGCGTTTATACAACGCAGCGGCGCGAAATCGAACCTGAAACTGAGAAAGAGGCATGAGATGGAACCCATATGACGACCACCCTGATCTAACGGGGTCTTGACCACCCGGTTAGGTGAGCAGTCGCCACTTTAGGGCGATAGGGGTCGGGACTTTGGTCCCGGCTCCACCACAATCAAAATGACTGCAAGGCAGCCACACAACACGGCATTAATGAGTCAAATTTATTGCCGGGTCAACTTATGAGAGGTCACACGGGGTAAATATTACATACCCAGGCGACAAAAAAACAAGGACTAGCTAGTGCCTGAGGATCAGGATTCAGCGCCGAATTCCGAAGTGGTTGAATACGAAGCGATACGAGTTCAGCCAAAGATTCGCGCCGCACCAATGATACGCCAGCTTTATTGGTGCTCGTTTTGGCGAGATGCGTTTTTACCGGAGATGCATAAGCGAAGCCCTGTGGTCGTTATATCTTTCAAAAATACGTTACATGGACACTGCCTAGTTTTGCCCGTTTCAACCGACCCACAAGAGGGCGAGAGCGCGCAATGAGCACACAAACTGTCATTCCAGGCCGACAGAAAACGAGACTCGTGGGTAGTGTGCAACCATTATTACACTGTCTCCACCGCCAGACTTGAACCATTGTTTGGAAAAGTTATTCCACGCCTAGACCCGAAAGAATTTAATGAAATACTGTCTATTGCCTACAAGTGGCTGCCGAAACTGCCGTAGTTTTGTCTTGAAAAGGATGCGGTTCCGGGCTAAATAACAATCACACACGGCTCCTTAGGGATGTCCGTTTCCCGAAAGGGAGTGACTTGCGAGGGGAGTTAACGCTCCCCTTCGCTATTTTTGGGTCGCCATTTTCCTGCAATCGCCCACAACTTATAAGGGCCGTTCACACCGTGGTCCTTGGTCCAGCCGCGATCCTCAATAAGCCCTTGATCCACACACGTCTTTATGCAGGCTCCGATGCGTTTTCGCAGGGTGCATAGCGTAGCCTCGTCAGCGACCAGCCCTCGATCCTTCGCCCACATTTCGGTGATCTGACGCGATGTAAGCGGCACCTTTGCATCACGAAAGGCATTCAGCACGAATCGCTTTACAGAACCCTTTTGCGCGCGGTGCTTTGTGACGTACTGCTTTATCGCGTGTGTGTCCGCATCCGGGTCAAACAGCCTGATAGCCGCGTCAACGTGATCTATATCCACGGTCAATTTTTTGATCTCTGATTTGTATCGGTCACGCAGCGCGGATAGTTCGGCGTGCTTGGCAACCAGTCCCGATACGGTGTTCGGGCGTTCGTATTCTGCAATGTCCTTCATGGATCACTAGATATATCACTATTTAAGATATGTCTACCATCAATTGTGGTGAGTTTGCCCCATAATACCGGAGTTTCCGCGCGCGGTGCTGGAAACCCTGCGCCAGCCGATCGAAAACGGCGAGGTGGTGGTGAGCCGGGCCAACGCGCACGTGCGCTATCCGTGCCGGTTCATGCTGGTGGCGGCGGCCAATCCGTGCAAATGCGGCTATCTCGCCGATCCGGCGCGCGCCTGTGCCCGGGTGCCCAATTGCGGCGAGGACTATCTGGGCCGCATTTCAGGGCCGCTGATGGACCGGTTCGATCTGCGCGTCGAGGTGCCGCCGGTGGCGTTCGCCGATCTTGAGTTGCCCGAAAGCGGTGAGTCCACGGCGCTGGTAGCGGCCCGGGTCAGCGCGGGCGCGATGTGCAGGCCGAGCGATTTCGCAACCTGCCAGGAACCCGGGTAAATTCAGATGCCAAAGGCAACCTGCTGGAAAAGATCGCCGCCCCGGGCGGTGAAGGAAAAGCGCTGCCGATCCGGGTCGCAAAGAAGTTCGGGCTGTCGGCGCGGGGCTATCACCGGGTGCTGCGCGTGGCCCGCACGATTGCCGATCTGGCGGGCTCGGACGCGGTGTTGAAGATGCGCGTTGCCGAGGCGGTCAGTTTTCGCCTGTCGATCAGCGAGGCCCGGGTGCCTGCCTGATGAATTCGGCGGTGGCCGTCAGCGCCGCCCCGCGCCTCGGGCAGCCAGCCATCAAGCAAATGCCAGACGTGCGGTGCATCATCCCATTCATCAAGGCTGACATGCGCGCCTTGCTGGCGCAGGCGGGCGGTCATCCGCACACTGTCGTCGCGCAATATCAAGGTGCCGGAAACCTGGATGAGCACCGGGGTGCAGGCCGGATATGATGCGAAAAGCGGCGACATGCCTGGATCGCGCGGATCGCTGTCGCGCGCGTAGTAATTGCGCATCTCCTCGATCCGCGCGACCGGCAGAATCGGATCACTTTTTCGGTTGCTGACCAGCGATCGGCCCGAAAGCGTCAGGTCGGTCCACGGTGAAAAGATGAAGGTCGCCCGCGGCGGCTGCCCGGCCCGGCAAAGCTGTGACAAAAGCGCCAGTGCCAGACCACCGCCGACACTGTCGCCTCCGATGACGATATCGCCGTGATGGTAGCCCCGCGCCTCAAGCGCCGCGAACCCAGCCGATGCGTCGTTAAGCGCGGCCGGATAGGGGTGTTCCGGCGCCAGCCGGTAGCTCGGCGCGAAAACCGCTAATCCGGTCAGCCGCGACAGGCGCGCGGTCATCGCGCGATGGGTGTGCGGGCTGCCGGCCAGATAGCCGCCGCCGTGCAGATAAAGAATGACCCGGCGGCGCGTGGCACGGCGGCCGGAAGACACCCAGAGCGCTGAACGTGATTGATCATCGCAACGGTACTGATCCGGCAGAAACAGCGAATAGGGCGGTGTTTTGAAGCAGAAACGCGCGGTGCGCTCAAAGCTGGTGCGGGCATGCGCCGGGTCTTTGACATGTGCCAGATACGGTTTGGCCAGCAAGCGCATTCCCGCCGTGAAAACGCGCAGGCGAAGGCTTACCCACCTGCCCGCCTGGCCTCGATCGCCTGCCACATCATTGCGGCCGGATTGGTGCCGTCAAAGCGCTCCAGCTCCTGAATCCCGGTCGGCGAGGTGACGTTGATCTCGGTCAGGAAACCACCGATGACGTCGATGCCAACGAATATCTGGCCGTGCGCGCGCAACAGCGAGCCGATGGCCGCGCAGATTTCCCGATCGCGCTTTGTGAGGCCGGTCTTTTCCGGCCGCCCGCCGACATGCATGTTGGACCGGGTCTCGCCCGGCTTGGGCACCCGATTGATCGCGCCCACCGGCTTGCCGTCGACCAAAATGATGCGTTTGTCGCCGTTTGCAACATCGGGCAGGAATTTCTGCGCGATCAGCGGCTCGCGGTTGATGCCGGTGAACAGCTCGTGCAGCGGCGTGAGGTTGCGGTCATCCGGGCCGAGCCGAAACACCCCGGCGCCGCCGTTACCAAAGAGCGGTTTCAGGATGATGTCGCCGTGCTGATCCTTGAACGCCTGAATGACGCCGAGATCGCGGGCAATCGTCGTTGGCGGGGTCAGCTCGGGAAATTTCAGCACCAGCAGCTTTTCGGGAAAGTTGCGCACCCAAAACGGATCATTCACCACCAGCGTGGCCGGATGGATCATGTCCAGGATGTGGGTGGTGGTGATATAGCCCATGTCAAACGGCGGGTCCTGACGCAGCAACACCACATCGCAGTCAGCCAAATCAACCTCGGTCATGTCGCCGAGGCTGAAGTGGTCGCCCTTGGTCGCGCGCACCTGCAGCGGCCAGCCCCGTGCGGTGACGCGGCCGTTTTGTAGCGCCAACTGGTCTGGCGTGTAGTAAAACAGCTGGTGGCCGCGCAGTTGCGCCTCGAGCGCGATGCGGAACGTGCTGTCGGCGCCGATGTCTATCGCACCGATCGGGTCCATCTGAATGGCGACGTTAAGCGGCATTCCCATCCCCTCGGCTTGCATCGCCCCTTACATGGCGCAGCCTGCCGCAAGGATCAATGTCCGAACGCGTTTTCGATTATTTCGATATGTCCGGCGCCATTGACCAGTGCCACGTCAATGCGGACCGGGGTGTTCTGCCCCAGCGGTATGCGCGCCAGATATTCGGCGGCGGCACTGTAAATTCTTTGCAACTGGCGTTGCGTGATGCGCTCGACAGCGCGAGCGAAGTTGCGGGCTTTCTTGACCTCGATGAATATCAGCCCGTCACCGTCTTGCGCGATCAGGTCGATTTCGCCGCCCTTGCCGCGCCACCGATGCTGGCAGGTTGCATGGCCGCGGCGCCGGTAGTCGGCGGCGACCTGATCTTCGGCGGCAAGGCCGGCGTGGTAAGAGACGGCGCCGCTCATTTGGTTCTGCCAATTTTCAGGGCGGCCTGATACACCCGCCGGCGCGCAATACCAAGCCGTTGCGATACCAAAACGGATGCGTCTTTGACGGTCATGGTCCGCAGTGCAACTTTCAAAGCCGCCTCCAGGTCTTCATCGCTTGCGCCTTCACGGTTGCGGTCTGCCAGGACGACGATTTCGCCCTTTAGCGTTCGTTCGGCCAGTTGCGCGCATAGTTCGCCCAGCGTTCCGCGGATTACTTCTTCGAACTTTTTAGTCAGCTCACGACACACCGCTGCTTGCCGGTCTTGGCCCAGTTCTATCACCATATCGGCTAAGGATTTGTGAATCCGCTTGGCACTTTCAAAAACCACCAAAGTCGCCGGAACGCATGCGAATTCGGCAAAAAACTTCCGCCGCGCAGCCTGCGTGGTCGGCGCAAATCCGGCAAATGCGAACCGATCCGTCGGCAGGCCGGCAACGCTCAGCGCCGCGATCACTGCGGACGCTCCCGGCGCGCTGGTCACCGGGATGCCGGCGGCGATCGCCTCGCGGGCCAGCGCGAAGCTCGGATCGGCAATCATTGGCGTGCCGGCCTCGGATGCGTAGGCCAGCGATTTGCCATCCCTGAGCGCCTTCAGCAGGCGCGGGCGCACGTGCGCGCCATTGTGATCATGATAGGCGATCAGGCGCCGTCGCCCAAGTGAAATTCCGTGTATGGCCATGAGTTTACGGGCAGTCCGGGTATCTTCGGCGGCGATCACATCGGCGGCGGCCAGGATATCGAGCGCCCGCAAAGTTATGTCGCGCGCGGTGCCGATCGGGGTTGCCACAAAATACAGCCCTGGCGCCAGCTCGCGGATGTTCGGGCTCACCCGTCCACCGGATGATTGTGGCGTTTACTAAGTTCGGGGTCTTGCATAATCTCCGACCGTCAGTTTGTATCCTCTGAGGAAGTGAGGATCGCTCTATGTTTTCCGTTTTCGCCGTCACCCGCAAGCCGTTGGCGCGATTTGCCGTGAGTCTGTTCGCGGTATTTCTGGCCTCGTGTGACCCCAATGCGTTTGGCGGCCTATCGATAATCCCCGGCAGGCCGATCCCGGTGGCCCTGCTGGTGCCCGGTGGTTCGGAGAATTCCGGCGATGCGGTTCTGGCGGCCAGCCTTGAAAATGCCGCCCGGCTGGCGATGGCTGATCTTGACGGCATCGTTATTGATCTCAGGGTTTACAACACCGCCGGCCGGTCCGAGATTGCCGCCACCGCCGCGGCCCGCGCGGTCAGCGACGGCGCCAAGATCATCCTTGGCCCGGTATTTGCGGAATCCGCCAATGCCGCCGGGCTGGCGGTGGCGTCGCGCAACGTGAATGTGCTGTCGTTCTCAAACAACGCCGCAATCGCCGGCGGCAATGTTTTTGTTCTCGGACCGACGTTTCAGAACACCGCCAACCGGCTGGTTCGCTACGCCGCCGCTCAGGGCAAGGGCCATATCATGATCGTCAACGCCCAGGACCGCGCCGAAGAGGTTGGCCGCACGGCGATCAATCGCGCGATCCTCAACAGCGGCGCCACGCTGGCTGGCGTGACCACGTTCGAGTTGTCCCAGGAAGGCGTGATCGCGGCGATCCCGCAGATCACCAGTGATGCCCAGGCCCGCGGCGCGCAGTCGGTTTTCCTGACCTCCGGCACCTCTGGTGCGTTGCCGTTCCTGGCACAGCTTTTGCCGGAAAACGGGCTCGACCGGGAGGTCGTGCAATTCATCGGTTTGCAACGATGGGATATCCCGACCTCAGCGCTGACCCTGCCCGGGCTTCAGGGCGGCTGGTTCGCGCTGCCTGATCCCAGGTTGAGTTCGCGGTTCCAGGATCGCTATCTGTCTGCATACGGATCCGTGCCGCACCCGATCGCCGGGCTGGCCTATGACGGGATTGCCGCAATTGGCGCCTTGGCAAGCAGCGGGCAATCTGACGCCCTGACCCGCAACGCGCTGACGCAGAGCGCGGGCTTCGTGGGGGTGAATGGGGTCTTTCGTCTGCTGGCTGACGGCACCAATCAACGCGGGCTTGCTGTGGCTATGATCGAAGACAACCAGGTGACTGTAATTGACCCTGCCCCAAGAAGCTTTGGTGGCGCCGGATTCTGATCCGGATCCATCTGATTTGCATGTGGAAGCGCCAGATGATCTGATTTGTCCGGCGGCTGATATTTTCGATGGGCGCCGGGTTCGGGCGCAGATAGAGGCCGACGCCGGCGCGGCGCGGGACGGTCGCGCGATCCGCAAAGCATGCGTGGCGACCCTGCAAACAGCGCTTGAACTGGGACGCGCCAACATTGCCGCGACTTTCGCCGAGCGGCCGACACATGCCCGCCCGACCGTGGTCGCCTATGCCTATCTGACTGACTGCATCATCAGATGTGCGCTGGATGTCGCAACCCGCCATCTGCATCAGCTGGCCAGCCCAACCGAGGGTGAGCGGCTTGCGCTGCTGGCGGTCGGCGGTTACGGGCGCGCCGAAATGGCGCCCCATTCGGACGTCGATCTGCTGTTTCTGGTGCCCTACAAGCTGACCGCCTGGGCCGAGACCGTGATTGAGAGCATGCTCTACATGCTTTGGGATCTGCACCTGAAAGTGGGCCACGCCAGCCGCACCGTAAAGGAATGCATTCGGCTGGGGCGCGACGATTTCACGATCCGCACGGCATTGCTGGAGCACCGGTTTCTGGATGGCCACCGGCCGCTGGCGGACGAGCTTGCCAAGCGCTTGGCCGACTTGTTCCGCGGCACGGCGCGCGAGTTCATCGAGGCCAAACTGGCCGAGCGCGACGAGCGCCACCGCAAGCAGGGCGGCCAGCGCTATATGGTTGAGCCGAACGTGAAGGAGGGCAAGGGCGGGCTGCGCGATCTGCAATCGCTGTTCTGGATCGACAAATATCTGCACGGGGTTCAGAACACTGCCGAACTGCTGCAGCTGAAACTGTTCACCCAGGAAGAATTTGACCAGTTTATCGCTGCTGAAAACTTTCTGATGGCGGTGCGCTGCCATTTGCATCTGATCACCGACCGGGCCATGGATCAGCTGACCTTTGATATGCAGGTCGAGGTTGCAGAGCGCATGGGATATGCCGATCACGGCGGCCGCCGCGCGGTCGAGCATTTCATGCAAGACTATTTCCGCCACGCCAATCATGTCGGCGAGCTGACCCGGATTTTCCTGACCTCGCTGGAGGCCAGGCATGTCAAGAAAGAGCCCCGTCTGGTCGGAATTTTCCGGCGCCGCAAAAATGTGAAGGATGGCTACAAGGTGGTGCAGAACCGGCTGAGCGTTGCGACCGAAAAGCAATTTCTAAAGGACAAGTTGAACCTGTTGCGGATTTTCGAAGAGGCCTTGCGCACCGGCTATTTGCTGCACCCTGACGCCATGCGCCTGATTGCGGCCAACCTGCAATTGATTGACGCCGACATGCGCACGGATCCGGAAGCGGTGCGCATCTTCATCGACCTGCTGCTGAAACATGGCAATCCGGAGCGCGCGCTCAGACGGATGAACGAGCTGGGGGTATTGGCCGCATTTATTCCGGAATTCGAGCCGATCGTGGCGATGATGCAGTTCAACATGTATCATTCCTACACTGTGGATGAGCACACCATTCAGGCCATCTCAAACCTGGCGCAAATTGAGCGCGAAGAGCTGGTTGAGGAGCTGCCGGTGGCCAGCGGCATTCTGAAACAGGGCGTGAACCGCCGCATTCTTTACGTGGCCTTGCTGCTGCATGACATCGGCAAGGGACGGAGCGAGGATCATTCGGTTCTGGGTGCAAAGATCGCCCGCAAGGTGGCGCCGCGATTGGGTTTGAACGCAGAAGAATGTGAAACAGTGGAATGGTTGGTGCGTTATCACTTGTTGATGTCAGACATGGCCCAGAAACGCGATATATCCGAACCCCGAACGGTGCGCAATTTCGCCCGTGCGGTCAAATCACGTAAACGCCTGGATTTGCTGACAGTTCTGACGGTTTGCGATATTCGCGGCGTGGCCCCCGCGACGTGGAACAACTGGAAAGCGGTGTTGCTGCGCAATCTGCACGCGCAGACTTCCGCAGCGCTGGATACCGGACTGGAAGCCATCAACCGCGAAGGCCGCGAGGATCAGGCAAAACGCGCGCTGCGCGATGCCCTGGCTGACTGGGAGAAGAAAGACGTACGCGCCGAGGTTGCGCGCCATTATCCGCCCTATTGGCAGGGACTGCCGACCGCGGCGCATGTGACTCTGGCCAACATGCTCAAGCAACTTGGCGACGACGAGATCAGAATCGACCTGCTGCTCGACGAAGACCGCGACGCGACGCGCGCCTGTTTTGCCATTGCTGACCATCCGGGTATATTTTCGCGCCTCGCAGGTGCGCTGGCGCTGGTCGGGGCCAACGTGGTGGACGCGCGCACCTATACCTCGAAGGATGGCTATGCGACGGCGGTGTTCTGGGTGCAGGACGCCGATGGCGCGCCCTATGAAAAGTCGCGCCTTGGGCGGCTTCGGGCGATGATCGGCAAGACGCTGAAAGGCGAAGTCGTGGCGCGTGATGCGCTCAAGGACCGTGACAAGATCAAGAAACGCGAGCGCGATTTTCAGGTGCCGACATCGATCACCTTCGACAACGAAGGCTCGGAAATTTACACGATCATCGAGGTCGATACCCGGGACCGGCCCGGCCTGTTGTTCGACCTGACCCGGACGCTTGCTGACAACAACGTCTACATCGCCTCGGCGGTCATCGCGACCTATGGCGAGCAAGTGGTGGATACGTTTTACGTCAAGGACATGTTCGGGCTGCAATTCCATTCCGCGCAGAAATGCAAAAGTTTGGAGAAAAAGCTGAACGAGGCGATCGTCAAGGGTGCCAAAAGGGCGCGCGGCTGATGGCCGGGGTGCGGCTGATGCGGGGCTTTCTGACGATCGGGGTCTGGACCCTGGCGAGCCGGGTGCTGGGTTTTGTGCGCGACATTCTGATTGCCGCCTATCTGGGGGCCGGGCCTGCGGCGGAAGCCTTTGTGATCGCGTTTTCGCTGCCGAATATGTTCCGGCGCTTCTTTGCCGAAGGCGCATTCAACATGGCGTTTGTGCCGATGTTCACCAAAAAACTGCAAGGCGGTGACGACGCAGGTGATTTTGCCCGCGATGCGCTGTCGGGGCTGGCGTCGATCCTGATTGTGCTGACGCTGCTGGCGCAGATCTTCATGCCGTGGCTGGTACTGGCGATGGCCAGTGGATTTGCCGGTGATGCGCGGTTCGATCTGGCGGTCGATTATGGCCGGGTGGCGTTTCCCTATATCCTGTTCATCTCGCTCGCCGCATTGCTGTCGGGCGTTCTGAACGCCACCGGGCGGTTTGCAGCGGCCGCCGCAACGCCGGTTTTGCTGAACGTGGTGTTGGTGGCGGCATTGATCTGGGCGGCCCGGTCGGGTGCCGACATTGGGCGCGCACTGGCCTGGGGCGTGCCGGTCGCCGGGGTCGCGCAATTGGCGCTGGTCTGGTGGGCGGCAGCGCGGGCCGGATTTCGGCTGGTCCCGCGCAAACCCCGCATGACGCCGGAGCTGAAACGACTGGCGATCATTGCCGCACCCGCCGCATTGGCGGGCGGTGTGGTGCAGATCAACCTGTTGGTCGGGCGGCAGGTGGCGAGCTTTTTTGACGGCTCGATCCAGTATCTGAATCTGGCCGACCGGCTGTATCAGCTGCCGCTTGGCGTGGTCGCCATTGCCATCGGCGTAGTGCTGCTGCCGGAGCTGTCGCGGCGCCTTCAGGCGGGTGAAAGCGACCGCGGCCGGGACGCGATGAACCGGGCCGGTGAGTTTGCGCTGTTTCTGACCTTGCCTGCGGCGGTGGCGCTGATCGTGATGCCGCTGCCATTGGTGTCGGTGCTGTTTGAACGCGGCAAGTTTGGCGCAGACGATGCCGCGGCCACGGCGATGGCGGTGGCGATTTACGGCCTGGGGCTGCCGTCGTTCGTCATGCAAAAGGTGCTGCAGCCGCTTTATTTCGCCCGCGAGGACACGCGCACCCCGTTTCGTTATGCGCTGGTCGCGATGGTGGTGAACGCGGTTCTGGCGATCGCGTTGGCCCCGGTCATTGGCTTTCTGGCCGCCGCCATCGGCACCACAACGGCGGGCTGGGCGATGGTGCTGCTGCTGTGGCGCGGATCGCGGACAATGGGCGACGCGGCGCGGTTTGATGGCCGGTTCATACAACGTATCGGGCGCATCGGATTGGCGTCGCTCGGCATGGGACTGGTGTTGCTGGCGGTGCACGCCCTGTTGGCGGGGATGTTTGCAGCCGATGGCTGGCGTTATCTGGCGCTGGCGCTGTTGGTGGGTGCCGGAACGGTCAGCTATTTCGTGATCAGCCGGATGATCGGGGCGTTTCGCCTGTCCGAACTGCGCGCCGCGATGCGGCGTTGATGGCTTCGCGAAATCCAGCACGTCGGGACGCCGGATTTGGGCGTCCCAAACTGTCGCGGCTTAGCTGGTTCACGCAGCTTTTTGCTGCTTTCCCATCCGTTTGATCACCTGAACTGAGAATTCTGTGACCACAAAGAACACCACCGCCAGCACCAGCGCCCGGATCACGCCGGGGTCGGATCCGTCCGCCACCAAGGTGACAATGCGGGACACAATCAACACCAGAAAATATAGCGCCACCGGGACCAAAAAACTCTTCAATGGTTTTGATCGCCCCGATCGCGGTGATGATTCCGAGCATGATCAGCGGCGCGCCCATAGCGCGCAGGTTGGAGCGGCCGAACTCATTGTCCGGGGTAAGCGCTGTGAACGACTGGACGGCGTCCGGCGTGAACATGTAGCGCACACCGAGAAAAAGCAGGATGGCGGCGACGAGACCGGCCAGAATTCGTGCTGCAAGTATCATGATATTTCCTTTTGTTTGGGAGTTGGTTTGTAGGTGCGGATCAAATCAGCCCGGACGTGCCCAGCGCATAAAGAATATAAATCATCGACAGCGTTCCCATTCCAAAACCGATCAGACGCAAATACGGAATACCGGAATAATACAGTGGCCCATATATGGCCCGGCCGATGACATATATTAATGCAGCCGTTTCCGCACCACTGCCTTCCAGACCTGTGAACGCTGCCGCGGCAAGTACGGGAACCGAGTAGGCAGCGGATTCAGCCTGATTATTATAGGCGTTCTTTATGCGCTGCGCCAAAGGTGAGAACACAGCCGACGGATCCCTGTTGTTTGAAAACCCAAAGGCAAATCCTTGCGTTCCGTAGGTAAAATTGACTTCGACGAGCATCAACACGAAGGTGATGAGCCAAGTGGCATAGAGCGCTGTTGTGTATTCCATTAGTATATTCCCTTTTTCGTGGACCGGCCACCGCCCGCCCGTTTGATTGTGTCAGATCGAGTTATGCCCAGACGTCTTTGCCCAAGAATTCCACCATGTTTTCGGCAATCTCCTCGCCCGCGTCCTCTTGCAGGAAATGCCCGGCGTCGCGGATAACCTTGAACCGGCCATCGGGCACCATGTCGGCGATGCGTTCGCCGGCGGGCACTTTGAACGCGATGTCCTTGTCGGAAAACATCACCAGTACCGGCAGGTTCCAGGTTTTCAGGGTGTTCCCGATATTTGTGATGTAGTCAAAATTCACGTGCCCCGGTTTGGCCGGAACCAGTTTCGGGAACGACGCCACACCGGCCCGCGACGCCGGGGTCGGATGCGGGGCCAGGTATTGCTCTTTAACGCGCGCCTCGATCTTTTTGTGAAACCCGAAAGTGAATGCCGCTTTGCGCCTCGAATACATCAGATCCACTATGCCGGATCAGAAAGCTGGAAAATGCACCGTGGGTGAACAGCAGCCGGAAAGGGCCGGGCAGTTTCATCGGGGCTACCAGAGTGTTCAAAATCACCAGCGACTTTATATTGTCCTGGTTCTCGATCGCATGACCAAGGCTGATCGGCCCACCCCAGTCCTGCCGGTAGTGCCCCCGGACGTGGTGTAATTCCGACGTTAGCGCGGGCTGAGTGGAGCCTCGCGCGTAGCTCAGGCGAAGTCCGCGCGGGTTGCTGGGCGGCCATGGACGTTCTCCGGTAGGGTTTGGGTTGCAACCTGACCTACCGATCGAGGAGATCACCCATGACCAAGGAGACGATATCAGAAACCGCCGCGCTGAAGGCGCTTCTTTCCGAGACCGCCGATCATCAGATTTTGGCCGAGATGCTGGGTTTTGTTGCCGACCGGTTGATGGCACTGGATGTGGATCAGCTGTGCGGTGCCGGGGTGCATGAACGCTCGGCCGGGCGGGTGAACCACCGGAACGGATATCGCCCGCGCCGATGGGAAACCCGCGCCGGGACCGTTGATGTTCAGATCCCGAAAGGCTGCGCAAGGGGACGTATTTCCCGGAGTTTCCTGGAACCACGCCGGGCCTCGGAGAAAGCAATGACCGCGGTGATCCAGGAAGCCTACATTCAGGGCGTCTCAACGCGATCAGTGGATGATCTGGTCAAGACCATGTGCATGACGGGCGTCTCCAAGAGCCAGATATCCCGCCTGTGCGTGGAGATCGACGAACGCGTTGACGCCTTCCTTGACCGGCCACTGGAGGGCGAATGGCCCTATCTCTGGCTGGACGCCACCTACATCAAGGTGCGGCGTTCGGGACGGATCGTCAGCGTGGCAGCCATAGTGGCGGTTGCGGTCAACACCGACGGGCGGCGCGAGGTTCTGGGCATCGCCATCCAACCCAGCGAAGCCGAGGTGTTCTGGGACGAATTCCTGCGCGCTCTGGCCGATCGCGGCCTGCGCGGGGTAAAGCTGATCATCGCTGACGAACATAAAGGCCTGAAGGGGGCCGCCGCCAAAGTGCTGGGTGCTACGATCCAGCGCTGTCGCGTGCACTTCATGCGCAATGCCCTGGCCTGCGTCGGCAAGAAGGACCGTCCCATCGTCACGGCCGCGCTCAGAACAGCCTTCGATCAGGACACGCTGGCAGACTCGAAGGAACACTGGACCAAGCTGATCGAGGCTTTCCAGCCGCGTCATCCCAAGCTCCTCGCCGAGCTGATGCTGCGCGCCGAGGAAGACGTGCTGGCCTACAAGACGTTCCCGCAAGCTCACTGGCGGCAAATACACTCCACCAATCCGCTTGAACGCCTCAACAAAGAGATCAAGCGCCGAACAAATGTCGTCGGTATTTTCCCTAACGAGGCCGCGATCAGACGCCTCGTCGGCGCACTTATGCTGGAGCAGAACGACGAATGGGCAGTCACACGTCGTTACATGACGCTGGAAACCGTCGCCGCCATTCTGCGAGGATACCACCATCGACCCGGCGAAAATCGCCGCCCTGTAAACCGGCTCAACACCCAGCCGGAGAACAATTTACACCACGCCCTGGGGCACTACCGTCCTGCCCGACAATCGTGATGTCCTTCAGCTCCAGCTTTGCAACCAGTTCCGACACCTGCGCCACATGGCGTTTGACGCTGTAATACGCCTCATCCTCGGGCTTGTCCGACAGCCCGAATCCGATCAGATCGGGGGCGATGCAGCGATAACCGGCCTTGACCAGCGGCGGGATCATCTTGCGATAGAGATAGCTCCAGGTCGGCTCGCCATGCACCATCAGAATCGCCGGGCCGCTGCCCTCGTCGACGTAGTGCATACGCTGGCCATCAACGTCCATGTAGTTTTCTTTGAACGGGTACTGGTAGCGATCAGTCATGGCGGTATCTCCCAAAATCCGCGGTGTATCAATTTGTTCTTGCCGTGTAGCGATTGTTATAGTAAATGTAAAGAATGTTTTTTAAATCAGGCGACATTGGTGATGCCGGATCAGTTTTTGGGGCGAAAAGTGGAAAGAATAAATCCGTGGCGTTGAGCAGACCGATCAATGGGTTCCGTGCGCTTCCAAATCATGAAGTTCTGCCTGAAGTGTCACTGCCGTCAGGAGCGTTCGGAAAACCATGATGCGAAAAGCAAATCAACCCGCGCCAACCGCGCCCGACCCAGAGCTGCCAGCCCGCGACCGTTTGATCGCTGCCGGAGGCGCTGTGTTTTCGCAAAATGGCTATGGCGGAGCGTCGGTGCGCGAAATATGCGAGCTGGCCGGGACCAGCTCGAACATGATCCACCATTATTTCGGATCCAAGCAGGGGCTTTACGATGAAATCCTTGCCGGATTTTCGGAAAGCGTGCTTGTGGTGCCCATTCGGATTATCAGCCAGCCGCCACGAAACCGTGAAGATCTGTTGGCGCGTCTCGAGATTATTGTCGGCGAAACTCTGGAGGCGATAATCGCGCAGCCGGACTTGTACAGGCTGGTCATCCGCGACCAGATCATTTTCGATGTATTCAAGAACTACAATGAACGGTTGGTTGAATTTCTGGAATCTGCAAAGAGCGCCGGCCTGGTTCGCGCCGAACTTGATTCTGAGATGTTGACCGGACTGATTTTGGACCGACTGGGGAACCAGATTCTGTACGCCCCGTGGATCAAGGAAATCAGCGGCCAATGTATCGTGTCGGACGGGTCATACAGAAAACGCTGGTTAAGTGCGAATTTCGATCTGATTCTGCACGGTATCCTGACCACCTGAAATTCGGGTGAACCGCTCTAGCTGTGAGTTCTCACAAGGTTGTTCATTCGATCCAGACCTGAGAAGCTGAAGTTTGCAAAAACAGAAGCTCTTGAGGGAGAACCGAATGAACAGCCATAAGAATGCCCGTCTTGCGCCAAAAGGTCGAGAGATTTTGGTTCGC
Organism: Paracoccaceae bacterium; assembly: GCA_965237505.1. Lineage (GTDB taxonomy): Bacteria > Pseudomonadota > Alphaproteobacteria > Rhodobacterales > Rhodobacteraceae > NVTR01. Next base: position 99,662 of record CBDEFR010000009.1, on the reverse strand, counting down.
CGCCTTGAACGAGGCGAACGCCCTGCCGATGTTGCCTGCGCGATGGGGATCAGCCTTCGCACCGTTTACAAATGGCGCGGAAGATATCGCGATTATGGGTCGGAAGGGTTGCAAGACAGGTCATCCCGCCCGTCACAGACCCCGGGCCGGACACCCGTAAGCGTTGAGGCACGGGTTGTTCAATTGCGCAGGGAACGGCGCATTATGGAGCGAATCGCAGAGGAAACCGGCGTGTCGCGCGCCACGGTTGGGCGTATTCTGGCCCGCCACGGCCTGAACCGCTGGCGCGATCTGGAACCCTCCGAGCCGGTCGTAAGATACGAACGCGACCGCCCCGGCGATCTAATCCACATCGACATCAAGAAGCTGGGCAAGTTCACCCGCACGGGTCATCGCATCACCGGCGACCGCACCGGCCAGAGCAACACCCGCGGCATCGGCTGGGAGTTCGTGCACGTCTGTATAGACGATTATTCGCGGCTCGGGTTCAGCCAGGTGCTGGCCTCGGAACGCAAGGAAGACGCGGTGGCCTTCCTGAACGAGGCTGTTGCCTGGTATCGCAAGCTGGAGATCGGGATCGAAAGGGTGATGACAGACAACGGCAGTTGCTATAAATCCCACGCATTCAGAGCCGCCTGTAAAGCGCTTGGTCTGCGCCATATCCGCACCAGACCTTACACACCCAAAACAAACGGCAAAGCGGAACGATTCATTCAGTCTTCCCTGCGTGAATGGGCCTACGCCCGCGCCTATCAGACATCAGAGCAAAGAAAAGCCGAGCTGCCGTACTGGCTGCATCATTACAATTGGCACCGGCCTCATGCCGACATAAAAAGGAAAACACCAATCAGCCGATCAGGCTTGGACGTGAACAACCTCATGAGACTCCACATCTAGTTCTTCAGCGCATCGCGAATTTCGATCAGAATATCCAGCTCACTCGGGCCAGGATCAGGCGCTGGCGCCACCGCCTCGTCTTTGCTCACCGCATCCTTGATCTTGTTGACCGACCGCACCAGCATGAACACCACAAACGCGATGATCAGAAAGTCAATGACCGACATGATGAAATCGCCATAAGCGAACACCGCCCCGTCCTCGCCCTCGCTCAAGCGAATACCCAGCCCGGAAAAGTCGATGCCGCCGGTGAACAGGCTGATGATCGGGTTGATCAGATCGCCAACCATTGACGAGACGATGGCGGTAAAGGCCGCCCCGATGATGATACCCACGGCCATGTCCATGACATTGCCCTTGGCAATAAACGCCTGGAACTCTTTCAACATGTTCATTCCCCACTGTCGATTCATTAAGGGCGCGCGATCTGGTTGCGCGCGTGCAGCTTCACTACAGCAAGACGCTGCCGCGATGCGAAAAATTTTTGGAGGCGAATCGCCCATCATGGGCCGCAGAATCATTGACTGTTGATATAGAGCCCGCAGCCTTAGCCCGGCGGACCGCCAGTCAGCACATAGCGCAGGATCTCGACCACCTGGCGCGGCTCCCCGGCCACCGCCAGCGCCGCCGCGTCCACTTCTTTCAGCGGGTGCTGATGCTCGGGACCGTGCAGAATAATCAGCGATTTCCCCAATGCCGCCGCATATCCCGCATCAAACGCCGCGTTCCACTGCTTGTATTGCTCACCAAACCGCACCACCACAACGTCGGCCGCCGCAATCCCGTGCCGGGTGCGGATCGCATTCAATCGCGCGCCCTTGTTGTCGTGCCAGAACTTGTCCGCCTCGGCCCCAAGAATAGCCACGCCGCAATCGTCAGATGCTGCGTGATCGGTGACCGGACTGTCAAACCTAACGTCCAGCCCCTCGGCTCCCTGAATAATCTGCTCGCGCCAATCGGTGTGAATTTCACCGGACAGATAAACCTTCAGCGTCACGCGCGTTCTCCCTGGCCAGCGATTAGATGCGGCGCCACCAAGAACCGAAAAACGCCGGCACCGCAAGGGCACCGGCGCTCATCCAATGCGCAACAAGGCGTTTGTGCTCAGCCTTGGTGGTGCTCGCACGTCACCGCCGGGTTGAACGGCACCAGAACCCCGGCCGGATTGTCGCGAAACGCCCAGACATGGCGGTCGTAATGCGGCTCAAACCCGTGCGCCTCGTCACCTGCGGTCGCCGGATCATCGGCCATGACATCCCAGACCACGCCACCAAATGACGGCGGCTCGGCATTGCCAGCATCGTGCCAGGCTTTCTGAAACACCAGGTTTTCCACCGCGACCAGTTCCAGAGAGCCGTTCGCTTGCGGTTCGTACACCAGAATGGAGGGCTTGGTGAAATCGGTGTTCAGACCGTTGCCGTCAACCCGCGGCTCGCCCGTGGTGATGCCCAGCGCCGCCATGTTCAGGTAATGTATGCCCATCGCCCCCCAATCGGGCGGCAGGCCCTCGGCTCCGGCCGAGATGCAATGGCCCGACGGATCAGGCACAAACCCTTCGGCCAAGGCCACATTGACGTCTTGGTATTTCTCGCTCGCGGCCTTGGCCGCGGCAATGTCCTCGTCCAGGCTTTGCGCCGACGCCTGGATCGCACAACCAACCACTGCGCAAGAAATAACGATTGCTCCAATAGAAAGTCTCATTTTTATTCCTCCAAGTTTTGGTGATTGCCGATCGCGGTCGGCGCAATCAGCCTCGCGTGAATTTGAACGCCAGCCGTTGTCAGCAACCGGATCAGTCAATCCGGTAACCTGCCGCGTCAGGCGTTCTGCAGAAACGCAATCTGCGGCGGCCCGGTCACGCCAGCCTCCTGCATCGCGGTTTTCAGCCGCGCGCTGCCGGCATATTCCTGAGCATTTTCCAGGCTGTCCCACTCAAACAGCGCGGTAATTTTATTCGGGTCCGATGCGTTCCGATAAATCGTAGCTGATTTCTCGCCAGCTTCTTCGCGCATCGGTTTGACCTCATCGAATACGGCTTTCCACTTATCGAAATCCGCGACCTCATGCGTTACCAACATGTGTGACATCTGCTTGTCTTCTGTGTTTCACCACCATTCCTGAGTTTTGAAACCCGGTGGCCGCGTCAGGTTGCCCGCAAGCAAGGCACGCGAAAATCCCCTCTCTTGCGCAACCGCTTTGCATTATTGCAAAGTGAAGCAATGTATGAATGGAGCGATTTGCGAATATTTCTGGCGGTGGTGCGCGCGGGCTCGGCGCTTGGCGCCGCCAAGTCTCTGGGAATTAACCAAACAACCGTAAACCGCCGCATTCAGGCGCTGGAACATGCTCTGGGCCTGACCATGTTTGACCGGCAGAACCGCGGCCACACGCTCACCGAACACGGCACGGCTTTACTCGCATCGGTCGAGAATGTGGCCCGCACAACTGCAGACGTGCAGTCCGCCGCCGAACGCCTGCGCCGCACCGTGGCCGGTGTGGTGCGGGTGACCGCCCCCGAAGCGATTGCCAACCGCATCATCATCCCGATTGCCGCCGCGTTTCAAAAACAACACCCCGACGTGCGCGTCGAACAGGTCGCCGCCGACAGCCGCCTTGATATCGTGCATGGCGAGGCTGATGTTGCCTTCCGGGTCGGGTCGCACCCCGACGACGCTCGGCTGATCGCCAAGCGCCTGCCCAATGTTGCTTGGGCGCTCTACTGCAGCGAGACTTACGCCGACGCGCATGGATACCCGTCCGATATCGGCAGCATCGCGCAGCACGATGTGATCGAATTATACCAACGGCCTTATAGAATGACGCTTTTTGCGTATTCGCGTGAGGTTATGTTTTGAACGGTCTCTTTGTCTTCGGCGAAGAAGTTCCACGCGTCGCAGCACTTCTCGACGATGTGGTCGTAACTGTCGAAGATGGAGATGGCGAGTTTGTTGGCGCGCAGGTAGGCCCAGACGTTTTCGATCGGGTTGAGTTCCGGCGCGTATGGCGGCAGGGGGAGAAGTGTGATGTTGTCGGGGGTGCATAGTGCCTTTGAACCGTGCCAGCCTGCGCCATCAAGCACGATTACGGCATGTGCCCCTGGAACGACGGTTTTGGCGATTTCGGCGAGGTGTTCATTCATCGCCTGCGTATCGGCAAAGGGCATGACGAGGGCGGCGGCAGCGGCGCGTTCCGGACAGACGGCTCCAAATATGTAAGCCCATTTGTAGCGAGTATCACGTGGCGCGCGCGGGCGGGTTCCGCGCCTGGCCCAAACACGGGTGAGCGTTCCCTGCTGTCCGATCCTCGCTTCATCTTGGAACCAGATTTCCAGTGGTTTGCCGCGGGCTTCAGGCGGCAGTGCCGCCGCTACCAGCTGCGCGAAGTTTTTTTTTGAACGCCGCCTGTGCGGCCGGATCCGATTGAGGATGTGCGGGGCGCACCGAAAGCCGCCTGAACCCAAGTTCGGCAAGCTGTTTGCCTACCGTGCGCTCATGCATGACAACACCGAAGCGCTCTTTGATCAGGTGCTTCAGGTCGATACGCCGCCAACGCACCACGCGGTCCACCTCAGGGTCAGGACCCGCGCGAACGATCTCGGAAAGTTCCGCCTTCTGCGCGGCGCTCAGGTAAGGCGTGCGCCCTGGTGCCGTGCGGTTCGACAGGCCCGCAAGCCCCCCGGCATTGTAACGATACACCCAGTCGCGCAAGGTTTGCCGGTCCATCCCGCAGCTCCGCGCCGCCGCCGCGCGGTCCGACCCTTCCATAACCAACGCAATCGCCAACATCCTCCGCGCTGCCTTCGCATCCGTTGACCTCGCCGCCGACGCGCGAAGGTCCCTCGCCGATAAATCCAACCGTGTAACCGCAACTGTCATGGGTCTCTCCTGCTTGTAGCAGAAGCGAATCACAACCGAGACGAAAAGGGAATCCCAAAAGAGTCACGCATAATGGCCCTTGGTATTAGAAGGCGCCAAACAAAGATTTTCGGGACACCAATGGTATATCAGCCACGCCGATCCCAAGCACATAGTTGGCCGTTCCAACACGGTGCCGAACATGAAGGCGGTCATTGGCTCCGGGCTTGGCGTCGGCACGCTGCCCTGTCTTGTCGGCGACCCGGAACCCGATCTGATCCGCTGCTTTGAACCGCCGCCGGAATTGACCGCAGAATTTTGGCTGCTGACCTCGCAAGAGGCCCGCAGCTCGCCGCAGGTCCGCGCCTTCATCGATTTCGCGGTGCCACGGATCTGCGCGCAGAAGGATATTTTCGCGGGATGCGCCGTGACTACTCAAACCAGCTGACCCGTGCTTCTTTCTCGCAAAAATATCCCCGCCGAAGGCTCCGAAACCAGCCGAGCAACCCAACGCTGCAGAAACCTACGAATTTCTGCACGGCAATACATACCCCGGCATGATCGTCGTTGCAGAATGCTTCCGTTCAGGGTCGTTGTATAACGGATCACTCCCAACGGGCTGAAAAACGACTTCGCGCATCTCTGTTCCGCCCGGCCCGGTGGCGACGCGCCAGTATTCTTGCGCAATGCGGTCCGGATCAAACAGCCCGCCTGTTTTGACAATTCCACAAATCGCAATCACGCAGACATGCACGCCTTTGGGCGCCAGATCTTTGAACAGCGAAAAGCTCAGGCTGCGTAACGCCGCCTTGCCCAGCGCCAGTGATGTCCATTCGGGGAACGGCTCCAATGCCAACCCGCCGCCGGTGAAAATGATCGTCCCACCGCCCTTGGCAACCATTGCCGGTGCCACGATTTTAGCCGCCAGATGCGCCCCGAGCAGGTTGACCGAAATTTCAGCCAGCATTTCCTCTGCGGCCAGCTCCAATGGGTTCTTTGGGCGCACAACGGCAGCATTGTAGATCAAAACATCACAAGGCCCCATGCGCTCATTAAGCTGTGACAGGGCGGATTTCAGCTCATCGCCGATTCCGGCATTGCCAGTGGCCCAATAAACCCGAATTCCCCGGTTTTTCAGGCGATCGGTCTGTCTTTCAAGCCTATCCTGCGAACGCGCAATCAGGCCAATACGGTACCCGCCCGCGCCAAATCGGCGCGCAATCGCCTCACCCACACCGGGCCCGGAACCGATCAATACACAGTTTGCCATAGCGCTATTTGCACCATCGCGCGACCCATCGGTCTCGTCGACGCCGCATTACCGGTTCTTCTTTTCCAAAATATCCCCGCCGGAGGCCTCGATTTTTTTCTCGAAAATTCACCCCCGCAAAACCCCGCCGGTGGCCTTGCTGACACCGGCGATAATCTTCGCCGAAACCGCCTCGATATCCTTGTCGGTCAGGGTTTTCTCAACCGGCTGCAACCGCACCGAAATGGCCAGCGATTTCTTGCCCGCGCCCATCTGCGCTTCGGCGCGCGCGCCCCTGAACTCGTCAAACACCGCGACCCGCTCAATCAGCACCTTGTCGGCACCGGCGGCCGCATTGACCAGCGCCATCGCCTCAACGCGCGCGTCCACCACAAACGCGAAATCCCGCTCCACTGCCTGCAGGTCATTCAGCGCCAGCGCCGGGCGCGCGACCGTTTTCGCCTTCGCAAACGGCACCCGCTCCGGCCAGATCGTAAACGCCATCGCCGGGCCTTTCACGTCCAGCGCCGCCAGCACCCGCGGGTGCACCTCGCCGAACACCGCCAGCATGGTCTTCGGTCCCAAGGAAATCTGCCCGGATCGCCCCGGATGCCACCAGCCAGGGGCATTGCGCTGGATCATGGCTTTCGCCGGTGCCCCGATTGCCGACAACACCGCCTCGGCGTCGGCCTTGGCGTCGTAGATATCGGCCACCCGGCGGCTCCCATGCGGATCGCGCACGCTCGAATGCCCCACCAGCAACCCCGCCACCTGCAACTGATGGTCCTCCGGCTCGCCGCCGTGAAACACCGGCCCCACTTCAAACAGCGCCATTTCGGCAAAACCCCGCGCCTGATTGCGCGCTGCCGCCTGCAGCAATCCTGGCAGCAGATCGGGGCGCATATGGCTCATTTCGCTAGAGATCGGGTTTTCCAGTTTCACCGCGTCCGCGCCGCCGCCGAACAACACAGCCGAGGCCGCGTCGATGAACGAATAAGTCACGCATTCATGATATCCCAGCGCCGCCACGGTGCGCCGCGCAACGCTCTCGCGGCGTTGCGCGCGGCTCAGGATCGGCTTGGGCACCCCAACATCGATGCGCGCCATCGGTCGCGCCTCGAGCTTGCCGAGCGACGCCACGCGCGCGATCTCTTCCACCAGATCAGCTTCGCCCTGCACATCGGGCCGCCAGGACGGCACCGCCGCCATGTCGCCGTCCAGTTCAAAGCCAAGCGCCGTCAATGTCGCCCGCTGCACATCCGCCGGAATGCTCATCCCGACCAGCGACTGCACCCGGCCGCTGTCCAGCCGGTAAGCGCGCGCCACATCCGGCACCGCACCGGCGACAACCACCCCGGACGCCTTACCGCCGCACAGCTCGATGATCATTTCCGCCGCCAACTCCATCGCCGGTGCGTTGAACGCCGGATCGATGCCGCGCTCGTTGCGATAGCGCGCGTCGGAAATTATCTTCAGCGCCCTGCCAGTGCGGGCAACCTGCCTCACCTCCCACACCGCCGCCTCGACAAACACATTCACCGTGCCGGCGGTGCAGCCGGTCCGCAGCCCGCCCATGATCCCGGCAATGCTGGCGACACCTTCGTCGTCCGAAATCACCACCATGCCAGCCGAGAGCACATGCTCCTTCTCGTCCAGCCCGAGCATCACTTCACCGCCGCCCGCGCGATGCACCCGCAGATCACCCACAACCTTGTCGGCGTCAAACACATGCAGGGGGCGGTTCCTGTCAATGGTAAAAAAGTGGGTGATATCGACCAAAGCCGAGATCGGCCGCAGCCCGATCGCCCGCAGCCGGTCCTGCAACCACTGCGGCGACGGCCGGTTTTTCACCCCGCGCACCAGCCGCCCCATGAACACCTCACAGCCGTCCACACGGGTATCCTCGTCAATGGTCACATTGATCGGGCTCGCAAAAGCGCTGGCAACCTCAGCCACTTTCGCCGCCTTCAAAACCCCCTGCCCGCGCGCCGCCAAATCGCGCGCAATGCCGCGCACGCCGAGCGCATCGGGCCGGTTCGGGGTAATCGCGATCTCGATCACCACATCCACGCGGGCCGGCTCATGCGCCGCCAGCCAGTCCACAAAGCTGTCGCCCACCTGGCCCGAGGCCAGCTCGATAATCCCCTCATGCTCGTCGCTCATCTGCATTTCGCGCTCCGAGCACATCATGCCAAAGCTTTCGACCCCGCGGATTTTGCCGACCTTGATGGTGGTCTTGATGGTGGTCTCGATGCCCGGAATATACATGCCCGCGTGCGCGATCACGACGGTGATCCCGGCGCGCGCATTGGGTGCGCCGCAAATGATCTGCTTGAGCCCTCGGTCGGTCTCCACCTGACACACCGTCAGCCGGTCCGCATCCGGATGCTTCACGCACGATTTGACCAAGCCCAGCGTGAAGTCCTGCAACGCATCGGCCGGGTTCTCAACCGCCTCAACTTCCAGCCCCAGATCGGTCAGCGCCTCGGTGATCCCATCCACCGAGGCCTCGGTCTCCAGATGCTCCCGCAACCAGCTGATGGTGAATTTCATATCAAGTAATCCTTATTCCAACAGAGGGCCGCGCCTGCCTGGGCGGGCGCGAATGCGCCTGCCGGGGGGCAGGCAGGCGCGGCCCGGCAAGCCGGGCAAAAAGAGTCTCAAGAATATCCATGCCCCTCATCCCTCCGTAGGGTGGGCAATCTGCCCACCATCCGCAGCGGCGGCGTGAAACCCCGCCTGGCGCTTGCTAGCCGCACGCTCCGGGCATTTTTTCGGCAAACGCAAAGAACAAGCACCGGAATATTCATTGCTAATGTCGATCATGAGTTCTTACCGCCAAATTGCCTGTAGAACGGGAGAACCAACTTCAATTCTTCCTTCGAAAACTTTGTTCGAGGGAAACAGTCTTTTCGCATTTCCAGGACCAGATTTGCAAACGATTCTTCCAACTTACGGGCCGCGTCGTCCAAATCTGCGGGCCACGGTCTGTTATTTTTAATAGCATCAACCAGTTCAAGATGGCCTTGAATGGTCACAGCCGTTTTCGATGCCGCTGCGGCGACCCCGTCTGAAGCGGTCAAGAGTAAACTCCATCGAGCGTGCATAAATTCATTGTGTGATTTTGCGAGATCAGAATTTTCTTTCCCATCAATATGTGCGACCATAATGTGCAACGCAGTGTCCACGAATCGAACATATGCATCGCGTTTTTGTTGGCGTAATGTTTCTAAGTAGGTAAGCCGCCGTTGGTATGAATATCCGGCAAGAATCAAAAAACCCGCAACAATAGTAGTTACCAATGGAAGCCAGTCACTGGTGCCAATTATCGTTGGCGCGTTCTCGATCACCCACTCACCCCCCCATGCAACGTCGGCACCTCCAGCGCCCCAAACCCAAAATGCCGTAACCACCGCAAATCACTGTCAAAAAACGCCCGCAAATCCGGTATCCCGTATTTCAGCATCGCAATCCGGTCGACCCCCAAACCAAACGCAAACCCCTGCCACTGCTCCGGGTCCACCCCGGCCGCAGCCAACACCTTCGGGTGCACCATGCCCGACCCCAGAACCTCCATCCAGCCATCCCCCGCACCGATCTTCAACTGCCCGTTCACCCAGCTACACTGAATGTCCACCTCCGCGCTCGGCTCGGTGAATGGAAAATGCGAGGCCCTAAACCGGGTCTTCACCGCAACCCCGAAAAACGCGCTGAAAAACTCCTCCAGCACCCATTTCAGGTTCGCCATGCTCAAATCACGGTCAATCGCCAGCCCCTCGACCTGATGGAACATCGGCGTGTGGGTCTGGTCATAGTCGGCCCGGTACACCCGTCCCGGCGCGATCACCCGGATCGGCGCGCCTTGGGCCTCCATCGCCCTGATCTGCACGTTGCTGGTATGGGTCCGCAACACATGCGGCGGCCGGTCATCGCCCGCATCGCGGTGCATGTAAAACGTGTCCATTTCGGTCCGCGTCGGATGCTCCGGCGGGATGTTCAGCGCGTCAAAGTTATACCAGTCGCTTTCCACCTGCGGCCCTTCGGCCACCGCAAACCCCATGTCGGCGAAAATCGCGTTGACCTCGTCGGTCACCTGGCTGACCGGATGCACAGAGCCACCGGGCCGCGCCCGCCCCGGCAGCGTCACGTCCAGCCATTCGGTCTTCAACCGTTCATCGAGCGCCGCATCCGCCAGCCCGGCCCGCCTGGCGCTGATTGCTACAATAATCTCATCCTTCAGCGCATTCAGTTTCGGCCCCACAACCTGCCGCTGCTCAGGCGACATTGCCCCGAGCTTGCGCATCTCCAGCGCCACTTCGCCCTTCTTGCCCACCGCCGCCACGCGTATATCCTCCAGCGCCGCCTCATCCGCCGCTTGCGCCACCAATTCCAGAATTTTGCGCCTCAGATCGTCCATCGGCGAACCCCTGTCATTTTGTCCCCGCCCTGCTACCCACAGGCTCTTGCGAATGCAAGCAAACCACCCCGGTAATTCGGGTCCGGGTCAAGGCCCGAGGCACGAGCGGCCTTGACGCGGACGCGACTCACAAACATGCTTGCCGATGGCCCGGCGCCCAGTCGGGCCGTCTCAGCGGCTGTTACCCTTGCGGGTATTACACCAGCGCCGCCTTGGCCCTGTCGACAATGGCCCCAAATGCGTCCGGCTCGTGCACCGCCAGATCGGCCAGTATCTTGCGGTCCACCTCGATGCCAGCCAAGTTCAGCCCGTTGATGAACCGCGAATAGTTCAGGCCCTCGTCATGGCCGCGCACCGCAGCATTGATCCGCTGGATCCACCTTGTGGCGATAATCGCCGCCATCTCAAGTTCAGTCTGACGGGCTGCAGGCGAATTTTAAGGTTAACTGCAATATCCGCTCTCAATTTGGCCTGAATAACGGCTTGATCACATATTTTCTACGAGATTGGCGCGCTCGTTACCAATTCTGGGCCTATAAGGCAGCATGACTATGCCGTCGATTTCTGCGTATTCAGACTTGCGAAGCCAGCGATCCATCGTACGCGCCAGCCTTGCGTCGCCACTGAGAAACAACGCGCCCTGTTCGATCTCGCGCGCAATGTTGGTGCGTCCGAGCAATATACCCCCAAGCGACATAACTGTAGTTTCGACAAACAAGTCGACGTCTCGACCCGGGTAATTGGACGAACAAAGCTCTACCGGCGCGCCCGGCTGGACCAACATCCAATAGGTATGGTAGGCAAGGTCTTTGTCACTGAAATGAAAGCGGATGACGACGCGTTGCATCGGCAACTCTTCGGTTTTGATCGAACCGCGCATTTTCCACATCAACGTGGAAACATCGGTATCACATAGCGCAATTTCGGCGTCGATATTGCACTGCGCCCAAGCTGCAAGCGCATTCAGCGCCGGTTCCAGTGCGATACCCCTATCCGTGCGAAAGTAGTCAACTGTGCCGGCTGCCTTCAACGCGTTCAACCAGACCCGCGTCTTCCAGTTCTTTGAGCCGTTTGGACAAAATACCGGGAGAAATATTGCCAATTCCACGGCGAATTTCCCGCGTCTTCCAGTTCTTTGAGCCGTTTGGACAAAATACCGGGAGAAATATTGCCAATTCCACGGCGAATTTCGTTGAAGCGAGTCGATCCCACCCAAAGCTCGGACAACACCTGGATCGTCCAGCGTGGGTCCAGAATTTCGCTGGCTTTCGAAAGTGGGCAAAGCAAACCGTATGGTTTCTGTGACATTGGTCAACGTGCCTCCTTTCCTAAGGGTATACCTGCGCGCGGCCCAGTCTAGTTCAGATTCCGTACCGGTTTCGGTTCTCTTAGTACACTACCCACGCACGGCCGTTGTCTCCGAACCTGTTTGCACGACCCGACTCAAAAGAAATGCTTGACGTCAGAGGTTCCGAAATGACTCTTATCCGCACCAACCAGCCCGCCCGCGCCGTAGGTTACGCCACTGTTAATAAGATCGGCACCAGATTCTTGGCGCTGGTGGCAGAATTACGCGACCGCAAGGAAATTACGAAAGCACTTGGCAATCTCTCGCCTCACGAATTGCGTGATATCGGTCTGATACAGAACGATTTGGGGTCTGCTTGCTCAAATCGGCTTTCACAGGGTGCTTCAACAGAACTCCTCCGCACCGCTCAGAAGAGATCCGGCAATTGGTAGGCAGGACGATATTAGCGCGGCATAGAGTCCGGCTCTATTAAGAAAATGGGGTGCCCCCCTCAGTATCTTTCGCCGGACGCTTTCATAACTCACTGCAAATGTCGGACATACCGTTCACCGCGTAACCATTCGGACTAGTCGGTAAACATTGCTTCGATGATGATCGAGGGTCACCAAAACGGACCCTCACAATTCTTGAACGTATGGAAGGATCGCCAAGGGCTCAGTGCCGACATAAACGTCCTGAATATTGTCAACAGACAGCAAGCGCCATCGGCGCGCTAAATTTCACAACATGAATAAGCCGCGACGCCCATATAGGCCCGCGGCTTTCAACATTTCATTCCATATTCAGGTCGCTTAAACCAGCGCGGCCTTCGCCTTGTTGACAATGGCCCCAAACGCTTCCGGCTCATGCACCGCCAGATCGGCCAGAATCTTGCGGTCCACCTCAATCCCGGCCAGGCTCAGCCCGTTGATGAACCGCGAATAGGTCAGGGCCTCGTCGCGCTCGCGCACCGCCGCATTGATCCGCTGGATCCACAACGCGCGGAAATTGCGCTTACGGGCCTTGCGGTCGCGGGTGGCGTATTGGTTGGCCTTGTCAACCGCCTGGGTTGCCGCCTTGAAGGTGCGGCTGCGGGCACCATAATAGCCCTTGGCGGCTTTCAGAACTTTTTTGTGACGGGCTTTGGTGACTGGCCCGGTGGTCGTACGTGACATCTCTCAGACCTCGCTTAGCGATCATACGGCATGTAAGCTTTGACCCGCTTGCTGTCCGGGGCGCTCAACTCGCTCATCCCGCGTGCATCACGAATGAATTTCTTGGTCCGCTTGATCATCCCGTGCCGTTTTCCGGCCTGCGCCGCCATCACCTTGCCGGTCGCGGTCACCTTGAAGCGTTTCTTGGCGCTGGATTTGGTCTTCATCTTGGGCATTTCCGTCTCCTTATCGGGTCGGTTAACGCGCGACTCGGCATGCCACCTGGCCGACCGCGCAGCAGGGCTCTGGGCATATAAGTGCTACGCCCAAAACTGGCAAGCGGAAACTGATGCGGCCAGCATTCCGTGCGGCGCAAGACAGCGGAACAACTGTGCGGCGCCATCCTTGTCATTCCCGCGCAATCGGGAACCTCTAGCCGTGGTGCGCGTCTTGTGAGCGAAGATCACCGCTAACGAATAAGCCTTGCGATCACGCTGACAATCAGTTCCGGCAGTCCGGCCAGCGAATAGGTATTGGGCTGCTGGTACACCGCCCAAGACATCAGCCCGCCGCCGACCACAATAAGCAGCACAGCGGCGCGCGGCGGCTGCCCCGCAGAATACGCGCCAATGAACGACGGGATTGAAAATGCCGCAAAGAAAAGACCCAGAACCAGCAAAAAATCATTTGTCATAAGCAGCGCTCCAAATGGGCGACTGCGCGAATTATTCCGGATCAGTGCTAAAAATCAACCTTTCCTCGCACGGCGCCACCCGCAGAATATTGGTCGAACCGGCCTGATTGAACGGAATGCCGGCGGTCACCACAATATGGTCCTTCTCACCGGCAAACCCATCGCGACGCGCCACCCGCACCGCATTGACCACCGCCATCTTGAAGCGCTCGACCTCGGGCACTTCCGCACAATGCATGCCCCAGCTCAGCGCCAGGCGACGCGCCGTTCCAATCCGCGAGGTCAGCGCAACAATCGGCACATGCGGTTTTTCGCGTGCCGTAAGCAACGCGGTGGTGCCAGACTGGGAAAAACAGCAGATCGCCTTGATATTGGTGGTTTCGGCAATCTCGCGCGCCGCCGAAACGATCGCATCGGCCACCGTCTGTTTGACCCCGGCACGGCTGGCATCGATCACCTGTCGATAGACCGGGTCGCTTTCAACCTCGATCGCCACGTCATTCATGGTTTTCACGGCCTGAACCGGATAAGACCCCGCCGCCGACTCGGCCGACAACATGATCGCGTCCGCACCTTCGTAAATCGCCGCCGCAACATCTGACACCTCGGCGCGCGTCGGCATCGGGCTTTCGATCATGCTTTCCAGCATCTGGGTGGCGACAATCACCGGCTTGGCGGCAGCCCGGCAGGCGCGCACCAGCCGTTTCTGGATCGGCGGCACGTTTTGCACCGGCAGTTCAACACCCAGATCACCACGCGCCACCATGATGCCGTCCGAAACTTTGAGAATGTCGTTGAATGCGTTCACGCCCGCCGGCTTTTCGATCTTGGCCAGAATACAGGCCCGGTCGGCGGCCAGCGCGCGCGCCTCGGTCACATCCTCGGCGCGCTGCACGAACGACAGCGCCAGCCAGTCCACGCCAAGCTGGCACACAAACTCCAGATCGCGGCGGTCTTTTTGGGACAATGCCGCCAGCGGCAGCACCACGTCGGGCACGTTCACGCCCTTGCGGTCAGAGATTCTGCCGCCAGTCACCACCTCGCAATCGGCAAAGTCGCGGCCGCAATCCTTGACTTCCAGGCGGATCTTGCCGTCGTTGACCAGCAGCGACGCCCCCGGCTCAAGAGCGTCAAATATCTCCTTGTGCGGCAGACACACCCGATCCGCGCTGCCCGCCGTCTTGTCCAGATCCAACCGGAACGCTTGCCCCGCAACCAACATTTCGCCGCCGTTCTTGAACTTGCCGACCCGCAGCTTGGGCCCCTGAAGGTCAGCCAAAATGGCAATCGGGCGACCGGTGTCTTTTTCAATCTTGCGGATAATTGCGTGGCGGGCGCGAATTTCATCGTGTCCGCCGTGGCTCATATTCAGGCGGAACACATCCGCACCGGCCTCAAACAGCGCCGCGATGGTCTCGTGATCGCTGGAGGCCGGGCCCAGGGTGGCGACAATCTTGACATTGCGAAGCCGTCTCATGCTGCCTCGATCCTTTGTCGTTTGATTATTAATGCAAGACCTGACTATGGCGGAATTAATTCCGGCTGACAACTGGCGCATCCCGGCAGTTTTGCGTAGGTCAGCCGCATTGCAACTGCATGATGCCCGGATGTTACACCCAGCATATGAAATCATCGGCGAAAACCGCGCCTCGCGATGGCTGATTACCTGTGATCACGCCTCCAACCATGTGCCGGAAGACGTGAACGGCGGCGATCTTGGCCTGTCGGCGGCTGATATGCGCCGTCACATCGCCCATGACATCGGCGCTGCCAGCGTAACGCGGCATTTGGCAGAGCACCTCAATGCCACCGCCATCCTGTCGCGGTTTTCCCGGCTGGTGATTGATCTGAACCGCGGCGAGGATGACCCGACCCTGCTGATGCGTTTTTACGACGGCACCATCATCCCCGGCAATCGCCACGCTAACGAAGTCGAACTCACCCGCCGCCTCAACGCCTATTATCGCCCCTACCACGCTGCCTACACGCGCCTTGCCGCGCGGCGCGACGACACCGTGATCGTCGCGGTCCACAGCTTCACCCCGCGCCTCAACGGCCGCGCTCCACGGCCCTGACACATCAGCCTGCTGTTTGCCGATGATCAGCGCCTGTCCCAGCCCCTGCTGCACCGCCTGCGCCAGGAACCGGACCTGTGCGTCGGCACCAACGAGCCTTATGCGGGCTATCTGCCCGGCGATACCATTGACCGGCACGCCCTCCAGCATGGCCGCCCAAATGTGTTATTGGAGTTTCGCCATGATCTGATTGCAGATCAGACCGGTCAGCGCGCATGGGCTGCGTGCCTTGCGCCGATGCTGACCGACGCCATGAACTCGTCTGATTTCTGATCGAAGGAGAATACCAATGGACGACCAAACCCGCCTCGAACTGGAAGCCGCCGCCTTCCGCCGCCTGCGCCAGCACCTGATCGAAAAGCGCACCGATGTGCAGAACATCGACATGATGAATCTCGCCGGCTTTTGCCGCAACTGCCTGAGCCGCTGGTATCAGGAAGCCGCGGAAGAGCGTGGTATCGAGATGACCAAGGACGAGGGGTGCGAGGTGTTCTACGGGATGCCGTTTGCCGAGTGGCGGGACAAATACCAGACCGATGCCAGTGCTGAGAAACAGGCCGATTTTGACGTGGCGTTTGAGAAGAATGTGGAGCCAGAGACCTGAAATCCCGTCATGCCCGACTTCAAAAAAATCATTTCTGACCACGAAACCAGAGTAAATGAACTGCACAATGCCGTACACGCGGCATTCAAGATCAGAGACCGATCTGACCGCCACAAAGAAAAGTGGCAACAGGCGGCCCTGGAAAATAGATATTACAAAACCCAAGTCGATGAACTTATCGCAGCATGTCAAATGCACGGCATTGAACATGACCCTGAACTGCGCCGTTTCGTGTTCGACTACCTGATCATCGACCCTTACTATTTCCGGTCTGGCTACACGATGGAAAGGCTCGTGCAGCGCATTAAGAAACTGCAACTGACATCGTCAGAAAAAGCAATCATTCAAAATCTGTTGCTCCACAGGATCGAAACTCGCGCACTCAGAAACTTCCGAAACATTTGCAGACTAATACCAACGGCCCTAGTAGTTGACCGTTTTGGCCCATTGTCTGGTAGTGATTGACGTGATTGCGGTTTTGTCGTTTGCAAAGAAGTTCCATGCTTCGCAACACCTGTCGACGATCTGCTCATAATTGTCGAAGACGGATATGGCGAGCTTGTTGGCACGCAGATAAGCCCACACATTTTCCATCGGGTTGAGTTCAGGGGAATAGGGCGGGAGTTTGAGCAGGGTGATGTTGTCGGGTACCTCCAGCTCTGCCGAACCGTGCCAGCCAGCGCCATCCAGAATGAGAAGGGCATGTGCGCCCGATGCGACGGTTTTAGCGATCTCGGCGAGATGCGCGCTCATGGCCTGTGTGTCGGCATGTGGCATGATCAGAGCGGCCGCTTCAGCCCGTTCCGGGCAGACGGCGCCGAAAATGTAGCTCCAGATATAGCGGGTGTCGCGCGGGGCACGGGGGCGTGTTCCACGCTCGGCCCAGATACGGGTGAGCGTGCCCTGCTGGCCAACCCGCGCTTCATCCTGAAACCATATCTCCAGGGGCTTGCTGCGGGCTGTTTCCGGCAAGGCTGCTTCTACCTCTGCGGCGAAGTTTTTTTAAAAGCCTCCTGTGCATCCGGGTCGGATTTCGGATGCTGCGGGCGCACCGACAGACGCCGAAAGCCCAGGCTTGCCAATTGTTTGCCAACAGTTCGCTCATGCATGGTGACGCCGAAGCGCTCTTCGATCTTGCGTTTCAGATCAATGCGCCGCCAGCGCACAACCCCATCGGTTTCGGGGTCGGGACCCGCCCGAACCATTTCCGCCAACTCCTCCTTCTGTGCCGCGCTCAGCAGACAGGGTGGATCCGGCGGGCGACGGTTGAACAGGCCCGACACGCCCTCCGCATTGTAACGGTGGGCCCAATCCCGCAGCGTCTGCCGATCCATGCCGCAGTTTTCTGCCGCCGTCTTGCGGTCAACCCCATCCAGAACCAGGGCAATCGCCAACATCCGTCGCGCCGCTTTCCCATCCCGGCACCGCGCCGCTTCCTGGCGAAGCTCGCCTGCGGACTTGTCTTTGCGCGTAATCCTTACTGCCATCAAAGCCTCCCTTGCCTTGATGCCACTGAATCAGATCACGCCGCTCGTGGGAATCCCCTTGAGTCAAATCTGGGGGCCGTTGGTATAATTCACCGTGTTGAGACTGAAGGATTTCATACCGAAGTTTGCCACCGTTCAAAGTCGATCGACCCCGGCGTCAAAAGACGTGCCGATTTCGCGCTCCTCTATTTCTCTTTCAAAGGGCGAAAACGCGGTGATGGTTTTATCATGATTTAACGACCCGTAATGTGCGCATTCATGCGCAACATTACTCGATCAAAACCTCGCCGCCTCCCGAATTCACCCACGCCATCATTGGCCTTTATTTCGTGCGAATGAAAAAATTCCCAGTTTTTTCACGACTCAGCACAAGCGAGACTCACACCCGTCCCATACCGCATCCCGTTAACATTCCCCTAACTGCCCGAACGCCGCGATCTGCCGAAAAATCAGGCAGAATATCTTGCGAACACACCTTTAAAGTCTTTAAACACCCCCCTTTGAAATGTTTAAAGACTTTAAACTTTACCTTCAAATCGCGGTTTTCCGGCTCTCCTCGATATAAATCTCGCGCAGCCGAACCGCCACCGGCCCCGGCCTCCCGTCGCCCAGAACCGCCCCGTCAATCTCAACCACCGGCATCAAAAATGCCGACGCCGAGGTGACAAATGCCTCGTCCGCGCCCTGCGCCTCGGCAATCGTAAACGCCCGTTCCTCAACCTCCATCTGCGCTTCCCTAGCATACCGCAAAACCGCCGCCCGGGTGATCCCGTGCAGGATGTCATTGGACAGTTGCCGGGTGATAATCCGGTTTCCTTTGACAATGTAAGCATTGTTGCTGGTGCCCTCGGTCACCTGCCCGCCCTCGACCAGCCAGGCATCATCCGCACCGGCCTTCTGGGCCATCATTTTGCCCATCGACGGGTACAGCAACTGCACGGTTTTGATGTCGCGACGGCCCCACCTGATGTCGTCTATAGATATGATTTTAATGCCTTTTCTGGCCTGCGGATTGTCCGCAAGACCGGGCTTTGACTGGGTGAACATGACCAGCGTCGAGGGCGTTTCATCCGGGTCAGGAAAAGCAAAATCCCGGTCAGCGGGCGCCCCGCGCGTGACTTGCAGATAGATCAATCCATCGATCAGATCGTTGCGGATTACCAGCTTACGGTGGATGACCAAAAGCTCGTCCATGCTGACCGGCGAGGCCATGTCCAACTCGCGCAATGAGCGCTCAAGCCGCTCAGCATGGCCCTCAAACGCGATCAGCTTGCGATCCAGAACCGACGTAACCTCATACACCCCGTCGGCCATCAGAAAGCCGCGATCAAAGATCGAAACCTTGGCGTCTGCCTCGGGCAAATAATCCCCGTTCACGTAAACGATCCGGCTCTTCATATTCTCCCTAACCCCACAGTGCTGCCGTCGGCGGATGCACCCCGGCGTCGTCAAAAAGTAAAGCGTTTTCACGGTCTTGCGCCAACAACAGCGGGCCATCAAGGTCTGTAAATGCGGCCCCCTGGGCCAGCAATACCGCCGGTGCCATAGCCAGCGATGTGCCGATCATGCACCCCACCATGATGCCGTAACCTGCGGCGCGCGCCGCCGCGCGCAGCGCCAGCGCCTCGGTCAGTCCGCCGGTCTTGTCCAGCTTGATATTGACAATGTCATACTTGCCATTCAGCGCCGCCAGACTGGCGCGGTTATGACAGCTTTCATCGGCGCAAACCGGCAGCGGACGATCAATCTCTGCCAGCATGTCGTCGTGGCCCGCAGGCAACGGTTGCTCCACCATCTCCACGCCCAGACGCACCAGATGCGGCGCAAGATCGGCATAAACCTCAGCGCTCCACCCTTCGTTCGCGTCCACAATGATGCGGGATACTGGCGCCTCGCGACGCACCGCTTCGAGGCGGTCCATATCATCAGGTGTGCCCAGTTTGATTTTCAGCAATGGACGGTGCGCATTTCTGGCCGCCGATTGCTGCATGTTTCCCGGACTGTCAAGCGACAATGTGTAGGCGGTGATTTCCGGGCAAGGTGTTGAAAGACCGGCCAATTGCCAGACCCTCTGCCCAGTGCGCTTGGCTTCCAGATCCCACAACGCGCAGTCCACCGCGTTGCGCGCCGCACCGGCCGATAAATGCTCCTGCAGCGCGGCTCTCGTCAACCCCGACGGCAACCCCCCGATCTGCGCTTTAACGCTTTGCAATGTCTCGCCATAACGCGCATAGGGCACACACTCGCCCCAGCCCTGGTGCCCGTCATCATTGATCCGAACCGTCAGAACATGTGCTTCAGTGCGCGACCCGCGCGAGATCTTGAACGCTTCGACCAAACGAAACACATCGTGGCTCACCGTTATTTGCAACCCTGCACCTTCTTTCTTGCAGCAAATATCCGCGCCGCAGGCAGCCGCCAAACGCCGCGCGCGCGGCCAGCCTAAATTGCTTCCAGCGCATCCACCAGACGCCCGGCACCGTGGCGAAACGGATCAACCGTCGGCAGACCCATATCCGCCTCTACCCCGGCCAGATATTTCGTGGCCTCGGCCTCGGCCATGTGCTGTGTGTTCACCGAAATGCCGACCACCCGGCACCCCGAATTGGCGACACGTGCAAGGGTCAACGCGGTATCGCGCAAAGTAACGAGCGACGGTTGCCGGTAATCGGGCAGACCGCGCATATGCGCCCGCGTCGGCTCATGACACAGGATCAGCGCATCTGGCTGACCGCCGTGGATCAGCGCCATTGTGACCCCTGAATACGACACATGAAACAGGCTGCCCTGCCCTTCGATCATATCCCAATGATCGTCGTCATTGTCCGCGGTAATATATTCCACCGCCCCGGCCATGAAATCTGCGATCACCGCGTCCAGCGGCACCCCCGAACCGGTGATCAGAATCCCGGTCTGCCCGGTTGCCCTGAACGTAGATTTCAACCCTCGCCTGACCATCTCTGTGTCCATTGCCAGTGCCGTGTACATCTTGCCAACCGAACAGTCGGTGCCGACAGCCAGACAGCGCTTTCCCGAACGGTTCTTGCCATTGGCAATCGGATAGGCCGTTGTCGGCACCCGAACGTCGTGCAGCGTTGCGCCACGTGAATGGGCGGCGGCGACCAGCTCTGGCTCGTTGCGCAGCAGGTTGTGCAGCCCGCTGGCAATGTCAAAACCCAGCTCCAGCGCCTGCACCAAAACTTCTTTCCAGGCCGTCGAAATTTCGCCGCCGCGATTGGCAACTCCAATCACCAGCGTTTTGGCACCGGCAGCTTTGGCTTGCTCAAGTGACATGTCAGCTATGCCAAGATCCGCCCCGCACCCCGGCATGCGAAACTGAGCAACCGCATGGTCAGGGCGCCAGTCGCGAATGCCCTGCGCAACCTTGACCGCCAGCTGGTCCGGCGCATCGCCCAAAAACAAAAGATACGGTGTTATTATCATAATCCCATCCCGCCGCAGATTTTGCGCGATAATCTCCGATTCGAATACGAAGTTGCTCGCGTTTTTCCCTCGCCATCCCAATAATCCTCGATAATTCACCCGAATTATCAGAATTACGTAGGAGATTCTTACGCCAACGCCACTCGCGCGCGCCTTCTAATTTCACATTGCTGGTTTAAAAATGATCGCAACGATTTGCGCGACAGGTGTCCAGTTGCAATGGCCTGTGCACAGCGTCATATAAGTTTTGTCAGCGCGGCAACGGAGCCCAATCATGACCAACTATCTGGAGTTTGAAAAACCTCTGGCCGAGATTGAGGGCAAAGCCGAAGAATTGCGCGCCATGGCCCGGGCGAACGAGAAAATGGATGTCGAGAAAGAGGCCGCGGCCCTCGACCGAAAGGCGGCCGCGATGCTGAAGGATCTCTATAAAGACCTTTCGCCGTGGCGAAAATGTCAGGTGGCGCGTCATCCGGACCGGCCCCATTGCAAGGATTACATCGAGGCGCTGCTCAGCGAATACACGCCGTTGGCTGGCGACCGGAATTTCGCCGACGACCACGCCGTGATGGGCGGATTGGGACGGATCGACGGTATTCCTGTCGTGGTCATGGGGCATGAAAAGGGCAACAACACCAAAACCCGCATCGAACGCAATTTTGGCATGGCGCGACCGGAAGGTTATCGCAAGGCGGTTCGCCTGATGGAGCTTGCGGATCGGTTCGATCTGCCGATCATCGCGCTTGTCGACACGCCCGGTGCCTACCCCGGCAAAGGCGCTGAAGAACGCGGCCAGTCCGAAGCGATCGCACGCACGACCGAAAAATGCCTACAGGTCCAGGTCCCGATCATAGCGGTGATCATCGGCGAAGGCGGGTCAGGCGGCGCCGTGGCCTTTGCCACAGCGGATCGCATCGCAATGCTGGAACATTCGATCTATTCGGTGATCAGCCCCGAAGGCTGCGCTTCGATCCTCTGGAAAGACGCCGAAAAGATGCGTGAGGCCGCAGAAGCCTTGCGCCTGACGGCACAGGATTTGCTGAAATTGGGCGTGGCGGACACGATCATTGCCGAACCCGTTGGCGGTGCCCAACGCGACCGGGCGGCAACCATCGATGCGGTCGGGAAAACCATCGAGGCGATGCTGAAAGAGCTGACCAAGAAGAAACCGGACCAGCTTCGCAAGGAACGGCGGCAGAAGTATTTGGATATCGGCACGAAAGGTCTGGCCGCCTAATTGCGGATTGCGGGTATTGGGCCTTTGATCTGGCAGCACCCAGTCAGCGCCCTGAAATCGAAGAGCAGCCGGGCTGCCCAAAATGTCGCTGCAGCTGGTTCAGCGCATCAACGTAATTCATCCCCAGCAACGTCAAACCCGGCTTCCGCCATCAATCGTTTTGAGGCGGATTCGACGATCTCTTCAAGTTCGGCCATGAATTGATCGCTCGACTTGCCCGCCGGAATGCGCGGCAGAAACTCGACCACCGCAAGGCCGGGCTTGCGATAAAACCCGTGGCGCGGCCAGAACACCCCGACGTTGGTCGCGGCGGGCACGCAATCCTGGCCCAGTTGTTCATACAGAACCGCAGTTCCGATCTTGTAGGGCCGGTACGATGCCGGTGCGACGCGCGTACCTTGCGGGTAAATGATCAGCTGACCGGGGTCAAATTTGTTATTTGCGACACCCTTTATCATCTGCGCAATCGCCGCGCTGCGTTTGCCCCTGTCAACCGGAACACAACCCATACGCAACGCATACCATCCCAGGATCGGCGCCCATTTAAGGATCGATTTCATGATAAATTTCGGTCGCGGGGTGGCGTGAACGATCATGATAATATCGAAAAAGCATTGATGTTTCGCGGCGATCAGCACTTCATCAGTTGGCGGTGTGCCTCGAATTTCACTTTTCAGCCCGATCATCCAGTGCGCCGTCCAGCGAACCCATCCGCAATAGGCGTGTACCGCCCTGAACGCCCAGTCCCGCGAAACGAGCGCAAATGGCGTGAAAAAGATCGCCAGCACCAGCATCATCGCGTACATCTGACCGATAAAGATCAGCGACCTTAGCCATTGGATTGCGTAAGCCATCAGGTGATCTTGCCAAGCGCCCGAAACGCCGCCATGCGGGTCGCAACATAAGCCACGATCCCGGCCAGTGGCGGGATCAAAAGCGGCCACAGCCATTGCGCGCCCTGAAAACCCAGCCCGGTCAGGAACCCGCCTTCAGCCGAAGCCCCCGGCAGTGTCAGCACAGCAATTGCGCCAAGTGTTGTGCCAGCCAAAGCCCCAATGAATGCGCGCAGAGCAAAGCGCCGAACAAATGCACGGGCGATATAGACGTCGCGCGCGCCCACCAGACGCAGCACCTGGATGACCCGCCTGTTGGCCGCCAATGCGGAATTCGCCGCCAAGCTGATCATCGCCGCCGTCGCCGCCGCAATCAGAGCAATGACCACATAGCCAAGCAATCGCAGCCGGTCAGCGGCAGCAACAAGCGGTTGGCGCCACCGGGTGTGATCATCCAGAATTGCGCCGGGCGCTTCGGCCTGCAAGCGCAGGCGCAACCCGGCGGCATCAATACCGGGGTCAGCCTCGGTCACCTCGATCAGCGCCGGGATCGGCAGGCTTTTCAGTTGCAGGTTTGGGCCGAACCACGGCTCCAGCAGGGCGCGTTTCTCGGTTTCGTCCAAAACCCGGGCCGAGTCGACGCCGGGGGTGGCGCGCAAAACCCTTAGCGCGGCCTCGGTCTGAATCGCCAACTGAGCTTGCGGGGCCGAAATGCGCACTGTCGCGGTGCGCGCCAGTTCCAATGACCAGCGATCGGCAAGGCGACCCGTGGCGAGCAACAATGCCAGCGCAAATACCGCGAGAAACGCCATCGCCGCAGAGGTAAATAGCGTCAACCGCGCGGTGTAGCCAGACGGCGGCACCGCCCGGTCGGCGCGGCTTGCCAATATTGACTGGATCGCGAATTTAGCCAGGCGGCTCAAAGGTCTGTTCCTGCCGACTGCAATTGCCGGTGGCGAATCCGCAAAACTCGCGCCGCAACCTGCGCTTTGGCAGCCCGGATCAGAACCAGGTCGTGGGTGGCGATCAGGATCGACTTGCCCATTTTGTTCAGCTCGATCAGCAATTTCAACAACCGCTCGGACATTTCCCAGTCGATGTTTCCGGTCGGCTCGTCCGCGATCACCACATCCGGTGACATGATCACCGCTCGGGCCAGCGCTGCCCGCTGACGCTCACCGCCAGACAGTTCCGGTGGCAGCGATTCGGCACGGTCTGCAAGACCGACCCAATCCAAAAGATCTTTGAGATTTTTTGCATCACCGCTTTTCCCGGACACCTCTAGCGGCAACGATATATTTTCGGCCAGCGGTAAGTGATCCAGAAACTGGCAGTCCTGGTGCACAACACCGATTCGTCGCCGCGTGAGAGCGATGTCGTCGCGCGTCATAGTGCCGGCCTCTTTGTCAAATAGCGTGACCCGCCCCTTGGTGGCCACCAGATCCAGATAGCAGATTCTCAGAAATGTGGTCTTGCCGGCACCCGATGGCCCGGTCAGGAAGTAAAACGATCCGGGCTGCAGATCTAGTGAGACACCAGACAGTAAATCGTCACCACCATAGCCATAGGACACATCTGCCAGTTGTATCACGCCGATCCCCATATTTTGGCTTTCCGCGACAGTTTTGCCTCAGCAAGGGCACCGTTTCAATCCAAGCTTTTGCAAGAGCTTGGATTGTCTGCCGTCCTTTGTTAAAATTCACCCCAAATAAAGCAGCGGCTCTGATGATTAGACGTGCCCAAGCGGGTATTATGGCCAAGAATAAGACGGTTGAGGTGGCGGCATGCGTATGATTTGTCCAAATTGCGGTGCGCAATATGAGGTGGATGACAACGTCATCCCCGATAACGGACGTGACGTGCAGTGCTCAAATTGCGGGCACACCTGGTTTCAAAGACATGGCGATCAGGACATGGACCTGGCCGAGGAACCAGGCGCCGAAGATCCGGTTGATGTGGCTGAACCTCAAAGTGGCGAGACTGAAGATGCGCAAGTGTCCGCCAGCGCAGAAACCGGAGCTGCCGAAGATGAACAGGCACCACAGGAAGTCGATATTCAGCAGGACGGTGACGGCCCCGAAATCCGAGACGAACCTGAAGCCCGGGATCCGACCAAAGATCATGTCGCACCCGAATATGAAACACCGCCAGATGCCAGCGTCGCCAGCCAGGACACGCCAGGCAAGCAACCGCTGGATGACGGCGTTACCGGTATTTTGCGCGAAGAAGCCGAGCGCGAGACCACCAAGCGAGCGAGCGAAGGCGGCGGTTTGGAAATGCAGCCGGACCTTGGCTTGCAACAAGGCGCGAACCAGACCAATGCAAATATTCAGGAACGCATGGCGCGCCTGCGCGGCCTGGATGACGACAACCTTGGCTCCAAGGCGGTGGCGGCCGTCAGCGTCAGCAAACGCCGCGATCTTCTGCCTGACATTGAAGAAATCAACTCCACGCTCACCGCGTCGTCCCAAGGGGCCGACAGCGAGGTTGACATAGTCGAACGGGATAAGCGCCGACGCAGCAGTTTCCGGCTTGGATTTGCATGGACGGTTCTGCTTTTTGCAGTCATGGCGCTGGTCTATGTATACGCGCCCCAGATCGTCAGTTTGACGCCCCAGTCCGAGCCGTATTTGACCGATTATGTTGATTGGATCAATTCTCTGCGGGTGTCCGTGGACGCGATCATGCAGCGCGCAGTGGACAGGCTGACAACACTGCTGTCTCAGATCAGTGGAGATCCGCCGGGGTAAACGACAGCCGCGAGAGCTGAGTGGCGACTATCAGGCCCATTTAAAACGGCTGTTCACAGTTTGCTTACATCCTCTTTAAGACGGGCAGTTCGCGCCTACCTCTATGTTATGGGCTTGGGTATGGAACATCCAATCCCACCTTCACTGTCCCTCGTTCCGTGACTGGCGCCTGATCAATTTTGATCGGGCGCCTTTTTCTTTTTGACAGGCTTGATAGAGTGGCGAAATGGGCTATTCGGACACTCAACTGCGCGCCATTCTTAAGCGCACCAAAGTGATCGCCTGCGTCGGCGTGTCGACCAATCCGCTGCGCCCCAGCTACTTTGTCGCGCGCTATCTTGGCCTCAGGAACTATACGGTTGTCCCGGTAAATCCCGCCCATGCGGGTGAACGGCTGTTCGGAACAGAAATTTATCCCGACCTGACGTCGATTCCGCGCGCGTTAAATGTGGACATGGTCGATATTTTCCGCCGCTCTGGCGCAGTGCCGGCGATTGTGGACGAAGCATTGCAGGTGCTGTCGGGGCTCAGGACTATATGGATGCAAATCGGCGTGCAACATGCGACGGCTGCCAGCAGAGCGACCGACCGCGGCATTACGGTGATCCAGAACCGCTGCCCGAAGATCGAATATCAGCGCCTGCACGACGAGCTGCGCATGGGCGGATTCAACACCGGGATGATCTCGTCAAAGCTATAGGGCATGCGCCTGACTGGCGGCTGGCGATTCGCTGCATGGGACGATCCCACTTGCGGCGACGCACCGCAATTCGAGCAATCGTTAACCGGCCGTAAACTTTCACCCGCGCGCTCTGTCAACCACCCAGTTTCTGGCAAATCAGCCATACGCGAGCCATGCGCATTCCACGCCTTCGATAGGCAATGGAATCGCCGCGTTAACACTGATTCGCGCCTTCTTCAGGATTTTTCGCCGTCTGCTGTTGCGGAGCGATCGGCAGGCCGGTGATTTGCCTGCATCAGAGAAGTTCAGATTTCGGCCCGGTTCCCTAGAAACGATCCAATAGACGGTTCAGGTAATCCAATTCCATTTCCGGGCGGTCCTGCTCTGACGACCGGCGGCGTATTTCGTCAATGAGCTCTTGTGCACGGCGATAGACATCATCACCTTGCAGCAGTAGTTTGTCGGTGCCAACCCGCCCGGCGGTACCAGCATCGCGGCCAAGGGGGTCGCGATTTTCATTATTTTGTCCACGGCCAAATGCGTCGCCTTGCCGACCGAATTGTCCAAATTGTTGCTGGGCAAGTTCTTCGGACAGTTGCCGCATTCCTTCGCGCAATGCTTCCAGCGCTTCCGCCTGACGATCCAGAGCGCCAGCCAGATCATCTTGGCGCAGGGCCTGTTCGGCGCCGTCCATCGCGCGCCCGGCGTGATCAAGTTCATCGCGGCCTGCCTGGCCGGACGTTCCGGCCCCCGGCAGATTGCGCAATTGCAGACCCAATTGATCGCGCAATGCCTGCTGCCGATCCGCGAGCAGGCTGCCAGGACCGTTACCGCGTCTCAGCCCCTGCCCTTGTCCTTCGCCTAGCTCCTGGCCCAGTCCTTGCTGGCCGCTTCGTCCTTGCTGCCCCTGTTGGCCCCGCGGCCCAAGCTGCCCTTGCTCGCCGGACTGACCCTGCTGTTCCCCTTGTTGGCCAAACTGATCCTGCAGGTCGCCGAAGGTATCGTCGCTCAAACCCTGCTGTTGGCGCAGCGTGTCCGCCAGACCATCAAGGGCCTGCTGGCCGAGACCACGCTGGCCCCGCTGACCCTGCGTGATCTGCATGTTTTCTATCATCTGGCGCAGTTGATCGAGCAATTGCTGTGCTTCGGCCATGCGCCCCTGTTCCATCAGTTCCTGCAGTCGGTCCAACATATCTTGCAGCTGGTCGCCGGTAATTTCCTGCCCGTTCTGATTGTCCGAAAACTGGTTGTCGTCCCGCGCCTGCTCGGCCAACTGCGCCATGTAATCCTGCATCGCTTGGCGCAGTTCATCCATCAAATCGGCAATCTCTTCGTCGGAGGCGCCTTCACGCATCGCCTGCGCCAGCCGCTCCTGCGCCCGGCGCAGGCGTTCCAGCGCGTCCGACAAGTTACCATCTTCGATTTGAACTGCGACATCCCAAAGCACCTGCGCGATCTCTGCCTGCTTGTCCAAAGACAGCTCGGCGTTAGCGAAGCCCAGTTCCAGCCGACGCATTGCCATCCGCAACTTCAGATAGGCCGTCGGTGAGTCAAAGACATCATCAGCTCGGTGGCTGACTGCCCGCAGCACGTTCGCCACTTCTGGTGCATTTTGGCGGTTCCATAGTAAATATCGGCGCTGCTCGACCAGCGCCGCCGCCAGCGGGTCAAAAAACCGACGCCCCGGCAAGATAATCGGCTGATCCTCTGACCTGCCGATCTGGCCGGAAGCATCGGTGGCGAATAGCGACACCCGGACCGGCAGGCCAGCCCACGGGTGCTGCGAAAGATTGTCAATCAGGGTCTCGCGAATCTCGGTTCGCTCACCACCGAATGGCATTGGCAGATCAAGCGTGATCAAGTTTCGCGGCTCGGGTTCGCTCGCCAGGCCAAACCGGCGATCCACCGCTTCAAGGTCCAGCCCGAGCTCTGCGTATCCAAATCGCACGCCGTAATCATCGCTGGCCACATAGGGCAGCCGTATATCGCCGTTGATGCGGCGTTCAACCTCGCCGTCATGGGCAATCACCGGAATGCCATCCGGTGTCACCTGAACGTGCCAGATCTTGCCACCGGGCCCCTCAATTGCAAGCGTACCAGACTGCGCGATCTCAAAACTCTGGCTTGGATCGGCAGCGCTGCCGATGTCATTGATCCGGCCGGATATGGTTTCAGACACCGTCAAGACGCCGACTTCACCGTAAAGTCGAAGCGTCAGACGGCTGCCGGCCGGGACGGTCAAATCATCTGCCTTTACATCGGCCAGATAAATCGACGGCTTGCCTGTGTAGAGTGGCGGCTCTACCCAACCTTCCCAGGCCGGACCACCGGCAAACGCAGCGCCGCCCTGTCCGGGGACCAGTTCGGTGACCGTAGAGATTCGCAGAATCGAGCCGAAAAGAAGCGCCATCACAAAGGCCAATAGTGCCGCATAACGCAGCGCATAGGGATCGCGCGACGACACCCGAAGGTTCGGTTGCAGCGCGCGCGCTCGCGCGACGCGGGCCGCCATGCGCATCACATGTTCCCGCCAGACCGCAATCGATGCCGGATCATCCGACCCGATCACCTGTTCATCCAGGATCGCAGTGATCGGGCGTCCAGCAAGGGCTTGATCCAGGCGCGCCAGCGCGTCCGCTCGCCGCGGCCAGTGAAATACCCGAAAGCCAAATACCAGAGGCGTAATGGCCCCGAGGACTGCAAAAACTGCCGCTGCCCAGGCAAATTCCAGCGCTGCCGCCTCGTGCAGCCCACTCATTAGAACCGCCATCACCAACAGAACAACTGAAATCAGCGGCCAGAATGCCCGTATGACGCTTTCGGACAACATGCCTGCCCTGGTGAGCGCTAACGGCCAGCGCAGTTGCTTCAGCGCGGTTTCGGAATTTGTCGGCGTTACGGCCATATACCCTACTTTTCAGTCCGATCAGGCACAATCCCCGGCTCAGAGCCACTCTGGAATGGTATCGCGGTTTATCATCTCGTCAAAGGTCGGGCGAGCCCGAATGACGGCGAATTGATCCCCACTGACCAGAACTTCCGGTATCAACGGGCGAGAATTATATTCCGATGCCATAACCGCGCCGTAGGCACCTGCCGATCTGAAGGCCACCAGATCGCCTGATTTCAGCGGCACCATAGCCCGTTCGCGGGCGAACGTGTCACCGGTTTCGCAAACCGGTCCGACAATGTCATAAGTTGTGTTTTCAATTCCCGGCGCAGGTTCAGCGACCGGGATAATATCGTGATGCGCGTCATACATCGCCGGCCGCAACAGATCGTTCATCGCACTGTCAAGAATAACAAACTCCCGTTCTTGGCCGGATTTCACGTAGATGACTTTACTTACCATGATCCCGGCATTGCCAGAGATAAGGCGACCTGGTTCAATTTCGATCTCGCAGCCCAGATCGCCAACTGTCCGCCGGATCACCTCGCCATATTCCATCGGCAGCGGCGGCGCAGTATTGGAGCGCTCGTAGGGAATACCCAACCCGCCACCCAGATCGAGACGGCGAATATCATGCCCATCGGCACGAAGTTGCCGGGTCAGG
This sequence comes from Paracoccaceae bacterium, assembly GCA_965237505.1. Classification (GTDB taxonomy): domain Bacteria; phylum Pseudomonadota; class Alphaproteobacteria; order Rhodobacterales; family Rhodobacteraceae; genus NVTR01. Next base: position 69,443 of record CBDEFR010000009.1, on the reverse strand, counting down.
TCTGCGACTTTGGAATATGCTGTCTCAAAGGGCTCAAGGTCGCACAATTGGCTGCCGATGTGAACGTCGATGCCCACGACATCAAGGCCAGGTAATTTCGCCGCATGAGCGTAAGCCGCGCGTGCCCGGGTGATCGGGATTCCGAACTTGTTTTCTGCTTTACCCGTTGCAATTTTCGCGTGGGTCCTGGCATCAACATCCGGGTTGATCCGGATCGTGATCGGCGCAATTTTGCCAAGCGACAGCGCCACATCATCCAGCACTTCCATCTCAGGTTCGGACTCGACGTTGAACTGACGAATACCGCCTTCCAGAGCCGCGCGCATTTCTTCGCGCGTCTTGCCGATGCCGGAAAACACAATTCGCTCGCCGGCAATTCCGGCCGCTCTGGCTTTCAGGTACTCGCCGAGCGACACCACATCGATCCCGGCACCTAGATTTCCCATCAATTTCAGCACAGCAAGGTTTGAATTGGACTTCATCGCGAAACAGACCAGGTGGTCCAGACCGGCCAATGCCTCGTCAAACAGTTGGAAATGCCGGGTCAAAGTGGCGGCGGAATAACAATAGAACGGTGTCCCAACGGCAGCTGCGATATCGGGGATCGGCACGCCTTCCGCGCAAAGGACACCTTGCTTGTAATGGAAATGATCCATCAGGCAATCTGTCTTGTGCGTAAGAACAGATAAAGCGGAAATCCGCAGCTTAGGCCAAGCAGCAATGTTGCCGGAATCGACCAAAGTGCCGACCAATTGCGCCGAACCCGGGTTTCAGCAACGACCCAGACGGTCAGGGCGATTACCGCCACTGGAAGCTGGTTTGACAATTCGAAATTTACATACCAGTCGTAGCCGTGCCAAGGGGGAAAGGTTCCAACTTCTAGGAACAACCCATAATATGAAGTCATTGCCTCGATCGCCCCCCAGACCGCGAGCGCCAAGTAAATAATCCGTAGCGGTGACATGATCAGCTGCCAAAATGTATGCCAAGTTCGGTGTTGTTATAGGCACCGGTTTTGGAGTTGAAACCGATTGTGGTCTTGGCACTGTAGCGGGGCGTCAGTGGCTCGCCATCCGCACCGCAAGCGGCCAGCAAGCAGGCAGTCAGAAGTCCGGCAATAAGACGTGTCATGACAAAAGCTCCTTCCAACGGGCAATTTGCGCGCGCACCTGAACTGGCGCTGTCCCACCATAAGATTTGCGCGATGCAACAGAATTCTCAACCCCCAGCACCTCAAAGACCGCATTGGTGATGCCATTGTGAACAGATTGCATGTCTTCAATTGCCAATTCCGGCAGATCGCAACCCTTGGCCTCGGCCAAGGCCACCAGCGAACCCGTTACATGGTGGGCATCTCGAAACGACAGTCCAAGTTCTCGCACCAACCAGTCTGCCAGATCGGTCGCAGTGGAAAACCCGCTTGCCGCCGCCAGACGCAACGCATCCTGATTGGCCGTCATGTCGCGCACCATGCCTTCCGTGGCGGCAAGCGCCAGCATCAGATTGTCAGCGGCATCAAAGACCAGTTCCTTGTCCTCCTGCATGTCCTTGGAATAGGTCAGCGGCAAACCCTTCATCACTGTGAAAAGCGCAACCGTCGCCCCCAGAATCCGGCCGATCTTGGCGCGGACCAACTCTGCCGCGTCCGGGTTCCTTTTTTGCGGCATGATTGAAGAGCCACTGGAAAACCGGTCGCTCAGCGCGACGAACTGGAATTGGGCCGACGACCAGATCACCAGCTCTTCCGCCATGCGGCTAAGGTGGCTGGCGCAGATTGTTGCCGCCGACAGGAATTCCAGCGCAAAATCGCGGTCCGCCACTGCATCAAGTGAATTCGCCATTGGCCTTTCAAAACCAAGATCGCTCGCGGTGGCGTCGCGATCGATCGGAAATGACGTGCCCGCCAGAGCAGCCGCGCCAAGCGGGCTTTCATTCATCCGCGTCCGCGCATCGCGAAATCGCGACATATCACGGCCAAACATTTCCACATATGCCATCATGTGATGGCCCCATGTAACCGGCTGCGCGGTCTGCAAATGCGTAAATCCAGGCATCACCCACTCCGCTCCAGCCTCGGCCTGAGCAAGGAACGCCCGGCAAAGACCCACAAGCGCTTCGACCGATGCATCGGCCTGATCGCGGACCCAAAGCCGAAAATCCGTCGCAACCTGATCGTTACGTGACCGGGCGGTGTGCAGGCGACCCGCTGGCTCTCCAATAAGTTCCTTCAGCCGCGCCTCGACATTCATATGAATATCTTCCAGCGCCACAGAAAATTCAAAATCCCCGCTATCGATCTCTGACAAGATCGTGAGCAGGCCTTCCCTGATCGCACTTGCATCACTATCCGTGATAATACCCTGTGCTGCCAACATGCCCGCATGGGCACGGGACCCTACGATGTCTTGGGCATACAGTCGTTTGTCGAACCCGATCGAGGCATTGATCGCCGCCATGATCGGGTCCGGCCCTTCGGCAAACCGCCCGCCCCACATGGTGTTCGTTTCGGTGTCATTCGCCATGTCGTAACCACCCTCGAATGAAGAGGTGAAAATAATGAAGCGCTCCAAACCCGCCACTCTGACCGCCGTTTTTGGTATTATGGCGATCATAGGTATTGTCGGCGTCATTTACGCGCCGAAAGAACCAAGCGCAAACCCGGAAACATTTGCCAGAATGGATACCGAGGCGCTGGAAGCATTGCGCGAAGGCAGCATGAAGAAACTGATCTTCCTTGCCGACCCTAAAAACGTTTCTCAGGCGACGTTCGCCGATCCCCTAGGCGTGGAGCATCAGTTGTCCGACTGGCAAGGCAAATACGTCGCTGTCAATTTCTGGGCCACCTGGTGCGCCCCGTGCCGAAAAGAGATGCCGTCGCTGGATGCGTTGCAGAATGAATTTGGCGGCGATGATTTTGAAGTCGTCACAATTGCGACCGGACGCAACACCCTGCCCGCAATCGAACGGTTTTTTGCAGAGGTCGACATTGCCAACCTGCCGGTGCTCTTGGATCCAAAACAGAATCTGGCCCGCGATATGGCGGTGCTCGGTCTGCCGATCACAGTGATCCTGAACCGGGAAGGGCTTGAAATTGCCCGGCTGCGCGGCGACGCGGACTGGTACAGTGACAGTGCCAGAGCAATTATCGCGGTTTTAGCAGCCAAACAGGCAGATGGAAGGACATGATGGAATACGGAATTTGTATCTGCTATGAATATTCCGGCGACGAGCCCAAATGGCAGCAAGCAATAGAGGCATTCATCACCGCCATTCAGGGCGATCCGAACACGGCCGGAGCGTTCAAATACACAGTGAGTATTGGCAAGAACGGCACATCACGGGTCCACATTGGCGAATGGGACACCGCCGAAACGTTGGCCGCGGTTCAGGCGACCGACTATTTCAAGACATTTGCCGCGGCCGTGCAAAATTTTGCTGGCGACAGCCTGTCGACGACACCATTCAATCGCTTCCAGACATCGGGCTGAGCGCCGCCAGTTTGGCGACGCTCGCATGGCACGGGCAGGCGACAATGTGGTCGTTGACCATTCCGACCGCTTGCATAAAAGCATAGACAATTGTTGGTCCGCAAAACTTGAAACCAGCCGATTTCAAATCCTTGGCAATTTGCCTCGATAATTCAGTTTCGGCGGGAATGTCGGCCATTGTCTGAAACTGGTTCTGCAGAGGTTTTCCGTCCACGTATCGCCACAGGAATTGGTCGAACCCGTCGCGTGTTTCAATCTCGATCCACGCCCGGGCGTTGCCAATTGTGGCCTCAATCTTACCGCGATGGCGAACGATACCGGGATTACTCAGCAATCGCAAAACATCATGCTCATACCAGGTCGCGATCTTATTGGGATCGAAGCCCTCAAACGCTGTCCGAAAATTTTCCCGTTTCCGCAAGATTGTGATCCAGGCAAGCCCGGCCTGGAATCCATCCAAGATCAGCTTTTCCCACAAAGCCTTGCTATTGTATTCAGGCACCCCCCATTCAGTGTCGTGATAGTCGACATATAACGGATCATCGCCGCTCCAACCGCATCTACCGTCCATTTTCGACTCCGGTCATTGCACCTGAATTTCACATTTTCTATGTCTACTCGAATTGGAACTAAATGAGAACATTAACTCCGGCTTAAGGGATCTAGGGCCAAATTGGACGCGATCAGTGTGGAGAGGCGCGATGGCAACTGGCAGGCATATGGACGGGACAGAAGAAGTCTTGGATATGAGCGATCCGTTGTCCATGGCCGTTGCTGAACGCGACGAAAATGTGCTCGAGCTTGTTCGCGACGCGCTGGACCGACAACAGGTGATGTTGGCCTACCAGCCGATTGTGCAAACTCAACGCCCGGATCGAACCGCTTTTTACGAGGTTTGATCCGCATCATGGACAGTTCGGGCCGGATCATCCCTGCGCGTGAATTCATCGATGTGGTCGAAACCGACGAAATCGGGCGAAAGATTGACTGTCTGGCGCTCAAAATCGGGTTACAGGCGCTACAAGATGAACCGTCGCTGCGGCTGGCGATAAATATGTCGGCCAGATCGATCGGCTATAAGCGCTGGATTCAGACCCTGAAAAAGGGGTTCAAACATGATCCTACGGTCGCGGAACGTCTGATCCTAGAAATCACTGAACGCTCGGCCATGGTAATGCCCGATATCGTTCAGGCCTTCATGACCGATTTGCAAAAATTGGGCGTCGCCTTCGCGCTTGATGACTTTGGGGCTGGCTACACAGCGTTTCGCTATCTCAAGGATTTTTATTTCGACATCCTAAAAATTGATGGGCAGTTTACCCAAGGCATCCACAAAAACCCGGACAATCAGGTGTTAACTAGAGCACTGATCTCTGTCGCGCAACATTTTGACATGTTTACCGTCGCCGAAATGGTCGAGTGTGAGCACGACGCGAAGTTCCTGGCCGATGCCGGTATCGACTGCATGCAGGGGTATTATTTCGGCATGCCGACGCTGCGCCCCTATTGGGCTCAGGACCAGGAGCAAGACCGCAAAGCGGGTTAGCCCCGTTGGAAATTCCCGTCCTGTCACGGAAATATTGCGCGCAATGCTGGGGCTGATCACCGCTGAATACTCTGTCGGTTGATATTTCTGCACTTGCAGCATAGGAGTCCGCTATCGGGCGGGGATGGCGGCCAACGATTTTGTGACCGCGTCGCATATTCTGCCATATCCAATTGTGAGAGAGCCAGGAATGACAAATATAGTGATCGCATCCGCCGCTCGCACCGCCGTCGGCAGTTTTGGCGGTTCATTCGCAAATACGCCGGCCCACGATCTGGGCAGCGCCGTACTGGAAGCCGTTGTAGAACGGGCCGGAATTGACAAGGGCGAAGTATCAGAAACCATTCTAGGCCAGGTACTTAGCGCCGGTCAGGGCCAGAACCCTGCGCGCCAAGCCCACATCAACGCCGGCCTGCCGGTTGCAAGTGCGGCCTGGGGCATCAACCAGGTCTGCGGCTCTGGTTTGCGTGCTGTGGCGCTCGGCGCTCAGCACATTCAGCTTGGGGACGCCGACATTATCGCCGCAGGTGGCCAGGAAAACATGACCCTTTCGCCCCATGTTGCGCATCTGCGCGCAGGTCACAAAATGGGCGACGTCAAATATATCGATTCGATGATCCGCGACGGGCTGTGGGACGCCTTTAACGGCTACCACATGGGTCAGACCGCTGAAAACGTCGCCCAGCAATGGCAGATCAGCCGTGACATGCAGGATGAATTCGCCGTTGCCAGCCAGAACAAGGCCGACGCCGCACAGAACGCCGGTAAGTTTGACGACGAGATTGTCGCATTCACGGTCAAAGGCCGCAAAGGCGACACCGTTGTCGACAAGGATGAATACATCCGCCACGGCGCGACGATCGAATCGCTGCAGAAATTGCGACCGGCATTTGTGAAGGACGGCACCGTCACCGCCGCCAACGCATCCGGCCTTAACGATGGCGCGGCAGCCACGTTGCTGATGAGTGCCGATGACGCCGAAAAACGCGGCATCCAGCCGCTTGCACGGATTGCGAGTTACGCAACGGTCGGTCTGGACCCGTCGATCATGGGCGCCGGTCCGATCCAGGCAAGCCGCAAAGCGTTGAAAAAGGCAGGCTGGAAGGCCGAGGATCTGGACCTGGTGGAAGCCAACGAAGCCTTCGCCGCGCAGGCCTGTGCGGTGAACAAAGACATGGGCTGGAACCCGGATCTGGTGAATGTGAACGGCGGCGCCATTGCCATAGGCCATCCGATCGGCGCCTCTGGGTGCCGGATTCTGAACACGCTATTGTTTGAAATGCAGCGGCGCGACGCTAAAAAAGGCCTTGCCACACTATGCATCGGCGGCGGAATGGGTATTGCCATGTGTCTGGAGCGCCCGTAACAATTTATGCGTTGCGCAACTATGTTGCGCATTGTAACGGTCAAACTGAGCTAAAATTACTTTGATTATGGAGAGCAAAATGTCTCGGATCGCGCTTGTGACGGGTGGCACCCGTGGAATTGGTGGAGCCATTAGCGTTGCCTTGAAAGAGTCCGGCTACACCGTCGCTGCCAACTATGTCGGCAACGACGATGCTGCGGCCAAGTTCACCGCCAAAACCGGCATCGCCGCCTACAAATGGTCGGTCGCTGATTACGACGCCTGCGTGACAGGCATTGCCAAGGTCGAGGCCGATCTGGGCCCGGTTGAGGTGCTGGTCAACAACGCCGGTATTACCCGGGACGCGATGTTTCACCGGATGACGCGCGAGCAGTGGCAAGAAGTTATCGACACCAACCTCAGCGGTGTTTTCAACATGACCCACCCGATCTGGCCAGGCATGCGCACCCGTAAGTTCGGCCGGGTGATCAACATCAGTTCGATCAATGGCCAGAAAGGTCAGGCCGGCCAGTCAAACTATTCAGCCGCCAAGGCCGGTGATCTAGGGATCACCAAAGCACTGGCCCAGGAAGGTGCGCGCGTTGGCATTACAGTCAACGCAATCTGCCCGGGTTACATCGGCACCGAAATGGTTCTTGCGATCGATGAAAAGGTGCTGAACGAGCGCATCATCCCGCAGATTCCGGTTGGACGCCTGGGCGAGCCTGAAGAGATCGCGCGCTGTGTGACATTTCTGGCTTCGGACAACGCGGGCTTTATTTCCGGTTCGACGATTTCAGCGAACGGTGCCCAGTTTTTCGTCTGAACAATACAAAGACCACTTGTCACAGTATTTCAACGCCAGCCTTGAATGCCACGCTCTCGTGCAACCCTGATTGGATCATTTGCGGTATTGCTTTGGGCGTTGCTGGCGCTTTTCACGGTGGCAACAGCCCCGGTTCCGCCACTGCAACTAAATGCCATGTGTTTTGCCATTGGCGGCGCAATCGGGCTAATTTGGTCGATGCGCGCGGGCCGTTTGACGGCGCTGAGCCACATTTCGTGGGAGGTGTATGCTTTTGGCACAGCAGGGCTGTTTGGCTATCACTTGCTGTATTTCTCGGCCCTGCGTGCCGCTCCGGCAGCCCAGGCAGGGCTCATCACCTATCTCTGGCCGCTTTTGATCGTTCTCTTTTCCGGACTGTTGCCGGGCGAGAAACTTCGATCCGGTCATATCGCCGGGGCATTTGTCAGTTTTCTGGGTGCGGCAATCATTGTAATTGCCGGGGCGGCGGGATTTGATCCTGCCTACGCCACCGGATACGCTATGGCACTCGGATGCGCGCTGACATGGAGCGGCTATTCGGTGCTGTCGCGCAGGCTTGGCGGCGTCCCAACCGAAAGCGTCGCCATATTCTGCATACTGGCCGCAGTTCTGTCTGCCATTGCTCACATAATGCTGGAAAACACCGCCTGGCCCACCACCGGCCTTGGATGGTGGTCGGTACTGGCGCTTGGGCTAGGCCCCGTGGGTCTGGCGTTCTATGTCTGGGATATTGGCGTCAAAAAAGGCGACATCCAGCTGTTGGGCGTTGTGTCATACGCCGCACCGCTGCTGTCAACACTTGCATTGATCGTGGCCGGCTATGCCGCGCCGCGCTGGCCGCTATTGATGGCGGCCGTCTTGATATCTGGCGGTGCATATCTGGCTGCAAGGGCCAGCACCGCCGCCGCGTCCACTTAGGCGTGAGTCAGGCGCGCAATTTCTTCTTTGAGTCGGAGTTTTTCTTTTTTGAGTTGTGTGACCTGAAGATCGTCGGTGCCAGGGCTTCGTTGTGCTTCCTCTACCCGCTCGTCTAGGGATTGATGTTTTTTCCGGAGCTCCTGCAGATGCGAACTCAAGTTCATAGCCGTCCTCCTGTTTTGGAATTGCCCGTAACGTCAGTGCACCACATTTTTTGGATTGTGTCACGTGCAATGGCCGTTCCTGTGCATAAACACAGAGTTGCGCCGTATATCTTACCAAATTCCTAATTCAGCCGATTTCAAGGGGGTCGCCATCACGCAAGATACCGTTTGCGACTTGCGCGTAACTCTCGCCATCACATTCATGACGGTTACCTTGGTGCAAAATAAGCGGGGCGAGCAGGCGGAATGCCCCACGTCCGCCTTTGCGGGCCACCACAATCACCAATTCGGCAGCGCGACCGGATCGCGGTGCTAACGGCTTGACCTGAACATTGCCAAGCCGCTGGTCCAAGGCACCGAGAAGATCTGACAGTCCTTCTGCCTTATGAATGACCGTCAGATGGCCGCCGGGTTTCAGTCGCCGCGTCGCAGCATTAATCCAAATTTCCAGTGATGTGTTGCCCGCCAATGCCTTGTCGCGCCCGGTATCGGCAGCGGGCGTGCCACGGGCACGGTGAAAATACGGCGGATTGGCAAAGACGTGATCAAAGCTCTGCTCGAGCAAAGCACCCGGCAATCTTGAAACGTCCGCCGTTACCACAGTCATGTCGATCTTGTTTTCCGTTGCATTGCGTCTGGCAAGTGCAGCATATCCGTCCTGCACTTCCACCCCGGTCACCTGCAACTCCTGCACCCGGCGCGCAAGGCACAGACTGGCCACACCAGCGCCACATCCCAGTTCCAGAACCCGCTGCCCGGGGCGGGCTGCAACAGCGGCTGCAAGAAGGACCGGATCAACCCCGGCCCGGTATCCAGAACGCGGCTGCCAGACTTGCAACAGCCCACCAAGGAAGCGATCTTTTGTTAAATCAGCCTGGTCAAAGCCCACTATCTAGCGCCCCAGGTCTATGTCGTTCTCCAGCAAAATCTTTTCGGCCAGGTAATGATCCTTTTCACGCACCATCACGCGGCGCGGCAATACCCCGACGGATCCTTCAAGCACGCTCATATGGACGTCAATCGGAAAGCAGTCTATACCCTCGCTCTGGAGAAGAGCAGAGGCGTAAGCAATGATCGTCAGATCTGTGGTGCGCAGAAGCTCTTTCATAATCCGTGACTTAAGGGCAGTCGCCCCCGTTTGTCGAGAGATGTGACGTGACCGTGATGGGTTTGGATGACGCCATAACAGGACCCCACGAACGATTGGCCCAGCATCTGGCGCGCGATCTGGATGCGGTAAGCGACTTGATCCGCGATCGAATGGCATCGCAACACGCGCCGCGCATACCCGAATTGACTGCGCATCTGGTCGAGGCCGGTGGCAAGCGTCTTCGCCCAATGCTGACGCTCGCAGCGGCGCGCATTTTCGGCTATGACGGCCCGTTTCACGTCCATCTGGCTGCCAGCGTGGAGTTTATCCACACTGCAACCCTGCTTCACGACGATGTGGTCGACGAAAGTCAACGGCGCCGTGGCCGCCCGACAGCGAACTTGCTGTGGGACAACAAATCCAGTGTTCTGGTTGGGGACTATCTGTTTTCGCGATCATTTCAGTTGATGGTGGAGACCGGATCACTCAGGGTTCTGGACATTCTGGCAAATGCATCCGCAACGATCGCTGAAGGTGAGGTTCTGCAACTGACCGCATCGCAGGACCTTGCGACCAACGAGGAAATTTATCTAAAAATAGTGCGCGGCAAAACCGCCGCGCTGTTCTCGGCGGCAACCGAAGTCGGGGGTGTCATAGCAGGCGGCTCGGCAGATCAGGTGCAGGCGCTTGCCACATTTGGCGACGCGCTTGGGATCTGTTTTCAGATCGTGGATGATTTGCTGGATTATGGCGGTACCGATGCGATTGGCAAAAACATTGGCGACGATTTCCGCGAACGTAAAGTTACGCTTCCGTTGATCAAGGCAGTGGCTAAAGCAGACAGGTCAGAACGCGCCTTTTGGGAGCGCGTTATCGAACAGGGCCGCCAGCAAGACCGCGATCTGGATCACGCGATGGAATTGCTCGAGAAACATGGAGCGCTGAAGTCTGCACGTTCTGATGCTTTGGCCTGGGCCGCGCTTGCCAAGACGGCGTTAAAAAGACTGCCCGATGGTCCAATCCGCGGCATGCTGTTGGACCTTACGGAATACGTTGTGGCGCGAGTTAGTTAGGCGTTGGCCAAAGACCGGCCGAAATCACCCACCAATCACCGTGGGCATCGCTGATCACTGCCGCGGCGGCGCTTGCTGCTGCGGCGCTGGCATACAGCCCAAAACAGGTGGCGCCAGAGCCTGACATGCGGGCCAAAAGGCACCCGGAAGTCGCTGAAATCTGGCTGATCGCGGCACCGATGCCCGGAACCAGATTACGTGCCGGAGTTTCCAGATCGTTGCGTTGTGCCGCAAGCCAGTTGCAAAATTCCGACACGTCCCGCCACCTTGGAAGCTCTGTCTGCATCGCTGAATTTTCTTTTTGTTGCAATGCGCCAAAAACCTGAATTGTGGCAAGGCGAACATTGGGGTTGACCAGCACCATATGGACGCGCGGCACCGAAACGGCGCTTACACATTCGCCGACTCCGGATATTCGGGCAGGCCGCCCGGTCATGCAAACTGGCACATCAGCGCTAAACGCAATCAGCGCATCTGCATCAGGCACAGCAGTGCCCCACATCGCGCTCAAAGCCCGCAATGTCGCCGCTGCGTCGGACGATCCGGCGCCGATGCCGGAGGCGACAGGAAGAACTTTGTGCAACGTCAGCGCCGCGCCGCGATCCGCGCCCATCATCTGGGCAGCTTTTAATACCAGATTTTTGGAGCCTTTTGGAACGCCGCCCGCAGCCGGGCCGATCACACGCAATGAAGTATCCTCAGCCGGTTCGGTTGTGATCAGGTCGCCTACATCGGCAAATACCACCAAACTGTCGAGCAGATGATACCCGTCCGCCCGTTGCCCAGTCACATGCAGTGTCAGATTTATTTTCGCCGGAGCGAAAACCTCAGCCGTCATTGGCAACCGAGATCGGGTCGGAACCTTCTTCTTCCAGCACCAGGTCCAGACCAACAGTCAGCTTACGCCGGATCCGTTCGCCGTCCTCTTCTTCAGGCTCAAACGACATCGCCCGGTTCCACTGAAACTCAGCCTCGCGCCTGCGGCCCACGGCCCAGTAAACATCACCCAGATGGTCATTCACAATCGGGTCCACCGGCGTCAGTTCGGCCGCACGTTCCATATGGATCACCGCCTCGTCGTAGCGCCCGAGCCGATATAGAACCCATCCAAGCGAGTCGGTGATATAGCCATCATTGGGGCGTGCCTCGACAGCCCGTTCGATCATGTCGAGCGCTTCGTCCAGATTGACTTTCATTTCAACCAGTGAATAGCCCAAATAATTCAGAACCTGCGGCTGATCGGGATTAAGCTCCAGCGCCATGCGAAAATCAGCCTCGGCCAGATCCCACCTGTCCATTCTTTCGTGGGTGATGCCGCGCAGGTAAAATAACGACCACTGCGCCTGTTCGGGGGTTTCGTAAAGCGCAAGTGCCCGATCATATGCCCCGTTGGCCTCGTCATAGCGGCTAAGCCGCCGATACACGTCGCCAAGCGCCACATGGACCGCGGATTGCTCGGCGTGGCTTTCGGAAAGTTGCCGCAATACTTCGATGGCCGCATCGACTTTGCCTGAAAGCCGCAACGCTTCGGCACGGCCCAGCTCCGCCGAATGAAACGCCGGGTCGTCGCGCGGAATGCGATCATAGGCAGATGTTGCCAGCTCGTATCTGCCCATGTTTTCCAAAAGCTGCGCGGTCAGCAGGATAGAATCTCTGTGGTCAGGGCGCAAGTATTCGGCGACCCTGGTGTATACAATGGTGTAGCCATCGCTGGTTTCGCCAGTCAGCGCTCCGGCGACGCTGAAATATACTTCAGCCAAACCGTCGCGGGCGTTTCTAATTGAAGTCAGTGGCAGCATCTCGCCAACTCCAAGTCGCTCGCGGAGATCCAGCAAGCCGGGATCAAGATCAGCGCCAAATACGGTATCGATCAAGGTCAAGGCATCGGCGTTGCGTTCCAGTTGACTGAGAATTTCCGACTGCGCAATTATGCCGCGACGTGTTGCTGGGATGCTGGCACCTGCCTGGCCCGCCAGAATTGCCTCGGCGCCCTCCAAATCCCCGACCATCGCCAGTGCAAGCGCTCTGTGATACAGTCCGAAACTCTGGGTGCCTTCGGCATTGGCCACCTCGTCAAATGTTCCAAGCGCTGCCGACATATTTCCTTGCCCAACTTGAACCCAGGCAAGTGTCAAACTGTCCACCAGCGGACCGACAACTTCACCATCTTCCAGCAGCTCCAACGCCGCCTCATAGCCATCTTCCTTAACAGCCTCGGCCAAAAGCAACATATTGGCCACTTGGTGTGACTTGTTAAGGGCACTCAATCGACGCGCCATGGCAACTGCGCGCTTAATGTCTCCCTGTCCGACCAGCGCCAGAATGGCACTTTCCATGAGATCGGTGTTGGCTGGATCCTGGACTAGGGCGAGGGTAAAATAGCGCGCCGCCGCCTGAAAATCATTTTCAATCTGGGCATTTCGGGCTGCAAGATAAGGCCCCGCATAGCCATCGGCATATACTGGGGTCGATACCCAAACACCCAATGCGGATATCGCGAAAATGGAAGCTCGAATAAATTTAAGGGCCAAGTACGCTTCCTTTCAGGGTCGGTGCTTTTGCGCAAAGTAGTGCGTGAGCCCAGCAAGAACAATGCATACCGGCCTATTTGCCGCTCAGTTAACGAAGGATTTATACCAACGGCCCTAGTCGTTGACCGTTTGGCCCATTGTCTGGTAGTGATTGACGTGATTGCGGTTTTGTCGTTTGCAAAGAAGTTCCATGCTTCGCAACACCTGTCGACGATCTGCTCATAATTGTCGAAGACGGATATGGCGAGCTTGTTGGCACGCAGATAAGCCCACACATTTTCCATCGGGTTGAGTTCAGGGGAATAGGGCGGGAGTTTGAGCAGGGTGATGTTGTCGGGTACCTCCAGCTCTGCCGAACCGTGCCAGCCAGCGCCATCCAGAATGAGAAGGGCATGTGCGCCCGATGCGACGGTTTTAGCGATCTCGGCGAGATGCGCGCTCATGGCCTGTGTGTCGGCATGTGGCATGATCAGAGCGGCCGCTTCAGCCCGTTCCGGGCAGACGGCGCCGAAAATGTAGCTCCAGATATAGCGGGTGTCGCGCGGGGCACGGGGGCGTGTTCCACGCTCGGCCCAGATACGGGTGAGCGTGCCCTGCTGGCCAACCCGCGCTTCATCCTGAAACCATATCTCCAGGGGCTTGCTGCGGGCTGTTTCCGGCAAGGCTGCTTCTACCTCTGCGGCGAAGTTTTTTTAAAAGCCTCCTGTGCATCCGGGTCGGATTTCGGATGCTGCGGGCGCACCGACAGACGCCGAAAGCCCAGGCTTGCCAATTGTTTGCCAACAGTTCGCTCATGCATGGTGACGCCGAAGCGCTCTTCGATCTTGCGTTTCAGATCAATGCGCCGCCAGCGCACAACCCCATCGGTTTCGGGGTCGGGACCCGCCCGAACCATTTCCGCCAACTCCTCCTTCTGTGCCGCGCTCAGCAGACAGGGTGGATCCGGCGGGCGACGGTTGAACAGGCCCGACACGCCCTCCGCATTGTAACGGTGGGCCCAATCCCGCAGCGTCTGCCGATCCATGCCGCAGTTTTCTGCCGCCGTCTTGCGGTCAACCCCATCCAGAACCAGGGCAATCGCCAACATCCGTCGCGCCGCTTTCCCATCCCGGCACCGCGCCGCTTCCTGGCGAAGCTCGCCTGCGGACTTGTCTTTTCGCGTAATCCTTACTGCCATCAAAGCCTCCCTTGCCTTGATGCCACTGAATCAGATCACGCCGCTCGTGGGAATCCCCTTGAGTCAAATCTGGGGGCCGTTGGTATTACATGTTGGGGTAATTTGGACCGTCGCCGCCTTGTGGCACGGTCCAGTTAATATTTTGGCTGGGGTCTTTGATGTCGCAAGTCTTGCAGTGCACGCAGTTCTGGAAGTTGATCACGAACCGGGGGGCTTTGCCCTCGTCGCTTACCACTTCGTAAACTCCCGCCGGGCAGTAACGCTGCGCGGGTTCAGCGAATTTCGGCAAGTTGATTGCGATCGGAATGCCCGCATCTATTAGCTGCAAATGCACCGGCTGGCCTTCTGCATGGTTGGTCATCGAGTAACTGACATTGGTCAACCGGTCGAAAGACAAGGTGCCATCGGGCTTGGGGTAGTCAATCGGCTTGTGGTCAGCCGCAAGGCCGGTCGCGTCGGCATCTGATTTGCCGTGTTTCAGTGTGCCCAGGATCGAAATACCAAACAGGTTGTTGGTCCACATATCGAAGCCGCCAAGTACGAGCGAAACCATCAGCCCGTATTTTGACCACAACGGCTTGACGTTTCGCACGCGCTTTAGGTCTTTTGCTATCGGGCCTGACCGCAGCTTGGCATCATAAGCGGCAAGTTCGTCGCCCGAGCGCCCAACCTTGATCGCGGCCGCTGCTGCCTCGGCCGCCGCCATACCTGACAGCATGGCGTTGTGATTCCCCTTGATACGCGGCAGATTTACCAGCCCCGCTGAACAGCCCAAAAGCGCCCCGCCCGGAAAGGCGACTTTTGGTATTGACTGCCAGCCGCCTTCGGTGATGGCGCGCGCGCCATAGGCCACACGCTTGCCGCCCTTCAACAGGTCGGCAACCATCGGGTGATGTTTGAAGCGCTGAAATTCCATGTACGGATAAAGATGCGGATTTGCGTAGTTCAGGTGCACCACAAAGCCGACATAGACCTGATTATTGTCCAGATGGTAAATGAACGACCCGCCACCGGCGTTCGAGTTTAGCGGCCAGCCTGCGGTGTGCGTTACCGTGCCCTCACTGTGCTTGGCCGGATCCACCTCCCAGATTTCTTTCATGCCAAGGCCGTATTTGGCGACATCGCAATCAGCTGCCAGATCGTATTTGTCGATCACTTGCTTTGCCAGCGATCCACGGACGCCTTCGGATATGAAAACGTATTTTCCGTGCAGCTCCATCCCCGGTTCGTAAGCGTCCGACAGGGTGCCGTCGGTGTTCTTGCCAAATTCGCCCGCAACAACGCCTTTGATTTCGCCGCGATCGCCGAAAACAAAGTCCGAGCAGGCCATACCGGGAAAGATTTCCACGCCCAATGCCTCGGCCTGTTCTGCCATCCAGCGGCAGATATTGCCCATAGATACGATATAGTTGCCGTGGTTGTTCATCAGCGGCGGCATCAGGAAATTTGGAATCCGAAACTTTCCCGCCGACCCCAGCATGTAAAAGTTGTCTTTCTTGACCGGCACGGTGATCGGCGCGCCTCTGGCCTTCCATTCCGGGATCAACGCGTCCAGACCCGACGTATCCAGAACCGCGCCAGACAGGATATGTGCACCTACTTCAGAGCCCTTTTCCAGCACCACCACGTTCAAGTCAGAATCAATTTGCTTCAGCCGGATCGCCGCCGAAAGCCCCGCCGGCCCGGCTCCGACAATCACAACGTCATATTCCATCGACTCGCGTTCGATTTCGGCCATGCCTATCCTCTTTTCCCGATCGTGGTATGGGCCTTGCGAACCCTTGCTGGCAACTCGTTAGCGCAACGGTCATAAAGCGGTCAATTGCGACACGACGTAACACGGGCGGCGAGCGACACAAACAGGTGCAGAAACTGCGCGTTATCGCCATAATATAACGTTCCGCTTGCAATCCATGTGCCACTTGGGTCAGGTGTTTGAAATCCCGCGTACGCTGAGCGATAAAGTTAATTTGACCAAAGCGCCCAGGCATGCAGAAGAGAAAAATGGAAAAGATACCGATGACTCGCGCGGGCAACATCGCGCTGAACAGTGAATTGAAGCGGCTGAAATCTGTCGACCGCCCTGCAATCATAAAGGCGGTTGCAGAGGCGCGCGCGCACGGTGATCTGTCGGAAAATGCCGAGTATCATTCGGCCCGCGAGAAACATTCGTTCATCGAAGGTCGGATCAAGGAACTGGAGGGCACATTGTCCCTTGCCGAAGTGATCGATCCAGCCAACCTGTCGGGCACAATCAAGTTTGGCGCCACGGTCACGTTGGTCGATGAGGACACTGATGAAGAAAAGACCTATCAGATCGTTGGCGAACCTGAAGCCGATATCGAGGCGGCCAGACTGAACATCAAATCGCCCCTGGCCCGCGCCCTGATTGGCAAGGATGCCGGCGACAGCGTCGACGTGCGCACGCCGGGTGGCGATAAAACCTATGAAATACTGAAGATCAAATTCTTGTAAAATTTGTCTGTGGGGTCCGCGGGGGATGGCCGAGCCGCAAGAGCACAAGCCGATAGACCTGGGAATATTTTCCAGGCGCAATGATGGCGCGCCGGTCCCTTTGAGCGTGCTGATACCGGGCGTGCTGTCGGTGGTCTGGCTGTTGGGGATCACGCTGTTTTTCATGTATGTGGCAAGCGACGGCGATAGCACCGCCCCGCAAGTCGACAGCCTGCGGTTCGTCATGGCGATCATCGCGATCTTTATGCCAGTGGCGTTGATCTGGGTGGCTGCCGCCGCAGTTCGCAGTGGCCGGATCATGAAAGAGGAATCCACGCGTCTGCAAGCGGCGATAAACGCGATGCGACACACGTACATTCAACAGCAGCAATCCGGTATATTGGGCATGAAGCCCGCTGTGGAACAAAAATTGGATGAAATTGCCGCCGCTCAGCGCAAGACAGACGCGACGCTTGCGATGTTCACCTCGATCCGCCCCGGGGCCGAGCAGTTGGCGGCTGACGAACGGTCAGCTTTGGCGATTGCACATGGTTCACCGGCGCAGGAGCAGGCCTCGCTGGCTCTTGGCATACCGGCAGAGGCTATTGCGCCGCCCTTGTCGGTCGACGATTTTATTCGCGCGTTGCATTTTCCGGAAACAGCTGAAGACAAAGAGGGGTTTCGCGCCCTGCGCCGTGCGCTGCAGGATCGAAATGTGTCGCAGTTGATTCAGGCTGCCCAGGACGTGCTGACCCTGATTTCCCAAGACGGCATATATATGGACGATCTGCACCCGGACCGGGCGCGGACCGAGATTTGGCGCCGATTTGCGAAAGGTGAACGCGGCAAGACGATGGCAGCACTTGGCGGTATTCGCGATCGATCCAGCCTGGCGCTGGTTGCGGGGCGGATGCGGCAAGACACAATTTTCCGGGATTCCGTGCATCATTTCCTGCGCAATTTCGATCACGTATTGTCCGAATTTGAAAAAACCGCCAGCGACCAGGACATAGCCCTGATGACCGACACGAGAACCGCGCGTGCATTCATGTTGCTTGGCCGCGTGACCGGAACCTTCGATTAGGTAATCGCCTAAAGCCCGAAACTGGCATAGGGGATGTAGCGGACCGGATCGCCTGGCCGAATGCGGCGTTCGCCAACTTCGAGCTCCACTAAACCATCGGCCCAGCTAAGCCCGGAAATCCGGCCAGACCCTTCCGAGGCGAAAATCTCGGCTTCTGCGGCCACATTCATGCGGGCTCGAAGATACTCACGCCGCCCGGGTTTTTTGCGCTTTTCAAACGCTGCCGGCACTGTGAATCCGTGCGGGGCTGGCCAGGAACCGCCCGCCAACACAGCCATCGCAGGGCGCGCGAAGATCAATGTGCAGATCAGCGCTGCCACCGGATTACCAGGCAATCCAAATATCGGCACGCCGTCCCAAAGCCCGAGCGCCAGCGGCCGCCCGGGTTTCAAAGCGATCCGCCATGTCGACAGCGCCCCGGCCTCTGCCAACAGGGCCGAAACATGGTCTTCGTCGCCAGCAGACGCGCCGCCTGATGTCAGGATGACATCCACTTGGCGCGCTGCGATTTTCAAAGTATCGCGCAGCGCCGCACGATCATCACCCACGTGTCCCAGATCGACCGGCGAATAGCCCCATTTCGCGACAACACTCAACAACATCGGTCGGTTCGCGTCATAGGTTTTTGCCGGTGACGGATCACTACCGGGCTTCACAATCTCATCACCAGTCGACAGAACGCCAATACGCAGGCGCCGATACACTGAAACCTCGGTGATGCCTGTGGCGGACAAAAGCGCAATTTCAGGCGGCCCGATTTTTTGCCCTGTCTTCAATGCGATATCTTTGGCTTTTACATCCTCGCCTGCCATGCGGGTATTCGCACCGGCCCGCACTTGCGCATCAATTGCTACATATCCGTCACGCTCGTTCACATCTTCCTGCATCACCACTGTATCAACACCAGCCGGCAGCAACGCCCCGGTCAGAATTCTGACCGCCTGACCGCTCGGAATCGCGCCGGCAAAGGGTGCCCCGGCAACGGCGCGGCCAGCAACGAGGCGCAGGACCTGCGCACCCGAACCTGTGGCTGATTGCGCAAACCCAAAACCGTCCACTGCCGAATTCGCGCCCGGCGGGTTTGACCGTTTAGCGGCGACATCCGCTGCCAACACCCGATCCAGCGCCTGATCCAGCGCCATAGTCTCCAGGCCCACAATCGGCGTAAGCCCGTGTCGTAATGTGGCCAGAGCGTCGTCAACGGGCACCCAATCCACACCAGACGGCAGGGCAAAACAATCGTTTTTCAGCCGCGGCGGCTTCAGGTCAGGACGTTCGCCCGGCTCGTCAGACCGCAGCCCAACTTGCTTCAGCACGAAATCCGCCACTCCAACCGCATCATCAAGAGCAAAAACCGGCACATCGAGTCCCACAATGGCCACATCGCTGGCGACTGCAACGACCGAGGCATCCTCTCGCGCAATCAACGCCTTGCCAGTCGCCGCCCGATGCGCCTCGATCTTTGGGTGGGCGTCGCGCTTGTAACCCTCGACCAGAACCAGATCGACCGGCTCCAGCTTGACCAACAGGTCCGCAAGCGCCGGCTCGGCCACGCCCCGGTTTTCGTGCATCAAAGCCCACCTATGGCGTGACGACAGC
Organism: Paracoccaceae bacterium; assembly: GCA_965237505.1. Lineage (GTDB taxonomy): Bacteria > Pseudomonadota > Alphaproteobacteria > Rhodobacterales > Rhodobacteraceae > NVTR01. Next base: position 50,148 of record CBDEFR010000009.1, on the reverse strand, counting down.
AAAACCTCGCTCGCCCCGGCGTGACGGTGGCGATAGCTGTCTTTGCCCGGCTGATCCACGTCAAAGGCATGATGCGCATGTTTGAGCGTGGACACCGAGAAGCCCCGCCTGGTGATCTCTGTCACTAACCGCTCGATCAAACCGGTCTTGCCGGCGTTTTTCCAGCCGACGACGCCGAAAACCCTCATATCACGCCCTCCGCCAACATCGCCCGGGCATGGTCCAGATCGGCTGGCGTGTTGACGTTGAAGAACGGATCATAAGGGTCCGCATCAAACAGCGCGGTTGCGGCACCATGGCGGTCTGTCCACAGCACCACCTTGCGCAAACCGCCGTTCAACGCGTTCCGCAAGTCATCCCGTAATGCCACCGTCCACAGCCCGAATGTCGGATGGCGCACTTGGCCTCGTTTTGCGTCAGGCGTGGCGGCAAGGGCAATCGGGGTTCCGGCTGAAACTGCCGCCGCTGCAAGCCGCGCAACGAGATCATTGGGAAAGAACGGTGTGTCAGCAGCCACGGTCACAATCGCCTCGGCGCCTTTTTCAGCCGCCCAATCCAGACCTGCCAGCACGCCTGCGAGCGGCCCGGCATAGCCGCCAATTGAATCTGCAAGCACCGGCAGACCAAATTCTGAAAATCGCGCCGGATCACCATTAGCATTCAACGCGAGACCGCCCACCTGCGGTTTGATCCGGTCGATGACATGCCGCAATATGCTCTGACCGCCAAGGTCAAGAAGCCCCTTGTCGCCGCCGCCCATTCGCGTGGCCAGGCCGCCCGCAAGAATGACGCCCAAGGGGCGCATCAGGTGTCCGCGCTCTTGCGTCGGTGGCGGTTGCCTTCATCCGGGACCGAACCAAGGTCGACATCGCGCACCAGACGCTCGGCCCCTGACAGGCAATGATACCGTTGTCCGCGCATGCGCCCGATCAGCGTCAACCCAACATCGCGCGCAATCTCGACGCCCCAGGCGGTAAACCCTGACCGCGACACCAGCACCGGTATGCCCATCATCGCAGTTTTTATCACCATTTCCGATGTCAGCCGCCCGGTTGAGTACAAAATCTTGTCATCCGCCGGGACTTGTTCGGACAGCATCCAACCGGCAATCTTGTCCACCGCATTGTGCCGACCGACATCTTCCATATAGACCAGCGGACGGTCGCGGCGGCACAGCACGGTTCCATGAATCGCACCTGCCGCCAGATAAAGGCTCGGCGTGCGGTTGATCTTGTTTGCCAGCGTATACAGCCAGGATGTGCGCACCTCGGCTTTCGGCAGCACCAACCCGTCCAAACCTTCCATCATGTCGCCAAACACGGTGCCCACGGCACAGCCGGACGTGCGGGTTTTTTTCTTCAGTTTCTGTTCATAATCCGTGGGCTGATTGGTGCGCACCACCACGGTTTGAGTTTCGTCGTCAAACTGCACCGCAGTCACTGCGGCGGCATCAGGCAACATTCCCTGATTGCGCAGAAAACCGAGCGCCAGATATTCCGGATGGTCGCCAATGGTCATCGCGGTTACGATTTCCTGGCTGTTCAAGTAAATCGTCAGCGGTCGTTCTTCAACCACCGAAATCGTCGTGACCTGGCCGGTCTGATCAGTGCTTTGGACGGCGCGGGTCAGCCCGGCACGGCCCGGATCAGGCGCAATCAGATAGTCATCAAGATCCTCACGAACAGGCATTTGATCCCCTCGCCCGCCAGCGCAATCAGGCGGACCGGCAGAATATTAGGCCTAAAGCATGGCCGCGACCACAACCAAATCTGCTTTCCGGCACGGTGCGCGCGACGGATTGCCCTTCGTATTTCGGCCTGATGCGGTATCTGCGAAGTTAGGGAACTGGTCGCAGCAACACCGGCGGCGCTTGAATGACGCCAGAATTGTCATCTGAATCGTCATCGTAGACCACTTCACGCGTCACACCGGGCAACTCGCCAAAAGCCGCTGACAGCCGCTTTGGAAACAGAGTGCTTGAAACCCCTTCAAAGCCCGGAATGGCCGCCAGAATTGACGTTATGCTGCGCGAACACAGCGCCTTGGGCACCGCGCCGTGGGCCATCATCCGGTTCATCGCCAGTTGCGCCACTTCTGGCGAAACGACAACTTCCTGAATGACGGTACGATATGTGACACGGTATGATAATCTACGTAAAAATCCACAACCGCGTCCGACATTCCATAATGGACATCGTTGCGTTCTGGCAATTTGGGATGGTGCCAGGTTCCCGCCGGATCAAAGATCACCCGTTGTGATGCATTGACCATCAGCGCAGAATGCGCGCCGGTGCCATTCTTGTTGTTGATTACCGTGTACAGGGTCAATTTCGGCGGACCCTCGTGAACATAAACCGCACGCGAAACTTCGGCGTCGGTCGCCCAAATTGGCTCAGCCGTGCTTGCGCACTCGGCCAGGATAAAGAGCCCGATCAGCGCGGCTGTAACTCGAATGACTTGGCTCATCATCCCCAAAAATCAGCCGTTCACAATGCCAAGAAACAACAGGAAGGCCAAAATAATGACAACCGTCCATGCGACCGCCTTAGCAAAGCGCGCCAGGGATTTTTCATTGGTCGAGACATCCACAGATCCGTGTTCGTGCTTATCCATGTCTGCACCTACTCTGCCAATTCAGTATCATCGGACTTAGACGATTCCGCGCGCGCTGTCACGGCCCGACCGCAGCGCAATAAACCGTAGATCACTTCTATTCCAAGTCCGCGGCAAGCCGAAATCTGATCCAGGCTGGCCCTTCGGTCGCAACCTGCTTGGGCAACGCCCGTAATGTCACTCCCAATTGCGTGACATGCTGAGTCAACTGCGTCTTTGCACCATATTCATCGATCCCATAAAACGTCACGATATCAGGGTCGAAAAAACCAATTCCTTGGATTCGCAGAACCCCCGACGCGCCAGCGGCGAAACCCATGCAATCTCGTGTTCATCATCCAGTTGTTCTTCAAAGTTCTGAATATACAGGATCAGCCGTTCATGGGCCCACTCTGCCGGACTTTTTTGTTCCAGCGGCTTTTTGGACAACGCGGCCGACGGCGGCTTTTGCTCGGCCGTGGCCGGGGCGTCCGGGTTGGCGTGAACCGCCCGCGTGCAAGGAACTGCATTCGTTTTGCGTGCTTCGTCCGTCGCCTGACATTCGTCGTCCATCACAGACCTCTTCGCTGCCACAGCCAAGCCCCGTCACCGCGTGCGATTCGTGTCAGTTGGCCAAGTTGGTGCAGATGATTTACGTGCGCCATTGCCTCGACCAGCGCCAGGCCATATTCGCCGGGCCCGATCTTACGCTTAAACAGCGGTGCAAAACACTCGGCTGCCGTATGCGGCGTTGCCAGATAGTTCAACAGCCGTGCTAAAGCGCCGTGATGGTTGTCGATCAACTGCCGCATACGTCGCGGCAGTCCTGTGAACGGCAGTTTATGACCGGGCAGCACCAGTTGGGTGTCCTTGGCAAACGGTTTCAAACGCTCACAAGCGTCCAACCACTCGGCAACCGGATCAGCTGCGGGTTCGGTCGCATAGACCCCGAGATTCGGCGATATTGTGGGCAATAACTGATCGCCGCCAATCACAAGACTGTCATCATCAGACCACAGAGTCGCGTGTTCTGGCGCATGGCCATGGCAAATGCGGACAGTCCAGCTTCGCCCGCCCAACTGAATGGCGTCGCCTTCCTTTATGCGTTTGAACCCAAGCGGCAGGGGAGCAACTACATCGGCAAAATTGAAGGGCCGTTCTTTTTTTCGTTGTTCCAGAATATTTGCATCCATCCCGGCAGAGCGCCAGAACGCCAGCGTTTCAATGGTTGGCACCGTTTGCACGTCCAGCGTCAGCATCCGCGCCATCAGCCAGGCGGTGCGGGTCGTGACCAGCTCGGCCCCATGATCGCTCTGAAACCAGCCCGCCAGCCCGATGTGATCGGGGTGATGATGCGTCGCCAGAACACGCACAACACGCTTACCCTTAAGCGGTCCGTTCAGTGCGGCCTGCCATATGGCGCGGGTTTTCTGGCTGTCAAAGCCGGTATCGACCAGCGTCCAGCCATCGCCGTCGTCAAACGCAAAGACGTTCACGTGATCCAACGCCATCGGCAATGGCAGCCGCAACCACAGAACGCCCTCGGCCAAATCAATCGCCTCGCCATGCGCAGGCGGCTCTGTTACCGGAAACCGGATCGTCAGGCTATTGCCGTCCATCATGCCGCCAGATCTTCCGGAGTCAGAGCGTATAGTCCGCTCGCCCCTTCACGTACGTGGGCCAGAAGCGCTGCATGTTCAGGCATCAGACGCGCTATGTAAAATGCGGCCAGTCGGGATCGTGGGCCGCCACCTCCCTCGGCGATTGCGGATTTGAGGTGAAAATGCCCGCCCAACACTCGTGCAAATGCACGCAGGTATGGCGCCGATCCGGCAAAACGCTCATTCATGTCATTCTGCGCGACCAGCCATTCGGTGGTTTCGCGCAGCGATTCTGCCGCGTCCCAGACTTTGGACGCCACATTGGCATGCGACGCGCGGGCGGCTTCCGCGTCGGCCTCAATCTCATCAAGCAGCCGATAGGCTGCCTCGCCACCATCCGCCAGTTTGCGGCCCACAAGGTCCATCGACTGAATGCCGTTGGTGCCTTCGTAGATCGCCGTGACCCGCACATCGCGTGAAAATTGCGCCGCACCAGTTTCTTCGATGAACCCCATACCGCCATGCACTTGCACTCCAATATGGGCAACCTCGCAACCGATGTCGGTGCCAAACGCTTTGGCAATCGGGGTGAGGAACGCCGCCCGAGCACTCCAATCTGCGTCCCCGGTGGCGCGCGCCATGTCGATCGCTACCGCACAAGCCAATGCGATGGCGCGGGCCGCGTAGGTATCCGCTTTCATCGTCGCCAGCATCCGGCGCACATCTGCATGATCGATAATTGTTCCAGTTCCGCCCGCAACCGGGGTGCGGCCCTGCTTGCGCTCCAGCGCGAAAGCTAGTGCATGCTGATATGCGCCTTCCGCCTGCCCGATGCCCTGCACACCAACCCCAAGACGGGCGTTGTTCATCATGGTGAACATCGTCTTCATGCCCGCATGTGGTTCGCCCACCAGCCAGCCGGTGGCAGCATCAAACTCCATCACCGCAGTGGGCGAGCCGTGCAGCCCGAGCTTGTGTTCCAAACTGACCACCTTCAGGCCATTTACCACACCGGGGTTGCCATCCGCATCCGGGATGCGCTTGGGCACCATGAACAGGCTGATGCCTTTGGTTCCGGCCGCTCCGTCAGGCAGCCGCGCCAAGACCAGATGACACACGTTGTCAGTGAAATCATTGTCGCCCCAGCTGATGAAAATCTTCTGGCCGGTGATCCTGTAAGTTCCGTTCCCGCTCGGTTCCGCCCTGCAGCGCAACGCGCCCACGTCTGAACCTGCCTGCGGCTCGGTCAGGTTCATCGTTCCGCACCATTCACCGGATATCAACTTGGGCAGGTAAAGCGCCTTGATCTCGTCGCTGGCATGATGCTCCAGCGCTTCGATCTGGCCTTGCGTCATCAGGGGGTTCAACTGCAGCGACAGACAGGCCGAGGCCATCATTTCGTTTACAGCAGTCGCCAATGTCTGTGGCAATCCCATGCCACCGTTTTCAACATTGGCGGTCATTCCGACCCAGCATCCCTGGGCAACTGCCCGATAGCCATCACCAAACCCCGGCGAAGTTCGCACCACGCCGTTTTCAAGAACCGCGCCGTGCATATCGCCATTGCGCTGCAGCGGCACCAACACCTCTTCGCTCAGCCGCCCTGCCTCGACAAGGATCGCCGCGGTCAGGTCGGCAGAAGCTTCCGAAAACAGGTCGGTCTCCGCCACCTGCCCAAATCCGACCACATGATAGAACAGAAACTTAAAATCATCCAGCGGTGCGCGATAGGCCATTCCAACATCCTCAATGACAGCTTGGCAACTGGATCGCCGCCAAGTATGAAAATTTCTCGTTGACTTAACGGTATCCGATAGACAGGTGCCAGCAACTGAAATGCAGCGTCACCAGGGCAATGGCCGATCCCAAAACAAAACTTTTGACCGCAGACAAGGCCGGCGTGGCCGATGCAGCCAACATGTTGCGCAAAGGTCGCCTTGTGGCGTTTCCGACCGAAACTGTATACGGGCTGGGCGCGGACGCCTGTAACGATTACGCAGTGGCGCGGGTTTTTGAGGCCAAGGGTCGCCCGCAGTTCAACCCGCTCATCGTGCATGTCGCCCATTCCGACGCGGCACGTCAAATCGCCGCTTTTGGGCACCTGGCTGACGGTTTGGCCGACGCGTTCTGGCCTGGGCCACTGACGCTCGTGCTTCCTCTGAAACCCGGTGCGGGGATTTCGGCGCTGGTAAGTGCAGGCCTGTCAACCGTCGCGATCCGGGTGCCGGAACATCCTTTGGCGCATGATCTTCTGGCCAGTTTCGGCGGTCCGATCGCCGCGCCGTCGGCCAACCCGTCGGGCAAAGTCAGCCCGACGAACGCCGAACATGTGATTTCGGGGCTCAACGGACGCATAGCGGCTGTGATAGATGGCGGCGCCTGCGGTGTCGGCGTGGAATCGACGATTATCGGATTTGACCCGGCTCCAACGCTGCTGCGCCCCGGAGGATTGCCCGTCGAGGAAATCGAGCAATGTTTGGGCCAAACACTGGCTCTGCCTGGCGACCAGGCGACACCAAACGTTCCGGGGCAGCTAGCGTCGCACTATGCGACGGACGCGGTAATTCGGTTGAATGTGATGGTGAGGAGCACCGGCGAAACGCTTTTGGGTTTTGGCCCGGTGGACTGTGATCTTAATTTGTCCTCGTCCGGCGACCTGGTGGAAGCGGCAGCCAATCTTTTTCGCCACCTGCGCGCGTTGGACGACGCAAAAGCGACAAAAATCGCCGTGTCACCGATCCCAAACCACGGATTAGGCCGAGCGATCAATGATCGGTTGCAAAAATCCGCCGCGCCGCGTGCTTAAGCGCGGCCGGACGCTGCCGACAGGCTCACCGGATCGACCCCAAGACTTTTCAATGCATCACCCCATTGGGCGCCACTGTCAGTGCCAAATACCAATTTCAGTGAGGCGTCCGCGACCAGCCAGCCATTTTCGACAAGCTCATTTTCAATCTGCCCCGGCCCCCAGCCTGCGTAACCAAGCATCAGCACTGCGCTGTCGGGACCGGTACCAGACGCAATCGCCCCGAGAATGTCCTGCGTCGCCGTCATTCCAAAATTATCGTCGACTTTCAATGTTGCGTCTTCGGACTGGTAATCGGCAGAGTGCAGCACAAATCCCCGCCCAAGTTCCACCGGGCCGCCGAAATGCACGCGAATATCACGATGCTCGGGGCTTTTGGTAATTTCCAATTGATCAAGCAAATCACCCAATTTCAACTCTGGCGTGGGTTTGTTCACGATCAGGCCCATGGCTCCATCCGAGGAATGAGCGCAAATGAAAATAACGCTTTTCGAAAATCGCGGATCGCTCATGCCGGGCATGGCAATCAGAAGTTTTCCACTCAATTCAATGGAATCAGAGGTTTTCGACATGACGACAAGATGAGTGTCCGACGAGGTAAGCACAAGGGTGCGAAAGGCCACACTCACCCAGTATCTCTGAATTGTGATTTCCTATCGCGCGGTTCGCTCCTATGTTCGCCTTATGTTCAAATGCCCGACCCTGGCCCTGCTTGCCGTTGCCACATTCGTGCTGTCTGGCGTTTCTGCGCAGGCGCAAGACGGATTTTCGTTGTCAGATGTAGCCGAGGTCACTGTCTTGCCCGGTTGGCGCACCGAAAATGGAACGCACATCGCCGCGATACGCATCGCATTGGCGCCAGGTTGGAAGACATACTGGCGTTCGCCGGGCGAGATCGGCATACCGCCGCGGTTTTCCTGGCGCGGGTCACGCAATCTTGACGCGGTGCAAATTCATTGGCCGACACCGAAAATCTCTTACACAAACGGCCTGCGCTACATCGGTTACCAGGGCGTCACTGTGGTACGGCTCGAGTTGACACCAATGGGCTCTGATCAGGGCACAATTGCTCTGCGCGGCGAAATGGAGATTGGTGTTTGCCAGGAAATATGCGTGCCAATGGTGGTTCGGATCCGGGCCGATCTGCCGCAATCGGGCACGCCCGATGCGGCAATCCTGGCCAGCCTTGCTGATCGCCCCGCCACAGCAACTGAGGCCGGGGTGCGTTCGGTCATCTGCAATGTGCAACCCATTGCAGACGGGCTTCGCATTACCGCCCGGATTGAGCTTCCCGATATGGGTGCCGAGGAGCTGGCGATATTCGAATTACCCGATAAATCGATTTGGATCGGCCAAGCGCAAACCACACGCCGCGGACGAAAACTATCCGCGATCGTCGATTTTGTTCCGGCTAACGGAGCGCCATTTCTGCTGAGCCGGTCAGACGTGCGCATCACTGTTCTGGGCCAACGCGGCGCCGTTGACATCCAAGGCTGCAGCGCTGGCTAGATGTGATTTGCTATTTATGTGATCTGCTCTAAGTGGCCTGCCGTCGAAACGCGAATCCAAGCGCCCCGAACAGGAAGATCATCAAAACAAAAGCTGCCAGACCAGAGGCGAACAGGGCAAAGGCCACTGGCATCGCCGCGCCGGGCAGCGGCTGCGGCAAGAACCGAGCCAGTTCCGGCCACAGCTGCCCGGTCACGATCACCGAACCAAGTGTCGCCGCAAATATCGCCGCCGCGCCAAACCCAGTCAACAGCGTCAAACTGCCCACCATGCGTCCGCGCTTTGGCATCCGCAGCGCTCGCCACATCGCCCGGGTTTGCTTGCCAATATCTTGCTGCATTGCCAGCACCGCAGGCACCACCAATAGCACCAGCACCAAGCCAAATCCCAGACCATAAACCAGCGTTATCACCGTCGGTTTCAGAAACTGCGCATCTTGGGATTTTTCAAAAAAAAGCGGCGACAGGCCCAGCACCGTGGTCAATGTGGTCAGCAATACTGGCCGCAGCCGGTCCGCGGTGCCATCAATGATGGCCGGGATCAACCCGCGGTGCTCTGCATATTCATCCACCGTTGTCACCAACACGATGGAATCGTTGATGATAATGCCGGTCATCCCGATCAATCCGACAACCGAAAACATCGACAATGGCACGCCCCAGGACATATGACCATAAATCGCGCCCACAAGGCCGAAAGGGATGATGATCATCACCACAATCGGTCGAGTCCAGCTGGAAAATATCCACGCCAGGGTCAGGAATATTCCCAAAAGACACAGCATGAACCCAACCAGCGCATCGTTCAGAAACGCGCTTTCCTGCTCGGCCAGTCCCGCCAGCCGCCAGGCGACGCCGTGGTCTTGCTCGATCTTGGGCAAAATGGATTGTTCCAATGCGTTCATGATTTCTTCGGCGCGCGCCGGATCATCTTCGGACAGATCGCCATTGACGCTGACCAGCCGGATCCCGTTTTCACGGCGCACCGTTGAAAAGCCGGTTCGCGTGGTGACCGAGACGATGTCGGCCAGGTTCACATAATTGCCGGCTTCGGTGCGCACTTGTGTGCGTTCCAGAAAATCCGCCGTCAGCTCGCCGTTTGGCAGTTCAACCCGGATCGCCGCCGACCGTGCGCCATCAGGATAGGTTGCCGCCTCGATCCCGTTCAGCCGATCACGCAGCACCCGGCCCAGCCCGTCAATGGTAATTCCAAGCGCCTGACCCTGCGGCGTCAGCTCCAGCACCAGCTCGTCCTTATCATAGGCCAGGCTATCTTCGAGCGCCGAAACTTCCGGGTATTGCGCCAACGCCGACTTGAGCGCCTCGGCGGCACCTTTCAAAGTCTCTGCCTCAGCGCCAAAAAGCTCCACATCGAGCGTGTCGCCGCCGGGACCATGGCGACCACCCCGAAAGCTTACCGTCTCGGCCAGCGGATGCTGGCGCACCGCGTCCTGCAATTCGGCGACAAAGGCATAGGACGAATAAGGGCGTAGATCGGCGTCAATCAATTCAATCGAAATCGCCCCAAGCTGCCAGCTTTCCTTGGCGCCGGCCCCGGACAGCCCGCGACCCGCGCCGCCGCCGATTTGCGCGACCACATAATCCAGCGGATTGGTGCCATGTTCGGCCTCAAATTTCGCCCCCACCTCTTCGGTAGCGCGCTGCAGCTCGCGCATCATTTCCAGGCTATCCTGGCGTGTCGCACCGGGGGCCATCGCAAAGTTTCCGGACACGGATCCGCGCTCGGGCGCACTGAAAAACCGAAACTGCAAATCACCGCGCACAAAGATCGCCACCTGAGAGGCAAGAATGACCAGCGCCAGCGCCAGAACCGGGTATCGTGCCCAGATCACCAGCGCCATCAGGCGGCGAAAGATCACGTCGCGAAACCAGGAAAAACCGATATTCACAATCCGGCTTGGAAAGTCGTACCAATGTCGTTTTGCAGAATGCGCCAGCGCGTGGCTCATGTGGTTGGGCAGGATCAGAAAACATTCGATCAACGACGCCGAAAGAACCACAATCACTGTGAACGGTATGTCAGCGATCAGTGATCCAAACCGTCCGCCAATGGCGACCAGCCCAAAGAACGCAATGATCGTGGTGATGGTCGCTGAAAAAACCGGCGCAAACATCCTGCGCGCAGCGTTTTCTGCTGCCTCGAGCGGGGCCTCGCCCAATCGGCGGACCCTGAAATCGGCGTGTTCGCCCACTATTATGGCGTCATCCACCACGATGCCAAGCGTGATGATCAAAGCAAACAAAGAGATCATGTTGAAGGTCAGGTCGGCCAGATACATCATCGCAATCGCCGCCGTCATCGCAACCGGAATGCCCGCCGCGACCCAAAATGCGGTGCGCGCGTTGAGGAAAAGAAACAACAACAGAACCACCAGCCCAAGACCACGCAAGCCGTTGTCCATGAGAATTTTCAGACGGTTAGAAATTGCCTCGGCCCGGGTGCGGATCAGATCCATCGAAACTTCGGCCGGAAGGGTCAGTTGCAGTTTCCGGGCCACCGATTCAACCTGAGCCTGGATCTTGATTGCGTCACCGCGATCTGATCGATCAATCCGAACCAGGATCGCCGGATGCTCGTTCACGTAAAACGCCCGGTCGCGGTCGATGCTTTCCACCCGGACACGGGCGATATCGCCAATCGTCAGCTTGGACCCGTCAGGGTTTGCCCGCAACGCGATGGCCGCGATATCAGCGACGCTGCGTTTGGCAACGCCAGTGCGCACCCGCGCACTGCCACTTCCCACGTCGCCTGCCGGGTCGGCTTCGGCCTCTTGGGCGATTGCTGCAGCAATCTCGGCCATGGTGATGTCATACTGCCGCAAGGAAATCGAGGGCACTTCGACGATCGTTTCCGGAGCAGCCACGCCCTGTATAGTAGTCCGCGTCACACCGGCTGCAAAAAGGCGTGTTACAAACTCGTCGGCAAAACGGCCCAACTGATCGAGCCCCACCGGCCCGGTGATCACCACGTCGGTTACCAGATCCCGCCAGGCACCCCGGCGGACATTCGGATCATCTGCATCTGTCGGCAAATTCCTGACCGCATCGACCGCGGCCTGCACATCATCTGCTGCACGCGACATGTCCCAGCCAGGTTCAAATTCAAGCGTCAAGCTGGCCCGGCCCTCACGCGAGGCGGAATACGAGCTTTCAACGCCTTCGACCGCAAGTAAGACCGGCTCCAAGAGTTGGACAATTCCGCGATCCACGTCTTCGGCCCCGGCACCGCTCCAGGCGACCGAAACTGAAACGCTGTCGATAACTATGTCAGGAAAGAACTGCGCACGCATTCGCGGAAAAGCAGCAACTCCGCCCGCAATCAGAATGACCAGCAGCAGGTTGGCAGCAGTGCGGTGGCGGGTAAAGTAAGACAGTGCCCCATCAGCAATTCGCGAACCGCCTCGTACCATGACTAGCCCCCGATCCGCGATTCGATACGTTCGACAACCCGAGCAGACACTTTTTCCTGCCTAAGCTGGCCCAAAACTCGTTCTTTCGCCTCGGGCGGCATAAGCTCATTGCCCTCGATGAATGCCACTAGCCTGGCGCGCCGTTCCGGCGTCAGTACTAACATGTCCGGTTTTTCCGACCCGGCTGTAACTTTTTCGGCATGATCGGCTTGCGGTCGAATGGCGCGCACCCGTATTCCCGCGCCCAGCAAAGGCGAGCGATCAGTAACTACTTCACGTCCGCCCAGACCATGGGCGCGGATGATCACATCGTCCCCCTGGCGGCGCAACAGCTCGACCTCGACAACCTCCAAACGCTCGTTCGCGCCTAACACCAGAACGCTGGGCTGCGCATCCACGGCCGTTGCCGGCAACAAAATGACGCCACGTAACGCGGGTTCTGTGATTGCTACGGTTACAAAATCGCCAGGGCGAAATCCCTTGGCTTCTTCAATTCGCGCAAACAACAGCCGCCCGGTCTGGCCTTCCCCGACAGCCGCGCTTTCCCGCGTGATCGTGCCCTTGGTGGTCAAATCAACGCCAAAGATGTCAAGCGAGACCGTTACATCGCCCAGCAACAACCGCCCGTCACTGTCAAGCAGGCGGGCATATTGCTGGGTAGAAACGCGAAACGTAACTTCAAGTGCCTGCGCATCCACAATCCGCGCAAGACGCTCGTTGGTGGTGACAAGCCCGCCTTGGACGACGCTGACTTCGGCCAAAGTGCCCGAGAACCCGGCAAATATCTCGGTTTCGGCCAATGCACGATTTGCTTCATTCAGATTTATCGCGCGCCGTGTCAGCGCGGTTTTGGCCTGATCAACACGCGCTTCAGCATTGCCAAGCGCCTGGCGCCGTGACAGCACCGCCTGTTTGGCCGCTGACACTGCCAACTCGGCGTTTTCCACTGCCGCCTCGGTGACAACGCCACGGTTCAAAAGATTTTCCTGTCGGGTCAGCGCCCGCTCGCGAAGCCTCACCTGATCTTCGGCTGACACCAGTTCATCCTGAGCCAGCCCCAACCCGCGATCCGCATCGCGCATCTCAGCCTCGGCCGCTTGCACATCGGCCTGTGACAGCACCAAAGCAGACTGTGCATCAGACGGGTCAATGCGCGCCAACAATTGCCCCTCGGTCACCGCCCCGCCTTCCTCAAATTCTTCGGCCAGTTCGACAATCATGCCAGCAGCAGTGGCCCGCAATTCAAGCGTCCGACGGCTGCGCACCTCGCCAAAACTCGTCAACAGCGGTACAATTGTCCGTGGCTCTGCGATCACTACATTGGCCGCAAAAACCCGCTCGCGCGCCGGGCGGTCGTGGTTTTCCTGCTCCAAACGGATCTGCACGGCGCCGTAAAACGTGTTTCCCGCCCAAGCCAGCAGCGCGACCGTAAGGGACAAAAGAAATATACCTATCAGGCTTCGGCGCAAAAATCGCATCTCAGCAACGGCCCTCTCACAACGTCGTCAGATTGTGTTTAACATAGCCTTTGGGCCAAATTCGTCCATTCCACGCATGGTTATACGGTTCAATCGGCTATTTCCGTTGCTGCTGTTCGTCCAATCTTGGCAATATCTCGACGAAATTGCAGGGTTGGTGGCGATAATCGAGCTGCGCCAGCAATATTTCATTCCAGGCGTCCTTGCAGGCCCCGGGGGCTTGCTGGCAAGGCAAAAAGATAAGTCTCGTTCGCCACCCCGCCGGTGGCTTAGAACGCCCAAGCGCGGTTTCTCTCTTTGGTCCGCTCGCCCCTATCCGCTTAACTGGCGCAGACCCTCCTGCAGCCGCTCGTTGCTCGCCGGATCGTCATAGGGCCGCAAGTGTTGGCGCGACAGAACAAAGCCGGGGCTGAACTCGTCGCACTTGGCCAGCGCGGCCCGCGGTCAGAAATTGCCGACCATCTTTACAATCGCTTCCTGGCGGTTGTTGACGCCGATTTTGGCGAACAGGTTGGTGGCGTGGTTGCGCACTGTTTTTTCGGTCACTTCCAATTCGCGCGCGATTTCCTTGTTGCTCTTGGCGGCGCACATCAGGCGCAACACATCATTTTCGCGCCCGGTCAGAATGGCCAGTGTTGGCGCAGAATCGACCCCGCAAAATGACTTTATGCATTGCACATCGGCACCCAGCCGGGATCGCTGAGCTGAATGAACCCGCATTACCCAGATGATCATGTAATTTGGCGACACCACACCCGGATTCTGCTATAAACATCATGCGGTTGGAGCAGATATGGGTCAGCGGATATGGCACACCAGACGGGTGAATCGAAACAGGGGTGCCTTCGGGTCGATTTTGACCGCCGTCTGAAGCTGGAGTTCCACGGGTCCAAGGTCACTACTGACGCCGGTTTGCTCGCCTATCGAGAGCTTGATGCCTCCGTTGAACTTACTGCGATGGCTGGCGATGTTCTTGCCGACAGTCGTACCGGCAAGAACGGGCGGCATGGCATGGTCGGGCAGTTCCGCCAGTCCGTTTTCGGACGCCTTGGCGGCTACGACGACGTGAACGACGCCGACCGGCTCAGCCTCGACCCGGTCATGCGGTGGATCGTCGGGGGCCATGCCGTCACCAAACAGGCGGCCTCGAGCAGTCAGATGGGGCGCTTCGAGACGGAGGTTCTGGCCACCGAGGAAAACCTCGCCGCGCTTGGTGATCTTTCCGGCCGATGGATCGACCGCGTTCATGACCGTTGCCCGCCGAAGAAGATCATTCTCGACATGGACAGCAGCGTCAGCCCAACCCACGGTGCTCAGGAAGGCTCGACCTACAACGGGCACTTCGGTTGCACCTGCTATCATCCCCTGTTCCTGTTCAACCAGTTCGGCGATTTGGAACGGTGCGCCCTGCGTCCCGGCAACGTTCACAGCGCCGATGGCTGGCGCAAGGTGCTGGAGCCGGTAGTGGCACGCTACAAGGAAAGGGATTTGCGTCGGTATTTCCGGGGCGATGCGGCTTTCGCCTCACCGGACATCTATAAGTTTCTGGAAGACGAGGGTTTCCTGTACGCGATCCGTTTGCCGAAGAACCAAGTTCTTCTGGAAAGCATCTGCCATCTGCTCACGCGACCCGTTGGCCGTCCGCCGAACCATGTGCGGCGCCATTACGCCGGCTTCAGCTATCGGGCCAAAAGCTGGGATAAGGCCCGCCGCGTCGTCGCCAAGGTGGAGTGGCGCCCCAGCGAGCTGTTTCCCCGGGTCGGGTTCATCGTCACCAACCTGTCGCGACCGGCCGAGCGGGTGACATTGTTCTACAATCAGCGGGGCAAAGCGGAGCAATACATCAAGGAAGGCAAGAACGCGATCAAATGGACGCGGCTGTCGTGTCGCAAGTTCCGCGACAACGCCGTCCGGCTGCAGCTTCACGCCCTGGCCTACAATCTCGCCAACTTCATGCGGACGCTGGCTTTGCCAAAGGAGGTCGAGCACTGGTCGCTGACCACGCTGCGGGAGAAGTTGGTGAAGATCGGTGCCAAGGTGGTCAGCCATGGCCGCTACGTCACGTTCCAATTGGCTGAGGTGGCGGTGCAGAGGGAACTGTTCCGGAAAATCCTGAGCCTGATCGATGATCTGCGACCAAGACCCGCTCCGGCGTAGGCCGGGGACATCGACGGCGAGGTGAAAACGACAGGAGGAGTGTGTCTGGATGGCGGAAAAACTGGGCAAATGGGCTTCCAACCGAGGGCTGATCTCCAAAATCAGGCCATCGGATGGCTGCAAAGGGGATACGGTTCCCTCGACGGTGGTACGGGGGTATGATCTCTGCAAACCTGGAGGTCATCTGGGCAATGTCGGATGATATGCCTGTCGCCGTCCAGGATCAGCAATTCT
Organism: Paracoccaceae bacterium; assembly: GCA_965237505.1. Classification (GTDB taxonomy): domain Bacteria; phylum Pseudomonadota; class Alphaproteobacteria; order Rhodobacterales; family Rhodobacteraceae; genus NVTR01. Next base: position 34,341 of record CBDEFR010000009.1, on the reverse strand, counting down.
GCGCCGGGAATACGGCGGGCCAGAAACTCGGATTCCGACAGCGGGATGATCTTCTCATCGCGCACATGGACGATCAGGGTCGGCACCGTCACCTGATCCAGAATCTCCGTCACATCAACCTCGGCGCGCGCAAGCAAAAGGTCCGCGCCAACATCCGGTGTTATCGTTTTGTCCAACAGATCCAGACCGTGTGAAAACTCTGGGTGGCGGGGGATTCCGTCCGGCTCATGGCGATGTTAGAGTCCGCCATGAGACACATTCTTGGCATTGACCGCTCTCAGGTTCTGCTTCTGCCGGAAGCAGTGGACGATTACGTGGGCCGGGATAACCCGGTCCGTTTCATCGACGCTTTCGTGGATGGTTTGGACCTGGCGGTCGCTGGTTTCGAGCGCGCCACGCCGAAGGCGACGGGTCGTCCCGGCTACGATCCGGCGGACCTGCTGAAGCTCTACATATACGGTTATCTCAATCGGGTACGTTCGAGCCGTCGGCTGGAGGCCGAGAGCAAGCGTAATCTCGAAGTGATCTGGCTGTTGCGGCGTTTGTCGCCGGACTTCAAGACGATCGCCGATTTCCGGCGGATCAATCGGGCGGCGTTCCGCCAGGTGTTTCGGGAGTTCGTGAGGCTATGCCGCGAACTGGAGCTGTTCGGGCGCGAGCTGGTGGCAGTCGACGGTACTCGGATCAAGGCAGTGAACAGCCGGGAGCGGAACTTTACCAAAGCGAAGCTGGAGAAGGCGTTGGCCGAGAGCGACGAGAGGTTGTCGCGTTATCTCGACCGGCTCGACGAGGCCGACGGGCAAGACGAGAGCGGCACCGGCGGCGGCGAAGTGGAGAACATCCAGGAAAAGATCGCTGCGATCCAAGGGCGGCGTGAGCGGTTTGAGGAACATCGCGACGCGCTGGCTGCGAGTGGCGAGGACCAGCTCTCTTTGACGGATCCGGACAGCCGGGCGATGCACGCCGCGACCCGGGTCGGTGTCGGCTACAACATCCAGATCGCGGTGGACGCCAAGCACAAACTGATCGCCGAGCAGCAGGTCCATAGCAAGGTCAGCGATCTCGGTCTGTTGGCCGAGAGGCGGTGGCGGCCCGTCGGAACCTGGCCGTCGATCGGATCGACGCAGTCGCCGACGCGGGCTACTTCAAGATCGAGGATATCGAGGCCTGCGAGAATGCCGGCGTCATGCCGCATGTGCTGTCGGTAACACGCGATATGTCCGGTTTATGTACCAGATGATCTGTCCGGTTTTAGAACGCCTCCAAGCCATGGAGGGAGGCTATGCGTCGGACGGAGCAGGTACAGGGACTGAGATTGATGAAGTTCGAGGAGGTTTACGGGTGCACCCATCGGGGTGGCTTGAGCCAGGCGGAGGCGGCGGAGGTTCTGGGTGTCTCGGAGCGCACCTTCCGGCGCTGGCGCGACCGCTACGAGGCGGAGGGAGCCGACGGTCTCTACGACCGCCGCCTGGGCCGCCTCTCGGCGCGGCGCGCGCCGGTGGACGAGGTGGCGCGGGTGCTGGAGTTGTTCGACACCCGCTACTGGGACTTCACGGCCAAGCACTTCCACGAGAAGCTGGTGGCCGATCACGGCTTCAAGCGCAGCTACAACTGGCTGCGGCTGAGCTTGCAAGCCCATGGGCGCAGGCGCGCGGCGCCCAGGCGTGGGGCGCACCGGCGCAAGCGGCCGCGCCGTGCCTTGCCCGGCATGATGTTGCACCAGGACGGCTCGAGCCACGAGTGGGTCCCCGGTCGATGGTGGGACCTGATCGTCACCATGGACGATGCGACCAGCGATATCTACTCGGCCTTCTTCGTCGCCGAAGAGGGCACCATGTCGAGCTTCCAGGGGGTGTCCGAGGCGATCCGGGCCAAGGGCCTGTTCTGCTCGCTCTACGCCGACCGCGCCAGCCACTACTGGAACACGCCCGAGGCCGGCGGCAAGGTGGACAAGGACACCCCGATCCAGGTCGGCCGCGCCCTGGCGCAGCTCGGCATCGAGCTGATCCCGGCCTACTCGCCCGAGGCAAGGGGGCGCTCGGAGCGCATGTTCGGCACCTTGCAGAAGCGCCTGCCCCAGGAACTCAGGCTCGCCGGCATCACCGACATGGTCGAGGCCAACCGCTTCCTCAAGGAGGTCTTCCTGCCACAACACAACGCCCGCTTCGCGACCCCGGCCGAGGACCGGGGCACCGCCTTCGTCCCCTTCACCGGCGCGCTCGACGACATCCTGTGCATCCACGAGGAACGCACCGTCTCAAACGACAACACGGTGCGCTACAAGCGCCTGGCACTTCAGATCCCCGCCGGCCGCCACCGCCGCCATTACGTCAAGGCCAGGGTCCGCGTCCACGAATACCCCGACGGCACAATGGCCGTCTTCCATGGACCGCGATGTCTGGCGCGATACCACGCCGATGGCCAACCGATCGACAGCCAAACCCGCGAGGCCGCGTGACCCGCTTCGACGCGACCGACCGGCGCCCTGTGGACAAGTGGACAGCCGCTCCGCGACCGACCACTTCCCCACAGGGCCAGAAACCGCAACAGAAGCGGTCAACTCATATGGTACATAAACGGTCAACTCAGAATGTTCTCGACACGTCATGCCGCATGTGCCCAAGCCCCAGCGCGGATCAACGGTGAGCCAGGGGCTCTTTCCCAAGGAACGCTTCCGCTATGACGGCGGCGAGGACATTTACATCTGCCCCGACGGCCAACGCCTGGCGCTACACAGCAAGCGCAAGCGCCGCGATCTCATCTTCGCCAGTTACGCCAATCGCGCCGCGTGCAAGGAGTGCCAACTCAAGTCGAAGTGTACGAAAAGCGCCTTCCGTTGGGTCCTGCGCTATGTCGACGAAGCGATCCTGGAGCGCATGGCAGAACGATTGGCGGCCCGCCCGGAGCTGCTCGATGCGCGCCGTGAAAGCGTCGAGCATCCCTTCGGCTCAATCAAACAATGGATGGGCCAGGGTGCCTTCCTGACCCGGCGGCTGGAGAACGTGCGCGGCGAGTTCAGCATCACGGCGCTGGCTTACAACATCCGCCGCGCGATCTCTCTGGTAGGTGTTCCCGCCTTGATCGCCGCCGCGAGGGCGTGAGACGGGAGTCTGGCCCAAATCAAGCGCCCCACATCGATCCACGGAGGCCCGGAGCCTCTTCCGCGGGGCTACCGGCGCCAAACCGCCGGACTACGTGGGATCGCGGCAAATCATGGTGACACAAACCTCCATCCCCGCCACCCAGAGTTTTCACACGGTCTGGATCGTGAAACCAGCGCCGCTGTTCGTCATTTCCGCCCGGCACGAAACTGGCGGTATAGATATCCTTGAACTCAGGGTTGTCTGCGCCCCAGCCGTGGCGAAACACTTCGCTCATGCCCTTGATCAGCGCGCGCGCCCCGGGATCGCCGCGCATCGCCGCGCATAGCCGCCGATACAGATCAACCCCGCCACGTTCCCCGGATGCCGCACGGCATAGCCTATTGCAGTGGCCGCGCTCTGTGAAATCCCTAACGGGAAAAACGGTTTTGTAATTTTCGATGCCTCGACGACTGCGGCAATATCCTCGACCCATTTTTCAAGGCCGAGATTCCGTAGATCCGTGTCTGACAAACCACAGCCGCGTTCATCAAAGCGGACATAGTCGAAATTGGTTTCCAGAAAGTCGACCCAATGGGACCAGATCGGGCTTTCGTCGTCATATTCCAGATGGGTTATCCAGTTGGCAGCTTTGAACAAGCCAGGCCCGGTTCCGGACCGCATCCAGGCCAGGGAGGTGCCATCATCTGATTTTGCGAACTGAACTGATTTCATGCACCGACTGCCCTGTCCGGGACAGATGTCCCGATACTTATTCCGCTTTTTCACCATAACCGGGACATCTGCCCGATATCAATAATTCGGCTCTGTGATCACGCTGTAGTCAGGCTGACAATATCAGGAGCATACACCATGACAATGACCGCGATCACCAAAACCGCAACCGCCCGACCCCGCGCCACCCGCTTTTCTCCGCGCGCTGGTTGCTGCACTTGGACGCCGCGTACCGCCAGTATCGCGCCCTGAAAGAGGCCGACGCCGAGCGTCTTGCCGACATGGGGAACAGCCGCAAAGCCGCCGATCGGGCCTTTTACCGCCAGTATGCCGACAAGAAAATCGACTAGAACCGATCACGGCACTATTTCCGCCGCTGATCCTCGTCCAGTCTCGGCAAGATCTCGACAAAATTGCAGGGCCGGTGGCGGAAATCTAGCTGCCAGCGCAAAATCTCATCCCAGGCGTCCTTGCAGGCCCCAGGGCTGCCGGGCAAGGCAAACAGATAAGTCCCGTCCGCCACCCCGCCGGTGGCCCGGCTTTGCACCGCCGACGTGCCGATCTTGTTCATCGAAATGATGGTGAAAACCGTACCGAATGCCTCGATCTCCTTCTCATAGACATCCCGATGCGCTTCAACGGTGACATCGCGCCCGGTCAGCCCGGTACCACCGGTGGAAATTACCACGTCAATGTCAGGGTCGGCGCACCACGCGCGAAGCTGGTCAGCAATCTTTTCACGCACGTCGCGCACAATCATTCGCGCTGCCAGTTGGTGCCCTGCGGTCTCAATCCGCTCGGCAAGTATCCGGCCAGACTTGTCGTCGTCCAGGCTGCGGCTGTCCGAAACCGTCAGCACCGCAATGCGAACCGGAATGAAATCTTTGCTGTCGTCGATATCAGGCATCACCCGCCCCGCAACCTGGCCTGAAGCATCAGCAAATCATGCCACGCTTCACGCTTGGCGGCCGGATTGCGCAATAGATAGGCTGGATGAAACATCGGCAGCGCCGACAAGTTCAAGGCCGTGGTCCAATTCCCGCGCAGCCGGGTAATTCCCTTGCGTCCCAACAGCGCCTGGCATGAAACATTTCCCATCAATACCAAGAACTCTGGCTGCGCCAATTCCACATGCCGTTTCACAAATGGCAGCAGCATGGCAATCTCATCAGGCTGTGGGTCGCGGTTCAGCGGCGGCCGCCACGGCAGAATGTTGGTGATGTAGACCGAGGCCGCGGCTTCAGCTGAATCCCGCGCCAGCCCGATCGCCGCGAACATCTTGTCAAGCAACTGTCCGGCGCGGCCCACGAAAGGCAAGCCCTGAATATCCTCGTCCCGCCCAGGTGCCTCGCCGATGATCATGACCCGCGCTGCCGGGTTGCCATCGGCAAACACAGTCGTTTTCGCGCCGCGCTTCAATTCGCAAAGCTCAAAGCTTTCAACCACACTGCGCAACCGGGCCAGATCTTCGGCTTCAGCAGCCATCTGATCCGCCAGCACAGTCGCGTCCGTACCCACATCGCCTGATCTGGCTTGCGGAATCACTTTTTCAGTGATTGCGCTCGCCAGCAAGCGTTTCGGCTGGCGATCCGGCAAGTCATACCGGTTCACCGGCACGTCACCGATTGCCTCGTTCGCACCAAGCTCGACTTGCCATTCGAGCTGCGCTTTGGCGTGGTGAAATTTCATCGCCGATTCCATGCCCCCAAACTAGACCTCGATGCGACGACATCAAACCTAAATCATTGCGCTTCTTTCTTGCCAAGATATCCCCGCCGGAGCCCGATTATTCCGATTTTCGCAGAAAAATCGAGCCGCTGCCGCAGATCAACGAAATACATGCGCGCGGCCTTGCCCGACTTCGCCATGCCCCTTATAAGCCTGAAAAATCGGGGACCGGGGCGTCATGACATTCCGACAGAAGCACCTTTTGGGCATTGCCGAGCTTCAACCCGACGACATTCGCACAATACTTGATCTGGCCGACAAATACGCCGAGCAAAACCGTGCCGGCGGCGGGCACGAAAAAATTCTCGCGGGGCTTACCCAAATCAATATGTTCTTTGAAAACTCAACCCGGACCCAGGCAAGCTTTGAGATTGCCGGCAAACGTCTTGGCGCAAACGTGATGAACATGGCGATGCAGGCGAGCTCGATCAAGAAGGGCGAAACCCTGATCGACACTGCCCTGACGCTGAACGCCATGCACCCTGATCTGCTGGTGGTCCGGCATCCGCAGTCCGGCGCGGTGAACTTGCTGGCTGAAAAGGTGAATTGTGCGGTTTTGAATGCCGGCGACGGGGCGCACGAACATCCCACGCAGGCGCTGCTGGACTCGCTGACCATCAGGCGCGAAAAGGGCCGTCTGCACCGGCTGACAATTGCGATCTGTGGTGACATCGCCCATTCCCGCGTGGCCCGTTCCAACATCCACCTGTTGGGCAAAATGGAAAACCGCATCCGCCTGATCGGCCCGCCGACACTGATGCCGGCGGGGGTGGCTGACTGGGGGGTCGAGGTTTTCGACAACATGTCCGAAGGCTTGCGCGGCGCCGACGTTGTCATGATGCTGCGTCTGCAGAAAGAGCGCATGGACGGCGCATTCATCCCGTCTACGCGGGAATATTACCACCGTTTCGGGCTGGACGCGCAAAAGCTGGCATACGCAAAAAACGACGCCATCGTCATGCACCCCGGCCCGATGAACCGGGGCGTCGAAATCGACGGCACGCTGGCCGACGACATCCACCGCTCGGTCATTCAGGAACAGGTGGAAATGGGCGTCGCGGTGCGGATGGCGGTGATGGAGCTGCTGGCGCGGAATTTGCAGGCTGGGGAACCGAAAGGGGTGATGGAATGACAAAATTGGCCAAACTCGAAAGGATTGAGTCCGCAAAACAAGTGCTGAGATTTGAAGCAAAGGACTATACGCCGTGGCTTGCTTCAGATGAAGGACTGAGTCTGCTTTCAGAATCTTTGGGGCAATCACCCGATTGGCTCGAAAGAATTGACGAAGAAGTAAGGGTAGGCGAATTCATAGCCGACATTATTTGCCGTGAAACAGTCCACCCGGAAAGAACGGTTGTCATAGAAAACCAATATGGCCCAACCGACCACGGTCATTTGGGACAAATCCTAACTTACGCGGCTGGTAAAGACGCTTTGGTTCTTATTTGGGTTGCGGAAAAAATCCGCGAGGATCATGCGGCTGCTATAAGCTATTTGAACCAACTGACTGATCCGTCATTTCAGGCTTTTGTCCTTGAAATCGAATTTTGGACGATTGGTGATAGCGAACCCGCTCCAAGATTTAACATAGTATCCAAACCAAACGGTTGGAGCAGGGCGGAAAAGGCAAGGACAAAAGCGGCCCTTGGTAATTTGACACCAACGCGTAAAATGCAACGGGATTATTGGGACGCCGTCGAAAAACAATTGAGTGAAACTGGTGATCCACTCACGCCTGTCACCGCCCAACCTCAATCTTGGATTTCACATGGAATTGGCAAATCAGGCGTCCTGCTGGGTATGGCGATGCACACACGCGAGAATTGGATCAGAGCAGAAGTCTATCTAGGCGGACCAAACGCTAAAGAGCGCTTTCAGATTCTTTGGGAACAAAGGGATGAAATTGCCAGTTTGCTAAAGCTCGAACTTGATTGGCAGGAACTTCCTGATAAAAACGACTGCCGCGTTGCCGTGATGCTTGAGGGGGCCGACCCCAATGCTAAAAATGATTGGCAGCGCCAGCACAAATGGCTAATCGACACGGCGTCGGAAATTCACAAGGTTTTCGGGCCATATGTGAAGAGGCTTGCGTGACCACACTCTTCACCAACGCCCGCCTGATCGACCCCGAGGCCGGAACCGAACTTAGCGGTGCGCTGCTGGTTGAGGACGGAAAGATTAAGGAAATCTTTCCGGAAAAGCTAAAACTTGAAGCAACGTTTCGCGCGCGAAACACCGTCGATTGCGCCGGGAAATGCCTGGCGCCAGGGATCGTGGACATTGGTGTCAAAGTCTCCGAGCCAGGTGAACGCCACAAGGAAAGTTTTCGCTCCGCCGGGCAGGCCGCCGCGGCCGGTGGCGTCACCACAATGGTCACCCGTCCTGACACCACACCTGCCATCGACAACCCCGAAACGCTCGAATTCGTCACCCGGCGCGCAAATCAGGCTGCCCCGGTCCGAGTGCTCCCGATGTCGGCACTTACGCGCGGGCGGCAGGGGCGCCAGATGGTCGAGATCGGCTTTATGCTTGACGCCGGTGCCGCCGCATTCACCGATTGCGACAACGTGGTTGCCAACAGCAAAGTGCTTGCGCGCTGCCTGACCTATGCGCGGTCACTAGGTGCCTTGGTCATTGGCCACCCGCAGGATCCCGACCTTAGCCGCGGCGCTGCGGTGACGTCTAGCAAGTTCGCTTCGCTTCGCGGGCTTGCAGCGGTGCCGCCAATGGCCGAATGCATGGGGCTCGACCGTGACCTTGCGCTGGTGGAATTGACCGATGCCCGCTATCACGCGGATCAGATCACAACCGCCCGCTCTTTGCCGCGTCTGGAGCGTGCCAAAGCCAGCGGCATGGACGTGACCGCAGGAATAAGCATCCACCACCTGACATTAAACGAGCTCGACGTCGGCGACTTCCGGACATTTTTCAAAGTCAAGCCGCCGCTGAGATCGGAAGACGACCGCACATCGATGGTGCAGGCCGTCGCCAGCGGCCTGATCGACATCATTTCGTCGATGCACACACCGCAAGACGAAGAAAGCAAGCGCCTGCCCTTTGAAGAGGCCGCCAGTGGGGCAGTCGCTCTGGAAACGCTGCTGCCTGCTGCACTTCGGCTCTACCACGCCGGGGCGCTAAGCCTGGCGCAACTGTTCCGCGCCATGTCGTTGAACCCGTCCAAAAGGCTGGGGCTGGACACCGGACGCCTGATGCCGGGAGCGCCAGGCGATCTGGTCCTGTTTGATCCGGACGCGCCGTTCGTGCTGGACCGATTCAAACTGCAATCCAAATCCAAGAACACCCCGTTTGACGGACAGCGCATGCAGGGCAAAGTTATCGGCACATGGGTCGGTGGAATTTCGGTGTTCGAGGCGCGGACATGACCTATCTGGTCGCCGCTGTGGCGGCCTATGTTTTGGGGTCGATCCCGTTCGGCATGGTGATGGCGCGGATTTTTGGACTTGGCGATCTGCGCCAGATCGGTTCCGGCAATATCGGCACCACCAACGTGCTGCGCACCGGCCACAAGCTGGCGGCGTTCCTGACGCTGGTCTTGGACGCGGGCAAGGGCGCGGTCGCGGTATTGCTGGCCCGCGCCTACGGCGGCGAGGACGTGGCCGGATTAGCAGCGCTTTTGGTCATGATTGGCCACCTCTATCCGATATTCCTGCGCTTCCAGGGCGGCAAAGGCGTGGCCACGTTTCTGGGCGTCCTTCTGGCGCTGTCTTTTCCGGTCGGCATGGCGGCCTGTGCCACCTGGCTGATCGCTGCGCTGTTATTCCGATATTCTTCTTTGTCAGCGCTGGTCGCTGCAACCCTGGCTCCGGTCTTTACATATTTCATGTATCATCGGCATGGGGCTATATTGGTTTTGCTCTTGTCGGGGCTTATATTCTTTCGACACATCAACAACATCCGGCGATTGATTTCCGGCACAGAACCGAAAATCGGACAAACTTAGATCACGAAAGGGCAATACACATGGGATTATCCGAAGCTATCCGCAGTTGCTTTTCAAAATATGCGACGTTTTCAGGCCGCGCGCAGCGTTCTGAATTTTGGTATTTCATACTGTTCACCATCCTTGGCAGCATCGGTATTGTAATATTGGAATCGCTTGTATTTGGCTGGTCGCTGGTTGATCCTGGTGGGCTTTCTGGGCTCTTTGATATCGTGGTACTGCTGCCCTCGATCTCGGTGGCTGTCCGCCGACTGCACGATTGTGGCAAATCAGGATGGTGGTGGTGGCTTTGGCTGATACCGATTGTCGGCTGGATCATCCTGGTGATCTGGTATTCCAAAATGGGAACATTTGGCCCCAACCGCTTCGGACTGGACCCATTTGGCTGCGATGAAGATCAGGATGACGACGTGTTCGCGCACAAATCATCAATTCCCGTGGTGTCGCGTGATGATTGACCAAATTCAGTAACTGAACTCATTATAAATCCGCTCCAGATCGCATTTCCAGTCGCCATGATAGCGCTCGAGCAATTCATCGGCGGGCACTTTGCCGTTGTCGATCGATTCCTGCAGCGTGTTCAAAAAATGGCTTTCGTCCGGGATCAACCCACCAGCTCCGGGCATCGCGCGGGCTTTCAGTCCAGATTCGGCGATGGATACGGCTTGCCGCGCAATATCGTGCATTTTCAGTCCCGCCGCTTCGGCCTGCAGCCCGTCAACCGAGGTCGCCACGCGCAACGCTTCGCGGGTCTCGGCGTCCCAGTCCTTGACCAGATCCCAGGCCGCGTCCAGCGCGCCCTGGTCATAGCATAAACCAACCCAGAATGCTGGCAGCGCACAAAGCCGACGCCAGGCGCCGCCATCCGCGCCGCGCATTTCGATGAACTTTTTCAGGCGCGCTTCGGGGAACGTGGTGGTCAGGTGATCGGCCCAATCCGACAGGGTCGGAATTTCGCCCGGCAGAGCAGGTAACCGGCCTTTCAGGAAATCACGAAAAGACTGGCCAAGCGCGTCGATATATATGCCGTCGCGATAGACAAAATACATCGGCACATCGAGCATATACTCGACCCATCCTTCAAAGCCGAACCCGTCCTCAAACACGAACGGCAGCATGCCGGTGCGCGCCGGGTCCAGATCGCGCCAGATGCGGGAGCGCCAGGACTTGTGGCCGTTTATTTTACCCTCGAAAAACGGCGAATTTGCAAACAGCGCGGTGGCCACTGGTTGCAACGCCAGCGCCACACGCATTTTCTTGACCATGTCAGCCTCGGACCCGAAGTCGAGGTTCACCTGAACCGTACAGGTGCGATACATCATCTGGGTGCCATGAGTGCCGACCCGTCCCATGTATTCGGTCATCAGTTTGTAACGGCCCTTGGGCATCATCGGCATCTGCTCATGGGTCCAGATCGGCGCCGCGCCCAAGCCGATGAAACGCACGCCGATCTCGCTGGCGGCGGTGCGCACGTCTTTGAGATGCGCGTTCACTTCGTCGCAGGTTTCGTGGATGCTCAGCAGTGGCGCGCCGGATAATTCCAATTGCCCGCCTGGCTCAAGGCTGACGTTGGCACCGTCCTTTTCAAGTCCAATGATATTGCCGCCTTCCAGCACCGGCGCCCAGCCAAACCCATCACGCAGAGCTTTCAGAATGGCTGTGATCGACCGCTCGCCCGCATAGGGAAGCGGTTGTAGTGTGTCCCGGCAATAGCCAAACTTTTCGTGCTCGGTTCCAATGCGCCAGTCGTCGCGGGGCTTGCAGCCCTCGGCCAGATATTCGGCCAATTGTTCATGGCGTTCAATCGGACCACCGCCGGATTGTGGGATGGACATGTTCGCGCTCCGGTTTGGATCGAGACATAGGTGGTGGCAATTCCGGGCGAAGTCAATGCAGGCTGGCGGGCTTGGCCTGCCAAATCACCACCGGCGTGCTGTGATCCTTTTGCAGCTCTGCCAGCATGCGCTCGGTTTCGATACCTTCGAGGCTGGCAAAAACGTCAAACAACGCCTCTGCTCCTTCGGCATTTGTCGGAACGCGAATAGGACCGGCGTCTTGGTCAAAAATCACCCAAACCGGCGCAAATCTGATCGTTGCATCAAGCTCGACTTTCACAATATTCTCAATCACGACTGACCCACCATAGTACGGGCCAAAATAGGTCACCTGACCTTCGTCCACCTGCACAACACCTGCGCCACCCAAGCCACCGCGAAACCGAGCCCGCTGAATGCCCGCTAAAATCAACAGGGCACCGGCCACAATCATTATCATGCCAAGGATTGCGATGATGCCAAAACTGTTGACGGCCCAGTAAAGCCCAAGCAACAGAACCGCAATACCAATTAGGGCGTCCCGAAAACGCCAGATGGCCTGCCTTATCTCTGGGCGGATGGAATACATGGTCACAAGTTTCCTGCTGGATTACTAGACCTGCGGCTGGCGGTTTCTGATTCTGCCAAATTTGAACAGCGTCTTTTGATGATGTGCAAGCCGTCATGTGCACGAGCCGATAGCTATTGGTCGATCCCCCAATCGCCAAGCGCCTGCTGCCACATTGTCAACGCCGCGACGGTTGCTGTATCGGCGCGCAAGATACGGGGGCCAAGGCTGACGGGATGCGAAAATGACAAGGCGCGCAACATGTCACGCTCGCGCCCGGAAAACCCACCTTCTGGTCCGATCAGAATGGCCCATGGCGCTTGCCCGGCGACGTAGTCCGCAAAGGCTGGTGGCACCCTGCCAACGCTTCGTCACAAAACATCAACTGGCGATCCGCTGGCCAGTCGTCAAGAATTGTTTTCAGTTCTTGAAGCTCGGTCACCTCGGGCAAATAATACCAACGGCCCCCAGATTTGACTCAAGGGGATTCCCACGAGCGGCGTGATCTGATTCAGTGGCATCAAGGCAAGGGAGGCTTTGATGGCAGTAAAGATTACGCGAAAAGACAAGTCCGCAGGCGAGCTTCGCCAGGAAGCGGCGCGGTGCCGGGATGGGAAAGCGGCGCGACGGATGTTGGCGATTGCCCTGGTTCTGGATGGGGTTGACCGCAAGACGGCGGCAGAAAACTGCGGCATGGATCGGCAGACGCTGCGGGATTGGGCCCACCGTTACAATGCGGAGGGCGTGTCGGGCCTGTTCAACCGTCGCCCGCCGGATCCACCCTGTCTGCTGAGCGCGGCACAGAAGGAGGAGTTGGCGGAAATGGTTCGGGCGGGTCCCGACCCCGAAACCGATGGGGTTGTGCGCTGGCGGCGCATTGATCTGAAACGCAAGATCGAAGAGCGCTTCGGCGTCACCATGCATGAGCGAACTGTTGGCAAACAATTGGCAAGCCTGGGCTTCCGGCGTCTGTCGGTGCGCCCGCAGCATCCGAAATCCGACCCGGATGCACAGGAGGCTTTTAAAAAAACTTCGCCGCAGAGGTAGAAGCAGCCTTGCCGGAAACAGCCCGCAGCAAGCCCCTGGAGATATGGTTTCAGGATGAAGCGCGGGTTGGCCAGCAGGGCACGCTCACCCGTATCTGGGCCGAGCGTGGAACACGCCCCCGTGCCCCGCGCGACACCCGCTATATCTGGAGCTACATTTTCGGCGCCGTCTGCCCGGAACGGGCTGAAGCGGCCGCTCTGATCATGCCACATGCCGACACACAGGCCATGAGCGCGCATCTCGCCGAGATCGCTAAAACCGTCGCATCGGGCGCACATGCCCTTCTCATTCTGGATGGCGCTGGCTGGCACGGTTCGGCAGAGCTGGAGGTACCCGACAACATCACCCTGCTCAAACTCCCGCCCTATTCCCCTGAACTCAACCCGATGGAAAATGTGTGGGCTTATCTGCGTGCCAACAAGCTCGCCATATCCGTCTTCGACAATTATGAGCAGATCGTCGACAGGTGTTGCGAAGCATGGAACTTCTTTGCAAACGACAAAACCGCAATCACGTCAATCACTACCAGACAATGGGCCAAAACGGTCAACGACTAGGGCCGTTGGTATAAGTACTGCCGCATTGCTCGGCAGCCTCGACTGCATGAGCGTGCAGACGGCTTTGGCGAATGCGCTCTGAATTGGTGAAGTCGGTCTGCACCGGGACAATCCGCGCCACGCCCATCTCGACCGCCTTTTCAACAATGAAATTGGTGCGGGTCTTTTTGACCGGCGCAAACAGCAGCCACAGATCAGCCGGCATCACTAGCGACAGGGTCTGCTGATCCGCCACCAGCAGGCCATTGCGCTTATCCGCCACATCAACCAAGGCGCTCCATTCAAAGTCGCGGCCGTTGAACAACAGCACACTGGCCCCAACCGATAGGCGCATCACCGAAAATTGGTAATACGACTGATCACGGTTCAAACGAACCGATTGCCCCGCCCCAAGCGGCTGATCTACATAGAGCCTGACGCGCGCACCTGCCATGAGGCCGATCCTATGACCGAGCCCCCCAAGACGCCAGAGACCCTGGGTCAGGTATCGGATGCGGTCACGGGCAATTGGGTCGATCATCAGGCTCCGGCATGGGCGCGGCCCTATCTGCGATTGTCCCGCGCGGATCGGCCAATAGGCACGTGGTTGCTGCTGCTTCCCTGTTGGTGGGGCGCGCTGTTGGCAGCGTCGCACCAAGGAGCATTTGGGCTGGCGGAACTGTGGATCATGCTGGGTTGCGCAGCTGGCGCTTGGCTGATGCGCGGTGCCGGATGCACATGGAATGACATCACTGACCGGAATCTTGATGCCCAGGTGGCGCGCACTCGGTCGCGCCCGATTCCGTCTGGTCAAGTAAGCACCGCGCAGGCGGCAATCTGGATGGCACTGCAGGCGCTGGTCGCCTTCGCGATTCTGCTGACGTTTCCGCGCCCGGCGGTTTATCTTGGTGTCGGGTCGCTAATGCTTGTGGTCATTTATCCGTTTGCCAAGCGGTTTACCTGGTGGCCGCAGATATTCCTTGGGCTGGCTTTTAATTGGGGCGCGCTGCTGGCCTGGACGGCAGTGACCGGCAGCTTGCACTGGGCGGCGGTGGCGCTTTATGCCTCAGGTATCGCCTGGACGCTGTTTTACGACACGATTTATGCCCATCAGGACAAGGATGATGACGCTCTGATCGGGGTGAAATCCACGGCGCGTCTGTTTGGCAGCGCCACGCATTTTTGGCTGCGCTGGTTTTTGGTCGTCGCTGTCGTCTTGATGGCGGTTTCCGTGGTGACGGCCCTGATGGAAGATCGCTCGGTCTTGGCGCTGGTTGTGGCGCTCGGCGCGCCCTGGGCGTTTGGGTGGCATCTGGCCTGGCAAAACCGAACGCTTGACATTGACGATCCGGACGTTTGCCTGCGGCTGTTTCGGACCAACCGAAACGTCGGCCTGATCCCTGCGCTGTTTATCGCCATTTCCATATTCCTGTGATTGCGGCGGACGCCACCAAAGCCTATGACTTGCAGCCAATCGCCCGCCCAAGCAGCACCGGATTGGCCTGATGCGCCTAAGACATATACTGGCTGTATTTTCCGCTTTGATTGCCGGAACTATCGGTGCCGCGCTGGCTGCGGTGCTGGCGGCAAGCATAATTGAATCGCGCTCGCAGGCAGATGTTAGCCGGGTGCTTGGTCTGAACGGGTACGACTGGGTACAGGTCGATGTAGAAGGACTGCAGGTGATTCTAAGCGGCTTTGCAGCCGATGAAGCCACCCGGTTTCGCGCCCTGAGTGTTGCAGGCACCGTCGTCGACGCGTCCCGCGTTATTGATATGATGAACGTCATTGCGGGCGAAGCGGTCCAGCCCCCGCGCTTTTCGATTGAGATTCTACGCAATGATGACGGAATCTCGCTGATCGGGCTGATCCCGGCCTCAATGGACAGGCAATCCATAATTGCAGCGATCCAAGATATTGCGGGCGGCGCGGACGTGACGGACCTGCTGGATGTGGCCGAATTCGCACCGCCGGAAGGTTGGGGTGCCGCAGTGAAATATGGGCTGTCTGCTCTGTCCAGTCTGCCGCGCTCAAAGATCTCGATCGCCGCAGACGGCGTTGATCTGAGGGCAATCAGCGACAGTGTTCAGGACAAGCGGAGTCTTGAAACCGAATTGGCACGCACGGCGCCGCAAGGTTTGCCCGTCAGCATTGACATTAGCGCCCCGCGCCCGGTGATCACGCCATATACTCTGCGGTTCCTGATCGACAATGACGGTGCGCGTTTTGATGCCTGTTCGACCGATACGGTGGACGGGCGCGATGCAATTCTGAGCGCTGCGCGGGCAGCGGGACTGCAAGGCAAAGCGACATGCACCATTGGCCTGGGCGTGCCAAGCCCAAAATGGGACGCAGCGGTAACCACTGCCATCGCGATGCTCTCGGACTTGGGCGGCGGCTCGGTCACATTCAGCGATGCTGACGTGACTCTGGTGGCGCTTGAAAACACACCGCAATCAATCTTTGACCGCGTCGTCGGAGAGTTGCAGGCCGCACTTCCCGAAGTCTTCTCACTGCACGCGATCTTGCCTGAACCGGTCAAGATTGATCGCACCGGCCAAGGCGACGGCCCGCCGGAATTTGTCGCCACGCGCAGCCCGGAAGGACATGTGCGCCTGCGCGGGCGCGTAGCGAACGAGCGCGCCCGCACCGCAACCGAAAGCTTTGCGCAAGCCCGGTTTGGCAGTGCGGTTGTCGACGGGACCATGCGACTGGATGATGCGTTGCCGCGTGGCTGGTCGACGCGGGTTCTGGCCTCGTTGGATGCGTTGGCGCTGCTGAACAGCGGCAGCGTTGTGACACAGCCGGATTTCGTGGAAATCCGCGGTATCACCGGAAACCGCGATGCGCGGGCCGAAATAGCGCGGATCTTGTCGGAGAAACTGGGTGAATCTGAAAATTACCGGATTTCAGTGACTTATGAGGAAAAACTGGACCCATTGGCCAATATTCCAACACGGGATGAATGTGTACAGCAGATCAATCAGGTATTGGCTGCACGAAAGATTACCTTCGCGCCAAGTTCGGCGAATATTGACGATAGCGCACGCGAGACCATCGACGGCATCGCCAAAGTCATGAAGGGTTGCATCGATGTGGCAATGGAAATTGGCGGCCATACTGACAGCCAAGGCCGTGAAATCATGAACCTTTCCTTGAGTCAGGCACGGGCCGAGGCGGTGGTGAACGCGCTGCTGGCGCGGCGGGTACTGACATCAAATCTGGTGGCCAAAGGTTTTGGCGAGTCACAACCGATTGCAGATAATGAAACCGAAGACGGGCGCGAGGCCAACAGGCGTATTGAATTCACGCTGATCTTGCCGGAAGAAAAAGGTGCGACCGAAGTCGCTGACGACGACGCGACCGAACTGGCGCCGCAAACAACAGAGGCAGAAAGCCCGGATGAACAGAACTGAATTTATTATCGCCACTGCGATAATATTGTTTGTGGCCTTTATCTTAGGCTGGTTTTCTCATTGGCTGGTCAACCGGTTCATGCGGGTGGCGCAAGCGGATATGGGCGAGCTGGACAAGATGGCGCAACAACTGCACGAGGCCGAAGAACAGCGCGATTCTGCGATTACCTATTTTCAGCAGCGCGAGGCGGAAATCACCAATCAGCAGGCCCAGACCGAGGCCGAATTGCGCGCCACGATGGACGGGTTGCGCGATGCCCGCCGTGAGGCCGAAGAACTGCGTACTTACGTGGAGCGGCTGCGCGACACCTGACGATTGTGGGCGGCAAGGGCGCAAATGCGTCGTTTCCGCCCGATTCTTTAAAGTCTTTAAAGTTTGCAGACCCCCGACTTTAAAGTCTTTAAAGAAAAATTGGCGGAGGTATTTAAAGTTTTTCGGTGAACTTTGGCTGGATATGGAGCCGACGTTTTGTTTCCGACGGGCACGCGAAATTAGTCCGTGAAATTATCGGGCGAAATTTCATAGATGGTCAAATTCAGATGATTGGTCGGCAATTTCGACGCACAGCAGAATTGATGCAGCATCACTCCCTTACCACCGATCCAGCGCGTCCTCATCCGCGACGCGCGCTTCGACCCAGCTTTCGCCGTCCGCCGTCACCTCTTTCTTCCAGAACGGGGCGCGGGATTTCAGGTAGTCCATCAGGAACTCGGCGGCCGCGAATGCGTCAGCCCGATGCGTGGCGGCGGTGGCGACCATCATGATGTTTTCGCCCGCCATCAGGCGCCCATAACGATGGATGATCAGGCTGGCGACAAGGTTCCAGCGCGCCACTGCCTGCGCCTCGATGATTTCGATCTGCTTTAGCGTCATGCCCGGATAGTGCTCGATCTCCAGAAATTTCAGGACGCGCGCATTGTCGCGGACCACGCCGGTGAACGTTACAACAGCACCCAGATCCGAGCGGCCAGTGGTGAATGCCGTCAACTCCGCGCCCGCGTCAAATGGCGCGTCCTGAACCCGGCTGCTCATCATCAGCCGCCGGTCATCGGTGGAAAGAACGCAACTTCGCGCACCCCTGCCAGCGGGGCGTCAAAATCTGCAAGCTGTTGGTCGATCGCGACCCGCAGCGCCGTCGCATCGGCGAACGCCGCAGCATAGCGGCCTTCGCGGGCCTTAAGCTCTTCGACCAGATCGGCAACCGTTTTTGCGCTGGTCTCGACCTGTTCCTTTGGCAGGCCGATCCGTTCGCGGACCCAGGCGAAATACAAAACATCCATCACTTGTCTTCCCTGAGATACGGCAACGATTTTCGGAAGTAATCGATCCCCGTCACCAGTGTCAGTGCGGCAGCGAACCAAAGCAGCCACAGCCCGATCCGGCCTGACCAGATCATGCCGGTGTATTTCCACGCCAGTCCCAGCACATCCTCTTCGCGGCCATTCAGGATATCCGCGATCAGCGGGCGATCCATGCCGAAAACGGACATGCCGAAGTAATGTTCAAACACCCCTTGCGAAAACAAAACCGCGATCGCGACCATTTGCGCAGAGGTTTTCCACTTGGCCAGCCTGGTGACTTTGAGCGATGCCGCCCGGTTGCCCAGAAATTCGCGAAGGCCCGAAACGAAGACCTCGCGAAACAGGATCACCGTCGCAGGAAGGACCAGCCAGGGCGACATGCTGGAATAGCCGATGATCACCATTAACGCGATCACCACCATCGCCTTGTCGGCGATCGGGTCGAGCATTGTGCCGAACCTGGTTTCCTGTTTCCAGGCGCGCGCAAGAAAGCCGTCAATCCAATCGGTCAGTGCGGCCACCACAAAAATTGTCAGCGCGAACCAGTCGGCCCAGGGCCGCGTGAAGTAAAGGAACATTACCGCCACCGCAGGCGCTGCAAGCAGACGCAGGACCGTCAGGATATTCGGGATCGTCAGGGTCATGTTGAATTGGTAGCGCGTTCGGCAGGCAGGTGGAAGGCGTGATGCGGCTGCGGGCCGCTGCAATTTCTGCGCAGCGGTGGCCGGGTGCTTAATCGCCTCCGGCGGAAGTATTTCTGAACAGAAGATAAAGCTGTGTCAGCCCTTTTCGTGGAAAAAATCGTAAATGGTTTCGGCAACTTTGCCGGAAATACCGTTGACCGATTTCAGGTCGGCAAGGCCAGCGCGACTAACATCTTTGGCACTGCCGAAATGGGCCAGAAGTGCGCGTTTGCGGGCGGCGCCGACGCCGGAGACGTCGTCAAGTGGAGTGGCGCCGATGGCACGCGCGCGGCGCGCGCGGTGGGTGCCGATGGCGAAGCGGTGCGCCTCGTCACGCAGGCGCTGGACGAAATAAAGCACCGGGTCATTATGGCGCAGCGCAAATGGGTGTTTGCCGGTGCGGTGGAATTCCTCCTTTCCTGCGTCCCGGTCGACACCTTTGGCGACGCCGACCATTGCAATGTCTTCGACCCCTTGTTCGGCCATTATCTCGGCCACCGCGCTGACCTGGCCGACACCGCCGTCAATCAGCAACAGATCGGGCCAGGTGTCGCCTTGGCGATCCGGGTCTTCTTTCAACAGGCGGCGAAAACGGCGCGCGAGGACCTCTTTCATCATGCCGAAATCATCACCGGGGGTCAGATCCTCACCACGGATGTTGAACTTGCGATACTGGCTTTTGACGAACCCGTCGGGTCCGGCAACGATCATCGCGCCGACCGCATGGGCGCCCTGGATGTGCGAATTGTCGTAGACTTCAATGCGCATTGGCGGGGCGTCCAGATCAAAGGCCGTGGCAAGACCGACGAGCAATTTTGTCTGTGTCGCGGTTTCAGAGAGTTTGCGGGCCAGGCTTTCACGGGCGTTGCGCGTCGCACCGGCCACAAGTTCGGCCTTTTCGCCGCGCAATGGCACGCTGAGTGACACCTTGCGCCCGGCCTTTTGGCACAGCGCATCGGCCATCAGGTCGGCGTCTTCGATCTGGTGGCTGAGCAGCACCGCGCGCGGCGGTTCCCGGGTGTCATAGAACTGCCCGATAAAGGCCTGCAAAACTTCTGCGGCTTCGGCACCGGAGCCGGTGCGCGGGTAATAATCGCGGTTGCCCCAGTTCTGGTTGGCGCGGATGAAAAACACCTGCACACAGGCCTGCCCGCCGTCCATATACAGCGCGATCACGTCGGCTTCGGTCACGCCGCGCGGGTTGATGCCCTGAGCCTGCTGGACCTGGGTCAGGGCGCGAATTCGGTCGCGCAATGCAGCGGCGCGTTCAAATTCGAGTCGCTCGCTGGCGGCGTCCATCTGGCCGGCCAGTTCGGCCTGCATGGTGGTGGATTTGCCTTGCAGAAAGCGCTCGGCGTCGGCGACCAGGCGCGCATATTGCGCCTCGGACACGTGCCCGACGCAGGGCGCCGAGCAGCGTTTGATCTGGTAGAGCAGGCAGGGCCGGGTGCGGCTTTCGAACGTCGCGTCAGAACAGGTGCGCAGCAGGAACACTTTTTGCAGCTGGTTCAGGGTCCGGTTCACGGCTCCGGCGCTGGCGAAGGGGCCGTAGTATCGGCCGGCTTCTTTTTTGGCGCCGCGGTGCTTTTTGATCTGCGGGAAGGCGTGGGCGCGCGAGACCAGAATATTGGGAAAGCTTTTGTCATCGCGCAGCAGCACGTTGTAGCGCGGCTTGAGTTGTTTGATGAGATTCTGTTCCAACAACAGCGCTTCGGTTTCGGTGCGGGTGGTCAGGAACATCATCGAGCTGGTTTCAGCGATCATCCGCGCAATCCGGCCCGAATGACCGGCCGGATTTGCATAGTTTGACACACGCTTGTTCAAATTGCGGGCCTTGCCGACATAAAGCACCGCGCCCTTGGCATTGAGCATCCGGTAGACGCCCGGTGAATTATCGAGGCTTTTCAAATAGCTTTGAATGCGGGCATGGCCCGCCACGGGCGTTTGCTTGGTTCGGTTGCTTGGTTGGTCTGTCATGCTGCGGTCAGGTGATTCCTGGCGAGGGCTGCAGCTTAGAGCCAGTCAAAGCAATAGAAAACATGTCCACCATTCTTGTGGATAACTCTGGTGGTAAGTTTCGGGCAACGGGTAATTTTCGTTACAATTGGGCTGGTTCGAGGATTCGCCCATTAATTAGGCACATTTCTAAGGTGTTGATTTTATTAGGTGGTTTTTTGTAAAAATTGCAAATCATTGAAAACATTACCAAATCGTTAACGGATTCGTGATAATTTTTGCGCCCGTGCACAAGTCAAGGCCATTCTGCGCAGATTCCATTGCATTTTTATTCGGATCCAGGCATGTCCGGCGTTTTCCAGACCAGATGCTGGCCACCGTCAACGCAGAGCAACTGACCGGTCACCGCAGGTGCGTCCAGCAGGTAACGAAGTGCGGCGGTGATGTCTTCGGGATTGGCGCCGCGACCCAGGATTGTGGCGGCGCGCTGGCGGGCGAAATGATCGTCGGACTGGTGCGCGCCGATCAGTGTCGGCCCCGGCCCGATGGCGTTCACCCGCACCCGCGGGGCCAGCGCCTGCGCTGCGGTCCGGGTAAATGCCCAGAGTCCCATTTTGGCGATCGAGTAGCTCATGAATTCCGGCGTCAGCTTGAGCACCCGCTGGTCCAGCATGTTCACCACCAGACCTTGTGCGACCGGCTCGCCGTTACTGTCACGCACCGGATCGGGCACCGTGGCGGCAAAGTTTTGGGTCAGCACGAACGGCGCGCGCAGGTTGGAGCCGATATGGCGGTCCCAGCTTTCGCGGGTTGCGGTGTGAATGGTGTCGTATTCAAATATCGAGGCGTTATTGACCAGCACGTTAAGCGGGCCGTCCAAGGCTTCTGCCGCCTGAGCAACTAGTTTTTGGGTATCTTGCTCGACCAGTAAATCACCTTGCAGCGTGGCGGCCCGCTGACCCAGGGCACGAATTTCTGCAGCCACCGCTTCGGCCGCGTCGCCCGAGCTGGTATAATGCACCGCCACATCATGGCCGCGACCGGCCAGGCACAGCGCCATTGCGCGGCCCAATCGTTTGCCGGCACCGGTTACCAATGCACGTTTTCTCTGCATTCCCAAAGCTTTCGTCACATCAACACCAAGATCACATAAGCACCATATAGGGCGGTAAACAACGCTCCCCAAATCCGGCTCAGATCGAGCTTGCCGAATACGAATGGCGCGAGCACCAAGGCCGATGCGACCATCACCCACACATCAAAGCGCAGTATCCCGGGCGCTACCGGTATATCGTCAAAGAACGCGGCGATGCCGATAATCGCCAGAATGTTCGCCATATTGGAGCCGATGACATTGCCAAAAGCGACCGCTGCCTGGCGCCGGAACGCCGCAGCGATGGTGGTCGCCAGCTCGGGCAGCGAAGTGCCGACTGCAACCAGTGTCAGCCCGATTACGGTGTCGCTAACATCAAAAGTGCGCGCAATCACTGTGGCGTTTTCGACCAGAATGTCAGCACCCAGTGGCAGGCCGATCAGCCCGATCGCCAGATATGCCGCGATTTTCCACCAGGGCATGCCGGATTCAGCACCTTCGATGTCCCGCAACCCTGCCTGATTGGCGGCTTCGGAGCGGCGGTGGCGCTGCTCGGAACTGATCGCACGGAAAATGAAGGTAACGTAGAGCGCCACCAGGATCACGCCGTAAAGCCAGGTGATCGGTGAGATAAGGGCGATTGCCACGAACAGCCCGGTGCCGGCCAGCATTTGCAGATAGCTATTGCGGGTTGCACGATCGGCGGTGCCAAGCCCGGCCAGCAACGCCGGCAAGCCCAATACCAAAAGCACGTTTGCAGTGTTCGAGCCGACCACGTTGCCCACGGCAATGCCTGGCGCGTCATTCAATACCGCATCGATCGCGATCAGCAGTTCGGGGGCCGAGGTGCCGATCGCCACAATGGTCAGGCTGACGATCAGCGCGGGCACGCCCAAGCGCAGGCTGACGTTCACCGCGCTGCGCACCAGAACATCGCCGGCGAAGACCAAAATCACCAGCCCCAGAGCCGCTAGGGCGAAATCCATCCGCTAATCTCTAGCGCGCGCCGCAGGCACAGTCGCGCTTGCCGAACCTGTAACGCCCGCACTTGGGACATTTGGCCGCCTGCAGGCGTTTCTGACCGGGAAACCGCAACCGCCCGAACATCGCCAGCACCAAAATCCCGATCAGGAAAAAAGTGACCGCTTTGACCATCGCCTAAAGCCCGAACCTGGCATATTCGGCGCGCTCTTGCAGAGCATGGATTGCATCATCGACCATCTCAACACCAAAGCGCCGCAAAAGTGAGCGTCTTTGGCCGTAGGGCAAGAACAGAACCTTGTCGCCAAACCGTTCCTTCATCTTTGGAACCAAATGGCCAATGCCGTCGGCAAGGCCCAGATCAACCGCGGTCTTGCCGATCCAGAACGCACCGGTAAACATGTCCTTGTGCTCAGAAAGCTTGCCGCCACGCCGCTCTTTAACCTGAGAAATGAAGGTCTCGTGCATTTGCCCGAGAATGGCGTTCAGGCGTTTGATGTCTGCCGGCTTTTCCGGCTGAAACGGATCGAGCATGCTTTTGGATTTGCCGGCGGTGTGCACCCGGCGCTCGACCCCGTAGCGGCCAATCAGCTCGTGAAAGCCGAAATTGGCAGCAATCACCCCGATCGAGCCCACCACCGAACTTTGATCAACCCAGACCTCATCAGCGGCGCTGGCGAGCCAGTAGCCGCCGGAAGCCGCGACATCCTCGACAAACGCGAAGACCGGAATTTTCCTTTCCCCGGCCAAGCGCCTGATCCGCGCCGCGATCAGCGAGGATTGCACCGGTGATCCGCCCGGCGAGTTGATCGACAAGGCGACCGCCACCGGTTTTCGGCGCCGAAAGGCGCGCTCGATCAATGACGCCAGCCCGGCGTCATTCATTGCCAAGCCCCTGCCGGCGGCGGCGATCACCCCGTTCAGCCGGATAACCGCCACCACGGGTGGCGATTTAACAAATGGAATCCATCTTCTCATGGCAGAGATGTAGAGTGCCCGACGCCGATGAACAAGATTGCCCTGGCACGGCTTGCACAATCGCAGCCGGGCTGCGCGAAACAGTTACGCAAGGTCAAATATCCGCTCCAATGTGATCGGCGGCGTGGCCCAGACTCGCCAGCAATGCCTTGCCCAAATCGTGCGTGGCGTTCAATAGCGGCGGGCGCAGGTTCAGCCAGCGATCATCACCAGAGCGCACCGCCAGCATGGCCTTCATCGCCCGGATCTGCCCGCCATCTTGCAAATGCGCCCGAAAGTCATTGATTGCGCCGTCCAACACCGACACGTCCACCCCGGCAACAGCGGCGTCAATCACCGCGCGGATCGCCGCCGCATTCACATTTGCCATCGCCGAAATACAGCCCGCACAGCCGTTTGCCAGCCCTTGGGTCAGAAACTTGTCCGATCCCGGAAACACCGCCAGAGCTGGTGCGGCATCGATCACCTGCTGGGTATGGCCCCAGTCGCCGCAGCTGTCCTTGTAGGCGACGAAAGCGTCCGGCATCGCTTGGTTAAGGCGGGCCGCCAGCGACGGGGTCACCGCAACGCCGGAGTTCTGCGGAATGTTGTACAGGCAAATCTTCAACCGCTTGTCGGCGACTGCGCCGACCAGAGCCTCGAAATAACGAAAATGCCCGTCCTCATTTGCGTCAGTGTAGAAAAATGACGGCAGCACCATGACGGCTGTTACCCCAAGATTTACCGCGTGGCGGGTCAAATTGGCGGTTTCGATGAGCGATGGCAGGCCGGTGCCGGGCATCAGCCGGTCAGCCGGGATGCCGGCGTTCAGCAGCGCCTCGATCGCGGCCATGCGCTCGGACGGTGCCAGCGACAGCGCCTCGCCGGTGGTACCGAAGGGTGCCAGGAAATGCGCGCCCTGATCCAGTACCCACTTGGCATGGCTAACCCATAGATCATTGGCAACCGCGCCATCGGCGTCAAACGGGGTCAGGAGCGGGGCGATTATTCCGGATAGCTTTGTCATCGACATTCCAACTTTGGCGCGCATATCAGGCGCTGTTTGGCGCCGCCGCAGGCAATCTTGAAAACCCGGCCGCGTCAATAGCGCTGCCGAAAGCCAGACGATGGCTTTGGTGTGCGCGCTTCAATGCGGCGCTCTGTTTGACATGCTCCAATTCGTCTGTACTGATATTCCCCAAGTAGCTTGGGCTTTGAGGTAATTTAGCCGCGTTTGGCTGTTTTCGCAAGGTTGTCGCTGGTTGCCCAGGGGAATCGCATGAAGGTTATGTCCGGAGAATTTGCAGTAAGAACCGATTGTTCCATCCGGCCTTTTTGCGCATGACCCTGAGCGATTTTTTATCTTTTGCCTTGTTGAGCAGATTCATTGCCATGTGTTTGATGACGGCAAAATTCTTGGGGCCGTGATCCTTACGAACACGGCTGTCATCATCGCGGAATGTGACGTCGAGCACCCAGTGGAGGCGGTTTTCAATCCCCCAATGGGAGCGTACCGCATGGGCAAAGTGCGGCGCATCTTTCGGTAGAGACGAGATGAAGTATCGGGTTTGTTGTGTTGTTTTCCCGTTGCTTTCACGGATCGAGACAACGCGACCAATACTGGTCAGGCCCGCCCAACCCGGATGGCGCTCTTGCAGCCATTCTATGGTGTCACTCTGGGTGTAGGTCCGGGTCTCAATCCGACCTTTATCGCCATCAACAGTCTGTAACGACGCAGTATTTTCATGCTCCCTCTCTTCAAACCACAGTTTCACATCCTCAAAAAGGCTGCTCTGATTTCCCTTGAGCGCCAGCACGTAGTCGGCCCCCTTGTCGCGGATTTTGCAGGCAATCTGGCGTTGGCACCCCATCGCGTCCAGCGTCACGATCGCGCCCTCAACGTGGAGCAAATCCAAGAGCAATGGAATGTCCTTGATCTCGTTCTTTTTGTGCGCACTTGCCCGCTGACCCAGTACCAGACGCAGATCATCACAGTAGGCCGAGATCAAATGCAGAGGTGTTTCACCACCGGCCTTTGACCCGCGCATCGTCTTGCCATCGACGGCCACAATCGAGCCTTCAACGCGTCCCGCCAGGCCAGCAGCCCATTGCGCAAAGGCTGTACTGAACTTCTCCGGATCAAGCAGCCGAAACACCGTTGAAAGCGTGTCATGCGAGGGAATGCCGTGCTCAAAAGGGGCCAATTTGCGCAGAAACTTCAGCTTTTCTTCACCATATTCGACAATATCAACGACACTCTCGCCGCCCGAGACCACCGCACACAGGCTTAAAAGCAGGATCTCATCAAGCGGGTAAAGCACCTTCGCCTGCTGGCGAGGGTCAGGGATGGCCGAAATAACAGATTGAAATGATGTAGTCTTTTCCAAAGCAAGTCCTCCAGATGCGTGTTCTGGTGACATTGAATCAGACGTTGATGCACGTAGCAAACACGGGCCAGCTATTCATGCGATACCCCTGGCTGGTTGCCTTGGTCAGTCGAGCGTGACTTTGATGTTTTGGTCTGTGTTCTGGGCCTCTGTACCTGTTTTTTGCCCCTGTCGCGCCGTATCGTCGATTTCTGGACACATCTACTTTGCCGCTTTTGTTGAGGTATTGCGACGATGGCGCTCATGCGGGACATGGAGGTGCGCGTAGGCGCTGAATGGCTTTGAGGATGCCCTGGAAAAGGGAGCCACTGATAGCAACCTCAGCCAGTTGGAAGGTGATGGCACGGGCGTGTCGAACAACTCTTGCGCCGGTTTTGATAAGCCGGGTCTGCAAACTGGTGAGTGACCAGTCGGCCACCTCCTCGGGCAGTTCTACGCCCTGCAAGAAGATGCCAAGGTTATAGGCCAGTGCGTGAAGCTGAAGCCGCACCTCGTTGTTGGCAAAGCGTTTGCAGGACAGTCGCGTCCAGGTGATGGCCTGCTTGCCCTCCTTGATGTGTTGCTCTGCCGTGCCCCGCTGGTTGTAGAAGCGGACAACCTCCTCTGGCTCCATCGGCAGGTTGGTCACGATGAAACCCAAACGGGGAAACAACTCGTCCGGATGCCACTCGATTTTGGCGACCACCCGGCGCGGCTTATCCCAGCTTTGGGCCTGATACTCGAACTCTTCATAGAAGCGTTTGACCTTGGTCTTTGACGGTCGCCCCACTGGGCGGGTGAGACGATGCGCGATGCGACTTTCCAACACAGCGTTCTTCTTCAGGCGGACAGCATAATAATATTCCGCCGCTTCAAGGTCTTTGTACAGCTCCGGGATGGCAAAGGCGGCATCCGCCCTAAAGAACCGCATCAGGTCTCGCTTTGCATAGCGGGCGATGACGGGAGCCAGAAGCGCTTTCCATCCATCGGCACTATGGACGTTGCCATGGCGCAGGACGCTGCGCTCCAGATGACCAAACTGGTTGAAGATGAAGAGCGGATGATAACACATGCAGCCGAAGTGCCCGTTCCATGCGGTTCCTTCCTGTGCCCCGTGGGTCGGGCTGACAGAACTGTCCATGTCCAGTGTGATGTACTTCAGCCCTTTGCGGTCATGCACCGCGTCAATCCACTGTCCCGACAGATCAGAAAGTGCCGCGCGATTATCATTCACTGCCAGAACCTCAGTCTCAAACCGCCCCATCTGGCTCGCGGATGCTGCCTGTTCATCAACAGCCCGTCCGCCCACAATCTGGCGCATCACCGGATCGAGCGCTAAACGCTCCGCGTCATTGACGTCCTCGTAGCCAGCAAGGCGACCAAAGACAGACTGACGCAAAAGCCCGACAAGGGTGTGAACGCAATTGCGGCCCTTGCGCACGTCCTTGAGAAGACCGCCAGCCATATCGTGCAGGCTGAGCACTTCATCCAATTCCCGATACAGCAGCAACCCGCCGTCAGAACTGATCTTGGAACCGTGGAACTCAAGCCGTACCCGACGGTCAAAACCCAGTCTGACACCACCTGATTTGCCCGCACCCTCTGGGTGATCCATGATCTAAAACCTTCCGCCACATTAACCTGCTGTAATATAACACAAATACGGGCTTGAATGAAAACAAATCCGTCAGCTACTTGGGGAATGCGGGATAAAATATGACTTTTTAGAGTTCTTGAAGATTGGGTCTTCAAGAATCCGCTCGGTGGGGATGTTTCGTGTCGATCTGCCAGTATCTGGCCAAGCCCCGTAGCGGCTCGGGATTGGATTATGGACGGCCATCTTACGGGCAAGGCGTGTGTACTTGCCTTCGTTGCCTTCATCGCAGAACAAAATGCATTGGCTGTCCCAGGTTTTCATCGTCCTATTGATGCGGT
Source organism: Paracoccaceae bacterium (assembly GCA_965237505.1). GTDB lineage: Bacteria > Pseudomonadota > Alphaproteobacteria > Rhodobacterales > Rhodobacteraceae > NVTR01. The sequence continues at coordinate 6,183 of CBDEFR010000009.1, read as the reverse complement.
TAAGTAACCGTTCGAACGCCCAGTCTGGGTGATCAGTGCGGCAGGTGCTGAAAATGCGAATCCCTTCGGTGCGGTTGAGCAATTTGAAAGCGCCGAAGAATATTTGTGAGCGACGATGTTTCGTGACAACGTGCGGTCCCAAGCGTCCGCGCCCTGCCAAAAAATCAGTGGCGTGTAGTTCTTTGGTAACAAAGATACCGTCGCTTTCATTAATTTGACGGCGCCAACCCTTTAGAGCATCGAAGATATCTCTCCACGCCACCGCGGGGACGGCAATCGCTGAGTATGTCATACAGGGCTTCTCGTATGAATCATCAATGTAAACCAAATGAATGACAAGTAGTAAGAAGCAACTCGACGGTGAACGCAACGGCTGAAGCGGTTCTGCGGATTCAATATCTTGAAAATCCTTTTAATTTAAGTCGCTTGCGGAGTGATTGGGCGGCCGCGCACGGCGTCCTTGAGTCTATCTAGTCTGACGAATCGGGAGCCGTCCTCACCTTGATGATTCCTTGGGCTAGGGCATTCCTAATCCCATCCTCTATCAAGGTCCGGGCAACGTCCGTTGGGCTTGATCCGTAGGCCCCGGTACCTGCCAAATCATGCAGATAGGCATGTGTGGCCGGCGGAAGCCGTGTGTCAATCCCGGCGTAAAAAGGGGCCATTCGCCGGAGTAAAAGTGGGCCAGTTGAGGTGCCGCGCCTTGTTGGGTGTGCTCCCCATAAAGCTAACGCGTGACAAGGCGCATGTTGGCCAAAGGCCAACATCCATCAAGTTCAGACCGGGTTCAGGCTCTGGCGTTTCGGCTCTGTTTTAGCCGAAAGCTGTCGCCGTTCATCTCCAGTATATGGACGTGGTGGGTGAGGCGATCCAGGAGCGCACCGGTGAGGCGCTCGGATCCGAATATTTCGGTCCATTCGTCGAACGGCAGATTTGAGGTGATGATTATGGAGCCGCGTTCATAGCATTGGGAGATGACTTCGAAGAGCAGCTTAGCGCCGGTTTTGCTCAAGGGGACAAAGCCCAGCTCGTCAATGATCAGAAGGTTCTGGCTGGTGAGTTGTTTTTGGAACCTCTGCAGGCGGCGTTCATCGACAGCTTCGATCAATTCGTGAACCAGTGATGCGGCGGTTATGAAGCGGACCTTGAGGCCCTTCTGGCAGGCGGCCAATCCCAGCCCCAGTGCGACATGGGTTTTACCGGTGCCACTTGGCCCCAGGGCAATGATGTTCTGGTATTTGTCGATGTATTCACAGCGCGCCAGCTCCAGCACGAGCGGCTTGTTGAGTGACGGGATCGCCTTGAAATCGAAGCTGTCCAGGCTCTTGGTGGCTGGAAACTTCGCGGCCTTGATGCGCCGCTCGATCATCCGGCGTTCCCGCTCTATCAGTTCAAGTTCGCAGAGCCGCAGTAAATACTGGACGTGATCCTTCTTCTCAGCAGCGCATTGTTGCGCAAGTTTGGAATATTCGCCCAGGAATGTCGGCAAGCGCAGTTTTTTTAGGTGATGCTGCAGCAGAACCTGCGGTGTATCGGTCATGCCGGCACCTGCGTCATCAGGCTCATATAGCTCGCGGCTTGGTGGTCTCGACCAGTGCTTTGGGCAGGTAGGGGTAGATATCGAGATCGAGCCGTGGCGGGCGCCTCTCGATCCGGCAAAGCACCAGATGCTTGACCGCAGCGTAGCCGATCGCGCCCAGTTCCAGCGACTGTTTGATAGCCCCGTGGACGTGCGCCATCTCGAAGCTCTCAAGCAGCCGCAGAACCTGGACGTATTCGCGCTTGCCCTTCTTGCCCATGCGCGCTTCCAGCAGCCGGTGCAGGGTGGCAAACTCCCCTGGCAGGTCCCAGCCCTGCAGCGGTGCCGCCTGGTCCAGCGCGCCAACCTTCTGTTCCAGCAGCGGCAGGAAGTGCATCGGATCGAAGACCATATCAGCCTTCTCATAGGACCGTTGGTGGCAGGCGATCACCTCGGCGCCGCAGCCGATGACGACCTCGTGGACATAGCCGCGGACCTGAACCTCGTGATGAGCGCAGGCGACCGGCACCGAGTAATCGTTGTTGCGATAGCGGACCATCGAGATCGACGTCGCCCGCGTGCTGACTTTCTCGCAGGCATCGTAGGGTACAGGCGGCAGCGCCATCAGGGCGTCGAGGTCGCGCATCAGCCGCTCGCCGATAGTCTCGGAATGACCCCGCAGAACCTCATCCTGACGTTTGAGGCATTGCTCCTCCAGCCGGACGTTCAGGTCATCGAAACTGTCGAAGCGCGGCATCGGCACCAGGAAGTTCCGCCGGCCATAACCGATTGTGCCTTCGACATTACCCTTGTCGTTGCCCTTGCCAGGACGGCCGAACCTGTCTTCGAACAGGTAATGCGACTGCAACTCAGCAAAGGTTCTGGTTCGTTGCCGTTTTCCGTCCCCGAGGATCCGTGCCACCGCGATCGTGGTGTTGTCGTAGAGCCCTGACAGCGGCACGCCGCCGAAGAACGCAAAGGCGGAGACATGGCCATCGCAAAAGGCCTCGGTTGTCTCCGCCGGATAGGCCTTGATGAAGAACGCGTCCGAGTGCGGCAGAGACATTGCAAAGTAGTGCAGCTTGCGCACGACCCCGCCAATCTCGCCAAGCGCCTCACCAAAATCAACCTGGGCGTGGCCTGGCGCGTGCGACAGCGGCACGAACACTTCCCGAGTCCGCGCTTCTTCTCGCGCACATAGTCGGTCACAATCGTGATCCCGCCGGTGAAGCCATGTTCATCACGCAGACGCTCATATATCCGCTTCGACGTATGCCGCTGCTTCTTGAGCCGCGACTTATCCTCTTCCAATATCTGGTTGATGAGCGGAATGAACGGGTCAAGCTTTGGACGGGCTGGTGGCCCATTCCTGCGATACCCCGGTGGCACCGCATGCTTCAGAATTTTTGACACAGTCTTGCGGTCTATCCCGAAATGACCGGCCGCCGCCCGCTCACTCATCCCACCGACATGACACGCACGCCGAACCCGGCTGTACAATTCCACAGAATACATCTCCCCGCCCTCAGCTCGTTTGCCTCAGGCGTCAGAATGGCGGAGTTTTACTCCGCGACAGTCAGATTATTCGACCGTTTCTGTGGTCCAGTATTGCTCCGGGATTCACAGCCGTGGCTGGACTGATTTGTTCTCGGCCATTGTCTTGCAATCCAATCGTATTTCAATTGGACTACAATTGTATGTCGAGAACATTCTGAGTTGACCGGTTTATGTACCATATGAGTTGACCGCTTCTGTTGCGGTTTCTGGCCCTGTGGGGAAGTGGTCGGTCGCGGAGCGGCTGTCCACTTTTCCACAGGGCGCCGGTCGGTCGCGTCGAAGCGGGTCACGCGGCCTCGCGGGTTTGGCAGTCGATCGGTTGGCCATCGGCGTGGTATCGCGCCAGACATCGCGGTCCATGGAAGACGGCCATTGTGCCGTCGGGGTATTCGTGGACGCGGACCCTGGCCTTGACGTAATGGCGTCGGTGGCGGCCGGCGGGGATCTGAAGTGCCAGGCGCTTGTAGCGCACCGTGTTGTCGTTTGAGACGGTGCGTTCCTCGTGGATGCACAGGATGTCGTCGAGCGCGCCGGTGAAGGGGACGAAGGCGGTGCCCCGGTCCTCGGCCGGGGTCGCGAAGCGGGCGTTGTGTTGTGGCAGGAAGACCTCCTTGAGGAAGCGGTTGGCCTCGACCATGTCGGTGATGCCGGCGAGCCTGAGTTCCTGGGGCAGGCGCTTCTGCAAGGTGCCGAACATGCGCTCCGAGCGCCCCCTTGCCTCGGGCGAGTAGGCCGGGATCAGCTCGATGCCGAGCTGCGCCAGGGCGCGGCCGACCTGGGTCGGGGTGTCCTTGTCCACCTTGCCGCCGGCCTCGGGCGTGTTCCAGTAGTGGCTGGCGCGGTCGGCGTAGAGCGAGCAGAACAGGCCCTTGGCCCGGATCGCCTCGGACACCCCCTGGAAGCTCGACATGGTGCCCTCTTCGGCGACGAAGAAGGCCGAGTAGATATCGCTGGTCGCATCGTCCATGGTGACGATCAGGTCCCACCATCGACCGGGGACCCACTCGTGGCTCGAGCCGTCCTGGTGCAACATCATGCCGGGCAAGGCACGGCGCGGCCGCTTGCGCCGGTGCGCCCCACGCCTGGGCGCCGCGCGCCTGCGCCCATGGGCTTGCAAGCTCAGCCGCAGCCAGTTGTAGCTGCGCTTGAAGCCGTGATCGGCCACCAGCTTCTCGTGGAAGTGCTTGGCCGTGAAGTCCCAGTAGCGGGTGTCGAACAACTCCAGCACCCGCGCCACCTCGTCCACCGGCGCGCGCCGCGCCGAGAGGCGGCCCAGGCGGCGGTCGTAGACCGTCGGCTCCCTCCGCCTCGTCAGGGGTATCGCATGAATAGCTGGCCCGTGTTTGCTACGTGCATCAACGTCTGATTCAATGTCACCAGAACACGCATCTGGAGGACTTGCTTTGGAAAAGACTACATCATTTCAATCTGTTATTTCGGCCATCCCTGACCCTCGCCAGCAGGCGAAGGTGCTTTACCCGCTTGATGAGATCCTGCTTTTAAGCCTGTGTGCGGTGGTCTCGGGCGGCGAGAGTGTCGTTGATATTGTCGAATATGGTGAAGAAAAGCTGAAGTTTCTGCGCAAATTGGCCCCTTTTGAGCACGGCATTCCCTCGCATGACACGCTTTCAACGGTGTTTCGGCTGCTTGATCCGGAGAAGTTCAGTACAGCCTTTGCGCAATGGGCTGCTGGCCTGGCGGGACGCGTTGAAGGCTCGATTGTGGCCGTCGATGGCAAGACGATGCGCGGGTCAAAGGCCGGTGGTGAAACACCTCTGCATTTGATCTCGGCCTACTGTGATGATCTGCGTCTGGTACTGGGTCAGCGGGCAAGTGCGCACAAAAAGAACGAGATCAAGGACATTCCATTGCTCTTGGATTTGCTCCACGTTGAGGGCGCGATCGTGACGCTGGACGCGATGGGGTGCCAACGCCAGATTGCCTGCAAAATCCGCGACAAGGGGGCCGACTACGTGCTGGCGCTCAAGGGAAATCAGAGCAGCCTTTTTGAGGATGTGAAACTGTGGTTTGAAGAGAGGGAGCATGAAAATACTGCGTCGTTACAGACTGTTGATGGCGATAAAGGTCGGATTGAGACCCGGACCTACACCCAGAGTGACACCATAGAATGGCTGCAAGAGCGCCATCCGGGTTGGGCGGGCCTGACCAGTATTGGTCGCGTTGTCTCGATCCGTGAAAGCAACGGGAAAACAACACAACAAACCCGATACTTCATCTCGTCTCTACCGAAAGATGCGCCGCGCTTTGCCCATGCGGTACGCTCCCATTGGGGGATTGAAAACCGCCTCCACTGGGTGCTCGACGTCACATTCCGCGATGATGACAGCCGTGTTCGTAAGGATCACGGCCCCAAGAATTTTGCCGTCATCAAACACATGGCAATGAATCTGCTCAACAAGGCAAAAGATAAAAAATCGCTCAGGGTCATGCGCAAAAAGGCCGGATGGAACAATCGGTTCTTACTGCAAATTCTCCGGACATAACCTTCATGCGATTCCCCTGTCCGCCTCGTAGCGGTCGCGCCAGCGCCGGAAGGTGCGCTCCGAGACACCCAAAACCTCCGCCGCCTCCGCCTGGCTCAAGCCACCCCGATGGGTGCACCCGTAAACCTCCTCGAACTTCATCAATCTCAGTCCCTGTACCTGCTCCGTCCGACGCATCGCCTCCCTCCATGGCTTGGAGGCGTTCTAAAACCGGACAGATCATCTGGTACATAAACCGGACATATCGCGTGTTACCGACATTGGACTACAATTGTATTGCCAAGTCCAGTCGAGTCGGGGTAACATGCTCCATAGAAAGAGGGCGGCCGAGTTTCCTCGACCGCCCTCCGGTGTTCGAAGCCTCTGCCTACTTGCCTTTCGGTTTCGGCTTCGTCTTGATGGTCTCAACGACGGTCGTACTGGGCCGCCGCTGTGCTTCCTTAACCGGGATATACTTACCGGTCTTGGCACTTCGACCAATCTTCCTCGTTGATGCCATACCGGCCTCCTTTCGAGGAAGGTGGAAACAGCCACCGCTCCGAGATGCCTCATACACCTCGCCCTGTATCAAGGCTTAGAGGCCTACGGATGAGCATGCAGCTT
>CBDEFR010000008.1:0-561725 GCA_965237505.1 Paracoccaceae bacterium | reverse complement strand
TAATCAGTGATATTTTGCATCATGTGCAAAAGGTCGAAATTTCTTCCTCCTCTTTCATCAGCTCGCTGTCGAGCCGTGACGCATTGGAGATGTCGCTCACAAGCCGGTCGAGCCGGCGCACGTCGTGCTCGATCACATCCAGCAATCGACCGCGTTGGTCGTCTTTCCTGGCGACGCGTAGCGTGCCGACCGCGCTGCGCAATGAGGCCAGCGGATTCTTGATCTCGTGCGCAACGTCCGCCGCGAATTGCTCATTGGCATCAATTCGCTCGTAAAGTGCCGCCACCATGCCGCGAAGCGCGCCCGACAAGCGCCCAATCTCGTTCGGGCGTCCGGACAGGTCCGGTATCCGAATCCGGCCCGGGCTGATTTTGCGGGAATTCTTGTCACGGCCGACCTCCGCCGCAGCGGCGAGGTCGGACAAGGGATTGGCGATTGTCGATGCCAGAACCAGGCTGAGGCCAATCGAAACCAGAATTGCAATCACGAACATCTGCAGGACCTGCTCGCGCTCGCTGAGCACCAGTTCGTCTATCTCGCCTGCCGCCGAGACCAGTGCCATCACGCCAATTGGACGGTCATTGTGAAGTATTGGCGTGGACACCGCGAACACGGTGCTGCCATTTTCATCAAGGCCGGTGTCCACCTGGGTGCCGCCGGTCAAAGTGTTTTGAACCAGCCCGCGCAGCTAATCTGCGCGATTGTAGTCCAGCTTCGGTGGATCGGACGGCGCCAGAATGCCGGCGATCACCTCCCACACATTGTTAAGAAATCCGGTAATGAAATTGTTGCGGCCATTGTGAATCCCGGAGCAATACTGGACCACAGAAACGGTCGAATAATCTGACTGTCGCGGAGTAAAACTCCGCCATTCTGACGCCTGAGGCAAACGAGCTGAGGGCGGGGAGATGTATTCTGTGGAATTGTACAGCCGGGTTCGGCGTGCGTGTCATGTCGGTGGGATGAGTGAGCGGGCGGCGGCCGTCATTTCGGGATAGACCGCAAGACTGTGTCAAAAATTCTGAAGCATGCGGTGCCACCGGGGTATCGCAGGAATGGGCCACCAGCCCGTCCAAAGCTTGACCCGTTCATTCCGCTCATCAACCAGATATTGGAAGAGGATAAGTCGCGGCTCAAGAAGCAGCGGCATACGTCGAAGCGGATATATGAGCGTCTGCGTGATGAACATGGCTTCACCGGCGGGATCACGATTGTGACCGACTATGTTCGCGAGAAGAAGCGCCGGACTCGGGAAGTGTTCGTGCCGCTGTCGCACGCGCCAGGCCACGCCCAGGTTGATTTTGGTGAGGCGCTTGGCGAGATTGGCGGGGTCGTGCGCAAGCTGCACTACTTTGCAATGTCTCTGCCGCACTCGGACGCGTTCTTCATCAAGGCCTATCCGGCGGAGACAACCGAGGCCTTTTGCGATGGCCATGTCTCAGCCTTTGCGTTCTTCGGCGGCGTGCCGCTGTCAGGGCTCTACGACAACACCACGATCGCGGTGGCACGGATTCTCGGGGACGGAAAACGGCAACGCACCAGAACCTTTGCTGAGTTGCAGTCGCATTACCTGTTCGAAGACAGGTTCGGCCGTCCTGGCAAGGGCAACGACAAGGGTAATGTCGAAGGCACAATCGGTTATGGCCGGCGGAACTTCCTGGTGCCGATGCCGCGCTTCGACAGTTTCGATGACCTGAACGTCCGGCTGGAGGAGCAATGCCTCAAACGTCAGGATGAGGTTCTGCGGGGTCATTCCGAGACTATCGGCGAGCGGCTGATGCGCGACCTCGACGCCCTGATGGCGCTGCCGCCTGTACCCTACGATGCCTGCGAGAAAGTCAGCACGCGGGCGACGTCGATCTCGATGGTCCGCTATCGCAACAACGATTACTCGGTTCCGGTCGCCTGCGCTCATCACGAGGTTCAGGTCCGCGGCTATGTCCACGAGGTCGTCATCGGCTGCGGCGCCGAGGTGATCGCCCGCCACCAACGGTCCTATGAGAAGGCTGATATGGTCTTCGATCCGATGCACTTCCTGCCGCTGCTGGAACAGAAGGTTGGCGCGCTGGACCAGGCGGCACCGCTGCAGGGCTGGGACCTGCCAGGGGAGTTTGCCACCCTGACCGGCTGCTGGAAGCGCGCATGGGCAAGAAGGGCAAGCGCGAATACGTCCAGGTTCTGCGGCTGCTTGAGAGCTTCGAGATGGCGCACGTCCACGGGGCTATCAAACAGTCGCTGGAACTGGGCGCGATCGGCTACGATGCGGTCAAGCATCTGGTGCTTTGCCGGATCGAGAGGCGCCCGCCACGGCTCGATCTCGATATCTACCCCTACCTGCCCAAAGCACTGGTCGAGACCACCAAGCCCGCGAGCTATATGAGCCTGATGACGCAGGTGCCGGCATGACCGATACACCGCAGGTTCTGCTGCAGCATCACCTAAAAAAACTGCGCTTGCCGACATTCCTGGGCGAATATTCCAAACTTGCGCAACAATGCGCTGCTGAGAAGAAGAATCACGTCCAGTATTTACTGCGGCTCTGCGAACTTGAACTGATAGAGCGGGAACGCCGGATGATCGAGCGGCGCATCAAGGCCGCGAAGTTTCCAGCCACCAAGAGCCTGGACAGCTTCGATTTCAAGGCGATCCCGTCACTCAACAAGCCGCTCGTGCTGGAGCTGGCGCGCTGTGAATACATCGACAAATACCAGAACATCATTGCCCTGGGGCCAAGTGGCACCGGTAAAACCCATGTCGCACTGGGGCTGGGATTGGCCGCCTGCCAGAAGGGCCTCAAGGTCCGCTTCATAACCGCCGCATCACTGGTTCACGAATTGATCGAAGCTGTCGATGAACGCCGCCTGCAGAGGTTCCAAAAACAACTCACCAGCCAGAACCTTCTGATCATTGACGAGCTGGGCTTTGTCCCCTTGAGCAAAACCGGCGCTGAGCTGCTCTTCGAAGTCATCTCCAAATGCTATGAACGCGGCTCCATAATCATCACCTCAAATCTGCCGTTCGACGAATGGACCGAAATATTCGGATCCGAGCGCCTCACCGGTGCGCTCCTGGATCGCCTCACCCACCACGTCCATATCCTGGAGATGAACGGCGACAGCTTTCGGCTAAAACAGAGCCGAAACGCCAGAGCCTGAACCCGGTCTGAACTTGATGGATGTTGGCCTTTGGCCAACATGCGCCTTGTCACGCGTTAGCTTTATGGGGAGCACACCCAACAAGGCGCGGCACCTCAACTGGCCCACTTTTACTCCGGCGAATGGCCCCTTTTTACGCCGGGATTGACAGCCGGATCAATTCAAACGCCAAAAGTCGTAATCATTGACTAATATACCTCACTTTTCATGTTTGGTTTCCAATCTCTGCACTCTGGTTGCGCTAATTTGGCTCTGGTTGCGCTAACTTCGCCATTTGACCCTTTTTTAGTTTAAAATCTGCATGGATAGCAAAGGGGAACCGGCCAGCTTCGGTCTCCGACGCGCGAAAATGGCGGTTTCGCGCGAAAAAGTAACGCCAAAATCGCCGCACTTGGGCGCAGGAGAAATAAATGACCATCGGACGGGTAAACCCGGATTGCGAGCTTTCTGATCAAGGTATCTCCGGACTGAGCGGTGTGTTTTACAACCTGATGGAACCGGCGCTGATCCAAGAGGCGCTGAAACGCGGTGAAGGCACACTGGGCATTGGCGGCGCCATTCTGGTGACCACCGGCAAGCACACCGGCCGTTCCGCCGAAGATAAATTCGTGGTCAAAACCGCTGCGGTCAAATCCGGTATCTGGTGGGAAAACAACCCGCCGATGCAGCCGGCGGCCTTCGACCGGCTTTACGCCGATATGATAAAGCATATGAAGAGTAACGAGTATTTTGTGCAGGACCTGTTTGGCGGCGCCGATGCGGCGCACCGTTTAGATGTGCGCGTGGTTACCGAATTGGCCTGGCACGCACTGTTCATCCGCCACATGCTGCGCCGTCCGTCGCGCAAGGAATTGGACAGTTTCAGGCCCGAATTCACAATCCTCAACTGCCCCGGTTTCGGTGCTGATCCCAAGCGCCACGGTTGCCGTTCTGAAACCGTCATTGCGCTGAACTTTGACAAAAAACTGATCCTGATCGCAGGCACAGCCTATGCTGGCGAAAACAAGAAATCGGTGTTTACGCTGCTCAATTATCTGCTGCCGACGCGCGGCGTGATGCCAATGCATTGCTCAGCCAACCACGCGCCGGGAAATCCGGTGGATACGGCAATATTCTTTGGTCTATCAGGCACCGGCAAAACCACCCTTTCGGCCGATCCTTCGCGGGTGTTGATCGGTGATGACGAGCACGGCTGGTCGGATCGCGGAACCGTTAATTTTGAAGGTGGCTGCTATGCCAAAACCATCAACCTGAGCGCCGAGGCAGAGCCGGAAATCTACGCCACAACCACCAAGTTCGGCACCATCGTCGAAAATATGATCTTTGACAAAGATACCAAAGAGCTTGATTTTGAAGATGCCAGCCTGACCGCCAACATGCGCTGTGCTTATCCGCTGCATTACATTTCCAACGCCTCCGCCACGGCCATGGGCGGGCATCCGAAAAACATCATCATGCTGACCTGTGACGCCTTCGGGGTGTTGCCGCCGATCGCACGGCTGACGCCGGCCCAGGCGGTGTATCACTTTTTGTCGGGCTTTACGTCGAAAGTTGCTGGCACCGAACGCGGCGTGACCGAACCCGAGCCCACCTTTTCCACCTGTTTCGGCGCACCGTTCATGCCGCTCAGGCCCGAGGTTTACGGCAACTTGCTGCGCGAAAAGATTGCCAAACACGGGGCCACCTGCTGGCTGGTGAATACCGGCTGGACAGGTGGCGCCTACGGCACTGGATCGCGGATGCCGATCAAGGCCACGCGCGCCCTGCTGGCGGCCGCGCTCGATGGCTCGCTGGCCGAAGAAACATTCCGCAAGGACGCGAATTTCGGCTTTGACGTGCCGGTGTCCGTGCATGGCGTCGCCGACATCCTGCTGAACCCGCGCCGGACTTGGGACAACAGCGCCTCATATGACCGTCAGGCCAGAAAGCTGGTCGAAATGTTCGCTAACAACTTTGAGCAATACGCCGATCACATCGACGATGGCGTGCGAGCGGTGGCAATCGGCTAAATCGCCACTGTCTGATGTTGCATTCGAGTGAATCGTTCTATTCCAGCATTCCCCGCCGTATGAGGTTCAGCCCGGCCAGGATCAGCACCGCCAGCGTTGCCCGGCGGAACTTTTCCTGATCCAGCCGGTCCTGCACCCGCAACCCGATGCCCATGCCGATCATTGCCGGAACCACCAGCCACAGCGAAAGCGGCACCGTCTGCATGTTCAGAACCCCCGACTTCAGATGCGACATCAGCAACACAACCGCGCCGGCACCATACACCACGCCCTGAACGCGAACCTGTTCTGCCTTGGCCGTGTCCACTGCGGCCAGGTAGGCAACAGTCGGGGGTCCCCAGACGCCCGATATGCCGCCAACACCCCCCGCGATAGCGCCGATAACAACCTCGGCCAAGCGCCGAAACTGCGGGCAGATGCGAACCCGCAAGCCAAAGAGCTGAACGATCGCAAAGAAGGTGACAGGTATACCTAACAGCAGGAAAAACCGCCCGGGCGGAATGCTACGTGCAAATTGTGCGCTAAGTGCGATCGATATCAGCAGGATCACGATATATACCCGAAACCGAAGAACCGAACGCCACGCCGCAAGCACACCGCCGCGCAAGCCCTGCCAGCCATTGGCCAGAACGGTTGGGATGATCAATGCTGCAAGTGCAATTTCCGGCGCCAGAAATGCGCTTAGTCCGGAAATCATCAGCATGGGCATCGCAAAACCGACTGTCCCCTTAACGAAACCTGCGCATACCGCAACAAGCATCGCCAGCGCCAGAAACAGAGGCGTAATCAGCTCTGGAATGACTTGCAATTTCGCCTCCGCAATCGCGTCGGTTGGTCATATCAGAGCCGCGCAGGCGCTGCATTGCCAAATTGAACTCGAGACTTTCATTCAAAATCAGTGTCTGAGCTGTGTTTTAATTGCGCTGCAACTGCAAAAGGATTACTTCGGCGTGAACCTGTAACGGCAAGTTTGCCAGGGCCACGTACGGATCAAATATTCGAATGACTCAAGCGCTTCTCCCTGGCCTTCTTGCTCAGACATCCGCCACTGTGGCGCCCCTAAATGGCCTTCTCAATCAGGCCAAAGAGGCCCTGCGCGCCTTGGTCTGCAAGGGCGGCCGGCCTGACGACGCACTGATGGAAACCCACCAGGCGAGCGCGCACGCGTTGTCCTGGTTCGCGACCTATGTTCAGGCGCTGACTCAGATGCAGGCCTGGGCCGAGCGGCTGGACGCAGATGCGCGCTTTGGCGAGATCGAGCAACTGATCCATCAGATCGCCTTTGGCGAATACCTGTCGCAAATCATCGGCGGAATTCCGATGAGTCAATGCGAGATCGCACGCCTTGGGGACATGGGCCTAAGCGCCGACGGGCTTGCCGATCCGGCGATTCATGCGCTGACCACCGGCGGCAATACCCCCGCCGCCCGCAGCCAACTGGTGAGTCTGATGCAAGCCAATCATGGCCACGCCACATTCGGGGCCACCGGGCTCGATGAAGAACTGGAAATGATCCGCGATCAGTTCCGCCGCTTTGCCGAGACCCGGGTGAAGCCAGACGCGCATGGCTGGCACCTTAGGGACGAGTTGATCCCGATGGAAATCATCGAAGAGCTTGCCAAAATGGGTGTCTTTGGTCTGACCATCCCGGAAGACTTCGGCGGCTTTGGCCTCAGTAAAGCTTCGATGGTGGTGGTCAGCGAAGAACTTTCGCGCGGCTACATCGGGGTCGGATCGCTCGCCACACGGTCCGAGATTGCCGCCGAGCTGATCTTGTGCGGCGGCACCGAGGCGCAGAAACAGCACTGGCTGCCGAATATCGCCAGCGGCGAGATACTGCCCACAGCGGCGTTCACCGAGCCCAACACCGGATCGGACCTCGGCGCCTTACGCACCCGTGCGACCAAAGACGGCGACGATTATCTGGTGACCGGCAACAAGACCTGGATCACCCACGCCGCCCGCAGCCACATGATGACGCTTTTGGTGCGCACCGACCCCGGCACGCACGACTACCGTGGCCTGTCGATGTTTCTGGCCAAAAAAACCCCCGGCAGCGTCGAAGATCCGTTCCCGACCCCCGGCATGACCGGCAGCGAGATCGAAGTGTTGGGCTATCGCGGCATGAAGGAATACGAACTGGCCTTTGACGGCTTCCGGGTGAACCGCGACAACCTGCTCGGCGGCGTCGAAGGGCAGGGCTTCAAGCAACTGATGCAAACCTTTGAAAGCGCCCGCATCCAGACCGCGGCGCGCGCCGTCGGCGTCGCGCAATCAGCGCTTGAGGTCGGCCTGCAATACGCGATTGACCGCAAGCAGTTCGGCAAAGCCCTGATCAAGTTTCCCCGCGTCTCTGGCAAGCTGGCGATGATGGCGGTCGAGATCATGATCACCCGTCAGCTGACCTATCACGCCGCGCAACAGAAAGACCACGGCAAACGCTGCGATCTTGAGGCCGGGATGGTCAAACTCTTGGGCGCCCGCGTCGCCTGGGCCGCCGCCGACAACGCACTGCAAGTTCACGGCGGCAACGGATTCGCGCTGGAATACCAGATCAGCCGAATCCTGTGCGACGCCCGCATCCTGAACATCTTTGAAGGCGCGGCGGAAATTCAGGCCCAGGTGATCGCGCGGCGGCTTCTGGCTTAGGCCTGTTGATATTCACACGACCCGGCGCTAACCAAACCGAACAGTTCAGAAGTCAAAGGCTTCGCCATGGCACCCACCCAAACCGTTTTGCTCACCGGGGCATCGGGATATATCGCCAAGCACATCGCGTTGAAACTTCTGAATGCCGGCTACAATGTCGTCGGCTCGGTCCGTTCGCTGGCCCGTGGTGATGAAATTTCGGCGGCCGTCACGCCACATCTGACCAGCACCGACGATCTTGCGACGCGTCTGCGGTTTGTGGCGCTTGATCTCGGCCAGGACCACGGCTGGAGCGAAGCGATGCGGGGCATCGACATCCTGTTGCACACCGCCTCGCCGTTTCCGATGACCCAGCCCAGGAACGAAAATGACCTGATCAAACCGGCCGTTCAGGGCACCCTTCGCGCATTTCGCGCGGCCCATGCTGCAGGGATCAAGCGGGTGGTCCTGACCTCCTCTTTCGCGGCCATCATGGAGTCTGAATTGCAACCCGGCAAAGCCGCCTATGACGAGGAAAACTGGAGCGATCCGGACCGCGCAACAATTTCGCCCTATAACAAATCCAAAACCCTTGCAGAACGCGCGGCATGGGATTTTGTGCGCGACAATGCGCCCGACATGGCGCTGACAACGATCAACCCGACGATGGTGCTCGGCCCGCCGCTGGACACGAATTTCGGCACCTCTGTCCAGGTTGTCCAGCGGCTGTTGCGGGCCAAAGACCCGATGCTGCCGCGGTTTGGGCTGGCCATTGTCGATGTGCGCGATGTCGCCGAAATGCACGTGCGCGCAATCTCGATCCCTGAAAGCGCCGAACTGCGCTTTCTGGCCGCCGACCGGTTCTTTTGGTTTCACGAAATGGCACAAACGCTAAAGGCAAGCTTTCCAAACCGCCGCATCGTCACCCGCCGCGCACCAAACATCGTGGTCCGATTTCTTGCAATATTTGACAAGGCCATTTCGCAAATCGTCCCCATTCTTGGCGTCCGATTTGACGTGTCAAACGCCCGTGCGCGAGAGGTTTTGGGCATCAATTTCATTCCGGGCGCCCAAAGCATCACCGAAACGGCCGCGTTTCTGATCGAAAACGATGCCAAGCTCTGATCAGGCTTGAATTTGCAATCGCTCTCGGCCCAAAATGACACCATGCTGCGGCTTTTCCTGACCCTGCCGATCCTGCTGACGGCCTGCCTGAAAGATGAAACGGTGTCCGGTTATGTGGATCGAGGCGCGGTGTTTCGCCTGGTAGCGGTCGACGCCAGCCCATTTGGCGCCAAAGCAACAATTTCGTTTCCCGACGCCGACGTCATCCGCGGTGAAGGTCCGTGCAACACATATGCCGCAGAACAATCCGCGCCCTACCCCTCGTTCAGCATTAGCCCAATAAGGGCCACGCGGCGCGCCTGTGCAGACCTCGCGCAAGAAACACGGTACTTCCGGATCTTGGAAAGCATGACATTGATCGAAGTCCTTGGTACGGTGATCATCCTGCGCGACGATGCAGGTGGTGAAATGGTGTTTCAGGCCGATCGTCCCTGACGCGCAATCGCATCCACCAGCCGCTGGCGCGCTTGCGGCAAAAGCCGGTTGCCCAGCTGCATGGCCAGCCGATGCTCAAGAAAATACCCGGTGGTCAGCAGACCCTCGCTGATACCCTGAAAATCGCCGTTGCCATGACCAAGCAGCGCCGGTGGCAGTGGCAACAGCTTTTCCGCCCACTCGCCTGCCGCCTCCGCACTGACAGCGCGCCCTGTCCTGGGCGACACGAACGCCAGATCATCGATTGCCCCGCTCACCGCGCAGGCCGATAAGTCCAGGCCAAAGCCCATCTCATCCAACAGCGCCAGCTCCCATCTCAAATAGGCTAGCGGCCAGGCCTGCGACGTGCCCAACAGATCCAGCAACATCATGGTGCGCCGGTATAGCGGCGGATGCGCCTCGCGTTCGGGCAGACAAAATACCAACAGCGCATTGACCGAATTCAGCCCGGCCAGCGCCAGCCGGTCGCCCATCACTGCACCAGCGCGGCTCTGCAAAGGTTCCACCGTATAAGACCCGATATGCGCATCCAGCCGCGCCCGCCAGGTCACGTCCAGCTGCGCGCCGGGTTGCAGGATCGGGGCGATTTTGCGGCTCGCACCACCGCGCACCACGCCTGCGTGCCGGCCATGCTCGGCCGTGAAAACCTCGATTATCGCCGAAGTTTCGCCATGCCGGCGCACGCTCAGCAATGCTCCCTGATCACGCCACTCCATCCTGGTCCGCGCCTACCTTCTTTGCAGTCTAAATATCCCCACCGGAGGCCAAATTGTCACGCCCTACTCAGCCAACCCGGCCTGGTCCAGCAAATGCCGCCCCTGCCGGTCCTCAACCTCGATGACCCACAAATCAGGATCAAAACTCCGCTGCCGGGCCAATGCCGCATCCACTTCTGCCTCCTCGCCGTCCGCCAGCACCACCCAGGTCCGCGCCCCGGTCATCAGATCGAACGACCGCTGATAGGCCACCGCTTGGCCATTCAAAGTGTTCATCTTGACCAACACGGTGCCGGCGGTTGCGTCACCCCTGGACGTCACAAAGGCCGGAATAGCCAGCAGCCGCAGCCGGTTCAGATAGGCGCTGACCCAGATATTTGCGGTCAGCCGGGTCATCCGTTGCCATCAGAAAAATCAAGCCCCATTTCGTGGTAGCGGGCTTTTTCATTCTGCCAGTTCGGCCGCACCTTGACGCGCAGGAACAGATGCACCTTCTGACCCAGAAATTCGCTCAGTTCCAGTCGCGCCGCCTGACTGATCGCCTTGATCGTCTCGCCCTTGTTGCCCAGCACGATGCCCTTGTGGCCATCGCGCATGACATAAATGATCTGGTCAATGCGCACCGAGCCATCGCGGCGCTCGTCCCAGCCTTCGGTCTCGACGGTAAGCTGATAGGGCAGCTCCTGATGCAGGCGCAGGGTCAGCTTTTCGCGGGTCATTTCTGCGGCGATCAGGCGCATCGGCAGGTCGGAAATCTGATCTTCCAGGTAAAGCCAGGGACCTGCTGGCAGTTCCGCCGCCAGCCACTTGCGCAAATCATCAACACCGTGGCCTTTTTCGGCCGAGATCAAATAGCTTTTCGCAAAGGCAAATCGGTCATTCAGATCCTTGGTCAGCGCCAGCAGCGCGCGCGCCTCGACCCGGTCAATCTTGTTGATCGCAAGCGCCACCTGGCGCCCTTTGGTGCGCGCGCCCAGCCCATCCAGTATCGCCTCGACCCCTTGGGTGACACCGCGATGCGCCTCGACCAGCAGCACCACAATATCGGCGTCCGCCGCGCCGCTCCAGGCCGCCGCCACCATCGCCCGGTCAAGTCGGCGGCGCGGCCGGAACAGCCCCGGCGTGTCAACGAATACGATCTGCGCCGGGCCTTCGATTGCGACCCCGCGAATGCGCGTGCGCGTGGTCTGCACCTTGTGGGTCACGATCGACACTTTGGCGCCGACCATCCGATTGAGCAGCGTCGATTTGCCGGCATTCGGCTCGCCGATCAAAGCCACAAATCCGGCACGGGTGTCTGCCGTCATTTCACCTGATCCAACAGCGCCTTGGCGGCTGCCTGTTCGGCCTGCCGCTTGGTGGCTGCACTTGCCACCTCAGCCTCACCAGACGCCAGCCGCGCCTGAATGGTGAAAACCGGCGCATGGTCCGGCCCCTCGCGCGCAACTTCGGCGTATTCCGGCGGCACCTGCCCGCGCGCCTGCGCCCATTCCTGCAACGCCGTCTTGGCATCGCGCGCATCACCGTCCACATGCGCAATCCGGGCGCCCCAATGCCGCAGCACCACGTCGCGCGCCACTTCAAACCCGCCGTCAAGATAAACCGCGGCAATCACCGCCTCCATCGCGTCCGCCAGCAACGCCTGTTTGCGCCGTCCCCCCGACAGCATCTCGGATCGCCCCAGTTTCAACGCCGCGCCCAGATCAACCGCGCGCGCCACATCGGCACAGGTTTCGCGACGCACCAGCGCGTTGAACCGAGGCGCAAGCTGGCCTTCGGATGCGGCTGGATCGGCCAGAAACAGCGCCTCTGACATGACCAGCGCCAGAACCCGGTCGCCGAGAAATTCCAGCCGCTGACTATCGGGCCGGGTTGCGGACGAAATCGACGCATGCGTCAATGCCTGGACAAGCAATTCCGGATTCTCAAAATCATGGCCCAGGCGGGCGGAAAACGCCTTCAGATCCGCGCTTATCCTCAATTGATCGCCTTAAAGAACCGGTCGCCGCGCCAGGTCCAGATATACAGCATTGACTTGCCGGCCGACGAAAAAATCACCCGGTCAGCGCGCCCGATCAGGTTTTCATGGGGCACAAAACCGACCCCAAGTGCTGATTGCGTCACCCGGCTGTCGGTGGAATTGTCGCGGTTGTCACCCATGAAAAAATAATGCCCCTCCGGCACTGTGTAGACCGGCGTGTTGTCAAGACGGGTCTCGCGAATATTCAGCACCGAGTGCACAACACCGTTTGGCAATGTCTCGTCAAACCGCTGCTTCAGGCAGATACCGCCGATACCAACGCCGCCATTATGACACCGCGGGAAACTACCGACCCGACCCTGAGACTCAAACGTCTCGGCAAAGTCATTCGCCTGTTCTTGTATGGCAGCCTTGCCATTGATGAACACAATACCGTCCTTAACCTGCACCTTATCTCCCGGCAGCCCCATCACCCGCTTGATAAAGTCTGTTCCATCGACCGGATGGCGGAACACCACCACATCGCCCAACTCAGGTTCGCCGCCGAAAATACGCCCGGAAAACGGGCACATCGAAAACGGGCACGACACCTGCGAATAGCCATAGGCCATCTTGTTGACGAACAGAAAATCCCCCACCAGCAGCGTGTCTTTCATCGAACTGGACGGGATCCAGAACGGCTGAAAGAACAGCGTCCGAAACACCCCGGCAATCAACAGCGCGTAGAACACGGTTTTCAGCGTTTCGACGATCCAGTTCTGATTCTCTGCCGCACTGGTCATGAATTATTCCCTGCCTCGTGTTTTTGCCGCCCCGGCTACATGCTCAGACGCCTACGCTAAGTCAAGCTCAAGGGTGCGCCTCGATCACCACCATTGCGTGCGCCCAGGGGTGATCATCGGTCAGCGTCACATGGATCACCGCCTCATGGCCCGCCGGCGTTATCTCGCGCAAACGCTTGGCCGTCCGCCCGGTGACATGCATTTGCGGCTGGCCGCTGCGCAAGTTGCTCACCGACATGTCCTTCCAGGCGATGCCCATGCGCAAGCCGGTTCCCAGTGCCTTCGAACAGGCCTCTTTTGCCGCCCAACGTTTGGCATAGGTGCCAGGTGTGTCGGCGCGGCGCTCGGCGCGACGCTGCTCGATTTTGGTGAACACCCGGTTTCGAAACCGGTCGCCAAAGCGCTCAAGCGTTCCCGCAATTCGCTCGATATTCGCCAGATCAGTGCCAATGCCCAGGATCATTCGGCGACCCCCGACAAGCTGATCGCAATTCCAAATGTCGCAAATATCCCCGCCGGAGGCAGCGGTCGCCCCGGCACGGGGCGATCAATATTATCTTGACGCCGCAGGCGTCGCAATTTGGCGACAACCCTCAAGCGCGGGCCTCGTCCATCAATCGGCGCATCTCAGCAATCGCCGGCCCGAGACCCAAAAAGATCGCTTCACCGATCAGAAAATGGCCAATATTCAGCTCCATCACCTCTGGCAATGCCGCAACCGGTTTGACGCTGTCATAGCTCAAACCGTGCCCGACATGGACCTCAAGCCCCAACTCGTGCGCATAGGCAGACATGTCGCGCAACCGCGCAAATTCGGCGTCGCGCGCCGCAAGCTGTGCCTCTGCATGGGCATCACAATAAGCGCCTGCGTGCAGTTCCACCACATCCGCGCCGATCCGCCGCGCCGCATCGATCTGCTCTCGGTCGGCGGCAATAAAGATCGACACCCGGCACCCCACGTCCCGCAGCGGCGCGATGAAATGCGCCAGCCGGTTGTCGTCGCGCACCACCTCCAAACCGCCTTCGGTGGTCAGCTCTTCTCGGCGCTCAGGCACGATGCAGACAGCATGCGGCTTATGCCGCAACGCGATCGCCTGCATTTCGTCTGTCGGGGCCATTTCAAAGTTGAGCGGCACGCTCAGAACATCCATCAGCCGGTTGATGTCATCGTCCGAAATATGGCGGCGGTCCTCGCGCAGATGCGCGGTGATCCCGTCAGCGTCGGCGTTTTCCGCCAATTTGGCGGCGCGCACCGGATCCGGATAGGCCCCGCCACGGGCATTTCGCACCGTGGCAACATGATCGATATTGACGCCGAGCCGAAGCCGCCCCAGCGGTGGCCGAACAGGCATGCCCGAAACCTTCGTTGATTCGCTAATACATCCTAAGTGTTTAATCTCAATTTGTTGCCGCGTCAGCCTTTGCGATGAATGCCTTGCGCCGTTTCTGATATTTTTTCTTCATGCGCTTGATGCGGTTCTTCTGGTAGGCGGCGATCAAAGGTCGGCTTGCCGAATACGCCGTCACGGCCACGATAACACCGGGAACGATACCGCCAACCAGATAGGGCAGAAATACCAGCCGGAAAAACTCGTCCAGCCGATCCCAGTGGGTGACCGCATCGGTGAACATGGCGGTGAAATTGAACCAAAACTCCAGCGACGCGTTGGAAAATGCCGCGACAATTCCGGGCAGCTGCATGCCGCCCGGCAATCCCAACATCCACGAGCCAAGCTCGACCGCCAATGTCGCAATGATCGGAAACGTGATCGGGTTGCCGAAAAAGGTGGCTATGACGGCCGCCACGATGTTGCCCTGCATCACAAACGCCAATGCCATTGCCAAAATGAAGTGGAACCCGAAAAACGGTGTGAAACATACAAATATCCCGGCCGAGATGCCGCGCGCAATTTTGTATGGCGGGTCAGGCAGACGGTGCAGGCGGTGCATCACATAGCTTGCCGCACGCCGCCAGCCACCGCGCGGAAAGACGACCTCTGCATAAGTCCGCTTGTTGCGCCGCTTGAACACGCCCGCTGTGCTTCCCCATTGTTAAGGCTTGCGCCCGATATCGCGGTAGCGCCCGATCGACGCAACATCACTTTCCGCTTCCAGCGCCAGCATAATTGCGTGCAAGTGCTCTATATCGCGTAAATCCACGTCGATAATAAGACGGAAAAAGTCCGGATTTCGGTCAAGAAAGTGCAGGTCCGAGATATTCGCCCGCTGCTCGCCAATCAACGTGCAAATTCGCCCCAGAACGCCGGCATCGTTGCGAATGGTCATATCCAGGCTCACGGTGTGGGCTGGCGGGTGCTGGCCGCTGTGCCACTGCAGGTCGACCCACCGGCCCGATTGTTCTTCGAATTCAGCCAAAGCCTCGCAATCGATGGCATGGATCACCACGCCCTTGCCGCGATACGCGATCCCGACAATCCGCTCGCCCGGGGTCGGCTGGCAACAAGCGGCGCGTTTGAAGGTCTGATCCGGCAGCAGGCCGACAACCGCGCATTTGACATCGATCTCGTGGCCGCCTGCGGCAAGCTCCGGGTAAAGCGCATGCACGACATCGCGGGCCAGCAACTCGGCCGAGCCCAGCCGCGCCAAAAGCTGGTCCGATCCGGCAAGGCCAAGTTGCTTGGCCGCCGTGGTAAGCGCCTTGTCGGTGGCTTTCTTGCCGATATGGTCAAATGCCACGCGCGCCAGTTCGCGCCCCAATTTGACAAACCGCTCGCGGTCCTCTTCGCGCAGGCTGCGTCGAATCGCGGCCTTGGCGCGACCGGTCACCACAATGTCGATCCAGCTTGACTGCGGCCGCTGACCCTCGGCGGTGATGATGTCAACCGATTGGCCGTTTTTTAGCCGGGTCCACAGCGGCACGCGGATGCCATCGACCTTGGCGCCGACGCAGCTGTCACCGATCCGGGTGTGAATGGCATAGGCATAATCCAGCGGCGTCGCGCCGCGCGGCAGCTTCACCACGTCTCCTTTGGGGGTAAAACAGAACACCTGGTCGGCATACATTTCCAGTTTCACGTGCTCCAGAAACTCGTCATGATCGCCGGCAATTTCAAATTGTTCCGTCAGGCCAGCGACCCACTTGGCCGGATCCACCGCAAACGGGTTTTCGGCGCGCACTCCGTCGCGGTAAGACCAGTGCGCCGCCACACCCGCCTCGGCCACCTCGTGCATCTGACGGGTCCGTATCTGAACCTCGACCCGTTTACCGTCGCGCCCCGAAACCGTGGTGTGGATCGACCGGTAACCGTTTGATTTTGGCTGGCTTATGTAATCCTTGAAACGCCCCGGCACCGCCCGCCAGCGCCGGTGAATCGCGCCCAGGACGCGGTAACAATCTTGATCCGAATTGGTGATGATCCGAAACCCGTAAATGTCGGACAGCCGGGAAAACCCCTGCTCCTTTTTCTCCAGCTTTCGCCAGATCGAATGCGGCTTTTTGGCCCGGCCATAGACATCTGCCTTGATCCCGGACTGCTCAAGCTCAAGCCGAATGTCATTGGTGATCTTGTCGATCACATCGCCGCTTTCGCGCTGCAATGTGATAAACCTGCGCATGATCGATTTTCGTGCATCCGGCTTCAGCACGCTGAATGCCAGGTCTTCCAGTTCGTCGCGCATCCACTGCATGCCCATGCGCCCGGCCAGCGGTGCGAATATATCCATCGTCTCGCGCGCTTTGTCGGCTTGCTTGTCATGGTCCAGCGACTTGATCGTGCGCATGTTGTGCAGCCGGTCAGAAAGCTTGACCAAAATGACCCGCAGGTCCTTTGACATCGCCATAAACAGCTTGCGGAAATTTTCCGCCTGTTTGGTCTCGCTAGAACTCAGTTGCAGGTTGGTCAGCTTGGTGACACCGTCCACCAGCTCGGCGATCTCGTTGCCAAACCTTTCGTCTATTTCGCGGTAGGTCGATTTGGTATCTTCAATTGTATCATGCAAAAGCGCCGTTATGATGGTCGCATCATCCAGTTTTTGCTCGCTCAGAATCGCCGCAACCGCCACCGGATGTGAAAAATATTCCTCACCGGAATAGCGTGTCTGACCTTTGTGCATTTCACGCCCATAGGCGTATGCCTTGCGGATCAGTGTATCATCGGTCCGGGGATTATAGTTGCGAACCAGTTCGATCAGGTTGTTGGCATTGATCATCCGGTCCGCATCTTTTGGCGCGAAAGCGCCCGTTATTCCTGCCCTTGCGCTTCCATCAGCGCGCGCAGCAGGTTTTCTTCGGACATGTCGTCCTCGACCGGCTTGTCGGCCTCGGCCCCCATCAAGAGCGCCATTGCGTCTTCTTCAGGCTCGTCCACTTCGATCTGGGTCTGATGGCTTTCGATCATCCGTTCGCGCAACTCTTCGGCCGACTGGGTTTCCTCGGCAATTTCGCGCAACGAAACCACCGGGTTCTTGTCGTTGTCGCGATCAACAGTGATCGGCGCGCCAGCAGCAATTTCGCGAGCCCGGTGCGACGCCAGCATCACCAGTTCAAACCGGTTCGGAACTTTATCAACGCAATCTTCAACCGTCACGCGGGCCATCGGGGCTCTCCATTCCATAGGCAGGCAAGTGTGAAGCCGACTATCTAGGCGCTTCGTTTGCCATTGACAAGGCAAGATTCCAAGCATTTTTTGCGGGCAAGCTGTAGTGTTTCAACGGGTTGTTCCCCGCCAGGCCTTTCCAGCTGATGAGTGGATTTCATTGTATCGCAACATCTGTCTGTGCCACGCCGACCCCGGTCAGGCACAGATCGGATCAAATAGACACCGCGCTGAGAGTGCGCCGTCAGGTCGTGACCTAAAGCGGCCAAATATCCGCCTTTGCGCTTTCCGGCAACGCTTCGCGCATCTCGCTCACGGTTTGGACCAGAACCGGGTGGCGCCAGTCTGGCGCAATTTCGACCAGTGGAATCAATACAAACGCGCGTTCGTGCAGTCTGGGATGCGGCAGGATCAGTGCGTCGAGAACCTTATTTTGCAGCCCCGCCGCACCAAGGCTGCGCCAGAAATCAAATGTGGCCCGGTCCGGCAGAACCTGATCCCCAATGGCCAGCAAATCAATGTCGAGCGTCCGCGGCCCCCACCGCTCGGTGCGCACGCGCCCAAACTTACGCTCTGTCTGGTTCAGAACGCGCAATATGTCGCCTGCCTGCAGGCCGGATTTGCACAGCACCGCCGCATTCACGAAATCCGGCCCGGCTCCGGCCGGAAAACATGGTGTCCGATATAGCCTGCTCACGGCCATGACTTTGATGTTGGAGGCTGCCAAATCATCGATTGCCCGCAAGATTGTAACCTGCGGCAAACCCACCTCAGACGGCAGGTTTCCACCGATAGCCAAAAGGACAGGCGCAAATGGGCGTTGTTGCACGGATCGGGTGTCAAGTGTTAACACAGGCTTTTGCCACGACCACGGATATGCTTAATGCCGCATAAATTCAACACCTCCCGCCGGCACAAGTTTGCGAAGAAGAAATATCGGGTGACGAACTGGTGCGGGTATAATGAAAGCCTGCGAAATCGTGGTGATTTGACGGTCTGGATCACAGGGGATGCGCGAAAGCACTGGGCAGCACCACGGCGCAGGTCACGCGGCGGCCAGCCGCGATACTCGGATCTGGCGATCACGATGTGCCTGACGCTGGGCATGGTTTACAGGTTGCCGCTGCGCCAGACCCAAGGGCTGATACGCAGCATATCAAAGCTGATGCTGCTGGAAATTTCAGTTCCTGATTTCTCGACCCTGTCGCGCCGAGGGCGTGGTCTGAGCCTTCCGGCAAGGCCCAAAATCAAAATAACAGATCCGGTCCACTTGGCCATCGACAGTACGGGTTTGAAGGTTTTCGATGAGGGTGAGTGGCTGCAAAGCAAGTATAATGTAAAGGCCAAACGCAAACGGTGGCGTAAACTTCACCTTGGTCTGAACCTTGTGACTGGCGATATCGTTTGTTCGGATTTAACGCTGGATGACGTTGGCGATCCAACAGTGCTGCCTGATCTATTAAATCAGATTGGCACTCCGGTCTCCCGGTTTATAGCGGACGGTGCCTACGACGGCGCACCGACCAGTGACTTGCTTAAGGCACGATTTGGCGAGGCGGTTGAAATCATTATTCCTCCACCGAAGAACGCCATTCCAAGCCCGCAATCCAAGTGTTTTCCCTCACTTCGAGACCGACATATTGTTAAAATTCAAACTCATGGCCGCATGGCCTGGCAATCTGGCAGTGGCTACAATCAGCGCAGTAGAATTGAGACACAGATGGGGCGCTGGAAGGCTATTATCGGGCCAAAACTGAAAGCCCGCTGTTTCGAAAATCAGCAAACGGAGGCTAAAATCGGCGTCGCCATTCTCAACAAAATGACCGAACTCGGCCGACCCGTGTTCAAACAAATCTCATAGCCTGTATCACGGGTAAGGGCGGCTTGCGACTATTGTCTGATCCATGCAACAACGCCCCGTCGTGGACGGTCTCAAGGGGTTCCCTGACGCGATCAACGCGGCCTTCCCTGATACTACCGTGCAAACCTGTATCGTGCATCTCGTGCGCCATTCCCTGAACTTCTGCGGCTGGAAAGATCGCAAAGTCGTGGCCAAAAGCCTGAAGCGGATTTATCAGGCCACAGATGATGCCGAGGCCGCGAAAGCCCTTGATGATTTCGAGACCGAATGGGGCTCAAAATACCCCTCGATCGCCCCAAGCTGGCGGCGGGCCTGGCAGGAGGTCATCCCGTTCTTTGCCTTCCCGCCAGCGGTGCGCAAAATCATCTATACGACGAATGCGATTGAAAGCCTCAACAGGGTGATCCGAAAAACCACCAAAACGCGCGGTAGCTTTCCAACGGATGACGCGGCAACCAAACTGATTTACCTGGCCATCCGCAATTTTGAAAAGTCGGGCCGGTGCGTCAGGGAATGGGTTGCGGCAAGAAACCAGTTCGCTATCCTATACCCCGAGCGGTTCAACAAATGACCCGTTTAAACCGCATGGGCCAAACCCCATACACAGAGTTTCGGATACTCCCCCGGGGACGGTCCGTTGTCATCAAATCCCCAAAACAAAGTATCGCATTAACAATAACGTAGCGAGGTGTGCACCATGAATCCGTCTTCGACGGTCCCAGCGCGATGATATTCTGGTGGCGATCAACGTAATCGCAACGTGCCAGCTCCATCGTCAGGGGCTTGTTCAAGCTGGGCATTATCTTGAAGTCAAAGCTGTCCAAACTTTTGGTGCTGGGGAACCTGGCAGCCTTGATGCGTCGTTCAATCATACGACGTTCGCGGTCGATCAGCTCCATCTCACACAGTCGCGCCAGATACTGGATGTGATCCTTGTTCTCGGCAGCACAGAGCTGCGCCTGTTTGGCGTACTCGCCTTGGAACGTTGGCAACCGCAACTGCTTGAGGTGGTGTTTCAATAGGATTTGTGGGGCTTCGGTCATGCAGCAGTCCCTCCGACCAGGCTCATGTAGCTGGACGGGCGCGTTGTTCCAACATTTGCCTTTGGTAGATAAGGGTGGAAGTCCAAATCCAGCCGTGGCGGTCGCTTCTCTACCCGACACAGCACAAGATGTTTTACAGCGTCATAGCCAATCGCACCCAGATCAATGGCATGGCCGATTGCGCCCTGCACGACGTCGATCTCGAAGGTTTCCAGCAGGCGCAGAACCTGCACGTATTCCCGCTTGCCCGGTTTGCCCATTCGGGCTTCGAGCAGTCGGTGCAGGGTGGCGAAGACATCCGGCAAATCCCAGCCCTGCAACGGGGCAGCCTGGTCCAGGGCACCAACCTTTTGTTCGATCAGGGGCAAGAAGTGGATCGGATCGAAGATCATGTCCGCTGATGCGTATGAACGTTTGTGACGGGCAATCACATCATTGCCACAACCGATAATAACCTCATGCACAAAACCTCGTACGTGAACGTCGTGATGCGCATACGCCACCGGCACTGAGTAATCATTGCCGCGATAACGCACCATCGAGATTGAGGTTGCCCGCGTGCTGACATGATCGCAGGCTTCATATTCTGCTACAGGCAATCCCATCAGGGCATCCAAGTCTGCGACCAACCGTTCACCTATGTTTTGGCTGTGACCGCGTAAGGTATCGCCCTGACGTGCCAAACACTTCGCTTCCAAATGCGCATTCAAATCATCAAAGCTGTCATAGCAGGGCGCAGGCACCATGAAGTTGCGACGTGTATATCCGACCATACCCTCGACGTTGCCTTTGTCGTTCCCACGAGCGGGCCTGCCAAACTTGTCATCAAACAGGTAATGCGACTGCAATTCTGTGAACCGACGCGTCCGAACGCGCGTTTTGTCCCCCAGTATCCGCGCCACAGCAATCTTGGTGTTGTCGTAGAGGATGGATTGGGGAACGCCGCCGAAGAATGCAAAAGCCGACACGTGGCCATCACAGAACGCCGCGGTCGTCTCAGCTGGATATCCCTTCACAAATACCGCGTCCGAATGGGGCAGGCTCATCACGAAGAAGTGGATCTTGCATTCCACGCCGCCAATCACGCCAAGGGTCTCGCCAAAATCAACCTGCGCGTGGCCCGGGCGATGCGACAGCGGTACAAACACCTCTTTGGTGCGACGCTTTTGTTCACGAACGTAATACGTAACGGTGGTCAGGCTGCCGACGTACCCGTGTTCATCGCGCAAACGCTCAAAGATGCGTTTGGCCGTGTGACGCTGCTTTTTGATCAGCGCTTTATCGGTGCGCAAAATCTCGTCAATGACATCGACATAAGCATCAAGGGTCGGGCGACGCGGCACTTCCGAACGTCGATACCCTGGCGGCAGCGCGTGCCGCAACATCTTCGCTATCGTCTTGCGGTCCTTGTTGAAATAACGCGCCGCTTCTCGGGCGGACATGCCGTCCTTCAAACAGGCACGGCGCACACGACTATAAATATCCACAGAATACATCTCCCGCCCTCCGCATAAACGAAGGACACAAACTGGCGGACTTTTAATCCGCTACAACTGCCAAACGCAGCCGTTTCTGTGGCCCAA
This sequence comes from Paracoccaceae bacterium, assembly GCA_965237505.1. Classification (GTDB taxonomy): domain Bacteria; phylum Pseudomonadota; class Alphaproteobacteria; order Rhodobacterales; family Rhodobacteraceae; genus NVTR01. The sequence goes on along the minus strand of CBDEFR010000008.1, from coordinate 539,851 downwards.
TATTGCTCCGCGTTTCACACGGGGGCGTGTTCCACGCTCGGCCCAGATACGGGTGAGCGTGCCCTGCTGGCCAACCCGCGCTTCATCCTGAAACCATATCTCCAGGGGCTTGCTGCGGGCTGTTTCCGGCAAGGCTGCTTCCTTGCCTATCCGGTTTACACCCACACCCACTAGGGCTAGAATGGGCGCAAACCGGATATAGGGGAGCGCGCCATGGATGTTCTCGACCGCGCCGAGCTCCCATTCCCGCATTCGCTACCCGAGTTCCAGCGACTTTTCCCCGATGATGCGGCCTGCGCCGCCTACCTGGAGAAAGCCCGCTGGGGAGACGGCTTTGCCTGCCCGCACTGCGGCACGGCGGGAGAGCCGTTCCACTTTGAAAACCGCCCTGGCGTCCTGCGCTGCCGCAAGTGCCGCCAGAACACCGGGCTGACGGTGGGAACAGTGATGGAGCGTAGCCACACTCCGCTGAACGTCTGGTTCTGGGCCGCTTATCTGGTCGCCAGTCAGACGCCCGGCATGTCCGCCGTGCAGTTTCAGCGGCAACTTGGTCTTTCGCGCTACGAGACGGCCTTTCAAATTCTCCACAAGCTCCGCTCGGGCATGGTGCGGCCCAACCAAGACAGGATCGGTGGACAGCCCAAGAACCATGTTGAGGTGGACGAAACCTGGGTTGGCGGGCGAACGCGTGGGGAAGGCCGTGGTGTTCACCACAAGGTTCCCGTCTCCTGTGCCATCGAGGTGCGTCATCGAAAGCCGGGCACCAAGCTCGACAACCGGAAAGACGGACGCTATGCCGGACGCGTTCGGCTCGCCGTCGTGCTCGACCGTAGCGCCGAGTCGCTCTGTGGGTTCGTCGAGAGCACCGTCGCGCCGGGATCGCTGATCGTTACTGACGATTGGAGCGGCTATGCTGGCCTCGGTAAGCGCGGCTATGAGCACTTCGCTGTTGCCGAGTGTGGTGATCCAGAGGTTGCCGGGGAGTATCCGAAACTCTGTGTATGGGGTTTGGCCCATGCGGTTTAAACGGGTCATTTGTTGAACCGCTCGGGGTATAGGATAGCGAACTGGTTTCTTGCCGCAACCCATTCCCTGACGCACCGGCCCGACTTTTCAAAATTGCGGATGGCCAGGTAAATCAGTTTGGTTGCCGCGTCATCCGTTGGAAAGCTACCGCGCGTTTTGGTGGTTTTTCGGATCACTCTGTTGAGGCTTTCAATCGCATTCGTCGTATAGATGATTTTGCGCACCGCTGGCGGGAAGGCAAAGAACGGGATGACCTCCTGCCAGGCCCGCCGCCAGCTTGGGGCGATCGAGGGGTATTTTGAGCCCCATTCGGTCTCGAAATCATCAAGGGCTTTCGCGGCCTCGGCATCATCTGTGGCCTGATAAATCCGCTTCAGGCTTTTGGCCACGACTTTGCGATCTTTCCAGCCGCAGAAGTTCAGGGAATGGCGCACGAGATGCACGATACAGGTTTGCACGGTAGTATCAGGGAAGGCCGCGTTGATCGCGTCAGGGAACCCCTTGAGACCGTCCACGACGGCAATCAGGATATCCTCAACGCCTCTGTTCTTCAGATTATTCATGATTGAAAGCCAGAATTTGGCACCCTCATTATTGGCAATCCACAAGCCCAGAACCTCCCGCTCGCCTTCTGGCGTGACCCCCAGAGCTACATAAACGGCCTTGTTTTTGACCTGGCGGCTCTCAGCGTCGCGAATTTTGACCCGAAGGGCATCAAGGAATACGAGAGGATATACTGGCTCCAGAGCCCGGTTTTGCCAGTCTGAAACCTCCTCCAAAACTGCGTCCGTCACGCGGCTGATAAGGTCCGCTGAAATCCGCAGGCCGTAGACCTCTTCAAGGTGGGCACGGATATCACGGGTCGACAGACCGGCGGCATAAAGCCCGATGATCTTGTCGTCCATCCCGTCGATCCGGGTCTGGCCTTTCTGGATCAGTTCCGGCTCAAAACTACCAGCTCGGTCGCGCGGGATGTCAATCGGCACCGCCCCGTCATTGCCCTTCAGCACCTTGCGAGTGGCCCCGTTCCGGCGGTTGGATTGCTGGCTGGCAGGCTCCCCGTGCGGCTCATAGCCCAGGTGCTCAGTCAACTCGGCGCCCAGCATCCGCTCCATCAGCCGGACTTTCAGCTCCTTCATCAGGCCTTTGTCGCCCAGCAAATCTTCGGGCCGTTCAACGCCGTTAAGCAACTCGTCCAGTAGTTCCTTGGAAATCGTCATTGTCATCATGCTCCTTCATTGGTGAAGCATGGACCAAATTACTCATACACAGAAGATCGGACAGTCTCGGTTGCCGAGCAATACCTGCCGATCATCCATCTGGTTTTCGCCAACCTGAAGACGTGGCTGATCGGTATCCACCACGGCGTTAGCCACCAGCACCTACAAGCCTACCTCAACGAGTTCACCTTCCGCTTCAACAGGCGGTTCTACCCGTTCAACGCCTTCCGCTCATTGCTCGGCATCGCGGGCGACACCTCTGCTCCAACCTATGCCGAGCTTTACTCGGGAGAGTGGCGGCACCCTACATGTAGCGGTCATGGGCGTTAACAGGATAGGCAAGGCTGCTTCTACCTCTGCGGCGAAGTTTTTTTAAAAGCCTCCTGTGCATCCGGGTCGGATTTCGGATGCTGCGGGCGCACCGACAGACGCCGAAAGCCCAGGCTTGCCAATTGTTTGCCAACAGTTCGCTCATGCATGGTGACGCCGAAGCGCTCTTCGATCTTGCGTTTCAGATCAATGCGCCGCCAGCGCACAACCCCATCGGTTTCGGGGTCGGGACCCGCCCGAACCATTTCCGCCAACTCCTCCTTCTGTGCCGCGCTCAGCAGACAGGGTGGATCCGGCGGGCGACGGTTGAACAGGCCCGACACGCCCTCCGCATTGTAACGGTGGGCCCAATCCCGCAACGTCTGCCGATCCATGCCGCAGTTTTCTGCCGCCGTCTTGCGGTCAACCCCATCCAGAACCAGGGCAATCGCCAACATCCGTCGCGCCGCTTTCCCATCCGGCACCGCGCCGCTTCCTGGCGAAGCTCGCCTGCGGACTTGTCTTTTCGCGTAATCTTTACTGCCATCAAAGCCTCCCTTGCCTTGATGCCACTGAATCAGATCACGCCGCTCGTGGGAATCCCCTTGAGTCAAATCTGGGGGCCGTTGGTATGAGTTGGAATTGTTGGTCGCCTCAGTACTGAGCCATACAGCGCTGTCGCGTTCGGCAACCAACGTCATTCCAGAATATGACAATGCGCTCGAGGCATTGTCGGGCATGTCGCAGGCGGCTTTCAACTTACTTTTGAATGCGCCCGGTTTTATTGAATATTTTCAGCAGTCCAGCCCGGTTGAGGAACTGGCGATGTTGAAAATGGGGTCGCGGCCGGCGCGCCGGTTTGGCGCAAGCGGCCTTGCAGATCTACGCGCCATTCCCTGGGTATTTGCTTGGTCGCAAAACCGGCATTTGCTGACCGGTTGGTATGGCTTTGGCACAGCGGTTCAGTCATTTTGCCGGGTCCGCGGTGCGGACGGAAATGACTTGCTCGCAGAAATGTTCCAGAACTCAAAACTATTTCGCCTGATTGTGGACGAAGTTGAGAAGACTCTGTTTCAGACCGACATGAAAATCGCCGCGGACTACGCTACGCTGGTTGCAAATAGCACGCAGCGGCAGGCGATATTTGACATGATTTCGACCGAGCACACTCGCGCGCGCGAATCAGTATTGATGTTGACCGGCCACGGCGATCTGGCGTTGCGGTTTCCGCTTATGCGGGGGCGGTTTGACCGGGTGCGCGGACATCTTGAGCGAATCCATGCATTGCAAGTGACGCAACTCAGGAATTTGCGCGAAAAAGACCAAAAATTGCGGGTTTCGATCCCGTTGTTACAATCAATGAACTGCGTTGCCGCAGGGCTTGGCTGGACCGGATGAACAATGTTTGCAGGCACTGATTTGAACGTATCACGCCATGACGTCCGCACTCTGTCCAGCGGCCCGAATAATGAGCCGACCTGCCAGGGTCGCGTACAGAGCTAATCAAGACGAGACAGTTTATGACGTAACACCGGTGAATTGCCGGAGTTCGGCTTCGATACCAGGCGCGCCGGCGACAATCGGGTTGCCATTGGCAAGTCCGTCACCCATCAAAAAGTCATTAGTCCAGCCACCGGCGGCGCGCACCACGGCAATGCCGGCAACGCAGTCCCAGGCGTTGATATGGGCCTCGTAATAGCCAATGAGCCGTCCGCAGGCGACGTAAACCAGCATCAGCGCCCCCGAACCATTGCGGAACAGCATGCCGCCAGCGGCCAGATATGGCTCGAGAAATTGCGAGATCGGTGTGGTGTCGGTGCGATGCGAGTAACCGAACCCCAGCATGCCATCTTTTATCGATTGCGCGTCGCTCACGCGGATCGGAGTGCCGTTGAGGGTGGCACCGTGCCCCGGACGCCCGGCGAACATTTCGTTGGCGCAGGGGTGATACACCGCCCCGGCAACAATCTCGCCATCAGCGACAAGACCAATGGACACGCACCAATCGGGAATGCCAGCCACGAAACACGCGGTGCCGTCGATCGGATCGACGACCCACAGGTATTTAGTCTTGCCGTTGATTTTGCCGTATTCTTCGCCCAACAGGCCATCGTCTGGAAACCGCTGCCGTATCGCTTTGGTGATCCGCTTTTCAGTATTGCGATCGACCTGGGTGACAAAATCCTGCAGCCCCTTGGCGGTGGTCTTTATGCGCGACGGTGCGCGAAAGTATTCCAACGCATAATCGCCTGCGTCGCGGGCAATTTCCGGCACTGCCGCAAAGCGGATTTCGATTTCATTCATGAGCGCCGCCGATGCCCCATTTGGTATTGATCAACCAGCCCAACCGGTTTCCAGATTTGCGCATCTGGAAGTCACAGCAAGTCCAAATTAGAGTCGCACAAATTCCAGTGTGTCAGGTCACAAATTTACTCTGACCGGTCGTACAAAGTATAGCAGAAAAGTTCAGATTTGCTTGGCGATTCAGGCCAAATCTGTGTTTCACGCCAGGTTCCAATCATAATTTGGCCATGTTGCCGTGGCACGTCGAATCCGGGGCTGGTTCATATCGGCGCGGATTGAATGGATGACTGTTCGACTATTTTCCGGCAATCGGACGATCGTCCTTAAATGGCACAAAATTCGCCAACGGAAAACCGACGTTCCATTTAGCCGCGAAAACCTGCTGGCGGGCCTGGCGCTTGGCGCCAAAATGGAAGTTGACCTGCGGCTTATCCGCGACAACGAATTCGTGTGTCTTCACGACAAATCGCTGGAGGGTGAAACCGATGGCGCCGGGCCAGTCATGGAAATGACCGCCGCCGGGTTACACCAATTGCACATGCGCAGCGATGATTTTCACAATTCCCAAGAATCGCCGCTGTTGTTGGCGGACCTTTTCGCCATTCTGTCGAACCCTGCCACCTTGATACATGACGATGCCTTGCTGCAGCTCGATTTGAAAGAGACAGCAGACACTATCAATCCCGCAACGGCCAAAAAATTTGCCGCTTTGATCGAGCCGGTGTAGAAACACCTGATCCTGAGTTCGACAGATTGGCCGGCGGTGAAAAAACTTGCTGCGGCTGCGCCTGGCCTTGGCCTGGGCTTTGATCCGCTGGATCTGTGGTTAGTGTCTGATCCAAAACTAATTGAGTGATTTCAGCGAGTTGTGATTCAATCGGATTGATAAGATTCGAGGGAGATCACAATGGCCTGGACGGAAACCACTCGCGCCCGATATGAACGGCATTCGGGACGCTATGCAAGCGATTTAACTGATCAGGAATGGGGTTTGATCGCGCCATTCCTGCCGCCGCCTAAAACAACTGGTCGTCCGCGCAGCACGGCGATGCGCGATGTTCTGGATGCCATTTTGTACATCGCCAGCGCCGGGTGTGCGTGGCGTATGCTGCCCAATGATTGCCCGCCAGTGTCCACCGTGCGCTACTATTTCTATGGCTGGCGCAACGATGGCATCTTTGAAGTGATCAGCCATTTTCTGGTGGCGACGGCGCGCGAGTTTCATGGCAAGAAGCCCGGCCCCACCGCTGGTGTCATTGATAGCCAGACCATAAAAACAACGGAAAGCGGTGGCATTTCGGGCTATGACGCGGGCAAGAAAACCAAGGGCCGCAAGCGCCACATTGTCACCGACACGCTCGGGTTTATGGTTGGGTTGGTCGTGCATAGCGCCGGTATTCAAGACCGTGATGGCGCACCGGAAGTGTTGAAATCCATCCGGTATTCCCATCCAAACTTGCGCCATATCTTTGCGGATGGCGGTTATGCCGGACCAAAGCTGCGCGACGCTCTTGAAGGCATCGGTGACTGGACAATCCAGATCGTCAAGCGCTTCGACACTGCGGAAGGCTTCGAAGTCATTCCCAGAAGATGGGTCGTCGAGCGCACCTTCGCATGGCTCAACCGCTGCCGGCGATTGGCCAAAGATTGGGAAAAATCCATCGCAAGTTCACAGGCATGGATACTCGTTGCACATATCAGAACCTTCACGCGTAAAATTGCAAGGCATTGTAATCATCCGTAGAGTTTTGAATCAGACACTTAGAGATGCGGCCAAAATCCGCGCGTGCATTCGAGGAATTCGCAGACGCCAGCTTGGCAATCAACCCTGACATTGACACATTCTATCTGTTTGAACCGGCATTCGTTGACGCCACCAGGGCAGGCGTCGACCTTGTTGGTGCGCTGCAATCCAATGGCGCCAAAATCGATGTCTGGACGCTGGACGTCGGGTTGGATGGGGGCGGTTCTGACGAAGAATTGTTATCCGTCCTGTACCTTGCCTTCGAATTTGGTGTCGACCAGATAACCACCAACACGCCAACTGCCGTTGAGAAAATTTGGATAACTCGCCGGGGATGCCCGGTACATGCGCCTTAACCAGATATCTCTTGCGCGGGCATGCTGACCCGCGCCCGCGCAATAAGATCGCCACTGCCGGCGTCGTAGACAAGCGTGTCGCCGGGATCAAAGGAAATCATCGCCTTGTCGCCGATGCGATGGCTGGGCACATTGCCCAATTCAAGGATATGGGTGGTGCCGAACGGGCAATCGACAACATACAATATTTCGCGTCCCAATGGTTCCACCTGAATGACCCGCGCCGCCATTCCGGCGTCCGAGAATCGAAAATGCTCAGGCCTGACGCCGACCGAAACTTTGCCCGGAATGCTCGCACCGTTATAGGCGCACGCCGCCTTGCCGATGACCAGTTCGCCATCCCGGCGGTCCGCCGAATACAGGTTGATCGGCGGCGAGCCGATGAAACTCGCAACGAACTTGCGGGCCGGTCGCAGGTAAAGATCGTCGGCGGTGCCAATCTGCTCGATGCGGCCCATGTTCATGCAGATGATCCGATCGGCCATTGTGGTGGCTTCGATCTGGTCGTGGGTCACCAGGATTGTGGTGATGCCCAGCTTTTTCTGCAGCGATTTGATTTCAGTGCGCATCGACAGCCGCAAGGTCGCGTCCAGGTTTGACAACGGCTCGTCGAGCAGCAGCAGTTGCGGGCGTTTTACCAAGGCCCGCGCCAACGCAACGCGCTGCTGCTGGCCACCCGAAAGCTGCGCCGGACGGCGATCCAGAAGGTCCTCGATCTCGACCAGCCTGGCAATATCTTCGGCCTCGGCGCGGGCCTGATCTTTTGGGACATTCTTGAATTTCAGCGGAAACATAATGTTTTCGACGACTGTCATGCTCGGATACAGCGCATAGGACTGGAATACGATGCCCACGTTACGGTCGCGGGCTTCGACCTCGTTGATCACCGAGTCATCAAAGCGAAGCTCGCCCTCTGTCGGCGTGTAAATCCCGGCCAGCATGAACAGGCTGGTGGATTTTCCGCAGCCCGATGGGCCGAGTATGGCGACGAATTCGCCGTCTTCGATGACAAAATTCATCTCTTCGATCGCAGTGACGGACCCGAAGTTCTTGCGTATGTTGCGAAATTCTACTCTGGCCACTGTGCAATCATCCTTTCACGCCGCCGACCGACATCTGGGTGAGGTATTTCTGCGCCGCGGTATACAGAATCAGGCTCGGCAGCAGGTAAAAGGCTCCCACCGCGGCAACGATTCCAAAATCAACACCCATCAGGTCATCGCGGACAAAGAACATATACAGGCTCATCGTCCAGTTGGTGTTGCGGATCAGGAAGGTGAAAACGAAAATATATTCCTCCCAGCCGCGAATGAACGAAAACACCGAAATTGCGATCAGCCCGTTGGTGACCTGCGGCAGAACCACGCGCACAAACGCCTGACGCCGCGACGCGCCGTCGGCCATCGCGCTCATTTCAATGTCCCACGGCACCGCATCGAAAAACCCCTTCATGATAAAGATCGCAAACGGCAGTTCGAAACCGACCAGCACCAAGATGACTCCGGTCAGACTGTCCAGCAGGCCGATGCGCGACAGGATCAAAAACAGCGGCACGATCAGGGTCAGCACCGGGAAGGCATGCAGAACCAAGAGCGACCGCAGCATGCCGTTGCGACCCGGAAAACTGAACCGTGACAGATAATATCCGGCCAGACTGGCCACCACGGCGACGACCAGCGTTTGCATGCCCGCCAAATACAGCGAATTGCGCATCACCAGCCACACGGACGGAAAATCCACCCCTTGCACCGCCTCAACCCGGGCCCCGATCGCCGCATCTTCGTTGAAATTGCGATTGGTCAGGAAGCGGAAATTGTTGAGATGCAAGTCCGGCAACACGTTTATCGCCAGGGCGATGAGGGCGACCAGAAAAATCAGTCCATAGCCGACATTAAGCTGGAGCCGGTTGTTCGCGAAAAGGGTGAGCAGCCACAACGCGATGATCGTCGGCACGATGATGAACATCGCGTTCCACAGAACGACGGTGTCGATGCCTCCGGCCTTGGTTGATACCGACAGCGTGAACAACCAGAAATACGGCAGAATCAACGGGATCGAGACCGCGATCAGAAACCCGTACAGCAGCGTTTTCTTGGCCAGATTGGTGCGCCTTGCGCGCACTGCCAGCTGGTCCCATTCTTGTTGCGATGGAATTTCGGTGTGGTTGGTGCGGGCCATGGCCATGATCACTGCACCTCGATCCGGGGCTCTTGCATCAGTGCCTTCATGTCAAAGAACCGCCAGCCCAGCAGGGCCACGACAATGCCAATGACGATCATGAACAGCGCCAGCGCCGCGCCATAGGCATATTGGCCGTTGAAAAACGAGCGTTTGTAGACATGCAGCGCGTAAACGGTGGTATCGAAGAACGGCCCGCCCTGGGTCAGAAGCCAGATATATTCAAAGCTGACCATCAGCGACAGGGTCTGGTAAATGGTGATGAAACTGATCGGCCACCTCAGCGCGGGCAGAGTGATATAGCGCACGATCGCCAACGAGCCCGCGCCGTCTACCCGCGCGGCGTGAAACAAGTGATCGGGAATTGCGCGGATTGCGGAAGTGAAAATGATCATCCCCATCGAGGCGCCAATGAAGCCGTTGACGATGATGATCAGCATCATCGGCGCCGAGCTTTTCAGATCCAGCGGTTCGGACAACTGGAACACATTCATCAGAATTTGATTGAGCAGTCCCGACCGGGACGGATCGACCGCCCACAGCCACAGCAGGATATAAACCACCGACGGGCTCATCCGCGGCAACAGCCAGACACCGCGGAAAAACGACCCGGACACTTTTGCGACGGCTGTCGTTGTCAGCGCCAACAGCAATCCGAAGGCGACATTGAAAAACGCAAGCGTGCCAAAGACGTAAATGAAAGTGGTGAGGATCACGGCCGACAGGCGCGGGTCGCCGCCGAACACTTTCCGGTATTGTTTCAGGGTCGGAAAATCGATCCGGCTGAGCGACCGGTTGGTGTCGGCAAAAGACAGAAAAATATCAACAAACACCGGCAGGACGTAAAACATTAACGTCAGGATGATGGCCGGACCGAGGAATATGACCATGTTGGTCCAACGCCGGGTGCGCATTGAACCGCGCGCGCGAACAACGAACGCCTGGCGTTCAGCGCTCATTTCGGATGATGTCACGTCGGAAGGATTGGCCATGAACGCGCTGCCCCTGGGTCTGCCTGCACAATAAAGCACGGGGGGAGCATGAATGCTCCCCCCGCAATGCGTTTATTTGACTTATTGCACCATCACGTCGTCGAATTGCGATTGCGCTTCCTCGACCACGAATGCCGCGGCTTCAGCCGCTGTCAGACGCCCTTGTTCGACACCCTGAAGGCCCTGATAGATGATGGCATTCAACGCGCCGAAATCGGCATGGTTCGGCATGAATTTGGTGAATTCAAGGAACGGTGCCGCCTCGGCAAGTGACCAGGCTGCCTGGTAGCGCGGATCGTCAAGCTGCGATTTTTTGATCCCCAGATGCGTCGTGGTGACCGCGTGATTGGTGTTGAGGTCAGCATCAGAGGCAAAACCGATCAGCCGGGCCGCGAGGTCCTTGTTGTCGGACACGCCACTGACCGCGTACACGATCGGGTGGGTCAGGCTGGACGGCGACCCGCCAGCTTCGGCCGGTGGCGCGGCAACCCAACCCCAGTCAGCAAGGAACGCAGCCTTTTCAGACGGCACCCCGCGTGGGAACGCTTCGCTGCCCAGGTCCCAAACCCCGTACATCCAGAACGCGGCGTTATTGTCCCTGTAGAAATGGTCGCGAATGTTGCCCCACTCCATCGAGGTGTTGTTGCCCGGCGTCACGCCGTTAGCCACGTTGCGCTCGAACCAACCGTAAGCCGCCTCAATTTTTGCCGGCTCAAGCAGCAATTTGCCCGACGCGCTGTCGAGGAAGCTGCTGCCGTAGGAATTGAACACCATGATATAGTCAGGCCCCTTCGACGGGCGATGGAAAATGCCGAATTCCGCTGAAGTATTGTCGACGACCTGCTTGGCGATGCCCGAAATGTCGTCCAGCGTGATCTCGCCAGCAAGCACACGATCCGGCATCGATTCAATGAAATCATCGTCGTAACCCGCATCACGCAGCAGATTCTTGTTGTAAAAGAACATCCGCGCTTCGGCGTCCTGCGGCACCGCATAGCGGCGGCCCCCGCACTCGGTGGACGCCCACAGATTTTCGTAGATGTCCGCATAATGCTCCGGGAATGCCGCGGTATGATCGGTCAAGTCATAGGCGAACCCTTCGTCGGCGAAGACGCAAATCCACTCATGCGCCGCGACAAACAAGTCGGGTCCTTCGCCAATGCCAAAGGCTCTGAGCAGCGCCAAGGCGTCATCATCAAAGCCGCTGGCCGGGCTCTCGTTCACCGTCAGCTCAACCACGGTGTCAGAGCCTTCGGCAGCCAACGCGGCGTTCAGCCGTTCGACTGCGGCCACGACATTGCCGGCGCGCAGCGGGCCGGACGTGTCTTGGCGCGCCCAAAGTTCCAGGTTTACAATTTCTGCTGCCGCGGTGCTTGGCAGCAGGGCGTATGGGATGGCAATGGCCGTCGCCGCCAGAACGCCGATAATTTTTCTTCGCATTTTCATTGGTGTCTCCTCCACATTTTACATTGGCCCATTTGGTGGCGGGCCTTGAGCGGTGCTAATGGTGATTGGTCGATCAACCAGAGCGTTGATACTGACCGCTCAGACGCGAAATGCCCAGCCCTTTCAGAGATCAATATTTACACAAGAATGTTATCCGAATTGGGCGAGCATCTTCATTAATACAACAGACTTGGATTTTGACGTTTTGTCAACCAATTCGTCTCTGGGTTCGCAAGTCCAGTCATCAAATGTAAGCAACTGTAAGTTGATGAATTTGTTTGTCTTATCAATCCCATAAGAACTAAATTTTGACTCGAATAGAAGCGTATATACGCGCCTTATGTTCAGAGAATCGAGTGCATAAACAAGGTGCCTTGGTCATGAATATCGTTCGGACCTTGGTGAATTCCATCCGCTACGGCGTGTCAAATGAGCAAGTATTGACATTAAATCAACAAACTTTGGTTATTTGGATGACAGTATAATGACAATTCGGTAACGGTTTGGCACCGATTCTGCACACTGGTGCGGTCGACAAATTTACGGCATGCGTGCCAATCGTGGAGCCGAAACGCGGCGAATGGATATTCGTGTTGTCGCACCTAGCGACGGCAAAAAGGCGAACCGAGGAAAAATCTCTTGAATATTGCAAACGCTCGATTTGATATATCGCGCAGCCAGCGCACTGTCTTGCAGGCTATCAGGTTGCATGGGCCAATATCTCGGACAGAGCTGGCGCCGCTGACCGGACTTACTGCGCAGGCGATCTCGACCATAAGTGGCAAGCTGATCGACCGGCGGCTGGTGTCCGCAGTTGGGCGCCGCCGCGGCCGGCGCGGACAGCCCGCAGTGGAGCTTGCCGTTGACCGCAATGGAACGCATGCCATCGGTGCCAGTGTAGATCGTGATTTTGTCACCACTGTCCTGGTCGATTTCGAAGGCAGCATCCGGGCGCGTATCGAGCATTCCGTCTCTTTCCCAACACCCAAGGAAGCCTTTCAAATCATTGAGCAAAGCGTTGATGACCTGTTACAGCAGGAGAACCGGAAGCGCGATGATACCGCGGGCGTCGGTGTCTCTATTCCCGGGCGCCGGGATCCTGGTACCGGGCGTTTGATCGCGCCGCGCAATTTCAAGTCCTGGGAAAATGTCAGCGTGGATGTTGAACTGGAGAAGCGGGTGTATTTGCCGGTGTGGTTTGAAAATGACGGAACCCTAATGGCTTTCGGAGAGAGCTATTACGGCATCGGGCGCGCCTATCCGACGTTCATGCACGTCTATGTCGGCATGGGGCTGAGTTGCGGTCTGGTGGTGAACCGTCTGCCCTATCGCGGTCTGACCGGGAACGCCGGCGAGATTGGCCTGATGCCGGTGCCGCACAATCTCGGCCATTTGTCCAAGCATGTGTCGCCAAATCGGGCCGTTGGGGTCGCAAGCGTAGGTGCCCTCCGGGAGTGGCTGCGAGTAAAAGGTATTACAATTCATGATCTAAGCGAGCTGGAAGACCATTTTTCGCGACGAGAACCGTGGCTCATGGAGTGGCTGGAAGCTGCGGCGAACGCCTTGATGCCACCGATCGTCGCCGCCAAATGCATTCTCGATCCTGGTGCGATCCTGATTGGCGGTCGATTGCCGACTCCGCTGCTGGATTATTTGCTGGACCTGATTCAAACCAAAGCGCCGGCCTGGCTCGAGCCGGAGGGGGCCAAACTCCGCCTGCTGCACGCCATGTCAGGGATCGACACGGCGGCACTGGGTTCCGCAGCGCTGGTCATGCATGAGGTATTCAGCCCTCATATTGCACAGTCCGGCGACCGTGAAACCACTCGACCGAACGGCGCAAATGCCGCCGTGCCGGCCGCCGGATCGACCGCAAGAAATTCGAAAACCGCAGCGAAAATCGGCGCAAACATGCCCAACGGCGCGAATGCGGTTAACCAAACAACACGGTCAAGTTCCGGCCAAGAGGTGGCTGCGCCTGCCATTCGTCTGTTTTCTGCTTCGTCGCAATGGATTCTCAAGGAACAGACAACCTTCCAATTCAACACCTACCACCCACAGGGCTTGACCCGTTGTGGCGAACACTTTTTCCTGTCGTCTGTCGAAGTCATCGAGCCCGCCCGCCACGGTGACGCGCCTGGCATGGGCCGGGGGCATTTGTTCAGGACCGATATTCACGGCGCGCTCACCGGACATATCGAACTCGGCGAAGGCGATATCTATCATCCCGGTGGCATTGATTTCGACGGAACCTGGATTTGGGTGCCGGTTGCGGAATACCGGCCCTATAGCCATTCGATTGTATACCGGGTCGATCCCGTCAGCCTCAAAAAATATGAGGTCTTTCGCACCGATGATCATATTAGTGCCGTCGTCGTCCGGCCGAAAAAGGCGGTGTTGCACGGTTTTTCCTGGGCATCCCGGCAGCTTTATTCGTGGTCCCTTGACGCGGACCTCAAAGTGACCGAGCCGTGCAAACCTCCGATCGTGCTGGGACGGTTTGCGATGTCGCCGACAATCGCCCACCAGGATTGTCAGTATTTGGGCGATGGATTGGCAATTTGCAGCGGCACTGTCGACGGTTATGGGGCGATAGATGTCATTGACCTTGAAAACAACAAGGTCATCAATCACGTGCCGGTCGATTTTATCCGGTCGGCCGATGGATTTCCGCTGACCCGAAATCCGCTTTATATGGAGCGGCTTGGCGATAAATTCAGATTCTACTTCGCACCCGACGACAAAAAAACGATCCTGTATGTGTGCGAAGTCGGCCCTGGGGAATAAATGGCGGTGGTCTTGTCCTGAAATGCGATGAGTTTCGCCGCGCGGGGTGGTGAAATCTGTCGAATTACTGGCAGACGGCCGCCTGAGGCTGTTGCCGGTATTTCCGACAATGCCATTTTACTAAAAATCACACTCCGCTTTCCGAAATTGTCCAACGCCACACGGCTTTCTTGTGGAAACTCGAAAAATGAGTCACATTTCGCGCCAGTGCCCAGCTTGCACTAGCCATTGAAGCCGGCGATTTCGCGCCGATCAAGAGGTTCAGTCGGAGGGTCGGCGTCGATGGGACAGGCTTTTTTTTTGGTATTTGCCGCCGCGGCCGTGGTCACTGCGCTGGCCGTGGTGCTGGCGCGCAACCCGGTCCACAACGCGCTGGCGCTGATGGCCTGTTTCCTGCAGATTTCGGCAATCTTCGTGCTTCTGCAAGCGCCCCTGCTCGCGGTGATCCAGATCTTCGTCTATGTCGGCGCGATCATGGTGCTGTTTCTGTTCGTGACCATGATGCTGGACATTCGCGAGGCGACATTGCAGCGGTTCCTGCCGCGCGGCAATTTCGCGGCCTTTGCGATGCTGGCGGTGCTCGGCATCGAGATGCTGGCGTTGGTTCTGTTCAGCGATCGCTTCGCTGCGCCCGCGTCGCTCGCGGGTGCCAGCACCGGCGGTGAAATCCGCGGCCTGAGCACCACTCTGTTCAACGACTATCTGCTGCCGTTCGAAGTCGCCTCCGTGATCCTGCTGGTCGCACTTGTCGGCGCCATCGTGCTGGCCCGCGGGGAGCGCGACTGATGGTGCCGCTGACATGGTATGTGGCGCTCGGCGTGGTGCTGTTCGTGATCGGCGCGGCTGGTGTGCTGCTCAGGCGGAATATCCTGGTGGTGCTGATGTCGCTGGAGTTGCTGCTGAACTCGGTCAACATCAATTTCATCGCGTTTGCGCATTACCACGATGATTTCCGCGGTCGTATCTTCGCCATTTTCGTCATCGCGATCACTGCCGCCGAGGTTGCCATTGCGCTCGGCATTCTGGTCGCTCTGGTGCGCAACAAGGCCACGCTCAAAGTCGACGAAGTGACGATCATGAAAGGCTAGCGGTTGGACCCGATTGTATCGATCAGGCCGCTGCTGGCCGTCGCGGTCGCCATTCTGGCGGCGGGCGCGGTGTTGCTGCTGCGGGATCGCGACAAACTGCGCGATATTGTGTCGCCGGTGGCGGCGCTGGTGATGTTCGCCATCGTAGCGTCAATGGCGCCCAAGGTGCTGGCGGGTGGAACATACGAATTAACCCTGTTCGAGATCTTGCCGGGGATCGACTTTGCTTTTCGGGTCGACGCGCTGGGCATGGTGTTCGCGACCACGTCGTCGCTGCTTTGGATCGTCGCGGCGGTCTATTCGATCGGCTACATGCGGCACCTGAACGAGCACGCTCAGACCCGGTTTTTCGCCTGTTTCGCCGCCTCGCTCGCCGCCGCCGTCGGCGGGGCGTTTGCGGCCAACCTGTTCACCCTGGTGATCTTTTATGAAGTGCTGAGCCTTGTCACTTACCCGCTGGTCTATCACCACGAGGACGAGGAGTCCTGGGACCGCAGCCGCAAATATCTGGTCTATCTGATGGGCGCGTCCAAAAGCGTGCTGCTCGCCGGGCTGGCGCTGACCTACCATCTGGTGGGCTCGCTCGATTTCATGCCGGACGGGTTGCTGGATGGCGTCGATGCGTCGTCGGCGCTGCTTACGGTGGTTTATTTCTGCTACCTGTTCGGGTTCGCCAAGGGCGCGATCATGCCGATGCACGCCTGGCTGCCCGCGGCAATGGTGGCGCCAACCCCGGTCAGCGCGCTGCTGCACGCCGTCGCGGTGGTCAAGATGGGCGTGTTCTGCGTGCTGCGGATGGTATTCCATGTCTTCGGCGTTGGGCAGATGGACGACCTCGGGCTCGGCATCGCCACCGCCTATCTGGTCTCGTTCACCATCCTGATGGCCTCGATATATGCGCTGACCCGCGACGATCTGAAGGCCCGGCTTGCCTACTCGACGGTTAGCCAGCTTTCCTACATCGTGCTGGGCGCGGTGCTGCTGTCGCCGCTGGCGATGGTAGGCGGGATCGTTCATATCGCCGCACACGGATTCTCCAAGATCACCCTGTTTTTCTGCGCCGGCTCGATCTTCTGCGCCTCCGGCAAGCGCAAGATCAGCGAGATGGGCGGCATCGGCCGCAAGCTGCCGTGGACCATGGGGGCGTTTTTTGTCGCTTCGCTGAGCATGATCGGTGTGCCGCCGTTGTCCGGTTTCGTCAGCAAGTGGTATCTGGCGCTGGGCTCGGTCGAGGCGGGCGAACTGGTGTTTTTGGCGGTGCTGCTGATCAGTTCGGTACTGAACGCCGCGTATTTCCTGCCGGTGACTTACGTCGCCTTTTTCGGAACCGAGCAGCCGGTTGAGGAGCCGGTCGGCGAGCCGCCGAAAAGTGGCCGGATGATCCGCGAGATACCATTGGTCACCATCCCGCTTGTCGCCACCGCGGCGCTGTCATTGCTGCTGGGGATTTATCCCGACTATTTCCTGACCCTGGCCGAGGGAGTCGTGCGATGATCCGGCTGGTAATCAATTTCTTTGGCGATGAAAAACACGCCAGGAACCGCCGCCGCGTATTCTATTTGGTCCTGGCGCTGATCGTCATTGCTGACTTTCTGGTGCCGCGCGAGCATGCGGAATATTTCTGGCAGCGGCTGCCGGGCTGGGCGGCGGTGTATGGGCTTGGGTCCTGCGTGGCGTTGATCCTGATCTCCAAATTCCTCGGTCATCAGGGCGGGCTGATGCGCGACGAGGACTATTATGATTGAGTTTTTCCACCCCGCGCTGCTGTTCATCGCCGGTGCGCTGCCGATCCCGTTTCTGCACAGTTCGGTCCGCAAGACCTGGCTGCTGGTGATCCCGGTGCTGGCGATCGTCGCAGTCGCCACGATGCAACCGGGCAGTTATGGCGCCACGACGTTCCTGGGCCAGGAAATCCTGACCGCGAGGGTCGACAAGCTCGCCGTCGTATTCGCGCTTGTGTTCACCATCATGGCGCTGATCGGGATGGTTTACGCACTGCATGTCAAACGCACCGGCGAGCATGTGGCGGCGTTCGTCTATATCGGCAGCGCGCTAGGTGTGGTGTTTGCGGGCGATTACCTGACCCTGTTCGTGTTCTGGGAGGGCATGGCGTTCGCCTCGGCCTATCTGGTGTTTGCCCAGGGCGGCGCGGCTGCGATGCGGGCGGGTTTCCGGTATCTGATGGTTCATGTCACCGGCGGCGTGGTGCTGCTCGGCGGTGTCGTGCTTTACGGAGTGACCACCGGATCGGTGCTGTTTGGCCCGATCGAGGGCACGCTGGGGCTGGCGACCTATCTTATCCTTGCCAGTTTCATGCTTAATGCGGCGGTGCCGCCGCTGAACGCCTGGCTGACCGACGCCTATCCCGAGGCAACGGTGACCGGCGCGGTGTTCATGAGCGCATTCACCACCAAGACCGCCGTCTACGTGCTGGCGCGCGGCTTTCCGGGGACCGAGCTGTTGGTCTGGTTCGGTGCCGCGATGGCGATTTACGGGGTGATCTACGCGGTGCTGGAAAACGACGCCCGGCGGCTCTTGGCCTATCACATCATCAGCCAGGTCGGCTATATGGTGGTCGGCGTCGGCATCGGCACCGAAATGGCGGTGAACGGTGCCGCCAGCCATGCCTTCGCACACATCATTTACAAGGCGCTCTTGTTCATGGGTGCGGGCGCGGTGATCTACGTCACCGGGGTGCGCAAACTCACCGAAATGGGCGGGCTTTACAAAACCATGCCGCTGACCGT
The DNA here is from genome assembly GCA_965237505.1 of Paracoccaceae bacterium. GTDB lineage: Bacteria > Pseudomonadota > Alphaproteobacteria > Rhodobacterales > Rhodobacteraceae > NVTR01. The sequence goes on along the minus strand of CBDEFR010000008.1, from coordinate 521,654 downwards.
GGCGCTTTACATGATCGGCGCCTTCGCGATCTCGGCGTTTCCGTTTTTCTCGGGCTTCGTCACCAAGTCGATGGTGATCGCCGCCGCCGGAAACGACCACCGGGCGCTGGTGGTGCTGCTGCTGACTCTGGCGTCATCGGGCACCTTCCTGCACACCGGGCTGAAGCTTCCCTTTTACATGTTTTTCGGCAAGGACAGCGGACTGCGGGCCCAGGAGCCGCCGCGCAACATGCTGATCGCCATGAGTATGGCGGCGGTGCTCTGCGTCGCGATCGGTGTGTTTCCCGGACCGCTCTACGCATTGCTTCCCCATGCCGTCGCGTTCGAGCCTTACACCGGCACACATATCACCGAAAGCCTCGGCATTCTGATGTTCACCGCACTGGGTTTTGTGCTGCTGCTCAAAGCGCTCGATCCCGAGAAAACCATCAGCCTGGACACCGACTGGGTCTACCGCAAGGGCGCGCGGGCGTTCATGTGGCTCGCCGAGAAACCTTTGGCGCGCTACGAGCAAGCGGTCAGCGATGTGTCGGACACCGCGGCGCTGCCGTTTATGCATGGCTCGGCGGCAGCCGGGCTGCGAATGGACATTCATGTGGTGGACGGCGTCGTCAATGGCCTCGCCCGTTGGGTTCTGCGCGGCGGCGCGGTGCTGCGGCGGCTGCAAACCGGGGTGGTGACGCATTACGCCGGGGGGATGATCGCCGGGTTGATCGCGGCGATCTCGATCTTCGCCGTGGCCTGGCGGTGAGTGGGGCAGTAATGGATTTTCCGCTGCTGAGCCTGATCGTGTTTCTGCCCGCAGCTGGGGCGCTGGTTTTGCTGTTCCTGCGCGACGACAACGCGGTGCGCTGGACGGCACTGACCGTCGCGCTCATCGATTTCGTGCTGTGCATCGCCCTGCTCATCGGCTTTGACACCACGACCCACGAAATGCAGTTCACCGAGACCCGCGCCTGGATCCCGGCGCTCGGCATCAAATTCGCCCTCGGCGTGGACGGGATCAGCGCGATGTTCGTGTTTCTGACAGCACTTTTGGGCTGGATCTGCGTGCTCGCCTCCTGGGTCGCAATCGAGACCAAAGTGAAGGAGTTCATGATCGCGCTGCTGATGATGCAGTCGCTGATGCTGGGGGTGTTCTGCGCGCTCGATCTGTTTCTGTTCTACGTGTTCTGGGAGGCGATGCTGATCCCGATGTATGTAATCATCGGCGTCTGGGGCGGCACCGGGCGCATCTACGCGGCGTTCAAGTTCTTCCTGTTCACGCTGGCCGGCAGCGTGCTGTTCCTGATCGGCATCATCGTGCTGTATTTCCAGGGTGGCGAGACTTTCGACATCGTCTCGCTGATGGCGCAGGACTACCCGTTCGCAGTTCAAAGCTGGCTGTTTTTCGCCTTCCTGATCGCGTTTGCGGTCAAGGTGCCGATGGTTCCGGTGCATACTTGGCTGCCGGATGCCCATGTGCAGGCGCCGACCGCGGGCAGCATCATTCTCGCCGGGGTGCTGCTCAAGATGGGCGCTTACGGGTTCTTGCGGTTCTCGCTGCCGATGCTGCCCGAGGCCACGGTGCATTATTCGACCCTGATGCTGGTGCTGTCTGCGGTGGCGATCATCTATGGCGGGCTGCTGGCGCTGGCGCAGGACGATTTGAAAAAACTGGTCGCCTATTCCTCGATCAGCCACATGGGGTTTGTGACCCTGGGGATTTTCGCCCTCAATTTGCGCGGGATGGAAGGCGGTATCCTGCAGATGTTCAATCATGGCGTCACCACGGGGGCGCTGTTCCTGCTGGTCGGGCTGATTTACGAACGTACCCACACCCGCAGCATCGCCGACTATGGCGGGCTGATGAAGGCGGCGCCGGTGTTCACGGTGTTCCTGGCGCTGTTCGCGCTGTCGTCGATGGCGCTGCCGGGCACCAACTCGTTCGTCGGCGAGCTGCTGATTCTGGCTGGCGCATTCGGCGCCAACATGGCCGTAGGTGCTGCTGCCATCGTCGGCGCGCTGCTCGCTGCGGCTTATCTGCTGGGCATGTTCCGCCGCGTCGCGCTCGGCCCCAACACCGTCGGTGAGCGTTACAAAATCTGGGACCTGGGCCGCCGCGAACTGGCGGCGATCCTGCCGCTGGCGGTGTTCGTTTTCTGGGTCGGGCTGTATCCAAAGCCGTTCCTGAACATCATCCATGTGTCGGTCGAGCACCTGTTGGCGCAGGTCCACGGCGATCAGGCGGAGACCCGGCCATGACCCCCGCCGCGCTCCTCGCCTCGGTGCTCGCCAGCCTGCCCGAGATTATCGTGATCACTGGGGCCTGCGTGCTGCTGATCGTAGGCCTGTTCGTCCCGAAAGACCGCGGCGATATCCTGGTCTGGGCCTCGATCGCCACCATCGCCGCCGCCGCCGCCGCCACGCTGGCGCTCACCGGCGCAGTTCGGCCCGCCTATAGCGGCATGTTCGTCATCGATGGCTTTGCCAGCTTCTTCAAAGTGCTGTTTTACATCGCCACCGCAATCACTCTGTTGTTGTCTCGCAAATACGCCGAAGTCGAGCAGATCGAAAAAAGCGAGTATTACATCCTGCTGCTGTTCGCACTTTCCGGCATGATGATCATGGCCTCGGGCATCGATCTAGTGTCGATCTACGTCGGGCTGGAGCTGATGGCGCTGGCAACTTACGTGCTGACCGGATTCATGCGCCAGGAACGGCGCTCGAACGAGGCGGCGTTGAAATACGTGATCCTCGGCGCGGTGTCGTCGGGGATATTCCTTTACGGGGTGTCGCTCATCTACGGCCTGACCGGCACCACCCAGCTTGACGCCATCGCCGCCGCGCTGAGCGAGGACACCGGACCCGATCCAGCGCTGCTGCTGGCGATCATCTTCATCGTCACCGGGCTAGCCTTCAAGGTCGGCGCGGTGCCGTTCCACATGTGGGTGCCGGATGTCTACGAGGGCGCGCCGACCACCATCACCGCGTTTTTGTCGGTGGGGCCCAAGGCGGCCGGTTTCGCGATCATCCTGCGGGTGTTCCTGAACCCGGCAGTCGCCGCATCAGACGTCTGGATCGTGGTCGCGGTGATCGCGGTGGCCACCATGGCGCTGGGCAGTTTCGTGGCGCTGGTGCAGGACAATATCAAGCGTCTGCTGGCCTATTCCAGCATCGCCCACGCCGGCTTCGCGCTTCTGGGCGTGGTCGCGGGCGGGGCTGACGGGATCGCCAGCGTGATGCTGTATTTGCTGATCTATGTGTTCATGAACCTCGGCATCTTCGGCCTCGTCATCCTGATGCGAAACGGCGATTTCAAGGGCGAGGTGATCGATGATTACAGCGGCCTGGCCAAATCACACCGCGTGCTCGCGCTGCTGACGCTGTTGTTCCTGTTCTCGCTGGCCGGCATCCCGCCGACCGCCGGGTTCTTCGCCAAGTTCTACGTGCTTGTGGCCCTTGTTCAGCAGGGTTTTCTGGCGCTGGCGATCATCGCGGTGCTGCTCAGCGTGGTGGCCGCCTATTTCTACATCCGCATCGTCATGGTCATCTACATGCGCGAGCCAGCAGGCGATTTCGACCCGGCGCTGACGCTCTCGGTCCGCGCAGCACTTAGTATCGCCGCCGCCGGAACCATCGGCATCGGCCTGTTTCCGGCGTGGTTTCTGGGTCTGGCGCAGCAGTCGGTGCTCGGGGGGTAGGCGGGGAGAGCCTTATTGTGGAGTTCGGGTGTGCAAGCGTAAGGTGATGTGCGCACAAGTGTATCGAGCAGGTGTTTTTCGTCCAGAGGGGACATTCGGTCATTTCGCGGTTCCTGCCCTTATGGTGCTATCCGGCGTTATCGCTCACTTCCAGCGCATTTCCGTCGCCCTTGATGCGATATTGGAGGTGGCAGTGAACGTGACAACGATGGTGTATATGCGGCGGCTAGGGGAAAACTCGAATGGCGGCATCGACCTATTTACTACAACTCCACACTTCCCAAAGGGACCGCAACGCGATCAAATCAGCGTCTTCATGCAATTGTTCCGGATGTCGGCGCAGATACTCAATGAACACGAGCACATACTGCGACAGGCGCGAAGCCTCCGGTGCGCAGATGCCGAGCCATCTGCTGCCCTGCGGGTCATCCGCGTCCGAAGCATGACGCCCTAAGTGTCTGATCCAAAACTAATTGAGTGATTTCAGCGAGTTGTGATTCAATCGGATTGATAAGATTCGAGGGAGATCACAATGGCCTGGACGGAAACCACTCGCGCCCGATATGAACGGCATTCGGGACGCTATGCAAGCGATTTAACTGATCAGGAATGGGGTTTGATCGCGCCATTCCTGCCGCCGCCTAAAACAACTGGTCGTCCGCGCAGCACGGCGATGCGCGATGTTCTGGATGCCATTTTGTACATCGCCAGCGCCGGGTGTGCGTGGCGTATGCTGCCCAATGATTTCCCGCCAGTGTCCACCGTGCGCTACTATTTCTATGGCTGGCGCAACGATGGCATCTTTGAAGTGATCAGCCATTTTCTGGTGGCGACGGCGCGCGAGTTTCATGGCAAGAAGCCCGGCCCCACCGCTGGTGTCATTGATAGCCAGACCATAAAAACAACGGAAAGCGGTGGCATTTCGGGCTATGACGCGGGCAAGAAAACCAAGGGCCGCAAGCGCCACATTGTCACCGACACGCTCGGGTTTATGGTTGGGTTGGTCGTGCATAGCGCCGGTATTCAAGACCGTGATGGCGCACCGGAAGTGTTGAAATCCATCCGGTATTCCCATCCAAACTTGCGCCATATCTTTGCGGATGGCGGTTATGCCGGACCAAAGCTGCGCGACGCTCTTGAAGGCATCGGTGACTGGACAATCCAGATCGTCAAGCGCTTCGACACTGCGGAAGGCTTCGAAGTCATTCCCAGAAGATGGGTCGTCGAGCGCACCTTCGCATGGCTCAACCGCTGCCGGCGATTGGCCAAAGATTGGCAGAAAAATCCATCGCAAGTTCACAGGCATGGATACTCGTTGCACATATCAGAACCCTCACGCGTAAAATTGCAAGGCATTGTAATCATGCGTAGAGTTTTGAATCAGACACTAAGGCCTGAAACGCTTCGAAGTAACCCGCGCACCGCCAAATTTCGATGTTTGCGGTTGGTAGTGCCATTTTTTTGTCGCCCAAAACCATGACCTGTTCAAAGCCTTTGCAATCTGACAGCAATTCTGCAGCCGATGTAGCGTTTGCGCACTGCGCAAATCCAACAGCGCCCAATGCCCACAATATGAATGTTAACAACATTCGGGTCATGAACTTACCTCATTTGGCGCGGCGACTCAGATGGCAAATCCTGTGGTTACTGTTCGCGCTCGGCTGGATACGTATAAGCGGGGAACACTCCTCACCTCGCTTGACTATACATGGAGCCGGAGCAAGACCCTAGCCCAATGACCACGTATGTGTAATGGAACGTCCCCGCCCTGCACCCAAACGGTCAGATCGTCTCCGCTGGAAAACCCGAATATCCCACCGCGACACCACCGCCAGGCGAATTTTCTTTGAAAGAACCGGTGTTTGGTATAGTTTGAACCAGAAGAAAGGAGCGCCCCGGTTGCCTTCGCAGGGTCTGCGTGACCGCCTTCAATGCGTCACAGCAAACCCCTCGGCCCGTGACCGGGACCATAAAGCATGACTGCAATGGATTTCCTGCCGGTTCTGTTGATGGTGATCGGGATCACCGTCGTGGCGTTTGCGACGCTGTTCATGTCGTCGCTGGTGCGCCCCAACAATCCCTATCCGGCGAAAAACATGCCCTATGAATGCGGCGTCGATCCGGCGGGCGAGGCGGCGGGCGGCTATTTCAAGGTGCAATTCTTCGTGATCGCCATCCTGTTCGTGGTCTTCGATGTCGAGGCGATGTTCCTGTTTCCGTGGGCGGTTGTGCTCAAGGAAATCGGCCTGGTCGGCTATATCGAGATGTTCGTGTTCATCATTTTGTTGCTGGTCGGGTTCGCCTACGCTTGGCTGAAAGGAGCGCTCGATTGGGAAACGTAATTCGTGACAGCGTGCTGTTCACTACGCTCGACAGCGTCATCAACTGGAGTCGGCAATCGGCGCTGTGGCCGGAAACCTTCGGCATTGCGTGCTGCGCCATCGAGATGATCTCGGCCGGCTGCTCGCGTTATGATCTTGACCGGTTCGGCATCGTGTTCCGCCCCTCGCCGCGCCAATCGGATGTGATGATCATCGCCGGCACCGTCACCCGCAAATTCGCGCCCATCGTGCACCGCCTTTACGACCAGATGCCGGAACCGCGCTGGGTCATCGCCATGGGCACCTGTGCGATCTCGGGCGGTGTATACAACACTTACGCGGTGGTGCAGGGTTCCGAGACATTCGTGCCCGTCGACGTGCATGTGGCCGGTTGCCCGCCGCGCCCCGAAGCGCTGATGCACGGTTTCCTGCTACTGCAGGAAAAGATCAAGAAATCCAAGGCGCTGGCCGGGACCCCGCTGGACCGCGCCTTGTCGACGTGACCGAAAAGACACCGCCATTCCCCGCCCTGATCAAAGAGCGTTTTGGTGACGCGGTCGCCGACTTAGGCTTTGCCCATAGCGTCCATGCTTTCACCGCGCCGCCCGAGCTCATCGTCGATCTCTGCCGGTTTCTGAAGGAACATCCGGAGCTCGAGTTCAATTTCCTCTCCGACATCTGCGGCGTCGATTTCCACCCTGAAACACCGCGCTACGAGGCGGTCTATCACCTGTACTCGCTGCCCAACAAATGGCGCATCCGCATCAAATGCCGGCTCGGCGACCCGCCGCATGTCCCTTCGGTGACCGGGGTCTGGCGGACCGCAAACTGGCACGAGCGCGAAGCTTATGACATGTACGGCATCATATTCGACGGCCATCCCGATCTGCGCCGGATTTACATGTGGAAAGAGTTCGAGGGCTTTCCGCAGCGCAAGGACTTTCCGCTGCGCGGCTACAAGGACGCGCTGAATCCGTTCGGCGCCGAAGGAACGCCGCCGACCCAGCCCGATCTGGCGACAAGAAAATGGTGACTGCAACAGGGCTGGTCCGCGCCGAGGACCGAAAATGACCGAAATCACCGAATTGCTCAATCCGGCCGAAGACCTGCCGAACACTAAAGAGGTGCTGCTCAATCTCGGCCCGCAGCACCCCAGCACCCACGGGGTGCTGCGGCTGGTGCTGGAAATGAAGGCCGAGATCGTCCAGCGCGTCGATCCGCATATCGGTTACTTGCACCGCGGCACCGAAAAGCTGATGGAGAGCTTCACTTACACGCAAATCTTTCCGCTAACCGATCGGCTGGATTACCTGTGCCCGCCCTCCAACAACCTCGCCTTCGCGCTGCCGGTCGAAAAACTGCTCGGCATCGAGGCGCCGGAGCGGGCCCAGTACATCCGGGTGATGATGGCCGAATTGTCGCGAATTTCCGGGCACCTGCTGATCATCGGCGCGCTGCCGATGGACCTGGGCGCGATGACCACGCTGCTTTACACGATGCGCGAACGCGAGATGGTCATGGACCTGTTCGAGATGATCACCGGCGCGCGCATGCACACGTCGTTTTGCCGGATCGGCGGCGTGCGCGAGGACCTGCCGCCCGAGCACATCGCCAAGATCAGGGAATTCTGCAAAATCTTCCCGAACCGGATCCGTGATTATGAGCGGATGGTCGCGAAAAACCGGATTTTCCTCAAACGCACCCGCGGCATCGGCGTGATCACCCCCGAGGACGCGATCGACCTTGGCCTCAGCGGGCCCAATCTGCGGGCTTCAGGCGTGGACTGGGATATCCGCCGCGATGAACCTTACGAGATTTACGACCGGCTGGATTTCAACGTCATCGTGGCCGACGCGGGTGATTGCTTTGCCCGCTGGCAGGTCCGCATCGACGAGATGCGCGAAAGTGTGCGGATGATCGAACAATGCCTCGACCAGATGCCAGATGGGCCGTTCCTGGTTGACCTGCCGACCGTGGCGTTCCCGGTTGACAAAGCCAAGGTCCACAGCTCGATGGAGGCGCTGATCCAGCATTTCGATCTGTCGGCCTACGGCTTCAAGGTGCCGACGGGCGAAGTCTATTCGGCGATCGAAGCGCCAAAGGGCGAGCTTGGCTTTTACATCATCAGCGACGGTTCGCCAAAACCGTTCCGGGTCAAGGTGCGCGCACCCTCGTTCGTCAATCTGCAGGCGCTGTTCGGGGTCAGCAATGCGAAATACCTGGCCGACATGATTGCGGTGCTGGGCAGCCTGGACCCGGTGATGGCGGAAGTGGACAAATAACGATGGATGTCAGTGCGCCGACGACCATGCGCGAGAAAATCGAAGCAGTGACGGCGCGCTACCCGGATAGGCGCTCGGCGATCATGCCGGCGCTGCATATCGCGCAGGAACAGTATGGCCATCTGCCGGGCGAGGTGCAGGAAGAGGTCGCCGACATTCTCGGGGTGGAACGGATCTGGGTCTACGAGCTGGCGACCTTTTATACGCTGTTTCACACCGAACCGATTGGCATGTTCCACATCCAGCTCTGCGATAACCTCTCGTGCATGCTGCGCGGCTCCGAGGCGCTGCTTGAGCACATGGAAACCGCTTTGGGCATTCAGAACGGCGAAACCACGCCGGACGGGCTGTTCACGCTCAGCACCGTCGAATGTCTCGGCGCCTGCGAAATGGCGCCGATGCTGCAGGTCGGCGACGATTTTCACGGCGATCTGAACACCGCCCGCATCGACCAGCTATTCAAGCGTCTGCGCGACAGCGCCGGGCAGCCGGCAAACGCCGATCTTGCAGCCACTCTGAGCCCGGGAGAGTAGCGCGCCATGTTTGATTCGGTTCTGCTCCAAAATATCGACACACCGGACTGGTGCGGCATCCAGCTCTACCAGGCGACCGGCGGTTACCGGGCGCTGTCCAAGGCTCTGAGCGACTATGAGCCCGCGGCGCTGATCGAGCTGGTGAAGGAGTCCCATCTGCGCGGTCGTGGCGGTGCCGGTTTTCCGACCGGGCTCAAATGGAGCTTTGTGCCGCAAGACACCGGCAAGCCGATTTATCTGTGCTGCAATGCTGACGAAAGCGAACCCGGCACGTTCAAGGACCGGATCATCATGGAGCGCGATCCGCATCAGCTGATCGAGGGCATGGCGATCAGCGCCTATGCGATCGGGTCGCAGATCGGTTATATTTACATCCGCGGCGAATATGTGCTGGCGATCCGAAACCTAGAGGCAGCGATCGCCGAGGCCCACGCCAAAGGCTATCTCGGCGAACGCATTCTTGGCACCGATTTCGATTTCATCATCCACATCCACAGCGGTGCGGGCGCCTATATCTGCGGCGAAGAGTCGGCGATGCTCGATTCGATGGAAGGCAGGCGGGCACAGCCGCGCCTGAAACCGCCGTTCCCGGCGGTCGAGGGGCTGTATGCCAGTCCGACGGTGATCAATAATGTCGAAACGCTGGCCTGCGTGCCCCATATCGTGGCCCGCGGCGCCGATTGGTTCAACTCCATCGGGCCTGAAAAAAGCCCCGGTCCCAAGCTCTATTGCCTCAGCGGCCAGGTGCAAAAGCCGGGACTTTACGAGTTGCCGATGGGTATCTCTCTGCGTGAGTTGGTCTATGACCACGCGGGCGGGCCACCCAAGGAGCACAAGATTAAGGCGGTGATCCCCGGCGGCGTCTCGGCGCCGCTGATCCCGGCAGACGGGCTTGAAGTTGCGATGGATTTCGACTCGCTCGCAGCGGCCGGCTCGATGCTGGGTTCGGCTGGGGTGATCGTGATCGATGATTCAACCTGTATGGTCAAGGTCACCACGCGGATCATCGCGTTCTTCCAAGAGGAGAGCTGCGGCAAATGCACCCCGTGCCGCGAGGGGCTAGATTGGGCGGTCAAGATTCTGCGCCGGATCGAGGCGGGCGACGGCGTACCGGAGGACATCGACCAGCTCAAAGACCTGTGCGGGGCAATTTTCGGCAACTCTTTCTGCGCGCTCGGCGACGGTGCGGCGATGGGATTAAGGGCGGCGCTGGACCATTTCGAGGACGAGTTCACCGTCCATATTGACGCGGGCGCGTGCCCGTTTCATTGAGCGCGGCCCGTTTTCCATGCTAGGGTTGCAAGTGTCATGGTAACCGTCACCATCAACGGACAAAAAGTTCAGGCCACCAAGGGTGATTTGATCCTCGAGGTCGCCCAGGACCTGGGCTACGACATCCCCACGTTTTGCTACCTGAAACGGCTGCCCGCACTGGCCTCGTGCCGCATGTGCCTGGTCGAGATCGAAGGTTTCCCCCGGCTGCAACCGTCCTGCGCCACGCACGTCGCCGACGGCATGGTGGTGACGACGAACTCGGCCCTGATCGACCAGACCCGCTCGTCGATGCTCGACATGCTGCTCGCCAACCACCCGCTCGACTGTCCGATCTGCGACAAGGGCGGCGAGTGCGAGCTGCAGGACCAGGTGATGGCGTACGGGCCAAGCGCCAGCCGCTTTCAGGACCGCAAACGGGTGTTCCACTCCAAGGACATCCAACTCAGCCCGGTCATCATCATGAACGTGAACCGCTGCATCCAGTGCCAGCGCTGCGTGCGGATCTGCGAGGACGTGATCGGCGCGGTGGCGCTCGGCACCATCGAGAAAGGCATGGACACCGCGGTCACCGGCTTTGCCGGCAGCCTGGCAAGCTGCGACCAGTGCGGCACCTGCGTCGAGGTCTGCCCGGTCGGGGCGCTGATGAGCATGCCGTACCGCTACAAATCGCGGCCCTGGGACCTGGTCGAAACCGACACCATCTGCCCGCATTGCGGCACCGGCTGCCAGCTCACGGTTGGCGCGCGGGAAGGCGAATTCATGCGGGTGCGCTCGAAATGGGAAAACGGGGTGAATCTGGAAACCCTGTGCGCGCGGGGCCGGTTCGGGCTCGATTTCATCGAAAGCGATGACCGGATCGAGCGGCCGATGATCCGCCGCGATGGCTGCCTGGTTGCGGTCTCGTGGGACGAGGTGGGTGAGTATTTGCGCGAGCGTCCGGCTGGCATCCACGGCAAGGACGGCAAGTCGGCCGGCGGGCTGGCCTCACCGCGCCTGACCAACGAAGCGCTGTATCAGTTCCAGAAACTGATGCGGATAGTATTCAAGACCAACAACATCGACTCCTCCGCGCGCTGGACGGTTCCGTTTGATGCGCTTGCGCCGCTAATCGGAGATTTCTATTCCCGCGCGCCGCTGGACGAAGTGATCCGCGCCGATTGCGTGCTCGTTGTCGGCGGAAATGTGACGCACGAAAACCCGGTCACCGAATACCTGCTGCGCGGTGTGGCACGGCTTGGCGACACCGATCTGTTCATGCTGGCAACGCGGCCCTCGCGGCTGGATGCGGACGCCAAAGGCGTGCTGCGGGTGCCGCCCGGTGGCGAAGCGGCGATGCTCGGCGCGGTGCTGGCGGGGCTGCTGAGCGCCACGGCGGATCAGGACGCGGTGCATGCGACGTTTGGCAACCTGGACGCGGTGCGCGCGGCCCTTGAAGGGTCGGCACAGAGTGCTGCGCCCGCCGACAGCGCGGCGCTGGACCGGTTGGTCTCGGCGCTCGCAGGTGGCCAGAGCGTCACCGTGCTGATCAGCGCCGAGGTGTTGCGAACACCCGAGGCACGCGCGACGCTGCAGTTGCTGCGCAACCTGGCGCGGGTTCTAGGCGCGCTCGGCAAGGGCGTGGCGGTGCAGTTCCTGTTTGACCGCGCCAATCAGCTTGGTGCTTGGGACATGGGGGTGCTGCCCGGCGCGCTGCCGGGGCTGTGCCCAGTGGATGACGATGCGGCGCGCGCAAGTATCGAAACCGCGTGGGACGCCGAAATCCCGCCCGAACCCGGCGCTGATCTTGACCAAATGCTGGCGCTGTGCGAGGCTGGCAAGATCGGCACGCTCTACGTCGCCGGTGCCGACCCGCTCTTGGCTTATCCCGATCGGGCCTTCGCGCAGCGGGCGCTCGCCCGCGTCGATCTGCTGATCGTGCAGGACGCCTTTCTCACCGACACCACCGGGGTCGCCGATGTGGTGCTGCCGGCGGCGAGTTACGGCGAGGAGGCGGGCAGCGCCACCAACAACGAAGGCCGGACCCAGGCGGTCCGCCAGTTCAGCGACCCGGCCCACGAGGCCAGGGCGCATCTGGAGCTTTTCAATTTTGTCGCCGAAGCCTGCGGTCAGCCGCTACAGCCGTCCGCGCCCGGCGAAATATTTGACGAGATCGCCCGTCTGGTCCCGGCCTACAGAGGTCTCGCAATGGACGGCCTCGGCGTCGACGGCGCTTTCACGCATTCCACGCCAAATCCCCCGGACGGCGACCTGTTCGCGGCACCGCCACTTGCCGCGCCTGCCCATGACGGCCTTGCGCTCATCACCGGCAACTGCCTGTTCCACAACGGCTATCTGTCCGAACGCTCGCAAATCCTGCGCTCGATCGCCGACGATCCTTACGCCGAGATGAACGGCCAAGACGCCGAAGCGCTCGGCCTCAAGGTCGGCGATCTGGTGGTGGTGCAATCCGCGCACGGCGAACTGACAGCGCAACTTAAGCTCAACAAACGCTTCCCCGCGGGCCTGGTGTTCGTGCCCGAAACCTACCGGAGCTTGCGCCTCAACGCCCTGATGAAACGCGGCGAATATCCGTGCCCGGTCGAGGTGCACAAGGTGCAGGTGGCGGTTGGGGCGCCGGCGGAGGCTGAGACTGCAAACCATCCAGGGATGCCGGGCTAAACCGCAGCCATCCGCTGCAAGTTCATTGCAGCGTGGACCGCGCTTACCATGATATCTGATTGTCGGCCGGCGGTTCATTCCTGACACAGCTCCGGATGGCGGTTAATCGTCAGATGCGATTCTCTTACAAAAATATAATGCCACGAAAGGTGGCATGTTATTGTGTGCCTCGCCGCCTCCCTCATATCCCGTGTACTCGCCATCGCTCGTTTGTCGAGTGATTGCATAGGGTCCATCTACATTGTCTACTGCTGGGTGATGCACATTCATCTGGTGACGGTGACTTGGCATCTCGGCAACTATCAGCGTGTGTTTTTCTTCACCACCAACAGAATCCAGCATTTCGTCTTCATCTTCTACGTCTTCAATATAAGAAGGATATTTCGAAAGGCCTGAATTCGCATGCTCGCCTGCCCCAACGACAAAGCGTCCGCCGACGGGTTTGAAAAATGCCCAACCAGTCGGACAAACTGATTCATTGTTTCGGTTGCGGTCAAAAGCTACGACAGCACCGCCAGCATTTACGAATGGAGCAATTTTTCGAACAGTTTCTTCGTTTCTGAATCTTTTTTGCAAGACAATTGAATTTTTCAAATAGTACGTCTTTATTTGCCGTCGGCTCAGGCATCTCACATTCTTGTGCTCCAGCGATTCCGCTGGCCAACATCAATGCAATGCTAGCAAAGATTGTTCGTAAACCACCGCACAAATACACATCTGATCCCATCGAATTCTCCTCCCGCGAACGCCAGAAACCAAATTGTAATGGCTATGACAATTGTGGCGACCACTGATTTGAGCCCATGCACTAAGTGTCTGATTCAAAACTCTACGCATGATTACAATGCCTTGCAATTTTACGCGTGAGGGTTCTGATATGTGCAACGAGTATCCATGCCTGTGAACTTGCGATGGATTTTTCGCAATCTTTGGCCAATCGCCGGCAGCGGTTGAGCCATGCGAAGGTGCGCTCGACGACCCATCTTCTGGGAATGACTTCGAAGCCTTCCGCAGTGTCGAAGCGCTTGACGATCTGGATTGCCCAGTCACCGATGCCTTCAAGAGCGTCGCGCAGCTTTGGTCCGGCATAACCGCCATCCGCAAAGATATGGCGCAAGTTTGGATGGGAATACCGGATGGATTTCAACACTTCCGGTGCGCCATCACGGTCTTGAATACCGGCGCTATGCACGACCAACCCAACCATAAACCCGAGCGTGTCGGTGACAATGTGGCGCTTGCGGCCCTTGGTTTTCTTGCCCGCGTCATAGCCCGAAATGCCACCGCTTTCCGTGTTTTTATGGTCTGGCTATCAATGACACCAGCGGTGGGGCCGGGCTTCTTGCCATGAAACTCGCGCGCCGTCGCCACCAGAAAATGGCTGATCACTTCAAAGATGCCATCGTTGCGCCAGCCATGGAAATAGTAGCGCACGGTGGACACTGGCGGGAAATCATTGGGCAGCATACGCCACGCACACCCGGCGCTGGCGATGTACAAAATGGCATCCAGAACATCGCGCATCGCCGTGCTGCGCGGACGACCAGTTGTTTTAGGCGGCGGCAGGAATGGCGCGATCAAACCCCATTCCTGATCAGTTAAATCGCTTGCATAGCGTCCCGAATGCCGTTCATATCGGGCGCGAGTGGTTTCCGTCCAGGCCATTGTGATCTCCCTCGAATCTTATCAATCCAATTGAATCACAACTCGCTGAAATCACTCAATTAGTTTTGGATCAGACACTAAGATCTGAATCCTCCAAAACAATAATGTAGCCTTGCCCGGCCATGACTGTGTCCCTGCATCGCTGAATAAATCTTTCTCGGTTGTCCATCGATCTGCATAGTAGTATGCCAAATTTGCCCCTGTGCACTGAAAACCTGCCCATCATTTGATCCAATTCGGGGTTTTGTATTTCGCGCGAGTAATTTTTGCACTCGATTGGCACATCGATTGAGCGTGTATTCGGGCTTTGCAACATTCTGTGGAAGAAACCGGAATTGGCCGAGTTCGTGTATCTAATACCAACGGCCCCCAGATTTGACTCAAGGGGATTCCCACGAGCGGCGTGATCTGATTCAGTGGCATCAAGGCAAGGGAGGCTTTGATGGCAGTAAGGATTACGCGCAAAGACAAGTCTGCAGGCGAGCTTCGCCAGGAAGCGGCGCGGTGCCGGGATGGGAAAGCGGCGCGACGGATGTTGGCGATTGCCCTGGTTCTGGATGGGGTTGACCGCAAGACGGCGGCAGAAAACTGCGGCATGGATCGGCAGACGTTGCGGGATTGGGCCCACCGTTACAATGCGGAGGGCGTGTCGGGCCTGTTCAACCGTCGCCCGCCGGATCCACCCTGTCTGCTGAGCGCGGCACAGAAGGAGGAGTTGGCGGAAATGGTTCGGGCGGGTCCCGACCCCGAAACCGATGGGGTTGTGCGCTGGCGGCGCATTGATCTGAAACGCAAGATCGAAGAGCGCTTCGGCGTCACCATGCATGAGCGAACTGTTGGCAAACAATTGGCAAGCCTGGGCTTTCGGCGTCTGTCGGTGCGCCCGCAGCATCCGAAATCCGACCCGGATGCACAGGAGGCTTTTAAAAAAACTTCGCCGCAGAGGTAGAAGCAGCCTTGCCGGAAACAGCCCGCAGCAAGCCCCTGGAGATATGGTTTCAGGATGAAGCGCGGGTTGGCCAGCAGGGCACGCTCACCCGTATCTGGGCCGAGCGTGGAACACGCCCCCGTGCCCCGCGCGACACCCGCTATATCTGGAGCTACATTTTCGGCGCCGTCTGCCCGGAACGGGCTGAAGCGGCCGCTCTGATCATGCCACATGCCGACACACAGGCCATGAGCGCGCATCTCGCCGAGATCGCTAAAACCGTCGCATCGGGCGCACATGCCCTTCTCATTCTGGATGGCGCTGGCTGGCACGGTTCGGCAGAGCTGGAGGTACCCGACAACATCACCCTGCTCAAACTCCCGCCCTATTCCCCTGAACTCAACCCGATGGAAAATGTGTGGGCTTATCTGCGTGCCAACAAGCTCGCAATATCCGTCTTCGACAATTATGAGCAGATCGTCGACAGGTGTTGCGAAGCATGGAACTTCTTTGCAAACGACAAAACCGCAATCACGTCAATCACTAACAGACAATGGGCCAAAACGGTCAACGACTGGGGCCGTTGGTATAATATCTATTCGTTTTCGGCCTTCATTGATGGAATGTTCCTCCACAGGACATGTAATATCAACGGCCTTATAGAATGACGCTTTTTGCGTATTCGCGTGAGGTTATGTTTTGAACGGTCTCTTTGTCTTCGGCGAAGAAGTTCCACGCGTCGCAGCACTTCTCGACGATGTGGTCGTAACTGTCGAAGATGGAGATGGCGAGTTTGTTGGCGCGCAGGTAGGCCCAGACGTTTTCGATCGGGTTGAGTTCCGGCGCGTATGGCGGCAGGGGGAGAAGTGTGATGTTGTCGGGGGTGCATAGTGCCTTTGAACCGTGCCAGCCTGCGCCATCAAGCACGATTACGGCATGTGCCCCTGGAACGACGGTTTTGGCGATTTCGGCGAGGTGTTCATTCATCGCCTGCGTATCGGCAAAGGGCATGACGAGGGCGGCGGCAGCGGCGCGTTCCGGACAGACGGCTCCAAATATGTAAGCCCATTTGTAGCGAGTATCACGTGGCGCGCGCGGGCGGGTTCCGCGCCTGGCCCAAACACGGGTGAGCGTTCCCTGCTGTCCGATCCTCGCTTCATCTTGGAACCAGATTTCCAGTGGTTTGCCGCGGGCTTCGAGACTGTCCGATCTTCTGTGTATGAGTAATTTGGTCCATGCTTCACCAATGAAGGAGCATGATGACAATGACGATTTCCAAGGAACTACTGGACGAGTTGCTTAACGGCGTTGAACGGCCCGAAGATTTGCTGGGCGACAAAGGCCTGATGAAGGAGCTGAAAGTCCGGCTGATGGAGCGGATGCTGGGCGCCGAGTTGACTGAGCACCTGGGCTATGAGCCGCACGGGGAGCCTGCCAGCCAGCAATCCAACCGCCGGAACGGGGCCACTCGCAAGGTGCTGAAGGGCAATGACGGGGCGGTGCCGATTGACATCCCGCGCGACCGAGCTGGTAGTTTTGAGCCGGAACTGATCCAGAAAGGCCAGACCCGGATCGACGGGATGGACGACAAGATCATCGGGCTTTATGCCGCCGGTCTGTCGACCCGTGATATCCGTGCCCACCTTGAAGAGGTCTACGGCCTGCGGATTTCAGCGGACCTTATCAGCCGCGTGACGGACGCAGTTTTGGAGGAGGTTTCAGACTGGCAAAACCGGGCTCTGGAGCCAGTATATCCTCTCGTATTCCTTGATGCCCTTCGGGTCAAAATTCGCGACGCTGAGAGCCGCCAGGTCAAAAACAAGGCCGTTTATGTAGCTCTGGGGGTCACGCCAGAAGGCGAGCGGGAGGTTCTGGGCTTGTGGATTGCCAATAATGAGGGTGCCAAATTCTGGCTTTCAATCATGAATAATCTGAAGAACAGAGGCGTTGAGGATATCCTGATTGCCGTCGTGGACGGTCTCAAGTGGTTCCCTGACGCGATCAACGCGGCCTTCCCTGATACTACCGTGCAAACCTGTATCGTGCATCTCGTGCGCCATTCCCTGAACTTCTGCGGCTGGAAAGATCGCAAAGTCGTGGCCAAAAGCCTGAAGCGGATTTATCAGGCCACAGATGATGCCGAGGCCGCGAAAGCCCTTGATGATTTCGAGACCGAATGGGGCTCAAAATACCCCTCGATCGCCCCAAGCTGGCGGCGGGCCTGGCAGGAGGTCATCCCGTTCTTTGCCTTCCCGCCAGCGGTGCGCAAAATCATCTATACGACGAATGCGATTGAAAGCCTCAACAGGGTGATCCGAAAAACCACCAAAACGCGCGGTAGCTTTCCAACGGATGACGCGGCAACCAAACTGATTTACCTGGCCATCCGCAATTTTGAAAAGTCGGGCCGGTGCGTCAGGGAATGGGTTGCGGCAAGAAACCAGTTCGCTATCCTATACCCCGAGCGGTTCAACAAATGACCCGTTTAAACCGCATGGGCCAAACCCCATACACAGAGTTTCGGATACTCCCCGGGCTTCAGGCGGCAGTGCCGCCGCTACCAACTGCGCGAAGTTTTTTTTTGAACGCCGCCTGTGCGGCCGGATCCGATTGAGGATGTGCGGGGCGCACCGAAAGCCGCCTGAACCCAAGTTCGGCAAGCTGTTTGCCTACCGTGCGCTCATGCATGACAACACCGAAGCGCTCTTTGATCAGGTGCTTCAGGTCGATACGCCGCCAACGCACCACGCGGTCCACCTCAGGGTCAGGACCCGCGCGAACGATCTCGGAAAGTTCCGCCTTCTGCGCGGCGCTCAGGTAAGGCGTGCGCCCTGGTGCCGTGCGGTTCGACAGGCCCGCAAGCCCCCCGGCATTGTAACGATACACCCAGTCGCGCAAGGTTTGCCGGTCCATCCCGCAGCTCCGCGCCGCCGCCGCGCGGTCCGACCCTTCCATAACCAACGCAATCGCCAACATCCTCCGCGCTGCCTTCGCATCCGTTGACCTCGCCGCCGACGCGCGAAGGTCCCTCGCCGATAAATCCAACCGTGTAACCGCAACTGTCATGGGTCTCTCCTGCTTGTAGCAGAAGCGAATCACAACCGAGACGAAAAGGGAATCCCAAAAGAGTCACGCATAATGGCCCTTGGTATAAGTTTCGGATAAAACAAGAAGCTACATACACCCATTGCAAACGTGTGATAATTCTCTGCGTTGGCGGGTCCGGGCGCTATTCCATCCAAACTTTCAAGTAGTGCTCTCGCAAAATGGCGTTCGTCAAAATACGCAATTTCAAGAATGCGCGACAATTCATCTGCTGAAAGAGGTCCGTCGGCACCCTTGAGATTTTTATACGTTTCCAGGACCTCCGGGTGTTTGAGTACAAAACTCGCCAAATCATCCTTTATTTTCGGGTGAATACTCTGGACCGATTTCTTGGTTACGTATTGTCGCCCGTCTTTGAATACCTGTACCAACGCGCTCCCTGCCAAAAGGTATTCTTGCTGCAGATATTCGGTCATGTGGAAATTGTAGAATTCTTGGCTATCCAATATCAAGGAGCGCCTCACGCTAAATTCGGGCACCAAAAGGATTGGCAACCGATCAAAAATGGGTAATACCAGCGGCATTTAACATTGACCGATATGGGCCCATTTTCGCATTCCGATTGATGTGATGGTTTCGGGCTGTGCGATGAGCTTGTTCCAAGCTTCGCATCCAGCATCGACGATGGCATTGTAGTCTTCGAACACGCGGTTGGAGAGCCAATTGGCGCGCAAGTACTGCCAGATATTTTCCACCGGGTTCAGTTCCGGAGCGCGCGATGGCAGCAGGATGATGGTGAGGTTCTTCGGGACTTTGAGTTTGCCGGTGGTGTGCCATCCGGCCCGATCCATCAGCACAACCGCATGGGCCTTTCGGGCGACGTGGCGGCTGATCTCGTCGAGATGCATCTGCATGGCTTGCGCGTCCGCCCAAGGCAGCATGAGCGCCGCTCCCTTGCCGTGAGCCGGACAGATGGCGCCGAACAGATAGGCGTTGCGATAGCGCTGATCGGCCGGCTGGCGGGGGCGCGTGCCCTTTCTCGCCCACAGGCGCGTCAGGCCATTCTTCTGGCCAAGGCGTGCTTCGTCCTGGAACCAGATCTCCACCGGCGTTCCCGCTGGCAGGTCAGCTATATGCACCTGGAGCGTGTCGGTGAAGTTTTTTTAAACGCCTCGATGATCCGCTTATCCTGCCTGGGATGCTGCGGGCGGGCGCTGATATGGGCAAAGCCCAGTTCGCCAAGCAGTCTGGATATCCCGCGCTCGGAATAGATGACGCCAAAGCGCGCCTCGATCACCCGCTTCAGGTCGATCCGCCGCCAGCGGACAACCCCGTCCACCGCCGGATCGGGGCCGGTCTCGACAATCTCGCCAAGTTCTTTCATCTGGACATCGCTCAGGTAGCGCGTCCGGCCCGCGCCCTTGCGGTTGGTGAGGCCATCCGGTCCCTCTTCGTTGAACCGGTGAACCCAGTCCCGCAGGGTTTGGCGATCCATCCCACCGATCCTTGCGGCCTCTCCACGGCTCATGCCATCGTAGACCGCCGCAAGAGACAACAGACGGCGGCTCTGCCGGGCATCCTTGCAACGGCTGGCGAGTTTACGAAGGTGGCGGGCATCAAAGTCGCGACGAAGCGGAACACTGGCTGGCATGGCGATCCTCCTTTGCCAACCTTGAATCAGATCAAAACCGATTTGGGAATCCCCACAGAGTCAGAAATTGTTGCCGTTGGTATAAGTCAAGTGTTCGAGATTCCCAATCACCAATTGCGCTATTCCAAATTGGCCCCAAACCGCTAGACTCCTGAGTTTGAATACCGTGCAAATTACATTGAGTTACCGTGTAGTCCGCTAGTAAATGGCGCGTCACATTGGTTACTAAATCTGAAATCGTGTCTCGCCCTATGTACTTAACAAACATTTCCGCGTCGGAAATGTCTGACAATATTCCGGTGGAGAATGCACGACTGCGCATCATCGCTTCGGCGAGGGCCTTTGCTTTTTTAGCCCCAAATGCGCGCCCGCGCGGCTGACCCTTAGAAACACCGAGACGAGTTTCGTTTGGTTCATGCAAGTGTGCCAAAAGATGCGTCGCTCGAGGTATGTTTCCGGCGCGCAACGCCTCAAGCAACTCGCCAAAGAAAGAACGAATCTGCCCTATGCAATTCAATGACCACTCGTCTTGTTTCATTTGAATTGCATATGGGCAAAGAAATAGTGGCGTATCGCGCTCAAGTTCAACGTCGACAAAATCAAGTTGCGCATGCAAATTCGAAAGTCCGAATGCTTGGCTAATACGCGGCATACTTTTCCCAATCCAATAATCCAATGTGGACTACGGATACCATAAATAGCTCAGTCACGTAAGGATATTTCAAATAAAACACAGTGGGAAACAACGGCCCACTCGCTCCAACTCCCCGCTCATTTTCGCCTAAAAGAATCCCCCGGCTCGACCAAAAATCTGCCCACAGCCAAGCCCGTCCATTCCTTACCGAACAGTGAATTAACCCGGCGGTAATACCAACGGCCTTATAGAATGACGCTTTTTGCGTATTCGCGTGAGGTTATGTTTTGAACGATCTCTTTGTCTTCGGCGAAGAAGTTCCACGCGTCGCAGCACTTCTCGACGATGTGGTCGTAACTGTCGAAGATGGAGATGGCGAGTTTGTTGGCGCGCAGGTAGGCCCAGACGTTTTCGATCGGGTTGAGTTCCGGCGCGTATGGCGGCAGGGGGAGAAGTGTGATGTTGTCGGGGGTGCATAGTGCCTTTGAACCGTGCCAGCCTGCGCCATCAAGCACGATTACGGCATGTGCCCCTGGAACGACGGGTTTGGCGATTTCGGCGAGGTGTTCATTCATCGCCTGCGTATCGGCAAAGGGCATGACGAGGGCGGCGGCAGCGGCGCGTTCCGGACAGACGGCTCCAAATATGTAAGCCCATTTGTAGCGAGTATCACGTGGCGCGCGCGGGCGGGTTCCGCGCCTGGCCCAAACACGGGTGAGCGTTCCCTGCTGTCCGATCCTCGCTTCATCTTGGAACCAGATTTCCAGTGGTTTGCCGCGGGCTTCAGGCGGCAGTGCCGCCGCTACCAGCTGCGCGAAGTTTTTTTTTGAACGCCGCCTGTGCGGCCGGATCCGATTGAGGATGTGCGGGGCGCACCGAAAGCCGCCTGAACCCAAGTTCGGCAAGCTGTTTGCCTACCGTGCGCTCATGCATGACAACACCGAAGCGCTCTTTGATCAGGTGCTTCAGGTCGATACGCCGCCAACGCACCACGCGGTCCACCTCAGGGTCAGGACCCGCGCGAACGATCTCGGAAAGTTCCGCCTTCTGCGCGGCGCTCAGGTAAGGCGTGCGCCCTGGTGCCGTGCGGTTCGACAGGCCCGCAAGCCCCCCGGCATTGTAACGATACACCCAGTCGCGCAAGGTTTGCCGGTCCACCCGCAGCTCCGCGCCGCCGCCGCGCGGTCCGACCCTTCCATAACCAACGCAATCGCCAACATCCTCCGCCCTGCCTTCGCATCCGTTGACCTCGCCGCCGACGCGCGAAGGTCCCTCGCCGATAAATCCAACCGTGTAACCGCAACTGTCATGGGTCTCTCCTGCTTGTAGCAGAAGCGAATCACAACCGAGACGAAAAGGGAATCCCAAAAGAGTCACGCATAATGGCCCTTGGTATAAGTGTTTAAAGACTTTAAAGTTCGGGTCAAAAAATCTGTACAGACTTTAAAGAAATCGCCAATTTCGTGCCTCAGGCGGCCGCCAGCGCCGCCATCGCCTCGCCCTTGCGCATCACCGGACGCGCCACCGGCCGGTCCGGCAGGCTTTTGGGCGCATCCGGGAAGATCAGGTTCAGCTCGGCGCGCGCCGCCGCGCTCATTGATTTCATCGCCATCTCACCAGCATGCAGGCTTTCGCAGGCCACGCCGTTGGCAGTGATGATTTCGTGGTGGTCAAACAGCAGGTGGAAATAGGTCACCGATGGCATGAAATCTTCGACGAAGATGTTGGTATCATTCACAAAACCTAGTGCCGGGGCCAGCACTTCAGGTTCCGCAAAATAAAACTCGGCACGCCAGTCATCGACAAACATCCGGTGCTGTGGCGAAACGCTCAGATCGTTCAGCGGCAACCCCCGCCCAAGCGACCCGGCCCGAAAGCAAACCGGCCGCAATTCCGGGTGGCGGGCAAGATCGAGGCTGTCCAGCTCATGCCGCCCGATCCAGCGGATCGACTGAGGCCCGTGATCGCGGGTTTCGACCAGATCGCCAGCAGCCAGACATTCAACCGGGCTCGGCCCCGAATTGGTATCAATTACAGTGCCTTGCGCGAAACAAATCACCACTGGCGACGGGCTCGTGGAAAAGTCCTGCTCGCCCTTGTCCTTTGCCCGGATGAAACCGTCAAACGTCGCCCCGTTGGCCCCGATATACTGAAAATTAAACTCGTCCTCATTGCCCGGATCAACGCTGGTTCCAAAGGCGTTAAGCAGGCTGACGGTGTCGGTCGGGTCATAACCGTTGATGTCGATATGCAACCCGTAGCTGGTAAACGTGGACAGGTCGATATTCACCGTGTCGGCGACATTATCGTCATCGCCAAAGTCGATCCGAAAGGTCTTAACATTGACCCCCGGCGCGGCCACAAAATTCACCGTGCCGCCACCTGGAATATCGACGATGACCCTGTCGCCATTGCTGACTTGAATGGTCTGCCCGTCCGTCGTGACACGGATAATTGCCATCTGCCTGCCTCATCCCCGCGATTTCATTCGCAGGATTTTCAGTCAACTTATCCACAGGGCCACAGTCCGCCAACGTTCAGCCCCGAGCGATGCCGGAATTCAGCAATATGTGACAAATTTGCGAGGCCGTTTGCGGTCCCTAACAGCCCAGCTCCGCGCCACGCGCCCTCAGCGAAATGAAGCGATCCAGAAACCCGCCGATCCCGGATTCAGCCACAACATTTGTTCGCTTAAACCGGATGCAACCCTTGCCCAAGTCCATGGCACCCAAAAGCACCCCATCCGGGTCCACTTTGGCCACATCGCCAATATATAAAGCGACGAAATTCTTTTGTGCATTCAGGTGCATAACCGGGCCCGATTCGTCGGAATAGGACAGCATCTTATACTCTATGCCTTCCTGCCAGTCAGGGGCTATTTGCTGAATGATCGCGCGCAATTGCAACAGCGTGTCACGGCGCCAGTCGTCAGCGAGTGCTGCCAAATACTCGGCAGGAGTCGCGACTTCATACTGCCCGACATTGCCCAGATGACCTCCAGGTTTGCAGAGATCATACCCCCGTACCACCGTCGAGGGAACCGTATCCCCTTTGCAGCCATCCGATGGCCTGATTTTGGAGATCAGCCCTCGGTTGGAAGCCCATTTGCCCAGTTTTTCCGCCATCCAGACACACTCCTCCTGTCGTTTTCACCTCGCCGTCGATGTCCCCGGCCTACGCCGGAGCGGGTCTTGGTCGCAGATCATCGATCAGGCTCAGGATTTTCCGGAACAGTTCCCTCTGCACCGCCACCTCGGCCAATTGGAACGTGACGTAGCGGCCATGGCTGACCACCTTGGCACCGATCTTCACCAACTTCTCCCGCAGCGTGGTCAGCGACCAGTGCTGGACCTCCTTTGGCAAAGCCAGCGTCCGCATGAAGTTGGCGAGATTGTAGGCCAGGGCGTGAAGCTGCAGCCGGACGGCGTTGTCGCGGAACTTGCGACACGACAGCCGCGTCCATTTGATCGCGTTCTTGCCTTCCTTGATGTATTGCTCCGCTTTGCCCCGCTGATTGTAAAACAATGTCACCTGCTCGGCGGATCGCGACAGGTTGGTGACGATGAACCCGACACGGGGAAACAGCTCGCTGGGGTGCCACTCCACCTTGGCGACGACGCGGCGGGCCTTGTCCCAGCTTTTGGCCCGATAGCTGAAGCTGGCGTAATAGCGCCGCACATGGTTCGGCGGGCGGCCAACGGGTCGCGTGAGCAGATGGCAGATGCTTTCCAGAAGAACTTGGTTCTTCGGCAAACGGATCGCGTACAGGAAACCCTCGTCTTCCAGAAACTCATAGATGTCCGGTGAGGCGAAAGCCGCATCGCCCCGGAAATACCGACGCAAATCCCTTTCCTTGTAGCGTGCCACTACCGGCTCCAGCACCTTGCGCCAGCCATCGGCGCTGTGAACGTTGCCGGGACGCAGGGCGCACCGTTCCAAATCGCCGAACTGGTTGAACAGGAACAGGGGATGATAGCAAGTGCAACCGAAGTGCCCGTTGTAGGTCGAGCCTTCCTGAGCACCGTGGGTTGGGCTGACGCTGCTGTCCATGTCGAGAATGATCTTCTTCGGCGGGCAACGGTCATGAACGCGGTCGATCCATCGGCCGGAAAGATCACCAAGCGCGGCGAGGTTTTCCTCGGTGGCCAGAACCTCCGTCTCGAAGCGCCCCATCTGACTGCTCGAGGCCGCCTGTTTGGTGACGGCATGGCCCCCGACGATCCACCGCATGACCGGGTCGAGGCTGAGCCGGTCGGCGTCGTTCACGTCGTCGTAGCCGCCAAGGCGTCCGAAAACGGACTGGCGGAACTGCCCGACCATGCCATGCCGCCCGTTCTTGCCGGTACGACTGTCGGCAAGAACATCGCCAGCCATCGCAGTAAGTTCAACGGAGGCATCAAGCTCTCGATAGGCGAGCAAACCGGCGTCAGTAGTGACCTTGGACCCGTGGAACTCCAGCTTCAGACGGCGGTCAAAATCGACCCGAAGGCACCCCTGTTTCGATTCACCCGTCTGGTGTGCCATATCCGCTGATCCATATCTGCTCCAACCGCATGATGCTTATAGCAGAATCCGGGTGTGGTGTCGTCAAATTACATGATCATCTGGGTAATGCGGGACTGCATGGCTCGACCCTGACGCGATGCAGTTCAACTGTCCAGACATGGCTAGCCGGGCACCATGAATGTCAGTGCCGCCCAATGCGATTTCCAGACTGAACCCGGAATGCCCGGCAGCGGGTAAAGCGCTTCCATATAGACCGCGTCCACCAGATATTCGTGGCCGCTTTGCATCGCAAACACCGCTCGCCCGTCGGCATCCGTCCGGGTCGTCGTCACGCTCACTTCGTCGTTGGTGTCACGGTCAAATATCTCGACCAATGTATCCGCGCGCGGCGCTCCTTCAAGCAGAACCCGAACCCGCATACCGCCTGCAAGATCATCGGTGTATGGGTTGATCTCGGCCACAATCTCGGTCCGCAATCCAACCTCTCGATCGGCGCCCTGCCCGTCACCGACGGCGATCAGGCTTTTGGCATAGCGGCGATAATCCTCACTGAAACCGGTCTGCGGCAGACCGCGTTCGGCATGCAGCGCCAATGTGTCACCAAGCTGTTTGTGAATCACGAACCCCTCGAATGTTTCATACTCCGAATAGGTCAGAACACTGTCGGTGGTTTCATGCACCACAACCCACAGGCCGTCCGACGGCAAAGTTATTTTCAGCGCCGGGCGATCGCCGATGCGCCCGTCGACCGGCACGATCTCATCGCCCTTCACAACATCAAAACGCTCAAACCGGGGCGGAAAATATCCGTAGGGGAAGCCGTCAAATTTTTGCCCGACGCGCAGCTGCGCGGTAAGCGTTTCGCCGGGCTCAATCACATAGGTGTTAGGGGATATCCAGAACTCATGGCCAATGCCGGCGGATGTGCTAATGAACGTCACTAACAGGCAAATCAGAGCGGTATATCTCATGGGCGGGCAAGCTCCTGACAAGTTCATGTCTAAGCTGGCACACAGCGCGCACATGTCAACCTTTTGGGGGTTTTTGACGCTGATACTGGCGCTGTTGCCGGGGCCCGTCCGGGCGCACGAAATTCGCCCTGCGATTGCTGATGTGACCGTCAGCGCCGATCAGGTGGACATCGAAATTTTCGTGACGTTAGAGGCACTTGTGGCGCAGCTTGACCTTACCAATCTGGTTGATACCAACCAGTCGCCGCTTGCCGCCCAATATGATGATCTGCGCGCAATGGACCCGGATAATCTGGAGCAAGCCTTTACCGAGGCCTGGCCCGAAATTGCGCCGGGATTTCGCCTGACTGCAGGGCCCAGCAGGCTGACATTGCAGGTTATCGAGGTCGAGGTGCCGCCAGTTGGTGACATTAGCCTGCCGCGCGAAAGCCGCCTGCAACTGCGCGCCAAATTACCGCCTGACGGCAGTGCTGTAACGATGGGGTGGAGTGCGGCATTTGGCCCGCTGGTCGTGCGTCAGGTGATTGAGACTGGCGACGGGTATTCAGGCTATCTCACCGATGGCGAGGACAGCGCTGCGCTGCCGCGCACCGGCAGCGTCAAGCAGCCCTGGCTGACTGATTTCCTTGATTTCATTGGCATCGGATTTACCCACATCGTGCCTAAGGGGCTGGATCATATCCTGTTCGTGCTGGGGCTGTTCTTTTTCGCACTGCGCCTGCGCCCGCTGTTGTATCAGGTCACCTCGTTCACCGTGGCCCATACCGTGGCGCTGGCGCTTGGCGTGCTGGGCATAGTCCAGGTTCCTGCCGGAATCGTCGAGCCGCTGATCGCTGCCTCGATTGTCTATGTTGCGGTTGAAAATGTGCTGGTGTCCACATACCGGCCGTGGCGCAGTGGCGTAGTGTTTGGATTTGGCCTGCTGCATGGGCTTGGCTTTGCCGCCGTTCTTGGCGACATCGGGCTGAACCCGGCGCGCTTTGCCACCGGGCTGATCGGCTTCAACCTGGGCGTGGAACTGGGTCAGCTGGCGGTGATCAGCGGCGCTTTTGCGGTGGTTGGAATTTGGTTCGGACGAAAGTCGTGGTACGATCGCCTGATCGCAAACCCGGCCTCGGTGGCGATTGCCATTGTCGGGGCCTTCTGGTTCATCCAGCGGGTGTTTTTCTGAGACCTTGAATTGCCTTTGTCAGGCAGGCTAATGGCTGTGCATGGCCAAGCTCTATTTTCACTACTCAACCATGAACGCCGGGAAATCGACGCTGCTGTTGCAAGCCGCGCACAATTACCGCGAACGCGGGATGGAAACGTTTCTGATCACCGCGCGGCTGGACAATCGCGCCGGTGCGGGGCGGATCGGCTCGCGCATCGGCTTTGGCACCGAGGCCGAGACATTTGAAGCGGGCGAGGATCTGTTTGCCAAACTTGCGGAGCGGCTGAAGGACGGCCCGGTGGCCTGCGTTTTCATCGACGAGGCGCAGTTTCTGGAAAAAGAACAGGTCTGGCAACTGGCCCGCGCGGTGGACGATCTGCATGTGCCGGTCATGTGCTATGGCCTGCGGGTGGATTTTCGCGGTGAGCTGTTTCCCGGCTCGGCCGCCTTGCTGGCGCTGGCCGACGAGATGCGGGAAGCCCGCACGATCTGCCATTGCGGCAAAAAGGCCACCATGGTGGTGCGCCAGGATCAGGACGGCACAGTGCTGCACGATGGTGCGCAAGTGCAAATCGGCGGCAACGAAACCTATGTTTCGCTCTGTCGCAAACATTGGCGCGAGGCAATCGGCGACAGGGCCTAACCCCGCATCTGCGGACAAGGCCGCAACGCCCGCCGGCATCGAGCGCGTGATCAGCAGCGTTCGCATCAGTACATCCGCACCCCGAGCGGCACGTGCTTGTCCGGGCACAGCAGCACAACCTCGCCGTTCCTGTCAGGCACGCCAAGCACCAGAACCTCGGACATGAATTTGCCGATCTGACGAGGCGAAAAATTGACCACTGCGATCACCGTCTTGCCGACAAGGTATTCGGGCGAATAATGGCGGGTGATCTGAGCCGAGCTTTTCTTGACGCCAAGCTTGCCGCCAAAATCGACCCATAGTTTGAGCGCCGGTTTGCGGGCTTCCGGAAAAGGCTCGGCGCGCCTGATCTGCCCGACCCTGATGCGACCTTCAGAAACTCGTCAAAGCTGATCGGCGTCATCGGCCAAGTTCCCGACTGCGCATCGCGGCGGCTTTGACTGCGCGCTTCAGAAGCCCGGGAAAGCCTGTCGCGTCATCCATCAAAACCGCCAGCGCCGCCGCGGTTGTGCCACCGGGGCTGGTCACGTGCACGCGCAGTTGCGCCGGGTCTTCGGGCGCTGCCTCGGCCAGTGCTGCAGCCCCGGCGACGGTCGCCTTGGCCAGCTGCATCGCCAGCGCGAGCGGCAGCCCCTCGGCCGCACCTGCCGCTGCCAGCGTTTCGATCAGATGAAACACATAGGCCGGGCCAGAGCCTGACACAGCAGTCACCGCGTCGATCTGGGCCTCGTTGCGCAGACGCACGGTCTGACCCACGGCGGACATCAGCATCTCCGCCAGTTCCATCGCGGCCGCATCCGCACGCGCGTTGCCGATCAGCGCGGTGATGCCCTTGCCAATGGCGGCAGGCGTGTTCGGCATGGCGCGAATAATCGGGGTTCGGGCACCGAGCGCTGCTTCATAGGCCGATATCGGCGTGCCTGCCGCCACGCTCAGGAAAAGCGTCGTGCCATTGCCAAGTGCCGCAAGCGCAGGCAGTGCCGCGCCGATCATCTGCGGTTTCACTGCCACCAAGACAACGGCTGGATCGTCGGCCAGGTCGCAATTCAGCTGCACACCGTCCAATTTGGTCAGCCAGTCCGATGGATACGGATCCAGCACCCAAACCGATGACGGCGCAAGCCCGCCCGCCAGCCAGCCCCGCAACAGGGCTGATCCCATCTTTCCGCAGCCCAAGATAACCAACCCGCGCCGCCCGACATCCTGCATGTTCATTTGCGCCCCCTCAGTCTTCTCAGGCCCAAAGACTAGCAATGCACCGGGAAATGGTGAACAGACAATCCGGCTTTCCAAATGTTCAAAAATATCGCCGCCGGAGGCCCGATTTTTCTGCGAAAATTCGAAACATTTTGCCTCCGGCGGCGATATTTACATCATTTGGAAATGCGCTGTCAGGCGCGCCCGTAGGCCTCGGCAATGGCGACCTGCATCGCGTCTTCGGGGCTGCGTCCGGCCCAGGCCACGAGCTGGAAAGCCGGGTAAAATCGTTCACAGGACCTCACCGCTTCAGAAATCAGCGTATCGATCTGCTCGGGCCCGGCGGTCTGGCCGCCCGCCAGCACCAGCCCATACCGAAAGACCATCAACCGTTGCGCGACCCAGTAGGTGAATGCCCCTGCCCAGCACATGTCATTGGTGCGGTTCAGCGTGTCGTAAAGCTCAGCCAAGCGGTCCTGCGGCGGCTCCATTTCAAACGTGCATATCAGCCGCAGGGTCTCGTCATAGCCGGACCAGGCCAGGGTGATCGAATAGCTGCGCCACTGCCCCTCGACGGTCATCGCAATCTGATCGTCGGCGATACGGTCAAAGTCCCATTCGTGGTGCTCAGCCAGATGCTCGACGATGTCGATCGGGTGAAGTTCCTCGCTTTGAAAGTCCTGCTGTGAAAGTGACATGCCCGGCCTCGCTGGTTTTTAGCCTTGTGGACGCTACGGTCTACTAAAACTTGGTGCCTGCTCTAGGTCCGGCAGAATGCACTGCCGCCCTTACTAGATATGGTGTGATGAAAGCGGCCACCTGTAAAGCGGTATTTTTGCAGGAAAGCCGGAAATTTCGGTTGACGGGCCTGCGCGCAGCGGCGCTGCCCTTAGGCCTTAGTGTCTGATTCAAAACTAATTGAGTGATTTCAGCGAGCTGTGATTCAATCGGATTGATAAGATTCGAGGGAGATCACAATGGCCTGGACGGAAACCACTCGCGCCCGATATGAACGGCATTCGGGACGCTATGCAAGCGATTTAACTGATCAGGAATGGGGTTTGATCGCGCCATTCCTGCCGCCGCCTAAAACAACTGGTCGTCCGCGCAGCACGGCGATGCGCGATGTTCTGGATGCCATTTTGTACATCGCCAGCGCCGGGTGTGCGTGGCGTATGCTGCCCAATGATTTCCCGCCAGTGTCCACCGTGCGCTACTATTTCTATGGCTGGCGCAACGATGGCATCTTTGAAGTGATCAGCCATTTTCTGGTGGCGACGGCGCGCGAGTTTCATGGCAAGAAGCCCGGCCCCACCGCTGGTGTCATTGATAGCCAGACCATAAAAACAACGGAAAGCGGTGGCATTTCGGGCTATGACGCGGGCAAGAAAACCAAGGGCCGCAAGCGCCACATTGTCACCGACACGCTCGGGTTTATGGTTGGGTTGGTCGTGCATAGCGCCGGTATTCAAGACCGTGATGGCGCACCGGAAGTGTTGAAATCCATCCGGTATTCCCATCCAAACTTGCGCCATATCTTTGCGGATGGCGGTTATGCCGGACCAAAGCTGCGCGACGCTCTTGAAGGCATCGGTGACTGGACAATCCAGATCGTCAAGCGCTTCGACACTGCGGAAGGCTTCGAAGTCATTCCCAGAAGATGGGTCGTCGAGCGCACCTTCGCATGGCTCAACCGCTGCCGGCGATTGGCCAAAGATTGGGAAAAATCCATCGCAAGTTCACAGGCATGGATACTCGTTGCACATATCAGAACCCTCACGCGTAAAATTGCAAGGCATTGTAATCATCCGTAGAGTTTTGAATCAGACACTTAGCAGCCGTTTACAAATCTTAACGACGCATAACGCGCCCAACCGGGGGCGCGCCGATCAAGTCTCAGCCGTGGTTCAGGATTTTTTGGTGCGCGGCTTGGGCTTTTTTCGGGTCGGCTTTTCCAGCTCGGCAAGGCGCGCCGCCAACGCCTCATTTTCCCCGCGCGCTTTCCTGGCCATAGCGCTCACCGCCTCAAATTCCTCGCGCGTCACAAAATCACGGTCCGCCAACCAGCGATCCACCCAGCTGTTCATCGCCGTCTCGGCTTCGTCTTTGGCTCCCTGGGCCACACCCATTGCGTTGGTCATCAACTGCGAAATGTCATCGAATATCTTGTTTCGAGTTTGCATCGGACGCTCCGTTGGCTGCTTCGGATACATATGGAGCCGAGCGCTGCAAAGCTCAAGCTTGACTTCACACCCGCCCGCTTTCATCCATGCCGCATGTTTGCTCAGGCCATCCCATTTCCCAACATCGGACCAGAGATCTTTTCGATCGATCTGGGCGGATTTTCCTTGGCTTTGCGCTGGTACGCGCTGGCCTATATCGCCGGCATTCTGATTGGTTGGCGGCTAATCGTTCGGGCTCTAAAAACACCGAGTCTGTGGCGCGCCGACACGCCGCCAATGACGCCTGCACAGATGGAAGACCTGCTGGCCTGGCTGATCGTCGGGATTATTGCGGGCGGGCGTCTTGGTTTCGTATTGTTTTACCAACCGGCGTTTTTTTTGGAAAATCCAGTTGAAATTCCGATGATCTGGCAGGGCGGCATGTCCTTTCACGGTGGTTTTTTGGGCGTAGTTCTGGTGGTCTGGTGGTTTTCGCGTCGGCATGGTCTGGTGGCTCTGTCACTGGCGGATGCCTTGGCGTTCGCAACCCCGCCGGGGCTATTTCTGGGGCGCCTGTCAAACTTTGTGAACGCAGAGCTTTGGGGCCGCCCGTCAGAGCTGCCCTGGGCGGTCATTTTTCCCGGCTCACGGGCGCAGTTTTGCCCCGGAATCGCAGACCTGTGCGCCCGTCATCCTTCGCAGATTTATGAGGCCATCCTGGAGGGGCTGATCCTTGGCACGGTGCTATTTTATCTCGCTTGGCGGCGCGGCTGGTTAAAGCAGCCGGGGCAACTGGCGGGGCTTTTCTTCGCCGGATACGGGGCCTCACGCTTCTTGGTAGAATTCGTGCGCCAGGCCGACGCTCAGTTCATTACCGAAGGCAATCCAATGGGCTACGTGCTTGGATCAGGCGGTGTCGGCGTGTCCATGGGCCAGCTATTGTCATTGCCGATGATCCTGATCGGGGCGGGCGTCATTCTGTGGGCCCGACGACGGGCATGACGGCGCTGGCTCAGGTTCTGATGCACCGGATCAAAGCCACAGGACCGATCACGATTGCCGAGTATATGGCCGAATGCCTGCTGCATCCCGAACATGGCTATTATTCCACGCGCGATCCATTTGGCCGCGCCGGGGATTTTGTGACAGCGCCAGAGATTAGCCAGATGTTTGGCGAGCTGATCGGGCTGTGCCTGGCGCAGGTCTGGCAGGATCAGGGCCGCGCCGCGCCGTTCACACTGGCAGAACTCGGCCCCGGTCGCGGCACGCTGATGGCCGATATGCTGCGCGCGACCGCGCGCGTGCCGGGCTTTCACGACGCCGCGCAACTGCACCTGGTCGAAAGGTCGCCGATCCTGCGTGTGCGGCAGCGAGAGCTACTGGCGGGCCCCCAGATCACTTGGCTTGACAACGCCGACGCCCTGCCCGACCGGCCGCTTTTTCTGATCGCCAGCGAATTTTTCGACGCGCTGCCGATCCGCCAGTTTGTCCGCGACGCGCGCGGCTGGCGGGAACAGCAAGTGGGCGCGAAAACCGCCGCACTGGCATTTGGCCTGTCAGCCGCAGCACCCGTAGGCACACTTGCGCATCGGCTTAGTGACACCAGCCCCGGCGACATAGTGGAAACTTGCGCCGCTGCCGCCCCCATCATGCAGGCCATAGCTCAGCGGATCGCACGCCACGGCGGCATCGCAATGATCATCGACTATGGCGGTTGGCGCTCTCGTGGCGACACGTTGCAGGCGCTGAAGGATCACGCCTACGACAATGTTCTGGCGCACCCCGGCGAGGCCGACCTGACCGCGCATGTGGATTTCGAGGCTTTGACCAGAGCCGCCAGCGTTGTCGCAGTCACAGCGATGACACCGCAGGGCGTACTGTTGGAGCGCCTTGGCATCGGCGCGCGTGCGCAGGCGTTGGCCGAGACCCTGCAAGGTGAGGCGCTAAAGTCGCATCTGGCGGCGCATCACCGCTTGACCGATCCGGGCGAAATGGGAACTCTGTTAAAAGCCGTCGCGCTGCACCCAATTGGCAGCGCACCACCGCCCGGATTTGCCACATGACGCTGGAAATTATCACAAGCGACAGTCTGGCCCCCATTCGCCACGGGTTCTTCACGCGCAGGGGTGGTGTGTCCTCGGGCGTCTTCGCCGGATTGAATTGCGGCCTGGGCTCCACCGATCAGGCCGAGGCGGTTGCGATCAACAGGCGGCGGGTCAGTGATGCAATGCGCGTTGCGCCCACATCGCTGGCCACCGTATTTCAGCTTCATTCAACGCAAGTGCATGTGGTTGACTCACCACCGGGCCCCAGAGCGCCGCGCGCTGACGGCATGGTCACGACAACCCCGGGCATCGCTTTGGCAGTCTTGACGGCCGACTGTCAGCCAGTGTTATTTGCGGACCACGACGCCCGGGTGATCGGCGCGACGCACGCCGGGTGGCGCGGTGTGCTCAACGGCGTGCTGGAGGAAACGCTGCTGGCGATGGAGCGGTTAGGCGCAGCACGAGAGAATATTTGCGCGGTTATCGGGCCAGCG
Source organism: Paracoccaceae bacterium (assembly GCA_965237505.1). Lineage (GTDB taxonomy): Bacteria > Pseudomonadota > Alphaproteobacteria > Rhodobacterales > Rhodobacteraceae > NVTR01. Next base: position 487,808 of record CBDEFR010000008.1, on the reverse strand, counting down.
ATAAGCCAACCCGTCTATGAGGTCGGGCCAGAATTTCTGGAGGCGTTTCTTACGCACGATCAAGGCAACGCGCGTTATTTTGCGAGTGGCGAGGGTGACCGGCACCTGTTTGACCTGCCTGCATACGGGCTGCACAAATTGCGCGCAGCCGGGATCGGCCATGCAAGTTGGACCCGCCACTGCACTTATTCCGATCCTGACCGGTTTTATTCCTACCGGCGCAGCATTCACAGAAAAGAAGCGGATCATGGTCGGCTGATGTCGGCCATTTGCTTGTAAAATCGGCTGATTCGAAATCTTGACTTCGACTGTCGCGAAATTCGAAACAATCACGGCAGAAAAGGGGCAAATCGTCGCCAGATAATCGCCGCAATTAGGAAACAATACATCTGGATAGCGTGGATTATCCAACTAAACCTCAGGAAAATCAGCGATTCTTCACACCCGACCGGCGCACAGCCCAGGTAAACCACCCACGACCACCGGCAGAAAAATATCTGCGGCTACGCCCAACCTGCGCCCAATTGCCCCGCCATTAATGGCTTTGAGCAACGAATAACCGGGCGCCCAAGATCGCAGCGTTCGAGGAGCAACAAAATGAATACCAACCGCCGCTGGCTGATTTCAGTTCTGAACGAAGCGCAGAAAACCGACCACAAAATGCCTTGGTCACGTGGATCGCGCCGGGCTGAATGGAATTCACGTTGCTCCGCTCGCGCTCTGGGTAAAATCAAAGCCAGCGCCTGAATACTGTCCCTCTGAAAATACGCTCCACTAATTGGGCCGCCAGAATATGGCGGCCTTTTTTTTTGAGCCCACGAGCGAACCAATTATGGCAATTCCATGTCGGTATCGGAAACAAAACCAATCGGACCATCGGCATTAGGCCGCCAGATGCGCCAGAACCCGAAATTTTTTGACTTAACTGTTTATTAAGGTTCATGAGGATGCATCTCGTCCCTCTGCGAAGGGTGGGGGTCGTTGTGCAGATGTGGCCAGTACGCAAGGACTGTTCGCATGAATTATCTAGTACGCTCTAAAGCAACATTATCCCATCCCCGCCCTTGGACAGTGACCCGTCCGGAGCAACAATATTCCAAACCAAAAGAACTCGATGTCGTAACCCGGCGCTACTGTGTTGCGTGGTTGTCCGCCAGCGGCAATGCCAAAGCTCGCACAATGGTGGCTCCGGCCGTGCCTGCTTTTGAACAAGCGTTCAATGCGTTTGCGCAAGGCACGCTTATCCAGACCGAAAACGGCAAGGTGGCAGTCGAAGACCTGCAGCCCGGCGCCCAGATCGCAACCGCTGACGGCGGCTTCAGCCGCTGATGTGGATCGGTTCAATGACGCTGTTTCCGCAACAGGCCGACTTGGGTCTGTCATCGTCGCAGCTGTATCGGATCACCGAGAATATTTTCGGACTGGACCGGTCGGCTCCGGACCTGATGTTAGGGCCAGCGGCGCGCGTGCTGCCGGGATTGTTTGCCGTGGATTCGTCTTCCAATCTGGTGGACATCGGCGATCTGGCGGACGGGCACTCTGTTATCAGGGTGCGGCCCATGTCAGCGGTTCGCACGTTCCATCTGGGGCTGGTTGGCCATCGGCTGATCCGTGCCAACGGTGTCGCCTGCGAAAGCTTCCACCCCGGTGAATACCCGCATCTGTATCATTCGCCGGAAATTTTCGACATTTACATGTCGCTGTTCCCGCATGTGAAAAGCGCTGACGATTTCGGCCCGCTTTTCCACAAAAGAACCAGCTGAAACTGCCGCCTGCGTCAGGCGTTCTGGCGCAGGCGCTCTTCCAGCACATCAAAGGGCACGCCGGGTTCATCCTTGGCGCATCTAATGACCAGCGAGGTTTTCACACTGGCAACGTTGTCGGCGGCAGTCAGTTCCTGGGTCAGGAATAACTGAAAGGTCGAAAGGTCGGGGGCCACGCATTTCAATACAAAATCCACCTCGCCGTTCAGCATGTGGCATTCGCGAACCAGCGGCCAGTTGCGGCAACGCTCCTCAAAGGCGCTCAGATCGCCTTCAGCCTGGCTTTGCAGTCCAACCATCGCGAAGACCTTAACCTCAAAACCCAGCACACGACTGTCCATATCGGCATGGTAACCGCGAATATAGCCGCTCTCTTCCAAGGTGCGCACCCGGCGCAAACAAGGTGGCGCGGATATTCCAACCCGCCGGGCCAGCTCAACATTGGTCATGCGGCCGTCAGCCTGAAGCTCGGCCAGAATTTTTCGATCAATCGGATCAAGCTTGCCTGCGGCCATGTTACCCCCGGTGTTTGCATCTTGTATTCTCCTGCGCTGTTGCGCGCAATAAAATATCGCGAACCTGGTTGTTTTCTGATCATTTGATGCGCCAAAAAATGAGTTCACAGTCTTGGCATGCGGGGTTTGCAACGCCCTGCCTGTGTGGCTATATCCCACGTGGTAAACGCAAAAACGGGGCGCTCGATGTCTGACACGAAGCACAGCAAAGTTCTAATTATCGGCTCTGGCCCGGCGGGCTATGCCGCGGCGGTTTATGCCAGCCGCGCCATGCTGGACCCGGTGCTGGTGCAGGGCATTCAGCCCGGCGGCCAGCTTACCATCACCACCGATGTGGAAAACTGGCCCGGTGACGCGATGGTGCAGGGCCCCGACCTGATGATCCGGATGCAAGAGCACGCCCGCGAGGTCGGGACCGAGATTATTACTGATCACATCGCCAGCGTGGACCTGTCTGTGCGGCCGTTCACGGCCGTCGGTGACAGCGGCACAACCTACACCGCCGACGCGCTGATCCTGGCCACCGGCGCGCAAGCCAAATGGCTGGGCCTGCCGTCAGAGGAAAAATTCAAGGGCTTTGGCGTGTCTGCCTGTGCCACCTGTGACGGGTTCTTTTACCGCGGCCAGGACGTGGTGGTGATCGGCGGCGGCAACACGGCGGTCGAAGAGGCGATTTTCCTGACCAAATTCGCTTCGAAAGTTACGCTAATCCACCGGCGTGATGAGCTTCGTGCCGACAAGATTTTGCAGCACCGGTTGTTCAACAATGAGAAAATCGTGACATTGTGGGATCACCAGCTTGAAGAGGTCATCGGCAGCGATACCCCGCTTGGCGTGGAGGGCATCCGCGCCAGAGATGTGAAAACCGGCGAGATCACTGAAATACCCTGCAACGGCGTATTCATCGCTATCGGTCACTCCCCGGCGTCCGAACTGATCATTGATCAGCTTGAAACCCATTTGGGCGGCTATATGGTCACGGAACCTGACAGCACGGTCACGTCGGTTCCCGGCGTATTTGCGGCAGGTGATCTGACCGATCACATATACCGCCAGGCCGTGACCAGTGCGGGCATGGGCTGCATGGCGGCGCTGGATGCTGAAAAATTCCTTTCCGAGCAGGAACAAGTTGAAACCAGAATCGATGCTGAAGCCGCCGAGTGATGCTGTATTCGGGTCGGCGCAAATTTTCCTCGATTAAAAATATTCACAAACTTTTGTGACGGTTTCTTGCTTGACTCCGTACCATGGTACGGCAGCTAAATATGGCGACACGTCACAGCTAAGGAGGACATGAAATGAAACCTGTTAAGGTTTTGACACTGATTGCCGCATTTGTATATTTTGCATTTGCGTCCAGTGCACCTGTCATAGCGCAGACCAGCATGGGTGGAATGGCATCTGTCGACGCGCCAACAGTGCCGGCAGTCACCGGGTATAGCCAAGGGCAGGAGATCCTGTTTATTCACACTGAAGTCTCGGATTCTGAAATCGCGAAAATTCTGAGTGTCTGATCCAAAACTAATTGAGTGATTTCAGCGAGTTGTGATTCAATTGGATTGATAAGATTCGAGGGAGATCACAATGGCCTGGACGGAAACCACTCGCGCCCGATATGAACGGCATTCGGGACGCTATGCAAGCGATTTAACTGATCAGGAATGGGGTTTGATCGCGCCATTCCTGCCGCCGCCTAAAACAACTGGTCGTCCGCGCAGCACGGCGATGCGCGATGTTCTGGATGCCATTTTGTACATCGCCAGCGCCGGGTGTGCGTGGCGTATGCTGCCCAATGATTTCCCGCCAGTGTCCACCGTGCGCTACTATTTCTATGGCTGGCGCAACGATGGCATCTTTGAAGTGATCAGCCATTTTCTGGTGGCGACGGCGCGCGAGTTTCATGGCAAGAAGCCCGGCCCCACCGCTGGTGTCATTGATAGCCAGACCATAAAAACAACGGAAAGCGGTGGCATTTCGGGCTATGACGCGGGCAAGAAAACCAAGGGCCGCAAGCGCCACATTGTCACCGACACGCTCGGGTTTATGGTTGGGTTGGTCGTGCATAGCGCCGGTATTCAAGACCGTGATGGCGCACCGGAAGTGTTGAAATCCATCCGGTATTCCCATCCAAACTTGCGCCATATCTTTGCGGATGGCGGTTATGCCGGACCAAAGCTGCGCGACGCTCTTGAAGGCATCGGTGACTGGACAATCCAGATCGTCAAGCGCTTCGACACTGCGGAAGGCTTCGAAGTCATTCCCAGAAGATGGGTCGTCGAGCGCACCTTCGCATGGCTCAACCGCTGCCGACGATTGGCCAAAGATTGGGAAAAATCCATCGCAAGTTCACAGGCATGGATACTCGTTGCACATGACCTGTGACCTGCTCCCCGAAAACTGGTCCATTTGAAAGGAGGATCTGTTCGCTTAATGTTCACGAGAACGAGGAGAACAGAGAATGCGCAAGTCACGGTTTAGCGAAGAGCAGATTGTTCGGATCATTCAGGAGTATGCGGCGGGTGCGAAAGTGTCCGAGTTGTGCCGTAAGCACGGTATGTCGGATGCCACCTTTTACAAATGGAAAGCCAGGTATGGCGGCCTTCAGATTTCCGATGTCAGGCGGCTGAAAGACCTGGAATCGGAGAACGGCAAGCTGAAGAAGCTGCTGGCCGAAACCATGCTTGATAATGCTGGCCTGAAAGGGCTTCTGGCAAAAAACTTCTGAAGCCTGCAAGCCGCCGGGAAGCAGTCATGGTTCTTTGCCGTGACTATCAGTTTTCAACTCGGCGGGCCTGTGGGCTGATTGGGTTTTCCAGATCGAGTAATGAATACAGAGGAAGGCCGGATCGCCATGCGAGGATACGGGAACGGCTGGTCACGCTTTCAGGCAAACACCGACGCTATGGCTATCGCATGTTGCATGCCAAGCTTGGCCAGGAGGGTTTCAAGGTGAACGTGAAAGTGGTGGAGCGACTTTACCGAGAGGAGCGCCTGACCCTGCGCCGCCGCAATCGCAAGAAAATCCCCAAGGGCGTGCGCGAAGGCGCCTGGTGCCCGATCGCCGCCAACCAGCGGTGGAGCCTGGACTTCACCATGGATGCGCTCGCCAACGGCAGGAAGTTCCGCACCGTCAATCTGAAAGACGACTGCACACGGGAATGTCCGGCGATTGATGTGGCCCTGTCGATCCCCGGCTCCCGCGTGGTGGAAATGCTGGAACGGGTGGCTCGTGAGCGGGGGTACCCGGATGTTCTGACCGTTGACAATGGGCCTGAACTACGAGGCCGCGCGCTTGATGGCTGGGCAGATGATCACGGCGTGCAGCTCTACTTCATCGACCCGGGCAAGCCGACCCAGAACGCCTACATCGAAAGTTTCAACGGCCGGTTTCGCGAAGAATGCCTGAACTTGAACTGGTTCACCTCGCTGGCCGAGGCAGAAAGGATCATCGAGGACTGGCGGATCGATTACAATCAAAACCGGCCCCACTCTTCGCTGAACTATCAAACCCCGGAAGAATTTGCCGCAAACAGGCCTTTCCATAAACCGCAATGGGCAGCGACGCTTGAGCTATCTGAAGGCTCCGCGCCACCGCCCATTGCTCACGCCGCCGAATAATGGCAAACAAAAGAGGAACAGAGTCTACCTAAAAGTGGCCCTCAAATTGGGGGCAGGTCAACCCTCACGCGTAAAATTGCAAGGCATTGTAATCATGCGTAGAGTTTTGAATCAGACACTGACTGACATGATGGGAGGTTCGCCAGTATTGGTGGTGCCGTCGCTGGCAAACACGCCGAGTGAACTTCTCGCGAACGTCTATGTATTTACCAACGGAATGTCGGGTGACGGACCGACGGGGCCGCTTGGCGGCCAGGCTGATATATTTGACAGCCCGCCAGGCAGCGCTGGGTACAGCCCACTTCGCGCAATAAATCTGGTGACCTGGAATAATGGCATGACGGCGCAAACATTGAAATCTTTGACCGAACTGCGTGAGGCAATCGACAGCGGCAAAGTCAGCATCAAGAAAACTGGCGTCGTGGTAAACATGCCGTTCCTGACATGGCCAGGCGGCTCTCGGTGACAAGAAGATCGTTTGGAATCTCTGCGCTGTTCAGCGGGTTTGACGTTCAGATGACAGATAGTTTCCGGGAGTGATTTTTCTTCTTCTGCAACAGTTTCTATGATTGGGCTTACCACCCTTCAAAAAATCCAAACTTGCCATAATTTAGGGATTTTCTCATATCCTATGAAGCATCTGCGCAGGAAACGCAGGCCCTGTTTGAAGAGGGAGCAGAGTGATCTTCGGGTTTTGCGAATCCCCTTTTTTCGCCGCTTTCGGCGACTATTTGTTCATCTGCTGCGCCCGTTGAAACCGCCCAGTACATGGCTATTGCCATGACAAGGATAAGCCTTTCCAGTCGGTCTGGCTTTTTGATTTGGCTTTGCGCGATGCCAAATCCACGGGTCTTGAAGTCCGAGAACATAGCTTCAATACCCCATCGCATTCCATAATCGAGAACCGTGTATTGTGAAGGCTTTGCATTCATAGCGATGATCCAGGGCTCAGGGTGACCATCGTCGTGCAATACTCCGATATTCGTAAACACACCTGATCCATAAAGTTCCGCGTTTATAAGCCCTTGCGGCATCAGCTCCCTGATTTCAATGCAAGACAGCTCGCCACCTTGGTGCTGCAAAGTCAGGTTGCCCTTCAGGCGAATACGATATCCCCAACCAGCGTCCTGACACCAATGGATTAACCTTTCTGTGCCATAAAATCGATCACCCGTTAACATGACATCAGCCCCTTCAGGCATCCAATCCTGAATGCTGTCCAGTAACTCTTTTTGGAGAGAAAACCCAATATTGCCTTTTGTCTTGCGCACGCGCCAAGCCACAGGCAAGGCGCGATCACGCATGCGCACTGACAGCATCAAGACTTCATGTCCGTCATTGATATGGCTTTGATCCATCATCAAAACGATGGTCTCTCCGTTGGAGGCCAAACGGGTGAATACATCTCCAGCATAGGCCTGCATGATTTCCGCGCAATCAATGTGGGAATTGCTCAAAACACGGGAACCATACTGGTACCGATGATCTTTTGTGCCGATGTGACGCGGTAAAGCCGCCGATAATTCCATCAAATTCGCACTTCGCACATCAAGAACGATGCTCGAAAGCAGTGTAAGGCCTTCGCAGCGGGATTTATGAAACTTTGGAAGCCGCTCTATAAAATCAGCCTTGATAGCTTCGTTTACCCCAGAAAAACCCAATGAAACAACCATACAACATCTCCAATTCTATAACAGGAGACTCCTTGAATCACAGCATGTGGACAGATGGTAAGCTTAATTCGCTAAATTGAAGGGTGGTAAGATGATTGGGTAATTCCGTTCCGTAGACAGGGTATTGATGATTAGCTCTATGACCATTGGCCGCGCCGCAAAAAAGGCAAACGTCGATGGTGAGACCATCCGGTTTTACGAACGCGTCGGATTGATAGAACAACCGATGAAACCAAAAGGAACTGGAATTCGCCATTACCCGAAATCCACGATTAATACCAACGGCATCAATTTCTGACTCTGTGGGGATTCCCAAATCGGTCTTGATCTGATTCAAGGTTGGCAAAGGAGGATCGCCATGCCAGCCAGTGTTTCGCTTCGTCGCGACTTTGATGCCCGCCACCTTCGTAAACTCGCCAGCCGTTGCAAGGATGCCCGGCAGAGCCGCCGTCTGTTGTCTCTTGCGGCGGTCTACGATGGCATGAGCCGTGGAGAGGCCGCAAGGATCGGTGGGATGGATCGCCAGACCCTGCGGGACTGGGTTCACCGGTTCACCGAAGAGGGACCGGATGGCCTCACCAACCGCAAGGGCGCGGGCCGGACGCGCTACCTGAGCGATGTCCAGATGAAAGAACTTGGCGAGATTGTCGAGACCGGCCCCGACCCGGCGGTGGATGGGGTTGTCCGCTGGCGGCGGATCGACCTGAAGCGGGTGATCGAGGCGCGCTTTGGCGTCATCTATTCCGAGCGCGGGATATCCAGACTGCTTGGCGAACTGGGCTTTGCCCATATCAGCGCCCGCCCGCAGCATCCCAGGCAGGATAAGCGGATCATCGAGGCGTTTAAAAAAAACTTCGCCGACACGCTCCAGGTGCATATAGCTGACCTGCCGACGGGAACGCCGGTGGAGATCTGGTTCCAGGACGAAGCACGCCTTGGCCAGAAGAATGGCCTGACGCGCCTGTGGGCAAGAAAGGGCACGCGCCCCCGCCAGCCGGCCGATCAGCGCTATCGCAACGCCTATCTGTTCGGCGCCATCTGTCCGGCTCACGGCAAGGGGGCGGCGCTCATGCTGCCTTGGGCGGACGCGCAAGCCATGCAGATGCATCTCGACGAGATCAGCCGCCATGTCACTCGCAAAGCGCATGCGGTTGTGCTGATGGATCGGGCCGGATGGCACACCACCGGCAAACTCAAAGTCCCGAAGAACCTCACCATCATCCTGCTGCCATCGCGCGCTCCGGAACTGAACCCGGTGGAAAATATCTGGCAGTACTTGCGCGCCAATTGGCTCTCCAACCGCGTGTTCGAATACTACAATGCCATCGTCGATGCTGGATGCGAAGCTTGGAACAAGCTCATCGCACAGCCCGAAACCATCACATCAATCGGAATGCGAAAATGGGCCCATATCGGTCAATGTTAAATGCCGCTGGTATAAGATTGTTCATCAGAATTCACCCAACCAAGCTTGAATTCCGCCCCATTCACGCGCTAAAGCGCCTGCAACTGGCACCAAGGTGTTGCGAGCAGTCAAATACAAGGTCGTTAACTTATGCAATTGTCCAACCTTGCTCCGATCCCAGAGCTTTTTGTGTCCTACGACTCGGCGCAAAAGCTGAAACTCGAGGCCGCCGAGTTGCCCAGCTGGGACCTGACGCAGCGCCAGATCTGCGATCTGGAACTGCTGATGAACGGCGGCTTCAATCCGCTCAAAGGGTTTTTGGGGCAGGCAGATTGCAACAATGTGGTCGAAAAAATGCGGCTGGCCGACGGCACGCTTTGGCCAATTCCAATTAACCTTGATGTATCGGAAAAATTCGCCGAAACCCTGGAAACCGGCCAGGACATCGCCCTGCGCGACCCCGAAGGCGTTATCCTTGCGATCATGTCTGTGACCGACAAATGGCTGCCCGACAAGGCCCGCGAGGCCGAAAAGGTCTTTGGCACAGACGATGTTGTACACCCGGCTGTGAATTACCTGCACAACACCGCAGGCCCGATCTATCTGGGTGGCCCTGTGATCGGAATCCAGCAACCGGTGCATTATGATTTTCGCGCCCGTCGCAGCACGCCGAATGAGCTGCGCGCCTATTTCCGCAAGGTCGGCTGGCGCCGGGTTGTCGCCTTTCAAACCCGCAACCCGTTGCACAGGGCGCATCAGGAACTAACGTTTCGCGCCGCCAAAGAGGCACAGGCCAATTTGCTGATCCATCCTGTCGTCGGCATGACCAAGCCGGGCGATGTGGATCACTTTACGCGCGTACGCTGTTACGAGGCGGTGCTGGATAAATATCCGTCCTCGACAACTTCGATGAGCCTGTTGCACCTAGCCATGCGCATGGCTGGACCGCGCGAGGCTGTCTGGCACGGGCTGATCCGTGCCAATCACGGCTGCACCCATTTCATCATCGGGCGCGACCACGCGGGGCCAGGCAAGAACGCCGCCGACGAAGATTTTTACGGTCCTTACGACGCCCAGGTGCTGTTTCGTGAACTTCAAAGCGAGATCGGCACCGAAATGGTCGATTTCCGCCACATGGTTTATGTGCAGGAGCGCGCCCAGTATGAACCGGCCGATGAGATCGAGGGTGACGTCACCGTTCTGGACATCTCCGGCACCGAACTGCGCCGCCGTCTGTCAGAGGGTCTTGAAATTCCGGACTGGTTTTCATTCCCCGAAGTTGTCACTGAATTGCGCCGCACCCGCCCGGCACGTTCAAAGCAGGGATTCACGGTGTTTTTCACCGGCTTTTCGGGGTCAGGAAAGTCAACCATCGCTAACGCGCTGATGGTCAAGCTGATGGAAATGGGCGGGCGGCCTGTCACCCTGCTGGACGGCGACATCGTGCGCAAAAACCTGTCGTCAGAGCTTGGGTTTTCCAAAGAGCACCGCGACCTCAACATCCGCCGCATCGGCTATGTGGCGTCCGAGATTACCAAGAACGGCGGCATCGCCATCTGCGCGCCGATTGCACCCTATACTGCAACGCGCCGTGCGGTGCGCGAAGAAATCGGCGCCTTCGGGGCCTTCATCGAGGTGCATGTGGCCACCTCTCTGGAAGAATGCGAACGCCGTGACCGCAAGGGGCTGTATAAGTTGGCGCGCGCCGGGAAGATCAAGGAATTCACAGGTATTTCCGACCCTTACGAGACCCCTGAGGATCCAGAACTCAGGGTGGAAACTGAAAATGTTGAAGTCGACAACTGTGCTCATCAGGTGATCTTGAAATTGGAAAGCATGGGGCTGATCGCGGCGTGATCCGCGCGATCCGGGTGGCAGGGCTCAGCCGAGTAGACAAAACCCCAACGAACGAATTATACCAACGGCCCTAGTAGTTAACCGTTTTGGCCCATTGTCTGGTAGTGATTGACGTGATTGCGGTTTTGTCGTTTGCAAAGAAGTTCCATGCTTCGCAACACCTGTCGACGATCTGCTCATAATTGTCGAAGACGGATATGGCGAGCTTGTTGGCACGCAGATAAGCCCACACATTTTCCATCGGGTTGAGTTCAGGGGAATAGGGCGGGAGTTTGAGCAGGGTGATGTTGTCGGGTACCTCCAGCTCTGCCGAACCGTGCCAGCCAGCGCCATCCAGAATGAGAAGGGCATGTGCGCCCGATGCGACGGTTTTAGCGATCTCGGCGAGATGCGCGCTCATGGCCTGTGTGTCGGCATGTGGCATGATCAGAGCGGCCGCTTCAGCCCGTTCCGGGCAGACGGCGCCGAAAATGTAGCTCCAGATATAGCGGGTGTCGCGCGGGGCACGGGGGCGTGTTCCACGCTCGGCCCAGATACGGGTGAGCGTGCCCTGCTGGCCAACCCGCGCTTCATCCTGAAACCATATCTCCAGGGGCTTGCTGCGGGCTGTTTCCGGCAAGGCTGCTTCTACCTCTGCGGCGAAGTTTTTTTAAAAGCCTCCTGTGCATCCGGGTCGGATTTCGGATGCTGCGGGCGCACCGACAGACGCCGAAAGCCCAGGCTTGCCAATTGTTTGCCAACAGTTCGCTCATGCATGGTGACGCCGAAGCGCTCTTCGATCTTGCGTTTCAGATCAATGCGCCGCCAGCGCACAACCCCATCGGTGTCGGGGTCGGGACCCGCCCGAACCATTTCCGCCAACTCCTCCTTCTGTGCCGCGCTCAGCAGACAGGGTGGATCCGGCGGGCGACGGTTGAACAGGCCCGACACGCCCTCCGCATTGTAACGGTGGGCCCAATCCCGCAACGTCTGCCGATCCATGCCGCAGTTTTCTGCCGCCGTCTTGCGGTCAACCCCATCCAGAACCAGGGCAATCGCCAACATCCGTCGCGCCGCTTTCCCATCCGGCACCGCGCCGCTTCCTGGCGAAGCTCGCCTGCGGACTTGTCTTTTCGCGTAATCTTTACTGCCATCAAAGCCTCCCTTGCCTTGATGCCACTGAATCAGATCACGCCGCTCGTGGGAATCCCCTTGAGTCAAATCTGGGGGCCGTTGGTATTATACCAACGGCCCTAGTCGTTGACCGTTTTGGCCCATTGTCTGGTAGTGATTGACGTGATTGCGGTTTTGTCGTTTGCAAAGAAGTTCCATGCTTCGCAACACCTGTCGACGATCTGCTCATAATTGTCGAAGACGGATATGGCGAGCTTGTTGGCACGCAGATAAGCCCACACATTTTCCATCGGGTTGAGTTCAGGGGAATAGGGCGGGAGTTTGAGCAGGGTGATGTTGTCGGGTACCTCCAGCTCTGCCGAACCGTGCCAGCCAGCGCCATCCAGAATGAGAAGGGCATGTGCGCCCGATGCGACGGTTTTAGCGATCTCGGCGAGATGCGCGCTCATGGCCTGTATGTCGGCATGTGGCATGATCAGAGCGGCCGCTTCAGCCCGTTCCGGGCAGACGGCGCCGAAAATGTAGCTCCAGATATAGCGGGTGTCGCGCGGGGCACGGGGGCGTGTTCCACGCTCGGCCCAGATACGGGTGAGCGTGCCCTGCTGGCCAACCCGCGCTTCATCCTGAAACCATATCTCCAGGGGCTTGCTGCGGGCTGTTTCCGGCAAGGCTGCTTCTACCTCTGCGGCGAAGTTTTTTTAAAAGCCTCCTGTGCATCCGGGTCGGATTTCGGATGCTGCGGGCGCACCGACAGACGCCGAAAGCCCAGGCTTGCCAATTGTTTGCCAACAGTTCGCTCATGCATGGTGACGCCGAAGCGCTCTTCGATCTTGCGTTTCAGATCAATGCGCCGCCAGCGCACAACCCCATCGGTTTCGGGGTCGGGACCCGCCCGAACCATTTCCGCCAACTCCTCCTTCTATGCCGCGCTCAGCAGACAGGGTGGATCCGGCGGGCGACGGTTGAACAGGCCCGACACGCCCTCCGCATTGTAACGGTGGGCCCAATCCCGCAACGTCTGCCGATCCATGCCGCAGTTTTCTGCCGCCGTCTTGCGGTCAACCCCATCCAGAACCAGGGCAATCGCCAACATCCGTCGCGCCGCTTTCCCATCCCGGCACCGCGCCGCTTCCTGGCGAAGCTCGCCTGCGGACTTGTCTTTTCGCGTAATCCTTACTGCTATCAAAGCCTCCCTTGCCTTGATGCCACTGAATCAGATCACGCCGCTCGTGGGAATCCCCTTGAGTCAAATCTGGGGGCCGTTGGTATTACAGCATATTCCCGGCAGCTAAAGCGTCGGCGTTTGACCCGCAAGGATTGCCCGAAACACCGGTATATCCACGTTGCCCCCGCTCAGGATCACGCCAACCTTTTTGCCGCTCAGACGGGCGCGCTCCTGACACGCCGCGGCCAGCGGCGCCGCACCTGCCCCTTCGGCAACATTGTGGGTCGCGCGAAAATACAGCCGCATGGCCGCCGCAATTTCGTCTTCGCTGACATCCACAATCCGCGCCGCGCCGCGCGAATATATTTCGAACGCCGCCTGCACCGGCACCCGCACCGCCATGCCGTCGGCAATGGTGTGGGCTGAATTCGTCTCGATCAACTGCCCTGCAGCAACCGACAGTTTCGCGGTTTGCGCCTGGCTCGACACCGCGCCGACAACATCGGTTTTCAGCCCCAAGGCGTCGCGCGCCGTAATGATCCCGCAAATCCCCGAACCACAGCCGATCGGCACATAGACAACATCGAGATCGGGATGGGCAGTGAAAAGTTCCAGCGCGTAGGTGGCGACACCGCGCAACATTTCGCTGTGAAACGGCGGCACCGGGAACAGGTTTTCGGCCTCGGCCAGACGCATGGCTTCGTGCCGTGCTTCGTCAAAATCCTGCCCAAACTCGACCAGTTCGGCACCATACGCCCGCATGGCGTCGTTCTTTTCCACAGAATTACCGTGCGGAACCAATACCTTGACGCGCAAACCCGCGGCCCGCGCCGCCCTGGCCTGGCTTTGCCCGTGATTGCCCCGCGTCGCGGTGATAATGCCGCCCACCTCGGCATGCACGCGCCGCAACCAGTCGATAAAGGTGATCCCACCGCGCACTTTGAACGCACCCGTGGGCGCGTGGTTTTCGTGCTTGACAACGACCTCGGTGCCCAGCTCGCGGCTGATCAACGGCCAGACATACTGCGGCGTGGGCTGCATCTGCGCCATCACGACGCCGTGCGCCGCAACCAGCTCATCCTTTGAATATACCGGACCGCTCACAGAAATAACTCGCCCGACATCAGCACATACCAGCGCCCGCCAACCTGAACCCCGGAAATTGCGTCGCGCGGCCCCAGAACTTCGACCTCGGCGCGCCCTGCGCGACCCATCCAGTGGCCCTGTTCTGCCACAAAACGCGGGCTGTCGATTAACCCGTTCGCCCACAAATAAGCCGCCATGCACCCGGTCGCAGACCCGGTAAACGGGTCTTCCGACAAGCTCGGCGGGGTCAACAACAGCCGCGAAAAAGTGTCGCCATCGGCACTTTCACCACCAAGCGTCACTAAAAACGGCTCCATCAACTCGGACCGTGTCATCCCGTTGTCATGGCGAAACCGATCCAGTCGAGCGCCATCCAAAACCGCCCGGCGCAGCGCATCCTTGCTGCGCAGAATCGTGATGCAAAATGCCGTGCCGGTGGACACAACCTGCGGCGTGCCCAGAACATCCTGCGCTTCAAGGCCATAAATCCCGGCAATCTCGCGCGCTTCAAACGTCGGCCCAAAATCCGGCGCCATTTGGGTCATGGTGATCATCCCGTCACCTGACACGCTGATCGGCAACACCCCGGCGCCGACTTCAAGCGTGAATTCGGCGCTGCCAGTCGACAGATCCACCAGCCCGCGATGGATCAGCGAGGCCACCGTCGCGATCGTCGGATGCCCGGCCATCAGGATTTCCTTGTCCGCCAAGTAATACCGCGCGCCAAAATCGGCGACATCCGAGCCAACCAGATAGGCGCATTCCGCCAGCGAGGTTTCGCGCACCAGCGCTTGGCGGTCGGTTATCGAAATATCCGACGCCCCATGCACCACAACACAGCCGTTGCCGCCGAATGGTCGCTCAGAAAACGCGTCAACCCAGTCAAACGAATAACCCATGTCAGTAGGGCCGAATCATCAGCTTGATCAGAAAGCAAAGCCCAATCTGTATCCACGAATAACCACTGGCGCTGCTCACGGCGGCCGATCCTCTTAATGCACTTGCACTGGTGCCAGATCATTCTGTCTTGCCAGCACGAAGGCAAGCCGTTTGTCCCGCACCAGCGCCAGCCGCTCGCCGTCTGCATTATGAACCGCATACACCATTTGCGCGCCCTCAGCCTGGTCCTGCAAGTCGCGCGGCAATTCAGCCACGGCCACCGGCCGGACATAGACGATCCGGTCGTCATTTCGGGGCAAAAATTCAAATTTCGTATCCATTGATGATCGCTCCCGCTTAGCCCTGGTTGATCTTGATGGTCTGAACTACGCTTTCAGCCTGCAACCGTTTCAAATCGATGTGCAGCAGGCCATTTTCCATGACCGCGCCAGCCACTTCCACACCATCGGCCATCACAAAAGCGCGCTGAAACTGCCGCGCCGCAATGCCGCGGTGCAAAAACACGCGGGCGTCGCCCTCATCAGACTGTTTTCCACGCACCATCAGCTGGCGATCCTCAACGGTGATTGACAGATCGCTCTCGGTAAAGCCAGCGATTGCAAGCGTTATGCGATAGCTCTGGTCACTGGTCTGCTCGATGTTAAAGGGCGGATAGCCGCCCAGATCAGACTTGGCGGTGCGTTCCACCAGCGCTTCCAGCCGTTCAAAGCCCAAAAGAAATGGATGTGTGCTAAGCGTCAGTTTTGTCATCGAGTTGTCCTTGATCAAGCGACAGTCCGCAATTCGGCCCCAAATCCGGCAACCCGCATTTGAATATGGGCAAGGCGCGGGCCACCTGCAAGGCCAGTATCGTCGCGGTTCTTGGCGCGAGCCATTATTCGCGGTAGTTTAATGCGAGCATTCAGTCCGACTCGTCAGGGGCACGATGAATACATCCGGCAAAATGGAGCACAAAGAGGTCTTGCGCGTGCGCCTCGAGGTTTTGCGGCGCGAGCATCGTGATCTGGACGCTGCCATTCACGCCCTGCAGGAGAGCGGGCGCGGCGATCAATTGGTGCTGCGGCGGCTGAAAAAACAAAAGCTGCAACTGAAAGATCAGATTGCCGCGATCAAGGACGAACTGACGCCAGACATCATTGCGTGAGCCCGCGATCGCGATATAGTGCGGCTTCTTTTTTGGCGCCGGAGCAGTGACATGGCAGATGTAAGAGTGGGCATCATCATGGGCAGTCAATCGGACTGGCCGACGATGAAAGAGGCCGCGGTGCTGCTGGAAGAGCTTGGCGTCGCTTACGAGACGAAAATCGTGTCGGCCCACCGTACCCCCGACAGGCTTTGGGCGTATGGAAAAACCGCCACCGAACGCGGCCTTCAGGTGATCATTGCGGGCGCCGGCGGGGCGGCGCATCTGCCCGGCATGATGGCCTCCAAAACCCGCCTGCCGGTGATCGGCGTGCCGGTCCAGACCAAGGCGCTATCCGGTATCGACAGCCTGTATTCGATCGTCCAGATGCCGCGCGGCTATCCGGTGGCGACGATGGCCGTGGGGTCGTCAGGGGCGGCCAATGCCGCCCTGATGGCGGCGGCCATTCTGGCGCTGCAGGATGCGGACCTTGCAACCCGCCTGGAGGCGTGGCGCGCTGATCTGTCAGCGTCGATCCCGATCGAGCCCGCGGATGACTGATGCGCTCGGCCCCGGTGCAACGATTGGCATTCTGGGCGGTGGTCAGCTGGGCCGGATGCTGTCGGTGGCGGCCGCGCGCCTTGGCTATCTGTGCCACATCTTTGAGCCCGGCGCAGACCCTCCCGCAGGCCAGGTCGCGCACCGCGTCACCAACGCCCGCTATGACGACACCGCAGCGCTCAGCGCATTTGCCGGCTCGATCGACGTCATCACCTATGAGTTTGAAAACATCCCAACATCGGCGCTGGATACGCTGGAAGCGATCCGGCCGGTGCGACCGAACCGCGACGCACTGCGGATCACGCAGGACCGCCAGGCCGAAAAGAAATTCCTTCAGCATCTCGGCCTGAACACAGCACTATTTGCCGCCGTTCAAAGCCTTGCAGACCTTGAAAATTCGATGCCAATCATCGGCACGCCGTCGATCTTGAAAACCCGCCGCTTTGGCTATGATGGCAAAGGTCAGGTGCGCGTCATGTCTGCCGCCGACGCGCCAAACGCCATCGCCGAACTGGCCGGCGCACCGGCGATCCTTGAGGCGTTCATCGACTTCAGCCGCGAGGTCTCGGTGATCGGCGCGCGTGGCGCCGACGGCCAGATCGCCTGCTATGATCCCGGCGAAAACCTCCACAAGGGCGGCATTCTGCACAGCACCACCGTGCCCGCCCGCCTGTCACAAGCACAACGTACCGACGCCGTCCTGATCGCCGCCAAAATCCTGAACGCGCTGAATTACGTCGGCGTTCTTGCGGTCGAGCTTTTCGTCACGCCGAAAGGCCTGATCGTCAACGAGATCGCGCCGCGGGTCCACAATTCCGGCCACTGGACCCAAAACGGCTGCGCCATCGACCAGTTCGAACAGCACATCCGCGCGATCGCCGGGTTGCCGCTTGGCAGCGGCGAACGCCATTCTGACATCCAAATGCTCAACCTGATCGCCCACGACATCGACCGCCTGCCAAAACTCGCCACAGAGGACGCCACCGCCATCCACCTCTACGGTAAATCCGAAACCCGGCCGGGGCGCAAAATGGGCCACATAAACCGAATTCTCGGACCCGCAACTTAATCTCATCTTCTGTTAAAAAATACACTTGGGGGTGAATTCGCCGTCAGGCAAAGAGGGGGCGAAGCGCCCCTTCGCATTACTTGCGCCGCAAAGCCTGCTTGAACACTGCACCAAGGCTCAACTCGTGGTCAAACTGCCCAGTGGCCAGAAATTCCTTGATCTGTGAAATTACCAGCGGGTTCAGCATCATGAACGTATGCGTGACCGGCAGAATGATATGATCGTCCATTCCGACAATGCGGGTGCTGTCGATCGAGACTTTGCCATCGTCCTGGCCGTCAATGAAGCTGGAATAAATCGGGTTCAGCGACCGGCTTCCGGCGATGACGCCAAGCTCAAAGCGTGGCAATTCCAACTGGTTGGGCACCCCGCGTGGCCCGGTGCCAAGCTGCAGACCGGCAGGGCCGTTCAGCCACTGAAACGCGCCCAGATCACCGAAGGCATCGACCAGCGCCGAACCCTGGTTGGGCGGCCCCATCATCACCACGCGGCCCATGGTCCGGGGCCGGTTGTCCTGCAGCCATGCGCGCACCAGAATTCCGCCCAGCGAATGGGTCACGAAATGCACCCGATTCTTGCCGCACGACGCCACCGCCCCCGGCAGGGTCTGTGCCACCAGCGCCTCGATCGGCGCCTTTCTGGACGGATAGCCGACGTTGATCACACGGTAGCCTTGTGTTTTCAGCGCCTCGCCCATGATCAGCATCGAATTTTCAGTGCGCGCCAGTCCGTGCAAAAGCACTACGCAATCGGCGCTCGCGGTCAGCGGCATCATCGCCACCAGGGGGGCTGCCAGCCATCTCATGAGGAGCAAAATATAGATCAACTGCGGTGATTTCGAGACCATCTTGAAAGAACCCCACGTCACAGGCCATTCTTGGCCGATGAAACCGCGGTCGCTTAACGACGCAAAGAATAGACCACACCGCCAAGGACTAGAACTGCGGCGATGACAAACCGCGCCGTCACCGGCTCGCCCAACAGCACCAATCCACCGGCCACCGCGATCACCGGCACCGTTAACTGCGCCACCGCCGCCACCGATGCGGCCAGTCGCGGCAACACCGAATACCACAGCGCATAACCGGCGCCCGAAGTCACCGCACCGCTGGTCACCGCCAGCACCGCGCCGCGCGCGGTGATCGTATCTGGCAATAGCGCGAAAACCAGCAACCCGGCGGGCAGCGCCAGGCCGAAATTCGCTGCCGTCGCGCCAAGCGGGTTATCGCTGCCGCGTCCCAACAGCGAATACACCCCCCAGCCAACTGCCGCCGCCGCCATCAATGCAGCACCGCCCCGGTCCGGCGCGACGCCACCCTGCGGCCACAGCAGCACAAGCAGCCCACCAAAGGCAACTGCGGCGCCGATCCAGTGCGCCGCCGAAACCTGTTCGCGCGCGATCAATGCGCCGACGAACATGGTAATTTGCACGCCGCCAAACAGGATCAACGCGCCGACACCGGTTTCAAGCGTGACGTAAGCAAATGAAAACCCCAGCACATAAAGCGCCAGCGTCGCCGCCCCCCAAAGCCGCAATGGCGTGCGCCACTGCACGCCATCCTGCAGGCTCGCCAAAATAATCAGAAATAACGCGCCACTAGCCAGCCGCATCAGCGCAAACGCCGCGGGCCCGGTTGCGTCCCCAACCAGCGCCATCCGGTTCTGCACCGAATTGGCGGCAAAAGCGATCATCGTGAGGGTGGTGAGAAGGATCAGACGCATTGGGTCAGCATGGCGCGAGTCGCCCGGCAACGCCATAATGATCAAGGGGGCGTCTTGCAAAAACCCGATCAAAAAAAAAGGAGGCCACGCATCGCGCAGCCCCTTCTAACTCTCTGAGATCCCGGATCAGGCCCGGGATGACACCCTGCAGGGTATTACATCATGCCGCCCATGCCGCCCATGTCGGGCATGCCGCCGCCGCCGGCGCTTTCCTTGACCGGCTTGTCGGCAACCATGGCTTCGGTGGTGACCAGAAGACCAGCGATCGAGGCCGCATCCTCCAGAGCCGTGCGCACAACTTTGGCCGGATCAATAATGCCGAACTTGAACAGATCGCCGTATTCCTCGGTCTGGGCGTCGAACCCGAAAGTCGGGTCGTCGCGCTCGCGCACTTTTCCGGCCACAACCGATCCGTCAACGCCAGCGTTTTCAGCAATCTGACGCAGGGGTGTTTCCAGCGCTTTGCGGACGATAGCGATACCGGCGTCTTGGTCGCTGTTTGCACCCTTCAAACCGTCCAGCGCCTTGGCACCCTGAATTAGGGCAACACCGCCGCCAACAACGACACCTTCCTGAACTGCCGCACGGGTCGCGTTCAGGGCATCGTCAACCCGGTCTTTACGCTCTTTGACTTCGGTTTCGGTCATGCCGCCAACCCGGATCACTGCAACACCGCCAGCCAGTTTGGCCACCCGTTCCTGCAGTTTTTCCTTGTCGTAATCCGACGTGGTTTCTTCGATCTGCTGACGGATCTGGGCCACCCGGGCTTCGATCTCGGCTTTGTCACCTTGACCATCAATGATGGTGGTTTCGTCCTTGGTGATGGTGATCTTCTTGGCCGACCCCAGCATGTCGATGGTCACGTTTTCCAGCTTCATGCCCAGGTCTTCGCTGATCACCTGACCACCGGTCAGAATGCCGATGTCTTGCAGCATTGCCTTGCGACGGTCGCCAAATCCTGGCGCCTTGACGGCAGAGATTTTCAGACCACCGCGCAGCTTGTTGACAACCAGAGTCGCCAGCGCTTCGCCCTCAACATCTTCAGAAATAATCAGCAAAGGCTTGCCCGACTGGATCACAGTTTCCAGCAGCGGCACCATCGGCTGCAACGAAGAAAGTTTCTTCTCGTGCAGCAGGATCATGCAGTCTTCCAGTTCTGCCATCATCTTGTCAGCATTTGTCACAAAATAGGGTGACAGGTAGCCGCGATCAAACTGCATGCCCTCGACAACTTCGGTTTCTGTCTCCAGACCCTTGTTCTCTTCGACGGTAATGACACCCTCGTTGCCAACCTTTTGCATTGCGTCGGCGATCTGGCGGCCGATGTCGCTTTCGCCATTGGCAGAAATTGTGCCCACTTGCGCAACTTCATCGCTGTCTTTGACTTCACGAGACGCCTTTTTGATGGTGTCAACAACTTGGGCGGTGGCCAGATCGATACCGCGCTTCAGGTCCATCGGGTTCATACCGGCAGCAACCGACTTCATGCCTTCGCGCAGGATCGCATGGGCCAGAATTGTCGCGGTGGTGGTGCCGTCACCGGCTTCATCATTGGTGCGGCTGGCGACTTCTTTCACCATCTGCGCACCCATGTTTTCGAACTTGTCTTCCAGTTCAATCTCTTTGGCAACGGCAATACCATCTTTGGTAATGCGAGGTGCGCCAAAGGATTTGTCGATAATTACGTTGCGCCCTTTGGGGCCCAAAGTAATTTTGACCGCATTTGTCAGCGTGGTTACGCCGGCCAGCATGCGAGTGCGGGCATCCGTATCAAATTTGATGTCCTTAGCAGCCATTGTGCTTGCTCCTTGTCGTGTGAATTAAAATTGCGGAAACGTGACCAGCTCAGGCAATAATGCCCATGATGTCGCTTTCCTTCATGATCAGCAGCTCTTCACCGTCAAGGGTGATTTCGGTGCCCGACCATTTGCCGAAGAGGATTTTGTCGCCGGTTTTGACGTCCATTTTGACGCGCTTGCCGTCATCATCACGCGCGCCAGCGCCAATTGACAAAATTTCGCCCTCTGCAGGTTTTTCTTTTGCTGTGTCGGGAATGATTAGCCCGCCAGCTGTTTTTTCGTCGCTCTCAATGCGGCGAACCACTACACGATCATGCAACGGTTTGAATTTCATTTCTGATCGCTCCTTCGTTCCAGGTTTATGATGCTGTTAGCACTCAGGCGTGCCGAGTGATAACGAAGTGCATTTAGGGATGTTGGCAGGGTGAGTCAACAGCACAATCACAGGAAAAGCCGGGCTGAATTTTCGGTGCGCTGTGCACCCGCTTAGAATGCGATGCAAACGGTCAAGGCCAGCCGAGAATAATCCTGTGTCACTGCGCGCTATCCTGATGTATCGGTGGTCGCGAAACATGCGAACCGATTTAGGAGCCCAGCCAAATGGGGCTTGTCGACACACTTGCTGATGCACTGGCAAAAGAGGCGCTGGAAGCTGTAGAAAAGACCGGCGACGAAAAACTCGTCGACAATTTGTCTGAAGTTATCGGCGCGTCGTCGCCAACCATGCGAGAGGCATTTCTGACCGCGATCCGAATTCGGCGCGCAGAAAGGCGGGCGCGCAAATTTCTCGCCGAGTTTCTTGCCCAAGACCGAAAGGCCTCAATAGGCAATTCCGATCCGGACTGAACGACTGACGCGCGGTTGTGGATTGGGGCCAGCATAAGGTTTGAGCAAAGTCCATTGATCCCGCCAGCACTCCGCTCTGTCTGCCTGGTCGTCCTGCAGACACGGCCCCCGCATCATGGGCGCCGGGAATAAAGCTGAGAAATCACAGCAGGAACCCTTAACATCTTGCAATCGCGCGCCTATAAGTCCGGCGAATTTTCCACATTCCAGACGGACATCGCCATGACCATCCAAGTTCTTGGCCACAAAGCTCCTGATACCGACAGCACCGGCTCGCCGATCATCTGGGCCTGGTATCTTTCGCAGATCAAGGGCACTCCGGCCAAACCAGTCCTGCTCGGCGAGCCCAACACCGAAGCCGCCTTCGTTCTGCAACGTTGGAATCTGGCAAAGCCCGAGATTATCACCGATGTGGCGGCCGGCGAAGATGTAGTGATCGTTGACACCAACAACGTTGCCGAACTGCCACCCTCGATCAACGACGCCAATGTGATTCAGGTCATCGACCACCACATGCTGCAGGGCGGTCTGAAAACCAGGTTGCCGATTGACATTACCATCCGCCCGCTGGCCTGCACCGCGACCATCATGCACGATCTGATGGGCGACGCCGCGGCGAAAATGCCAGATCATATCAAGGGTGCGATGCTGTCGTGCATCATCTCGGACACGATGGAATTCCGCTCACCGACAACCACGCCGCATGACCAGGCAGTGGCTGAAATGCTCGCCGCCGATCTTGGCATCGATATTGCCGAATACGCCGCCGAAATGTTTGCGGCAAAATCCGATGTCTCGGCGCTGTCGGATGTCCAGCTGCTCAGGATGGATTCCAAATTATTCAGCATCGCCGACAAAAAGCTCCGGATCTCGGTGCTGGAGACCACCTCACCGGGCGCGCTACTTGCTCGCAAGGACACGTTGATGTCGGCCATGCCGGATGTGGCATCCGAAGATGGCGCCGAGCAGGTGCTGCTCTTTGTCATTGATATCCTGAATCAACACGCGACCCTGCTGATCCCGAACGATCTGGTCAAAGCCATCGCCGAGAAATCATTTGGCGTTTCGGTCACTGGCGACACCGTGGTGCTGCCCGGCATCGTCAGCCGTAAAAAACAGATTATTCCAGCGTTGTCGGTTTGATCCCATTGAAAAGGGCATCGGCAGGTCTTTCGTTACGATTGAATGCGTGGCAGCCATGCGCGAGCCATACATTTTCCTTGCACCAAGTTTGCAGGCC
Source organism: Paracoccaceae bacterium (assembly GCA_965237505.1). Classification (GTDB taxonomy): domain Bacteria; phylum Pseudomonadota; class Alphaproteobacteria; order Rhodobacterales; family Rhodobacteraceae; genus NVTR01. The sequence continues at coordinate 464,353 of CBDEFR010000008.1, read as the reverse complement.
CCAATGACCGATATTATCGCTTCTCTCGCTGACATTTCCGACCGCTACGACGCGCTGCTCTGCGACCTCTGGGGCTGTCTGCACAATGGCGTGCGGCCCTTCCCGGATGCCGTCGCGGCACTGCAGCAATATCGCGCACGCGGCGGCATCGTCGTGCTGCTCACCAATGCCCCGCGCCCCGGCAACTCCGTACGTCGACAGCTCGACAGGATCGGCGTTCCGCACGACGCATACGACCTTGTGGTGTCAAGCGGCGATGCCTCGCAGGCGGCAATGATCGCTGGCCTTGTCGGCAGGCGCATCTACCACCTAGGCCCCGAAAAAGATTATAGTTTTTTCACGGACATGGCGCCCGATCTGGATCCGAATGCAGTTCAGCGCGCAACCTTGGAAGAGGCCGAAGGCATCGTCTGCACCGGCCTTTTTGATGACCTCACCGAGACACCTGAAGACTATCGCGCCACTTTTCTTTACGCCCAAGCCAAGCGCCTGAAACTGCTCTGCACCAACCCTGACGTCGTGGTGGACTACGGCGACAAGCGCATCTATTGCGCTGGCGGTCTGGCCGCGCTTTATACAGAAATGGGCGGCGAGAGCCTGTATTTCGGCAAGCCGCACCCGCCGATCTATGACCTCGCCCGACGGCGCATTTCAAATTTCAAAATCGTTCCTGACGACCGAATCCTGTGCATCGGTGACAGCATCCGCTCCGACATCCAAGGCGGGCTAAGTGAAGGCATGGACACGCTTTTTATCACCGCAGGCCTAGCCGTATCCGAATTCGGATGCGACCCGAACGCGCCCGATCCTGATCGGCTTGCGAGCTATTTCAATGACCAGGAAATCTCGCCAACCGCCGCAATGCCGTTCCTTTCATAAGCAATTCACGCAACACCGCTTGTGAACGTCTAAATTGCCCCGACCGGAGGCGCTTTTTTTCTGCGAATAATCGGATCGCTTTGCTTCAGTCAAAAGCAATTAAAGATCAGCTGCGTATTCCGGGGCGATCCGGCCAGTGATTCCGCTAACATCCGGCCACCCATACCGATTTGATCCGGCCGGGGATTCCGGGGCATCCGGCCACCCTGTTTTCACCTGAGATATTGCTGCCACGAGGCGATCCTTAACGCGGTTATCCTGCCGTTCTTTTTGAACGAGAGGGAGCCGAATGAAGAGATTGCCAATGCGGAAGATACGAGAAGCCCTGCGACTTCGGGCGGATGGATTATCAGGTCGTCAGATGGCGCTGAGCCTGTCTTTGGGGCGGGCGACAGTATCGGATTATTTGCACCGCGCCGATGTGGCTGGCCTGTCGTGGCCTTTGCCAGCAGATCTGAGCGATGGAGATATTGAAGGCCTGCTGTTTCCCCGCACGGCTGGCGATGTATGCGGGTCTTATCCGCAACCAGACTGGGCCTTTATGCATGGCGAGTTGCGCCGGAAGGGCGTGACACTTTCGCTGCTCTGGGAAGAGTACCGGGCCGTCCATTCCGACGGTTATGGCTATAGCCGGTTTTGTGAACTTTATACACGGTGGGAGGGAAAGCTGTCGCCGGTGATGCGCCAAAGGCATCCTGCCGGTGAGCGTCTGTTTGTGGATTATGCCGGGGCGACCATGGATGTGGTCTGCCCTCAGACAGGCGAGGTGAGGACGGCGCAGCTATTTGTCGCCACGCTGGGGGCGTCCAGTTACACCTATGTGGAAGCCAGCTGGACGCAATCATTGCCCGACTGGATATCCAGCCATGTCCGGGCTTTTGGGTTCTTCGGCGGGGTGCCCGCGCAAGTGGTATCGGACAATCTCAAGGCCGGTGTGACCAAGGCCTGTTTCTATGAACCATCCATCAACCGCACCTATGCGGATATGGCGGTCCATTACGATACAGCCATTGTTCCGGCCCGGCCAAGAAAGCCCAAAGACAAGGCAAAGGTCGAAGGGGCTGTGCTCTTGGTCGAACGCTGGATTCTGGCACGTCTGCGCAATCAGCGCTTCTTCAGTCTCGATGAGTTGAACGCCGCGATCCGACCCTTAATGGCCAGTTGAATGGGAAAGTGACCCGGCATCTGGGGGCCAGCCGCCGGGATTTGTTTAAGACGCTGGACAGGCCTGCTCTGAAGCCCTTGCCGGTCGAGCCCTATGTTTACGCTGAATGGAAAGAATGCCGGGTTGGCCTTGATTACCACATAGATGTGGGACGGCATTATTACTCTGTTCCGCATCAGCTGTTGAAGCAAAAGCTGTGGGCCAGGATCACCGCGCGAACAATTGAGGTATATTTTAAAGGGCAACGCGTGGCGGCGCATCAGCGCACATCCGGCAATCGCCAGCATTCCACCCATCGTGATCACATGCCAGCAAACCACCGGTTCCGGACAGATTGGACGCCCGAAAGAATACGCCGACAGGCCGCCAGGATCGGCCCAAACACCGAAGCCTATGTCGAGGTTATCATGCGTGAGCGCCGTCATCCGGAACCGGGCTACCGGTCCTGCATGGGTATTTTGCGGCTGGCCAAGACCTTTGGCCGGGATCGCCTGGAAACCGCCTGCACACGGGCAATCGACATCAACGCCCGTTCCTACTCATCTCTGCATTCCATTCTCAAGAATGGTCTGGATCGCCAACCTCGAACCCGCGCCCCGGACGATCCTGCGATCACCCATCCCAACATCCGTGGCGCTGAGTACTTCCATTGAAGAGGACAAACATATGCTCAATCACCCAACCCTGGATCAGCTGAAAAAGCTAAAACTTGACGGAATGGCGGAAGCCTTCAGCGAACTGGAAACACAGGACGGAACGGTCAGCCTCAGTCACGCTGAATGGCTGGGCCTGCTGGTCGACCGCGAGTCATCCAGCCGTGACACCAAGCGCTTTGAGAGCCGCATGCGCACCGCCAAATTGCGCCATGTGGGAGCAGCTCCGGAAGATGTGGATTACAGGGCGCGCCGAGGATTGGACAAAGCCCTTTTCCAGCAACTGCTGACCGGCAAATGGATACGCGACAAACGTAACCTGATGATCACCGGCCCTTGCGGCATCGGCAAAACCTGGCTGGCATGCGCCCTGGCACAAGCCGCCTGCCGGGACGGCGTTACGGTTCTATACAGACGCCTGCCCAGATTGTTCGATGAGTTGGAACTGGCCCACGGCGATGGCCGCTTCCCGCGCGTCTTCAAAAGCCTCATAAAAACAGGGCTGCTCATCCTCGATGACTGGGGTCCAGATCGCCTGAACGCCACCCAACGCCGCGATCTCATGGAGATCGTCGAAGACCGGTATGAGGCCGGATCAATCCTGATCACAAGCCAGCTGCCTGTCGACACGTGGCACGATGTGATCGGCGAACCGACCTTCGCAGATGCCATCCTGGACCGGATTGTTCACAACGCCTATCGCCTCAATCTCGACGGTCACTCCATGCGAAAGACCAGAACCAAGACCGTTGACGAAACGCCCGTCAACTGACACTGAAAACATGCGCCTCAAAGCAGCGTGTCAAAGGTGGCCGGATCCCCCGGTATGGGTGGCCGGATGTCGCTGGAATAAGTGGCCGAATGTTCCGGAATGCGCAAGCAGCAGCTTACCACCCTTCAAAAAATCAAAACTTGCCATAATTTAGGGATTTTCTCATATCCTAAGACCTCAGCATAAGGCCTCTTTTCCAGCTCGATATTACGAGTTCGGGATGGATTTCCAGTAAAATCGGATATTTGCGACTTTGAGGGTTGGATATGGTCAATTTGACGTAGTTTTATGTCCCATTTCCAGGTTTTGGCCGCACTTATCCAGCGCAACTCTGGTCGGGCAATCCGTAGAGTGTCAAGAATTTGGCCCCTTTGCGAACGTTATGAGCGATGGCTGCAATACCGTAGGCAGTCATATTCCTGGCCAACCCCATAAATCGTGTTCGGGCTAAGCCATAACGGCTTTTGTAAGTGGCAAAGGGCCGCTCGCCACCAGCACGAATAACAGCAATCTCATCATTGCGATTACGGTCATCATCCGACAGAGGTTTGTTACGGTAACCTTTGCGTTGCACCTGATCTGCAATGCCAAAACGTTTCAGTTTGTCACGCGTCTCCCGGGAACTGTAAGCCGCATCCGCGTAAAGGGCACTCTCATCGCCCAATAAAAGCGTATCGCGTTCGACGCTGTCATGCACATTACCCGCAGTGACTGTCTGGCGTTGAATGAAGCCGTCCTCATCCACACCCGTATGAACCGAGTATCCATAGGTGGATTTTATATTGCCACGGCTGTCTTTCCTGACATGCCAGCCCGCGTCCTTATCGCGCTTTGGCTGACCATCTTTACCTTTGCCCGAGCCAGATTGTGCAGCCTCAACGGGGGTGGCATCAATGATGTTGATACGCCCTTCCGTCAGAATAATGTTCTTGGCCTCAAGCTGGCGGTTGATCCCCCCCAAGAGACGCTCCCACAGATCATGTTCAACCAGTTGATTGCGGAACCGCCCCAGCGTTGACGCCTCCGGGACATCGCCGCCCAGTTCAAGGTGGCAAAATTTACGAAACAGCAGATCACGATAAAGGCATTGCGACAGCTCAACATCCGATAATCGATACCACACCCCCAACAGCAAACCGCGAAACAAGGTCAAAAGTGGATAGCTTGGACGGCCTGTTTTTGAGGCATAAATCGACGACAAAATTGGTTCGACCTTCGACCAATCCAGAACCGCTTCTGTGGCGTCAAGTGCATGAAGGGCGGGATGATCAAGCTCAGTGCTGGAAACGAAAAGTTCGGGTTGGGTGATGAATGGTTTTTGCATAACCGAAACTAACAAATATTCTTGCCTTTGGGAATCCTCAAGTTATGCTGAGGTCTCATCCTATGAAGCATCTGCGCAGGAACCGCAGGCCTTGTTTGAAGAGGGAGCAGAGTGATCTTCGGGTTTTGCGAATCCCCTTTTTTCGCCGCTTTCGGCGACTATTTGTTCATCTGCTGCGCCCGTTGAAACCGCCCAGTACATGGCTATTGCCATGACAAGGATAAGCCTTTCCAGTCGGTCTGGCTTTTTGATTTGGCTTTGCGCGATGCCAAATCCACGGGTCTTGAAGTCCGAGAACATAGCTTCAATACCCCATCGCATTCCATAATCGAGAACCGTGTATTGTGAAGGCTTTGCATTCATAGCGATGATCCAGGGTTCAGGGTGACCATCGTCGTGCAATACTCCGATATTCGTAAACACACCTGATCCATAAAGTTCCGCGTTTATAAGCCTTGCGGCATCAGCTCCCGGATTTCAATGCAAGACAGCTCGCCACCTTGGTGCTGCAAAGTCAGGTTGCCATTCAGGCGAATACGATATCCCCAACCAGCGTCCTGACATCAATGGATTAACCTTTCTGGCCATAAAATCGATCACCCGTTAACATGACATCAGCCCCTTCAGGCATCCAATCCTGAATGCTGTCCAGTAACTCTTTTTGGAGAGAAAACCCAATATTGCCTTTGTCTTGCGCACGCGCCAAGCCACAGGCAAGGCGCGATCACGCATGCGCACTGACAGCATCAAGACTTCATGTCCGTCATTGATATGGCTTTGATCCATCATCAAAACGATGGTCTCTCCGTTGGAGGCCAAACGGGTGAATACATCTCCAGCATAGGCCTGCATGATTTCCGCGCAATCAATGTGGGAATTGCTCAAAACACGGGAAACATACTGGTACCGATGATCTTTTGTGCCGATGTGACGCGGTAAAGTCGCCGATAATTCCATCAAATTCGCACTTCGCACATCAAGAACGATGCTCGAAAGCAGTGTAAGGCCTTCGCAGCGGGATTTATGAAACTTTGGAAGCCGCTCTATAAAATCAGCCTTGATAGCTTCGTTTACCCCAGAAAAACCCAATGAAACAACCATACAACATCTCCAATTCTATAACAGGAGACTCCTTGAATCACAGCATGTGGACAGATGGCAAGCTTAATTCGCTAAATTGAAGGGTGGTAAGGATCAGCAGCAACTATGTGTCGAGAACATTCTGAGTTGACCGGTTTATGTACCATATGAGTTGACCGCTTCTGTTGCGGTTTCTGGCCCTGTGGGGAAGTGGTCGGTCGCGGAACGGCTGTCCACTTGTCCACAGGGCGCCGGTCGGTCGCGTCGAAGCGGGTCACGCGGCCTCGCGGGTTTGGCTGTCGATCGGTTGGCCATCGGCGTGGTATCGCGCCAGACATCGCGGTCCATGGAAGACGGCCATTGTGCCGTCGGGGTATTCGTGGACGCGGACCCTGGCCTTGACGTTATGGCGGCGGTGGCGGCCGGCGGGGATCTGAAGTGCCAGGCGCTTGTAGCGCACCGTGTTGTCGTTTGAGACGGTGCGTTCCTCGTGGATGCACAGGATGTCGTCGAGCGCGCCGGTGAAGGGGACGAAGGCGGTGCCCCGGTCCTCGGCCGGGGTCGCGAAGCGGGCGTTGTGTTGTGGCAGGAAGACCTCCTTGAGGAAGCGGTTGGCCTCGACCATGTCGGTGATGCCGGCGAGCCTGAGTTCCTGGGGCAGGCGCTTCTGCAAGGTGCCGAACATGCGCTCCGAGCGCCCCCTTGCCTCGGGCGAGTAGGCCGGGATCAGCTCGATGCCGAGCTGCGCCAGGGCGCGGCCGACCTGGGTCGGGGTGTCCTTGTCCACCTTGCCGCCGGCCTCGGGCGTGTTCCAGTAGTGGCTGGCGCGGTCGGCGTAGAGCGAGCAGAACAGGCCCTTGGTCCGGATCGCCTCGGACACCCCCTGGAAGCTCGACATGGTGCCCTCTTCGGCGACGAAGAAGGCCGAGTAGATATCGCTGGTCGCATCGTCCATGGTGACGATCAGGTCCCACCATCGACCGGGGACCCACTCGTGGCTCGAGCCGTCCTGGTGCAACATCATGCCGGGCAGGGCACGGCGCGGCCGCTTGCGCCGGTGCGCCCCACGCCTGGGCGCCGCGCGCCTGCGCCCATGGGCTTGCAAGCTCAGCCGCAGCCAGTTGTAGCTGCGCTTGAAGCCGTGATCGGCCACCAGCTTCTCGTGGAAGTGCTTGGCCGTGAAGTCCCAGTAGCGGGTGTCGAACAACTCCAGCACCCGCGCCACCTCGTCCACCGGCGCGCGCCGCGCCGAGAGGCGGCCCAGGCGGCGGTCGTAGAGACCGTCGGCTCCCTCCGCCTCGTAGCGGTCGCGCCAGCGCCGGAAGGTGCGCTCCGAGACACCCAGAACCTCCGCCGCCTCCGCCTGGCTCAAGCCACCCCGATGGGTGCACCCGTAAACCTCCTCGAACTTCATCAATCTCAGTCCCTGTACCTGCTCCGTCCGACGCATCGCCTCACTCCATGGCTTGGAGGCGTTCTAAAACCGGACAGATCATCTGGTACATAAACTGGACATATCGCGTGTTACCGACAATCAGCAGCAACTATGTTGCGAGGTTACCAATAATTCGATAATATTATTGCTCGCCGATTGCGAAACTATTTTCTTTTGCTATGCTGCACTGCAACATAACCTTTGGGAAACGGAGCGATGCTCGACAACATGCAACGTGGCACGATCTGCATCGAAGACATCGAGATCGGCATGCGCCGTCACTTGCGCAAACAGATCACCGACCGCGATATCGAGCTGTTCGCCGAAATCTCCACCGACCATAATCCGGTCCATCTGGACGACGCCTATGCCTTGGACACAATATTTGCCGGCCGCATTGCGCACGGCATGCTGACTGCCGGGCTGATCTCGGCAGTGATCGGCGAGCAGTTGCCCGGCCATGGCACTGTTTATCTTGGACAAACGCTCAAATTCCTGGCCCCGGTCCGGCCCGGTGACACGGTTTTTGCCGAGGTCATCGTGCGCGAAATTGATCATTCCCGGCGCCGCGTGACCCTTGAAACCCATTGCGACGTGGGTAATACGGTCGTGCTGAAAGGCGAGGCGCTGGTTCTGGCGCCAAGCCGCAAATTCGACTGACGCGGGCGTGCCCCGCATGGGGCGTATCATGCGAACGCTGACATTCTGGGACGGCTTGAAAAGCGACGACCGCGGCGCCAGCGCCGCGATCGGAAATTTTGACGGTGTGCATCTTGGTCACCGCACCGTCATCGATATCGCCCGCGCTCACGCAAAGTCGCTGAAAGCACCACTTGGCATTGTTACCTTTGAACCGCACCCGCGCGAATTCTTCGCACCCGACGCGCCGCCGTTTCGGCTGATGAATGCAGAGACGCGCGCCAACCGGTTAGAAAAACTGGGTGTAGAGCGGCTGTATCAGTTGCGTTTTAACGGCGTTCTGGCGGGCCTGGGTCCGAAAGCATTTACGCGGGATGTGATCGCAGATGGACTCGGGCTGACGCATGTGATTGTGGGCGCCGATTTTAGGTTCGGAAAGGATCGCGCAGGCACCGCCGTGGACTTGGAAAACCTTGGTAAATCAATCGGTTTCGACGTCACAATCGCCGATCTTGTCGCTAATGATCTGGGCGAGGTTTCGTCAACCAACATCCGCAAAGCCCTGTCCGAGGGCAGGCCTGCTGACGCCGCTGCAATGCTCGGCCACTGGCACCGGATCGATGGCGAAGTGTATGGCGGCGACCAGCGCGGGCGCGCACTGGACTATCCCACGGCCAACATGTCGATCAACCGGCTGCACCCACCCAAATTTGGCATTTATGCGGTCAAGGTCGATGTGCTGACCGGACCGAATGCTGGCAGTTACGGTGGCGCAGCTTCGGTCGGGATCCGGCCGATGTTTGGCGACAACAAGCCAAATCTTGAAACTTACCTGATCGATTTTGACGGCGATCTTTACGGTGAACACCTGTCGATTGCCTTCGTCGAGTACCTGCGCCCCGAAGCCAATTTTGATAGTCTTGATGCGCTGGTTGTGCAGATGGACGAGGACTGCGCCCGCGCCCGCGAAATTCTGGCGGCGATCTGACCCTTTCAATTCCCGCAACGCCCGGTAGGTTGGCCCAATGAATGACCCGATCCAACGCTCTGGCCTGCGCCCGAAATTCTGGGAAAATGTGCCGCTCCAAAGCCTTTCGCCGCAGGAATGGAAAGCGCTGTGCGACGGCTGCGGCAAGTGCTGTCTGAACAAACTGGAAGACCCGGAAACCGGCGACGTGGCGCTGACCAGTGTCGCCTGCCGGTTGCTGGATAATCAGACCTGCCGCTGTGCCCATTATAAGGCCCGCAAGCAGATCGTGGCGGATTGCACCGTCTTGACGCCAAAAAATATTTCCGATCACGCCTACTGGTTGCCGCAAACCTGCGCCTACCGTTTGCTTTGGCAGGGCAGGCCGCTTTACGACTGGCATCCGTTGATATCCGGCACTGCGCAAACGGTGCACGATGCCGGGGTCTCGGTGCAGGGTTGGACCGTGCCGGAATTTGAAATCGACGAGGAAGACTGGGCAGATTTTGTCGTCGAGGAGCCTACGTAGTGTATTTCGACTCCGACAACTGCGCGCCTGTCCATTCGCGTGTGATGGATGCACTGATGCGCGCTAACCGGGGTTATGCGACATCTTACGGTGACGACACGATCATGGATCGGGTGCGGGCGCGATTGCGCGAGGTTTTTGAGGCACCAGAAGCGGCGGTCTATCTGGTTGCCACCGGCGGCACCGCGAACGCGCTGGCGCTGGCGACGTATGTTGAGCCTTGGCAGGCGATCTATTGTCATCGCACCGCGCATCTTGAAACAGATGAATGCGGCGGCCCGGCGTTTTACAGTGGCGGGGCCACGCTGGCCCTAGTTGACGGCACGGACGGCAAACTGACCGCAGAAGCGCTGGCCAGCGCCATCAGCGCAACACCACAGGGCGATGTTCACGCCGTTCAGCGTGGCGCGGTGTCAATCACCAACACGTCCGAGGCTGGAACCGTCTATTCATGCGACGAAGTTGCGGCCATCGCGGCTGTTGCACAGCGCGACAAGTTGCCGTTGCACATGGACGGCGCGCGCTTTGCCAACGCGCTGGCCTCGCTTGGCTGCAGCCCGGCCGAACTGACTTGGAAATCCGGAGTCGATTTGCTGTCGTTTGGTGGCACAAAGAATGGCCTGATGGGCGTTGAAGCGGTGGTGATGTTTGATCCGGCCAAGGCATGGGAGTTTGAACTGCGGCGCAAGCGCGGCGGGCATTTGTTTTCCAAGCACCGCTATTTGTCGGCCCAGATGGAGGCTTATCTGAGCGATGATCTGTGGCTGGACATGGCCCGCACCGCCAATGCCATGGCCAGCCGGCTGAGCGCCGGATTGTCGGCCATTTCAGGCGCGTCTTTGATGTATCCGGCCCAGGCCAACATTGTATTTGCCAGACTTTCGCGTGCCAGACATCGCCGAGCGATGCAGGCGGGGGCGGTTTATCATCTGATGCCGATGGACAGTTCACTGGAGGGTCCGGATGACGAAATGCTGGCCGCGCGTCTGGTCTGTAGCTGGTGCACGACCGAAAAGGATGTAGACCAATTTCTGGATCTGATCCGGCCATAACCCCTGACAGCGCCTGCAGTACTGGGTGACCGAAGTTCAGTCCTTGCCGGTGAAACCAAGAAAATCCGCAATCGCGACCGCCGTTTCGACCGGATGCGTGATTGGCGCCATGGTGCCCTGCGCCACGGATCGTGACGCGCTGCACGCCCGCAATGCGAGCCGCCAGCGCGTCACAGACCGCGGTCATGATTGGCGGAGAGTTTTCGCCCTTGATCAGCGTGACCGGCACGGCAATCTCTGCCAGCCTGGACAATAGTCCGGCACGATCTTCGTACAGTTGCGCATCCGCGCAGGGGATCAGATGAATGCGCTCAACCATATAGCGGCGCTGATCTGGCTCGATATCCTGCCAGGCCTGCCCGGTTCCCCAAATATTTGCGAAATCCTTTGTCGCCCGCTCGGCATCGTGTACTATCCGCCCGGCCAGATTTTGTTGATATTCCTGCGCAAAAGACCGGTCGTCCCACCGACCATTTAGCTTCGCAGCCGCAAAAAACACCGGCTCAATCATCACCAGACTGCTTACTTTATCGGGCTGCTCCACCGCCAGACGCAAGGCCACGGTAGCGCCAAATGAATGGCCGATAACATCGGCCGCCCCGTCGATCAGATCGGCGGCAATCTCGGTGCTGATCGCCTGAATGTCCCCGCGCCCGTCCCAGTCCCCACTGCGCCCATGCCCAGGAATATCAAAGACCGTGAACCGCATGCCAGTGTCGGGCCCCAGCGCCTTGACCACACCATTCCACGCTCCACTATGGGCCAGCGAGCAATGGATCAGCATCACTTGCCGCTTGCCAGTGCCTTTTATCGTCCAGTAGGTTGGAAACCCGGCCCTGACCTGCTGCGGCATCACATCTCGCCGGACAGATACAGGTCCAAATGGGCCAGACGGTCCTGCCCCCAAAACCGATGATCGGTGTCGGTTATGTAAAACGGAGCCCCGAACACGCCGCGTGTCACCGCTTCTTCCAGTTTGGCTGCATAAGTCTCGGCTCCGGCCAGCATGCCACTGTCAGCCAGCGCCGGATCAAACCCGGCCTTGGTCAGGCAATCGCGGATCACAGCATCGTCGGCAATGTCACGGTCTTCGGCCCAGCAAGCGCGACCAAACGAATGTGCCAGCGCGCCCAGATCGCCGCCACCGGCGTTCTGCGCGGCGATCAGCGCGTAACACGACGGCGCTGCGTTCGTTGGCCAAAACGCGGGTTTGGTATTCATCGCCAGTCCGGTCTTGGCCGATTGATGGGCCAGGTCCTGCACGCGATATTGCTGGCGCGATGGATGCCGGTCCTTGGGTGGCGTCCCGCCGGTTCGCCCAAACAGGGCGATGATATCCAACGGTCTGTAGGTGATGGTTGCACCATGTTTCGCGGCAATGTCCTGCAAGCGTGTTCCCGCTAGGTATGAATAGGGCGATAATGTCGCAAAAAAGTAATCTATGTGGGCCATTTGCTGCTTCTCCCCTGCGTGATGTTTGCAAGATCGTAACGGGGTGATAAGCGGTGTCAACGACACGAAGCTGTCATCTTTCGGCTCTAGGGGACGCTGCCATGCCCACGATCACCGAACCCAAACTTATTTCCGGAAATGCAAACCGGCCGCTCGCCAAAGCAATGGCCCGGCGGATCTCGATGTACCGCGGGATCCAGACCGGTTTGCTCGATGCGCGGGTCGAGCAATTCCACGACCAGGAAATCTTTGTCGAGGTCTACGAAAACGTACGCGGCGAGGACATGTTCATCATTCAGCCGACCTCGAAACCCACCAACGACAATCTGATGGAGCTTTTGATCATTGCCGACGCTCTGCGCCGCTCGTCGGCTGCCCGCATCACCGCCGTCATCCCGTATTTCGGTTACGCGCGCCAGGACCGCCGCACCAAGGCGCGCACGCCGATATCGGCGAAACTGGTCGCCAACCTGATCACCGAGGCCGGAATTGGACGAGTGCTGACAATGGACCTGCACGCTGCCCAAATTCAGGGGTTTTTCGATATTCCGGTGGACAACCTTTATGCCTCGCCGCTTTTCGCACTGGATATTGAACATTACTTCAAGGGCGACAAAAAAGACCTGATGATCGTCTCGCCGGACGTTGGCGGCGTGGCGCGGGCACGCGAGCTGGCGAAACGGATAAACTGCCCGCTGTCGATCGTCGACAAACGTCGTGAAAAGGCCGGGGAAGTGGCCGAAATGACGGTGATCGGAGAAGTGAATGCCAAGCGCTGCATTATCGTGGATGACCTTGTGGATACCGCCGGTACGCTTTGCAAGGCGGCCGATGTTCTGACCGAAAGCGGCGCCAAGGAGGTTCATGCCTACATCACACATGGGGTAATGTCAGAGCCCGCGGTGGAGCTTGTCACAAATTCGGTAATGAAAAGCCTGGTCATCACCGACACAATCGAGCCCACAAAGAACGTGAAAAGCGCCAAAAACATCCGGATCGTTCCGGTTGCTCCGTTGTTTGCGCAGGCGATTGTGAACATCTGGAATGGCACCAGCGTTTCATCGCTGTTTGACCAAGTGGCGCTGGAACCAATCTACGACGGGATGTATTCCAGCGAATAGCTGTGAATCACTTGGGCGCCGACAGACCCAAATCTTCGCCCGCCGCAATCATGTCGGCCACCAGTTTTACAGCGGCGTCCATGGTTTCGGGCAACGCGGCCTCGCGAGCCTCTGTCACCTGCGCGATCAGACCGTCAATCACCTCTTGGGTTACCTCATCGCGCGGCAGTGCGCGTTCGGCGAGAACCGAGGTGCTGGTGGCGGTTATTTCGGCAAATCCGCCGGTTACCAGGTATTCCTGGGTGCCCTCGGCGCTCACCACTCTCAGCAATCCCGGACGCAGCGTGGTAATCGTCGGCGCATGGTCCGGCATCGCCGTCATGTCGCCTTCAGCGCCCGGTATCTGCACTTCGCTCGCCTGCACCGACGTCAGCATGCGTTCGGGCGACACCAGATCAAATTGCATCGTGTCGGCCATCTCGGCCCCCTTGTTTTAGGCGGCTTCAGCAGCCATTCGCTCGGCTTTCGCAACCACTTCGTCGATGCCGCCAACCATGTAGAAAGCTGCTTCGGGAAGGTGATCGTATTCACCCGCCACCACCGCTTTGAACGACGAAATCGTGTCCTCCAACGGAACCTGTTTGCCGTCAAATCCGGTGAAAACCCTGGCCACGTCAAAGGGCTGGGACAGGAAGCGCTGAATTTTCCGGGCCCGGGCCACGGTCAGCTTGTCCTCTTCGCTCAGCTCGTCCATGCCCAGAATGGCGATGATGTCCTGCAAGCTCTTGTAGCGCTGCAAAATGCCCTGAACGTCGCGGGCAACATTGTAATGTTCTTCGCCGATCACCGCCGGGTCCATCAGACGCGAGGTTGAATCGAGTGGGTCCACGGCCGGGTAAATGCCAAGCTCTGAAATTGCTCGGCTCAGAACGGTGGTGGCGTCAAGGTGGGCAAACGATGTCGCCGGGGCCGGGTCGGTCAGGTCATCGGCAGGCACATAAACCGCCTGCACGCTGGTGATCGATCCGGCTTTGGTCGATGTGATCCGCTCCTGCAGCGCGCCCATGTCGGTGGCCAGCGTCGGCTGATAACCCACAGCCGACGGGATACGGCCCAAAAGTGCCGAGCACTCAGAGCCAGCCTGGGTAAAGCGGAAAATATTGTCGATGAAGAACAACACGTCGGCGCCGGATTGGTCGCGGAACTGCTCGGCCAGTGTCAGGCCCGACAAGGCAACCCGCATCCGCGCACCCGGTGGCTCGTTCATCTGACCATAAACCAGGGCGATTTTGGATTCCGACAGGTTCTCGGGAACGATGACGCCACTTTCGATCATTTCGTGATACAGGTCGTTGCCTTCGCGGGTTCGCTCGCCCACGCCAGCAAATACCGACAGGCCCGAATGCACTTTGGCGATGTTGTTGATCAGCTCCATAATCAATACCGTCTTGCCAACCCCGGCACCGCCGAACAGGCCGATCTTGCCGCCCTTGGTATAAGGCGCCAGCAGGTCAACCACTTTGATGCCTGTGACAAGAATTTCGCTTTCGGTCGCCTGATCCTGAAACGCCGGTGCGTCTTGGTGGATGGCCCGTCGCTCTTTGGTTTTGACCGGGCCTTTTTCATCCACCGGCTCACCAATCACATTCAGGATGCGACCCAATGTTTCGTTGCCCACCGGCATTGAGATCGGCTCACCCATATCGGTAACCGGCGCGCCACGAACCAGACCCTCGGTGCCGTCCATAGCAATACAGCGCACTGTGCTTTCACCCAGGTGCTGCGACACTTCCAGAACCAGGCGCTTGTCGTTGTTTACGGTTTCCAGAGCGTTCAGAATTTCTGGAAGATGCTCGTCGAACTGAACGTCCACAACGGCGCCAATCACCTGTGTAACCTTGCCGGTTGCAATCGTTTTTGCCATTTCGTTTCTCCGGTAATCTTTCTAAAGCGCTTCGGCGCCCGAGATAATTTCAATAAGCTCGCTGGTGATCACTGCTTGGCGTGATCGGTTGTACTGAATTGTCAGCTTGTCGATCATGTCGCCTGCGTTGCGGGTTGCGTTGTCCATCGCCGACATTCGCGCACCCTGCTCGGAGGCACCGTTTTCCAGCAGCGCCGAGAACAATTGCGTCGCCACCCCGCGCGGCAACAGTTCGGCCAGAATTTCCTTTTCGTCCGGCTCATAGTCATAAACTGTCGCCGCCTTGTCGCTTTTCTCGGTCGCAAAGCTCGCCGGAATGATCTGCAACTCGGTCGGGATCTGGCTGATCACCGATTCGAAGTGGTTGTAAAAGATCGTCGCCACGTCAAATTCGTCCGCGTCAAAGCGCGCGAGAATATTCTTCGCAATGTCCTGGGCGTTGACATAACCGACCCGTTTGACCTCGGTCAGATCAACATGATCGATCATTTTATCGCCATAATCCCGTTTGATCTGGTCGCGGCCTTTCTTGCCGACCGTCAGAATTTTCACGGTCTTGCCCGCGGCCACCAGCGAATTGGCCCGCGCACGGGCCATTCTGACGATCGAAGAATTGAAGCCGCCGCACAGGCCGCGCTCGGATGTCATCACCACCAGCAGGTGGCTCTGATCGCTGCCGGTTCCAGCCAACAATTTAGGTGCATCTGCCAATCCGGCTGCTGACAACCCGGCCATCACTGCATTGAACCGTTCTGCATAGGGGCGTCCGGCTTCTGCAGATTCCTGTGCGCGGCGCAGTTTGGCTGCCGCAACCATCTGCATTGCTTTGGTGATCTTGCGCGTCGAAGTAACGCTCGCGATCCGATTTTTGAGGTCTTTTAGGTTAGGCATACACCTGTCCTTCCGGCTCGCTTAAGCGAAATCAGCGGCAAATTCGTCGAGCGCCGCTCTGATACTGTCCTCCAACTCACCGGTGACTTTGCGGTCATTGTTGGTGATGTCGTCCAGAAGATCGCTGTGCTTGGATCGCAGGTGGTTCAACAGCCCGCTTTCAAAGCGACCGACCTGACTGACTTCGATGCCGTCCAGATACCCCTTGGTGCCTGCAAAAATCACGCAGACAATTTCGGCGTTGTTCAGAGGCGAATATTGTGCCTGCTTCATCAGCTCGGTCAGACGCGCGCCGCGGTTCAGCAGGCGTTGCGTGGCCGCGTCCAGATCCGAGCCAAACTGCGCGAACGCTGCCATTTCGCGGTATTGCGCCAATTCCAGCTTCACCGGGCCAGCGACTGATTTCATCGCGTCCGTCTGGGCCGAAGAACCGACCCGGCTCACCGACAGTCCCGTGTTCACCGCCGGGCGGATACCCTGATAGAACAGCTCGGTTTCAAGGAAAATCTGACCATCGGTGATCGAGATCACGTTGGTCGGAATAAACGCCGACACGTCGCCGCCCTGAGTTTCAATAATTGGCAGCGCGGTCAGCGAACCAGCACCATTGTCTTCGTTCAGTTTGGACGCGCGTTCCAACAGACGCGAGTGCAGATAAAACACGTCACCCGGATAGGCTTCGCGCCCCGGCGGACGCCGCAGCAAGAGTGACATCTGACGATAAGACACCGCCTGTTTGGACAAGTCATCATAGATGATCAGCGCGTGGCGCCCGTTATCGCGGAAATGCTCGGCCATCGAGGTCGCTGAATAGGGTGCCAGAAACTGCAGCGGCGCTGGCTCGGACGCGGTCGCGGCCACCACGATGGTGTAGGCCATCGCGCCGCTTTCTTCGAGCTTCTTGACCAACTGCGCAACGGTCGAGCGTTTCTGGCCGATAGCGACGTAAACGCAATAAAGCCTTTTGCTCTCATCGTCGTCGGCGGCCTCGTTATAGGCCTTCTGGTTCAGGATCGTGTCCAACGCCACCGCGGTTTTACCGGTCTGACGGTCACCGATGATCAATTCCCGCTGGCCACGCCCGATCGGGATCATCGCGTCAACCGATTTCAGTCCGGTTGCCATCGGCTCGTGCACCGATTTTCGTGGTATAATGCCAGGCGCTTTTACGTCCGCAACACTGCGGTCCTTCGTCTTGATCGGCCCCTTGCCGTCAATCGGGTTGCCCAGACCGTCCACAACACGCCCCAGCAACGCGTCACCAACCGGCACGTCCACGATCGCATTTGTGCGTTTGACGGTGTCACCTTCCTTGATGTCGCGGTCGGAACCAAAGATCACAATGCCAACGTTGTCACTTTCGAGGTTCAACGCCATGCCCATAATGCCACCGGGGAATTCGACCATTTCACCGGCCTGAACACTGTCCAGCCCGTAGACACGCGCGATACCGTCACCGACTGACAATACCCGGCCCACTTCTGCGACTTCAGCTTCTTGGCCAAAATTCTTGATCTGCTCTTTGAGAATAGCAGAAATTTCAGCTGCCCGGATTGCCATTATCCGACCTCTTTCATTGCATTCTGAAGATTGCCGAGCTTGGAAGCGATCGATGTGTCGATCATTTTCGAGCCCACTTTTACGACCAGACCGCCGATGAGGCTTTCATCGACGGCCATGCTGAATTTTACGTCCTTGCCCACGGACGCTTTTAGCGATTCGGCAAGCTTGTCGCGTTGCGCATCGGTCAGCTCCTTGGCGGCGATGACTTCGGCGGTGACTTCGCCGATTTCTTCGGCAATCAGATCACGCAGGCGCGCCACAAGCTGCAGCAGAACAAATAGCCGCCGCTTGGCCGCCATAAGAGCCAGGGCGTTGGCTAAAATCGACGACAGCTGCATCCGTTTGGCCAGCGCTTCAATCGCCGCACGTTGCTGGTCGCGGCTGTAGATCGGCGAATGGATCAGTGCTGCAAAGTCCTTGCTGCTTCTCAGTGCTGCGTCAAGTGTGTTAGTGTCGCCTTCCAGCACCTTCAGACTGTCGCCTTCCTTGGCCAATTCGAAGACAGCCGTGGCATAGCGCGTGGCTATGCCGGTTGAGATCGAAACTGATTCGGACACATCCACCCTTCCGAAGTCATGAGCCTGAGGGGCCACCGGACGGTGGTTCAAGGCAGCCCTGGGCCGCAGCCGGCTGGCTGGGCATCAAAATCCGCGTGGGTTTAGCAGAGGTAAAGGCACCTAGCAACTGCTTTGGCGGTGTTTTCGTTGCGCGCCAGTGCCAGTGCAAACGGGGGTTCTGCGGTGGCGCGACAAATGCGCAGGCCTGCACAAAACCAAAAGCTCACGAAAATGGCATCAGCGCGCGATTCCCAAGAAAGCTCAGACCGGTTTCGCTTTGGGTTTGGCGATCCCGTCCAGAACCTTCAGCGGTCGCTTGACCGCTTCGCCCAGTCCCACGCGGGTTGGCGTGTAGACCCGTTTCGATATTTCCACCATCAGGATGCCACCGGCGAAATATGCCGATATGCGTCGCCCTGCGTTTTCCCAAATTGGGCCGGTTTTCAGCCAAAACCGCCTGTGCGACGGCGGCTGGAACAGCGCCGCCCGGTGGCGCTCGGGCAAAAACGAGTGGCCCTTTAGCTGTGTTTCCAGTTGCGTCAGGCTGTAGGGTCGCCCAAACCCGAACGGAGTCACATCACGCCGCGCCCATATGCCGGCCCGGTTTGGCACCACAATAATTGCCTTGCCCCCCGGTCCCAAAACCCGCCAGCATTCATCCAGTACCGCGCTCTGGTTCTCGCTGGTCTCCAGCGCGTGCATCAGGATCAGCTTGTCCACATGCCCGGTTTCCAGCGGCCAGGCGACCTCTTCGCAAAGCACGCTTACATTGGGCAGACCGCCAGGCCACGGCATCACGCCTTGCTGGCCGGGCATCAGAGCGAAAACGCGTCGCGCCTCGCGTAAAAAAGGGCGCAATAGCGGCACCGCAAAGCCAAATCCGACGACTGTCTGGCCTTTTGCCTCGGGCCAGAGCGCTTGGATCTGGTCACCGATCGCGCGCTGCGCGGCGCGCCCAAGACCGGTGCGATAGTAAAAGTTTCGTAGTTCGACTACGTCTTGATGCATTGCGGCCCGGGCCCGTATCGGCAATTCTAGGCAAAGCATACCGAAGCGGAGCCGAAACGCCATGCCCCTTGAAATTGTGACGATCCCCTGCCTTGAAGACAATTACGCCTTTCTTTTGCACTCTGGCGAAACCGCTGAGACGGCCTTGATTGATGCACCCGAAGCAGGGCCGATTTTGGCAGCACTCGGGATGCGCGGCTGGCACTTGACCGAAATTTGGCTAACCCACCACCACTGGGACCATATCGACGGCGTGGCAGAGTTAAAAGAAGCGACCGGTGCGAAAATCATTGGGGCTGCCGCCGACGCCCACAGACTTCCGCCGCTCAACCACGCGGTTAGCGAAGGCGAACTCTATTCATTCGCCGGGCACAACGTCCAGGTATTCGATGTCTCCGGCCACACGGTCGGCCACATCGCCTTTTACGTGCTTGATGCCAGGGCGGCCTTTACTGCCGACAGCCTGATGGCGCTTGGTTGCGGCCGGTTGTTCGAAGGCACGGCCGATCAAATGTGGACCAGCCTGTCAAAACTGGCCGCCCTGCCGCCGGACACGCTGATCTGTTCAGGCCATGAATACACCGCCAGCAATGCCAAGTTCGCGATGACGGTCGAACCGGGCAACGCCGATCTTGCGTCCCGCGCCACCGCGATCGAACATGCACGCGAAAATGGCCATGCGACCGTTCCGTCGATATTGTCCGAAGAACTGGCGACAAATCCGTTTTTACGTGCGAACCTGCCAGAGATGAAAGTCGCAGTCGGCATGCAAGATGGGTCGGACGCCGCCGTATTTGCCGAAATCCGGAAACGTAAGGACACATTTTAGGCACCTGACACAAGATTACCCAATTTGCGGCCCGATTTGCGTTCTGTTTTCGTCGCATAAAATAACAGTGTGAGATTTTATTGAGAAAACCCTTGAAGAGCGGACAATAAAACCGAACTTTAAGACTGTAAGGCTAAGGTTGCGACGGCGCACTCGGCCGTTTCCAGCCCAGACTAAGGAGCACAATGTCGTGCCGTCATTCTCGAACACACTGGAACAGGCGATCCATTCTGCGCTGGCGCTGGCCAACGCGCGGCGACATGAACTGGCAACATTGGAACATCTGCTGCTCGCTCTGATCGACGAACCCGCCGCCGCACAAGTAATGCAGGCATGCAATGTGGACCTGGAAGAACTGCGCAAAACATTGGTCAAATTTGTGGACGAAGATCTGTCAACACTGGTGACAGATGTCGAAGGCTCGGAAGCCGTGCCCACAGCCGCTTTCCAGCGCGTCATTCAGCGCGCTGCCATTCATGTTCAGTCCTCCGGGCGATCCGAGGTGACAGGCGCCAACGTTCTGGTGGCGATTTTTGCGGAGCGTGAATCCAACGCTGCATTTTTCATGCAGGAACAGGACATGACCCGCTATGACGCGGTAAACTATATTGCTCACGGCGTCGCCAAGGATCCGAATTTCGGCGAAAACCGCCCGATTTCCGGCGCCGATGAGATTGAGTCTGAATTGTCGGTCGAAGAAGCCGACGAAACCAAGAAAAGCGCGCTCGACAAATACTGCGTTGACCTGAACGCCAAGGCCCGCGACGGCGAAGTTGATCCATTGATCGGCCGCGAACTTGAGGTGGAGCGGTGCATCCAGGTGCTGTGCCGCCGACGCAAAAACAACCCGTTGATGGTTGGCGATCCAGGAGTCGGCAAAACCGCCATCGCCGAAGGTCTGGCGCGCAAAATCGTCAACGGCGAGACACCGGAAGTTCTGTCAAAAGCCACCATATTCGCGCTGGATTTGGGCGCTTTGCTGGCTGGAACCCGCTATCGCGGTGATTTTGAAGAACGCATGAAGGCCGTGGTGAACGAGCTTGAAAGTCATCCCGATGCGGTGCTGTTCATTGACGAAATTCACACCGTAATCGGCGCCGGGGCCACCAGCGGCGGCGCGATGGATGCATCAAATCTGCTCAAGCCCGCGCTGCAGGGCGGCAAACTTCGGTGTATGGGATCAACAACTTACAAGGAATTTCGCCAGCATTTCGAAAAAGACCGGGCCCTGGCGCGCCGATTCCAGAAGATTGACATCAATGAGCCGTCGCTCGATGATTCAGTGAAGATTTTGAAAGGTCTCAAGCCTTATTTTGAAGAGCACCATGAAATCAAATACACCGCCGATGCGATCAAATCCGCAGTGGAACTATCGGCGCGCTACATCCATGATCGCAAGCTGCCCGACAAGGCCATCGATGTCATTGATGAGGCCGGGGCCGCCCAGCATCTGATTATCGAATCCAAGCGCCGCAAGACCATCGGCGCCAAAGAGATTGAGGCCGTTGTCGCCAAGATCGCCCGCATTCCGCCGAAAAATCTCAGCAAGAATGACGCAGAAGTCCTCAGGGACATGGAGCGCACGCTGAAACGCGTGGTTTTTGGGCAGGACAAGGCAATCGACGCGCTCAGCTCTGCCATCAAACTGTCCCGTGCTGGTCTGCGCGAGCCTGAGAAACCAATCGGCAATTACCTGTTTGCCGGGCCGACCGGCGTGGGCAAAACCGAAGTCGCGCGTCAGCTGGCAGACACGCTCGGGGTCGAACTTTTGCGTTTCGACATGTCCGAGTACATGGAAAAACACGCGGTTTCGCGCCTTATCGGCGCGCCACCGGGCTATGTGGGCTTTGATCAGGGCGGTATGCTGACCGATGGTGTCGATCAGCATCCGCATTCCGTTCTGCTGCTGGACGAGATGGAAAAGGCCCATCCCGACGTCTACAACATTCTGTTGCAGATCATGGACCACGGCAAACTGACCGACCATAACGGCCGGCAAGTGGATTTCCGCAATGTGATCTTGATCATGACCACCAACGCCGGTGCGACCGAACAGGCCAAAGCGGCCATCGGCTTTGGCCGCGACCGGCGCGAGGGCGAAGATATTGCCGCGATCGAGCGCACCTTCACGCCGGAATTCCGCAACCGGCTGGACGCGGTTATTGCTTTTTCACCGCTGCCAATGGACGTGATCCTGCAAGTGGTCGAGAAGTTTGTGCTGCAGCTTGAAGCGCAGCTCATGGACCGCAACGTTCAGATCGAACTGACCAGACCCGCCGCAGAGTGGCTGGCCGACAAGGGCTATGACGACAGGATGGGTGCGCGCCCGCTTGCCCGCGTGATCCAGGAGCACATCAAAAAACAGCTGGCCGAAGAACTGCTGTTTGGCAAGCTAACCAAGGGTGGTCTGGTCAAAGTTGGGGTGAAAGACGGCGAAATTGACCTGCGCATCGAAGAGCCGCAATCACCGCGCATCACGTACCGCAAAAAACCGCCGTTGCTGACCGCTGACTAGGATCTGGAGGGTGCGCTGACCCGTGTCAGAAATGCAATTTGCAACGCCGCAGCGATCATCGACAGACCAAAGACGACCAGCAAGCCAAAGAATGTTGCAATTATCCCGGCGAGCAGCGGCAGCAGGAACGCCGGCGCGGTCATAGCGTTGAAATAACCGCTATATGCCGGGCGCCGGTCGTCCGGAGAAATTTCCATGAGGAACCCGATGACCGCAATCGTCAATCCATTGGCAAGCGCACCGGTGCCAAAGAAGATCGCGATGTAGAATACCAGCAACTGGCCACCATCCAAAATATTGCTGAAACCAAGAATGAGAACCGCCATCGGCGGAAATATTCGCCCCGCGGCGATAATTCTCAACAGGCTGAGCTTGCCAAGCTTGTCGCCCCACCAGCCCCACAGGGCGTTGGACGCCAATGCGCCGACGGTCTGTGCGCCCAGCAAAAGCGCCACCCGTTCAAGCTCAAATCCTGATACGTTGGCCTGAACAACATAAAACGGCATCGCCATCAGAACCGCACCGCCGCACCACTGCGAATAGACGAACATTCGAAACCTGTGATCGGCGTTGAAAACCTCAATTCCGTCCCGCAGATACTGGAACAAGCCTGGCGTGCCCACCTGGCTTGGTTTCGCCTCTGGCTCCCCCATAGCTGTGAACACAACCGATGAGGCGAACATCAGAACCGAAGCCATCGTGATGATGCCGGCGTAAAATAGCGGAAACGCCAGATTTCCCACCAACCTGTCGGCAATCGCAACAACCCCAAGCGCCAATACGCCGCCGCCGAAAAACCGCGTCGCCAGCAGGCGACTTCTGCGTTCGCTCGGCACGGATCGCGCGACGATGTGATTATATGGTACCGCGACAATGCCGCTGACAAAGGCATAAGCCGTCCATAGGGTCATGACAGCAATCGACAAATATAATGACGGCCAGTTTGCGCCCAGAAACAGAACAAGGGCCAGCAGCGCCATGCAGATTGCCCGGCCAAATGCGCCGACAACATAGTATCGCATACTGTGGCCAGACCCCATGTCCGAACAGGACACGGGTGACCCGTCTCACGATATGCATGTGTCGAGGGTTGCGCCGGATGGTCCGGCGCCTTGCCTCATGCATAGGAGACGGGTCATGGAGAAGACTATCACGTTTATCGGTCTGGACGTTCACAAGAAGAGCCTTTCGGTGGCGGTTGCGGACGGCGGTGTGGGTGGCGAAGTGCGGTTCGTAGGGACGATATCGAACACCGCCGGCGCCTTGACGAAGCTGGCCGACAGGCTGGCGCGCAAGGGCGGGGTGCTCAGCTTTTGCTACGAGGCCGGTCCCTGCGGCTATGGGGTTTACCGCCACCTGCGGGGGTTGGGCCATGACTGCGTGGAGGTGGCGCCATCGCTGATCCCCCGGCGTCCGGGCGATCGGGTGAAGACCGACCGGCGCGACGCGGTGAACCTCGCCCGGCTTCACCGGGCCGGTGAGCTGACGCCGGTGTGGGTTCCCGACGCCGACCACGAGGCGATGCGCGATCTAGTGCGGGCGCGCGGGGCAGCGGTGCGCGCGCTGCGCCGGGCACGCCAGCAACTGACGGGGTTTCTGCTGCGCCATGGCCATGTTCGTGGCGGCAAGAACTGGACCCTGGCGCACCGGCGCTGGCTGTCGACGGTCCGCTTCGAGCATGCGGCGCAGCAGATCGTGCTGCAGGACTATATCCATGCGGTCGAAGACGCCACCGCGCGACGCGATGCGCTGACGGCGGAGATCGCTGGGCTGCTCCCCCAGTGGTCCCTGGGGCCAGTGGTCGAGGCCTTGCAAGCCATGCGTGGGGTGGCGCTGATCGTCGCCGTGACCCTGGTGGCCGAGGTCGGCGACCTCACCCGCTTCGACACTCCCCGCCAGTTGATGGCCTATCTCGGCCTGGTGCCGAGCGAACATTCCAGCGGCCAAACCCGGCGCCGGGGCGGCATCACCAAGACCGGCAACAGCGCGGCGCGCCGCGTCCTGGTCGAGGCCGCCTGGACCTACTGCCTGCCGGCCAGGGTCGCCCGCCCCCACCTCAATCGCTTGGAAGGGCTTCCCAAGGAGGTTCGTGACATCGCCTGGAAAGGGCAACGCCGGCTCTGCGCCCGCTATCGCCGGCTGATCGCCGCCGGCAAGCCGGTCCCTGTGGTGACGGTGGCCATCCGCCCGCGAGATGCTCGGCTTCGCCTGGGCCATCGCCTGGGCCATCGATGGGGCCGTGACGCCGCGAAAGGCCGGCTGAGCGAACCGCGACACGATCGTGAAAGCAACCTGAAAGGAGGGCCGCAAACCAATCCAACATGCCGCAGACGCCCATGCCCGGAGGCGGGACCACGGTCAGGGGAACCCTCGATTACTCTATGAGCTTTCGGGAGATCGCTCCCATGCTCGACGCCAGACCGAGGCAGCCCCGCGACGAACCCAGGGACATGCGGTACTCAACCCGCGCATCAGAGATGGACCAACCGCCGTTACGATGGCCCCGCCTACCGCCATGCGCGCCGACTCTATATCGACCTCGACACCGGCACAACCGGTGGACGGAAATCTTGCAGGGGAATCGCATGAAGGTTATGTCCGGAGAATTTGCAGTAAGAACCGATTGTTCCATCGCGGCCTTTTTGCGCATGACCCTGAGCGATTTTTTATCTTTTGCCTTGTTGAGCAGATTCATTGCCATGTGTTTGATGACGGCAAAATTCTTGGGGCCGTGATCCTTACGAACACGGCTGTCATCATCGCGGAATGTGACGTCGAGCACCCAGTGGAGGCGGTTTTCAATCCCCCAATGGGAGCGTACCGCATGGGCAAAGCGCGGCGCATCTTTCGGTAGAGACGAGATGAAGTATCGGGTTTGTTGTGTTGTTTTCCCGTTGCTTTCACGGATCGAGACAACGCGACCAATACTGGTCAGGCCCGCGCAACGCGGATGGCGCTCTTGCAGCCATTCTATGGTGTCACTCTGGGTGTAGGTCCGGGTCTCAATCCGACCTTTATCGCCATCAACAGTCTGTAACGACGCAGTATTTTCATGCTCCCTCTCTTCAAACCACAGTTTCACATCCTCAAAAAGGCTGCTCTGATTTCCCTTGAGCGCCAGCACGTAGTCGGCCCCCTTGTCGCGGATTTTGCAGGCAATCTGGCGTTGGCACCCCATCGCGTCCAGCGTCACGATCGCGCCCTCAACGTGGAGCAAATCCAAGAGCAATGGAATGTCCTTGATCTCGTTCTTTTTGTGCGCACTTGCCCGCTGACCCAGTACCAGACGCAGATCATCACAGTAGGCCGAGATCAAATGCAGAGGTGTTTCACCACCGGCCTTTGACCCGCGCATCGTCTTGCCATCGACGGCCACAATCGAGCCTTCAACGCGTCCCGCCAGGCCAGCAGCCCATTGCGCAAAGGCTGTACTGAACTTCTCCAGATCAAGCAGCCGAAACACCGTTGAAAGCGTGTCATGCGAGGGAATGCCGTGCTCAAAAGGGGCCAATTTGCGCAGAAACTTCAGCTTTTCTTCACCATATTCGACAATATCAACGACACTCTCGCCGCCCGAGACCACCGCACACAGGCTTAAAAGCAGGATCTCATCAAGCGGGTAAAGCACCTTCGCCTGCTGGCGAGGGTCAGGGATGGCCGAAATAACAGATTGAAATGATGTAGTCTTTTCCAAAGCAAGTCCTCCAGATGCGTGTTCTGGTGACATTGAATCAGACGTTGATGCACGTAGCAAACACGGGCCAGCTATTCATGCGATACCCCTGGGAAATCTTGTCCGAAACCTTGTAATCGGACATGAGAGCGCGGCGCGCCGCGTCCTGGTCGAGGCCGCCTGGACCTACCGCCTGCCGGCCAGGGTCGCCCGCCCCCACCTCAATCGCTTGGAAGGGCTTCCCAAGGAGGTTCGTGACATCGCCTGGAAGGGGCAACGCCGACTCTGCGCCCGCTATCGCCGACTGATCGCCGCCGGCAAGCCGGTCCCTGTGGTGACGGTGGCCATCGCCCGCGAGATGCTCGGCTTCGCCTGGGCCATCGCCTGGGTCATCGATGGGGCCGTGACGCCGCGAAAGGCCGACTGAGCGAACCGCGACACGATCGTGAAAGCAACCTGAAAGGAGGGCCGCAAACCAATCCAACATGCCGCCGGCGCCCATGCCCGGAGGCGGGACCACGGTCAGGGGAACCCTCGATTGCTCTATGAGCGGGAGATCGCTCCCATGCTCGACGCCAGACCGAGGCAGCCCCGCGACGAACCCAGGGACATGCGGTACTCACCCGCGCATCAGAGATGGACCAACCGCCGTTACGATGGCCCCGCCTCCCGCCATGCGCGCCGACTCTATATCGACCTCGACACCGGCACAACCGGTGGACGGAAATCTGTCGGTAACACGCGATATGTCCGGTTTATGTACCAGATGATCTGTCCGGTTTTAGAACGCCTCCAAGCCATGGAGGGAGGCGATGCGTCGGACGGAGCAGGTACAGGGACTGAGATTGATGAAGTTCGAGGAGGTTTACGGGTGCACCCATCGGGGTGGCTTGAGACAGGCGGAGGCGGCGGAGGTTCTGGGTGTCTCGGAGCGCACCTTCCGGCGCTGGCGCGACCGCTACGAGGCGGAGGGAGCCGACGGTCTCTACGACCGCCGCCTGGGCCGCCTCTCGGCGCGGCGCGCGCCGGTGGACGAGGTGGCGCGGGTGCTGGAGTTGTTCGACACCCGCTACTGGGACTTCACGGCCAAGCACTTCCACGAGAAGCTGGTGGCCGATCACGGCTTCAAGCGCAGCTACAACTGGCTGCGGCTGAGCTTGCAAGCCCATGGGCGCAGGCGCGCGGCGCCCAGGCGTGGGGCGCACCGGCGCAAGCGGCCGCGCCGTGCCTTGCCCGGCATGATGTTGCACCAGGACGGCTCGAGCCACGAGTGGGTCCCCGGTCGATGGTGGGACCTGATCGTCACCATGGACGATGCGACCAGCGATATCTACTCGGCCTTCTTCGTCGCCGAAGAGGGCACCATGTCGAGCTTCCAGGGGGTGTCCGAGGCGATCCGGGCCAAGGGCCTGTTCTGCTCGCTCTACGCCGACCGCGCCAGCCACTACTGGAACACGCCCGAGGCCGGCGGCAAGGTGGACAAGGACACCCCGACCCAGGTCGGCCGCGCCCTGGCGCAGCTCGGCATCGAGCTGATCCCGGCCTACTCGCCCGAGGCAAGGGGGCGCTCGGAGCGCATGTTCGGCACCTTGCAGAAGCGCCTGCCCCAGGAACTCAGGCTCGCCGGCATCACCGACATGGTCGAGGCCAACCGCTTCCTCAAGGAGGTCTTCCTGCCACAACACAACGCCCGCTTCGCGACCCCGGCCGAGGACCGGGGCACCGCCTTCGTCCCCTTCACCGGCGCGCTCGACGACATCCTGTGCATCCACGAGGAACGCACCGTCTCAAACGACAACACGGTGCGCTACAAGCGCCTGGCACTTCAGATCCCCGCCGGCCGCCACCGCCGCCATTACGTCAAGGCCAGGGTCCGCGTCCACGAATACCCCGACGGCACAATGGCCGTCTTCCATGGACCGCGATGTCTGGCGCGATACCACGCCGATGGCCAACCGATCGACAGCCAAACCCGCGAGGCCGCGTGACCCGCTTCGACGCGACCGACCGGCGCCCTGTGGACAAGTGGACAGCCGCTCCGCGACCGACCACTTCCCCACAGGGCCAGAAACCGCAACAGAAGCGGTCAACTCATATGGTACATAAACCGGTCAACTCAGAATGTTCTCGACACCGGTGGACGGAAATCTTGTCCGAAACCTTGTAATCGGACATGAGAGAGCGCTGCGCAAAAAATCCCACGATCAGCTGCGGAAACAGCCAGCCAAAGCGCAGTATTGCGGTGACCGCCCCGACCAGCACCGAGCTGCCGGTCAACTGAAAGACCAAAGCCGACATGATGGTCGCTGAATCCACCGCCGCAGAGCCAGCCTGAAACGTGATACCGGCCACAGCAACACTGGCGAACCGGCGATCTTTCTTCACAGGCCTGACCAGTTTTGCGGATCGACAAAGAGGCCAAACCAGATCGACCAAAGTCCCAAAGCCACGAAAACAAGGCCAACGATCCAGCGCATCTGCTGCAATTTTTGTGCCAGCCGTTCCAAACCGCCGGCCAGTTTGGGGATGGTCGCAATCAGCACTAGCGGCAAGGAAAGAAACATCCCAAACAGGAACATCATCACAAACCCGGCCAGCAATGTTCCCACGGTCGCAGCAAGCCCCAACAGTGCGAACAGAATCGGCGCCGCACAGGCCGGAATATTGAGCCCGAAAGCAAGCCCAAGCAGGACAGGGTTTTGCGCCCGTTTCCACGCTGCCGGCGCCAAATCAATTCGAATTTTTATCCACCCGGCATTGCCATTCAAAAATGCTGCCCCGACGCCCAGATAGATCAGTCCGAACAGCAGCCAGATACCGGTCTGGATCGAAATCACCTGCTGACCGATAAATGCGATCGTTGCCCCGAACATGCCAGCCACCAGCGACCGCACGGCAAGGAAAATCAGCACAGATTTGATCTTGTCCAGGTTTGCGCGGCTCTTTTGTGTATCCAGAAAAATAAGATGGCCACCGATTGTACAGGGCTCAAAGAAGCCCAAAAGCCCCAAGCCAATCGGCAGCAAGATAAAGGTCTGAAACGTCACAATCATGCGCAAACAGGTTCCTTGGCACCGCGCCGGTCTTATCTTTCCGTCAATTTCAGCTCAATCCGCCGGTTCTGCGCCAACGCTTCCGGGCTGTCGCCCAAAGCAACCGGCTGAAACTCGCCAAATCCGGTGGCGGCAAGGCGCGTGGCCGAAAACCCCAGCTCATCGGTCATGTATCGCACCACCGAGAGCGCACGGGCCTGTGACAGTTCCCAGTTGTCGCGGTAGCGCCCGGTGCCGGACAGAGCCGTGGTATCAGTGTGGCCATCAACGCGGATCACCCAGTCAATCTCTGGTGGAATGGCACCTGCAACGTCATCAAGAATTTTCGCCACACGCTCAATCTGCACCTTGCCCTCGTCCGCCAGTTGAGTCGACGCCGTGGCAAACAGCACCTCTGAGGAAAACACAAACCGGTCGCCAACGATCCGCACGCCTTCGCGGTCGCCCAAAATTTCACGAATTTGCCCGAAAAATTCCGACCGGTAGCGCGCCAGTTGCCGGGCCTCTTCCTCCAGGCGTTTACGCTCGGCCTCTTCCAGCCGGGCCCGGCGGCTTTCCTCGCTTGCTACCCGCGCCAGGGCGGCATTCAGCCGCGCGCTCAGATTGGTGACTTCTACCTGCGTGTCTTCATCGCGCGCGTCGGCTGCGTCCAGCAAGGATTGCAGCGATCCAAGTTGCGCACTGACCGCAGCGATCTGCTCATTTAATAGCGCAAGTTTGCGCAGGCCCTCGGCTGATTTCGCTTCTTCGTCGGCAAGGGCCGCATTGGCCGTCGCCAACAACACCTCGCGTTGTTCAGCCGCGCTCATCTGGCTGCCGGCCTGTTGCTCTGCTGCCAGTTTCGCAGCCAGCGCTGCGGCCAGCAATTTACGCAACTCATCCTCGTCGCCCAGCCCGGCGCGCAGCGCGTCCGCCTCGGCCAATGCCACTGCAAGTGCTTGTTGGGCACTGGCCAGTCGCGCCGACGCAGTTTGACTGTCGGCATCGGAACTTTCGACCCGCGCCAGCAGCGCATCGCGTTCCTGGGTGACCATTGTCAGGGCAATCTCAACCGCCTGAAGTCGGGCTTCGATATTGCCGCGGCGCAATGCCTCATCCTGCAGGCTGCCACGCAGTTGTTCGCGCAATACCAGCTCTGCGGCCAGCGCATCATCCGCACTGGCAAGCCGCGATGCGGTATCGATCTGCTGATCATTGGCAGCCTGCAGTTGCGCCGTCAACGTGTCGCGCGCAATCAAGGCCGCGGCCAGCGCCACCTCGGCACTGGCAAGCCGCGATGCGGTATCGGCCTGTTGATTTTTGGCAGACTTTAGCTGCGTGGCAATGGTGTCGCGCGCCAGCAGCGCGGCGGCCAGTGCCAGCTCGACATCTGCCAATCGGGCGCTTGTTGCGGCCTGATCGCCCTGGTTTTCTGCCAGTTGATCACGCAACCGGTCCTGCGCCAGAACCGCCGCCAACAGGCGCGCGTTCAGATCAGTTTCCACTGCATTTGCAGCTGCAATCAGGGTCAGCGTCTCTTCGGCCTTGCGCCGCTGTTCTTCCAGCGCCAGCGTCATCGCGGTCAGTTCGTCATCGGCGTCCTTCAGGCGCTGGCGCAATCTCTCTGCCGCAGCGGCCTCGGCCAGCCTGATCCTTTCATTTTCGCTTAGCGCGGTTTCAGCATCGGCAAGTCGCACCCTTAGGGCAGCAGCAGCAGCGGCCTCGGCCAGCCTGGCCTTTTCTTCTTCGCTAAGCGCGGATTCGGTATCGGCCAGGGCCGCATTGGCCGTCGCCAACAACACCTCGCGTTGTTCAGCCGCGCTCATCTGGCTGCCGGCCTGTTGCTCTGCTGCCAGTTTCGCAGCCAGCGCTGCGGCCAGCAATTTACGCAACTCATCCTCGTCGCCCAGCCCGGCGCGCAGCGCGTCCGCCTCGGCCAATGCCACTGCAAGTGCTTGTTGGGCACTGGCCAGTCGCGCCGACGCAGTTTGACTGTCGGCATCGGAACTTTCGACCCGCGCCAGCAGCGCATCGCGTTCCTGGGTGACCATTGTCAGGGCAATCTCAACCGCCTGAAGTCGGGCTTCGATATTGCCGCGGCGCAATGCCTCATCCTGCAGGCTGCCACGCAGTTGTTCGCGCAATACCAGCTCTGCGGCCAGCGCATCATCCGCACTGGCAAGCCGCGATGCGGTATCGATCTGCTGATCATTGGCAGCCTGCAGTTGCGCCGTCAACGTGTCGCGCGCAATCAAGGCCGCGGCCAGCGCCACCTCGGCACTGGCAAGCCGCGATGCGGTATCGGCCTGTTGATTTTTGGCAGACTTTAGCTGCGTGGCAATGGTGTCGCGCGCCAGCAGCGCGGCGGCCAGTGCCAGCTCGACATCTGCCAATCGGGCGCTTGTTGCGGCCTGATCGCCCTGGTTTTCTGCCAGTTGATCACGCAACCGGTCCTGCGCCAGAACCGCCGCCAACAGGCGCGCGTTCAGATCAGTTTCCACTGCATTTGCAGCTGCAATCAGGGTCAGCGTCTCTTCGGCCTTGCGCCGCTGTTCTTCCAGCGCCAGCGTCATCGCGGTCAGTTCGTCATCGGCGTCCTTCAGGCGCTGGCGCAATCTCTCTGCCGCAGCGGCCTCGGCCAGCCTGATCCTTTCATTTTCGCTTAGCGCGGTTTCAGCATCGGCAAGTCGCACCCTTAGGGCAGCAGCAGCAGCGGCCTCGGCCAGCCTGGCCTTTTCTTCTTCGCTAAGCGCGGATTCGGTATCGGCCAGTCGCGCCTTCAGCGCGGCAGCAGCAGCGGCGTCGGCCAGGCTGGCCTTTTCCGCTTCGCTAAGCGCGTTTTGAGCGTCGGCCAGATTGATCGCCAGTGCCGCAGCAACTGCGGCTTCGGCCAGCCTGGCCTTTTCTTCTTCGCTAAGCGCGGATTCGGTATCGGCCAGTCGCGCCTTCAGCGCGGCAGCAGCAGCGGCGTCGGCCAGGCTGGCCTTTTCCGCTTCGCTAAGCGCGTTTTGAGCGTCGGCCAGATTGATCGCCAGTGCCGCAGCAACTGCGGCTTCGGCCAGCCTGGCCTTTTCTTCTTCGCTAAGCGCGGATTCGGTATCGGCCAGTCGCGCCTTCAGCGCGGCAGCAGCAGCGGCGTCGGCCAGCCTGGCCTTTTCCGCTTCGCTAAGCGCGTTTTGAGCGTCGGCCAGATTGATCGCCAGTGCCGCAGCAACTGCGGCTTCGGCCAGCCTGGCCTTTTCTTCTTCGCTAAGCGCGGATTCGGTATCGGCCAGTCGCGCCTTCAGCGCGGCAGCAGCAGCGGCGTCGGCCAGCCTGGCCTTTTCCGCTTCGCTAAGCGCGTTTTGAGCGTCGGCCAGATTGATCGCCAGTGCCGCAGCAACTGCGGCTTCGGCCAGCCTGGCCTTTTCTTCTTCGCTAAGCGCGGATTCGGTATCGGCCAGTCGCGCCTTCAGCGCGGCAGCAGCAGCGGCGTCGGCCAGCCTGGCCTTTTCCGCTTCGCTAAGCGCGTTTTGAGCGTCGGCCAGATTGATCGCCAGTGCCGCAGCAACTGCGGCTTCGGCCAGCCTGGCCTTTTCTTCTTCGCTAAGCGCGGATTCGGTATCGGCCAGTCGCGCCTTCAGCGCGGCAGCAGCAGCGGCGTCGGCCAGCCTGGCCTTTTCCGCTTCGCTAAGCGCGTTTTGAGCGTCGGCCAGATTGATCGCCAGTGCCGCAGCAACTGCGGCTTCGGCCAGCCTGGCCTTTTCTTCTTCGCTAAGCGCGGATTCGGTATCGGCCAGTCGCGCCTTCAGCGCGGCAGCAGCAGCGGCGTCGGCCAGCCTGGCCTTTTCCGCTTCGCTAAGCGCGTTTTGAGCGTCGGCCAGATTGATCGCCAGTGCCGCAGCAACTGCGGCTTCGGCCAGCCTGGCCTTTTCTTCTTCGCTAAGCGCGGATTCGGTATCGGCCAGTCGCGCCTTCAGCGCAGCAGCAGCAGCGGCGTCGGCCAGGCTGGCCTTTTCCGCTTCGCTAAGCGCGTTTTGAGCGTCGGCCAGATTGATCGCCAGTGCCGCAGCAACTGCGGCTTCGGCCAGCCTGGCCTTTTCCGCTTCGCTAAGCGCGTTTTGAGCGTCGGCCAGATTGATCGCCAGTGCCGCAGCAACTGCGGCTTCGGCCAGCCTGGCCTTTTCTTCCTCGCCAAGCGCGGTCTGTACGTCCGCGAGCTCCAACTCAAGCGCCGCCGCCGCTGCAGCCTGCGCCAGCCGGGCCTTTTCTTCCTCGCTAAGCGCTGTTTGGACATCCCCCAGCTGATCCCTGAGCGCGGCCGCAATCGCGGCCTGAGCCAGACGCGCGGCTTCCTCCTCGGAAACCGCGGTTTCCAACTCCGCCAGCCGCGCCGTCAATGACACCGCCCGTTGCTCGCTGGAGTCAAGCCGGGCCAACGCATCGACCAGCGATGTATCCCGGTCCGCCACGCGGCTGCGCAAATCAGTCACCAAAGCGTCCAGTGCCTGCCGCCGTGCAGCCGCCAAACGCGCCAGTTCGACCTGCACATCAATTTCGTCGCGGGCGCTGGCCAGCATCAGTTGCAGGGCCTCGCGCTCGGAAATTATTCGCGAACGCTCTGCTTCCAGATCCTCGATATTCGCCGCCAGAACCGATCCCTTGGCACGCGCCGTGTCGCGCTCGGCCAGCAGCGTTGCCACCTGCGCTTCAAAAGAGGTGATCTGCGCCTGTCTCAGCGTCAGCTCATCGGTCAAAGCCAAACTTTGCGCGGTCAGGTTGGCGATCAGCACCGACTGCGCCTCACTTTCCGTGCGGCCACGATCAAGCGATGTGCCAAGGATTGATACCTGCTCTTCCAGTTGAAACGACCGTTGCTGCTCAAGCCCAAGCGCCCGGGCCAGCGCTGTGACTTCCGCGGTCAGCAGGTCAAGCTCGCTTTCCTGCCCGGTAATGGTTTCGCGCAACATGAACTGGACGATCATGAAAATCGTCAGCACAAACATCAGCACCAGCAACAGCGCCGTCATGGCATCGACAAAGCCGGCCCAGATATTACCCGACATGCGTTGTGTGGATCGCCGTGTCAGCGCCATTGCCTAGCTCCTTCGCCCGGTGGCACCTGTCGCATCGCGCCTCACACCCCGAACCGCTTTGTTGAGCGCCGCAAGGTCGGTACGCAGATCAGAAAGGCTCTCCTGGCGCCCCGCCGACATCTCTTCAAGGATCCGCAGCAATTGCACGTCGATCGAGCGCAGGCGCATCCGGCTTTCGGCGTCCACATGGGCGCCGGTCGTTTCGTTTTTCGATTCCAGCGCCGATATCAGTCGATCCTGCCCCACGGCCACTCTGGCCAGCGCTTTGGTATTTTCCGACGCCGCGGCAATCTCTGATCTGGCTGCATCGTCGCGACTTTTCTTCAAGCTCGCCACCAAACCGTTCACCCCGTCGGCCACGCTGGCCAGCGCTTTGGTATTTTCTGACGCCGCCGCTGCTTCTGATTTGGCCGCATCTTCGCGACTTTCCTGCAGGCCCGCCACCAGCTCGTCCACGGAATCAGTGAGCATCCCCAGCCGCTCGTCCACCAAAGCCCGGCTGACATCGGATTGCGTGAACAGCGATTGCAGGGCCTCCATCTGTTCGCCGAAATGCTGCAAAAGTGCCGTCGCCGCGCCCTGATCTGTATGCGTTTCGCTGTCGCCGCTGGAAAACCCGAGCCGGGTGATTGTGGACAACCATTCTTCCAGCTCGCGGTAAAACCGGTTCTGCCCGTGCCCGGCGAATAGCTCCAGCAGACCCACAACCAAAGAGCCCGCCAGCCCAAGCAGCGACGATCCAAATGCCACGCCCATGCCGCCAAGCTGTGTTTCAAGCCCGCTCATCAGGCGTGAAAAAATCTCAACCGCACCCTCGCCCTCTCGTGGCGCGAGCGAGCGGATGGTGTCCACAACGGCCGGAACTGTCGTGGCCAACCCAAAGAATGTTCCCAAAAGGCCGAGGAAAATCAAAAGGTTAATGATGTAGCGCGTGATGTCGCGCGCCTCATCAATACGCGTGGCGACCGAATCCAGGATCGAGCGCGCCGAAGATGACCCGATCTGCATGCGCGCCCCGCGCGAGCGCAGCAAAGCCGCCAATGGTGCCAACAAACGTGGCGCTGTGATCATGGCGTGGCCGGGCCGCCCGCCGACAAACCCCTCGATCCAACTGACCGAGCTCCTCAGTTGAATGACCTGCCAGAAGCAGGCCAACACTCCGATCACGAACACGAATATGATAAATCCGTTGAAAGCCGGGTTTGACAGAAAAACCCCGGACACCCGCGGATAGGCCACATAGGCGCCAAACGCGACCAGCGCCAGACAGATCAGCATCAACGAGATCTGGCGCACAGGTTGGGTAAAAAACGGCTCGGCCTCGCGATCCGGCTGGTCCATCTGGACAAATCCTGAAGCAGTTATTTTTCGCACAAGATAGGGATAGTCGCGGCCAGTGCCAACAGCAGATTATTTGGGCGCAAATTGCACGATTTGTCGAACCCGCTCGGCCAGCCATTCCAGATCAGGATCTCGGATGCCCAATTCGGCCAGATGCTCGGTGGTACTGTAAAGATAATCGGTGTTCGCACCGCGCCCGCCCACGGCGCTGGTAATGACATCTGCCTGCTCGGCCAAAGTCAGACCGCCGCAATACTGCGCGTGCTCGCGGTCCACGACAAAGGTCAACGCCTGAACACGCGGGCCACCAACTATGTCCACCGGCAGGATTTTCTCCAGATACGCGGATGAAATCAGCTCTCGTTCGCGCAAATCTGCAAGCGTTTGCGCCTCGCTCCCCGGCGTCACGCGAAACACCAGTCCATCGCACGCCGCACCCGGCACAGCGTCAAGCGCCAGAACCAGCCCCGGATGCTCGGGCGTGCCGCGATGATGGATCGAGCGCATGCAGAACGTGCGCGCATACCCCGACAGGCGCGCGATTGCGCGCGCGTCATGCTCAAATCCCGGATTCCACATTAGCGATCCGTATCCAAACACCCAAAGCGGCGCGTCACCCATTGCTCTGGCCCTCCAACATTTGGCGCTTTAAACACTTCGTCATGTCCAAGTCAAAGACCCGCCGATGCGCAAACTGATCATTGTGATTATTGCGGCTTGCATGCTCTGGGGCGGCTATTGGTTTGCCGCCTCGCGCGCCGTCCAACGTGGCCTGGCCACCTGGTTATCTGATCAATCGGGTGACGGCTGGATCGCCGAATATTCGTCGCTGAAAACCCGCGGCTTCCCAAACCGGTTTGACACGACCATAACCGAATTGGCATTGATCGATCAACGCTCCGGTGCCGCCTGGCTGGCTCCGAACTTTCAGATATTGGCACTCAGCTACAAGCCCAACCACATCATCGCGGTTTGGCCAGACCAGCAATCCATCGCGCTGCCCGGCGAACAAATTACCGTGAGCAGCGAACAAATGATCGCCTCGGTGGCATTTGAGTCCGGCACATCGCTCGCGTTTGACCGGTCATCCTTTGTCATTGACAACCTTGCACTTCTTTCTTCGCGCAACTGGGCTACAAAAATCGCGGCCGGACGCATTGCGACGCGCCAGACCGATGGCACGCCATTTGCCCATGACATCGCGATTGAGTTCTCCGGCGTTCGTCCTTCGGTCGCTCTGCTTGCACAGCTCGATCCGGCTGGCGCGCATCCTGCTGTATTTGACACTTTAACGATCGACGCGACGGTCGGTTTTGACGCGCAGTGGGACCGCCATTCTCTGGAGCAAGAACGGCCACAGATTACCGACTTTGTGCTCAAGAAATTGCAGGCAACCTGGGGCGAGCTTGACCTGACGGCCGCCGGAGAGCTGGCGTTTGACGCGCGCGGCGTGCCGAGCGGCCGGATCACCATGAAGGCGACGAACTGGCGCAAAATGCTGGCCATCGGCATTGCCACCGGAGCGGTTTCGAAGGGCATTGCGCTGACGCTGGAGCAGGCTCTGGAAGGTCTGGCCGGCATGTCGGACGATCCTGACATTCTGGATTTGCCGCTGAGTTTTCAGGATGGGTTCATGTCATTCGGGCCAATCCCGCTTGGCCCCGCGCCGCGCCTGGCCCGCCGTTGATGGCGGCGCGCGCGGTTCTTGGCAACGCCGCCGCCCGGGGTTGTTTTTGCACCGTCACGGCCTGGGTGAACCCGCGACCGGCCCGGCCAGGGGTGAAGACCTGCGCGCGCTGATCCAAAGGCTCGGGTTTGTTCCAGTCGACAGCATCAACACCGTTCAGCGCGCCCATCACATGATCCTGCACGCGCGCCGCCATTCCTACCGCCCGAAAAACCTGCGCCCGCTTCTGGAACGCGACCGCTGTCTGTTTGAACACTGGACACACGACGCCGCGATCATACCAACCGAATTTTTTTCGCACTGGCGTCTGCAGTTTGATCGCGACGCAGAATATCTGCGCGAGCACTGGCAAAAGCGTCGGCGCGGATTTGAAGATCACATCGAACCGGTGCTGGAACAAATCCGATCCGGCGGGCCGGTCAGTTCCGCCGATGTTGGCGATGGCCAAGACCGTGGCTCCGGTGGCTGGAGGGACTGGCACCCGTCCAAGACCGCGCTTGAATACCTGTGGCACGCCGGTCTGGTGTCGGTCACCCGCTGAAAGGCGTTTCGCAAGATCTATGACCTGACCGAGCGCGTGCTGCCAGCCGATGCATTGGCGCATATCCCGTCGCCTGGCGACACCATTGACTGGGCCTGCAACGCCGCACTTGACCGGCTTGGCTTTGCCACCTCGGGCGAAATCGCTGCGTTCTGGGCCAAGGTCACGCCGGCCGAGGCACGCACCTGGTGCACCAGAGCACTGGAAAATGGTGGAATCATCAAGATCGATGTCACCTGCACAAACGGCAGTCAAATGGCCTGTTTTGCTCGACCAGATGTGATTGCAGTGGCAGCAGGCGCGCCTGCTCCGCCCGCATCGGTGCGCATCCTCAGCCCGTTTGACCTGGCACTGCGCGACCGCGACCGCGCCGTACGATTATTCGGATTTGACTATCGAATTGAGGCATACGTGCCCAAGGCACAGCGCAAATACGGCTATTGTGTCTTTCCGGTGCTCGAAGGCGCCCGCCTGACAGGGGTATCGCATGAATAGCTGGCCCGTGTTTGCTACGTGCATCAACGTCTGATTCAATGTCACCAGAACACGCATCTGGAGGACTTGCTTTGGAAAAGACTACATCATTTCAATCTGTTATTTCGGCCATCCCTGACCCTCGCCAGCAGGCGAAGGTGCTTTACCCGCTTGATGAGATCCTGCTTTTAAGCCTGTGTGCGGTGGTCTCGGGCGGCGAGAGTGTCGTTGATATTGTCGAATATGGTGAAGAAAAGCTGAAGTTTCTGCGCAAATTGGCCCCTTTTGAGCACGGCATTCCCTCGCATGACACGCTTTCAACGGTGTTTCGGCTGCTTGATCCGGAGAAGTTCAGTACAGCCTTTGCGCAATGGGCTGCTGGCCTGGCGGGACGCGTTGAAGGCTCGATTGTGGCCGTCGATGGCAAGACGATGCGCGGGTCAAAGGCCGGTGGTGAAACACCTCTGCATTTGATCTCGGCCTACTGTGATGATCTGCGTCTGGTACTGGGTCAGCGGGCAAGTGCGCACAAAAAGAACGAGATCAAGGACATTCCATTGCTCTTGGATTTGCTCCACGTTGAGGGCGCGATCGTGACGCTGGACGCGATGGGGTGCCAACGCCAGATTGCCTGCAAAATCCGCGACAAGGGGGCCGACTACGTGCTGGCGCTCAAGGGAAATCAGAGCAGCCTTTTTGAGGATGTGAAACTGTGGTTTGAAGAGAGGGAGCATGAAAATACTGCGTCGTTACAGACTGTTGATGGCGATAAAGGTCGGATTGAGACCCGGACCTACACCCAGAGTGACACCATAGAATGGCTGCAAGAGCGCCATCCGGGTTGGGCGGGCCTGACCAGTATTGGTCGCGTTGTCTCGATCCGTGAAAGCAACGGGAAAACAACACAACAAACCCGATACTTCATCTCGTCTCTACCGAAAGATGCGCCGCGCTTTGCCCATGCGGTACGCTCCCATTGGGGGATTGAAAACCGCCTCCACTGGGTGCTCGACGTCACATTCCGCGATGATGACAGCCGTGTTCGTAAGGATCACGGCCCCAAGAATTTTGCCGTCATCAAACACATGGCAATGAATCTGCTCAACAAGGCAAAAGATAAAAAATCGCTCAGGGTCATGCGCAAAAAGGCCGGATGGAACAATCGGTTCTTACTGCAAATTCTCCGGACATAACCTTCATGCGATTCCCCTGGCCCGCCTGATCGGCCGCATTGACATGAAATGCAACCGGCAGGATGACCTGCTGGTGGTCACGGCGTTCTGGCCCGAGTCCGGCGTGAGCATTGGCAAAGGCCGGCTGGCACGGCTGCAAAGCGCAGTTTCACGCACGGCACGATTTGCCGGCGTCTCTGACTTCCAATTTGAAAATGCCTGGTTGAAATCTTATCGGCAGTAACTGCCGCCCTGATGCCTGGCCGTGTCCAAGTGAAAATGATCTCGGTGAAACCGATCTGAATTTGGCCCCAGAACGATCCCAAAAGGCCCGCACGCCGCCCGGTGCATCTTTTTCAATAGCTTGCCCTGGATGCGATCCTGCCAACCCTTCAGCACCGACAGCGACATACCATTGTTCAGGATGATCGCGGATATATCCACCGCGCGCCCGCGGCCATGCTCAGAAATCTTCGCCGCTGCCCGGTTGTTTCGCGGATGACAGCTGTAATGCGCCGCCACCTGCAGGCTTGACACACCGCCTCCAAGCCGCGCCACAATCGGCTTGACGCCGTTTTTCACCCATTTGTTCAACGCCTTGGCCGTCGTGCAATTCATGATCGCGGGCTGCGACAGCGCCACCCCGTCCACCGAAGATATTCGCACCGGGTCAGCCACGCCACAGCCGCGCAGCTTGCCCTCAATGGCCGCCAGCCTTTCACCCCTGATCGCGCGCACCCCGCAGACCGAGCCCTTGCGCGTCGCCACACGTGTTGGCTGAACGGCCATTGGCGCAGGTGTGGCGACGGTGTTCTGACGGCGCAACGCTGCAGGGCGCGCGAGCGGTCGGAGCGACGCGTGAACGCCAGACGTCGAGGTGATAAACACCGCAAAATCGGGCCGCGCATCCGCAGCCGGGCGTGCCATCGGGCGCAACGACCGGACCGGAGCGTCCGCCAGGATCATCTGAGCCGCAAAAACTACGCCAATTGCCAATGTCGCCACCCGCAACTTCACCGTTTTACTCCACGGCCAAAATCCGCAGCCTCGGTATCCTGACCCGCCGCGATAATTCCGCGCCGGATCGCCCGGGTGCGAGTGAAATAGTCCTGCAGATGGTCGCCATCGCCGGTGCGAATGGCCCGCTGCAGGGCAAAAAGCTCTTCGGTGAATCGCCTCAATATTTCCAGCGTCGCGTCCTTGTTGTTCAGAAAAACGTCGCGCCACATCACCGGATCAGACGCCGCGATGCGGGTGAAATCCCGGAAACCTGCGGCGGAATACTTGATCACTTCACTGTCGGTGATCCGGCGCATGTCATCGGCCACTCCGACCATCGTGTAAGCAATCAGATGTGGCGCGTGGCTGGTCACCGCCAGCACCAGATCGTGGTGATCCGGGTCCATGATCTCGACATTGCAGCCGATGCCTTCCCAAAGGCTGCGCAGCTTTGCCACCGCACCTTCGCGCGTGCCTTCGGGTGGCACCAGCAGGCAGTAGCGGTTGTCAAACAGCTCTGCAAAACCGGATTTCGGGCCTGATTTCTCAGTCCCGGCCAATGGGTGACCCGGCACGAAATCCACGCCTTCCGGCAAATGCGGCGCCACCGCCTGGATCACCGCGCGCTTGACCGAACCCACGTCGGTCAGCGTGGAGCCGTCTTTCAGATGCGGTCCGATCTCGCGTGCCACCGCTTCCATCGCGCCAACGGGCACCGCCAGAACCACCAGATCGGCGCCCTGAACGGTCGCAGCCGCACTGTCCACAACTTCGTCACACAGGCCCAGATCGCGCGCAATATCCCTGGTTTCAGCGGTTCGCGCGGTGCCAACCACATGCCCGGCCAATCCGCCGCGCCGCATCGCCAGCGCCATTGAGCCGGCAATCAGCCCCAACCCAATAAGGGCCACGCGTTCGTAAATAACGCTCATCCCCGGCTCTCCTTGAACGCAGTCACCGCATGCGCCACCCGGCGGCAACTTTCCTCATCCCCGACGGTGATTCGCAGACAGGCGGGCAACTTGTAGCCGGCCACACGCCGCACAATCAGCCCGTTTGATTTCATGTGTTCATCACAGGCCTCTGCCTCTTCCCGATCGGCAAAGCGCGCCAATATGAAATTCGCGCAAGATCTGTCCGACGGCACGCCGATCTCGGCCAGCGCACGCGCCAGCCAGACCCGCATCCGGCTGTTTTCAGAGCGGCATTTGTTGGCATAATCGCGGTCGTACATAGCGGCCTGGGCGGTGTCTTGCTGCGCCTGCGACAGGTTGAACGGCGCACGAATCCGGTTCAGCACTTCGATTATGTTCGCCGGACCGTAACCCCAGCCGATCCGCAATCCACCCAGCCCGTACAGTTTGGAAAACGTCCGCGTCATGACCACATTATCGCGACGGCCCACCAATCCCGCGCCACCGTCAAAGCTGTCGACATATTCCGCATAGGCCCCGTCCAGAACCAGTATCGCTTGCTCTGGCAGACCCGCGGCCAGCCGCGCAACGTCACTGCCACCGATCATCGTGCCCGTGGGATTGGCCGGGTTGGCGATGAACACCAGTTTCGTGCGCCCGCTGCAAGCCGCCAGAATCGCATCCACATCAACCACGCGTGTCTGCTCTGGCACCTCGACCGGCGTCGCACCAGCGGCAAGCGCGCTTATCCGGTACATCGAAAACCCGTGCTCGGTGTGGATCACATCGGTGCCCGGCCCGGCGTAGG
This sequence comes from Paracoccaceae bacterium, assembly GCA_965237505.1. Classification (GTDB taxonomy): domain Bacteria; phylum Pseudomonadota; class Alphaproteobacteria; order Rhodobacterales; family Rhodobacteraceae; genus NVTR01. The sequence continues at coordinate 422,342 of CBDEFR010000008.1, read as the reverse complement.
CCTGGCATAAAAACCCAATAATCTCGTCCGAACCGGCACCGCAAATGATCCGCTCTGCGTCTAGGCCGTGGACCTGCGCAATTGCCGCCCGCAATGCGGCGTGATCAGAAGACGGATAGCGGTGCATGTGCTGCGCCGTGCGCGTAAAAGCCTCACGCGCCGCCTCGCCCGCGCCAAACGGGTTTTCGTTTGACGACAGTTTCACAGCATCCTCGGCACCGTCCACATGGCTCGCACCACCCCGATACGGGCGAATATCCAAAATGCCGGATTGCGGTTGAATGGCCGTGGTCATTACCTGGGTCTCAAGATTATGGTCCGCAATCTCTTAGCGGGCGGCGCAGTGCATGGCCAGTGCCGGATTAGCACGCGCTAGCAAAGTCACTTGCAAGTGACATTTCAGGCTTCGGGCCGATGCAGGCTTTCGAACTTTGCTTGCCTATCCGGTTAACGCCCATGACCGCTACATGTAGGGTGCCGCCACTCTCCCGAGTAAAGCTCGGCATAGGTTGGAGCAGAGGTGTCGCCCGCGATGCCGAGCAATGAGCGGAAGGCGTTGAACGGGTAGAACCGCCTGTTGAAGCGGAAGGTGAACTCGTTGAGGTAGGCTTGTAGGTGCTGGTGGCTAACGCCGTGGTGGATACCGATCAGCCACGTCTTCAGGTTGGCGAAAACCAGATGGATGATCGGCAGGTATTGCTCGGCAACCTCTGGATCACCACACTCGGCAACAGCGAAGTGCTCATAGCCGCGCTTACCGAGGCCAGCATAGCCGCTCCAATCGTCAGTAACGATCAGCGATCCCGGCGCGACGGTGCTCTCGACGAACCCACAGAGCGACTCGGCGCTACGGTCGAGCACGACGGCGAGCCGAACGCGTCCGGCATAGCGTCCGTCTTTCCGGTTGTCGAGCTTGGTGCCCGGCTTTCGATGACGCACCTCGATGGCACAGGAGACGGGAACCTTGTGGTGAACACCACGGCCTTCCCCACGCGTTGTTCGCCCGCCAACCCAGGTTTCGTCCACCTCAACATGGTTCTTGGGCTGTCCACCGATCCTGTCTTGGTTGGGCCGCACCATGCCCGAGCGGAGCTTGTGGAGAATTTGAAAGGCCGTCTCGTAGCGCGAAAGACCAAGTTGCCGCTGAAACTGCACGGCGGACATGCCGGGCGTCTGACTGGCGACCAGATAAGCGGCCCAGAACCAGACGTTCAGCGGAGTGTGGCTACGCTCCATCACTGTTCCCACCGTCAGCCCGGTGTTCTGGCGGCACTTGCGGCAGCGCAGGACGCCAGGGCGGTTTTCAAAGTGGAACGGCTCTCCCGCCGTGCCGCAGTGCGGGCAGGCAAAGCCGTCTCCCCAGCGGGCTTTCTCCAGGTAGGCGGCGCAGGCCGCATCATCGGGGAAAAGTCGCTGGAACTCGGGTAGCGAATGCGGGAATGGGAGATCGGCGCGGTCGAGAACATCCATGGCGCGCTCCCCTATATCCGGTTTGCGCCCATTCTAGCCCTAGTGGGTGTGGGTGTAAACCGGATAGGCAAGGAACTTTGCAGCGCGGCGCGCTCTTCAGGTCAAGCGTTCAGCATCAAAAGGGCCACCCTAACGGGCGGCCCTCTGGGATTGGTGGCAAGCGGAATTCTTAGTTCTGTGCGTAATATTCGATGACCAGATTAGGCTCCATCATCACCGGATAGGGCACATCACCCAATGCCGGTGTGCGCACGAACGTTGCCTTCATCTTGGAAAAATCCACGTCCAGATAATCAGGCACGTCGCGCTCCGGCAATTGCGAGGCTTCCAGAACCAGTACCATTTGCTTGGACCGGTCACGCACTTCGATCACGTCGCCCTCTTTCACGCGGTAACTTGGTATGTTGACCTTTTTTCCGTTCACCGTGACGTGGCCGTGGTTCACGAACTGACGGGCTGCAAAAATGGTCGGCACGAATTTGGCGCGGTAGACCACAGCGTCGATGCGGCGCTCTAGCAGGCCGATCAGGTTTTCACCGGTGTCGCCACGCACCCGGGCGGCTTCGGCAAAAATGCGCTTGAACTGCTTTTCGGTCAGGTCGCCGTAGTAGCCTTTCAGTTTCTGTTTGGCGCGCAACTGCAAACCAAAGTCGCTGAGTTTGCCTTTGCGGCGCTGACCATGCTGGCCGGGGCCATATTCACGACGGTTGACCGGTGATTTCGGACGACCCCAGATGTTTTCGCCCATCCGGCGGTCGATTTTATGTTTGGCAGACGTGCGTTTGGTCACGGCTGATCTCCTTCGTTTAACGAGGCCGTTCGATGGGCCGCTATGAAGGGCGTTGTCCTTTCCCCGGATCAGGTCCGGGGCGACAGGCATCGCCTTGCGGGGGCCACCAACACCAAATGAATGATCCGGCCTCCGAAGGGCCGGAACAGCGCGCTTATAGCGCCCCAAGGAACGAAGTCAATGGCCGGCGAAGATGCCATGCGCAAGAATGGCAGCCTCGGACCGCGTCAGGTTACGCCGGGCGTAATCGCCGTAAAGAAACGGATCGTCGCAAATCTCGGGAAACTGGTCCAGCAGGGCTTGCCGCTGTTGCGGTTCGACTTTTTCAAGAGTCGCACCCGCAGGGTGAAAACTTTCGCATTCCACTCCGTTCGCCCAGACAATCTGATGCGCATCAAGCATCAAATGAACATACGACACTTCGTGACATGCGTTCTCGACGCGAACCGAGCTGTCATTGATCAGATCGCGCGCCGCCACCAGTACTTCGGGCGTATTGAAAAGCGCCTGCGCATTAGGTCCCTTCACCAGAACCCGGTGGTCTGGCGAGACGATCAAATCGCCGTCCGGTTCACCCTCAGCCAGCGCATGTGCCCTAAGTGTCTGATCCAAAACTAATTGAGTGATTTCAGCGAGTTGTGATTCAATCGGATTGATAAGATTCGAGGGAGATCACAATGGTCTGGACGGAAACCACTCGCGCCCGATATGAACGGCATTCGGGACGCTATGCAAGCGATTTAACTGATCAGGAATGGGGTTTGATCGCGCCATTCCTGCCGCCGCCTAAAACAACTGGTCGTCCGCGCAGCACGGCGATGCGCGATGTTCTGGATGCCATTTTGTACATCGCCAGCGCCGGGTGTGCGTGGCGTATGCTGCCCAATGATTTCCCGCCAGTGTCCACCGTGCGCTACTATTTCTATGGCTGGCGCAACGATGGCATCTTTGAAGTGATCAGCCATTTTCTGGTGGCGACGGCGCGCGAGTTTCATGGCAAGAAGCCCGGCCCCACCGCTGGTGTCATTGATAGCCAGACCATAAAAACAACGGAAAGCGGTGGCATTTCGGGCTATGACGCGGGCAAGAAAACCAAGGGCCGCAAGCGCCACATTGTCACCGACACGCTCGGGTTTATTGTTGGGTTGGTCGTGCATAGCGCCGGTATTCAAGCCGTGATGGCGCACCGGAAGTGTTGAAATCCATCCGGTATTCCCATCCAAACTTGCGCCATATCTTTGCGGATGGCGGTTATGCCGGACCAAAGCTGCGCGACGCTCTTGAAGGCATCGGTGACTGGACAATCCAGATCGTCAAGCGCTTCGACACTGCGGAAGGCTTCGAAGTCATTCCCAGAAGATGGGTCGTCGAGCGCACCTTCGCATGGCTCAACCGCTGCCGGCGATTGGCCAAAGATTGGGAAAAATCCATCGCAAGTTCACAGGCATGGATACTCGTTGCACATATCAGAACCCTCACGCGTAAAATTGCAAGGCATTGTAATCATCCGTAGAGTTTTGAATCAGACACTAAGCGCAGGACCCGCTGAAACTGCTCATAATACCAACGGCCCTAGTCGTTGACCGTTTTGGCCCATTGTCTGGTAGTGATTGACGTGATTGCGGTTTTGTCGTTTGCAAAGAAGTTCCATGCTTCGCAACACCTGTCGACGATCTGCTCATAATTGTCGAAGACGGATATGGCGAGCTTGTTGGCACGCAGATAAGCCCACACATTTTCCATCGGGTTGAGTTCAGGGGAATAGGGCGGGAGTTTGAGCAGGGTGATGTTGTCGGGTACCTCCAGCTCTGCCGAACCGTGCCAGCCAGCGCCATCCAGAATGAGAAGGGCATGTGCGCCCGATGCGACGGTTTTAGCGATCTCGGCGAGATGCGCGCTCATGACCTGTGTGTCGGCATGTGGCATGATCAGAGCGGCCGCTTCAGCCCGTTCCGGGTAGACGGCGCCGAAAATGTAGCTCCAGATATAGCGGGTGTCGCGCGGGGCACGGGGGCGTGTTCCACGCTCGGCCCAGATACGGGTGAGCGTGCCCTGCTGGCCAACCCGCGCTTCATCCTGAAACCATATCTCCAGGGGCTTGCTGCGGGCTGTTTCCGGCAAGGCTGCTTCTACCTCTGCGGCGAAGTTTTTTTAAAAGCCTCCTGTGCATCCGGGTCGGATTTCGGATGCTGCGGGCGCACCGACAGACGCCGAAAGCCCAGGCTTGCCAATTGTTTGCCAACAGTTCGCTCATGCATGGTGACGCCGAAGCGCTCTTCGATCTTGCGTTTCAGATCAATGCGCCGCCAGCGCACAACCCCATCGGTTTCGGGGTCGGGACCCGCCCGAACCATTTCCGCCAACTCCTCCTTCTGTGCCGCGCTCAGCAGACAGGGTGGATCCGGCGGGCGACGGTTGAACAGGCCGACACGCCCTCCGCATTGTAACGGTGGGCCCAATCCCGCAGCGTCTGCCGATCCATGCCGCAGTTTTCTGCCGCCGTCTTGCGGTCAACCCCATCCAGAACCAGGGCAATCGCCAACATCCGTCGCGCCGCTTTCCCATCCCGGCACCGCGCCGCTTCCTGGCGAAGCTCGCCTGCGGACTTGTCTTTTCGCGTAATCCTTACTGCCATCAAAGCCTCCCTTGCCTTGATGCCACTGAATCAGATCACGCCGCTCGTGGGAATCCCCTTGTGTCAAATCTGGGGGCCGTTGGTATAAGACGTATCGGTCGCAAGTGCGGCATGACGATCAGCCGACCCCCGGTCATTCGCCGGCTGCCAATCCAGCGAACCTCTTGCGCGCCGCTGTCTTTGGTGCATATCTGGTCGCCCTCGGCAAGCTCTTCAACCAGTTTTGGCAGGGGTATCGCATGAATAGCTGGCCCGTGTTTGCTACGTGCATCAACGTCTGATTCAATGTCACCAGAACACGCATCTGGAGGACTTGCTTTGGAAAAGACTACATCATTTCAATCTGTTATTTCGGCCATCCCTGACCCTCGCCAGCAGGCGAAGGTGCTTTACCCGCTTGATGAGATCCTGCTTTTAAGCCTGTGTGCGGTGGTCTCGGGCGGCGAGAGTGTCGTTGATATTGTCGAATATGGTGAAGAAAAGCTGAAGTTTCTGCGCAAATTGGCCCCTTTTGAGCACGGCATTCCCTCGCATGACACGCTTTCAACGGTGTTTCGGCTGCTTGATCCGGAGAAGTTCAGTACAGCCTTTGCGCAATGGGCTGCTGGCCTGGCGGGACGCGTTGAAGGCTCGATTGTGGCCGTCGATGGCAAGACGATGCGCGGGTCAAAGGCCGGTGGTGAAACACCTCTGCATTTGATCTCGGCCTACTGTGATGATCTGCGTCTGGTACTGGGTCAGCGGGCAAGTGCGCACAAAAAGAACGAGATCAAGGACATTCCATTGCTCTTGGATTTGCTCCACGTTGAGGGCGCGATCGTGACGCTGGACGCGATGGGGTGCCAACGCCAGATTGCCTGCAAAATCCGCGACAAGGGGGCCGACTACGTGCTGGCGCTCAAGGGAAATCAGAGCAGCCTTTTTGAGGATGTGAAACTGTGGTTTGAAGAGAGGGAGCATGAAAATACTGCGTCGTTACAGACTGTTGATGGCGATAAAGGTCGGATTGAGACCCGGACCTACACCCAGAGTGACACCATAGAATGGCTGCAAGAGCGCCATCCGGGTTGGGCGGGCCTGACCAGTATTGGTCGCGTTGTCTCGATCCGTGAAAGCAACGGGAAAACAACACAACAAACCCGATACTTCATCTCGTCTCTACCGAAAGATGCGCCGCGCTTTGCCCATGCGGTACGCTCCCATTGGGGGATTGAAAACCGCCTCCACTGGGTGCTCGACGTCACATTCCGCGATGATGACAGCCGTGTTCGTAAGGATCACGGCCCCAAGAATTTTGCCGTCATCAAACACATGGCAATGAATCTGCTCAACAAGGCAAAAGATAAAAAATCGCTCAGGGTCATGCGCAAAAAGGCCGGATGGAACAATCGGTTCTTACTGCAAATTCTCCGGACATAACCTTCATGCGATTCCCCTGCCAGTTTTGGCCTTGTTGGCGTATTGATCCTTGTGCCCGGCACAAAACAAATTATTCCGCCCAGACCATCTGATTTGCGCCGGACAAGCGGCGCGATGTTGCTGGCGACCACCCACAGGTCCTGTTCCGGCGGTGGCAGCGCGCCGACAAACAGCACCATCGGGTATTGCGAGCTTTCCAGATCGACCAGCGTCACTTGGTATTTTTCATACCCATCGGTCACCTCAAAGCCAGAGCGAAACAACGGCTCGAATAATACCAACGGCCCTAGTCGTTGAACGTTTTGGCCCATTGTCTGGTAGTGATTGACGTGATTGCGGTTTTGTCGTTTGCAAAGAAGTTCCCGTGCCTATCCGGTTGTCACCCACACCCACTACATCTAGGGTGCTCCCAATCGCCCGAGTAAAGCTGGGCGTAAGTGGGAGCGGTGACATCGCCAGCAATTTAGGCGGCACAGGCCGTGCCATCCGGGAAAAGTCGCTGGAACTCAGGAAGCGACCGCGGAAACGAAAGGTCTTCACGCTGCGAGACATCCATCCCCGCTTTGTCCCCCTCCCGGGCCACTCGACGCCACGCCATACATATAGTGGGTGTGGGTGACAACCGGATAGGCACGGAAGTTCCATGCTTCGCAACACCTGTCGACGATCTGCTCATAATTGTCGAAGACGGATATGGCGAGCTTGTTGGCACGCAGATAAGCCCACACATTTTCCATCGGGTTGAGTTCAGGGGAATAGGGCGGGAGTTTGAGCAGGGTGATGTTGTCGGTTACCTCCAGCTCTGCCGAACCGTGCCAGCCAGCGCCATCCAGAATGAGAAGGGCATGTGCGCCCGATGCGACGGTTTTAGCGATCTCGGCGAGATGCGCGCTCATGGCCTGTATGTCGGCATGTGGCATGATCAGAGCGGCCGCTTCAGCCCGTTCCGGGCAGACGGCGCCGAAAATGTAGCTCCAGATATAGCGGGTGTCGCGCGGGGCACGGGGGCGTGTTCCACGCTCGGCCCAGATACGGGTGAGCGTGCCCTGCTGGCCAACCCGCGCTTCATCCTGAAACCATATCTCCAGGGGCTTGCTGCGGGCTGTTTCCGGCAAGGCTGCTTCTACCTCTGCGGCGAAGTTTTTTTAAAAGCCTCCTGTGCATCCGGGTCGGATTTCGGATGCTGCGGGCGCACCGACAGACGCCGAAAGCCCAGGCTTGCCAATTGTTTGCCAACAGTTCGCTCATGCATGGTGACGCCGAAGCGCTCTTCGATCTTGCGTTTCAGATCAATGCGCCGCCAGCGCACAACCCCATCGGTTTCGGGGTCGGGACCCGCCCGAACCATTTCCGCCAACTCCTCCTTCTGTGCCGCGCTCAGCAGACAGGGTGGATCCGGCGGGCGACGGTTGAACAGGCCCGACACGCCCTCCGCATTGTAACGGTGGGCCCAATCCCGCAACGTCTGCCGATCCATGCCGCAGTTTTCTGCCGCCGTCTTGCGGTCAACCCCATCCAGAACCAGGGCAATCGCCAACATCCGTCGCGCCGCTTTCCCATCCCGGCACCGCGCCGCTTCCTGGCGAAGCTCGCCTGCGGACTTGTCTTTTCGCGTAATCTTTACTGCCATCAAAGCCTCCCTTGCCTTGATGCCACTGAATCAGATCACGCCGCTCGTGGGAATCCCCTTGAGTCAAATCTGGGGGCCGTTGGTATTAGTGTCCACCATTGATAGTGGACACTTAGGGGCACTCTATGGCTGTGAAGCAGAAGAAGCGGCGTTGGCCGGATGATGAGAAGCGTTCAATCTGTTTTCAGACGACGGCGGCTGGTGTTTCGGTTGCGCAGGTTGCACGTCGGTATGCGATGAATGCCAATCTGATATTCAAATGGCTGAAGGATGATCGGTATGCTCCCGCCGTGGATGTTGTGCCGGAAGCTGACGGCCCTGTATTTTTGCCAGTCGGGATTGAAGCGTCAGCCAGCGTTGATCTAGCCGTGACCAGCACTCCGTCAGGCCGAATTGAGATCGAGCTATCCAACGGTCACCGGATTATAGCCGAGGGCGGTTTTGATGCGGATATGTTGGCACGTTTGTTGAAAGGGCTTTCTTCGTGATCCCCGTGCCAAGCAACACACGGGTCTGGCTGGCGGCGGGCGTGACAGACATGCGGCGGGGTTTCAATACTCTGGCGGCACAGGCCGAGCAGGTTTTGGCAGAGGATCCGTTTTCCGGCCATCTATTTGTGTTTCGGGGGCGGCGTGGTGATTTGCTCAAAATTATCTGGTGGGACAGCCAAGGAGCCTGCCTGTTTTCCAAGCGTCTTGAACGGGGCCGGTTTGTTTGGCCTGCCGCTAAAGACGGCAAGGTCTGCCTGACGTCGGCGCAACTGGCGATGCTGCTGGAGGGCATTGACTGGCGCATTCCACAGCGGCCATGGCGGCCTTTGAAAGCAGGGTAATCAGGCGTAAATATCAAGTAATATAGGCGTTTATGGATTCACATTCAGGGCGCAATTCTGTATAGAATAGCCATGTTGAACGCCCTTGATACCTGCCAGAAGACCCCGTTGAACTACGACGTGTCACCGAGCTTTTAGCGTCAGAGGTGAAGGCACAGGCGCTGATGATCGAGAAGCTTCAGCATCAGCTACACGGGGCAAACCGGCACCGTTTCGGATCCAAATCCGAGGGCATGGATCAACTGCAATTGTTTGCCGAGAATGAAGAGATTGCAGAGGCGGCGGTAAAGGCCGCAGAAACCGCGCCTGCTGAACCGATAGAGCTGAAGGAAAAGCCAGGGCGCAAACCGCTGCCTGTCAATCCCGGAGTAAAAAGGGTCAATGTCCCGGTGCAAAACTGGACACCTGGTTTGATTTAGGTGCGCACCCTGGTGCGTGTGCTTTCCAAATAGCTGATGCGTGCCAGGGTGCGTTGGCCGCAGGCCAACCTTTTCGCAGTTTTGGTATTTTCAGGATTACGGTTTGGCGATTTTGCTCTGGCGCAACCGGTAGCTTTCGCCGTTCATCTCGAGGATATGGACGTGGTGGGTCAGGCGATCGAGAATGGCGCCTGTGAGGCGTTCTGCGCCGAAGACCTCGGTCCATTCATCGAACGGCAGGTTGGATGTGATGATGATGGGAGCCACGTTCGTAGCGCTGCGAGATGATCTCGAAGAGAAGCTCGGCCCCGGTCTTGCTCAGTGGCACAAAACCCAACTCATCAATGATCAGCAGGTCCTGGCTGACCAGTTGTTTCTGCAAGCGCTGCAGGCGGCGTTCGTCGACGGCCCCGATGAGTTCATGGACGAGAGCAGCGGCAGTGGTGAAGCGTACTTTCCTGCCCTTCTGGCAGGCCGCCAGACCCAATCCCAGGGCGATATGGGTTTTACCTGTGCCGCTTGGCCTCAATGCGATGATATTGGCGCGCCGGTCTATGAACTCACCGCGGGCCAGTTGCATGGTCAGGACCTTGTTCAGCGACGGGATGACCTTGAAGTTGAAGCTGTCCAGGCTTTTGGTCGCCGGGAACTTTGCGGCCTTGATCCTGCGCTCGATCATCCGGCGTTCGCGCTCGATCAGTTCCAACTCGCAAAGCCGCAGCAGGTAGTTGATGTGATCCTTGTTCTCCACTGCGCATTGCCGGGCCTGTTTGGCATATTCGCTGTGGAAGGTCGGCAGCCGGAGCTTCTTGAGGTGGTGCTGCAGCAGAACCTGCGGCGTGTCGGTCATGCCGGCGCCTGCGCCATCAGGCTCATGTAACCGACAGGATCTGTGGTCTCGACCTGCGCCCCTGGAAGGTACGGGTAGATCTCCAGATCGAGCCGGGGCGGGCGCCTCCCGATCCGGCAGAGGACGAGATGCCTCACCGCATCGTAGCCGATGGCCCCGAGTTCCAGTGACTACCTGATGGCGCCGTGAACATGGCCCATCTCGAAAGTCTCCAGCAGCCGCAGAACCTGGACGTATTCGCGCTTGCCCTTCTTTCCCATGCGCGCTTCCAGCAGCCGGTGCAGGGTGGCGAACTCCCCGGGCAGGTCCCAGCCCTGCAGCGGAGCCGCCTGATCAAGCGCGCCGACCTTCTGTTCCAGCAGCGGCAGGAAGTGCATCGGATCGAAGACCATGTCCGCTTTTTCGCAGGACCGCTTGTGGCAGGCGATGATTTCCGTGCCGCAGCCGATGATGACCTCGTGGACATAGCCGCGAACCTGGACCTCGTGATGGGCGCAGGCGACCGGCACGGAATAGTCGTTGTTGCGATAGCGGACCATCGAGATCGACGTCGCCCGGGTGCTGACCTTCTCGCAGGCATCGTAGGGTACAGGCGGCAGCGCCATCAGGGCGTCGAGGTCGCGCATCAGCCGCTCGCCGATAGTCTCGGAATGACCCCGCAATACTTCGTCCTGCCGTTTGAGGCATTGCTCCTCCAGCCGGACGTTCAGGTCATCGAAACTGTCGAAGCGCGGCATCGGCACCAGAAAGTTCCGCCGGCCATAACCGATTGTGCCTTCGACATTACCCTTGTCGTTGCCCTTGCCGGGACGGCCGAACCGGTCTTCGAACAGGTAATGCGAATGCAACTCCGAGAAGGTTATGGTGCGTTGCCGGGTTCCGTCCCCGGGGATCCGTGCCACCGCGATCGTGGTGTTGTCGTAGAGCCCTGACAGCGGCACGCCGCCGAAGAACGCAAAGGCGGAGACATGGCCATCACAAAAGGCCCCGGTTGTCTCCGCCGGATAGGCCTTGATGAAGAACGCGTCCGAGTGCGGCAGCGCCATTGCAAAGCAGTGCAGCTTGCGCACGACCCCGCCAATCTCGCCAAGCGCCTCACCAAAATCAACCTGGGCGTGGCCTGGCGCGTGGCTCAGCGGCACGAACACTTCCCGAGTCCGGCGCTTCTTCTCGCGAACATAGTCGGTCACAATCGTGATCCCGCCGGTGAAGCCATGTTCATCACGCAGACGCTCATATATCCGCTTCGACGTATGCCGCTGCTTCTTGAGCCGCGACTTATCCTCTTCCAATATCTGGTTGATGAGCGGAATGAACGGGTCAGGCTTTGGACGGGCTGGTGGCCCATTCCTGCGATACCCCGGTGGCACCGCATGCTTCAGAATTTTTGACACAGTCTTGCGGTCAATCCCGAAATGTCGGGCCGCCGCACTCTTGCTCATCCCATCCACATGGCACGCACGGCGTACCCGACTATACAGTTCCACAGAATACATCTCCCCGCCCTCAGCTCGTTTGCTTCAGGCTTCAAGGTGCGAAATTTTGCTCCGCGACGGTCAGATCATCCGACCGATTCCGTGGGTATTTTGTCTCCGGGATTCACAGCGAGGGCATCGGGGCTTGCGATATCGCCTCACAGCGACGGCAGGCCATACGCGGTCGGGTGATTTTGTTCACCACAAAGCGGCCCGGGATGTATTCCAGCTCTTCGGTAATATCTTCGCCCAGCTTTGAGAGATCGCCACCGCACTCAGGGCAATCCTCGCCAACAGACAAAACCTGCTCGATACGTTCCAGATGATCGGGCAGCGGTTTGCGCCCTGGCTTTTCCTTCAGCTCTATCGGTTCAGCAGGCGCGGTTTCTGCGGCCTTTACCGCCGCCTCTGCAATTTCTTCATTCTCGGCAAACAATTGCAGTTGATCCATGCCCTCGGATTTGGATCCGAAACGGTGCCGGTTTGCCCCGTGTAGCTGATGCTGAAGCTTCTCGATCATCAGCGCCTGTGCCTTCACCTCTGACGCTAAAAGCTCGGTGACACGCCGTAGTTCAACGGGGTCTTCTGGCAGGTTATCAAGGGCGTTCAACATGGCTATTCTATACAGAATTGCGCCCTGAATGTGAATCCATAAACGCCTATACTACTTGATATTTACGCCTGATTACCCTGCTTTCAAAGGCCGCCATGTCCGCTGTGGAATGCGCCAGTCAATGCCCTCCAGCAGCATCGCCAGTTGCGCCGACGTCAGGCAGACCTTGCCGTCTTTAGCGGCAGGCCAAACAAACCGGCCCCGTTCAAGACGCTTGGAAAACAGGCAGGCTCCCTGGCTGTCCCACCAGATAATTTTGAGCAAATCACCACGCCGCCCCCGAAACACAAATAGATGGCCGGAAAACGGATCCTCTGCCAAAACCTGCTCGGCCTGTGCCGCCAGAGTATTGAAACCCCGCCGCATGTCTGTCACGCCCGCCGCCAGCCAGACCCGTGTGTTGCTTGGCACGGGGATCACGAAGAAAGCCCTTTCAGCAAACGTGCCAACATATCCGCATCAAAACCGCCCTCGGATATAATCCGGTGACCGTTGGATAGCTCGATCTCAATTCGGCCTGACGGAGGGCTGGTCACGGCTAGATCAACGCTGGCTGACGCTTCAATCCCGACTGGCAAAAATACAGGGCCGTCAGCTTCCGGCACAACATCCACGGCGGGAGCATACCGATCATCCTTCAGCCATTTGAATATCAGATTGGCATTCATCGCATACCGACGTGCAACCTGCGCAACCGAAACACCAGCCGCCGTCGTCTGAAAACAGATTGAACGCTTCTCATCATCCGGCCAACGCCGCTTCTTCTGCTTCACAGCCATAGAGTGCCCCTAAGTGTCCACTATCAATGGTGGACACTAACCCATCAAAATCTGCGCCGTTAGGCGGGGCACACCGGACGCTTACTATAGGCATGCAGCAGCTCAGAACCATCAACCTTCAACACTTTGACAAAGCGGCAAACCGGAGAATATGAACCCGTATATCCCTCATCAACCAGTTGCTCATAAAGCTTCACAGCGGTGCGCCGTTCTCGGCGGGGCCGTTTCTGATCTTGCTCAAAAAGATTACGCAGGCGATCTTCAAAACCCTGTAACTTGTGTCGGACCGGCACTTGACTGCGATGATAACGCGGCGGTGTCGCATCCTTCAGATACTTCTTGATAGTATTCCGGGATAAACCCGTGCTCCGGCTCACAGACCGGATGCTTCGTCCATCCCGCAAAACCAAACAACGAATTTTCACTGCACTTTCCATTAATATCCACCCGCTCATTCTCCGCGCTTAAAACGCGATGTTAACAAAACAAGTGGGTCAATTTTAAACGCCAATTACCCACCCAAGTGGGTCAATTTTGCATGCCTATTCACAGCTCTGGTAGACAAAACGCGGGTATTCAGCCGCACCCTTGGCCAGTATCCCACTGTTGTAGGGCGCCGCATTGAGCACCGCGATGCCCTGGGCGTGCGCATAGGCGATCATGTATTCGGCATTTCGGTTGATCAAAGTAAACCGATTATGGGTGATCAAGGCGTCAAATTCCCAGTTCTTAAGGATCGGCATCATGACGCGCACATTTCCAGCGGCCAGACCGACGGCATCGCACAGCCCTTCTTCTTTCATTCGGAACAGTTCTGACAGAGCGCCGTTCACCTCTTTGAGCGATGCGGCATGTTCGGGATCATGCAGATGCAGAAGCGGAATACGGTCAAGCCCAAGTGCTTTCAGGCTTTCTTCCAGCGAGGCCCGGGCCCGCGCGGCATCAAATTGATCGGTCTCTGGATCACGGTCAAGTTTAGAAGATATGACAAAACCATCCGGCAGAGCGCCAAGTTCTCGAATGGCCTCACCGATCAGCTCTTCGCTGCGGCCAAAGCCGTAATTCCTTGATATATCTAGAAAATTTCCTGGGCCTTCAAATATCGCCCGCAAGGTATTTCTCGCGCGAATTTCGTCGACATCGTAGCCGTAGGTAACCGGCATGTTTGCCAAGGACGCGGTGCCAAAACAAATTTTCGAAACTGTAAGATCCGTTCGGCCGAGACTTACTTTGTCGACATTCTTAGTCACGGCTATGCCTCCAATTCTGTCATAATTTCCGGACTTGCGCGATAAGCCGCCGATCAATTATTCCGCCGCCTGCGGGACCTGAAATTTGGCTTCCATTTCCTGACGGATTTTCACGGCGTCCTGAGTTTGATCGACCTCGACATCCCGCCAGCATACTTGCTCGTTGGCCGATATGTCTGATTTCAGTTTCACATTGTGAGCTAGACCAATGGGAAGTCCGCCCAAACGCAGAGATCTATCAGCCGGATAAAGTTTTCCCCAAACCATGTAACCGCCTTCGCCATCTAGTATCTCGCCGGTCTTCAGATCACGCTTGGCGGTCGCCACAACATCGCCGCGAAACCCATCGGTCATGCCGGTTGGTTTATTGAGCAGCGCCGCCGACAGGATGGAGATGTTCAATTCCAGGCCTATCAGGTGGAACGGTTTGTACATCGCCGAGTAGCGGCCCGATGCATCCGTATTCATGCCGTACTGGCGGAAACAGGCGGCTGCATAGTCATTGGGCGCCTCGATCACGACGTAAACACCCCAACGCAAATCCTTGAACACCGGGCGCCCATCGCGCTCCAGTGAAGACACCACTTCGACCTGGCCTTTGTGGTGCAACACGCCGCCTTCCGACATCGGGCGCAGTGAATGGGCTAGGTCATCCATCCCGGCCGGCGGAAACAACAATCCATCCGGCGGCGGTATAAGGCCGGTGCCATTGGCTATCGCCGCCATTTCCAGGGCCGACTTGGTGCCGTCGAGAAAACTGTTGAACATCTGGCTATTCATGCCCGCATCCGCCGCCTGTTCCGGCGTCAGACCATAGTGGTCCCAAACCGTGTCCGGCGTCGAGGCATGGTATTGCGGAAGATATTTTGTGCCCTTGCCAGCAGCGACGACCTCAAAACCGGTGGCCCGAGCCCACTCGACCAACTCACACGTCAGGGCGGGTTGATCGCCATAAGCCATCGAATAGACAACACCTGCCCGGCGGGCTTCTTCGGCAAGCAACGGCCCGGCCAAAACATCGGCCTCGACATTGACCATGACAATGTGAAGCCCGTTGGCGATCGCCTGACGGGCATGAACCAGGCCAACAGCAGGGTTGCCCGTGGCTTCGACCACGACATCAACATCACTGGACTGCATCATGGCTATGGCATCGTCGACATAGCAGGTCGCGGCAATCAGGTCATCCGGCCATCCGACATTGCGGCAGGTTGATTTCGCCAGCCCCGGATCAAGATCCGCAATGACAGTGACCTGCAATCCAGGCGTGGTTGGCGCCTGAGACAAAAACATGGAGCCGAATTTGCCGGCACCTATCAGGCCGACACGAACAGAATTTCCGGCTGCGGCATGGGCGGCCAAATCCTGATAAATAAACATGCGCTCTTATTCCGCTGCGTGTTGACGTTCGGCGATGAGATCGACAAGACATTCGTCGTCAAGAGCTTCGATCGGGGCAAAGTCGCGATGGGCGATCCATTCTTCGCGATTAAAGGCCCGGATGTGATTATCGACCCGGCAAAGTGACAGATAGACAATGACCCTGCCAAACGGCGAGATGTTGGCCGGGCTGGCATGCACCAGCAGTGACGAGAACATCAGCATGCTGCCGGCGAGACCGGTCGGCGCAACGCAGCCCCCCTGTTCAGCCAGTTCGGAAACTTTTTCGCGATCCAGCGTCCACAAGGGATATGTCGTTGTTTCAAGATCATGGCCTGCCTCGACCACGCCCATTTTGTGACTGCCGGGGATGAACAGCAAGGGGCCGTTGGCCGCCGTTACATCATCCAGGAAAACGGCGATATTCATAGCCCGCGGTTCCGGCATATCGTCGTCGCGCTTCCAGGTGCCGTAGTCCTGATGCCATTGCCAGACTTCACCGTCAAAGGCCGCTTTGGCGTTCACTTTGTACTGGTGCATGTAGACCGGACCGCCGAGGACCTGCTGAACAGGGTCGAGCAAGCGCGGGTGGGCCCCCAGGCGCCGGAACCCTTCATTGTATCGGTGAGCGGCAAATGCGGTGCGGGCAGCCCCTGAACTTTCACGCCAAACCTCTTTGCGGTCCATCGCAAAGACGGTCTCAGAGTCTTGTTTGAGAAGCGCTGCTTCGGCTTGCAAAAACTTGCCCGGGAAGAACAAGTAACCATCTTCGTCAAACGTCTTCAGTTCTGCATCAGACAGGTGCATTGATTCTTCCTTTGTTTCGACATTCCCCAGATGATCTCCGCTTTGTGAGGAGACAGTAGTTTGGATCGTGCCAATCCGGTTGTCACCCACACCCACTACATCTAGGGTGCTCCCAATCGCCCGAGTAAAGCTGGGCGTAAGTGGGAGCGGTGACATCGCCAGCAATTTAGGCGGCACAGGCCGTGCCATCCGGGAAAAGTCGCTGGAACTCAGGAAGCGACCGCGGAAACGAAAGGTCTTCACGCTGCGAGACATCCATCCCCGCTTTGTCCCCCTCCCGGGCCACTCGACGCCACGCCATACATATAGTGGGTGTGGGTGACAACCGGATAGGCACGGTATGGATTACCTGCCGAGGCAATTTAACCGACATTCCCCATATACCATCCAAATTCGTGGAAATCGTACCACTTTCCCACCGCCAAGGGAACTGTATCCCCTATGCAGCCATCCGATGGCATGATTTTGGTAATCGGCCCGCGCTTGGAAGGCCACTCGGTCATTTTTCTCGCCATCCAGACACACCTCTCCTGTCGCTTTCTCCTCGCCGTCGATTCCCTCGGCCTACGCCGGAGCGGGTCTTCGTCGCAGATCATCAATCCTTGCCTATCCGGTTAACGCCCATGACCGCTACATGTAGGGTGCCGCCACTGTCCCGAGTAAAGCTCGGCATAGGTTGGAGCAGAGGTGTCGCCCGCGATGCCGAGCAATGAGCGGAAGGCGTTGAACGGGTAGAACCGCCTGTTGAAGCGGAAGGTGAACTCGTTGAGGTAGGCTTGTAGGTGCTGGTGGCTAACGCCGTGGTGGATACCGATCAGCCACGTCTTCAGGTTGGCGAAAACCAGATGGATGATCGGCAGGTATTGCTCGGCAACCTCTGGATCACCACACTCGGCAACAGCGAAGTGCTCATAGCCGCGCTTACCGAGGCCAGCATAGCCGCTCCAATCGTCAGTAACGATCAGCGATCCCGGCGCGACGGTGCTCTCGACGAACCCACAGAGCGACTCGGCGCTACGGTCGAGCACGACGGCGAGCCGAACGCGTCCGGCATAGCGTCCGTCTTTCCGGTTGTCGAGCTTGGTGCCCGGCTTTCGATGACGCACCTCGATGGCACAGGAGACGGGAACCTTGTGGTGAACACCACGGCCTTCCCCACGCGTTGTTCGCCCGCCAACCCAGGTTTCGTCCACCTCAACATGGTTCTTGGGCTGTCCACCGATCCTGTCTTGGTTGGGCCGCACCATGCCCGAGCGGAGCTTGTGGAGAATTTGAAAGGCCGTCTCGTAGCGCGAAATACCAAGTTGCCGCTGAAACTGCACGGCGGACATGCCGGGCGTCTGACTGGCGACCAGATAAGCGGCCCAGAACCAGACGTTCAGCGGAGTGTGGCTACGCTCCATCACTGTTCCCACCGTCAGCCCGGTGTTCTGGCGGCACTTGCGGCAGCGCAGGACGCCAGGGCGGTTTTCAAAGTGGAACGGCTCTCCCGCCGTGCCGCAGTGCGGGCAGGCAAAGCCGTCTCCCCAGCGGGCTTTCTCCAGGTAGGCGGCGCAGGCCGCATCATCGGGGAAAAGTCGCTGGAACTCGGGTAGCGAATGCCGGAATGGGAGATCGGCGCGGTCGAGAACATCCATGGCGCGCTCCCCTATATCCGGTTTGCGCCCATTCTAGCCCTAGTGGGTGTGGGTGTAAACCGGATAGGCAAGCATCAATCAAGCTCAGGATTTTCCGGAACAGGTCCCTCGGCACCGCCACCTCAGCCAATTGGAACGTAACGTAGCGGCCATGTCGGACAACCTTGGCCCCGATCTTCACCAGCTTGTCGCGCAACGTCGTCATCGACCAGTGCTCCACCTCCTTCGGCAAAGCCAGTGTCCTCATGAAGTTGCCCAGATTGTAGGCCAGGGCGTGAAGCTGGAGCCGAACGGCATTGTTGCGGAACTTGCGACATGACAGACGGGTCCAGTTGATGGCGTTCTTGCCTTCCTTGATGTGCTGCTCCGCCGTGCCACGGTGATTATAGAACGCCACCACCCGCTTGGTAGGGCGCGACAGATTAGTGACGATGAAACCGACGCGAGGAACCAGCTCGCCGGGGTGCCACTCCACTTTGGCCACGACACGGCGCTTCTTGTTCCACGATCCGGCCTGATAGCTGAAGCTGGCGTGGAAACGGCGAACATGATCGGGCGGGCGACCGACAGGTCGCGTAAGCAGATGGGTGTGAATCCCGGAGACAAAATACCCACGGAATCGGTCGGATGATCTGACCGTCGCGGAGCAAAATTCCGCCCTTGAAGCCTGAAGCAAACGAGCTGAGGGCGGGGAGATGTATTCTGTGGAACTGTATAGTCGGGTGCGCCGTGCGTGCCATGTGGATGGGATGAGCAAGAGTGCGGCGGCCCGACATTTTGGGATTGATCGCAAGACTGTGTCAAAAATTCTGAAGCATGCGGTGCCACCGGGGTATCGCAGGAATGGGCCACCAGCCCGTCCAAAGCCTGACCCGTTCATTCCGCTCATCAACCAGATATTGGAAGAGGATAAGTCGCGGCTCAAGAAGCAGCGGCATACGTCGAAGCGGATATATGAGCGTCTGCGTGATGAACATGGCTTCACCGGCGGGATCACGATTGTGACCGACTATGTTCGCGAGAAGAAGCGCCGGACTCGGGAGGTGTTCGTGCCGCTGAGCCACGCGCCGGGCCACGCCCGGGTTGATTTTGGTGAGGCGCCTGGCGAGATTGGCGGGGTCGTGCGCAAGCTGCACTGCTTTGCAATGTCTCTGCCGCACTCGGACGCGTTCTTCATCAAGGCCTGTCCGGCGGAGACAACCGGGGCCTTTTGTGATGGCCATGTAGCTGGCTTTGCGTTCTTCGGAGGCGTGCCGCTGTCAGGGCTCTACGACAACACCACGATCGCGGTGGCGCGGATCCCCGGGGACGGAACCCGGCAACGCACCAGAACTTTCTCGGAGTTGCAGTCGCACTATCTCTTCGAGGACCGGTTCGGCCGTCCTGGCAAGGGCAACGACAAGGGTAGTGTCGAAGGCACAATCGGTTATGGCCGGCGGAACTTCCTGGTGCCGATGCCGCGCTTCGACAGTTTCGATGATCTGAACGCCCGGCTGGAGGAGCAATGCCTCAAACGGCAGGACGAAGTATTGCGAGGTCATTCCGAGACTATCGGCGAGCGGCTGATGCGTGATCCTGATGCGCTGATGACACTACCCCTGACGCCCTATGACGCCTGCGGGAAGGTCAGCACCCGGGCGACGTCGATCTCGATGGTCCGCTATCGCAACAACGACTATTCCGTGCCGGTCGCCTGCGCCCATCACGAGGTCCAGGTCCGCGGCCATGTCCACGAGGTCATCATCGGCTGCGGCACGGAAATCATCGCCTGCCACAAGCGGTCCTGCGAAAAAGCGGACATGGTCTTCGATCCGATGCACTTCCTGCCGCTGCTGGAACAGAAGGTCGGCGCGCTTGATCAGGCGGCTCCGCTGCAGGGCTGGACCTGCCCGGGGAGTTCGCCACCCTGCACCGGCTGCTGGAAGCGCGCATGGGCAAGAAGCGCAAGCGCGAATACGTCCAGGTTCTGCGGCTGCTGGAGACTTTCGGGATGGGCCATGTTCACGGCGCCATCAGGCAGTCACTGGAACTCGGGGCCATCGGCTACGATGCAGTGAAGCATCTCGTCCTCTGCCGGATCGAGAAACGCCAGCCCCGGCTCGATCTGGAGATCTACCCGTACCTTCCAAGGGCGCAGGTCGAGACCGCAGATCCTGCCAGTTACATGAGCCTGATGGCGCAGGCGCCGGCATGACCGACACCCCGCAGGTTCTGCTGCAGCACCACCTCAAGAAGCTCCGGCTGCCGACCTTCCACAGCGAATATGCCAAACAGGCCCGGCAATGCGCAGTGGAGAACAAGGATCACATCAACTACCTGCTGCGGCTTTGCGAGCTGGAACTGATCGAGCGCGAACGCCGGATGATCGAGCGCAGGATCAAGGCCGCAAAGTTCCCGGCGACCAAAAGCCTGGACAGCTTCAACTTCAAGGTCATCCCGTCGCTGAACAAGGTCCTGACCATGCAACTGGCCCGCGGTGAGTTCATCGACCGGCGCGCCAATATCATCGCATTGGGGCCAGGCGGCACAGGTAAAACCCATATCGCCCTGGGATTGGGTCTGGCGGCCTGCCAGAAGGGCAGGAAAGTACGCTTCACCACTGCCGCTGCTCTCGTCCATGAACTCATCGAGGCCGTCGACGAACGCCGCCTGCAGCGCTTGCAGAAACAACTGGTCAGCCAGGACCTGCTGATCATTGATGAGCTGGGTTTTGTGCCACTGAGCAAGACCGGGGCCGAGCTTCTCTTCGAGATCATCTCGCAGCGCTACGAACGTGGCTCCATCATCATCACATCCAACCTGCCGTTCGATGAATGGACCGGGGTCTTCGGCGCAGAACGCCTCACAGGCGCCATTCTCGATCGCCTGACCCACCACGTCCATATCCTCGAGATGAACGGCGAAAGCTACCGGTTGCGCCAGAGCAAAATCGCCAAACCGTAATCCTGAAAATACCAAAACTGCGAAAAGGTTGGCCTGCGGCCAACGCACCCTGGCACGCATCAGCTATTTGGAAAGCACACGCACCAGGGTGCGCACCTAAATCAAACCAGGTGTCCAGTTTTGCACCGGGACATTGACCCTTTTTACTCCGGGATTGACAATCGCCTCTCGAATAGTGTGGTCATGTTGATCCACGGCAATAATTGCAGGAGGCCACCCAATGTACATCAAGAAAGGCGGCTCCAGGCCATCGACTGTCGGATCGGAGGAGTATTTCACCGGCGCGGTCCGCATGGACCCCGTCATCACGGCACCGGATCCGGCCCGCGTCCAATCCGTCATCGTGACCTTCGAGCCTGCCGCACGAACCGCATGGCACACACATCCTCTTGGCCAGACACTCGTCGTTCTCACCGGACTTGGGCTGGCGCAGTCTTGGAACGGCCCGATTCAGGAAATCCATCCCGGAGATACCGTCTGGTTCGAGCCAGGCGAAAAACACTGGCATGGTGCCGCGCCAGACGTGGCGATGACACATCTGGCAATTCAGGAAGCGCTCAACGGCTCTCCCGTAACTTGGCTGGAGCAGGTGTCAGATAAGCAGTATGGCGTGTCGCCCAAACGACCCGGGTGAGTGCTGGAATTACTTCAAAGCCGTTGAATATAGGTGCGATTAAACGCAAAACTCTCTAACTTCATGATCGAAACAATTGGATGGAGCGAATCTTCTATGACCATAGCTGCACTCAATTCGAACTCCGTGGCGGTCATAACCGGGGCCGCCGCCGGTATAGGCTTGGCGATCTCAAAGCGGTTTGCCTCAATCGGCATGCAGATTGTAGCCGTCGATAATAGATCCGAACAATTAGGCGCCGCTGTGAACACTTTGCTGGCAGCTGGCGCATCCGACGTGTTGATCAGCGTGACGGATGTATCCGATTTCGAAGCCGTAAGCCGGCTGGAAGGTAAAGTGTCAACGGCGGTGTAAAAACCAGCCAGGTGGCGGCGCAAAAGTCGGCCACTGTTGATATGGCGTGCCTGTCTGCCGTTTGAGTGTCTGTGGGAGGTTTGTTTGGCGTGCGCCCTGGAGCGCGCGGCCTCCATATAGCAAGCACGTTCCAAGGCGCATTGGCCCTTGGGCCAATATGTTTGGTTGTTATTTGTTAGCTTTCGCCAGTCGCGCCCGGCTCTGGTTCAAACGATAGCTTTCTCCGTTCATTTCCAGAATGCTGACGTGGTGGGTCAGTCGATCCAGCAGAGCGCCAGTGAGACGTTCCGTGCCGAAGGTATCCGTCCATTCCTCAAATGGCAGATTGCTGGTGATCAGCGTGGACCCCTGTTCGTAGCGTTGCGAGATCAACTCGAACAGCAATTCTGCACCGGTTTTACTCAGAGGCACAAAGCCCAGCTCATCGATAATCAGCAGTTTCACCTTGGCCAACTGCCGCTGACCGATTAGTGGTCCAGCGCTTAAGTTAGAGTTTGGCGCGGGTTAAGTTGATGGGCCAACTGTAGCCCATCAACAGCGTAGGTTGGCCCCTCAACGTTTGGCAAGATGGTTTCTGGGGTCGGCGGTCTGTATCCGAGCGAGTTATGCGGCCGGATGGTATGGTATTGTAGTGATGCCGCCATCGTTAGATCAGCACGTTGGCCTCCTTCAGTGTATAGAAGATCTCCGTGTTCAGGATTTCGTCCCGGAGCTTTGAGCCCACATGCCGCGCCTGGCCTCCCTGGCCCGGTCCTCGGTGGAGACGTACTCGGTCGAGAACCGCCGGTATGCGAGCGCCCAGCCGGCGTCCACCATGGCCCGCCCGATGTCGTGTCCGCTGGCGTGGCAGACGGCGACGATGCGCCCTTAGCGGTCGCGGTCCCGTTCCTCGCATCGGACCTCGGCGCCGGCGATGGCGTCCGCGAGCTCGGCCTTGGCGATGGCGCCGCAAGCGATGGTGCTGTCGGGCCACTCGCACGTCTGGTCCATTTCGGGCGCGTCGATGCCGTGAAGGCGGATGCGCTCGCCGGCAACCTCGATAGTGTCGCCGTCGATTACGCGGGCCGGGCCTGTTATTTCACCGAGCGCCAGGATCGGCCACAGGATGACCGCCACGGCGATCAATAGGGCTCGCATCGTCCGTGATTCACGTGGCTGACAAGCCCTGCCGTGGCGACCTCGGTGTAAGCGGAGCCATCGTTCTCGACCTTGAACAGGAGCCCCGGCGCGACGGTCACGTGGCTGAAAACGCCGCCCGCCGAAATCCGATCGATATCGTAAGTATCGCAGCCTTTCGCATCGCACCTCGCGTACGTGCCGACCGCGAAGTCAAGCTTGACGCTAACCAGCGCGGGCGCAGAGACGCAGCCGCCGGCGCCGCAGACGTAGCGGGCGATAGGCCGGCAGGTCCAGACATTCGATCGAGCCGCGAACGGAGTGGCCATCATCGCGCGCAGCCGCTGGAGCAGTTCGGCGCGGAAGGCCGTTTCTTCTTTGGTATCAGCCACCGGGATCTCTTGCGCCCACGTGGACGACATCGCGACACTCGCCGCCATCAGGGCGATCAGCGCGCGCACGGGAAGGCCTGGGCGAGCGAGAGCATGACCGAGATGCGCGCCGATTCGTGCAATTGCTCAGGGTGGTCGTTCGCCCACTTGAGGAAGATGCGCATCGCCTGATCGAGCGAGATGCCGCCCGGCGGCGGACAAAAGAGCTGCACGCCCAGAAAGCCTTGCATCATGGCATTGGAATCAACGATGCCGTCGATGTATCCGATGCAGAGTACCTTCTCCATCGCGTTCACGAACTCGTTGTCACTGACGCGGCCCTCGCACATCCACAAAAGCTCGTCGGTGCGCCTTTCGGTTGCCGAAGCCGCTGCCGCCACTAGGGCGATCACAACCGCGAGGATCGCCGCACGCATTACACCCTCTGCCAGCGCCCGACGATGCGGCCCATGATCTGAACCGGGATTTCCCATGTGGCACCCTTCAGCCAAGTTGAGCGTGGCTCGAAATCGCTCAAAGGGCAAGTCCGATGGGTTCTGCCACCAAGATCATGCCAGACGACACGAAATTGAGAGTGAATGGGACATGGTGGCATTCGATATTGCCGGTCGGGCCGTGTCTCGGACACACCGGTCCTGTCGTCTTCACGCATGAGGGACGATCCTGTCGTCATGTTGGGAGGGGCGTCGTTCTGAGCAGATCGATTCGGCGGAGGATGTCGGCGAACAGGTCACGAGGGATAGCGACCTCGGCCATCTGGAAGACGATGTAGCGACCGTGGCGAACGATCTTCGCGCCGATCTTGACGAGCTTTTCGCGCAGCGTGGTCAGTGACCACTGCTCCACTGCATCGGGCAACACTAGTGTCCGCATGAAGTTGCCGAGATTGTAGGCGAGCGCGTGGAGTTGGAGCCGACGGCGTTGTGACGGAACTTGCGGCACGACAGGCGTGTCCACTTGATGGCGTTTTTGCCTTCCTTGATCCATTGCTCGGCCGTGCCGCGCTGATTGTAGAATGCGACGACCCGCTCGGTGGGTCGGCTCAGGCCGTTGGCACGATTGTGCGCGGCAAGCGCCGCGCGGGTTGTCAAATGACCGCGTCGTTGGCGTCCATGATGGCGATGATGACGTCGTCGAGGCTGCCCCTTGCGCCCATTAGGGTGTTCTCGAGATGGAGAAGCTGGTGGCGGAGCCCGGCGCGGTCGTCGCGGGACGGGTTGTTGGGCAGACGCATGGGTCCGTCTGCATAAAGGTACGTGAGGCGACATAGGTTTTAGCCTGTCTGAAGGTTTGTTTCGTGCTCATTTCTGGGTTGTTTGATGCGATCTGTTGGGAAATATCTGTAGAAAGCGGTTCGACCGATTTTCAGTTGGTCGATGACATCACCGATGAATGGATAATTTTCTGTGTCTTTGAGCATCGCTTCAGCATGCTTGATGGTTTGTCCATTCATTGCCCTTGGGCGGCCGCCCCTGCGACCGCGTTTGTTGGCAGCGGCTAGACCAGCGCGGGTGTTTTCCTTCGCACCCCGCATCAAGAATATCGGCAAGCAAAGGCTTTATGTATTCCGTGGGCATAATCGAAGAGATAGAGGCAGTTGGAAAGTCACCCGGACAATTACATCAACGATGCCCTGGTCCGAGGAAACTGGCTTGCCTATCCGGTTTACACCCACACCCACTAGGGCTAGAATGGGCGCAAACCGGATATAGGGGAGCGCGCCATGGATGTTCTCGACCGCGCCGAGCTCCCATTCCCGCATTCGCTACCCGAGTTCCAGCGACTTTTCCCCGATGATGCGGCCTGCGCCGCCTACCTGGAGAAAGCCCGCTGGGGAGACGGCTTTGCCTGCCCGCACTGCGGCACGGCGGGAGAGCCGTTCCACTTTGAAAACCGCCCTGGCGTCCTGCGCTGCCGCAAGTGCCGCCAGAACACCGGGCTGACGGTGGGAACAGTGATGGAGCGTAGCCACACTCCGCTGAACGTCTGGTTCTGGGCCGCTTATCTGGTCGCCAGTCAGACGCCCGGCATGTCCGCCGTGCAGTTTCAGCGGCAACTTGGTCTTTCGCGCTACGAGACGGCCTTTCAAATTCTCCACAAGCTCCGCTCGGGCATGGTGCGGCCCAACCAAGACAGGATCGGTGGACAGCCCAAGAACCATGTTGAGGTGGACGAAACCTGGGTTGGCGGGCGAACAACGCGTGGGGAAGGCCGTGGTGTTCACCACAAGGTTCCCGTCTCCTGTGCCATCGAGGTGCGTCATCGAAAGCCGGGCACCAAGCTCGACAACCGGAAAGACGGACGCTATGCCGGACGCGTTCGGCTCGCCGTCGTGCTCGACCGTAGCGCCGAGTCGCTCTGTGGGTTCGTCGAGAGCACCGTCGCGCCGGGATCGCTGATCGTTACTGACGATTGGAGCGGCTATGCTGGCCTCGGTAAGCGCGGCTATGAGCACTTCGCTGTTGCCGAGTGTGGTGATCCAGAGGTTGCCGAGCAATACCTGCCGATCATCCATCTGGTTTTCGCCAACCTGAAGACGTGGCTGATCGGTATCCACCACGGCGTTAGCCACCAGCACCTACAAGCCTACCTCAACGAGTTCACCTTCCGCTTCAACAGGCGGTTCTACCCGTTCAACGCCTTCCGCTCATTGCTCGGCATCGCGGGCGACACCTCTGCTCCAACCTATGCCGAGCTTTACTCGGGATGACCTGCCCCCAATTTGAGGGCCACTTTTAGGTAGACTCTGTTCCTCTTTTGTTTGCCATTATTCGGCGGCGTGAGCAATGGGCGGTGGCGCGGAGCCTTCAGATAGCTCAAGCGTCGCTGCCCATTGCGGTTTATGGAAAGGCCTGTTTGCGGCAAATTCTTCCGGGGTTTGATAGTTCAGCGAAGAGTGGGGCCGGTTTTGATTGTAATCGATCCGCCAGTCCTCGATGATCCTTTCTGCCTCGGCCAGCGAGGTGAACCAGTTCAAGTTCAGGCATTCTTCGCGAAACCGGCCGTTGAAACTTTCGATGTAGGCGTTCTGGGTCGGCTTGCCCGGGTCGATGAAGTAGAGCTGCACGCCGTGATCATCTGCCCAGCCATCAAGCGCGCGGCCTCGTAGTTCAGGCCCATTGTCAACGGTCAGAACATCCGGGTACCCCCGCTCACGAGCCACCCGTTCCAGCATTTCCACCACGCGGGAGCCGGGGATCGACAGGGCCACATCAATCGCCGGACATTCCCGTGTGCAGTCGTCTTTCAGATTGACGGTGCGGAACTTCCTGCCGTTGGCGAGCGCATCCATGGTGAAGTCCAGGCTCCACCGCTGGTTGGCGGCGATCGGGCACCAGGCGCCTTCGCGCACGCCCTTGGGGATTTTCTTGCGATTGCGGCGGCGCAGGGTCAGGCGCTCCTCTCGGTAAAGTCGCTCCACCACTTTCACGTTCACCTTGAAACCCTCCTGGCCAAGCTTGGCATGCAACATGCGATAGCCATAGCGTCGGTGTTTGCCGGAAAGCGTGACCAGCCGTTCCCGTATCCTCGCATGGCGATCCGGCCTTCCTCTGTATTCATTACTCGATCTGGAAAACCCAATCAGCCCACAGGCCCGCCGAGTTGAAAACTGATAGTCACGGCAAAGAACCATGACTGCTTCCCGGCGGCTTGCAGGCTTCAGAAGTTTTTTGCCAGAAGCCCTTTCAGGCCAGCATTATCAAGCATGGTTTCGGCCAGCAGCTTCTTCAGCTTGCCGTTCTCCGATTCCAGGTCTTTCAGCCGCCTGACATCGGAAATCTGAAGGCCGCCATACCTGGCTTTCCATTTGTAAAAGGTGGCATCCGACATACCGTGCTTACGGCACAACTCGGACACTTTCGCACCCGCCGCATACTCCTGAATGATCCGAACAATCTGTTCTTCGCTAAACCGTGACTTGCGCATTCTATGTTCTCCTCGTTCTCGTGAACATTAAGCGAACAGATCCTCCTTTCAAATGGACCAGTTTTCGGGGAGCAGGTCACTCCCCCTGAAATCAGTCGCATGAAACTCCGCCAAATTCGGGAGGCACAAAAACGCAAAAACAAAAATAATATCAGCCAAATGCGCGAGCGGTTATGTCGCCTCACGTACCTTTATGCAGATGGACCCCAAAACCCAGCATCTCGGCCAAAATCTGATGATCGGCGGTCTCGGAAAGAAGCGCCTTCAGCGCGGCGGTTTCTGATATCGTGTCCTTGGTCATGGGTGATCTCCTCGATCGGTAGGTCAGGTTGCAACCCAAACCCTACCGGAGAACGTCCATGGCCGCCCAGCAACCCGCGCGGACTTCGCCTGAGCTACGCGCGAGGCTCCACTCAGCCCGCGCTAACGTCGGAATTACACCACGTCCGGGGGCACTACCGTTAACAATGCACGGCTGGTGCAAGACAGGCAGCAAACCAAGACCGAGCAAGTTTATGAATATCTTACTGGTCCAAGGTTTCGGCATCGAGTCGAAGCTATCGTTGAGAAATTTTCAACCATGCAAGATGACTTGAACAAGGAAAGGAAGGCAATGACGCGCCTTTGGGCCAAACGGGAATCTTAAATTCAAGGCGTTATCGAGGCAACGGTTGGTATGTATGGCGACCTAGAGGGCATTGCTGGTCAGGCCATACAATCGATCGAGGGTCTGGAGCTTTCATATATTGAAAAAGATGAATTGTAGGTTTATTTTGGATTTTAGATTGCTGTGGGGCACGGGCTGGCTCTTTCGCGCGGCGACATCTTAATTGACTATTAACGGCCTTATGCCTATATATCCCCCATAAGGACACCAGATCGACTGTGAGGTTCCTTCCGCAACGCGAGTTGTCCAACTGGAATAGTGGATACGGCCTAGGCCCAAGAGATCGTCGAGATAACCAAGGAGTTGCCTGCAAGGGCAGCTCCTTCGGCTTTTCTAGCGCCTGAAATACTTTACTTTCTTACCCTGTAAGGCTTGGCCAATTATTACCGCTACCTTCACTTTTTGGCCGTCTTCAGGTTGTGACCTCTGATGGGCGCTTTCGACATATAGGCGTAGTTTGTGGCGGATGCCGTCAAAGCGGCCTTTGTGGGGCTTCAGGGTGAAAAATGCGGTGTAAGCCGTGCCATTGGCTAAAATAGTGGTGGCGTTGTAGGTGCCATAATTCCGGTCTGAAGGCGTCAGATACAGCCTGTTACGATGCAGGTTCGCCAGCAAGCCGCCTAAGGCACTAGATGCGACGTAGCGGTCTGGACAGAACGCACGGGGGCGGATGCCGTCCATGATCTGCATTTGCCCTGCATGGGCTGCCGGATCAAAGGTGCGGGTCCAGCAATGGGAGGAATAGCCGACAATGATATTCGCCCTATCGCCTTTTGGCAGGGTCAGGGTCAGAATGTGCGGGGCCAGATGCGGCACATGCAGGCGGGTGTCAGCAATTTCTGCGGGAGTAACCCCTATGCCGGACGTGTCAGTTAGGGTGCCGTCTGCCGCAACCGCGTAACGCGTCATATATTGGCCTCAAGCAGGGTGATCTCGTCATCGGTCAGGTTGAACAGGGCATAGACCTGTTTGTTGATCTCGGCTTCCAGTTTGGCGATCTCGCCGCTGAGGCGGTGGATTTCTGCTTTGTCGCGGGTGATCCAGTCTTCCCAATCCGTGCGCTCGGACAATGGGATTTCGGCCTTGAAGCATTTTTTGACCTCGGCGCGGAAGGAGGCAAAATCGGGCAGCAACCACCATTCTTTGAGCTTGGTGTTCAGCTTGGTATCACGCTCAGACGGGCAGAGATCAGGGATGCGGCGGCGCAAGCCTTCTTGTAGGGCATAGCGAGCCTCGGCGTGAGTTTGGCAGGCTTTGGCGAAGATTGCGAGCGTTTCACTTTGCTTTGAGGACGTTGGCGCGATGGGTAACTCTTGTAAAAATTGACTGAAAAACCGAACAAAGCCGCCACAAATTTGTGCACTCATACCAACGGCCTTATAGAATGACGCTTTTTGCGTATTCGCGTGAGGTTATGTTTTGAACGGTCTCTTTGTCTTCGGCGAAGAAGTTCCACGCGTCGCAGCACTTCTCGACGATGTGGTCGTAACTGTCGAAGATGGAGATGGCGAGTTTGTTGGCGCGCAGGTAGGCCCAGACGTTTTCGATCGGGTTTAGTTCCGGCGCGTATGGCGGCAGGGGGAGAAGTGTGATGTTGTCGGGGGTGCATAGTGCCTTTGAACCGTGCCAGCCTGCGCCATCAAGCACGATTACGGCATGTGCCCCTGGAACGACGGTTTTGGCGATTTCGGCGAGGTGTTCATTCATCGCCTGCGTATCGGCAAAGGGCATGACGAGGGCGGCGGCAGCGGCGCGTTCCGGACAGACGGCTCCAAATATGTAAGCCCATTTGTAGCGAGTATCACGTGGCGCGCGCGGGCGGGTTCCGCGCCTGGCCCAAACACGGGTGAGCGTTCCCTGCTGTCCGATCCTCGCTTCATCTTGGAACCAGATTTCCAGTGGTTTGCCGCGGGCTTCAGGCGGCAGTGCCGCCGCTACCAGCTGCGCGAAGTTTTTTTTTGAACGCCGCCTGTGCGGCCGGATCCGATTGAGGATGTGCGGGGCGCACCGAAAGCCGCCTGAACCCAAGTTCGGCAAGCTGTTTGCCTACCGTGCGCTCATGCATGACAACACCGAAGCGCTCTTTGATCAGGTGCTTCAGGTCGATACGCCGCCAACGCACCACGCGGTCCACCTCAGGGTCAGGACCCGCGCGAACGATCTCGGAAAGTTCCGCCTTCTGCGCGGCGCTCAGGTAAGGCGTGCGCCCTGGTGCCGTGCGGTTCGACAGGCCCGCAAGCCCCCCGCATTGTAACGATACACCCAGTCGCGCAAGGTTTGCCGGTCCATCCCGCAGCTCCGCGCCGCCGACGCGCGGTCCGACCCTTCCATAACCAACGCAATCGCCAAC
Source organism: Paracoccaceae bacterium (assembly GCA_965237505.1). Classification (GTDB taxonomy): domain Bacteria; phylum Pseudomonadota; class Alphaproteobacteria; order Rhodobacterales; family Rhodobacteraceae; genus NVTR01. The sequence goes on along the minus strand of CBDEFR010000008.1, from coordinate 391,973 downwards.
ATCCTCCGCGCTGCCTTCGCATCCGTTGACCTCGCCGCCGACGCGCGAAGGTCCCTCGCCGATAAATCCAACCGTGTAACCGCAACTGTCATGGGTCTCTCCTGCTTGTAGCAGAAGCGAATCACAACCGAGACGAAAAGGGAATCCCAAAAGCGTCACGCATAATGGCCCTTGGTATTACCTTAAGTTTGGTAGGGATTAATTTGACTTGGCCGTTCCCGGTTTTAGAAGGTGTCAGCTCTGACCCACAATTTTCGCATGTCACCGACCAAGCATAACGTGAGAACGGCGGTGACAAATTAGTCCACGGAAGCGGCGGGATTTCCCAGCTGCGGGCGGAGTAAAACTCTGCCACCTGTAGCCTTCGATCTTTTTTGAGATGGAAGGCGGGAGGATGTACACCGTGGACCTATATCTGCGCGTTCGGCTGGCCTGCCATGTTGATGGTCTGAGCCAGCGAGAGGCGGCAAGTCGGTTTGGCATTGCGCGCGAGACGGTGAGGAAGATGCTGCGGCATTCGGAACCGCCGGGATATCGGCGACGCCAGCCACCGAAACGCCCGAAACTGGCCCCCTTCACGGATATCATCGACCGTATTCTGGAGGAGGACCGAACGGTTCACCGTAAGCAGCACCACACGGCGAAGCGTATATTCGAGCGCCTTCGCGACGAACATGGCTTCACGGGCAAAGAGACCATCGTGAAGGATTACGTTCGGGAACGGCGCCTTCGTCGGCGTGAGATGTTTGTGCCGTTGTCACATCCTCCGGGCCATGCTCAAGCGGACTTTGGCGAGGCGGATGCGATCATCGCCGGCGTCAAGTATCGGGCGCATTTTTTCGTCATGACACTTCCCCACAGCGATGCCTGCTTCGTTGCGGCCTACCCGGCGGCGACGACGGAGGCCTGGCTAGACGGGCACAACAGAGCCTTTGTTTTTTTCGGCGGCGTTCCCCAATCGATTCTTTACGACAACGACAAGTGTCTGGTGTCGCGCATCTTGTCAGATGGCACGCGGCAACGAACGCGGGCGTTCAGCGGGCTGCAGTCCCATTACCTCTTCGAGGACCGCTACGGCCGTCCCGGCAAGGGTAACGACAAAGGCAATGTGGAGGGGGTGGTCGGCTATGCCCGGCGGAACTTTATGACGCCGCTTCCCCGGTTCGCGAGCTGGGACGCCTTCAATGGCCACCTGGAAGAGCAATGCCGCAACCGGCAAGGCAACGTCCTGCGCGGCCACCGCGAGAGCATCGGCGAACGGTTTGTGCGTGACCGCGAAGCGTTGAAGAGGCCGCTGCCGGCACCGTTCGACGCGTGCGACAAGCAGGGCACGCGGGTCAACTCGCTGTCCCTGGTGCGCTACCGGACGAATGACTATTCCGTGCCCGTCGCCTACGGCCATCAGGAAGTCTGGATCCGTGGCTATGTCCACGAGGTGGTTATCGGTTGCGGCGCCGGGATCATTGCCCGACACCCCCGTTCCTACGACCGGGAAGATATGGTCTTCGATCCGATCCACTACCTGCCTTTGCTGGAGCACAAGACCGGTGCCCTGGATCAGGCCGCGCCGCTAGCCGGATGGGAACTGCCTGATGCCTTCCCAACCCTGCGCCGTCTCCTGGAGGCGCGCATGGGCAAGGCCGGCAAGCGGGAATACGTCCAGGTCCTTCGGCTTGTGGAGACCTTCGATCTCGAGGTGCTTCACGGCGCGGTGAAGGACGCCCTGCGCCTGGGTGCGATCGGCTACGACGCCGTCAAACACCTTGTGCTGTGCCGTATCGAGCGACGCCCGCCCAAACTCGACCTGGATATCTATCCCTACCTGCCTCGGGCCAACGTGGCGACCACGGCCGCCGCCAGTTATATGAGCTTGTTGGGTGGAGGCGCGTCATGACCGATACGCCGCAAGTGTTGCTGGCCCATCACCTCAAGACCCTGAAACTGCCGACGTTCCTGCGCGAATACGACAAGCTGGCCCGCCAATGCGCCACCGAGGGCGCCGACCATGTGCGGTATCTTGTCCGTCTGACCGAGTTGGAACTGATCGACCGTGAGCGCCGCATGGTCGAGCGGCGGATCAGACAGGCCAGGTTCCCCGCCGTCAAAAGCCTCGACAGCTTCGACTTCAAGGCCATCGCATAGCTCAACAAGATGCTGGTTCTGGAGTTGGCGCGATGCGAATACGTCGAGCGTCGTGAGAATATCATCGCGCTCGGCAACAGCGGAACCGGCAAGACCCATATCGCCCTCGGTCTCGGTCTGGCGGCCTGCCAAAAGGGGCTCTCCGTCGGCTTCCTCACGGCCGCTGCCCTGGTTCATGAACTGATGGAGGCCAGGGATGAAAAACGCCTGTTGCGCCTGCAGAAGCAACTGGCAAAGTATCACCTTCTGATCATCGACGAACTCGGCTTCGTGCCGCTCTCGAAGACCGGCGCCGAGCTGCTGTTCGAAGTCTTCAGCCAGCGCTACGAGCGGGGCTCGATACTGGTGACCTCCAACTTGCCGTTCGATGAGTGGACGGAGATATTCGGCTCGGAACGCCTGACCGGGGCTTTGCTGGACCGCCTCACCCACCATGTCCATATCCTGGAAATGAACGGCGAGAGCTATCGTCTCAACCAAAGCCAAAAACGGCGGAAATCCCCAAAATTACCTGCTTAACCGCCGGTGCAATGGTTGACCCGGTGGGTCCACAGGAACCTCCCACGCTGCTTCGCTCCGCGTAACGCAAGCGCTACACGAAGCAGCGCGGGTCCCTCCTATGGACTACCGGGACAACCCCCCAACACCGCGTACCGCATAACGTCAAGTGGACTAGTTTTGCTCCGCCCGGGTGACTAATTTTGCTCCGCCGTTGACACCGGTTTCTATGGCGTCAATCGCCAGCGCTTTGATCATCGTGAACACCCGTGATGTCACACCACCCGTCACGTTCAAAATAGTTCGCAAGGAATTGATTCTAAGCCCAGAGGCCCGCTTAAGTTCCATCGCAGAAATCAACGTCTGGATCAGGCGGGAAAACTCCACGTCATCTTCCCACAATGGCAGGAAGTGTTCATCGAGCCTGCGCGCGAGTTGATCATCACCGCGGATCGCATCCAAGGCTTCGTTGACACCAAACACAACAAGCGATGCACATAAGTCGTTGGCCAAGAACCGCAGCATGTTTAAAAACCGGCGTTGCTCTCGGTAGCTGCCCGCGAGAAGATTGTGAACCTCGTCGATCATGAACATTTTCAGGTCCATGTCGCGCAGATAGCTAAGGGCGCGAACTTCCAGTTCCGAGACCGTATGACGGCCCCACATCGGCGCGCCAATCGACGCCAGAATATGCTGGTAGAACCGTCGCTCATCAGGAGCGGGCGGAGCCTGGAGTAGCAGAATTGGTGTCTTCGTTACCCCAAGACCAGCGTCATAGCTTGTTGGATATTGGCTGACCATACGCTTGGCAATCATGGTCTTTCCAATGCCGGAACTGCCACACACCATGAGACCTGGCATACGGCTCTGCTTAGGCATTTCCATAAGTGATGTCAGTCGGTTAAGAACAATCGTCGCGCGGTCAAAAGCGATCCAACGATCGCTTCGAATATGTTCAATTCTTTCTTTGGAAGTCATCAAAATCATCAATCGGATAAGTTGGAAGGTCGGGGTTGCCGGTATCTATGGCGAACATCTCGCGGGAAGGATCACGCGGTAGCCGATGTTTTTTGGATTGCCTTGCGTCACGCTCGTTATCCAGCTTAGCTGCCCGGGTCTGTTTGCGTGCCGTTTCTGCAATTCGTCTTTGCTCACCAATGACTTGGAAAAGCATCGCCTCTGTGACACGTCCAACGCTTTTTGCCAGACACTGCTTGCGTGCACGCCGGTTTTCCCAAAGCGATATCTGCGGATGGTTTAGGTCTTTGTAGCGCGCCACGATCGCGCGCCCATCCTCAAGGATTACCCAAACCTGCGATAAATCGCGCGGGTCGTATTTGACCACGACTTTGCCCTTTATGCGCCCAATCATTTGAGCAAAGGCATCGCTCCAATACCCAACCGAAAACAGAGTGATACCCGCCCGACCGAGCCGACGGCGCTCAAGCGGCATGAAGCTGATTCTGAAAGCTTCCGTATCGACGACGCGCCTGCCTGCATCGTCACCACCAAGATCAGCCCAAGCCGCAAGCGGTGTCCGTCCCAGAGCGCTATGCGTGGAATTGTGGTAACGGCAAATCTCAAGATGAAGCCAATCCTCAAACTCTGACAAAGTGAGAGCGGCGTGTTTGCTGCTGTCGTAATCACCCTTCTCCAATGTCGAAGATTGTGTGGTGCCCGGCAGCACATGAACGGCCCCCATCGTCGTGCCGATCAGCCGTTCAATATGGCCGCCGTAATGCGCGCACCCCGCAGGGCGGTATTCAATTCCTATCCCCCATTCCTCACAGGCCAATTTGAATGCTGCACTGTGGAACTCTTGGCCATTGTCGACAAAGATCGCCTTCGGGATCCCCGACGTGGGCCATGCGAGCTCTTCCAAAGTGTTAGGAACCTGGACAGACTTGGGTCGCACACAGTGATCCAGACAAAGGGCCACCGATAGAACGGATGGCGGATCAAAACTGACATACGCCCCCAAGATAATCCGAGTTGCCACATCAATCGCAAGCGTAAGAAACGGCCGATTTAGCGGCAAGCGTTCAACGTGATCAACCAGAATAATATCAGCGGGCGTATGATCAATCTGAACAACCTCAAGCGGATGCTCTACGTTAAGGTGCCCCGGACGCGCTGCAAACACTTTGGCAGCCGCCTTCGCTCCGGTTCGTTTGCGCAAGATTTCCAAGGAACTACTGGACGAGTTGCTTACCTCGCGTTGGTCCATCGCATCAAGGCGCGCCTTGATCGTTTCTCGAGCAGGAGGTGTGAATCCTTTTGCAACACACTCTGCGCGGATCTCGCCGACAACGCGCAGAAAGCTCGGTCGTTCACGAACAAGAAAATACTGCCTGAGGCTGCATTCAATGATCTGTTCAACTTCTCCAGACAATCGACGGGTGCCCTTTTTCGGGCCACGCCGCTGCAAATCAAGCGCGCTCGAACGGGCATCGTTGGCTTTCATACGACGATACAAACGCCAAGTATGGCTCTTGGAAAGGCCCAAATCATGAGCGGCATCTTCTAACGCACAACTTACAAGAAAGCCCTGCTCCTCAATCTCTAATATCGGGCGCAGAACTTTAGCACGACTCAGCGCCGTCGCTTCTTTGCGCACGGTGGTCTCCTGTAATTTGCTAACATCAAAAGTTGATACTTATCCACAAACAAAGACCGTATCGTAATTAACACTACAGTATCATAATTAACTAGGCAATATCATAAATTGCACTACAAATACCCGCTGAAAACATTCAGTATTTCCAATCACGATTCTCCTAAATAAGGCTACTATGACACCGGGGCCTGGTGCCACTTCGAGAATGTGCGTCACCTCCTGCGCACTCAGAACGACCGGGATTTTCCTGGGAACACGCTGATAGCGCATGTACCGCTTCATCCCCTGGCGCGCGCAGGTCACCGAAAAGAAGAAGCTGAGAACGGTGAGCCGATTGTTGAACGTCGCCGCACCAGTGCCCTTCCCGGACATATCAAGCTGAAATGCCCGTAAATCCTCGGACGTAGCCGTATCAGGCGAGCGCCCCAGAAACCGGATGAAATCGCGCATCGCCGACAAATACATCGTCTGCGTTTTGGGCTGCAGACCCTTGATGCGCATATCTTCAAGAAACCGCTGGCGAATATCTGGAATTGATTGCTCTGACATGAAAACCTCCTGCCATTGATTGAGAAGGTCCCAATTCAACGACAGGCCTGCCCATCCACAAAATCTAACGGGCGTTACCAGATACCGCACGGGCAACAGGCGCCATTACCGCGAAAGCGGCTTCGTCCATTGTCCGGTGAGCGGACATCTTGCTCTGGGGTCCTTTCCGTCGAATGGCGGCTTAATGCGTATATTTATTGCCACAATTACAATTGGAGCGTTCAAAAAAATATCATGTTGACGACCTGCCTATACAATTAGTACGTTCATAGAACGAATTAATGGTGAGTCATGATTGGATCAAAACATATCTCGCGTCAGCTCTCTCGGAGCGCAGTTATGCAGGCGGTCATAAGTGAGGGGCCGATTTCGCGCGCGAGCGTGTCTAAACAAACCGGACTTTCAAAGCAGGTTGTCTCTGAGATCATGCAGTTGCTTCAGGGTGATGGTTGGGTTCGGGAAACTGGGCGGACCAAGGGGCACGTTGGTCGAACCGCGGTCACATACGAAATCGTGCCCGATGCTGCCTATATTTACAGTGTTGATCTTGGTGGTACAAAATTACGTGCCGCTGTTCTTGATCTGAATAGTCGGGTAGTCTCGAAAACCGTTGAGGCGACGGATGCGCGCGGTGGCACATTTGTGGTTCATCAAATCGGCCAGGCATGCAAGAGCGCCGCAAGCCAGGCTGGGATTTCGCTCGATCAAATAAAGTTTGCTGTTGTTGGGGTACCTGGCGTTCCGGATCAAGCCACCGGTTCGGTTCAAATGGCACCTAACATCCCAGGAATTGATTGTATGAATTTCGCCGAGGGCGTCACCAACGAAGTCGGTTGTGATGTAGCGATTGAAAACGATGTCAATTTGGCGGCTCTGGGCGAACAATGGGCGGGATGCGGCACCGATTGTGACAATCTTGCTTTTGTAGCCCTCGGGACAGGTATCGGTGCCGGTTTGATTGTCAACAGTCAGCTTGTCAAAGGGGCCCGTGGCGCTGCTGGCGAGCTAGGGTTTTTGGCATTTGGTGCGGACCCGTTTGACGCTGAATCTTTGCGCATCGGTGCATTTGAACGTGAGGCAGGGTCAATCGCTGTGAAGCGACGTTACCAGGACCTGACGGGCGTCGTGCTAGATGTGCCTGAAATTTTCGCCAAGGCTAGCGACGGCAATACTGACGCCAGCAAGGTTATTCGAGATACAGCCAGGCTGATTGCCCGTGGGATTGCGACGCTTGGTGCTGTTGCTGACCCCGAGATTATAATTTTGGGGGGTTCTATCGGCCACCGAACCGAGCTCATCTCAGAAATTAGGTTTGCCTTAAAGCAGTGTTTTCCATATCCCCTACGGGTTGAGCCAAGCCAATTGGGCAAACACGCAGCTCTTGTGGGCGGAGCCGCGGTTGGACTTTCGCATTTGCACCATACGCTTTTTGCGGATGGGTTATCCGGCGTCGATATTTCACTGCCGCAGTTCTGTGCCCCTGATTGGGAAGGTGCGGCATAATGTTAACCGCCGATTTCTCAGTTGCGATAATCGCTGCTTTGGACAAACAGGATGCATTATCTCTTTTGGGCCAAGCCGTTGGCATCGAGAGTATCACTGGAAACGAAGCTGGTTTCGCGCAGTTTTTGTCTGAGCAGCTGGAAACACGTGGCGTCGCACCCCAAACCGCTGAATTTCTTCCGGGGCGCCCGAACGTTTGGGGCCAGAAATCCGGTAACGACAAAGGGCCGCATCTTTTGTTCATCGGACATACAGATACGGTGAGAGTTGACGGATGGTCCGAACGCTGGCGTGACACCGCGCGCGAAAGCCCATTTGCGGCGGCCGAAGTGGACGGTTCTATTTGTGGGCGCGGCGTTACCGATCTGAAAGGCGGCATTTGTGCTGCATTGGCGGCTCTGGACGTTCTAGATCGCGCAGGGGTGAAACTCGCTGGTGATGTCAGCTTTGCATTCGTAGGGGACGAAGAAAGTGGCGAAGACGGAACCGGTGTAAGTGCTGGAATAGATCATTTCAGCGCGATGATAGCGACTGGTGACATCGCGAAACCCGATTTCGCCGTTTACGTCGAACCGACCCAGTTGTCGGTTTATTCGGCGCAGATTGGGTTTTTCATCGCCGATGTCGTCGTGACTGGAAAATCTGCTTACTTCGGTCGGCCGGAATTGGGCGTGGATGCGCTGAAAGCTTCGCATAAGGTTCTGTCCGCTATCTGGGCACTTGAGGATCAGCTTAGATCGAGGAAGCCGCATAAGTTGACCGGACATTCTGGCTTGCTAGCCACTGGATTTGAAGGCGGCGGTATGATTGCCGTTCCAGATGCCTGCAAGTTCTCTGTAATTGGATCACTCCAACCGGGTGAAGATCTTCAAAAACGGACCAAAGAATTTGAAGCGGTAATCCATGCCGTCGATGTGCCCGATGGGATTGAGTTCGAAATCTCATACACCGCCGGGCGTGATCACCCACTCGGCGGGTCGGCCACGGAAGTTGATCCAACACTTGCACCTATCAGGCAATTACAATTGGCAATTCAAAAATTTGACCCCGAACGGGGCGACATCGGCGGGGCGCCTTATTGGTCTGAGAACCCTTACCTAATCGAGCGGCTTGGCATTCCTGCCGTCTATTGTGCAGCAGGTGACATCGCCTGCTGCCACACCACTGAAGAGCATCTGAATATCGACGAATACCTCACCGCCATCCGCGCCTTTGCGCTCTTCATGGCGTCCTATTGCGGCGTGGCGGAAGAGGGAAACATCAACAAGGAGAAACTGACATGACAATTAAGAAAACCCTGGGTGCTGGGATTGCAGCACTGGCATTTCTGACGCAGCCGCTGATGGCGCAAACCATGGGCCCTGGCGGCGAAACCGCAACCCCGTCAAGCGAAGTCACTGTCGACGCTGCGATGTTGACCGGTAAGGGCTATACCGCAGCTTTGCTTTGGCACGATCAGTCAGATTTCGTGAATGCTGTTACTGCCGGAGCGACTGACGAATTTACTCGCCTGGGTATCGAGGTCACGATCACAACATCTGCCGGGTTTGACGCCGCCAAACAACGTAGCGATATCGAAACAGCTCTCGCGCGGAACCCGAATATCATTCTGGCTCTGCCGCTAGACCCGGTGACATCGGCGCTGCATTTAAACCAGCTTTGGAAGAAGGCGTTTCGCTGGTGTTCCTGTCAAACTTGCCTGCTGGTTTCACCCACCCAGGCGATTATGCAGCCATCGTCACCGATGACCTGTTCCAGATGGGCAAACAGGCTGCGGACGCTTTAGCCGCATCGATTGGGAACGAAGGCGGGGTCGGCTGGATATTCCATGACGCCACATACTACGTCACCAACCAGCGCGACAATGCGTTCAAGACCACAATCGAAAACGACTATCCAAATATTAACGTCGTTGCCGAGGCCGGTATTTCTGACCCGGCGCGCGCTGAAGAGATCGCAAACGCGATGCTTCTGCGGAACCCTGATCTCGCTGGCATCTACGTAACCTGGGCCGGTCCCGCAGAAGGCGTCTTGGCTGCGCTTCGGGCGAACGACAACACAACGACCAAAATCGTCACACTTGATCTAAGCGAGCCGATTGCGCTTGATATGGTTAACGGCGGCAATGTTGCGGCGATTGTGGCCGACGAAGCCTACGAGCTGGGTCGCGCGATGGCGGCAGCTGGCGCACGCAAACTATTGGGCGAAGTCACCCCGCCGTTTGTGGTAGCCCCTGCATTTACCGTTACAGCTGATACGGTTGCGGAGGGTTGGATGAATTCGCTTCATATTGATGCACCCGCCAGCCTGACGGGCCAGTAAATTTCTTAGGTTCGGCCCCACTAAGGGGCCGGACTGCCAAGTTCGTCAGAGACCGCGGATGACATTCCTGCCCAAATCTTTCGATATCAAAAACTACATCGTCTATTTCGGCTTTGTGGCGATCTTTCTGTTTTTTGCGATCACCCTTTTTGACTACGGATTTCTGAGCACCCGAAATCTGACCAACATTGTATTGCAGACTGCACCCGCAACGATCATGGCCATAGGCTTGGTCTATGTCCTCTCCGCAGGTGAAATTGACCTTTCCTTTGGATCAATCACGGCGGTCTCGGCGCTTGCCGCAGCGGTTGTGATGCAACACTATCCGATGGCATTTGGCGTGGTTGCCGGTCTCGGGGCCGGGCTGTTGATCGGCGCTATCAATGGTTTTCTGGTTGCCTGGATGCGCTTACCATCTTTCCTTGTCACACTGGCAACTCTTGGCCTTTTTGCGGGTGTTGCGCGCACAATGACTAATCTTCGGTCAATTCCAGTTGTTGATCCGGTCTTCACTGGGTTTTTCGGGTCTGGTCGCTTTTTTGGTGTGCCGTCGCTGGTTTGGTGGACATTCCTTTCAATTGCCATAGCTCACGTCATTTATCGACAAACGCGTTTCGGCGCTCATATTCTGGCTACGGGTGACAATCCGCGCGCAGCTCAGGTTTCCGGCATCAAAGTGCCTCGGATCCGCTTCATGGTCCTGACGTTCAGCGGTGGCTGCGCGGGCCTTGCCGGGTTGCTATACGATGGTCGCCTTCAAGCCGCAAAATACACCCTTGGTGAAAGCGATCTGATGACGGTTATCGCCGCTGTGATCGTAGGTGGCACCGCCCTGAATGGCGGTAAAGGCTCGGTAATCGGTGCGCTTGTCGGTTCTCTGATGATGGGGATGCTGAATAACGGTCTAATCCTCATGGGGCTTGCCGTTTCCGATCAAATGATCGTTCGCGGCCTTATCATCCTCATTGCTGTCGCCGTCTCGTTGCGCGACGTGACCCGTTAGGAACCCAAATGTTTCTTGATCTTCTCATCCGCCGAAATCCAGCGTTTCTGGAAGCCACGATTGCATTACATCAGGCTGGAAAGCTTCCCGCCAATTGCTTTGTGCTGGACCTTGATGCGGTCGAGAGAAATGCGCGACACTTTTCAGTAGAGGCTGGAAAACTGGGCCTGAAAACATTTGCGATGACCAAGCAGGTAGGACGCCACTCAGGGTTTTGCCAGGCTGCGATGTCAGGCGGAATTAAAGCCGCCGTGGCAGTAGATATCGCTTGTGCTGTTGCCTGCAAGCGCGCTGGAATGGATATCGGCCATTTGGGGCATCTTGTGCAGGTCCCACGCGCCGAAGCTGATCTTGCAGCCGACCACCTTCAGCCCGACTATTGGACAGTATTCAATTCCGCAAAGGCATCGGAGGCAGCCGTTGCCGCCAAACGGGCCGGGCGGGATCAGGCGCTTTTGGCGCGTATTCAGAAAGATGGAGATATATTTTACCGAGGGCACGAAGGCGGCTTTGATGCTGAAACCATTGTCGATATAGCCAATCATATGGACGATCTTAAGGGCGCGCATTTCGTCGGCATCACTACATTTCCGGCGCTGCTTTTTGATCAAGACACCCGCAAGGTGAAACCGACGCCGAACCTGACGACACTGAATCGAGCGGCTGACATTTTGGCGAAATCAGGTCGGTCGCACATTGAAGTCAATGCTCCCGGAACAACTTCGTCGGCCGTACTTCCGGCCATCGCGGACGCCGGAGCGACCCAATGCGAACCCGGGAACGGTCTGCATGGGACAACACCATTGCACGCTGTCGAGGACCTGCCGGAAGACCCCGCCGTCTGTTATCTATCCGAAGTCAGCCATGAACATAGAGGCCGTGCCTATTGTTTTGGCGGCGGGCTATATATTGACCCCGTATTCCCCGATTATGAAGTGAAAGCCATTGTCAGCAAAGACCCGGCATACCGCCCGATACCTTCAGTCGAAATTCCAGCCACATCTGCCATTGATTACTACGGAATGATCGATACCTCCGGCGCGGTAAATCCCGCGCCCGGCGACAGTGTTGTATTTGGTTTCCGAGGCCAGGCCTTTGTGAAACGTGCCCTGGTGGCAGGAATACGTGGCATCGCATCAGGCAACCCAGAGATCACGACAATCGAAAACCCCTATGGCCAGGTGGAAACATGGCCGAACCTGCGATGACAACCATGCCAGAAACCACACTCTCGCTTAGCAATATCCACAAAGCTTTTGGCGGTGTAGTCGCCATTGAGAACTTTTCGTTGGAATTGCATCCTGGGGAAATCGTTGCACTTGTCGGCGACAATGGCGCAGGCAAATCGACACTGATCAAGATGATCTCGGGGGTCTATTCACCTACGTCCGGTGACATCAATCTGGACGGCGCGCCGGTGACTTTTTCCGACGCTTCTGGCGCGCGTGCGGCGGGTGTCGAGGTGGTTTACCAGGATCTTGCCCTCGCCGATCAACAGCCCGTATTTATGAATATGTTCCTAGGGCGCGAACTGACCAAAGGGCCGTTAGGAATGCTCGACAAAAAAGGAATGGTCGCCGAGACAACGGCTTTGGTTGAAGAGCTAGACGTGCGCATCCCTTCGCCTATGGCGACGATCCGCGATCTGTCGGGCGGTCAAAGACAAAGAATTGCCATCGCCCGTGCAACCCATTGGGCCAAAAAATTGATCCTGTAGGACGAACCGACAGCGGCACTCGGTGTGGCTGAGACCGCAAAGGTTGAAGAGCTGATCGCAACCTTGCGCGCCCGCAATTTGGCGGTCTTGATCGTTAGCCACAGTCTTGACCAGGTGTTCCGTCTTGCGGATCGAATATGCGTTCTAAGACGCGGCAAGCAGATTGGCATTCGGCGCACAGCAGAGACTGGAAAAAATGAGATCATTGCGATGATCACTGGTCTGCAGGACACCTGACCAAACGGCGCACTGAAATTCGTTCGCAGACTTATGTTCCAACTCCGCACGTCGCGACCATCCAGGCATCCTTCAGCAATAGGCATGATTGGCTCTTTTCACAAAAGCCGACATTCGCTGCAATGCAGAAAACTAGTAATTTGGGCTCAAGCGCCAGTATCGCAATGCGATTTAGTATCCACTCTTTGGTTCAAACCCCCCGTCTTCGAGACGGGATCGCTTTAGCGCGAAGAAAAAAGTCTTATGAGGAGACCTCTGCATAAGACCTGATATGACACAGAATTTCAACCGAACCAGCAAAATTGTCTTGATTTTGTTTTGCGTCACGGAGGTTGCTCGGTTTTTGGCTTATATTAGGAGTGGTTTCTGGAATTTGGTCGCACTTAGCCCGTCGCCACCGGTTCTCGAATGCCATATAGCGTGAGGAATTTAGCGCCTTTGCGGATATTGCTGCGCATTCCGGGATGATCCGCCCACCTGTACCGACAGCATCCGCCCACCCATTCCGATCTGATCCGCCCGGGGATTACGGGCCATCCGCCCACCCCTCTCTGGCCTGTTTTGTGTTGCATTGAGGCGCTCGTGACGCGGGGTAGCCTGTCTTTCTTTTTGAACGATAGGACCCCTTATGAAGAGAGCGCCGATGCGGAAAATACGAGAGGCCTTGCGGCTTCGTGCGAGTGGTATGTCAACGAGGGAAATGGCTTCCAGTTTATCTGTGGGGCGTACAACCCTGCGGGAATATCTGAGCCGCGCCAATCGGGCTGGTTTGGCCTGGCCTCTCTCTGCGGAACTCAGCGACGTTGACCTTGAGACACACCTTTTCCCTCTGAGGAAGGGCGATAATCTTGGGGCTATTCCACAACCTGACTGGGCCTATGTGCATGCCGAGCTACGCCGGAAAGGGGTCACTCTTTCGCTGTTGTGGGAAGAATATCGAACCGTTCATCCGAATGGCTATGGCTACAGCCGATATTGCGAACTTTACACTCGCTGGGAAGGCAAGCTATCGCCGGTGATGAGGCAGCGTCATCCAGCGGGCGAACGGCTGTTTGTTGATTATGCCGGTGCCACTTTTGATGTGGTCTGCCCCAAGACGGGCGAAGTGCGCACGGCTCAGCTCTTTGTCGCCACGCTTGGTGCGTCGAATTACACTTACGTCGAAGCGAGTTGGTCGCAGAACTTGTCCGACTGGATATCGGCTCATGCACGGGCGTTTGAGTTCTTCGGCGGGGTGTCCGCGCAGGTCGTCTCCGATAATCTGAAGGCCGGTGTGACGAAGGCCTGTTTCTATGATCCGGCAATCAACCGCACCTACGCTGATATGGCTGCCCACTACGGCACTGCCATCGTGCCCGCGCGGCCCCATCGGCCAAAAGACAAAGCCAAGGTCGAGGGTGCGGTGCTGTTGGCTGAGCGGTGGATCATGGCGCGCCTTCGGAACCAGCGGTTCTTCAGTCTGGATGAGCTCAATGCCGCGATCCGGCCTTTGCTCGATCAGTTGAATGGCAAAGTCACCCGCCATTTGGGGGCCAGTCGCCGGGACCTATTTGAGCAGCTGGACAGGCCAGCGCTCAAGGCATTGCCCGTTGAATCCTATGTTTATGCCGAGTGGAAACAGTGCCGCGCAGGGCTGGATTACCACGTCGACATTGGCCGTCACTATTACTCAGTGCCCTATCAGTTGCTGAAGCAAACACCCTGGGCCAGGATCACCGCGCGAACCGTGGAGGTCTATTTTAAAGGGCAACGCGTGGCCTCACACGTCCGCACGTCGGGCAATCGCCAGCATTCTACCCATCGCGACCACATGCCCGCACATCACAGGTTCCACGAAAATTGGACGCCCGAGAAAATGCGCCTGAAGGCCGCGCGGGTTGGTCCAAATGACCTGCTCCCCGAAAACTGGTCCATTTGAAAGGAGGATCTGTTCGCTTAATGTTCACGAGAACGAGGAGAACAGAGAATGCGCAAGTCACGGTTTAGCGAAGAGCAGATTGTTCGGATCATTCAGGAGTATGCGGCGGGTGCGAAAGTGTCCGAGTTGTGCCGTAAGCACGGTATGTCGGATGCCACCTTTTACAAATGGAAAGCCAGGTATGGCGGCCTTCAGATTTCCGATGTCAGGCGGCTGAAAGACCTGGAATCGGAGAACGGCAAGCTGAAGAAGCTGCTGGCCGAAACCATGCTTGATAATGCTGGCCTGAAAGGGCTTCTGGCAAAAAACTTCTGAAGCCTGCAAGCCGCCGGGAAGCAGTCATGGTTCTTTGCCGTGACTATCAGTTTTCAACTCGGCGGGCCTGTGGGCTGATTGGGTTTTCCAGATCGAGTAATGAATACAGAGGAAGGCCGGATCGCCATGCGAGGATACGGGAACGGCTGGTCACGCTTTCCGGCAAACACCGACGCTATGGCTATCGCATGTTGCATGCCAAGCTTGGCCAGGAGGGTTTCAAGGTGAACGTGAAAGTGGTGGAGCGACTTTACCGAGAGGAGCGCCTGACCCTGCGCCGCCGCAATCGCAAGAAAATCCCCAAGGGCGTGCGCGAAGGCGCCTGGTGCCCGATCGCCGCCAACCAGCGGTGGAGCCTGGACTTCACCATGGATGCGCTCGCCAACGGCAGGAAGTTCCGCACCGTCAATCTGAAAGACGACTGCACACGGGAATGTCCGGCGATTGATGTGGCCCTGTCGATCCCCGGCTCCCGCGTGGTGGAAATGCTGGAACGGGTGGCTCGTGAGCGGGGGTACCCGGATGTTCTGACCGTTGACAATGGGCCTGAACTACGAGGCCGCGCGCTTGATGGCTGGGCAGATGATCACGGCGTGCAGCTCTACTTCATCGACCCGGGCAAGCCGACCCAGAACGCCTACATCGAAAGTTTCAACGGCCGGTTTCGCGAAGAATGCCTGAACTTGAACTGGTTCACCTCGCTGGCCGAGGCAGAAAGGATCATCGAGGACTGGCGGATCGATTACAATCAAAACCGGCCCCACTCTTCGCTGAACTATCAAACCCCGGAAGAATTTGCCGCAAACAGGCCTTTCCATAAACCGCAATGGGCAGCGACGCTTGAGCTATCTGAAGGCTCCGCGCCACCGCCCATTGCTCACGCCGCCGAATAATGGCAAACAAAAGAGGAACAGAGTCTACCTAAAAGTGGCCCTCAAATTGGGGGCAGGTCACAAACACTGAGGCCTTCGTCGAAGCAATCATGCGGAAACGTAAGCATCCCGAGCAGGGATATCGAACCTGCATGGGTGTTCTTCGGCTTGCAAAAACCTTTCGTACGGATCGCCTCGAACACGCCTGTGCGCGTGCCGCCAAACTCAATGCCTACTCATACACATCCCTGAATTCCATTTTGAAAAATGGTCTTGACCGCCAGCGCCGCGCGCCCGCCACGGACGGCCCTGCGATCACTCACTCCAACATCCGTGGCGCCGGGTACTTTCATTGAAGAGGATAGAATATGCTCACTCACCCAACACTGGATCAACTCAAAGCCCTAAAGTTCGACGGTATGGCCGAGGCCTTCACTGAGCTGGAAACGCAGGATGGTACCGCCTCGCTCAGCCATGCCGAATGGCTTGGTCTGCTCATTGATCGAGAGACGGCCAGCCGCGAGACCAGGCGCTTTGAAAGCCGGATGCGTAGCGCAAAGCTGCGCCATGTGGGCGCGTCCCCCGAGGATGTGGATTACCGCTCACGGCGCAATCTCGACAAGGCGCTGTTCCAGAAGCTGCTGACCGGGAAGTGGATCAGGGAAAGACGCAACCTGATGATCACCGGCCCCTGTGGTGTGGGCAAAACGTGGCTGGCCTGTGCGCTGGCACAATCCGCCTGCCGGTCGGGAACAACCGTACTCTACAAACGCCTGCCGCGGTTGTTTGACGAGGTGGAGCTGGCCCACGGTGACGGTCGCTTTCCGCGCCTGTTCCGAAGCCTGACAAAAACCAACCTGCTGATCCTCGATGACTGGGGGCCGGACCGACTTAATGCAGCTCAGCGCAGGGATCTGATGGAAATTGTGAATCCCGGAGCAATACTGGACCACAGAAACGGTCGAATAATCTGACTGTCGCGGAGTAAAACTCCGCCATTCTGACGCCTGAGGCAAACGAGCTGAGGGCGGGGAGATGTATTCTGTGGAATTGTACAGCCGGGTTCGGCGTGCGTGTCATGTCGGTGGGATGAGTGAGCGGGCGGCGGCCGGTCATTTCGGGATAGACCGCAAGACTGTGTCAAAAATTCTGAAGCATGCGGTGCCACCGGGGTATCGCAGGAATGGGCCACCAGCCCGTCCAAAGCTTGACCCGTTCATTCCGCTCATCAACCAGATATTGGAAGAGGATAAGTCGCGGCTCAAGAAGCAGCGGCATACGTCGAAGCGGATATATGAGCGTCTGCGTGATGAACATGGCTTCACCGGCGGGATCACGATTGTGACCGACTATGTTCGCGAGAAGAAGCGCCGGACTCGGGAAGTGTTCGTGCCGCTGTCGCACGCGCCAGGCCACGCCCAGGTTGATTTTGGTGAGGCGCTTGGCGAGATTGGCGGGGTCGTGCGCAAGCTGCACTACTTTGCAATGTCTCTGCCGCACTCGGACGCGTTCTTCATCAAGGCCTATCCGGCGGAGACAACCGAGGCCTTTTGTGATGGCCATGTCTCCGCCTTTGCGTTCTTCGGAGGCGCGCCGCTGTCAGGGCTCTACGACAACACCACGATCGCGGTGGCGCGGATCCTCGGGGACGGAAAACGGCAACGCACCAGAACCTTTGCTGAGTTGCAGTCGCATTACCTGTTCGAAGACAGGTTCGGCCGTCCTGGCAAGGGCAACGACAAGGGTAATGTCGAAGGCACAATCGGTTATGGCCGACGGAACTTCCTGGTGCCGATGCCGCGCTTCGACAGTTTCGATGACCTAAACGTCCGGCTGGAGGAGCAATGCCTCAAACGTCAGGATGAGGTTCTGCGGGGTCATTCCGAGACTATCGGCGAGCGGCTGATGCGCGACCTCGACGGCCTGATGGCGCTGCCGCCTGTACCCTACGATGCCTGCGAGAAAGTCAGCACGCGGGCGACGTCGATCTCGATGGTCCGCTATCGCAACAACGATTACTCGGTGCCGGTCGCCTGCGCTCATCACGAGGTTCAGGTCCGCGGCTATGTCCACGAGGTCGTCATCGGCTGCGGCGCCGAGGTGATCGCCCGCCACCAACGGTCCTATGAGAAGGCTGATATGGTCTTCGATCCGATGCACTTCCTACCGCTGCTGGAACAGAAGGTTGGCGCGCTGGACCAGGCGGCACCGCTGCAGGGCTGGGACCTGCCAGGGGAGTTTGCCACCCTGCACCGGCTGCTGGAAGCGCGCATGGGCAAGAAGGGCAAGCGCGAATACGGGGAGTATCCGAAACTCTGTGTATGGGGTTTGGCCCATGCGGTTTAAACGGGTCATTTGTTGAACCGCTCGGGGTATAGGATAGCGAACTGGTTTCTTGCCGCAACCCATTCCCTGACGCACCGGCCCGACTTTTCAAAATTGCGGATGGCCAGGTAAATCAGTTTGGTTGCCGCGTCATCCGTTGGAAAGCTACCGCGCGTTTTGGTGGTTTTTCGGATCACCCTGTTGAGGCTTTCAATCGCATTCGTCGTATAGATGATTTTGCGCACCGCTGGCGGGAAGGCAAAGAACGGGATGACCTCCTGCCAGGCCCGCCGCCAGCTTGGGGCGATCGAGGGGTATTTTGAGCCCCATTCGGTCTCGAAATCATCAAGGGCTTTCGCGGCCTCGGCATCATCTGTGGCCTGATAAATCCGCTTCAGGCTTTTGGCCACGACTTTGCGATCTTTCCAGCCGCAGAAGTTCAGGGAATGGCGCACGAGATGCACGATACAGGTTTGCACGGTAGTATCAGGGAAGGCCGCGTTGATCGCGTCAGGGAACCCCTTGAGACCGTCCACGACGGCAATCAGGATATCCTCAACGCCTCTGTTCTTCAGATTATTCATGATTGAAAGCCAGAATTTGGCACCCTCATTATTGGCAATCCACAAGCCCAGAACCTCCCGCTCGCCTTCTGGCGTGACCCCCAGAGCTACATAAACGGCCTTGTTTTTGACCTGGCGGCTCTCAGCGTCGCGAATTTTGACCCGAAGGGCATCAAGGAATACGAGAGGATATACTGGCTCCAGAGCCCGGTTTTGCCAGTCTGAAACCTCCTCCAAAACTGCGTCCGTCACGCGGCTGATAAGGTCCGCTGAAATCCGCAGGCCGTAGACCTCTTCAAGGTGGGCACGGATATCACGGGTCGACAGACCGGCGGCATAAAGCCCGATGATCTTGTCGTCCATCCCGTCGATCCGGGTCTGGCCTTTCTGGATCAGTTCCGGCTCAAAACTACCAGCTCGGTCGCGCGGGATGTCAATCGGCACCGCCCCGTCATTGCCCTTCAGCACCTTGCGAGTGGCCCCGTTCCGGCGGTTGGATTGCTGGCTGGCAGGCTCCCCGTGCGGCTCATAGCCCAGGTGCTCAGTCAACTCGGCGCCCAGCATCCGCTCCATCAGCCGGACTTTCAGCTCCTTCATCAGGCCTTTGTCGCCCAGCAAATCTTCGGGCCGTTCAACGCCGTTAAGCAACTCGTCCAGTAGTTCCTTGGAAATCGTCATTGTCATCATGCTCCTTCATTGGTGAAGCATGGACCAAATTACTCATACACAGAAGATCGGACAGTCTCCGAATACGTCCAGGTTCTGCGGCTCCTTGAGAGCTTCGAGATGGCGCACGTCCACGGGGCTATCAAACAGTCGCTGGAACTGGGCGCGATCGGCTACGATGCGGTCAAGCATCTGGTGCTTTGCCGGATCGAGAGGCGCCCGCCACGGCTCGATCTCGATATCTACCCCTACCTGCCCAAAGCACTGGTCGAGACCACCAAGCCCGCGAGCTATATGAGCCTGATGACGCAGGTGCCGGCATGACCGATACACCGCAGGTTCTGCTGCAGCATCACCTAAAAAACTGCGCTTGCCGACATTCCTGGGCGAATATTCCAAACTTGCGCAACAATGCGCTGCTGAGAAGAAGGATCACGTCCAGTATTTACTGCGGCTCTGCGAACTTGAACTGATAGAGCGGGAACGCCGGATGATCGAGCGGCGCATCAAGGCCGCGAAGTTTCCAGCCACCAAGAGCCTGGACAGCTTCGATTTCAAGGCGATCGCGTCACTCAACAAGCCGCTCGTGCTGGAGCTGGCGCGCTGTGAATACATCGACAAATACCAGAACATCATTGCCCTGGGGCCAAGTGGCACCGGTAAAACCCATGTCGCACTGGGGCTGGGATTGGCCGCCTGCCAGAAGGGCCTCAAGGTCCGCTTCATAACCGCCGCATCACTGGTTCACGAATTGATCGAAGCTGTCGATGAACGCCGCCTGCAGAGGTTCCAAAAACAACTCACCAGCCAGAACCTTCTGATCATTGACGAGCTGGGCTTTGTCCCCTTGAGCAAAACCGGCGCTGAGCTGCTCTTCGAAGTCATCTCCCAATGCTATGAACGCGGCTCCATAATCATCACCTCAAATCTGCCGTTCGACGAATGGACCGAAATATTCGGATCCGAGCGCCTCACCGGTGCGCTCCTGGATCGCCTCACCCACCACGTCCATATCCTGGAGATGAACGGCGACAGCTTTCGGCTAAAACAGAGCCGAAACGCCAGAGCCTGAACCCGGTCTGAACTTGATGGATGTTGGCCTTTGGCCAACATGCGCCTTGTCACGCGTTAGCTTTATGGGGAGCACACCCAACAAGGCGCGGCACCTCAACTGGCCCACTTTTACTCCGGCGAATGGCCCCTTTTTACGCCGGGATTGACAACAGGTGGGCGGATAGCCCGGTACGAGTGGGCGGATGCTGTCGGAATGGGTGGGCGGATAAGCCGGAATGCGCACATTAACGGCTCAAGCTCAGAGCGGAGTGCCCGCGTGTGATCATCGCTTTGCGCGCCCTCCGGCTCATCGCTTGCGCCCTCTGGCCAAAAAATCGTTGACCACGGTCAGCTCCCCGATCTTGGCGTGGAGTTCCTTGACCTCGGCCGCGTGATCGGACCGCGCCCGATCGACGCCGTTCGAAAACACCTCGCCCAAGCCATCGATCGCTTGGCGCTTCCACGTGCTCACCTGGTTCGGATGCACCTTGTGCTTGGCCGCGATCTCCTGGACCGTCCGGTCTCCCCGTAGCGCATCCAGCGCCACGCGGGCCTTGAATTCCGCCGTAAATCGGCGTCGTGTCGTCATCTCGTATCCCTCCGTTATCCGGTGGAATACACCTTAACCGCCTGTCCAATTTTCTGGGACCACCTCAAAGTGCCTCTTCACGATCCATAGTTGTGAGTATGCGCGCAGGGTTTCCGACCGAGGTTGCAAATTTTACTCGCAACTTTTCCAGACGTTGCCAATCTTATCGGGTCGATATCCATTAACGTGATACCCAACACGCCTAAACCTTCACTGAGAAACAGATCACCGAGAATATTCTTAACAAATACTGTACTGTCGGCGCCAATCATTGCGATCTTCGTCATAGATTTAAATTCCTTGTCAATAATGGGCAAAAATACGGTCGTCATGTCGGAGACGATGTTTAAACTGGCGGGTCAAGTAGTCTTGTTCGACGTCACAAAGACGTGCTGCGGCGTTCTTCAATTCTTGAGGGTCGTTTTGCAGATCGACCAGAACCGGTGCCTGTCCGGGCATGTAGACGTGCTTGTATTTTTCGTCTCGATAAATGGACATCAAGCAATCTTCTGGCTGCACGCCAAGCGGTATGGCCGCGTCTTGAAAATGGTATTCCCAAACAACGTGATCTCGCCAATTTTCTGGTCGCTTGCCGTGTAAGAACGGCAGTAAAGAAGCGCCGTCCAAATGAGCGGGAACCTCGGAACCTAACCAATCCAACAGCGTAGGAATTGTGTCTACAGCCTCTGAGAACGCAGCAACATTCGTTCCGGCAGCAGCGCGGCCTGCTGCTGTCGGATCGCGCATGATCAGGGGCACATGGGCGCATTCGTCATGCCAAGAGTCCTGATTGCACATGTGATGATCCATCATGGCTTCGCCATGATCGCTGGAAAACAGGATTAACGTGTCATCCCATTGCCCCGTATCCTTGAGTTGCTGAAACAACCGTCCCAAATTTGCGTCGATCTCCGCCATTAGTGCCAGGTGGATGGCCCGTACAGAACGCCAATCGGCCTCGCCAATATTTTTTACCAGGCCAGACATACTGGGATCAACAAGGCTTTCAGCGCGCCCGGTTGCAAGACGATGGGCGATATAGAGATGCTGGTTTGCCTCTTCTTTCGGTGTCGACGCACGGTTTGGGGCGGCCAGATCGGATGGGTCCACAAGGCTGTTGTAGGGTTCAGGGGCAACCGTTGGGCGATGTGGGCGCAAGTAACACAGCATCGCGCACCAGCCTTCGTTTTGTTCGCGCTGCCATCCCATCAACCGGTTGGTAAGATAGGCTGTGTCGCTGTCTTCAGCCGCGTAACGCGCCGGATGTCCGCAAGCCCCCCCTGTCGGATTAAGGCGGTTGATGTCGGGACGGAAAATGTCTGCAATGCTGTCAAATTCCAGCCCCTTTGAACGCAAATGCGCCATCCAGTCATAAGGTCTGCCATCGGGCAAGTGGCAGCCGGTTTCAAAGCCAGGCAAAACGTGATGGCCAGTTACCGCACGCGGATCGCCTTGGTCTAAGGTTCGTGGGTCTAACGACGTATCGGTGTAACCAAACAATGTTGGCGTATACCCTGCGCGGAGCATATATTGCCCAAGCGTTGTATGGCGTGCATCGAGCGGAACACCGTTTTTCACAACGCGGTGCGTTTGTGCGTAAAGCCCCGTATAAATGCTGGCCCGTGACGGGGCGCAAGGAATGCCCTGAGTGTAATGCTGCGTGAAACTTACCGCCTCAGCGGCTAGGGCATCAAGATGCGGCGTGTAGGACCGCTTTGCGCCGAACTGATCGTGGCGCCATTGGTCAGCGTATATAAGTAAGATGATTTTCTTAGTCATTGGACGGCCTCTGATTGTGGTTCCAAATGTGGGACGGCGGCAATGAGTTTTGCCGTGTAATCGGTTTTGGGGCTTTTAACGCTAAAGCAAGTTTCGCAGGTACGGGAAATCATGGCTTCAGGGTCCAAGCAGAACATCTTGATGAATGCGTACGTGGCTGAATACGCTGTGGATTCGGAACGAATATCCCCGCTGTAGCTTAGCATTCCCCACGTTCCACTTCACCGATCGCTTCATCCAGGATAGAAAGGGACCGGTCCAATTCTTCACGGGTGATTACCAGTGCCGGTCGCAGGGTGATGACATTGCCTTCGATGATCTTAAACGCCAGACCTTTTTCCATACATTTGTACATAATGCTCTCGGCCTCGTCCACTGCCCGTTCTTTGGTCCGGTGGTTTCTGACAAGGTCGATTCCCAAGTGAAGCCCCATGCCGGCCACATGGCCGATCAACGGATGTCTTTCCTTCATTTCATTCAATCGTTCTAAACTGTAGCCGCCGAGTTCGGCCGTATGCTCGACAAGCCGGTGGTCTTCAATGTATGCAATTTCAGCCAGAGCGGCCGCCGAGCACAGGGCGTTTTTTTCATGCGTGTAATGGCCGATGGATCGATGGGGCAGCACATCGTATTGCTCCGCCGTAATAATGCCTGCAAACGGCACCAGTCCACCGCCCATGGATTTGCCAAGCACGAGGACATCAGGCGTCAAGAAATGTTCACTGGCAAACATTTTACCCGTTCTTCCGAAGCCTTCGATAACTTCATCATAAATCAGCAGCACCCCATACTGCCGACACAGCTTTTTCACACCCTCCCAGTAACGCCGGCTGGGCACAACCGGCGTGGCGGAAATCGGCTCTCCGATCACGGCGGCCACTTCCGGTTCCCTTTGTAAAATCGTTTCGATCTGACGCAGGCACTCGTTGTCCACATCCTCTTCATTATCGAAACGCCAGGGGTTGCGATAGTAATTGGGAAACACCACATGCATCGCCCCCGGCATCATGGGTCCGAGCCCGCCCTTGAAAAGTTCTTCTCCGCCGATGCTCGCGGCAGCGAACCCGGCACCATGAAACGAATCCCAAAAAGAGATGGTCTTGAAATGCCCGGAGACCTGTTTGGCAAGCATCAATGCCATTTCAATGGCTTCCGAGCCTCCCGGGCAAAAAAGAGATTTGCATAGGTTGCCGGGTGTAATCTCTGCCAGTTTACGAGCCAAATTCACTGCCGGTTCATTGGTATAGCGCCGGGGGCAGAACGTCATCTGCCGGTCCAACTGCCTTTTGACCGCCTTGATAATTTCCGGGTTGTTGAATCCGGCGTTATGCACACCGTTGCCGTGCATATCGACGTATCTGCGGCCTGCCATGTCCTCGATGCAAGCGCCACTTGCTTTGGACAGAACATTTAAAACAGGTGTCGAAAGATTCTGTTGGAGGAAATACTTGCGGTCCTCATCAAAAATTTTGCGCGCTTCACCGTCCAAATTCCTATCCCAGTACTTTCTCCGGTTCGGCGTGTTATTCAGGTCACCCTGCTCTCCTTCCATTCGCTTTCCCTCTATCATATCTTTTGTCTTTTGATGATTAATGGCGCAAACCGTTGCTGTTGATTTGAGGGCAACTCAGTTGAATCAAAGAAATGCACTGAACCGTCATCCAACATCTGACCTGCGCCCCAAGTTTCCTCCACCTCGTGGAGAGTCCTTGGTGTTAAATTGATGGCCTTACGCGGCCAGTTTGTCCATGTTCCTTTTCTCTGCAAATTCCATCGGTGTCAGATTGCCCAACGCCGAGTGTGGTCTGTGTCGGTTGTAGTCCTCCTGCCAATCTTCGAGCATATCACGAGCCTCGGCCAGCGAGCTGAACAGCGTTTCATTCAAGCATTCATCACGAAGCTTTCCGTTGAAGCTTTCGATGAACGCGTTCTGCTGGGGCTTGCCTGGCGCGATATAGTGCCAGTCGATTCCAGTGTCCTGAACCCATCGCAGGACGGCCATGCTGGTAAACTCGGTGCCGTTGTCCGACACAATTGTTCCCGGTTGGCCGCGATCAGCGATGACCTTGTCCAGTTCCCGCGTGACACGCAGGCCGGATAGCGACGTATCTGCCACCAACGCCAGATTCTCACGGGTGTAATCATCCACAACCGTCAGAATGCGAAACCGGCGGCCATCTGTGAACGCGTCAGACACAAAATCCAGGCTCCACCGCTGGTTTGGGCCATCCGGCAGCACCATTGGCCTCCTTGTGCCCAGAGCCCGCTTCCGACCGCCCCTGCGGCGCACCTGAAGCTTCTCTTCGGTATAGATGCGCCTCAGTTTCTTGTGGTTCACCATGTGGCCCTCCCGCTGAACCATGACGTGGATGCGGCTATAGCCAAACCGCCGCCGTTCTCTGGAAACGCGCTTGATGGTTGTCAACGGCGGAGCAAAATTAGTCCACCCGGGCGGAGCAAAACTAGTCCACTTGACGTTATGCGGTACGCGGTGTTGGGGGGTTGTCCCGGTAGTCCATAGGAGGGACCCGCGCTGCTTCGTGTAGCGCTTGCGTTACGCGGAGCGAAGCAGCGTGGGAGGTTCCTGTGGACCCACCGGGTCAACCATTGCACCGGCGGTTAAGCAGGTAATTTTGGGGATTTCCGCCGTTTTTGGCTTTGGTTGAGACGATAGCTCTCGCCGTTCATTTCCAGGATATGGACATGGTGGGTGAGGCGGTCCAGCAAAGCCCCGGTCAGGCGTTCCGAGCCGAATATCTCCGTCCGCTCATCGAACGGCAAGTTGGAGGTCACCAGTATCGAGCCCCGCTCGTAGCGCTGGCTGAAGACTTCGAACAGCAGCTCGGCGCCGGTCTTCGAGAGCGGCACGAAGCCGAGTTCGTCGATGATCAGAAGGTGATACTTTGCCAGTTGCTTCTGCAGGCGCAACAGGCGTTTTTCATCCCTGGCCTCCATCAGTTCATGAACCAGGGCAGCGGCCGTGAGGAAGCCGACGGAGAGCCCCTTTTGGCAGGCCGCCAGACCGAGACCGAGGGCGATATGGGTCTTGCCGGTTCCGCTGTTGCCGAGCGCGATGATATTCTCACGACGCTCGACGTATTCGCATCGCGCCAACTCCAGAACCAGCATCTTGTTGAGTGATGCGATGGCCTTGAAGTCGAAGCTGTCGAGGCTTTTGACGGCGGGGAACCTGGCCTGTCTGATCCGCCGCTCGACCATGGGCGCTCACGGTCGATCAGTTCCAACTCGGTCAGACGGACAAGATACCGCACATGGTCGGCGCCCTCGGTGGCGCATTGGCGGGCCAGCTTGTCGTATTCGCGCAGGAACGTCGGCAGTTTCAGGGTCTTGAGGTGATGGGCCAGCAACACTTGCGGCGTATCGGTCATGACGCGCCTCCACCCAACAAGCTCATATAACTGGCGGCGGCCGTGGTCGCCACGTTGGCCCGAGGCAGGTAGGGATAGATATCCAGGTCGAGTTTGGGCGGGCGTCGCTCGATACGGCACAGCACAAGGTGTTTGACGGCGTCGTAGCCGATCGCACCCAGGCGCAGGGCGTCCTTCACCGCGCCGTGAAGCACCTCGAGATCGAAGGTCTCCACAAGCCGAAGGACCTGGACGTATTCCCGCTTGCCGGCCTTGCCCATGCGCGCCTCCAGGAGACGGCGCAGGGTTGGGAAGGCATCAGGCAGTTCCCATCCGGCTAGCGGCGCGGCCTGATCCAGGGCACCGATCTTGTGCTCCAGCAAAGGCAGGTAGTGGATCGGATCGAAGACCATATCTTCCCGGTCGTAGGAACGGGGGTGTCGGGCAAT
Source organism: Paracoccaceae bacterium (assembly GCA_965237505.1). Taxonomy (GTDB): domain Bacteria; phylum Pseudomonadota; class Alphaproteobacteria; order Rhodobacterales; family Rhodobacteraceae; genus NVTR01. The sequence continues at coordinate 365,488 of CBDEFR010000008.1, read as the reverse complement.
GATCCCGGCGCCGCAACCGATAACCACCTCGTGGACATAGCCACGGATCCAGACTTCCTGATGGCCGTAGGCGACGGGCACGGAATAGTCATTCGTCCGGTAGCGCACCAGGGACAGCGAGTTGACCCGCGTGCCCTGCTTGTCGCACGCGTCGAACGGTGCCGGCAGTGGCCTCTTCAACGCTTCGCGGTCACGCACAAACCGTTCGCCGATGCTCTCGCGGTGGCCGCGCAGGACGTTGCCTTGCCGGTTGCGGCATTGCTCTTCCAGGTGGCCATTGAAGGCGTCCCAGCTCGCGAACCGGGGAAGCGGCGTCATGAAGTTCCGCCGGGCATAGCCGACCACCCCCTCCACATTGCCTTTGTCGTTACCCTTGCCGGGACGGCCGTAGCGGTCCTCGAAGAGGTAATGGGACTGCAGCCCGCTGAACGCCCGCGTTCGTTGCCGCGTGCCATCTGACAAGATGCGCGACACCAGATACTTGTCGTTGTCGTAAAGAATCGATTGGGGAACGCCGCCGAAAAAAACAAAGGCTCTGTTGTGCCCGTCCAGCCAGGCCTCCGTCGTCGCCGCCGGGTAGGCCGCAACGAAGCAGGCATCGCTGTGGGGAAGTGTCATGACGAAAAAATGCGCCCGATACTTGACGCCGGCGATGATCGCATCCGCCTCGCCAAAGTCCGCTTGAGCATGGCCCGGAGGATGTGACAACGGCACAAACATCTCACGCCGACGAAGGCGCCGTTCCCGAACGTAATCCTTCACGATGGTCTCTTTGCCCGTGAAGCCATGTTCGTCGCGAAGGCGCTCGAATATACGCTTCGCCGTGTGGTGCTGCTTACGGTGAACCGTTCGGTCCTCCTCCAGAATACGGTCGATGATATCCGTGAAGGGGCCGGTTTCGGGCGTTTCGGTGGCTGGCGTCGCCGATATCCCGGCGGTTCCGAATGCCGCAGCATCTTCCTCACCGTCTCGCGCGCAATGCCAAACCGACTTGCCGCCTCTCGCTGGCTCAGACCATCAACATGGCAGGCCAGCCGAACGCGCAGATATAGGTCCACGCAGGGGTATCGCATGAATAGCTGGCCCGTGTTTGCTACGTGCATCAACGTCTGATTCAATGTCACCAGAACACGCATCTGGAGGACTTGCTTTGGAAAAGACTACATCATTTCAATCTGTTATTTCGGCCATCCCTGACCCTCGCCAGCAGGCGAAGGTGCTTTACCCGCTTGATGAGATCCTGCTTTTAAGCCTGTGTGCGGTGGTCTCGGGCGGCGAGAGTGTCGTTGATATTGTCGAATATGGTGAAGAAAAGCTGAAGTTTCTGCGCAAATTGGCCCCTTTTGAGCACGGCATTCCCTCGCATGACACGCTTTCAACGGTGTTTCGGCTGCTTGATCCGGAGAAGTTCAGTACAGCCTTTGCGCAATGGGCTGCTGGCCTGGCGGGACGCGTTGAAGGCTCGATTGTGGCCGTCGATGGCAAGACGATGCGCGGGTCAAAGGCCGGTGGTGAAACACCTCTGCATTTGATCTCGGCCTACTGTGATGATCTGCGTCTGGTACTGGGTCAGCGGGCAAGTGCGCACAAAAAGAACGAGATCAAGGACATTCCATTGCTCTTGGATTTGCTCCACGTTGAGGGCGCGATCGTGACGCTGGACGCGATGGGGTGCCAACGCCAGATTGCCTGCAAAATCCGCGACAAGGGGGCCGACTACGTGCTGGCGCTCAAGGGAAATCAGAGCAGCCTTTTTGAGGATGTGAAACTGTGGTTTGAAGAGAGGGAGCATGAAAATACTGCGTCGTTACAGACTGTTGATGGCGATAAAGGTCGGATTGAGACCCGGACCTACACCCAGAGTGACACCATAGAATGGCTGCAAGAGCGCCATCCGGGTTGGGCGGGCCTGACCAGTATTGGTCGCGTTGTCTCGATCCGTGAAAGCAACGGGAAAACAACACAACAAACCCGATACTTCATCTCGTCTCTACCGAAAGATGCGCCGCGCTTTGCCCATGCGGTACGCTCCCATTGGGGGATTGAAAACCGCCTCCACTGGGTGCTCGACGTCACATTCCGCGATGATGACAGCCGTGTTCGTAAGGATCACGGCCCCAAGAATTTTGCCGTCATCAAACACATGGCAATGAATCTGCTCAACAAGGCAAAAGATAAAAAATCGCTCAGGGTCATGCGCAAAAAGGCCGGATGGAACAATCGGTTCTTACTGCAAATTCTCCGGACATAACCTTCATGCGATTCCCCTGTAGGTCCACGGTGTACATCCTCCCGCCTTCCATCTCAAAAAAGATCGAAGGCTACAGGTGGCAGAGTTTTACTCCGCCCGCAGCTGGGAAATCCCGCCGCTTCCATGGACTAATTTGTCACCGCCGTTCTCATACGGCTTTGGCGAAGGCACTGAGGCCTATGAGCGCTTTGACATGGCGCGGCTGCATGAGCCGCAAGAATACGCGCGTTTCATGCTTCTGCTGAGCGCTGACAATCTCCTAAGCGGCAAGACGCCCGACCTGCTCAAGGAAAGCCGCAAAGAAGACAAAGACATCACCGATGCGCTTTATGCGGATTATAAAGCACTACGTTCAACACTGATTGAGGGCATCCAGCAAACATCGCCAACTATCGACCCTCTTGAATCCATTGCCACTGCGCAAACCGTCCTTGATCGTGTCCTGTTCATCGCCTTTGCCGAGGATATAGGGCTGCTGCCTAAAAATATCCTAGAGCAGGCGTTTGAAAGCGAGGATAAATTCAACCCCCGCCCTGTCTGGGACAATTTCAAGGGCCTGTTCAACGCGATTGATAAAGGTAGCGACAATCTTGGGGTTCCAAAATACAATGGTGGGCTGTTTACTACCGATGAAACGATTGACGCGCTCGCCCTATCAAATGATGTCTGCGAACGCTTCAAGAAGATCGGCGATTACGATTTTGCCTCTGAAATTTCCGTCACCTTTCTCGGCCACATCTTTGAACAATCAATCGCCGATGTTGAGCGCCTTCAGGCCATTGCGCGGGGCGAAGAGGTTGAAGAAGAAAAGGCCAAAGGCACCTCTGGGCAGCGCAAACGCGATGGGGTGGTTTATACGCCTGACTACATCGCGCGGTTCATTGTCGAACAAACCGTTGGCACCCATATTCGGGAAATCTTTGATACGGTTATTAAAGGCTTCACACAAAAGAAATCTGACAACTCTGATTACGAAAATATTCTGTGGAAAAACAAGTCAGCCGAACGCAAAGCATGGCACGCCTACCGTGACCGCCTGACAACCCTGCGCATCGTTGATCCTGCCTGTGGGTCTGGTGTGTTCTTGGTGATGGCGTTTGATTATCTGAAGGGCGAGCTGAACAGGGTCAATGACAAGATCGCTGAACTGGAAGGTACGCAAGGGGTTGGGCTATTCGACCCCGATAGTGAAATCCTGACCAACAATCTGTTTGGCGTTGATGTGAACTCTGAAAGCGTTGAAATCGCCAAACTTTCGCTTTGGATCAAAACCGCGCGACGCGGCAAAGTGCTGGATAGCTTGGATGATAATATCATGGTTGGCGATAGCCTGATCGAGGATTCAAACTACGCCTACCTTGATCACGCCTTCACATGGCAAACCGCTTTCCCCGACATCTTCGCCGAGGGCGGCTTTGATATTGTTCTGGGCAACCCGCCCTATGTGCGGATGGAATTTCTAAAAGCCATGAAACCCTATCTCGAAAAGCGGTTTGAGGTGGTTTCAGACAGGGCTGATCTATACGCCTACTTTTTTGAACGTGGATTGAATCTACTGAAAGAAGGTGGGCGCATGGGGTTCATTTCGTCTTCGACGTTTTTCAAACCGGATCAGGCAAACCTTTGCGGGATTTTCTACTGCGCAATGCCACCTTGGAAACCATCGTTGATTTCGGCGATTTGCAGGTATTTGAGGGGGTCACGACATACCCTGCGATTCTAACCATGCAGCGGGGTGCTGCGCCCAAAGATCACGATCTACAATTCTGGAATGTGGATGAACTGCCCGCCTCAAACTTTCGCGCCACATTTCGAGCATTGGCTGGCCCATATCCGCAACCCGCTCTGACAGCAGAATCATGGGAACTTGAAAGCCCCGCTTTACGCGAATTACGCGCCAAAATACGTAATGGGAAACAAACCCTAAAAGAGGTTTACGGATCGCCACTTTACGGTATCAAAACAGGCCTGAACGCCGCCTTCGTTATTGATACTCAAACCAAGGAACGGCTATGCGCAGAAGACCCCAAATCAGTTGAATTGCTGAAGCCATTTTTGGAAGGCAAAGACCTAAAGCGCTGGCGGGCAGAGCCACGTGGGCTATGGATTATCTACATCCCCAAAAACCGCATTGCGATTGATGACTACCCCGCCATTAGAGATTGGTTATTACCGTTCAAAGAAAAGCTGGAAAAGCGTGCCACCAAGCAGGGATGGTTTGAGTTGCAGCACCACAGGAAGCATATTCAGAACATTTCGAAGGTGTGAAAATCCTGTATAAAGATATCGCCGATTCAACTCCCTTCTTTGTTGACAATAATGGCAGTTTTCTTGCCAACACTGGCTATTTCATCCCTTCTGATGACTTTGGCTTGCTTGCATACTTAAACTCAAGCTTATGCTGGTTCACTTATCTGACTATGATACCAGCGGCATTTAACATTGACCGATATGGGCCCATTTTCGCATTCCGATTGATGTGATGGTTTCGGGCTGTGCGATGAGCTTGTTCCAAGCTTCGCATCCAGCATCGACGATGGCATTGTAGTCTTCGAACACGCGGTTGGAGAGCCAATTGGCGCGCAAGTACTGCCAGATATTTTCCACCGGGTTCAGTTCCGGAGCGCGCGATGGCAGCAGGATGATGGTGAGGTTCTTCGGGACTTTGAGTTTGCCGGTGGTGTGCCATCCGGCCCGATCCATCAGCACAACCGCATGGGCCTTTCGGGCGACGTGGCGGCTGATCTCGTCGAGATGCATCTGCATGGCTTGCGCGTCCGCCCAAGGCAGCATGAGCGCCGCCCCCTTGCCGTGAGCCGGACAGATGGCGCCGAACAGATAGGCGTTGCGATAGCGCTGATCGGCCGGCTGGCGGGGGCGCGTGCCCTTTCTCGCCCACAGGCGCGTCAGGCCATTCTTCTGGCCAAGGCGTGCTTCGTCCTGGAACCAGATCTCCACCGGCGTTCCCGCTGGCAGGTCAGCTATATGCACCTGGAGCGTGTCGGTGAAGTTTTTTTAAACGCCTCGATGATCCGCTTATCCTGCCTGGGATGCTGCGGGCGGGCGCTGATATGGGCAAAGCCCAGTTCGCCAAGCAGTCTGGATATCCCGCGCTCGGAATAGATGACGCCAAAGCGCGCCTCGATCACCCGCTTCAGGTCGATCCGCCGCCAGCGGACAACCCCGTCCACCGCCGGATCGGGGCCGGTCTCGACAATCTCGCCAAGTTCTTTCATCTGGACATCGCTCAGGTAGCGCGTCCGGCCCGCGCCCTTGCGGTTGGTGAGGCCATCCGGTCCCTCTTCGTTGAACCGGTGAACCCAGTCCCGCAGGGTTTGGCGATCCATCCCACCGATCCTTGCGGCCTCTCCACGGCTCATGCCATCGTAGACCGCCGCAAGAGACAACAGACGGCGGCTCTGCCGGGCATCCTTGCAACGGCTGGCGAGTTTACGAAGGTGGCGGGCATCAAAGTCGCGACGAAGCGGAACACTGGCTGGCATGGCGATCCTCCTTTGCCAACCTTGAATCAGATCAAAACCGATTTGGGAATCCCCACAGAGTCAGAAATTGATGCCGTTGGTATTACCCAGATGATCATGTAATTTGACCACACCACACCCGGATTCTGCTATAAGAATCATGCGGTTGGAGCAGATATGGATCAGCGGATATGGCACACCAGACGGGTGAATCGAAACACGGGTGCCTTCGGGTCGATTTTGACCGCCGTCTGAAGCTGGAGTTCCACGGGTCCAGGGTCACTACTGACGCCGGTTTGCTCGCCTATCGAGAGCTTGATGCCTCCGTTGAACTTACTGCGATGGCTGGCGATGTTCTTGCCGACAGTCGTACCGGCAAGAACATCGCCAGCCATCGCCGAGGAGGCCATAAGGCGGATTGCCGGTCTCTATGCCATTGAGAAAGAAGCTCGGGGATCGCCACCGGACCGGCGCAAGGCCATCCGGCGAGCCAAGGCCAGACCCATCTTCGATGATCTGACCAATTGGCTGGGTGCCCAACTGCCCGCTATCTCTGGCAAATCGCCACTTGCAGGGGCCATTCGCTATGCGCTGACCCGGTTGCCACGCCTGCAGCCATACCTCAATCACGGACATCTGGAAATTGATACGGATGTTGTTGAACAGCCCCTTTCTCAGATTTTTTGGGTCTTTGGTGGCTTTTCTCGCCACGCCTCGACCATCTTTGCATAGGAAGCCTCGGCATTGGCAACCAGTTCCATTTCTCGATGTCGAAGTTCCTTGATCCAGTAATCACGCCCAGGACCGGCTTTCCCGTAGGCTTTAGGGGCTCCGGCGCGTAATTCTAATTTGCGCATCTTCATTGCGACAAATGCCGGACGTGCCCACTGGTAAGGGGCGTCCTTGGTGAGGAGATGCCAGATCAGGGTTGCAATTTTGCGCGCAGTGGCAACCGCCGCAACATTGGCGCCCTTTCGATCTTTGATACGCAAAAAGAACGCACGCAAAGGACCGGGGACTGAAGCGGCACCCCATGCGGCCTCAACCAGCATCGTTCGAGCGGTTGCATTTCCCTGTTTGGTGATCCTACCGTGGATGGCCTCGCGGGCGCCGGATTGGCGTACCCTCGGCGTTAAACCAAAGTAACTGGCAAGCTTCCCAGGGGTGGCGAACCGGCTGATATCTCCGATCGATGCTATCACGGCGGTAGCAATTACGGAGCTAATGCCAGCCACGGCCATCAGTTTACGCATCTGCGGATCGTCAAGAGAGATGTGGATCAGATCGCGCTCAAGCGTCTCCAACCGCCCAGCCAACCAATCCAACTCATCGAGATGCCGCTCAAGAAGATCGCGTTCGGTTTTTGGCAGAGGGGCCTTGGCCAACCAACGTCGCCCACCTTTCCCGAACAGATGGCCTGCGTATTTTGGGATTAGGTTGGCGTGCAGGACTGCCTGAACGCGACTTTTGGATCGTCGGATAGAGCGCACCACCGCTGCGCGCTCTGAAACAAGTCGCCTTAGTGCAAGCGTCTCGTCATCCGCCGCCCACACCTCAGGCAGGAACCCTGCTGCGTGAAGTTGGGCTAGGATTTTTGCGTCTACCTTGTCGGTCTTCGCCCGGGCATGAGCGATTGCCTTCACCTGTAGTGGATTGGCGATCACCACCCGCGCCACGAACGGCGTCAGAAGCCGGACGATCGTTGCGGTGTTTCCCGTGGCCTCCAGAACCACCTCGTCATCTGCTCGCAGACTGCGCCCGAATTCCACGACCGCATCATGCTACATATCGACCTTGAAACTGTCTGTTATTTGGCCATCATCACAGATCGCGACTTGCGCGAAACTTCGATGGACGTCCATTCCTATTGATCTCATCATATGTACTCCTTCTCGTTGTTAAAGGAGTGCACGGGCTCGTAAGACAATTACGGATACGCGCTCGCGGCGCACACGGGCTGGTCGTAGGGGCGGCCAGATAACAACACGAGCTCGCAGCTCATTGTCTAGTCGGCCTGCCCGCTTCTTCGCACTCCGACGCCCCGATCCCGCGAAACCTGTCTAACATGACATTTGAAAAACAGGGGCGGAAATCGAAGCGCCGAAGTCCGCATGCCCGATAACAATGCTGCCGAGCGGGCTATCCGGGTTATAGCGGTCTAATCGACTGGATAGGGGCTCAACGGGCCTAGGGCCCGCTCACCCCCAGCCAGGCACAGTTCATATGGTTTTGTCCGCCCAACATCCCTGACCGTGGCGGTCAACCATAGTCCATCCCCAAAAACAGCCGCCAATTTCCCCTGTCCCGCAAGCGGGCCATTCCTCGCGCGCCAAATTGGCGTCCGTTTTTGCGGCAGACATTTCTTCGCAAATGTGGCCGGTTGACAGCCCCGTTCAGGGCCGTGGGTCAGGCTTTGCCCTCTCCCACTCTGTTCCGCCGAATACATGCGTATTCGGTCAGATCAGGTGGCCGAGGCGCAGCCCATCGGCGGAAGGAAGGCCCCAGGCCTCACCCGCGTCACTTTGAGAGAGGAGGCCACAAATGGCACCCAAGTTTGATGTTTATGCCCATGTCACCGACACCATTATTGCCGAGATTGAGGCGGGCACGCCGCCATGGCGCAAGCCTTGGACCGGGAGCACATCCGGCATTGCTTTGCCTACACGTTACAATGGCGAGGAATATCGGGGGATCAATATTTTGATGCTTTGGGTTATGGCCGCCAAGCATGGCTACACGTCCAGCCGCTGGATGACCTACAGGCAAGCGCAGGAGCGTGGCGGACAGGTCAGAGGGGGCGAGACATCCGCGACCGTTGTTAAATACGGCACATTCACCCGCGAGAACGAGCTGGGCGTTGAGGAAGAGCTTCCCTATGCGCGCGCCTATCGCGTGTTCAATGCGGATCAGATCGAGGGCTTGCCGGACGATTACCATATCCGGCCCGAGGCCCCGCGTGACCTTGGCACCGAAGTTGATCCCGAGCTTGCCGCGTTCTTTGCCCGAACCGGAGCAGAGATCATCACCAGCGAAGACCCGCGCGCCTATTACAGCCCGGCAAAGGACCACATCCACATGCCGCCGATTGCCACTTTCCACAATGCGGCGGGCTATTATGGCACCTTGGCCCATGAGACCATCCACTGGACCGGCAGCGAAAAGCGGCTTGAGCGGATCAAGAAATTTGCGAACCGCGAGGCCTACGCGTTCGAGGAGCTGGTGGCCTTATCTTGACAGTCTGCACCATCCGTTCGTTTCTGGTCCCATGGCTATATGCGCAACGCAGGAGGTGGTCAGGCCAGCCGCCGCGCTCCCCAAAAAGCTGGCGGTGGCTGGCCTGACCACCGCCGTCGGTTGAAGTGCAAAGGTAAGGGCAATTTGGGTGGGTGGTTGATTGGAACGCGAGATCAGGCTTTACGAGACACGGGAGATGGAAGGCCCGGACCGGGACATTCCGAAGATTCTTGCAGATGGGTCGCTCTATGATCCTCATCTCGACCGGTTCTTTCTGGAGCTTCCGCTGAATGGGACACGGTCGCGACACTCATTGCGCGCGATCGGTTACGATGTTGTTGTTTGGCTTCGGTTTCTGGAACAGGCTCGCGCCAAAGCCGTCTGGTCAGTTTCACATGATGATGTCGTCGCGTTTCACAGTGTCCGGCGACGCAGCACTGCCTCTCACCGCATTTCTACATCCTCTTGGAACCGCTCGGTGGCATCTCTCGACAAGCTTTATCGGTGGGGCGTGGATCAAGATTTGATCCCAGCCAGTCCATTTCGGCACCGGCAAGTCTGGCGCCGTGGTTCTGGTGGACGCCGCTCGGCCCATGCGGAACGTAACATGGCTTATGAGCCATCCGCCGCGTCGTCCCAGCCGCGTTTTGCTTCGCTGGAGACCTATCGGCAGTTCAACCGGATCGGTCTCCGAGGCTTGACGCCGACGGGTCACGAACGGCTGGGCGCACGGGACCGCAACGGCATGCGCAATGCGCTTTTCGCCGATCTGTTGGTTTCAACAGGCCTACGGCTCGAAGAGGCAGGCTCCCTGCTTGCCTGCGAAGTCGCTGGCAAAGCCACGGAGGACAACTCTCGACGGCAGGTCAGATTCCTGTTGCCGCCTCCCGTTTCCAAGGGCAATCGCGGCCGGACGATCCTGTTGCCGCGCCGCGTCATCCTGCGGCTTCAGGACTACATGGAGGTTGAGCGGACCGCGTCTATCGCCAAGTTCAGAGCGCGCTCCACTTGGTCTAGAATACCGCGACCAATTTTTGTCGAGCGGATTGCAAATGACCCGACGAGGTTCAAGGTGTCAGATGGGTCCTCCGCTCATGTAGGTCGGTTCAGTCCCGACGAACGATTGCGTCTGGTTCTCTGCGATGCGGGCGTGCCGGACGCACCGGCGGCACTGTGGTTGTCCGAGATCGGCTTGCCAGTCCGCTTCAACTCCTGGGAGGCAATCTTCCTGCGCGCCAGCCGGCGCTGTATTGAGGCAGGTTTCGATATCCGCCTTTCGCCGCACCAGCTTCGGCACACCTTCGCCGTCCATATGCTGGCCATGCTGATTGAACAACAGGTCGGACAAGCCGCTCCGGATGTCCAGGGAATGGAGGCCTACCGCCAGCTTCTGAGTGATCCGCTGCAACAAGTACAGCGCCTGCTTGGTCATGCCAGCATCACGACGACCTATGTGTATCTTGACCAGATCGCAGCGCAGGCAGATACGGTTGATACCGCCGTAGGACGACTTCTCGCCGTGCTGACCGATGGTGATGTGCTGTGACGGACAGACCGCGCAAGGGGCGCGTCGCAACCTTCAAGGCCGACAATGGCACCTTGGAAACGCGCAAACCCAGTTCAGTGACCGGGTTGCGGTTCAGCGTCGAACCCCGGTCGGGCGGGAGTGCATATCTCGATTTCACGGATCTTCGACCGAGAACACTAGCGATCGATACGGCCCAGGCGATCCGCAGGTTAAGCGAGGTCGGAGGTCCGCTTGGTGCACGATCAACGATACTGGCCTACGCCAATACATTGCGCATCTTCTTCGACTATCTGAGATCTGAGGTTCCCGAGCTTGCAGCATGTCCCCAGATCGGTGCCGCACATATCGACGGTTTCGAGGGTTGGCTGGAGGCGAAAGGCAAGAGTCGGGTCCATGCCTTTACGCGCTTGTCGAAAATCGTCGCCGTTTTCCGTGAGATTGACGCCAACGATCCCGACCGGGTTTCGCAAAGCCTGCGCGACCGATTGCGGTATACGAGTGCGCAACCCTTCGAGCGGCCCCGTCCGCGTGATGCCTACAGCCCCTATGTCGCCCGACAACTGCGCGATGCGGCCCGTGCCGACGTTGCTGCGCTCATGCGGCGGATAGATGGCCACCTGCCAGAGACGCTGGCTACCAACAGCGATCCGGTTGTTCGGCAGCGGGCGGCTGCCCTACATCAAGCTGTCGTCAAACGCGGTTTTCTTCCGCGCAACGACAAGGCGACCAGGGCTCTCTATCAGGCGCTTTATACACGCAGGTTGCCGACGGCATCGCTTCTCGACGATGTTTATTCGCGCTTTTATCTGATGGTTCACGATCTTCCATCGCTGCTAACGCTGCTCAGCATCGACACTGGCCTCGAGATCGAATGCGTCAAAACGCTCAAGGCCGATTGCCTGAGTAGTTCCTCTGCTGGCACTGTCACCCTTCACTATACCAAGCGTCGGGCACACGGGCTTATACAAAAGACGATGCGCGTGCGGGATGGCGGTCCGACAACGCCCGGCGGTCTAATCCGTGCCATCATAAAAATGACCGAGAGGACACGCAGGTTTTGTCCCTCGGATGCCTTGTTCGTATCCTACCATGCTTGCGTCTTTTACTCCCAGGTTCGGCATCCAAATACGACGCTGAGCCAATGGGTGGAGCGTCATGGAATTGTTGATGACCACGGACGTCCGCTAAAACTCTTGCTGTCAAGGTTGCGCAAGACCCACAAGGCGCTTTGGTATCTCAAGACCGGCGGCCACATGGCGCGCTTCGCAGTCGGACATTCGGTTGAGATTGCCGCTCGGCACTACGCCGATATTCCGTCCCTGCGCCCGCTTCACGAGGTGACCGTCATAGATGCGTTGGGGGACGCGGTACGGCCGGGTGGGGAGGCGGTGGTCAGCCCGGCTTCAGGCGCTAGCGAGATTTACACGGACGCGCATCACAAGATCCCGTCGAAAGAAGACAACGGCATTGCGCGAACAGACATTCAGGATGTTTGGCTCGCCAGCTGTTCGGGTTTCTATGACAGCCCGTTCTCCAAGCCCGGTTCACCATGCAGCCATCCCTTCTGGGGTTGTCTCGATTGTCGCAACGCAGTCATCACCGAACGCAAATTGCCAGCCATCATGGGTTTTCTGGATTTCATTATAGGACAGAGAGTATCGCTCGGTGCGCAGGATTGGGCCGCCAAATTCGGTCATGTCCACGCGCGGATCACTCGGCAAGTGCTGCCGTCGTTCTCAGATGAGGTAATCGCCGCGGCCCGGGCTGCCCTCAAGAGTGATCCGCCACCAACATATCTGCCGCCCGAGGCCACACAATGATCAAGATGCAAACGGCATTTCTTGGACCCCACGATGAGGATCGATCTGATTGGCCCAGTCTGCTACATGCGCCGCTTCGGGTTGGATATGACCGTGAGGCGTTGTCACGATACGGCGATGATCACTGGGATTTGACCCCGGCGGTGTTTCGGGAGAATGCCCGGCGATGCCATTGCACGGTCAGGTTTGATACACTGTCAGATCATGCACTGGCGACAACGATGAGGGCGTATCTCTATGCTCGGCTCAACGTCCGCATGCCAGGTTGGGTTTCTCCGCTGGCGCCTGCAGGTATTCGGCAGGCATTCAATCATATTCGGCCATTTTTCGAGTTTGTTCGTGATGAACTCGGCGCGGTTGATCTTGCGGGGATCGATCAGCCGCTTCTGGACAGATATGCGAAGACTGTCATGGACTCGAAGAGACGGCAACCCGCAGTCAACGCCCTGTTGCTCAAGCCGATCTGGCATCTGTATCACTATCGCGCCTACCTTCCAGGTGGCGGTCTACAGTTTGAGCCATGGCCGGGGAAGAGTTCGGCGTCCGTCGTCGGATATTCGTCCAAGTCGGACGAGAACCGAACGGCCCGCATTCCTGAACCAATCCTGACGCCATTGCTGAGCTGGGCTCTCAAGTACGTACGGATTTATTCAACTGACATTTTCGCTGCGCGCGCAGAGTATTCCGCCATTGCTGATCGCGGCGCTCGGCTAGCGCGGGCCGATCAGAAACGCTCACGGAAGGAAGTTCGGGCTTTGCACATTCCCCGCGTCGAACGCTGGCTGGCAGGACGGAGCCGCCAAGGTCGCGGGGTGCCTGTCTGGACGCAGCCAATGAATAGAGCGACACGTGAGAATGCAAACGGCACCCCGATCAACTGGCACCTGTTGAATCGGGTTGCTGGTGTTGATGTCACGGCGAATCCGGGAGATCATCTGAGGTTGCGGAAAGCCGCCAGACACATCGTTGACCGCTATATGGCCGAATACGGAGTCGAACGAGGCGGATTCGATACGCCAAGGTCCGATGATCCTGATATCAAACAGTCGTGGCGCTCGGGATTCGACCATCTTGCGGTAAACCGCGAAGAGCGCATGTTGCAGGCTGCGGGGTACATCCTTTGCGCGTATCTAACCGGCATGCGCGATTGTGAAGTTCAGGCGATGCGCCCCGGCTGTCTGGACATCACACGCAGTGAGGACGGGTTAATCGACCGGCACCGGGTGCGATCGACGGCATATAAATGGAAACGCGCCGGGGGAGCCCCGGCGGAATGGATCACAATAGAGCCAGTCGCGGATGCGATCCGCGTCCTCGAACGGCTATCGAAGGATGCCTGTGCTGCGCACGACGTAGCCACACTTTGGCCTGTGCTCGATCTGCGACGCGCGGGAAAGACGCATATCTCGGCAGAGATTGTACGAGCGCTCAACACGTTTCGGGATCATATCAATGCTGAGCTGGCGCGGAATGATCCAGAACATTCGATCCCCACGATGCATGACGGAAAACCGTTCAATATTACCACCCGTCAGTTTCGTCGCACGCTCGCCTGGTACATCGCCAACCGGCCTTTCGGCACCATCGCCGGTATGATCCAGTACAAACACGCCTCGGTCGCCACCTTCGAAGGATATTCTGGGTCGAGCCCTTCCGGGTTTCAGCGGCAGGTTGAGCAGGAACATCAATACGGTCAACTGGACGACATTCTGGAGTATTTCGACGCGCATCAGATAGGAGATACTTTTGGTGGACCCGCTGCAGCCCGTCTGAACGTTTCGTTTGAGGAAACGGCGCAGCAGCTTGGTACGCTGCCCGCGCGCATCGCTGATCGCGGGCGATTGCGAACCATGCTGGGCGATATTGCTCGCACGTTGCATGTCGGTGTTTTGGCAGATTGCTTCTTTGATCCTGCAATGGCGCTTTGTCTTAAGGCAACCACGGATCAGAGCAAGCCGCAAACTGCGCTTTGCCAGCCGACAAAGTGTCCGAACGCTTGTATCCGGACCCGGCATCTTCCGGCGTGGCAGAAAGCGGCCGCAGACGCGAAATTGATGCTGACAGAGAAGCGGCTGTCAGATGCTCAACGTTCGTCTTTGAAGGTGGACCACGAGCGTATTCGTGATGTGATCAGGGAGTTTTCGGAGCAATAAAATCTTGATGAACGTTGGCAGACCGGCCTTTCGCGGCACGTCGTACCAACTCACACAGTACTGGACGAAGCTGATACTCGCTGTTTCCATTTAACAGGCAATTTTTTGACCGTAGCGAAAAGCACCTCCGGCGGATTGCGAACCTTCGCTGCGGGTGCGAAACGATGAGCCCATTGGACGAAAAGCAGACACTCCCCTCGCCCAACCAAATTGGCAGTCGCGGCTGCCATCTAAATATGATCTGTATTCAGAACATTGCAGTCTGACGTATCCAAATATCAAATTGAGCTTACCTTGATGTTACCGTAGGTTGCAAAAAAGCACTTTGACCAAAATAGGATCAGGGCCAAATCATGGCGATAAGTAATCACACTGAAGTCCTCGGTGATACCGTGCTTGGGAACGAATATTGGAGTTTCACTTGATGGAGGGAATCGCCTCATTAGTAGGATTAGGATTCCATATCCGAAAATACTTCAGGTCCGTATCAATATGAATGATTGTCCGTCGTCATATAAAATGGGACATCAGAGCGGTTTGAGTATTGGAGGCTCTGGTTCGTTTGCGTGATTGATTATGCCGCCTGTTTTTGATGTTGCAAGCGGCGGTTTTGGATTGTCAGTTTCTTGATCTTTTCCCTTTCTCTGATGATGGCTTTGTCGCGCCCAAAATAGACGTCGGCGGGTGTGACGTTGTTCAGGCTTTCGTGGTAGCGCTCGTTGTTGTAGTAATCGACGAAGGCCCCGATCTGATGTTCGAGATCGCCAGGCAGATAGTAGTTTTCCAGCAGAACCCGGTTCTTCATGGTTTGATGCCAGCGCTCGATCTTGCCCTGGGTCTGCGGATGGAACGGCGCACCGCGAACGTGGTCCATCTTGTGATCTTCCAGCCATTCGGCCAAATCACCGGAGATGTAACAGGACCCGTTGTCGCTCAGCAGGCGTGGCCTGTGCCGCACAACCGCCTGATCACAACCTGACGCCGCCAGGGCCAGTTCGATCGTGGCAGTCACGTCCTCGGCCCGCATGTTGGTGCAGAGTTTCCAGGCGATGATATAGCGGCTGTAGTCGTCCAGGATCGTGCTGAGATAATACCAGCCCCAGCCGATGATCTTGAAGTAGGTGAAATCAGTCTGCCACATCTGGTTGATGGCGGTGGTTTTGTCCGTGAACTCGTCGGCAGCCTTGATCACCACGTACTCCGGCGCGGTGATCAGATCAGCTTCCTTCAGAAAGCGGTAAGCCGATGATTCAGAGATAAAATACCGCTTCTCGTCGGTATATTTGACCGCCAGCTCGCGTGTCGTCAGGGCCTCATGTTCCAGCGCGAACTCGATCAGATCATCCCGCCTGGCCTGCGGAATACGGTTCCAGACAGACTTTGGGCAAGGTGAACGATCCGCCAGGGCATCAAAGCCGCCTTCGACGTAGCGGTCATACCATCGGTAGAATGTGGTGCGCGGAATGCCCAGCATATCGAGGGTCTGCTTCGCGGGCAGATGGGAGCCCTCAACGGTGCGGATGATTTCCAGTTTTTCAGACGCGGGGTACCTCATTCGTTGAGCTCCCCAGCCCCGGTCATGCTTTTTTTGAGCAGACGGTTTTCCAGGGTCAGATCGGCGACGCATTCTTTCAAAGCCATCGCCTCGGATCGCAACTCCTTCACCTCAGGCGACGTCGCCTGACGTGCCGTATCGCCAGACAAGCGGCGTTTGCTCGCTTCCAGAAATTCCTTCGACCAACTGTAATACAGGCTCTCTGAGATGCCTTCACGGCGGCACAACGCCGAGATGCTTTCCTCGCCGCGAAGACCCGCTAAAACAATGCGGATCTTCTCCTCAGCCGAATAGGTTTGCCGGGTCTTGCGGCGAATGGTTTTGACCAGCCTGTCAGCCGAGGCTTTGCTGGTTCCGGATTTCTTGTTCATCTTCACTCCTTGACGGTTGCGATGAACCAGAAATCCTCCTGATGCTAAACCTAAAATCTGTCCCACAGGCGTTGACGTCAGACAGCGGCGGACGATCTGGCCGCGGCTGTTGCCGGCCGGGACGGGGCCGGGCGTCTTCTGGCCCCGGCCCGGATACTGGCGCGCGGCGCGCTGACGGCGCAGGCGATGGGCGAGGACCGGGTGGCGGCGCTTTTTGAACGCGGTCTCAGCCTTTATGGCAAACGCGCCGGGGCCGCCCGGCTTTTGGGCCGGCCCGAGGATCTGGTGGCCCCGCAGCGCGACCGGCAAACGGAGGCCGCATGGCCTGACCCGGCGGTGCGGCCGGAACGCAGGCAGCGGCCCGAACGCGGACGGAGTGCCGTCATCGGGCCGCCGCGCGGCCGGCCCCGCCAGCGCTGGCGTCTGGATATCGGGCGGCTTCTGGGGGATGTTCCGCGCGCCGACACAATCATGGCGGAGCAGGTTCTGGAGGGTCTGGCGGGAATGTTCGGGCTGGGGCCCCGGGCCGGCCGCTCCCGGCGCCCGGCCCGGCATGCGGCGCTGCGCTATGCAGCGTGGCAGGCGGCGGAACGTTCCGGTGCTGGCGGCCATGCGATCAGGGCCGGGGATGACCGGAATGCAACACCACCTGAACAAGTGCCAGAGGCAAACAGGGTTGTGGCCGGGCGCCTCGAGCCAGTATCCGGGCGGCCCCGGCGTGTTGCCCGTGGCGAGATTGCGGGCATCTGGCACACCGGAGCGACGGCCGGTCGCGTGCCGCAGGTGAAGATCGCACCGGAATATGCCGGTGTTGCGCTGCAAATGGCCTGCACGCTGACGGATCGTATACCGGCCGCCAGCAAGGTGCATCAATTGCCGCTTCCGGCCCATATTTCCCGGATGCTGAAGAAGGCCGCCAGCCGCAGTGATCTGCCGCAGGAAAAGGTCAACACGATTGCGCGCGAGATTGCAGAGGACCGGGCGGCGTTTGAAAGCAAGATCGCCTTTGCCAGGGAACTGGTTGCCGGCGACCAGCGGATCAGAACGCATGCCGTGCGCCCGGATCGTTTTGATGAAGATATGTTTGTCGCGCAACTCAGAACGGACAGTGGATCTGACCCGGACGGGGAGCATCCGATGCGCCTGAACTCAGAGCCGTTGCAGGAGCGCTATACCCGTGAAGTGGACATGCGGGTGACGGACGATCTGGTATCCGGTCTGGCGATGCCGACCAAAGAGGAACACCTGGTCGCGCGCCTGTCGCTGTTGCCCGACCGTTCCGAAGATGAAGCCAGCATTGCGGCGGCTCTGAATGAAGCCCTCAGATGGGGTCGTCCGATGGAGGGCGCAAAGCTGCAGCAGGAACGGGCCGCAGTATTACAGCGCCTCGGTTCTGCTGGCGATATAGACCGGTGGGACGACGCACAGGACCTGCTTGTCCGGCTCTATTGCAGCCACACATATCAGGAGATCCGGGCGCTGGCAGATCCGGAACGCGACCTGCCCGCGACCATGCCGCCGATAGATGACGCCGCGCGACAGTCAGCGGCACACGGGTATGCAAATTCTGCACAGGTTGCAGACGACATGCTATCCGACTTTTTGTGGTGGCCGCACATCCGGCAGCATGGTCTGGGGATTACCGAAAGCCAGTCCATGAGCCGCGGGCGCGGAATGTCAATGTGGTCGCCTGACTGATCAGAACGGCCCGAGCACCTCCTGCAGCAGCGCGATATTGCGCGCCGGCGTCCGGTCCTGGCGCAGAAAGTTTGCCAATTCGGTGCGGAGCAGCGTTTCAATGGCGGGCAGCCGGCGCGGCGGTCCAGCACCCAGGCGCCGGCCAGGATCATTCGGCGCGCCCGGTTGCGCCGGGCCTGCCCGGATGCGAGGCCCGTCGGCCCGGTGTCATCTTCGTCCGGCCTCCCTGCCGAGGCCGGATCGCCCGTCACCCGCGACATGAAAGCGATATTGGCCTCGGCCATTTCGGGCCGGGGATGGCTGGCGAGATGGGCGCGCAGATCCGGAGCAAGTTCGGCATGGAGCGCGGGCCTGTGCCGGAACTGCGCGACCATGAAGGCCCCCAGTACCGCCTTGCGCCGGGCGTCGTTGGCCCGTGCGTTCTTTGTCCTGCGGCTTTTGATCTGGTCGATCTCGCGCTGGCGTTTGTGCAGCACGGAGACAGGAAGCGGGGCCTGGGCCATGGCGGTTTGCAGAAACTGGGGTCCATCTGCATAAAGGTACGTGAGGCGACATAACCGCTCGCGCATTTGGCTGATATTATTTTTGTTTTTGCGTTTTTGTGCCTCCCGAATTTGGCGGAGTTTCATGCGACTGATTTCAGGGGGAGGATTCCAGGTGCGTCGCGCAATTTTTCCTCTGAAAAATCGTATTCGCCGAGCATGTTGATGTGGGCCCATGACATGGGAGCGCGCGTGGCGATGAGGCGCAGTATGTTTTTTCGTGTTTCACAATCAGGGGCCTTTTCGAGCTGGCGTGCGAGGTAGAGGTAATTCCAGCAGATGATGCTATTCTTGATCAATCGATTACAGGCTTCCGCTATTTCCTGCTCTTCCTTTTCGGCTTGTGTGAACTCACGGGGGTTGCCGACAGCCACGGCGCGTGTGAAGCGGTTGGCCAACTCGATCTTGTTGAGTTGTTTTGCGATGGCTTGCCGTAGTTCCAGATCATCGATGTAACGCAGAATGAAGATCGACTTGATGATCTGCCCGAAGGCCTTGAGTGTTTGATAAAGCGCATGCTGGCGGGAGTATGAATTCAGCCGCCGGAAAATATCGGACGCAGTGTTTTCCTTGAGCTTGATGGTAGTGACGAGCCGGAGTAGATCATCCCAGTTTCCTCGGACCAGGGCATCGTTGATGTAATTGTCCGGGGTGACTTTCCAACTGCCTCTATCTCTTCGATTATGCCCACGGAATACATAAAGCCTTTGCTTGCCGATATTCTTGATGCGGGGTGCGAAGGAAAACACCCGCGCTGGTCTAGCCGCTGCCAACAAACGCGGTCGCAGGGGCGGCCGCCCAAGGGCAATGAATGAACAAACCATCAAGCATGCTGAAGCGATGCTCAAAGACACAGAAAATTATCCATTCATCGGTGATGTCATCGACCAACTGAAAATCGGTCGAACCGCTTTCTACAGATATTTCCCAACAGATCGCATCAAACAGCTCAGAAATGAGCACGAAACAAACCTTCAGACAGGCTAAAACCTATGTCGCCTCACGTACCTTTATGCAGACGGACCCAACTTCTTCAGGGCTGCCGGGTATGTTGCAGATTAGATGGACGACGCTCTAGTTTGTTGATGGTGCGGAAATGGCAAGTGTTGCCCCGCCGTATCCCATAGGCTCAGCGTCAGTCAGGGAGATGAAGGCATCTTGTGACACCTCATCGATAAACCAAACCCTGTATCTCTGACCCAGAGCTGACTCGTCATGATCAGGAATACCAGTACCTATAAATTCGTCTAAGGCAGAAACAACTTGGGCGGTTTCAATGTACGGGTTAGCAATGGCGCAAATTGTAAAGGAGCGACCTTC
This sequence comes from Paracoccaceae bacterium, assembly GCA_965237505.1. Taxonomy (GTDB): domain Bacteria; phylum Pseudomonadota; class Alphaproteobacteria; order Rhodobacterales; family Rhodobacteraceae; genus NVTR01. Next base: position 345,534 of record CBDEFR010000008.1, on the reverse strand, counting down.
CAAATCTCCTTTTGCGACTCCCAAAAAGTACGGAGCGCCGTCACCTGATTGGGCATAGTAGCCTACAAATTCAGCTTGTGGGTCTTGAGGGGCTACCAGTGGCTTCATTTCTTCTGGCAGGTCAGCGAACCCAAGCGCTTCTGCTGCTGTAATGACTATATCAAAATTGCCTGCGTTTTGTGCACAATTGCCAAGAAACGCTCTTACAAAATCGGCCCCAGACACTGCTGCGGCTCGCTCAGATGCAGTTTGAGCATTGGCTGAGAGGGGCATCATCAATGCCCCGCATAGAAAAAGAGTACATCGGCCTAAACAGGTTGCAAAGAATTGAGCCAAGGTCATCGTAGTCTTTCCTGATTTGCTGTCCATGCGACGAGGTAGTGCCCCAGGGCGTGGTGTAAATTGTTCTCCGGCTGGGTGTTGAGTCGGTTTACAGGGCGGCGATTTTCGCCGGGTCGATGGTGGTATCCTCGCAGATGGCGGCGACGGTTTCCAGCGTCATGTAACGACGTGTGACTGCCCATTCGTCGTTCTGCTCCAGCATAAGTGCGCCAACGAGGCGTCTGATCGCGGCCTCGTTAGGGAAAATACCGACGGCATTTGTTCGGCGCCTGATCTCTTTGTTGAGGCGTTCAAGCGGATTGGTGGAGTGTATTTGCCGCCAGTGAGCTTGCGGGAACGTCTTGTAGGCCAGCACGTCTTCCTCGGCGCGCAGCATCAGCTCGGCGAGCTTGGGATGACGCGGCTGGAAAGCCTCGATCAGCTTGGTCCAGTGTTCCTTCGAGTCTGCCAGCGTGTCCTGATCGAAGGCTGTTCTGAGCGCGGCCGTGACGATGGGACGGTCCTTCTTGCCGACGCAGGCCAGGGCATTGCGCATGAAGTGCACGCGACAGCGCTGGATCGTAGCACCCAGCACTTTGGCGGCGGCCCCCTTCAGGCCTTTATGTTCGTCAGCGATGATCAGCTTTACCCCGCGCAGGCCGCGATCGGCCAGAGCGCGCAGGAATTCGTCCCAGAACACCTCGGCTTCGCTGGGTTGGATGGCGATGCCCAGAACCTCGCGCCGCCCGTCGGTGTTGACCGCAACCGCCACTATGGCTGCCACGCTGACGATCCGTCCCGAACGCCGCACCTTGATGTAGGTGGCGTCCAGCCAGAGATAGGGCCATTCGCCCTCCAGTGGCCGGTCAAGGAAGGCGTCAACGCGTTCGTCGATCTCCACGCACAGGCGGGATACCTGGCTCTTGGAGACGCCCGTCATGCCCATGGTCTTGACCAGATCATCCACTGATCGCGTTGAGACGCCTGAATGCAGGCTTCCTGGATCACCGCGGTCATTGCTTTCTCCGAGGCCCGGCGTGGTTCCGGAAACTCCGGGAAATACGTCCCCTTGCGCAGTTTCGGGATCTGAACATCAACGGTCCCGGCGCGGGTTTCCCATCGGCGCGGGCGATATCCGTTCCGGTGGTTCACCCGCCCGGCCGAGCGTTCATGCACCCCGGCACCGCACAGCTGATCCACATCCAGTGCCATCAACCGGTCGGCAACAAAACCCAGCATCTCGGCCAAAATCTGATGATCGGCGGTCTCGGAAAGAAGCGCCTTCAGCGCGGCGGTTTCTGATATCGTCTCCTTGGTCATGGGTGATCTCCTCGATCGGTAGGTCAGGTTGCAACCCAAACCCTACCGGAGAACGTCCATGGCCGCCCAGCAACCCGCGCGGACTTCGCCTGAGCTACGCGCGAGGCTCCACTCAGCCCGCGCTAACGTCGGAATTACACCACGTCCGGGGGCACTACCGCGGCCGCCCCTGCGACCGCGTTTGTTGGCAGCGGCTAGACCAGCGCGGGTGTTTTCCTTCGCACCCCGCATCAAGAATATCGGCAAGCAAAGGCTTTATGTATTCCGTGGGCATAATCGAAGAGATAGAGGCAGTTGGAAAGTCACCCCGGACAATTACATCAACGATGCCCTGGTCCGGGGAAACTGGGATGATCTACTCCGGCTCGTCACTACCATCAAGCTCAAGGAAAACACTGCGTCCGATATTTTCCGGCGGCTGAATTCATACTCCCGCCAGCATGCGCTTTATCAAACACTCAAGGCCTTCGGGCAGATCATCAAGTCGATCTTCATTCTGCGTTACATCGATGATCTGGAACTACGGCAAGCCATCGAAAAACAACTCAACAGGATCGAGTTGGCCAACCGCTTCACACGCGCCGTGGCTGTCGGCAACCCCCGTGAGTTCACGCAAGCCGAAAAGGAAGAGCAGGAAATAGCGGAAGCCTGTAATCGATTGATCAAGAATAGCATCATCTGCTGGAATTACCTCTACCTCGCACGCCAGTTCGAAAAGGCCCCTGATGCTGAAACACGAAAAAACATACTGCGCCTCATCGCCACGCACATGCTCGGCGAATACGATTTTTCAGAGGAAAAATTGCGCGACGCACTTGGAATCCTCCCCCTGAAATCAGTCGCATGAAACTCCGCCAAATTCGGGAGGCACAAAAACGCAAAAACAAAAATAATATCAGCCAAATGCGCGAGCGGTTATGTCGCCTCACGTACCTTTATGCAGATGGACCCAGCATACTGCGACATCGTAGATGCCAATGGTTTTGGGGGCTTGTTGAAGCCCTGGAGTAAGCGGTCGAACTTTTGAGGAAACTCACAACAAATGGCAACTTATCGAACGACTTTGGGCCGCATATGAAACCGACGCACAATGATACCCCTTGCAATAATGTTAAAAATAATTATTTAGGTTCCTGACGTGACGTTTGAATGGGACGACGCCAAGAACGAAGCCAATGTGCGCAAGCACGGCATTAAGTTTGAGCAGGCACAGTCGATTTTCGACGGTCCGACACTTGGTGTTGTCGACGGTCGGCACGACTACGGTGAAACCCGCATGATCTCGCTCGGACTGCTTGAGGGCGTGGTTGCTTTATCGGTTGCACATACTGACAGGGACGGGCGCATACGTCTGATCTCGGCCCGGAAGGCCTCTCGTAAGGAAAGAATGATCTATCATGGCGCAATACAAAAAATCCCTGAAACCTGAGCAGCTTGCTGATCTGGATGACAAGGAAATCGACTTTTCCGATCTGCCGGAAACGGACGCTGCTTTCTGGGCGAAAGCGAAGGTCGTTATGCCGGAAGACCGCAACGTGACTCAAGTGACTGCGAAGTTTGATCGCGATGTCGTTGATTGGTTTCGGAAGCAGGGCAGGGGGTATCAGGCCCGTATGAATGCAGTGCTGCGATCGTACTACGAATCCCACAAAGAGATGTAGCGCTACCGTAAGCTGCAACTGGTAGGCGTATTGATTTTGGCAAGATTGGGGATATCCTTTTTAATGACGACAGACAAAGATGCGGAAACACTTGCAAATCCAGAAGTAATCGAATTGGTGCGCGACAAGCTTGAAGAGCTGCGCAAGAGACTTCTGGATTCCACCCGAAGAAATCCCCTGATCAATATCAATTTCCGACCAAATTCCGCTGCCGTCATGCGGGTAGTCGACGAACTGCCCGATGTACTGCGCCATAATCTCACCAGCGGCACCGCGATGCGCCTGGTCCCCTTGCCGCCCTCGAAGAAGAACTTGCCGATGAGCAAAGCCGCGAATTTCAAGAAGCCCTGTTTCATGCCGGCGGGACGACGAGACATTTCTGGCTGAACTGGATAAACTCGATCCCTCGGCCCAAGGTGTGGCTGAAAAGGAAGATCGCATTGAGCGTCGACTCAAGGATCGCGTCCGCGCGCAACTGGATCTGCCCGAGCGCCAGACCAAGGAAGCTCTCTCGCTTTCCAAGCACGCCATCTCCCACGGGATATCCCCCAACTTCGCCCTGCCTGTGCCCGAAGATGAGCACGAAGACGGTCGTCACACCGACACCGACATCCAGACCCTGATGCTGCCCGAAAAACTGAGCCGGACCGCCAAAGGAATCCTCGAGCGCGGACGCTCCTTTGAACGGGAGACTGGAGTCAATGTGTTGCACGCAGCATTTGGCATCCTGGAATGGAAATCGCCCGGCGAGCGAGACAAATACACCAGTCCTCTACTGCTTCTGGAAATTCGCGTTGAGCGACGCCAATCGCCCGGCGGCGCGCAGTTTTACATTTCGAGCACCGACCAGATCACCGCCAATACCAATCTCAACCTGAAGCTCCTCTCTGAACACAAACTCGATGTTCCCACCTATGAGGGCGGTAGCGTCGAGGATTATTTCGAGACCGTGGCCGAGGCCGCGCTCAAGGGTTGGCACTGGAAAATTCGCCGATAAGTCGTATTTGGAATTTTTCCTTCCAGCAAAATCGCCATGTATCACGACCTCGATCCTGAAAAGCGCCCCCTAGCCGAAAATCCAGTGATTGGCCGACTGATGGCCACAACCGGTGGAGGCGGTGGTGAATACGCTGGCGAATATGGCACCGATGATCCCGAGGTAACCTGCAAGGTGCCGTACTTAGTGATGGACGCCGATGCCTCGCAATATAGCGCGCTAGTGGATATTGCCGACGGTAAAAGCGTCGCCCTTGAAGGGCCGCCCGGATCAGGCAAATCCCAGACCATCGTCAATCTAATCTCTGCGGCTCTGGCCGATGGCAAGAAAGTCCTCTTCGTGGCCTTACCACCCTTCAATTTAGCGAATTAAGCTTGCCATCTGTCCACATGCTGTGATTCAAGGAGTCTCCTGTTATAGAATTGGAGATGTTGTATGGTTGTTTCATTGGGTTTTTCTGGGGTAAACGAAGCTATCGAGGCTGATTTTATAGAGCGGCTTCCAAAGTTTCATAAATCCCGCTGCGAAGGCCTTACACTGCTTTCGGGCATCGTTCTTGATGTGCGAAGTGCGAATTTGATGGAATTATCGGCGGCTTTACCGCGTCACATCGGCACAAAAGATCATCGGTACCAGTATGTTTCCCGTGTTTTGAGCAATTCCCACATTGATTGCGCGGAAATCATGCAGGCCTATGCTGGAGATGTATTCACCCGTTTGGCCTCCAACGGAGAGACCATCGTTTTGATGATGGATCAAAGCCATATCAATGACGGACATGAAGTCTTGATGCTGTCAGTGCGCATGCGTGATCGCGCCTTGCCTGTGGCTTGGCGCGTGCGCAAGACAAAAGGCAATATTGGGTTTTCTCTCCAAAAAGAGTTACTGGACAGCATTCAGGATTGGATGCCTGAAGGGGCTGATGTCATGTTAACGGGTGATCGATTTTATGGCACAGAAAGGTTAATCCATTGGTGTCAGGACGCTGGTTGGGGATATCGTATTCGCCTGAAGGGCAACCTGACTTTGCAGCACCAAGGTGGCGAGCTGTCTTGCATTGAAATCCGGGAGCTGATGCCGCAAGGGCTTATAAACGCGTAACTTTATGGATCAGGTGTGTTTACGAATATCGGAGTATTGCACGACGATGGTCACCCTGAGCCCTGGATCATCGCTATGAATGCAAAGCCTTCACAATACACGGTTCTCGATTATGGAATGCGATGGGGTATTGAAGCTATGTTCTCGGACTTCAAGACCCGTGGATTTGGCATCGCGCAAAGCCAAATCAAAAAGCCAGACCGACTGGAAAGGCTTATCCTTGTCATGGCAATAGCCATGTACTGGGCGGTTTCAACGGGCGCAGCAGATGAACAAACAGTCGCCGAAAGCGGCGAAAAAAGGGGATTCGCAAAACCCGAAGATCACTCTGCCCCCTCTTCAAACAGGGCCTGCGTTTCCTGCGCAGATGCTTCATGGGATATGAGAAAATCCCTAAATTATGGCAAGTTTGGATTTTTTGAAGGGTGGTAAGTATTTCGCCTGAACTTTATTGTAAACTTCGGACAGTTCGCCGCCATTGTCGATATGCTCGCCGAATTTGTCGCGCCGCTGCACGAGATCATCGCGGATGTGTCCGTGTGCCTGATCCATATTTGTCTTATGACGGTGCGCCGGTATCATATTGGCTGCGTCAAGTGAGGGCTTGCGAGCGCGCCGCAGCCGCGTCAGGTTGCGCCGTGAAAGGAGCGCAATGTGCCAGGACACCTAAAGGCGCGTCACGCGCTGGTGACAGGCGGCGGCACTGGCATCGGGCTGGCAATCGCCAAAGCGCTCGCAGGCGCGGGTGCTGCGGTTACGATCACCGGGAGGCGCCTGGATGTCCTTGAAACTGAAGCCGAAAAATCAGACCTGTTATCTGCGCAAGTGATGGATGTCAGCGACGAGGCCAGCGTGCAGAGCGGCGTCAAAGCGGCTGTGCAAATGCACGGCCCGGTGGATATTTGCGTCGTCAACGCCGGCATCGCCGAGGGCCGCGGACTGGCGAAAACCGACTTCACATTCTGGCGGCGTATCATGACCACCAACCTTGACGGCGCATTTCTGACGATCCGCGAATGCATGACGAGTATGCACGCGCTGCCTTGGGGCCGGGTGATTGCGGTGTCCTCGATCGCAGGGCTCAGAGGCTCCAAAGGTACCGCCGCCTACACCGCGTCCAAACATGGCGTGCTGGGACTGATCCGGGCGCTTTCGGTGGATTACATGGGCAAGGGCATTACCTTTAATGCGCTTTGTCCGGGCTACGTGAACACGCCGATCATCGAGCAAAACGTGACTTCGATCGCCGCGCGCACCGGATTAAGCGCAACCGAGGCGCGCGCCCTTATGGTGGGCCAAAACCCGCATGGGCAGCTTATCGCGCCCGAGGAGATTGCCGCAGCGGCGCTGTGGCTTTGCGCGCCGGGGTCCGACAGCGTTAACGGACAAGCAATTGAGATTGCCGGCGGACAGGTATGATGATGAGATGAATTTCGCCCAGACCAAAGCCATGTTCCACTTGCCCAAGGGCGTCATCTATCTTGATGGCAACTCGCTTGGCCCACTGTCCAAAGGCGCACTTGAGCGGATGCGATCCACCATGGCCGATGAATGGGGCGAAATGCTGATCACCGGCTGGACGCGCGCCGGATGGATGGCGCAACCGCGCGCGCTCGCTGATCGCATCGGCCGCCTGATTGGCGCGCCTGCGGGCACTACGGTTCTGGGGGATACGCTGTCGATCAAGGTCTATCAGGCGCTGGCTTCGGCACTTGAGCTGCGCCCGGATCGCCGGGTGATCCTGAGCGATACCGGCAATTTCCCAAGCGACCTGTACATTGCTGACGGGCTGATCCGGTCGCTGGATCGGGGCTATATTCTGAAAACCGTCGCACCCGAGGATGTCGCCGCCAACCTGAGCGACGACGTCGCGGTGCTGATGCTGACCGAGGTTGACTATGGCATCGGTCGCCTGCACGACATGGCCGCGCTCACCAAGGCCGCCCACGCCGTCGGTGCCATCGCCATGTGGGACCTGGCGCATTCGGCGGGCGCGCTGCCGGTGGATGTGACCGCGACAGGCGCCGATTTCGCCGTCGGCTGCACCTACAAATACCTGAACTCCGGCCCCGGCGGCCCGGCCTTCATCTATGTCGCGCCCGAACATGCCGACAACGCCCGCCCGGCCCTGTCCGGCTGGCTGGGGCACGAGGCGCCGTTTGCCTTTGATCCCGATTACCGCCCCGGCAGCGGCATCGAGCGGATGCGGGTCGGAACCCCGCCGATCCTGCAATTCGCCGCCCTTGAGGCGGCACTGGATATCTGGGATCAAGTCGACATTCACGCGGTACGGGCGCGCTCGGTTGAACTGACTGAGCTTTTCATCACGCTGGTTGAAAAAAGCTGCCCGGAGTTAAAACTCGCCACCCCGCGCGACCCAGACATGCGCGGCAGCCAGGTCTCGTTTCGCTTTCGCGATGGCCGCGCCGTCATGCAGGCGCTGATTGGCCGCGGTGTGATCGGCGATTTCCGTGCCCCTGACATCATGCGCTTTGGCTTCACCCCGCTTTACCTCGACCAGGACGACGTGCGCGGCGCGGTCACGATCCTGAGCGATATCATGACCAACCAGCTGTGGACGCGCGCAGAATACCAGACAAAGGCGCAGGTCACGTGACCTCGCGCCTGAACCGATAATATTGGAGCCAGGAAAACCCAATGCCAAAATCCTATGATCCAGCCAAGGACGGAGCCGAAATGTCCTTTGACGGCGGCATGTCCTATGGCGATTATCTTTGCCTGGAGCAGATCCTTGGCGCGCAAAACCCACATAGCGATGCGCATGACGAAATGCTGTTTATCATTCAGCACCAAACTTCGGAACTGTGGATGCGGCTTGTCGTGCACGAGCTGGCAGCGGCGCGTCATGCCCTGGACTGTGACCAATTCGGCCCGGCGTTTAAAATGCTGGCCCGGGTCGCGCGGATATTTGAACAGCTCAACTCCGCCTGGGACGTGCTGCGCACCATGACGCCGAGCGAGTACACGCATTTTCGTGAATCCCTGGGCCAAAGTTCCGGCCTGCAAAGCTGGCAGTATCGCCTGATCGAGTTCATGCTTGGCAACCGCAACCCGGCGATGCTGCGGCCCCACCAACACCGCGCCGACATCCTGGCGCGCCTGACGAGCGAGCAGGCCAGACCCAGCTTGTATGACGCCGCACTGGCAGTGCTTTCGCGCTCTGGCGTCGCTGTCCCGGATCAGGTTTAAAGCGCGATGTAACACGACCCTACGCGGCCAACGACGGCGTCCGTATCGCCTGGCGAAAGGTTTACGAGGCGCCGGACACCCACTGGCAGCTCTATGAACTGGCCGAAAAGCTGATGGACATCGAAGACTACTTCCGCCGCTGGCGTTTCAACCACGTCACCACGGTCGAGCGGGTCATCGGCTTCAAACGCGGCACCGGCGGCACGTCTGGCGTCAGCTATCTGCGCCGCATGCTGGAGGTCGAGCTTTTCCCCGAGCTCTGGCACCTGCGCACCGAGCTTTAGGGGGTGTCTTCATTTACAGTTCCGCCCACGCCCCTTGTAATTCCCGCGAAAGCGGAAACCTCCAACCATATGGCGCGACAATTGAACGAAGATCCCCGCTTGCGCGGGGATGACAGTCTCAGCTTTTCCGATCATATCCCAACGGACAACGTTCTGAAAGATCACGGCCTGTGTCATAGTAGTGTTAATAATGAGATTCCGCGGACGGGGGTGTTTTCTGGGCGGTTTTAGTAGTGTTAATTACGAGATATCCACAGGGACCCTCGGGCAAAGCTTGCAGGTAGATTGCGTCGCTCTATTGCTTTTCCAAAATAGTCGCAGCGTAAGACAATAACTTGTGGCGTGGTGCGTTCGGGCCAAGTTCTTCGATCGCCTGACGAGCTGCAGTAAGAGAGTGCTTTGAAACCAAATATGTTGTCGCGGCGTCGCGCGGCTTTGCCGTTAGGTGTTCACTTTTCTCACGTCTTGGGATTTTTCGATTCAGATCATCTGACAGCTTGATAACTATCTTGAGTAGTCGCCGTTGATATGGAAAGGCGCGGCGCAAATTTTCGATGGTAGGGGCGTCATTGCGAAGAACAAATGCTACCTTTAACACGGGCTGTGATGCGCTCATTCCAATGGCTGCAAGCAGATTGAACCGCTGCATCTGGCAATATGAGGTCAGGGTGGCCGTGCTGACGTTTGGATTCAAACTGCCCGCAATCTGCACCGCAAAATTCACCCTTCGAGCATCCCTGGCCGAACGGTTGGCAAAGGTCGATTTCAAGAACTCCGCTCCCCTAGCCGCTCTTACCTTAAGTTTGGTAGGGATTAATTTGACTTGGCCGTTCCCGGTTTTAGAAGGTGTCAGCTCTGACCCACAATTTTCGCATGTCACCGACCAAGCATAACGCCAATGGCGCAGTGTGGCACCCGGTGTTTGGGTGATACAATGAGGGCAGTGCTGGAAATCTTCCTGCGCAACGCACCGAATGGGAAAATTGTGGTGCTCAACGATCAGCATTGCGACGAGATCGTCGCGCACCAGACGCAGAATGCTACACAGCCCGGCAACGTCTACCCCCGCTAGATCCGCAAGCGTTTCGGGAGCCCTACCCGAGCGCAACCCGAGATATCTGCACAGCTCATCTTCGGTGCAGCAGTTTGCGCGGGCGAGTCGCTTTAGCCAGCTCGATAGCAGTTCGTCAGCAAGCGGAGGCGGACACCTCGGCAATGGCAATAACCTCACTTAAAATCTGCAACCGGGTGGTGCCGCACGCTCCAGGAATGTTTGACCCACATTGGCTGCCATGCCTGAACTGCCTCGTCTGTGATCCGTTCCTCTCCGGTTTCTATGGCGTCAATCGCCAGCGCTTTGATCATCGTGAACACCCGTGATGTCACACCACCCGTCACGTTCAAAATAGTTCGCAAGGAATTGATTCTAAGCCCAGAGGCCCGCTTAAGTTCCATCGCAGAAATCAACGTCTGGATCAGGCGGGAAAACTCCACGTCATCTTCCCACAATGGCAGGAAGTGTTCATCGAGCCTGCGCGCGAGTTGATCATCACCGCGGATCGCATCCAAGGCTTCGTTGACACCAAACACAACAAGCGATGCACATAATACCAGCGGCATTTAACATTTACCGATATGGGCCCATTTTCGCATTCCGATTGATGTGATGGTTTCGGGCTGTGCGATGAGCTTGTTCCAAGCTTCGCATCCAGCATCGACGATGGCATTGTAGTCTTCGAACACGCGGTTGGAGAGCCAATTGGCGCGCAAGTACTGCCAGATATTTTCCACCGGGTTCAGTTCCGGAGCGCGCGATGGCAGCAGGATGATGGTGAGGTTCTTCGGGACTTTGAGTTTGCCGGTGGTGTGCCATCCGGCCCGATCCATCAGCACAACCGCATGGGCCTTTCGGGCGACGTGGCGGCTGATCTCGTCGAGATGCATCTGCATGGCTTGCGCGTCCGCCCAAGGCAGCATGAGCGCCGCCCCCTTGCCGTGAGCCGGACAGATGGCGCCGAACAGATAGGCGTTGCGATAGCGCTGATCGGCCGGCTGGCGGGGGCGCGTGCCCTTTCTTGCCCACAGGCGCGTCAGGCCATTCTTCTGGCCAAGGCGTGCTTCGTCCTGGAACCAGATCTCCACCGGCGTTCCCGCTGGCAGGTCAGCTATATGCACCTGGAGCGTGTCGGTGAAGTTTTTTTAAACGCCTCGATGATCCGCTTATCCTGCCTGGGATGCTGCGGGCGGGCGCTGATATGGGCAAAGCCCAGTTCGCCAAGCAGTCTGGATATCCCGCGCTCGGAATAGATGACGCCAAAGCGCGCCTCGATCACCCGCTTCAGGTCGATCCGCCGCCAGCGGACAACCCCGTCCACCGCCGGATCGGGGCCGGTCTCGACAATCTCGCCAAGTTCTTTCATCTGGACATCGCTCAGGTAGCGCGTCCGGCCCGCGCCCTTGCGGTTGGTGAGGCCATCCGGTCCCTCTTCGTTGAACCGGTGAACCCAGTCCCGCAGGGTTTGGCGATCCATCCCACCGATCCTTGCGGCCTCTCCACGGCTCATGCCATCGTAGACCGCCGCAAGAGACAACAGACGGCGGCTCTGCCGGGCATCCTTGCAACGGCTGGCGAGTTTACGAAGGTGGCGGGCATCAAAGTCGCGACGAAGCGGAACACTGGCTGGCATGGCGATCCTCCTTTGCCAACCTTGAATCAGATCAAAACCGATTTGGGAATCCCCACAGAGTCAGAAATTGATGCCGTTGGTATAAGTCGTTGGCCAAGAACCGCAGCATGTTTAAAAACCGGCGTTGCTCTCGGTAGCTGCCCGCGAGAAGATTGTGAACCTCGTCGATCATGAACATTTTCAGGTCCATGCCGCGCAGATAGCTAAGGGCGCGATCTTCCAGTTCCGAGACCGTATGACGGCCCCACATCGGCGCGCCAATCGACGCCAGAATATGCTGGTAGAACCGTCGCTCATCAGGAGCGGGCGGAGCCTGAAGTAGCAGAATTGGTGTCTTCGTTACCCCAAGACCAGCGTCATAGCCTGTTGGATATTGGCTGACCATACGCTTGGCAGTCATGGTCTTTCCAATGCCGGAACTGCCACACACCATGAGACCTGGCATACGGCTCTGCTTAGGCATTTCCATAAGTGATGTCAGTCGGTTCAGAACAATCGTCGCGCGGTCAAAAGCGATCCAACGATCGCTTCGAATATGTTCAATTCTTTCTTTGGAAGTCATCAAAATCATCAATCGGATAAGTTGGAAGGTCGGGGTTGCCGGTATCTATGGCGAACATCTCGCGGGAAGGATCACGCGGTAGCCGATGTTTTTTGGATTGCCTTGCGTCACGCTCGTTATCCAGCTTAGCTGCCCGGGTCTGTTTGCGTGCCGTTTCTGCAATTCGTCTTTGCTCACCAATGACTTGGAAAAGCATCGCCTCTGTGACACGTCCAACGCTTTTTGCCAGACACTGCTTGCGTGCACGCCGGTTTTCCCAAAGCGATATCTGCGGATGGTTTAGGTCTTTGTAGCGCGCCACGATCGCGCGCCCATCCTCAAGGATTACCCAAACCTGCGATAAATCGCGCGGGTCGTATTTGACCACGACTTTGCCCTTTATGCGCCCAATCATTTGAGCAAAGGCATCGCTCCAATACCCAACCGAAAACAGAGTGATACCCGCCCGACCGAGCCGACGGCGCTCAAGCGGCATGAAGCTGATTCTGAAAGCTTCCGTATCGACGACGCGCCTGCCTGCATCGTCACCACCAAGATCAGCCCAAGCCGCAAGCGGTGTCCGTCCCAGAGCGCTATGCGTGGAATTGTGGTAACGGCAAATCTCAAGATGAAGCCAATCCTCAAACTCTGACAAAGTGAGAGCGGCGTGTTTGCTGCTGTCGTAATCACCCTTCTCCAATGTCGAAGATTGTGTGGTGCCCGGCAGCACATGAACGGCCCCCATCGTCGTGCCGATCAGCCGTTCAATATGGCCGCCGTAATGCGCACCCCCCGCAGGGCGGTATTCAATTCCTATCCCCCATTCCTCACAGGCCAATTTGAATGCTGCACTGTGGAACTCTTGGCCATTGTCGACAAAGATCGCCTTCGGGATCCCCGACGTGGGCCATGCGAGCTCTTCCAAAGTGTTAGGAACCTGGACAGACTTGGGTCGCACACAGTGATCCAGACAAAGGGCCACCGATAGAACGGATGGCGGATCAAAACTGACATACGCCCCCAAGATAATCCGAGTTGCCACATCAATCGCAAGCGTAAGAAACGGCCGATTTAGCGGCAAGCGTTCAACGTGATCAACCAGAATAATATCAGCGGGCGTATGATCAATCTGAACAACCTCAAGCGGATGCTCTACGTTAAGGTGCCCCGGACGCGCTGCAAACACTTTGGCAGCCGCCTTCGCTCCGGTTCGTTTGCGCAAGACCTCGCGTTGGTCCATCGCATCAAGGCGCGCCTTGATCGTTTCTCGAGCAGGAGGTGTGAATCCTTTTGCAACACACGCTGCGCGGATCTCGCCGACAACGCGCAGAAAGCTCGGTCGTTCACGAACAAGAAAATACTGCCTGAGGCTGCATTCAATGATCTGTTCAACTTCTCCAGACAATCGACGGGTGCCCTTTTTCGGGCCACGTCGCTGCAAATCAAGCGCGCTCGTACGGGCATCGTTGGCTTTCATACGACGATACAAACGCCAGGTATGGCTCTTGGAAAGGCCCAAATCATGAGCGGCATCTTCTAACGCACAACTTACAGGAAAGCCCTGCTCCTCAATCTCTAATATCGGGCGCAGAACTTTGGCACGACTCAGCGCCGTCGCTTCTTTGCGCACGGTGGTCTCCTGTAATTTGCTAACATCAAAAGTTGATACTTATCCACAAACAAAGACCGTATCGTAATTAACACTACAGTATCATAATTAACCAGGCAATATCATAAATTGCACTACAAATACCCGCTGAAAACATTCAGTATTTCCAATCACGATTCTCCTAAATAAGGCTACTATGACACCTGGACCGGATTGTTCACAACGCCTATCGCCTCAATCTCGACGGCCACTCCATGCGAAAGACCAGAACCAAGACCGTTGACGAAACGCCCGTCAACTGACACTGAAAACATGCGCCTCAAAGCAGCGTGTCAAAGGTGGCCGGATCCCCCGGTATGGGTGGCCGGATGTCGCTGGAATAAGTGGCCGAATGTTCCGGAATGCGCATTACTCAGCGTCTCATGAACAACCCTATCCGACTTTCTCATATGACGTGTTTTAACCGGAATATTTCTTTGTCTGATTTTCGGAGTTTTTCAACAGAATAAGCCCAACTTTGTCATTCGTCTCAGCGCAGCGAAATGACATGAGGGGGCAGGCCGACATTCGCGGCAGATGCGAAGGTTCTCAGATGTTTCCCTGGAACCGGCCATTCACTTGGGAAAACCGAAGTGGCCGATCGACGCCCGCTTTGCCGAAATTTTTGTGGTCAGTGTGGCCCTGCGGCCGTGGGCTTATATAGTGGTCCCGTACTTTCTGGATGTGATTGCGGTGCGTTTCTCTTGAGCCGCCGCAAAACCTCATCCGAAAAGGCTGCCGATCCGGCCAGATCAGACCCGAAGATACTGCCTGTCGCCAGAAGCGCCTTAACCAATTCGTGTGGTTCTGATCCGCTGCTGACTAACAATTGCCTAAGAGGCCCGGCCAGCGGGTCATTCAACTCGAACCGAAATTCGCCATCATCGCAGTCAGAGATAAACGCAATCCATGCAGCGACACATGTCGCAAGGCGTCGGATAGGCAACCCGTCACGCAGCCGTTCGCGGATCGGGTTCAATATCCGTTGCGGCAGTTTTTGCGATCCGTCAGAGGCAATTTGTGACAGCTTATGGTGAAGTCCGGGGTTTCGAAAACGCTGCAAAAGCGCCGCCTGATAGGCGCCAAGGTCAATACCTGCCGGCATATCCAGTGTTGGCGCTACTACCTCGCGCATCAAATCCGCGACAAACGACGCAAGGTTTTGGTCGTGCATCGCCTGAGCAACGGTCTGATGACCCGCAAGACTGCCCAGATAAGCCAGCGCCGAATGGCTGCCGTTCAACAGCCGCAGTTTCATTGTCTCGAAGGGCTCTACATCGGCAGCCATCTGAATGCCAACCTCTTCGAAAGTCGGCCGTCCGGCGCAAAAATTATCTTCGATCACCCATTGGCTGAAAGGTTCCGTCACCACCGGCCAGCTGTCGTTCAGACCCGTCTCACCCAGCAAAACCGCACGGTCTTCGTCGGTTGTGGCGGGCACGATCCGGTCGACCATTGTGCCGGGAAAAGTGACCGTATCCTCAATCCACCGGGCCAGCGCTGGCGCTCTGAGTTGGGCGAGCGCCAGTACCACATCGCGACAAATCCTGCCGTTCGAAGGCAGGTTATCGCAGCTCAAAACGGTGAACGGGCCACACCCTGCGTCGCGTCGCCTGCCCAGCGCCTCGACGATGACACCGGGCGCTGAAACGGGGGCAGTCGGTGTTGAGAGATCGGCCCGGATGTCCGGGTGATCGGGGTTCAGCTGCCCGGACGCGGGGTCGTGGCAATAGCCCTTTTCGGTGATCGTCAGCGAAACGATCCGTGTGTCAGGCTCGGCCATTCTTTGCAGCAGTTTCTCCCGCTCGGCGCTAGCATTCAAAACGCCCAATACGCTCCCCACCACTCGGTATCGCGGGGATCCTTCTGACTTTTCGATCAGCGTATAAAGCCCGTTCTGCGGATTCAGCGCATCTGCGGTGGATGCTCTGCGCAGCGACGCCCCGATGATGCCCCACGCAGGCTCATGCGCCAGCAGGTCGTCGACGTAAACCGCCTGATGCCCGCGATGAAATGCGCCGATGCCAAGATGCACGATGCCTGGACGGATCGCGCTGCGGTCGTAGGCCGGTTTTGCAATCGGCAAGCTGTGCAAGGTCTCGGCATTCAGCTCCATAATACTCTCAGCCTCTGCGCGACGTCTGAAAGGTGGTTTCGCGGGCTTGTTCACGAATCAGCGCCTCGACCTGCTGGCGGTCCGGCAGTGGTGACACCGCTCCGTATCCGGCGACGGTCAGCGCCGCGGTCGCACAGCCATAAAGCGCGGCCTCGCGCGGATTCTGTGTTTCAAGATACCGCGCCAAAAATGCTCCGGCGAAGGCATCTCCGGCGCCGGTCGAATCCACAGGCTGCGTGGCAAAGGCCGGCTGGTCAAACTGGTCGCCGTCCCAAGCCAGACGGCACCCATGCTCGCCCATTTTCAGGCACTGCCGCGCCGCGCCAAGCCCGGCAAAGTGATCAAGCACAGCGTCAGCACTCTTGATCCCGGTCAGCGCCTCGGCTTCGTCAAGGCTGGGAAAAAAGATATCTACCATCGGCAAGAGTTTCTCGATGGTCGCGCAGGCCATCGTATCTGACCACAGCTGGGGGCGGTGATTGATGTCAAAGGTGATCAGTACGCCATTGTCCCGGGCGACCTGGATCGCCGCCAAGCAAGTCTCGCGGGCGCTATCGGAAATGGCCAGCGAGATGCCCGAGAGGTGCAGAATGCGCGCTTGCGCAACCAGGGTCTAGTCGAGTTGGCCGGGCTGCATCCGGCTGGCCGCCGATCCGGCGCGGTAATAGGTGAACCGCCGCGCTTCTGGCTGAGGGTCGACAAAATTGATACCGGTGGCATTTGTTTCGGAGCGGATCACCCCGCTGGTATCAACCCCTTCCGCCAGCCAGCATGCCAGAAGCGCTGCACCGAAATCGTCGGCGCCGACGGCGGAAACATAGCCCACCGACGCGCCTTGCCGGGCCGCGGCAATGGCGGTGTTCGAGGTGTCGCCGCCGGTGCCCTGACGGTAGATCGCGTGCCCTGCATCCTCACCGGTGCGCACGAACTCGACCATCGCCTCGCCCATGCACAGGATGTCTGGTCTGCTCATGCGGCGCGCTCCATCGCGGCAATGACCCCGCGCAGTTCCGCAAGTCCCTTGAGACGCCCAATGGCGCTATACCCCGGGTTAGCTGAAGCCTTGTCCAGATCGTCGAGGATCTGGTGGCCGTGATCGGGGCGGAACGGGATTTGGGTGTCCGGCGCCCCGGCGGCGGCGCGGCGGTTCTCTTCAACCAGTATCTGTTCAATCACCGCCAGCATGTCGACGTCGCTGTCCAGATGTTCGGCTTCGTGGAAGCTTTCCGGGTCGTCCTCGCGCCGTGTGCCGCGCAAATGCGCGAAATGAATGCGCTCTGCGTACTCCGCCGCCATGGCGGGCAGGTCGTTGTCGGGGCGCACGCCCAGCGAGCCGGTGCAGAACGTCAGGCCGTTCGCCGGGCTCTGCGCACCGGCAAAAAGCGCCGCCAGATCGTCGCGGGTCGAAACCACGCGCGGCAGGCCCAAAAGCGGGCGCGGCGGGTCGTCGGGGTGGATCGCCATTGTTATCCCTAGCTCTTCGGCGACGGGGCAAATCTGGTTCAGAAAATCGATCAGATTTGCGCGCAGGTCTTCCGCGCCGATGCCGTCATAGCGGTCAAGCTCGGCTTGAAACCCCGCAAGCGTGTGCGCGTCGGTGGTTCCGCCCGGCAGACCCGCCAGAATGTTGCCCACCAGTGCGTCGATATCGCTCTGTCGCCAGCTGTAAAACAGGGCTTCGGCGGCAGCGATCCGACTGTCGCTGTGCGCAGCCTCGGCGCCCGGGCGTTTGAGTACGAGCAAATCGAAGGCGGCAAATGCCGTGGCGTCGAACCGCAGCGCCCGCCCGCCTGATGGCAGCCGCCAGCCGAGATCGGTCCGGGTCCAGTCCAGCAGCGGCATGAAGTTGTAACACACCGTGGTGATGCCGGCAGCCGCAAGCGCGCGCATGCTGTCGACATAGGCCGCAATGTACCGCGGTGCTTGCGCGTCGGCCCGCTTGATCGCGTCGTGGACCGGAACGCTTTCCACCACGCTCCAGCGCAGCGGCTCGCACGCGGCGACTCGCGCCTGATGCGCCGCGACCGCCTCAGCCGTCCAAGGCGCGCCCGCAGGAAAGTCATGCAACGCCGATACAATATCCGTCGCACCGGCCTGCCGGATGTAGTCCAACGGAACCGGGTCCGACTCAGTCTCCACTTCAAGGTATGATAGCATCCGGGGGCCGTCGAACGGCCCCCGGGATTTGAAACGTGATTTAACCTGGTTCAGCCAAAGTAGTGGTCGTAGGCCAGTTTGTAGTCAGGCGCGTTGAGGTTCAGATAGTTCATCACATCTTTCGCATAGGTCTTTTGCGACTCGACGACCCTGGCAAAGAACGGGTCTTCATTCATAAGCCGGTCGAGTACTATGTCCCAGGCAGTGAGTTGTTCCGCCATAATCGAGTCCGGTGTCCGATAGATATTCACCCCTTGCTTATCGCGAAGCGTCACAAGATCTTCGGCATAGCGCTTGGTGCTGTACCAGTAGAAGTTGGAGTTCTCGGCTTCGGAGGCATATTCCAGGATCGCCTTCAGCTCATCCGACAGAGCATTGAACTTGTCCTTGTTGAAGGTCACCTCGAAGCATTCCTGGGATTGGTGGTAGCTGGCCAAGTGATAGTGCTTGGACACGTCCTGCATCCCGAAGTCACGGTCGGACGTCGGGTTGTTGAACTCGGCCGCGTCGATCAGGCCGGATTTCATCGCCGGCTGAATTTCGCCTCCAGGAAGCTGAACCACCGACATGCCCATTTCAAGCAGCACGTCGGCCGCCAGACCAACGGTCCGGTACTTGAGGCCCACCATCTGCGAGCTATCCTTGATCTCCTCCTTGAACCACCCCAGTGGCTGAGCAGGCATCGGGCTGTTGAAGAACGAAACCACGTTCAGACCCAGATTTGCCATCAGTTCGTCAAACAGCGCCTTGCCGCCGCCATAGTGTACCCAGCCAAGCATTTCCTGCGCCGACCAGCCAAAGCACGGGCCGGTCCCGAACAGGGACGCCACCGGCGACTTGCCATACCAGTAGGCGGTCACGTAATGCGCCGCGTCCAGAACGCCACGGTGAACTGCGTCCTGCATCTGGCTGGTCTTCACAACTGAACCGACCGGCAAAAGATCGATACGAAGAGCGTTACCTGCCATCGCATTTACCCGATCGACATAGTGTTGGGCGTCTTCCAGGAATATCCCGCCGCCCCAGGCGGCCTGCATTTTCAAGACGACTGGTTCGGATTGCGCGAGTGCGGGCGTGGCTAAAGTTCCTGCGGTTCCTGCGGTCGCAGCAGCTACCGCGCTTCCTCTTAGGAATTATTCTACGGTTCAATTTTCCTGACACAGCTTCTCTCCCTATTGTTTTCGCCACAGTGTTTTAGCCTATTTTGACCAAATGAACAATTAGCCGCCCATCTGCCCTGATCGGGATCAGCCGGGGCGGCGGTTATTATCAGCCGCGTCCCGCGCCTGTATCTGATCTGGCTTTGATACGCCGGATTGACGAGTTGCACATGGACTATCCGTTCGTGGGGAGCCGGATGCTGAAAGGACAGTTGCGGCACGAGGGCTTTTAGACCGGTTGCCTGCATGTCTAAACACTGGCGAAACGATCGGCATCGAGTGGGGGCGCCGTTTGGTTCGGCCAAAAAAACGACGTCAGCCGCGATTTTTCTACGCATTTGTTTGCGGTCGTTTGCGCATGCTGCAGCATTCCAATCCGAATGATGTCGGCTGTGCAGGACAAACCCGACTATCGTTTTCCGTCGTAGGATGGGAACGACGGCACCTTTATCACCGACCGCACGGCACTACACTTTTTGAAATGCAGCGAAACAATCGGGCCTTCGCGCCCCCGCGGCGAAATCCGGTGTCGGAACGACGGCAGTGTGGACTTGTGGGACTTTCGCCGAATGGGAAGTTTCGGCCCGTTACCACATTTTGACAATTCAGCTGGTCGCCGCAACGCGGCGGTTGAAGCAGCCGTTCATTGTCCGTGCAGCGAATTGGATGTCGCCGATGCGAACATGCCCGATACCGAGCGTCGAGAGGACTGCCGCGCGCGCCCATCATTTGAAGGAGCATTTGCTCTTCGAGGTGCTCCCGTGTCGTTAACTAAAAGGAATCCTAGACTAAAAGGAATGCCTATGTCTTAATCAAGGAGCACGAGCGGATGGCGGAACTAAAAACACAACCATCCGCCGTTCGGCGAGCTGGGTTCGTGGTATGTTGTGCGCCACGACCTGTGACAAGTTACGCGTGGCGAATGACGCGTTAAAGCGTAACCGAATTCGATTGTTCTGCCCGGTATCTCGGCGCGACGAACCATCACGAGATTGGACCGGGCGAGCCTGGGGAGTTCGTCAACGCCAATGTGTTAATCGATGCCGAGCTCTGGAGCGTCTCGCGCTGGCCGTCTTGAGTGATGGAACAGGGCACCTGACGCTTTTCCACATTGCCGGCGCCGACGACATTTCGGCTAATTGTCTTGGATCTTGGCCCGGAGCGCTGAGTATGCGTTTCGGACGTGCCGGACTAGGCAAATGAACCGGTATTCATGGGAGGAAGACATGACTAAAGAAAGTAAAGACTCCAAGAAGCGCGCGAACAGAGTCAAGACAGGACAACATGAAGACAAGGGTTTAAGTCGTCGCGATTTCGTCAAGGTAGGTGTTGTTGGCGGCGCGGGTGTAGTGGCCCTCTCAGGCGCAGAGCAAGCCGAGGCCGCCCAACACACCGATGAGATTACGTGGGATTACGAGGCCGATGTCGTAGTCCTCGGCGCCGGATGCATGGGACTGCCCGCGGCCATCCGGGCGCGCGACCTTGGCGCTTCGGTGCTTCTACTCGACCAGAATTTCGACGTTGGCGGCCGCATGTCCCATAGCGGCGGCTGGACCTCGCTCGGCGGCGGCGATCAGTGCCAGATCCGGGACCACCGCAGCGAAGCGGACGCCGAGGGGTTCATCACCGTCGACCCGCTGGTGCCGCAGCAAGCGCTGGACGACAGCGTCGATCAGTTGTTCAAGGACGTGACGGATTGGTCTGTTCTGGATGAGCAAGGCTACGGGTATTACCGCTTCAACAACCCCGACCAACACCGGGGCTGGGCTGAGAACTGCCCGGCGACGCGGCAGTTCCTTATTGACAACTATGTTCGATTTGCCCGCATCAACGGCACACATTTCGGGGGCGGCGTGTCCCGCGCCCGGGCGGCCTCCACTTTCCTGATGCTGGGTGACGTGACCGACATAAAGGCTGGGACCATCACCCCGGAAGATGCCGGCGTGGCCGAACCGGAGCGGTCCAGCGCTATGTGCGCCCGGAATCTGTCGGTTTCAGCCGACCGGGTCGACGACAACGCTGTCCACGGCGGTGGCGCAATGTCCCGTTGCCTTGAGTTTTCGGCCCGCGAAAAGGGTGTTCGCTTCATGTTGAACCGGCACATGGATGAGATCTTCCGGGACGGCGGCGGCAGTGTCGTGGGCGTCAGGGCCAGCTATACGCCGCGGATCGACCCGGACACCGGCGCGCAGCTCCAGAGCTTCTGGTCGAACGGCAACATCGATGAAACCAGTGACAGCGTGAACATCAAGGCCAACAAGGCCGTGGTGGTCGGCACCGGCGGCCATGCCGGAAACCCGGTGTTCCGGAGCCAGTTCTATCCCCGGATGAACGAGCCCTACTACCCGACCAGCGGCTGGGCACTGCTTGGCGGCGCGGGCCGGGCACAGGATGCCAGCGGCATCATCGCCGGCATCAAAGTGGGCGCGAGTCTCGATGGACTTCAACAGAACCTGGGCCGCCGCACCTACCACATCCAGACCCGCCTTGGCGTTCGTGACGCCTATACCGACATGTTTCCGGGCCATCCCACATTCCCATTCCGGAAGGCCGCCGGGTTCTCGATCGGCGGCGCCGGATTCGAGCACCTTGTTGCAGTGAACCAGGTCGGCAAGCGTTTCTTCAACGAAATGCGGCTCAGGGACGAGGCAATCGAGCCGCGTTACCCAGGCGGCATCGCCCAGGGCGTTCCGAACGAGTGGGATGCCCACACGCCCTATGACTGGCGCAACTGCCGGTCCAGTTGGGTTAAGGAAATGTACGATTACTCCCATGGGGTGGACGCGGCACTGCAGATCAACGAGGGCTCGGCAGCGCCGGATTACTTTGCCGGACCAATCTGGGCGATCTTTGACCAGGCTGCGGTGGACCGAGCCGAATTCCCGGTACGCGCGCCTTTCGTCTCCACTGAGAACGGGACGTTTTTCAAGGCCGACACGCTGGACGAACTGGCCGACAAAATCCATGCCGGCAACGAGTTCCAGCGCATGCCGCTGAAATATCTGGCCGAGACCATCGCGAACTGGAACGGCTATGTGGACTACGGGACGGATCCGGACTTCGAGCGCGGCCAGAACGACGCGCCGATGCATAGGGTCAACCAGCCGCCGTACTACGCGGCGTCCATCATGGTTGTCTGGCACGACTCATATGGCGGCCTGCGCATAAACCGGAGCTGCGAAGTCCTGGACATGCAGGGCGAACCGATCCCCGGCCTCTATGCGGGCGGCGAGGCCAGCGGCGGTGGTCAGATGCACGGTCTTGGGCGGGCCGCCGTACACGGCTATATCGCCGGCACACACGCCGCGTCGTGAGGCGTCGCGGGTGAAAGCCCCTTGCGGCGACGCGAGCGTAACGACGAATCTCGGCGGGGCCGGCTGGACAGCCTTCCTCGCCGAGGTCGGTCGCGCGTCGACGTCCATAGGACTGTGAATCTCTTGAAGCGGAGACGACTTTACGATGTCTTTCACAATCAGTTCATGTGTGGTCCTCGTCTCGCCCGGCGAAGTGGATGCCGGTGCCGAAATGACACTCACCGGCGAGGTGGTTTGTTCCCCGCCTCAGGACCTCCGCGGGCGGCGGCTTCAGATTAGGGATCATGAAGGCGCCCTGGTGGACCAGATCCCGTTCACCGAGTTCGACGGTGAGGTGAATCTCACCGAGCTCATCACGGTCAAAGCCCCAGACGAGCCCGGCACCCATATATGGTTCGCGGTGCCCCCGGAAGAGCCGGACGAAGCCGAGTCTGGAGACGGTTTTCGGTCTGACCAAGCGACGCCGTTCTCGGTAACCGTCACCCCACATGCAACACGTCTTTTGGTGTGGGATGTACCGGCGGCGGTAGAGATAGGCCAGAGTTTCGCCCTGAAGATCGGCCTCAAATGTTCAAGTGGCTGCGACATGACAGGCCGCCTATTCGAAATCCTGGATCATGCAGGCGAACCTGTCGGCGCCGGCGCGTTGACGGCCGAGCTTTGGACCGGAAGCGAAGGGCTCTACCTTGCCGAGCTCGAGCTGACGGCGCCCGACACCGGGGGTCTTTTTCGATGGCAGGTCCAGGTTTCGACGCAAGAAACGGAATTTCCACATCGGGCCGCGACCGCCGGCTTTGGTGTCCGCGCCGTGGTGCCAGCGGACTGCAGAGTGCGGATCGAGGCCGTGGACCGCGAGGAAGAGCAGCCATTGCCGAACATGAGCGTCGTCATGCACCCCTATCGCGCCATGACTAATGAGAGGGGCGTGGCCGAGATCAAAGTGGCCAAGGGGACTTATTCGGTCTTTGTGTCCGGGCGCGGCTACTATCCGGTGCAGCGAGACCTGAAAATCACACAGGACATTACGACACGTGCGTCGCTGGAAGCCGAACCGCCCCCCTCCAAGGACTGGTGAACACGCCGATTTCGCAGATCCTGAAACCACGACGGGCTGAGGACCATGATGAGCAAGGCAGTATTCAGGCACACTGGTCTCGCAGTGTGGTTGTTTTTCGCAACGATGAATCTGGTGAGTGCTCAGGAGGATGGCGGCCCGCTATTCGAGCTGGGCAAGACTATATTCGATGACAACTGCTCGGCGTGCCACCAGCCCGCTGGCGAGGGCGTTCCGCCAAATTTCCCTGCCCTCGATGGCAATGAGCGCCTCACCGATTACGCTCTGATAATCAGACAGGTTCGCGCAGGAAAGAAAGCGATGCCGGCGTTCCCTGACCTAGGCTCGGAGGAGATCGCAGCCGTCGCGAACTATGTTCGCAATGCGTGGACGAATACATTCGGCCCGGTTTCCATTGCCCAGGTGGAGAAGATTCTGGCGACCGTGATAGTGCCCGAGGCGGAGCACTCGATCTGGGACGGCGTTTACGCGACGTCCCAAGCCAAAAGTGCACGTCTTATTTACTTAGGTGGTTGTGCTCCCTGTCATGGTCGGCGGTTGAACGGAGCGCCCGACGAAGCAGACATGGCACCGGCACCACCGCTGGCGGGGACCACCTTTCTGCGCGACTGGGACGGACGGTCACTGGCCTCCTTGTTCGAATACGTGCGGACCACAATGCCAATCAGGAATCCGGGCCAGTTCAGCGACCAACAATATTCCGACATCATCGCCTATATGCTCTTGTACGGCGATATTCCGGCGGGCGACAAAAATCTGGTGCCCGATATCGATGTCCTTTCGAACATCGTGATCGAGAAGAAATCCGCAGGCGAATAACAAGCATGCCCGGCGCGCTCTTTTCCCGCCGGAACAACGCGATGACACAGAGGAGTGTGTTTCGCTGGCCAGACTTCCACCGGAGCAGCGTATGGTAGGGTGGCTGCTTTGGAGTCCTTGACCTGCAACCAATGTCCGGAAATTCCGGAGGCTGTGTGAAAACTCCTTTATCTTCTGGATGATGGTATAGTTCTCGCAAAGGATGCGAGAGCTTTTCATGACGCGGTTGCGCAACCCCCCTTTTGGGCAGTTGAAGTAACTGAGAACTCAAACTTGTCCATTCATACCCGCCTGTTGTCTGCCGGTGCAACAGTGACTCGCGCGTCCTTTGATCGTAAGCGTCCGGTGGTTACACTTCCGGGCTGTAATTCCACGGCATCAGCTCGTCTAGCCTGTTAATTTTATGGTCGGCGACACGCTCCAGAACCCAAGTGAGCCATGCCTGTGGATCAACGCCGTTGAGTTTGGCGGTTTCGATCAGAGTGATGGCGATGGCCATGGAGTTTCCAACACGTTGTGATCCGGCAAACATCCAGTTCTTGCGGCCTATGGCGACGGGCTTCATGGCGCGTTCAACAACATCCGTGTCCAGCTCCAGAAAGCCGTTGTCGAGGTAGGGCCGTGTTTTGGGCATACGGCCCAAGGCATATCGAATGGCCTTTGCCAAAGGTGATTTGCCCGATATTTTGGGCAATTGGTCGCGCAACCATTCTTCCAGATCATCGAAGATGGGCTTTGCATTTTCTTGACGCAGAGCAGCACGGGCCTCGGGAGATTGGCCCCTTGCCTGTTTTTCCACACCATACAATTGCGCAATCCGCTTGATGGCCGCCTCGGCAATGGCGGAACCTTGTGCGGCAAACACATCGACAAACTTGCGTCGGATGTGGGCCATGCAGGCCACTTCCGTGCCTTTACCTTCACCGAACACGCCGTTGAAACCGGCATAGCCATCCGCATGCACCCAGCCTTGATAACCAGACAGGTGCTTGACCGGGTGCTCACCCTTTCGATCCACTGTGAACTGATACCAAACGCAGAGCGGTGCCCGTCCAGCACAGCTGGACAGATTGTCTGTTTGTGCGCCTGTGGCGCACGGGCCGGACCATGGTCGTTCGTCTCTGACATAGGCCCAGATGCGGGCTGTCTTGGTCTTTTTGTTTCCTGGGGCCAACATCTTCAGTGGGGTATCATCTGCAAACAGGGATGTGCCACCTTTGGCCCGTTTTGCAATGGCCTCGGCCAATGGTTCCAGAAGCCCGGTAGATTTGCCCACCCAATCTGCCATAGTCGAGCGATCCAGATCGACACCCTCACGGGCATAAATTTGCGACTGGCGGTAAAGCGGCAGATGATCTGCAAACTTGCTCACCAGAACATGCGCCAGCAGGCCGGGACCAGGTCGGCCCCGTTCAATCGGGCGCGAGGGCATCGGGGCTTGCGATATCGCCTCACAGCGACGGCAGGCCATACGCGGTCGGGTGATTTTGTTCACCACAAAGCGGCCCGGGATGTATTCCAGCTCTTAGGTAATATCTTCGCCCAGCTTTGAGAGATCGCCACCGCACTCAGGGCAATCCTCGCCAACAGACAAAACCTGCTCGATACGTTCCAGATGATCGGGCAGCGGTTTGCGCCTTGGCTTTTCCTTCAGCTCTATCGGTTCATCAGGCGCGGTTTCTGCGGCCTTTACCGCCGCCTCTGCAATCTCTTCATTCTCGGCAAACAATTGCAGTTGATCCATGCCCTCGGATTTGGATCCGAAACGGTGCCGGTTTGCCCCGTGTAGCTGATGCTGAAGCTTCTCGATCATCAGCGCCTGTGCCTTCACCTCTGACGCTAAAAGCTCGGTGACACGCCGTAGTTCAACGGGGTCTTCTGGCAGGTTATCAAGGGCGTGCAACATGGCTATTCTATACAGAATTGCGCCCTGAATGTGAATCCATAAACGCCTATATTATACCAGCGGCATTTAACATTGACCGATATGGGCCCATTTTCGCATTCCGATTGATGTGATGGTTTCGGGCTGTGCGATGAGCTTGTTCCAAGCTTCGCATCCAGCATCGACGATGGCATTGTAGTCTTCGAACACGCGGTTGGAGAGCCAATTGGCGCGCAAGTACTGCCAGATATTTTCCACCGGGTTCAGTTCCGGAGCGCGCGATGGCAGCAGGATGATGGTGAGGTTCTTCGGGACTTTGAGTTTGCCGGTGGTGTGCCATCCGGCCCGATCCATCAGCACAACCGCATGCGCTTTGCGAGTGACATGGCGGCTGATCTCGTCGAGATGCATCTGCATGGCTTGCGCGTCCGCCCAAGGCAGCATGAGCGCCGCCCCCTTGCCGTGAGCCGGACAGATGGCGCCGAACAGATAGGCGTTGCGATAGCGCTGATCGGCCGGCTGGCGGGGGCGCGTGCCCTTTCTTGCCCACAGGCGCGTCAGGCCATTCTTCTGGCCAAGGCGTGCTTCGTCCTGGAACCAGATCTTCACCGGCGTTCCCGTCGGCAGGTCAGCTATATGCACCTGGAGCGTGTCGGCGAAGTTTTTTTTAAACGCCTCGATGATCCGCGAGACTGTCCGATCTTCTGTGTATGAGTAATTTGGTCCATGCTTCACCAATGAAGGAGCATGATGACAATGACGATTTCCAAGGAACTACTGGACGAGTTGCTTAACGGCGTTGAACGGCCCGAAGATTTGCTGGGCGACAAAGGCCTGATGAAGGAGCTGAAAGTCCGGCTGATGGAGCGGATGCTGGGCGCCGAGTTGACTGAGCACCTGGGCTATGAGCCGCACGGGGAGCCTGCCAGCCAGCAATCCAACCGCCGGAACGGGGCCACTCGCAAGGTGCTGAAGGGCAATGACGGGGCGGTGCCGATTGACATCCCGCGCGACCGAGCTGGTAGTTTTGAGCCGGAACTGATCCAGAAAGGCCAGACCCGGATCGACGGGATGGACGACAAGATCATCGGGCTTTATGCCGCCGGTCTGTCGACCCGTGATATCCGTGCCCACCTTGAAGAGGTCTACGGCCTGCGGATTTCAGCGGACCTTATCAGCCGCGTGACGGACGCAGTTTTGGAGGAGGTTTCAGACTGGCAAAACCGGGCTCTGGAGCCAGTATATCCTCTCGTATTCCTTGATGCCCTTCGGGTCAAAATTCGCGACGCTGAGAGCCGCCAGGTCAAAAACAAGGCCGTTTATGTAGCTCTGGGGGTCACGCCAGAAGGCGAGCGGGAGGTTCTGGGCTTGTGGATTGCCAATAATGAGGGTGCCAAATTCTGGCTTTCAATCATGAATAATCTGAAGAACAGAGGCGTTGAGGATATCCTGATTGCCGTCGTGGACGGTCTCAAGGGGTTCCCTGACGCGATCAACGCGGCCTTCCCTGATACTACCGTGCAAACCTGTATCGTGCATCTCGTGCGCCATTCCCTGAACTTCTGCGGCTGGAAAGATCGCAAAGTCGTGGCCAAAAGCCTGAAGCGGATTTATCAGGCCACAGATGATGCCGAGGCCGCGAAAGCCCTTGATGATTTCGAGACCGAATGGGGCTCAAAATACCCCTCGATCGCCCCAAGCTGGCGGCGGGCCTGGCAGGAGGTCATCCCGTTCTTTGCCTTCCCGCCAGCGGTGCGCAAAATCATCTATACGACGAATGCGATTGAAAGCCTCAACAGAGTGATCCGAAAAACCACCAAAACGCGCGGTAGCTTTCCAACGGATGACGCGGCAACCAAACTGATTTACCTGGCCATCCGCAATTTTGAAAAGTCGGGCCGGTGCGTCAGGGAATGGGTTGCGGCAAGAAACCAGTTCGCTATCCTATACCCCGAGCGGTTCAACAAATGACCCGTTTAAACCGCATGGGCCAAACCCCATACACAGAGTTTCGGATACTCCCTGATCCGCTTATCCTGCCTGGGATGCTGCGGGCGGGCGCTGATATGGGCAAAGCCCAGTTCGCCAAGCAGTCTGGATATCCCGCGCTCGGAATAGATGACGCCAAAGCGCGCCTCGATCACCCGCTTCAGGTCGATCCGCCGCCAGCGGACAACCCCATCCACCGCCGGGTCGGGGCCGGTCTCGACAATCTCGCCAAGTTCTTTCATCTGGACATCGCTCAGGTAGCGCGTCCGGCCCGCGCCCTTGCGGTTGGTGAGGCCATCCGGTCCCTCTTCGGTGAACCGGTGAACCCAGTCCCGCAGGGTCTGGCGATCCATCCCACCGATCCTTGCGGCCTCTCCACGGCTCATGCCATCGTAGACCGCCGCAAGAGACAACAGACGGCGGCTCTGCCGGGCATCCTTGCAACGGCTGGCGAGTTTACGAAGGTGGCGGGCATCAAAGTCGCGACGAAGCGAAACACTGGCTGGCATGGCGATCCTCCTTTGCCAACCTTGAATCAGATCAAGACCGATTTGGGAATCCCCACAGAGTCAGAAATTGATGCCGTTGGTATTACTTGATATTTACGCCTGATTACCCTGCTTTCAAAGGCCGCCATGTCCGCTGTGGAATGCGCCAGTCAATGCCCTCCAGCAGCATCGCCAGTTGCGCCGACGTCAGGCAGACCTTGCCGTCTTTAGTGGCAGGCCAAACAAACCGGCCCCGTTCAAGACGCTTGGAAAACAGGCAGGCTCCTTGGCTGTCCCACCAGATAATTTTGAGCAAATCACCACGCCGCCCCCGAAACACAAATAGATGGCCGGAAAACGGATCCTCTGCCAAAACCTGCTCGGCCTGTGCCGCCAGAGTATTGAAACCCCGCCGCATGTCTGTCACGCCCGCCGCCAGCCAGACCCGTGTGTTGCTTGGCACGGGGATCACGAAGAAAGCCCTTTCAACAAACGTGCCAACATATCCGCATCAAAACCGCCCTCGGCTATAATCCGGTGACCGTTGGATAGCTCGATCTCAATTCGGCCTGACGGAGTGCTGGTCACGGCTAGATCAACGCTGGCTGACGCTTCAATCTCGACTGGCAAAAATACAGGGCCGTCAGCTTCCGGCACAACATCCACGGCGGGAGCATACCGATCATCCTTCAGCCATTTGAATATCAGATTGGCATTCATCGCATACCGACGTGCAACCTGCGCAACCGAAACACCAGCCGCCGTCGTCTGAAAACAGATTGAACGCTTCTCATCATCCGGCCAACGCCGCTTCTTCTGCTTCACAGCCATAGAGTGCCCCTAAGTGTCCACTATCAATGGTGGACACTAACCCATCAAAATCTGCGCCGTTAGGCGGGGCACACCGGACGCTTACCTTTGATCTCAATCTCCGCCACCTGGACCAAAGCGCCACATCTCTGTGAAAAGTTCTGGCGTTCTTTGACAAGAAATCATGTTGGTGTGTCGTGAGCGAACATTCTCCACGGGCTCCAGGAGCAGACGTTTGCGTCGAACGCAGAGAACGGCAGCCAACCGCCCAAAGTGCCAAACAAAAACGCGTGGTTCACAAACCCCGCATGCTGTAGCACATCATAAATAGGGCGGGCGCCGCTTAATTGGTCCTTTGGCGGTTTGCTGAAACGAGCAAATTACGTAGTCTGCCTATCACTTCGCAGGCCAGTGGATCCGCAGCTAACGAACAGTCGTATATTGCTTCTGAAACCGATGCAGCCTCGGCGTCGGTCAGCCCCGGGCGCACCATCGAGTGACGCCGCAGAAGCATTGCCGATAAGGTGGCATGGCGGCAAAGCATCGCAAATTCACTTGGCAGAGAAAGTTGGTCGATTATCTGTTCGCACCGAAGTCGCATTTCATCGGCCGTGTTGCATCAATCACCGGACAAGCGCGGAGTACCCTTACCCGTGAAAATGGTCAGCCAACTGACTCAAACCTGGCACAGCCAAGTTCGGTCATTCTGTTAAGAGCCCGCACACCGATCTGTGCCTCAGTTTTCTGATTTTCGAACCGCCGCGATCTCAGTTTCGGCCCGATCACACTTTTCCAACGACCAATTTGTGCTTCCGCGCGACTGCGCTGATTGTAGCCGCTTCTGACTTGCCATGCCAGTCGGCCGTACGTCTGTATCTGGGCGATGTGCTGGTCGCGGAGGGATGGATCATCGCGCGATTTCAGGGCGAGAACGGCGTTTTTTGGCGGTGGAATGATGACCTCGACTGCATCGCCAAAACGCGCCGTGAGCAGATTTCTGGTCGGGGTGCCGTCATAGGCCCCATCCGCCAGAAATCGCGAAACCGGCCCGTCGAACTGATCCAGAAGCCCGGGCAAGGCCGTGCTATCGCCGACGTGGTCCAGCGTCAGATCCGAGCAGATGATCTCGCCGGTTGTGAGGTCCAGGCCGAGGTGTAGCTTTCTCCACGATTTGCGTTTGGCCTTTGTTTCATGCTTGACCTGCAGCCACTCGCCCTCGCCAAAGATCTTCAATCCAGTACTGTCCATGGTCAGATGGATCGGCTCGGTTCTGTCGACCCGAGGCTTTGCAGGCAATCTCAAGCCTAGCCCGCAGCGCGACAGTGTTGAGAAATCCGGCACCGGAATGTCTACTCCCATCAGCCGAGCGATGCTGCGCATCAGCCCTTGGGTCTGGCGCAGCGGTAGTTTGTAAATCGTACGCAGAGTCAGGCAGGTCTCGATCGCAATGTTCGAATATTTCGGCTGACCTCCCGGAGTCGTCCGGCGCGGCGCTCGCCATTGTTTCAGCGTATCGTCAGTGACCCAGATGGTCAGATCGCCACGACGCCGCAGGATTTCGGTGTACTCCGCCCAATTTGTCACCCGATATCGTTTCTTCGGAAACTTGTGGCGACGAGCAGCGTTGAATTTATGCGGCATTCAAGTGTCCAGATCAGAGGTGGAGCACCCGATTACCAGAACTACCTGTGTTCGTGCAACAACGTCCATATATGGACGTCTTGAGGAACAATTAGAGAACAAATTTAGTGTTCTGCCGCCTTGAGATACATTTCGATATTTTCCACGGTAAACTTATATCCACGGCCGTCAGCAAGGCGTTCAGCACTGATCGGATATTTAGGGCGATTGGGGTTTATCGCTGTGATGCGGAAGGTTTCACCACCAGTTCTGAAGATACGACCATAGTCTGAAGGCTTCAATCCAAAAGGCTCAGCCAGCACTTCGAACAACGCCCTATCGACTGAATAGAGGGAGCCGTCATCCATCGGAATACCAACGCTGAATTCAATGTCAAAACCGTGACGCAAGTCGATGTCGCTCAACTCGCCTCCCTCGACCGTAAGCCCATGGGTTTCGGCGACCTTCCTGCATGCGTTCAAGAGATCGAGGCGCAAACGGTCGCAAAGGCTGGCGTCAAGTTGCGGGGAGAATTGACCTTGACCGCTTTCGCGTTTGCTTGCAAACGCTGCCGGGCAGCAGGCGGCCGAACATTCTTTTTCACATCAAGGCCTTTGCTTTGTAGACCGTGCCCCGTGAAATACCCATTGCCCTTGCTATATTGGTTGGGGACGCCCCTTCATTCAATTTCATCTGAATTTCTTCCATGTTGATAGTGGCACGCCGTCCACGGTAAACACCGCGCATTTTTGCAGCTATAATACCCTCAGCCTGACGTTCCCGGCGCAGATTGGTTTCAAACTTGGCAAAAACACCGAGCATGTCAAAGAAGGCTTTTCCTGTCGCGGTTGATGTATCAACCGGTTGTTCTGTTGCGGCCAAATGTGCGCCCTTATTTTTCAGAGCCGTGACGATCGTTTGTAAATCAGTGAGGGATCGGGCCAATCGGTCAATCCGCGTCACCACCAGAATCTCCCCCGGATGAATAAACTCCAGAATGATTTTCAGCTCTGAGCGCCCGTCAAGGGTTGCCCCACTTTTCTGCTCGGTCCGGATCATACCGCATCCAGCCATCCTTAATGCCGCAATCTGGGCATCGAGATTCTGATCAGAGGTGGATGTGCGGGCATATCCGATTTTTGCTTGTGATCTGTTCATTATGGGTGTGCCTGTGGCATTTTGTGTTCATTAATGCAAAACAGACCTAAAGTGAACAGATATTTGTGTGCTTTGATTGTGACCTTCACCGCTATCTGGCGTTGGTTTAATAGCTTTTGATGGCGGAATTCGACCCACCAGACATTGAGATCTCGGAGGCCGCTTTTTACTTTCATCTAGGGCTGTAGCCGCCCCGCTACAATCCCAGCCCCGAAGCGATAGCGTCGATCAAGCGCATGTGGGTGGCGGCACGATCGGTGCCTTCGGGATCGGTGCAGATCGGATCATCCTCGTATTCTTCAAGCATTTCGACCGCACCTGACTTGCAGGTGCCCAGAAAGGTGAAGTGGTTTGCGGGGGTGATCTCGATGTAGGACGTGCCGGGCAAACGACGGGCGAGGTCATTACCCTCTGGGCTGACGTCGGCGGCGCCAAGACGATCCGCATCGCCGAGATTGATCAGTGTGATCCCAGGAAGGGCATCGGACAACGTGTCGGCGTCAACCGCTCCTCCAAAGCCTGGATCGATGATCACGGCTTGCGTGACGCGTGTGTCGCGTGCGTCTCCGTCAAACCCCGGATGATCGGCGAAACGCACGCCGCCGAGCCGGAAAAATACGCAATCTGCCGCTTCCGGACTAGTTGCACAGTTGACGTCCTGTGCTGCACCATCGAATCGGACACCCGCCAGTCCGAGCGCGGTCGCACCGCCCAGAGAGAACCCGACCGCGCCGATGTGGTCTGCGTCGATGAAGGGTGCGAAGGCAGGATCGGCCAATATAGCGTCGAGCGCGGCGGACAGATCGTTCGGTCGCTAACAGCTGCA
Organism: Paracoccaceae bacterium; assembly: GCA_965237505.1. Classification (GTDB taxonomy): domain Bacteria; phylum Pseudomonadota; class Alphaproteobacteria; order Rhodobacterales; family Rhodobacteraceae; genus NVTR01. The sequence goes on along the minus strand of CBDEFR010000008.1, from coordinate 312,347 downwards.
GCGACACAAGCCTTCAAATCTCAACGTCAGTCCAGAGTGTACTGATTGGCAGCGCAAAATTTCTGTCGCCGAAAGTGAGCTTCTCGTGTCCCAGATAGAACACGATCCCCGTGCAACTTCTGCTGCGACCTGGGCCATCTGTGGAGAACCACTTGAGATGTTTGAAATCATCGCCAGAAACCGACGCAGATGATTTGACCTCGACATTGACCAATTGGCTGCCTCCGTCGATCAAAATGTCGATCTCACGCTGGTCCGCACTGCGCCAGTGATAGAGTCGATTGTCGGCATCCTGCAATGGCAGGGCGCGCTGGAACTCACCAACGACAAAGCTTTCCAGCAATCCGCCCAAGGCACTTGGATTGTTGTCGATCGCAAACGTCGCGTCGGTGAAGCGGCGCAAGGCACAGGCTATCCCTGTGTCCACGAAATGATATTTGGGCTGTTTGATCTCCCGCTTGCCCTCACCGGATGTCCAGGCGCCCAGTTTCGTCACCATCGACAGGCGGATCAGGATGTCGAGATACTGGTCGACCGTGACACGCTGCAGCTTGGTCAGTTTGGCAAGCTCGGAGGTGTTGATCTCCTGCGCCGTCCGGGCCGCTATCTGGTCGATCAGGATGCGCAACGCATCCGGCTTTCGAACAGTCATGATATCTGCCACATCACGATCCACGATCGCATCGATGTAGTCTCGGTACTGGCGCTGCCGCGACCTCAACGGCAGGGTTCTGGTTTCCGGGAAACCGCCAGCCAAGATGAGATCGATGTAGTTGCGGCGGCTTACTGGTTCGGGATCGGCGATCTGAGCGAGCGACGGGGACTTTTGCCTCGCCCAATCCATCAGGCGGTTGACCGGAGCCGTCTTAATTTCGGCGGCGGACAACGGCCAGAGCTTAAGCGTCCGCATCCTTCCGGCAAGCGAGTCCGCGACTTCGGTTGTCGTGAACACATTGGAAGAACCGGTCAGGACGAACTGACCTTTCCGACGGTTCGTATCAACCATCCTCTTGATGGCGAGGGCCAGCTTCTTTGAACGTTGCGCCTCATCGATGATCAGCGGCGCGCCCTCCAGATCTTCCACGAGACTGGTGAGCTGGCCCTCTGGATCGGCATCAATGGCAGCCAAAATCGCAGCGTCATCCAGGGTAACGAAACGTCCATGGCCGAACAGGTCTCGCACAAGCGTGGTCTTGCCGACCTGTCGTGGACCTATGAGGTTGACCACGCGGGCCGATGCGACTGCGTCTTCAAGCTCCGGTATAAGATGTCTTGGCAGATAATCGTCAGTATCACTCATAGACCGGTGTTCTCTTTCCGAGCGTGTTGGAGAGAGCATGCCGCATGAGGTATCTTGTCGAATGGCCTGCTGCCCTGTCACGAGTTGTTTATTCCAGTCGTCACCAGTTGTCCATTAGGCGTATCACCATTTGCTCATTGGGAAGATCGCCATTTGCTCACTAAGAACCTCATCATATGATGAACTGATCACCTTCCTAGCGAACTTGATGTCGCCAGTGCAGCGTCACCTCATGCCCTCAGTGAGGTCCATCTCTGGTAAGTCCCGCAGTGTCTGCAGATCGAACGTCACCAGGAACGTCTCGGTCGTTACGAAGGTATGCGGCGCGCCCGGACGCGGCGACCGCGGACCCGTAGCGATCAGATCCTTGTAACGGAGCCGCGCCAACAGATCGCGGCTGACCTCCTTGCCGAAGATGTCCTTCAGTCCGTCGCGGGTAATGGGCTGGTGATAGGCTATGGCGCAGAGCACGGCCATCTCCATCTCGGTGAAGGCGAGTAACTGTTCGCCAAGATCGGCGACCGCTTTGATCGCCTCAGCATATTGGGACATAGTCCGGAACATCCAACCACCCGCCACCTGGACCAGTTCATAGGGTCGGCCGGTGAGCTCAGAATGGATGTCGTCGATCAGCATCTCGACGGACGCCCCCTGCCCCACCACGCGCGCCAGGTCATCGCGACCGACCGGCGATGCGCTGGCAAACAGCACCGCCTCAATGCGGCCCATCCATGTCCGCCAGCGCAGCTTTTGCGGCAGGTCCTCGAGCTCCCGGTCGAACACGCAATCGCGTGACGATGACCCGTGCCCGCTTTTAGTCTTCTTGCTTTGAGCAACTGCAGTCATGGCGCGATCCCATAAAGCCGGAACGTCGGCCGCCCGGTCAGTTCGCGCACGACCCCAAGCTCGACCAGCCGGTCGCAGAACCGGCGCGCGGCACGATCGGTCATGGGGATGGTGGTGCCCTGGATCATCGGCGACAGCATCGACGCCGGCGCGACGGCGTCCTCGGACAGAAACAGCGCGACCGCCGCCTCCGAACCCTTGGCGCGCAGTTTCGGGGCCACGGCCCGGAGGGTCGCCGCCCGCCGCGCAAGGTCTCGCGCCAGAACAATGATATCCTGAAGTGAACCCAACAAGCGCGCCTGGAGGTCCAGTTCGCCACCCCCACCGTCCGTTGACAAATCCCGGAGCGCGGTCTTTGTCAGATGTATCGCCGAGATCGGCATGACCCTCTGCCAATTCAGAGACCGGGCCAAAACGACATCCGACAACAAACAAGCCACGCGTTCTGCACGATCGTCCACCTCCAGGACCCTGCGCATCACCAATGCGCACCCCGCAAACGGCCCATGAGACCTGGTGCGGGCGCGTCCCGCCTTGACCCAACCATCGACGGCGTCGCCGAAATCGGAACCCATCAGGTCGCTGAAATCTGAAAGCCACTCCCGCCCGGTCAACTTCACCTGTATCGTCTGCCGCCAAAAGGCCAGCAGATCACCATCGGGCCCACGCGCCTCACCCGGCTGTGTCAGATGGTAGGCGTCACGGAGATCGGCCTCCCGCGCCAGACGACCTTCCAGTTTCGAGGTCGCCGTTGCTGCTTTGAGCGCCAGCCGGTTGGCCAGCAGTTTCACCGGCACGCCATGGGCCGGATCGGACACCAAAGCATCCAGTACCGTCAATGCCGCCCCCGACTGAAATGCCACATGCTCAAGGGTTTCGGCGTGGCCGGAGGTGACCCAGGCGGGGATCCGAGGTAGAGTGTCGGGGTCGTCTCCAAGTTTGGGCCGCGCATATGTCATGCCACAACACTATCGCACGGCGGCGCTTTTGCCTACCATATAGTGTAGAAACCGCCCCACCTTAAGTATCCCAGTTACGTCCAATAAGATTGCATTATCGGACGTTTATAATGTAGCCTGGCGGCATGTCAGAAAACCCCGGGAAATCGAGCTCAGGCCCAGTAACCGCACCCTCCCCCAACGCGGACAGCGAGAGAAGCACGTCGTCCGGTGAGACGTTTGAAGTCCCTGACCTCGAGGTGCTCGCAGCACCCGGGGTGCCCGTGGCACTTGCAGGATCAGGATCGCTTGATCGGCTGGTTGATACGGCTAAGGATTATGCTCGTCAGTCAACGGCCGAAAACACCAACGCCGCCTACAAGGCAGACTGGGCGCATTTTTCCAGCTGGTGCCGCCGAAGGGGAGCGGACCCACTGGGTGGAAGCGGCGCAGAACCCCAAATGATCGGCCTGTATATTTCGGAATGCGCCTCCCCTACCCCGCCTATAAAACCGTTGACTGTGGCCACCATCGAGCGCCGCCTCTCTGGCCTCGCCTGGCACTACCAACAGCGCGGCTTTACGCTTGATCGCAAGAACCGCCACATCGCCACCGTTCTGGCCGGGATCAAACGCAAGCACGCGCGGCCGCCGGTACAAAAAGAAGCCATCCTCGCTGAGGACATTCTCAATATGATCGACACTCTGGGTTACCGACTGCGCGATATGCGGGATCGGGCTATTCTGCTGATCGGCTACGCAGGAGGTCTGCGCCGTTCTGAAATCGTCAGCCTGGATATCAGCCGCGACGATACTGACGATGGCAAGGGCTGGTTCGAGATCGAAGACGCCGGCGTCCTCCTGAGGTTCCGCAGCAAAACCGGTTGGCGGGAAGTTGAAATCGGCCGTGGATCCAGCGACCAGAGCTGCCCGGTTCACGCCCTGGAACAATGGCTGCACTACAGCAAGATCGATTTTGGCCCGCTGTTCCAGCGCGTCAGCCGCGATGATCGCAAACCCACCGGCGCTCGTCTGTCGGACAAACACGTTGCCCGCCTGATCAAGAAAACCGTGCTTGATGCTGGCATCCATTCTGACCTGCCCGAAGCGGAACGTGTGGCGCTATTCTCGGGCCATTCCCTGCGTGCCGGTCTTGCCAGCAGCGCCGAGGTCGATGAGCGCTACATCCAGAAGCAGCTGGGTCACGCCTCCGCCGAAATGACCCGACGCTATCAGCGACGTCGCGATCGATTCCGCGTGAACTTGACCAAGGCTGCGGGGCTTTAGGGCCGTTCAATTGTCCTTTCGCCCTTCGTCGTCGATCAAGGCTGACAAAGCGGCAACATGGCGCGGTAGATCGCTGCGACTATGCAGGATATCTACGACAATGACCTCGTCCGGCCTGTCGAGAAACACCAGAAAATGTTCACCAGCCCGCACGAACCGTAAGTCTTCTGCACCGGAGACCAAAACTGCGCAGCTTCGGCTTGCGACTTCGCCTTTGGCGATGGCCTCACATCGGGCTATGACTTCTGCTTCATAGAGGTCTGCCTGCCGCGGCCCGAAGTTCTGTATGGTCCAATGCGCAATCTCAACCAAACTGGCTTCGGCCCGACGAGTCAGCCGGAAAGAGCGGCTCACGTTCTGGCGCGAGCAAAGGCCCGGCGGACAGCATCGGCTCCGGTGCCCTCAGCCAGGTCACCGGCCTGCGCCTGTGCCAGACCTTCGCGCAACCCCTGCTGGATCTGCATCAACCCGGCTTCCTCCTGCTCCAGCAACCGCAGGCCGGCCCGCAGGGCTTCGCTGGCATTCTGATATCGGCCGGACGACACCAAGGCCTGAACTAATTGGTCCTGGGTTTCCGTGAGAACGACGTTACGGGTCACCATGGCTGATCTCCTTCATTGGCAATATATGCCAATGGGCATCTTGGGTCAATGAAAGCGGTCGGTGGTATAAGTCCAGGTTGTCTTGCGCCTCAGTTCCAGGTTCGCATCGCCGAAAGGGCGCTGCACTTGGCGCGCGGCCCGGCGATGCGTCAGCGCCACTTCTTCAGAGCCTTCCAGAACCAGAATGTCGCGTGGATCATCAACGCGAACCGCGCGCCCGCTCCAGCGCCAGACAGCGCCGACGCCGATTGTATCGACTTCAGGCCTTATCAGCCCGTCAACTTCTGTCTGCACCCACGGAAGTACAAACGTGCCGCGATAGCCCGCCTTCATGCCTCAACAACCTGCCATTATTCTTTTTTGTTAACGGCACATTAGCTCGATCGCATGCCAGCGGTAGGCCGGTCCGCATTTTTCAGCGGCAACTGTGTCCCACAGAACTCAGCGCGCCACAACTAGAGGCACAATTAGCTGCACTTGGAATACCCACAGTTCGCGCAGGTCATGCAGCCTTCGATCATCCGCATTTCAAAGGCGCCGCACGAGGTGCACGCCCTGCCGCGTGGCGCTCCCAGGTTCACGACCTCGGCCTGTGGGTCAGATTTCAGCCCCATACCTTCGCCCTCGATAAAGCCGATGGCAATCAGATGACGCTCGATCACGCCGCCAATCGCCGCCAGGATCGACGGGACATACTTGCCCTCCATCCAGGCCCCGCCGCGCGGATCAAACACCGCCTTCATCTCCTCGACCACAAACGATATATCGCCGCCGCGCCGGAACACTGCAGAAATCATCCGCGTCAGCGCCACTGTCCAGGCAAAATGCTCCATGTTCTTGGAGTTGATGAACACCTCGAAGGGGCGCCGATGCCCGCCGATCACGATGTCGTTGATGGTGATGTAAATCGCATGTTCGCTGTCCGGCCAGCGCAGCTTGTAGGTGTTGCCTTCCAGCTGTTGCGGCCGGTCCAGCGGTTCAGAGATATAGACCACATCGGCCCCGGCATCGATATCCGGCGCTCTGTCAGACGCTTCGGATACCGACAATACCGACCCGGTAACATCGTTCGGGCGATAGGTGGTGCAGCCCTTGCAGCCGCTGTCCCAAGCCGCCAGATATACGTCTTTGAATGCCGCATACGATATATCTTCCGGACAATTGATGGTTTTGGAAATCGAACTGTCCACCCATTTCTGCGCCGCCGCCTGCATGGCCACATGCTCAAGCGGAGTCAGGGTCTGGGCATTCACGAAGTAATCCGGCAGCGCTTTGTCGCCAAACTTGTCGCGCCACAACTGAACGGCGTAATCAACCACTTCTTCCTCGCTGCGTGAACCGTCCTTTTGCAAGACCTTGCGAGTGTAGCCGTATGCAAACACCGGCTCGATCCCAGAACTGACGTTGCCGGCGTACAGGCTGATCGTCCCGGTCGGGGCAATGGATGTCAGCAGCGCATTGCGAATGCCGTGCGCGACGATTGCGTCGCGCACATCGGCGTCCATTTGCGCCATTGTGCCACCCGCCAAATACGCGTCCGTATCAAACAGCGGGAAGGCGCCCTTTTCCTTTGCCAACTCTACCGACGCCAGATACGCGGCGCGGGCAAGCGCGTGCAACCACTGTTCAGTTTGTCGCGCCGCCGCCTCTGAGCCATAGCGCAACCCGACCATCAACAACGCGTCCGCCAGCCCGGTCACTCCCAGCCCGATGCGCCGCTTGGTTTTGGCCTCTCGCGCCTGAGCCTCCAGCGGAAAACCCGACGCATCAACCACGTTGTCCATCATTCGAACGGCGGTCTGAACCAAATTCGAAAGCGCGCCCTCATCCAGTGCTGCGGCCTTTTCAAACGGTTGCTCCACCAGCCGCGCCAGGTTGACCGACCCTAGCAGGCACGCCCCATAGGGCGGCAACGGTTGCTCGCCGCAAGGGTTGGTGGCGGCAATATCCTCGCAATAGGCCAGGTTGTTCATGGCGTTGATGCGGTCGATGAAAATCACCCCGGGTTCGGCATGATCATAAGTGGCACGCATGATCCGGTTCCACAGATCGCGGGCCCTTACGGTCTGGTAAACGTTGCCCTCAAAGAGCAAATCCCAGCTTGCATCCGCCTTCACTGCATCCATGAAGGCGTCGGTGGCCAGCACCGAAACATTAAAGTTCCGCAGCCGCGCCGGGTCAGCCTTGGCGGTGATGAAATCCTCGATATCCGGGTGATCACAGCGCATCGTCGCCATCATCGCGCCGCGGCGGCTGCCCGCGCTCATGATCGTGCGGCACATCGCATCCCAGACATCCATGAATGATAGCGGCCCTGACGCATCCGCCGCCACGCCTTTTACGTCCGCGCCCTTGGGCCGGATGGTGGAAAAGTCGTAACCGATGCCGCCGCCCTGCTGCATCGTCAGCGCCGCTTCGCGAAGGGCGTCAAATATCCCGCCCATGCTGTCCGGAATCGTGCCCATGACGAAACAGTTGAACATGGTCACCGATCGAGCCGTGCCGACGCCAGCCGTTATCCGGCCTGCGGGCAGAAACTTGAAATCTTCAAGGGCGGCGTAAAACCGGTCCTCCCACTCTGCCGGCTGCTCCTCAACCGCCGCCACGGCCCGCGCGATCCGGCGCCAGGTATCCTCGACGCTCTTGTCCACAGCGGTGCCGTCCGGCTTTTTAAGGCGGTATTTCATGTCCCAAATTTGTTCAGCGATCGGCGCGGCAAAACGACTCATATGTCGGATTTTCCAAAATTTCGGACGCTTAAGTTAACCTGAACTCGCGCCTAAATCTACTGTATTTTGGCATGGTGTCGCTAACAAGGCATATGTCCGGTTTATGTACCATGCGATCTGTCCGGTTTTAGGGTGCTCCGAAAGGGAGCGCTTTATGACTAGGACAGGCATTTTACAGGACCTACGACGAATGAAGTTTTCAGATTATTATGAGCGAACGAAATCGCGGCAGCTGACACAGGCTGACGCGGCGGGTCTTCTTGGCATGTCGGAGCGCAGCTTTCGACGCTACAGTACGCGTTATGAAGCTGATGGGGCGGACGGGCTCTTTGATCGCCGCCTTTCCAAAGCGGCGCATAACCGTGTGCCAGTGGACACGATAAAAGATGTTCTGAGTCTTTTTGACACCCGATACTGGGATTTCACGCCCAGGCATTTCCACGAGAAGCTGGTTGAGGCCCATGATTTCAAACACAGCTATAACTGGGTCCGCCTGACACTCCAGGCGCGGGGACGAATAACCAAAGCTGCAAACCGGGGCAAACACCGCCGCAAGCGTGAGCGTCGCGCTCTTCCCGGGATGATGTTGCATCAGGATGGGTCAAGCCACGACTGGGTTGCGGGCCGGTGGTGGGACCTGATCGTGACCATGGATGATGCGAGCAGTGAGGTCTACTCCGCGTTCTTCGTGGATGAGGAAGGGACAATGAGCAGCTTCACCGGCATAGGGGACGTGATTGGATCCAAAGGGCTTTTCTGCTCGCTTTATGCCGACAGGGGTAGTCACTACTGGCATACGCCCGAGGCTGGCGGCAAGGTCGACAAGTCAAACCCGACCCAGGTGGGCCGCGCATTGGCCCACCTGGGCATAGAGTTGATCCCAGCCTATTCCCCCGAAGCGCGCGGACGGTCTGAACGCATGTTCGGAACACTGCAGAACCGGTTGCCGCAGGAACTGAGATTGAACGGGATCACAACGATGCAGGAAGCCAATCGCTTCCTGCGGGATGTCTTCTTGCCCGCCCACAACAGGCGCTTTGCAGTGACCCCCTCTGCACACGGGGAAGCCTTTGTTCCATTCGCAGGGGAACTGCACGACATTTTGTGTGTGCATGAAGAGCGTGTCGTGGGCAGGGATAATACGGTTCGTTATAAAAACCGTTGCCTGCAAATCCCCGATGACAGGCATCGCCATCACTACGTCAAGTCGCGCGTATGGGTGCATGAATATCCAGACGGCCGGATTGCCCTGTTTCACGGCCCCCGCAAACTGGCGCTCTACGACGGCGAAGGCCGAGAAATCAGTTCAGAAGAAAAACAGGCTGCGTGAACCGCTTTGACCAGCCTAACCTTACTCTGTGGCAGCGCTCGCCTTCGGCTCGCACAGCCACAGAGTAAGGAAGACAGAAGCGGACAATTGCCATGGTACATAAACCGGACAAATCGAAATGTTCTCGACACTATTTTGGCATGGCCGGCACAAGGTGTAGCCATTTGGCCCAGCTGTCCGTCATCAAGCTAGGTAAGGAATCCCTGACTATGCATATTCCTTGCGCATGACTATCCTTGCCATACTGCCAACAGGAGCGGTGCAACTACGGTGCCGCAGTGTATGCGAGGCAGCCGGATTCCGGGCGACAAAGATATTGGCCAAAGTAGCCCGTTTACCGGTGTCTGTTGGATCGTTTTGTTTTCCCCATCCAGTAGTTGGCCCGGATTCAAAGCGCCATTGGATTCTGTTATTCCAGGCGAAGAGCGAAATCGCCGCGTGCTTAGTGTCTGATTCAAAACTCTACGCATGATTACAATGCCTTGCAATTTTACGCGTGAGGGTTTTGATATGTGCAACGAGTATCCATGCCTGTGAACTTGCGATGGATTTTTCCCAATCTTTGGCCAATCGCCGGCAGCGGTTGAGCCATGCGAAGGTGCGCTCGACGACCCATCTTCTGGGAATGACTTCGAAGCCTTCCGCAGTGTCGAAGCGCTTGACGATCTGGATTGTCCAGTCACCGATGCCTTCAAGAGCGTCGCGCAGCTTTGGTCCGGCATAACCGCCATCCGCAAAGATATGGCGCAAGTTTGGATGGGAATACCGGATGGATTTCAACACTTCCGGTGCGCCATCACGGTCTTGAATACCGGCGCTATGCACGACCAACCCAACCATAAACCCGAGCGTGTCGGTGACAATGTGGCGCTTGCGGCCCTTGGTTTTCTTGCCCGCGTCATAGCCCGAAATGCCACCGCTTTCCGTTGTTTTTATGGTCTGGCTATCAATGACACCAGCGGTGGGGCCGGGCTTCTTGCCATGAAACTCGCGCGCCGTCGCCACCAGAAAATGGCTGATCACTTCAAAGATGCCATCGTTGCGCCAGCCATAGAAATAGTAGCGCACGGTGGACACTGGCGGGAAATCATTGGGCAGCATACGCCACGCACACCCGGCGCTGGCGATGTACAAAATGGCATCCAGAACATCGCGCATCGCCGTGCTGCGCGGACGACCAGTTGTTTTAGGCGGCGGCAGGAATGGCGCGATCAAACCCCATTCCTGATCAGTTAAATCGCTTGCATAGCGTCCCGAATGCCGTTCATATCGGGCGCGAGTGGTTTCCGTCCAGGCCATTGTGATCTCCCTCGAATCTTATCAATCCGATTGAATCACAACTCGCTGAAATCACTCAATTAGTTTTGGATCAGACACTAAGACATTCTGCCGTGATAAAAAACTCGGCGGAAAAAAGATGAGCGCAAGAATGGACGGACATAGTCTGGTAAACATCCTCAGAGCTATAGGGTCGGTGCCGAAAAATCGGGCACGGCAATTCAAGCCGAACAACCCAATTCTGCAGCATTTCAACTCCAGAACAGTGACATTTGCATTGCCGACTTTCAGCCCCGGACATGCGCTGGTGATCCGCACCATCGAATTCCTGACCGGCAAAATTCGACTGCTTTGGCTCGCCCGAAAGTTTCTAAGCACAAGGCGTGCGCTAGACGGGACGATGTGGGAACGGTTGCTTGACTTTCTTGAAATCGAGATTGTAACGCCGAACGCCGAGATTGCACAGATACCCGCAACAGGGCCCGTCGTTGTAGTTGCCAATCATCCTTTTGGATTTGTCGATGGGCTGGTCCTTGGCGCCCTGGTTTCGCAGGTCCGCCCGGATCTGAAAATTCTCACGCGGGCATTCAGAGGCATTCCACCTGAAGTCCGGGAGAACATGGTTCCTGTCGCACATTCGCACAATGTGGACTTCACGGCCCGAAATATCGCTGTGCGCAAGGAAGTGATGAAGCATCTTAACGCGGGCGGTGCCGTAATCTTGTTTCCAGCCGGGCGCGTCGCGACATCGAAATCGCCGTTCGGCCGCGCCATCGAGTATTCTTGGACACCCTTTACGGCGAAGATGATACCGTGCCTATCCGGTTGTCACCCACACCCACTATATGTATGGCGTGGCGTCGAGTGGCCCGGGAGGGGGACAAAGCGGGGATGGATGTCTCGCAGCGTGAAGACCTTTCGTTTCCGCGGTCGCTTCCTGAGTTCCAGCGACTTTTCCCGGATGGCACGGCCTGTGCCGCCTAACTTGCTGGCGATGTCACCGCTCCCACTTACGCCCAGCTTTACTCGGGCGATTGGGAGCACCCTAGATGTAGTGGGTGTGGGTGACAACCGGATAGGCACGGATGATACTTCGCAGCGACGTCACCGTCGTGCCGGTCTTTTTCCCAGGGCAAAACAGCCGTCTGTTCCAAATTGCACAAACGATTTCGCCGGTGCTCCGCCAGTCGCTGCTCATGCGCGAGATTACGACGAAGATCGGCAAACCAATACATCCAATAGTGGGACCAGCGATCGGACGCACCGAAATTGATGCTTGGCGAGCAAGGCCAAAGGAATTCATGAGCTACCTGCGTGCACTGACACTCTCGCTGGAGAGGCACAGTTCAAGTGGGATTTGACTAGATATCGCTCTTGATCATGGCGACTTGACCGTTAAGTTTGGTTCCCGAGGGGAGACTCGGTGGTAAATCGGTATATCAATATGCTAAAACTCTGCGTCGGCGTTCACTCGCTCGCCGACCTCACCAGCCGCATCGACGCCCGCCAGAGCACCGAAACCCTGCACGTCACCCGCATGTGGCCCAAGCGCCAGGCAGAACTGCTCAATGGCGGCTCGCTTTACTGGGTGATCAAGGGCGTGATCCTGGCCCGTCAGCGCATCATCGCGCTGGACGAGGTTGTCGGAAAAGACGGCATCCGGCGGTGCGGAATTCGCCTGGATGCCGCCCTGATCCAGACCGAACCCGCGCCGAGGCGTCCGTTTCAGGGCTGGCGCTATTTGGCACCCGCCTCGGCGCCGCGCGATCTGCGCAGAACCCGAAAATCAGTCCGATCTACCAACCTCGCTCACTTCTGCACTGGCCGAGATCGGGGTGCGGTGAACACGCCACTAACCGGCCGCGCGCGCTGTTAATCACGCCAAATGGCCAAAACAACCATACGCCAGCCATACGCCAGCCCTACGTTTTCCATACCTCGAATAACGTGCATTTTCAGCGCGTTAACGCGTTATTTGGCCAAATCCAGCTTTTCGCCGCAATCTTGCGTTAACATTGCTCACAAAAAGCCGCGCAACCGCTCCCGCAATTCCGCCTGCCCGTTCTCGCGAAAATGGTGCACCTGCCAGCCACACGCCGCAGCCCCTTCCACATTTTCCCGGTAATCATCGACGAACAATATCTGTTCCGGCGCCAGCCCGAGATCGGCCTCAATGGCCCAAAAATACGCCGCGTCCGGCTTGGCAACGCCCATTCGCCCGGACGAATACAGCTTTTCGACCCGCGCCCCATAGCCCATCTCGTTTTCAATATAGGCAGCGCGGCGGTGCTCGTTATTGGTGGCAATCACCTGCCGCAATCCCGCAGCCTCTACTCGTTTCATCAACGCCAGCATCTGCTCACATGGCCGCGCATCGGCCGCAAACCAAAATTCCAATAATTCCACCGCCTTAGCCTCAAAACCGATGTGTTCGCGAAACCGTGTCAGCCGATCCAGCAGATCCTCTTCACCGCGCATGATCGGCCAAAACCCGTCTGCAAACATGAACGATTCAAAGGACGTCTGCGAAATCCCAAACGCTGCCAGCCCGTCTTGCCAGATAAACCGTCCATTGATGATGTTCCGGTTCAAAACCCCGTCAAAATCCCAGGCGATGCAGCGAACACGCTGCACTAATTTCTCTCTCGGAATACCGCACACATTACAGCCCCAGCTGGCCGACAAACGCCCGGTATGCGTCCGCCTCAGCATCGCTGAATTCGGCGGTTTTGGACGCAAACAACGTCGCCTGGCTCTCGTGGATCACTCCGTCAGCAAGCACCTTCAGACCATTCGCCCGCAGCGTTTCGCCGCTCGAAGTGATGTCGGCGACCGCCTCAGCGGTCAGGTTTTTCACCGTGCCCTCAGTCGCCCCCTGACTGTCCACCAGCTGATAATCCGCCACGCCATTGTCGCGCAAAAATTCGCGCACCAGGCGGTGATATTTGGTGGCAATTCGCAACCGAAACCCGTGGCGCGCCCGAAACTGCGCCGCCACCGCATCCAGATCATCCAGTATGTCCACATCGACCCAAGCACAAGGAACCGACAGCACCAGATCAGCCCGGCCAATCCCCAGCCTCACAAGCTCATTCAGGTGCGTGTTCCAGCGCGCAAGCTTTTCACGCACCAGGTCAGAGCCGGTTATACCAAGATGAATACGCCCCGCCGCCAGCTCTCTGGGTATTTCAGCGGCGGCCAGCAGCACCAGTTCGACACCGTCCACGCCCTTGATCTTACCCGCATATTCACGCTCCGAGCCGGTACGATGCAGCTCGATCCCACGGCTGGCCAACCAATCCGCAACCTCCTCGATCAACCGCCCTTTGGACGGCACCCCCAGCCTCACGCTCATGCAGCCGCCTCGGCCATCAGGTCTGGGCGTATCACGCCACCCACTGCCGGTATCAGGCGTCCCTGCCCTAGCACACGGGTCAGCGCATCATAGCGTCCGCCGGTCGCCACAGGCGGCAGATCGGGCCGGTTCTCGGCGTAAAATCCAAACACAAACCCGTCGTAATATTCCATCGAAGTGCGGCCATAGCTCGCCTCGAAATCCAGCCCCGCCACGTCAATGCAGCGCGCCTCTAGCGCGTCCAGCCGCGCAGCCATCTTGGCCACGCCTGGCTGTAATGCCGCCATGTCATGCGCCATGTCCTGCAAGCGGGAAAGTGCTACCGGCGATTTGGCCTTCAGATCAAGGATCCGGTCCAATAGCGCGACTTCGCCCGCGCTGATCGGCGGCTCGCTGGCGTCCTGATGCAATGCCGCGATCCGTTCGGCGATCTCGGCCCCGCCGCGCAGCCCGACCAGCGGTGTGGCGCGCGCAATCGGGTCCGGTTCGGCAAGCAATGCCGCTCTACTGGGCGGCACGCTGGCGCGACTTCCAAATCGTTCCAACAACGCCCGAAACCGACCCGGGCGCCAGATGTGGCGCGCAAGTGCCGCCTTGCGCCGCTCAGTGGTGGACAGCCCCTGAACAGCGGCCATCAGGATACCCATATCACCTGTCGCCGCGCGCAGGCCAAGTGGCGCAAGCACTTGGGAAAACAGCGCAAACACTTCGCTGTCAGCGCTTGCAGGATCTGAACCGTCAAAGATCTCGTAACCCACTTGCAGGTATTCACTGGCCCGCGACGCGCCGTCTTCTTGGCGGCGAAAAACCGGTCCGTAATAAGTGTATCGCGCCGGTTCCGTCCCGTCAGCCATGTGCATCTGAACCACCGGCACGGTAAAATCCGGGCGCAACATCTGTTCGCCGCTCAGCGGGTCATGGGTTACATATGCGCGCGCGCGAATATCTTCGCCGTACAGGTCCAAAAGCGTGTCTGCGGGTTGCAGTATATCCGCCTCAATTGCCCGCGCACCGGCCGCCTCAAAGAATGCCTGAAGCCGCGCCGCCTCTGCCCGCACTGAGGTTTTAGTTTCCATTAATTTTCGCGCGCTAGAACGCGACGCACCTCGGTCACCAGATCGGCGCGCGCCACTTCAACCTGTGCCGGTTGCGATTGCCATTCTTGAAGGGTGGCGCTTTCTGCAATTTTCGCGCCAAGGATCAGGTCCTTGATCTGCACGACCGAGCGTTGATTTTCGTCGCCGCCCTCGATCACTGCGACGGGCGAATTTCGTTTGTCCGCATATTTTAACTGGTTGCCAAAATTCTTCGGGTTGCCAAGGTAAACCTCGGCCCTAATCCCGGCTTTTCTCAACTCTGCCGCCATCCCCTGATAACCCGCCATCCGTTCGCGATCCATGACCGTCACCACCACCGGGCCGCGCGCTTCTCCACTTGTGCGCCGCTTTGCGCGCAACGCTGCCAACAGCCGATCCACGCCGATCGACACGCCGGTTGCCGGAACTTCCTGACCGGTAAAGCGCTTGACCAGATCATCATAGCGCCCGCCCCCCGCAACCGACCCAAACTGGCGCGCACGGCCCTTGTCATCGAGCGTTTCAAAGGTCAGATCGGCCTCATACACGGGCCCGGTGTAGTATCCAAGGCCGCGCACGACCGAGGGGTCAATCTCAATGCGATCCGCACCATATCCCTGCGCATCCAGCAATTCAGCAATAGTTTCAAGTTCGCTGACGCCTTCCTTTCCGATGATAGAGTTTCCCACAAGATTTGACAGCTTACGCATCGTCGCGCCGCCGCCGTCAGCTTTAGCATCGATGAAAGCCATAACGATTTCAATCTGTTCGCCGGTCAGGCCGGCACCCTTAGTGACATCGCCGCTTGCGTCTTGGCGGCCCTCGCCGAGCAATGCGCGTACTCCGTCCGGGCCGAGCCGATCCAGCTTGTCGATGGCGCGCAAAACAATGCTGCGCACGTCCACAAACTTCGCAGGTTCGATCGGGTCAAGCAGCCTGGCCACCTCCATTACTCCGCTCAATACCTTGCGGTTATTCACGCGCACGATGTAGTCGCCACGCGCAATGCCAACGGCCTCAAGCGTGTCCGCCAACAGGGAACATATCTCCGCGTCAGCAGCCACGCTCTCGGCCCCAATGGTATCGGCATCGCATTGATAAAACTGACGAAACCGCCCCGGACCCGGCTTTTCGTCGCGCCAGACCGGGCCCATAGCATAGCGGCGAAACGGGCTCGGCAGATCGGCGCGAAACTGCGCGTAAACCCGAGCCAAAGGCGCCGTAAGATCATAACGCAGCGCCAGCCAGTCGCCCGGCCTGTCGGTTCCGCTATCTTCCTGCCAGGCAAAAACACCAGCGTTTGGCCGGTCCACGTCGGGCAGGAATTTGCCCAGAGCTTTGAGCGTTTCCACCGCCGAAGTTTCCAGCGCCTCGAACCCATAAAGATCATAGACCGCCGCAATTCTGTCCAACATGGCCTTGCGCTCGCTCACCTGAGCGGCGAAATAATCGGCAAAGCCCTTGGGCGTTTCGGCCCTGGGCCGGGGCTGCTTTTTCGATTTCGCCATGGTCTTGGTCCTGCAGGTCCAGCTTCGCGGGCGGTCTAGCGAAAAGGCGGGCTAGGGGCAAGCGGACAGCCTGTGCTAGAAGGACGGTGATGAACGATCGTATTTTGAGCCTGGAAGAGACGGTGGCGCACCTAACGCGTGTGATCGACGAACTTTCGGATGTGGTGGCGCGCCAGGAGGCCGAGATTGCCCGCCTGTGCCGCCGGGTGGAGATGCTGATGCAGCGCGATGCGGAGCGCGAGCTGGCGGAGGGCGGCACTGTGCCGCTGTCCGATCCAAAGCCGCCGCACTGGTAAAAGCGGCTAAACCCCTATCATTGCACTCAAATATCCTCGATGATCACCACACCGCCGAGCGACTTTATCGCGCCTTTGATTTGCGGTGTCAGCGGATATTCGCGACCCGTGCTGACGACCATTTCGCGGCCGGTTTCGCGCTCTGAGATACAAAACTCCACCGGGCCCTTGGCCAGTTTCCCGGTCGCCATTTTGTCAAGCAAAGACTTCACATCAAGGATCGCCTGCTCGTCATCGACAAAGACCTTCAGCCCCATGCCGCCGGCATCTGCAACCACCGCGTCGATTGGCAAAACCGCACGGGCCAGCAGTTTCAGCTGGTCAGACTCCATTGTCGCCTCCACCGACAACACCACGTTGGCGCCGGTTTCCAGTTCGTCGCGCGTCGCCTCGAGCGTGTCCGAAAAGATTGTGACCTCATAAAGCCCTGTCGGATCAGACAGTTGCACAAAAGCAAACCGGTTGCCGCGGGCCGATTTTCGTTCCTGCTTGCCGGCCACTGCACCGGCAATCTTGGCCACCAGCGGGCCGCGCTCAGCCGCCGCAGCCACCTCGGCAAGTGTCATGACGCCCTTGCGTTTCAAAGGAGTCACATAATCATCAAGCGGATGACTCGACAGGTAGAACCCGATGGCTTTGTGCTCTTCCGCCAGACGCTCGTTGGCCAGCCAATCTTCGGCCGGGGCCAACCGCGGCTCGGGCAGATCGTCACCCGCTTCGCCGAACAATGAAACCTGAGACGAGTTGCGCTGCTCACGGATCGCAGCGGAATAGCTGACCAGCGCATCAAGATTTAGCAAGACCCGATGGCGGTTTGGATCAAGCTGATCGAAAGCCCCGGCGCGCGCCAACATCTCCATCGGGCGCTTGCCAACGCGCTTAAGATCCACCCGCCGCGCGACGTCGAAAAGATTGACAAACAGCCTGCCCGCCCGCGCCTCGGTAATCAGTTTCATGGCCTCGGTGCCAACGTTTTTCAAGGCGCCAAGCGCATACACAACCCGCCCCTCAGAAACGCTGAACATGGCTTGCGACCGGTTCACACACGGCGGCACAATCTCGATTTTCAGACCGCGACGAATCTCTTCGGCGTAAACCGCCAATTTGTCAGTCAGATGCAGATCGCAGTTCATCACCCCTGCCATGAACTCTACCGGATGGTTGGTCTTCAGCCAGGCGGTCTGGTAGCTGACCACAGCATAGGCCGCAGCGTGGGATTTGTTAAATCCGTAATTTGCGAATTTCTCCAGTATATCGAAAACATCGGCAGCCTTCTTCGCATCGACGCCATTATTTTGCGCGCCCTCGATGAATTTCGGGCGTTCCTTGGTCATTTCTGCGGCGATCTTTTTGCCCATGGCGCGGCGCAATAGATCAGCGCCACCAAGCGAATACCCCGCCATTTCCTGGGCGATCTGCATCACCTGTTCCTGATAAACGATGATGCCCTGAGTCTCTTCAAGGATGTGATCAATCAGCGGATGAATGCTTTCCAGTTCAGCCAGGCCGTTTTTGACTTCGCAATATTTCGGGATGTTTTCCATCGGACCGGGCCGGTAGAGCGCCACCAGGGCGACGATGTCCTCGATGCAAGTCGGCCGCATCCGTCGCAGCGCATCCATCATTCCAGAACTTTCCACCTGGAATACCGCAACCGTTTTGGCGGATGCGTAAAGTTCATAGGTTTTTTGGTCGTTAAACGGGATATTCGCAATGTCAATGTCAACACCGCTTTGGGCCAGCAGATCAACGGCGTTTTTGATGGCCGTCAGCGTCTTCAGGCCCAAAAAATCGTATTTCACCAGCCCGGCCTGCTCGACCCATTTCATGTTGAACTGAGTGGCGGGCATATTGGACCTTGGGTCCTGATAAAGCGGCACCAGTTCATCAAGCGGCCGGTCACCGATCACCACCCCTGCGGCGTGGGTCGAGGCATTGCGCAGCAGCCCTTCGATCTGCATTCCGTATGTCAGAAGGCGTTCCACCACCTCTTCTGCACGCGATGCTTCGCGCAAGCGCGGCTCATCCGCCAGCGCCTTTTCGATCGATACTGGTTTGACGCCCTCGGTCGGGATCATTTTGGCCAGTCGATCGACTTGCCCGTAGGGCATCTGCAAAACCCGGCCCACGTCACGCACCGCCGCTTTTGACAGCAGGGCTCCAAATGTGATGATCTGCGCAACCTTCTCGCGGCCGTATTTTTCCTGCACATAAGCGATCACTTCTTCGCGGCGCTCCATGCAGAAATCGATGTCGAAATCCGGTATCGACACGCGTTCCGGGTTCAAAAAACGCTCAAAAAGCAACGAGTAGCGCAAGGGATCTAGATCGGTGATCGTCAGAGCATAGGCGACCAAACTACCCGCACCCGATCCACGACCGGGGCCCACCGGAATGTCATGATTTTTCGCCCATTTGATAAAGTCGGCAACGATCAGAAAATAACCGGGAAAACCCATGCTTTCGATAGTGCCAAGCTCGAATTCCAGCCGTTTCTCATAGTCTTCAACCGTGGCCGCAAGTTCAATAACGCCAAGCCTGGCCTGTAATCCCTTTCGCGCTTCCTGACGCAGTTCCTGCACCTCGTCCTTCGCAAAAACCGGCAAGATCGGATCCCGTATCTGGGCAGAAAAAGCGCAGCGTCGCGCGATCTCGACCGTATTTTCCAACGCCTCCGGGAGGTCCGCAAAAAGCGTGGCCATTTCATCCTGCGACTTGAAATAGTGTTGTTCGGTGAGTCGGCGGCGCGGTTCTTGTTGGTCGACATATGCCCCTTCGGCGATGCAGATCAGGGCGTCGTGGGCCTCGTACATCTCGGTTTTCGGAAAATAGACGTCGTTGGTCGCCACCAGTGGCAGCTCCATCGCAAAGGCCATTTCAATGAGTCCGCGCTCGCTCCGCTGCTCGGATTCAGGCATTCCATTTTCGCCGGGGTGGCGCTGCAGTTCCACATAAAAGCGGCTCGGAAAATACCCGGCCAGCAGGCTCATCAATGCCTCGGCCTTGGGTCGTTGACCGGCGCGCAGAAGCCGACCGACCGGTCCGTCCGGGCCGCCGGACAGGCAGATTATCCCGTCCGAGTGTTCGCAAATTTCTTCGAGCGTAACTTGCGGCAGTTCACCGCCCGAATCGACATAAATGCAGGTGTTAAGTTTCAACAGATTGCGGTACCCGATCTCGTTCTGGGCCAACAGAACAACTGGTGCGGGCGGGCGCGGTTTTTCACCCCTTGGCGGCGGATCATACGGCACATCCACCTGGCATCCAAGGATCGGCTGCACCCCGTTCGCCGTCGCCGCAACCGAAAACTCCAGCGCGCAAAACATGTTATTTGTGTCGGTCACCGCCACCGCGGGCATGTTGTGGTTTTTACACAGCGCGGCAAGTTTGCCGACCGGAACCGCGCCTTCCAAAAGCGAGTATTCGGTGTGAAGTCGAAGGTGAATGAATCGCGGAGCCGTGGTCATGGGCGAACCCTAGGCCAGTGGTCCAAAATGCGAAAGCACAAGCTGTTCATTCGTGATTTTTTGAAACAACTTCGTGGTCGTAACCGGAATCCATGCTTGCCAGACCTGATTTGTGCGCCTTACCATCACCTCACTTGAGCGCCGGGCTTTATGCCGCATCGAGCCCGGACGCCGCCGCAATTGCGGACACCTATCAGAACGCGGTGCCCGGGGGGTCATGGCGCAGATCGCATTTCTATTGAACGGAGATCCGGTTCGGTTGAATAATATTGCGCCGACTAAAACTCTTTTGGACTGGCTGCGCGAAGAACGTGGGCTGACCGGAACCAAAGAAGGCTGCAATGAAGGTGACTGCGGCGCATGCACGGTGATGGTCAGCGACGCGCGCGGATCACTTGCGATGAATTCCTGCATCCTTCTGCTGCCTCAGCTGCACGGCAAAGCCGTTCGCACTGTCGAGGGCATAGCTGGCCCGGATGGTGAAATGCACCCGGTGCAAAGCGCAATGGTGCAGCACCACGGCAGTCAATGCGGCTTTTGCACGCCGGGTTTCATAGTCTCGATGGCGGTGGCGCACAAAAACGGAGCGCGCGATTTTGATGATCAGTTGGCGGGAAACCTGTGTCGTTGCACTGGCTACGCGCCGATAATCCGCGCCGCAGAGGCCGCAGCGGATGAACCGGTGCCGGATTGGATGAACGATGATCTAAACTTGCTTGGCCCGGTGGATTTCAACACTGGAGATGTGGCGATGCCGCAATCTTCGGACAAGTTAGCGAAATGGTTCACTGCCAACCCGGACGGAGTGCTTGTCGGCGGCGCCACCGATGTCGGGCTATGGGTGACGAAACGGCTGGATGCGCTGGCGAATCTGGCCTTTCTGGCGGCGGTCGAGGATTTACAAAAGATCGAGATCACAGCAGATGAAATCCGCGTCGGCGCCTGCGTAACGGTCAGTGAATTTATGGTCGTCATCGCAAAATTTCACCCGGATTTCGCCGAGATGGTCCGGCGGTTCGGGGCGGTTCAGGTCAGAAACGCTGGCACGGTCGGCGGCAATATCGCCAACGGTTCGCCAATTGGCGATTGCCCACCCGCGCTGATCGCACTTGGGGGCCGGCTGCACTTGCGCAAGGGCGACGCGCGGCGCGATATTCTTCTGGAAGATTTCTTTATCGACTATGGCAAACAAGACCGCTCGCCGGGTGAATTTGTCGAGGCCGTTTCGATAACTAGGCAGGAGGACCGGCTGAAATGCTACAAACTGTCCAAACGCTTTGATCAGGATATTTCTGCCGTTCTCGGCTGTTTCTCGATACGCGTCAGTGCGGGCGTTGTGAGCGAAGCGCGGATTGCATTTGGCGGCATGGCAGGCATCCCGAAACGCGCAGCCGCGGTTGAAGCAGCTTTGATTGGCCGGGCTTGGGAACGCCAGGTCGTAGAGAGCGCCACGCAAGAATTCGGCAGCGATTTCAGCCCGATGTCAGACATGCGGGCCTCGGCTGACTATCGGCTGACGGCGGCCCGGAACATGTTGCTTCGGTATTATCTGGAGGACCAGGGTGTTGGCACACGGGTTCTGGAGGTCAGCGCATGAGCGTTTTCAAACCCCTGCCCCATGACGCCGCCCCGCTGCATGTGACCGGCCAGGCGCTTTACGTGGATGACATTCCGGTTCCGGCCAATTGCCTGCATCTGGCTTTTGGAATGTCAAATATTGCGCATGGCGGCGTCGTGGACATGGATCTTAGCGCGGTTCGCGCGGCACCGGGCGTTGTGGCGGTAATGACAGCTGATGATCTGCCATATGAAAATGATGTGTCACCGTCGGTCCATGACGAGCCGATGCTGGCGATCGGGTCGGTTCATTATGTCGGTCAACCGATATTCATGGTTATCGCTGAAAACCATTTGGCTGCGCGCAAAGCGGCGCGACTGGGCAAGATCGAGTACGCCGAAAAGCCGGCAATCCTGAGCATTGATCAGGCACTGGCCGCCGACAGCCGGTTTGAGGAAGGGCCGGTGATCTGGTCAAAGGGAGAACCGGATGCCGCGATCGCCGGATCGCCGCGCTCATTCAGCGGGACCTTGGAAATGGGCGGTCAGGAGCATTTTTATCTGGAAGGTCAGGCAGCCCTTGCGGTGCCGCAGGAAGGCGGCGACATGCTGGTATATTCATCGACCCAGCATCCGACCGAAATCCAGCACAAGGTTGCTCATGCCCTTGGCCTTACGATGAACGCGGTGCGGGTCGAGATCCGGCGCATGGGCGGTGGTTTTGGCGGCAAGGAAAGTCAGGGCAATGCGCTGGCTGTCAGTTGCGCCGTCGCGGCACGGGCCACGGGGCGGCCCTGCAAAATGCGCTATGACCGGGACGACGACATGATCATTACCGGCAAGCGGCACGATTTTCGCATCGACTATCGTGTGGGATTTGATGATGCGGGCAGGGTTTTGGGGATTGAGTTTATTCAGTATGCCCGATGTGGCTGGGCGCTGGACTTGTCAATACCGGTGGCAGACCGGGCGATGCTTCACGCTGATAATGCCTACCACCTGCCTGCTGTGCGCATCGTAAGCCATCGATTGAAGACCAACACCCAGTCCGCCACCGCCTTTCGCGGATTTGGTGGACCGCAGGGAATGTTAGGGATTGAGCGAGTGCTGGACCAGATCGCACATCAGCTGGGCCGTGATCCGTTGGACGTTCGGCGCGCAAATTTCTACCGGGCAGCGCAGGATGCGGCTTTGGACGCCTCCGGCGGGGATACTTCTGCAAAGAAGAATAAAGGCGGCGGTCCCCAGATCACGCCGTATCACATGCCAGTAGAGGACTTCATTCTGCATGAGATGTGCGAGGCACTAATCGAAAGTTCTGATTATCACGCCCGCCGAACGGCAGTCGGCGCGTGGAATTCCGCAAATGACGTGCTCAAAAAGGGCATTGCGCTGACACCGGTGAAATTCGGGATCAGTTTTACCCTGACCCATCTGAACCAGGCGGGCTCGTTGGTGCATGTATATCAGGACGGCTCGATCCACATGAATCACGGCGGCACCGAAATGGGACAGGGATTGTTCCAAAAGGTGGCCCAGGTCGCGGCGGCAGCATTTGGTGTCGAAGCGTCGATGGTGAAAATCACCGCAACAGACACGGCAAAGGTTCCCAATACATCGGCCACCGCGGCATCAAGTGGGTCTGACCTAAATGGTATGGCGGTGAAAGCCGCGTGTGACACGATCCGCGAGCGGATGGCGGAATTTCTAGGCCAGCATTATCAGACCAAAAAGGTTCAGTTTGCCGACGGTCTGGTTCGCATCGGAAACGAGGAGATCAGTTTCGCCGACGCTGCCAAGCTGTCTTATGAAAACCGCATCAGCCTGTCGACCACTGGCTTTTACAAGACCCCGAAAGTGAAATGGGACCGGATCGCCGGTCGTGGCAGGCCGTTTTTCTATTTTGCCTACGGTGCCGCCGTTTCCGAGTGTGTTATTGATACCCTGACCGGCGAAAACCGGCTTTTGCGCGTGGATATTCTGCATGATGCCGGGACGTCGCTGAACCCGGCGCTGGATATCGGCCAGGTTGAGGGCGGATATGTTCAGGGCGCTGGCTGGCTGACCACGGAGGAACTGGTGTGGGACGACAAGGGCCGCCTGAATACATACGCGCCGTCGACCTACAAAATCCCGGCCTGTTCGGATCGACCGGATGTGTTCAACGTGGCATTGTGGGACGGGCAAAATGTTGAAGACACGATTTATCGATCCAAAGCTGTAGGTGAGCCGCCATTAATGTTGGGAATATCGGCGTTCATGGCGCTTTCGCACGCGATTTCGGCCTGTGGCACGGACTATCCTGATCTGCAGGCTCCGGCGACCGCAGAGAATATCCTGGCATCAATTCAACGGGTGCAGGCATGAGTTTTGATCTGAAATCGCTGATTAGCGCAGTTGAATTGCACGGCCGCGTTGTGCGAGTCGTAGTCGCCGACGTCAAAGGCTCAACACCACGCGAAGTTGGCGCCTCGATGCTGGTCTGGCCGCACGGGCAGTCGGGCACAATTGGCGGTGGTGCATTGGAACTGGACGCAACGGCCCGGGCGCGGCGCGCGCTGGATAAGGGTGACTGGCTGGAACGGTTTACGCTTGGTCCGGGGCTTGGCCAATGCTGCGGCGGGGCGATGACGCTTTTGGCCGAAGTCTATGACAAAGATCGGATTTGCGGGCTTGATGATAGCGTTGTGCTGCGCCGGGCCAGTGGTAATTCCGAATTGCCGCTGAAGTTCAAAAAACAGCTGAATGAGGCGCGAAATTCAGGCAAGAAAGTAGAACCGCAGCTTTCATTGGGTTGGATGATTGAACCGATCATCACCCCGGATCGCCAGCTCTGGATATTTGGGGCGGGCCATGTCGGACGCGCGATTATTTCGGTCTTGGCGCCAATGCCAGAATTCGCGATAACCTGGGTGGACTGTGCGGCGGACCGGTTTCCTGTCAGCGTTCCGGTCGAAATCAATAAGTTAGTGGCAGTGAACCCTGCGAAACTGATCAGGTATGCTCCATCAGACGCCGAACATTTGGTCTTGACCTACAGTCACGCGCTTGACTTGGAGATATGCCACCGGCTTTTGACGCATGGTTTTCAGAGGCTGGGCCTTATCGGGTCCAAGACCAAAAGGGCGCGGTTTCGCAAACAACTGCGCAAGCTTGGGCACTCGGAAGCCCAGATCAGCCGAATTACTTGCCCTATAGGGCGGCCCGAACTTGGCAAACATCCACAAGCCATTGCAGTAGGCGTGGCGGCCGCGTTATTGTCGCCGGCGGGATCTGCTGAAAAAATGCAAAAAAGGGCGGGGTAAGGGCATGGTCGGACAGCTTCTGGCGATCGACAGAGTGACCAAGGCATATCCGGGTGTAGTGGCCAACGACGCGGTGTCGTTCAGCGTTGATCCGGGCGAAGTGCATGCTCTGCTCGGCGAAAATGGTGCCGGGAAATCGACGCTAGTCAAGATGATTTACGGGCTTGTCCGACCGGATTCTGGAGCCATGACCTGGAAGGGGGAGGCGTTCGAGCCCGCGACCCCGCACGCGGCGCGAAAGGCCGAGGTGGCAATGGTGTTCCAGCACTTCAGCCTGTTTGAAGCGTTGAACGTCGCCGAGAACGTCGCACTTGGCATGGAAGATCCGCCACCCATGCGGGAACTTGCGGCGCGGATCCGCGAGGTCAGCGAAAACTATGGCCTGCCGCTGGACCCGGTGCGACTGGTGGGTGAACTGAGCGCCGGTGAGCGCCAACGAGTCGAGATAATTCGCTGTCTGCTTCAAGACCCGAAACTGTTGATCATGGATGAACCAACGTCGGTTCTGACCCCGCAAGAGGTCGAAATTCTGTTTGAAACACTGCGCAAACTCAGCGCAGAGGGAACCGCAATTCTGTATATTTCTCATAAACTTGAAGAAATTCGCAACCTTTGCAGCGGCGCTACAATCTTGCGTCTTGGTAAGGTTGTCGGCAATTGTGATCCGCGCGAGAAAACCGCCCGCGAACTGGCCGAATTGATGGTCGGGCAGTCTTTGCATATTCCAACGCGCGAAAGCTCGGAGTTGGGCGAAGTTGCGCTTGAGTTGTCCGGTCTTTCAATCAAATCAGCCAGTCATTTTGGCACATCGCTCAAGGATGTTTCGCTGTCATTGCGATCCGGTGAGATTGTCGGCATCGGTGGCGTTGCAGGCAATGGTCAGGACGAACTGTTGGCGGCACTTTCGGGTGAGAGCCGTGCGCCAGCCAGTATGGTAAAACTAAACGGTGTTGAAATTGGGCATTTAGGTCCCAACCAGCGGCGTGACCTGGGTTTGCTGGCCGCCCCCGAAGAACGCCTTGGCCACGCTGCAGCACCCGACATGACCCTGACAGAAAACGCCGCCCTCACCGCGACGATCCGTGAACAGCTTGCCAACAAGGGTTTTGTGAACTGGGGAAAAACCCGCACCTTTGCAAAGCGTATTATCGAAGAATTTGACGTGCGCACGCCGGGCCCGGAAAATGCGGCGCGCTCGTTGTCGGGCGGCAACTTGCAGAAATTCGTGATCGGACGCGAAGTCTTGCAACGGCCAGAGGTTCTGGTGGTCAACCAGCCAACCTGGGGTGTTGATGCCTCGGCTGCGGCGGATATCCGGCAAGCTCTGCTTGATCTTGCTGCCAAGGGTGCGGCGGTCATCTGCATCAGCCAGGATCTCGACGAACTGATGGAAATTTCCGACCGGTTTGCCGCGCTGAACGAAGGTCGCCTGACCACGCCGCGCCCTGCCAAGGGGCTGACGGTGGACGATATTGGCCTGATGATGGGCGGCGCTCATGACATGGAGGTTTCACATGCTGCGGCTTGAAAAACGCCCTTCGCCATCGCGAATGTGGATCGCGGTGACGCCGGTCATGGCGGTGCTGTTGACGATGATTGCTGGCGGAATAATGTTTGCCATACTCGGCACCAACCCGGTGGTGGCCATCCGCACCATCTTTTGGGACCCGATCTTTGGCGAATTCGCCTTTTACTATCGTGGGCAGCTATTGGTGAAAGCAGGCCCCCTGATCCTGATTGCCATCGGTCTGAGCTTTGGTTTTCGGGCTGGTATCTGGAATATCGGTGCCGAAGGCCAGTATATCATGGGAGCGATTTTTGGGGCCGCTGCAGGTTTGGCGTTTTACCCGTCGGGAAGTTTTCTGATCTTCCCGTTTATGGTTCTTGCCGGAGCTTTTGGTGGCTGGGTCTGGGCGATGATCCCGGCGATCCTGAAAACCCGGTTTGGCACCAATGAAATCCTGGTATCGCTGTTGCTGGTCTATGTGGCCGAGCAAGTGCTGGCGTCGATGTCCCTTGGGCTATTGCGCAACCCGGAAGGGCAAGGGTTTCCCGGCAGTCGGAATTTCAAGGATTTCGAGGCCGCATACAATGCCGAACTAATATCCGGCACCGGCATGCACTGGGGTGTCGTAGCGGCGTTTATCGCGGTGATATTCGCCTATGTCCTGCTGAGCCGACATATTCTGGGATTTCAGATCCGCGTGACCGGGCAATCGCCCAAAGCGGCGCGTTTTTCCGGCGTCAATCCAAACCGACTGATCATTTTTTGCCTTGGAACATCCGGGGTTCTGGCCGGGCTGGCTGGGCTGTTCGAGGTTGCAGGTCCGGCCGGACAGGTCAGTATTGATTTCAATTCCGGCTATGGGTTCACCGCGATCATCGTGGCGTTTCTAGGACGTCTGCACCCGGTCGGGATATTGCTGGCCGGATTGTTGATGGCGTTGACATATATCGGCGGCGAGGCGGCGCAGAGCACCCTTGGCCTGCCGGCTGCGGCCATCCAACTGTTGCAGGGCATGTTGCTGTTCATCCTGCTGGCGCTCGACATGTTGTCGAACTTTCGCATAATATTTACCAGGTCGGAGGCCGCGTGATGGATCTCTCGTCGATTGACCCGCTGATCCTGATTGCGTCGCTCATGGTTGCGTCCACGCCGATTCTGCTGGCCGCCATTGGTGAACTGGTGGCGGAAAGGTCGGGCGTGCTGAACCTTGGTGTTGAAGGGATGATGATCACCGGCGCGATCTGCGGTTTCGCGATTGCAGTGGAAACCGGCAGCGCGTTTCTGGGGTTCGTCGCCGCAGCCGCTGGCGCGGCGCTGCTGTCATTGATATTCGGAGTGATTACGCAGATTTTGATGTCAAATCAGGTCGCAACCGGTCTGGCGCTCACTTTGTTCGGACTCGGTCTGTCAGCCCTGCTCGGGCAAAAATACGTCGGCATCAAACCTCCGGCCACAGGCAACCTGCATATCCCGATCCTGTCCGACATCCCGATATTCGGGCGGGTTCTGTTTCAGCACGATCTTATGGTATATTTCTCGCTCGCCTTGATTTTTGCGGTGTGGGCAACGCTGAAATACAGCCGCGTCGGGCTAGTTCTGCGCGCCGTTGGTGAAAATCACGACGCCGCCCACGCTTTGGGCTATAAAGTGGTGCGCATGCGGTTGGTGGCAATCGCCTTTGGCGGCGCTTGCGCCGGGCTTGGGGGCGCCTATCTTAGCCTGGTTCGCGTGCCCCAGTGGACCGAAGGCATGACCGCGGGGGCCGGCTGGATCGCGCTAGCAATTGTGGTCTTTGCCAGTTGGCGGCCTTGGCGTATCCTTTTGGGGGCCTACCTGTTTGGCGGGGTCACGGTTTTGCAGCTAAATTTGCAGGCTGCGGGTGTCGCGATCCCGGTCGAGTACTTGTCGATGTCGCCGTATCTGATAACCATTCTAGTGCTGGTTATTATTAGCCGGTCAACGCAGGGCGCACCAGCTGCACTTGGCCGCGTTTTCCACGCCTCCAGCTAGAGGCATTGCTACAAACACCGGGCAATAGGCCCGGACAACATGGGAGAAACCAATGAAATATAAGACAATCCTTGCCGGGGCAGCCATTGCCCTCGGCCTTGCCGGGGCAGCGTTCGCTCAGGACAAGACCAAAGTCGGCTTTATCTATGTCGGGCCGATCGGTGACGGCGGCTGGACCCACGAACATAACGTTGGCCGTCTGGCGGTTGAAGCACATTTCGGCGATGCCGTTGAAACCGTGTTTCAGGAAAGCGTGCCTGAAGGGGCCGACGCCGAGCGCGCCATGACGCAGATGGCGCTGGCCGGTGCCGACATCATCTTTACTACTTCCTTTGGCTATATGGACCCGACTATCAACGTCGCGGCGAATTTTCCGAATGTGAAATTCGAGCATGCAACTGGATTTAAGCGCGCAGACAACGTGTCGACCTATTCGGCCCGTTTCTACGAAGGACGCGCGGTTCAGGGGCTGATTGCTGGCTCGATGACCCAGACTAACAAGATCGGTTATATCGCCTCGTTCCCGATCCCGGAAGTGATCCGGGGCATCAACGCGGCTTATATCCACGCCAAAAAGGCGAACCCGGATGTCGAGCTAAGCATTGTCTGGGCCTATACGTGGTTTGACCCGGCCAAAGAGGCCGACGCCGCCACGGCGCTGATCCAGCAAGGGGCGGACGTAATCCTGCAGCACACCGACTCGACTGCGCCGCAGGCGGCCGCCGAAAAGGTCGGCAACGTGATCACGTTTGGGCAGGCCTCTGACATGTCAGAGTACGCGCCGTACCCGCGCGTATCCTCGATTATCGATAATTGGGCTCCGTACTATATTGCCCGTGTTCAGGCGGTCATCGACGGTACTTGGGAAAGTATTGACACCTGGGACGGTATTGGCCCGGGCATGGTTGGCATCGGCGATATTTCTTCGGCTGTGCCAGACGATGTCAAAGCCGCTGCCGAAGCGCTGCGCGATGCGATTGCTTCGGGCGACTACCACCCGTTCACCGGACCGCTCAACAAGCAGGACGGTTCGATCTGGCTGGCTGCAGGCGAAACAGCCGATGACGGCACGCTGGCCGGCATGGGCTTTTACGTCGAAGGCGTGAGCGGTGACGTTCCAAACTAGGCGCTCGCGACCACCGCTGCGTGAAGAAAATGACGCAAAGGTCCGGGGTCACCCGGGCCTTTTCCTTTTGAAAAACCCATGACCCAGTTCGGCTTAGAGACGCTGTGAAAACCGGGGGCCGGATTTGAACGATTTCCTTGTCATAGGCGGCGGCATCGCCGGAATATCAGCAGCGGCAAGGCTGTCGCATCTCGGCAAGACCACTGTTTTGGAAGCAGAAAGCGGTCTTGGCTACCACGCCTCAGGCCGCTCGGCTGCGATGTTCGAGGAAACCTATGGCAGCCCTTCGAAAGTTGCGCTCAACAAAGCTAGCCTTGACTATCTTATGAGCGCCAATGGCGGCGTTTTGTCGCCTCGTGGGATGATGTTGATTGGCACGACCGATACCAGCGCAGAATTCGCGCGCGATATGGACATCATGGCGATGGATGCGATGCCGTTTGATGATGCGCGCGCGATTATTCCGATCCTGAATTCTGAGGTGATAACCGGGATCGGCTACCACGCGGACGCTCTGGATATTGACACCGACCGGCTAATCCAAAACTTTGCGCGGGAGGTGCGCGCCAACTCCGGCAAGGTCCTGACCAATGAAAAAGTCATTGAAATCAAGCGTACCCCGAACGGGTGGCATGTTAAAACCGGGCACAACGACTATGACGGGCGTGTTCTGGTAAACGCAGCAGGTCCGTGGGTCGACGAAATCGCCGTGTTGGCCGGAATTGACCCCATTGGTTTTACACCACTTCGCCGCTCCATCGCGCGTATTCCGGCGCCCGCTGGCCTGGATATTCACGCCTGGCCGCTGATTTTTGGTGCCGGCGAGGCCTGGTATGCCAAGCCGGATGCTGGAAAATTATTGGTGTCCCCGGCGGATGAAGACCCGGTTCTGCCACACGATACCTGGCCCGACGACATGGTT
Organism: Paracoccaceae bacterium; assembly: GCA_965237505.1. Classification (GTDB taxonomy): domain Bacteria; phylum Pseudomonadota; class Alphaproteobacteria; order Rhodobacterales; family Rhodobacteraceae; genus NVTR01. The sequence goes on along the minus strand of CBDEFR010000008.1, from coordinate 281,909 downwards.
TTGGCCGAGGGTATTGCGCGTTATGAGACGGTGGTGACAGAGCCCGTGACCCGGCTGGAAACCAGCTGGGCCGGCTTGCGCACATTTTCACCAGACAAATCGCTGGTGATTGGGCCGGACCCGAAGGTGCCGTTGTTCTTCTGGGTTGCCGGGCAAGGTGGTTACGGGTTTCAGACCTCGCCTGCGGCCAGTTAGTTGGTGGTTGATCTCATTGCCGACCAGAACAGTGACCTGAACGCGGACACAATCCAAGCCCTGTCGCCGTTACGATTTGGCTAAAGCCGAGCCGCTCAGTAGCTCAGACCTAGAGCATTTCCGGCCAGCTTAGAATCAAACTCGGGTTTACGAATTGAGCTTCTTCTGATTCAAGGAATCAGGAGGTGTTATCATGGCTTTATCTCAGGATTTACGACTTCGTATTGTTGATTTGGTTGCGTCGGGTGTATCGCGTCGCGAAGCGGCACGGCAGTTTAAAGTAAGCGCCAGTTCGGCCATTCGGTTTGTCAGGCAGGCCATGGAAGTTGGCCATGTTGGTTTGAAAGCGCCGAAGAAACGCAAGAGCAAACTTGATCCGTATCGCGCTGACATGATTGGTTGGATCGGCAAACAGCCGGATCTGACATTGGCCGAACTATGTGCCCGCTTATATGAGATATATGGCCTGCGTGCCGGCTCTTCAACGCTGGATGACTGGCTGCGTGCTAATCAGATCACTTATAAAAAAAACGGCTCACGCCAGTGAACAGGAGCGGGTTGATGTGCGGGCCAAACGCCGCCGTTGGCGAAAACGCCAGGATTGGCTGAAGCATCACCTGCATCTGTTGGGCAGGATCGTGTTCATTGATGAAACCGGGTTGAACACAAAAATGGCCCGGCTTCGAGGGCGGTCTGCAAAAGGTCAGCGGCTGATAGCTTCAATCCCCCATGGCCACTGGAAAACCATGACTTTCATTGCCGGTCTGCGCCATGATGGCATGACGGCTCCATGGGTACTGGACGGCCCGATGGATGGTCCCGCATTCATCACCTACATCAAAACCCAACTCGCACCGACCCTGCAAAAGGGCGATGTTGTGGTGATGGATAATCTGCCCGCTCACAAGGTTGCCGCAGCCAATGCAGCAATCAGGGAGCGCGGCGCATGGCTGCTATTCCTGCCACCATATTCGCCGGATCTGAACCCAATCGAGCTGGCTTTCTCAAAGCTCAAAGCACACATGAAGAGATTGGCCGCGAGAACCGTTGACACCTTGTGGAAAGGTGTCGGCGAAATCCTCGAACTGTTCTCAAAACAGGAATGTGCAAACTTCTTCGCAGCATCCGGATATGGACCAAACTAAACCGGAAATGCTCTAGAAATGTTCTGGCAAATATTCCGCGCCGTCGGCGACTTTGTATTTGACCGACGGATAAGCGTGCCGCTTTCGTTTCAGCATGGGAAAAAGGCGCACGAGATCGTCGCGCAATCCGTCATCCAGTTTAGAAACTGTTCCAGCACTTGGAAGGAAGCTCTCAACCGGCAGACCATTGCTGCAAAACACCTGATGGTCATCGAAAACCAAAGTGAAATATCGCACGATTTCGCTCGTGCAATCCACATACACCGCGTCGCTGGTGCCAGCCAGTTCGCGTGCCTCGATCAGGCAACCGGTGGTCTTTTCTTCCACAAGCAGCCGGTATTCCGGCACCAGAATTCGGTGGTCAGCGGCAATACATACGTCGTGTTGCGGCATCATCGGGCCAATTGCACAGGGCTTTAGGCGTATTGGCGCAAGATCGATGTTGCTCGCCATTTCCGCCGTTGTGACCTCTCGCCGCCAGACCATGCGAACCGGTTGCAGGCCATTGTCGCGGGTTACAATCAGGTCACCTACACGGACCAGCTCGACCCGACGCGGGCCGCACGGTGTTCGCACATTGGCACCTTCCGCTATTCCGCCCGGAAATCTCGAAGAGTTCCGTTTCAAGTCTTCAATCTTTTTCAGATAATACCAACGGCCCTAGTCGTTGACCGTTTGGCCCATTGTCTGGTAGTGATTGACGTGATTGCGGTTTTGTCGTTTGCAAAGAAGTTCCATGCTTCGCAACACCTGTCGACGATCTGCTCATAATTGTCGAAGACGGATATGGCGAGCTTGTTGGCACGCAGATAAGCCCACACATTTTCCATCGGGTTGAGTTCAGGGGAATAGGGCGGGAGTTTGAGCAGGGTGATGTTGTCGGGTACCTCCAGCTCTGCCGAACCGTGCCAGCCAGCGCCATCCAGAATGAGAAGGGCATGTGCGCCCGATGCGACGGTTTTAGCGATCTCGGCGAGATGCGCGCTCATGGCCTGTGTGTCGGCATGTGGCATGATCAGAGCGGCCGCTTCAGCCCGTTCCGGGCAGACGGCGCCGAAAATGTAGCTCCAGATATAGCGGGTGTCGCGCGGGGCACGGGGGCGTGTTCCACGCTCGGCCCAGATACGGGTGAGCGTGCCCTGCTGGCCAACCCGCGCTTCATCCTGAAACCATATCTCCAGGGGCTTGCTGCGGGCTGTTTCCGGCAAGGCTGCTTCTACCTCTGCGGCGAAGTTTTTTTAAAAGCCTCCTGTGCATCCGGGTCGGATTTCGGATGCTGCGGGCGCACCGACAGACGCGAAAGCCCAGGCTTGCCAATTGTTTGCCAACAGTTCGCTCATGCATGGTGACGCCGAAGCGCTCTTCGATCTTGCGTTTCAGATCAATGCGCCGCCAGCGCACAACCCCATCGGTTTCGGGGTCGGGACCCGCCCGAACCATTTCCGCCAACTCCTCCTTCTGTGCCGCGCTCAGCAGACAGGGTGGATCCGGCGGGCGACGGTTGAACAGGCCCGACACGCCCTCCGCATTGTAACGGTGGGCCCAATCCCGCAACGTCTGCCGATCCATGCCGCAGTTTTCTGCCGCCGTCTTGCGGTCAACCCCATCCAGAACCAAGGCAATCGCCAACATCCGTCGCGCCGCTTTCCCATCCCGGCACCGCGCCGCTTCCTGGCGAAGCTCGCCTGCGGACTTGTCTTTTCGCGTAATCCTTACTGCTATCAAAGCCTCCCTTGCCTTGATGCCACTGAATCAGATCACGCCGCTCGTGGGAATCCCCTTGAGTCAAATCTGGGGGCCGTTGGTATAAGACATGCGCTACCCACAGAAAGGTCACGCCCCCACGCCTATTCAATTATGGTTAAAAATTGTGTCGGAAATTGGGACAATAATCGCTTTTCGGCAAAATATGGTAAGCGTCCGGTCTGACGGCCTTATTTCCTTGGTTTTCCGGGCTTCCAGCGTTTTGCGAGACTGAGGACTTCGAGTTTGAGTTTGTCGGTTTCGGGCTGATTGGGATCGAAGGTGCCGCCATACCAGTCTTTGAGATGATCGTGCTCTGGATGCTTTGGATCGGCCATGGCATCGAGGAACCCGTAGTAGCCAGGGAAGCCCCGACGTCTTCGGGCGGGCATTTACCGGTGACCTCGATTAGTCTGGGATAGAGTTCGCCAGGGACGGGATCGGTGATCCTGCCGATCTTGATCCTGTGTTCCCAGTTGTCGCCAAAATCGTAGATGTAGTTGATCGTCTTTTTGCCGGTGTCCTCGATGACTTGGCCCAGAGTGGTTTTGTTGGCGGGCAGGTCCTCGCCGCCAAAATCGGGGTCCGCGATACCCCATGTGGCGCGGGCTGCTTCGAACATGTAGAGATGCGAGTTGGTCCAGCCCATGGCCACCTGCAGTGTCAGGTGCAGCCGGTCCAGCCGGATATCGGCAGGCACCTGCAGGGTGCGGGTGACAGCGGGCTCGATGTCTTGCAGGGTGACTTTGATCTCGATGATGCTCATGCAGCGTCTTTCATGTGATGGTGGCTGCCCATGTTCCATGGCAGCAGGTCGTCGACCTTGGTGATCTTGCAATCCGGGATGCGGGCCAGAGTGTCGGCCAGCCAGCCCTGCGGATCAACGTCGTTCAGTTTGGCGGTTTCAATCAGCGTATAGGCGATGGCTGCGGCTTTGCCGCTTGCCGGTGATCCAACGAAGAGGTAGTTCTTGCGCCCCAAAGCAATACCTCTGATGGCCCGCTCGGCCGCATTATTATCGGGCATGTTGACTTCGGCGCTTCGATTTCCGCCCCTGTTTTTCAAATGTCATGTTAGACAGGTTTCGCGGGATCGGGGCGTCGGAGTGCGAAGAAGCGGGCAGGCCGACTAGACAATGAGCTGCGAGCTCGTGTTGTTATCTGGCCGCCCCTACGACCAGCCCGTGTGCGCCGCGAGCGCGTATCCGTAATTGTCTTACGAGCCCGTGCACTCCTTTAACAACGAGAAGGAGTACATATGATGAGATCAATAGGAATGGACGTCCATCGAAGTTTCGCGCAAGTCGCGATCTGTGATGATGGCCAAATAACAGACAGTTTCAAGGTCGATATGGAGCATGATGCGGTCGTGGAATTCGGGCGCAGTCTGCGAGCAGATGACGAGGTGGTTCTGGAGGCCACGGGAAACACCGCAACGATCGTCCGGCTTCTGACGCCGTTCGTGGCGCGGGTGGTGATCGCCAATCCACTACAGGTGAAGGCAATCGCCCATGCCCGGGTGAAGACCGACAAGGTAGACGCAAAAATCCTAGCCCAACTTCACGCAGCAGGGTTCCTGCCTGAGGTGTGGGCGGCGGATGACGAGACGCTTGCACTAAGGCGACTTGTTTCAGAGCGCGCAGCGGTGGTGCGCTCTATCCGACGATCCAAAAGTCGCGTTCAGGCAGTCCTGCACGCCAACCTAATCCCAAAATACGCAGGCCATCTGTTCGGGAAAGGTGGGCGACGTTGGTTGGCCAAGGCCCCTCTGCCAAAAACCGAACGCGATCTTCTTGAGCGGCATCTCGATGAGTTGGATTGGTTGGCTGGGCGGTTGGAGACGCTTGAGCGCGATCTGATCCACATCTCTCTTGACGATCCGCAGATGCGTAAACTGATGGCCGTGGCTGGCATTAGCTCCGTAATTGCTGCCGCCGTGATAGCATCGATCGGAGATATCAGCCGGTTCGCCACCCCTGGGAAGCTTGCCAGTTACTTTGGTTTAACGCCGAGGGTACGCCAATCCGGCGCCCGCGAGGCCATCCACGGTAGGATCACCAAACAGGGAAATGCAACCGCTCGAACGATGCTGGTTGAGGCCGCATGGGGTGCCGCTTCAGTCCCCGGTCCTTTGCGTGCGTTCTTTTTGCGTATCAAAGATCGAAAGGGCGCCAATGTTGCGGCGGTTGCCACTGCGCGCAAAATTGCAACCCTGATCTGGCATCTCCTCACCAAGGACGCCCCTTACCAGTGGGCACGTCCGGCATTTGTCGCAATGAAGATGCGCAAATTAGAATTACGCGCCGGAGCCCCTAAAGCCTACGGGAAAGCCGGTCCTGGGCGTGATTACTGGATCAAGGAACTTCGACATCGAGAAATGGAACTGGTTGCCAATGCCGAGGCTTCCTATGCAAAGATGGTCGAGGCGTGGCGAGAAAAGCCACCAAAGACCCAAAAAATCTGAGAAAGGGGCTGTTCAACAACATCCGTGTCGATCTCGAGATGGCCATGTTCAAGGTATGGCCGGAGCCGTGGCAACCGGGTCAGCGCATAACGGATGGCCCCTGCAAGTGGCGATTTGCCAGAGATAGCGGGCAGTTGGGCACCCAGCCAATTGCCCAGGTCATCGAAGACGGGTCTGGCCTCGGCCTGCCGTATGGCGGTACGCTGATCCGGCGGCGATCCACGGGACTCTTTCTCGATAGCGTAGAGCCCTGCTATCCGCTTGATCGCCTCTTCGGCGATGGCCGAGCCCTGGGCTTTATGCACATCGACGAACTTGCGCCGGATGTCGGCCATGCAGGCGACCTCGCGGATGTCGCCAGAACGGTAGAGGTCGTTGAATCCGGAATAGCCGTCCGCATGCATCCAGCCCTGGTATCTCTTCAAGTGATCCTTGGGATGTTGACCCCTGCGGTCCGGCGAGAACTGATACCAGGCAGCAGGCGGCGCCTCGCTGTCCCAGGGGCGTTCATCGCGTACGTAAGTCCACAAACGGGCGGTCTGGGTTTTGCCTGCCCCGGGGGTTAACATCTTCACCGGCGTATCATCGGCAAACAATGCCTGGCCTGCTTGCACGTGTCGCCCGATGGCGTTTGCCAGCGGTTCCAAAAGAGCGGTGGATTTACCCACCCAATCCGCCAGAGTAGAGCGATCTAGCTCAAGCCCGTTGCGCTCATAGATCTGGCTTTGCCGATAGAGCGGCAGATGGTCGACGTATTTGCTGACCAGCACATGGGCCAACAGTCCTGGTCCAGGACGCCCGCGCTCAATCGGGCGCGAGGGCAATTGCGCCTGGGTGAAGTGATCACAGCAAGAACAGGCAAAACGGGGCCGGGTGATCCGATTCACGATGAAGCGCCCCGGAACATATTCCAGTTCCTCGGTCACATCCTCGCCCAGGCGGCGCAGCTTGCCACCACAATCCGCACAGGCATCATCTCCGGTGGTCAGTTCGATGTGCTGGCGCGGTATATGATCCGGGATCGGGCGGCGCTTGGGTTTGTCTTTGGCGGCTCCTCTTCAGGCAGGTGACCTGCTCCCCGAAAACTGGTCCATTTGAAAGGAGGATCTGTTCGCTTAATGTTCACGAGAACGAGGAGAACAGAGAATGCGCAAGTCACGGTTTAGCGAAGAGCAGATTGTTCGGATCATTCAGGAGTATGCGGCGGGTGCGAAAGTGTCCGAGTTGTGCCGTAAGCGCGGTATGTCGGATGCCACCTTTTACAAATGGAAAGCCAGGTATGGCGGCCTTCAGATTTCCGATGTCAGGCGGCTGAAAGACCTGGAATCGGAGAACGGCAAGCTGAAGAAGCTGCTGGCCGAAACCATGCTTGATAATGCTGGCCTGAAAGGGCTTCTGGCAAAAAACTTCTGAAGCCTGCAAGCCGCCGGGAAGCAGTCATGGTTCTTTGCCGTGACTATCAGTTTTCAACTCGGCGGGCCTGTGGGCTGATTGGGTTTTCCAGATCGAGTAATGAATACAGAGGAAGGCCGGATCGCCATGCGAGGATACGGGAACGGCTGGTCACGCTTTCCGGCAAACACCGACGCTATGGCTATCGCATGTTGCATGCCAAGCTTGGCCAGGAGGGTTTCAAGGTGAACGTGAAAGTGGTGGAGCGACTTTACCGAGAGGAGCGCCTGACCCTGCGCCGCCGCAATCGCAAGAAAATCCCCAAGGGCGTGCGCGAAGGCGCCTGGTGCCCGATCGCCGCCAACCAGCGGTGGAGCCTGGACTTCACCATGGATGCGCTCGCCAACGGCAGGAAGTTCCGCACCGTCAATCTGAAAGACGACTGCACACGGGAATGTCCGGCGATTGATGTGGCCCTGTCGATCCCCGGCTCCCGCGTGGTGGAAATGCTGGAACGGGTGGCTCGTGAGCGGGGGTACCCGGATGTTCTGACCGTTGACAATGGGCCTGAACTACGAGGCCGCGCGCTTGATGGCTGGGCAGATGATCACGGCGTGCAGCTCTACTTCATCGACCCGGGCAAGCCGACCCAGAACGCCTACATCGAAAGTTTCAACGGCCGGTTTCGCGAAGAATGCCTGAACTTGAACTGGTTCACCTCGCTGGCCGAGGCAGAAAGGATCATCGAGGACTGGCGGATCGATTACAATCAAAACCGGCCCCACTCTTCGCTGAACTATCAAACCCCGGAAGAATTTGCCGCAAACAGGCCTTTCCATAAACCGCAATGGGCAGCGACGCTTGAGCTATCTGAAGGCTCCGCGCCACCGCCCATTGCTCACGCCGCCGAATAATGGCAAACAAAAGAGGAACAGAGTCTACCTAAAAGTGGCCCTCAAATTGGGGGCAGGTCACAGGCGTAACCTGGCTGTCATCGCTGCCGTTGCAATCTCACTGCTCTCCAGGGCCAGTTGCAGCTGCTCGATGCTCTCGGATTTGCTGCCAAACCTATGTGTGCGATGCCCGGATAACTGGTGCCTGAGCTTCTCGATCAACATCGCCTGAGACTTCACCTCGGCCAGCAGAAGCTGCGTGAAAGCACGCAACTCATCGGGGTCTTCCGGTAAGGCTCGGGCCACATCGATCATGGCCAAAACCTAGCAAATTAACGGGCTTTAGGGAATCCCCAAATCACTGATCCGGCCAGATTATCCCGCCTTCAATGGCCGCCATGTGCGCTGCGGAATACGCCAGTCAATGCCCTCCAGAAGCATCGCCAACTGGGCCGGTGTCAATGCGACTGTGCCGTCTTTTGCAGAAGGCCAGACAAACCGGCCCTTCTCCAATCGCTTGGAGAACAGACAGGCCCCCTGACCGTCCCACCAAATGATCTTGATCAGATCGCCACGCCGTCCACGGAAAACGAACATGTGGCCGCAATAAGGGTTCTGCTTCAGCGTCTGTTCCGCCTGAGCCGCCAGCGTCGCAAACCCCCGGCGCATATCCGTTACCCCGGCAGCCAGCCACACCTTCGTGTTCGACGGTACCGGGATCATCCGGACAAGCCACGGATCAGGCGGGCAAGGGCATCGGGATCGTAAGTCCCGCTGACACAAAGCCGGTGCCCGCCAGCAAGATCAAACTCAATCCTGCCGCCTGCCACAACCGGCGGCGCGTCTTCATGCCGCACATCCGCAATTATCTCGACCGGCAGAAAGCAAGCCTGCTTCTGTGTATCGCCATCAGGCGAAAACCGCCCATCCCTCAGCCACGTAAACACGAGATTGGCATTCACATCATACCGCCGCGCAACCTGACTAACCGAAATCCCCGGAACCCGCGTTTGCGCACAGATCATCCGCTTCTCGTTATTGCTCCAGTTCCGGCGCTTCTTCCTGCCCACATCTGACCTCGATAATGTCCATTAACGATCATGGACACTATCTGACATCTGCGGCCTCAGGCAGGGCAGCCAGACCAGACGCTTACAAAATATGTATCTAAATTCCCGCTGAATTATCGAGCTGAAAGCGAATGGACCGCCTTCCACGTAACGTATTGATGATCCGATTGTATTCATCCCAGCAGGCGCACATTCGCAAGAAGACGACGTTAGTCGAGCCAATCCCAGCTGTCTGCACCGTCCCAGTGCCGAACGCGGAAATCTTTTATCGCCTCGGGATCGGCCAGCCGCATATTGACCGCGATCCGATCGCCGCTCACCCCAGCCCAAAGGGTGGTGCAGCCGCACGTAGCGCAACCGTGAAATTCGATGCCCCGATCGCCCCAGATATAGGCGGTGATGCTGTCTGCCGGTGCATTGACTGTGGCAGTAGCCGGCGGCGAATGAACCCATAGCGGCGCTAGCCGCCGGCAGATCGAGCAATTGCACGACACCATCCAATTGGGCTGCGTGGTGACTTGGAAAGTAACTGCCCCGCAGTGGCAGGCGCCATTGATCGGGAGATCAGCCATCTACCTGGATTACGGCGTTGGTTGGGTCATACGGGCTGTCTTCTGCGACTTCCGCATCCCAAAGCTGATTTCGCATTTTCACTTTTACCTTTTGCCCCGGCTCGGCCAGATCGGGACGCACGTAGCCCATGCCGATCTGACGACCGAAATGCACCGAATAGCCGCCTGACGTCAGCCGCCCGGCTTTGATGTCGCCGTGATAAAGCGCCTCGCGCCCCCAAGGATCCGCATCGTCGGGACCGTCAATCAGCACGGTCACACATTTGGATCTTATGCCGGTCTTGATCATCGCGTCCCTGCCGTGAAAATCTTTTTCCAGATCGATGAAACGGTCCAGACCGGCCTCGAGCGGAGTCGCGTCGCGGCCCAATTCGGTGCCGAACGCCCGGTAAGATTTTTCCTGCCGCAACCAGTTTTGCGCGCGGGCGCCAGCGAGCTTCATGGCGTGCTTTTCACCGGCTGCGATCAACAAATCCCATAAGTAATTCTGCATCTCAATCGGGTGGTGCAGCTCCCAGCCAAGCTCACCGGTATAGGCCACTCGGACGGCGCGCACCGGGCACATGCCGAGTTCGATATTGCGCATGGAAAGCCAGGGGAAGCGCTTGTTGGAAAGCACGCCTTGTGCATTGGTGTCTTTGATGATCTGTTTGAGAATATCGCGCGATCTGGGCCCGGCGAGCGCAAACACGCCCCACTGGGTGGTCACGTCATGGATGTCGATCCAGCCAAAATCTCCCATCTTGTCCGTCGCCGCTTTCCTAAGAAAATCAGCATCATAGGCAGCCCAGGCCCCTGCAGACACCAGGTAATACTCATCATCGGCCAAGCGCACGATGGTGTATTCGGTGCGTGTGGTGCCTGCGCTTGTCAGCGCGTAGGTCAGGTTGATCCGGCCCACACGGGGCAGCTTGTTGGTGGTGAACCAGTCCAGGAATTGCGTCGCACCGGGACCGCGCACCAAGTGCTTGGTGAAGGCGGTCGCGTCAATAAGACCAGCGGATTCGCGGATCGCTTTGGCCTCGGCGAGCGTATGGTCCCACCAGCCTCCGCGACCGAACGAGCGTGCCGCAGTGTCATCAAATCCGGCAGGTGCATAATAGTTGGGCCGTTCCCAACCATTCACCTGCCCAAACTGCGCGCCCGCCGCTTTTTGACGGTCATAGGCGGGGGCGGTGCGCAATGGGCGCGCCGCGCCGCGTTCTTCATCGGGGTGGTGCAGCACATAGACGTGAGAATAGCATTCTTCATTTTTCCGCGTTGCATATTCGGTGGTGATCCAGTCGCCGTAGCGCTTGGGGTCAAGGCTGGCCATGTCAATCTCGGCTTCACCCTCGGTCATCATCTGGGCCAGGTATTTGCCAATGCCACCGGCCGCCGTAATGCCGAACGAAAACCCTTCCGCCAGCCACATATTACGCAGCCCCGGCGCCGGGCCAACCAGCGGGTTGCCGTCAGGTGTGTAACAGATCGGACCGTTGAAATCGTCTTTTAAACCAGAGGCTTCGCAGGATGGTACCCGGTGGATCATCGCCATGTACTGGTCTTCGATCCGCTCCAGATCGAGCTGAAACAAGTCGGCGCGAAAACTGTCGGGCACACTGTATTCAAACCGCGCCGGGGCACCGTTTTCGTAGACCCCGAGGATCCAGCCGCCGCGTTCTTCGCGCACGTAGGACTGGGCGTCGGCGTCGCGGATGACCGGGTGTTCGGGGTTGGTTTTGCGCCATTCAACAAGCGCCGGATCGGTGTCCATGACGATGTACTGATGCTCGACCGGAATGGCCGGAATCTTGATGCCCAAGAGCTGCGCGGTACGCTGTGCGTGGTTGCCGGTCGCGGTCACAACATGCTCGGCGGTGATCACGATCTGTTCCTCCGAAGGAACCAAATTTCCGCCTTTTTCCAACATCTTAGTGCAGGTGACGCGCCATTCAGAGCCGATCCACTCATAGCCATCCGCCTGCCATTTGCGTTCGATCACACAGCCATGCTGACGCGCCCCTTTGGCCATCGCCTGGGTGACGTCGGCGGGGTTGATGTAGCCGTCGGTGGGGTGGTAGAGCGCGCCTTGCAGGTCGTCGGTGCGGATCAGGGGCCAGCGGGATTTGATTTGCGCGGGGGTCAGCCACTGGTAAGGTATGCCGACGGTGTCGGCGGTGGTGGCGTAGAGCATGAATTCGTCCATGCGTTCGGCGCTCTGGGCCATGCGCAGATTGCCGACCACCGAGAAGCCGGCGTTCAGGCCGGTCTCTGCCTCTAAGCCTTTGTAAAAGTTCACCGAATAGTCGTGGATGTGGGTGGTGGTGTAGCCCATGTTGAACAGCGGCAGCAAGCCAGCGGCGTGCCAGGTGGAGCCGGATGTGAGCTCGTCGCGTTCGAGCAACATGGTCTCCCAGCCGGATTTGGCCAGATGGTAGGCGATGCCTGCACCGACGGCGCCACCGCCGATAACCAGCGCTTTTATATGGGTTTTCATGGCTTCGACTCAGGTAAGGGCGGGGTTTGGGCTAATTTGCCGAAAGCCGTGCAAAAGGGGAAGTGCCAGCCGACCCCTGACCCGGCAAAAACGACAGAGCGGCCGCAGAAAACACGATTTCTTTAAACTCTTTAAACAGTTTGAGGGGGCGTGTTTAAACTCTTTAAAGTGGAAATCATGGTGATAAAGGTCAACCTGACTGACGTTCGCTCGCATCTGAGCGAGCTGATCGGCAAGGTGGAGTTTGGCGGGGAAACGGTGATCATCGAGCGCTTTGGCGTGCCGACCGCGGCGCTGGTCTCGATGGCGGATTTGCGGCGGATCTGGACAGAGGAAGCGGACGAGATCGCGGATGGGGTGAACCCGCGGACCGGGGTGCGCGGCTCGCTGGTGACGGTGGAGAAATTGTGGGCGCGGTTTTGGGGGTGAGCGGCGTCTTGGAAACGGTCCGGGGGACCGTTTCAGCCGTGAACGGGCGGAGCCCCGGGCAAGAGGGCCGAAACAGAACCATGAACCGCCCCTAGTTTACTGGAGGGCGTTTTTGTTCAAATGTTAAGCGACTTTATCAAGCATTTTTAAGTTTGCATAGTAGGCTTCCTCCGCTTCGCAGGGGAATCGCATGAAGGTTATGTCCGGAGAATTTGCAGTAAGAACCGATTGTTCCATCCGGCCTTTTTGCGCATGACCCTGAGCGATTTTTTATCTTTTGCCTTGTTGAGCAGATTCATTGCCATGTGTTTGATGACGGCAAAATTCTTGGGGCCGTGATCCTTACGAACACGGCTGTCATCATCGCGGAATGTGACGTCGAGCACCCAGTGGAGGCGGTTTTCAATCCCCCAATGGGAGCGTACCGCATGGGCAAAGCGCGGCGCATCTTTCGGTAGAGACGAGATGAAGTATCGGGTTTGTTGTGTTGTTTTCCCGTTGCTTTCACGGATCGAGACAACGCGACCAATACTGGTCAGGCCCGCCCAACCCGGATGGCGCTCTTGCAGCCATTCTATGGTGTCACTCTGGGTGTAGGTCCGGGTCTCAATCCGACCTTTATCGCCATCAACAGTCTGTAACGACGCAGTATTTTCATGCTCCCTCTCTTCAAACCACAGTTTCACATCCTCAAAAAGGCTGCTCTGATTTCCCTTGAGCGCCAGCACGTAGTCGGCCCCCTTGTCGCGGATTTTGCAGGCAATCTGGCGTTGGCACCCCATCGCGTCCAGCGTCACGATCGCGCCCTCAACGTGGAGCAAATCCAAGAGCAATGGAATGTCCTTGATCTCGTTCTTTTTGTGCGCACTTGCCCGCTGACCCAGTACCAGACGCAGATCATCACAGTAGGCCGAGATCAAATGCAGAGGTGTTTCACCACCGGCCTTTGACCCGCGCATCGTCTTGCCATCGACGGCCACAATCGAGCCTTCAACGCGTCCCGCCAGGCCAGCAGCCCATTGCGCAAAGGCTGTACTGAACTTCTCCGGATCAAGCAGCCGAAACACCGTTGAAAGCGTGTCATGCGAGGGAATGCCGTGCTCAAAAGGGGCCAATTTGCGCAGAAACTTCAGCTTTTCTTCACCATATTCGACAATATCAACGACACTCTCGCCGCCCGAGACCACCGCACACAGGCTTAAAAGCAGGATCTCATCAAGCGGGTAAAGCACCTTCGCCTGCTGGCGAGGGTCAGGGATGGCCGAAATAACAGATTGAAATGATGTAGTCTTTTCCAAAGCAAGTCCTCCAGATGCGTGTTCTGGTGACATTGAATCAGACGTTGATGCACGTAGCAAACACGGGCCAGCTATTCATGCGATACCCCTGCTCCGCTTCGGCTGGTGTGATGTATCCGATGGGTTCGAGCAAGCGTTCATTGTTGAACCAATCAACCCATTTAAGCGTTGCCCACTCAAGTTGACCCATGGAACGCCACGGCCCGATGTGGTTAATAACCTCAGTTTTGAATAAGCCAATAATACACTCGGCCAGCGCATTATCATAACTGTCACCAACGCTGCCAACAGAAGGGTCAATACCCGCTTCAACCAACCGTTCTGCATATCGGATCGCAAGATACTGACTGCCACGGTCGGAATGGTGGATGAGATTGTCTGCCTCCATCGGGCAACGCTGACAGATGGCCTGATTAAGCGCATCCAGAACAAACTCCGTTGTCATGGACCTTGAGACCCGCCAGCCCACGATTTTGCGGGCAAAGACATCTATTACAAAGGCCACATAGATCATACCCACCCATGTTGAGACGTAGGTAAAGTCAGAAACCCAAAGCTGGTTCGGAGCATCGGCTTTGAACACGCGATTAACCTTGTCGTCTGGGCATGCTTGGGACGTGTCAAGATAGGTGGTTATGACCTTCTTGCCACGCACAACTCCTTGTATTCCCATCTGTTTCATAAGGCGTTCTACCGTGCAACGGGCAATATCCTTGCCCTGCCTGCACAGCGCATGCCAAACTTTCTTTGCGCCATAAACTGAATGGTTATCCTCCCACGCCTTCTGAATGTTTTTACGATTGGCCTGATCACTTTTGGCCCTATCGGACGCTCGTTCAGGATCACGCGCAATCGCTATCCGGTGGTAATATGTCGACGTGGCAATCGGCAGTACTTTGCAAATTGGCTCGACCCCAAAATCAACACGATGATCTTCAATGAAATTCACCATTTGCGAAACGGGCGGTCGAGCTCCGCCTGCGCAAAATATGCAGACGCCTTCTTCAGGATCTCATTGGCTTGACGAAGCTCACGGACTTCATGCTCAAGGGATTTTATCCGTGCCTTCTCTTCGCTCGTCGGCCCTGTGCGATCCCCTGCATCACATTCGGCTTGCCGATGCCAGACACGTAAACTGTCCGGGGAACACCCCAGCTTTCCTGATATGGCTATAAAAGCAGCATTATCGCTACCATAATCACTGCGATGATCCACAACCAATCTAACTGCTCGTGCACGAAACTCGGCTGGGTAATTCTTTGATGTTTTCTTTTGTACCATAAGGTAATCTTCCTAGAGATTTACCCTCCGGTAAACTAGGGGCGGTTCAATCAGGGAAACGTTTGTCGGGTTAAACGGAGTGGTGGGTGTCGAGAACATTCTGAGTTGACCGGTTTATGTACCATATGAGTTGACCGCTTCTGTTGCGGTTTCTGGCCCTGTGGGGAAGTGGTCGGTCGCGGAGCGGCTGTCCACTTGTCCACAGGGCCGCCGGTCGGTCGCGTCGAAGCGGGTCACGCGGCCTCGCGGGTTTGGCTGTCGATCGGTTGGCCATCGGCGTGGTATCGCGCCAGACATCGCGGTCCATGGAAGACGGCCATTGTGCCGTCGGGGTATTCGTGGACGCGGACCCTGGCCTTGACGTAATGGCGGCGGTGGCGGCCAGCGGGGATCTGAAGTGCCAGGCGCTTGTAGCGCACCGTGTTGTCGTTTGAGACGGTGCGTTCCTCGTGGATGCACAGGATGTCGTCGAGCGCGCCGGTGAAGGGGACGAAGGCGGTGCCCCGGTCCTCGGCCGGGGTCGCGAAGCGGGCGTTGTGTTGTGGCAGGAAGACCTCCTTGAGGAAGCGGTTGGCCTCGACCATGTCGGTGATGCCGGCGAGCCTGAGTTCCTGGGGCAGGCGCTTCTGCAAGGTGCCGAACATGCGCTCCGAGCGCCCCCTTGCCTCGGGCGAGTAGGCCGGGATCAGCTCGATGCCGAGCTGCGCCAGGGCGCGGCCGACCTGGGTCGGGGTGTCCTTGTCCACCTTGCCGCCGGCCTCGGGCGTGTTCCAGTAGTGGCTGGCGCGGTCGGCGTAGAGCGAGCAGAACAGGCCTTGGCCCGGATCGCCTCGGACACCCCCTGGAAGCTCGACATGGTGCCCTCTTCGGCGACGAAGAAGGCCGAGTAGATATCGCTGGTCGCATCGTCCATGGTGACGATCAGGTCCCACCATCGACCGGGGACCCACTCGTGGCTCGAGCCGTCCTGGTGCAACATCATGCCGGGCAAGGCACGGCGCGGCCGCTTGCGCCGGTGCGCCCCACGCCTGGGCGCCGCGCGCCTGCGCCCATGGGCTTGCAAGCTCAGCCGCAGCCAGTTGTAGCTGCGCTTGAAGCCATGATCGGCCACCAGCTTCTCGTGGAAGTGCTTGGCCGTGAAGTCCCAGTAGCGGGTGTCGAACAACTCCAGCACCCGCGCCACCTCGTCCACCGGCGCGCGCCGCGCCGAGAGGCGGCCCAGGCGGCGGTCGTAGAGACCGTCGGCTCCCTCCGCCTCGTAGCGGTCGCGCCAGCGCCGGAAGGTGCGCTCCGAGACACCCAGAACCTCCGCCGCCTCCGCCTGGCTCAAGCCACCCCGATGGGTGCACCCGTAAACCTCCTAGAACTTCATCAATCTCAGTCCCTGTACCTGCTCCGTCCGACGCATCGCCTCCCTCCATGGCTTGGAGGCGTTCTAAAACCGGACAGATCATCTGGTACATAAACCGGACATATCGCGTGTTACCGACAGTTAAACGGAGTGGTGGGTTGGCATGCACGCTATAGCTTGTTACGTTATAGTTGTGTATTTTGACGTGAGCCTATTGGCCGATATAAGGCGAAATCATGATTCTCAGAATTGATTTACGATCAAGAATTCTCTCCAAGGACCACAAATCGCATATGATCCGGTCTGGAAAGGAATACCATTTATTCGGTCAGGTTATCGAGCATAGCGCGGTTGCTCCAGACTTACCGGAGTTAGCCATTCCAAATGGCCAAGCGCCGATTTATACAGACGATTTTGAAAATCAAATCAAACGTAGTAGGGCTCTTCGCGATTGGGCCATGTTGCCCGCGGAACGCTCGGAGCCCAAACCATCGATTGCCGTTGAAGACTACCAAGACAAACCAATTCGACAGAAACACGGCTTATACGCGAATTCTGCGCAGGATGTACTTTGGACGATTCCGACAGGTTCCTTGATTTATGTCCCAAATCCCGGGTTTCTTAATGATGGACTATTTGGTGAAATTGTCGCCCGGAAGCTTCTAGGGTTCGTTTTCGGGGCCGTCTCATACCAACGGCCCTAGTCGTTGACCGTTTTGGCCCATTGTCTGGTAGTGATTGACGTGATTGCGGTTTTGTCGTTTGCAAAGAAGTTCCATGCTTCGCAACACCTGTCGACGATCTGCTCATAATTGTCGAAGACGGATATGGCGAGCTTGTTGGCACGCAGATAAGCCCACACATTTTCCATCGGGTTGAGTTCAGGGGAATAGGGCGGGAGTTTGAGTAGGGTGATGTTGTCGGGTACCTCCAGCTCTGCCGAACCGTGCCAGCCAGCGCCATCCAGAATGAGAAGGGCATGTGCGCCCGATGCGACGGTTTTAGCGATCTCGGCGAGATGCGCGCTCATGGCCTGTGTGTCGGCATGTGGCATGATCAGAGCGGCCGCTTCAGCCCGTTCCGGGCAGACGGCGCCGAAAATGTAGCTCCAGATATAGCGGGTGTCGCGCGGGGCACGGGGGCGTGTTCCACGCTCGGCCCAGATACGGGTGAGCGTGCCCTGCTGGCCAACCCGCGCTTCATCCTGAAACCATATCTCCAGGGGCTTGCTGCGGGCTGTTTCCGGCAAGGCTGCTTCTACCTCTGCGGCGAAGTTTTTTTAAAAGCCTCCTGTGCATCCGGGTCGGATTTCGGATGCTGCGGGCGCACCGACAGACGCCGAAAGCCCAGGCTTGCCAATTGTTTGCCAACAGTTCGCTCATGCATGGTGACGCCGAAGCGCTCTTCGATCTTGCGTTTCAGATCAATGCGCCGCCAGCGCACAACCCCATCGGTTTCGGGGTCGGGACCCGCCCGAACCATTTCCGCCAACTCCTCCTTCTGTGCCGCGCTCAGCAGACAGGGTGGATCCGGCGGGCGACGGTTGAACAGGCCCGACACGCCCTCCGCATTGTAACGGTGGGCCCAATCCCGCAACGTCTGCCGATCCATGCCGCAGTTTTCTGCCGCCGTCTTGCGGTCAACCCCATCCAGAACCAGGGCAATCGCCAACATCCGTCGCGCCGCTTTCCCATCCCGGCACCGCGCCGCTTCCTGGCGAAGCTCGCCTGCGGACTTGTCTTTTCGCGTAATCCTTACTGCTATCAAAGCCTCCCTTGCCTTGATGCCACTGAATCAGATCACGCCGCTCGTGGGAATCCCCTTGAGTCAAATCTGGGGGCCGTTGGTATCAGAATGTTTGAATTTGAGTTCCTAGGCCGGAGATTGGAATTTTTGAAACGCCTTCCGATGAAAGAATTGCCGGATCGGCTGCTGGAGTTGAAGCTGTAGCGCACCCGGTTCCTTGGACACAAGTTTGTCTCACGCGGCGGGCCTGATTGAGATCGCGGCGTGCCACGCCTGACGAGCTTGAGCGGGGCTCAGGTAGCCGTTCTTTTCGACGATCCACTGGGCATTGTAGAGTTCGACGAAGTCGCGGACGGCGTCCCGCAGCTCCGCGATGTTGCGGTAGATGCGACCATGGATGATCTGTTCCTTCAGCGTGCGATTGAACCGCTCGGCGACGCCGTTGGTCTGGGGCTCGGCGACGAAGGCGTAGGACGGCTGGATGCCCCAGAACTTGATCTGGTTGGTGAAGTGGTCCGACAGATACTGGGAGCCGTGATCCATCCGCAAGGCCAGCCCCCGAGCCGCGCCGGCCGCGGTCGAGCCATACAGCCCGGCAAGCCCCATGGAGATCGGCTGCAGGGCGGCGAAGCGGTCGCCGCGCTTGCAGACATGCCAGCCGACACACTCGGCGTTCCAATGCTCGACGGCGGTGAAGATCCAGCCCCAGCCGTCGTCCACCGTGAACACCCGAACGCCATCGGTGCCCCACATGAGGTTCGGGGCATGAGTGATGATCTCACCGTCATGGGGATTGCCACCACGGCGGCGGCAGCGATGGGGCGAGAGCAGATTGTTCTCGCGCATCAGGCGGAGCACCCGCTTGCGGGCAACCCGGATGTCGCGACAGACCCGAAGCCGAGCCCAGACCTTGCGGTAGCCCTCGCCCTCCCAGGGCGATGCCTCCAGGTCGGCTTCGATCGCCACCAGCAGCGCCTGGTCCGAGATCGCGGGCTTCGGTCCCCGACGCTTTGCCGGCGGCTGCTCGGCGTGCTGGCCGGAGGTCATGGCGTAGAACGAGGAGCGGGCCATGCCCCAGGCGGCGCAGACCCGCCGCAGGCCGTAGGCCAGACCCGTGCCGGGCGAGGTGGCGGCACTCATCGCCGCGACCTCCGCCGCCCCAAAGGGCCGAAGGTCTCCGTCTTGGCCTCCAGCAGTTCCACCTGCATGGTCAACTCTCCGATCCGCTTCATGGCGCTATCCAGTTCCGCCTGCACCGGATCGCCCTTGCGTTGCTTGAGCGAGGCGTCGATCCCGCCGATCGCTTTCTCACGCCACTGCTCGAGCCGGAAGATCTCTACGCCCAACTGGCGCGACAGAAGTTGCACCGGCTCGTCACGCAAAAGCCGCAGAACGACCTCACGCTTGCGCGCCACCGTCCATCGCTGGCCAAGTCCCAGCGGGCCTGCCGGCAAAGCATGGCCTGGGGAAAACGTGGACGAGCCAAGCTCGCCCGCATTTACCACAGGCCCATCAACAGCAACTTTCTTCTCAAAATTATCAGTCATGTTCCGGTCCTCCTTGGACACTTCGATTAAGCCAATTCTGTGTCCAAGGAAATCGGGTCCGACTCAGCTGGAGTTGAAGCAAGCCCGCGTCGGAGTTACACAATTGCGAAGAGAAGATCAGTTAAAATTGTATCGGCAATATTATGGCAGTTTCATCTATTCAGACGAAATAACTCAAACTGAAATCGTCACTACCAAAGATACGTTTGGGCCGGTTGATGCCATCATCATTTCGGCGATGGCAAACATGATTCAGGAGAACATGGATCGGGTCTCTGGTGGAAACCCGAATCCAATTTCGATTGAACGTGCGGCGTTTATGGATCTTGCGGAAAAATTGGGTATCCATGTTGAAATTAGTTCGCCGGGAAAGTTTCAAATATACGGCAAATCCATAGCACCTCTAATATTAAAAGCTTTCTTTGCAGCGGCATTACTTGGATCGACGGTAGACCTTTTTTCTCACGCGCAAGACGCCCAAATCGAAATTTTGAACTCTCTAGGGCCAAATGACGTCGAAACTAACCGCGCGGTGCAGGAAGGAATGTTAAATTTATTGTTGCTAATAGGAGCAGAAAACATTGAACGGACGGTGGAATTAGTAAATGCTTTCAACGCTCGCACGGGCGGAAACGTAGATGCAAGGGTCTTGAGATGACGTTGGGTATCAATATTCCACGGTGGTTTCAAAAAACAATTGGATTCCTTTGGCGGCTCCGTTTCATGTTTCTCTTAGTGTCTGATCCAAAACTAATTGAGTGATTTCCGCGAGTTGTGATTCAATCGGATTGATAAGATTCGAGGGAGATCACAATGGCCTGGACGGAAACCACTCGCGCCCGATATGAACGGCATTCGGGACGCTATGCAAGCGATTTAACTGATCAGGAATGGGGTTTGATCGCGCCATTCCTGCCGCCGCCTAAAACAACTGGTCGTCCGCGCAGCACGGCGATGCGCGATGTTCTGGATGCCATTTTGTACATCGCCAGCGCCGGGTGTGCGTGGCGTATGCTGCCCAATGATTTCCCGCCAGTGTCCACCGTGCGCTACTATTTCTATGGCTGGCGCAACGATGGCATCTTTGAAGTGATCAGCCATTTTCTGGTGGCGACGGCGCGCGAGTTTCATGGCAAGAAGCCCGCCCCATCGCTGGTGTCATTGATAGCCAGACCATAAAAACAACGGAAAGCGGTGGCATTTCGGGCTATGACGCGGGCAAGAAAACCAAGGGCCGCAAGCGCCACATTGTCACCGACACGCTCGGGTTTATGGTTGGGTTGGTCGTGCATAGCGCCGGTATTCAAGACCGTGATGGCGCACCGGAAGTGTTGAAATCCATCCGGTATTCCCATCCAAACTTGCGCCATATCTTTGCGGATGGCGGTTATGCCGGACCAAAGCTGCGCGACGCTCTTGAAGGCATCGGTGACTGGACAATCCAGATCGTCAAGCGCTTCGACACTGCGGAAGGCTTCGAAGTCATTCCCAGAAGATGGGTCGTCGAGCGCACCTTCGCATGGCTCAACCGCTGCCGGCGATTGGCCAAAGATTGGGAAAAATCCATCGCAAGTTCACAGGCATGGATACTCGTTGCACATATCAGAACCCTCACGCGTAAAATTGCAAGGCATTGTAATCATCCGTAGAGTTTTGAATCAGACACTTAGGTCACTATCCTCCAGAATGCCCAAATGAAAAGCCAGGTCGAGCCCTTCGGCGGTAACGTCAATAATGCGGTCGGACAGGCGCAAACGAACCTCGATATGCGGATTCTGGTCTTTGAACACGGGCACTGTCGGGGCGATAAAACGCCGTCCGATACCAAGCGGTGCTGCAACAAAAATGGTGCCATGCGGATTATCACCGGATATCGCGTTGGCGATTGCTGTTTCGGCTTCGGCGATTGCGTCAAGCACCTTGCAGGCGCCGTCATAGAAAAGCTTGCCGTTTTCGGTCGGCTGTAACGCCCGGGTGGTCCGATTGAAAAGTCGCACTCCCAGGTGTTTTTCAAGGTCTGAAATGCGGCTGGATGCTACGGCAGGCGAGCAACGCAAGTCACGCGCAGGCGCGCTCATGCTGCCAAGTTCATAGACGCGGACGAACATTTTCAGATTGCGGACATAGGCCAACGTGATTTTTGCGTTACTTTGAAAGTCTCTAGTTATTTGAAGGATACACAAAAAGGCACGTCGCGGTATAGCCTTGCGCAACGGCCAAAGGAGGGCACGAATGTACGATTTGGCAGCAATGGGGGATTGGCTGGAATTTGCAGTGCGCTGGTTGCACGTAATTACTGCCATTGCCTGGATCGGGTCGTCGTTTTATTTCATCGCACTGGATTTGGGACTGCATCGCGACCGCAATCTTGCAAGCGGCGCCGACGGCGAGGAATGGCAGGTCCACGGCGGCGGATTTTATCACATTCAGAAATATCTGGTGGCCCCAGAGCAGATGCCAGACGATCTGATCTGGTTCAAATGGGAAAGTTACGCGACTTGGCTGAGCGGTTTCGCGTTGTTGATTCTGGTCTATTATCTGGGGGCAGAGTTCTATTTGGTCGATCCCAATGTGCTCGATATTCCGGTCTGGCAGGCCATCCTTATCTCGCTCGCATCACTTGGGTTTGGCTGGTTAGCCTATGATTTTATTTGCAAATCCAGGTTCGGCGACGACAATACCCGGCTGATGATCTTGCTTTACGTGATCCTTGTGGTCATGGCCTGGGGCTACACGCAGGTGTTCTCGGGCCGCGCGGCGTTGCTGCATTTGGGGGCTTTCAGTGCGACCATAATGTCGGCCAACGTGTTCATGGTTATCATCCCGAACCAGAAGATTGTGGTTGACGATCTCAAGGCCGGAAAAATACCGGACGCGAAATACGGCAAGATTGCCAAGCAACGCTCGACCCACAACAATTACCTGACGCTGCCGGTCATTTTTCTGATGCTGTCAATCCATTACCCGCTGGCGTTTGCGAGCCAGTACAACTGGGTCATCGCCAGCCTGGTGTTTCTGATGGGGGTCACGATCCGGCACTATTTCAATACGATTCATGCCCGCAAAGGCAACCCGACCTGGACCTGGCTGGTCACGATTATCCTTTTTATTATAATAACTTGGCTGTCGACTGCGCCGATGTTTCGCGCCGGTGAGGAAGACGCAGCGCTGGGTGCGGGTGCGGCCCGGTTTGCTGCGGCTGAGGGGTTTGAGGAGGTGAATGAAATCGTGCTTGGGCGCTGTGCGATGTGCCATTCGGCCAAGCCGAGTTGGGAGGGATTGTTGTGGCCGCCCAAAGGGGTGCGCCTGGAAACCGAGACGCAAATCGCGCGCACTGCGCGCCAGATTTACCTGCAGGCCGGGCTGAGCCATGCGATGCCACCGGCCAACCTGTCGTTCATGGAAGACGATGAACGGGCACAAATTGTGGCGTGGTATCGGGCCGGAGTTGGGCGGTAAACGGGGGAAAACCGCGAATTCTTTAAAGTCTTTAAAGAGATTTCACCCCCCTGTTTAAAGTCTTTAAACAGGGTTCACGGCCACTTCCTGACTTAATCGTTAATGCAGTCGGCGATTCCGAGCGCAAGATTTCGGATGAGTTCGCCGTAAAGATCAGGCCCCGGTCTGATGCGGGTTCCGGCGGGGTCGAGCACGGCGGTCGGGATCGCGGTGTCTTGCAGCAACGTGCGCAACAGCGCCGGGTTTTGCTGCGGCTCACCAAAGGCGCAGGCGACGGAGCCTGATTGCAGCAGTTGCCGGATCTTTCTGAGATGCGCCGCGCCGGGTTTTGCGGCGTCGCCATCCGCCAGAACCCCGGCAATTTGCAGGCCGAACCGGGCGGTGAAATAACCGTAGGCGTCATGGGCAAAGATCAGGTTTTTGTCCTGAAACCGGGCAAGGGTTCGGCGGGATTCTTCCAGCAGCGTGTCAATTTCCAAAGCCGCCAGCGCTGCATTCGCGCGATAGGTGGCCTGGTTGTCCGGGTCGGCACCGGACAGTGTTGCCGCGATGGCATCGAGCCAGACCCGTGCGTTTTCCGGATCCAGCCAGGCGTGCGGGTCAATACCGTTGTCACCAATTTCGGCCCGTTGGTCAAACTTGCGCGATTGGGTTGCGGGAAGGTCCAGCAATGAAACGACATGCGCGTTGCGCGCCAGACTGGCCAGGCTTTGATCCAACCACGGAGTTAAGCCCGGTCCGACCCAGATCACCACATCGGCCCGCGCCAACGCCCGAGCCTGCGAGGGGCGCAGCAGAACGTAATGGGGGTCGGCAGCACCTGTCACCAGCAGCACAGGGTCGCCCAGATCGCCGATGACTTGCGCGGTCAGAGAATGGACCGCCGGGATGTCAGTGACGACACGCGGAACTTCGGCCAGCGCTGCGCCGCCGAGCAGCAAAAGTGCCGCGAATATCAGTGAATGGCAGCGCAAATGTGATTCCTTGTCATAATCGATGTTATGATATAACATAACATATCGAATTTACTCAAGTAACCGGTGTGGCAGAAAAACAGAACCCGACCGCGGCCTTTGCCAAGCACGACCATCAATCCTGTTCGGGCGCGGTCATGGATATGGCCGACCGTTTGGCGCGCGAGGCCGGGTTGCGGCTGACGCCGGTGCGCCGGCGGACACTCGAGATCTTGCTGGAAGAGCACCGCGCGCTTGGCGCCTACGAAGTGCTGGACAGACTTGCCAAGGACGGCTTCGCCCACCAGCCACCGGTGGCCTATCGGGCACTGGAATTTCTGGTCAAAAACGGGCTGGCGCATCGGGTGCGCCGCTTGAACGCCTTTACCGCCTGCATGCACCCGGGCAAAACCCATGCGCCGGTCTTTTTGATTTGTTCGAGTTGCGACACCGTTGGCGAAGTTTCCGAGCCGGCAGCAGCCGCAGAATTGCGCCAGTCCGCAGATCGCATCGGGTTTCAGGTTGACCGGATGAGTTTGGAAGCCGTCGGTATTTGCCCCGCCTGCCGCGAAGAGGCAGGCAAATGAGGTTGATCGAGGCGAAGGACCTGAGCGTCCAGTATGGCGCAACCACCGTGCTTGAACACGTTGATTTTTCCATTTCCAAAGGCGAGATCGTGACAATTGTCGGGCCCAACGGCTCTGGCAAATCCACTCTGGTGCGGGCGCTTTTGGGAATCATACCGCCGGCAAGCGGCCGGGTTTGGCGGCGCAAGGCGCTGCAAGTTGGTTATGTCCCGCAAAGATTGGCGATCGACGCGACAATGCCGTTGACGGTGGCGCGGTTTTTGTCGCTGCCGCGCCGCGCGGGCGCAAACGGGGTGGCACAGGCGACCGCGCGGGTCGGTGCCGACGGGCTGGCGCATCGCCAGATGACATCGCTGTCTGGCGGCCAGTTTCAGCGCGTGCTTCTGGCCCGCGCGTTATTGGTGCAACCCGAGATTCTGATCCTGGACGAACCGACGCAGGGGTTGGACCAGCCCGGCGTGGCGTCCTTTTATCGGCTGATCGAAGAGACCCGTCAGGATCTGGGTTGTGCCGTGCTGCTGGTCAGCCATGACCTGCACGTGGTGATGAGTGCCTCGGACCGGGTCATTTGCCTGAACCGGCATATCTGTTGCGAAGGTTCTCCGCAGATCGTGTCAGAGGCGCCGGAATACCGGGCGTTGTTTGGTATTGGCACCGGCGGAGCGCTGGCGCTTTACCGGCACGAGCATGACCATGACCATGACCACACCGGCCACGATCATCTGTCCAAAGAGAGCGCCTGATGCTGGACGATTTTCTGCTGCGCGCGGCCCTGGCGGGTGTTGGGCTGTCGCTGGCCACCGGGCCACTTGGCGCGTTCGTGCTGTGGCGGCGGATGGCCTATTTCGGCGACGCAATGGCACACGCGGCGATTCTGGGGGTTGCGCTGGCGCTGGCGTTTTCGCTGTCAATCACCGTTGGCACCCTGGTGGTGGTGCTGGCGGTCGGCGCTTCGGTGTCAACTCTGGCCGGGCGCGGCCACGCGGTGGATACCACGCTTGGGGTTTTGGCGCATTCGGCGCTGGCTTTGGGATTGGTTGCGATCTCATTCCTGAAGGGCGTCCGGGTTGATCTGACGGCCTTTCTGTTCGGCGATATTCTGACCGTGACGGTCGCCGATCTGGCGCTGATCTGGGGCGGGTCGGGTGCGGTACTGGGAGTGCTGGTGTGGCGCTGGTCGGCGCTGCTGACCGCCACGCTGAATGCGGAACTGGCGGTCTCGACCGGGATTGACCCGCAGAAAGAGCGGCTGATTCTGACCCTGTTGCTGGCGGTTGTGGTGGCGCTGGCACTAAAAGTAGTCGGGGCGCTTTTGATCGCGGCCATGTTGATTGTGCCTGCCGCCGCGGCGCGCGGCTTTGCCAGAACACCGGAAAGTATGGCGCTGTTGGCGGTTCTGTTCGGCGCGGCAGCGGCGGTGGGCGGGGTGATTGCATCATTGTTGGCGGACAGCCCGGCCGGGCCGAGCATTGTCGTCGTGGCGGCGGTGATCTATGTGATTTCGCTGGTGGCGGGGCAAAAAGCCGTCTGAGACCAACGAGGGATACCGGCTGATCGCTCTTGCATTTTGGTGCGAAATTTCCGATTATGTCGCTTAAATCTAACTATTTCGGAAATTATGCAGGAATACACAGAAATATTTGCCCGCTCCTTGGGGTTGATCCTGTCGGGTGACGCCGATCTTTGGGCTGTGGTGTTGTTGTCGCTGCGGGTCTCGCTGTTCGCGGTGTTCATTTCGGCGCTGATCGGCATGCCGCTTGGCGCGCTGCTGGCGGTGAGCCGGTTTTCCGGACGGCAAGCGGTGATTGTGCTGATGAATGCACTGATGGGGCTGCCGCCGGTTGTGGTTGGGCTTTTGGCCTATCTGATGCTGTCAAATTCCGGGCCCCTGGGTGTGCTGCAGCTGCTCTATACGCCGACGGCGATGATAATTGCTCAGACCGTGCTGGTCGCGCCGATTGTCACTGCGCTTTCGCGGCAATTGCTGGAAAGTCTGAATGCCGAGTATTCCGAGCAGCTCCGCTCTTTCGGCGTGTCACGATTGGCGGTGGTTGCGACGTTACTGTGGGACGGGCGTTATGGCCTTTCGACCGCACTTCTCGCTGGATTTGGCCGCGCCATTGCAGAGGTCGGGGCGGTGATCATCGTCGGCGGCAACATCAACCACGTCACGCGGGTCATGACGACAACAATTGCGCTGGAAACGTCGCGCGGAAATCTGACATTGGCGCTGGCGCTTGGAACCATCCTGATCCTGGTGGCGATCGCGGTTAATGCGGGTGTGGCCACGCTTGGCCTGTCAGCACAGCAGGCGGAAAATGCCTGAGGTTGCGTCGCCAGCCCTGAGCGAGGTGCCGCCAGCCTTGGCGCAATTGCCGATCATGGTCGAAAATCTGACCTATGAGGCGGGCGGGCAGCGTCTGGTAGACGTCAACGCGCTTGAGATTCGCACGGCCGGTCCGACGATGATTCTGGGGCCGAACGGTGCTGGCAAAAGCCTGTTCTTGCGGCTGCTGCATGGGCTGATCGCTCCCACATCCGGGCACATTCAGTTTGCCGGGCAGGTCGCCGACAAGGCGCTGCGCCGGGGCCAGGCGATGGTGTTTCAGAAACCGGTGCTGCTGCGCCGTTCGGTCGCTGCAAACATCAGCTATGCGCTTGCTGCACACGGTGTGCCGCGTCGTGGGCGCGGCGCGCGAGTCAGGCAACTGTTAGATCAGGGTAATTTGATTGAGCGAGGGTATCAGCCCGCCCGCACGCTGTCGGGTGGCGAACAACAGCGCCTGGCGCTGGTTCGCGCCCTGGCGGCCGAGCCTGCGATCCTGTTTCTGGACGAACCCACATCAAGTCTGGACCCCGCTGCATGTCATGACATCGAAGAGCTGATCAACCACGCGGCGCGCACCGGGACCAAGATCATCATGGTTACCCACGATCTTGGCCTGGCGCAACGGCTGGCAGATGAGATCGTGTTCGTGCATCTCGGGCAGGTCGCAGAACAACGCCCCGCAAAAAGCTTTTTCAGGCGACCCCGCTCTGCCCATGCACGGGCGTTTCTGGCGAGCAAGCTGGTCTTGAAACCTGCAGCGGGTGGGTGAGCGGATGGTGCCGAAATTCTTGAATATTCTGGTGGCAACGCTGGTGTTTTTGCTCAGCCTTGTCGGCTCGGCCGTGGCCGGCGAGCATTTCATTGTTTTGCAGTCAACCACATCAACGCGAAATTCTGGCCTGCTGGACGCCATCTTGCCGATTTTCCGAGCAGAATCCGGCATCGAAGTGCGGGTCGTGGCGGTTGGAACCGGCCAGGCGATCAAGAATGCGGTTCGGGGCGATGGCGATGTTCTGATGGTTCATGCCAAGCCATCCGAGATCGAGTTCGTGGCGCAAGGCTGGGGCGTTGAGCGCTTTGACCTGATGTACAACGACTTTGTCATTATTGGTCCGGCCACCGATCCGGCGGAAGTGTCTGGGATGGATAATGTGGTCGCCGCATTGTTGCAAATTGCCGCAAGTGGCGCGGTTTTTGTGTCGCGAGGCGATGACAGCGGCACTCATAAGGCGGAACGCAGGCTTTGGCGCGAAGGCGACGTCGATGTGGCCGCGGCCTCTGGCGGCTGGTATCGCGAAACCGGCGCCGGCATGGGCGCAACGCTGAATATCGCAATTGAAATGGGCGGCTATGTGATGGCCGACCGGGCGTCGTGGATTTCCTTTGGTCGTAAAGTCGAACATGTTGTCCTGGTTCAGGGCGATGCGCGGCTGTTCAACCAATACGGGATTATTCTGGTAAACCCGGCCCGGCATCCGGCAGTGAGGGCAAAAGCAGGCCAGATATTTGTGGACTGGCTGATCGGAGCGCCAGGACAGGCGGCGATCGCGGACTTTCGGGTGGCTGGGCAGCAGTTGTTTTTTCCGAACGCGAATTAGGTCACCGACTCATAAGATCGCAACCAAATCCGCAGTGAAGCCAATTGCACGGAGGCGAGGAAGTTGTCGTCACGCTTGTCGTATCGGGTTGCGATTGCCCGGAAGTGTTTGAGTTTGTTGAAGAACCGTTCGACAAAGTTCCTTTCTTTGTAAAGCTCCGGACAGAACTCCTGCAAACGGATCCGGTTCGGCATCAACCGGATATTGCCCCACGCGCCCTGTTTGGCGAGACGCGCCCGCAAGGCGTCGCTGTCATAGGCCCGGTCGGCCAGCAGGACAGACCCCGGCCCGAGCGTTGCAAACATATCCGCCGCCGAACGCCCGTCATGCGCCTGGCCTTCGGTCAGTTTCAACCGGATGGGTCGGCCCACGGCATCCACCAGCGCATGAATTTTCGTCGTCAGCCCGCCGCGCGAACGGCCCATGCTACGGGATCGCTGCGCTTTTTTTTGCCATTGGCGGCGTGTTGATGCACCCGGATCGATGAGCTGTCGATCATCTGGATGTCACCGTCGTAAGCCTTTGATACCTCTCGCAAAAGCATCGCCCAAATGCCCGCCTTGCGCCAGCGGTTGAAACGGTTTACGCAAGTCGTGTGCGGGCCATATCGCGCCGGAATATCCGCCCACGGCGCGCCGGTTCGAAGCCGCCAGAAAATACCGTTCAGCACTCTCTTGTCGTCCACGCGCTTAACGCCGCGTGACTTTTGCGGCAGTATCGGCTGGATAATCGACCACTCAAAATCCGTCAAATCGAACCGCGCCATGCCTGCCTCCATTGTTTTGGAGAACTGAATCACAACACAACCAGTTTGGGAATTCCCTTTATGGGTATGTCCTAGAGCGGTTCGCGTTTTACCTGAGCCACACGCCGCCCCGGACTCCGATCCGGGGCCTCGTTTTGGCCAAGAGGTCCCGGCTCGGGGGCCGGGACGGTCGGAGTTTCACTTCAAACGCGATCTGCTTTGGACCGGCCAAAATCAGCGACCGTTGAAATGAACGGTTCCAAAACCAGAGACGTCATAGCCCGGCATATCTGCGGCGCGGTCTTTAAATGTCGTAGTGCGCGCAAATCGCAGCAGTTTTTGGAATGGCGGTTCGAACCAGGCCTGACGCCATACCAGTAAATCAAACCGCTCTTGGGTAAGTGACACAAAGCCCAAGCCTAGTTGAGCGGCTACCGACGCCAACCCCAGACCGGCGTCTGCCTTGCCGTCCAGAACCATGCGGGCAAGGTCGTCTTCGGTTCGTGCCGCCTCGGGCGGGCCCTGCAAGTCGGAAATATCCAGCCCTGCCTGAAACGCCAGGGCCTCAAACAGGGTTTGACTGGCCGCGCTTGCCTGCCGACGTGCGAAACGCAGCCCGGCCAGACCATTTATGCCGGAAATTGCGTGTGGATTTCCCGCAGCTACAATCAATCCGCGCTTACGCTGTGCGAACTCGATCAGCACAACCGGTTCTTGTCCGAGTGCCTGGCTGACTGTGCTAATATTCCAGCCGCCATCTTCGTGAATGTGCAGACCGCAGGCAACCGCACTTCGCTCGGCCATCCGGTCCAGGCCGTCATGACTGCCGTCAAAAAATGCCGCCAGCCCGCTGCCGGATTCGCGCAACGCCCAGTCCAGAAACGGATCGTGGCTGCCCACCAGAATTGCCGGGGGCTGGCGGTCAGTTGCGCCGGGTCCGGATTGGGCCGCGGCCATCCATGCCTCGATCTGGGATCGTGGAAACAGAAGTTTGCCCACCACCCGCACGCAGGGCACATCGCCAGCCGCCGCCAGGTCATAAACCTTGCGTTCTTTGATTCGCAGCAGTTCGGCGAGCTCTTTGGTCGTCAGATAGTCGGATTTGGCGGTTCCCATAGTGATACAGTATTCGCCAAGCCGCGCGGTCTTCAACCGGCAACCGCAGGGGAATCGCATGAAGGTTATGTCCGGAGAATTTGCAGTAAGAACCGATTGTTCCATCCGGCCTTTTTGCGCATGACCCTGAGCGATTTTTTATCTTTTGCCTTGTTGAGCAGATTCATTGCCATGTGTTTGATGACGGCAAAATTCTTGGGGCCGTGATCCTTACGAACACGGCTGTCATCATCGCGGAATGTGACGTCGAGCACCCAGTGGAGGCGGTTTTCAATCCCCCAATGGGAGCGTACCGCATGGGCAAAGCGCGGCGCATCTTTCGGTAGAGACGAGATGAAGTATCGGGTTTGTTGTGTTGTTTTCCCGTTGCTTTCACGGATCGAGACAACGCGACCAATACTGGTCAGGCCCGCCCAACCCGGATGGCGCTCTTGCAGCCATTCTATGGTGTCACTCTGGGTGTAGGTCCGGGTCTCAATCCGACCTTTATCGCCATCAACAGTCTGTAACGACGCAGTATTTTCATGCTCCCTCTCTTCAAACCACAGTTTCACATCCTCAAAAAGGCTGCTCTGATTTCCCTTGAGCGCCAGCACGTAGTCGGCCCCCTTGTCGCGGATTTTGCAGGCAATCTGGCGTTGGCACCCCATCGCGTCCAGCGTCACGATCGCGCCCTCAACGTGGAGCAAATCCAAGAGCAATGGAATGTCCTTGATCTCGTTCTTTTTGTGCGCACTTGCCCGCTGACCCAGTACCAGACGCAGATCATCACAGTAGGCCGAGATCAAATGCAGAGGTGTTTCACCACCGGCCTTTGACCCGCGCATCGTCTTGCCATCGACGGCCACAATCGAGCCTTCAACGCGTCCCGCCAGGCCAGCAGCCCATTGCGCAAAGGCTGTACTGAACTTCTCCGGATCAAGCAGCCGAAACACCGTTGAAAGCGTGTCATGCGAGGGAATGCCGTGCTCAAAAGGGGCCAATTTGCGCAGAAACTTCAGCTTTTCTTCACCATATTCGACAATATCAACGACACTCTCGCCGCCCGAGACCACCGCACACAGGCTTAAAAGCAGGATCTCATCAAGCGGGTAAAGCACCTTCGCCTGCTGGCGAGGGTCAGGGATGGCCGAAATAACAGATTGAAATGATGTAGTCTTTTCCAAAGCAAGTCCTCCAGATGCGTGTTCTGGTGACATTGAATCAGACGTTGATGCACGTAGCAAACACGGGCCAGCTATTCATGCGATACCCCTGCCGGCAACCGCAAGCAAGAGCCACTGGCGGGGCTGGGTCCAAGCGTCTGGCAACAACCCGGGATCCGATTAGTGAGCCGGTCAATGCAGCGTTGCGGTCCTTGCCACGAGGCATGTCCAAATGCTCGAATCACATCTCGCACGCACAGCGAAGCAACAATAATGCCGTCAACTGTGTTTTTATGCACAGGCGGCAACGGGTCCACTTGGGCGGTCAATCTGCGACTGTCAGCTGACCCGAATTGGCAAGTGCCAAGGGCGTGTGACTCGTTGGGAATGATCTAACGTTGATCTAATAAATTGAGATGTGCAGGGTGACGGAACTTCAATCTAATGCGCGCGCGTGCCAACGCCGGGACAGCCGATTGGATGCGAAATTGCGAGGGCCACTGGCCGGTCAAACCTGTTTTACCGAAGTCGGGTTGAACGCAAAAATCCGGTCTAGAACAAAACAATAATTAGACTTCAAAATGCAGACAATTGGCGAGTGGCCGACGCACCAAAGGCTTCTAATTACCCATGTGTGAGTTCAACCGACATTTGTTTAAGCTGCGCAAGCTCCACACCAGAAAATTCATCAATATCAGCGGTGTAGCTATGCAACTCGGTCACAATTTCCGAAATTTCTTTTATCTCAGCCGAAAAAAAAATCCCGGTCATTGCGCGCGAAACTGGTGATTGACCTGGAATCATTTCGGTCAATCGAAAAGGTAAACCCATGTATTATTCCATACGCCTGCGCCTGCTCAAGTACCCGGCTTCGTCGAGATCTTTTAGATCGCGCCAGTTAATTGTACCGGTGTTCTCAAATCCCCACTTGACCGTCGGATCCTTCAAAACGAGGCCCTGTTTGGAGTATTGTTCCATCCAATCCGAATCGTAGGCCTGGAACAGAAATTTCGGCGTCGTATAGCTGATATGTAGAGCCATCGCATAGCCCGCCGGGCACAGCGCATCCAGTCTTGCAATCGCCGCCAATATGTTGGGGCTGCCTTCCATTGGACAATTTTACTCGCTTTTAAGTTGCTAACCACCTCACCCAATAGTTAGTATGCAAGAAAACCAACTGGTCGTTTTGCGACTCGATAGTCGTTCCACTTGTCTACAGCCGGAGATTGCGACTTGGCAATGGCTTCAAATTGGCCGATTGAATTCTCGTCAATCGCCACTGCGGGATACTACGTCGCGCTGCGAATCGGGTTCGCGTTCCCGGTCGACGAACGAAATGAGTTTCCGCCCGAGTGGATCGAATATTACACCCATAACGGGTTGATGTTGTGTGACCCGATTGTCAGGTGGGTCTATGGCAACACCGGATCGGCGCGATGGAGCGAAATTTTAGCCTCGGACACATCGGGAGTTTTGGCCCAAGCAAGAAAATTCGGCCTGAATTTTGGCGCGGTCGTTTGTTGTACGCTTGATGATCCAAAAGGGCTCCGCTCGTTTGGTACGTTTGCGCGCAGTGATCGGGAGTTCTCGCCTGTCGAAATTGCACATTTGGACTTTCATTTAAAGCGTTTGCACGTGATGTCGGTGCCGCCCTCGAATATTACCAAAGCCGAGCTCGAGGCGCTTCAATTGGTTAAGGATGGGCTGCGATTAAAGGAAATTGCATTCCAGCTTGGGGTGTCGGAAGGGGCAATAAAGCAACGGCTAAGCGGCGCCAAGAGGAAACTGGGAGCTCGGACAAATACCCAGGCCGCCAGCAGGGCTGTTGAATACAGAATGATATGATTTCCTCGCTCTGCAGGTTGAAATCGTGATCTTCCTGTCGCTGATAAGAAGATTCTGATTCACAAATTCCCAGTTACCGGCTTTAGTGGACTCGCCAATTGGGAGAGTGAATTATGAAAAATATCACCTTTGACTTGTCGCATCTTCACCTGCATGGAAGCGCTTTTTTTGACTATCTCGGCCTTCGAAAGCGGTTTTTTGTGGACACGCTGGGATGGGACATTCCGCATAACGACGATGTGGAGATGGATCAATACGACAACCCGCTGGCGCATTACTCGCTGGTCTTGCGGGACCGGCAGGTTATCGGCGGCGCCAGAACCATGCCGACAACATCGTCCTGGGGCGAATACACATACATGTTGCGCGATGCGGCTGCCGGGAAATTGCCGGATATTCCGAATCAAGCGCTCGGCGCAGAGATTTCATCGCCGAAAGTTTGGGAATGCACTCGTCTGGTAATTTCAGACGACGTGACCGGACGCGCCGACCGATCCAAGTGCCTGTCTTTGATCGTAGATGGTTTGGTGACGGTCGCCGCCAGACAGAGAGGACAAAAGCTGATATCGCTGTCGCCCGTCACGCTGATGCGGGCGCTTCGCCAACTTGGCTACTCGGCCAGCAGAATCGGAGAGCCCTATTCGAACCCCGCTGACGGGCGCAAATATGCCGTGCTGAGCATGCCTACTTTGCGCGCTGGCGAAATCTATTCTATCGCTGCGTGACGAACCGCTGTTTTGGCGCGCGAGACTTTTGGTGTGCCCCGGCAGTATCTGCACAATAAATTCGGCTGCCGTGAAAGCAGTTCGCGAAGCCAGAGGCGATCTCAGCCCCGGCGCGCGCGGCGTGCAAAACCCGTGATCACCAGCACAGCCAGTACCAGCTTGACCAGGTCGGCCAGCACGAACGGATTAACGCCACTGGCAAACGCCACCTCTGCGCCAAGGGTCGCACCGGATGCGGTTGTGAACAGGAATCCGAGCCACAGAAACCCTAACGCAAAGATCACCGCGTCTCCGGCAAGCATGGCACCGAACAACGCCAATGGACGGCGGGCCATTCCGCGATCAGCCGCCCAGCCGACAATCACCGCCGCCCCGACAAAGCCCAGCAAGAAGCCCGCCGTTGGACCGGCAAAATAAAGCGGCCCGGCCGCTGCGCCGGCAAAGACCGGAACACCTGCAAGACCAAGCGCCAGGTAGCCAAGAATGATTTCAAGTGACAGGCGCAGCCCGCTGGCGGCAAAGATGATCATAAGCGCAAGCGTTTGCAGGGTCATCGGCACCGGCCAGAACGGCACCTGCACTTTGGCACCAAGGGTGATGAGACCAATGCCCGTAAGAACAAGGGCAATGCGGCGCACGGGTGAGGTCGCAAATTGCCCGATCAATGTTGATGGTGCTGGTGAGGTCTGGGTCATCTTTGTTTCCTTGGTGGTATTCAGTTTGATTTAGCGCTCCGCCCGGTGGCGTGCCCGAACGTCTATGTGACATGCTCTGCGTCATCTATCGCAAGTTATGCAAAGTGCGCAAGGATGCGTAATTCAAGGCGGCGGCTAAAAGCATGATGCTGGTGCCAGAATCTAACTGATTTCCGTTGCT
This sequence comes from Paracoccaceae bacterium, assembly GCA_965237505.1. Lineage (GTDB taxonomy): Bacteria > Pseudomonadota > Alphaproteobacteria > Rhodobacterales > Rhodobacteraceae > NVTR01. The sequence continues at coordinate 246,927 of CBDEFR010000008.1, read as the reverse complement.
GCAATTGCCATTGCATGCCCCCACGGTTGATGGGAAAACCCAGAAATATTGCCAGCGAAGGAATGCGCCATGTCTGCGACTCAGAAACTCCAATCACGCCGCGAGGCTGCGGTCGCAGTCGGGGTCGCTACCCGCGGCATTTATGCAGTCAGGGCTGAAAATGCCGAGCTTTGGGGTGCTGATGGGCGCCGTTACATCGACTTTGCCGCCGGTATTGCAGTGAACAACACCGGACACCGGCACCCCAAAGTCATGGCCGCTGTCGAGGCGCAGGTAAAGCAATTCACACACACGTCATTCAATGTCGCCCCGTACGAGAGTTATATCCGGCTTGCCGAACGCCTGAACCTGTTAACGCCGGGGGATTTTTCAAAAAAGACCATGCTTATCACCACCGGCGTGGAAGCAGTTGAAAACGCGGTTAAAATGGCGCGCGCCTTTACTAGGCGCTCTGGCGTGATTGCGTTTGGCGGCGCGTTTCACGGGCGCACCCTGTTGGGCATGGCGCTGACCGGCAAAGTGGTCCCCTACAAGAAAGCGTTCGGAGCGATGCCGCCGGAAGTCGTGCACGTGCCGTTTCCGAATGCATTTCACGGCGTGAGTGTCAGCGAAAGCCTGTCAGTGCTCAACAACATGCTCAATTCTTCGATCGACCCCGATCGGGTTGCGGCGATGATCATCGAGCCGGTGCAGGGCGAGGGCGGTTTCAACATTGCGCCGCCCGAATTCCTGCGTGCTTTGCGCGAGATTTGCGATCAACATGGAATGGTGCTGATTGCCGACGAAATTCAGGCCGGCATGGGGCGCACCGGAAAGCTTTTCGCCTTTGAACACGCCGGGGTTGCCGCCGACCTGGTGGCGATGGCCAAGGGACTGGCTGGCGGGTTTCCATTGTCGGCGGTGACCGGGCGGGCTGAGATTGTCGATGCAAGCCCGGTGGGTGGGCTTGGCGGCACCTATGCCGGCAATCCGCTGGCGGTGGCGGCGGCCAATGCGGTGCTGGACGTGATTGAAGAGGAGCAACTTTGCGCGCGGGCAGTTGAGATTGGCGATATTATCATGGCGCGTCTGAACGCGATCGCGGCCCGTCAGGGCATGGAAGCCATTGGTGATGTTCGCGGTCTTGGTGCTATGGTGGCGATGGAACTGGTCACGGATCGTGCCAGCAATAACCCTGACGCAGCGCTGACCAATGCGGTGATTGCCGAAGCCGAGGCCCGTGGCCTGATCATTCTGCCGTGCGGCACGCGCGGCAATGTTGTCCGCCTGTTGCCGCCGCTGACGACGCCGATGGATCAGGTTACCGAGGCGCTGGACATTATCGAAGCGGCGCTTGAGGCTGCCGTCAACAGTCTTGCGTCAGCCTAGGAGAGGCCCGAATGCTCAAGGATATTTCTGCAAAGAACCGCCCGGGGCTGGCCCGGTTTAGTTGGGAAGACCCGTTTCTGTTGGACGCCCAACTCAGCGAAGACGAGCGGACGATGCGCGACGCGGCGCACACCTATGCGCAGGAAAAACTGCAGCCGCGGATCATCGACGCCTATGCGAACGAAACATGCGATCCGGCAATCTTTCGCGAGATGGGCGAGATGGGCCTGCTGGGGATCACCCTGCCAGAGGAATACGGCGGCATTGGCGCGTCTTATGTCACTTATGGTCTGGTGGCCCGCGAGATCGAACGGGTGGATTCGGCCTATCGGTCGATGATGTCGGTGCAAAGCTCGCTGGTGATGTATCCGATCTATGCTTACGGAAGCGAAGAACAGCGGCTGAAATACCTGCCCAAGCTGGCCAGTGGCGAGCTCATTGGCTGCTTTGGACTGACTGAAGCGGATGCCGGGTCTGACCCGGGTGCGATGAAGACCCGGGCCACCAAAACGCCAGGCGGATACCGGTTGAATGGTGCCAAAATGTGGATTTCCAACAGCCCGATTGCCGATGTTTTCGTGATTTGGGCGAAATCCGATGCGCATGGCGGCAAAATCCGCGGCTTTGTGCTGGACAAAGGCATGGCCGGGCTGAGTGCTCCGAAGATCGGTGGCAAGCTTTCGCTGCGGGCCTCGATCACCGGCGAGATCGTGATGCGTGATGTCGAGGTTGGCGAGGCCGCGCTGTTGCCTGATGTCGAGGAGCTCAAAGGCCCGTTCGGCTGTTTGAACCGCGCCCGATACGGGATCAGCTGGGGGGTTATGGGGGCGGCCGAGTTTTGCTGGCACGCGGCGCGCCAGTATGGGCTGGACCGCAAGCAGTTCGACAAACCTTTGGCAGGCACCCAGTTGTTTCAGTTGAAATTGGCGAACATGCAAACTGAAATATCGCTTGGGCTGCAGGGCTGCTTGCGCTTGGGGCGGATGATGGATGAGGCCGAGGCCAGCCCGGAACTTGTGTCATTGATGAAACGCAACAACTGCGGCAAGGCGCTCGACATCGCGCGGATGGCCCGCGACATGCATGGCGGCAATGGCATTTCGCAGGAATTCCAGGTGATCCGCCATATGGTCAACCTCGAAACGGTGAACACCTACGAGGGCACGCACGACGTGCACGCGCTGATTTTGGGGCGCGCGCAGACCGGGCTGCAGGCGTTTTTCTGAGATACCGGCGCCATCGCTTGATCTTGCGAAAAATCAAAATGGCTGAGTGGGTCTGATTAAAGGAGCACGGCTTTGGTTTGCGCGTTCAGGCTTTCTCCACGGCTTTCAGAAAACAGGCCTCGGCCAGTGCCGCGCCGCGGTCCCAGCCAAAACCTGCCGCCTGTTTGACCGCGTTGCGCGACAGGCGCGACCGAAGATCGGGATTGCACAGTAACTGTGTGGCCCGGCTGGCCAGTTCGGCACTTGACATCGGATCAAAGAACAGGCCGCCATCGCCGACAACCTCGGGCAGGTTGCCGCGGTTTGACGACAGAACCGGGGTGCCGCAGGCCATCGCCTCGACCGCCGGCATCCCGAAACCTTCCCAGAGCGACGGAAACACCAGCGCCTCTGCGGCGCTGAGCAGAACCGCCAGATCGCCGTCGTCGATTTCGCCGGTGAAAACGATGCGGTCGGTGATGCGCCTATCACGGCGCACGCCGTCCTGCAGTTTGTCCACGTTGTCCCAGAATCGCGCGCCCGTGGTGCGCCCGACGAGCGCAAGATGGGTGTCCGGCACCTGATCCAGGATCGCCGACATCGCCTCGATCAGGCGGATGACGTTCTTGGGCCGGCTAAAACCGCCCACATAGACCAGCAGCGGGGCACGCTCGGCGATCCGGTATTTCTGGCGAACGGCAGAAAGGCGCCCGCTGTCGGTGACCGGCTGAAACACCGCGTCTGCCCCTTCGGTGATCACGTCGATCTTGTCGCGTTTGATCTTCAGCAACGCGGTCAGATCATCCGCCGAGGCGGCGGAAATCGTCATCACTCGGTTGGCCTGATGTTTCGCAAGCCAGGACTTGGCCTGCCACAGGCGGAAATTCATCCTTGTGGGAAAGATCAGATCGGGGAAGCGTTCGGGGATGGTGTCGTGGTAGCACACCACCGACGGGGTGCGCGCCAGCAGCGGGAAATAGGAATACATCGCCGGGTAGAAAAACAGATCGCACTTCATACGCCGCGCCGCAGCCATCATGGACAGCATATGACCGCCCTGGCGCACCCCCCTTGCCGGTTGCAGCGTCAGCGATAGACTGCCGCGCCCCGGCCACAACGACGCCCACATTGTCGGGCACCGCGCGCATCGGAGCCTGATCAAACAACAGGGAATATTCAAAGCCGGTTTCGCGGGCGGCAAGCGCGCCAACTAGGCTGCGGGTAAAGCGGCCAAAACCGCGCTCATTTTCCCAGGAACTCGCGTCGATGGCGACGTGCATGTGTTTATCCGTTTGGTTTCCATTTTGTAATGGCTTCTTTGGCCATGCCTATTCGACTTCGCAGGTCAATTCCACATTCGCACCACGGGCGAAGCCACCAGTCGGCTCTCTGCGCTCGGCTTGTGTCTGGTTCATTGCGTCAGGGGCGCCGGGTGATGTAGCCCCAGACTTCGCCAAGCATCCATGCGGTGGTCAGCAAAATGACATAGGGCAGCGCCATCAGATACCGCAGCCCGCGCCCTTTGCGTTTTTGCAGCATCCCGTGGCGCAGCCAAAGCAGGGGCGGGATCAGCGGGCTGCCGGCAATGAACAGGATCCGCTGACGGGTGCTAAACTGCATCGCCCGGATATACCCGAAAAGTCGCCCCCACTGAAATCGCTCGCTTAGCAAATGACCGAGCGCGACCGGCGGGCGGCGATGATTGACGACCAGTTCGTTGGACAGAAAAAGCTCATCGCCATTGTCGACCAGAAACGAATGAACCAGTGGTTCGTGAAAACGCTCTTGCCAGATGTGGCGCGTGGCTTCCAGCGCCTTGCGGGAATAGCTGACATTCACATCCGAGACCCAGGCAACCAGACCGCTTGCAAACGGACGCCCATAGCGGCCGAAATCGATGACATAAAACGTCCAGTTCAGCAGGCTGACCGGTTCCTGACACTCGATCGCGCCGCCGATCACGTTCTTGCCGGTTTCCTTGTGGAGGCGAACGAGGTTGCGCGCCCAGTCGGCCCTGGGGTGACCGCGGTCTTCGAGCATGCCGATGATTTCACCCTGTGCGGCGGCAAGACCAGCGGCGCGGCGGCGGTCGTAAAGCTCGTGCTGACCCGCTTCGGTGGTGATCGGACGTTTCGGGATGATCTGCCCGAGGTCAAGAAATTCAACCTGTGGGAATGCGTCGCGAAAGGTCAGGCCATCCTTGATGCTGGCGTCAAACGGCACGATGATTTCCATTGACGGCGGGTCGTCAAGGGACGTGGCCGCGACCAGAAATTCACGCAGGTGGTGACCACCGTCAACGACGGTCACGATAAGCGAAAGAGTGGGTTTGGTGCTCACGTCAATTCACATTTCCAGCGGATAAATTCGTCACCGAATGTCTACAACAACACAAGACTTACCATGCCATCGGCCCAAGATCAGGCAACTCGATAGTCTGACCGGTGCGGTGGCTTTCCGGGATCGCCGCGGCAATTTCAACGGCCCGCAGCGCGGCATGGCCATCGGCAATCCGCAAGCCGGTTTTTCCTTCGACAAGTCCGATGAAATCATCCAGTTCTTGCCGGAACGACTTCAGCGCCGTGGTTTTCCATGACATTAGTTTTTCGCGCACCATTATTTCCGGGTAGCTCTTCTTGCTGGTCGTGGGTGCTCCGCCCGGCTCGGACATGGTGATCAGCAGGTTTTCCATCGGCGCATAGGAGCCCCGCACCATGCCGTGCGAGCCATAGACCTCGACCATGCTTTTGTAACCTTTCCAGTCGATCCAGGTGGCCTGATAGATGGCAGACACGCCCGAGGGGCTTTTGAGAATTGCAATGGCATTGTCTTCGGAGCCCGGCACTTGCCAGACATTTCCGGTGGCGACACCATAGACGCTGGTGATCTCACCCATCAGGTGACGGGCGATATCGGTCATGTGGATACCCACGTCCCACAGCGCCCCGCCGCCCGATTTGTTGGACTGGTATTCCCAGTCATGCGCGAAATTCCCAAGGCCCTGATGGCCGCCGTAAACACGAATATGATCGATTGTTCCGATCCGGCCAGATGCCGCCACGTCCTTTACATAGGAAAATGCCGGGTAGTAGCGCATGTTGAACCCGCCCGCCAGGTGGCGCTTGGCCGATTTGGCGGCCTGCAGTATCCGACGGCTTGCATTCACAGTGTGGGCCAACGGCTTTTCAGACAGAACGTCCAGGCCTGCCTCGAAGGCGGCGATACACAGCGGCTCGCGCAAATATGCCGGGGTGGAAATCACCGCCGCGTCCATGGCAACCGCAAGAAATCTGCCAAGATCGTCAAATGCCGGGGTACCGCCGGAAAAGGCCCGGGCTTTTTCGAGCGAAACGTCCATGACGGCTGCAAGCGTTGTCTGCGGATGATCCAGGATCGTGCGGACACGCATCCGGCCAATTTTGCCAGCCGCGCCGATCACCCCGATTCTCATTCCCACCTCCTTGACGAAACTTCATTCGTTTAGCGCCCAGCATATACGCTGGAATTGGGCCAGTGTAAGGCAACACAATGGTATACGGGTCGGATGGCCGCGTTGATTGTGCACGATCGGTGGGTGCTAAAGCTAGCGCACGCGCCGGATCAGCGAATAATAGGTTTGTTCGAACTGGTCATACACCCGATCCGGATTGAACCGGTCCTCGGCACTGCGTTCCAGCGCCGCCGCAGCCATCGCGGCGCGGCGCGCTTTGTCAGACAGAATATTCGTCACAGCCGCGCAGATCGCGTCAATGTCCCCGATCGGCACCACTGCGCCGACGCTGTCGTCGATCAGTTCAACCACCCCCGAACAGGCGGTGGCAACGGCCGGAACACCGGCCTGAAAAGCCTCGACAATCGTGAACGGCAGGGCTTCCCAGCGCGACGTCAGCAGAAACAGGTCGGACGCCCGCAAGTAAAGATGCGGTCGGCTCACCCGCCCTAAAAACCGTAAGTTGTCCTGAACATTCTTTCGCCGCGCCAGGTCCATCAACATGGCCTCGTCGGGCCCGTCACCAGCGACCACAAAACGGAAATTTGGATGCGTCATGATGATCTTGGCGACGCAATCGATCAGAATATCGATGCCTTTCTGGCGACAGAGCCGGGCAATCGTAATGATCAGGCGCTTACCGTCGCCGAGCAGTTCTTTGCGCAGTGCCGCGATTTCATCTGCCGGGTCAGGCGGCGCCGGATTCACCCCCAGACCAATCACCCTCAACCGGTCCCTTGGCACGCCGCCAATGCTGGCCAGGTCTTCAGCCGAACGGTTGCTGGGTGTAATCACCAGATCACATTTTGCGGCCACCCGCCCAAACCCGGCGATCCGTTCCGGTGCAGAGCCGTGATAGGTAACAGCCAGCGGAATGTTCAGGCCGATCCGCGCAAGTTTGGCCACTAATGCCGGTGCGGATTCGTGCGCGTGGATCAGGTCGACCGGGTTTTTTTGCAACCAGCGACGCAGCACCCAGGTCGCCCTGGCCACATGCACCAGTCGCCTGAATATTCCGCCGCCGTCGCCAGCCACGTAGCGCGTCGGAAGCACAAGAAAACTGGCCTCGTTGCCTGGACCTGCCCAGGCGTCCGGGGTTCCGCCCAAAGTGGCCTGATGACCATGCGCGCGCAGCGAATCTCGCAGTGCCAGAACATGCCGGGCAATGCCGCCAACGCCGAATTGGGTGGCCATTTCCAGCACGTGCAGGCGATCTTTTGGCGGTCCCGGGTCTATTTGGTCCTCCCCCATTTGAAATGGTTTGCCGCTATTTTTTGGAAGCGCAGGGTATAATACCAACGGCCCCCAGATTTGACTCAAGGGGATTCCCACGAGCGGCGTGATCTGATTCAGTGGCATCAAGGCAAGGGAGGCTTTGATGGCAGTAAGGATTACGCGAAAAGACAAGTCCGCAGGCGAGCTTCGCCAGGAAGCGGCGCGGTGCCGGGATGGGAAAGCGGCGCGACGGGTGTTGGCGATTGCCCTGGTTCTGGATGGGGTTGACCGCAAGACGGCGGCAGAAAACTGCGGCATGGATCGGCAGACGCTGCGGGATTGGGCCCACCGTTACAATGCGGAGGGCGTGTCGGGCCTGTTCAACCGTCGCCCGCCGGATCCACCCTGTCTGCTGAGCGCGGCACAGAAGGAGGAGTTGGCGGAAATGGTTCGGGCGGGTCCCGACCCCGAAACCGATGGGGTTGTGCGCTGGCGGCGCATTGATCTGAAACGCAAGATCGAAGAGCGCTTCGGCGTCACCATGCATGAGCGAACTGTTGGCAAACAATTGGCAAGCCTGGGCTTTCGGCGTCTGTCGGTGCGCCCGCAGCATCCGAAATCCGACCCGGATGCACAGGAGGCTTTTAAAAAAACTTCGCCGCAGAGGTAGAAGCAGCCTTGCCGGAAACAGCCCGCAGCAAGCCCCTGGAGATATGGTTTCAGGATGAAGCGCGGGTTGGCCAGCAGGGCACGCTCACCCGTATCTGGGCCGAGCGTGGAACACGCCTCCGTGCCCCGCGCGACACCCGCTATATCTGGAGCTACATTTTCGGCGCCGTCTGCCCGGAACGGGCTGAAGCGGCCGCTCTGATCATGCCACATGCCGACACACAGGCCATGAGCGCGCATCTCGCCGAGATCGCTAAAACCGTCGCATCGGGCGCACATGCCCTTCTCATTCTGGATGGCGCTGGCTGGCACGGTTCGGCAGAGCTGGAGGTACCCGACAACATCACCCTGCTCAAACTCCCGCCCTATTCCCCTGAACTCAACCCGATGGAAAATGTGTGGGCTTATCTGCGTGCCAACAAGCTCGCCATATCCGTCTTCGACAATTATGAGCAGATCGTCGACAGGTGTTGCGAAGCATGGAACTTCTTTGCAAACGACAAAACCGCAATCACGTCAATCACTACCAGACAATGGGCCAAAACGGTCAACGACTAGGGCCGTTGGTATAAGACGGGCATCAGGAAACACTGCGCGGCCCCAATCTATTTCTTAAGTTTGAATGTTAGTGCATGATCGGTCGCCGATCCATCGGGATGATGGATTCGCGAGCCGGCGGGCAGATCGTGAAGATGACGTCAACGCGCCAGCTTCCAACTTGGTGGCGGTTTTGACGTCGCTGGCCAAGGAATGGAATTGGTGTCTCGCCAATTTGATGGGCATTTTTCAATTCAAAACGAGAGTGTTTCACATGTCAGGAACAAGGACCTCATACACTGCGGCAATCAAGGTTCTGTCGATTGCATTTTCCAAAGAATATTTTCGCGACGGCGTTGCACCCGTTAAAACAGAAAATCCTGAGTCAAGCTATATTGTTTAGCCCGCATTCCCCAAGTAGCTGACGGATTTGTTTTCATTCAAGCCCGTATTTGTGTTATATTACAGCAGGTTAATGTGGCGGAAGGTTGTAGATCATGGATCACCCAGAGGGTGCGGGCAAATCAGGTGGTGTCAGACTGGGTTTTGACCGTCGGGTACGGCTTGAGTTCCACGGTTCCAAGATCAGTTCTGACGGCGGGTTGCTGCTGTATCGGGAATTGGATGAAGTGCTCAGCCTGCACGATATGGCTGGCGGTCTTCTCAAGGACGTGCGCAAGGGCCGCAATTGCGTTCACACCCTTGTCGGGCTTTTGCGTCAGTCTGTCTTTGGTCGCCTTGCTGGCTACGAGGACGTCAATGACGCGGAGCGTTTAGCGCTCGATCCGGTGATGCGCCAGATTGTGGGCGGACGGGCTGTTGATGAACAGGCAGCATCCGCGAGCCAGATGGGGCGGTTTGAGACTGAGGTTCTGGCAGTGAATGATAATCGCGCGGCACTTTCTGATCTGTCGGGACAGTGGATTGACGCGGTGCATGACCGCAAAGGGCTGAAGTACATCACACTGGACATGGACAGTTCTGTCAGCCCGACCCACGGGGCACAGGAAGGAACCGCATGGAACGGGCACTTCGGCTGCATGTGTTATCATCCGCTCTTCATCTTCAACCAGTTTGGTCATCTGGAGCGCAGCGTCCTGCGCCATGGCAACGTCCATAGTGCCGATGGATGGAAAGCGCTTCTGGCTCCCGTCATCGCCCGCTATGCAAAGCGAGACCTGATGCGGTTCTTTAGGGCGGATGCCGCCTTTGCCATCCCGGAGCTGTACAAAGACCTTGAAGCGGCGGAATATTATTATGCTGTCCGCCTGAAGAAGAACGCTGTGTTGGAAAGTCGCATCGCGCATCGTCTCACCCGCCCAGTGGGGCGACCGTCAAAGACCAAGGTCAAACGCTTCTATGAAGAGTTCGAGTATCAGGCCCAAAGCTGGGATAAGCCGCGCCGGGTGGTCGCCAAAATCGAGTGGCATCCGGACGAGTTGTTTCCCCGTTTGGGTTTCATCGTGACCAACCTGCCGATGGAGCCAGAGGAGGTTGTCCGCTTCTACAACCAGCGGGGCACGGCAGAGCAACACATCAAGGAGGGCAAGCAGGCCATCACCTGGACGCGACTGTCCTGCAAACGCTTTGCCAACAACGAGGTGCGGCTTCAGCTTCACGCACTGGCCTATAACCTTGGCATCTTCTTGCAGGGCGTAGAACTGCCCGAGGAGGTGGCCGACTGGTCACTCACCAGTTTGCAGACCCGGCTTATCAAAACCGGCGCAAGAGTTGTTCGACACGCCCGTGCCATCACCTTCCAACTGGCTGAGGTTGCTATCAGTGGCTCCCTTTTCCAGGGCATCCTCAAAGCCATTCAGCGCCTACGCGCACCTCCATGTCCCGCATGAGCGCCATCGCCGCAATACCTCAACAAAAGCGGCAAAGTAGATGTGTCCAGAAATCGACGATACGGCGCGACAGGGGCAAAAAACAGGTACAGAGGCCCAGAACACAGACCAAAACATCAAAGTCACGCTCGACTGACCAAGGCAACCAGCGACAACCTTGCGAAAACAGCCAAACGCGGCTAAATTACCTCAAAGCCCAAGCTACTTGGGGAATATCAGTTAAAGATACTCACCCAGGGCCTGACCGGCAACGAAGGCTGGGCCCCGATCTGGCGCGATCCCGAGCCCAAGGCCGAATACGACATCATTATCATCGGCGGTGGCGGGCATGGCTTGGCGACGGCCTATTACCTGGCGCGCAAGCACGGACTGACCAATGTCGCGGTGCTGGAAAAGGGCTATATCGGTTTAGTGTCAAAATGTCAGGGTCGAAATTTGGTGGAGCCAAGGGGGCTCGAACCCCCGACCTCTTGCATGCCATGCAAGCGCTCTCCCAGCTGAGCTATGGCCCCATCCAGGTGCGGGCAACATTTGCGACCGCCCGGATAATCTACGGAAGCGCCGGATTCAGTTCAAGTCAATAATAGCGAAACATCCGGTCAGCTTTCGTTGTCATCCGACGCCACATCGGCAATCTCGTCCAACGTGACACCGTCGTCATCCGCGCCGTCCAGCAGATCCGCATCGACGTCATCAGCATCGTCCAACAGATCGGTGTTCTCCTCTTTGACGGCGGGCTCCTCTTCTTTTTTCTTGGGCTTTTCAACGACAGAAACCAGGGTCCGGGTGTTCGCGTCAAGCGTCATGGTCTCGCCGGTATAAGGGCTGACAATCGGGGTCTTGTTGAGGTCATAAAACCGCCGTCCGGTGGTCGGGCAGATACGCTTTACGCCCCAGTCTTCTTTGGGCATGTGAACCCCTTTCAACGTCCTGGATTTTCCGAGATTTGATGCCTCTGCCACATCAATTCAAGGGTGTCAAAGGCTTTTGATCCAATGCGCGAATTGCGCGTCAGGCTGGCAGTTGCAGTGGATTCCGGTTTATGCTTTCAGCACAGGCAAATATCGAGATATTCATGGCGAAATTGGTTCTGGCTGGCGACCCTGCAGTTGACGTAACGCTGCGGCGCAACGTGCGCGCGCGCCGGCTTTCGCTGCGGGTGTCGCGCATCGACGGCCGCGTGACCTTGTCGTTGCCACGCTGGAGCTCGCAGTCCGAGGCGATGGCATTCGCGCGCGAAAAAGAGGCCTGGATCAGGCGGCAACTGACGCGCAAATCCGCCGAAATCGTGCCGCGGATCGGTGGCCAGGTGATGTTCGACGGCAATCAAGTTGAACTGGTCGCGGCCCGGTCGAAGGCGACGCATTTTTCGGACGGGAAAATTCTGGTTGCGGGCGATCCGGCGCGCGCCGCGGTTCGCATTGCCGCCTTTCTGAAGGTCATCGCCCGGCAACGCCTGACGAATGTCTGTGATCGCCATGCCGCGTTGCTTGGGCTGGAATATGGCAGAATTACCTTGCGCGATACCCGGTCCAGGTGGGGATCATGCACGATGCAGGGCAACCTGATGTTTTCCTGGCGGCTGGTCATGGCGCGGGCCGAGGTGCTGGATTATGTCGCTGCCCACGAGGTCGCGCATTTGGCTGAGATGAACCATTCGTCGGCCTACTGGAAGGTTGTTGAACGGCTGTTTCCGGCCTATGGCGAACCGCGCAAATGGCTGCGCCAAAACGGCCATCGGCTACATGCCTACCGTTTCGGTAATTGACCGCGCGCGGTCCGTGTGATCACAATGGCCCATGCTGATCCAGCCCCGCCCCTCTGACGCAACATTGCGCGCGCACGAGCGGGTGTACAGGGCGTTGCGGGTCCAGATCATGCACGGCGAACTGGCACCGGGTCATGCGCTGACTTTGCGCGGCATCGGGCGCCAGCATGATGTCTCGATGACGCCAGCGCGCGAAGCCGTTCGCCGCCTGGTGGCAGAAGGCGCGCTGAGCCTTTCGGCATCGGGCCGGGTATCGACGCCTGAGCTGAGTAACGAGCGAATTGAAGAGCTTGCATCAGTGCGGGCCCTGCTTGAGCCGGAGCTTGCCAGCCGCGCACTGCCGCGTGCGCACATGGCGTTGAATGACCGGTTGCAGGCGATCAATGGCGCGATATCCGAGGTCATCGCCAAGGGCGATGCGGTGGCCTATATCCGCACCAATCTGGAATTTCACCGCACGCTTTACTTGCGCGCCCAGGCACCGGCGATGCTGGCGATGGCGGAAACCGTCTGGCTGCAGTTGGGGCCGACCATGCGGGCGCTTTATGCGCGGCTGCGGCGCACCGAGGTGCCCGGCCATCATCGCGCCATCGTCGCGGCGTTGCGGGCCGGGGACGAGCCCGGATTGCGCCTCGCGGTGCGCGCCGATGTGACGCAAGGGCTGCGGATGCTGGTAGGGTAGGGATCGGACCCTGCGGGTCCGACCGGTTTGGGGGCTGTCCGCCCCCTCTGTCCCCGGGTCAGGCCCGGGGCCATTCACCCCCGAGGATATTTTTGCCAATTGGAATCTGGCAGGGTGTTGATTTTATGCGTGAATTGCGCCGTCCCCGCAGGCGAGCGCGGCTTCGCGGACGGCTTCGGAAAATGTTGGATGAGCGTGGGTGGTGAGGGCCAGATCCTGGGCCGATGCGCCAAACTCCATCGCCACGCAAATCTCGTGGATCAGTTCGCTCGCGAACGGGCCGATGATGTGGGCGCCGAGGATGCGGTCGGTGTCTTTGTCGGCGAGGATTTTGACGAAACCGTCAGCTTGAAACACCGCCTTGGCGCGGCCGTTGCCCATGAATGAAAACTTGCCAACCGTGTAGGCGCGGCCCTCTTTCTTGAGGTCTTGTTCGATGGCGCCGACGCTGGCAACCTCTGGGCTGGTATAGATCACGCCGGGGATAACGCCATAATTCACATGGCCTTTCTTGCCGGCGAAGCCTTCGGCGACGGCGATGCCCTCGTCTTCGGCCTTGTGCGCCAGCATCGGGCCATCGATGGCGTCACCGATGGCGAAGATGCCGCTGATGTTGGTGGCCCAGTGGGCATTTGTGACGATCTGGCCATGCTGTGAAATTTCTACGCCGAGCGGCCCCAGACCGAGGCCGTCGGTGAAGGGTTTGCGGCCGGTGGCGAGCAGAACGATGTCGGTGTCCAGCGTCGTCTCGGCATCGGTTTTCCTTAGTTTGTAGGTGACTTTGGCTTTGGTTTTGGTGGCGGTTACACCCTGGACGGCTGCGCCCATGATAAAGGTAAGGCGTTGTTTCTTAAGAATTCTCTGCAAGGTTCTCTGGACGTCGGAATCCATGCCTGGAGTAATGGCGTCGAGGTATTCGACGACCGTCACTTCGGTGCCCAGACGGGCGTAGACCGAGCCCATTTCAAGGCCGATGACACCAGCGCCGATGACCACCATTTTCTTTGGGACCTTGGACAAGACCAGCGCCCCGGTGGAGGTGACGACGATCTTTTCATCGACCGTAACGCCGGACAAAGAGGCGGCGTCAGAACCGGTGGCGATGACGATATTCTTCGCCTCGTGCACCTCATCCCCGACCTTGACCTGGCCTGTGGCGGGGATTGATCCCCAGCCACGCAACCAGTCTATCTTGTTCTTTTTAAACAGGAATTCAATACCTTTGGTGTTCTGTGCGATGGTATCATCCTTGTAGGCGAGCATCGCTTTCCAGTCGATCGACGGGCTTTTGCCCTTGAGGCCCATCCTGGTGAAATTGTGCTCGGCCTCGTGCAGCATATGAGTTGCGTGCAGCAGCGCCTTGGAGGGGATGCAACCGACGTTCAGGCAAGTGCCGCCGAGGGTTTCGCGGCCCTCGACGCAGGCGGTTTTCAGGCCCAGCTGGGCACAGCGGATGGCGCAAACATAGCCGCCCGGACCGCTGCCGATGATGATCACGTCATAGGATGCCATTTTGCAGTCTCCTCGGGGTATTTCTGTAAATTCTTTAATGGTCTGCGCGTGGGTTTATTATAGTTTTTGCACCCGATTACGAGGGGGTATTTGGGTTTTTATCTGACCTGAGTGGTGGTGAATTGATTTGTCGAACGCCATCCACACCCGGCGCCTCGCCACAAGAGCGGGACGAGACGGTGGGTTTGGGATGGTGCGCATGAATGCGCGCCCTACGGGCTTGCACTTTTCCGGTGAGAGTGACCAGACCATTGGAGACTCCTTCACCGAGAATGGATTAGAAATTTCTACAAATCCATTAGCAACCGGCGCGGGTCTTCGAGCGCTTCCTTGACCCGCACAAGAAACGTCACCGCGCCCTTGCCGTCAACAACTCTGTGATCGTAGCTGAGCGCCAGATACATCATCGGGCGGATCACGATGTCGCCGTTCACCACCACCGGACGATCCTGGATTTTGTGCATCCCCAGGATGCCCGATTGCGGCGGGTTCAGGATTGGTGAGCTCATCAGCGAGCCGTAGACGCCGCCGTTGGAGATGGTGAAGGTGCCGCCCTGCATTTCGGCCATGCTCAGTTTGCCGTCGCGCGCCCGCGCGCCCTTTTCGGCGATGGCTTTTTCGATTGACGCAAATGACATTGCGTCGGCGTCGCGGATCACCGGCACCACAAGTCCCGTGGGCGTGCCCGCCGCGATGCCCATGTGGACGAATTTCTTGTAAACCACATCCGTTCCGTCGATTTCGGCATTCACCTCTGGCACCTCGACCAGGGCGTGGCAGCAGGCCTTGGTGAAGAACGACATGAAACCGAGCTTGACGCCGTGTTTTTTCAAAAACAGGTCTTTGTATTCGCTGCGCAGGTCCATGACGGCGGACATGTCGACCTCGTTAAAGGTGGTCAGCATGGCGGCGGTATTCTGGGCCTCCTTCAGTCGCCGCGCGATGGTTTGCCTGAGCCTGGTCATTTTTACCCGTTCCTCGCGGGATGCGTCGGCGGCGGCCACCGGCGCGCGCGGCGCCTGCACTGCCGGGACGGGTGCCACAAGCGCCGCCGGTGCGGCCACCGCTGCGGCGAGCGCCTTTTGCACGTCGTCCTTCATGATCCGCGCGTCGCGCCCGGTGCCCTGCACCTGATCGGCGGTCAAACCCGCCTCTGCCAGGGCCTTTTTGGCAGCGGGTGCATCCTCGATATCTTTGCGTGCAGCAGCAGCGGGCGTTGGGGCTGCGGCCGGTGCAGGCTCGGGCGCGGCACTCATGGCCGGAGCTTCGGCCTGTGGTGCAGGTGCGGCGGCGGCGCCTTCGTTGATTGTGGCCAACAGCGCATCAACGCCGACCGTCTCGCCTTCGGCGGCGACAATCTCGCCCAAAGTTCCGGCAACCGGCGAAGGCACCTCGACCGTTACCTTGTCGGTCTCAAGCTCGCAGAGCATTTCATCAACGGTGACGGCTTCGCCGGGTGTCTTGAACCAGGTTGCGATTGTGGCCTCGGTGACGCTTTCGCCAAGCGCTGGTACGCGGACTTCTATGGACATGGTCAGTTACCCTTCGATTGACAGAGCGGCATCGATCAGCGCGCTTTGCTGTGATTTGTGTTCGCTGCTAAGGCCGGTGGCCGACGATGCGGAGGCGGTGCGCCCAATATAGGCAGGGCGGCTGGCCTTGGCCTTGATGCGGTTCAGCACCCATTCGATATTGGGCTCGATGAAGTTCCATGCGCCCTGGTTTTTCGGCTCTTCCTGGCACCAGATCACTTCGGCCTGCTTAAAACGGCCCAATTCATTGACCATGGAATGCGCCGGGAACGGGTAGAACTGTTCGATCCGCATCAGGTATACGTCCTTGAGGCCGCGCGCATCGCGTTCGGCCAGCAGGTCGAAATACACTTTGCCGGAACACATGACGACGCGCTTGATTTTCTTGTCCGTTACAAGTTTGGTGTCCGAATTGCCCTTTTGGGCGTCGTCCCACAATACCCGGTGAAAACTGGATCCGGTGGTGAAATCTTCGGCGCAGGACACCGCAAATTTGTGGCGCAGCAACGATTTTGGCGACATCATGACCAGCGGCTTGCGGTAACTGCGGTGCAGCTGGCGGCGCAGGATGTGGAAATAGTTGGCCGGGGTCGTGCAATTGGCCACGATCCAGTTGTCGCCGCCACACATTTGCAAGAAGCGTTCGAGCCGGGCGGAACTGTGCTCGGGGCCTTGTCCTTCGTAGCCGTGTGGCAGCAGCAGCACTAGGCCCGACATGCGCAGCCATTTCGCTTCGCCGGAAGATACAAACTGATCGATCATGATCTGGGCGCCGTTGGCAAAATCGCCAAATTGCGCTTCCCACAGCACCAACGCATTGGGTTCGGCAAGGCTGTAGCCGTATTCAAATCCGAGCACCGCGTATTCGCTGAGCATCGAGTCGATCACCTCAAAGCGTGCCTGACCGCCGCGGATGTTGTCGAGCGGGTAATACCGTTCTTCGGTATCCTGGTTGATGTAAGCGGAATGACGGTGGCTAAAAGTGCCGCGCATGCTGTCCTGGCCTGACAGCCGCACCGGGTAACCTTCGGTCAGTAGCGAACCAAAGGCCAGCGCTTCGCCGGTGGCCCAGTCAAAGCCGGTGCCGGATTCGAACATGCTGGCCTTGGCTTGCAGCAATCGCGTGAGCGTCTTGTGGGCCGGGAATTCGTACGGCAGCCGGGTGAGCGACTTGCCAAGCTGGGCCAAGGTATTCGGGGTGATCGCGGTGCGGCCGCGCTGGTAGGTTTCACCCAGTTCGTCCAGATGCGACCAGCGCCCGTCAAGCCAGTCGGCCTTGTTGGGTTTATAATTCTTTCCGGTTTCGAATTCGTCGTTCAGGCGGGCCTGAAAGGCGGCCTTCATGTCCTCGATCTCGCCTTCCGGGATCAGGCCGTCGCACACCAGCCGCTCGGTGTAGATCTGCAGCGTGGTTTTGTGCTTTTTGATGCGCTTGTACATGATCGGGTTGGTGAACATCGGTTCATCACCCTCGTTATGGCCGAAGCGGCGGTAACAGAAGATGTCGATCACCACGTCCTTGTGGAATTTTTGCCGGAACTCGGTGGCGACACGGGCGGCGTGGACCACGGCTTCGGGATCGTCGCCGTTGACGTGGAAGATTGGCGCTTCGACCATCAGGGCGATGTCGGTCGGGTAGGGGGATGAGCGCGAAAAATGCGGCGCGGTGGTAAAGCCGATCTGGTTGTTGATGATGATATGCATGGTGCCGCCGGTCTTGTGCCCGGACAGGCCCGACAGGCCGAAACATTCGGCGATCACGCCCTGACCGGCAAAAGCCGCATCGCCGTGCAACAGGATCGGCAGCACCTGATCGCGGTCCTCGTCACTGAGTTGCTGCTGCTTGGCCCGCGCCTTGCCCAGGACCACGGGGTTCACGGCCTCGAGGTGGCTGGGGTTGGCGGTCAGCGACAGGTGCACGGTGTTGCCGCCAAATTCGCGGTCCGAACTGGCGCCGAGGTGGTATTTCACGTCACCCGAGCCGCCGACGTCTTCGGGTTTGTAGCTGCCGCCCTGAAATTCGTTGAAGATGGCGTGGTAGGGCTTGGCCATCACGTTGGCCAGCACCGACAGACGGCCACGGTGCGGCATGCCGATGATCACGTCGCACATGCCCAGCGCGCCGCCGCGTTTGATGATCTGTTCCATCGCCGGGATCACGCTTTCGGCGCCGTCAAGGCCGAAGCGTTTGGTGCCCATGTATTTGACATGCAGGAACTTTTCGAAACCTTCGGCCTCGACCAACTTTTTCAGAATCGCCTTGCGGCCTTCGCGGGTAAAGCCAACCTCCTTGCCGAAGCCTTCAATGCGCTCGCTCAGCCAGCGCGCTTCATCCGGGTTGGAAATATGCATGTATTGCAGGGCGAAAGTGCCGCAGTATGTGCGTTTGACGATGCCAACGATCTGGCGCATCGAGGCGACCTGCAAGCCGAGCACATTGTCGATGAAAATCGGCCGATCCAAATCGGTCTCGCTGAAACCGTAGGATTTCGGATCAAGTTCGGGGTGCGGATTTTTCTCGCGCATGTCCAGCGGGTCGAGATCGGCGACCAAGTGGCCCCGGATCCGGTAGGCGCGGATAATCATCAGCGCCCGCAGGCTGTCGAGCACCGCGCGTTTGATGGCGTCGTCGGACACTGTCACGCCGGTTTCAGCGGCTTTGGCCTTGATCTTTTCGCCGGTTTTGGCCGGTTCCGCGGGCCATTGTCCGTCAAGCGCCGCGGTCAGATCATCGTTCGGGATCGGTGGCCAATCGGGGCGCGCCCAGCTGGGGCCGGCGGCCTGTTGCTTGGCGTCCACATCGCTGTCGCCGAGTTCGCGGAAGAACGACTGCCAGGCTTCGTCGACCGCGTTCGGGTCGCTCGCATATCGGGCGTAAAGTTGCTCGATATATTCGGCGTTGTGGCCTTGCAGGAAGCTGCTGGCGCGGAAGACGTCATTAGGGGATTGTTCGGTCATGGGGTTACCTCATGCGGTCGAAGTCCCGGATCAGTCCGGGACGGCGTTTGCTTATCCTATTGCCTTCATCACAGCCTCGCCCAGCCTTGCCGGGCTGTCGGAGACCACGATACCGGCGGCTTTCATGGCTTCGATCTTGTCTTCAGCACCACCTTTGCCGCCTGCCACGATGGCCCCGGCGTGGCCCATGCGGCGGCCCGGCGGAGCGGTGCGGCCGGCGATGAAACCGGCGACCGGTTTGGAGCGGCCCTTTTTGGCTTCGTCGATCAGGAACCGCGCGGCGTCTTCTTCGGCCGAGCCGCCGATTTCGCCGATCATCACGATCGACTGGGTTTCATCGTCGGCCAGGAACCATTCCAGCACGTCGATATGCTCGCTGCCTTTGATCGGGTCGCCGCCGATACCGACGCAGGTGGACTGGCCCAGTCCGACGTCGGTGGTCTGCTTTACCGCTTCATAAGTCAGCGTGCCGGAACGGCTGACCACGCCGCAGGAGCCGCGTTTGTGGATGTGGCCGGGCATGATGCCGATCTTGCAGGCGTCCGGCGTGATGACGCCGGGACAGTTGGGGCCGATGAGGATGGTGCTGGCGCCTTCCAGCGCCCGTTTGACGCGCATCATGTCGAGCACCGGGATGCCCTCGGTGATGCAGACAACCAGCGCAATCTCGGCGTCGATGGCTTCCAGGATCGAGTCTGCCGCGAAGGGCGGTGGGACGTAGATCACGGTGGCATTGGCGCCGGTTTTGGCGATCGCTTCATGGACTGAGTCGAACACCGGCAGGTCGAGATGTTCTTGCCCGCCCTTGCCCGGCGTGACTCCGCCAACCATCTGCGTGCCATAGTCGATGGCCTGTTCGGAATGGAACGTGCCCTGGCTACCGGTGAAGCCCTGGCAGATGACGCGGGTGTGTTCGTCGATAAGTATGGCCAAATCTCAAGCCCTTTTTGGTTTTGTATCATGGCGTGATACGGAATTATTGACAATTGTATCATGGCGTGATACACCGCTTTGATGATCCGGTCGATCCGCGACAGGCGCGTTCAACAGATTTTGGATGGGGAGCGCCCGAAGCGTTTTCCGCCGGATTTGCTGCGGGCTGCTGAGAGACGGTTGAAGTCTTTGACGCGGGCAGGTCGGGTCGAAGACTTGGCGGTGCCTCCATCGAACCGATTGGAGAAATTGCATGGTGACCGGGCGGGAACATGGTCGATCCGAGTCAACCGCCAGTGGCGCATCTGCTTTCGATGGGAAGAAGATGGTGCATATGACGTTGAAATTGTGGACTATCATTGAGGTGAGATGATGGAAATCAGATTTGCAAACCCAATTCACCCCGGCGAAATGCTGCGCGAGGAATTCATGGTTCCGCTGGGGCTGAGTGCCGGTAAACTGGCCAAAGCGCTTGGTGTTCCGCGCACCCGTATTGAACGGCTGGTGCGCGAGGAGACGGCGCTCAGCCTGGATACGGCGGTGCGACTGGCGCGGTATTTCAAGATGTCCGACGGGTTTTGGACGGGGATGCAGACCAGCTACGATCTGGATTGCCTGCACGCGGACAAGAAACGGCTGGCGGCGCTGGACGCGATCGAGCCGCTGGAACGGCCGGATTTGGAGGGGGAGGTGGCGTAGGCTTTTTGCTGGGCGGCCTGTCTGGATAGTGAAGCCTTGGCAGATGACCTTGGTGTGTTCGTCGATGAGTATGGCCATATTCTATTCCTATTGGGATTTCGGGGCGTCAATCTCGATAGCTCTTTGGCGCTCAAGATTTTCGAGTTCGTCAAGACCCGTCTGAAGGGGCTGGAAGTGGTGATCCAAAAACGTGCCAGTCAAGTCCGAAAAATTGACGTCAAAGACGCCTGGTTCATCTGACCGGAGCGTCACCCCCAACAAACAAAGCGATTTGCCAGGCTCCCCTGAAAATCTACCAACGAAGAACGAACTGTGAATTATTTTTCCAAGCACTGTTCGAAAGTTAGTGCTTTTTTTGTCAGTTGTAATTTCGTGGCCTGCAAGTTCTTTGTCATTCAATATATCTATGTATCTGCGGGCATTAAGAGCAAAGTCCAGCAACTCATCGAAACAGAGATCAATTAGGCATTCGTCCTGCATTCCTCGCATGTACGTTTTCCCAAGCCCCTCCAGCTTGTAAGCGGCTCGCTGGGCGCGATGGTAAGCATGAACTCCGACGGCAAGATCCGGTTTCGAATGATCGCGCCCCGGAATATGCTGCACACGATCACCCTGCCGAATTGTCATGTCGGCTCCTGTTGAAAGGTCTATTTGTGGGCGGCTCGCCAACTAACTTACCCCTTCACCGCCGCCACGATCTTCTCGGCCGCGTCCGACAGATCATCCGCCGCGATCACCCCCAGCCCCGAGCCGGTGATGATCTCTTTGCCCTTCTCCACATTGGTGCCTTCCAGACGCACCACCAGCGGCACAGCCAAGCCGACCTCGCGCACCGCCGCCACCACGCCCTCGGCGATCACGTCACAGCGCATGATGCCGCCGAAGATGTTGACCAGGATGCCTTTGACCTGCGCGTCAGAGGTGATGATCTTGAATGCTTCGGTGACCTTTTCCTTGGTCGCGCCGCCGCCGACGTCGAGGAAATTGGCAGGGGACGACCCGTAAAGTTTGATGATGTCCATTGTCGCCATCGCCAGCCCGGCACCGTTGACCATGCAGCCAATCTCGCCGTCCAGTGAAATGTAATTGAGGTCGAATTTTGAGGCCGCGAGTTCCTTGGCGTCTTCCTCGCTTTCATCGCGCAGGGCGGCGATATCGGCGTGCCGGTAGATGGCGTTGGAATCAAAGCCCATCTTGGCGTCAAGGCATTTCAGATCACCCGCGTCGGTAACGATCAGCGGGTTAATTTCCAGCATCTCGCAGTCTTTTTCGATGAACAATCTGTACAGCGTGCCCATCAGCGTCACGCATTGTTTGACCTGCCGGCCGACAAGATCGAGTTCAAAGGCGATGCGGCGGCCGTGAAAGCCCTGATAGCCGGTGGCCGGATCAACCGCGAATGACAGGATTTTATCCGGCGTGCTGGCGGCCACTTCTTCGATGTCCATACCGCCCTCGGTCGAACAAACGAACGAGATCCGGCTGGTCTGGCGGTCGACCAGAATCGCGAGATAATATTCGTGCGCAATATCGGCGCCATCTTCGATGTAAATGCGGTTGACCTGTTTGCCTGCCGCTCCGGTCTGTTTGGTGACCAGCGTGCGGCCCAGCATCTTGGCGGCTTCATCGGCGGCCTCTTCCACCGATCTAGTTAGACGTATGCCGCCTTTTTCACCGGCGTCGGCCTCTTTGAACTCGCCCTTGCCGCGGCCGCCTGCGTGGATCTGCGCTTTTACCACCCAAAGTGGCCCGTCCAGCTGCCCGGCTGCGGTTTTGGCGTCTTCGGCGCGCATCACCTCGCGCCCGTCAGAAACCGGCGCGCCGTAGCTGCGCAACAGCGCTTTGGCCTGGTACTCATGGATGTTCATGGGGCTGCCTTCGAATGGATGCAAATTATCTGGGACATTGCACACACCAAAAGCGTGAAGATACGGTTTTTATCTGTTAGCGCCGCAACTTGCGGGAAAAAGAGGGCTTTGTGATCACACCTCGGAAAAGTGTGATCACAAATGAGAACTGAGTCGGCCAGAATGTGGCGTGAGTCGGCGAGCGCCTGTTTCTAAAAGGAAAAGACCGGGCATATTTTGGCCTGAATCACGGTTAAGGCGCTAATTTCCCGAGAAAAGCCCGGTAATACCAACGGCCCCCAGATTTGACTCAAGGGGATTCCCACGAGCGGCGTGATCTGATTCAGTGGCATCAAGGCAAGGGAGGCTTTGATAGCAGTAAGGATTACGCGAAAAGACAAGTCCGCAGGCGAGCTTCGCCAGGAAGCGGCGCGGTGCCGGGATGGGAAAGCGGCGCGACGGATGTTGGCGATTGCCCTGGTTCTGGATGGGGTTGACCGCAAGACGGCGGCAGAAAACTGCGGCATGGATCGGCAGACGTTGCGGGATTGGGCCCACCGTTACAATGCGGAGGGCGTGTCGGGCCTGTTCAACCGTCGCCCGCCGGATCCACCCTGTCTGCTGAGCGCGGCACAGAAGGAGGAGTTGGCGGAAATGGTTCGGGCGGGTCCCGACCCCGAAACCGATGGGGTTGTGCGCTGGCGGCGCATTGATCTGAAACGCAAGATCGAAGAGCGCTTCGGCGTCACCATGCATGAGCGAACTGTTGGCAAACAATTGGCAAGCCTGGGCTTTCGGCGTCTGTCGGTGCGCCCGCAGCATCCAAAATCCGACCCGGATGCACAGGAGGCTTTTAAAAAAACTTCGCCGCAGAGGTAGAAGCAGCCTTGCCGGAAACAGCCCGCAGCAAGCCCCTGGAGATATGGTTTCAGGAGGAAGCGCGGGTTGGCCAGCAGGGCACGCTCACCCGTATCTGGGCCGAGCGTGGAACACGCCCCCGTGCCCCGCGCGACACCCGCTATATCTGGAGCTACATTTTCGGCGCCGTCTGCCCGGAACGGGCTGAAGCGGCCGCTCTGATCATGCCACATGCCGACACACAGGCCATGAGCGCGCATCTCGCCGAGATCGCTAAAACCGTCGCATCGGGCGCACATGCCCTTCTCATTCTGGATGGCGCTGGCTGGCACGGTTCGGCAGAGCTGGAGGTACCCGACAACATCACCCTGCTCAAACTCCCGCCCTATTCCCCTGAACTCAACCCGATGGAAAATGTGTGGGCTTATCTGCGTGCCAACAAGCTCGCCATATCCGTCTTCGACAATTATGAGCAGATCGTCGACAGGTGTTGCGAAGCATGGAACTTCTTTGCAAACGACAAAACCGCAATCACGTCAATCACTACCAGACAATGGGCCAAAACGGTCAACGACTAGGGCCGTTGGTATTAGCCCAGGTTTCCGTCGATCCCCCTGCACGCCTCGACCAGCCCCTTCACCGCATCCACCGACTTGTCGAACATCGCCTGTTCGGCCTTGTTCAGTTTGATATTGACCACACGCTCGATGCACGAAAGCGCTGACATCGCCCATCGAAACGCCAAATTCCAGCAACAGGAAATGTCGGAATCGCGTGGAATCCAGTACCCCGGCCTTGCCGACGCCCTTTTCGTTGGGCAGATCGGAATATTTGCGCAACGTCCAGACTATACCCCGACTTATAAGTCCTCGCCTTCGCGCATGAAACGCATATGCAAGCGGGCCATACGTAAGCCGCCTTCGCCTTCATGCCAGGTTACGGTCCCGTCGCCGTTGGCGTCACGATCCTCCATCAGCTGGTGCACGAGGCGCCGCAGCTCCGGCACCGCCGAAGCTGCCTCGGCTGCGGTCGTTGCCGCCTGTATGGTATCGACGATTCCGACAATCTCGGCAACCCGGGCGACAGTGTTGTTTGCACAAGTGGCCACATGAACCGCGTGCAGTTTCACGTTTTCCGTGGCGTCGTCAGCTACAGCCGCAAAACCAATGTGCTCGGCGACACCGGCAACCGCCCGCTTGACGCCGTAGCCAAGGCCCATGCCGCGTTCAAATTCACTGGGATCGACCATGTGCAGGATATGACGCGAATTGTCTTTCATCGCTTCAAGATCGTGCGCAAACTTGACCGCTCGGCTGGCGTGTAAAAGTGCGTGCTCGAACTCCTCGATCGCTATCGGCAACAACCCTTTGCCGTCGGGCGTGTCACTCCAGCCATCGGTTACATGGCCCATATGCTCGTGGGCCATATTTTGCGCCTACACGGCGGAAACACCCCCGAAAGTGAATGCACCAAGTAATATTGCTGTTGCAAAGGGCTTTGTGATTTTGACGAACATCTGTCTTCTCCTTGCATGATGAAAAATTGGTAAGTCGACCAACACCAGCACCTTATTGGATAGACGCTTTGGCGCAAATATTTATCCCTTTGGGTAGCCATTAATTTCAGAAAATGTATTCTGCGCCTGCCGGTTTGGCTTTGATGGTGCCATTTCCGGAGTGCGTTACTTTTGAAGATCTCTCAAATTTCTGGATCGTGTCAGATCGTCCGCTTTTTCGCAGCAATCGTCTGTTTGGTTCCTGCTGCGGGCCAACGAAAATGCCGAGCCCAAAACGCGCGGCCAATTCCTCTGATAAAATATCGACGCTACCCCAGGTTTTCGTCGATCCCCTTGCAGGCCTCGACCAGCCCTTTCACCGCATCCACCGACTTGTCGAACATCGCCTGTTCGGCCTTGTTCAACGTGATGTCCACGATCCGCTCGATTCCACCGGCGCCAATGATCGTCGGCACCCCGACATACATGCCTTTGAGCCCAAGCGCACCGTCAACCCAGGCCGCACAGGGCAGCATGCGTTTCTGGTCTTTCAGATAGGCTTCGGCCATTTCGATGGCGGATGTGGCGGGCGCGTAGAAGGCGGAACCGGTTTTCAGCAGGCCAACGATCTCGGCACCACCATCGCGGGTGCGCTGCACGATGGCGTCGAGTTTTTCCTGCGTGGTCCAGCCGATGTCGACCAGATCGGGCAGCGGAATGCCGCCAACCGCAGAGTAGCGCACCAGCGGCACCATCGTGTCACCGTGGCCGCCCAGAACAAACGCCGTGACGTCGCGCATCGAGACGCCGAATTCCAGGCTGAGGAAGTGGCGGAAACGGGCGGAGTCCAGAATTCCGGCCATGCCGACGACTTTCTCGTGCGGCAGGCCGGAATATTCGCGCAACGCCCAAACCATCGCGTCCAGCGGATTGGTGATGCAGATCACGAAGGCATCGGGTGCGTGCGCCTTGATGCCCGCACCGACTGCTTTCATGACCTTGAGGTTGATGCCCAGCAGGTCATCGCGGCTCATCCCGGGTTTTCGGGGCACCCCTGCAGTGACGATGCAAACATCAGCCCCGGCGATCCCGGCGTAATCAGTTGCACCAGACATTGCCGCGTCAAAGCGCGCCGAGGGGCCAGCTTCGGCGATATCGAGCGCTTTGCCCTGCGGAATGCCGTCGGCGATGTCAAACAGCACAACATCGCCAAGTTCTTTCATCGCGGCCAGATGCGCGAGCGTGCCGCCGATCTGCCCGGCACCGATAAGAGCAATTTTGGGTCTGGCCATGAGTGATCTCCATCATTTGAGTGTCGGGCGATGCCTAGCCATTCACAGCAATGGGCGCAAGTATGCTGCACTGCAGCGAAAAATGGTACACTAATATCCGGTAGCGCTAACCATCTTACATGTATATGAAAATCGCGAATTTAGCAAAACACCGGCAACCATGACAATTGACATTACTTTTTTCGCGTTCGCGATCCCTGCGGTCCTGTTTGCTGGCATATCCAAGGGTGGATTCGGCTCTGGCGCAGCGTTTGCAGCGACGCCTTTCCTGGCGTTGATCCTTGAGCCAGCCCAAGCCGTGGGTCTGATGCTGCCGCTTTTGATGCTGATGGATATCGGCGCGCTGCGGGCTTATTGGAAAAAGTGGGACTGGCCGTCATGCCGCGCACTGGTCCTTGGCACGGTCCCCGGGATCATGCTCGGGGTCGGGTTTTTCCGGGTTGCGAACCCGGATGTCATCCGGTTTTTTTATCGGCTCGGTGGCGGTGGCATTCGTGTTCTACCGGGTCGCAAAATCAATCGGGTGGTTGCGCCCCGCCGCAAGCGCGATGTCGGACCGGGCCGGACTGCTGGCCGGTGCGGTTGCCGGGTTTACCAGTTTTGTAAGCCATGCCGGCGGCCCGCCGTCGGCGATCTTTCTGCTGTCGCGACGCTTGAGCAAAACCGGATTTCAGGCCACCACGGTGATCGTATTCTGGGCGATCAACATAATGAAATTCGCGCCCTACGCCGCATTCGGGATTATGTCGAAAGAGATCGTCATTGCCGATCTGTATCTCGCACCGGTTGCATTTCTGGGGGTTTGGGCCGGTGTTTGGTTGCACCGGATTGTGTCTGAAAATGTATTTTTTTAATAACTTACGTATTATTGCTGACCACCGGCAGCAAACTTATCTGGGATGCGCTGGTCTAGGCCACCGCATACCCACGCTCGCGATCAGGACACTCTTTTCAGGCGTCATTGCCCGGAGCAACGGGAGCTTCGGCCAGCGCCTCATATGACTGACCCGCCGCGACAACGCATGTCAGGCCGTTTGGCAATGTCACGGTAATCGTCCAAGAGCCGGTCTCAGTCGAGGCAAAAACCTCGACTACGGCATTGTTGGCGCCAAGCCCGATTGATTGCCGGGTCTCGCCAAAACGGGTTGTCAGGCGTTCAAGAACAAATTCGCGTGCGGCGCAGTTGCGGCTTGATTGCGCAAACACGTGTTGGGTGGCCAAAAGCATCGCCCCGACGCCCAGAGAGAGTGCGAGAAACTGCCGTTTCATAAGGTATCCCCTTTTTCGCTGGGGCGCCGCCGACATGATCCGCCGAAGTACCGGCAGTCGCGCGTTGCCCCGGTTTTTGTCTGGTATCGAACGCATTCTGCCAGTTGATTGCAGCGGCTATCGGAGCGGCACTGCGATCATGTTCGATGCATCAAAATCATGGCTGTGAACCCGCCAAGAATTGGTTAATGCTGCGCGCGCACACAAATTTGCTTTTCTGCAGTGCGGCAAATGCGGCTTGCGATTTACGACGAATGTGTAGAGTTTTGCGCCACCGTGAAATGGAGAGAATCATGACGCCGGTATCGCGCCCGTTCAGATCTGTGCTTTATATTCCGGGTTCCAGCGCCCGGGCGCTTGAAAAAGCGCGGTCATTGCCGGCTGACGCGCTGATATTCGATCTGGAAGACGCAGTTGCGGCTGATCAAAAGCCCAACGCGCGGGTTATGGTGGCCGAAGCCGTGCGGGCCGGGGCTTATAGGCCGCGCGCCCGCCTGGTGCGGGTGAATGGGCTGGATACGGAATGGGGTCGCGATGATGTGGCGGCGTATGTCGGGCTGGATATTGACGGTATGGTGCTGCCCAAAGTCGGTTGCGGCGCCGACGTGGATGTTCTGGCCGCACTGATCCCGGATGTGGCGATCTGGGCGATGATGGAATCGCCGCTTGGCATTCTTAACGCGGTCGAGATCGCGGCCCATCCCAGGGTGGCCGGTTTGGTCATGGGCACCAACGATCTGGGGCATGACCTTGGCGGGCGTCACACGCCCGACCGGGCGCCGCTGATCCTGGCGTTGCAGACCTGCCTGCTGGCCGCGCGTGCGCATCGGCTGGTGTGCCTTGACGGGGTTTACAATGCGTTTCGCGATACCGACGGGCTGCGCGGCGAATGCCAGCAGGGCCGCGACATGGGGTTTGACGGCAAGACCCTGATCCACCCGGCGCAGGTTGCGGTGGCAAATACGGTGTTCGGGCCGACCGACGGCGAAGTGGATATGGCGAAACGCCAGATTGTGGCGTTCGAAGATGCGGCCAAGGCCGGCAAAGGTGTTGCGGTTGTGGACGGGCGGATAGTAGAAATCCTGCATGCAGAAACCGCACGGGCCACTTTGGCAAAAGCGGCGGCAATTGCGGCGATGGAGGGCTAGATGATCTGGATTATTTTGGGGGTGGCGCTGTGGATGGCGGCGCATTATTTCAAACGGCTGGCACCGGACATGCGGGCCTCGTTGGGCAACGTCGGCAAGGGGGTTGTCGCGGTTCTGAGCGTGGCGGCGATTGTTTTGATGGTGATTGGGTATAAAGCGGCGGGCGATGTGCCGTTGTGGGATCTGGGCGGCTGGGCGGTTAATGTCAACACCGCGCTGATGCTGGTTGCGGTGGCGTTGATGGGCGCTGGCAACTCCAAAAGCCGGTTGCGCGAAAAGCTGCGACACCCGATGCTGACCGGCTTTCTGATCTGGGTTGTGGCGCATTTGCTGGTGAACGGCGATCTTGCATCGCTGGTGCTGTTTGGCGGCCTCGGTGTGTGGGCGCTCGGGTCTATCGCTTTGATCAACCGGGCCGAGCCGGACTATGAGCCCTGGCAGGGCGGCAGCCAGGTCGGCGATATTCGGCTAGTGATCATCTCGATTGTGGTGTTCGCGGTGATTGTCGGTATCCATGTGCTGATCGGTCCGTCGCCATTTCCCGGGGCCGCTGCGTGAAGGCCAGCCGCGGTCGATTTTTCGAAGATTTTCGGCTGGGTGAGACGATCATCCACGCAGCGCCGCGCACGGTGTCAGCCGGTGAGCGGGCGCTGTATCACGCGCTCTATCCGGCGCGTCACACGCTGTATTCGTCCGATCCGTTTGCAACTGCCTGCGGGCTGGACCGTTCGCCGCTGGATGATCTGGTGGTGTTTCACCTGGTGCTTGGCAAGACGGTTGGCGATATTTCGCTGAATGCGATGGCAAATCTGGGCTACGCCGAGGGGCGCTGGCTCAAGCCGGTCTATCCCGGTGACACGCTGCGCTCGGTCAGCGACATTATCGGAGTGAAACAGAATTCCAGCGGAAAATCCGGCGTCGTCTGGGTCCGGACCACAGGGTTGAACCAGCGCGACGAGCCGGTTCTGAGCTTTGTCAGGTGGGTCATGGTGCGCAAGCGCGACCCGGACGCACCGGCGCCCGATGCTGTGATCCCGGAACTGAGTGCGGCGGTGAATGCGGCCGCGCTGGTCGCTCCGGAGGGCTTGAATTTCTCGGGTTACGATTTTGCGCTGGCCGGCGAGCCGCATCGATTGCGCGATTATGCGATCGGTGAGCAGATCGACCATGTTGATGGCGTGACGATTGAGGAAGCCGAGCACATGATCGCCACGCGGTTGTGGCAGAACAGTGCGCGTGTGCATTTCGACGTGACGGCGCGCCCGGATGGCAAGCGGCTGATCTATGGCGGGCACGTGATGTCACTGGCGCGCAGCTTGAGTTTCAACGGACTGGCGAATGCGCAGATGATCGTCGGGCTGAACAGCGGGGCGCACGCCAACCCGTGTTTTTCTGGCGACACGGTGCGGGCCTGGTCCGAAGTTCTGGACACCGCGGAAACGCGAGCGCCGGGGGTCGGTGCGATCCGGCTGCGGCTGGTGGCGACAAGGGGCGAGGCGTTTGCCCTGCGCGGCAACGACGGCAAGTATCTGCCGGACGTGTTGCTTGATCTGGATTACTGGGCGCTCATGCCGTTGTGATCCTGCGCTTGGAAAATTGAGATTAGGCTAATTGAGGCGCCGTGCGGCGCCGCGCTTATTCTGGCGTCCTTGCGGACGCGCGTGCCTTCGGCGAGGATATTTTTGCAAAGAAGATGTGGGAGCAAGGCGGTTTGTGTATCGGTCCGGCAAGATGAGAACGGCGGCGCTGGCGTGCTTGGGGCTGTTGTGGGCGGGTCCAGCGATGGCCTGCGAACTGGCGCTGGCATTGGCGGTGGATGTCTCCGGGTCGGTTGACCCAAAGGAATATCGCATCCAGATGCAGGGACTGGCGGCAGGATTGCGCGACGGCGTAGTTGCCGAGGCGCTGGTCAAAGCCGAGGCGCAGCTGGCGCTGGTGCAATGGACCGGAACATCGCGCCAGGCATTGGCCATTCCGTGGCGCCAGCTGCGCACATTTGATGATGTGGCGGCGTTTGCCGATCTTGTGGAGTCGACTCCGCGGGCATGGCGAGACTACTCGACGGCGATTGGCGAGGCGCTGCGGTTCACGCTTGGGGAAATTGCGCTGGTGCCACTGTGCAATCGCTACGTGATCGACGTGTCCGGCGACGGCTCGTCAAACGAAGGGGTCGAGCCGCGGTTCATTCTGGCCGATCTCAGGGCTGCGGGGGTGACGGTGAACGCCTTGGTGATCGAAGGCGCCGAAGACGACCTCACCGGATATTTCTGGGAAAACGTAATCACCGGCGAGGGCAGCTTTGTGGTCACCGCGGATGGCTTTGAGGATTACGCCACAAAGATGCGGATCAAGCTCAGGCGGGAAACGACGGTTCAGGTGTCGCGACTTGACGCAAATTTCAATTGAACGCGGCAGTGCAGGCGTGAGGTTGTCAAATTCGCAATTTCGACAAGAAAATCTTGTGAACGAATACCGGATTTGGCAGGAAACTTTGGGATTTGCGATCTGTTAGCGCTGTCGCCACTATAATTCGCGCAGAGTGTTCGATAACACTTGTCGACAGGCAGCACGGCACAGCTGAGGAAGGGGGGCAGAAATGGCTGATCAGAACCGGGACAACCGGCCGCTTTCACCGCACCTGACGATCTACCGGCCACAGTTGACCTCGATGACCTCGATCCTGACCCGGGTCACCGGCAACGCGCTGTTGCTGGGGGCGGTTCTGGTGGTGGCATGGTTCATGTCAATCATCATTTCACCAGCAGCGTTTACCAATGTGGACGGGATCATGACCAGCTGGTTCGGCGATCTGGTGATGACGGCATCGCTTTGGGCATTGTGGTATCACCTGCTGGCCGGCTTGCGGCATCTGTACTGGGACACCGGGCGCGGGCTGGAGATTGAGATTGCCGAGAGGCTCGGCTGGGGCGTGCTCGGCGGATCGGTGGTGCTGACAATCCTGACCATTGTGATCATTTAGGGCGCGCGGATGGCATTTCTAACCGATCGAAAACGTGCCACCGGACTTGGATCAGCCAGGGGCGGCACCCGCCATCACTGGGGCATGACAATCAGCGCGATGGCGCTTTTGGTTCTGGTGCCACTGTTCATCTTTACCTTTGGGCCGATGCTGGGCGAGCCGCGCGCCCGCGTCGTGAC
The DNA here is from genome assembly GCA_965237505.1 of Paracoccaceae bacterium. Lineage (GTDB taxonomy): Bacteria > Pseudomonadota > Alphaproteobacteria > Rhodobacterales > Rhodobacteraceae > NVTR01. Next base: position 215,441 of record CBDEFR010000008.1, on the reverse strand, counting down.
CTACTATTCGCACCCCTTTCCGGCGATTGTGGCGGCGCTGACAATTGTTGTGGGAATGATACATTTCAAGAACGGTGTGCAGATTTTGATCGAGGATTACGTGCACGGATTGGCCCGCAAGATCGCGATTATTTTGATGATTGCCGTCAGCTACGGCGTGATGGCGACCGGGCTTTACGCCATCGCCAAGATTGCATTTTAAGGAGCAACCACCAGAATGGCCGCATATGACTATGAGACCCACGAGTATGACGTGGTTGTGGTGGGGGCCGGGGGCGCCGGGTTGCGGGCGACTCTGGGCATGGCCGAGCAGGGACTGCGCACCGCTTGCGTGACCAAGGTGTTCCCGACCCGCAGCCACACGGTGGCGGCGCAAGGCGGGATTGCGGCCTCGCTGTCCAATATGGGCCCGGATCACTGGCAGTGGCATATGTATGACACGGTTAAGGGCAGCGATTGGCTGGGCGACACCGACGCGATGGAATATCTGGCGCGCGAGGCGCCCAAGGCGGTGTATGAGCTGGAGCATTACGGCGTGCCGTTTAGCCGCACTGAAGACGGCAAGATTTATCAGCGTCCGTTTGGCGGCCATACCACCGAATTTGGCGAAGGCCCGCCGGTGCAGCGCACTTGTGCGGCGGCCGACCGCACCGGGCACGCAATGTTGCACACACTGTATGGGCAATCGCTGAAGCATAACGCCGAGTTTTACATCGAATACTTCGCAATTGATCTGATCATGGCCGATGGCGGCACCTGTCAGGGGGTGGTGTGCTGGAAGCTGGACGACGGCACCATCCATTTGTTCAACGCCAAAATGACGGTGCTGGCCACCGGCGGCTACGGGCGCGCCTATTTCAGTTGCACCTCGGCGCACACCTGCACCGGCGATGGCGGCGGCATGGTGGCGCGGGCCGGTCTGCCGCTGCAGGATATGGAGTTTGTGCAGTTTCACCCGACCGGGATTTACGGCGCCGGAACGCTGATCACCGAAGGCGCGCGCGGCGAAGGTGGGTATCTGACCAATGCGCAAGGCGAGCGGTTCATGGAACGCTATGCGCCGACTTACAAGGATCTGGCATCGCGCGATGTGGTCAGCCGCTGTATGACGCTGGAGATTCGCGAGGGGCGCGGGGTTGGGCCGGACAAGGACCATCTGCACTTGAACCTGAACCATCTGCCGCCGGAAACCCTGGCGCTGCGTCTGCCGGGGATTTCCGAGAGCGCAAGGATCTTCGCCGGAGTTGATCTGAGCCGCGAGCCGATCCCGGTACTGCCGACCGTGCATTACAACATGGGCGGCATTCCGACGAATTACTGGGGTGAGGTGTTGAACCCGACGGCACAGGATCATGACCGTATCGCTCCGGGGTTGATGGCGGTGGGGGAAGCCGGGTGTGCGAGTGTTCATGGCGCCAATCGCCTGGGGTCCAACAGCCTGATCGATCTGGTGGTGTTTGGCCGTGCGGCGGCGATCCGGGCCGGTGAAATTGTGGACGCGAAAGCACCGAATGCGGCACTGAGCGGCAAATCAATTGACGCCGCACTGGACCGGTTTGACGGGCTGCGCCACGCCAAGGGCGGCGTGCCGTCGGCGGACCTGCGGCTGGAAATGCAAAAGACCATGCAGGCCGAGGCGGCGGTATTCCGCACCAACAAGACACTGGCAGCGGGGCTGAAAAAGATGACCAAGGTGGCCGCAAAGCTGGGTGATCTGAATGTCACCGACCGCTCGTTGATCTGGAACAGTGACCTGATGGAAACGCTCGAGCTGACCAACCTGATGCCGAACGCGCTGGCCACCATCGTGGCGGCCGAGGCGCGCAAGGAAAGCCGCGGCGCGCATGCACACGAGGATTACCCGGATCGCGACGACGTAAATTGGCGCAAGCACTCGCTGGCCCGCATCAAAGGCAACAAGGTCAAGCTGAGCTATCGCGATGTGCATCTGGAGCCGTTGACGACTGAGGACGAGGGCGGCATCGACCTGAAGAAAATCGCCCCCAAGGCGCGGGTGTATTGATGAAAAGCCTGATCGCAATAAGCCTCTTCGCGCTGGCCCTTGCCGCCTGCGACATCGCCAATGCAGTCGTCGAAGAGACCACCCGCGATGTCGCCAAGGGCGCGGTCAATACTGTGGTCCAACAGCAGTTTCCCGGCATCGACGCCGCGCCTTATACCGATTGCATCATCGAAAATGCAACCGTCGGCGAACTGTTTGACTTGGCCCAAAGCGCTGTTGGTGGTGTTGGCGAGGCTGCGGTTGCGACGGTTCTGACCATCGCCAGATGCCCGGCAACATCGCAATGCATCGCGCAAAGCGCGCTTTTGGCGGTTTTGGGTTAGGCGGCGGTATGGCCACGGCAGGATATTCCGGCACCCCGTTGCCGAAGAAGCTGGGGCTCAAGGATGGCCAGGCGGTGGCGTTTGCGGCGCTGCCAGACAACCAAACGGCGCTGTTGTCAGCCCGCGCATTCGTATCGGTCGAACAAGTCGATGACTGGGCCGCGCTGAAGGGCGATCAACTGGATTACATCCACCTGTTCACCGTCAGCGCGGCGACAGTGGACGCGGCCATGCCGATCCTGCGCGACCGGATAAAACCAAACGGAATGATCTGGATGTCCTGGCCCAAGAAGGCCTCGAAAGTGCCGACAGACGTCACCGAGGACGTGATCCGTGCGCGCGCGCTGGCGGATGTGCTGGTCGATGTCAAGGTTTGCGCGGTTGACGAGGTCTGGTCTGGTCTGAAACTGATGGTGCGCCGCAAATTCCGCGCCGGCCATATAAATGCAGAAATGAAGGGCTGAGAGCATGGTTGAACTAACGCTGCCCAAAAATAGTCGTGTCCGGGTTGGCAAGACCTGGCCCAATCCTGAAGGCGCGAAGAACTCCCGCAAGTTTTCCATCTATCGATGGATCCCGGACGATGCTGAAAACCCCCGCGTTGACACCTATTTCGTCGATATGGCCAGTTGCGGGCCGATGGTTCTGGACGCGCTGATCAAGATCAAGACCGAGATCGACCCGACGCTCACCTTCCGCCGCTCGTGCCGCGAGGGCATCTGTGGCTCGTGCGCGATGAACATTGACGGGATCAACACCCTGGCCTGCACCTACGGGATGGATGAGATCAAGGGCGACGTGAGGATTTACCCTCTGCCGCATATGGAGGTGGTGAAAGACCTGATCCCGGATCTGACGCATTTCTACGCCCAGCACGCCAGTATCATGCCGTGGCTGGAAACCAAGACCAACCGGCCGGCCAAGGAATGGCGCCAGTCGATTGCGGATCGCGACAAGCTCGACGGACTGTATGAATGCGTGATGTGCGCCTGTTGTTCGACCAGTTGTCCGAGTTACTGGTGGAACAGCGACCGCTACCTCGGCCCGGCGGCACTGCTGCACGCCTATCGCTGGATCATCGATTCACGCGACGAGGCCACCGGCGAACGGCTGGACGATCTGGAAGACCCGTTCAAGCTCTACCGCTGCCACACCATCATGAACTGCACCAAAACCTGCCCCAAGGGCCTGAACCCGGCCAAGTCGATTGCCGAGATCAAAAAGATGATGGTGGAACGGGTGGTGTAATTCGCCACACCCAATGTCGGATGTGAGGACTTTGCCGAAGTTGATCTTTAAAACTGAACGGTTGCCGCGAATGAATAAGCGGACGTAAGGTGGATTAACCCGATCGGACGCACAGTCGGTCGTCGCCCGGTCAATTCACAGTCGTGTTGCCGAGTAACGGAACATACGTTGCCGCTGAACCAGGAAGGTTTTGTGATGAGAGAGCTTGCAATCCTCACGTTCGTTACTCTTGACGGAGTCATGCAAGCCCCCGCCAAAGCTTCCGAGGACAGGTCGGGAAACTTCCGGCATGGCGCGTGGGCGCGGCCTTACTGGGACGAGGTTATGGCTCAGGTTGGAAGGGAGGCTATGGCAACCCCTTACGATTTGTTGTCAATCCCGGCGTAAAAAGGGGCCATTCGCCGGAGTAAAAGTGGGCCAGTTGAGGTGCCGCGCCTTGTTGGGTGTGCTCCCCATAAAGCTAACGCGTGACAAGGCGCATGTTGGCCAAAGGCCAACATCCATCAAGTTCAAACCGGGTTCAGGCTCTGGCGTTTCGGCTCTGTTTTAGCCGAAAGCTGTCGCCGTTCATCTCCAGTATATGGACGTGGTGGGTGAGGCGATCCAGGAGCGCACCGGTGAGGCGCTCGGATCCGAATATTTCGGTCCATTCGTCGAACGGCAGATTTGAGGTGATGATTATGGAGCCGCGTTCATAGCATTGGGAGATGACTTCGAAGAGCAGCTCAGCGCCGGTTTTGCTCAAGGGGACAAAGCCCAGCTCGTCAATGATCAGAAGGTTCTGGCTGGTGAGTTGTTTTTGGAACCTCTGCAGGCGGCGTTCATCGACAGCTTCGATCAATTCGTGAACCAGTGATGCGGCGGTTATGAAGCGGATCTTGAGGCCTTTCTGGCAGGCGGCCAATCCCAGCCCCAGTGCGACATGGGTTTTACCGGTGCCACTTGGCCCCAGGGCAATGATGTTCTGGTATTTGTCGATGTATTCACAGCGCGCCAGCTCCAGCACGAGCGGCTTGTTGAGTGACGGGATCGCCTTGAAATCGAAGCTGTCCAGGCTCTTGGTGGCTGGAAACTTCGCGGCCTTGATGCGCCGCTCGATCATCCGGCGTTCCCGCTCTATCAGTTCAAGTTCGCAGAGCCGCAGTAAATACTGGACGTGATCCTTCTTCTCAGCAGCGCATTGTTGCGCAAGTTTGGAATATTCGCCCAGGAATGTCGGCAAGCGCAGTTTTTTTAGGTGATGCTGCAGCAGAACCTGCGGTGTATCGGTCATGCCGGCACCTGCGTCATCAGGCTCATATAGCTCGCGGGCTTGGTGGTCTCGACCAGTGCTTTGGGCAGGTAGGGGTAGATATCGAGATCGAGCCGTGGCGGGCGCCTCTCGATCCGGCAAAGCACCAGATGCTTGACCGCATCGTAGCCGATCGCGCCCAGTTCCAGCGACTGTTTGATAGCCCCGTGGACGTGCGCCATCTCGAAGCTCTCAAGGAGCCGCAGAACCTGGACGTATTCGCGCTTACCCTTCTTGCCCATGCGCGCTTCCAGCAGCCGGTGCAGGGTGGCAAACTCCCCTGGCAGGTCCCAGCCCTGCAGCGGTGCCGCCTGGTCCAGCGCGCCAACCTTCTGTTCCGGCAGCGGCAGGAAGTGCATCGGATCGAAGACCATATCAGCCTTCTCACAGGACCGTTGGTGGCGGGCGATCACCTCGGCGCCGCAGCCGATGACGACCTCGTGGACATAGCCGCGGACCTGAACCTCGTGATGGGCGCAGGCGACCGGCACCGAGTAATCGTTGTTGCGATAGCGGACCATCGAGATCGACGTCGCCCGCGTGCTGACTTTCTCGCAGGCATCGTAGGGTACAGGCGGCAGCGCCATCAGGCCGTCGAGGTCGCGCATCAGCCGCTCGCCGATAGTCTCGGAATGACCCCGCAGAACCTCATCCTGACGTTTGAGGCATTGCTCCTCCAGCCGGACGTTCAGGTCATCGAAACTGTCGAAGCGCGGCATCGGCACCAGGAAGTTCCGCCGGCCATAACCGATTGTGCCTTCGACATTACCCTTGTCGTTGCCCTTGCCAGGACGGCCGAACCGGTCTTCGAACAGGTAATGCGACTGCAACTCAGCAAAGGTTCTGGTGCGTTGCCGTTTTCCGTCCCCGAGAATCCGTGCCACCGCGATCGTGGTGTTGTCGTAGAGCCCTGACAGCGGCACGCCGCCGAAGAACGCAAAGGCGGAGACATGGCCATCGCAAAAGGCCTCGGTTGTCTCCGCCGGATAGGCCTTGATGAAGAACGCGTCCGAGTGCGGCAGAGACATTGCAAAGTAGTGCAGCTTGCGCACGACCCCGCCAATCTCGCCAAGCGCCTCACCAAAATCAACCTGGGCGTGGCCTGGCGCGTGCGACAGCGGCACGAACACTTCCCGAGTCCGGCGCTTCTTCTCGCGAACATAGTCGGTCACAATCGTGATCCCGCCGGTGAAGCCATGTTCATCACGCAGACGCTCATATATCCGCTTCGACGTATGCCGCTGCTTCTTGAGCCGCGACTTATCCTCTTCCAATATCTGGTTGATGAGCGGAATGAACGGGTCAAGCTTTGGACGGGCTGGTGGCCCATTCCTGCGATACCCCGGTGGCACTGCATGCTTCAGAATTTTTGACACAGTCTTGCGGTCTATCCCGAAATGACCGGCCGCCGCCCGCTCACTCATCCCACCGACATGACACGCACGCCGAACCCGGCTGTACAATTCCACAGAATACATCTCCCCGCCCTCAGCTCGTTTGCCTCAGGCGTCAGAATGGCGGAGTTTTACTCCGCGACAGTCAGATTATTCGACCGTTTCTGTGGTCCAGTATTGCTCCGGGATTCACAGCGATCAGGGCTCCACCGAAGCGCATGCCGGACCTCCTTCAATTATGCATCGGAATGATTGACAGGATTGCACTGATTGCGATTTATTTCAATATGCGTCGTTTCGTTTCGGCACCGACTTAGAACGGCGTAATCTGCTGTCCGCTCAAGGCTCAATCCAGACAATCTTACGTCTTCCAGTGGCTTCGCCAGTCCACGTCACAAAGGCGTTGAGTGCCAGGTATCTCAAAACTGACCAGAACCACCCGGCATGTGCGGTATCGAAAGGAGTCTGCTGGCCGTGGTCCACGCCTACTGCTGGACGATCTGAAAAACCGGTTCAAGCCGTACCGCTGCCACACCATTATGAACTGCACCAAGACCTGCCCGAAGGGGCTGAACCCGGCGCGTGCGATTGTTGAGATCAAGAAGATGATGGTCGAGCGGTCGGTTTAGCAAACGGCCAAGCCGCAATTCCGGCCCGGGCTTGATAAATTGACGCGCCAGGGCGCGATTCGATTTTGTTGGCCCGCCACTGGCGGGCGTGCCTCCGGCGGGGATATTTTTGGGAATTATACCGTTGACTAGGCAGGCTTTCCTTTGTTGACCTTCTTGTTACATTCCTGCCGCTGCGCCTCCAGCTTGCGATCCGCCGCGCTAAACATCGCACGGGCTATTGCTTCTGGCGGCGCATCAATGCGCTCGATTACATTCTTGACAGGGCGACCCCGACTTTTACGTTTTGGCGATTTCTGTTGACCAGTCATTTATGCTTGCTCTTTTTCGGTTGTCTAAAGCCAAGCTTTCCCTTCGCAATATTTATTTCATTAACAAAGTCAATTGCGTGGCTAGATGGACATTGAAACGTCATCCACGTTTTGTTGAATTTATGAGTTATGGCTAAATCGCCCACACCAATAATGTCCATCCCGATTAGTACATCTGTGCCAATTATGTCGCCGTCAAGGACGCGAACGCCGGAAAATGCCACGGCGTGTGGCAGATAAAAATTGGCAATCAAAAGTTAGAGGCTTAACTCTCTGATTCATCGCTTCTAGGTTCCCCTTCATAAACTTTAGTGAAAAGAAAGATCTCTCCCATTCCTTGAATTTCTGGTTCATTAAACCATTCCATAAATCTGTTTTTCTATGCTCAACATAGCATCATCTGGCGCATCGCGAAAGGCCGCAATCGGGAAATGGTTGGTCACGCGGTTTAGAGTGCGAGCCGAAATCTTCGGGGTTTTTATGGTGTCTAGGATTAGGACTACCTTGCAATCAAAGGGGTGAACATATGTCACGCGATCATAGAACAGCATTGCTTCAAGCGCTCGTATTTCGGACGTTCCGATGAATACCGCTAGGGGCTGGGCCGCTTCGCGGGGCAGAACGGCAACATCAGCCTGATAATCCTTTAGGTCATCTCCAAAGACATGCCTTTCCTCTATATCGGCGCGGTCAGCAAATCGTTGCTGAATGGCTTCCATAACGTCGTGGCGAAAAGTTTCTTCAACGCGCTCACGAGTGACAAGAGCGAAATCTTGCATCCTTAGAAGTAGCGACAAGAAACGCAAAGAGAGCCGCGGGATCTCCTCTTCAGAAACGTACTCGGTGTGAAGGATAACTTCTTCAGGGTCTAACTGCGCATCATGTTCTTGAAGCAATTCGGCAAACGCAACCGATCTCGGGCCGGACGCCATAACATCAACACCGTCCATATCAAGATTTGCCACAGTCGCCCCGTCATCCTCAATGCGCCACATGTCGTTTTCCTTGTGCGCAACAAGGAAAAAAACAAGCGCGTCCCCGCCATCGATTTGGAATCCGGTCTTTACCGCAAAACCGACTGGCACTTCCGTAATCACAAGCGCGTCACAAAATACTTCGCAAAGAGCGGTAACGTTCATAACAACTCCCCGGGCTCATCAATTCGAAAAACCTGAAACGCTTGGGCAATGGCGTTTTGCTTGGAGTCCACAAAACCAGTCCGCAAAGAGCTTCCGGCTCGGGGCCACTGACCTGCTCCCCGAAAACTGGTCCATTTGAAAGGAGGATCTGTTCGCTTAATGTTCACGAGAACGAGGAGAACAGAGAATGCGCAAGTCACGGTTTAGCGAAGAGCAGATTGTTCGGATCATTCAGGAGTATGCGGCGGGTGCGAAAGTGTCCGAGTTGTGCCGTAAGCACGGTATGTCGGATGCCACCTTTTACAAATGGAAAGCCAGGTATGGCGGCCTTCAGATTTCCGATGTCAGGCGGCTGAAAGACCTGGAATCGGAGAACGGCAAGCTGAAGAAGCTGCTGGCCGAAACCATGCTTGATAATGCTGGCCTGAAAGGGCTTCTGGCAAAAAACTTCTGAAGCCTGCAAGCCGCCGGGAAGCAGTCATGGTTCTTTGCCGTGACTATCAGTTTTCAACTCGGCGGGCCTGTGGGCTGATTGGGTTTTCCAGATCGAGTAATGAATACAGAGGAAGGCCGGATCGCCATGCGAGGATACGGGAACGGCTGGTCACGCTTTCCGGCAAACACCGACGCTATGGCTATCGCATGTTGCATGCCAAGCTTGGCCAGGAGGGTTTCAAGGTGAACGTGAAAGTGGTGGAGCGACTTTACCGAGAGGAGCGCCTGACCCTGCGCCGCCGCAATCGCAAGAAAATCCCCAAGGGCGTGCGCGAAGGCGCCTGGTGCCCGATCGCCGCCAACCAGCGGTGGAGCCTGGACTTCACCATGGATGCGCTCGCCAACGGCAGGAAGTTCCGCACCGTCAATCTGAAAGACGACTGCACACGGGAATGTCCGGCGATTGATGTGGCCCTGTCGATCCCCGGCTCCCGCGTGGTGGAAATGCTGGAACGGGTGGCTCGTGAGCGGGGGTACCCGGATGTTCTGACCGTTGACAATGGGCCTGAACTACGAGGCCGCGCGCTTGATGGCTGGGCAGATGATCACGGCGTGCAGCTCTACTTCATCGACCCGGGCAAGCCGACCCAGAACGCCTACATCGAAAGTTTCAACGGCCGGTTTCGCGAAGAATGCCTGAACTTGAACTGGTTCACCTCGCTGGCCGAGGCAGAAAGGATCATCGAGGACTGGCGGATCGATTACAATCAAAACCGGCCCCACTCTTCGCTGAACTATCAAACCCCGGAAGAATTTGCCGCAAACAGGCCTTTCCATAAACCGCAATGGGCAGCGACGCTTGAGCTATCTGAAGGCTCCGCGCCACCGCCCATTGCTCACGCCGCCGAATAATGGCAAACAAAAGAGGAACAGAGTCTACCTAAAAGTGGCCCTCAAATTGGGGGCAGGTCACCACTTCTTCATAAAGCGCCGTCGCACTCCTTGGGGCACTTGATGAAATTCATCAACTACGGCATGGCAGTGCCAAGGTTCTGCAGCCGTGTGATACTCGTGGTCACATACGGGCATAAATTCTTTCCCGCGCTTAACTGCCAATGATGCGCGATAAAGCTGGCGGGCCTCATTCAGCAGCACCAAAACACGGCACTCAAGATCGTCAACCTTAAATGAGGCAATTCTCCATTCGTAGGTCGGGCCGTATTTATATCCCCGCTGGGGCGCCCCTAACAGCGGAAATTGGCTGCGCGGGATGTGCCCCTGAGACCAGGGGCCGGTAAACTGAACATCCCTTTTGGGCGCGCGAATGACTTCCTTCAACCGCATGGCGAGAGAGTATGCATTTCTCGCCCGAATCGGTCAATGCTTTGTTAAGTCGAAACACGCTAGACAAACAACGTTTTTTCGAAAGGGTTCTGGCACAACACTGTTCCAGATTTCATCGTTCACCTTGAAATTGAATTTGTCACGTTTTCCACAAACCTTACATCTTTGTGGAAAGGTCATGTTTCAATATTTCCCCGTTGGATAATAATCATACCTGTACAAACGCGCCTTTCAAAAAACCATCGAACCCGTCTTCACGCCCCCGCCGGTTGTACTTCCAGCACGCCTCGGCGATGTATAAAGGCGTGTAAGATTTGCTGTAGTGGTGGTGCTGGCCAACCAAGGCGCGTTTCAGGTGTGACCAAAAGCCCTCAATAGTGTTGGTATGCACGTCGCCATCAACGTAGCACTTGCTGTGGTTGACGCTTAGCCGCGCCATGAACCTGTCGACGGCGTTGTAGGCTTTGTATTCGTCGGTCACGAGGATCGTTTCATCGGGATCGACCGCGTTACGGATGAAGCGCAGGATGCCGCGGCCAGACAGATCGTTGGCAACACGGGCCGTTACCTTACCACCACGTTCAACCGCGCCAATGACTGGCGTTTTCTTTGTCCCGCGTCCGCGCTTGGGCGGGTTGCTATCATCACGCTTGTTCCGGCGCGGCTTTCCGCCAATGTAGGTTTCGTCAATCTCTACAATATTCTTGAGCAACTGGCGTTCCTCACTCGCCATAGCGGCACGAATGCGCTGTTGCATATACCAGCAGGACATTTGGGTGATTTCCAGATCGCGGGCCATTTGGTAACTGGAAAGACTTTTCTTCGCGTTGACCATAGGCGCGATCCCGAGGAACCACTTTTGAAGTGGTATCTTGGTTTTTTGGAAGATGGTTCCTTGCAGCACATTGAAGCTGTTTGTGCAATCGTGGCAATTCCACCGGCCCACCTTCCTGCCCTCTTTTTTTCTGGCAACGTGAGTGCTGCCACAATATGGACAATGCGGTTCATTTGCCCAGCGGATAGCCTCCAAATGGTCAATACACGCACCTTGGTCAGGAAACTTCCGGAAGATTGAAATCAAGTTCATTGGAAACCCTCCTTTGACCGTAACTATATGATTCTTATGACCCATTGTCAAGCCTCTAACTTTTGATTACCTAAAAATTTAGGAGATATTCACCAGCTTTCCGATTCCCATTAGCCGTGCTTTGAGCAGCTTCGTCGATTCTTTTTAAACCGAGTCTCTGAACAACCTCTTCAGTAATCACAGACATGGTTGCGCCTGTATCCCAGATAGCCTCAACGTCAAATAATTCTGGCTCCGGTTCTTTGGAATCAGGGCGATACGGTTTAGATATCCTAATACCCGTCTTAAGTTCCCGGGAAACATTGTTGAACTTTATTGTGAATGCTCGCAGTTCAGGATCAGGCACTTAAGCGACCCTAGATCGGAATATTGCTGGGGTCTCTTCATCGCGCCTGACACATTGCCGAAGAAGGAACGATCCGTGCCTATCCGGTTGTCACCCACACCCACTATATGTATGGCGTGGCGTCGAGTGGCCCGGGAGGGGGACAAAGCGGGGATGGATGTCTCGCAGCGTGAAGACCTTTCGTTTCCGCGGTCGCTTCCTGAGTTCCAGCGACTTTTCCCGGATGGCACGGCCTGTGCCGCCTAAATTGCAGGCGATGTCACCGCTCCCACTTACGCCCAGCTTTACTCGGGCGATTGGGAGCACCCTAGATGTAGTGGGTGTGGGTGACAACCGGATAGGCACGGTTTGTTCCGCTGACGCATCCTCCCGGCCACGCCCAGGTTGATTTTGGCGAGGCCCTGGCCGTCATCGGTGGCGTGGAACGCAAGATCCACTTCCTGGCGATGAGCCTACCCCACTCGGACGCCTGCTTTGTGAAGGCCTATCCGGGGGAGACCACGGAGGCCTTCTGTGACGGCCATGTCTCGGGGTTCTCCTTCTTCGGCGATGTGCCGCGCTCGATCCTTTATGACAACACCAGGATTGCGGTGGCCCGCATCCTCGGTGACGGCAAGCGTCAGCGGACACGTGTGTTCAGGGAGTTACGATCCCATTATACCAACGGCATCAATTTCTGACTCTGTGGGGATTCCCAAATCGGTTTTGATCTGATTCAAGGTTGGCAAAGGAGGATCGCCATGCCAGCCAGTGTTCCGCTTCGTCGCGACTTTGATGCCCGCCACCTTCGTAAACTCGCCAGCCGTTGCAAGGATGCCCGGCAGAGCCGCCGTCTGTTGTCTCTTGCGGCGGTCTACGATGGCATGAGCCGTGGAGAGGCCGCAAGGATCGGTGGGATGGATCGCCAAACCCTGCGGGACTGGGTTCACCGGTTCAACGAAGAGGGACCGGATGGCCTCACCAACCGCAAGGGCGCGGGCCGGACGCGCTACCTGAGCGATGTCCAGATGAAAGAACTTGGCGAGATTGTCGAGACCGGCCCCGATCCGGCGGTGGACGGGGTTGTCCGCTGGCGGCGGATCGACCTGAAGCGGGTGATCGAGGCGCGCTTTGGCGTCATCTATTCCGAGCGCGGGATATCCAGACTGCTTGGCGAACTGGGCTTTGCCCATATCAGCGCCCGCCCGCAGCATCCCAGGCAGGATAAGCGGATCATCGAGGCGTTTAAAAAAACTTCACCGACACGCTCCAGGTGCATATAGCTGACCTGCCAGCGGGAACGCCGGTGGAGATCTGGTTCCAGGACGAAGCACGCCTTGGCCAGAAGAATGGCCTGACGCGCCTGTGGGCGAGAAAGGGCACGCGCCCCCGCCAGCCGGCCGATCAGCGCTATCGCAACGCCTATCTGTTCGGCGCCATCTGTCCGGCTCACGGCAAGGGGGCGGCGCTCATGCTGCCTTGGGCGGACGCGCAAGCCATGCAGATGCATCTCGACGAGATCAGCCGCCACGTCGCCCGAAAGGCCCATGCGGTTGTGCTGATGGATCGGGCCGGATGGCACACCACCGGCAAACTCAAAGTCCCGAAGAACCTCACCATCATCCTGCTGCCATCGCGCGCTCCGGAACTGAACCCGGTGGAAAATATCTGGCAGTACTTGCGCGCCAATTGGCTCTCCAACCGCGTGTTCGAAGACTACAATGCCATCGTCGATGCTGGATGCGAAGCTTGGAACAAGCTCATCGCACAGCCCGAAACCATCACATCAATCGGAATGCGAAAATGGGCCCATATCGGTCAATGTTAAATGCCGCTGGTATTACCTGTTCGAGGACCGCTTTGGCCGCCCCGGCAAGGGGAACGACAAGGGCAAGGTCGAGGGGATCGTCGGCTATTGCCGCCGGAACTTCCTGGTGCCGATGCCAAGGTTCCGGAACTTCGATGCGTGCCTATCCGGTTGTCACCCACACCCACTACATCTAGGGTGCTCCCAATCGCCCGAGTAAAGCTGGGCGTAAGTGGGAGCGGTGACATCGCCAGCAATTTAGGCGGCACAGGCCGTGCCATCCGGGAAAAGTCGCTGGAACTCAGGAAGCGACCGCGGAAACGAAAGGTCTTCACGCTGCGAGACATCCATCCCCGCTTTGTCCCCCTCCCGGGCCACTCGACGCCACGCCATACATATAGTGGGTGTGGGTGACAACCGGATAGGCACGGAACGATCCTAGTTTGAATTTTTTTTGTCCTGCCATGTATGCGGACATCTCATCGTCGTAGAAACCCTCTACTTCTTCATCGTGAATAAGCACAAACTGTCTGTAGTGCTCTTCGGAAAATTTCTCTTGGTGGTTCCTAAAGTGCGCAAGCGCCCGCTCTAGAGACATGTCTTCCTCCCCTAACTGCCGATCAAATCGGCGTATTGCAACCGCTTCCCGATCATCCCCTTTGACAAGGTTGTCATTTGCTCGATAGTGTCGAGATCACGGATGTTGTGACGGCCAGCGAACTCATTGACATAGCGCTGTAGGTGCTTGGGGCTCATGTGATGATAGGTGCCATGGTACCCGCGCTTGAGCAGCGCCCAGAAGCTCTCTATCCCGTTTGTGCTGGCCTGTCCATTCACATATTCACTGATAGAGTGTCTCACGGTCTGGTGATCAAAGGGAAGCCCCTTGTAGCCGCCGTGATCGTCAGTGTAGACGGTGGCACCATCGGCAGCGAGATCGCCAACGAAACCCTGTAGGGTCTCGGCGTCCGTGTTCTCCACCACGGCGGCTCTCACGGCGTTTGTCTCGCGATCCTTTGCCCCGGCCACTATAGCCTTGCCGACGCCCCCGCGGCCCGCCCTGAGCTTCTTGTTGGAGTGCTTGTTCTTCTCCTTGCCACCGATGAACGTTTCGTCGGCCTCGATGGGGCCAGCGAACGGCCCGGTTCCATCAACCCAGCCTTGCCGGATGCGCTGGGCCATGAACCACGCCGTCTTTTGCGTGATTTTCAGGTCGCGGTGTAGCTTCATGCTGGAAACACCTTTGATATTCGTGCTCATAAGGTAGATGCCGATAACCCACTTTTGCAGAGACAGGCGAGAGCGGTGCATCGCGGTACCGGTGCGAACGCTGAAATATTCGCGGCATGCCGAGCACCAGTACGGCATGGGATTTTCTTTTGGAACTGGGCTGGTCTCGAAACTCCCGCAATGCGGGCAATGGCGCTCTCCATCCGGCCAACGGACGTTCTCGAACCATGCTAGCGCCGCAGCTTCGTCAGGAAACATACGAAACAATTCGATTACGCTTATCCCCTCTCGATGGGCTTTTCCGGGTGCCTGCTGTGTCATAGCCAACTCCGTCAGTGTCTAGTCATCTTCCATAAATATAGACGACAAAGCCTGCCTAGTCAACGGTATAATTCCCATATTTTTCCTGCAAAGAAGCTGGTGCTTTGGCTTTGTGATACATTGGAGTCACCTGAAAAAGGGGCCGGAAATGCCAGTCGCGAAGATTGATCACCCAGTGCCGCCGGATGCGGACGCGCGCCGCGCGGTTCGCCCGGTTATCTGTTATCCGGACAAAACGCTACCGCAGCCTGACTTGGCTGGCTATCGCGCCGCCCGGCGTGGCGCAGCCAAGATCGATGAAGTTCTGATACCACCGCGCGAGGTGATATGTTTTCGGGTCGCCGCGGGGCACTATTTTCGCATCACCAGTGTCGACGGCCCGCAGGTCGGCGATTTGAATCTGTGGAACGCAGCTGATTTGTCAGAGCGGTTTTATTCCGGCAAGACCCGGGCCCTGCACGGCAGCCATCTGAGTGTCGCGATCGAATGTGGTCGTCTTTCCCGCACCTGCGCCCGATCGCAACGATTATCCAAGATACGCTGAACTGGTATGGGATCGATGCGCATGGCGGCGCGGTCCATGACGTGATCGGCACCCGCTGCGACCCTTACACTAACAATCTGTTGACGGGCGGGCAGTATCATCACTGCTGCCACTCCAACCTTATGCGCGCGCTGGCCGCTGAGACCGGCATCGCTTTGGCGCAGGGCGAGGCGCATATCCATGACGTTCTGAACGTCTTCATGTGCACCGTGTTCAGCCGCGACACCGGTCAGTATTTCATGAAAGCCAGCCCGGCTCGCCCCGGTGATTTCATTGAATTCTTTGCGGAAATTGACCTGCTCGGCGCGCTCTCCGCTTGTCCGGGCGGCGATTGCGGTGCTGAGCATTCCGGCGATACCGCGGCCTGCTATCCGCTGCTGGTCGAGGTGTTTGAACCGTGCCTATCCGGTTGTCACCCACACCCACTACATCTAGGGTGCTCCCAATCGCCCGAGTAAAGCTGGGCGTAAGTGGGAGCGGTGACATCGCCAGCAATTTAGGCGGCACAGGCCGTGCCATCCGGGAAAAGTCGCTGGAACTCAGGAAGCG
This sequence comes from Paracoccaceae bacterium, assembly GCA_965237505.1. Taxonomy (GTDB): domain Bacteria; phylum Pseudomonadota; class Alphaproteobacteria; order Rhodobacterales; family Rhodobacteraceae; genus NVTR01. The sequence continues at coordinate 199,441 of CBDEFR010000008.1, read as the reverse complement.
ACCGCGGAAACGAAAGGTCTTCACGCTGCGAGACATCCATCCCCGCTTTGTCGCCCTCCCGGGCCACTCGACGCCACGCCATACATATAGTGGGTGTGGGTGACAACCGGATAGGCACGGTTTGAACCTTGCCTATCCGGTTTACACCCACACCCACTAGGGCTAGAATGGGCGCAAACCGGATATAGGGGAGCGCGCCATGGATGTTCTCGACCGCGCCGATCTCCCATTCCGGCATTCGCTACCCGAGTTCCAGCGACTTTTCCCCGATGATGCGGCCTGCGCCGCCTACCTGGAGAAAGCCCGCTGGGGAGACGGCTTTGCCTGCCCGCACTGCGGCACGGCGGGAGAGCCGTTCCACTTTGAAAACCGCCCTGGCGTCCTGCGCTGCCGCAAGTGCCGCCAGAACACCGGGCTGACGGTGGGAACAGTGATGGAGCGTAGCCACACTCCGCTGAACGTCTGGTTCTGGGCCGCTTATCTGGTCGCCAGTCAGACGCCCGGCATGTCCGCCGTGCAGTTTCAGCGGCAACTTGGTCTTTCGCGCTACGAGACGGCCTTTCAAATTCTCCACAAGCTCCGCTCGGGCATGGTGCGGCCCAACCAAGACAGGATCGGTGGACAGCCCAAGAACCATGTTGAGGTGGACGAAACCTGGGTTGGCGGGCGAACGCGTGGGGAAGGCCGTGGTGTTCACCACAAGGTTCCCGTCTCCTGTGCCATCGAGGTGCGTCATCGAAAGCCGGGCACCAAGCTCGACAACCGGAAAGACGGACGCTATGCCGGACGCGTTCGGCTCGCCGTCGTGCTCGACCGTAGCGCCGAGTCGCTCTGTGGGTTCGTCGAGAGCACCGTCGCGCCGGGATCGCTGATCGTTACTGACGATTGGAGCGGCTATGCTGGCCTCGGTAAGCGCGGCTATGAGCACTTCGCTGTTGCCGAGTGTGGTGATCCAGAGGTTGCCGAGCAATACCTGCCGATCATCCATCTGGTTTTCGCCAACCTGAAGACGTGGCTGATCGGTATCCACCACGGCGTTAGCCACCAGCACCTACAAGCCTACCTCAACGAGTTCACCTTCCGCTTCAACAGGCGGTTCTACCCGTTCAACGCCTTCCGCTCATTGCTCGGCATCGCGGGCGACACCTCTGCTCCAACCTATGCCGAGCTTTACTCGGGAGAGTGGCGGCACCCTACATGTAGCGGTCATGGGCGTTAACCGGATAGGCAAGGTTTGAACCAGCCGAACCGCCGCTGGGTTGGTCATCGCCAACGCAGAACGGCTACGACCGCTCGCACGGTAACTGACTTCTTCTGTTCAAAAATACTCGAAAATGTCCCCGACACTCAGGCAAACCCCGCCTGCAGCGCAATCTCGACCATATCGCCAAAGCTGGTTTCGCGCAAGTCTGCGGCCAGCGCCTCGCCGGTGATCAGGTGGTCCGAAACCGTCAGAACCGCCAGTGCGCGGCGGCCATGCCGGGCCGCCAGCGTGTAAAGCTCAGCCGCCTCCATCTCGACGCCCAGAATTCCATGCCGGGTCATTGCCAAATTCAGGTCAGGGCGTTCGTCATAGAATGTATCTGACGAATAAATCCCGCCAACATGCACGCCCGCATCCATTTTGGCGGCGGCGTCCGCTGCCGCGCGCAGCAGGTCGTAATCTGCCGTCGGCGAGAAGTTCAATTCGCGAAAGATCGTGCTGGACGGCGTGGACACGGTGGTTGCCGTCATGGCGATGATCACGTCGCGCAGCGCGACACTGTCCTGCATGGCGCCGCACGAGCCGATGCGGATCAGGGTCTGGACACCGTAGTCCTTGATCAGTTCGTTCACATAGATCGACAGCGACGGCATGCCCATGCCGGTGCCCTGAATGGTCACAGGCATGCCCTTGTAAGTGCCGGTAAAGCCGAACATCCCGCGCACTTCGTTCACCAGCTTTGGGTCGGTCAGAAACTTTTGCGCCGCCCATTTGGCGCGGTAGGGGTCGCCAGGCAACAGAACGGTTTCGGCGATCTCGCCGGGCTTGGCTCCGATGTGGACTGTCATGATGTTTTCCTGGTTTTTCTTTCGGCAACGCCACCCGGCTTGATAAAGAAATCGCTGTCACCGGCGCGCGCTATCCGCGGATCAATATCGCCCCGAACGGAACGAATGCCGAGCAGGAAACCGGCGGCGGCTGTTGGCCTGGCGGGCGCCTTGGGTACCACACCCGGCACATCCCTGGCGGCGGATAATGGCCGGGCGGAATTTTATAACCCAGATTGTGCGCTTCTCTTACCGTCAGTCCGGCCAGGGCGTCGGGCCTGAGCAGCACGCCGTCAGCGCCAAGCCGATAGCTGCCGGTGCAGGCCGACAGGGCAAGCGCTGCGCCAAGCGCCAGGACATGCAAATATTTCGGTCGCAATGGGCTCATGACAGTCTCCTGACAATTGGTGATCCTGTTGGCCGTCATTCGGCTTTTGCGAGACTATACGGCAGCGCTCGGGAAAGGCAATCGGCGCTGTAGGGTGAGTATTTTGACCAAAAAGAAGCAGTGAGATTCGTGGCCTGTTCATTTTCGGTTCACGGCTGAACAGCAAACGTCAACAAGTCCATGTCATTTCGAATTTGACGACCCAGTTGAGCGTCGCCATGATCGCCGCGATGATCAATGGGGCATTGCTTGATCTTTCCGGGGTGATTTATGTCGGCAATGATGTTTTGCCGGGCGCGATCGATGCGCTGTCGCGCTTGCGCAATGCCGGGCTGGCGCTGCGGTTTCTGACCAACACCACTCGGACACCGAAACCTGGCATCATGGCCCGTCTAGTCGGCATGGGTGTCGATATCGCCGAAGATGAGCTGTTCACCCCCGCCGAGGTTGCGCGCGCCTGGTTGATTTGCCACAAACGGTCGGCCCATCTGCTGATCCACCCCGATCTTGCTGAAGATTTTCATGGTCTGGCGCGCCATGATGCCAAGGCCGTTGTAATCGGCGATGCGGGACCGGGCTTTACCTTTGAGGCACTGAATTCGGCGTTCAAGGAACTGACCAAGGGCGCTGATTTTCTGGCGCTCGCAACCAACCGGACGTTCAGGGGTGACGACGGCGAGATCAGTCTTGATGCCGGAGCATTTGTCGCCGCGCTCGAATTTGCCACCCAGCGCACGGCGCGGGTTCTGGGCAAGCCGTCCGCCGCCTTCTTTGCTGCCGCCTTGGCCGGCATGGATTGTGACGGTGCCCAAGCCGTGATGATCGGCGATGATGCCGAGATGGATGTCTCTGGCGCACTTGCCGCAGGGCTTGGCTTTGGGGTGCTGGTGCGCACCGGCAAATACCTGCCCGGAGCCGAGCTGAGCGTCGATCCCAAACCAAGCGTCGTTGTCGATGATCTGCCGGCAGCCGTGCAATGGATCATCGAACGGCGCGGCTAGGCCCTGGTGCTTATTGCGCGGCCACCGATTTCGGCTCCACCAGTGCGACGATATCAAACATGATCCGGGTCAGCTCAAAGTCTTTCGGCGTATAGACCCGCGCCACGCCAAGCTCGCGCAACCGCGCGGCGTCAACCTCCGGAATAATGCCGCCCACGATGATCGGGACGTGGCCCAGGCCCTGCGCCTGCATCAGGTCCAGCAGTTCCTTGATCAGGGGCAGGTGGCTGCCCGACAGAATCGACAGGCCGATGATATGGGCGTCTTCGCGCTGTGCAGCGGCGGCAATCTCGGCCGGGGTCAGGCGGATGCCGTCATAAGCGATGTCGATGCCGCAATCCCGCGCCCGGGTGGCGATTTGCTCGGCACCGTTGGAATGGCCGTCAAGCCCCGGTTTGCCGATCAGCAATTTCAGGCGGCGGCCGAGCCTGTCGGACACCGCATCGACAGCGGCGCGGATCTCATCCAGCCCTTCAGTGCGGTTGGACGGCGCTTTGGCCACACCCGTGGGCGCGCGGTACTGGCCAAAGACGGCGCGCACCACCTCGCCCCATTCGCCCGTAGTGGCACCTGCCTTGGCCGCCTGAATTGACGGCGCCATGATGTTGCTTCGCGCACGCGCCGCGTCGCGCAACGCGTTGAGCGCGGCCTTCACAGCCTGCTCATCGCGCGCCAGGCGCCAGGCTTTCAGGCGGGCGATCTGGTCGGCTTCGGCACCTTTGTCGGCGGCCATGATCGCCGCATCACCTGTTGTCAGGGGCGAAGGTTCGCCGGTTGTCCAGCGGTTGACGCCGACCAGCGTGGTCTCGCCGCCCTCGATACGCGCGATCCGCTCGGCGTTGGCCTCGACCAGCCGCGATTTCATGAATTCAATCGCCTGCACCGCGCCACCCATTGCGTCGATCTGCGCCAGTTCGGCACGGGCTGCGTCTTTCAGCGTCTCGACCTTGCGCGCGATCGCGGGGTTGCCGTCAAACAGATCCTGGTATTCCAGAAGATCGGTTTCATAGGCCAGTATTTGTTGCATCCGAAGCGACCACTGCTGGTCCCACGGGCGTGGCAGGCCGAGGGCTTCGTTCCAGGCCGGCAGCTGCACCGCGCGGGCGCGGGCGTTTTTGGAGAGCGTCACGGCGAGCATTTCCAACAGTATGCGGTAGACGTTGTTTTCCGGCTGCTGCTCGGTCAGGCCAAGGCTGTTGACTTGCACCCCGTAGCGGAAGCGGCGGAATTTCGGGTCGGTGACACCGTAGCGCTCGGCGGTAATCTCATCCCAAAGTTCGACAAAGGCGCGCATTTTGCACATCTCGGTCACGAACCGAATGCCGGCGTTCACGAAGAATGAAATCCGGCCCACCATCGCCGGGAAATGTTCGCTCGCAACCTTTTCCCGCAGGTCATCGAGTACGGCGCACGCCGTGGCCAGCGCATAGGCGAGTTCCTGTTCAGGCGTCGCGCCAGCCTCTTGCAGATGATAGGAACAGACGTTCATCGGGTTCCATTTCGGCAAATGCTCGCGCGTGTAGGCGGCAACATCGGTTATCATGCCCAGCGAGGGTTCCGGCGGGCAGATATAAGTGCCGCGGCTCAGATACTCCTTGATGATGTCGTTTTGCACCGTGCCTTGCAGGTCCGCGATGTCAACGCCCTGTTCCTGCGCCATTGCGATATACAGCGCCAGCAGCCACGGTGCGGTGGCGTTGATCGTCATCGAGGTGTTCATCTGATCCAGCGGGATGTCGGCAAACAGCGCGGCCATGTCACCCAGATGGCAGATCGGCACGCCGACCTTGCCAACCTCGCCGCGCGCCAGGGTATGGTCGCTGTTGTATCCGGTCTGGGTCGGCAGGTCGAAAGCCACCGACAGGCCGGTCTGCCCTTTCGCCAGATTGCTCCGGTACAGCGCGTTTGACGCCGCCGCAGTCGAATGTCCGGCATAGGTGCGGAACAGCCAGGGAGGATCTTTGGTCGGTGCGCTCATGTTCTGTATTCTCTGCCGAGCAAGATTATTCCAATTGCGCGGTGGTTTGCGCAATATGGTACTAATCACGAATTCTGCACTGCGGCAAGAGGTGCAAAGGGTGAGAAAAATTCAGCGGTCCAACAGATAGAACGCGCCGCAAAGCCGACGCCGGATTATTCAACTTATGCGCGCGGGCGCGTCAGTTATAAGTAAAGGGGGCTTATAAGTTTGTATTGACAATACAGCCCAGTCATTCTACACCTAGCGGTACCGATTTTCGCCCCACTTATCAAGTTTAGCAAGCGGTTAGAAGCGATAAAAAATCGATGGTTCTTAGGCCACCAACTCTCCATAAATGACGGGCGTAAGGAGGCCAGTAAGAGATGACTGACAAGGTCGAATACCGCCTTGGATTCGGAGCCGATATATATATCCCTGAGGCAAATGCCCTGCGCGCCAGAATCTGTAGCATTCTAGAGAGGCCAGATTTCGGGTCGCTTGTGATTATGTTTTCAAGTGGCGGGGGCAGCACTGATCAGTCGTTAGCCCTCTTCAACTTTCTTAGTCAGCTTCCCGTGCCCGTGCGGATGCATGCTGTCGGGCATGTCGGGAGCACCGCAATTCCGGTCTTCCTTGCTGGAAGCGCTAGAACCAGCTCTCCTCTTGCCCGATTCTTTTTTCATGAGTACGACTGGACTTTCACCCAGAGGCACACACTCAACAGAATCGATGAAGCGGTTAAGCAACTGCGAAGCGATATTGAGTTGAGTCGAGAGATTATCAAGACTCGCACACAGGTCCCCGCCGAGATTCTCCAAGCTTTGGATGGGAGATCCCCCCCCGCCGTTCTGTCCCCAGAAAAGGCTAAGGCGTTTGGCTTGGTCGATGATGTTTGCAACCTCAGCGAAAGCGGAGACGGCGGCATGAGGGTCGCTGTGTGGACCGCTCACGCCTGATGCCATCTTGTATTCGCTCATGAGATAAGATGTGGACATGGCGAAGCCCTCTCGGCTATTATGACAAAGCCGAGAGGCAACACCTTCTGATTGTCCGTCCCGCGCTGCCTAGAAGCTACGAGCGGGACGATGGGTGGCCGATTAGGCCACCAGTTCCTTGTAGTTTAACCGCTTCCCGACCATCCCGGCAACAACGGATTGCATCTGGTCCAGAGTGTTGCGCTCGCGAACGCCGTGCCGTCCGGCAAACTCGTCCACATAGCGCTGTAAGTGCTTGGCGCTGATCTTGTGGTAGACGCCCTTGTGAGCCCGTTTCAGCATACTCCAGAAGGACTCGATGCCGTTGGTATGGGCCATCCCGTCAACGTATTCGCCGACACTGTGGCGGACGGTCGCGTGCTCAAAGGGCATGCCTTTATAGGCCGCTGCGTCGTCGGTATAGACCATAGCGCCAGCGAGAGCGGTAGCGACAACAAAGCCCTGTAGTGTCTTTGCGTCGGTTGCCTTCACGACAGCAGCCTTGACCTTATTGGTCTTGCGATCCTTCGCGCCCACGACGGCGGCTTTGCCGACGCCGCCGCGGCCTAAGCGCTGCTTCTTATGAGCGTGCTTGTTGCTTTCCTTGCCGCCGAAATAGGTTTCGTCGATCTCAACGGGTCCGGCGAACAGCTTGTCGTCGCCTTCCCACGCCTTGCGGATGCGCTGGAGCATGAACCACGCTGCGGGTTGGGAAACCCCGATATCCCGGTGCAACTTCATGCTGGACACGCCCTTGAGGCTGGTCAAGTGCAGGTAAATTGCGAACACCCACTTACGCAACGGGATGTGCGACTTGTGCATCGCGGTGCCCGTCTTAACCGAGAAGTAGCCCCGGCAATCCGAGCACCGGTAGGGCATGTTGTTGTGGCTGGCCTCGTGGGTGCGCATGCCTCCACAATGCGGGCAATACCGCCCGTCAGGCCATATGCGAGATTCAAACCATTCCCTCGCCCTTTCCTCGGTCGGGAACATGTCGCAAAGCTGCACCAAGGTGATGCCTTCGCGGTCTGATTTTCCTGGGGATTTATGGGCCATTGATCTCGTCTCCCTATACTATGAATATAGGCGTTCATGGGCCCAATGTCAATACAAGCTTATAAGCCCAAGTAAAGGCCCCGATCTCGCAAATATTGATGTTCTTTTTGATAAGGACTTCGCCGTCGTTAAACACCGCCTTGAAATCAAATTTGCAATAGCCGGTGCCGTCGTCAAAATTTATTCTGACCGACGAGTATGGACCAAGAACATGCGATCCAAGGATGTCTTCTTCCCATGATGTCGAGCCTTTGTTGGACCCGTAAAACCGAACGATAGAGAACGCGGTATTGTTCACGATGACGACGCGACGATCGAGCGCCGATGCGGGCAATGCCGTGGTCGCCAGGATAACGATCGCCGCCAGGACTGCGGTCACATACCTTCTGAGAAATATATTCCCTCCTATCAGGCCGTAAATCATGTTTTGGCTTCGTCTGGACAGCCAAAAGGCGGATCGTGCGTGCCTGTCTTTGCTTGATCACATTCAGATCGCTTTGAATGCAGTCTTCGACAATTGTCAGAGCTAAATGGCGATATTATGAAAGGATTGTGCCGCTGCTTATTTCTGGCCTCGGCGGATTTACCCGGCGCACGATTGATGACAGGGTCGCTGAATGTTTCGCACCGTTTACATGCCGCTTTGGCTGTTGGTTCTTATCGTGGCGTTTGCGGCCGTAACTTTCGCTTCGCATTTTCTGTTTCCATCAGTGCGCTGGTTCTTCCGGCGGCGCATGGAAAAGGTGGTGGCGCGGCTGAACCAGCGGCTGGAACGCCCGATCGAGCCGTTCAAGTTGCTACGCCGACACGATATGATCCAGCGCCTGAGCTATGATCCAAAGGTCATCGAGGCGGTCGCCGAGCAGGCCGCGAAAACCGGCGTGCGCGAGGATGTGGTGTTTCAGGAGGCGCAGCGCTATGCGCGCGAGATTGTGCCCTCTTTCAGCGCCAGCGCCTATTTCGGTATTGCGATCCGCCTGTCCAAGTTGCTGAGCCGGGCGTTTTACCGGGTTCGGCTGGGGTATTTTGACGAGGATGCGATCAAGGCGATCGATCCGGATGCCACCGTGATTTTCGTTATGAACCACCGGTCCAACATGGATTACATTCTGGTCACATATCTAGCTGCTGAGCGCTCGGCCTTATCCTATGCGGTCGGCGAATGGGCGCGGGTCTGGCCGCTCAGCCGCCTGATCAAGGCCATGGGGGCCTATTTCATCCGCCGCAAATCGCGCAATCCGCTGTATCGCCGGGTGCTGGCGCGCTACGTGCAGATGGCCACCGCGAACGGTGTGGCGCAGGCGGTGTTCCCGGAAGGCGGGCTGAGTCTGAACGGGCGCGTTGGCGAGCCCAAGCTGGGGCTGTTGAACTATATCGTGTCCGATTTCATCCCCGGTGAAAGCCGTGATGTGGTATTTGTGCCGGTGGCGCTGAATTATGACCGGGTTCTGGAAGACCGGGTTCTGGTGGCCACTGCTGAGTCCGGCGTGCGGAAATTCAGATTTCGCTGGAGCACTGCGATCCGCTATTTCGTCAAACATATTGCGCAGCGTCTGACCGGGCGTTTCATTCCCTTTGGCTATGCGGCGGTCAGTTTTGGAACGCCTTTGTCGCTGGTCGAATTTTCGGCCGGAAAGAAGGGCGACTTGACCAGGAAAATCGGCCGCGAACTGATTTCGCGGATAAGGGCGATTGTGCCCGCCTTGCCGGTGCCGCTGGTGGCCAGTTGCATTCTGTCGGCTGATAATCCGATTTCGCGCGCAGCATTGGAAAAATCCGCCGCCGCGCGGATCAAAGCGATGCGGGCGCGTGGTGTGCATGTTGGATTGCTCGACGGCGATGCAGCTGATGAAGTGACGGTGGCGGTGAGCCATCTTCTGATGCGCCGGATGATCACCGAGAGCGGCGAGGGTATTCACATAAACCCCGATGACAGGACGCTTTTGGAATATTATGCCGGTTCGATTTCGCACCACGCCTGATGCACTAGCAACAATGCGGCGGCTGGCTGAATTGGAAGAGTCATATAATTTCAAAAACGCCCTTTATCGGATTGCATAATTGCGCACCCACAATTATTTCACGATGAAATGCCGCCGCTATTCTGCATCGCGGCAATTGGTATGGAGCTTGCAAGGCGATGGTGACAACCGACGCGGATCCGGCCGCTTATGAGGCGCCGCAAAAAGACCTGTACGAGTTGGGGGAAATCCCGCCACTCGGCCATGTGCCCAAGCAAATGATTGCCTGGGCGATCCGGCGCGACCGCCACGGCGAGCCGGACAAGTCGTTTCAGGTCGAAACGGTGGACACACCTGCGATCGACAGCAAGGATGTGCTGGTCTTGGTGATGGCGGCCGGGGTCAATTACAACGGCGTCTGGGCCGGGCTTGGCACGCCGATCAGCCCGTTCGACATTCACAAGGCCGAGTATCACATCGCCGGTTCCGACGCCGCCGGTATCGTCTGGGCGGTCGGCGACAAGGTTACGCGCTGGCGGGTCGGCGACGAAGTGGTGGTGCATTGCAATCAGGACGACGGCGACGACGAGGAATGCAACGGCGGTGACCCGATGTTTTCCACCAGCCAGCGGATCTGGGGTTATGAAACGCCAGACGGCTCGTTCGCGCAGTTTACCCGGGTGCAGGCCCAGCAACTGATGGCGCGCCCCCGGCATCTGAGCTGGGAAGAAAGCGCGTGCTACACGCTGACACTGGCCACAGCCTATCGGATGCTGTTTGGGCACCACCCGCACGAGCTTAAACCGGGGCAGAATGTTCTGGTCTGGGGCGCGTCCGGTGGCCTGGGGTCATTTGCGATCCAGTTGATCAATACCGCGGGCGGCAACGCCATCGGGGTGATCTCGGACGAAGAAAAGCATGATTTCGTCATGGGTCTGGGCGCCAAGGGGGTCATCAACCGCAAGAAATTCAACTGCTGGGGCCAGCTGCCGACGGTGAACAGCCCCGAATACAAGGCCTGGTTCGGCGAGGTTCGCAAATTCGGCAAGGCGATCTGGGACATCACCGGTAAGGGCGTGAACGTTGACATGGTGTTTGAACATCCGGGCGAAGCGACATTTCCGGTATCCACGTTCGTCTGCAAAAAGGGCGGCATGGTGGTGATCTGCGCCGGCACAAGCGGCTATAACCTGACGATGGACGCGCGCTATGTCTGGATGAACCAGAAACGCATTCAGGGCAGCCATTTCGCGCATCTCAAGCAAGCGGCGGCGGCCAACAAGCTGATGGTCGAACGCCGGCTGGATCCGTGCATGTCCGAAGTGTTTCCGTGGGCGGAAATCCCGCAGGCGCATCTTAAGATGCTGCGCAACGAGCACAAGCCGGGCAACATGGCAGTGCTGGTTCAGGCGCCGCGCACCGGGCTCAGGACGCTCGAAGACGTGCTGGAGGCGGGTGCCACCAAATGATTCGGCAAACTGGCGGGTAATACCAACGGCCCCCAGATTTGACTCAAGGGGATTCCCACGAGCGGCGTGATCTGATTCAGTGGCATCAAGGCAAGGGAGGCTTTGATGGCAGTAAGGATTACGCGAAAAGACAAGTCCGCAGGCGAGCTTCGCCAGGAAGCGGCGCGGTGCCGGGATGGGAAAGCGGCGCGACGGATGTTGGCGATTGCCCTGGTTCTGGATGGGGTTGACCGCAAGACGGCGGCAGAAAACTGCGGCATGGATCGGCAGACGCTGCGGGATTGGGCCCACCGTTACAATGCGGAGGGCGTGTCGGCCTGTTCAACCGTCGCCCGCCGGATCCACCCTGTCTGCTGAGCGCGGCACAGAAGGAGGAGTTGGCGGAAATGGTTCGGGCGGGTCCCGACCCCGAAACCGATGGGGTTGTGCGCTGGCGGCGCATTGATCTGAAACGCAAGATCGAAGAGCGCTTCGGCGTCACCATGCATGAGCGAACTGTTGGCAAACAATTGGCAAGCCTGGGCTTTCGGCGTCTGTCGGTGCGCCCGCAGCATCCGAAATCCGACCCGGATGCACAGGAGGCTTTTAAAAAAACTTCGCCGCAGAGGTAGAAGCAGCCTTGCCGGAAACAGCCCGCAGCAAGCCCCTGGAGATATGGTTTCAGGATGAAGCGCGGGTTGGCCAGCAGGGCACGCTCACCCGTATCTGGGCCGAGCGTGGAACACGCCCCCGTGCCCCGCGCGACACCCGCTATATCTGGAGCTACAATTTCGGCGCCGTCTGCCCGGAACGGGCTGAAGCGGCCGCTCTGATCATGCCACATGCCGACACACAGGCCATGAGCGCGCATCTCGCCGAGATCGCTTAAACCGTCGCATCGGGCGCACATGCCCTTCTCATTCTGGACGGCGCTGGCTGGCACGGTTCGGCAGAGCTGGAGGTGCCCGACAACATCACCCTGCTCAAACTCCCGCCCTATTCCCCTGAACTCAACCGATGGAAAATGTGTGGGCTTATCTGCGTGCCAACAAGCTCGCCATATCCGTCTTCGACAATTATGAGCAGATCGTCGACAGGTGTTGCGAAGCATGGAACTTCTTTGCAAACGACAAAACCGCAATCACGTCAATCACTACCAAACAATGGGCCAAAACGGTCAACGACTAGGGCCGTTGGTATAATACCAACGGCCCCCAGATTTGACTCAAGGGGATTCCCACGAGCGGCGTGATCTGATTCAGTGGCATCAAGGCAAGGGAGGCTTTGATAGCAGTAAGGATTACGCGAAAAGACAAGTCCGCAGGCGAGCTTCGCCAGGAAGCGGCGCGGTGCCGGGATGGGAAAGCGGCGCGACGGATGTTGGCGATTGCCTTGGTTCTGGATGGGGTTGACCGCAAGACGGCGGCAGAAAACTGCGGCATGGATCGGCAGACGTTGCGGGATTGGGCCCACCGTTACAATGCGGAGGGCGTGTCGGGCCTGTTCAACCGTCGCCCGCCGGATCCACCCTGTCTGCTGAGCGCGGCACAGAAGGAGGAGTTGGCGGAAATGGTTCGGGCGGGTCCCGACCCCGAAACCGATGGGGTTGTGCGCTGGCGGCGCATTGATCTGAAACGCAAGATCGAAGAGCGCTTCGGCGTCACCATGCATGAGCGAACTGTTGGCAAACAATTGGCAAGCCTGGGCTTTCGGCGTCTGTCGGTGCGCCCGCAGCATCCGAAATCCGACCCGGATGCACAGGAGGCTTTTAAAAAACTTCGCCGCAGAGGTAGAAGCAGCCTTGCCGGAAACAGCCCGCAGCAAGCCCCTGGAGATATGGTTTCAGGATGAAGCGCGGGTTGGCCAGCAGGGCACGCTCACCCGTATCTGGGCCGAGCGTGGAACACGCCCCCGTGCCCCGCGCGACACCCGCTATATCTGGAGCTACATTTTCGGCGCCGTCTGCCCGGAACGGGCTGAAGCGGCCGCTCTGATCATGCCACATGCCGACACACAGGCCATGAGCGCGCATCTCGCCGAGATCGCTAAAACCGTCGCATCGGGCGCACATGCCCTTCTCATTCTGGATGGCGCTGGCTGGCACGGTTCGGCAGAGCTGGAGGTACCCGACAACATCACCCTGCTCAAACTCCCGCCCTATTCCCCTGAACTCAACCCGATGGAAAATGTGTGGGCTTATCTGCGTGCCAACAAGCTCGCCATATCCGACTTCGACAATTATGAGCAGATCGTCGACAGGTGTTGCGAAGCATGGAACTTCTTTGCAAACGACAAAACCGCAATCACGTCAATCACTACCAGACAATGGGCCAAAACGGTCAACGACTAGGGCCGTTGGTATAACATGTCTGAAGCGGCGAAATCCGCTCGGGTGGCGCGCTTTTCGAAAGTTCGATGGTGATCAGATGTGTAAAACACGCGCACTCGCCATTTTAGGGGAGTTTATATTCGTGAATATTATCAGTTTATTTTTCTTGCTAAAGTGGAATTTACTTTGTGTTAACCAATCTTAAAGAGACTGACATGGCAAACGACCGGATACTGGACGTACTCGCGGATCTGAAAAAATACGCTACCAAAAAACGGCTTATCGGCTCTTGCGCGTCAGTTGGACGATGCCACGCTGATTGCCGCGACCGAGATCGCAACGATTGAGGCTGGTGGGCAAGACATGGCGATTGGGGACTTTGGTAACATTGGAAGATTTTATCGAACGGTTGCAGCGCGCGAAAGCGCTTAAGGACCTGCAAAGCGCAACCGAAGAGTTGTGCGAACACTATAGTATTGCCCATATCGTTTATCATTGGGTGAACAGCGTCGGCGAACGGTTTGGCTGTGGCACCTACAGTTCCGAATGGGTCGATCGTTACCTTGAAATGGACTATCTGCGCATGGATCCGGTCATTTTCGGATGCTTTCAGCGCTTTCATCCGGTGGACTGGAAGCAACTGGATTGGTCGTCCAAAGCAGCCCGTGCCTTTTATCAGGAGGCGGTCGAATACGTGGTCGGCAATCAGGGCTACACAATACCGATACGTGGCCCGAACGGACAATTTGCGCTGTTTACCGCCAACACCAGCTGTGACGATGCGCAATGGTCTGCGTTCATCGAGAATAACGGCCGCGATCTGATGGTTATTGCGCATGAGTTTAACAAGAAAGCGCTGGAATTTGAAAAAGGTGGCGAAACGATCCCCACGGCGTCGCTTTCACCGCGCGAACAAAGTGCGATGACCTATCTGGCCAAAGGATTCAGCCGCGCCCAGGCAGCTGGTGAACTGTCTATTTCCGAACACACGCTGCGTGTTTACATCGAAGCTGCGCGCTACAAGCTTGGCGCGCTGAACACCACCCATGCGGTCGCCCGCGCCCTGAGAGCTGGCATAATAGTCGTCTGAAGATCGCCCCTGCCAGCGAAAAAGCCACAGCGATTAAGACTTTGATAACCAACATCGCGCCCCAATATCGGCTCGGTAACACTTGGTGGCTAACCATCCGGCATTTGGTCGGACAGGAGCCCCAGAAAATGCTGCGCTATGTTTATGGCAATGAACTCAACCAATTTCCGCTGCTGCGAGACGGTATGTTCCGCGACCGGGCAGATCAATTTGCCCAGCGACTGAACTGGGATGTAACGGTGAACGACGCGGGTGAAGAGCGCGATGCATATGACTTGATGAACCCGCTTTACGTTATCTGGCAGAGCGCTGACGGATCGCACGGCGGCTCGATGCGCCTGTTGCCGACGGTTGGGCGTACAATGGTCAACGATCGTTTTCGGCACCTGACCCAAGGGGTTCGCATCGAAAGCCCGCTGATCTGGGAATGCACCCGGTTTTGTCTGGCACGCGGTGCCGAGCGCCGGGTGTCAGCAGCATTGGTTCTGGGCGCAGGCGAAGTGATGACGCAGTTTCATCTGGCGCATTTTGTCGGCGTTTTTGATGCCAGGATGGAGCGGATTTACCGGCTCTTGGGTGTGAACCCGGACGTGATCGGGGTCAGCGGCGAGGGCGCCACGCGTATCGGCGTCGGGCTTTGGGAAATGCAGGCGTCGGCCTGGCCCGGGACTTTGAAAAAGGTCGGCGTGAGCCGCGAGACGTCGCGGCGCTGGTTTGACAATTCATTTGGATCGGCGCCGAAACCGGCACTCGCATCTGCCGCATACGCCTAGCTCCCGAAACCTGCTGGCGCCGCCAATAACCGGCATGTAGGGTCGCGTGCATGGCCGTTCCTGTCTATCAATTTTCAGATGACCAGGCAGAAGCCTTTGACCGCGTGTCCGACCTGCTGCGCAGCGCCGGCGTTGATCTGCAAGGAAGTTTTCTGAGCCCGCCAAGCGAGGACCGCGAGGACGTGCTGGCAGTGGTTGGCAAGGCCGGATCAGGCAAGACGATGCTGCTGGCGCGGCTTTATGAAGCCATGGATGAGGTCGGCGTTGACGTTATTTCCGGCGATTACGAGGGCCGAAAGCGCAAGGATCGCCGCACCCTGGCGATCCTGGCTCCGACCAACAAGGCGGCCAGTGTTTTGCGCGCCCACGGCGTGCCTGCAACGACGATCCACCGCATCATTTACACGCCGATCTATGATCCGGAATATGAAAAGATCGCCGCATGGCTGGCCGGTGGCGACGCGCGCCCGGCCATCAAGGGACTGACCGAGGCGGCCCTGAACCGGGCGCACGCCTTTTACCAGACCAACAAGTCGATCCCCGGCGCGCTGGCAGCGGCGGGCCTGCGGGGTTCGGATTTCATCACCGGCTGGAAGCGGCGCGACGATCCGCTGGACATCGGATTTGTCGACGAAAGCTCGATGCTGGACGACAAGCAGTTTGACGACCTCAAGGATATATTTCCCACGCTTTTGCTGTTCGGCGACCCGGCACAACTGGCGCCGGTCAACCAGTCCGGCACGATGGTTTTCGACAGGCTGGCGGCGCCGCGCAAGCTGATGCTGGAACGGATTCACCGGCAAAAGCACGACAACCCGATATTGGACCTGGCGCACGCGCTGTCGGATGAGGATATCGGCTTTGAGGATTTTGAAGGTCTGATCGCCGACGCAGCGAGCGCCGATGACCGGGTGGTGGTGACAGGGCGCTTTGATGCCGAACTCTTGGCCCGCTCGCCGGCTTTGGTGTGGCGCAATGTGACGCGCATCAAGCTGATCGCGGCATTTCGCGCCGCTTACGGTGTGCCGGTCAACGAATTGCTGCCCGGCGAGCCGCTGATTTGCGACGGCATCGAACTGCCGCTGAAACACCGCATGAAACGCATCGATCTGGAAGCCCGCGGGCTGATCAAGGGGGCGCAGGTGATTTACCTGGGACCGGGCCGCAAGCCGGGGTTTTCGCGATTGCACGTGCTGGGGGCGGAGGACCCGCAGGTCAGTGCCGCCTCGATCGTCAAGATCGAGCTGCCCGGTGAAGACGAACCGTTCATCCGGGTTGCGGCCCGCATGGGAGCGACGTTTCTGCACGGCTCGGCGGTGACGATCCACAAGGCCCAGGGCAGCCAATGGCAGACCGTGCAGGTCTTTGCGCCCGACCTCTGGGTGGCCAGCAAGGCCGGGCGGATGGAAGCCGGAATTCCGCTCTGGAAGCGGCTGGCCTACGTGGCGATCACCCGGGCACAGAACCGCCTGTTATGGGTGATGCGCAACCGGCTGGCGCGGCCAAGCAAGCCGCTGACGGTGCGGGATCTGGAAACGGCTCCGGTTGATTTCGGGCTGGTTCCGGAAGTCGTGAAAGAGCAAGGGTGACATGAGCCGCTCGATCATCATAACCGGCGCAAGCTCGGGGATCGGGCGCGCAACGGCGGAAAAGTTTCTGCGCGAAGGCTGGCAGTTCGGCCTGATCGCGCGCCGCCAAAGCGTGTTGCAGGAGGTCGCCGATGGCCATGCTGGCGCCCATGTGGCGGCGGCGGATGTCACCGACGCGGACGCTTTGGAGCGGGCATTTGCGGCAATTGTGCGCAAGATCGGCCGGCTTGACGTGCTGTTTAACAACGCCGGGGTCTTCGGTCCGAGCGGGCCAATTGATGAGATCGACCTTGCCGAGTGGCAGCGGGTGCTCGACGTCAACCTGTCGGGCATGTTCTACGCTGCCCGGCTGGCGTTTGCACAAATGCGCAGGCAGGCGCCACAGGGCGGGCGGATCATCAACAACGGATCAATTTCGGCGCACAGCCCGCGACCCGGATCGGTGTGCTACACGACCACCAAACACGCCATCACTGGCCTGACCCGCAGCCTTAGCCTGGATGGCCGCGCACTTGATATTGCCTGCGGGCAAATCGACATCGGTAACGCGCGCACCGAGCTGGTGGAGGCTCTGAACGCGCGGCTGCTGGCTGCGGATCCGCAAGCCGAGCCGGTGCCGATGATGGATGTGCAAGACGTCGCCGCGTCGGGGTTTCACATGGCCGGGCTGCCGCTGTCGGCGAATGTGCAGTCCATGACGGTGATGGCGACGAAAATGCACTTTGTCGGGCGCGGGTGAGAGTGCCGGAGCCTCCGGCGGGGATATTTTTGAAAAGAAGAAGATCGGAGGTCATCGGGCCGCGTCAGCCTCTCAGATACCTGAAAATCGCCGATGCGCCCCAGCCCGCAACGATGGCGATAAATAGCGACAGCAGGCCATAGACCAGCGGTTGCTGGTGCGCCAGGTTGAACAGCCAGCGTTCCAGTCCGACCTTTTGCACGTCGATCGAGGTCGTGTGTTCGTCGACGACCCGGCCATTGCGGGTCAAAAATATGCGGGTTGTGTAGGCGCCCTCGGTCAGGTTCGCGGGCAGCGCGATCGAGGTGCGGAACAGGGTCTGTTCGTCCACGATCACGGTTTCAGGTTTCAATTGATAAAGCCCAGCATTGGTCCGAATGCGGATCAATGCATCGGTAAATGACATCGAATCGGAAATCGTCATCGGGGCGCCGACCGAGCGGATCGCCTGATTGATCGAGACTTTGTATCGCAGATCCTCGATGCTCGCCAAAACCTCGCGAAACGGCGCGCTTGTGGCGATCGCGTAAAAGCTGGGCGCGGCGACGACTTCGACGGCATCGACGTTGACCCAGATACCATAGCGATGCGCCTTGCGCCGCACCACGATCGGCTCTGACGGCCCGGCAACCGTGATGATGACCTGCAATGGCCCTTCGCCGGGGGGCGGGGCCTCGCGTTTTACCGCGCCAAATATTAGGATTTCAGAGCCGTCGAAATTCGCCGTGATTGCGACACGGTTTTGCGACAGCCCGGCCACCACCTCTTCGGCGTGAACCGGCAGCGCCAGGGCCGCGAATATGATCAGGAACCGGATCATCCGCGGCCAACCGGGGCAAGTGAATAAATCTCTGACGGCTGCAACAAAAGATCAAGCGCCAGCTTGCCGCACACTGCCAGCACCAGGATCGCCAGCAGAATCCTGAGCTGCTCGGCCTTTAGGCGAAC
Source organism: Paracoccaceae bacterium (assembly GCA_965237505.1). Taxonomy (GTDB): domain Bacteria; phylum Pseudomonadota; class Alphaproteobacteria; order Rhodobacterales; family Rhodobacteraceae; genus NVTR01. The sequence goes on along the minus strand of CBDEFR010000008.1, from coordinate 181,154 downwards.
CCCGATCCGGGTGCCGATCTGCGCCCCGACGACGCCGCCGATCAGCAACAGCACCGCCAGCAGCATATCGACGGTAAAGTTCGTTGTAGCGTGTAACAGCGTGGTGAACGCGGTGACAAAGATGATCTGGAACAGCGATGTTCCGATCACCACTTTGGTCGGCATCCCGAGCAGATAGATCATCGCCGGGACCATCACAAAACCACCGCCAACCCCCATGATCGCCGCCAGAATGCCGACCAGAACGCCAACCGCAATCGGCGGAATGACCGAGATATACAGCCCCGAAGTGCGGAACTTGGTTTTGAACGGCAGCGCGTGGATCCAGTTGTGTTTTCTGCGCGGCGGCAGGGCGCCGGTCTTTTGGGCCCGGTAGATCGCGCGCAGGCTTTCAAAGAACATCAGCCCGCCGATGATGCCTAGAAAGACCACGTAACTGAGCTTTACCAGCAGATCGACCTGGCCCATCGCCTTGAGCGTGTTGAATATCTGTATGCCGATAGCCGCGCCGAACAGGCCGCCGATCAGCAACACCGTGCCCATTTTCAGATCGACCGATCTGCGCCTGAAATGCGCCAGCACGCCAGAGAATGACGACGCCACAATCTGGTTGGCCTCGGTTGCCACCGCCACCGCAGGCGGGATACCGATGAAGAACAACAGCGGGGTCATCAGAAAGCCGCCGCCAACCCCGAACATGCCCGACAAGACGCCAACCATCCCGCCCAGACCAAGCAACAAGAAGGCGTTCACGGATACTTCGGCAATGGGCAGGTAAATCTGCATGACAGACCGTCTAGCAATGCGCCGATGCGACGTCCATACAGGCAATGCAGATCGTGCAGAACCTTGTATTGCTGCGGCAAATCGGAGCAATCGCGACCGGCTGCGCCGCTGCCTGCGGCGCGAGTACTTCTAAAAAGAAGAATTCACGCCGATTTCAGGTACCGGCGCAGAACTTTTTCCAGTTTGGCCGCGCCAAGCGGGGCCGTGGCTTTGGTATGTTCGTGGCTTATCGCCTCATCGCTCAGGCCTACAGCCATGTTGGTAATCGCGGATATGGCGGCGACTTTCAGGCCGAAAAAACGCGCCAGGATCACCTCGGGCACGGTCGACATGCCGACGGCGTCTGCGCCAAGCGTCCTGATCGCGCGAATCTCGGCAGGCGTCTCGAACGAGGGGCCCGAATACCAGGCATATACACCTTCCGGCAACGCGATGCCTTCGGCGGCGGCGACGGCTTTCAGGGCGGCGCGCATGTCCACGTCATGGGCATCGGTCATCGGTACGAAACGGGCATCGGTTGGTTCGCCGATCAGCGGGTTGAGGCCTGAGAAATTGATATGGTCCGAAAGCAGCATCAGATCGCCGGGCGCAATGTCGGGGCGCAGCGATCCGGCCGCATTGGTCAGGATCAGCCGATCCGCGCCCAGTGCCTTCAGCACCGCCAGCGGCAGCCGCATCGCATCCGCGCGGCCGCTTTCGTAATAATGGGCGCGGCCGCCAAATATCGCCACGGCAGGCCTCGAATGCGCCGATCACCAACTTTGGGTTATGGCCCGAGACGCCGGCATACGGAAAACCCGGCAGGTCGGCATAATCCATCGCCACGCCTGCAACCGCGTCTGCCAAATGACCAAGGCCCGAGCCCAGCACCAATCCGATCGCCACGCGCTCGGCCCCCGCTTTGGCGCGGATAAGGGCGGCGAGCTCGTTAGCGCTCTTTGACATACGGCACGCCAACAGCCTTGGGCGGGATGGCTTTGCCGATAAAGCCCGCAAGGATCACCACGGTCAGGATGTAAGGCAGGGCTTGGGTGAACTGCACCGGAATGGTGAACAGGCCGACGTCGATATTGGGGTAAAGGTTGGATATCGCCTCGAGCAGCCCGAACAGCAAGCAGGCGCCCATCGCGTGGATCGGCCGCCAATTGGAAAAAATCAGCGCCGCCAAAGCGATAAAGCCGCGACCGGCGGTCATTTCGCGCCCGAAACCGGCGGCCTGCGCAGTTGACAGGTAAGCCCCGGCGATGCCGCACAAGATGCCGGTGATCATCAGCGCACGAAACCGCAAACCGATGACCGAAATGCCTGCGGTATCCACCGAGGCTGGGTTTTCGCCCACAGCGCGCAGGCGCAGGCCAAAACGGGTTCGATACAACACCCACCAGGTCAGCGGCACGATGGCAAAGGCTAGATAAACCAACGGTTTGTGACCTGATAACAGCTCGCTATAGATCAGCCCGATCACCGGCACATCTGCGACAGCATCGGCATACGGCAGGGTCCAGTCGGTAAACCGTGCATTGCCTGCCAGGGTCGGCGTCTGCCCGCCCTTTTGATAGACGGCGTGCCCGATCACCACCGTCAGGCCTGACGCCAGAAAGTTGATCGCCACGCCGGATATGATCTGATCGCCGCGATAGATGATCGAGGCGACCGCATGGATCATCGAAAACATCAGCGCCGCCGCGCATCCGGCCAGCACACCCACCCAGGCAGAGCCGGTTTCATAGGCGATGGCGGCCGAGGCAAAGGCCGCGATCAGCATTTTGCCCTCAAGGCCGATGTCAACGATGCCCGAGCGTTCGCTAAACAGCCCCGCCAGACAGGCCAAGAGCAAAACGACGGAAAGGCGGATCGTGCTGTCCAGCGTCAGGATGAGTTGCAGGAAATCCATTTAAGCTGACCTTTTGCGCTTCCGGATGAACATCCGTTCGATCGGGTCGCGGGTCATATGCACCAGCGCGCCGGTGAAAATGATGATCAGCGCCTGAATGACCAGCACCATTTCCCGGCTGATCCCCGGCATTTCAAACAACAGTTCGAACCCGCCCTGATTCAGCATTCCGAACAGCAGCGCCGCCAGCACGATGCCAAACGGGTGGTTTCGGCCCATCAGCGCCACTGCAATGCCCATGAAACCCGCGCCTTCGACGAATTCCTTGATCAGCCGTTCCTGTTCGCCCATCACCACGTTAATGGCCAGCATTCCCGCCAGAGCGCCGGAAATCAGCATCGCGATAATCGTCACCCGCACGCCGGAAATGCCGGCATAGGCGGTGGCGGTTTCCGACTGGCCAAAGGCGCGGATCTGATAGCCCAGCCGGGTGTGCCAGATTAACAGCCAGACGCCAAAAGCCGCAGCAATCGCCAGGATAAAGCTGACGTTGGCGGGTGCCGATTTGGAAAATTCGATCCCAAACGGCGCCAGCATTTCGTGAAAAGTGGGCAAATGCGCGCCTGCGCCGAAATTCCGGGTTTCGGCATTCTGCGTGGTCGGGTCTTTCAGTAGGCCGTTCAGCAGAAAACCGATCAATGCTGCGCCGATGAAGTTGAACATGATCGTGGTAATCACGATGTGGCTGCCGCGCTTGGCTTGCAGATAGGCCGGAATTGCCGCCCAGCCGGCGCCAAAGATACCCGCGCCAAGGATCGCGAACGGCAGGGCAACGGTCCAATGCGGCCAGGGCACTGCCAGCAGCACGATCGCCGCACCAAGCCCGCCAATCGCGGCCTGCCCCTCGCCGCCGATATTGAACAGCCGGGCGTGCATGGCGACTGCAAAGGCCAGTCCGGTGAAGATGAAATTGGTCGCGTAATAAAGCGTGAACCCGATGCCGGATGTCGAACCCAGCGCGCCCTTGACCATGAAAAAGATCATATCGATCGGGTTCTGCCCGATCGCCAGCACCACCAGCCCGGCCACAAAAAACGCCAGCGTCAGGTTGATCAGCGGCACCAGAACAATATCGGCCCAGCGTGGCATCTTGTCCATTACGCCGCCCCCTTGCGTTCGGTGATCCCGGCCATCAGCAGGCCGAGGTCTCTTTCGTCGGTCTGATCGGGCAGCCGTTCGCCCATGATATGGCCGTCAAACATCACCGCAATACGGTCGGAAAGGCTCATTATCTCGTCAAGCTCGACCGAGACCAGCAAGATCGCCTTGCCCTCGTCGCGCAGGCTGACGATGTGCTGGTGGATAAACTCGATGGCGCCAATATCTACCCCGCGCGTCGGTTGACCGACAAGCAACAGCTCGGGGTCACGCTCCATCTCGCGGGCCAACACGATTTTTTGCTGATTGCCGCCGGAAAAGCTCTTGGCCGCCAGATGGACATCGCGCGGGCGCACGTCAAAGCGTTCCATCTTGCCTTCGGAAAGCGCCTGAATGCCGACATTATCCATGAAAAACGCGCTTTTCTGATATTCCGGGTCGTGGTGATAGCCGAAAACGATATCTTCCCACGCCCCGAACTCCATGATCAGGCCCTCGGCCTGGCGGTCTTCGGGCACATGCGCAATGCCGCGCGCGCGTCGCGATTGGCCGTCGGAATTGCGCCCGCTCAGTGCAAGTTCCTGCCCGTTCAGGCGCACAGCGCCGGTAGCGTGCATAAAGCCGCCAAGCACTTCGAGCAATTCAGATTGGCCGTTGCCGGCCACCCCGGCGATGCCCAGTATCTCACCAGCCCGCACCTCGAGCGAAATGCCCTTGACCCGCTCGACGCCGGCATCATCGACAACGCGCAATCCTTCCACCTGCAGCACAATGTCGCCCGGGCTGGCGGGCTTTTTGTCGACCCGCAGCAATACCTTGCGCCCGACCATACGCTCGGCCAGATCCTCGGGGCTGGTGTCGGCGGTTTTAACCGTGGCGGTCATCCGACCCTGGCGCATAACGCTAACGGTGTCGGTCACGTTCATGATCTCGCGCAGCTTGTGGGTGATCAGGATGATCGTCTTGCCTTCATCCTTCAGGTTCTTGAGGATGCGGAACAGGTGATTGGCTTCTTCAGGCGTCAGCACGCCGGTGGGTTCGTCCAGGATCAGAATGTCGGCCTGCCGGTAAAGCGCCTTCAAGATTTCGACCCGCTGGTGCAGCCCGACAGACAGATCTTCGACGGTCGCGTCGGGATCAACATCCAACTCATATTCATCGGCCAGATGTTTCAGCGTGCCGCGTGCCTTGTCCAGTGATTCGCGCAACATCGGCCCGTCTTCGACGCCGAGAATTACATTTTCCAGCACGGTGAAATTCTCGACCAGCTTGAAATGCTGGAACACCATGCCGATACCGGCCGCAATCGCGGCCTGGCTGTCAGGGATTTCGGTTTTATGGCCGTTTATGTAAATCTCGCCCGCGTCGGCCTTGTAAAAGCCGTAGAGGATCGACATTAGCGTCGATTTACCGGCACCGTTTTCACCGATAATGCCGTGGATCGCGCCCTTTTGGACGGAAATAGAAATATCTTTGTTCGCCTCAACCGGCCCAAACGACTTGGAAATGCCGCGAAGCTCGATCGCCGGGGCGGCAGTTTCCTGCCGCCCCGCATTGTTTTGCCCACCCACTAAAGAATTCCCTTAGCTGACCGGGCAGCTGTCGTCCGACATATAGTCGTGAACGGCGATCGAACCGTCGATTATCCCGGCCTTGGCCGCATCAACGGCCATCGCGATATCGTCGCTGAAGACACCCGCGTTGTGCTCGTCAAGGGCATAGTCGATGCCGCCGTTAGCAATGCCAAGCACGTTAAAGCCGGTGGTCAGGTCTGCACCTTCGGTGAAGGCGTCGTAAACCGCCACATCAACGCGTTTCAGCATCGAGGTCAGCACCGAACCCGGGTGCAGATAATTCTGGTTCGAATCCACACCGATCGAAAAGATACCTTCGTCGGCTGCGGTCTGCAGCACGCCAACGCCAGTACCACCGGCAGCAGCGTAAACCACATCGGCCCCTTGGGCGATCTGCGCTTTGGTCAGCTCAGCACCTTTCACCGGATCGTTCCAGGCTGCAGGCGTTGTGCCTGTCATGTTCTGGATCACGGCAATGCCGCTATCAGTGGCCTTGACGCCCTGAACATAGCCACAAGCGAATTTACGGATCAGCGGAATATCCATGCCGCCGATAAAGCCGACGGTGCCGGAACCGGAAGCCTTGGCCGCAGCCACGCCCACCAGATACGAACCTTCGTGTTCGTTGAACACGACCGAGCGCACGTTTGGTTCGTTCACAACCATGTCGATGATCGCAAACTTGGTGTCCGGGAAATCGCCAGCCACGGCTTCCAGCGCCGAGGCAAAGGCAAAGCCGGTCATGACGATCGGGTTGTTGCCGTTTTCAGCAAACCGGCGCAGGGCCTGTTCGCGCTGGGCTTCAGAGCTCAGTTCGATTTCGCGGTACGTGCCGCCGGTCTCGTCGGCCCATCTCTGAGCGCCGTTAAAGGCAGCCTCATTGAACGACTTGTCGAACTTGCCGCCAAGGTCAAAGATGATCGCCGGGTCGGCAATTGCAGCGCCAGCGGAAATCGCCAAGGTTGCAGCCGCGCCCAGAAATTTTTGCATCAGGGTCATTTTGTTCTCCCAGTTTGTTATATGGCGACGTCAGAATTTTTCTGGCGTGCCTCGGTAAGCGAGCAGATCTATTGTGATCATCCGGCATTAAGGCCGTAGGGTGCCGGGAGCGTCAATAGTCTTTTGCGGAACAAGTCCATTTTTTTACCATCTGGTCCAAAAAATTGATACGGCCAGGGTTACGGGCAGATCAGGCGGCCGATTATTGGGGTATGCGCCTGTTAAACATCGAATTTGCTGGCCACAGCGATGCGAGCCGCGCTGTTCCCGTGGTCTCCAATCCCGGATGCACGTTCATGGCAAGATAACCGGGGCCACAGTGCGCGCCCGCGCGGCATTTGCCGGACGCAGGTAAAGCGGTGCCGGGCGCGGGACATGCGCGGCATCACGCGCGGCGGCGATCATGGCGATTGCAACCGCAACCGGGTGTTGCGGTTGGCGGGCCGTTGCGCCGATGCGGGCGGCGAATTCATCGCTATCATGCCCAACAACGCTTTGATTTTCAGAAAACATGTTCGCCGGAATGGCGTCTGTGTGAGCCAGCAGCGGGTCTTGCGCAGCGGATTTGGTGAATGTCTGCAAATAATACTGCCCGGCGCGCGCATCGACGCTGGCGATAACCGGGCGCGGCAGCCCGTGCGCAAGGGCTTCAAACGTCGTCACCCCGATTGCCGGGACCCCCAGTGACAGCGCCAGCCCACGCGCCGCCGCCACTGCTATGCGGATACCGGTGAAATTGCCGGGGCCTATGCCGACCCCGATGCGGCTAAGATCTTGCCATGTGGTGCCGGCGCCCGACAACACATCTTCGAGCAGTGGAAACAGCCGTTCTGCCTGACCATTGACCATGCTTTCTGCGCGCTCGACGAGCACTTTGTCGCCTGACAGCAAAGCGGCCGCGCAATGCGCGGCCGATGTGTCAAATGCCAGAACCAGTTGGTTAGACGGCAACCGGGCGCACCTCGATCACTTCTGGGATATAGTGGCGCAGCAGGTTCTCGATGCCCATTTTCAGCGTCAACGTCGACGACGGGCAGCCCGCGCAGGCCCCTTGCATGTGCAAATAGACAACGCCCCGGTCAAAGCCGTGAAAGGTGATGTCGCCACCATCCTGGGCCACGGCCGGGCGCACGCGGGTGTCCAGCAAATCTTTGATCTGGTTCACGATCTGGGCGTCCGGGCCGTCATGATCGGCGTGACCGGTGGCCGCCGCAGCGCTTTCCATCACCGGTTTGCCCGACTGGAAATGCTCCATGATCGCGCCCAGTATCGCTGGCTTGATATGGTCCCACTCGGTCGCATCCGCTTTGGTGACGGTCACGAAATCCGGACCAAAAAACACCGCCGTCACGCCGTCGACGCCAAACACCCGCTGCGCAAGCGGCGAGCTCTGGGCCACATCAACACTTGGGAAATCCGCCGTTCCCGAGTCCAGCACGGTCTGGCCGGGCAGGAATTTCAGGGTTGCGGGATTTGGCGTTGATTCGGTTTGGATAAACATATGCGCATCCTCTCGTGGGTCTTGGATATGCGCCCTGGTCTGCGCCAAGTCAAGGTTTAGAACGATTCCAGATTGCGCCGCCGACGCGATAAAATGCACGCAGAAACGGCCCGGTGATCATTAACAGATGGCTTCAAGACGGTCTTTTGACAATTCGCCGGGAACGATCGTAACCGGGATCGGAAATGACCCGGACGCACGCGACATTTGCAGCACCAGCGGCCCGGGCCCCTTTTTGTCAGTGCCCGCGCCAAGGACCAAAACGCCAATATCCGGGTCTTCATTGATCTGCGCCAGAATTTCGGTGACGGATTCACCCTCTCGGATCACAAGTTCCGGGTCAATTTTCTGCCGGTCGCGCATCCATTTGGCGAACACTTCGTAATGGGCATGAATCCTCTCTCGAAATTCTTCGCGCATGATATTACCGACCCCGATCCAGTGCTGGAATTCGTCAGGCGGGATGATCGACAGAATTTGCACGCCGCCACCGGTATGGGCCGCCCGCATCGCGGCAAACCGCATCGCGTTCAGGCATTCTCGGCTGTCGTCAAGCACGACAAGAAATTTCCGCATCGGTCAGATCCCTTGCTTGACCGTGATGATGAACGAGGAAACGGCGCGGCGCAACCGCCCCAACACTGCGGCCCGTGCGCCGCAAGACAGGCTGCTCTGGCCAATTTCAGTTGCCCACGGATTCTGAGCACCGCACAAGGTATTGTTGCGACCGCACCGGTGACTTCCAAGGTCGCGCGATTATTTCAAGCTCGTCGCGAATTACCGCTGGACAGCCAAAGTCAATCCACATTTGCAGCGTTTGCCAGTTTTGATACTCGGGATCAAACACGTAATCAGGCCTGACGCCGATGCAATCGACCAGCGCTTGAAGGTCCGTGATTGTGTTTGGATCATGCCGCTCACATCGAAGCACATGTTTCGAAGCCAAGCCGGCCAGATCAATAAATGTCAGGTCCTTTTCGCTGTTGCTGAAAACGTAATACGCAACAGCCCCGGCCTGGTGCGAGGCGATCACGATGCTGTCTCGTGGATCTTGCGCAAGAACTTTAAGAAACTGGTCTGCAAACTTCAGATCACGTGCGTGGATTCCATTGTACCGGTCTGGGAAATCAGGGCGAAAATATTCTGTAGTCAGCCGGTAGGGCGCCCAGATTGGGAGACCTCCATAAGGCTATTTACTGTAGTAAATGATTTCGCCTAAGGACACCGTGCAAAACACTAAGATCAGATATATTTTGAATCTATCAGGTGAGAGCACGGCGAAACCCAGGATCGAAAAATAGAACGCGGAACCAAAAACCGCCCGTTTTCCATCCAGTCGCCACCTGATAAAAAAGCAAACAAGCCGACCGTCGCGGTTATGCAAATGCAAATAGCACCCAGCATTCGGGAATTTAGCTGAACGTTTCCATAAATCACTAGATAAAGGCTTGATAAAAATGACACAAAGCTCAGAATCGAGGTGCCTGGCATCTCGGTAAATGATCTGGCGAAATACGAAATTCCGCCAAATATTCTTGTCTGGATGTCCAAGCTTTGCTTGACATATACCGGGTTAGGAAAAACCTCGAGCCCAATCGACAATCTAAAAATGATTGCCAGAACAGTTCCCAACGCAATTGCAATCGGGACCGCCAGTAAATTACGTTTTTCGATCAGACGCACTGTGAAAAACAAGAAAGTTCCGAGCGTTGCCAGGACAAACAAGCCTTCGGGTCTGGTCAGAACAATCGCGAATGCGAACATACCAACCAAGAATATTTCAATCCATCGTCCTTTTTGAATACTTGCCCACTGACCTGCTCCCCGAAAACTGGTCCATTTGAAAGGAGGATCTGTTCGCTTAATGTTCACGAGAACGAGGAGAACAGAGAATGCGCAAGTCACGGTTTAGCGAAGAGCAGATTGTTCGGATCATTCAGGAGTATGCGGCGGGTGCGAAAGTGTCCGAGTTGTGCCGTAAGCACGGTATGTCGGATGCCACCTTTTACAAATGGAAAGCCAGGTATGGCGGCCTTCAGATTTCCGATGTCAGGCGGCTGAAAGACCTGGAATCGGAGAACGGCAAGCTGAAGAAGCTGCTGGCCGAAACCATGCTTGATAATGCTGGCCTGAAAGGGCTTCTGGCAAAAAACTTCTGAAGCCTGCAAGCCGCCGGGAAGCAGTCATGGTTCTTTGCCGTGACTATCAGTTTTCAACTCGGCGGGCCTGTGGGCTGATTGGGTTTTCCAGATCGAGTAATGAATACAGAGGAAGGCCGGATCGCCATGCGAGGATACGGGAACGGCTGGTCACGCTTTCCGGCAAACACCGACGCTATGGCTATCGCATGTTGCATGCCAAGCTTGGCCAGGAGGGTTTCAAGGTGAACGTGAAAGTGGTGGAGCGACTTTACCGAGAGGAGCGCCTGACCCTGCGCCGCCGCAATCGCAAGAAAATCCCCAAGGGCGTGCGCGAAGGCGCCTGGTGCCCGATCGCCGCCAACCAGCGGTGGAGCCTGGACTTCACCATGGATGCGCTCGCCAACGGCAGGAAGTTCCGCACCGTCAATCTGAAAGACGACTGCACACGGGAATGTCCGGCGATTGATGTGGCCCTGTCGATCCCCGGCTCCCGCGTGGTGGAAATGCTGGAACGGGTGGCTCGTGAGCGGGGGTACCCGGATGTTCTGACCGTTGACAATGGGCCTGAACTACGAGGCCGCGCGCTTGATGGCTGGGCAGATGATCACGGCGTGCAGCTCTACTTCATCGACCCGGGCAAGCCGACCCAGAACGCCTACATCGAAAGTTTCAACGGCCGGTTTCGCGAAGAATGCCTGAACTTGAACTGGTTCACCTCGCTGGCCGAGGCAGAAAGGATCATCGAGGACTGGCGGATCGATTACAATCAAAACCGGCCCCACTCTTCGCTGAACTATCAAACCCCGGAAGAATTTGCCGCAAACAGGCCTTTCCATAAACCGCAATGCGCAGCGACGCTTGAGCTATCTGAAGGCTCCGCGCCACCGCCCATTGCTCACGCCGCCGAATAATGGCAAACAAAAGAGGAACAGAGTCTACCTAAAAGTGGCCCTCAAATTGGGGGCAGGTCACCACAACACCAAACTCAGGATTGACAACAGCAAAAGATAAAGAGAATTCTCCATTCCAGAGAACGACCAGTATAAGACTGGCGCCGCTGTGCAGCTCAGTGCCGCTGCCATTGGCGGAAACTGTCCCGCACGCAAAAGCAGCGTTGTTGCGACCAGGCAAGTCAGCAACAGGAAAATGCTCAGAAAAGGCCCGATGAGCGCCGAAGACTGATCAAGGATTAAACTTGCCAAAGCAAGCAAGAAGGTAAACAGAAGGCTGCTCGATTGTTCGACATTGTCGCCGGAATAATTGACGATGCCACGGCCGTCTGCCAACTGGTCTGCAACGTAATAGATTATGTGGCTGTCGTCGCGTCCGGTGTAGCCAAGCAGCAGGACGGATAGCAGGATGTAGGATCCCGGAAGCAAGTGCTTTGTAATTGACTCAGATATCTGCACACAAAGCTGCCTACGCGACTAGTATTTTGATATCAACGACTTTGCTGGATTTCCTCGGTGCGGCTCCGATTGTGCCATACGACAGGCGCATGTGTGTCGCGATTCTGAAAAAAAATGGACCAGCACGGTGACGCAAGATTGGCGCCCGACTCACGCCGCCGAATGGGCCCAGTCCCAGTACATGTCCCGCACCCTGCGCGTCACCGGGCCGATCTGGTAGTGGGTGCCGTCAAATTCGGTGACCGGCGTCACCTTTGACATGTTGCCCGACATGAACACCTCGTCGGCGGCGCGGAAATCGTCAAATGTCAGCACCGTTTCGTGCACCTTCACCCCGTCGGCTGCCAGATTGGCGATGTGGCGGGCGCGGGTGATACCAGCCAGAAAGGTGCCGTTTGCGACCGGGGTAAAGACCTCGCCGTCAACCACCATGAAGATGTTGGCGGTTGCGGTCTCGGCGACATTGCCTACGGCGTCGGTAACCAGGGCATTGTGAAACCCCTTGGCGCGGGCCTCGGCAAGCATCCGGGCGTTGTTTGGGTACAGACAGCCGGCTTTGGCGTTCACCACCGCGTCCTCCTGCACTGGGCGGCGAAACCGGGTGGTCGACAGGGTCGTCGTGGCCTCGGGGGCTGCCATCGGAATTTCTTCCAGGCAGACCGCAAATCCGGTAGCGTCGGGCTTTGGCACGATGCCGGACTGATCGCCGTGCAGCGCCCAGAACATCGGCCGGATGTAGACAGCAGCGTCTGTGGAAACCGCCTGCAGGCCGTCGCGGACAATTTCGACGATCTTTTCCGGCGCCACCGTCGGCGTGATCATCAGCGATTGCGCGCTTTTCGTGACACGGGTGCAATGGGCGTCAAGATCAGGCGTCAGGCCTTCAAAATAACGCGCGCCGTCAAATACCGTGGTGCCGAGCCACGAGCCGTGATCGGCGGCGCGCATGATCGGCATGTCGCCGGCGTGCCAGGTGCCCTCGAAATATGTGCGGATATTCTTGCCGGTCGCCATAATGCCTGCTTTCGTCCGCCCAGAACCTATGGTGCGCGGCGGCCAATGAAAAGGCCCCGGCATGGCATCAGTTATCGCCGCCCAACTCTGCCAGAAGGTCCTGAATATCAAGCGGGTCGGTTGACATCTGCAAATCGCCATCGGCGTCACGTGGCCAGTCGCCCGGATCCCGGTCGCGGTAAATCTCGATGCCGTTCTTGTCGGGGTCCGAAAAATATATCGCCTCGCTGACGCCGTGATCAGACGCCCCTTCGATTTTGACACCAGCATCCATCACCCGGCGCAGCGCCGCTGCCAGTGCTTTGCGACCCGGATACAGAAACGCGGTGTGAAACAGGCCGGTATGCCCGGCCGGTGGCGGCGTGCCGCCGCGGCTCTGCCAGGTGTTCAGCCCGATATGGTGATGATAGTTCCCGGCCGACAGAAACGCGGCCCTGTCGGCGTATTTCTGCTGCACCTCAAACCCCATCACATCGCGGTAAAAGGCGATGGCTCGGTCCAGATCGGCGACCCGAAGGTGGACGTGGCCGATGCGGGTTTCGGGGTGGGTTGTGTAGATCATTCGGTTCTCCTTGCGAGGCTTCTGTTTTTGTAAACTTCAGCTTCTCAGATCAGGTTCGAATGAACACGTGGTGAGAAATCACATCTAGAGCAGCTTGTTACGCGCGTACTTGCCCCAAATACGTTCAGGAAGATGGGTTAGCAGGATTCCCCCTATTACCACGGTCAGGCCAATCCAGTTCCAAATTTCTGGTGAGTAGGTCACCAAACCGGTTATCGGCAATCCCGCCACAGTGGCCGCGGCAAGGAAAAAAGGTCCAGTGAAATAGCAGTGTAGCCGACCACAGCGCAACGCGTTCAGTAGGCAGGTTGCGCCCATGAACAGCAGCGCCGGGGGCCAGAGATATGCTTCAACCCGGTAAATGCCGCCAACAACGAGCACCGCGATGGGAATTCCCCAATAAAGTAAAAAACCCGACCGATTTCCTGACATGTCCCGCCCAGCCGTGTCGCTCGAAAATGATTCAATATTGCATTTGTCGGCGGATTTTGATTTTTCCAATTTCTGATCTCCTGGCTGCGTGTTTGTGATGAGTTTCGTTGTTTTCGAGTTAAGGTCTGATATTCTTGGGTGAAATGTAGAATTCGTGAAGGTAGTCAAAAAATTCGTGAAACTTTATATTTGCCATCTCGCGAAGCATGAAATCAGGACTTGGTGAGGCCAATCGAGGAATCATACAATAACCGATGGTATCGCTGGTCCGTTGCACTGGTTGCTTTGGCGGCGGTCTTCGCAAAATAACCACTCTAAGGCTCGGTTCGGAAATTTATTGATGGTCTTGACGCTTGCGGTGCGCATCCACATAAGCCCGCAATACCGCATGCATTCTGGTCAGATGGCCATGACCCTGATCCCTGAAATATTCGAGGATATCCTGATCGACGCGCAAACTGACGGGCTTTTTCGGAATTGGCATTTTGATTTGCGCGCCGTCCCAGAACCCGTCAGGCATATCGATTGCAGCCGCATCTGAACGCGGTGGACTGATTTCGCCGCGTTCTTTCATGGCCTTTAGGTCTTCAAGGGAAGCTGATTTTGTATCGCTCATGTTCTATTCGACCGCCTTTCCATGCTGAAATCAAACGGGGTTTTCCAGCTCGTTCGGTATGAATGACGGCGTAAATCACATCTCCGACCATGCCCAATGAGATAAACCGAACTTCGCCGTAGTCTTCGCGCGTATCCTCCATTGTGAGGATCGGGTTTTCGAAAATCAAGGCGGCGTCCAGGAAATCCACGCCATGTTTGTCTAAGTTTTGCTCGCGTTTTCTATCATCCCACAAGAATTCTATCGAAGGTATCCTCTGCTAATTTTTTTAGCGTCTGCTCATGGATAACCCTCGTACTTTGATTTCGGCCCGGTCGCCGGTTGGAATAGAAAGTGGAATTTGTATATACAAAATGAATATACTTGTCAATCGGTGTCATTATTGCACCATATATGACGGTTTCACCGCCCCCGCACCAACCCGACAATATCATACGTCTGCTCCAGTATCGGCTGCGCGATCGCCCCGGCCCGCGCCGCCCCCGCCGCCAGAACCCGGTCAATTTCGCCCGGATCATCCATCAAGCGCGCCATCTCGCGCGAAATCGGCGCCAGCTTGGCCACCGCCAGATCGGTCAACGCCGGCTTGAACCGGCCCCAGCCTGCGCCAGCATATTCAGAAATCACCGCCTCGGGCGTCACATCCGAAAGACCGGCATAAATGTCCACCAGATTGCGCGCCTCGGCCCGCCCCTTCAGCCCGGCCAGCGTCTTGGGCAGCGGATCCGGGTCGGTGCGCGCCTTTTTGAATTTCTTCGCAATCGTGTCGGCATCGTCCAGCATGTTGACCCGCTCCATGTCGCTGTCACCGGATTTGGACATCTTTTTGGTGCCATCGCGAAGGTTCATCACCCGGGTGGCGGGGCCTTCGATCACCGGCTCGGTTATCGGGAAGAACTCGACACCGTAGTCATGGTTGAACTTGGCGGCGATGTCGCGGGTCAGCTCGACATGCTGTTTCTGGTCCTCGCCCACCGGCACGTGGGTGGCGTGATGCACCAGAATATCGGCCGCCATCAGCGTCGGGTAGGCGTACAGGCCAAGGCTGGCCCGTTCAGCGTTCGCACCGGCTTTGTCCTTGAACTGGGTCATCCGGCTCATCCAGCCAACCCGCGCCACGCAGTTGAAAATCCAGCCCAGCTCGGCATGCCCCGGAACCTGGCTTTGATTGAACAATATCGATTTTGCCGGATCAATGCCGGAGGCCATCAGCGCGGCGGCGGTTTCGCGGGTCGCGTGGGTCAAAGTCTTGGGGTCCTGCCAGACGGTGATTGCGTGCAGATCGACCACGCAATAGATGGTCTCAAACTCGGCACCCTGCATACCGACCCAGCGTTTGATCGCACCCAGGTAGTTGCCCAGGGTCAGGTCGCCCGAGGGCTTGATCCCCGAAAAGACCCGCGGTGTGTGCACCACTTTCGCCATGTGCCTGCTCCGTCTGGATTAATCTGTCCGGCTCGCTTACCCATGCAGGCGAAAGCCGTCAAGGAAAGGACCGCACTGGTGCACCCGAGCGATGAATCCCCGTTCAACCCGCTGCCGCCGGTTGTGGTGGCGCTGGCGCTGCTCATTTTCGGGTTTGAGCTCGCCTTGCAAGCCGACGCACGGGGCTTCGCGGGCGGCCCGGACGCGGTTGGCTGGCGGGTCGAGGCGATCCGCGCTTACGCGTTTTCCGGCCCGGTGCTGGACTGGATGATCGACACCGGCCGCTGGCCGCCAGAGCACCTGAAGCGGTTCGTGACCTATCCGTTCGTGCATTTCAGCTTCACCCACACGCTGATGGTGCTGGTGTTCCTGCTGGCCCTGGGCAAGATGGTGGGCGAGGTGTTCGGCACGTGGGCCGTGCTGGTGGTGTTTTTCCTGTCGGCGATTGTCGGTGCGCTGGCCTACGGGCTCATTCTGGACGAAACCCTGCCGCTGACCGGCGCATACCCGGCGGTTTACGGGCTGATCGGGTCGTATACGTTCATGCTGTGGATCAACCTGACCGGCACCGGCAACACCCGCATGCGGGCCTTCACGCTGATCGGGTTCTTGATGGGGTTACAGCTGATCTTTGGCCTGCTTTTCGGCGCCAACAAAGACTGGCTGGCCGATATTTTCGGCTTTGCCACCGGGTTTTTCGTGTCGTTTCTGATGGTGCCGGGGGTGTGGGGCCGGATTCGGGACCGGCTGCGGGGGCGCTAGCTGTGGAGTCTCATGAGGTTGTTCACGTCCAAGCCTGATCGGCTGATTGGTGTTTTCCTTTTTATGTCGGCATGAGGCTGGTGCCAATTGTAATGATGCAGCCAGTACGGCAGCTCGGCTTTTCTTTGCTCTGATGTCTGATAGGCGCGGGCGTAGGCCCATTCACGCAGGGAAGACTGAATGAATCGTTCCGCTTTGCCGTTTGTTTTGGGTGTGTAAGGTCTGGTGCGGATATGGCGCAGACCAAGCGCTTTACAGGCGGCTCTGAATGCGTGGGATTTATAGCAACTGCCGTTGTCTGTCATCACCCTTTCGATCCCGATCTCCAGCTTGCGATACCAGGCAACAGCCTCGTTCAGGAAGGCCACCGCGTCTTCCTTGCGTTCCGAGGCCAGCACCTGGCTGAACCCGAGCCGCGAATAATCGTCTATACAGACGTGCACGAACTCCCAGCCGATGCCGCGGGTGTTGCTCTGGCCGGTGCGGTCGCCGGTGATGCGATGACCCGTGCGGGTGAACTTGCCCAGCTTCTTGATGTCGATGTGGATTAGGTCGCCGGGGCGGTCGCGTTCGTATCTTACGACCGGCTCGGAGGGTTCCAGATCGCGCCAGCGGTTCAGGCCGTGGCGGGCCAGAATACGCCCAACCGTGGCGCGCGACACGCCGGTTTCCTCTGCGATTCGCTCCATAATGCGCCGTTCCCTGCGCAATTGAACAACCCGTGCCTCAACGCTTGCGGGTGTCCGGCCCGGGGTCTGTGACGGGCGGGATGACCTGTCTTGCAACCCTTCCGACCCATAATCGCGATATCTTCCGCGCCATTTGTAAACGGTGCGAAGGCTGATCCCCATCGCGCAGGCAACATCGGCAGGGCGTTCGCCTCGTTCAAGGCGGCGAACCAAAATCTCTCGACCTTTTGGCGCAAGACGGGCATTCTTATGGCTGTTCATTCGGTTCTTCCTCAAGAGCTTCTGTTTTTGCAAACTTCAGCTTCTCAGGTCTGGATCGAATGAACAACCTTGTGAGAACTCACAGCTAGAGCGGTTCACCCTAATTCAGGCCCACTCTAGCCGTACAATTCTTGTCAATTGGCGGCCCGCATCGACATGCGCGGGCCGACGCATCAACTGGTTTTCGGCGGTGCTGGAGTTTTTCGTTCGCGACGGAATGTTCACCCGCATTATGCCAGCATTGTGCCAGGAAATGCGCAGCTGAATTTGACGCGATCAAAGCCTGGCCGCTATAGTTAGCCGGACAGCCCGGTGGTCGTGGCTGAGGCTAACGATGAGGTGCTGCGATGTTTATGATGGATTACCGTGATATCGGGTGGTGGTATTGGTTGGTAACCGGTGTTCTTGTCGCCGTCGCAATCACCGGCAATCCGATTGGATTTGAAGCTGCGATTGGTTTGGCGATTGCCCTGTCGGTCGTTCAGATCATTCATTATTTTAGGGGTGTATCCCCTTGAAACAGGTAATTCACACTGCGACATGAATAGAATTATCCATGTGATATAGCAAATAGTTAAGAATCGCGGGTGCGAGCAGGGACTGCCCGCGATCCTACGGGCTTGCACCGTAGCGCTTTCTGCCGCGCCAGACGTATCGCCACATCGTAAAAAGTCAATTGCACCGCCTGTCCGATGCCCGGTGACTTGTGGTTATCCACTCAGGGGTTTTCCGGGACATTCAAAAGTTTGGTCAATAGTTTTCTCCTTTCGCATTTGACATCAAACATAAAACGTTCCGTCTTTCAATCGGGGTTATTAGATAGACGAGCGCCCCTTGCCCGCGTGATGTTTGTATGCTAGCGACGCAGACATGAAAGAATATCTTGAACATCAGATTTCTGAACTTGGGCAACGATTGTCGGAATTGGACCGAGAGCGAATTTCGGTTCAATCGGAATTGCGCGCCTATAAAAATACGTTGGAACGCTTTCTTTCCGAGCAGAAAGACGCCCCAGAGCAAAGAAAACCGTTGGCATCTGCCGCCGCCGCCGATTCCCCGGCATCGTCGTCTGCATTCAAAATGAGTTCATCGTGGGTGAACATTTTCCACGCGCTGCATGAGAGCGGAAAATCTTTCAATGCAGCGGATATTATGGCGATGGCAGAGAAAATGGAGTTTGACACGAAAACAAAGAACATTCGGGCGCAGATTTTCGTTTACAAAAAGCGAGGATTTGTCCGAAAGGTTAATCGTGGGCGGTACACAGTCACGGACAAAGGATTTGCTCGGTTTGAAAAAGAGAGGGGCTCAAACGCGCTAACATCTGAGCCCCCTCAAAGAGGTGATGTGGAAGGAAATGGTTCGCAGCCAACTTCCACGTCATACGGGCGAGGCTTGCCACCAATACCGGCGGTCTCGTCCGTTCAACCCACTCTAGGAGAAAGGAGATAAGCATGGTTTGGCAACCCATCCGGACCTTATCCGGATGCCGCTAATTAACGGCCACTCACCTGCCCCTTCCTAAAGGGGTAAGAGCAATGCCGCCATTAGGTGCGAACCTCTGGTGGCATTGTGCTGTCACATATACGCGGTATAGTAAGGAGTCAAGGGATTCTTGCAAGGAATACAGGGGAATCGCATGAAGGTTATGTCCGGAGAATTTGCAGTAAGAACCGATTGTTCCATCCGGCCTTTTTGCGCATGACCCTGAGCGATTTTTTATCTTTTGCCTTGTTGAGCAGATTCATTGCCATGTGTTTGATGACGGCAAAATTCTTGGGGCCGTGATCCTTACGAACACGGCTGTCATCATCGCGGAATGTGACGTCGAGCACCCAGTGGAGGCGGTTTTCAATCCCCCAATGGGAGCGTACCGCATGGGCAAAGCGCGGCGCATCTTTCGGTAGAGACGAGATGAAGTATCGGGTTTGTTGTGTTGTTTTCCCGTTGCTTTCACGGATCGAGACAACGCGACCAATACTGGTCAGGCCCGCCCAACCCGGATGGCGCTCTTGCAGCCATTCTATGGTGTCACTCTGGGTGTAGGTCCGGGTCTCAATCCGACCTTTATCGCCATCAACAGTCTGTAACGACGCAGTATTTTCATGCTCCCTCTCTTCAAACCACAGTTTCACATCCTCAAAAAGGCTGCTCTGATTTCCCTTGAGCGCCAGCACGTAGTCGGCCCCCTTGTCGCGGATTTTGCAGGCAATCTGGCGTTGGCACCCCATCGCGTCCAGCGTCACGATCGCGCCCTCAACGTGGAGCAAATCCAAGAGCAATGGAATGTCCTTGATCTCGTTCTTTTTGTGCGCACTTGCCCGCTGACCCAGTACCAGACGCAGATCATCACAGTAGGCCGAGATCAAATGCAGAGGTGTTTCACCACCGGCCTTTGACCCGCGCATCGTCTTGCCATCGACGGCCACAATCGAGCCTTCAACGCGTCCCGCCAGGCCAGCAGCCCATTGCGCAAAGGCTGTACTGAACTTCTCCGGATCAAGCAGCCGAAACACCGTTGAAAGCGTGTCATGCGAGGGAATGCCGTGCTCAAAAGGGGCCAATTTGCGCAGAAACTTCAGCTTTTCTTCACCATATTCGACAATATCAACGACACTCTCGCCGCCCGAGACCACCGCACACAGGCTTAAAAGCAGGATCTCATCAAGCGGGTAAAGCACCTTCGCCTGCTGGCGAGGGTCAGGGATGGCCGAAATAACAGATTGAAATGATGTAGTCTTTTCCAAAGCAAGTCCTCCAGATGCGTGTTCTGGTGACATTGAATCAGACGTTGATGCACGTAGCAAACACGGGCCAGCTATTCATGCGATACCCCTGGCAAGGAATACATCATGTTAAGCCTTAGTGAAGCAAAAAATCAGGGCGATTAGACAAGTTTATCAAGCAACAAGAAGAACTTAAGATTGGCTCCGTTGACGAGGCCAAGTTTGATGAAGTTGCGGCAATTGTGATCAAAACGCCGCCACAATCCGATCAAACATCCCGTTCACCTCGTCGCGGTGGTTCGCGCGAAAAGTGAACTCGTCCAAGTAGCGTTTCATGTGCTTTTGGCTGATCGACGTGTGAGTGCCGCGAACTGAATGTTTGAATTGACGCCAGAAACTTTCCACCGAGTTCGTGTGGTGAAGCTGCTGCGTCCGATAATCAAATACAACCCATTCCTTGCGGCCATGACGCACAGCGACATGGGTGTAGCCATCGCGTTTCAATAAGCCATACGAAAGCAATTCGTCGGTTGATATAACCGACCCACGCTCGACTTGTGCCAGAGTTTCGGCACGAAGGGTTTTCATCTTCACGTCGGGGATAATCTGGGCAACTAGTCTACCGCCACGTTCTTTGAAACCATGACGATTCAGACCGTGTGAAAACTCTGGGTGGCGGGGATGGAGGTTTGGGTCACCATGATTTGCCGCGATCCCACGTAGTCCGGCGGTTTGGCGCCGGTAGCCCCGCGGAAGAGGCTCCGGGCCTCCGTGGATCGATGTGGGGCGCTTGATTTGGGCCAGACTCCCGTCTCACGCCCTCGCGGCGGCGATCAAGGCGGGAACACCTACCAGAGAGATCGCGCGGCGGATGTTGTAAGCCAGCGCCGTGATGCTGAACTCGCCGCGCACGTTCTCCAGCCGCCGGGTCAGGAAGACACCCTGGCCCATCCATTGTTTGATTGAGCCGAAGGGATGCTCGACGCTTTCACGGCGCGCATCGAGCAGCTCCGGGCGGGCCGCCAATCGTTCTGCCATGCGCTCCAGGATCGCTTCGTCGACATAGCGCAGGACCCGACGGAAGGCGCTTTTCGTACACTTCGACTTGAGTTGGCACTCCTTGCACGCGGCGCGATTGGCGTAACTGGCGAAGATGAGATCGCGGCGCTTGCGCTTGCTGTGTAGCGCCAGGCGTTGGCCGTCGGGGCAGATGTAAATGTCCTCGCCGCCGTCATAGCGGAAGCGTTCCTTGGGAAAGAGCCCCTGGCTCACCGTTGATCCGCGCTGGGGCTTGGCACATGCGGCATGACGCCGGCATTCTCGCAGGCCTCGATATCCTCGATCTTGAAGTAGCCCGCGTCGGTGACCGCGTCGATCCGATCGACGGCCAGGTTCCGACGGGCCGCCACCGCCGTCTCGGCCAACAGACCGAGATCGCTGACCTTGCTATGGACCTGCTGCTCGGCGATCAGTTTGTGCTTGGCGTCCACCGCGATCTGGATGTTGTAGCCGACACCGACCCGGGTCGCGGCGTGCATCGCCCGGCTGTCCGGATCCGTCAAAGAGAGCTGGTCCTCGCCACTCGCAGCCAGCGCGTCGCGATGTTCCTCAAACCGCTCACGCCGCCCTTGGATCGCAGCGATCTTTTCCCGGATGTTCTCCACTTCGCCGCCGCCGGTGCCGCTCTCGTCTTGCCCGTCGGCCTCGTCGAGCCGGTCGAGATAACGCGACAACCTCTCGTCGCTCTCGGCCAACGCCTTCTCCAGCTTCGCTTTGGTAAAGTTCCGCTCCCGGCTGTTCACTGCCTTGATCCGAGTACCGTCGACTGCCACCAGCTCGCGCCCGAACAGCTCCAGTTCGCGGCATAGCCTCACGAACTCCCGAAACACCTGGCGGAACGCCGCCCGATTGATCCGCCGGAAATCGGCGATCGTCTTGAAGTCCGGCGACAAACGCCGCAACAGCCAGATCACTTCGAGATTACGCTTGCTATCGCCTCCAGCCGGCGGCTCGAACGTACCCGATTGAGATAACCGTATATGTAGAGCTTCAGCAGGTCCGCCGGATCGTAGCCGGGACGACCCGTCGCCTTCGGCGTGGCGCGCTCGAAACCAGCGACCGCCAGGTCCAAACCATCCACGAAAGCGTCGATGAAACGGACCGGGTTATCCCGGCCCACGTAATCGTCCACTGCTTCCGGCAGAAGCAGAACCTGAGAGCGGTCAATGCCAGGAATGTGTCTCATGGCGGACTCTAACATCGCCATGAGCCGGACGGAATCCCCCGCCACCCAGAGTTTTCACACGGTCTGGTACGTTTTGCCAGCCGCGCCGCGACCGCGTTTACCTGGACGCTTGCCGCCTACATAGGCTTCGTCAATCTCGACATGCCCCGTTAGCAATTGCTTGACTTCGCCCTTGTCCATTTGTTCACGGATTTTGTGGCCGATCCGCCATGCTGTTTTGTAAGTTACGCCAAGCTGGCGTTGCAGTTCTTTGCCGCTTACACCGTGGCGCGTGGTGACAAACAGATAGATCGCGTAGAACCAAACTTGGAGCGGCGTCCGGGTGTCCTAAAAGATTGTGCCAGCGGTCGGGTAAAGATGATCGCCACACGCGGCACAAGCCCACGCACGGCGGTTGCTCATGCGGTGAAACGTGCTATCTACGCCGCAAGCTTTACACACGTGACGTTCGCCGAAACGGACGGTATAGATGTGCTCAAGGCAGGCTTCATCATCCGGGAACCGTTTGAAAAAATCGCGAACGCTGAAGTCGGGGGATGTTGATTTACTCTTTTCCATGACCTTAATATAGGGTCACGGATTACTTGTTTCAAGGGGATACACCCCATCTTTAATCAGGCCGGCGCGATGGCGGCAGGCGGTGGGATTGCCGGCGTCATCGTCGAGATTGTCGGCTCGTTGTGGCGTGCCCGGCAGAACCAGTTGGTCACGACCTATGGCTCATCGCGCTGGGCGAGCAAAGACGAAATCTCCAAATCTGGCTTGTTCAATCCAAAGGGCGTCTTTCTTGGGGAATTATATATAATGGTTGACTTCTGCCATCTACCTTCCTATATTAAAGAGAGGCAAGGAGATAGGTGATGGCACACAATGCACCCGGCAGACACTACCGCGATGGGATCACGCTGATGCAGCTCGCGGACATGTTCCATGACGAAGACGCCGCGCGGAAATGGTTTGAGGTGATGGTCTGGCCGAACGATCGATATTGCCCCCGTTGCGGCAGCACCAGGACGCATGAGGCGAGCCACGCCAAATCGCCCTATCGCTGCACGGATTGCCGGTCCTATTTTTCGGTTAAGACGGGGACTCTGGCAGAGGCGTCCAAGGTTTCCCTGCGGAAGTGGGCGTTCGCGATCTACTTGGAGGCGACGAGCCTCAAAGGCATTTCCAGCATGAAACTGCATCGCGATATCGGCGTAACGCAGAAAACGGCGTGGTTCATGCTTCATCGCATCCGCGAAGCGTGGGCGAGAGATGGTGAGGGGCTATTTTCCGGCCCTGTCGAAGTGGACGAGACCTTCATGGGCGGCAAAGAGCGCAACAAGCACGCTCACAAGAAGCTGCGGGCGGGCCGTGGCGGCGTTGGCAAGACCGCCGTTGTGGGCGCGAAGGATCGCAAGACGAATAAGGTTCGGGCCAAGGTCACCGATAAAACCGATGCCAAGACCCTACAGAAGTTCGTCGCCGATACCGCCGCCAACGGAGCAACCGTCTACACTGACGATGCTTCAGCCTACAAGGGCATGCCGTTCGAGCATGGGACCGTGAAGCACAGCGTGGGCGAGTACGTTGACGGGATGGCCCACACTAACGGCATTGAGTTGTTCTGGAGCATGCTCAAGAGGGCCCACAAGGGAACGTTCCACAAGATCAGCGCGAAGCACCTACAGCGCTATGTCAACGAATTCTGCGCCTGCCACAACATGCGCGACTCCGACACTAAAGATCAGATGCAGAGCATTGTCGCCGATATGATCGGAAAGCGGTTGACCTATAAGGATCTAATTGCCTAACTAGAAACGCCGCCCGGCCAGGGGCAGCGTTCTTTCAATCCCGAGGCGCATTTCGGGGGACACTTCAATGCTGGAAGCATAGCGCTTCCTGCCGTCCCGTCAAGTGCGCCTTTCAACATGGTCAGGGGTATCGCATGAATAGCTGGCCCGTGTTTGCTACGTGCATCAACGTCTGATTCAATGTCACCAGAACACGCATCTGGAGGACTTGCTTTGGAAAAGACTACATCATTTCAATCTGTTATTTCGGCCATCCCTGACCCTCGCCAGCAGGCGAAGGTGCTTTACCCGCTTGATGAGATCCTGCTTTTAAGCCTGTGTGCGGTGGTCTCGGGCGGCGAGAGTGTCGTTGATATTGTCGAATATGGTGAAGAAAAGCTGAAGTTTCTGCGCAAATTGGCCCCTTTTGAGCACGGCATTCCCTCGCATGACACGCTTTCAACGGTGTTTCGGCTGCTTGATCCGGAGAAGTTCAGTACAGCCTTTGCGCAATGGGCTGCTGGCCTGGCGGGACGCGTTGAAGGCTCGATTGTGGCCGTCGATGGCAAGACGATGCGCGGGTCAAAGGCCGGTGGTGAAACACCTCTGCATTTGATCTCGGCCTACTGTGATGATCTGCGTCTGGTACTGGGTCAGCGGGCAAGTGCGCACAAAAAGAACGAGATCAAGGACATTCCATTGCTCTTGGATTTGCTCCACGTTGAGGGCGCGATCGTGACGCTGGACGCGATGGGGTGCCAACGCCAGATTGCCTGCAAAATCCGCGACAAGGGGGCCGACTACGTGCTGGCGCTCAAGGGAAATCAGAGCAGCCTTTTTGAGGATGTGAAACTGTGGTTTGAAGAGAGGGAGCATGAAAATACTGCGTCGTTACAGACTGTTGATGGCGATAAAGGTCGGATTGAGACCCGGACCTACACCCAGAGTGACACCATAGAATGGCTGCAAGAGCGCCATCCGGGTTGGGCGGGCCTGACCAGTATTGGTCGCGTTGTCTCGATCCGTGAAAGCAACGGGAAAACAACACAACAAACCCGATACTTCATCTCGTCTCTACCGAAAGATGCGCCGCGCTTTGCCCATGCGGTACGCTCCCATTGGGGGATTGAAAACCGCCTCCACTGGGTGCTCGACGTCACATTCCGCGATGATGACAGCCGTGTTCGTAAGGATCACGGCCCCAAGAATTTTGCCGTCATCAAACACATGGCAATGAATCTGCTCAACAAGGCAAAAGATAAAAAATCGCTCAGGGTCATGCGCAAAAAGGCCGGATGGAACAATCGGTTCTTACTGCAAATTCTCCGGACATAACCTTCATGCGATTCCCCTGACATGGTCAGGGGTATCGCATGAATAGCTGGCCCGTGTTTGCTACGTGCATCAACGTCTGATTCAATGTCACCAGAACACGCATCTGGAGGACTTGCTTTGGAAAAGACTACATCATTTCAATCTGTTATTTCGGCCATCCCTGACCCTCGCCAGCAGGCGAAGGTGCTTTACCCGCTTGATGAGATCCTGCTTTTAAGCCTGTGTGCGGTGGTCTCGGGCGGCGAGAGTGTCGTTGATATTGTCGAATATGGTGAAGAAAAGCTGAAGTTTCTGCGCAAATTGGCCCCTTTTGAGCACGGCATTCCCTCGCATGACACGCTTTCAACGGTGTTTCGGCTGCTTGATCCGGAGAAGTTCAGTACAGCCTTTGCGCAATGGGCTGCTGGCCTGGCGGGACGCGTTGAAGGCTCGATTGTGGCCGTCGATGGCAAGACGATGCGCGGGTCAAAGGCCGGTGGTGAAACACCTCTGCATTTGATCTCGGCCTACTGTGATGATCTGCGTCTGGTACTGGGTCAGCGGGCAAGTGCGCACAAAAAGAACGAGATCAAGGACATTCCATTGCTCTTGGATTTGCTCCACGTTGAGGGCGCGATCGTGACGCTGGACGCGATGGGGTGCCAACGCCAGATTGCCTGCAAAATCCGCGACAAGGGGGCCGACTACGTGCTGGCGCTCAAGGGAAATCAGAGCAGCCTTTTTGAGGATGTGAAACTGTGGTTTGAAGAGAGGGAGCATGAAAATACTGCGTCGTTACAGACTGTTGATGGCGATAAAGGTCGGATTGAGACCCGGACCTACACCCAGAGTGACACCATAGAATGGCTGCAAGAGCGCCATCCGGGTTGGGCGGGCCTGACCAGTATTGGTCGCGTTGTCTCGATCCGTGAAAGCAACGGGAAAACAACACAACAAACCCGATACTTCATCTCGTCTCTACCGAAAGATGCGCCGCGCTTTGCCCATGCGGTACGCTCCCATTGGGGGATTGAAAACCGCCTCCACTGGGTGCTCGACGTCACATTCCGCGATGATGACAGCCGTGTTCGTAAGGATCACGGCCCCAAGAATTTTGCCGTCATCAAACACATGGCAATGAATCTGCTCAACAAGGCAAAAGATAAAAAATCGCTCAGGGTCATGCGCAAAAAGGCCGGATGGAACAATCGGTTCTTACTGCAAATTCTCCGGACATAACCTTCATGCGATTCCCCTGTCAACATGGTGTCGGTAACACGCGATATGTCCAGTTTATGTACCAGATGATCTGTCCGGTTTTAGAACGCCTCCAAGCCATGGAGGGAGGCGATGCGTCGGACGGAGCAGGTACAGGGACTGAGATTGATGAAGTTCGAGGAGGTTTACGGGTGCACCCATCGGGGTGGCTTGAGCCAGGCGGAGGCGGCGGAGGTTCTGGGTGTCTCGGAGCGCACCTTCCGGCGCTGGCGCGACCGCTACGAGGCGGAGGGAGCCGACGGTCTCTACGACCGCCGCCTGGGCCGCCTCTCGGCGCGGCGCGCGCCGGTGGACGAGGTGGCGCGGGTGCTGGAGTTGTTCGACACCCGCTACTGGGACTTCACGGCCAAGCACTTCCACGAGAAGCTGGTGGCCGATCACGGCTTCAAGCGCAGCTACAACTGGCTGCGGCTGAGCTTGCAAGCCCATGGGCGCAGGCGCGCGGCGCCCAGGCGTGGGGCGCACCGGCGCAAGCGGCCGCGCCGTGCCCTGCCCGGCATGATGTTGCACCAGGACGGCTCGAGCCACGAGTGGGTCCCCGGTCGATGGTGGGACCTGATCGTCACCATGGACGATGCGACCAGCGATATCTACTCGGCCTTCTTCGTCGCCGAAGAGGGCACCATGTCGAGCTTCCAGGGGGTGTCCGAGGCGATCCGGGCCAAGGGCCTGTTCTGCTCGCTCTACGCCGACCGCGCCAGCCACTACTGGAACACGCCCGAGGCCGGCGGCAAGGTGGACAAGGACACCCCGACCCAGGTCGGCCGCGCCCTGGCGCAGCTCGGCATCGAGCTGATCCCGGCCTACTCGCCCGAGGCAAGGGGGCGCTCGGAGCGCATGTTCGGCACCTTGCAGAAGCGCCTGCCCCAGGAACTCAGGCTCGCCGGCATCACCGACATGGTCGAGGCCAACCGCTTCCTCAAGGAGGTCTTCCTGCCACAACACAACGCCCGCTTCGCGACCCCGGCCGAGGACCGGGGCACCGCCTTCGTCCCCTTCACCGGCGCGCTCGACGACATCCTGTGCATCCACGAGGAACGCACCGTCTCAAACGACAACACGGTGCGCTACAAGCGCCTGGCACTTCAGATCCCCGCCGGCCGCCACCGCCGCCATTACGTCAAGGCCAGGGTCCGCGTCCACGAATACCCCGACGGCACAATGGCCGTCTTCCATGGACCGCGATGTCTGGCGCGATACCACGCCGATGGCCAACCGATCGACAGCCAAACCCGCGAGGCCGCGTGACCCGCTTCGACGCGACCGACCGGCGCCCTGTGGACAAGTGGACAGCCGCTCCGCGACCGACCACTTCCCCACAGGGCCAGAAACCGCAACAGAAGCGGTCAACTCATATGGTACATAAACCGGTCAACTCAGAATGTTCTCGACAGTGCGCCTTTCAACATGGAGGCGTATATGCCGGACGAGAATGGGATCCTAACGGAAGAAGAGCTGAGGAGCGTTAAGACATGGATAGAGCGACATCCCACATGCGCGGCGTGCGGCGCGAAAATGAAGTGGACGGCGGACGAATGCTTGAGAGCGATACCGCCCGATCCGAAAGCGGCGAGCAGTGGTCTCTTCCTGTGCGTCGCCTTGGCGTGTCAATGCGGGAGCTCGGTATTTCTTCATGCCCGTACTGTGGGCATCGTGTAATGACATTGGAATGTCCTCGGTCTTAAGGATGCAGGCGCATGTCACGAAAATTCCCGTCTGCGGCCGGGACGGACCCGGAGGCGGTTGCGAGGGCACTGATGAACAGAAAGCCTAGTGAACAGCCCCGGAAACAGTCTCCCCCGCGCCTACTAGCATTTGCCCAACTTCAATGGCCTGAGGACCAGACATCCGCATTTCGAGAGTATCGCGGGATTCGGATTCTGGGAGAGATATCTGTACCTTCAAAAGCACGCTGTGTTCCCCGTCGTCGTCCATCGCAAGAATAGCTTGGGCCTTCATGAGTCCCCCGCACAGATGGCGGCTGAAATCCCGATCTGCCATTTCCGTTCCTTCCGTTTGTCTGGAATAGACTATATACATCGGCAGCCTGAAAGAAGTCAACCATTATATATAATTCCCTTTTTTTGGGCGGTTGAACGGCAATTATCTACGCCATGACGGGCCGGAGCATGTCATGTGCTTCGCGCCGACGCGATCGGGCAAAGGCGTTGGGCTGGTTATCCCGACCCTGCTTACTTGGACCGAATCCGCCGTCATTCACGACATCAAGGGCGAGAACTGGCAACTGACCAGCGCTTGGCGGGCGCAGTTCTCTCATTGCCTGCTGTTCAACCCGACCGATCCGGCGAGCGCCAAATACAATCCGCTTCTGGAAGTGCGCAAAGGCCGTCACGAGGTCCGCGACGTTCAGAACATCGCCGACATACTGGTCGATCCCGAAGGCGCGCTGGAACGGCGGAACCATTGGGAGAAGACATCGCATTCATTGCTCGTCGGCGTGATCCTCCATGTGCTCTATGCGGAGAAAGAGAAAACGCTGTCCCGTGTGGCGGCTTTTCTTTCCGATCCGTCACGCTCCTTCGAACGGACGCTCCGCGTGATGATGAGCACCAATCATCTCGGTACGGAGGGGGAACCGCAGGTTCATCCGGTTGTCGCGCAGGCCGCCCGCGAACTCCTCAACAAATCCGAGAATGAGCGTTCCGGCGTTCTCTCGACCGCCATGTCATTCCTTGGACTCTATCGTGACCCGACAGTGGCTGAAACCACCAGTGCTTGCGATTGGCGCATCGCCGATCTGATGGACGCCGAGCGCCCGGTTTCGCTCTATCTGGTTATTCCGCCCTCGGACATCTCGCGCACCAAACCGCTGGTGCGGCTCATTCTCAATCAGATCGGCCGCCGGTTGACCGAGAAGTTGGAGGGCCAGGCAGGCAAACGCCATCGTCATCAACTCTTGATGATGCTGGACGAGTTTCCGGCGCTTGGACGGCTCGATTTTTTCGAAAGCGCGCTCGCCTTCATGGCTGGCTACGGCATTCGCGCCTTTCTGATCGCCCAGTCGCTCAATCAAATCTCCAAAGCCTATGGTGAGAACAACGCAATTCTCGACAACTGCCATGTACGGATCTCCTTTGCTTCCAATGATGAACGCACGGCGAAGCGTATCTCGGATTCGCTCGGCACGGCGACGGAACTTCGCGCCCAGCGAAACTACGCCGGTCATCGCCTCGCACCGTGGCTGGCCCATGTCATGGTCTCGCGTCAAGAGACTGCACGGCCATTGCTGACCCCCGGTGAGGTAATGCAACTCCCGGCAGACGAAGAGATCGTCATGATCTCCGGCCAGCCGCCGATCCGGGCCAAAAAACTTCGCTATTTTCAGGACGCCAACTTCACGGGCCGGGTGTGCCCCCCGCCAGGCCTGTTGGCGAGTGGTTCCTATGCGGACCATCCGCCTGTCCGGGCGGATGATTGGGCCGGGCAAGTGTGTAAGCCTCATGCCGCGCTTCAAAAGCCCTGGTCCGAACTTGTCTCGGGCGGGAAGGACGATGATGGCGGCCTGAAGCGCCATCCGGCGCTTCCCGATGAAACGCCCGCAAAGCCGGAATCCGAACAGGTGCCGAACGCCGGGCTTCTCGACGATGAATTCGAGCCAACGGACGCTAGGTGCATGGAGCAACTGGCCCGGAACGCTTCGGCGGTCCAGCGCGCCCACGCCATGAACACAGGCGTCGGGACGCAGGTCGACGACGACCTGCTGCCGAGTTTTTGAAGGATATTCTCATGAAACCCCGCCTCAATACCCATGTCGCTCACGAGCTCTTCGAAAAGGTGGAGTTTGCCGCCAAGCGACCGGGCGTCACCAAAGCGGCCGTCGTCGAGGCCGCGCTCATGGGTTTTTTCTCCAGGGAGTTCGACGATCAGCGCGATGGCGCATTGATCCGGCGGCTCGACCGCATGACCCGGCAATATGACCGGCTTGAGCGTAGTCTATCGATCACGACCGAAACGCTCGCACCCTTCATCCGTTTTTTCCTGACCGTAACGCCCCCCTTGCCAAATGCGGATCAGGACGCCGCCCGCGCGCTCGGCAAGGAGCGTTTCGATTATTTCATCAGCCAGCTCGGACGCCGACTGGCGGGCGGCAAGAACATGATCCGCGACGTGCTCGAAGAGATCAGCACGGCGAGAGCGACTTCTTCACACAAGAGGAAATCGACGCCTTGAAAGAGGTGAGGAAGACGGTTTCTCCAGACAAGCAAACTAACAATGGGGGAGTAGCCGATGCGTGATCGTTTCAATCCAACGACGCTCGATCACCAGCGCACCATGCTGCGGACGGCCATGGGTCCGGCAATCGCCACGGCGCTTGCCGACCCGGCGGTGATCGAGGTGATGGTCAACCCTGACGGCCGATTGTGGATCGACCGCCATGGCGACGGGCGCATCGACACCGGCGAAGAACTTGGCGCGGCGGAGGCCGAGCGGATCATTCGGCTCGTCGCCAGCCATATCGGTCAGGACTGCCATGGCGAACGGCCAGTGGTTTCGGCGGAGCTGCCGGAGACGGGAGAACGCTTCGAGGGTCTTTTACCGCCGGTATCTCCAGCGCCGTGCTTTGCGATCCGCAAGCCCGCGAAGGTACTCTACTGGCTCTCAGATTATGTCGAAGCGTGCATCATGACGCCGCCTCAGGCAAAGGCGCTCGCCGAGGCGGTGGCGTCGGCCAAAAACATCCTCGTTGTCGGCGGCACCAGCTCGGGCAAGACGACGCTTGTCAATGCGCTGCTTGCTGAAGTTGCGACAGGCGGCGACCGGGTGATCCTGATCGAGGATACGCGCGAACTTCACTGCGCGGCGGAAGATAGCGTCAGTCTGCGGACTAAGCCTGGCGTCGCATCACTTGCCGACCTCGTGCGCTCGACGCTCCGTCTGCGGCCCGACCGCATCATCGTCGGCGAAGTCCGTGGGCCGGAAGCACTCGACATGCTGAAGGCCTGGAACACCGGCCACCCCGGCGGCATCACCACGCTGCACGCCAATTGGCTCATGCCGGGCTCTATCGGCTCGAACAACTCATCCAGGAAGCAGTGGTCACCGTGCCGCGCCGCCTCATCGCCGAGGCGATCGACGTGGTGGTGTTCATGAAAGGCCGTGGCGCTGGCCGCCGCGTCGAGACCGTTGCCGCACTCGAAGGTCTCACCGCTGACAATGATTACCGCCTGACCCCGCTCACTCCCATCCGTCTTGTTCCAACCGCCTGAAATGAGGAAACAGCCATGAACCCATTCGCCTCCAATCTTTGCCCCTGCTTCCCGTATCGGTGCGCCGCCCTGATAGGGCTGACCGTTGGTCTTGCGCTTACCTGGCCTGGCGCCGCTTATGCCGCCGGTTCGGGTATGCCCTGGGAGGCGCCGCTCACCCAAATCCTTCAATCCATTGAAGGACCGGTCGCGCGGATCGTCGCTGTCATTGTCATCATTCTTACGGGGCTGTCGCTCGCCTTTGGCGAGTCCTCCGGTGGGTTCCGTCGGCTGGTCCAGATCGTCTTCGGGCTTTCCATCGCCTTTGCGGCGACGAGCTTCTTTCTGTCGTTCTTCTCCTTTGGTGGCGGGGCGCTGATCTCATGAGCGGAACTATGACCAGCATTGGGGGTTTTGAAATTCCAATCCATCGCGCGCTCACCGAGCCGATCCTGCTGGGCGGTGCGCCGCGCAATGTGGCGATCATCAACGGTACGCTCGCCGCAGCCTTGGGCCTTGGCCTCCAACTTTGGTTAGCCGGAATTGTCGTCTGGCTCGTCGGCCATGGCGCCGCTGTCTATGCGGCCCGCAAGGATCCGGCCTTCATGGATGTGCTGATCCGCCACGTCCGCCACAGGGCCATTCTCTCATGTTGAATCTCAAGGAATACAGCGCCCGGCCAGCGATGCTGGCCGACTATCTGCCCTGGGCCTGCCTCGTCGCGCCCGGCGTGGTCCTCAACAAGGACGGCAGCTTTCAGCGTTCCGCGCGCTTTCGCGAGCCGGATCTGGAAAGCGCCACACAAGCCGAACTCGTCGCCACCTGCGCACGGATCAATAATGTGCTGCGCCGCTTCGGGTCCGGCTGGGCTGTTCTTCGAAGCTGAACGCTACCCGGCGCGGGATTATCCTTATTCGGATTTTCCCGATCCGGTATCGCATCTTGTCGATGAAGAACGAAAGGCTTCCTTCGAGCAAACAGATACGCTTTTTGAGAGCAGCTATGTGCTCACTTTTATCTATCTGCCGCCGGTCGAGAATGTTGGTCGGGCCGAACAGCTTCTGATTGAGCGCGCCGGTGAAAAGCGCGGGCTCGACTATCATGATCACCTCGACACTTTCATTCAGCAAACTGATCGGGCGCTTGATCTGCTTGGTCAGCTCATGCCCGAAGTCGCGACGCTGAGCGACGAAGAAACCCTCACTTATCTTCACGCGTGCATCTCGACCAGGCGTCATCCGATTGCGGTCCCCGAAGTGCCCGCTTATCTTGATGCGGTGCTCGTCGATATTCCGCTTACTGGCGGGCTCGAACCCATGCTGGGCGACGTTCATCTGCGCGCTCTCACGGTACTCGGCTTTCCGGGATCGACCACGCCGGGCTTGCTCGACGCGTTGAACCATCTAGGCTTTGCCTATCGCTGGATGACGCGCTTTATCCCCCTCGACAAGGCGGCGGCCGAAAAGGTTATTCGCCGCTATCGCCGGCAGTGGTTCGCCAAGCGCAAGTCGATCGCCGCCATCATCAAGGAGGTGATGACCAACGAGCAATCCGTGCTTGTCGACAGCGACGCCGAAAACAAGACCGCCGATGCCGATGCTGCGTTGCAGGAGTTGGGTGCCGATCTCGTCGCCTATGGCTATATCACCACGACTTTTATCGTCTGGGACGAAGATCCAACGATTGTTCGCGAGAAAATCCGCGCGGCGCAGCGGATCATCGACGGATGCGGCTTCGCCACTATCGAAGAGAGTGCCAATGCTGTCGAGGCCTGGCTCTCCTCGCTTCCCGGTCATGTCTACGCCAATGTCCGGCAGGCGCCGGTCAACACACTGAATCTCGCCCATATGATGCCTCTCTCAGCCATCTGGGCCGGCCCGGCGCGGAACGAGCATCTGGATGGGCCGCCACTTCTCACAGTGCGGACCAATGGTACGACGCCGTTCCGGCTTGTCACCCATATCGGCGATGTTGGCCATACGCTCATCGTGGGGCCGACTGGCGCGGGTAAGTCGGTGCTTTTGGCGCTGATCGCACTCCAGTTCCGGCGCTACGTGCAAGCGCAGATCACGATTTTCGACAAGGTCGGCTCGGCGCGCGCCGCAGTGCTTGGCATGGGCGGGGATTATTTTGATCTCGGCTCTGAGGGGTCGCTCGCTTTCCAGCCGCTGGCCAATATCGATCTGGTCGCAAAGCGGTCCTTCGCGCAAGAATGGGTGGTCGGTCTGCTCATCCATGAAGGGGTGACCGTCACCCCGGAAGTCATGGACGCGGTCTGGTCGGCGCTTTCCAATCTCGCCGCCGCACCCCCGTCTGAGCGGACACTGACCGGCCTTGCGACACTTCTGCAACGCAGCGAACTGCGCCAGGCGCTCCAGCCCTACACGCTGGAAGGGCCTTACGGTCGATTGCTCGACGCCGATGATGATCGCTTACGGCTCGGCGCCGTTCAATGCTTCGAGATGGAGGAATTAATGCACGAAACCGGGGCGGTGGCCCCGGTGCTGACTTATCTCTTCCATCGGCTCGAAGAACGTTTCGATGGCCGCCCCTCGCTGCTCATCCTCGACGAAGCCTGGCTTTTCCTCGACAATCCGGCCTTCGCAGCCCGCATCCGCGAATGGTTGAAAACACTCCGCAAACAGAACGTCTCCGTTATATTTGCAACCCAGGGCCTGTCGGACATTGCCGGCAGTTCCATCGCGCCGGCGATTATCGAAAGCTGTCCAAGCCGTATCTTCCTGCCCAATGATCGGGCCATCGAACCGCAGGCAAAGGCTGTCTACGAGGCCTTCGGGCTGAACGACCGACAGATCGAGTCATCGCGCGGGCGGTGCCCAAGCGCGACTACTACACCCAGTCGCGTCAGGGCAACCGGCTGTTCGAACTTGGCCTCGGTCCCCTCGCGCTCGCCTTTACCGGCGCATCCACCAAACAGGATCACACCCTGATGGACGAACTCATTGCCGCTCACGGGGCCGAAGAGTTCGCAGACTCCTGGCTGCGCGCCAAGGGGCTCGATTGGGCCGCTGAATTGATCGGCACGGAACATCCGACAAACGAGGAGACAGAAAATGAAACGACCGCTTGAGAAGGCGGGCGCAATGGCGCTTGCCTTACTATTCGCCGCACCAGCGCCGGCGATGAGCAATGAAGGCTGGCCCCGTTGCATGCGCGATGACGATTGCCCCGGATTCCACCTGAATGTCGTGACCCGGCAGGGTGAGGCAATTGTCTCGGTCGGACGATCTTGCGCTGGCGCCTGGCGGCATGTCTGGCGTGTGCCGGACGCACGCGGGACAATCCTTCAATGGCTGGATGAGAACGCGGCGGTAGCAAGCGGATCGCTGTGTATTCCGCTTCATCCGAATGTGGATAAAATCCGCATTACCTCGACAGGCGGCCATTGCGGCTTTGAAGGCGACGGCACAATTGCTTTCGCAAGCAAGCCCGGCGACGATGTGGTGCTGCGGCGTTCTTATGGCGCGGTGTCTTCAACCACTTTGCCCGGTTGTCACGCACGCATAGGCAATAAGGAGATCGGCGAGGTCGCTTATGGCGGCATCGCTCTCGACTTCTCCGACGGTTTCGGTTTCGGCGACAGTTACGCAACCGGATATTTCTATGGCGTCTATGACGGGTTAGGGATCGGTCGCGTAAGGCCGTTCCGAGCCACTGTCTACGCCATCAGCGAATTCAACACCTACCACTACCGCGTCGAAATTCTGGCCAACGCCGGGATGGCTGGGCTTGGTCGGATTTTGGGGGCAACTCGGAGGACCGTGGACGATGACCCTGAAAAAGAAACTTCTCTCCGCCTGTGCCGCATTGGCGCTCGGACTGACAAGCGTGAGCGTAACGGCACCACCCGCTTACGCGATCACAGTCTTTGATCCGGCGAACTACAGCCAGAATCTTCTGCAGGCGGCGCGCGCACTCGCGCAGATCAACAATCAGGTCCGGCAGCTCTCCAACGAAGCGCAGATGCTGATCAATCAGACGCAAAACCTGACAAATCTTCCGACATCGATTGCCACAGACCTGCAAGCTTCGCTGCGGCAAGTTGATTCTTTGATCCAGAACGCGCAAGGGCTCGCCTATCAGGTTTCGGCGATCGACAGCGAATATCGCCGGCTCTTCCCCGAACAATATGCGTCCGCCGCCCCCACCTCGCAGATCATCCAGGACGCGCAGGAAGCCTGGGTGTTGGCGCGCGAAGGCTTCAAATACAGCCTCGAAGTCCAGGCGGAAGTTGTTGGGCAGGTCCGCACCGATGCGGTCGTGCTCAACCGGTTGGTAGCCGAGAGTCAAAGCGCTGTCGGCAATCTCCAGGTCGCTCAGGCCGGCAATCAACTGACAGCGCTGGCCGCCAAACAATCGATGCAACTCCAGACCTTGTTCGCCGCCTCAAGCCGCGCCGAGGCGTTGGAGAGCGCCCGCGGCATCGCCGCTCGCGAACAAGGCCGCGCGCGATTCGAGCGTTTCCTCGGCGACCGTTCAGCCTACACGCGGCGCTGATGATGAAAACACCGAGCAAAGCGAGGCAAGCGCAAGTGCGCGTCGCCCGGTCAGGGCGCCCCTGCGGAGCCGCGAGGCCGAAGGCCGAGTTGGCGCGAGCGCGAAGGATAATTTGATGGACGATCTCAACGTCATCGATCGGTTCACGGAAACATTCGTGACCTATATCGATTCCGGTTTCGGATTGCTCGGGCCGGACGTCGCCTTCCTGACAACAATCCTGATCGGGATCGACATCACGCTCGCGGGTCTTTTCTGAGCGTTGTCGGAGGATAAATCGGTCATTCCCGCGCTGATCAAGAAGGTCCTCTATGTCGGCGCCTTCGCCTTCATCCTCAATAATTTTGCAACACTGGCGACGATCATCTTTGACAGCTTCGCCGGGCTGGGTCTGCGGGCAACCGGATCGCCGATCACCGCCGCCGAATTGATGCGGCCCGGATTTGTCGCGGCAACCGGCTATGACGCCGCCGAACCGCTCTTGACGGAAGTCTCGAACCTCATCGGACCGATCGCGTTTTTCGAGAACTTCGTGACCATCATGGTGTTGATGTTCGCCTGGATCGTTGTGTTGCTCGCTTTCTTCATCCTCGCAATCCAGCTCTTTATCACCATTCTCGAATTCAAGCTGACAACGCTTGCTGGCTTCATCCTCGTCCCCTTCGCGCTGTGGAACAAGACGGCTTTTCTCGCCGAACGTGTGCTTGGCAATGTGATCGCGGCAGGCATCAAACTGATGGTGCTCGCCGTCATCGTCGGCATCGGTTCGACCCTTTTTGGCTCTTTTGCCGCCTCTTTCGCAGGCGGCGACATCACGTTGGAGCAAGCGGCGTCCACCGTCCTTGGCGCGCTTTCGATCTTCATGCTCGGCATCTTTGGGCCCGGCATAGCGGCCGGTCTCGCTCTGGCGCACCGCAGCTTGGCGCGGGCGCTGTTGTCGGATCGGTCGCCGGCCTCGCCATCGGAGGCGCCGCCGCTGGCGGGGCGGCCATCGGTGGAGCGCGAGCGCTTGGCCGGCGCGAGCTCTGCAACCCGCGCGGCTTCGTCCATCGCTGGCGGCGCAAGCGGCGCCTACGGGTTAGGCCGCGCTGCGTCCGGAGCTTCCGGTGCCGCAGGCGTTGCAGCCGGTGTTGCTGGTGTTGCAAGCGCAGGGGTTGGGGCCGTCGGTCAGGGCGTTCGCAGATTTACTGGCCGGGCCACAGCAGGCGTTCGGCAATCCTTTTCAGAAGGCCAAAGTGGTTCCTTCACCGCAACGGGAGGAACGCTTGGTGGCGGGGCGGATGCGCCAGCAGCAACTGCGCCCGCAAGTGGCGCGCCGTCCTGGGCGCAGAAACTGCGCCGCGATCAACGGTTTCGTGAGGGCGTAACCGTTGCCGCCCACACAATCCGCGATGGCGACCGGCCGGCTTCCGGCGAGAACCCCCGACTAAGAGACGATGATTGAGGGATACGAATAATGTTCAAACGATCAACTACTGCATACGGACAAATACCTGGGCCCGTGACGCCTTATCAGAAGGCGGCGCAAGTCTGGGACGAACGCATCGGCTCGGCCCGCGTTCAGGCGCGCAACTGGCGCATCATGGCGCTCGGCTGTCTCGCGCTTGCCATAGGCTTGTCGGGCGGTGTCATCTGGCAGGCCGGGCGCAGCACCGTCATGCCCTATGTGGTCGAGGTCGATAAGCTCGGCGAGGTGCGCGCTATCGGCCCGGCAATCGAAGCCTACGAGCCAACCGACGCCCAGATCGCCCATCACCTGGCGCGCTTTATCGAAAACGTCCGCTCACTGTCGATCGATCCGATCATTGTGCGCCAGAACTGGTTGCGCGCCTACGACTACGCCACGGCCCGCGCGGCGAACACGCTCAACGAATATGCCAAGGAGAACGATCCGTTTTCCAAGGTGGGCAAACGCACGGTCACCGTCGAAGTGACTAGCGTCGTGCGATCCTCTGACGACAGCTTCGACGTGCGTTGGCGGGAACAGGCTTACGAGAACGGCACGCTCGCTGAAACCACTCGCCACACCGCCGTCCTTTCCATCGTGCGCCAGCGTCCCCGCACCGAAGCAGCGCTGCGCAAGAACCCCCTCGGCATTTACATCCACGCGCTCAATTGGGGCGTGACCTCATTGCAGGAGAAAACCAATGACAAACTCAAAAACCATTCGATTGATAGCATCGGTTGCGGTCAGTGCGGCGCTCAGTGCGTGTGCGACCAAAAACCTGCCGCCCGAGATCAGTTTCGATACAGGCGACTTTAACTCGGCCATCCAAACTGCGGAGCCACCAAGGCCTGTCGAGATTGTCGAACTGCCCAAGCCGCTGCCGCTACCCGGCCAGCTAAAGCCTGTGCCGGGGGAAACGTCGCCAAGAGAACCTGACAATCGTCCACCGGAAGAACGGGTGACTTCGGCCAATGCGGCGGCCAAGGTCGAACCGACCAGGGACGGCTATATCAACGCGATCCAGGTTTATCCCTACACCGAAGGCGCGCTCTATCAACTCTACACCGCGCCGAGCCAGGTCAGCGACATCGCGCTCCAGTCCGGCGAGAAGATCGTCGCCGTCTCCGCTGGCGATACTGTTCGTTGGGTGATCGGCGATATTGTGAGCGGGATCGGGGATAAAGCCCGCGCCCATGTTCTGGTGAAGCCGATTGCCGAGAATCTGAAAACCAATCTCGTCATCATTACCGACCGCCGCGCCTATCATCTGGAGCTCACCAGCACCAATGAGACCTATATGGCCTCGGTCTCCTGGGCTTATCCGCACGATCAGTTGATCGCGCTACGGCGCCGCAATGCGATTGCAGAAGAAGCGGTGGAGCAAATCGTCGACCGTGGTTTGCGAATAGACAATTTGCAGTTCCGCTATGCGATCAGCGGCGACAACCCGCCCTGGCGTCCGGTGCGCGTCTTTGATGACACCAATAAGGTTTATATCCAGTTCCCGGCCCGGCTCGACCAGGGCGACGCGCCGCCGTTCTTTATCGTTGGACCGGACGGTGAAAACCAGCTCGTCAACTATCGCGTTCGCGGCCGCTACTACATCGTCGACCGGCTCTTTGCCGCCGCCGAATTGCGGCTTGGCAAAGACTCGCAAAAGGTCGTGCGCATCACCCGCACCGACGGTCGATCTGCCGCTTCACATCGGCGGCGCTCCGGGCTGTTCGGCACCAGCAACGCCCATGTATTCGAGCCCGAGGGACGCTGATGGCCTCTATGCGTAACGATGACCGTTCGATTTCCGATCAGCCGGGCGCCGCTGCCCCGAAGATCGAACCAGAAGAGTTGGCCCTGCGCGCCAAGCCGCGCCCGGTCACCCGGATCAACCGGCGTGTGCTGATGTTGCTCTCCGGTACAGGACTTCTTCTGATATTCGGCGCCACTATCTTTGCGCTCGACCCACCGAACCTGTTCGATCGCGATAAGGCCGGGACTGAGCTTTACAATGTCGATAACAAACCGACGCCCGAAGGACTTGAAAACCTTCCGCGCCGTTACAGCGACTTGCCCAAACCGCCGGTTCAGTTGGGACCGCCGTTGCCGGGCGATCTCGGCGCCGCCGTGCTGGGTGTGGAACGCGATCTTGGCATTGCGGCTCCGCCGAGCCTGCCATTCCGTCCGAACCCGGAAGAGGACGCCGCCCGCGCCGAACGCATCCGCCAGGCGCGCATCGCGCAGCAGGCAAATGAATCGGGTGTTTTCTTTCAACTTACGTCGAAAGCGGCGGGCATGCCGGGCGCGCAGGGCCAGATGCCGGCGGGTACATCTCCCAATTCCGGGTCGGCCAGTCGAAACCCTTTCGAAGTCGCCCACGCCGGTGAT
Source organism: Paracoccaceae bacterium (assembly GCA_965237505.1). GTDB lineage: Bacteria > Pseudomonadota > Alphaproteobacteria > Rhodobacterales > Rhodobacteraceae > NVTR01. The sequence continues at coordinate 141,099 of CBDEFR010000008.1, read as the reverse complement.
GCCAGCGGGCCGCTGGAGCTCGATCTCCAGAACGACCAGAACCTGCAAGGGCGCAAGCTGGCTTTCTGAACCAAGGTGTTGACGGCAAAATCTACAATCCGCACAAGCTGCAGGACCCGGCCTCGCCCTATCAGGTGATGGCCGGGACCATTATCTCCGCGAGCCTAGTTACCGGCATCAATTCCGACCTGCCGGGCCGCATCATCGCTCAGGTTACGGAAAATATCTACGATACCGTCTCCGGCCGCTATCTGCTGATCCCCCAGGGCGCCCGGATGATCGGCACCTATGACAGCCTTGTTGCCTTCGGCCAGGAACGCGCGCTTGTCGTCTGGCAGCGGATCATCATGCCGGACGGTTCCTCGATCGTGATCGACAACCTGCCGGCGACCGATACCGCTGGATATGCCGGGCTCGAAGATCAGGTGAACTTCCACACATGGCGGCTCCTGAAGGGCATCGCGCTCTCGACGCTTGTTGGCGTTTCCACCGAATTGACTTTCAGCGGTCAGGAAAGCGATCTCGTCAAGGCGATCCGCGAGTCGACGCAAGACAGCGTCAACCAGGTCGGCCAGCGCCTTGCCAAGCGCAATCTCAACATCCAGCCCACCATCACCATTCGCCCGGATGGCCACTGCGCATCATCGTCAACAAGGACATAGTGCTGCGGCCTTATCGCGGACACGGAGGCAGACCATGACCCTCAAACTCAGTCAACTTCCAGACCGCAACACCGTGAAGATCAGCTTCACGGCCAGTCCCGAACTCAAATCGGCGTTGGGCGATTACGCCGAAATCTATCGGCGCACCTACAGTCAGAAGGAGGGTGTCGCCGAACTCATTCCGTTCATGCTGGAAGCGTTCCTGAACGCCGACCACGGCTTCAAGCGCGCGCGAAAGCAACTCCAAACCACGCGCGCATCGAGATCATCAACCCAAGCGAAGGAAACCTGAACTATGGCCACGATAGGAAATTTTACCGCCGGCAAGGACGGCTATGTCGGAACGATCCGGACCCTGACGGTCAACGTCAAAGCCAGGATCGTCGCCAATGACACCAAGAAAAGCGAAGCGGCGCCGGATTTTCGCATCTACGCCGGCCGCGCCGAACTCGGCGCCGCGTGGAAGGCGCAAACCAGTGGCGACAAGCCACGTGACTATCTCAGCGTCCTTCTCGACGATCCGAGCTTCCCCGAACCCATCCGCGCCGCGCTCTTTGAGGAGGACGGAGCGGCGTATCTGGTGTGGAACCGGCGGGAGGGTTAGAGTTTCCTCTTGTTTGAAGCCTTGCCTGGTGTAACAAAACGTCGGAAGTTACGCGAAATCGCCGACGGTTTGTTACATGGACACACCCCATCACGACGTTTCTCAACGAGACCTTGCTGTGAGCCTGATAGAGCGGCACGGCATCATGCGTCTGTCGGACCTCAAGGGCCGTGGCGTCAATCCGGCCACGCTTTCGCGGCTGGTTGCAGAAGGTCTACTGCATCGCCCCTCGCGTGGTCTCTACGAACTCGCTGACGCCGAGATAGAAATCTCGCATTCGCTTGCCGAGGTCGCCAAGCGTATCCCGAAAGGCGTGATCTGCCTGATCTCAGCTCTGCAATTTCACGAGATCACGCTTCAGCTTCCCCGCAGCGTCTGGATAGCGATTGGTTCCAAGGACCGAAAGCCGGTGATTGACTATCCGCCGATCCGCACCGTCCGTTTCGGTGAAAAGGCGCTGACCCTTGGCGTCGAAACCCACACCATCGATTCAGTTCCTGTCCGGATATTCGATCCTGCGAAGTCAATCGTCGATTGCTTTCGCTTCCGAAGCACTGTCGGTCTCGACGTGGCCCTTGAAGCACTGCGCATGGGCTGGCGGTCTCGAAAAGCATCCCCCGATGACATTGCGAACTACGCGCAAGCGCTGCGCATCTGGAGTGTCATTCGTCCCTATCTCGAAAGCGTGGTCGCCGATGAAGGGTAAGCCGACCAATCTCTCCGCTTCGGTTCTCGCTCGGCTGCGAAACGTCGCGAGAGAGAAAAACACAGACTATCAGCTCATCTTGAGGCGTTATGCCATAGAACGACTTCTTCATCGGCTCAGCAACTCTCCGTATCGGAACCAATTTGTCTTGAAAGGCGCGATGCTCTTCACCGCGTGGCTTGAAGATCCGTTTCGGCCGACAGGAGACCTCGACCTCCTTGGCTATGGCGAAACTGCAACACCGGAAATTAAGGCCGCATTCCGGGCGATCTGCCAAATACAAGCCGAAGACGACGGACTGGTCTTTGACGCAGAGGGTCTGGGCGCCGAGCCAATCCGCGAAGATCAGCAATATGGCGGCGTGCGCGTCAAAACGAAGGCGTTTCTCGGGAAAACCAAAATCCCTGTCCAGATCGACATCGGCTTCGGCGACGCCATCACACCGGCGGCTCAAGAGTTGGAATTCCCGTCACTTCTTTCATCCGAAGGCCCTCGCCTGAAGGCTTATCCAAAGGAAACTGTCGTTGCGGAAAAGCTTCAGGCGATCGTTGCCCTTGGCCGTGCAAACAGCCGTATGAAGGACTTCTATGATCTGTTCGCGTTGTCTCGATTGTTCGAGTTCGAAGGTGAAACCCTAGCCGCTGCAATCCGTGCAACTTTCGAGCGACGAGGCACGGATGTTCCTGCGAGTGTACCAGACGGCCTTGACGACAAATTTGCGGAGGATGAGGAGAAGCAACGCCAATGGCGGGCGTTTGCAGGACGCGAACCGTTGCTGGTTGCCGCACCAGACTTGCCGACAGTCATTCGCGAGATCGGTGTTTTTATTATGTCGGCAGTTCACGGAGCAATTGACGATGATCGTGTGCCAGGCTGTTGGTCTCCTGACAAAGGTTGGAGTCCTACCGTATGAGGGAAGCTACTCGAGACGCCATCTTCATCAGCCACGCCAATCCGGAGGTGTCGATAACACGTGATATGGCCGGTCAATGTAACAAATGATCTGTCGTGCGCCGTGGAAAGGCGCGTTTTCCTGGTGGGTGCGAACCCCACCCAACAGTTGTCGCTTTCGGTTGGTAGCAGCCGGAGCGGATCATGGAGGTAACGACATGGTTTGAAGCACTCCGGTGACAAAGGACTGCGCTGAGCAGTTCAGCGACCATGCAGGCCGGAACGCGAGTGAACGCCGAGCAGGCCTCGAAAAATGCAACGTGGGAGCCGACCCAGCGACATATTGGGGAAGGCCGATGACGGTTTGGAAAGAAAGGCGACACATGCACCGAACCGGACCCGCCGGGGTAGTGGTGCTGGCATGCATGGAAGATGGAAGACGTGGCAACACGGGAAGCCCTGTCGGTGGTGCGCGCGCACCAACCGGACCCCCGCGAGGGGCAGGCCGGGCCGGCAGGGTGGCGGACAGGCCCGTAGGACCGAGGACGCCGGGTAATGCCGGTCGAGGAAAGGGGCCTGACTTCGGGAAAGGCATGGAAAGGATGCAAGGCATGACGACTGGTGAGAGCCTAAAAGGGTCACGCGGAGTTCAGAAATTCCAGACCATGCTACATGCGAAAGCGAAGGAAGAACCCGAGCGCCGGTTCCACGCCCTAATCGACAAGGTGTGGCGAGCGGATTTCCTGATGGAAGCCTGGGTCAGAGTGCGCAGCAATGGCGGCTCTGCCGGGGTTGACGGGGAGACGTTCAAAGACATCGAGATGTACGGCGTTGACCGGTGGCTTGGGGAACTGTCGCGGGTTCTGAAGGACAGAAGCTACGCGCCGAAACCGGTGCGGCAGGCTCTGATCCCGAAGAAACAGCCCGGCCAGTTCCGGCCCTTGGGCATACCCTGCATACGGGATCGGGTGGCTCAGACATCGGCCATGCTCGTGCTTGAGCCGATATTTGACGCCGACCTGCAACCGGAGCAATATGCCTACCGGTCGGAGCGGAGCGCGACGGACGCGGTGAAACGCGTTCACAAGCTTCTGAACACGGGGCACAATGAGGTTGTTGATTGCGACCTGTCCAACTACTTCGGTGAGATACCGCATGCCGAACTGATGAAGAGCCTTGCCCGGCGCATAAGCGACGGCAGGATGCTTGGACTCATCAAGGCGTGGCTGGAAATGCCGGTGGAAGAGGACGACGGCAAGGGCGGCAAACGCCGCACGTGCCGGGCCCGCAGGGACCGGAAAGGAACCCCGCAAGGGTCACCTATCTCACCCCTGTTGGGCAATCTCTACATGCGCCGTTTCATACTGGGCTGGAAAATGCTGGGTTATGCCCGGCGGTATTGTTCGGAAATCGTGAATTACGCGGACGACTGTTGTGTTCTTGGCAAGGCCCCGGCAGCAGAGATGCTGGCGGCGGTCAAGCGGATCATGGACAGTCTGAAGTTCGCGGTCAACGAACAGAAAACCCGATGCCTGCGATGTCCGGACGAAGCCATGGCGTTTCTCGGATATCGCATTGGGCGCAACTATCGTCCGCACGGTCACGGGGCCTATATCGGCACCCGCCCGAGCAAGGCGAGCGTCCAGAGCATCTGCCGCAAGATCAGTATGCAGACTGCTGCGCGGTACGGGCTGATGGGTTCCGAGGACATGGTACGACGCCTGAACTGGATGCTGTCCGGCTGGGCGAACTATTACCACCTCGGACAAGTCAGCCCAGCCTACGCGGCATTAGACGCACACACGACGAAGCGGCTGCGACAGTGGCTCTGTCGGAAGCACAAGGTGAGAAACGGGAAGTACGTGCGCTACCCGGATAAACGGCTGTGGGACGACTACGGCCTGATACGCCTTGCGCCAATGACTAAGAGCCTTGCGTGGGCGAAGGCATGATCCCGTCGGAAAGCCGGATGCGGGAAAACCGCACGTCCGGTTTAATGAGCGGGGACGAGGAAACGCGGCTATGGGGGAAACTGAGGCACCGGCATTATGGCGAAAGCCGCCGGAAACGGCCACTCATCCCACCTTCGGCAAAGCGTAAGCGTCCGGTCTGACTGGCCTATTTTCTTGGTTTTTTCGGCTTCCAGCGTTTTGCAAGCCTCAGCACTTCAAGTTTAGGTTCGTCGGTTTCAGGCTGATTGGGGTCGAAGGCGTCACCGTACCAGTCTTTGAGATGATCGTGCTCCGGGTGCTTTGGATCGGCCATGGCGTCGAGGAACTCGTAGTAGCCGGGGAAGCCGCCGACACCTTCGGGCGGGCATTTGCCGGTGACCTCGGTCAGTCTGGGATAGAGCTCGCCGGGGATGGGATCAGTGATCCTGGCGATTCTGATTTTGTGTTCCCAGCTGTCGCCAAAATCATAGATGTAGTTGATCGTCTTCTTGCCGGTGTCCTCGATCACGTGGCCTAGGGTGGTTTTGTTGGCAGGCAGGTCTTCACCGCCAAAATCGGGATCCGCGATACCCCATGTCGCGCGATCTGCTTCGAACATGTAGAGATGCGAGTTGGTCCAGCCCATGGCGGCCTGCAGGGTCTGGTGCAGCCAATCCAGCCGGATGTCGGCAGGGACTTGCAGGGTTCGGGTGACGGCGGGCTTGATGTCTTCCAGGGTGACTTTGATCTCGATGATGCTCATGCGGCGTCCTTCATGATGCGGCGGTTCTTGTGGTTCCAGGGCAAGAGGTCGTCGACTCTGGTGATCATGTAATCCGGAATACGGGCCAGGGTGTCGGCCAGCCAACTGTGTGGGTTGATGCCGTTCAGCTTTGCTGTCTCGATCAGGGTATAGGCGATGGCGGCGGCCTTGCCACCAGCCTGCGAGCCGACGAAGAGGTAGTTCTTGCGGCCGAGCGCAATCCCCCGGATAGCCCGCTCGGCAGCATTGTTATCGGGCATGCTGACTTCGGCGCTTCGATTTCCGCCCCTGTTTTTCAAATGTCATGTTAGACAGGTTTCGCGGGATCGGGGCGTCGGAGTGCGAAGAAGCGGGCAGGCCGACTAGACAATGAGCTGCGAGCTCGTGTTGTTATCTGGCCGCCCCTACGACCAGCCCGTGTGCGCCGCGAGCGCGTATCCGTAATTGTCTTACGAGCCCGTGCACTCCTTTAACAACGAGAAGGAGTACATATGATGAGATCAATAGGAATGGACGTCCATCGAAGTTTCGCGCAAGTCGCGATCTGTGATGATGGCCAAATAACAGACAGTTTCAAGGTCGATATGGAGCATGATGCGGTCGTGGAATTCGGGCGCAGTCTGCGAGCAGATGACGAGGTGGTTCTGGAGGCCACGGGAAACACCGCAACGATCGTCCGGCTTCTGACGCCGTTCGTGGCGCGGGTGGTGATCGCCAATCCACTACAGGTGAAGGCAATCGCTCATGCCCGGGCGAAGACCGACAAGGTAGACGCAAAAATCCTAGCCCAACTTCACGCAGCAGGGTTCCTGCCTGAGGTGTGGGCGGCGGATGACGAGACGCTTGCACTAAGGCGACTTGTTTCAGAGCGCGCAGCGGTGGTGCGCTCTATCCGACGATCCAAAAGTCGCGTTCAGGCAGTCCTGCACGCCAACCTAATCCCAAAATACGCAGGCCATCTGTTCGGGAAAGGTGGGCGACGTTGGTTGGCCAAGGCCCCTCTGCCAAAAACCGAACGCGATCTTCTTGAGCGGCATCTCGATGAGTTGGATTGGTTGGCTGGGCGGTTGGAGACGCTTGAGCGCGATCTGATCCACATCTCTCTTGACGATCCGCAGATGCGTAAACTGATGGCCGTGGCTGGCATTAGCTCCGTAATTGCTACCGCCGTGATAGCATCGATCGGAGATATCAGCCGGTTCGCCACCCCTGGGAAGCTTGCCAGTTACTTTGGTTTAACGCCGAGGGTACGCCAATCCGGCGCCCGCGAGGCCATCCACGGTAGGATCACCAAACAGGGAAATGCAACCGCTCGAACGATGCTGGTTGAGGCCGCATGGGGTGCCGCTTCAGTCCCCGGTCCTTTGCGTGCGTTCTTTTTGCGTATCAAAGATCGAAAGGGCGCCAATGTTGCGGCGGTTGCCACTGCGCGCAAAATTGCAACCCTGATCTGGCATCTCCTCACCAAGGACGCCCCTTACCAGTGGGCACGTCCGGCATTTGTCGCAATGAAGATGCGCAAATTAGAATTACGCGCCGGAGCCCCTAAAGCCTACGGGAAAGCCGGTCCTGGGCGTGATTACTGGATCAAGGAACTTCGACATCGAGAAATGGAACTGGTTGCCAATGCCGAGGCTTCCTATGCAAAGATGGTCGAGGCGTGGCGAGAAAAGCCACCAAAGACCCAAAAAATCTGAGAAAGGGGCTGTTCAACAACATCCGTATCAATTTCCAGATGTCCGTGATTGAGGTATGGCTGCAGGCGTGGCAACCGGGTCAGCGCATAGCGAATGGCCCCTGCAAGTGGCGATTTGCCAGAGATAGCGGGCAGTTGGGCACCCAGCCAATTGGTCAGATCATCGAAGATGGGTCTGGCCTTGGCTCGCCGGATGGCCTTGCGCCGGTCCGGTGGCTATCCCCGAGCTTCTTTCTCAATGGCATAGAGATCGGCAATCCGCCTTATGGCCTCCTCGGCGATGGCTGACCCTTGGGCTTTATGTATATCGACAAACTTGCGGCGAATGTGGGCCATGCAGGCAACTTCATTGATGTCACCGGCGTGGTAGATGTGTTCAAAACCGGCATAGCCGTCGGCGTGCATCCAGCCCCGATAGGACTTCAAATGATCCTTGGGATGCTGACCCTTGCGGTCCGGCGAGAACTGATACCATGCCGCTGGTGGTGCGCCGCTGTCCCAGGGGCGTTCATCGCGTACGTAAGTCCACAAACGGGCGGTCTGGGTTTTGCCTGCCCCGGGGGTGCACCGGGGGTTAACATCTTCACCGGCGTATCATCGGCAAACAATGCCTGGCCTGCTTGCACGTGTCGCCCGATGGCGTTTGCCAGCGGTTCCAGAAGAGCGGTGGATTTACCCACCCAATCCGCCAGAGTAGAGCGATCTGGCTCAAGCCCGTTGCGCTCATAGATCTGGCTTTGCCGATAGAGCGGCAGATGGTCGGCGTATTTGCTGACCAGCACATGGGCCAACAGTCCTGGTCCAGGACGCCCGCGCTCAATCGGGCGCGAGGGCAATTGCGCCTGGGTGAAGTGATCACAGCAAGAACAGGCAAAACGGGGCCGGGTGATCCGATTCACGATGAAGCGCCCCGGAACATATTCCAGTTCCTCGGTCACGTCCTCACCCAGGCGGCGCAACTTGCCGCCGCATTCGGCACAGGCATCATCACCGGTAGCCAGTTCCACTTCCATGCGCGGAATATGATCCGGGATCGGTTTGCGCTTCGGTTTATCTTTGGGAGCATCATTCGGTAGCCGCAGCCTGGCCGTCATCGCCGCTGTCGCAATCTCGCTCGTTTCCAGGGCCAGTTGCAGCTGCTCAATCATCTCAGACCGGCTGCCGTAACGGTGATGATTGTGTCCGGCCAGTTGATGTTTGAGCTTGGTAATCAGCAAAGCCTGCGACTTGACCTCCGCCAGTAAAAGCCGCGTGAACTTGCGCAACTCCTCAGGGTATTCCGGTAAGGCTCTAGCCACATCAATCATGGTTGATAGTTAGCAAATTAAGGAGCTTGAGGGTATCCCCAAAGCACTGATCCGGCCAGATTATCCCGCCTTCAGGGGCCGCCAGGTTCGCTGCGGAATGCGCCAGTCGATACCCTCAAGAAGCATCGCCAGTTGTGCCGGTGTCAGCGCCACCTTGCCGTCTTTGGCCGATGGCCAGACAAACCGACCCTTCTCAAGACGTTTGGAAAACAGGCACGCTCCCTGACCGTCCCACCAGATGATCTTGATCAAATCACCACGCCGTCCCCGGAACACGAACAAGTGGCCATTGAACGGATCTTGATGCAATGTCTGCTCTGCCTGGGCTGCCAGCGTCGCAAACCCCCTCCGCATGTCTGTGACCCCTGAGGCCAGCCATACCTTTGTGTTCACAGGCACCGGGATCACGCCGACAGACCACGGATCAAAAAGGCGAGCGCCTCGGGATCGTAGGCACCGTTGACCCGGAGCCGGTGCCCGCCCGCAATGTCAATCTCGATCATGCCAGAGATTGAATCTGCATCACCCGCCAGAGGTGCGCCTTCGTCATGGGCTTGGCCGACAATCTCGACTGGCAGGAAACAGGGTGCGTCCATCCCTTCCGTTGCCACCTCCGGCTCCGGCGCAAACCGTGGATCACGCAGCCATTTAAAGGGGATTATTTAGGAAAGTGCCGAAACCCATCCATCAGGCAGGCTTCGGACTATCGATGTAGCGGATGCGGACAGGCCGTGTGAGCGCGTCAACCGCCTTCTCGAACGTGGCGCTAACACGCATGTCTTCCTCCAACTCAGCCTTGCTCGGCTGATGGGACGGGTGCACGATTTCGACCTCGCTGGGGTTCGGTGCAGGCTTTATTCTAATGCGGTGACTCCCCCAATCGTTCACCTCGTGGGGTAGCGCAGGCACCCGATTTCCTGGAACTTCGATAAGGACAGTTGGTATCGTTCGTTCCGCCCCTTGCTGCCCGGTCGTTTCAGCTCGCGTTCTACATCGGCTCGGTCTGCCTCCCATATTTCCTGCATCTCAAAGCTTTCGTTCATAAGGGCCAAAAGCACTGCATCCCAATCTTTGTCTATGTCCATTTTGCCGGTGCTTTGTGTTTTTTTACGCGCCGCTGTACCCAATGAACGAGTCTTGATCTGATAACGCCGTTCGCCTGAACGATCAGTCGCATCATATCCAGGTGTTCTCGCATCGACGAGTGTTAGATCAAGCAGACGCGCAACTTCGCACTCGCCGATCTCCCCAGTAGCACCGAGAGGTTTTCCCGTTAGTCGGTAGTATTCAGCCGCCAGCGGCTTAACCTGAGCGATGATTTCTGCGACGCTCATTCGTCGTCTCTGGGTGAAAAAACCTTCCCAATCTGGCGCGTCTTGTCCGACGCGCCAGCGATGATTTTCAACGGCTCACTCACGACCGCGCCCCGCTCGCCAGCCCGTTATCGGCGATCAAATCCCGGTAGCGGAGGCGCTTCCCGTCCATGCCGGAAGCGACAGCGGCCATGATGTCGATGGTGTCTTCGTCGCGGAGATTGTGACGGGCCCCGAACTCTTGCACATAGCGGTCAAGATGCTTCGGAGAGAGCTTGTGGAAGGTGCCCTTGTGGGCGCGCTTCATCATCGACCACAGGGACTCGATGCCGTTGGTGTGGACATCGCCCCGGACATACTCGGAGAGCGAGTGCGTGACCGTCTCATGATCGAAGGGCAGGCTCTCATAGGCGCTGGCGTCGTCGCTGTAGACCGTGGCCCCTGGGGGCGGCATGGGCGCGGACGAAGCCCTGCAGCGTCCGCGCGTCGGTGCGCTCGATCACCTTCGCGGCGACTTGGTTGGTCTCGCGGTCCTTCGCCCCGATGACTGCCATCTTGCCGACGGCCCCGCGTCCGGTTCCGGCCAGTTCCTTCCGCCTCGCGTTCGACATGTTCTTCCGGCGACCATCGAAATAGGTCTCGTCCACTTCGACCGGCCCCGCGAACACGCCGCCCTTCTCGGCCAGCGCAATCCGCAGCCGGTGCGCAAGGAACCACGCGCTGCGCTGGTTGATGCTCAGGTCGCGGTGCAGCTTCATGCTGGACACCGACTTGAGGTTGATGGACAGCAGGAAGGTGGCGACCATCCAGACCTGGAAGCCGAGCTTCGAGCCTTTCATGACCGTGCCGGTCTTCGCGCTGAACCGCTTGGCGCATTCCTTCTCCCGGCACCGGAAGGGCATGGTCTTGTGCCTCGCGCCGGTCTGCACGTTCACCGAACCGCAGTGCGGGCAGGCGATGCCATGCGGCCAGCAATGAACCATGCCTCGGCGGTCGCATCGTCGGGGAACTTCCGCATGATCTCGATCAGCGAGATGCCCTTGCGGTCGGACTTGCCAGGTGCTTTGTGTGCCACGTCTTGCCCCCCTGATATGCCCGAAAATTACATGAGAGTGCCGGTCGCGTCAACCCCCTTTCGGCACTTTTGTCGCTAACAAGGCATATGTCCGGTTTATGTACCATGCGATCTGTCCGGTTTTAGGGTGCTCCGAAAGGGAGCGCTTTATGACTAGGACAGGCATTTTACAGGACCTACGACGAATGAAGTTTTCAGATTATTATGAGCGAACGAAATCGCGGCAGCTGACACAGGCTGACGCGGCGGGTCTTCTTGGCATGTCGGAGCGCAGCTTTCGACGCTACAGTACGCGTTATGAAGCTGATGGGGCGGACGGGCTCTTTGATCGCCGCCTTTCCAAAGCGGCGCATAACCGTGTGCCAGTGGACACGATAAAAGATGTTCTGAGTCTTTTTGACACCCGATACTGGGATTTCACGCCCAGGCATTTCCACGAGAAGCTGGTTGAGGCCCATGATTTCAAACACAGCTATAACTGGGTCCGCCTGACACTCCAGGCGCGGGGACGAATAACCAAAGCTGCAAACCGGGGCAAACACCGCCGCAAGCGTGAGCGTCGCGCTCTTCCCGGGATGATGTTGCATCAGGATGGGTCAAGCCACGACTGGGTTGCGGGCCGGTGGTGGGACCTGATCGTGACCATGGATGATGCGAGCAGTGAGGTCTACTCCGCGTTCTTCGTGGATGAGGAAGGGACAATGAGCAGCTTCACCGGCATAGGGGACGTGATTGGATCCAAAGGGCTTTTCTGCTCGCTTTATGCCGACAGGGGTAGTCACTACTGGCATACGCCCGAGGCTGGCGGCAAGGTCGACAAGTCAAACCCGACCCAGGTGGGCCGCGCATTGGCCCACCTGGGCATAGAGTTGATCCCAGCCTATTCCCCCGAAGCGCGCGGACGGTCTGAACGCATGTTCGGAACACTGCAGAACCGGTTGCCGCAGGAACTGAGATTGAACGGGATCACAACGATGCAGGAAGCCAATCGCTTCCTGCGGGATGTCTTCTTGCCCGCCCACAACAGGCGCTTTGCAGTGACCCCCTCTGCACACGGGGAAGCCTTTGTTCCATTCGCAGGGGAACTGCACGACATTTTGTGTGTGCATGAAGAGCGTGTCGTGGGCAGGGATAATACGGTTCGTTATAAAAACCGTTGCCTGCAAATCCCCGATGACAGGCATCGCCATCACTACGTCAAGTCGCGCGTATGGGTGCATGAATATCCAGACGGCCGGATTGCCCTGTTTCACGGCCCCCGCAAACTGGCGCTCTACGACGGCGAAGGCCGAGAAATCAGTTCAGAAGAAAAACAGGCTGCGTGAACCGCTTTGACCAGCCTAACCTTACTCTGTGGCAGCGCTCGCCTTCGGCTCGCACAGCCACAGAGTAAGGAAGACAGAAGCGGACAATTGCCATGGTACATAAACCGGACAAATCGAAATGTTCTCGACACCCCCTTTCGGCACTTTCTTACATAATCCCCTTCACGAAGGGCTGCGGCCAGGTCATTCTGACGGGGATAGGATGCAAGTTTACGCAGGATTTGGCTGGGGGCGATGGTACCTGCAGTCATGGTTGCTGCAATCCGCAAGATGTCCGGCCAGTTTGATGTGATCAGGCCTTCTCGGATTTTTCCTCCCAATAAACCGCGCAGCTCCTTTGGACTGTTGCGCGGATCAAACACGTAGAGCCGCTTTATTGTCAATCGGCATTGAATGTTGACCCCCTATCGGGCCCAAAAATGACCCCCTTTTGTGCTGAGCTGGCCCGGTGCTGCGTAGTCTCTATATAACGCAGCGGCGGCGGGCCAGCGTGGTTTCGGTTAAGGATCAGGCTCGGTTTTTGAAACGCCAGCTTTCGTTTCCAGTTTCGACGATGTCACAGTGATGCGTGAGGCGGTCGAGCAGTGCGGTGGTCATTTTCGCATCACCGAAGACGCTCGGCCATTCGCCAAAGGCGAGGTTGGTTGTGACGATGATTGAGGTGCGCTCGTAGAGTTTGCTGATCAGATGGAACAGAAGCTGTCCACCGGTCTGGGCGAAGGGCAGATAGCCCAACTCGTCCAGGATCAGGAAGTCGAGGCGAGAGATCAGATCTGCCGTTCGTCCCTGCCGTTCTGCACGGGCTTCGGTATCCAGTTTGTTCACCAGATCGACGCCATTGAAGAACCGCCCGCGACGGCCGTTTCGGATGCAGGCGCGGGCAATACTGACGGCGAGGTGGGTTTTGCCGGTTCCGGTTCCGCCGATCAGCACGAGGTTGCGCTGGTGATCCAGGAAGTCTCCCGCAGCCAGATCACGGATCAGAGTCTCGTTGATCTCGGTCGCCTCGAAGTCGAACTCTTCCAGTTCCTTGGCCAGCGGCAGTTTGGCAATTGTCATCTGATATTTGATGGAGCGCGCCTGCTTCTCGCTGATCTCGGCATTCAGCAGATCCCCAATGATCTGTTGCGGTTCATGCCGGCGCTTGACGGCTGTCGTTATGATCTCATCGTAGGAGGCCTTCATTCCGTAGAGCTTCAGCTTTCCCATCGCGTCGAGCAGATCTGAGCGTTCCATCTGTTTTTCTCCTCAAGCTGTCATATCGGTCGCAATCGGCGGCAGGCTCGCAGTTCAGCCGCAGCGCATCCGGGGTTGTGATTGTCAGGGGCGGCGGCGGTTCCCGGTGCCGAGCCAGAATGTTCAGGACAACTCCGGCGGAATGAACATTGTGCGACAGTGCCTCAGAACAGGCGGCTTCGACGGCCTCCAGACCATCGGTCAGGATGGCACCTAAGATATCCACCATCTGGCGATCGCCGCCGGGTTGGCGTTCCAGCTTGCGCTGGACCCGTCGGATTGCCGCAGGCAAATCCCATTCCCTGAACGGCGCGCCATTGCGCAAAGCGCTCGGCTTGCGCGCAAGAACGGGTAAATAATACCAACGGCCCTAGTCGTTGACCGTTTTGGCCCATTGTCTGGTAGTGATTGACGTGATTGCGGTTTTGTCGTTTGCAAAGAAGTTCCATGCTTCGCAACACCTGTCGACGATCTGCTCATAATTGTCGAAGACGGATATGGCGAGCTTGTTGGCACGCAGATAAGCCCACACATTTTCCATCGGGTTGAGTTCAGGGGAATAGGGCGGGAGTTTGAGCAGGGTGATGTTGTCGGGTACCTCCAGCTCTGCCGAACCGTGCCAGCCAGCGCCATCCAGAATGAGAAGGGCATGTGCGCCCGATGCGACGGTTTTAGCGATCTCGGCGAGATGCGCGCTCATGGCCTGTGTGTCGGCATGTGGCATGATCAGAGCGGCCGCTTCAGCCCGTTCCGGGCAGACGGCGCCGAAAATGTAGCTCCAGATATAGCGGGTGTCGCGCGGGGCACGGGGGCGTGTTCCACGCTCGGCCCAGATACGGGTGAGCGTGCCCTGCTGGCCAACCCGCGCTTCATCCTGAAACCATATCTCCAGGGGCTTGCTGCGGGCTGTTTCCGGCAAGGCTGCTTCTACCTCTGCGGCGAAGTTTTTTTAAAAGCCTCCTGTGCATCCGGGTCGGATTTCGGATGCTGCGGGCGCACCGACAGACGCCGAAAGCCCAGGCTTGCCAATTGTTTGCCAACAGTTCGCTCATGCATGGTGACGCCGAAGCGCTCTTCGATCTTGCGTTTCAGATCAATGCGCCGCCAGCGCACAACCCCATCGGTTTCGGGGTCGGGACCCGCCCGAACCATTTCCGCCAACTCCTCCTTCTGTGCCGCGCTCAGCAGACAGGGTGGATCCGGCGGGCGACGGTTGAACAGGCCCGACACGCCCTCCGCATTGTAACGGTGGGCCCAATCCCGCAGCGTCTGCCGATCCATGCCGCAGTTTTCTGCCGCCGTCTTGCGGTCAACCCCATCCAGAACCAGGGCAATCGCCAACATCCGTCGCGCCGCTTTCCCATCCCGGCACCGCGCCGCTTCCTGGCGAAGCTCGCCTGCGGACTTGTCTTTTCGCGTAATCCTTACTGCCATCAAAGCCTCCCTTGCCTTGATGCCACTGAATCAGATCACGCCGCTCGTGGGAATCCCCTTGTGTCAAATCTGGGGGCCGTTGGTATAATGCAGGGGATCATAGATGGTTTTGCCGCGTCCGAAGGCGCGCGTATGGCTGCCAACAATGCGGCCCTCCTGCCAGCATTCCAGCCGGCCAGCGTAGGCCCGAATATCCACCGGTCGGCCAACTGCGCGGGCATCGACCGAGTAGCGGTTATTGTCGAAGCGGATCAGGCAGGTTTTGGAGACAGCGGCCGGAACAGCATGGAACCCATCAAACGGGCCAACATAGGGCACAAGGCTCGCGCGCTCTTTTTCGAACACTTCCCAGATTGTTTTGTCGCGCATGTCCGGATGCGTGTTGGCCCGGCCATATGCCAGGCAACGATCTTCCAGCCAGGCGTTCAACTCAGCGTAGGATTTAAACTTTGGTCGCGGCACAAAGAACCTTCGCCGGAGCACGCCGACCTGGTTCTCAACCTGACCCTTCTCCCAACCCGAAGCAGGCGTACAAGCGACAGGATCAACCAGATAATGCCCGCACATCTGTTGGAACCGGCGATTGTAGGCCCGCTCCTTGCCAACAAGAATCGCGTCCACCGCCGTCTTCATGTTATCGTAAATCCCGCGCACACAGGCCCCGCCGAAGAAGGCGAACGCTTTATCATGTGCGTCAAACACCATCTCCTGCGTCTCGCGCGGATAAGCGCGAACAAACGGCATCCGGCTGTGGCAGAGGCGAACATGCGCCACCTTGACCGTCGTGGTCGCGCCATCAATCAGGACAACTTCCTGGCTCCAGTCGAACTGATACGCCTCACCGGGATCAAAGCTCAGCGGAACATAAGCATCAGCGGATGCGGCCCGCGTAGCCTTCGACCAACTGGCCGCATAGCGCCGTACCGCATCATAGCTGCCGTCGTATCCTTGGTTGCGCAGTTCTTCATATACCCGGACAAGCGTCAGGCGTTCGCGCCTAGGATGCCGAGTATTGTCGGCCAGCATATCATCCAATTGAGAACGCCAGGGATCGATCTTCGGACGCGGCTGGGTGGAACGGTCATAGCTGAACTCCGTCGCACCAGAACGTATCACCTTGCGCACAGTGTTCCGTGAAACCCGAAGCTCCCGGCATATTTGCTTGATCGACTTCCCCTGAATGAAATGCGCGCGCCTGATCTTTGCAATCGTCTCCACAACCAACATCCCCAACTCGCTCCCTCAAATCTTTGAAGGAGCATCTGTAAAGAACTATCAGGGGGTCACTTTTGGACGCCGATTACCCCAATAATGGGGTCAACTTTGCATGCCTATCCACATCGATGTCGTTACACATATTTCATTTTTTACACATATTTCACTTGCGTGGCCAAGTCTAGTCGCCATATACGATAGGAAAAGGAGGCCAGAGAGATATGCCCACGGTGAAAGCAGACATCGCTCCAAACGAAGTTCAGGGGCTTAAAGAACGACTCCCCACTGAGGCCGAGATTGACAGCGCGGCACATGCTGCCACCGCCATCGCAGTCGCGATGGAGCTGGATGGTGGGTTGAAGATATCCGGCGAGAACGGCGGCCCGGTAAAGATCGCTCCGGCCGTTGGAGATCTTATTATTGAGCTCCTTGGACACGTCAGCGCCGGAAATATGGTTACATTAGTACCAGTAAGCGCCATGCTTACAACTCAGCAAGCGGCTGATATGCTCAATGTATCCCGGCCGCACCTTACCAAGCTGCTGAAACAAGGTAAGATCCGGTTTGAAGAAGTTGGAAAGCACCGCCGTGTGCCTTTGCCCGCATTGATGCAATACCGGGAGAAGAAGGCGCGAATCCAGGAAGAGGCGATGCAGGAACTAGCGCGTCTTGGTCAGGAGTACGATCAAGCGTGAGCCATGTCGCAAATCCCTTTGTCGTCGTTCTCGACGCAAACGTTCTTTATCCATTCCGCACCAGAGATGTTCTCTTAACGTTCGCTCAACAAGGCTTATTTCGAGCAAGATTCACTAACCAGATCATAGACGAGTGGACCCGAAATTTGATTCAGAACAAGCCCGAGTTGCAGGAGAGCGTGCAGCAACAAGAACTTGTAGTCAGGGATGTATTTGAAGAATGCTTTGTTGCGGGTTTTGAGCCTCTGGTAAGCGGCCTTAATCTTCCCGACAAAGATGATAGGCACGTGCTTGCCGCAGCGATCAAATGTTCAGCGCAGGTCATCGTCACCGAGAACAAAAAAGATTTTCCTGAGGAAATATTGGAAGAGTACGGTATAGAGGCGCTGAGCGCCGATGACATGCTTGCAAATACCTATGATTTGTTTCCGATAGATGGTGCCCGAGCACTAAGAATTGTGCGTCAACGGTATGGCAATCCGCCCTTTACCGCTTCTGAGTTTCTTATGGATTTGACGAAGCGCGGCATGCCTAAGCTCGCCGCCATGGCGCGATTTGGAATCGAATACCTTTGACAAATGCCAATTATTTCAGCTTCGGATTAGTTTCCGAACTAGTGCAGTGTCTCACCTGTTCTTCGGATGCAGCAGCGATTAACTGAATGGCAGGCGCACTTATCGCGAGCGGGTTTACTGACCGCGATCTGAATGCCCGATGAGACTCATTCGGTCGGTTCTGTGCGCTAGGAGAACTGACCCGGCATTCTCCATTTGGCTTGCCTCCCGTGAGGCTAAAGCAACCGAAGGCGACTTTCCAAGCGATTTCTGCCTCCGATCCGCGTGTGGTGCTGCGTGCCGGCCGGATAGCACGACCAAACAGGCCGATCCGACCGCTTAAGGCGTCTCTCGACGCGTTTTCGGACACACCTTTCCTGTCACCAGCGTTGGATTTAGCCGATCTGGGCGGGTTTCTGGTCATGTGCACCCTGTTGCGGCAGGCGGATCGCGCAGCCCGTTGATCAGGCCGAGAATCCCGGCGAACACTTGCCGCGGCAGTGCGGCCTCGGCCATCTGGAAGATGCGCCATCCGGATCAAGGTGGCTTGCCCGTTTCAATGTGGAAAACAAAGGATTTCCGGGCCAAGAGCTGCGCTACAAAGACCAAACCGGCCAATTTGTAACAGCCACCGTGACCTGCCCCCAATTTGAGGGCCACTTTTAGGTAGACTCTGTTCCTCTTTTGTTTGCCATTATTCGGCGGCGTGAGCAATGGGCGGTGGCGCGGAGCCTTCAGATAGCTCAAGCGTCGCTGCCCATTGCGGTTTATGGAAAGGCCTGTTTGCGGCAAATTCTTCCGGGGTTTGATAGTTCAGCGAAGAGTGGGGCCGGTTTTGATTGTAATCGATCCGCCAGTCCTCGATGATCCTTTCTGCCTCGGCCAGCGAGGTGAACCAGTTCAAGTTCAGGCATTCTTCGCGAAACCGGCCGTTGAAACTTTCGATGTAGGCGTTCTGGGTCGGCTTGCCCGGGTCGATGAAGTAGAGCTGCACGCCGTGATCATCTGCCCAGCCATCAAGCGCGCGGCCTCGTAGTTCAGGCCCATTGTCAACGGTCAGAACATCCGGGTACCCCCGCTCACGAGCCACCCGTTCCAGCATTTCCACCACGCGGGAGCCGGGGATCGACAGGGCCACATCAATCGCCGGACATTCCCGTGTGCAGTCGTCTTTCAGATTGACGGTGCGGAACTTCCTGCCGTTGGCGAGCGCATCCATGGTGAAGTCCAGGCTCCACCGCTGGTTGGCGGCGATCGGGCACCAGGCGCCTTCGCGCACGCCCTTGGGGATTTTCTTGCGATTGCGGCGGCGCAGGGTCAGGCGCTCCTCTCGGTAAAGTCGCTCCACCACTTTCACGTTCACCTTGAAACCCTCCTGGCCAAGCTTGGCATGCAACATGCGATAGCCATAGCGTCGGTGTTTGCCGGAAAGCGTGACCAGCCGTTCCCGTATCCTCGCATGGCGATCCGGCCTTCCTCTGTATTCATTACTCGATCTGGAAAACCCAATCAGCCCACAGGCCCGCCGAGTTGAAAACTGATAGTCACGGCAAAGAACCATGACTGCTTCCCGGCGGCTTGCAGGCTTCAGAAGTTTTTTGCCAGAAGCCCTTTCAGGCCAGCATTATCAAGCATGGTTTCGGCCAGCAGCTTCTTCAGCTTGCCGTTCTCCGATTCCAGGTCTTTCAGCCGCCTGACATCGGAAATCTGAAGGCCGCCATACCTGGCTTTCCATTTGTAAAAGGTGGCATCCGACATACCGTGCTTACGGCACAACTCGGACACTTTCGCACCCGCCGCATACTCCTGAATGATCCGAACAATCTGCTCTTCGCTAAACCGTGACTTGCGCATTCTCTGTTCTCCTCGTTCTCGTGAACATTAAGCGAACAGATCCTCCTTTCAAATGGACCAGTTTTCGGGGAGCAGGTCAACCGCACTGGAAATTTACCACAATCGGTACCTCAACAATCTTTATCAGACCCATGAGCGCAACGCGGTGCGTTTCGCCTATGTCGCCCTGATACCGGGTGCTGGCGGCGGGGCTTTAACAATTTTGATTTTTTGGTTTGCCGGTCGCCAGATTGGTCGGGATGAACATGTTCGTGGCTCGCGGCTGGTTAGTAAAAAGGAGTTGATCCGATGGTCAAAACAGAAATGGAAAGTCTATAATAGAGGTATTGGAAAGCAAGATGCGCCGCCGCCACGGTATTCGGTGTCGGGAATTCCTTTCCCTCCGACCGCCATTGAAGCCCAGACCGGGATATTCGGAACCGTTGGTGTGGGCAAAACCACCACCTTCAAGGAATTGCTGACAACGGTGCGTGCGCATGGCGGACGCGCCATCATCCATGACAAAATGGGCAGCATGGTGCGGGACTATTACGATCCCGCCACCGACATTATCCTGAACCCGTTTGACGCGCGCTCAAGGGGCTGGACGCCGTTTCTGGAAGCCGAAACGCCTGAGCAGCTTGCCCAGATTGCCGAGGTGCTCATTCCGGTGCGTCCGGGGGACAAGGATCCGTTCTGGTCGCAAACCGCTCGACTGGTTTTTGAATATGTTGCGCGCCAGCTCCTGAAGCGCGGCAAGACCACCAACAAGGATTTGCGCGACGCCATTATGAACCTGCCTGCCAAGGAATTGCAGGAACTGCTCGAAGGCACGCCGGGCGAGCATTTCATCAATAAGGATATCGAAAAAACCTCATCTAACATCCGCGCAAACATGATTACGGAATTGCGGTTTTTGGAGTTATTACGCGACGACGCGCAAGCGTTTTCGATCCGGGATTGGGTAAAGCACCGAAAACAAAATCCCGGCTTTGTTTTCCTCACCAGTGACGGAGAGCATGCGGCAGCCACCCGCAATATCATATCCACGTTGATCGAGGTCGCCAGCAACGCGCTCATGACATGCGACGAATCCTATGAGCCACAGCTCTGGTTCTTCATTGACGAGTTGCCGAACTGTCAATACCGGCGTAAAAAGGGGCCATTCGCCGGAGTAAAAGTGGGCCAGTTGAGGTGCCGCGCCTTGTTGGGTGTGCTCCCCATAAAGCTAACGCGTGACAAGGCGCATGTTGGCCAAAGGCCAACATCCATCAAGTTCAGACCGGGTTCAGGCTCTGGCGTTTCGGCTCTGTTTTAGCCGAAAGCTGTCGCCGTTCATCTCCAGTATATGGACGTGGTGGGTGAGGCGATCCAGGAGCGCACCGGTGAGGCGCTCGGATCCGAATATTTCGGTCCATTCGTCGAACGGCAGATTTGAGGTGATGATTATGGAGCCGCGTTCATAGCATTGGGAGATGACTTCGAAGAGCAGCTCAGCGCCGGTTTTGCTCAAGGGGACAAAGCCCAGCTCGTCAATGATCAGAAGGTTCTGGCTGGTGAGTTGTTTTTGGAACCTCTGCAGGCGGCGTTCATCGACAGCTTCGATCAATTCGTGAACCAGTGATGCGGCGGTTATGAAGCGGACCTTGAGGCCCTTCTGGCAGGCGGCCAATCCCAGCCCCAGTGCGACATGGGTTTTACCGGTGCCACTTGGCCCCAGGGCAATGATGTTCTGGTATTTGTCGATGTATTCACAGCGCGCCAGCTCCAGCACGAGCGGCTTGTTGAGTGACGGGATCGCCTTGAAATCGAAGCTGTCCGGACTCTTGGTGGCTGGAAACTTCGCGGCCTTGATGCGCCGCTCGATCATCCGGCGTTCCCGCTCTATCAGTTCAAGTTCGCAGAGCCGCAGTAAATACTGGACGTGATCCTTCTTCTCAGCAGCGCATTGTTGCGCAAGTTTGGAATATTCGCCCAGGAATGTCGGCAAGCGCAGTTTTTTTAGGTGATGCTGCAGCAGAACCTGCGGTGTATCGGTCATGCCGGCACCTGCGTCATCAGGCTCATATAGCTCGCGGGCTTGGTGGTCTCGACCAGTGCTTTGGGCAGGTAGGGGTAGATATCGAGATCGAGCCGTGGCGGGCGCCTCTCGATCCGGCAAAGCACCAGATGCTTGACCGCATCGTAGCCGATCGCGCCCAGTTCCAGCGACTGTTTGATAGCCCCGTGGACGTGCGCCATCTCGAAGCTCTCAAGCAGCCGCAGATCCTGGACGTATTCGCGCTTGCCCTTCTTGCCCATGCGCGCTTCCAGCAGCCGGTGCAGGGTGGCAAACTCCCTGGCAGGTCCCAGCCCTGCAGCGGTGCCGCCTGGTCCAGCGCGCCAACCTTCTGTTCCAGCAGCGGCAGGAAGTGCATCGGATCGAAGACCATATCAGCCTTCTCATAGGACCGTTGGTGGCGGGCGATCACCTCGGCGCCGCAGCCGATGACGACCTCGAGGACATAGCCGCGGACCTGAACCTCGTGATGAGCGCAGGCGACCGGCACCGAGTAATCGTTGTTGCGATAGCGGACCATCGAGATCGACGTCGCCCGCGTGCTGACCTTCTCGCAGGCATCGTAGGGTACAGGCGGCAGCGCCATCAGGCCGTCGAGGTCGCGCATCAGCCGCTCGCCGATACTCTCGGAATGACCCCGCAGAACCTCATCCTGACGTTTGAGGCATTGCTCCTCCAGCCGGACGTTCAGGTCATCGAAACTGTCGAAGCGCGGCATCGGCACCAGAAAGTTCCGCCGGCCATAACCGATTGTGCCTTCGACATTACCCTTGTCGTTGCCCTTGCCAGGACGGCCGAACCTGTCTTCGAACAGGTAATACCAACGGCCCTAGTCGTTGACCGTTTTGGCCCATTGTCTGGTAGTGATTGACGTGATTGCGGTTTTGTCGTTTGCAAAGAAGTTCCATGCTTCGCAACACCTGTCGACGATCTGCTCATAATTGTCGAAGACGGATATGGCGAGCTTGTTGGCACGCAGATAAGCCCACACATTTTCCATCGGGTTGAGTTCAGGGGAATAGGGCGGGAGTTTGAGCAGGGTGATGTTGTCGGGTACCTCCAGCTCTGCCGAACCGTGCCAGCCAGCGCCATCCAGAATGAGAAGGGCATGTGCGCCCGATGCGACGGTTTTAGCGATCTCGGCGAGATGCGCGCTCATGACCTGTGTGTCGGCATGTGGCATGATCAGAGCGGCCGCTTCAGCCCGTTCCGGGCAGACGGCGCCGAAAATGTAGCTCCAGATATAGCGGGTGTCGCGCGGGGCACGGGGGCGTGTTCCACGCTCGGCCCAGATACGGGTGAGCGTGCCCTGCTGGCCAACCCGCGCTTCATCCTGAAACCATATCTCCAGGGGCTTGCTGCGGGCGCACCGACAGACGCCGAAAGCCCAGGCTTGCCAATTGTTTGCCAACAGTTCGCTCATGCATGGTGACGCCGAAGCGCTCTTCGATCTTGCGTTTCAGATCAATGCGCCGCCAGCGCACAACCCCATCGGTTTCGGGGTCGGGACCCGCCCGAACCATTTCCGCCAACTCCTCCTTCTGTGCCGCGCTCAGCAGACAGGGTGGATCCGGCGGGCGACGGTTGAACAGGCCCGACACGCCCTCCGCATTGTAACGGTGGGCCCAATCCCGCAGCGTCTGCCGATCCATGCCGCAGTTTTCTGCCGCCGTCTTGCGGTCAACCCCATCCAGAACCAGGGCAATCGCCAACATCCGTCGCGCCGCTTTCCCATCCCGGCACCGCGCCGCTTCCTGGCGAAGCTCGCCTGCGGACTTGTCTTTTCGCGTAATCCTTACTGCCATCAAAGCCTCCCTTGCCTTGATGCCACTGAATCAGATCACGCCGCTCGTGGGAATCCCCTTGAGTCAAATCTGGGGGCCGTTGGTATAATGCGACTGCAACTCGGCAAAGGTTCTGGTTCATTGCCGTTTTCCGTCCCCGAGAATCCGTGCCACCGCGATCGTGGTGTTGTCGTAGAGCCCTGACAACGGCACGCCGCCGAAGAACGCAACGCCAGCTACATGGCCATCGCAAAAGGCTTCGGTTGTCTCCGCCGGACAGGCTTTGATGAAGAACGCGTCCGAGTGCGGCAGCGCCATTGCAAAGTAGTGCAGCTTGCGCACAACCCCACCAATCTCGCCAAGCGCCTCACCAAAGTCCACCTGTGCGTGGCCCGGTGCGTGCACCAGAGGCACGAACACCTCCCGCGTCCGCCGCCTCCGCTCGCGCACATAATCGGTCACAATCGTGATCCCGCCGGTGAAGCCATGTTCATAGCGCAGACGCTCGAAAATCCGCCTCGCTGTGTGCCGTTGCTTCTTGATCCGGGATTTGTCCTCTTCGAGTATCTGGTTGATGATCGGAATGAACGGGTCAAGCTTTGGACGCACCGGCGGGTGCTCCCGGCGGTATCCAGGCGGCACAGAATGCTTCAGGATCTTCGACACAGTCTTGCGGTCTATCCCGAAATGACCGGCCGCCGCCCGCTCACTCATCCCACCGACATGACACGCACGCCGAACCCGGCTGTACAATTCCACAGAATACATCTCCCCGCCCTCAGCTCGTTTGCCTCAGGCGTCAGAATGGCGGAGTTTTACTCCGCGACAGTCAGATTATTCGACCGTTTCTGTGGTCCAGTATTACTCCGGGATTCACATGGTTTTGTTGGCAGGCAGGTCTTCACCGCCAAAATCGGGATCCGCGATACCCCATGTCGCGCGATCTGCTTCGAACATGTAGAGATGCGAGTTGGTCCAGCCCATGGCGGCCTGCAGGGTCTGGTGCAGCCAATCCAGCCGGATGTCGGCAGGGACTTGCAGGGTTCGGGTGACGGCGGGCTTGATGTCTTCCAGGGTGACTTTGATCTCGATGATGCTCATGCGGCGTCCTTCATGATGCGGCGGTTCTTGTGGTTCCAGGGCAAGAGGTCGTCGACTCTGGTGATCATGTAATCCGGAATACGGGCCAGGGTGTCGGCCAGCCAACTGTGTGGGTTGATGCCGTTCAGCTTTGCTGTCTCGATCAGGGTATAGGCGATGGCGGCGGCCTTGCCACCAGCCTGCGAGCCGACGAAGAGGTAGTTCTTGCGGCCGAGCGCAATCCCCCGGATAGCCCGCTCGGCAGCATTGTTATCGGGCATGCTGACTTCGGCGCTTCGATTTCCGCCCCTGTTTTTCAAATGTCATGTTAGACAGGTTTCGCGGAATCGGGGCGTCGGAGTGCGAAGAAGCGGGCAGGCCGACTAGACAATGAGCTGCGAGCTCGTGTTGTTATCTGGCCGCCCCTACGACCAGCCCGTGTGCGCCGCGAGCGCGTATCCGTAATTGTCTTACGAGCCCGTGCACTCCTTTAACAACGAGAAGGAGTACATATGATGAGATCAATAGGAATGGACGTCCATCGAAGTTTCGCGCAAGTCGCGATCTGTGATGATGGCCAAATAACAGACAGTTTCAAGGTCGATATGGAGCATGATGCGGTCGTGGAATTCGGGCGCAGTCTGCGAGCAGATGACGAGGTGGTTCTGGAGGCCACGGGAAACACCGCAACGATCGTCCGGCTTCTGACGCCGTTCGTGGCGCGGGTGGTGATCGCCAATCCACTACAGGTGAAGGCAATCGCTCATGCCCGGGCGAAGACCGACAAGGTAGACGCAAAAATCCTAGCCCAACTTCACGCAGCAGGGTTCCTGCCTGAGGTGTGTGCGGCGGATGACGAGACGCTTGCACTAAGGCGACTTGTTTCAGAGCGCGCAGCGGTGGTGCGCTCTATCCGACGATCCAAAAGTCGCGTTCAGGCAGTCCTGCACGCCAACCTAATCCCAAAATACGCAGGCCATCTGTTCGGGAAAGGTGGGCGACGTTGGTTGGCCAAGGCCCCTCTGCCAAAAACCGAACGCGATCTTCTTGAGCGGCATCTCGATGAGTTGGATTGGTTGGCTGGGCGGTTGGAGACGCTTGAGCGCGATCTGATCCACATCTCTCTTGACGATCCGCAGATGCGTAAACTGATGGCCGTGGCTGGCATTAGCTCCGTAATTGCTACCGCCGTGATAGCATCGATCGGAGATATCAGCCGGTTCGCCACCCCTGGGAAGCTTGCCAGTTACTTTGGTTTAACGCCGAGGGTACGCCAATCCGGCGCCCGCGAGGCCATCCACGGTAGGATCACCAAACAGGGAAATGCAACCGCTCGAACGATGCTGGTTGAGGCCGCATGGGGTGCCGCTTCAGTCCCCGGTCCTTTGCGTGCGTTCTTTTTGCGTATCAAAGATCGAAAGGGCGCCAATGTTGCGGCGGTTGCCACTGCGCGCAAAATTGCAACCCTGATCTGGCATCTCCTCACCAAGGACGCCCCTTACCAGTGGGCACGTCCGGCATTTGTCGCAATGAAGATGCGCAAATTAGAATTACGCGCCGGAGCCCCTAAAGCCTACGGGAAAGCCGGTCCTGGGCGTGATTACTGGATCAAGGAACTTCGACATCGAGAAATGGAACTGGTTGCCAATGCCGAGGCTTCCTATGCAAAGATGGTCGAGGCGTGGCGAGAAAAGCCACCAAAGACCCAAAAAATCTGAGAAAGGGGCTGTTCAACAACATCCGTATCAATTTCCAGATGTCCGTGATTGAGGTATGGCTGCAGGCGTGGCAACCGGGTCAGCGCATAGCGAATGGCCCCTGCAAGTGGCGATTTGCCAGAGATAGCGGGCAGTTGGGCACCCAGCCAATTGGTCAGATCATCGAAGATGGGTCTGGCCTTGGCTCGCCGGATGGCCTTGCGCCGGTCCGGTGGCTATCCCCGAGCTTCTTTCTCAATGGCATAGAGATCGGCAATCCGCCTTATGGCCTCCTCGGCGATGGCTGACCCTTGGGCTTTATGTATATCGACAAACTTGCGGCGAATGTGGGCCATGCAGGCAACTTCATTGATGTCACCGGCGTGGTAGATGTGTTCAAAACCGGCATAGCCGTCGGCGTGCATCCAGCCCCGATAGGACTTCAAATGATCCTTGGGATGCTGACCCTTGCGGTCCGGCGAGAACTGATACCATGCCGCTGGTGGTGCGCCGCTGTCCCAGGGGCGTTCATCGCGTACGTAAGTCCACAAACGGGCGGTCTGGGTTTTGCCTGCCCCGGGGGTGCACCGGAGGTTAACATCTTCACCGGCGTATCATCGGCAAACAATGCCTGGCCTGCTTGCACGTGTCGCCCGATGGCGTTTGCCAGCGGTTCCAAAAGAGCGGTGGATTTACCCACCCAATCCGCCAGAGTAGAGCGGTCTAGCTCAAGCCCGTTGCGCTCATAGATCTGGCTTTGCCGATAGAGCGGCAGATGGTCGGCGTATTTGCTGACCAGCACATGGGCCAACAGTCCTGGTACAGGACGCCCGCGCTCAATCGGGCGCGAGGGCAATTGCGCCTGGGTGAAGTGATCACAGCAAGAACAGGCAAAACGGGGCCGGGTGATCCGATTCACGATGAAGCGCCCCGGAACATATTCCAGTTCCTCGGTCACGTCCTCACCCAGGCGGCGCAACTTGCCGCCGCATTCGGCACAGGCATCATCACCGGTAGCCAGTTCCACTTCCATGCGCGGAATATGATCCGGGATCGGTTTGCGCTTCGGTTTATCTTTGGGAGCATCATTCGGTAGCCGCAGCCTGGCCGTCATCGCCGCTGTCGCAATCTCGCTCGTTTCCAGGGCCAGTTGCAGCTGCTCAATCATCTCAGACCGGCTGCCGTAACGGTGATGATTGTGCCCGGCCAGTTGATGTTTGAGCTTGGTAATCAGCAAAGCCTGCGACTTGACCTCCGCCAGTAAAAGCCGCGTGAACTTGCGCAACTCCTCAGGTATTCCGGTAAGGCTCTCTCATGTCCGATTACAAGGTTTCGGACAAGATTTCCGTCCACCGGTTGTGCCGGTGTCGAGGTCGATATAGAGTCGTCGCGCATGGCGGGAGGCGGGGCCATCGTAACGGCGGTTGGTCCATCTCTCTCTCATGTCCGATTACAAGGTTTCGGACAAGATTTCCGTCCACCGGTTGTGCCGGTGTCGAGGTCGATATAGAGTCGGCGCGCATGGCGGGAGGCGGGGCCATCGTAACGGCGGTTGGTCCATCTCTCTCTCATGTCCGATTACAAGGTTTCGGACAAGATTTCCGTCCACCGGTTGTGCCGGTGTCGAGGTCGATATAGAGTCGGCGCGCATGGCGGGAGGCGGGGCCATCGTAACGGCGGTTGGTCCATCTCTGATGCGCGGGTTGAGTACCGCATGTCCCTGGGTTCGTCGCGGGGTGCCTCGGTCTGGCGTCGAGCATGGGAGCGATCTCCCGCTCATAGAGCAATCGAGGGTTCCCCTGACCGTGGTCCCGCCTCCGGGCATGGGCGCCTGCGGCATGTTGGATTGGTTTGCGGCTCTCCTTTCAGGTTGCTTTCACGATCGTGTCGCGGTTCGCTCAGTCGGCCTTTCGCGGCGTCACGGCCCCATCGATGGCCCAGGCGATGGCCCAGGCGAAGCCGGGCGAGGTTCACCGCGTCGCGCCGGTCGGTCTTCACCCGATCGCCCGGACGCCGGGGGATCAGCGATGGCGCCACCTCCACGCAGTCATGGCCCAACCCCCGCAGGTGGCGGTAAACCCCATAGCCGCAGGGACCGGCCTCGTAGCAAAAGCTGAGCACCCCGCCCTTGCGCGCCAGCCTGTCGGCCAGCTTCGTCAAGGCGCCGGCGTGTTCGATATCGTCCCTACGAACCGCACTTCGCCACCCACACCGCCGTCCGCAACCGCCACCGAAAGGCTCTTCTTGTGAACGTCCAGACCGATAAACGTGATAGTCTTCTCCATGACCCGTCTCCTATGCATGAGGCAAGGCGCCGGACCATCCGGCGCAACCCTCGACACATGCATATCGTGAGACGGGTCACCCGTGTCCTGTTCGGACATGGGGTCTAGCCACATCAATCATGGTTGATAGTTAGCAAATTAAGGAGCTTGAGGGAATCCCCAAAGCACTGATCCGGCCAGATTATCCCGCCTTCAGGGGCCGCCAGGTTCGCTGCGGAATGCGCCAGTCGATACCCTCAAGAAGCATCGCCAGTTGTGCCGGTGTCAGCGCCACCTTGCCGTCTTTGGCCGATGGCCAGCCATACCTTTGTGTTCACAGGCACCGGGATCACGCCGACAGACCACGGTTCAAAAGGGCGAGCGCCTCGGGATCGTAGGCACCGTTGACCCGGAGCCGGTGCCCGCCCGCAATGTCAATCTCGATCATGCCAGAGATTGAATCTGCATCACCCGCCAGAGGTGCGCTTTCGTCATGGGCTTGGCCGACAATCTCGACTGGCAGGAAACAGGGTGCGTCCATCCCTTCCGTTGCCACCTCCGGCTCCGGCGCAAACCGTGGATCACGCAGCCATTTGAAAATCAGGGTCGCATTCATCGCATATCGACGCGCCACCTGGGCAACCGATATGTCCGATGCCGTCGCCTGAAAACAGATCAACCGCTTCTCGTCGTCTGTCCAAAGCCGCTTTGTACGACGCGCCATCTAAAAACCCGTAGTGTCCACTATAATTAGCGGACACTATCGCACTCTCTCTATGCGCGGCAGAGCGGTCAGGCCGGACGCTTACGACGCGACAACTGACGCCACATTTCGATTTCCTGACGGAATTGTTGTGCAAGCGGCAATCGTTCGGGGCCGGATAGCGAAGGCGGCAACCCAAGGCGGAGCCTGGGAACCTCTGTTGACTGGCTTTCAAGCGCATAGCGCCGTTCAAGTTACAGCCGGTGAACGCATGTTTGATGTGAACCTCGGCGATCCAATGGCATTTAGCTGTCTCTGATCTGGCGTGAAGCGCAAGGCTGGGCAGGGGGCGGGCGCAGATCGACACATGCTCGGTCAACTTTCTTCATCTTAGTTTTCTGGCGGTACTGTCAAATCCGCCCGCATCTTCACCCCAAGCGCCGAAAGAACACTTGTGAGGGTACTTAGGCGTGGATCGCCGTCTTTACTCAATGCCTTGTAAAGCGCCTCTCTGGTAACGCCTGAATCTTTGGCAAGCTGCGTCATGCCGCGCGCACGGGCAATGATACCGAGTGCATGCGCAATGTAGTGAGGATCGCCACTTTCAAAGGCATCGCTAATAAGCTCTGCTTGGCTTTCTGGGTCGCCAAGATATTCGGCGGCGTCAAATGGTGTGGTTTCAATAACCATATTCAGACCTCCTGCGCCATGCTTACAGCGCGTTTAATGTCCCGCTTCTGGCTGCGCTTATCGCCGCCACAAAGCAGAAGGATGATAGTTTGACCGCGTTTCGCGAAGTAGATGCGATACCCCGGCCCATAATCTATGCGAAGCTCCCCGATCCCGTCGAAATATTTCACGTCCCCCATCAAGCCAGCTTCGACACGGGCAATGCGGGTAGCAACACGTGCGATGGCCCTTTGATCTCGTAGGTTTGTGAGCCAGTTTTCAAACTCGGATGTCTTGCGAACCTCAATCATGTGTAATTTATAATTCACACCACCTGCGAAGTCAATATTTGTAATTTATAAGGCTCTAGACCATCAATCTTTGTAGTTCGTGGACCATGGTATCGACATCTTTGCCCCATCGCCACTCGCATTCTTTGAGGTGCAGATCGAAGTTTTTGGTCACCCCGTTGAACTTCGCCAGTCGTCGTTTGGTGTAGGACCAGAAGCTCTCGATGCCGTTGATGTGGACTCCGTTGTCCGAGAAGCGGATCGGGTGGCCGTAGGCTTTGTTGATGCGCAGGTGGCGGTCAAAGCCGACATCGACCAGCCCGTCGTAGGCCCACCAACCGTCCGAGACGACGGTCGCGTCCAGCGCCACCTTGCCTCGGATAACCGCCTGTAATGTCGCCTTTTTCGCGTCCGGGACGATCTCGGTGTAAACCCGCCCGCCGCGATCTAGGATTCCAAAGACGGGCTGCTTGTTGGTCTCGCGACCGCGTTTCAGAGGCCCCCAGTAGCCGCGCGGCCGACCCCGGCCAAAGAAGCTCTCGTCAACCTCGACGGTGCCCTCCAGCAGCGCTTTTAGCGCCGCCTGGTGCGCCTGTGAATCCCGGAGACAAAATACCTGTCAATCGGCATTGAATGTTGACCCCCTATCGGCGCCCAAAAATGACCCCCCTTTTGTGCTGAGCTGGCCCGTTGCTGCGTAGTCTCCATATAACGCAGCGGCGGCGGGCCAGCGTGGTTTCGGTTAAGGATCAGGCTCGGTTTTTGAAACGCCAGCTTTCGTTTCCAGTTTCGACGATGTCACAGTGATGCGTGAGGCGGTCGAGCAGTGCGGTGGTCATTTTCGCATCACCGAAGACACTCGGCCATTCGCCAAAGGCGAGGTTGGTTGTGACGATGATTGAGGTGCGCTCATAGAGTTTGCTGATCAGATGGAACAGAAGCTGTCCACCGGTCTGGGCGAAGGGCAGATAGCCCAACTCGTTCAGGATCAGGAAATCGAGGCGAGAGATCAGATCTGCCGTTCGTCCCTGCCGATCTGCACGGGCTTCGGCGTCGAGCTTGTTCACCAGATCGACGCCATTGAAGAACCGCCCGCGACGGCCGTTTCGGATGCAGGCCCGGGCAATACTGACGGCGAGGTGGGTTTTGCCGGTTCCGGTTCCGCCGATCAGCACCAGGTTGCGCTGGTGATCCAGGAAGTCTCCCGCAGCCAGATCACGGATCAGAGTCTCGTTGATCTCGGTCGCCTCGAAGTCGAACTCTTCCAGTTCCTTGGCCAGCGGCAGTTTGGCAATTGTCATCTGATATTTGATGGAGCGCGCCTGCTTCTCGCTGATCTCGGCATTCAGCAGATCCCCAATGATCTGTTGCGGTTCATGCCGGCGCTTGACGGCTGTCGTTATGATCTCATCGTAGGAGGCCTTCATTCCGTAGAGCTTCAGCTTTCTCATCGCGTCGAGCAGGTCTGAGCGTTCCATCTGTTTTTCTCCTCAAGCTGTCATATCGGTCGCAATCGGCGGCAGGCTCGCAGTTCAGCCGCAGCGCATCCGGGGTTGTGATTGTCAGGGGCGGCGGCGGTTCCCGGTGCCGAGCCAGAATGTTCAGGACAACTCCTGCGGAATGAACATTGTGCGACAGTGCCTCAGAACAGGCGGCTTCGACGGCCTCCAGACCATCGGTCAGGATGGCACCTAAGTGTCTGATTCAAAACTAATTGAGTGATTTCAGCGAGTTGTGATTCAATCGGATTGATAAGATTCGAGGGAGATCACAATGGCCTGGACGGAAACCACTCGCGCCCGATATGAACGGCATTCGGGACGCTATGCAAGCGATTTAACTGATCAGGAATGGGGTTTGATCGCGCCATTCCTGCCGCCGCCTAAAACAACTGGTCGTCCGCGCAGCACGGCGATGCGCGATGTTCTGGATGCCATTTTGTACATCGCCAGCGCCGGGTGTGCGTGGCGTATGCTGCCCAATGATTTCCCGCCAGTGTCCACCGTGCGCTACTATTTCTATGGCTGGCGCAACGATGGCATCTTTGAAGTGATCAGCCATTTTCTGGTGGCGACGGCGCGCGAGTTTCATGGCAAGAAGCCCGGCCCCACCGCTGGTGTCATTGATAGCCAGACCATAAAAACAACGGAAAGCGGTGGCATTTCGGGCTATGACGCGGGCAAGAAAACCAAGGGCCGCAAGCGCCACATTGTCACCGACACGCTCGGGTTTATGGTTGGGTTGGTCGTGCATAGCGCCGGTATTCAAGACCGTGATGGCGCACCGGAAGTGTTGAAATCCATCCGGTATTCCCATCCAAACTTGCGCCATATCTTTGCGGATGGCGGTTATGCCGGACCAAAGCTGCGCGACGCTCTTGAAGGCATCGGTGACTGGACAATCCAGATCGTCAAGCGCTTCGACACTGCGGAAGGCTTCGAAGTCATTCCCAGAAGATGGGTCGTCGAGCGCACCTTCGCATGGCTCAACCGCTGCCGGCGATTGGCCAAAGATTGGGAAAAATCCATCGCAAGTTCACAGGCATGGATACTCGTTGCACATATCAGAACCCTCACGCGTAAAATTGCAAGGCATTGTAATCATCCGTAGAGTTTTGAATCAGACACTAATACCAACGGCCTTATAGAATGACGTTTTTTGCGTATTCGCGTGAGGTTATGTTTTGAACGGTCTCTTTGTCTTCGGCGAAGAAGTTCCACGCGTCGCAGCACTTCTCGACGATGTGGTCGTAACTGTCGAAGATGGAGATGGCGAGTTTGTTGGCGCGCAGGTAGGCCCAGACGTTTTCGATCGGGTTGAGTTCCGGCGCGTATGGCGGCAGGGGGAGAAGTGTGATGTTGTCGGGGGTGCATAGTGCCTTTGAACCGTGCCAGCCTGCGCCATCAAGCACGATTACGGCATGTGCCCCTGGAACGACGGTTTTGGCGATTTCGGCGAGGTGTTCATTCATCGCCTGCGTATCGGCAAAGGGCATGACGAGGGCGGCGGCAGCGGCGCGTTCCGGACAGACGGCTCCAAATATGTAAGCCCATTTGTAGCGAGTATCACGTGGCGCGCGCGGGCGGGTTCCGCGCCTGGCCCAAACACGGGTGAGCGTTCCCTGCTGTCCGATCCTCGCTTCATCTTGGAACCAGATTTCCAGTGGTTTGCCGCGGGCTTCAGGCGGCAGTGCCGCCGCTACCAGCTGCGCGAAGTTTTTTTTTGAACGCCGCCTGTGCGGCCGGATCCGATTGAGGATGTGCGGGGCGCACCGAAAGCCGCCTGAACCCAAGTTCGGCAAGCTGTTTGCCTACCGTGCGCTCATGCATGACAACACCGAAGCGCTCTTTGATCAGGTGTTTCAGGTCGATACGCCGCCAACGCACCACGCGGTCCATCTCAGGGTCAGGACCCGCGCGAACGATCTCGGAAAGTTCCGCCTTCTGCGCGGCGCTCAGGTAAGGCGTGCGCCCTGGTGCCGTGCGGTTCGACAGGCCCGCAAGCCCCCCGGCATTGTAACGATACACCCAGTCGCGCAAGGTTTGCCGGTCCATCCCGCAGCTCCGCGCCGCCGACGCGCGGTCCGACCCTTCCATAACCAACGCAATCGCCAACATCCTCCGCGCTGCCTTCGCATCCGTTGACCTCGCCGCCGACGCGCGAAGGTCCCTCGCCGATAAATCCAACCGTGTAACCGCAACTGTCATGGGTCTCTCCTGCTTGTAGCAGAAGCGAATCACAACCGAGACGAAAAGGGAATCCCAAAAGAGTCACGCAAAATGGCCCTTGGTATAAGATATCCACCATCTGGCGATCACCGCCGGGTTGGCGTTCCAGCTTGCGCTGGACCCGTCGGATTGCCGCAGGCAAATCCCATTCCCTGAACGGCGCGCCATTGCGCAAAGCGCCCGGCTTGCGCGCAAGAACGGGTAAATAATGCAGGGGATCATAGATGGTTTTGCCGCGTCCGAAGGCGTGCGTATGGCTGCCAACAATGCGGCCCTCCTGCCAGCATTCCAGCCGGTCAGCGTAGGCCCGAATATCCACCGGTCGGCCAACTGCGCGGGCATCGACCGGGTAGCGGTTGTTGTCGAAGCGGATCAGGCAGGTTTTGGAGACAGCGGCCGGAACAGCATGGAACCCATCAAACGGGCCAACATAGGGCACAAGGCTCGCGCGCTCTTTTTCGAACACTTCCCAGATTGTTTTGTCGCGCATGTCCGGATGCGTGTTGGCCCGGCCATATGCCAGGCAACGATCTTCCAGCCAGGCGTTCAACTCAGCGTAGGATTTAAACTTTGGTCGCGGCACAAAGAACCTTCGCCGGAGCACGCCGACCTGGTTCTCAACCTGACCCTTCTCCCAACCTGAAGCAGGCGTGCAGGCAACAGGATCAACCAGATAATGCCCGCACATCTGTTGGAACCGGCGATTGTAGGTCCGCTTCTTGCCAACAAGAATCGCGTCCACCGCCGTCTTCATATTGTCATAGATACCCCGCGCACAGGCCCCGCCGAAAAAGGCGAACGCTTTATCATGTGCGTCAAACACCATCTCCTGCGTCTCGCGCGGATAGGCCCGAACAAACGGCATCCGGCTGTGGCAGAGGCGAACATGCGCCACCTTGACGGTCGTGGTCGCGCCATCAATCAGGACAACTTCCTGGCTCCAGTCGAACTGATACGCCTCACCGGGATCAAAGCTCAGCGGAACATAAGCATCAGCGGATGCGGCCCGCGTCGCCTTCGACCAACTGGCCGCATAGCGCCGTACCGCATCATAGCTGCCGTCGTATCCTTGGTTGCGCAGTTCTTCATATACCCGGACAAGCGTCAGGCGTTCGCGCCTAGAATGCCGAGTATTGTCGGCCAGCATATCATCCAATTGAGAACGCCAGGGATCGATCTTCGGACGCGGCTGGGTGGAACGGTCATAGCTGAACTCCGTCGCACCAGAACGTATCACCTTGCGCACTGTGTTCCGTGAAACCCGAAGCTCCCGGCATATCTGCTTGATCGACTTCCCCTGAATGAAATGCGCGCGCCTGATCTTTGCAATCGTCTCCACAACCAACATCCCCAACTCGCTCCCTCAAATCTTTGAAGGAGCATCTGTACAGAACTATCAGGGGGGTCACTTTTGGACGCCGATTACCCCAATAATGGGGTCAACTTTGCATCCTATCCACAACTCAAACATCTGTGACGCCGGCGCCTGCAGGCGGGCCGGCAATTGATTGTCGTTGATGGCGACCAGCGCTCTGGCCAATATTGTATTGAGCGGATTGGCTGGTGGCATGGAGGCATGGCCGCCGGGGCCCGTGGCGATAAGCTCCAGGGTGACGTAACCCTTTTCAGCCGTGCCAATGAGTGCAACTGGCTTGTCGATACCAGGGACAATGCCATTAGTGATGACCAGATCCTCGTCGAGCGTGTAGTAAAGGCGAATGCCGCGCGACGTCAAAAGTGCCGCAATTTCCTTTGCAGCATGAGAGCCGACTTCTTCATCGTGCCCGACGGCGAAGTAGATAGTGCGCTCAGGCTCAAACCCTTGTTCAATCAGCAATTCCGCCGCATGCATATAACGATCAGGGATTGCTTCATGTCGAGGCTGCCGCGCCCCCAGATAAACCCGTCAGCAATTGCGCCGGAAAACCCTGAGTGGGTCCACTCGTCTTCGGTTCCGGGCTCGACGGGCACAACGTCCATATGGGCAGAATACAGGATTGGGTCGAGATCAGGATCTGAGCCTTCCCAAGTGTAAAGCAGGCTGAACACTGCAACAGTTTCCCGAGTGAGTTCGCCGTGACCCGCAGGAAACGTCCGGCGAAAATAGTCGTGGAATTCATCGAATGCTTTGGCGTCGGGCGGAATTTCGCGGCTGTGCGAGATTGTTTTGATCTTTATGGCTCCAGACAGGTTTTGAGCTGCTTCCATTTCATCGACATTAATCGCAGACGCGCTTGGCACATTTATCAATTCTGGCGGGCCGTAGACTGCCGTCCTGTACAAAACCACGGCAATTATTCCGGAAATCAGTAACAGGGCAGCTACTACAATATTCCAAGTCATCACGTTTTCCTTTCATCGCGACATCGCCTGCGGCTCAAGGCTGCCAACGGCGTTAATCCATCCAGAATCGGGCAGGAATTGACGAAACTGCCCATCGAATTATCAGAAGAAGCGAGAATGTGATTGAAGCGTCTGCGCCCATCCAAATCGATGCCAATTGGCCGCCGACAAAGGCAAAGATCAAACTGGTGGCCGCCACGAATACCCAAGACAAAAACCTTGGCCAAGGTGAATATTGCCATCCGAGCGCGAGCACATCACCCAAATAACTAAGTGTCTGATTCAAAACTCTACGGATGATTACAATGCCTTGCAATTTTACGCGTGAGGGTTCTGATATGTGCAACGAGTATCCATGCCTGTGAACTTGCGATGGATTTTTCCCAATCTTTGGCCAATCGCCGGCAGCGGTTGAGCCATGCGAAGGTGCGCTCGACGACCCATCTTCTGGGAATGACTTCGAAGCCTTCCGCAGTGTCGAAGCGCTTGACGATCTGGATTGTCCAGTCACCGATGCCTTCAAGAGCGTCGCGCAGCTTTGGTCCGGCATAACCGCCATCCGCAAAGATATGGCGCAAGTTTGGATGGGAATACCGGATGGATTTCAACACTTCCGGTGCGCCATCACGGTCCAGACCGTGTGAAAACTCTGGGTGGCGGGGGATTCCGTCCGGCTCATGGCGATGTTAGAGTCCGCCATGAGACACATTCTTGGCATTGACCGCTCTCAGGTTCTGCTTCTGCCGGAAGCAGTGGACGATTACGTGGGCCGGGATAACCCGGTCCGTTTCATCGACGCTTTCGTGGATGGTTTGGACCTGGCGGTCGCTGGTTTCGAGCGCGCCACGCCGAAGGCGACGGGTCGTCCCGGCTACGATCCGGCGGACCTGCTGAAGCTCTACATATACGGTTATCTCAATCGGGTACGTTCGAGCCGCCGACTGGAGGCCGAGAGCAAGCGTAATCTCGAAGTGATCTGGCTGTTGCGGCGTTTGTCGCCGGACTTCAAGACGATCGCCGATTTCCGGCGGATCAATCGGGCGGCGTTCCGCCAGGTGTTTCGGGAGTTCGTGAGGCTATGCCGCGAACTGGAGCTGTTCGGGCGCGAGCTGGTGGCAGTCGACGGTACTCGGATCAAGGCAGTGAACAGCCGGGAGCGGAACTTTACCAAAGCGAAGCTGGAGAAGGCGTTGGCCGAGAGCGACGAGAGGTTGTCGCGTTATCTCGACCGGCTCGACGAGGCCGACGGGCAAGACGAGAGCGGCACCGGCGGCGGCGAAGTGGAGAACATCCGGGAAAAGATCGCTGCGATCCAAGGGCGGCGTGAGCGGTTTGAGGAACATCGCGACGCGCTGGCTGCGAGTGGCGAGGACCAGCTCTCTTTGACGGATCCGGACAGCCGGGCGATGCACGCCGCGACCCGGGTCGGTGTCGGCTACAACATCCAGATCGCGGTGGACGCCAAGCACAAACTGATCGCCGAGCAGCAGGTCCATAGCAAGGTCAGCGATCTCGGTCTGTTGGCCGAGACGGCGGTGGCGGCCCGTCGGAACCTGGCCGTCGATCGGATCGACGCGGTCGCCGACGCGGGCTACTTCAAGATCGAGGATATCGAGGCCTGCGAGAATGCCGACGTCTGCCGCATGTGCCCAAGCCCCAGCGCGGATCAACGGTGAGCCAGGGGCTCTTTCCCAAGGAACGCTTCCGCTATGACGGCGGCGAGGACATTTACATCTGCCCCGACGGCCAACGCCTGGCGCTACACAGCAAGCGCAAGCGCCGCGATCTCATCTTCGCCAGTTACGCCAATCGCGCCGCGTGCAAGGAGTGCCAACTCAAGTCGAAGTGTACGAAAAGCGCCTTCCGTCGGGTCCTGCGCTATGTCGACGAAGCGATCCTGGAGCGCATGGCAGAACGATTGGCGGCCCGCCCGGAGCTGCTCGATGCGCGCCGTGAAAGCGTCGAGCATCCCTTCGGCTCAATCAAACAATGGATGGGCCAGGGTGCCTTCCTGACCCGGCGGCTGGAGAACGTGCGCGGCGAGTTCAGCATCACGGCGCTGGCTTACAACATCCGCCGCGCGATCTCTCTGGTAGGTGTTCCCGCCTTGATCGCCGCCGCGAGGGCGTGAGACGGGAGTCTGGCCCAAATCAAGCGCCCCACATCGATCCACGGAGGCCCGGAGCCTCTTCCGCGGGGCTACCGGCGCCAAACCGCCGGACTACGTGGGATCGCGGCAAATCATGGTGACCCAAACCTCCATCCCCGCCACCCAGAGTTTTCACACGATCTGGGTATTGAATACCGGCGCTATGCACGACCAACCCAACCATAAACCCGAGCGTGTCGGTGACAATGTGGCGCTTGCGGCCCTTGGTTTTCTTGCCCGCGTCATAGCCCGAAATGCCACCGTTTTCCGTTGTTTTTATGGTCTGGCTATCAATGACACCAGCGGTGGGGCCGGGCTTCTTGCCATGAAACTCGCGCGCCGTCGCCACCAGAAAATGGCTGATCACTTAAAAGATGCCATCGTTGCGCCAGCCATAGAAATAGTAGCGCACGGTGGACACTGGCGGGAAATCATTGGGCAGCATACGCCACGCACACCCGGCGCTGGCGATGTACAAAATGGCATCCAGAACATCGCGCATCGCCGTGCTGCGCGGACGACCAGTTGTTTTAGGCGGCGGCAGGAATGGCGCGATCAAACCCCATTCCTGATCAGTTAAATCGCTTGCATAGCGTCCCGAATGCCGTTCATATCGGGCGCGAGTGGTTTCCGTCCAAGCCATTGTGATCTCCCTCGAATCTTATCAATCCGATTGAATCACAACTCGCTGAAATCACTCAATTAGTTTTGGATCAGACACTTAGACATTCTATGAGGACTTTTTCCTCAACTTCGCCCAAGTCCTGATGATTGATCTGTAGGGCAAGAAACGTTCGAATATCGGCCCAGGCAAAATGGAAAATGTCGAATTTTCGGCGCTTCGAACTGACCTGCCCCCAATTTGAGGGCCACTTTTAGGTAGACTCTGTTCCTCTTTTGTTTGCCATTATTCGGCGGCGTGAGCAATGGGCGGTGGCGCGGAGCCTTCAGATAGCTCAAGCGTCGCTGCCCATTGCGGTTTAT
Source organism: Paracoccaceae bacterium (assembly GCA_965237505.1). GTDB lineage: Bacteria > Pseudomonadota > Alphaproteobacteria > Rhodobacterales > Rhodobacteraceae > NVTR01. The sequence continues at coordinate 102,109 of CBDEFR010000008.1, read as the reverse complement.
GGAAAGGCCTGTTTGCGGCAAATTCTTCCGGGGTTTGATAGTTCAGCGAAGAGTGGGGCCGGTTTTGATTGTAATCGATCCGCCAGTCCTCGATGATCCTTTCTGCCTCGGCCAGCGAGGTGAACCAGTTCAAGTTCAGGCATTCTTCGCGAAACCGGCCGTTGAAACTTTCGATGTAGGCGTTCTGGGTCGGCTTGCCCGGGTCGATGAAGTAGAGCTGCACGCCGTGATCATCTGCCCAGCCATCAAGCGCGCGGCCTCGTAGTTCAGGCCCATTGTCAACGGTCAGAACATCCGGGTACCCCCGCTCACGAGCCACCCGTTCCAGCATTTCCACCACGCGGGAGCCGGGGATCGACAGGGCCACATCAATCGCCGGACATTCCCGTGTGCAGTCGTCTTTCAGATTGACGGTGCGGAACTTCCTGCCGTTGGCGAGCGCATCCATGGTGAAGTCCAGGCTCCACCGCTGGTTGGCGGCGATCGGGCACCAGGCGCCTTCGCGCACGCCCTTGGGGATTTTCTTGCGATTGCGGCGGCGCAGGGTCAGGCGCTCCTCTCGGTAAAGTCGCTCCACCACTTTCACGTTCACCTTGAAACCCTCCTGGCCAAGCTTGGCATGCAACATGCGATAGCCATAGCGTCGGTGTTTGCCGGAAAGCGTGACCAGCCGTTCCCGTATCCTCGCATGGCGATCCGGCCTTCCTCTGTATTCATTACTCGATCTGGAAAACCCAATCAGCCCACAGGCCCGCCGAGTTGAAAACTGATAGTCACGGCAAAGAACCATGACTGCTTCCCGGCGGCTTGCAGGCTTCAGAAGTTTTTTGCCAGAAGCCCTTTCAGGCCAGCATTATCAAGCATGGTTTCGGCCAGCAGCTTCTTCAGCTTGCCGTTCTCCGATTCCAGGTCTTTCAGCCGCCTGACATCGGAAATCTGAAGGCCGCCATACCTGGCTTTCCATTTGTAAAAGGTGGCATCCGACATACCGTGCTTACGGCACAACTCGGACACTTTCGCACCCGCCGCATACTCCTGAATGATCCGAACAATCTGTTCTTCGCTAAACCGTGACTTGCGCATTCTCTGTTCTCCTCGTTCTCGTGAACATTAAGCGAACAGATCCTCCTTTCAAATGGACCAGTTTTCGGGGAGCAGGTCAGAACCAGCAATGTGTTAAGGTAGCTCTTCGGGTAATACCAACGGCATCAATTTCTGACTCTGTGGGGATTCCCAAATCGGTTTTGATCTGATTCAAGGTTGGCAAAGGAGGATCGCCATGCCAGCCAGTGTTCCGCTTCGTCGCGACTTTGATGCCCGCCACCTTCGTAAACTCGCCAGCCGTTGCAAGGATGCCCGGCAGAGCCGCCGTCTGTTGTCTCTTGCGGCGGTCTACGATGGCATGAGCCGTGGAGAGGCCGCAAGGATCGGTGGGATGGATCGCCAAACCCTGCGGGACTGGGTTCACCGGTTCAACGAAGAGGGACCGGATGGCCTCACCAACCGCAAGGGCGCGGGCCGGACGCGCTACCTGAGCGATGTCCAGATGAAAGAACTTGGCGAGATTGTCGAGACCGGCCCCGATCCGGCGGTGGACGGGGTTGTCCGCTGGCGGCGGATCGACCTGAAGCGGGTGATCGAGGCGCGCTTTGGCGTCATCTATTCCGAGCGCGGGATATCCAGACTGCTTGGCGAACTGGGCTTTGCCCATATCAGCGCCCGCCCGCAGCATCCCAGGCAGGATAAGCGGATCATCGAGGCGTTTAAAAAAACTTCACCGACACGCTCCAGGTGCATATAGCTGACCTGCCAGCGGGAACGCCGGTGGAGATCTGGTTCCAGGACGAAGCACGCCTTGGCCAGAAGAATGGCCTGACGCGCCTGTGGGCGAGAAAGGGCACGCGCCCCCGCCAGCCGGCCGATCAGCGCTATCGCAACGCCTATCTGTTCGGCGCCATCTGTCCGGCTCACGGCAAGGGGGCGGCGCTCATGCTGCCTTGGGCGGACGCGCAAGCCATGCAGATGCATCTCGACGAGATCAGCCGCCACGTCGCCCGAAAGGCCCATGCGGTTGTGCTGATGGATCGGGCCGGATGGCACACCACCGGCAAACTCAAAGTCCCGAAGAACCTCACCATCATCCTGCTGCCATCGCGCGCTCCGGAACTGAACCCGGTGGAAAATATCTGGCAGTACTTGCGCGCCAATTGGCTCTCCAACCGCGTGTTCGAATACTACAATGCCATCGTCGATGCTGGATGCGAAGCTTGGAACAAGCTCATCGCACAGCCCGAAACCATCACATCAATCGGAATGCGAAAATGGGCCCATATCGGTCAATGTTAAATGCCGCTGGTATAACCGGGCAAATTCATTCGAAATTGTAATGATCGTGTCGACCCCAACCGTAGTTGCCAATTCAATGTAATCTATGATCTGCTCGGACCGAATGGTGCTAGCAGCTTTGGCTTCGACAAAAAGCAGCCCATTCATTTTTTCCTCGCGTGCACACCAAAAGACCATCGGGACGCACATCCGACATTTTTTGGGCAGAATAATTGTAAGCGTCCGGTGGTTACACTTCCGGGCTGTAATTCCACGGCATCAACTCGTCTAGCCTGTTAATTTTATGGTCGGCGACACGCTCCAGAACCCAAGTGAGCCATGCCTGTGGATCAACGCCGTTGAGTTTGGCGGTTTCGATCAGAGTGAAGGCGATGGCCATGGAGTTTCCACCACGTTGTGATCCGGCAAACATCCAGTTCTTGCGGCCTATGGCGACGGGCTTCATGGCGCGTTCGGCGGTGTTGTTATCGGGCATGCTGACTTCGGCGCTTCGATTTCCGCCCCTGTTTTTCAAATGTCATGTTAGACAGGTTTCGCGGGATCGGGGCGTCGGAGTGCGAAGAAGCGGGCAGGCCGACTAGACAATGAGCTGCGAGCTCGTGTTGTTATCTGGCCGCCCCTACGACCAGCCCGTGTGCGCCGCGAGCGCGTATCCGTAATTGTCTTACGAGCCCGTGCACTCCTTTAACAACGAGAAGGAGTACATATGATGAGATCAATAGGAATGGACGTCCATCGAAGTTTCGCGCAAGTCGCGATCTGTGATGATGGCCAAATAACAGACAGTTTCAAGGTCGATATGGAGCATGATGCGGTCGTGGAATTCGGGCGCAGTCTGCGAGCAGATGACGAGGTGGTTCTGGAGGCCACGGGAAACACCGCAACGATCGTCCGGCTTCTGACGCCGTTCGTGGCGCGGGTGGTGATCGCCAATCCACTACAGGTGAAGGCAATCGCCCATGCCCGGGTGAAGACCGACAAGGTAGACGCAAAAATCCTAGCCCAACTTCACGCAGCAGGGTTCCTGCCTGAGGTGTGGGCGGCGGATGACGAGACGCTTGCACTAAGGCGACTTGTTTCAGAGCGCGCAGCGGTGGTGCGCTCTATCCGACGATCCAAAAGTCGCGTTCAGGCAGTCCTGCACGCCAACCTAATCCCAAAATACGCAGGCCATCTGTTCGGGAAAGGTGGGCGACGTTGGTTGGCCAAGGCCCCTCTGCCAAAAACCGAACGCGATCTTCTTGAGCGGCATCTCGATGAGTTGGATTGGTTGGCTGGGCGGTTGGAGACGCTTGAGCGCGATCTGATCCACATCTCTCTTGACGATCCGCAGATGCGTAAACTGATGGCCGTGGCTGGCATTAGCTCCGTAATTGCTGCCGCCGTGATAGCATCGATCGGAGATATCAGCCGGTTCGCCACCCCTGGGAAGCTTGCCAGTTACTTTGGTTTAACGCCGAGGGTACGCCAATCCGGCGCCCGCGAGGCCATCCACGGTAGGATCACCAAACAGGGAAATGCAACCGCTCGAACGATGCTGGTTGAGGCCGCATGGGGTGCCGCTTCAGTCCCCGGTCCTTTGCGTGCGTTCTTTTTGCGTATCAAAGATCGAAAGGGCGCCAATGTTGCGGCGGTTGCCACTGCGCGCAAAATTGCAACCCTGATCTGGCATCTCCTCACCAAGGACGCCCCTTACCAGTGGGCACGTCCGGCATTTGTCGCAATGAAGATGCGCAAATTAGAATTACGCGCCGGAGCCCCTAAAGCCTACGGGAAAGCCGGTCCTGGGCGTGATTACTGGATCAAGGAACTTCGACATCGAGAAATGGAACTGGTTGCCAATGCCGAGGCTTCCTATGCAAAGATGGTCGAGGCGTGGCGAGAAAAGCCACCAAAGACCCAAAAAATCTGAGAAAGGGGCTGTTCAACAACATCCGTGTCCAGCTCCAGAAAGCCGTTGTCGAGGTAGGGCCGTGTTTTGGGCATACGGCCCAAGGCATATCGAATGGCCTTTGCCAAAGGTGATTTGCCCGATATTTTGGGCAATTGGTCGCGCAACCATTCTTCCAGATCATCGAAGATGGGCTTTGCATTTTCTTGACGCAGAGCAGCACGGGCCTCGGGAGATTGGCCCCTTGCCTGTTTTTCCACACCATACAATTGCGCAATCCGCTTGATGGCCGCCTCGGCAATGGCGGAACCTTGTGCGGCAAACACATCGACAAACTTGCGTCGGATGTGGGCCATGCAGGCCACTTCCGTGGCTTTACCTTCACCGAACACGCCGTTGAAACCGGCATAGCCATCCGCATGCACCCAGCCTTGATAACCAGACAGGTGCTTGACCGGGTGCTCACCCTTTCGATCCACTGTGAACTGATACCAAACGCAGAGCGGTGCCCGTCCAGCACAGCTGGACAGATTGTCTGTTTGTGCGCCTGTGGCGCACGGGCCGGACCATGGTCGTTCGTCTCTGACATAGGCCCAGATGCGGGCTGTCTTGGTCTTTTTGTTTCCTGGGGCCAACATCTTCAGTGGGGTATCATCTGCAAACAGGGATGTGCCACCTTTGGCCCGTTTTGCAATGGCCTCGGCCAATGGTTCCAGAAGCCCGGTAGATTTGCCCACCCAATCTGCCATAGTCGAGCGATCCGGATCGACACCCTCACGGGCATAAATTTGCGACTGGCGGTAAAGCGGCAGATGATCTGCAAACTTGCTCACCAGAACATGCGCCAGCAGGCCGGGACCAGGTCGGCCCCGTTCAATCGGGCGCGAGGGCATCGGGGCTTGCGATATCGCCTCACAGCGACGGCAGGCCATACGCGGTCGGGTGATTTTGTTCACCACAAAGCGGCCCGGGATGTATTCCAGCTCTTCGGTAATATCTTCGCCCAGCTTTGAGAGATCGCCACCGCACTCAGGGCAATCCTCGCCAACAGACAAAACCTGCTCGATACGTTCCAGATGATCGGGCAGCGGTTTGCGCCTTGGCTTTTCCTTCAGCTCTATCGGTTCAGCAGGCGCGGTTTCTGCGGCCTTTACCGCCGCCTCTGCAATCTCTTCATTCTCGGCAAACAATTGCAGTTGATCCATGCCCTCGGATTTGGATCCGAAACGGTGCCGGTTTGCCCCGTGTAGCTGATGCTGAAGCTTCTCGATCATCAGCGCCTGTGCCTTCACCTCTGACGCTAAAAGCTCGGTGACACGCCGTAGTTCAACGGGGTCTTCTGGCAGGTTATCAAGGGCGTTCAACATGGCTATTCTATACAGAATTGCGCCCTGAATGTGAATCCATAAACGCCTATACTACTTGATATTTACGCCTGATTACCCTGCTTTCAAAGGCCGCCATGTCCGCTGTGGAATGTGCCAGTCAATGCCCTCCAGCAGCATCGCCAGTTGCGCCGACGTCAGGCAGACCTTGCCGTCTTTAGCGGCAGGCCAAACAAACCGGCCCCGTTCAAGACGCTTGGAAAACAGGCAGGCTCCTTGGCTGTCCCACCAGATAATTTTGAGCAAATCACCACGCCGCCCCCGAAACACAAATAGATGGCCGGAAAACGGATCCTCTGCCAAAACCTGCTCGGCCTGTGCCGCCAGAGTATTGAAACCCCGCCGCATGTCTGTCACGCCCGCCGCCAGCCAGACCCGTGTGTTGCTTGGCACGGGGATCACGAAGAAAGCCCTTTCAACAAACGTGCCAACATATCCGCATCAAAACCGCCCTCGGCTATAATCCGGTGACCGTTGGATAGCTCGATCTCAATTCGGCCTGACAGAGTGCTGGTCACGGCTAGATCAACGCTGGCTGACGCTTCAATCTCGACTGGCAAAAATACAGGGCCGTCAGCTTCCGGCACAACATCCACGGCGGGAGCATACCGATCATCCTTCAGCCATTTGAATATCAGATTGGCATTCATCGCATACCGACGTGCAACCTGCGCAATCGAAACACCAGCCGCCGTCGTCTGAAAACAGATTGAACGCTTCTCATCATCCGGCCAACGCCGCTTCTTCTGCTGCACAGCCATAGAGTGCCCCTAAGTGTCCACTATCAATGGTGGACACTAACCCATCAAAATCTGCGCCGTTAGGCGGGGCACACCGGACGCTTACGAATAATTTGGCTCCATATGACTTTGATAGCTACATGTACGACCCGAGTTGTAACCGCAGGATTTTAGAAAATCGGCGCGCACAGTCGGTGCTATTTCCAGCAAGGACATAAACACCGACAAAAGGTTTCTCTCCTGCTGTTTGAAAGTGGGCACCAAACGGGGCCTGTTCTCCTGTCCGGCAAGTTCATCAACGCATTTCATGTCAATTATTTTCCAATCTACATCGATAAGTTGCAGCGCCTAACGGTCTCGGTCAACGAAAGAATGGGCTGGCGCCAGCGCTCGATATTTCCCCAACACGAGGGGCGCGCCTGACCTGAGGGATGGGCGCGAACGCGCCTGCGTCACGCTGCAAGCGTGCCTCCGGCACGACGGGGGCGGGTCAGGCGCGGCCCGGCAAGCCGGGCAGTCCATTCTCAGGCCGAATTAAACTGAATGCCGTCGGGTTCACAGCCGCCAAAAATGTTTGCGCGGCCAATGCCCGCCACTTGCCCGCACCAAGCCTCGCCAACGGCTCCCGATCAACGCATGATCTCGCCACGACTTGATTTCACGCACCGTTAAGTGGTCACTGTGCCATTTGCCCCGTTCACCAGACCGCTGACCGCAGAAAGGACGCCCCGTTGACCGACATGGCCGACGCCCTCGCCGGCTTCCCGCGCGCCGGCCTGCTGGGCGGTCCCACCCCGATGGACGCTTTGCACCGGCTTTCGGACCACCTGAACATAGAGCTCTGGATCAAGCGCGACGACCTGACCGGGCTGGGCTTTGGCGACAACAAATTCCGGCAACTGGAGTTTTACCTTGGCGCAGCACTGGCCAAAAAGGCCGACACCATCCTGATCACCGGTGCGGTGCAATCCAACTTTGTGCGCGCGGCGGCGGCGGGTGCGGCCAGGCTCGGCCTGAAATGCGTCATTCAGCTGGAGGATCGCGTTGCGGGCAAGGGTTCAACCTACGCAAGCAGCGGAAATGTGCTGCTCAGCCAGATGCTTGGCGCCGAGTATATGAGCTATCCAAGCGGCGAGGATGAGGCAGGCGCGGACTAGGCGCTGCGCGACCGCGCGGCGCTTTTGCGCAATCAGGGTCGCACCCCTTATGTCATCCCGCTGGGCCCGAACAATCCGCCGCTTGGCGCGTTGGGCTATGTCGAGGCGGCGCGCGAAGTGATCGATCAGCGGCCAAACATGGCCGCGATTGTCGTCGCATCCGGCAGCGGACTGACTCATGGCGGGCTTTTGTTCGGTCTTCGTGCCTCGGGTTCGCAGGCCCTGGTCTGGGGCATCTGCGTGCGGCGCGACGCGGCTGAACAATCCGCAAGACTGGCGACCGCCACGTCAAACCTGGCGGAGCTATTGGGCGTCGACAATCCGGTGTCGCGGTCAGATATTCTGACCTGGGATGGGGCGTTGGCACCGGGGTATGGTCAGGTCGGCGCGAATACCCGCGCCGCGATGCGCATAATGGCGCACCAAGAAGGGCTGTTCCTTGATCCGGTGTATACAGCGAAGGCCTTTGCCGGCGTTCTGGGTCTGGTGAAAAACGGCACGATCCGCCCCGGCACGCGGGTTTTGTTCGCGCACACCGGTGGCCTGCCGTCGCTGTTCGCCTATCAGGATGAGGTTCTAGCGGATTAAACATGGTAAGGGCCGGTAAATCTACCGGCCTCGCTCGGTCGTACATTCTAAATCAAATGGCTGCGCCCGCGGCGTCAGGGCGCGAAATGCGCTCTACAGCTCGTCGCCGCCGTTATTCTTGCCTTCGGATTTACCCGGATCGCCATCCTCGTCGCCATTGCCGCGACCGGAATTATTGTGGTTTTTTCCGTCGTCCGGTTCAGGCTGCGGGTCGTTATCGGCGACGATGATCGGCGGAATAATGGTCTCTTTGGTGTCCGCAGACCTCTCATACCAACGGCCCTAGTCGTTGACCGTTTTGGCCCATTGTCTGGTAGTGATTGACGTGATTGCGGTTTTGTCGTTTGCAAAGAAGTTCCATGCTTCGCAACACCTGTCAACGATCTGCTCATAATTGTCGAAGACGGATATGGCGAGCTTGTTGGCACGCAGATAAGCCCACACATTTTCCATCGGGTTGAGTTCAGGGGAATAGGGCGGGAGTTTGAGCAGGGTGATGTTGTCGGGTACCTCCAGCTCTGCCGAACCGTGCCAGCCAGCGCCATCCAGAATGAGAAGGGCATGTGCGCCCGATGCGACGGTTTTAGCGATCTCGGCGAGATGCGCGCTCATGGCCTGTGTGTCGGCATGTGGCATGATCAGAGCGGCCGCTTCAGCCCGTTCCGGGCAGACGGCGCCGAAAATGTAGCTCCAGATATAGCGGGTGTCGCGCGGGGCACGGGGGCGTGTTCCACGCTCGGCCCAGATACGGGTGAGCGTGCCCTGCTGGCCAACCCGCGCTTCATCCTGAAACCATATCTCCAGGGGCTTGCTGCGGGCTGTTTCCGGCAAGGCTGCTTCTACCTCTGCGGCGAAGTTTTTTTAAAAGCCTCCTGTGCATCCGGGTCGGATTTCGGATGCTGCGGGCGCACCGACAGACGCCGAAAGCCCAGGCTTGCCAATTGTTTGCCAACAGTTCGCTCATGCATGGTGACGCCGAAGCGCTCTTCGATCTTGCGTTTCAGATCAATGCGCCGCCAGCGCACAACCCCATCGGTTTCGGGGTCGGGACCCGCCCGAACCATTTCCGCCAACTCCTCCTTCTGTGCCGCGCTCAGCAGACAGGGTGGATCCGGCGGGCGACGGTTGAACAGGCCCGACACGCCCTCCGCATTGTAACGGTGGGCCCAATCCCGCAACGTCTGCCGATCCATGCCGCAGTTTTCTGCCGCCGTCTTGCGGTCAACCCCATCCAGAACCAGGGCAATCGCCAACATCCGTCGCGCCGCTTTCCCATCCCGGCACCGCGCCGCTTCCTGGCGAAGCTCGCCTGCAGACTTGTCTTTTCGCGTAATCCTTACTGCCATCAAAGCCTCCCTTGCCTTGATGCCACTGAATCAGATCACGCCGCTCGTGGGAATCCCCTTGAGTCAAATCTGGGGGCCGTTGGTATCAAGGGTGAAATAGCCCATCACAACCGTGGTGGCGCGGCGGTTCATGCGCTCGCGCAGTTCGGTTTGAATAATCGGCAACTCCTCGCCATAGGTCACCAGGGCTTCCAGCCGGTCCGGGTTGATGCCTTTGCCGGTCAGATAGGCAACAACCTCGATCGCGCGGCGCAGGCCCAGATCTTCGTTATAGGCGTTGGTGCCGACTTTGTCGGTGTGGCCAAAAACCGAAAAACGGACTTCGGGATGGGCCAATATCCAGCTGGCTTGAATGTCCAGCGCGCGTCGTGCCAGGTTGTCCAGATTGTCCCTGTCAAAATCAAAATTCACCGTGTAGGGCGTGCACGCCATGAACTGGCGCGACAAGGCCGACAGGCCGACCTGTTCGGTGATCTGCACCGCAGGTGTCAGCCGGGTTACTTGTGGTGAAGTTGTGCACGCTGCCAGCACTGCCATTGCAGAGACCGCGCCGATGCGAAAAAAGCCGTTACTCGTCATACTAATCACCGTTCTTACCGTTACAAACGCGCCACGCGCACAGTCGCGCGACCCGGTCAGAATACGACATAAATGTGGCATCTCAAAGCGATGAAAGCCCGAATCAGAGCCAATCAAGGAAACAAACTGTTGTGCGTTTTCGGCTGAATTGGCGCCATTTCAGTGCAAAGCGCGAATTGCCACATTTCAGCGAAACGAATTGTTTCCTGGACCGGATTTTGCGCCAAAATCGCCGCATTTTCGTGGCAGTATTGTGGCCGCTGACCCAAGCCATATCGCAGGCCGGATTTCGGGTGTATTTGGCGATCGCAAACAGCCAGCCGCCGCGCAGAACACCGGCATTGGGCGATCACCAGGCTGCCGGATCTGATCGAAATCATGTGAATTGTATTGCTTGGCCATCTCGGGCATGTTTGCGCACAAGTAACGAGGCCGAAACGCACTGGCCCGGGGCAGACTGAGGCAAACCATGACGTCCAAAATTCTGGCGGTGACCATTTTTTTGGTTTCAATGTCCGGCGCGCAGGCCGAACAGATCGAGCGCGCCTGTCTGAGTTCTGATCGTAACGGGGCAAACCGGGCGCTGTGCGGGTGTATTCAGGATGTGGCTGATCTGACGCTGACAGCACCGGATCAGAAACTTGCTTCGAGCTTTTTCAAAAACCCGCAAAAAGCCCAGGACATTCGCCAGTCAAGCCGCCGCGCCCACGAACGGTTCTGGGAGCGCTACAAGGAATTTGGCGAGGCCGCAAAAGAGTTTTGCCGCTAGGGCTTGATGCCGGGGCTGTTCGCATTCAGCACACCGGACCGTGGCCGCCGCTCCGCTCCGGCTAACCAGCTCGTCATGCAGACATGGTCACACCGCAATCGCGTCTGTTTGCAAACTCCGGCGTCTCAGATCAGGATCGACTGGACGGCGCCGTTAAGACTCACACCAAAGGCACCCGAATGAGCGAGGCCAAACATAAAAATTATGACGTGGTGATCATCGGCGGCGCGATGATTGGCTCTGCAGTGGCGTGGTATCTGTCAACAAACGCCGATTTTCAGGGCCGGATCCTGGTTGTCGAGCGCGATCCGTCTTACCAGTTCGCCTCGACCGCGCATTCCCACAGCTGCATGCGCCAGCAGTTTTCCACCGCCATAAACGTGCGCATCTCGCAGTATTGTGCCGAATTCGTCCGCGACTTTCGCACCCTGATCGGCGCGGCGGAGGCGCCTGAGATTGCGGTGCATTATTTTGGCTACCTGTATCTGGCGAACAGTGCGGAATTGGCGCGAAGGCTGCGGCGAAACCAGCAAATGCAGGCGGCATTGGGGGCCGGCACGCAGATATTGACGCGCGCCAATCTGGCCCGGCGGTTTCCGTTTTTCAAACTGGATGACATCGTGCTTGGATCGCTGAACACGCGCGACGAAGGTTATTTTGACGGCAATACCATATTTGACTGGTGGCGGCGCATGGCGCGGCGCGCGGGCGTGGAATATCTGGCCGACGAGGTCGTCGGCATAACCCGCGCGCGCGACCGGGTCAGCGGGATCTCCCTGGCGTCAGGAGGCAATATTTCCTGCGCCGCCATCGTCAACGCCGCCGGTCCACGATGCGCGCGGGTGGCGGCGATGGCGGGCCTGGCAATCCCGGTCGAGCCGCGGCGGCGCTATACATTTGTAATTGAAGCCGAAACCCGGCTTGACCGCGACCTGCCGCTGACCGTGGATGGGTCCGGTGTTCACGTGCGCAGCGATGGCCGCTATTACTTGGCCGGCGGCGCACCTGATGTGGACCTGGCGGTGGCGCCGGATGATTTTTCGATTGATCACAGTATCTGGGAGGAAAAGTTCTGGCCACTGATCGCCGCCCGGATTCCGGCTTTTGCGGCCGTGAAGGTGATCAATTCCTGGGTCGGGCATTATGCCTACAACGCCTTTGACCAGAACGCCATTGTCGGGCCGCACAGCGAGGTGGCCAATTTCCTGTTCGTCAACGGTTTTTCCGGCCACGGCTTTCAGCAGGCCCCGGCAATGGGGCGCGGGGTGGCCGAGCTGATCACCTATGGCAGCTATCAAACGCTCGATTTATCGGCGCTTGGCTATGGCCGCCTTGTCGAAAATCTCGACCACCGGGAAGGCGCCGTGATCTGACTCACTGTGATTGGCGTCAGGACAATGATGCCAGCAGGCCATGACTGGCGGCCTCGATCAGGTCGAGTGCTGCGTCAAAATCGCGCGTGTAATAGGGATCCGGCACATCCAGCGTGCCCGGCCTGCGGCGCATAATCCAGAAACCGCGCAACCGGGGTTTTGCTGGCGGCAGGGCGCAGGCGTTCGATATTCCGGATGTTTTCAGCATCCATGCCGATGATTAGATCAAAGCCGGAAAAATCGCCGCGCTCAAACTGCCGCGCGCGCAAATTGCTCAGATCATAGCCGCGCGCCGCCGCCGCGTGCACCATTGGCGCATATGGCGGCGCGCCAATATTCCAGTTCGCCGTGCCCGCACTGTCAGTCGCCACCTCCAGCCCGCTTGCTGCCGCAATATCGCGAAACACAGCTTCTGCGGCGGGCGAGCGGCAGATATTGCCAAGGCAAACGAAAAGTACGCGGGTCATCTATCGGCGTTTCCTGTTGCGGCATTGCTGCCGGATCATGGGAGCGCGTCAGCGCAGTATGGCACGCTGGCGCATGGCGCGGGTATACAGGATGAGCAACAGCCCGACCACTGCGATGGCCCAGCGAAAATGCCAGCGCCGTGGCGCCCAGCAGCTCGCTCTTCAAGCCACCGGACAGCAAGAAACTGTAGCTGCTGGTGGCGATCATGCCCAGAAATGACAGCGCGAACACCACCACCGCGTGGCGGCTGCGCGCCAGCAGCAGGATCGAGCCCAGGACCGAAAACCACACCGCAACCGCCCAGGCCGAGGTCGCCCAGATCGGAAATCCGTAGAAATAATCGAGCTGTTCGGGCGTGAAATTGCTCATGTATTTTTCAGATCGGGTCTGGACCATCAGATAATCGAACGCGCTCACCGCATTCCACAAAAGCGACACGATGCCAACGACCCACAGGTGCCAGGGCGGTTTCATGGCGATTCCCTCAGTATTTGCGGCCATTGGCCTCGGCCTGATAAATGGCGGCGAATGGCGGTGGAGGCAAGGCTGACGGCGGCCTGCCCGCTATTAAGGCGGCGCAGACAAAAAAGGCCCCGCATATGCAGGGCCAGCAAATCAAATCCAGACTTGACCGCAGTCAGGCGGCGGACTGCGCCTTGGCGATGTCTTTCTTGATCTTCAGCGCGTTGACCGAAAGCTCTTCTGCCTTGGCTTTTGCCAGAAACGCATCCAGCCCGCCGCAGTGATCAACGGTGCGCAGCGCGGCCGCCGAGATCCGCAACTTGAAGCTGCGGCCCAGCACGTCCGACATCAGTGTCACGTCGTTCAGGTTCGGCAGGAACCGGCGGCGGGTGCGGTTTTTGGCGTGGCTGACATTGTTGCCAGACATCGGGCCTATTCCGGTCAGTTCGCAACGGCGCGACATGGGCGAGCGCTCCTTGGTCATAAGTGCAGTCGGTTGACGGGTTCTTCTTGCAAAAGCGCGAGCAAATTGGCGCGTGCCCGCGAAAATCCGATGCCGGGGTTTAAGCGCTGCACCTGTCCTCGTCAAGCCACTGATCAGCGGTTTTTCAGCCCGTCCAGCAGGTCCTGTGCGGCTACGCTTGCCGACAGTTCGCCCCTAACCACCTTGTCGCCCAGATCATCCACGCGCGCCTGCACGCCGGTGTCATTCAGCCGCGCCAGCAGACCGTGGCGCAGCTCTGCCTCAAACCAGTGCCGCGCCTGCGCCGCGCGCCGGTTTTGCCAGTGCCCGTTGGCCTTGCGCCAATCGGCGAGCGCCTGCATTTCGTCCCAGGCGGACGGCAAGCCATCCTGGGTCAGCGCCGACACCAGCATCGCCTTTGGAATGCCCGCAGGATCCTGGGCGCGGCGGCGCAACAGCCGCAATGCGCCGGAATAGTCCGCACAGGTGCGCGTCGCGGCCGCCCTGAGATCGCCGTCGGCCTTGTTCACCAGCACCAGATCGGCAATCTCCATGATGCCGCGTTTCACCCCCTGCAGTTCGTCGCCGCCCGCCGGCGCCAGCAGCAACACGAACAGGTCCGACATTTCGCCGACCATGATTTCGGACTGGCCGACACCCACGGTTTCGATCAGCACCACGTCAAAGCCTGCCGCCTCGCACAAAACGATCGCCTCACGGGTGCGCCGCGCCACGCCGCCCAGCTGGGTCTGACTGGGCGACGGGCGGATATAGGCGTTGGGGTCGCGGGCAAGGCGCTCCATCCGGGTCTTGTCGCCCAGAATGGAGCCGCCAGAGCGGGTCGACGACGGATCGACCGCGAGAACCGCCACCCGCAGCTCTTGGCCAGTGAGCATCATGCCAAAGGCCTCGATAAACCTCGATTTGCCGACCCCCAGGGTGCCCGACATGCCGATCCGAAGCGCCTGACGGCCGGTGGAGCGGGCTGTTTCCAGCAGCAGCTCCGCCGCGCCCCGATGATCGGCGCGCGCGCTTTCCACCAGCGTGATGGCGCGCGCCAGGGCGCGGCGTTCGCCTGCGATCAGTCGCTCTGCCAGCTCAGTCGTGCTCATCAATCCTCTCGCCGCCGGTCTGCCAGCGGTTCTGCCCGCTTTGGCGCAGAAATGTCCAGTGCCTGTGCTATGGAACTGCACGCACGTTTCGCCGATAAGGCGCGCATGGACCTGCCCGATCTACCGATCAGCGACGCGATACCGGACCTGTTGCGCAGCTTGCGCCAGCGCGGCTGCGCGGTGTTGCAGGCCCCACCCGGTGCCGGCAAGACCACGCTGGTGCCGCTGGCGCTGTTGCAGGACGGCCTGGTTGAGGGCCGGATCATCATGCTGGAGCCGCGCCGCCTGGCCACCCGCGCTGCCGCCGAGCGAATGGTCGACACTTTGGGAGAGCCGGTGGGGCAGACCGTCGGCTACCGCATCCGGGGCGAGGCGAAAGTGTCGTCCGCAACCCGGATCGAAGTGGTCACCGAGGGTATTCTGACCCGCAAGTTGCAGTCTGATCCGTCGCTCGCAGGGATCGGCGCGGTGATTTTCGACGAATTCCACGAACGCTCCTTGCACGCCGATCTGGGCCTGGCGCTGGTCTGGGAAATGCGCGCTGCACTGCGCATCGACCTGCTGGTGCTGGTGATGTCGGCGACACTGGATGCGGGGCCGGTGGCGGCTATGCTTGACGCGGCGCTGATCACCTCGGTCGGGCGGGCCTGGCTGGTTGACACCCGCTGGCTGGATCGCCCGGTCGCCAAATCTCAAGCCTTTGAGCAGGCGGCAGCAGAGCTGGTCCTGCGCGCCATCGAGCAGACCAGCGGCGGAGTGCTGGTTTTTCTGCCCGGCGAGGGCGAAATTCGACGCGCCCAAGCGCTGTTGCGCAACCGTTTGCCTGACCAGTGCCGCATGTATCCGCTCTTTGGCGCGATGCCGTTTGCCGCGCAGCGCGCCGCGATTCTGCCGGACCGGAGCGCGCGCAAGATCGTGCTGGCAACGGCAATCGCTGAAACCTCGCTGACCATTCAGGACATTTCGGCGGTCGTTGACGCGGGCCGCGCGCGCCGCGCCCGGTTTGATCCGGGATCCGGCATGTCGCGCCTGGTCACCGAGCGGGTGACAAGGGCCGAGGCCGAACAGCGCCGCGGGCGTGCGGGACGGGTTGCTGCCGGGGTTTGTTTTCGGATGTGGAGCAAGGGCGAAGACGGCGGCATGGCGGCGTTTCCGCCGGTCGAGATTGAGGTGGCAGACCTGACCAGGCTGGCGCTGGAACTGGCGCTTTGGGGGGCGGCTGGCGCCGGCGATTTGGCGTTCCTGACGCCGCCCAATCCGGGCGCTATGGCCGAGGCGATAACGCTTCTGGCCGCGCTCGGAGCGGTGGACGAAACTGGCCGCATCACGCAGCATGGCCGCGCACTTGCCGCGTTGCCACCGCACCCGCGCCTTGGTCATATGCTGACGCTTGGCGGGCCCGATGCGGCGTTGCTTGCGGCGCTGCTGGCTGATCGCGATCCGATCCGTGGGGCACCGGTGGATCTTTTGGACCGCAAGCGCGCCCTGGCGGCGCCAGCTCAGCATCAGGCGGCAGATCGCGGCACCCTTGCGCGCATTCGCACTGAAGCAAAGCGGCTGGCGCGGCTGGTGCCTGCTGGCAGAAAAGACCCGAATTGGGCTGAACTGACCGCCCTTGCCTACCCCGACCGCATCGGTCTGCGCCGCAAAGGCGAAGTGCCCAGATGGGTTTTGCCCGGTGGGAAGGGTGCCACGATGCACCAGACTGATCCGATGGCCGCGGCAAGGCTGATCGTGGCGGCTGATCTGGACGGCGCGGCGCGCGAGGCCCGTATCCGGCTGGCCATCGAGATCAGCGAGGCCGAGCTGCGCGCGCTTTACGGTGACCAGATTGTCTGGCGCGAGATTTGCGTCTGGTCGCGGCGCAAGCGCCGGGTCGAGGCGCGCCGTCAGGAGCAATTTGGCGCGCTGCTGCTTGCCGATCAGCCCTGGAGCGCCGCACCCGATGAAGCCCATGCGCAGGCGCGCTGGACGGGGTGCGCGATCTTGGCCTGCCGTGGAGCGATGCGGCGCTGCGGTTTCGTGCCCGGGTGACACTGGTGCGCGCGGCGGGCGGTGATCTGCCCGACCTGTCGGACGCGGCACTGATGGCGCGGCTGGAGGACTGGCTGCTGCCATACATGGCCAATGTCAGAACCGCAGCCGATTTGCGCGCTATCGGACTGGTGGCGGCCTTGCGGCAATCGCTGAATCGAGCGCAGTTGCAGCAACTGGACCGGCTGGCGCCGGCGCATTTCACCACGCCGATCGGGCACACAACGCCGATTGACTACAGCGGCGAGGCGCCCGGAATTGCCGTGCGGCTGCAGGAAATGTTCGGTGTCACGGCGCACCCGATGGTCGCCGGGCAGCCGCTGCGCGTCACGCTGCTGTCACCCGCCGACCGGGCACTCCAGACCACCACCGACCTGCCGGGGTTCTGGGCCACGTCTTATAGCGAGGTCAGAAAAGCCATGCGCGGACGTTATCCCAAACACCCTTGGCCGGAAGACCCGACGCGTGCCGAGCCGACACAGCGCGCCAAGCCGCGCAAACGATAGGTCTGGTTCTGCGGCGCGCATCGGAGCCTCCGGCGGGGATATTTTTGAAAAGAAGATAATAGAATTGTTTTCCGGTTGGCGAAAATACTCCCGCCAGCGGCGAACCAAAATAATCGTGCCGCCGCAAGCGGCTCAATTTGACCGGCTCAACCCATTGCCCAGGGTCCGTGGTGGCCGGTGCCATCATCGGTGCGCTCAAATCCGTGCGCTCCAAAGAAATCGCGCTGCGCCTGGATCAGATCGGTGCTGCCGCGACCCCGGCGCATGGTGTCAAAATATGCCAGTGCGGCTGAAAACGCCGGGGTCGGCAGGCCTTGCAATGCCGACGCCGCGACGACGCGGCGCAGGGCGTCAGTGGCGGGGCCAAGTTTTTCGGCGAAATCTGGTGCCAAGATCAATTGGCCATGCGGCAGGCGCGCGCGCGCTGCGGCTGCCATCTCGTCGAGCATGGCCGAGCGGATAATGCAGTCGGCGCGCCATATTTCGGCGATCCGGGCCAGATCAAGCTGCCAGCCGTAGTGCTGGCTGGCGGAGTCCAGCAACGCGAAACCTTGTGAATAGGCGATGATCTTGGCGGCCAGCAGCGCGGCCTGCAGATCGTCATCGCTGAGCTTCGGCGCGCCAACCGCGTCGCCGACCGGGGCGAATATTGCCTCTCCCGCAATGCGTGCATCGCGCGCCGCCGACCAGGATCGCGCGCCAACCGCCGCCTCGATGGTCGAGGCTGATTGGCCCAGCCCAAGTGCTTCGATCACCGTCCAGCGCCGGGTGCCTTTTTGCCCGGCCTGATCCACGATCATGTCGACCACTGGCGCGCCGGTTGCCGGGTCAATGGCGCTCAGAACGCGCGCCGATATTTCCACCAGGTAGGACTTGAGCACGCCCTCATTCCAACGCTCAAACAGCGCGCCAATGGCGCCAGGCGAACGCCCGTGTCCGTCGCGCAATATGCCGTAAACCTCTGCAATCATTTGCATATCGGCGTATTAAATGCCGTTGTGCACGGATTTGGTGAAATGCCCGGCGCCGTCCGGGCCCAGATGTGCGGCGCAGGGATCGCCGTGATATTTGGCGGCGATCGCCTCGACAATATCGCGGATCACGGCGTAGCTTTCGGCGCGACCGCCGACCATGATCGAGGGGCCATGACGCGCGCCTTCCTCGCCGCCTGACACTCCCATACCGATAAACGACAGCCCGTCACTGGCGAGCGCCGCCTCGCGTCTACGGGTGTCATGGAAATTAGCATTTCCCGCGTCGATGATCATGTCACCGGGCGCCAGATGCGGGATGAGCGACGCGATGGTGGCATCAACCGGCGCCCCGGCCTTGACCATCATGATGACCGCGCGCGGCGTGCCAAGAGCCGCCGCCAGATCGCCGGGCGTAGCGCAAGCGACAAGATGCGCGCCTAGTTTCCCGGCACCGGCCACGAATTCATCAATCCGGGCGGTGGTCCGGTTGTGCACCGCCCCACAAATCCATTCTCGGCGATGTTGAGCGACAGATTGCGGCCCATGACGCCCAGCCCAACCATCCCGATCCGTGCCTTGGCCATGCCTGAAACCCTCTTGTTGCCTGTATTTGGCATCAACCTATCGCGCCAATTCCGGGATGCAAGCAGCGTTGTGCGGCACGGCGCGTGTCCGAATATTTGGCCCGGCATGGCCAAATTGGCCGCGTCCGCCCGCTTTGGTCTTGATCGCCATTTTGAAGGCCCGTATGGGCTGCCGGCAAGGCAGTATGCCTGGATGAGAATGGGGGACTTGGTTTCATGGCGTCTGATCAACCGGTGAACCAGTGGCGAACGCTGGACAAAGACTTGCGCCGCATCGTCCAGATCGAGTCTGCCACACAATATGTGTCGCGCCCAATGGTTGGCACCGGCATTGCGCTGGCATTTATTGTGGTTGCGGCACTTGCCGTGGCGCTGTTCTTTGGCCAGCAGCACAGCTCACTCGTGGTGGTCGCGGCGGCGGCATTTGGGGCCTATATGGCGCTGAATATCGGCGCCAATGATGTGGCCAACAACATGGGCCCAGCGGTTGGCGCGAGTGCGTTGACGATGGGCGGGGCGATTGTCATTGCGGCGGTTTTTGAAAGCGTCGGCGCGCTGTTGGCGGGCGGCGATGTGGTATCGACCATTTCCAAGGGCATCATTGATCCGGCAAGTGTGAATGACGTGCGGGTTTTCGTCTGGGCGATGATGGCGGCGCTGATTTCGGCGGCGCTGTGGGTCAATCTGGCGACACTGGTGGGTGCGCCGGTGTCAACCACCCATTCGGTCGTCGGCGGGGTCATGGGGGCCGGGATTGCGGCGGCCGGCTTTGCCGCGGTGAACTGGCCGACGATGAGCAAGATCGCCGCCAGTTGGGTCATTTCGCCGGTTCTGGGCGGGGTGATCGCGGCGGCGTTCCTAGCCGTCATCAAATACCGGATCATGTACCGCGACGACAAGATCGCCGCGGCGCGCATCTGGGTGCGCTGCTGATCGGCATCATGGCCGGGGTATTTTCGGCCTATCTGGCGCTCAAGGGCCTCAAACGCATTGTCCAGATCGACATCGGAACTGCGCTGCTGGTCGAGGCGGCAGTCGGGGCGATTTTTTACACGGTCAGCATTCCGCTGATCAGGCGCCAATCAGAGGGCATGGAAAACAAGAACCGGTCGCTGAAGGTGCTATTCCGGGCGCCGCTGGTGATCTCGGCAGCACTTTTGTCATTTGCCCACGGCGCCAACGATGTTGCCAACGCGGTTGGGCCGTTGGCGGCGATCGTGCACGCCGAAAACTTTGGCGAATTTGCCGGCAAAGTTGAAATCCCGACCTGGGTGATGCTGATCGGGGCGTTTGGCATATCGTTCGGGCTGTTTCTGTTTGGCCCCAAGCTGATCCGCATGGTCGGCAGCAAGATCACCAAGCTGAACCCGATGCGGGCCTTTGCGTGGCCCTGTCGGCGGCGTTCACGGTGATCATCGCCTCCGCGCTGGGACTGCCGGTCAGTTCCACCCATATCGCTGTGGGCGGGGTGTTCGGGGTTGGATTTTTTCGCGAATGGCAGGGCGAGCGCCGCGCCAAGCACCGCAAGGCCCGCAAAATCAAGGGCAAATGGGCCGACCCCGACAAGCGTAAACGCAGAAAGCTGGTGCAGCGCAGCCATTTCCTGACCATCATTGCGGCCTGGATGATCACCGTTCCGGCGGCGGCGGCGCTGTCGGGGGTGATATTTCTGGGGTTGCGGGCGGTGTTTGTTTAGCGGTTCGAAACTTGCTACCGCCCGGTATTGTTGGGCCTGAACTCAAAGTATGTTTTCAGCCGCATATTCTTCGGTCCGCGCGATCAACCGCGCTGGATTTGGTTGTATCTCGCGGCGTTCGGTCGAGTCATAATAGGCGCGTTCCTTGGCCTCCCAGCTCTCGGCTCCGTCGTAGCTGATGACCCAGGCGAACTGATTTGTCTGCACGATGGTCCAGGCCTGGTGGATTTCAAAGCCGTGCGCGCGTCGAAGCGGCAGCACATTTAATTTCCACTCTTGGGCAAATTGCTCAAGGCAATCCCGGTTAATCGTGTAAAATCTCAGCTGTGTCGGCATGGTGTCCTCGGTTTTTTCGTACGCATCGATCGGTACGGTGCGTATACGCGCGCCGGACCCTGACTCACACCCCCAGACACCAGCGCATGATCGCCTTTTGCGCGTGCAGGCGGTTCTCGGCTTCGTCAAACACCACCGATTTCGGACCATCCATCACCGAATTGGTCACCTCTTCCTCACGGTGAGCGGGAAGGCAATGCATGAACAGCGCGTCAGGCTTGGCCAGGCTCATAAGCGCCTCGTCCACCTGAAAAGGGCGCAACTGATTGTGGCGGCGCTCGCGCATCGACGGGCTGTCATGCATCGACACCCAGGTGTCGGTGACCAGCAGATCGGCGCCTGCGACCGCCTTTTGCGGATCCGGTTCAATGACAATATTTGCGCCCTTTGAGCGGGCCAGTTCAACAAATTCCGTCTCTGGATTCAACGTTTCCGGCCCGGTGAAAGTAAAATCAAAGCCAAACTGACCGGCGGCATGGATCAGCGAATGGCAAGTGTTGTTGCCATCGCCGGACCAGACCACTTTTTTTCCCCTGATCGGCCCGCGCCTTTCCTCGTAGGTCATCACGTCGGCCATCACCTGGCAGGGATGGCTGCGGTTGGTCAGCCCGTTGATCACCGGAACAGAGGCATATTCGGCCATCTCCAGCACCGTGGCTTCCTCGAACGTGCGCATCATGATCAGATCGACGTAGCGCGACAGAACCCGCGCGGTGTCGGCGATGGTTTCGCCGTGCCCCAATTGCATGTCAGTGCCCGAAAGCACCATAGTGTGCCCGCCCATCTGGCGCACGCCGACGTCAAAGCTGACCCGCGTCCGGGTCGATGGTTTTTCGAATATCAGCGCCACCATGCGGCCGGCCAGCGGCTGTGTCGCATCAGGCGTGCCTTTGGGCTGGCCGCGGCGTGCGTCCTTCATGGCGCGCGCCGCGTCGATCATGGCGCGCAGATCGGCGGGATCGGTGCTGTGGATGTCAAGGAAATGGTTCATGATGCGGCTTTCACGTCTGGTTTGGATGCGGGGCTGTCGGCCCCTCTTGCCCCCGATCGGGTCGGCGGCAATTCACCCCGAAAGTATTTTTTAACAGCAGAAACCGGGGTCATTTCAGGGTGCTTTCAAGCTTGGTTGCGGCGGCGTCGAGCCGGCTGATGCCGATTGTGATGTCTTCATCTGATATGTTGAGCGGCGGCAGCAGGCGGATCACGTTTTGCGCGGCGGCCACGGTGAGGATGCGTTCAACGTATCCGGCGGCAACCACGCCGGTGTTGGGGATTTTGCATGTTAGGCCCAGCATCAGGCCGGCGCCGCGCACGCTTTCGAATATCTCCGAGTGTGCGGCGACCAGGGCCTCGAGCTTCTGGCGCAGCAGGCCGCCCTTGCGTCTCACCTGATCAAGAAACCCTGGGTCTGCGACGATGTCCATCACCGCAAGGCCGACCGCACAGGCAAGCGGGTTGCCGCCATAGGTCGAGCCGTGGCTGCCCGCGGTCATGCCGCAAGCCGCGGTCTCGCGGGCCAGCACCGCGCCCAGCGGAAAGCCGCCGCCGATGGCTTTGGCGATCATCATGATGTCAGGCTCGATGCCTGCCCATTCATGGGCGAACAGACGCCCGGTGCGCGCCATGCCGCATTGCACCTCGTCAAGGATCAGCAGCAGCCCATGTTCATCGGCGAGGTCGCGCAGGCCCTTGAGGCACTGATCGGGCAGCGAGCGGATGCCGCCTTCGCCCTGGATCGGTTCGATCAGGATGGCCGCGGTGTGCTTGGTGATGGCAGCGGTAAGGGCGTCGTGATCGCCAAACGGCAGCTGCACGAAGCCGGGCAGCAACGGGCCGAAACCCTTGGTCATTTTCTCGGACCCCGCCGCCGCAATACCCGCCGCCGAGCGGCCGTGAAAGGCGCCCTCAAAGGTGATGATCTCGACCCGGTCGTGCGCACCCTGATCAAACCAGTATTTGCGCGCCATCTTGACCGCAAGCTCGCAGGCTTCGGTGCCCGAATTGGTGAAAAACACCGTGTCGGCAAAGGTTTCATCGACCAGACGCGCGGCCAGCGCCTGCTGTTGCGGGATCTGGTAAAGATTGGATACATGCCACAGGTCGCGCGCCTGACCGGTGATCGCCGCCACCAGTGCCGGATGCGCGTGGCCAAGCGCGTTCACCCCGATACCGGCGCCCAGATCAAGATAACGGTGCCGGTCCGTGCTGGTCAGCCAGCTGCCCTCGCCTTTGACAAAGGCAAGTGGGGCGCGGGTGTAGGTGGGCAGGATGGCATCGATCATCGGGTTGATCCCTTTGCAAGCCCCAGAGGTGCCAAAGCCACGCGGGCAAGTCAATAATGTCTGAAGTGGCGCCGGACGGGCACGAGCGGGCGCAAAGCGCGCGACCCATCAGCGTCGGCGTCGGTCGCGCGAATTGTGGGCGGGTGACGGTGCCATTCGATGCCATTACCTGCACGCCCGGCGGCTGTCCATAGCAGCGCCGCCAGGGCGCTTGTATATTGCCCGCCCGGCGGGGTAGAATAAATGCTGAACCAAACAAGCGACAGGCGGCGCGGACCCTGCTCCGGGGCCGTTGAATTTTGAGGAAATGATATGTCCTGGACTGACGAGCGCGTTGAAGTGCTGACAAAGATGTGGGGCGAGGGCCAGTCGGCCAGCCAGATCGCCAAGCAACTTGGCGGCGTGACCCGCAATGCGGTGATCGGAAAAGTGCATCGGCTGGGCCTGTCAAACCGCACCGGCGGTGGTGCGGCCAAGGCCGCCGGCAAGGACCGGCCCGCCAAGGCGGCGACCACCGGGCCATCCACAGCCAGGCCAGAGCCCGCGGCATCAACGGCGCAACCGGTCCGCAAGCCGGTGGTGCCGCTGCGCCGCCCGATCATTCCCGCAGGCCAGCCGCTGCCGCCGCAACCCAGCGCCAACGAGATCAGCCCCGAAGCACTGGCCAGCGTTCGCGAGATTGAAAAGAAGTCCAAGAAGATTGGCCTGATGGAGCTGACCGAGCGCACCTGCAAGTGGCCAATCGGCGATCCGGCGACCGACGATTTCTGGTTTTGTGGCCTGGCGGTTCAGACCGGCAAACCGTATTGCGAGGCCCATGTGAGCGTTGCGTTTCAGCCGATGTCGAGCCGCCGCGACCGGCGGCGCTGAGCGAAAAAACGAAGGGGCTGTCTGCCCCCTCTGGGCCGTTGGCCCATTCACCCCGAGGATAATTTTGAAAAGAAGAATTGGGCTCGTTGCGGGCTGGTGCACGCGCTGTCTTCGGGCTAGGTCAGTGGGGCTAAACAAGCGCGAACCGGGGGTTGTCCCATGTCGTCCGTCATATCCGTAAAAAACCTGTCCAAGACCTTTGCCAGTGGACCGGTTGCTTTGCGCGATGTGTCACTGGAGATTGAGGAGGGCGAGATACTGGCGCTGCTGGGCCCCAATGGCGCCGGCAAGACGACGCTGATTTCGGCGATCTGCGGGCTGATCCGGCTGAGCGCAGGCTCGGTCACGGTTGTCGGCTATGACATCGGGCGCGATTATCGCGCCACCCGCAGCCTGATCGGGCTGGTGCCACAAGAGATAACCATCGAGCCGTTTGAAACGGTGATCAACACCACCCGGTTTTCGCGCGGGCTGTTTGGCAAGGCCCCGGACCCGGCGCACATCGAGCAGGTGCTGCGCTCGCTCTCGCTTTGGGACAAGCGCGATGCGCGCAACGTCGAGCTGTCCGGCGGCATGAAACGCCGGGTTCTGATTGCCAAGGCGCTGAGCCACGAGCCGCGCATCCTGTTTCTGGATGAGCCGACAGCCGGTGTGGACGTGAGCCTGCGAAAAGATATGTGGGAGCTGGTGCGGCGGCTGCGCGACGACGGTGTCACCATCATTCTGACCACCCATTACATCGAAGAGGCCGAACAGATGGCCGACCGGATCGGGGTGATCAACAACGGGCGTTTGCTGCTGGTCGAGGACAAGGCCAAGCTGATGAAACAACTGGGGGGCAAGCAACTGACGTTGCATTTGCACCGGCCGATATCCGAGGTGCCGGCAGCACTTGACGCCTACCGGCTGACGCTGGCCGAGGATGGCGCCTCGATGGTTTATGAATACGACACCCAGGCCGAGCGGACCGGCATCACCCGGCTGCTTGCCGACATATCAGCAGCCGGGCAAACGGTGCGCGATATGGATACAACACACAGCTCGCTCGAGCAGATATTTCTGACATTGGTGGAGGAAAGCCGGTGAACTGGTACGCCATCCGCGCAATTTATGTATTTGAAATGACCCGGACATTTCGGACATTGGGGCAATCAATCGTGTCGCCGGTTCTGTCGACGGTTCTGTATTTCGTGGTCTTTGGCGCCGCCATTGGCAGCCGCATTCAGTCGGTTGACGGCATCGGCTATGGTGCGTTTATCGTGCCCGGTCTGATCATGCTGACGCTTTTGCAGCAGTCGGTCACCAACGCATCCTTCGGCATCTATTTCCCGAAATTTATCGGCACTATCTATGAGCTGATGTCGGCCCCGATGTCGTTTCTGGAGATTGTCATCGGCTATGTCGGGGCGGCGGCGTCCAAGGCCACGATGATCGCGCTGATCATCATGGCCACTTCGACGCTTTTTGTCGACCTTCATATCGCCCATCCGTTGTGGATGATCGGGTTTTTGCTGCTGACGGCAGTGTCGTTTTCGCTGCTTGGCTTTATCATCGGCATCTGGGCGAAGAATTTTGATCAGTTGCAGCTGATCCCGCTCTTGGTGATTACGCCGCTGGTATTTTTGGGCGGGTCATTTTATTCGATCTCGATGCTGCCCGAATTCTGGCAGACGGTGACCCGGTTCAACCCGGTGTTGTACCTGATCTCCGGTTTTCGCTGGTCGTTCTTCGAGGTGGCGGATGTGCCGGTCGGGGTGTCGATTGTGGCGGTCTGCGGGTTTCTGGCGTTTTGCATGGCGGTGATCTGGTTCATTTTCCGCACCGGCTGGCGCTTGCGGCAATGAGCGAGGCGCCGGTTCAGGCGCTGCAGCGGCGATTGCTGATTGGTGCGGCGGTGCTGGCGGTCATCGGTTTTGTCGGCTATCGGGGCGGGTGGTTTGCCCGGCTGTCGCCAGCAGGCGAATTTGACTTTCAGACGATGCAGGATCCGGCCGACTACCGGATATTGCCCAGCGGACCGATTTCGGCCAGCGGCGTGCCGCTGTTCGGGCTGGACAGCGAGAAACCGAGCGGGCTGCTGGCTGCCGAGGCAGCGGTTGCGGATGATCGTTGCGCCTCGCTGTTTGGTGCGGCGACGCGCGCCGATGGCGCGGTTCCGATTGCCTATTTCTTTGATTATCAATGCCCGATCTGCCGCCGCCTGACGCCGGTGTTGCGCACGTTGCGCGGCGTGCAGATTTCCTGGCACGATCTGGCCGGGCTGGGGCCTACGTCGGAGGTGGCGGCACGCGCCACCATCGCGGCGGGCGCGCAGGGTGCCTATGAGCTGTTTCACGATCGGCTGATGCGGGCCCGGTTTCAGGCCAACGACGGCTATGTGCGCGCGTTGGCTGAAAGCGTCGGGATCGACGCGGATCAGCTGATCGCGGACATGCAAGATCCGAACGTTGAGCGGCGCATGTGGTTGTCGCGCGCGCCGGCCAACAAGTTCGGCATGATCGGTACGCCGGGGATGGTGATCGGGCGCACCGTGGTGATCGGCGACATTGATGTGCGCGACATGACCCGGCTTATTGCGCTGGAGCGCGGTGATCCGGGGCCGTGTGGGTGACTTGAGCCGCTTTTCAATTCCTTGCACGTTTCGCGATTACCGGTACTGCATTCTGCGCCTGCCGACAGGGGTATCGCATGAATAGCTGGCCCGTGTTTGCTACGTGCATCAACGTCTGATTCAATGTCACCAGAACACGCATCTGGAGGACTTGCTTTGGAAAAGACTACATCATTTCAATCTGTTATTTCGGCCATCCCTGACCCTCGCCAGCAGGCGAAGGTGCTTTACCCGCTTGATGAGATCCTGCTTTTAAGCCTGTGTGCGGTGGTCTCGGGCGGCGAGAGTGTCGTTGATATTGTCGAATATGGTGAAGAAAAGCTGAAGTTTCTGCGCAAATTGGCCCCCTTTTGAGCACGGCATTCCCTCGCATGACACGCTTTCAACGGTGTTTCGGCTGCTTGATCCGGAGAAGTTCAGTACAGCCTTTGCGCAATGGGCTGCTGGCCTGGCGGGACGCGTTGAAGGCTCGATTGTGGCCGTCGATGGCAAGACGATGCGCGGGTCAAAGGCCGGTGGTGAAACACCTCTGCATTTGATCTCGGCCTACTGTGATGATCTGCGTCTGGTACTGGGTCAGCGGGCAAGTGCGCACAAAAAGAACGAGATCAAGGACATTCCATTGCTCTTGGATTTGCTCCACGTTGAGGGCGCGATCGTGACGCTGGACGCGATGGGGTGCCAACGCCAGATTGCCTGCAAAATCCGCGACAAGGGGGCCGACTACGTGCTGGCGCTCAAGGGAAATCAGAGCAGCCTTTTTGAGGATGTGAAACTGTGGTTTGAAGAGAGGGAGCATGAAAATACTGCGTCGTTACAGACTGTTGATGGCGATAAAGGTCGGATTGAGACCCGGACCTACACCCAGAGTGACACCATAGAATGGCTGCAAGAGCGCCATCCGGGTTGGGCGGGCCTGACCAGTATTGGTCGCGTTGTCTCGATCCGTGAAAGCAACGGGAAAACAACACAACAAACCCGATACTTCATCTCGTCTCTACCGAAAGATGCGCCGCGCTTTGCCCATGCGGTACGCTCCCATTGGGGGATTGAAAACCGCCTCCACTGGGTGCTCGACGTCACATTCCGCGATGATGACAGCCGTGTTCGTAAGGATCACGGCCCCAAGAATTTTGCCGTCATCAAACACATGGCAATGAATCTGCTCAACAAGGCAAAAGATAAAAAATCGCTCAGGGTCATGCGCAAAAAGGCCGGATGGAACAATCGGTTCTTACTGCAAATTCTCCGGACATAACCTTCATGCGATTCCCCTGCGCCTGCCGACCGGACTCCTTGATCCGGTAACCGCACGGCGGACTGATTGGGTTGCCACGCTAATACCAAATGTCGGGCAGTGTCGCCTTTTTGCGCGCCATGAAGTCCAGCAGCGCTTCGTCAATTGCCGGATCAAGCGGCGGGGCTTGATAATCGGCGAGGTCCTGTTTCCATTTTCTGTTCGCACGAATGACCGCATCCTCACTGCCGCGATCGGTCCAGTTTTCGAACGACTGGTTGTCCGACAGGGCGCTGTCGTAAAACGCGGTCCGGTAGTTTTTCAACGTGTGCTGGCAGCCGAAGAAATGGTTGCCCGGGCCGACTTCGGTGAATGCGTCGGCGGCGAAATTGTTGCCATCCAGCGTGAGGCCTTGCAAAAACACATGCATCGCGCCGAGATAATCCGCGTCCAGCATTAGCTTTTCATAACTTACGGTGAGCGCCGCTTCGAGCCAGCCCGCCGCCTGTAGCACAAAATTGGCACCGCTCAGGACTGCGGCGGTCAGCGAAGTCACCGATTCCATCATCGCCTGCGCGTCGGGCAGCTTGGAGCCGGTAAAGGCCCCGCTGCAGCGCACTGGCAGGCCGACCCGGCGCGCCAACTGACCGGCAAGATAGGCGGCCAGCGCGGGCTCGGGGGTTCCGAATGTCGGCGATCCCGATTTGAGATCAACCGAGGTGACGAAGTTGCCAAAGATCGAAGGCGAGCCGGGCCGTTCCAACTGCCCCAGGGCACAGCCCACCAAGACCTCGCTATAGGCCTGCGTGACCGCTGCGGGCATGGTGATCGGCGCCGTGGCCCCGCCGAGCACGAATGGCACGACCACCGGGCATTGATTGGCGCGCGCATAGGCCCTGAGCGAGCCGGACATGGCGTAGTCAAACAGCAGCGGCGAATTCATGTTGATGTTACCCATGACAACGCAGTTTTGCTCAACAAATTCGGCGCCAAAAACCAGCCGTGCCATGTCGATGCTGTCGCTCGCCCGCTCCGGCGCGGTGACCGATCCCATGAACGGTTTGTCGCTCCATTTCAGGTGCGCATAGACCATATCCAGATGGCGCTTGTTGACCGGCAAGTCGACCGGTTCGCACACCGTGCCGCCAGAATGGTGTAGCCACGGTGAGGTGTATGTCAGCTTGATGATATTTTCGAAATCCTGAATTGTGCCGTAGCGGCGGCCGCGATCAAGGTCGCGCACAAAGGGCATGCCGTAGGCCGGGGCAAACACCACGTTCCTGCCGCCCAGATCGACGGTTCGTTTCGGATTGCGGGCAAATTGTTTGAATGTTTTTGGCGCCGAGCGGTCGATAATGCTGCGCACAAGGCCTTTGTCAAAGCGCACGCGGGTGCCTTTGACCTGCGCGCCTGCTTGCCGCCAAAGCGCCAGCGCGGCGGTGTCGCCGGGAAATTCAACGCCGACTTCCTGCAGCAGAATTTCGGAACGATGCTCGACCAGTTCGAGACCTTCTTCGGTTACCAGATCATAGGTCGGGATTTCCCGCTTCGCCCCGGTCACGATCGCCGGCGTCGCGGTGCTTTTGGCCTGCGCGCGTGCGCGGCGCCGACGGTGGCGCGATTTGGCAGTGACTCGGTCATTGTGCATAGCGCGATCCCGAAATTGGCGAAACATCCATGAGCCGTTGCTTCGACCTGCGCAGAACAAGGATAAGATCGTCAGTAAACAATGCTGATATTTTTGCGACCGGCGGCGGCGAATTGCGTCATGGATAAATCGGCCTGCGGGGTCAACCTTGGTTGCAGTGTCGGGAAACACAGGCGGCGGGCAGGTTGGCCCGGTGGCAATTCTCGCGACCCCGCCCTGCGTGCGACCTGTGCTTCACAGCCCGCACCGGCTACTATATAGCGCGGCCATGACCACCAATCCCCGCAACCTGCGCCCCGATCTGGCCCGCGCCCAAGCGCCTGAAGTGCGCCGCCCCGGCCAGTCGGCCATCGGCATGGTCTCGCTCGGTTGTCCCAAGGCGTTGGTCGACAGCGAGCGCATCCTGACCCGGCTGCGGGCCGAGGGCTACGCGATTTCGCCGGATTACGCGGGCGCCGAGGCGGTGATCGTCAACACCTGCGGGTTTCTCGACAGTGCCAAGGCCGAGAGCCTTGAAGCGATCGGCGAGGCACTGGCTGAGAACGGCCGCGTCATTGTGACCGGCTGTCTGGGGGCTGATGCGGAATACATCATCGGCGCGCATCCAAGCGTGCTGGCGGTCACCGGGCCGCAGCAATACGAAGCGGTGCTGGCCGCGGTGCACGCCGCGGTGCCGCCCGCGCCCGACCCGTTCATCGACCTGCTGCCCGCGTCGGCCGTCAGCCTCACCCCGCGCCACTACAGCTATCTGAAAATATCCGAGGGCTGTAATCACAAATGCCGCTTCTGCATCATCCCCGATATGCGCGGCCGGCTGGTGTCGCGCCCGGCGCATGCAGTGCTGCGGGAAGCGGAACGATTGGTGGCTGCGGGCGTCAAGGAGCTGTTGGTGATCAGCCAGGACACGTCCGCTTACGGGGTGGATCTGAAACATGCCACCGAGCACGGCCACCGCGCCCATATTGTTGATCTTGCCCGCGATCTGGGCGCGCTCGGGGTCTGGGTGCGGCTGCACTACGTCTACCCCTACCCGTTCGTGCGCGATCTGGTGCCGCTGATGGCCGAGGGGCTGATCCTGCCCTATCTCGACATCCCGTTCCAGCACGCCGACCCGGCGGTGCTGCGCCGGATGGCGCGGCCCGCGGCGGCGGCGCGCACGCTGGATCAGATCGCCGGGTGGCGGGAAGTGTGCCCCGACATCACCCTGCGCTCGACGTTTATTGTTGGCTATCCGGGCGAGACCGAGGCCGAATTCCAGGTGCTGCTCGACTGGATGGACGAGGCACAGTTGGATCGGGTCGGGTGTTTTCAGTATGAGGACGTGGCCGGGGCGCGGAGTAACGGGTTGCTGGATCATGTGGCGTATGCGGTGAAGCAGGAGCGCTGGGAGCGGTTCATGGCGCAGGCTCAGGCGATTTCGGCGGCGAAGCTGGCGGCCAAGGTTGGGGCTCGCTTGCAAGTGATTGTGGATGAAGTGGACGCGGACGGGGCGACCTGCCGGACCAAGGCGGACGCGCCGGAGATCGACGGGAATTTGTTTGTGGATGCGGGGTTTGAGGGGGTGCAGGCGGGGGATATCGTGAGCGTGGAAGTGGATGAGTCGGGGGCGTATGATTTGTGGGGGAAGTTGAGTTGACCGGCGGGCGAAAGTACAAGTTTCTTTCAACTAATGAAATGCGTCGTCGCGCGCCATTTCACTATCTAAACAAGGCAAGAATGCCAAATTTTCGGTTCAGCTTCTGGGCGCAGTTACAAATAACCAGCAATCGGAAATAGCGAAAGAGGCGGGCTATGGCGGCACACCCGGCGTTGCGCTGGGTGAAACCAAACGACGGGAAGCTGCATTGGCTTTGGAATTGGTGATCAAAGCTAACATTGCCTTGCTCATCGAAAACGGCAACGCGGACGAGAGCGTCAAGCGCGTTCCGATTACGCATGATGTGGCTGCACTTTGGAGAGAGGCAAAACTTCCAAAACTGGAGGCATACGAGACGAAACAGCTCATATTCGCCCGTGAAGTGCTACAGTGGTCTGGCAGATACGCGGCCCCAGCAAAAGACGAAAGTGATCACAGGCAGCAACGTGACTTGGAGTCTGTCGATCCCGGAAATTACAAAAGGACAGGGGAATTTCGTGTTCGCAAAGCGGAGTATTTGAGAGTGTCCGTCCTTCTGTGTATGACTGATTTGGCCCATGCTTCCAAACTGAAGGAGCATGACGACAATGACGATTTCCAAGGAACTACTGGACGAGCTGCTTAGCGGCGTTGAACGGCCTGAGGATTTGCTCGGCGACAAGGGCCTGATGAAGGAACTCAAGGTTCGGCTGATGGAACGAATGCTGGGCGCTGAACTTACCGAGCATCTGGGCTATGAACCGCATGGTGAGCCTGCAAGCCAGCAATCCAACCGACGCAATGGGGCGGCGCGCAAGGTGCTGAAGGGCAATGACGGCGCAGTGCCAATTGACATCCCGCGTGACAGGGACGGAAGTTTCGAGCCGGAGTTGATCCAGAAAGGCCAGACCCGGACCGACGGGATGGATGACAAGATCATCGGGCTTTATGCGGCGGGTCTGTCCACCCGCGATATCCGCGCCCATCTTGAAGAGGTTTATGGCCTGCGCGTTTCTGCCGATCTGATCAGCCGTGTCACCGATGCGGTTCTGGAGGAGGTTTCAGACTGGCAAAACCGGGCTTTGGAGCCGGTCTGTCCCATCGTTTTCCTAGATGCCCTGCGGGTCAAAATCCGCGATGCGGAAAGCCGCCAGGTTAAGAACAAGGCCGTTTATGTGGCTCTGGGCGTCACCCCTGAGGGTGAACGTGAGGTTCTAGGGCTTTGGATTGCCAACAACGAGGGAGCCAAATTCTGGCTGTCGGTCATGAATAATCTGAAGAACAGGGGCCTGGAGGATATCCTGATTGCCGTCGTTGATGGCCTCAAGGGCTTCCCTGACGCCATCGACGCAGCTTTCCCCGATACGACGGTTCAAACCTGTATCGTGCACCTTGTGCGCCATTCCCTGAACTTCTGCGGCTGGAAGGATCGCAAGGCTGTCGCCAAAGATCTGAAGCTGATTTATCAGGCCGTAGATGACGGGGAAGCCGCCAAAGCCCTTGATGATTTTGAAGCCGAATGGGGCGACAAATATCCTTCAATCGCCCCAAGCTGGCGGCGAGCATGGCAGGAGGTCATCCCGTTCTTTGCCTTCCCGCCAGCGGTGCGCAAGATCATCTACACCACCAACGCCATCGAAAGCCTGAACCGGGTGATCCGGAAAACCACCAAAACCCGTGGCAGCTTTCCAACCGATGCCGCCGCCACCAAGCTGATCTATCTGGCCATCCGCAATTTCGAAAAGGCGGGTCGCTGCGTCAGAGAATGGGTTGCCGCCCGAAACCAGTTCGCTATTCTCTACCCAGAACGGTTCAACAAATGACCCGTTTTAACTGCATGGGCTGAGCGCCATACACAGAGTTTCAGATACTCCCGAGTATTTTAGCGTTGAGAAAAGCATGGCACTCTATGACATTGCAGAGCGGATGTTTTTGCAACGTCACAAAAATAGGACGTTTTAGATACGGGGCAATACCCAGAGGGGAAGTTTTCAACCCACCATGCTCGCTTGAAACTCAGACTACTGCTGGTGGGATAAATCCCACACTACGATCAATACAAACGCCCGACCTCGCCTGGGCTCCGCCCGTTCGCGGCTGTGCCGCGCCATACAGAGGAAGGGCCGTGCCGCTCATGCCCCTGTCATTCCCGCGAAAGCGGGAACCTCATGCCGTATGCGCGACGCCGGTGGCGGGAGGTCCCCGCTTGCGCGGGGATGACAGGCGCGTTCAATCCACCCCTTGACCTCCCACCCCCCATTCCCCAACACTCCCGCCCATGACCTCACGCCCCCTTCTCCCCTTCACCACCCTCGCCCTCCTCACCGCCTGCGCCACCGCACCCCTGGCTATCGAAGGCTCGCGCGGCTTCTTCTGGGGCATTTTCGATGGTGCCGTCGCCCCGATCGCCTTCATCATCTCATGGTTCTCGGACTCCATCGGCATCTACGGTATCCCGAATTCCGGCGGCTGGTATGATTTCGGCTTTCTGTTGGGGCTGACCTTCTGGGCCGGCGGCGGCTATGCGGCGAAACGCCGGCGGCGCAGGTAACAAACCGCCCAATTTGAACCGCACCCGCAGTCACCCTATATCACCCTCACACACCCCAAAAGGACGCGCCCATGTCCGGCAATGCAATGGAAGAAGGTCTGCTGTTGCAGATCCACAACCAGAGCCACACCGACCCCAGCCGCATCGGCTTTCTGGCCGGCGCATTGTCGGGGTTCGCCGGGCTTGTCGCGCAAACCGTGGTTCTGCCGGCGCTGCCGCTGATATTTCAGGCCTATCTGGCCCTGGCGGTGGCGGCCGCAGTCGGCACCCTTGTCACGGTTCGCATCAGCGCCGGCCGCGCCAGCCGCGCCGCCGGCAAAATGATCGAAAAACGCGCGATGATGGAGCGGCAGACCGAGCGCAGGATCGCGGCCATGAACGCCGCGTCGCAGCGATAGGAATTAATTCAGCAGATATTTTCTGGCGCAGTTCAATTTCGACGCTGATAAAGATACTCCGGCGCGACGCGCCCGCACCGTCATTCCCGCAAAAGCGGAAATTTCCTGTAGCCGTCAAAATCCGAAAAATGTAATCCCTGCCCCAGAGCCGTCAGAAATCAAATGACGGCAAGCCCAATTCGGTGGCGCACATGCCGGTGGTCAAGGTCTCCAGATCCGGAGCAAGCTCAAGCGCTGCGATCTGGACAAAATTCCACAACGCCAGATAGACAGTAAGCGTCTGGTCTGGCTGCCCTGCCTGAGGCCGCAGATGTCAGATAGTGTCCATGATCGTTAATGGACATTATCGAGGTCAGATGTGGGCAGGAAGAAGCGCCGGAACTGGAGCAATAACGAGAAGCGGATGATCTGTGCGCAAACGCGGGTTCCGGGGATTTCGGTTAGTCAGGTTGCGCGGCGGTATGATGTGAATGCCAATCTCGTGTTTACGTGGCTGAGGGATGGGCGGTTTTCGCCTGATGGCGATACACAGAAGCAGGCTTGCTTTCTGCCGGTCGAGATAATTGCGGATGTGCGGCATGAAGACGCGCCGCCGGTTGTGGCAGGCGGCAGGATTGAGTTTGATCTTGCTGGCGGGCACCGGCTTTGTGTCAGCGGGACTTACGATCCCGATGCCCTTGCCCGCCTGATCCGTGGCTTGTCCGGATGATCCCGGTACCGTCGAACACGAAGGTGTGGCTGGCTGCCGGGGTAACGGATATGCGCCGGGGGTTTGCGACGCTGGCGGCTCAGGCGGAACAGACGCTGAAGCAGAACCCTTATTGCGGCCACATGTTCGTTTTCCGTGGACGGCGTGGCGATCTGATCAAGATCATTTGGTGGGACGGTCAGGGGGCCTGTCTGTTCTCCAAGCGATTGGAGAAGGGCCGGTTTGTCTGGCCTTCTGCAAAAGACGGCAAAGTCGCATTGACACCGGCCCAGTTGGCGATGCTTCTGGAGGGCATTGACTGGCGTATTCCGCAGCGCACATGGCGGCCATTGAAGGCGGGATAATCTGGCCGGATCAGTGATTTGGGGATTCCCTAAAGCCCGTTAATTTGCTAGGTTTTGGCCATGATCGATGTGGCCCGAGCCTTACCGGAAGACCCCGATGAGTTGCGTGCTTTCACGCAGCTTCTGCTGGCCGAGGTGAAGTCTCAGGCGATGTTGATCGAGAAGCTCAGGCACCAGTTATCCGGGCATCGCACACATAGGTTTGGCAGCAAATCCGAGAGCATCGAGCAGCTGCAACTGGCCCTGGAGAGCAGTGAGATTGCAACGGCAGCGATGACAGCCAGGTTACGCCTGCCTGAAGAGGAGCCGCCCAAAGACAAACCCAAGCGCCGCCCGATCCCGGATCATATACCGCGCCAGCACATCGAACTGACCACCGGAGATGATGCCTGTGCGGATTGTGGTGGCAAGCTGCGCCGCCTGGGCGAGGATGTGACCGAGGAACTGGAATATGTTCCGGGGCGCTTCATCGTGAATCGGATCACCCGGCCCCGTTTTGCCTGTTCTTGCTGTGATCACTTCACCCAGGCGCAATTGCCCTCGCACCCGATTGAGCGCGGGCGTCCTGGACCAGGACTGTTGGCCCATGTGCTGGTCAGCAAATACGCCGACCATCTGCCGCTCTACCGGCAAAGCCAGATATTCGAGCGCGACGGGCTTGACCTTGACCGCTCAACGCTGGCCGATTGGGTGGGCAAATCCACGGCCCTACTGGAGCCACTGGGCGTTGCCATCGGACGACATGTGCAAGCAGGCCAGGCATTGTTTGCCGATGATACGCCGGTGAAGATGTTAACCCCCGGGGCAGGCAAAACCCAGACCGCCCGTTTGTGGACTTACGTACGCGATGAACGCCCCTGGGACAGCGAGGCGCCGCCTGCTGCCTGGTATCAGTTCTCGCCGGACCGCAGGGGTCAACATCCCAAGGATCACTTGAAGAGATACCAGGGCTGGATGCATGCGGACGGCTATTCCGGATTCAACGACCTCTACCGTTCTGGCGACATCCGCGAGGTCGCCTGCATGGCCGACATCCGGCGCAAGTTCGTCGATGTGCATAAAGCCCAGGGCTCGGCCATCGCCGAAGAGGCGATCAAGCGGATAGCAGGGCTCTACGCTATCGAGAAAGAGGCCCGTGGATCGCCGCCGGATCAGCGTACCGCCATACGGCAGGCCGAGGCCAGACCCGTCTTCGATGACCTGGGCAATTGGCTGGGTGCCCAACTGCCCGCTATCTCTGGCAAATCGCCACTTGCAGGGGCCATCCGTTATGCGCTGACCCGGTTGCCACGGCTCCGGCCATACCTTGAACATGGCCATCTCGAGATCGACACGGATGTTGTTGAACAGCCCTTTCTCAGATTTTTTGGGTCTTTGGTGGCTTTTCTCGCCACGCCTCGACCATCTTTGCATAGGAAGCCTCGGCATTGGCAACCAGTTCCATTTCTCGATGTCGAAGTTCCTTGATCCAGTAATCACGCCCAGGACCGGCTTTCCCGTAGGCTTTAGGGGCTCCGGCGCGTAATTCTAATTTGCGCATCTTCATTGCGACAAATGCCGGACGTGCCCACTGGTAAGGGGCGTCCTTGGTGAGGAGATGCCAGATCAGGGTTGCAATTTTGCGCGCAGTGGCAACCGCCGCAACATTGGCGCCCTTTCGATCTTTGATACGCAAAAAGAACGCACGCAAAGGACCGGGGACTGAAGCGGCACCCCATGCGGCCTCAACCAGCATCGTTCGAGCGGTTGCATTTCCCTGTTTGGTGATCCTACCGTGGATGGCCTCGCGGGCGCCGGATTGGCGTACCCTCGGCGTTAAACCAAAGTAACTGGCAAGCTTCCCAGGGGTGGCGAACCGGCTGATATCTCCGATCGATGCTATCACGGCGGTAGCAATTACGGAGCTAATGCCAGCCACGGCCATCAGTTTACGCATCTGCGGATCGTCAAGAGAGATGTGGATCAGATCGCGCTCAAGCGTCTCCAACCGCCCAGCCAACCAATCCAACTCATCGAGATGCCGCTCAAGAAGATCGCGTTCGGTTTTTGGCAGAGGGGCCTTGGCCAACCAACGTCGCCCACCTTTCCCGAACAGATGGCCTGCGTATTTTGGGATTAGGTTGGCGTGCAGGACTGCCTGAACGCGACTTTTGGATCGTCGGATAGAGCGCACCACCGCTGCGCGCTCTGAAACAAGTCGCCTTAGTGCAAGCGTCTCGTCATCCGCCGCCCACACCTCAGGCAGGAACCCTGCTGCGTGAAGTTGGGCTAGGATTTTTGCGTCTACCTTGTCGGTCTTCGCCCGGGCATGAGCGATTGCCTTCACCTGTAGTGGATTGGCGATCACCACCCGCGCCACGAACGGCGTCAGAAGCCGGACGATCGTTGCGGTGTTTCCCGTGGCCTCCAGAACCACCTCGTCATCTGCTCGCAGACTGCGCCCGAATTCCACGACCGCATCATGCTCCATATCGACCTTGAAACTGTCTGTTATTTGGCCATCATCACAGATCGCGACTTGCGCGAAACTTCGATGGACGTCCATTCCTATTGATCTCATCATATGTACTCCTTCTCGTTGTTAAAGGAGTGCACGGGCTCGTAAGACAATTACGGATACGCGCTCGCGGCGCACACGGGCTGGTCGTAGGGGCGGCCAGATAACAACACGAGCTCGCAGCTCATTGTCTAGTCGGCCTGCCCGCTTCTTCGCACTCCGACGCCCCGATTCCGCGAAACCTGTCTAACATGACATTTGAAAAACAGGGGCGGAAATCGAAGCGCCGAAGTCAGCATGCCCGATAATAATGCGGCCGAGCGGGCCATCAGAGGTATTGCTTTGGGGCGCAAGAACTACCTCTTCGTTGGATCACCGGCAGGCGGCAAAGCCGCAGCCATCGCCTATACGCTGATTGAAACCGCCAAACTGAACGACGTTGATCCGCAGGGCTGGCTGGCCGACACTCTGGCCCGCATCCCGGATTGCAAGATCACCAAGGTCGACGACCTGCTGCCATGGAACATGGGCAGCCACCATCACATGAAAGACGCTGCATGAGCATCATCGAGATCAAAGTCACCCTGCAAGACATCGAGCCCGCTGTCACCCGCACCCTGCAGGTGCCTGCCGATATCCGGCTGGACCGGCTGCACCTGACACTGCAGGTGGCCATGGGCTGGACCAACTCGCATCTCTACATGTTCGAAGCAGCCCGCGCCACATGGGGTATCGCGGACCCCGATTTTGGCGGCGAGGACCTGCCCGCCAACAAAACCACTCTGGGCCAAGTCATCGAGGACACCGGCAAAAAGACGATCAACTACATCTACGATTTTGGCGACAACTGGGAACACAGGATCAAGATCGGCAGGATCACCGATCCCGTCCCTGGCGAACTCTATCCCAGACTAATCGAGGTCACCGGTAAATGCCCGCCCGAAGACGTCGGGGGCTTCCCTGGCTACTACGGGTTCCTCGATGCCATGGCCGATCCAAAGCATCCAGAGCACGATCATCTCAAAGACTGGTATGGCGGCACCTTCGATCCCAATCAGCCCGAAACCGACAAACTCAAACTCGAAGTCCTCAGTCTCGCAAAACGCTGGAAGCCCGGAAAACCAAGGAAATAAGGCCGTCAGACCGGACGCTTACGCTATTTTGGCCCTCTCTTGGTCATATTCACTGGATTTTTGCAGCTAATTTTCAATTTGGCACACGGGTTGATCGATACAGTGCCAATACAAAGTGCTGGAAAGGAGGTTTCTTTGTTTTAAAACAGGTGCTTACCAAAACACCTTGTCAGCCGTACGCTTTTCGCAAATTGCGATCAATTTATCACAGTTTATTTGAATGTGCCGCGATAAATCCTGATATTCACCACATTTCGAACTTGATCCGCAAAATAAAATCCTGATCTTCGAACAGTCTTTTTCCAATTTAGCAACAACTGGGGCTGGAATTGGAAATCACAATGCGTTTCTTTATGTTTTCCAATCATACATGGTTTTTTTCCACTGTTGCCGCCTTTGCCGAGGTGACGGTATTTCAACCATTGCCGATAGCCTGCACCCAAAATTCCAAAAAATTAAACAATATGAGACCTCAGCATAAGGCCTCTTTTCCAGCTTGATATTACGGAGTTCGGGATGGATTTCCAGTAAAATCGGATATTTGCGACTTTGAGGGTTGGATATGGTCAATTTGACGTAGTTTTATGTCCCATTTCCAGGTTTTGGCCGCACTTATCCAGCGCAACTCTGGTCGGGCAATCCGTAGAGTGTCAAGAATTTGGCCCCTTTGCGAACGTTATGAGCGATGGCTGCAATACCGTAGGCAGTCATATTCCTGGCCAACCCCATAAATCGTGTTCGGGCTAAGCCATAACGGCTTTTGTAAGTGGCAAAGGGCCGCTCGCCACCAGCACGAATAACAGCAATCTCATCATTGCGATTACGGTCATCATCCGACAGAGGTTTGTTACGGTAACCTTTGCGTTGCACCTGATCTGCAGTGCCAAAACGTTTCAGTTTGTCACGCGTCTCCCGGGAACTGTAAGCCGCATCCGCGTAAAGGGCACTCTCATCGCCCAATAAAAGCGTATCGCGTTCGACGCTGTCATGCACATTACCCGCAGTGACTGTCTGGCGTTGAATGAAGCCGTCCTCATCCACACCCGTATGAACCGAGTATCCATAGGTGGATTTTAGATTACCACGGCTGTCTTTCCTGACATGCCAGCCCGCGTCCTTATCGCGCTTTGGCTGACCATCTTTACCTTTGCCCGAGCCAGATTGTGCAGCCTCAACGGGGGTGCATCAATGATGTTGATACGCCCTTCCGTCAGAATAATGTTCTTGGCCTCAAGCTGGCGGTTGATCTCCCCCAAGAGACGCTCCCACAGATCATGTTCAACCAGTTGATTGCGGAACCGCCCCAGCGTTGACGCCTCCGGGACATCGCCGCCCAGTTTAAGGTGGCAAAATTTACGAAACAGCAGATCACGATAAAGGCATTGCGACAGCTCAACATCCGATAATCGATACCACACCCCCAACAGCAAACCGCGAAACAAGGTCAAAAGTGGATAGCTTGGACGGCCTGTTTTTGAGGCATAAATCGACGACAAAATTGGTTCGACCTTCGACCAATCCAGAACCGCTTCTGTGGCGTCAAGTGCATGAAGGGCGGGATGATCAAGCTCAGTGCTGGAAACGAAAAGTTCGGGTTGGGTGATGAATGGTTTTTGCATAACCGAACCTAACAAATATTCTTGCCTTTGGGAATCCTCAAGTTATGCTGAGGTCTCTATTCGATAGAATCTTTGAAGATGCGCATATGTGTAAGATAATGTGTAAATTCTAATACATCGATCATGCTTGGCGTATCGTACCATGTCAATCGGCATTGAATGTTGACCCCCTATCGGCGCCCAAAAATGACCCGCCTTTTGTGCTGAGCTGGCCCGTTGCTGCGTAGTCTCCATATAACGCAGCGGCGGCGGGCCAGCGTGGTTTCGGTTAGGGGTCAGGCTCGGTTTTTGAAGCGCCAGCTTTCGTTTCCAGTTTCGACGATCTCGCAGTGATGTGTCAGCCGGTCGAGCAGTGCGGTGGTCATTTTCGCATCGCCGAAGACGCTCGGCCACTCACCAAAGGCGAGGTTGGTTGTGACGATGATCGAGGTGCGCTCATAGAGTTTGCTGATCAGGTGGAATAGAAGCTGTCCACCGGTCTGGGCGAAGGGCAGATAGCCCAACTCGTCCAGGATCAGGAAGTCGAGGCGAGAGATCAGATCTGCCGTTCGTCCCTGCCGTTCTGCACGGGCTTCGGCGTCGAGCTTGTTCACCAGATCGACGCCATTGAAGAACCGCCCGCGACGGCCGTTTCGGATGCAGGCGCGGGCAATACTGACGGCGAGGTGGGTTTTGCCGGTTCCGGTTCCGCCGATCAGCACCAGGTTGCGCTGGTGATCCAGGAAGTCTCCCGCGCCAGATCACGGATCAGAGTCTCGTTGATCTCGGTCGCCTCGAAGTCGAACTCTTCCAGTTCCTTGGCCAGCGGCAGTTTGGCAATTGTCATCTGATATTTGATGGAGCGCGCCTGCTTCTCGCTGATCTCGGCATTCAGAAGGTCGCCAATGATCTGTTGCGGTTCATGCTGGCGCTTGACTGCGGTGGTAATAATCTCATCGTAGGAGGCCTTCATTACGTAGAGCTTCAGCTTTCCCATCGCATCGAGCAGGTCTGAGCGTTCCATCTGTTTTTCTCCT
The DNA here is from genome assembly GCA_965237505.1 of Paracoccaceae bacterium. Classification (GTDB taxonomy): domain Bacteria; phylum Pseudomonadota; class Alphaproteobacteria; order Rhodobacterales; family Rhodobacteraceae; genus NVTR01. The sequence goes on along the minus strand of CBDEFR010000008.1, from coordinate 60,770 downwards.
CAAGCTGTCATATCGGTCGCAATCGGCGGCAGGCTCGCAGTTCAGCCGCAGCGCATCCGGGGTTGTGATTGTTAGGGGCGGCGGCGGTTCGCGATGGCGCGCAAGGATGTTCAGGACAACTCCTGCGGAATGAACATTGTGCGACAGTGCCTCAGAACAGGCGGCTTCGACGGCCTCCAGACCATCGGTCAGGATGGCACCTAAGTGTCTGATTCAAAACTCTACGCATGATTACAATGCCTTGCAATTTTACGCGTGAGGGTTCTGATATGTGCAACGAGTATCCATGCCTGTGAACTTGCGATGGATTTTTCCCAATCTTTGGCCAATCGCCGGCAGCGGTTGAGCCATGCGAAGGTGCGCTCGACGACCCATCTTCTGGGAATGACTTCGAAGCCTTCCGCAGTGTCGAAGCGCTTGACGATCTGGATTGTCCAGTCACCGATGCCTTCAAGAGCGTCGCGCAGCTTTGGTCCGGCATAACCGCCATCCGCAAAGATATGGCGCAAGTTTGGATGGGAATACCGGATGGATTTCAACACTTCCGGTGCGCCATCACGGTCTTGAATACCGGCGCTATGCACGACCAACCCAACCATAAACCCGAGCGTGTCGGTGACAATGTGGCGCTTGCGGCCCTTGGTTTTCTTGCCCGCGTCATAGCCCGAAATGCCACCGCTTTCCGTTGTTTTTATGGTTTGGCTATCAATGACACCAGCGGTGGGGCCGGGCTTCTTGCCATGAAACTCGCGCGCCGTCGCCACCAGAAAATGGCTGATCACTTCAAAGATGCCATCGTTGCGCCAGCCATAGAAATAGTAGCGCACGGTGGACACTGGCGGGAAATCATTGGGCAGCATACGCCACGCACACCCGGCGTTGGCGATGTACAAAATGGCATCCAGAACATCGCGCATCCCGTGCTGCGCGGACGACCAGTTGTTTTAGGCGGCGGCAGGAATGGCGCGATCAAACCCCATTCCTGATCAGTTAAATCGCTTGCATAGCGTCCCGAATGCCGTTCATATCGGGCGCGAGTGGTTTCCGTCCAAGCCATTGTGATCTCCCTCGAATCTTATCAATCCGATTGAATCACAACTCGCTGAAATCACTCAATTAGTTTTGAATCAGACACTAAGATATCCACCATCTGGCGATCACCGCCGGGTTGGCGTTCCAGCTTGCGCTGGACCCGTCGGATTGCCGCAGGCAAATCCCATTCCCTGAACGGCGCGCCATTGCGCAAAGCGCCCGGTTGCGCGCAAGAACGGGTAAATAATGCAGGGGATCATAGATGGTTTTGCCGCGTCCGAAGGCGCGTGTATGGCTGCCAACAATGCGGCCCTCCTGCCAGCATTCCAGCCGGTCAGCGTAGGCCCGAATATCCACCGGTCGGCCAACCGCGCGGGCATCGACCGGGTAGCGGTTGTTGTCGAAGCGGATCAGGCAGGTTTTGGAGACAGCGGCCGGAACAGCATGGAACCCATCAAACGGGCCAACATAGGGCACAAGGCTCGCGCGCTCTTTTTCGAACACTTCCCAGATTGTTTTGTCGCGCATGTCCGGATGCGTGTTGGCCCGGCTATATGCCAGGCAACGATCCTCCAGCCAGGCGTTCAGCTCAGCGTAGGATTTAAACTTTGGTCGCGGCACAAAGAACCTTCGCCGGAGTACGCCGACCTGGTTCTCAACCTGACCCATCTCCCAACCTGAAGCAGGCGTGCAGGCAACAGGATCAACCAGATAATGCCCGCACATCTGTTGGAACCGGCGATTGTAGGTCCGCTCCTTGCCAACAAGAATCGCGTCCACCGCCGTCTTCATATTGTCATAGATACCCCGCGCACAGGCCCCGCCGAAAAAGGCGAAGGCCTTGTCATGGGCGTCAAACACCATCTCCTGCGTCTCGCGCGGATAGGCCCGAACAAACGGCATCCGGCTGTGGCAGAGGCGAACATGCGCCACCTTGACCGTCGTGGTCGCGCCACCAATCAGGACAACTTCCTGGCTCCAGTCGAACTGATACGCCTCACCGGGATCAAAGCTCAGCGGAACATAAGCATCAGCGGATGCGGCCCGCGTCGCCTTCGACCAACTGGCCGCATAGCGCCGTACCGCATCATAGCTGCCGTCGTATCCTTGGTTGCGCAGTTCTTCATATACCCGGACAAGCGTCAGGCGTTCGCGTCTAGAATGCCGAGTATTGTCGGCCAGCATATCATCCAATTGAGAACGCCAGGGATCGATCTTCGGACGCGGTTGGGTGGAACGGTCATAGCTGAACTCCGTCGCACCAGAACGTATCACCTTGCGCACTGTGTTCCGTGAAACCCGAAGCTCCCGGCATATCTGCTTGATCGACTTCCCCTGAATGAAATGCGCGCGCCTGATCTTTGCAATCGTCTCCACAACCAACATCCCCAACTCGCTCCCTCAAATCTTTGAAGGAGCATCTGTACAGAACTATCAGGGGGGTCACTTTTGGACGCCGATTACCCCAATAATGGGGTCAACTTTGCATCCTATCCACAGATGGGACGGTCCTTCTTGCCGACGCAGGCCAGGGCATTGCGCATGAAGTGCACGCGACAGCGCTGGATCGTAGCACCCAGCACTTTGGCGGCGGCCCCCTTCAGGCCTTTATGTTCGTCAGCGATGATCAGCTTTACCCCGCGCAGGCCGCGATCGGCCAGAGCGCGCAGGAATTCGTCCCAGAACACCTCGGCTTCGCTGGGTTGGATGGCGATGCCCAGAACCTCGCGCCGCCCGTCGGTGTTGACCGCAACCGCCACTATGGCTGCCACGCTGACGATCCGTCCCGAACGCCGCACCTTGATGTAGGTGGCGTCCAGCCAGAGATAGGGCCATTCGCCCTCCAGTGGCCGGTCAAGGAAGGCGTCAACGCGTTCGTCGATCTCCACGCACAGGCGGGATACCTGGCTCTTGGAGACGCCCGTCATGCACATGGTCTTGACCAGATCATCCACTGATCGCGTTGAGACGCCCTGAATGTAGGCTTCCTGGATCACCGCGGTCATTGCTTTCTCCGAGGCCCGGCGTGGTTCCAGAAACTCCGGGAAATACGTCCCCTTGCGCAGTTTCGGGATCTGAACATCAACGGTCCCGGCGCGGGTTTCCCATCGGCGCGGGCGATATCCGTTCCGGTGGTTCACCCGCCCGGCCGAGCGTTCATGCACCCCGGCACCGCACAGCTGATCCACATCCAGTGCCATCAACCGGTCGGCAACAAAACCCAGCATCTCGGCCAAAATCTGATGATCGGCGGTCTCGGAAAGAAGCGCCTTCAGCGCGGCGGTTTCTGATATCGTCTCCTTGGTCATGGGTGATCTCCTCGATCGGTAGGTCAGGTTGCAACCCAAACCCTACCGGAGAACGTCCATGGCCGCCCAGCAACCCGCGCGGACTTCGCCTGAGCTACGCGCGAGGCTCCACTCAGCCCGCGCTAACGTCGGAATTACACCACGTCCAGGGGCACTACCCAAAACCCGGCAATGTGCTAAACTGTTTTCCAAAGTCCACCCAGCAAAAAGCCAAGACCATGATCCATGGCATTTGGCGTGCAGAAACGCGCAAGAGCGCAGAAAGAGCCTTTGATCTATTCGTCAAAACCTTTGAGAACAAATACCCAAAAGCGACCGCGTCCCTGCAAAAAGACCGAACCGAACTCTTGGCGTACTATGACTTTCCGGCGGCACATTGGCAAAGCATCCGCACCACCAACCCCATTGAATCCGCTTTCGCCACGATCCGCCACCGAACCAAGCGGTCAAAAGGCTGCCTGACCCGAGACGGTATGCTCCACATGATGTTCAAACCGGGCCAGTGTGCCGAGACAAACTGGCGTCGCCTAAAAGGCTTCGCTCACCTCGCAGACGTCATCGAAGGTATCAATTTCAGAGACGGAGAACGCCACGACCAACCAGAAAATGCCGCCGCATGATTGAATGCGTGAACACCAGATTTGACATTATCTCCTCCAAAGGATCAACACCAACAGGTGGTGAGCAGCTATATCCGGGGTGGTCGGAAAAGCCTGGTCGGACCTGCGGCATGACTGTCCGCCGCAAGCAGGGTCCATCTGCATAAAGGTACGTGAGGCGACATAACCGCTCGCGCATTTGCTTGATATTATTTTTGGGGTCTTGCCTAGCTGATTGATGCATTTACATCATAAGGCTATGAAAGACAATGAAAAATAAGTATGCACAGCGTTCAAGGATTTCGGAGCGCAAAATCAGAGAAATTGTGCGGTATTTTGAATAGCTCGCTGTGTTCCGAGATCACTTCCGGTTTGCATTTGGCCGGGAAACGGGTAACCGGAGTGCATCACTTCCCCGGACTCATGTCGAGAGAAACAGCCTTATGAGCCTGCCTGCCACGCCGCATGACGCGCTGTTCCGCGCGCTGGTCTCTAACCCGCAACGGGCGGCGGCTCTGTTGCGCGATCACCTGCCGAACGAGGTGGCGGCGCTGCTGGATCCCGACATCCCGCCGGAGCCGGTCGAAGGCAGTTTCGTGGACGGGGAGGGGGCAAAGACCCAGTGTGATGCGCTGTTCCGGGTTCAGCTCCGAACCGGGCAACCGGCTCGGATCTACGTTCTCCTGGAGCACAAAAGTCGAGTCGACGGGGCCACGCCCCTGCAGCTGGCGCGCTACATGCTGAACATCTGGACGCGGTCGCTGGAGGAAAACGGCGCGTCACGCTCCGGCAGGCTTCCGACGATCATACCGATTGTTTTTTACCACGGTCGGGGGGACTGGACGGCACCACTGTCGCTCGCGGAAATGATCGACGCGCCGGAAGGGGTCGAGGATCCGTTACGCGGCTTCGCCTATACGCTGCGCGATCTCGGCCAGATCGAACCCCTCGATCTGTCGCGCGCCCCGGATGTCCGGGCCGGTCTGCTGGCGCTGCGGCTGGTCTATGCGGATACGGTGCCGTCCGAGCTGCTGGACCTGATGACCGGGGGACCGGTTGACGGAAGCGCCTGTCGAGAACATTTCGATTTGTCCGGTTTATGTACCATGGCAATTGTCCGCTTCTGTCTTCCTTACTCTGTGGCTGTGCGAGCCGAAGGCGAGCGCTGCCACAGAGTAAGGTTAGGCTGGTCAAAGCGGTTCACGCAGCCTGTTTTTCTTCTGAACTGATTTCTCGGCCTTCGCCGTCGTAGAGCGCCAGTTTGCGGGGGCCGTGAAACAGGGCAATCCGGCCGTCTGGATATTCATGCACCCATACGCGCGACTTGACGTAGTGATGGCGATGCCTGTCATCGGGGATTTGCAGGCAACGGTTTTTATAACGAACCGTATTATCCCTGCCCACGACACGCTCTTCATGCACACACAAAATGTCGTGCAGTTCCCCTGCGAATGGAACAAAGGCTTCCCCGTGTGCAGAGGGGGTCACTGCAAAGCGCCTGTTGTGGGCGGGCAAGAAGACATCCCGCAGGAAGCGATTGGCTTCCTGCATCGTTGTGATCCCGTTCAATCTCAGTTCCTGCGGCAACCGGTTCTGCAGTGTTCCGAACATGCGTTCAGACCGTCCGCGCGCTTCGGGGGAATAGGCTGGGATCAACTCTATGCCCAGGTGGGCCAATGCGCGGCCCACCTGGGTCGGGTTTGACTTGTCGACCTTGCCGCCAGCCTCGGGCGTATGCCAGTAGTGACTACCCCTGTCGGCATAAAGCGAGCAGAAAAGCCCTTTGGATCCAATCACGTCCCCTATGCCGGTGAAGCTGCTCATTGTCCCTTCCTCATCCACGAAGAACGCGGAGTAGACCTCACTGCTCGCATCATCCATGGTCACGATCAGGTCCCACCACCGGCCCGCAACCCAGTCGTGGCTTGACCCATCCTGATGCAACATCATCCCGGGAAGAGCGCGACGCTCACGCTTGCGGCGGTGTTTGCCCCGGTTTGCAGCTTTGGTTATTCGTCCCCGCGCCTGGAGTGTCAGGCGGACCCAGTTATAGCTGTGTTTGAAATCATGGGCCTCAACCAGCTTCTCGTGGAAATGCCTGGGCGTGAAATCCCAGTATCGGGTGTCAAAAAGACTCAGAACATCTTTTATCGTGTCCACTGGCACACGGTTATGCGCCGCTTTGGAAAGGCGGCGATCAAAGAGCCCGTCCGCCCCATCAGCTTCATAACGCGTACTGTAGCGTCGAAAGCTGCGCTCCGACATGCCAAGAAGACCCGCCGCGTCAGCCTGTGTCAGCTGCCGCGATTTCGTTCGCTCATAATAATCTGAAAACTTCATTCGTCGTAGGTCCTGTAAAATGCCTGTCCTAGTCATAAAGCGCTCCCTTTCGGAGCACCCTAAAACCGGACAGATCGCATGGTACATAAACCGGACATATGCCTTGTTAGCGACAGGTTGACGGAAGCGCCTTTGAAAACCATCTTCTACGGTATATTGTCGAGAAGATGAACCTGACGCCGCCGATGCTGAAAGCCTCGCTGCGGCGGACCAAACCCGAGGATTGGGAGACACTGATGGGAACTGTGGCACAAGCCTGGCTGGAACAGGGAGAAGCGCGGGGCCTCGAGAAAGGCAAGGCCGTCGGGATCGCCGAGGGCAAGGCCGTCGGGATCGCCGAGGGTGAAGCCAGAGGTGAAGCCAGAGCCAAGGCCGAAACTTTCCTGCGGCAGGCGCGGCTGAAGTTCGGGGAGATTCCGAAGGCGCGGACCGCGCAGGTGCGCGCGGCCGCGTCGGCTGAACTCGATGCCTGGCTCGAAGCGCTGATCCTGGCCGGGGATCTCGACGCGGTTTTCGCGCCCCGCAACGATCTCTGAAACGTTGGACGGGATGAGTGCGGTGGAAGACCGCGTGGAGCGGGTGATGACGGATATCCTCGAGACCGGAAGCTATTGGCGGTGCATGGTCCCGAAGACAAGCCCCCGCGCCATCTGGTGGAAATCCAGCTGCACGGGATCAGCGTGATTGGCGAGGATGTCCCGCAGGCCATTGCCCTGTGGATGGCCACCGCCAGCCCGCCGGAGGAGCCGCCCGTCGGAGACGGATCGTGAGACGGTGGCGTGGCTCCCGGTGCAAAAAACCGGTCCACCCTTCAAACAGGCGCACGGGAAAGACGGACATCGAAACCGACGGTCCCACCGATATCCGGGCATGCGCCGAAGGGTGGTCCGTTCTGGCACCCCTCACCGGGTCGAAAGACTTGAACTGCGTCTGGCGGCCTGTCACGACCAGAGAGAAAATCGCGCTCGACCGGGCGGCGGACGGCAGGTTCTCCGCCGGGCACTGGAGCGTTGTGGCCACCGGCGGTCGCGTCATCGCGCCGCCTGATCCGTGACGGTTCCGCATTTTGTGGTCCGTTCTCTTGTCGGTCCTGCGATCGTGGCCTAAAGGCTGGTGCCCGGCCGGGACGGGCGTGCCACGGTGCCGGGCCTGTCCCTGCTCTGATCGGCCAGCGGGCGGTGCCCAGCTGAATCTGACTGAAGTGCCAGGGACGTCATGGGTCTGGTTCCCTGGCCGGTCTTGTTCGCGTCGTGGTCACACCTTATGGCTCACTGTGACAAAAACTTGCCAAAACTGCAAAAGTTTTGCCGGGGGGGGTTGTCACAGCTAACCTGTTGATCCTGTGTGGGGCAGGGCGTGAAAATCTCCAAAAACGGCCGTTTCTGGCCTGATACTGATGTCTTGTGAAATACCTCATCATATCTGCGGCCACTGTTGCGCTGCGTGCAGCACCCGCAGGATTGTCACAGCGTGGGCATCTTCTGCATAGACCACCAAATAGTTTGGACGCACCACCATCTCGCGGGTGCCATCCACTCGACCGACCCGATAGAGTTGTGGACTCTCTGGCAGACGTGAAGTCTTCGCGTCGATCTCATCTTTCAGAGCCTGGGCGGCGTCGGGGTTGTCGTCCGAGATGTAGTCGACAATCGCCAGCAGGTCAGCGATTGCCGTGGCCTTCCATTCAAGACTGAGCAAGGCGCTTCCCGTCAATCAGCGCCTGTGCGTCACTCATGACCCGGCTGTGAGGAACCGAAGGACGCGGATCATCCAGGGCTTCTTGCACCTTGGCTCGGAACCAGGCGTCGTAGGCGTCCGAATCCGTCGTGAGGCCAGCAGGCAATCCGCCTTCTGTGGCAACACGGGTGAGCAGAATGCGCACGGCATCCGAGAGCGTCAGTCCGACGCCAGCGAGGGCGTCGGTTGCTTGCGCCTTGAGCTGATCATCCACGCGGACGTGGAGCATTGAGGTTTGAGCGGGCATAACAAGTCCTCCTGTTCGGGAGATAACATGTATCTCAAATGAGATACAGTCAAGACTTTTGGGTGCATGTGAATCCCGGAGCAATACTGGACCACAGAAACGGTCGAATAATCTGACTGTCGCGGAGTAAAACTCCGCCATTCTGACGCCTGAGGCAAACGAGCTGAGGGCGGGGAGATGTATTCTGTGGAACTGTATAGTCGGGTACGCCGTGCGTGCCATGTGGATGGGATGAGCAAGAGTGCGGCGGCCCGACATTTTGGGATTGATCGCAAGACTGTGTCAAAAATTCTGAAGCATGCGGTGCCACCGGGGTATCGCAGGAATGGGCCACCAGCCCGTCCAAAGCTTGACCCGTTCATTCCGCTCATCAACCAGATATTGGAAGAGGATAAGTCGCGGCTCAAGAAGCAGCGGCATACGTCGAAGCGGATATATGAGCGTCTGCGTGATGAACATGGCTTCACCGGCGGGATCACGATTGTGACCGACTATGTGCGGGAGAAGAAGCGCCGGACTCGGGAAGTGTTCGTGCCGCTGAGCCACGCGCCAGGCCACGCCCAGGTTGATTTTGGTGAGGCGCTTGGCGAGATTGGCGGGGTCGTGCGCAAGCTGCCCTACTTTGCAATGTCTCTGCCGCACTCGGACGCGTTCTTCATCAAGGCCTATCCGGCGGAGACAACCGAGGCCTTTTGTGATGGCCATGTCTCCGCCTTTGCGTTCTTCGGCGGCGTGCCGCTGTCAGGGCTCTACGACAACACCACGATCGCGGTGGCGCGGATCCTCGGGGACGGAAAACGGCAACGAACCAGAACCTTTGCTGAGTTGCAGTCGCATTACCTGTTCGAAGACAGGTTCGGCCGTCCTGGCAAGGGCAACGACAAGGGTAATGTCGAAGGCACAATCGGTTATGGCCGGCGGAACTTCCTGGTGCCGATGCCGCGCTTCGACAGTTTCGATGATCTGAACGCCCGGCTGGAGGAGCAATGCCTCAAACGGCAGGACGAAGTATTGCGAGGTCATTCCGAGACTATCGGCGAGCGGCTGATGCGTGATCTTGATGCGCTGATGACACTACCCCTGACGCCTATGACGCCTGCGAGAAGGTCAGCACCCGGGCGACGTCGATCTCGATGGTCCGCTATCGCAACAACGACTATTCCGTGCCGGTCGCATACGCCCAGCACGAGGTCCAGGTTCGCGGCTATGTCCACGAGGTCATCATCGGCTGCGGCACGGAAATCATCGCCTGCCACAAGCGGTCCTACGAAAAAGCGGACATGGTCTTCGATCCGATGCACTTCCTGCCGCTGCTGGAACAGAAGGTCGGCGCGCTTGATCAGGCGGCTCCGTTGCAGGGCTGGGACCTGCCCGGGGAGTTCGCCACCCTGCACCGGCTGCTGGAAGCGCGCATGGGAAAGAAGGGCAAGCGCGAATACGTCCAGGTTCTGCGGCTGCTGGAGACTTTCGAGATGGGCCATGTTCACGGCGCCATCAGGCAGTCACTGGAACTCGGGGCCATCGGCTACGATGCAGTGAAGCATCTCGTCCTCTGCCGGATCGAGAAACGCCCACCCCGGCTCGATCTGGAGATTTACCCGTACCTTCCAAGGGCGCAGGTCGAGACCACAGATCCTGCCAGTTACATGAGCCTGATGGCGCAGGCGCCGGCATGACCGACACCCCGCAGGTTCTGCTGCAGCACCACCTCAAGAAGCTCCGGCTGCCGACCTTCCACAGCGAATATGCCAAACAGGCCCGGCAATGCGCAGTGGAGAACAAGGATCACATCAACTACCTGCTGCGGCTTTGCGAGTTGGAACTGATCGAGCGCGAACGCCGGATGATCGAGCGCAGGATCAAGGCCGCAAAGTTCCCGGCGACCAAAAGCCTGGACAGCTTCAACTTCAAGGTCATCCCGTCGCTGAACAAGGTCCTGACCATGCAACTGGCCCGCGGTGAGTTCATAGACCGGCGCGCCAATATCATCGCATTGGGGCCAAGCGGCACAGGTAAAACCCATATCGCCCTGGGATTGGGTCTGGCGGCCTGCCAGAAGGGCAGGAAAGTACGCTTCACCACTGCCGCTGCTCTCGTCCATGAACTCATCGAGGCCGTCGACGAACGCCGCCTGCAGCGCTTGCAGAAACAACTGGTCAGCCAGGACCTGCTGATCATTGATGAACTGGGTTTTGTGCCACTGAGCAAGACCGGGGCCGAGCTTCTCTTCGAGATCATCTCGCAGCGCTACGAACGTGGCTCCATCATCATCACATCCAACCTGCCGTTCGATGAATGGACCGAGATCTTCGGCGCAGAACGCCTCACAGGCGCCATTCTCGATCGCCTAACCCACCACGTCCATATCCTCGAGATGAACGGCGAAAGCTACCGGTTGCGCCAGAGCAAAATCGCCAAACCGTAATCCTGAAAATACCAAAACTGCGAAAAGGTTGGCCTGCGGCCAACGCACCCTGGCACGCATCAGCTATTTGGAAAGCACACGCACCAGGGTGCGCACCTAAATCAAACCAGGTGTCCAGTTTTGCACCGGGACATTGACCCTTTTTACTCCGGGATTGACAAACCAGCCATGACTGACCGAAACAGCGGGCAGATAGCGGACGGTCGCAATCCTGATGGCACATTCGCCCCCGGCAATCCGGGCATGCCGATGGGAAGCTGTCATTGGGCACCCCTAAAAGGCGAGAATTTTGCGGACCAGATGGCCCAAGAAAGTTAAGCCAAATCAGTAGCCCGACCCGGATAATTTAACGGATATTAACCATGTCCGACCCTGACGACTGCCTGATCTGGATTGAAGAAACTGGCCCCGCCCTACGTGCGTCTGATACCAAGGGCCATTATGCGTGACGCTTTTGGGATTCCCTTTTCGTCTCGGTTGTGATTCGCTTCTGCTACAAGCAGGAGAGACCCATGACAGTTGCGGTTACACGGTTGGATTTATCGGCGAGGGACCTTCGCGCGTCGGCGGCGAGGTCAACGGATGCGAAGGCAGCGCGGAGGATGTTGGCGATTGCGTTGGTTATGGAAGGGTCGGACCGCGCGGCGGCGGCGCGGAGCTGCGGGATGGACCGGCAAACCTTGCGCGACTGGGTGTATCGTTACAATGCCGGGGGGCTTGCGGGCCTGTCGAACCGCACGGCACCAGGGCGCACGCCTTACCTGAGCGCCGCGCAGAAGGCGGAACTTTCCGAGATCGTTCGCGCGGGTCCTGACCCTGAGATGGACCGCGTGGTGCGTTGGCGGCGTATCGACCTGAAGCACCTGATCAAAGAGCGCTTCGGTGTTGTCATGCATGAGCGCACGGTAGGCAAACAGCTTGCCGAACTTGGGTTCAGGCGGCTTTCGGTGCGCCCCGCACATCCTCAATCGGATCCGGCCGCACAGGCGGCGTTCAAAAAAAAACTTCGCGCAGCTGGTAGCGGCGGCACTGCCGCCTGAAGCCCGCGGCAAACCACTGGAAATCTGGTTCCAAGATGAAGCGAGGATCGGACAGCAGGGAACGCTCACCCGTGTTTGGGCCAGGCGCGGAACCCGCCCGCGCGCGCCACGTGATACTCGCTACAAATGGGCTTACATATTTGGAGCCGTCTGTCCGGAACGCGCCGCTGCCGCCGCCCTCGTCATGCCCTTTGCCGATACGCAGGCGATGAATGAACACCTCGCCGAAATCGCCAAACCCGTCGTTCCAGGGGCACATGCCGTAATCGTGCTTGATGGCGCAGGCTGGCACGGTTCAAAGGCACTATGCACCCCCGACAACATCACACTTCTCCCCCTGCCGCCATACGCGCCGGAACTCAACCCGATCGAAAACGTCTGGGCCTACCTGCGCGCCAACAAACTCGCCATCTCCATCTTCGACAGTTACGACCACATCGTCGAGAAGTGCTGCGACGCGTGGAACTTCTTCGCCGAAGACAAAGAGACCGTTCAAAACATAACCTCACGCGAATACGCAAAAAGCGTCATTCTATAAGGCCGTTGGTATGAGCTGGTCTTATTTCCCTTGGCAAAATCCGACACACATTCGAAAGCGCGTCGAACGGCTTTTAGAAAACTACCGCAGGGGATGGCACTGCGACGGCTGTGGCGAGTTGATGCCCACGCACAAACGCATTGACGCACGCTATTGCTCTGAGCCCTGCCGGAAGCGCGCGGCGCGCAATAGGCGGTCGGATCGGCTTATCGCAAGAGCTAGGGTCAGGACCTATAAACCGAGCGGATGATCTCTGGCGACGTCTTGAAATAGCGGAAGGGATTGCTCATTCGCCGAGGCTACGGCCCGCCCCTCCTTCGGCTCAAGCCGATTTCCTCTGACACTGCCCATCGGACGGCCATTCGGCCTCCCACCGTCGAACCACCCGGTCTTGGCCTGCTGACGTTATCCGCGACCGGTCGCGCTGCTACGCGGCCTCCCAGGCGGCTAGCTGATCGGCATAACCGAACAAGGCCGGCTGTCCGCCGGTGTGCCAGAACAGCACCCGCTCGCCCGCCAATTGGCCGGCCTCGGCGCGCTGGATCAATCCCGCCATCGCCCGGCCGGTATAGACCGGGTCGAGAAACTGACCTTCCTCCTCGGCGGTTCGCCGGATAGCGCTGACCGTGGCCTCGTTCAATCGCCCGTAGCCGGGAGCAAGGACGCGATCGTCGACCCGGATATCGCTTGCGGCCAGCGTCACCGACAGGCCGGTCAGTCGCGCCAGATCGCCAAAGCGCCGCGCCAGCCGTTCGCTTTGAGCCTTGGCGGGGCGCCGCACACAGATGCCGGTCACGGGTATCGTCAGGCCGAGCGCGCGCAGGCCGAACAACAGGCCGCTATGGGTGAAGCCGCTCCCGGACGCCACCACGATCTCATCGAATGGTGTTGCGCCCTCAAACTGTGCCGCAACTTCGGCTGCCGCGGCGACATAGCCCAGCGCCCCCAATGGTGGATGGTCCAGTCCATTCGGAATGACATAAGGTCGGCTGCCGGCCGACCTCAACTCGTCGGCGATCATGTTGACCGCGTGATCCGCACCGGCTTCGTTCTCTCCCTCGGGAAAGCTGTGCAGCGTGGCGCCAAGCAACCGGTCGAGCAGCACATTGCCGTTGCTGCGGTAGAGATCGCCAACCTCCGGAACCCGCTCCTCCAGCTGGATATGGCAGTCCATCCCGAGCCGTCGTGCCATCGCCGCGGTAGTACGGACATAGTTCGACTGGATCGCCGCGGTGACCAGAACGGTGTCGGCGTTTTCGGCCCGGGCTGCGCCAAAATAGTATTCCAGCTGCCGCACCTTGTTGCCGCCGAAGGCGAAGCCGGTGCAGTCGTCGCGCTTGATCGAGAGCGCGATGCCGAGTTGGCGCCCGAGATTGGCCAGCGGTTCGATCACCGTCGGCGTTTGAGCGACCGCAACTCGCGGGAACCGATCGAGCGCGCTAGCAAGTTCCTGTACCCTGGTCATGCTCTACTCCGGTTTTTTGTTTTTAGACTAGACTAGTAGATACAGCGGGTCTACCGTTCTGTGCTAGAATTTTCCTAATTCTATCCGCCTTTGAAAGGAGAGCTTAATGAAACAGATGGTAATTGGACTTGCTGCAAGTGCCCTGATCGGCGCACTCAGCGTCATGTCGGCGACGGCATCAACCTTGGAAGAAGTAAAGAAACGGGGATTCGTGAACTGCGGCGTCGGGGCGGGCTACCTGGGCTTTTCCAACGCCGACAAGAACGGTGTCTGGGGTGGGTTCAACGTTGACATTTGCCGGGCCATAGCCGCAGCCGTTGGCGTCGATGCGAAATTCACGCCTTTGCCCGGGGCGGAACGCTTCAATGCCCTAGCGACCGGCGCAGTCGACGTATTGACGGAGAACGACACTCAGACAATGGCACGCGACACTACGCTCGGCATTACTTTCGGCCCAGTTTCCTGGTACGACGTGGTAGGAGTCATCACCCACAAATCGGCCGGCATAAATACAATCGAAGATTTAGACGGCGCTCAGGTCTGTTTGCCCGCCGGCTCGACGGCCGCGGGCACCCTCGCCAACGAAGGCAAGAAGCGCGGCATCGACCTTTCCAAGGTCGTCACATTCGACAGCGGCCAGTCAAGCAAGAATGGCTTCCTGGCTGGTCGCTGCGACTTTATCATGTGCGATGCCTCGAACTGCGCCAATGTCCGGGCCACCTCGACGGACCCATCGGCCCTTGTCGTGATACACACGGGCTTCGGAGATGAATGGTTGTCCCTGGCCACGGCCAATAACGACGACCAATGGACCAAGATTGTAAAATGGGCCTTTAATGCGCTGTTAGGCGCCGAAGAATTTGGCGTCACCCAGGCCAACGTTGATGAGATGATCGCGAAAGCCCAGGACGCCCAACTACGCGCCCTTCTGGGTCTGGAGAAGAATCTGGGCAAGGATATGGGCCTCGACAACCAGTGGGCCGTGCGTGCCATCAAGGCCGTCGGCAACTATGGGGAGATCTTCGAGCGAAATATCGGCCCCGATACGGTTCTGGAGATCCCCCGCGGACGAAACGCTTTGACGCGGGACGGCGGATTGCAACATTCGCCTAGTTGGAAGTGAGCTCCAAGCAGGACCGTAATTTCCCAGTACTGAGGAGCTTCGTCGGGAGCGCATGGGAGACCATGCGTTCCTCTTTTTTTTTTAACAGCCGGTTCCGCGCCATCATTGTCCAAGTCCTGATCGTCGGATCGGCACTGTGGATTTTCTATTTACTAGCGAACCAAGCGGCTCACAATCTGTCTGAGCTTGGAATCAAGAGCGGTTTCCGGTTCCTCGGAGAGCGAGCCGGCTTCTTTATCGGGGAGGGTTGGCCCCTCCCCCGCCTCGAACGAGGCTTGCTGAGTTTTGCAGCCGCTGTCCTTGTTGCGGCCTTCAGTGTCTGGCTTCTGTCCGCGTGGGCACATGCCAAGGGGCGAACCGTCGGCGGCGACTTCAGGCTCGTCGTTCTCAGGCTTGTGCTCTTGTTTGGCATCCCGGGCCTGACCGTGTACGCGACCAGCGACACGATCCGCACCGAAGCCTTCACCCAGGACAGCTCGATGGGTGAGGCAGTCATCGCTGGCTTATCTAACACCATCCGGGTGGCCCTCCTGACATTCCCCTTGACGACGTTGATCGGCCTCCTGGTCGCTATTATGCGACTTTCCAACAACTGGTTGTTTCGGGCTCTTGGTCGAATATACGTGGATTTGATACGCAATCTGCCATTCTTGCTTCATATTTTCTTCTGGTACTTTGCCGTTCTCGCCTCCGTCCCCTCTTTGCAAAATAGCATAAACATTGGCAACAAAATATTTATCAACAAGCGCGGGATGTTCCTGCCGGACATTGTGCCGCTGCCTGGCGCTACTTTGTTTTTCACAAGCATTATAATATCGTCCGTGGTTGTTTATGTAATGATAATTTACAATCGCTTTTACCCTAAAAACACCTATAATAGACTGCCCATATTCCTTTACGCGGCTCTGATTTATGTAACAATTCCGGCAATATCCGTTTTAATAAAAGGGCCGCCTTTTTCGTTGACCTATCCGGTACTCGAGGGTTTTTCCATGCGTGACGCCACGGTGTTGACGCCGGAATATATCACATTGGTTATTGCCATCTCCCTCTATGGCAGCACTTTCGTTGCCGAGATAATCCGAGGCGGCGTCCAGTCCGTGCCCCGGGGGCAGGTGGAAGGGGCCACGGCGCTTGGGTTGCGCAAAAGCCACATCTTCTGGTTCGTCGTTTTCCCGTTGACCCTTCGGGTCATCATTCCGCCGATGATCAGTCGATATGTGGGACTGATCAAAGGCAGCTCGCTCGGCGTGGTGATCGGCTATCCGGAGATCGTCGGGGTCGCAATGTTGATTGAGTTTGAGACGGGACAGGCGCTCGAGGTGGTTGTTCTCACGATGGCTATTTATATCACCATCGGCCTAGCCACCGCCACCTTGATGAATTGGTACAACGCCCGCATTCAACTGACGCGGGAGGATTAGCGCCGTGGCGCGCTCACTGGGCAAGGCAGCAAGGTCGGAACGGCCGCCGATCCAGCCATTCAGCGTCGTTACATGGATTCGGGCCAACCTGATGTCGTCTTGGTTGAATGCCATCCTGACAATCCTGGCGCTATGGTTCTTGGTCCGGGTTTTCATCGCGCTTTTTTCCTGGGCTCTCTGGGATGCCGCGTTCGGGACAACACCCGAAAGCTGCGAGGGGATTGAGGGCGCCTGTTGGTCGTTCATCGCGGACACGTGGGAACTTTATCTGGTCGGCTTGTATCCCGCTGAAGAGCGTTGGCGCCCATTTCTTTGTTTGGGGATTCTGCTTCTGCTTCTCCTTGCCTCGTTGGTGGGCCGTTTGCGCCGTCAGGGCGGTCTGTTCCTGGGTCTGTGGAGCGTGGCTGCCTTCACTGTTTTCGTGTTGTTGAGAGGTGGTGATTGGATCGGCCTGAAGTCCATAACGACCGATCAGTGGGGCGGACTGGCACTGACCGTGATCCTGTCAATCGTCGGTATCGCCTTTGCCTTTCCCATCGGCGCCCTGGCGGCCATCGGCCGGCGCAGCCGGGAGATGCCCGCTGTCAGGATGCTTTGCGTGGCGTATATCGAATTGATCCGCGGCGTCCCCCTGGTGTCCGTCCTGTTCCTTTCCTCCATCCTCCTGCCCCTATTCCTGCCCTCCGAGCTGCACGTTGATGCTCTGCTGCGAGCCCAAGTCGGCATCATCGTGTTCCAGGGCGCCTACATTGCCGAAGTCGTCCGTGGCAGCCTTCAGTCCGTTCCCCCTGGCCAGGAGGACGCCGGTCGGGCACTCGGATTGAGGTATGGTACAATAATGCGCAAGATTATACTTCCGCAAGCCCTGCGCAATGCCATCCCTTCTCTGACAAACCAATTCGTTATTATTATCAAAGACAGCAGCCTAGTCTTAATTATCGGCATGTTCGACTTGCTCGGGGTGACGAAGATCACTCTGGCGCATGAAGATTGGCTGGGTCACCAATACGAGCCGTTCGTATTCGTGGGTGCCATCTTCTGGGTGATGTGCTTTTCCCTGTCTCAGGTCAGCTACAACCTGGAGGAACGTCTCAGGACCCGCGACCAATGACCTGGCCGGTTCTCGGCGCCCCGGACGGCCCGGCAATGACATCAGCGGAAGGCCAAGCGTAAGATTCAATCCGCGAGACCCGTGTCCCGGGGACGGAACATTCTGTTGATTTTGGTCGACAGATGCGCGGCGATAAGTAGAGCCCGACAATATCGTGCAGGGGGGCGAGCCCATGGTCGCGCCTGACGCGCTCGGGATCGCGCCCATCGGAAAGACAGGCCGCAAGCCGCTTGGCGATGCCGAGCCGGCTCTCGATCTCGCGCAAGAGCACGACGCCGCCGTCCGACGAAAGCCACCCGCCGTGGCGACGATCTCCTTGCCGGAAACAGGTGACAGACCGCGCAAGCGATCGCCGAGCCGCCGCCGGCAGTCGTCGAGCAGCTTCGCGTTGAGCGCCGCGAAGCTCGCCGCTCGCGGCATCGGCACCAGGTCGTTCCACCGGAGCCAGCCGACCAAACCCTCGACCTTGCTTTGTCGTGTCCTTGCCGGGGCGGCCGAACCGGTCTTCGAACAGGTAGTGCATCTGCAGCTCGCTGAACACCCGCGTCCGCTGCCGCCTCCCTTTGCCCGGAATCCGGCTACGGCGATCTTGGTACTGTCGTAGAGGATCGAGTTCGGCACCTTGCCGAAGAAGCCGAACGCCGCGGTGTGGCCCGCACAGAACGCCTCCGTCGTCTCTGCATCGGCCGGAGTTGCTAGAATTCCCGCGGCGGAAAGGATATCTATGCGTATTCCGGGGCGATCCGGCCAGTGATTCCGATAACATCCGGCCACCCGTACCGATTTGATCCGGCCGGGGATTCCGGGGCATCCGGCCACCCTGTTTTCACCTGAGATATTGCTGCCACGAGGCGATCCTTAACGCGGTTATCCTGCCGTTCTTTTTGAACGAGAGGGAGTCGAATGAAGAGATTGCCAATGCGGAAGATACGAGAAGCCCTGCGACTTCGGGCGGATGGATTATCAGATCGTCAGATGGCGCTGAGCCTGTCTTTGGGGCGGGCGACAGTATCGGATTATTTGCGCCGCGCCGATGTGGCTGGCCTGTCGTGGCCTTTGCCAGCAGATCTGAGCGATGGAGATATTGAAGGCCTACTGTTTCCCCGCACGGCTGGCGATGTATGCGGGTCTTATCCGCAACCAGACTGGGCCTATATGCATGGCGAGTTGCGCCGGAAGGGCGTGACACTTTCGCTGCTCTGGGAAGAGTACCGGGCCGTCCATCCCACCGGTTACGGGTATAGCCGGTTTTGTGAACTTTATACACGGTGGGAGGGCAAGCTGTCGCCGGTGATGCGCCAAAGGCATCCTGCCGGTGAGCGTCTGTTTGTGGATTATGCCGGGGCGACCATGGATGTGGTCTGCCCTCAGACAGGCGAGGTGAGGACGGCGCAGCTATTTGTCGCCACGCTGGGGGCGTCCAGTTACACCTATGTGGAAGCCAGCTGGACGCAATCATTGCCCGACTGGATATCCAGCCATGTCCGGGCTTTTGGGTTCTTCGGCGAGGTGCCCGCGCAAGTGGTATCGGACAATCTCAAGGCCGGTGTGACCAAGGCCTGTTTCTATGAACCATCCATCAACCGCACCTATGCGGATATGGCGGTCCATTACGATACTGCCATTGTTCCGGCCCGGCCAAGAAAGCCCAAAGACAAGGCAAAGGTCGAAGGGGCTGTGCTCTTGGTCGAACGCTGGATTCTGGCACGTCTGCGCAATCAGCGCTTCTTCAGTCTCGATGAGTTGAACGCTGAGATCCGACCCTTAATGGACCAGTTGAATGGGAAAGTGACCCGGCATCTGGGGGCCAGCCGCCGGGATTTGTTTAAGACGCTGGACAGGCCTGCCCTGAAGCCCTTGCCGGTCGAGCCCTATGTTTACGCTGAATGGAAAGAATGCCGGGTTGGCCTTGATTACCACATAGATGTGGAACGGCATTATTACTCTGTTCCGCATCAGCTGTTGAAGCAAAAGCTGTGGGCCAGGATCACCGCGCGAACAATTGAGGTATATTTTAAAGGGCAACGCGTGGCGGCGCATCAGCGCACATCCGGCAATCGCCAGCATTCCACCCATCGTGATCACATGCCAGCAAACCACCGGTTCCGGACAGATTGGACGCCCGAAAGAATACGCCGACAGGCCGCCAGGATCGGCCCAAACACCGAAGCCTATGTCGAGGTTATCATGCGTGAGCGCCGTCATCCGGAACCGGGCTACCGGTCCTGCATGGGTATTTTGCGGCTGGCCAAGACCTTTGGCCGGGATCGCCTGGAAACCGCCTGCACACGGGCAATCGAGATCAACGCCCGTTCCTACTCATCTCTGCATTCCATTCTCAAGAATGGTCTGGATCGCCAACCTCGAACCCGCGCCCCGGACGAGCCTGCGATCACCCATCCCAACATCCGTGGCGCTGAGTACTTCCATTGAAGAGGACAAACATATGCTCAATCACCCAACCCTGGATCAGCTGAAAACGCTAAAACTTGACGGAATGGCGGAAGCCTTCAGCGAACTGGAAACACAGGACGGAACGGTCAGCCTCAGTCACGCTGAATGGCTGGGCCTGCTGGTCGACCGCGAGTCATCCAGCCGTGACACCAGGCGCTTTGAGAGCCGCATGCGCACCGCCAAATTGCGCCATGTGGGAGCAGCTCCGGAAGATGTGGATTACAGGGCGCGCCGAGGATTGGACAAAGCCCTTTTCCAGCAACTACTGACCGGCAAATGGATACGCGACAAACGTAACCTGATGATCACCGGCCCTTGCGGCGTCGGCAAAACCTGGCTGGCATGCGCCCTGGCACAAGCCGCCTGCCGGGACGGCGTTACGGTTCTATACAGACGCCTGCCCAGATTGTTCGATGAGTTGGAACTGGCCCACGGCGATGGCCGCTTCCCGCGCGTCTTCAAAAGCCTCATAAAAACAGGGCTGCTCATCCTCGATGACTGGGGTCCAGATCGCCTGAACGCCACCCAACGCCGCGATCTCATGGAGATCGTCGAAGACCGGTATGAGGCCGGATCAATCCTGATCACAAGCCAGCTGCCTGTCGACACGTGGCACGATGTGATCGGCGAACCGACCTTCGCAGATGCCATCCTGGACCGGATTGTTCACAACGCCTATCGCCTCAATCTCGACGGCCACTCCATGCGAAAGAACAGAATCAAGACCGTTGACGAAACGCCCGTCAACTGACACTGAAAACATGCGCCTCAAAGCAGCGTGTCAAAGGTGGCCGGATCCCCCGGTATGGGTGGCCGGATGTCGCTGGAATAAGTGGCCGAATGTTCCGGAATGCGCAGATATCTAGGAGCCACAGGTGAAAGGGAGTACGATTACCATGGATGTCATCTGGGAAACGTTGATTGTTTCCGCGCCACCCTTTGGTAACCGAACCCGGGCGAGACCGCCCCGCGAAAAACGAGACCTGCCCCGGAACTGCCATCCATGATCCCCTGCCAAAGGCACCTATTCGAGATTCCCGACAATGTGGCTTACTTCAACTGCGCCTCCATGTCGCCCAACCTGAAGGCGGTTCGCGCCGCGGGCGAGGCCGGAGTGGCGCGCAAGTCGAAGCCGTGGGCCATCCACCTCGTCGACTTCTTCGACGAGGTCGACGTCGCCCGCGACCTTTTCGCCCGCCTGATTGGCGCCCGGGCCGACGACATCGCCATTGTGCCGGCGGCGAGCTACGGCGTAGCCACCGCGGCGGCCAATTTGCCGGCGGCCGCGGGCCGGCGCATTGTCCTCCTCGAGAGCCAGCACCCCAGCAACGTCTTCACATGGCTGGAGCTTTGCCGGCGCACCGGCGCCGAAGTCGCCGTCGTGCCCAGGCCCGAGGACGATGACTGGACGCGGGCGGTGCTCGACGCTATCGACGACCGCGCCGCCATCGTCGCCCTGCCACAGTGCCACTGGACCGACGGCACCTTGGTCGATCTAGTCAAAGTGGGGGCGCGGTGCCGGGACGCCGGCGCCGCGCTCGTCCTCGACCTCACCCAGTCGGCGGGCGCCCTTCCGTTCGACGTGGGCGCCGTCGGCCCCGACTTCCTGGTCGCCGCCGGCTCCAAATGGCTCCTCTGCCCGTACGCCCTCGGCTTCCTCTACGTGGCGCCGCACCGTCAGGACGGCCGGCCCCTCGAGGCCTCGGTTTTCCACCGCGAGGGGACTGAGAAGGGGCGCATCTGGCGGCGCGGCGTCCTCCACCACCGCGAAGGCTGGCAGCCCGGAGCCCGCCGCTTCGACATGGGCGAGCGCGCCAATATCGCCCTCATGCCCATGGCCACCACGGCGCTCCGCCAGATCCTGGACTGGGGGAGCGCCGACATCAACCGATCCATCGCCCTCTTCAACGATTCGATCGCTAAGCGGGCCGCGCCCCTGGGGCTCGTCGCACCTCCGCCCAAGGCCCGCTCAGGGCATCTCACGGGCCTGCGCTTCCCGAAGGGCGCCCCCAAAGGGGTCCAGGAGCGCCTGGAAGCGCTCGGCGTCCACGTAACCATGCTGGGCGACGTGGTCCGCGTGTCGCCACACCTCTGGATCACGGAGGCCGATGTGGAGCGCCTGATCGCGGGCCTCGCCCGGGTGACGGCGGCGGCCTAAAGCATATTGCATTTAATCTGAGGCATATCCCGCGGCCTTGAGGAAGTTCCAGCATTGGTCCTGGGTCGAAGAGATCACAAATGTCGCTCAGGGCGTCAAAGAGGGCATCGAAGGTTCTTGCTCCAACCCTTCGCAGGTGAGCTTTCAACTTTGAGAACGCCATTTCGATCAGGTTAAGATCCGGGGAGTAGGGTGGCAGGAACAAGAACCAGCATCCGCGCGCCCTCAACGCCTGTGCCGCGCGGTGGCTTTTGTGGGTGGAAAGATTGTCGAGAATGACCACAGTTCCAGGGTCCAGCGCAGGCGCAAGCTGGGTCTCGATATAAGTCTCGAACGCCGATCCATCCATTGCGCCGCTGATCACCCAGGGTGCAATCAGCGCGTTATGGGTCAGCCCGGCGATGAAGGTCTGCGTGCCCCATTTTCCAAAGGGTGCGGTGCCATAAAGCCGCTCACCCCTGAAGCTGCGCCCGCGCAACCGGGTGAGGTTGGTTTTGACGGCGGTTTCATCGATGAATACCAGCCTGTGCGGTTCGGCGCGCATGCGCGGCTGGCGGCGGCTGATCCATTCCCTTCGCGCCTTATGCAGGGCGGGCCGGTCACGTTCCTGCGCGACAAGTCCTTTTTTTATATGAAAACCCTGCGCGTTCCAGAGCCCGGTGGATTGAGGAGAGCTGAACGCTCACGCCGTGCGTCTCCGCAAGCGCACCCGCAAGTTCCTGCAATGTTATGTCCGGTTCAGCCCGGACAATCTCGATCAGGAAACCCGCATGCCAGGGGAATCGCATGAAGGTTATGTCCGGAGAATTTGCAGTAAGAACCGATTGTTCCATCCGGCCTTTTTGCGCATGACCCTGAGCGATTTTTTATCTTTTGCCTTGTTGAGCAGATTCATTGCCATGTGTTTGATGACGGCAAAATTCTTGGGGCCGTGATCCTTACGAACACGGCTGTCATCATCGCGGAATGTGACGTCGAGCACCCAGTGGAGGCGGTTTTCAATCCCCCAATGGGAGCGTACCGCATGGGCAAAGCGCGGCGCATCTTTCGGTAGAGACGAGATGAAGTATCGGGTTTGTTGTGTTGTTTTCCCGTTGCTTTCACGGATCGAGACAACGCGACCAATACTGGTCAGGCCCGCCCAACCCGGATGGCGCTCTTGCAGCCATTCTATGGTGTCACTCTGGGTGTAGGTCCGGGTCTCAATCCGACCTTTATCGCCATCAACAGTCTGTAACGACGCAGTATTTTCATGCTCCCTCTCTTCAAACCACAGTTTCACATCCTCAAAAAGGCTGCTCTGATTTCCCTTGAGCGCCAGCACGTAGTCGGCCCCCTTGTCGCGGATTTTGCAGGCAATCTGGCGTTGGCACCCCATCGCGTCCAGCGTCACGATCGCGCCCTCAACGTGGAGCAAATCCAAGAGCAATGGAATGTCCTTGATCTCGTTCTTTTTGTGCGCACTTGCCCGCTGACCCAGTACCAGACGCAGATCATCACAGTAGGCCGAGATCAAATGCAGAGGTGTTTCACCACCGGCCTTTGACCCGCGCATCGTCTTGCCATCGACGGCCACAATCGAGCCTTCAACGCGTCCCGCCAGGCCAGCAGCCCATTGCGCAAAGGCTGTACTGAACTTCTCCGGATCAAGCAGCCGAAACACCGTTGAAAGCGTGTCATGCGAGGGAATGCCGTGCTCAAAAGGGGCCAATTTGCGCAGAAACTTCAGCTTTTCTTCACCATATTCGACAATATCAACGACACTCTCGCCGCCCGAGACCACCGCACACAGGCTTAAAAGCAGGATCTCATCAAGCGGGTAAAGCACCTTCGCCTGCTGGCGAGGGTCAGGGATGGCCGAAATAACAGATTGAAATGATGTAGTCTTTTCCAAAGCAAGTCCTCCAGATGCGTGTTCTGGTGACATTGAATCAGACGTTGATGCACGTAGCAAACACGGGCCAGCTATTCATGCGATACCCCTGACCCGCATGCGGTGCCAGCTTGCCAAACCGGCCCGCTGGCCTGCCCTGTGGCTTGGGTGTGACCTCGCCCCGCTCACGTTGATCCGCCGCATAACGCACCGCCGTCGCTGCACTGACGCCATAAACCCGCCCCGCAGCGCGACAAGAGTTTCCGGCCGAACATACACGCAAATCCGCTGCCGAAGATCCAAAGAATACGGTTTGCCCATGCTCCACCTCCTCACGGGAAATGAATCAGACAAACAAAACTTTGGGAATCCCCTTTCGATTCACATCAAACACAAACCGCTTTAGCCCGGATATTTCATGAACGGGTAAGGATTTGAGGTTCTGGACCGGTTTGGGTGTCCGCTAATGGGATGGTCCGGCCGTGCTCCTGCCCCACGAGCGGGCAATTGTTATTACGTGATTATATCAACCAATTCAGCGACTGCAATTCTGTGTGACCGGCGTCGACGCCGGTGTTGTGGATAGAGGCAATGCGTAGGGGGAAATCATGAGCAACTTTAACATAAAAATCGAAACTGAATTGTGCTTATTGTCCGCCAAAGAAATGATATTTTTCTTCGCCAAGGGTGATTTGTCGCCAGTTCAGGTGATGGAAGCACATCTTGCCAAGGCGGCATTGGTCAATCCAGAAATCAATGCGCTGTTTAGTATTCGTTCCGAGGCGTCACTGGCGCTGGCCCGCGAATCAGAAGGCCGCTGGCTGCGCGGCCAGCCGTGCGAACCGATTGACGGTATTCCGGTGCTATTAAAGGACAGTATCAAGTGTAGAGGATTCGCCTATTTTCATGGCAGCAAAGGATATACTGGGGCCCCTGCTCAAGAAGATGCGCCACCAGCAGAGCGTATCAAGAAGGCAGGGGGTATCGTCTTTGCAAAAACGACCATGCCGGATTTCGGCATGTTGGCGGCGGATGTTAGTTCGGCCTTTGGGCTGGTGCGCAATCCTTGGAACCTCGATGCCAATCCGGGAGGCTCGAGCGCCGGTTCAGGCGCCGCGGTGGCCGCGGGTATGGCTCCGTTGGCGGTCGGTACCGATATTGCCGGTTCGGTACGGCTGCCGGCGGCACACTGCGGTCTAGGGTCTGTTGAGATTCATCTTGAATTGATCAATGCCGCGCAGGCATAGATCATGGCTGAGAATCTTTGGTCTGTCTTGTTCGAGCGCAGGGCGATGCGCCGGAAGTCTTTGAGATAGCAAAAGAAATTTACGACCAGATGGCGCCACCCATACATCTCCGCATCAATCTTGAGCGGCTCTTTGCGTTGCGGCCGCTGCGAGATGCAGATCAACGCGCCACGATCGTTCATCTCGTCGATAATCCAATTGCTGTCGAAGGCTTTGTCCGCCAAAAGCGCGTCGAATTTGAGCCCCCGGATCAAGGATTCCACGCCCACCGTATCGTGGCGCTGGCCGGGCAAAAGGACGAAGCGCACCAGATTGCCGAGCGCGTCGGTAAGCGCCAGTATCTTGGTCGTCCAGCCGCCCTTGGACTTGCCTATCGCCTGACACAGAGTCCCCCTTTTGAGCCCTGTCCGGCGCGGTGAACCTTGCCGATGTTGCCGTCGATCATGGCCATCATGGCCAGCTCGGGCGCCATGGACGTTTTGCCATGCTGCGCTAGGAGTGCGTTGTTCAAGCGACAGAAAGCCATCATGGCGCTGACGCTCGAAGCAAACGCACTTTCGTCCATCGTGAGCACCGGATACTGCAGCGTGCCAAGCGCTGGAACGAATTGTTCCTCAGCGATTGTGCTTGCTGCAAATCGCCCGGCCGACACGGGGATACCTTTGGTTCGCGAGTCGAGATCAAAGTCGATGCTCGTTGACACAGGATCTTCCTCTGTTGCGACTGGTCACCCGCCAGGCACCTGGCCCGCGTATTTTTGGCGCCGCAACTCCTTGATCCGCGCAGTTGCTTCATCCGTTCCATCATGGAAGGAGCCAAACCATTCATCCCACGGCATTTCGGGCGTGCCGTAATTGCATTCAAAGAATCGGTGATGCAACTGATGATGGAAGTGCCCTGCGTCCATTAACTTGCCATCTCTGGCGAGAATTTTTTCAAAGCCTGCATGAGAAAGGGCCGGGCCGATCGCGTGCACATATAAGTGAAGCAAAACAACAACCGGATGCGACGGCACGATGAAGTGGATGAGGACGGAAGAGACAAAAATTGCGCCCTCGACTGGATGCATCGAGATACCAGACCAAGGACCGATATTAATGCTGCGATGGTGGACATGGTGCACCCGTTTGTACAACGGAGGCCAATGCAGCATCCTATGGATCCAGTAGAAGTGCATCGTCGTGAATGCCGGCAAAAGGAGGACAGTCAAGATGATCAACACTGGCGCCTCTGAAAACGTCACCATTCGCACATAGCCGTTAGCGGTCGCCCAAAAATATAGCACTTCAAATGCGGTCCAGATGGTGACGCCACTCGCCAGGCTCCAGAACATGTTGTCACGCACCTGATCGCGGAACGTAAACACACCGCTGTTCTTGGCAAGATCTCGTGCATCGAATTTGAGCTTTTCCCCCTGCGCGCTGAACGTGAAAAGATAAAGGTGCAATGATCCGACGAAAGCCGTGAAAAGCACAAGGTTGCTGACATACATCAAGCCGATCCAGTCGATAGACAGATCTTTCATGGTCTCGGTTTCGGGGAGAAGGTAGGCGTAGAATACTAGCGCGAAGATGAGCGACAACATCATAGCGGACAACGAAACCCATTTTTTTGTCAAAGCAACAAAGGCCGCCATTGGTTGCGGTGGCCAAACAAAGATGGGCTGGTGTTTTATCGGCAGTTCAGGGTGGTAATTCCATATCTTTCGGGCTGTAGGTTTCGTCTTTTGTTCCACTTCCATGCTGTGCTCCTTTCTATTTTGATTGTGATGTCAGCCGCCTGAGTGTCTGATCCAAAACTAATTGAGTGATTTCAGCGAGTTGTGATTCAATCGGATTGATAAGATTCGAGGGAGATCACAATGGCCTGGACGGAAACCACTCGCGCCCGATATGAACGGCATTCGGGACGCTATGCAAGCGATTTAACTGATCAGGAATGGGGTTTGATCGCGCCATTCCTGCCGCCGCCTAAAACAACTGGTCGTCCGCGCAGCACGGCGATGCGCGATGTTCTGGATGCCATTTTGTACATCGCCAGCGCCGGGTGTGCGTGGCGTATGCTGCCCAATGATTTCCCGCCAGTGTCCACCGTGCGCTACTATTTCTATGGCTGGCGCAACGATGGCATCTTTGAAGTGATCAGCCATTTTCTGGTGGCGACGGCGCGCGAGTTTCATGGCAAGAAGCCCGGCCCCACCGCTGGTGTCATTGGGTAGTGCCCCCGGACGTGGTGTAATTCCGACGTTAGCGCGGGCTGAGTGGAGCCTCGCGCGTAGCTCAGGCGAAGTCCGCGCGGGTTGCTGGGCGGCCATGGACGTTCTCCGGTAGGGTTTGGGTTGCAACCTGACCTACCGATCGAGGAGATCACCCATGACCAAGGAGACGATATCAGAAACCGCCGCGCTGAAGGCGCTTCTTTCCGAGACCGCCGATCATCAGATTTTGGCCGAGATGCTGGGTTTTGTTGCCGACCGGTTGATGGCACTGGATGTGGATCAGCTGTGCGGTGCCGGGGTGCATGAACGCTCGGCCGGGCGGGTGAACCACCGGAACGGATATCGCCCGCGCCGATGGGAAACCCGCGCCGGGACCGTTGATGTTCAGATCCCGAAACTGCGCAAGGGGACGTATTTCCCGGAGTTTCCGGAACCACGCCGGGCCTCGGAGAAAGCAATGACCGCGGTGATCCAGGAAGCCTACATTCAGGGCGTCTCAACGCGATCAGTGGATGATCTGGTCAAGACCATGGGCATGACGGGCGTCTCCAAGAGCCAGGTATCCCGCCTGTGCGTGGAGATCGACGAACGCGTTGACGCCTTCCTTGACCGGCCACTGGAGGGCGAATGGCCCTATCTCTGGCTGGACGCCACCTACATCAAGGTGCGGCGTTCGGGACGGATCGTCAGCGTGGCAGCCATAGTGGCGGTTGCGGTCAACACCGACGGGCGGCGCGAGGTTCTCGGCATCGCCATCCAACCCAGCGAAGCCGAGGTGTTCTGGGACGAATTCCTGCGCGCTCTGGCCGATCGCGGCCTGCGCGGGGTAAAGCTGATCATCGCTGACGAACATAAAGGCCTGAAGGGGGCCGCCGCCAAAGTGCTGGGTGCTACGATCCAGCGCTGTCGCGTGCACTTCATGCGCAATGCCCTGGCCTGCGTCGGCAAGAAGGACCGTCCCATCGTCACGGCCGCGCTCAGAACAGCCTTCGATCAGGCACGCTGGCAGACTCGAAGGAACACTGGACCAAGCTGATCGAGGCTTTCCAGCCGCGTCATCCCAAGCTCGCCGAGCTGATGCTGCGCGCCGAGGAAGACGTGCTGGCCTACAAGACGTTCCCGCAAGCTCACTGGCGGCAAATACACTCCACCAATCCGCTTGAACGCCTCAACAAAGAGATCAAGCGCCGAACAAATGTCGTCGGTATTTTCCCTAACGAGGCCGCGATCAGACGCCTCGTCGGCGCACTTATGCTGGAGCAGAACGACGAATGGGCAGTCACACGTCGTTACATGACGCTGGAAACCGTCGCCGCCATCTGCGAGGATACCACCATCGACCCGGCGAAAATCGCCGCCCTGTAAACCGGCTCAACACCCAGCCGGAGAACAATTTACACCACGCCCTGGGGCACTACCTGTCATTGATAGCCAAACCATAAAAACAACGGAAAGCGGTGGCATTTCGGGCTATGACGCGGGCAAGAAAACCAAGGGCCGCAAGCGCCACATTGTCACCGACACGCTCGGGTTTATGGTTGGGTTGGTCGTGCATAGCGCCGGTATTCAAGACCGTGATGGCGCACCGGAAGTGTTGAAATCCATCCGGTATTCCCATCCAAACTTGCGCCATATCTTTGCGGATGGCGGTTATGCCGGACCAAAGCTGCGCGACGCTCTTGAAGGCATCGGTGACTGGACAATCCAGATCGTCAAGCGCTTCGACACTGCGGAAGGCTTCGAAGTCATTCCCAGAAGATGGGTCGTCGAGCGCACCTTCGCATGGCTCAACCGCTGTCGGCGATTGGCCAAAGATTGGGAAAAATCCATCGCAAGTTCACAGGCATGGATACTCGTTGCACATATCAGAACCCTCACGCGTAAAATTGCAAGGCATTGTAATCATGCGTAGAGTTTTGAATCAGACACTAAGACGCTACTGATGAAACGGATGCCGCTTTTCGAGCGCTACTTGAAGTTTCTCTTGCTCGCCTAAATTCATGGCAATCGAGACAGCCTTATCGGGGAACGTCCCATCCATCACGACCCGGTTGTACTCGGCCAGCGCGCGCACTCTTTCTTTGGCGAGCCTGTCCCGGATTTCGAGGAGATCGCCGAATGCATGTGCGTGACGAGGCGGGGTGGGATTGTCACCGCAGATGTCAGCGGTAAACATGAAGATCACATCGGCGCCGGAGCCGGAGCCGATTCCGTGCGTTATCAGTGCAGTATGCCGGCTGATTTCAGCCATTGCTTCCGCAGCCACGCATTCGACCTCAACCGCGACCGCGCCGGCTTCTTCCAGCCTGTGAATATCGTCAAGGACGGACAGGGCCTCGTCCGCGGTCTTGGCAAAGGTACGCAATCCACCGGTCGTGATGGATTTGCGTGGGACGAGGCCCACATGCCCCATCACAGCAAAACCTTCCTTGGCGAGCAACTCAACGATTTCCATCCTTCGCATGGTGTGAAGTTGGTCAGCTCCGGCGATCGACGCGCGCATGGCCTCGCGCAGAACATCGTCCGTGGTGACCAGATCGTTCCCACCCAGTGCCGCAATAATGTAGCGGTCTGGTGCCGCCGCCCGCGCCTCCTCGATCACCGAAGACATGACAGTCATCATGTCGATACCGGCAGCGGCAATTGCGCCGGCATCTTCGCCATCGACCGCGAAGGCATGGGATAACTTTGAGCCGGCCGCCTTTGCGGCGCGGATGTCTGGTAGCGTCAGGTTTCGATGCTCATAGCGTCGCCCATACGTGAAGACGCGCTTCATATGCTTCTCCCGCAGTATCGACCGAGCGCTGGTGATCAGCCCCCGCTGTGTCGTCCAGTTTGATTTTTAGTGCGTGATCGGTTTGTGGTCAATTGGGACGAAGCTTTCCGGTGTGGGCGGTCGTTATCTCAAGGCGCTGTGTGGCCTGACGGTGTTGTAGTGGCCGACGAAGGCCCCGATCTGCGCTTCAAGATCGCTGGGTAGATAGTAGTTCTCTGTAACCGCAGGCGGGAGTGGGCTAGAGTTATAGCCAAAAGTTGGTGACGGAAGGATCAGGCGGCGTTTTGGATTTGCTTGATTCCGTCCTTGAACGTCACTCCTTGAATGACCTCGGCAAGATGATTTGACCCGTCGAGCCTGCGCCATTTTCGGCGAGCGCTCAACAACAACTTGAAGACCATCGCCAGCGCGGTGTTGCGCGACAGACACCCCTTGGTTTTGGTCGTTCTGAGCCGGACGGTGGCGAAGGTGCTCTCGATCGGGTTGGACGATCGAACGTGCTTCCAGTGCTCGGCCGGGAAGTCCTAGAAGCTCAGCAACACATCACGGTCTTTGGTCAGTTTTTTGACGGCGCGCTCATATTTGACGCCATAGGTTTTCACGAAGAGGTCGAAGGCAGCGATTGCCTCAGCCTTGGTTTCTGCCATCCAAATGTCCTGTAATCCGGCCTTCGCCTTGTCCTGAATAGACTTTGGCATCGCGCCTGTGACATTGACCATCTTGTGCACTCAGCAGCGCTGTTCTTTCGTAGTTGCATACACGTCCCGCAGTGCCGTCCAGAACCCCAGAGCACCGTCCCCGCAGGCCAGATCGGGCGCGATAGTCACTCCCCGTTAATTAAGGCTGCCAAGCAAGTCGCGCCAGCTATCGGCGTTCTCCCGGAACCCATCCATGATGCCCAAGACATCCTTGTCGCCGTACTCGTCCGCGCCAATAATAACCAACATACATTGACGATCATCGTCTAAGCGCGGATTGAAGTAGACCCCATCGGCCCAAATGTAGACGTAGCGCTTTCCCCCTCTCATGCATGCTGCGCATGCACTGCCGAGCAGCAGGTCAGATCGCGCTTGCGCCAGGCCTCGTATTCTTCCCACCATGTTGCCTTGAGGCGTGTGATCGTCGAAGACGACAAGCTCTCGGCACCCGGCCCCAGAAGGGCAGCGAGTGCTTCGCTGAAGTCGCCCGTCGAGATGCCCTTGAGGTAAAGCCAGGGCAGCAGCTCTTCAACCGACTTGGATTTGCGCAGATAAGGTGGGATCAGCGACGAGCTGAACCGGATCTTCGAACCATCCGTGTCAGCGCCTCGGTCGCGCACCCGGGGAACCTGAACGGGCACCTTGCCAATCCCCCCTCTCGGCAGCATGCTGTGCATGCGCCTGCCGGTCAAAAGGTCATCACGTTCCGTTCTGGCAGAAACCCGTGGCGGCCGCCTTCGTCCAAAAGATGCGCGTGGCCCGCGATAAACGAAGCCACCTCAGCCTGCACTGCCGTCGCCAGAAGATCCCGCGCACCTTGGCGCAGCATATCCGTCAACGGATCGGATGAAAATTCGCTTGGCTTCGCAAACTCGATAACCGTATTCTCGGTCATGTGGCATATCCCTTTCTCAATGAGAATTGCGGCGTCCTAACAACGCCATGATATGCCGCCCCTCAGGGCCGTCACCAACTTTCGGTCATAACTCAGAAGGCCGGCATCGAGATGCTATCGGTCACACCGGAACCGGTTATGGATCCCGAGTTTCGGGATGTCGCGCCTTCAGCTTTCGCCATTCCCGGCCTTGATTTCTTCGAGATCGGCACCGCCGACGACTTCATCCGCTGGGCATTCCCTCTTTTCAAGGCGGACTCCGACGCATTCTACGTTTCTGGAAGCAACGAGACGATACGCCGGATGTCGGCCGAAGGACTCCCGGTCTGCGGTCATGTCGGGCTGATTCCGTCACGACGAACCTGGACCGGCGGTTACAAGGCCGTTGGCAAGACCCTGGAGTCGGCGCAGCTGGTATGGCGCCAGGTGAAAGCGCTGGAAGAAGCCGGCGCCTTCATGGCCGAAATGGAGGTAGTTCCGGAGGCGATCGCCACCGCTATCACCGAAAGGAGTTCGCTGTTCATGATCTCCAAGGGCGGTGGCTCCGGGTGTCACGGTCAGTATCTGTTCTCGGAGGATGTATTGGGATCCAATCCGGGTCACGTGCCCCGGCACGCCAAGAAATACCGCGACTTCGCCGCCGAATTTGCCGGCCTCCAGCAAGAGCGGATCGGCGCGTTCGGCGAATATGCGGCCGACGTCGCCAGCGGTCGCTATCCTGGCCCCGAACACAAGCTGTCGGTTGACGGCGAAGTCCTGGGTCGGTTTTCCCTGTGGCCGGAGTCCCAATGATCGTCCGGCGTCACGTCCGCGCGCGGCGTGCGCCGTCAATGCTCAACCATAGGCGCCGCCTGTCAGGGCCAAGCCTCGACACGCATGAACTCGTTCCCTGGCTGAGAAAGCGGCAGACTGGCCTAATTCGATCATGAGCTACGCCGTCTCCTTTGCGCTTGCCAGCCTCGCCGCCGCCGGCTGCCTCGACGTGGTCTTCAAGGGCTACGCGCGGAAGGAACGCTCCCGCGGCATGCTTATCTTTGGCTGCGGCTTGGTTTGGCTGGTGCTGCAATGGGCGCTCATCATCGTCACCGGCACGCGGCCATCCTTTGGCGCCGCAACCCTGGCCTACGGACTCGGCGCCGGCATCGTGCTGGTCGCCGCCAATCTTGCCCTGGTCGAAAGTCTGACACGCCTCGACGTCAGTCTGGGGTCGACGATCTATCGGCTCAACACGATCGGCGTGGTTGTCCTGTCGTTCCTGCTACTCGGTGAGGATCTGGGCGTAGTCAAACTGGCCGGGATCGCCATCGGTGTCGCGGCCGTGCTGGTGATCTACCGGCGCGCCGTCCCCGATTCGGCAGTGCCCGGGCTCTTCTTGGCGATTGCGATTGCCGCTTCAGCTATGCGCGCCACCTACGGCGTGGTGACCAAGACCGCCATCGAAGCCGGAGCGGATGTGCAGGCGATGCTGCTCCTGGCGGCGGGTTGCTGGATCGCCGGAGGACTGGCCTACGCAGCATTGCGCGAACAACGGGTGGGGGTGACGCGCCACAAGGCGCGCTACGCATTGGCCGCCGGAGTCCTCGCTTTCGCCGTGGTGAACACGCTGATCGAGGCGCTCAAATTTGGTCCGGCAAGCATCATGGTGCCGATCGCCAATCTGAGTTTTGTCGTCGCCATGCTGATCTCGGCCGGAATCGGGCTGGAACTTCTCAACTTGCGCAAATGGATCGCGGTCACCTTGGCCGCGCTGTCCATTTTCCTGCTCGCCCAGGCGGCGGCGTGAGCAAACTTTTCTGGTTTCCGGCAACCCCGATCGCAGGCATCGGATGTGGTCATGCGTGAGCGTACGGGAGCCGTCGTGAACTTTATAGGCAGCAACGTTAGAAAAACGAAAACAAGGCATGGGCGTGCCGAGACCATCAATTAACCGACTAAACGCCATGAAACGAGAGTTGCGTTATTCGCTTCTCAATCACCCGACCCCCATGGCGCGATTAGGTATCCCGGTGCGAGTAACCGAAGCCGTGTTGAATCACGTCAGCGGCACCGGAGGAGGCATTGTCGCGGTCTATCTGCCCACATCCGATGCAACAGAACGGCCAGTTTTCGTGCGACTGCTACAACAGCTCGCCGTCGACCCTTGGTGCGCATCAGTCGCATGCCCCAGGTCTTGATCTGTGATCCTGCCATCGTTCGCATGAGGAGCGCGTTGGCTGCCGCGTACAGAGTTGCGCGACATCTCTGTCGCCTGCTTTGGATATCCGGCCTGGATTGTCGTGCTCTCCGGACTGGTATCGTCGTGGTGTCAGTCCAAAGTGCGCAGCGACCGTACGAGACCGTTTGAAGCGGGAAGGATCATCGACGGCGGCTTTGAAGGTCAGCGCCGCGATCGGCCCAACGCCCGGGACCGTCATCATCCGCATGCAGACCTCGTCGTGGGTGGCTGCGCGTTTGACCCGCCGGTCCAACTCCAGGAAGTGTTGATATAGAACGAGCCGCGCATCAAGCAGAGGTAGAAGCGCGTGCGCCAGCACATCATCAACTTCGATCATTGGCCTGACGACGCCGTCAAAACTGCCGTGCTTTACACACTTGGGAAGGCGGATTCCAAATATCTTCAGCAAGCCACGGACCTCGTTGGCCAGATCAATCGTCTTGTTGAGCAGTGCCTTACGGCTACTCAGCAAAGTGCGAAGACCATGCGCCTCCCGGCTCTTCATCCGACATTGCCCAGATGACCTCCAGGTTTGCAGAGATCATACCCCCGTACCACCGTCGAGGGAACCGTATCCCCTTTGCAGCCATCCGATGGCCTGATTTTGGAGATCAGCCCTCGGTTGGAAGCCCATTTGCCCAGTTTTTCCGCCATTCAGACACACTCCTCCTGTCGTTTTCACCTCGCCGTCGATGTCCCCGGCCTACGCCGGATCGGGTCTTGGTCGCAGATCATCGATCAGGCTCAGGATTTTCCGGAACAGTTCCCTCGGCACCGCCACCTCGGCCAATTGGAACGTGACGTAGCGGCCATGGCTGACCACCTTGGCACCGATCTTTACCAACTTCTCCCGCAGCGTGGTCAGCGCCCAGTACTCGACCTCCTTCGGCATAGCCAGCGTCCGCATGAAGTTGGCGAGATTGTAGGCCAGGGCGTGAAGCTGCAGCCGGACGGCGTTATCGCGGAACCTGCGACACGACAGCCTCGTCCATTTGATCGCGTTCTTGCCTTCCTTGATGCATTGCTCCGCTTTGCCCCGCTGATTGTAAATCTTACGGGCGGCTTTTCTACTGATATCGATGAGGTTCGCCGTTTTCCACTTAACTGCTGTTATTATTCGAGAAAATACATCAATCTTTCTTTCGATCGCTTTTTGCTCTTTAACATTCTCGCATTTGTGCTTACCTAATGCTTACCCAAAAGTTCTTAGTGGAATGTGCAGTGCCACAATTGAAGCTCTCCAAGACCGTCGTGGACCGGTTCGCCGCTGAGCGGGCCGATGTTGTATACTGGGACACCGCTCTTCCTGGATTTGGCGTGCGCGTCAAACCGTCCGGGGTCAAATCCTATGTTGTTCAATACCGCAATCGTGCCTCGGGGCGTTCGCGTCGAAAGACGATTGGACGCCATGGTCCATTCCTCAGCCTTCATGAGGCCCGTGCGATTGCCAGAGGCTACCTGTCAGACGTCCTGCGTGGTGGAGACCCCGCTGCTGAAACGCAAGACGCGCGTACCGCACCTACGGTTCGAATTCTGGCCGAGCACTATCTTGACCTGCCCCCAATTTGAGGGCCACTTTTAGGTAGACTCTGTTCCTCTTTTGTTTGCCATTATTCGGCGGCGTGAGCAATGGGCGGTGGCGCGGAGCCTTCAGATAGCTCAAGCGTCGCTGCCCATTGCGGTTTATGGAAAGGCCTGTTTGCGGCAAATTCTTCCGGGGTTTGATAGTTCAGCGAAGAGTGGGGCCGGTTTTGATTGTAATCGATCCGCAAGTCCTCGATGATCCTTTCTGCCTCGGCCAGCGAGGTGAACCAGTTCAAGTTCAGGCATTCTTCGCGAAACCGGCCGTTGAAACTTTCGATGTAGGCGTTCTGGGTCGGCTTGCCCGGGTCGATGAAGTAGAGCTGCACGCCGTGATCATCTGCCCAGCCATCAAGCGCGCGGCCTCGTAGTTCAGGCCCATTGTCAACGGTCAGAACATCCGGGTACCCCCGCTCACGAGCCACCCGTTCCAGCATTTCCACCACGCGGGAGCCGGGGATCGACAGGGCCACATCAATCGCCGGACATTCCCGTGTGCAGTCGTCTTTCAGATTGACGGTGCGGAACTTCCTGCCGTTGGCGAGCGCATCCATGGTGAAGTCCAGGCTCCACCGCTGGTTGGCGGCGATCGGGCACCAGGCGCCTTCGCGCACGCCCTGGGGATTTTCTTGCGATTGCGGCGGCGCAGGGTCAGGCGCTCCTCTCGGTAAAGTCGCTCCACCACTTTCACGTTCACCTTGAAACCCTCCTGGCCAAGCTTGGCATGCAACATGCGATAGCCATAGCGTCGGTGTTTGCCGGAAAGCGTGACCAGCCGTTCCCGTATCCTCGCATGGCGATCCGGCCTTCCTCTGTATTCATTACTCGATCTGGAAAACCCAATCAGCCCACAGGCCCGCCGAGTTGAAAACTGATAGTCACGGCAAAGAACCATGACTGCTTCCCGGCGGCTTGCAGGCTTCAGAAGTTTTTTGCCAGAAGCCCTTTCAGGCCAGCATTATCAAGCATGGTTTCGGCCAGCAGCTTCTTCAGCTTGCCGTTCTCCGATTCCAGGTCTTTCAGCCGCCTGACATCGGAAATCTGAAGGCCGCCATACCTGGCTTTCCATTTGTAAAAGGTGGCATCCGACATACCGTGCTTACGGCACAACTCGGACACTTTCGCACCCGCCGCATACTCCTGAATGATCCGAACAATCTGCTCTTCGCTAAACCGTGACTTGCGCATTCTCTGTTCTCCTCGTTCTCGTGAACATTAAGCGAACAGATCCTCCTTTCAAATGGACCAGTTTTCGGGGAGCAGGTCAAAACAGCGTTAAGAACGATCGCGGTATGCTGGCCCGGTTTATTCTGCCGAGTTTGGCCAATCGAAAAGTCTCCGATATCGGGCACCAGGATGTTCAGGTCTTGCACAATGCGATGCGCGAAACGCCCTATCAGGCAAACAGAACGCTTTCGCTGCTGTCCAAGATGTTCGAACTCTCGGTCCGCTGGGGGTGGCGATCGGACAACCCGGCACGGGGAGTAGAGAAGTACCACGAGGAAAAGCGGCACCGATGGCTGTCTGACGCGGAGCTTTCCCGGTTGACCGATGCATTAGACCTACATCCAAACCAACTGGCGGCAAACGCTATCCGGTTGCAACTGTTGACCGGCGCACGGATTGGTGAGGTCCTGACGGCGAAATGGGTGGACTTCGAACTTGATCGAGGCGTCTGGATCAAACCCTCGCATCACACCAAGCAAAAAAGGACGGAGCACCTACCGCTCTCCGGAGCCGCTCGGGATTTGCTTTTGCAAATGCGTGAGAAGGCCAACGAAAAGTCACTGCATCTCTTCCCCGGTCGCAACCCGGCGAAACCGCTGACCGAACTAAAGCGTTTCTGGAAATCCATAGTGGCGATGTCCGAGATTGAGGACTACCGCGTTCACGACAATCGCCACACCCACGCCTCGCAGCTGGTTTCAAGCGGGATGAGCCTTGCGATCGTGGGCCAGTTGCTCGGACACACAAGTCCGATCACCACTCAACGCTACGCTCACTTGGCCGATGACCCATTGAGGGAGGCCGCGGAAATTATGGCGAATAAAATGCAATAGTCACTTTTGCCGAAATTACGATTAGCCATTGCTGGCCATGGCGGAGCCGAAACAAGTTTGCTAGATCATGGCTTAATGTCGAAAAGAAGATGTTCAGTCTCAACCTGCAGTACTGGACTAAACTTTTTAGTGCCTATTGGAATCCTCAAAAGGGTACGGCCCATCATCTTCGCCGAGGCGCACAGTGTGGGTTACTAGACGATTTTGTTTTGTCCAATGGTGGAGCTGATACGCTGGTTCATCCAAGAAAAATGCGCTTGGTTTTTTCATGGTCAGATCAAGTGCCAGCCGCATACCGATGCTGGGAGCTGTGCTGACAACTGTTCCATGCCAGCGTGTGTGTGTGGACAAGTGTATATGACCGCATAATATGCGCTCAATATTGGGATACTTTCTAACTATTGTTCCGAGTTTTTTGGCCCCGGTGAATCCATCAACATCGGTTTCCAAAACACCGCATTGTTGGGGTGGGTGGTGCATAAAAATAATTGTTGGGCGCGTTGGCTGTTTCGACAGTGTCGTTTCCAACCAAGCTAGCCTAGCATCACATAATTCACCGCCTGCGGCGTCGGCAATTGTGGTGTCGAGGCCGATCAGGCGGATGTCAAAATCCTCGATCACGCAAACGATGAACTCGCCCAGTCGGGACGGGCATTCTTTTTCCTGGAAGACAGACCACAGGCTGCGTCGGGTATCATGGTTTCCGGGGATGACATACAAAGGGAAATTTAGGTTTTCCAAGATCCGGGCCGCATTAATTGTCTGATCCAGTGTGCCCCCTTCAGATACATCGCCGGTCAACAACACAACATCCGGCGGTGTGTTCAGTTTGTTGATATGATCAATCACCCGTTCAAGGTTTTGTTCCATGGGGGCCACGCCGAGCGTTTTTTGGCCCCGTTCAACAATGTGGGTGTCGCTTATCTGCGCAATTAACAAGTCGACGCTCCAGTCACTGCACCAGCGAACAACACCGGTCGGATTTCAGCCCGCCAAGTCTCAGAACCAAGATTGAATGGCGGTTCTAATCGTCGCTCTGTTAATTCAAGTTCTCGACCCAAGGCTGAGCAGCTTCCCGTCATTAGCTGAGAACATATGGGCCGCAGCCATGTTAAATGACAAGCTGACAACACTACCCTGCTCGACATTTTCACGGTCGGGAACTTTGACGGTGATGTCATGGTCGCCAATTTTTACATAGACCAAAATCTCACCCCCAAGGGATTCAGCCAGGGTAACTTTGCTTTGCCAGGTGATCGATTCTTTGAGGCCGTCATCCAATGTGGTTTTGTCATTTTCGACAATCGTTATTTCCTCCGGGCGAATGCCAACATCAATACTAGCCGTGCCTTCCAGAGATTTACTTCTTTCGGGGGGAATGCTGATTTTCTGACCATCTGGCATTGCCAGTTCATTGGCGGCACCAATTGAACAGTTGATAAAGTTGATCGCGGGTGAACCCAGAAAACCGGCAACGAATTTATTGCAGGGCGAATGATACAATTCACCGGGTTTGCCGAATTGCTGAACATAGCCACCGTCCAAAACGGCAATGCGATCCGCAAGGGTCATGGCCTCGACCTGATCATGGGTGACGAAAATCATTGTCGTGCCCAAGCGCTGTTGCAGTTTGCGAATTTCGACGCGCATCTGGGTGCGCAGTTTTGCATCCAAGTTGCTGAGCGGTTCGTCCATCAGAAACACCGCCGGGTCGCGTACGATGGCGCGGCCCATAGCGACACGCTGGCGCTGGCCGCCGGAAAGGGCACGGGGTTGGCGTTCGAGCAGTTCTTCGATGCCGAGAATGGCCGCGGCTTTTTTGACCGCCTGGGTGCGTTCGGTTTTGGTCGCACCGCGCAGCCGCAGGCCGAAGTCCATGTTGTCAGCAACCGTCATATGCGGATAAAGCGCGTAGTTTTGGAAAACCATGGCAATGTTTCGCTTCTTGGCAGCCATATCATTGACTTTGTTTTCGCCAATCAGAATATCGCCGCCGGTGACGTCTTCCAGCCCTGCGAGCATCCGCAACAATGTCGATTTTCCACAACCTGACGGACCGACGAACACTACCAGTTCGCCGTCGTTGATGTGTAGATCAATACCGTTGATGACAGGCACATCGCCAAAGGATTTGGTGACGTTTTGGTAAGTTACGGATGCCACGGGGAATTCCTTGTTATTTGACCGGCACAGGTGTTGCGTCGGTCGGTGTTCGTCTTGAGCGGGCGCTGGTCTTGTCCATTGGCGTCGGCGGCATGGCAGCAGGGGCGATATTTTCATAGGCTGCTGCGGCCTGCAAAACGCTGGCATCTTCATATTGGCGGCCGATGATTTGCAATCCGATCGGCATGTCGGCATCGGAAAATCCGCAAGGGACCGAACAGGCCGGTTGTCCGGTCAGGTTGAACGGATAGCAGAACGTGGCCCAATCCCACCAGGACTGGTAGCTGCCACCGTCGGGCACGTTCTGCCCGGCGGCGAATGCGGTTATCGGCAGGGTCGGTGTGACCATCAAATCGTACCGCTCAAAAAACGTATTTGCGCGCACGCCAAATTCTAACCGTTGATGGGCCGCGTCGATGAAATTTAGGCGGGACTTGTCGTGGGGCCGGTTGTGGAACGCCAGCAATCCGGGGTCGAGTTGCGCCAGTTGTGCTTCGCTTAGGGTGTCCAGACGCCAGGCAACGGCGCCATGCCAGATGGTTTCAAGTATGTCGGTGACGCCGGTTAGGTCGAACGTGACTTCTTCTACATGGGCGCCCAGTCCTTCCAGAACCAGCACGGCTTGTTGAACATTGTCCGCCACATCGCGGTCGGATTTTGATCCACCAAATACCGGGCAGAATGCAATTTTTTTGCCGCGCAGTTCGCTGTTTAGATCTGCTGTGTAGTCGATAGTTGTGGCGGGCAGGGCGGTCCAGTCGCGGGGGTCGCGACCAGTGATGATATCCATCATATATGCCGCATCTCGGACATTTCGGGTAAGAGGACCAGCATGGGACAGGCTGCTAAACGGGCTGGGCGGATAGTTTGGTACGCGGCCAAAGCTGGGTTTGTGGCCGAATACGCCGGTGAAGGCTGCCGGGATTCGGATTGATCCACCGGCGTCGGTTCCGACATGTAAGCACCCCATGCCAAGGGCCGCTGCCACTACCGCGCCGCCGCTGGAGCCGCCCGGTGTTTTGGAAGTGTCCCAGGGGTTGCGAGTGATGCCGTGGCGCGGGCTGTCGGTGACGCCTTTCCAGCCGATTTCCGGTGATGTGGTCAGGCCAAGCAGTACGGCGCCAGCCTCTTTCAGGCGGGCGACGCAGGAACTGTCTTCCTCTGCCGGGGCATCCATAGCAAATACGTGGCTGCCAACCGTGGAAGTCCAGCCGATGACTTTTGTGGTGTCCTTGGATGTTGTCGGAACGCCATCGATGGCGCTGAGCGGGGCCTTGTTGCGCCAGCGTTTTTCGGCCTTTGCGGCGCTTGCCAAGGCGCCGTCGGCATCGACAAAGCAAAATGCATTCACCTCGCCGTTAAATTCCTTGATCCGCGACAGGCATGCTCTGGTCGCCTCAACAGGAGAAAAATTACCGCAGGCAAAGCCCGTGGTCAGCGCGCCAACCGAAAGATCGGCGAGGCTTGTATGATTTTTCTGTTTGTTCAACGGATGATCTCTATTTGGTGTCAATTCGCCCATTGAGCCGCCACACGGGTGCAGGCCGCCGCAATTTTCAACGTAGACTGTTAAAGTTCAAAACGACCGGGAGCAGTTAATTGATTGCTCCCGGTCTTATCTTATGTCGGTCTAGTTGGACGCGTAACCCGTGGCGTCGTTGAACGGCGCCAGGATTTCGTCAGCCTGTGACTGGGCAAGTGCCGCTGCCTCAGCAGCGGTGGCCTGACCGGAAACAACCGCCTGAAACGCATCACCCATTGGCTGTGCCACGGCCAAATAGTTGAAAGTCGAATACCAAGGCTTGGTGAACTGAAGCTGATCCACAGCAACACCTGCATCCGGGAATTCAGCGACGAAGTCCTTCATCACGTCCATGTCATACGAACTCATCCGTGGCGCAAAGTAACCGCTGGCGCGGCTCCATGAACCCAGCTCATCCGCCGAGGTGATCCAGGACACAAAATCCCAGGCTGCTGCGCGCTGCGCGTCAGTCTGGCCCTTGAAGATGACCATCGAAGCACCGCCAACGGGAACAGCATTGCGCACGTTACCCGGCACAAAGCCAACGCCGTAATCAAATGTAGCGTTGTTGCGCACGTTGCCCAAACCGCCGGTGGAGGCGATCATCATGGATGTGCGACCGGCAAAGAAATCGGTCGCAACCTGCGCAGACGGCGTGATTGTGTCGGGCATGATGCCATATTTATGCGCCAGATCGTCATAGAATTGCAGCGCACCGATGGTGGCGGGGGAGTCATAGTAAACCTCGCCCGGATAGTCGGTGTTGTAGTACTGACCACCGTTGGACATCACGAAACCTTGCAAGATCCAGTTGCCGTAGCCAACCTGCTGCGGGAACATCAGGCCGTAACGGGTTGTTTCATCACCGTCTTTGACAATCAGTTTTTGACCCATCTCGATCAACTGGTCCCAGTTTGCTGGTGGTGTTTCCGGGTCTAGGCCGACTTCAGCAAAATGTTCCTTGTTATAGAACAGGATTGGTGTGGAATTTTGAAATGGCACAGCGTAAAGGGCGCCATCAACCGTCGCATTGGCGTGCACGCCGGGCCAAAAATCCGCCAAGAATTCCGCTGATGAACTGTTGTCGGCATCCAGGAATGACTGGATCGTCTCGATCTGTCCTTTTTGAACAAACTCAAGGATGTTGTTGGCACCAACCATTGCCACGGCGGGCGGATTGCCGGCCTCCATCGCGGCGGATGCTTTGATGCCGGTTTCAGCATAGCTGCCTGTGTAGACAGCGGTCACTTCAACGGCATCTTGAGCGTCGTTGTATCTTGCCACAACGTCCTTCATCAGCAGGGCAAGCGCGCCCTGTACCGATGTCGGAAAGTAGAACTTGATCTCTTCCTGGGCGATGGCGGCGGATGGCATCAGCGCCCCGCCTGCCAATAGCGAAGCGGTCAGTGCCGTCGCCATGATATTGGTCTTGATCTTCATTTTTCGTTCCTCCTTGGGATACAGATTGATGATTTAGTTGTCGTATTCATTGTCCCTCCTGAATTTTTTCGTTTTGTTACCTCCGAATTATTTGATGCCCGAAAACATGAAACTGTTGACGAACTGTTTTTGAAACATAAGGAAAGCGACGATCAGCGGCAGCATGACAACCATCGTTCCAGCGGCAATCAGGCCCCAGTCGGCGGCACCTTCTGCGCCGCGTGTGAAACTGGCCAGACCGACGGTCAGGGTCATTTTATCGGGGCTGTCGATGACCATCAGCGGCCACAGGAACTCGTTCCAGTGGGCAACGACGCTGACGATTGAAAACGCGATCAGCGCCGGTTTGGCCAATGGTATAAGCACGTGGCGCAGGATCTGAAACCAGTTGGCGCCATCAATCACGGCCGCGTCTTCAAAATCGCGCGGGATGGATTTGAATGTCTGGCGGAGCAAGAATGTGCCAAAGGCCGAGGCGAAATAGGGTGCCATGATCGCCACCAATGAGTCCGAAAATCCAAGGCTGACAACGGTTTTCAAGTTCGGCACGATCAGGATCGGCGGCACGATCATCAGTTGCAGCAGGAACATGTAAAACAGGAATGTTTTGAATGGAAATTCCAGCCGCGCAAACGCATATGCCGCCAGCGTCACTGTCACCAGTTGCACCGCCAATGTACCGAACACCACGATCAGCGTATTGAGGTACATGATTGGAAATTCAGCGCTTCTGAATGCGTTTTTGTAGTTCGCCAGGGTCGGTTTGAAATCGGGAATGACCGACGCCATGTCCAACCCGCCAAAGGTTTGCGGTTTGAACGACGCCACAATCATCCACAGAAATGGGCCGGACCAGACAATGGTGATGGCGCTGATGATGACAAAGAACAGAAACGCAGACGGCAGTGAGGTTTGTCCGCGTCTACGCATATAGCATCGCCGATCTGCGCCTAGGACTCATAGTGAATACCACGTTCCATTGTGCGGATACTGAGAAACGAGAACCCGAGAAGCGCAGCTACGCTGACCACGGTTGCCGTCGTGGCCCGGGCCGCGTCATTGAAGTCATGGGCATTCTGGAAAATGTAGTAAAGCACCAGATTCGTTGAGCCGATCGGATCACCTCGGGTCATCAAAACGACGTGGTCCACATAAGTGAACACGTGGATCAGCGCGATGATGAATACGAACGCGGTTGTCGGGCCCAGCAGAGGGACGGTGATGAAACGCAAGCGTTGGAAATAGCTGGCGCCTTCTAGGTCAGCGGCCTCATAATATTCCTCACCGATGCCCTGCAGCCCCGCGATGTAAAACAACATGTAAAATCCAGCGTTCTTCCAGATCGACAGGATCATCAGCGAATAAAGCGCAATATCGGGATCGCCGAGCCAATTGGTTGGACCGAAACCAATCTTGCCTAGGTAGTAATCCAACAGGCCGATATTCGGGAAATATATAAATATCCACAGTGCGGCGGCGGCGATCAGAGGCACCAACGTCGGGAAAAAGAAAATTGCACGGGCGAAATTCCGGAATTTTGAAGACTCCATCAACGCCAGTGCGAGGCAAAATCCAATGAACAACGACGGGATGACCGTGCCGATTGCGTAGATGATGTTGTTCTTTACAGCCTGGGAAAACTTGGCATCGCGAAACAGCCGTTCGTAATTGTCAAATCCCACAAAACTGGGCACTTTTTCCCCGTATGCTTTAAAAAAGAAGCTGTCCCACAGCACCTGAAACAT
Source organism: Paracoccaceae bacterium (assembly GCA_965237505.1). Classification (GTDB taxonomy): domain Bacteria; phylum Pseudomonadota; class Alphaproteobacteria; order Rhodobacterales; family Rhodobacteraceae; genus NVTR01. Next base: position 16,335 of record CBDEFR010000008.1, on the reverse strand, counting down.
CGGGTAATAGGTGAACATCACCAGAAAAAGAAACGCCGGTGCAAGATACATCCACGCTCTGATGCCTGATTGCAATTGATCTCCCCCAGATGTTGTCCTGCGCCCAATCCGGATTTCGCACGGATAAAGAATCCTTAGGCAAGGACGACGCAAGCAAATTGACATTGCTCCGGCGGTGAGTCAATAATTAATTACCGTAATTAATAAATGGAACACGGCATGGCTGGCGTCTCCACCTCTGATCAGCGGCGCAGGAACCGCGCGCGGGTGATGCGCGAAATTGTGTCGCGGGCACCTGTGTCACGGACCCATCTTTCCCAACATACCGGCCTGACCGGTGCTGCTGTGTCTCGAATTACCCGCGAGTTGATTGATGTCGGGCTGGTGCGAGAGGGGAAAACCATAAGGGTGAAAGGGCAGGTGGGACGGCGCAATATTCGCCTGGAAATGGCGGATAATGGGGCTTTTGTTCTTGGTATTTCGTTGACCGCCAACATGCAGTCAGTCTCCATCGGCAACAATCGTGGCGAGATTATCGATCAGCACCGGTTAGACCGGCTGGATGCGCATGACCCGAAAATCATGGTGGACCAGCTTAGTCAGGCTGCCGTCGACATGGTTCAAACTGCAAAAATCGACCCTGCCCGCCTGGTTGGGTGCGGCATAGCTGTTGGCGGGGTTGCCGACCCCGGCACAGGCGTGCTGATCAGATCCGACCCGCTTGAGTGGAATAATGTCCCGTTGGGGGCAATGTTTTCTGAAAGGCTGGGAATGGCTGTCAGGCTTGAAGGGCGCGCGGTTTCCCATTTGCTGGCGGAACAAAATGGGGGCCTTGCAACCGCAAAAAACAACGTCGTGCTAATCAGCAATGATTTATGGATTGGTGGCGCCATGATGTTGGACGGGCAGGTTGTCAAAGGCCAGTCAAATATGATCGGTCAGATCGGCCATTTGTCTGTGGGCACAAATCAGGCGACCTGCGTTTGCGGGCGAACCGGATGCCTTGATGCAAGTGCGTCAGGGTTGGCCATTCTGCGAAATCTTCAGCACATCGAAATACCCGGCATTAGCAAGCTGGAAAATCCGGACGACCGGCTTCGTGCGCTCGCGACGTTAAACGGCCCCGAAAACTCAGAGATCAGGAACGCTTTCCTAGAGGCGGGGCGAGACATGGGGCACGCTGTCGATGCGGTTTTGTCGATGCTTGATCCAGAGCAAATTTTGCTAACCGGTGTTACCCACAGGCATCCCCAGTTCATCCAAGGCATACAGGACACATTGCGTGAGGTACGACCCAAGCAAAAGGACTGGCCGGTTGTTGTCAGCAGGGCTACCAGTGACCAGTCGGCTATTTGGCTTGCTTTGGATGCGTTTGTGTTTTCTCAGGCACTCGAGATCGAGCAGTTGAAGGCGATCTAAAGTGGTTTATTCTGCGGTGTTGAGAATTTTGACGCGCGGCGAGGCATCCTGACAATGCGCCCGATCCAAAGTGACACATTCGACATCGCCGTTGTCGGCGCTGGCGTGGTTGGTTGTGCTGTGGCGCGGCGCTTTACACTGGATGGCGCGCGGGTTGTTGTTTTGGAAAAGGCCGCGGATGTTTTGGACGGGGCATCCAAGGCCAACAGCGCCATTTTGCACACCGGGTTTGATGCGCCGTCCGGATCACTGGAACAGACCTGTATTGCCAACGGATACCGCGAATACCTGAGTATCAGAGGCAGCCTTGGCCTGCCCCTGCTGGAAACCGGTGCAATGGTGCTGGCCTGGAATGCAGAGCAATTGGCCAGCCTGGAAGCGTTGATCGCCAAGGCCTACGAAAACGGCGTCAAAGACGTGGCCATGCGCTGCCGGGACCAAATTCTGGCACAGGAACCCGGCCTGTCATCATCGCTGCATGGGGGCTTTGTGGTCCCCGGCGAGTTTCTGATAGACCCCTGGGCATCGGCCCATGCCTATATCCTGCAGGCCATTGCCAACGGCGCGGAACTGCGCCGCGATAGCGAAGTTTTATCGGGTGAATTTGATGGTTTGAACTGGTCCATCAGGACACCGACCGGCACTGTGCAGGCAACACAAATCATCAACTGCGCCGGACTTTACGGCGATCATGTTGACCAACGATTGCTTGGTACCAGTTCCTTCGCCATCAAACCGCGCAAGGGCCAGTTCGTGGTGTTCGACAAGCCCGCTTCAAAACTGGTCAGCGCGATCGTCCTTCCGGTGCCCACCAAAACCACGAAAGGCATTGTGATTTTTCGGACAATATTTGGTAATCTGGCGGTGGGTCCGACCGCTGAGGAACAGGACAGCCGGACAGATGCCTCAACCGATGCCGATACTTTGCAAGACCTGCGCACCCGAGCCGTTGAGATGGTGCCGGGTCTGGCGAACTATGAGCTGACAGCCGTATACGCAGGCCTGCGCCCGGCAACTGAGTTTCAGGACTATCAGATATCCCATGACGCAGCACGCAACTACGTGACTGTGGGCGGCATCCGCTCAACCGGGCTCAGTGCCGCCCTTGGGATTGCCCAACACGTCGCCTCACTAAACTCAAGCGTCAATATTGATGGCAAGCCGGTCTCTGACCCCGTCTGCCCTGCCCCCGACCGCATGTCAGACTATCATCCCCGCGATTGGGAAACCCCGGGCCACGGCGGCATCATTTGCCACTGTGAACTGGTCACCAGACGCGAGATCGAGGCCGCGCTGAACGGCCCCATGCCGCCCAAAACCCTGCAGGGTTTGAAACGGCGCACCCGGGTGATGATGGGGCGTTGCCAGGGGTTTTATTGGGGGCTTATAACTAGTTCTGTCGAGAACATTCTGAGTTGACCGGTTTATGTACCATATGATACCAACGGCCCTAGTCGTTGACCGTTTTGGCCCATTGTCTGGTAGTGATTGACGTGATTGCGGTTTTGTCGTTTGCAAAGAAGTTCCATGCTTCGCAACACCTGTCGACGATCTGCTCATAATTGTCGAAGACGGATATGGCGAGCTTGTTGGCACGCAGATAAGCCCACACATTTTCCATCGGGTTGAGTTCAGGGGAATAGGGCGGGAGTTTGAGCAGGGTGATGTTGTCGGGTACCTCCAGCTCTGCCGAACCGTGCCAGCCAGCGCCATCCAGAATGAGAAGGGCATGTGCGCCCGATGCGACGGTTTTAGCGATCTCGGCGAGATGCGCGCTCATGGCCTGTGTGTCGGCATGTGGCATGATCAGAGCGGCCGCTTCAGCCCGTTCCGGGCAGACGGCGCAGAAAATGTAGCTCCAGATATAGCGGGTGTCGCGCGGGGCACGGGGGCGTGTTCCACGCTCGGCCCAGATACGGGTGAGCGTGCCCTGCTGGCCAACCCGCGCTTCATCCTGAAACCATATCTCCAGGGGCTTGCTGCGGGCTGTTTCCGGCAAGGCTGCTTCTACCTCTGCGGCGAAGTTTTTTTAAAAGCCTCCTGTGCATCCGGGTCGGATTTCGGATGCTGCGGGCGCACCGACAGACGCCGAAAGCCCAGGCTTGCCAATTGTTTGCCAACAGTTCGCTCATGCATGGTGACGCCGAAGCGCTCTTCGATCTTGCGTTTCAGATCAATGCGCCGCCAGCGCACAACCCCATCGGTTTGGAGATTATATACGAAAATCCCATTGACATGAGAATCCCAATATTATATAAGAATCCCAACGGAGGGTTTTCTCATGGCACGCAACGCACCTGGCAAGCATAAGCGCAAAGGACTGAGTTTCGTTCAGGTCATGGACCTGTTTCCCGATGACGCCGCCGCGCAGAAATGGATCGAGTCAGAGATTTGGCCCGGTGGCCCGTACTGCCCGAAGTGCGGATCGTTAAACATTCAGACGCCGATCAAGCATCGCACGATGACGCACCGTTGCCGCGACTGTCCAAATCGCTATCAGTTCTCGCTCAAGACCGGAACGGCCATGAAGGGGACGAAGATGGGTTATCGCATTTGGGCCATCGCCATCTATCTGCTGTCAACGAACCTGAAGGGTGTCTCAAGCATGAAGCTTCACCGTGATCTAGATATCACGCAGAAGAGCGCATGGCATCTGGCCCATCGCATTCGCGAATCGTGGATCCGCGAGAGTGCGGTATTCTCCGGCCCTGCAGAGGCCGATGAAACATATTTCGGTGGGCGGCGCGCCAATATGCCAAGGGCGAAGCGGAAACAGCTAAAGGGCCGTGGCCCAGCCGGGAAATTGGCGGCTGTTGGCGTTAAGGATCGGATCACAAACCGGGTCCACGCTCAAGTCACCGCTTCCACGGACGCCGCGACTCTGCAATCATTTATCCGGGAACATGTCAGGAAGGGAGCTGAGGTGTACACGGATGAACATGGTGGCTATAAAAATCTCAATGGTTTCAATCATGAAGCCGTAAATCACAGCGTTGGTGAATACGTGCGCGGCATGGCGCATACCAACGGGATCGAATCGTTCTGGTCGATGCTCAAGCGGGCGCACAAGGGAACCTTCCACAAAATCTCGGCTAAGCATCTTGATCGCTATGTGACTGAGTTCACGGGCCATCACAACGACCGTGATTACGATACGCTGGCAATCATGGCGCGGATCGCGGCGGGCCTGTCCGGCAAGCGGTTGCGCTACGGAGACCTGATTGCGGACAACGGATTAGAGTCCGGAGCGCAGAGTTAGGCCATGAGGAGGGCCGTCCTCTCTTGCGAAGACAACATCGCGTTCATGACAGATTTCGATGACGCTACATTCAAGCTGATTGTCACGTCGCCGCCCTATAACCTCGGCAAATCCTACGAGAACAAATCCGGTCTTGACGTCTATCTCGCCATGCAAGAGCGCGTGATTGGCGAATGCGTCCGTCTCCTGGACGATCGGGGATCAATCTGCTGGCAGGTCGGAAACTATGTCGAGAATGGCGATATCGTACCTCTCGACACCCTGATTTATCCATTGTTCCGGGCGCAAGGGCTTAAGCTGCGCAACCGGATCATCTGGCAATTCGGCCATGGCCTGCACTGTACGAAGCGGCTGTCCGGGCGGTACGAGACGATCAATTGGTGGACGAAGGGTGACGATTACACTTGGAACCTGGACCCGATACGAGTGCCGGCAAAGTACCCGGGCAAGAAGCACTTCAAGGGTCCGAACGCAGGCAAGTTGTCGGGGAATCCCAATGGAAAGAACCCGACCGACGTGTGGGACTTTCCGAACGTCAAGAACAATCACCCGGAGAAGACGATCCATCCCTGCCAGTTTCCCGTCGAATTGGTTGAGCGCCTCGTTCTTTCGCTAACCGATGAGGGCGACTCCGTTTTGGACCCCTACATGGGCGTCGGATCTGCCATCATCGCGGCCCTCAAGCACGGCAGGCATGGCTACGGCTGCGATATTGTCGAGCAATATGTCGAGATAGCGGAGAGCCGCGTGCAGGCACTCGAATCAGGCGAGTTGCGGACCCGCCCCATGGGTAAACCGATCTACGATCCAGCCCTTCCTAATGGCGGCCATTGATGCGGATCGACGCCAAATACTCGCATTTGAACGGCGAGGAATACCTGATCGTCCACAAGCCCGCGTTATGGCTGGAGGTTCAGCGTGTGGTTGCCGGGGTGGACGCCATAGCCTGCAAAACCAAGGTTTCTAAAGAAAAGAGGATGGTCGGGCGGATGCTCTATTCCCGCTGGACATGAACGCCGCGTTCAAGACCGGACTGGAAGCGCTTGGCTGGAAAGAGCGGCGAAACACTTTCTGGGTGACAGACGACGAGCGACTTTTGCGCGGTATCTACGGGCGTCCGGCGGACGAGCAAAAGGCCGCGATCCAAGAGGCGGGACATGAGCCGATCATGTCCTATAACCAAACCGACTTTCTGAAGGATCGCGTTGCCGTGGAGGTCCAATTCGGCAAGTACGCCTTCGTCGCTCACGACCTCTTTGTGAAGCACCTGAGTTTCTACGTCTCCGACATCATAGACGTAGGAATCGAAGTGCTGCCGATGAAACAACTCGAAAAGGATATGTCGAGCGGAGTCCCGTATTACGAGCGGGACTTGCTCAACGTCTTGAGGCAGGGACGTGGTGTCCCTGCCGTGCCGCTCGTCTTGATAGGAGTCTTACCATGACAGATAAATCCAGGCCTGACCTTTGGGTGCAGCCCATGACCTACCAGCCCAAGAAGGCGGAGAAGGAAGAGGATATGTCCGTCGATGCCTCACCGGAAGACTTAATCCGTGCCGTCATGAGGCCCGTGAACATCAAGCACATTGGCGAGGACGAGAAGTGAAGGATTGGGATTTTCGTATATAATCCCCATCGGTTTCGGGGTCGGGACCCGCCCGAACCATTTCCGCCAACTCCTCCTTCTGTGCCGCGCTCAGCAGACAGGGTGGATCCGGCGGGCGACGGTTGAACAGGCCCGACACGCCCTCCGCATTGTAACGGTGGGCCCAATCCCGCAGCGTCTGCCGATCCATGCCGCAGTTTTCTGCCGCCGTCTTGCGGTCAACCCCATCCAGAACCAGGGCAATCGCCAACATCCGTCGCGCCGCTTTCCCATCCCGGCACCGCGCCGCTTCCTGGCGAAGCTCGCCTGCGGACTTGTCTTTTCGCGTAATCCTTACTGCCATCAAAGCCTCCCTTGCCTTGATGCCACTGAATCAGATCACGCCGCTCGTGGGAATCCCCTTGAGTCAAATCTGGGGGCCGTTGGTATGAGTTGACCGCTTCTGTTGCGGTTTCTGGCCCTGTGGGGAAGTGGTCGGTCGCGGAGCGGCTGTCCACTTGTCCACAGGGCGCCGGTCGGTCGCGTCGAAGCGGGTCACGCGGCCTCGCGGGTTTGGCTGTCGATCGGTTGGCCATCGGCGTGGTATCGCGCCAGACATCGCGGTCCATGGAAGACGGCCATTGTGCCGTCGGGGTATTCGTGGACGCGGACCCTGGCCTTGACGTAATGGCGGCGGTGGCGGCCGGCGGGGATCTGAAGTGCCAGGCGCTTGTAGCGCACCGTGTTGTCGTTTGAGACGGTGCGTTCCTCGTGGATGCACAGGATGTCGTCGAGCGCGCCGGTGAAGGGGACGAAGGCGGTGCCCCGGTCCTCGGCCGGGGTCGCGAAGCGGGCGTTGTGTTGTGGCAGGAAGACCTCCTTGAGGAAGCGGTTGGCCTCGACCATGTCGGTGATGCCGGCGAGCCTGAGTTCCTGGGGCAGGCGCTTCTGCAAGGTGCCGAACATGCGCTCCGAGCGCCCCCTTGCCTCGGGCGAGTAGGCCGGGATCAGCTCGATGCCGAGCTGCGCCAGGGCGCGGCCGACCTGGGTCGGGGTGTCCTTGTCCACCTTGCCGCCGGCCTCGGGCGTGTTCCAGTAGTGGCTGGCGCGGTCGGCGTAGAGCGAGCAGAACAGGCCCTTGGCCCGGATCGCCTCGGACACCCCCTGGAAGCTCGACATGGTGCCCTCTTCGGCGACGAAGAAGGCCGAGTAGATATCGCTGGTCGCATCGTCCATGGTGACGATCAGGTCCCACCATCGACCGGGGACCCACTCGTGGCTCGAGCCGTCCTGGTGCAACATCATGCCGGGCAGGGCACGGCGCGGCCGCTTGCGCCGGTGCGCCCCACGCCTGGGCGCCGCGCGCCTGCGCCCATGGGCTTGCAAGCTCAGCCGCAGCCAGTTGTAGCTGCGCTTGAAGCCGTGATCGGCCACCAGCTTCTCGTGGAAGTGCTTGGCCGTGAAGTCCCAGTAGCGGGTGTCGAACAACTCCAGCACCCGCGCCACCTCGTCCACCGGCGCGCGCCGCGCCGAGAGGCGGCCCAGGCGGCGGTCGTAGAGACCGTCGGCTCCCTCCGCCTCGTAGCGGTCGCGCCAGCGCCGGAAGGTGCGCTCCGAGACACCCAGAACCTCCGCCGCCTCCGCCTGGCTCAAGCCACCCCGATGGGTGCACCCGTAAACCTCCTCGAACTTCATCAATCTCAGTCCCTGTACCTGCTCCGTCCGACGCATCGCCTCCCTCCATGGCTTGGAGGCGTTCTAAAACCGGACAGATCATCTGGTACATAAACTGGACATATCGCGTGTTACCGACAGGCTTATAACTAGTTCTTGACGCCGCACCCCTGACCCTCTAATACCAACGGCCCCCAGATTTGACTCAAGGGGATTCCCACGAGCGGCGTGATCTGATTCAGTGGCATCAAGGCAAGGGAGGCTTTGATGGCAGTAAGGATTACGCGAAAAGACAAGTCCGCAGGCGAGCTTCGCCAGGAAGCGGCGCGGTGCCGGGATGGGAAAGCGGCGCGACGGATGTTGGCGATTGCCCTGGTTCTGGATGGGGTTGACCGCAAGACGGCGGCAGAAAACTGCGGCATGGATCGGCAGACGTTGCGGGATTGGGCCCACCGTTACAATGCGGAGGGCGTGTCGGGCCTGTTCAACCGTCGCCCGCCGGATCCACCCTGTCTGCTGAGCGCGGCACAGAAGGAGGAGTTGGCGGAAATGGTTCGGGCGGGTCCCGACCCCGAAACCGATGGGGTTGTGCGCTGGCGGCGCATTGATCTGAAACGCAAGATCGAAGAGCGCTTCGGCGTCACCATGCATGAGCGAACTGTTGGCAAACAATTGGCAAGCCTGGGCTTTCGGCGTCTGTCGGTGCGCCCGCAGCATCCGAAATCCGACCCGGATGCACAGGAGGCTTTTAAAAAAACTTCGCCGCAGAGGTAGAAGCAGCCTTGCCGGAAACAGCCCGCAGCAAGCCCCTGGAGATATGGTTTCAGGATGAAGCGCGGGTTGGCCAGCAGGGCACGCTCACCCGTATCTGGGCCGAGCGTGGAACACGCCCCCGTGCCCCGCGCGACACCCGCTATATCTGGAGCTACATTTTCGGCGCCGTCTGCCCGGAACGGGCTGAAGCGGCCGCTCTGATCATGCCACATGCCGACACACAGGCCATGAGCGCGCATCTCGCCGAGATCGCTAAAACCGTCGCATCGGGCGCACATGCCCTTCTCATTCTGGATGGCGCTGGCTGGCACGGTTCGGCAGAGCTGGAGGTACCCGACAACATCACCCTGCTCAAACTCCCGCCCTATTCCCCTGAACTCAACCCGATGGAAAATGTGTGGGCTTATCTGCGTGCCAACAAGCTCGCCATATCCGTCTTCGACAATTATGAGCAGATCGTCGACAGGTGTTGCGAAGCATGGAACTTCTTTGCAAACGACAAAACCGCAATCACGTCAATCACTACCAGACAATGGGCCAAAACGGTCAACGACTAGGGCCGTTAGTATAATCTCCTTCCGTCACCAAACAAATAGAACGGCGCTCGCGCGGGGAATACGCGGAGACCGATCCCATGGTTGTTTGGCGACCAGCCCGGCACTTCGCCGGGATCACCCTCGAAGGGGCCGTGTTGCATCAATCACCGGACAAGCGCGGAGTACCCTTACCCCTGAAAATGGTCAGCCAACTGACTCAAACCTGGCACAGCCAAGTTCGGTCATTCTGTTAAGTGTCTGATCCAAAACTAATTGAGTGATTTCAGCGAGTTGTGATTCAATCGGATTGATAAGATTCGAGGGAGATCACAATGGCCTGGACGGAAACCACTCGCGCCCGATATGAACGGCATTCGGGACGCTATGCAAGCGATTTAACTGATCAGGAATGGGGTTTGATCGCGCCATTCCTGCCGCCGCCTAAAACAACTGGTCGTCCGCGCAGCACGGCGATGCGCGATGTTCTGGATGCCATTTTGTACATCGCCAGCGCCGGGTGTGCGTGGCGTATGCTGCCCAATGATTTCCCGCCAGTGTCCACCGTGCGCTACTATTTCTATGGCTGGCGCAACGATGGCATCTTTGAAGTGATCAGCCATTTTCTGGTGGCGACGGCGCGCGAGTTTCATGGCAAGAAGCCCGGCCCCACCGCTGGTGTCATTGATAGCCAGACCATAAAAACAACGGAAAGCGGTGGCATTTCGGGCTATGACGCGGGCAAGAAAACCAAGGGCCGCAAGCGCCACATTGTCACCGACACGCTCGGGTTTATGGTTGGGTTGGTCGTGCATAGCGCCGGTATTCAAGACCGTGATGGCGCACCGGAAGTGTTGAAATCCATCCGGTATTCCCATCCAAACTTGCGCCATATCTTTGCGGATGGCGGTTATGCCGGACCAAAGCTGCGCGACGCTCTTGAAGGCATCGGTGACTGGACAATCCAGATCGTCAAGCGTTTCGACACTGCGGAAGGCTTCGAAGTCATTCCCAGAAGATGGGTCGTCGAGCGCACCTTCGCATGGCTCAACCGCTGCCGGCGATTGGCCAAAGATTGGGAAAAATCCCTCGCAAGTTCACAGGCATGGATACTCGTTGCACATATCAGAACCCTCACGCGTAAAATTGCAAGGCATTGTAATCATGCGTAGAGTTTTGAATCAGACACTAAGGTGCCATCCTGACCGATGGTCTGGAGGCCGTCGAAGCCGCCTGTTCTGAGGCACTGTCGCACAACGTCCATTCCGCCGGTGTCGTTCTCAACATCCTTGCGCGCCATCGCGAACCGCCGCCACCTCTAACAATCACAACTCCGGATGCCCTGCGGCTGGCCTGCGAGCCAATCGCCGACAGCAACCGTTATGACAACTTAAGGAGACAAACAGATGGAACGCTCAGACCTGCTCGACGCGATGGGAAAGCTGAAGCTCTACGGAATGAAGGCCTCCTACGATGAGATTATTACCACCGCAGTCAAGCGCCGGCACGAGCCGCAACAGATCATTGGCGACCTTCTGAATGCCGAGATCAGCGAGAAGCAGGCGCGCTCCATCAAATATCAGATGACAATTGCCAAACTGCCGCTGGCCAAGGAACTGGAAGAGTTCGACTTCGAGGCGACCGAGATCAACGAAACGCTGATCCGTGATCTGGCTGCGGGAGACTTCCTGGATCACCAGCGCAACCTGGTGCTGATCGGCGGAACCGGAACCGGCAAAACCCACCTCGCCGTCAGTATTGCCCGCGCCTGCATCCGAAACGGCCGTCGCGGGCGGTTCTTCAATGGCGTCGATCTGGTGAACAAGCTGGATGCCGAAGCCCGTGCAGAACGGCAGGGACGAACGGCAGATCTGATCTCTCGCCTCGATTTCCTGATCCTGGACGAGTTGGGCTATCTGCCCTTCGCCCAGACCGGTGGACAGCTTCTGTTCCATCTGATCAGCAAACTCTACGAGCGCACCTCAATCATCGTCACAACCAACCTCGCCTTTGGCGAATGGCCGAGCGTCTTCGGTGATGCGAAAATGACCACCGCACTGCTCGACCGCCTCACCCATCACTGTGACATCGTCGAAACTGGAAACGAAAGCTGGCGTTTCAAAAACCGAGCCTGATCCTTAACCGAAACCACGCTGGCCCGCCGCCGCTGCGTTATATGGAGACTACGCAGCAACGGGCCAGCTCAGCACAAAAGGGGTCACTTTTGGGCGCCGATAGGAGGTCAACATTCAATGCCGATTGACAGCGCAACGCGCCGCTGCCGCCGCCCTCGTCATGCCCTTTGCCGATACGCAGGCGATGAATGAACACCTCGCCGAAATCGCCAAAACCGTCGTTCCAGGGGCACATGCCGTAATCGTGCTTGATGGCGCAGGCTGGCACGGTTCAAAGGCACTATGCACCCCCGACAACATCACACTTCTCCCCCTGCCGCCATACGCGCCGGAACTCAACCCGATCGAAAACGTCTGGGCCTACCTGCGCGCCAACAAAACTCGCCATCTCCATCTTCGACAGTTACGACCACATCGTCGAGAAGTGCTGCGACGCGTGGAACTTCCTTCGCCGAAGACAAAGAGACCGTTCAAAACATAACCTCACGCGAATACGCAAAAAGCGTCATTCTATAAGGCCGTTGGTATTACATACTCGTTCGTGGACAACGAAGCCATTGGATGATCAAACTGACTAACTGGCGGATTAACGTAGCCGGTTGAGGCCGCACTCTTGAGCCACTCCCCAATCATTGGACAGGGTTCGGCGTAAAATAGGCTACTTTTTGCATCTGCTGATCTGGATTGTTTGTTTCATTTGTTTGCCAATAGACCACGGCTGGCGGCTTGCCGCCAAGAGCCGAATGCGGGCGTTTGTGATTGTAAAATTCCATCCATTTCTTGATCCCTGCCTTTGCTTCTGAACCACTTTGCCATGCATACAAGTAAACGCACTCGTATTTCATCGATCGCCAGAGCCGTTCTATGAAGATGTTGTCGAGGAACCGACCCTTGCCATCCATCGATATTCTGGCCCCAGCCCGTTTCGCACAATCGGTCCAGGCAAAGGATGTGAACTGGCTGCCTTGATCGGTGTTCACGATCCCGGGCGGGCCGAAGCGGTGGATTGCCTCAGTCAATGCCTCGACGCAGAAGTGGCCTCCAGTGTGTTCGAGATACGCCAGGCCAGTACCTTACGGGTGTGCCAGTCCATGATGGCTACCAGATAGAGAAACCCACACCGCATCGGCAGGTATGTGATGTCTGCGCACCAGACCTGATTTGGACGATCCACCCGCAGCCCCCGCAGCAGGTAGGGGTAAATCTTGTGCCCCTTTGCCATCTTGCTGGTGTTAGGCTTCTGGTAGATCGGCATCAGGCCCATGAGCCGCATCAGACGACGGGATACGTTTCTCGTTCACCAGATGGCCCTCGTTCCTCAGATGCCAGGTCATCTGGCGGACACCGTAGAAAGGCGTTTCAAGAAATTGTTCGTCGATCTGCCGCATCAGCCCGAGGTTCAGCGCTGTCTCGCCCTTCGGCGTGTAGTAGAACGACGATCGCGAGATCGACAGCAGTTGGCATTGTTTACCGACAGACAGACCAGGATGGCCGGGTTCAATCATCCTGCGCCTCACTTTCCGGTCCACGGCTTGAGCTTTCGTTCCAAAAAATCGTTAGCGACGGCCAGCTCCCCGATCTTGGCATACAGTTCTTTGACCCGCTCTTCGTCGATCTCACGGATCCTCTTGGCACTGCATTCAAACACACCCGATGCGCCTTCAAGCAAGGCCCGTTTCCATTGATGGATCATTGTCGGGTGAACGCCAAAACGGCTCGCCAATTCCGATACCGTTTCCTCGCCCTTCAAGGCTTCCAGTGCGACCTTGGCCTGAAATTCTGGATGATGTTGCTTTCGTTTCGACATTTCTGATCTCCTTCGTGTTGAAGATCAGCAAACAACAAATCGTAGCTTACGTCAGTGTCCGAATTTCGGGGGGTAGCTCACTCTAGCCATTTGATTAGGCACCAGCATTTTCCTGAAAGTTACCCGGGTCAGGGCAGGCGCACACGGCCCATATCAGACTTTAACAAGCCAACGTGACGCCGCAGTGCAGCTTTCGCATTGCTACCGTATATAGACAGCGCAGCATTCTAGTCGGCGAGATGGCGGCAGTGCAGACAAATCGGCCGGTTTTAGTCAATGGAAGATGGTCGGTTTTGGCACAACTATGACACTGGGTTGCTGCCAAACAAGATCAATTTTGCGCCCTGCGCAGCACACTGCTTTCGGGATGCCTGCATTGAGGCGCTGCATTAAAATCTGAAGCATGCCCATTCAGACCGCGTGGTTCGTAGTCAAGCGCAGCACCCCAGTAGTCGGCTGCACTGAGCCCACTTTGTCGGATGCCGCATCGGAGGGCGAATGCTTGCATAGCGCACAAAAGCTACTTTTGCCGTTCGTTTTCCGCGATGCCTAATAGTTTGGGAATTATATCGAATAGTGCCGAAACTCCCTTGAACTGGTCCGCCTTCGGCACTATATTATAAGAACAAGGAGGCGAACAGATGGCACACAAAGCACCCGGAAAATCCCACCGCAAGGGGCTCACGCTGGCAGAGCTTTTCCGCATGTTCCCCGACGACGCGACGGCGGAACATTGGTTTGCTGAACAGCGCTGGCCCGAAGGGCCGCACTGCCCCTATTGTGGGTCAACGAACGTGCAATCCGGTACCAAGCACAAGACCATGCCCTATCGATGCCGCGAGAAAGAATGCGCCAAGCGGTTCAGTGTCCGCACCAAGACTCCCATGGAAGCATCCAATCTCGGATTTCAGGTCTGGGCGGTCGCGCTGTATCAGGTCACGACAAACCTGAAAGGCATTTCGAGCATGAAGCTCCACCGCGATCTGGGGATCACGCAGCGGTCAGCATGGTTTCTCGCACATCGCCTTCGTGAGGCATGGAAGGATCAGGGTTCACAGTTTGTAGGCCCCGTCGAGGTGGACGAAACCTTTATCGGCGGCAAGGAGAAGAACAAACACGCCAACAAGAAGCTGCGGGCAGGCCGTGGTGGCGTTCGGCAAGGCGATCGTTGTTGGTGCCAAGGACCGCGATACGAACCGCGTGAGCGCCGCCGTGGTGGGCAATACAGACGCCAAGACGCTACAAGGTTTCGTCGGCGAGCGCGCCGTCAAGGGCGCGACGGTCTACACCGACGACCACGGCGGATATCAGGGAATGCCGTTCAAGCACGAGACCGTGAAGCACAGCGTCAGCGAGTACGTGAACGGGATGGCCCACACCAACGGGATCGAGAGTTTCTGGGCGCTACTCAAGCGCGGCTACCACGGCACCTTCCACCACTTTTCCGAAAAGCATTTAGACCGTTATGTCACAGAGTTTTCTGGTCGCCACAACATCCGCGACGCTGATACTATCGATATGATGCGCAGCGTCGTTTCCAAGATGGCGGGCAAGCGGCTTCGGTACAGAGATTTAGTGTCGGGCTGACACCACACCTAGAGAAAAAGAGACTCGACAGCGCAACACCCTGTAGCCTAATATAAAAGCGCCCCGGAGAGTTTTACCTCAACCGGGGCGCTAGATCGCGTATGGCTTAGCGGCGACGCGATGGACTCCCTACTTAGGGCATCCCTCGCTTATCCGCAAGCCCTACGCACCGTTGGTGACGGGGTGGCCGAATGGTTAGGCATGCCCCTTGCACGGTGCATCATGCCGGTTCGAATCCGGTCCCCGTCTCCAACGTCACCAATGGGCGTCCGTAGCTCAACAGGAAAGAGCACCCGGCAGCTAACTGGGGGGTTGCTGGTTCGAGTCCAGCCGGACGCACCATTGATTTTCATTTATCTCTGTTGTCGCGCCGCTCAGCGCCGCCGCGCGTGACGGCCCAACCCAGCGCCTCAGGCGTGGCGTCGATGCTTACGTCCTCTTCCAACTGAGCCTTGCTGGGCTGGCGGGAAGCCGCGTCAGCCTTGGATTCTTGCGTCATTCAGGTTTCCTCCCGTATGGCAATCCCATGGTGCCATATTGGCACGCATACTACAATCTTATTCATGCCGAGGCCCACCGCGCATTTCTTTCCATAGGCGTCGGGCGGCGCATATGTTCCGAACTCTGGCTTCGGCACCAAGGCGGATCAGAAATCTGTGCCAATCCGTGCCAACGGTCTCCCCTGTCACCGGGGGATGAGGAATCTTGAGCTCGTCCAAAGCCCTCGCAAGCTTGCGGACTATTTCTTCATTGTGCCCTGAGAGTGGCTGCGAACGGCTCTCTTGTCCCAATGTATCATAGACGATGTTCTGCCACACACTACCTCGAACTGTCGTCATTTCATCAATCATGCTCCCCAAACGCCGAGAAGGGCGAAGGGGCTGTGCAAATGTCCAAGAGGAATAGAGAAACACAGCCCCGAACATGGCAGTCAGGGCCGCGTACTCAGGCGGGCCGAGTTCCTCCAACACCTTCAGGCCCCCACCCCAGGACCAAGATACGAGGGTCCAAACCTCCCCACCAAGAGAGACCAACCACGCCAGCAGTTGCCCCACGCGGCGAATCGTCGTCCAATCCATCCGCCCCTATTCGCATCAAGACCCCTAGAGCGCCAGCGCACCGCGCATCTTTCGACACTCGCGCCGAAGGCGGAATCTTCAAGGGGTTCGGCACTATTCGATATAATTCCCAATAGTTTTGTCGCACTCCAGCCTAGATCGCAGCGACAGAAGACGTATACTTGGGTCTTCTGACACGAAGGAACGGACATGGCTGGTCGTCCAACACTTGCAGACGTCGCGCGTGCTGCGGGAACGAGCGCCTCGACTGTGGATCGCGCACTGAATGGGCGGGAAAAAGTGCGCGAGGCGACTGCGCAGAAAGTGTATCTGGCAGCAGAGGAGATTGGGTATCATGCCGCTCCGCTGATCTTGCGACGGCTTTCCGCAGATCTGCCGCAATGCAAAATGGGTTTCTTGTTGCAAAAAGAAAATCAACCCTTTTACCTCACGTTTCGCGAAGAAATTGAAAAGGCAGCTGCTCGAATTCCCAATGTTTGTGCAC